>NZ_VFPP01000001.1:2974989-5949978 GCF_006716745.1 Saccharothrix saharensis | reverse complement strand
CGAACGAGGCCTGGAACGCGCCCTCGGTGTAGACCAGGAACGGCGTGTTGACGTTCTCCAGGTCGAGGCCGCCCTGGGCGAAGCAGGAGATCGGGATCTTCACCGTGGACTTCACGCCGGTGGGCAGGCCGGTGAACACGGTGGTCGCGTTGACCTCGGCGAAGCACGGGTACTGGCAGTGCGTGCTGACGACCGTCCGGGCGGCCGGCGCCTGGTGCACGATCACGTCGAACACCAGCGCGGCGTCGGCGTTGAGGTAGCCGCGCAGGTCGCTGCCGCCCGCCGGGTCCTGCACGTAGACCTGGCCCGGACCCGTGCCGGTCCACGTCGTCTTCATCGCGTCACCCTGGACGTTCACGTCGGCCGGGACGACGGTGATGGAGCTGTGCGCGGCCTCGCCGTCCGGGCCGAGCTCGGTCCCGCCCCAGTTGTCGGGCGAGCCGATGTAGCTGCGGTAGGGGGCGACGTCCGTGCGGACGTGCAGCTCCAGGTCCTCGGTCGCCGTGCCGCCGCCACCGCTGCCGGAGCAGCCGAACTCGGGCGAGGTCTCGTCCAGCCGGCCGACGTTGCCGGTCTGGTGCGAGCGCAGGCCGTAGCCCGGCTTGAACAGCGGGTCGTCGCCCGCGTCCAGCGGGGTCTGGCAGGCGCTGCGCGGCCACGAGAACGACAGCTCCCCGGTGTAGCCGGGGTAGGTGTGCCGGCCGCGGACCAGCAGGTCGGCGACGCCGCCGCCCTCGGTGCCGGGCAGCCACGCCGCCACGAACGCGTCGGAGCGGTTCAGCTCCTTGTTGACGTGCAGCGGGCGGCCGGAGACGTAGACCGTGACGACCGGCGTGCCCTTGCCGCTGACCTTGTCCAGGACGGCGAGGTCGTTCGGGTAGAGCTTGGCGGCCTCCAGGGAGCGCTTGCCGATGTCGCCGACGCCCTCGGCGTACGGGGTCTCGCCGATCACCGCGATCACCGCGTCGAAGCCCGCCGGGTCGACGTCGCCGGTCTCGCTGAACACCACGTTCCGCTCGCCGAGCGCTTCCTTGAGACCGCCGAGCACGGTGGTGCCGTGGGGGAAGTCGGCGTTGGTGTTGCCGGTGCCCTGCCAGGTCAGGGTCCAGCCGCCGGTCTGGTTCTGCATGCTGTCCGCGCTCTTGCCCACGACGAGCACCTTCGACCTCGGGCTCAGCGGCAGCACGCGGCGGTCGTTCTTGAGCAGGACCTGGCTCTTGCGGACCGCCTCACGGGCCAGCTTGCGAGCCTCGAGGGCGTCGGCGGAACCGGCGTGGTCGCGCCGGGACGGCTTCTCGCCGTCGAGGACGCCGGAGCGGAGCTTGACGCGCAGGATGCGGGTCACGGCGTCGTCGATCCGGGCCAGGGGGATCTCGCCGCTCTCGACCTGGGCGATCGTGTTGGCGATGAACGCCTTCCACTCGTTGGGCACCATCACGACGTCGATGCCCGCGTTGATCGCCTGCGGGCAGGACGAGTTGGTGCAGCCGGCGACCTGGCCGATGCCGTTCCAGTCCGAGACGACCAGGCCGTCGAAGCCCATCTTGCCCTTGAGGATGTCGTTCACCGCGAGCTTGCTGCCGTGCAGCTTGCCCTCGTCGATGCCCAGGTCGGCGTTCGTCCAGCTGTTGAACGACACCATCACGGTCTGGGCCCCCGCGGCGAGCGCGCCGTAGTAGCCCTGGCCGTGCACGTTGATCATCTCGGCCTCGGAGGCCGGGTTGACGCCCTGGTCCTTGCCGCCGGTCGTGCCGCCGTCACCGATGAAGTGCTTGGCGGTGGCGAGCACGCCGACCCGGCTGCGGCTGTTGCCCTGGAGCCCCCGGGTGGCCTCGTAGCCGTAGGCGCGGGTGATCCGCGGGTCCTCGGAGAAGCCCTCGTAGGTGCGGCCCCACCGGTCGTCCAGGGGCACCGCGAGCGTCGGCGCGAACGCCCAGTCCTGGCCGGTGGCGCGGATCTGCTCGGCGGTCGCCTTGCCGATGTCCCGGATCAGGCACGGGTCGTGCGCCGCGCCGAGGCCGATGTTGTGCGGGAAGACCGTGGCGCCGTAGACGTTGTTGTTGCCGTGCACGGCGTCGATGCCCCAGATGGCGGGGATGCCCGTGCGGCTGGCCTTGGACGCGTCCCAGTAGGCGTCGGCCAGGGCGAGCCACGCCTCGGGCGCGGCGTGCTTGTCCCGGTTCGGCCACGAGCCGCCGCCGTTGAGCACCGAGCCGATGCCGTACTCGCGCACCTCGTCCGGGGTGATCGCGCCGATCTCCGGCTGGGTCATCTGGCCGACCTTCTCGGCCAGCGTCATGCCCGCGAGGAGGTCCCGGACGCGCCGCTCGTCGGCGGGCTTGGACTTGACGCGGCTCTCCACCCTCGGCCACTCGGCCAGCTCGGGGAGCACCTTCTCGATCCGGGCGCAGCCGTGCTCGGTGCGCGGCTCGCCGACGACCGGACGGCGCGACTCCGGGGAGGCGCTGGCGCCTCCGGTGATGAGACCGGCGGCGAGGACCGCGGCCAGCGCGGCGCTCAGGTGTCTGCGGGACATCGGCGGTTCCGTTCGTTCGACGGCTGTGTCGCGCCCGATCCTGGTGACCGGCCGGTTCGCGGTCAAGACCACCGTGGGAGCGCTTCCTCGCAGGTCGCAGTTCCGGTTGTCGATCGGTTTCCCGGTACGCGGAGGTGAAACTTTTTCTGGTAACAGTGTGTGCACAACCACTTACTTGACGCGAGAGTAGGTAGTGGGTCAGACTCCTCCGGGTCAGTTGGTCCACTCAGGACTTACGCCGCCAAGTCCTTGCCACGCTGGGAACAAAAGCCATGTCCTTGAGGTCTCCCCTGTCCCGTCGCGCCCTGGTCCTGGCCGCGACGGTTGCCCTCACCACGTCCGGCGCGGTCGCACAAGCCGCGGAGAACCCCTACGAGAGGGGGCCGGCACCGTCCACTTCGAGCATCGAGGCCACCCGCGGGCCGTTCGCCACCAGCCAGACGACCGTGTCCTCGCTGAGCGTGCGCGGCTTCGGCGGCGGCACGATCCACTACCCGACCAGCACCGCCGAGGGCACGTTCGGCGCGGTCGCCGTCTCACCCGGTTACACGGCCACGCAGTCCAGCCTGTCCTGGCTCGGGCCGCGCCTGGCCTCGCAGGGCTTCGTCATCTTCATCATCGACACGAACTCCCGCTACGACCAGCCCTCCTCGCGCGGTGACCAACTGCTGGCCGCGCTGGACTACCTCACCACGAGCAGCACCGTGCGCAGCCGCATCGACGCCTCGCGACTGGGCGTGATGGGGCACTCGATGGGCGGCGGTGGCGCGCTGGAGGCCACCAAGGACCGGCCGAGCCTGCAGGCCTCCATCCCGCTCACCGCGTGGAACACCACCAAGACGTGGTCGACCGTGCGGACGCCGACCCTGGTCGTCGGCGCGGAGAACGACTCGGTCGCGTCCGTCAGGTCGCACTCCGAGCCGTTCTACACCGGCCTGCCGTCCACCCTGGACAAGGCGTACCTGGAACTGGGGGGCGCGAGCCACTTCGCGCCGAACAGCCCGAACACCACGATCGCGAAGTACAGCATCGCGTGGCTCAAGCGGTTCATCGACGACGACACCCGCTACGAGCAGTTCCTGTGCCCGGCGCCGCGCGATGCGGCGATCTCCGAGTACCGGGACACCTGCCCGCACTCCTCCTGATGTGCCCGGTGGGGCGGTTCCCGCTGTTCAGCAGCGTGAACCGCCCCGCCGGAAAGCGCTTGCCAGGTGCCTGCGGGGTGCGCTACCGTCGAGCCTGGGAACGTTCCCAGAGACGGGTCGTCCCGCAACGCACGGCGGCGGCGTTGTCGGGTCCGAGGGGCCGCCGCCGGTGTGGCTGGACGCGGGGTGAGAGCGCTCTCCCCCACGCCCTGGAGGTCTCAACGACGAGGCCGACCTCGCCGGCGGCGGCCCTTTGGCGTACCGGGAGGCAACACTTCCACGCCCGGTGGGCACGAGTGGTGCATGACGACCGATGACCCCGACGACCGCACCCTGTGGTCACAGGCCGCGGCGGGGAGCGGACCGGCTTTCGGCGTGCTGTTCGACCGGCACGCCAAGGCGGTCTACAACCACTGCTTCCGGCTGACCGCGTCGTGGGCGGCCGCCGAGGACCACCTGCAGAACACGTTCCTGGTGGCCTGGCGCAAGCGGGACCGGCTGCGGCTGGAGCACGACTCCGCCCTGCCGTGGCTGCTGGCCGTGGCCACGAACGTGGTGCGCAGCGACCGGCGCACGGTGGCGCGCCGGCTGCGCCTGTTCCGCAAGGCGCCGGTGGAGGCCCCGGTCCCCGACCACGCCGACCAGGTGGCCGAGCGGGTCGACGACCAGCGGCGGATGGCCCGACTCCTGGCCGCCGTGGCGGAACTGCCGCGCAACGAACGGGAAGCGCTCGCGCTGTGCGTGTGGTCCGGCGTGTCGTACGCCGACGCCGCCGGCGTGCTCGGCATCGCCGAGGTGAGCGTCCGGGCCCGGGTCAGCAAGGCGAAGGCCCGGCTGACCCGCAGGCTGGGCGCGGCACCGGTCGTCGCAGCTCCCGCGCTCACCCTGGAGGACCGATGAACCACGCACCGCCCCCGACCCGGGACGTTCCGCCGCGCAGCCGGGCCCGGATCCGCGCGCGGCTGGAGGACGAGGTCACCGGCGGTCGCCGTGCCGTCCGGTTCGCGCCCCTGATCACCGCCGGTGTCGCGGTGGCGGCCGTCGTCGCGCTGGTCGCGGTCGTCACACCGCGGCAGCAGGGCGGTGACGACGTGGCGGTTGGCCCGACCGTCGTGCCGACCACGACGTCCTCCGCTCCGGCCGCCACGCCGGTGGTGGCCGGGCTCGCGCCGGAGCGGATCGCCGAGATCGAGCAGGGCTGCGCGGACAGCGCGGGCGTCAGGAGCGAGCCCGTGCTGCACCAGTACCTGACCGACGAGATCGGCACGTTCGCGCTGCTCTACTCCGAGCACGACGTGCTGAGCTGCACGGTCGACGGCCCCACCATGCCTTACAACTCGGCGATGGCCAGTGGCCTCCGCACGGGGTGGCTGCCCGGCGAGTTCGCCGCGGACGAGATGAGCTCGGCCTCCGGCGGTGACGGCGGCAAGCCCGAGTACGCGGGCCGGCCCGGGTACGACCAGGCGGTCGGCCGCGTGACGTCGAAGGTGGCCAGGGTGACCTTCGGGCGCAACGGGCAGGAGGTCGACGCGACGATCGCCAACGGCACGTTCGTGGCCCGGATCGCGCACCCGTCGGACTGGCGGGTCCCGGCCGGGTGGGAGCAGTACGGCTACGTGCGGGCGTTCGACGCGCAGGGCGCACTGCTCGGCGAGTGGGGTGCCGGGTGGGACCGGACCAAGTGCTGGGTGGACCCGGACGGGCGGATCGTCGTCGGCGCCCGCGACCGCGACCCGGCGACGTGCGCGCCGGCCGTGGCCTGGGAGTAGTCGCCGGCGGGGTGTGTCGCGCTACGCCTGCGACACACCCCGGTACGGCAGGGTCTGGCTGTAGACGATGTTCGTGGTGGTGCTGCCGAAGCCGGTGAGGTCGTTGACGACCTGCTCCAGGTGCGGCATGGACGTGGCGGCGACCTTGAGCGTGTAGCAGTCGTCGCCGGTGGTGCGCAGGCACTCCAGGATCTCGGGGCGGTCGGCCAGCAGGGCGTGCAGCGGCTCGTGCCGGTTGCCCGGGTACTTCAGGCGGACGACCGCGAGCACCGCGTAGCCGACCTTGCCCAGGTCCACCTCGGCCCGGTAGCCGGTGATCACGCCGGCGGACTCCAGCCGGCGGACGCGTTCGGTGGTGGCCGAGGCGCTGAGGTTCACCCGGCGGCCCAGCTCGCTGAGCGCGATCCGGCCGTCCCGTTGCAGCTCGGCGAGGATGGCCCAGTCGGTCGGGTCGAGGTTCCCGGTCATCCCGGCAACTTACCGTGGATTTCGCGGTGAATCGGCGTCGAGACAGGACGACGTCTCTTCAGGATCGGTGCCGCGCCGCCTAGCGTTGAGGCCGTGCAGATCGGTGTGAACGTCCCGAACTTCGGTCCGGGCACCTCTCCGGACGTGCTGCGGGACTGGGCGCGGACGGTCGAGGGCCTGGGCTTCGACCTGTTGATGGTGTCCGACCACGTGGCCGTGACGCCGGACGTGGCCGAGCAGTACCCGGCCCCGTTCTACGAGCCGTTCACCGCGCTGGCGTGGCTGGCGGGGGTGACGTCGCGGATCCGGCTCGGCACCACCGTGGTGGTGCTGCCGTACCGGCACCCGTTGCTCGTGGCGCGGATGGCGGCGAACGTCGCCGACCTGTCCGGCGGGCGGTTCGTGCTCGGCGTCGGGGTGGGGTGGGCGCGGCAGGAGTACGCGGCGCTGGGCGTGCCGTTCGGCGAACGCGGCCGGTTGACCGACGAGGGGCTGCGGGTCGTGCGGGCGGCGTGGCGCGCGGAGTCGGACTACCGGGCCGGGCGGATCCCGATCTGGGTCGGCGGGCACTCCGACGCGGCGTTGCGGCGGGCCGTGCGGCTCGGGGACGCGTGGCACAGCCTGCGGCTCACGCCCGAGGGGTTCCGCGAAGCGTTGGGGCGCTTGGAGGTCATCGCGGAGGGGGAGGGGAAACCGTTGCCCGCGTTGACCCCTCGCATCCTCCTGCACATCACGTCCGAGGAGCTGGGGCCGGGACGGCGGTTGGGCGAGGGGACGGTGGCGCAGGTCGTGGGTGACCTGGCGGAGCTGCGGTCGCTGGGCGCCGAGGCCGTGGTGCTGGACCCGTTCGTCGGCGATCCACAGGAGACCGTCCACCCCGAGGTCGCATGGCAGGCGTTGGCCACCGTGCGGAAGGAGTTCCGATGAGCTTGCACAGGGCGATCGAGCTGGCGGCGGAGGCGCGTGCGGCGGGCAACCCGCCGTTCGGGTCGCTGTTGGTGGGGCCGGACGGC
Source organism: Saccharothrix saharensis (assembly GCF_006716745.1). Classification (NCBI taxonomy): domain Bacteria; kingdom Bacillati; phylum Actinomycetota; class Actinomycetes; order Pseudonocardiales; family Pseudonocardiaceae; genus Saccharothrix; species Saccharothrix saharensis. The sequence goes on along the minus strand of NZ_VFPP01000001.1, from coordinate 5,943,047 downwards.
GCGGTGCTGGCGGAGGAGCGCAACACCAGCGTGACGGACGACGACATCACCGCGCACCCGGAGCTGAAGCTGGCGCGGTGGGCGGCGCGGTCGCTCGCGCCGGAGGTGGCGGCCGGGACGACGATGTACACGAGCTGCCAGCCGTGCGGGATGTGCACGGGTGCGATCGAGCGGTCCGGGTTGGGCCGGGTGGTGTTCGCGCTGTCGACCGAGCAGCTCAACGCGTTGAAGCCGGGTGGGGGTTTCCCGGCCGTGCCGCAGGAGGGGCCGGCGTTGCTGGAGGAGGCGAGCGCGCCGGTGGCGGGGTACTACCGGCCCTGAGCGTTGAACTCGGGGGTCCTGAACGCAGGACTCTCGGGGCCTGGGCGTTCGACACGCGCGACCTGGGCGTTCGACACGCGGGACCCGGGCGTTCGACACGCGGGGGGCCCGGGGTGGGTGCGAGGGGCCGGGGGTGCGGGCGCGCCGTGGGGTTCACAGATTGTGCGCGGTTCGCTACCTTGGGATCTGGGAGCGCTCCCAGCCCTGTACCTCAACGTGGAGGACACACACATGAGTTCCCGACGCGGTCTCCGCTCGGTCATCGGCGTCTTCACCTCCGTCCTGGCGGTCCTGGCCGCCGGTCTCGTGGCCCTGCTCGGCACCTCCGGCGTGGCGAGCGCGCACGGTTCGGTCACCGACCCGCCTTCGCGCAACTACGGCTGCTGGCAGCGCTGGGGCAGCGACCACCTGAACCCGAACATGGGCCAGACGGACCCGATGTGCGCCCAGGCCTGGAAGGCCGACCCGAACGCGATGTGGAACTGGAACGGCCTGTACCGCAACAACGTCGGCGGCAACCACCAGGGCGCCCTGCCGAACGGCCAGCTGTGCAGCGGTGGCCTGGCCGAGAGCGGTCGGTACCGGGCGCTGGACACGGTCGGCGCGTGGAACACCACCACCAAGCCGCGCCAGTTCACCCTGACCATCACGGACCAGGCCAAGCACGGCGCGGACTACCTCCGCGTCTACATCACCCGCCAGGGCGTCAACACGGCGACCACGCCGCTGCGCTGGAGCGACCTGGAGCTGGTCACCTCGACCGGCCGCTACGGCACCACGGGCCTCTACCAGGCGCAGGTGAACGCGGGCAGCCGCACCGGCCGCCACGTGGTCTTCACGATCTGGCAGGCCAGCCACATGGACCAGGCGTACTACCTGTGCAGTGACGTCACCTTCCAGTAAGGGCCCGACGGCGGTCACCCCGTGACGCCATAGGCCGGAACGAGCACACGGGCGGCGGCCTCCGCGCCCGTGTGCTCGTCCGTGTCACGCCAGGTTCGTGGTGGCCCAGAACGCTTCGCCGGCACCGGTGACGTCGGCGGCGGTCGCGCTGTGCGGCAGGAACGCCGACTCACCGCCGCGCAGCGCGACCTCCTCGCCGTCACGGCCCACCACGACGGAACCGCTGGTGCACAACAGGAGTTGCGGACCACCACCGGGCAGCACGGCACCCGGCCGCACGGCGTGCAGGCGGAACTCCGGCTCCGGCGTCCGGTAAGTCCTCAGTGGACCGTCACCGTCGCCGTCCAGCACGACCGCGGGCCCGGGGTCGCGCTCCACCAACGACAGCACCGCGTCCACGTCCACCGGCTTGGTGGTCAAGCCCGCGCGGAGCACGTTGTCGGAGTTCGCCATCAGCTCGACGCCCGTGCCGCGCAGGTGCGCGTGCAGGACACCCGCGCCGACGTACACGGCCTGCCCCGGCCGCAGCCGCACGGCGTCGAGCAGCAACGCCGCCACCACGCCCGCGTCCGTCGGGTAGACCGCGGCCAGCTCCACGACGTGCGCGAGCGCGGGCACCCGTGACGCCGCGTCGACGACTTCGGCGACCAACGCCCCGTCGGCGTGGCGCAGAGCCCAGCTCAACGCGCTCCACGTGTCGCCGACCGAGAGCGCGGCCCGCACCTCCCCCAACGACGGCACGTCCAGCGCGTCCAGCAACGCCACGGTGTCCGCCGGCCGGCGGAAGCCGGACAGGGTCTCGAACCCGGTCAGCGCGACCAGGACCTCCGGCTTGGGCCGGTCGTCGCGGTAGCCGCGCTCGGCGAACCCGACCACGGCCTGCTCCCGGTTCGGGTGCACCTGCAGCGACAGCGGCGCGTCCACGGCCAGCACCTTGAGCAGGAACGGCAGCCGCGGGCCGAACGCGGCCAGGCTGTCCGGTCCGAGCAGCCCGGCCGGGTCGGCCGCCAGGTAGGCGTCCAGCGGCACGTCGCAGTCGGCCAGCCGGGACGGGTCGTCGGGGTGCGCGCCGACCCACAGCTCGGCCTGCGGCACGGCGCTCGGCGCCGGCTCGCCGCGCATCCGCGCCAACGCGGTCCGCGAACCCCAGTGGTACTCCCGGACGGTGGTGTCCAGCTTGCGCACGGCGATCCTCAGATTCCCACGGGCACGGACGGGACGCGGTCGTCCGCGAGCAGCGCCGCGGCCCCGATCAGTCCCGAGTCGACGCCCAACGTCGCCGGGCACACCTCGACCCGGCGCATGAACTCCAGCCCCGCGTAGTCCCCGAGCGGGCCGGTGACGGCGGGTTCGAGCAGGTCCCACGCCTGCGCCACGCCGCCGCCGATCACCACGCGGTCGATCTCGCACAACGCGGAGGCGACCGTGATGACCCGGGCGACCGCCGCGCCGGACCGCCGGAACGCCGCCCGCGCGGTCGGGTCGCCCGCCCGGGCCGAGGCGGCCAGCGCGACGCCGTCCGCCGTGCCGCCGAGCGGCTGCCAGCCCTGGGCCGACGCCCACCGCACCATCGACGGGCCGCTGGCGATGGCCTCGGAGCAGCCGTTCGCGCCGCAGCCGCACAGCGGGCCGGCCGGGTCGACCACGAAGTGCCCGACGTGGCCCGCGTTGCCGGTGGTGCCGAAGTGCGGCCGGCCGGCGAAGACGAACCCGCCGCCGATGCCGGTCGACACGACCATGCCGAGCAGGCACTCGCTGCCCCGGCCGTTGCCGTGGTGGTACTCGGCCAGCGCCATGCACAGCGCGTCGCCGCCGAGCCGGACCGGCAGGCCGGGCAGCAGCTCGCCGACCCGCGCGGTGATCGGGAAGTCGCGCCAGCCGGGGATGTTGACCGGGCTGATGGTGCCGGTGCGCAGGTCCATCGGTGCGGCGGAGGCGATGCCCGCGCCCAGCACGGTCCGGCCCGCGGCGGCGGTCAGCAGGTCGTCGAGGACGCCCGCGAGGCCCGCCCAGACGGTGTCCGCGTCACCGGCGGGCGTCGGCGTGGTGCGGCGGGCCAGGACGGTGCCGTCGGACCCGACCAGCGCCGCGGCGAGCTTGGTGCCGCCGATGTCGATGGCGACCGCGACCGGGTCGAGCGCTTGCCCCATGGGGCTTAGTTAAGCGGTTAAGCAAAGTTTCGTCAAGAGGCGTTGACACGCCGAACCAGCCGGGATGAACCGGTTCACCGCCACCGGGTCAGTCAGTCCAGCCGTAGACCCCGAACGGGACGCCCTCGGCGTAGCCGGCGAGACCGGCGGCCGGGTAGTCGATGAGGTCGTCCGGCAGCGCGTCGAGGTCGAACCAGCCGAGCCCGGAGCACTTGTCCGGCTCGCGGTTCACCGGCTCCCCCGTCCAGGCCCGCGCCTCGAAGAACAGGCCGAGGCGCGGCTCCAGGCCGGTGCGCCGGGCGTGCACCGTGTGCACGAGGCGCAGGTCGGCGGGGTCCAGGACCACGCCGACCTCCTCCTCGGCCTCGCGGACGGCCGCGGCCAGGACCGACTCGCCGGCGTCCAGCTTCCCCGACGGCAGGTGCCAGCGGCCGTCGAAGAGCGGGTTCGCGTCCCGCCGCCGCGACAGCAGCACGCGGCCGTCGCGGACCAGCAGGACGTGGACGTCGATCAGGTGGCGGTCCGGCATCGGGGGCCCGCCGTCACAGGTGGCGTTCGATCTCGGCCAGCTCGTCGTCGTCGAACGCCAGGTTCGCCGTCGCGGCCACGTTGTCCTCCAGCTGCTTCACGCTCGACGCCCCGATCAGCGCGGACGTGACGTTGCGCAGCACCCACGCGATGGCCAGCTGCGCCAGCGTCTGCCCGCGCCGCTTCGCGAGGTCGTTCAACGCCCGCACCTTGGCCAGCGTCGCCTCGTCCAGGTTGGACGCCGACAGGAACGGCGACGCGCCCGCCGCCCGCGACCCCTCCGGCACGCCGTCGAGGTACCGGTCGGTCAGCACGCCCTGCGCCAGCGGCGAGAACGCGATGCTGCCCGCGCCGACCTCGGCCAGCACGTCCAGCAGGCCGTCCTCGACCCACCGGTTGAGCATCGAGTACGACGGCTGGTGGATCAGCAGCGGCGTGCCCAGCGAGTCCAGCACCCGGGCGGCTTCGGCGGTCTGCTCGGCCGAGTAGTTCGAGATGCCGACGTACAGCGCCTTGCCGGAGCGGACCACGTGGTCCAGCGCGCCCATCGTCTCCTCGATGGGCGTGTCCGGGTCGGGCCGGTGGTGGTAGTAGATGTCCACGTGGTCCAGGCCCAGCCGCTCCAGCGACCGGTCCAGCGAGCCGACCAGGTACTTGCGCGAGCCCCACTCGCCGTACGGGCCGTCGAACATGTGGTAGCCGGCCTTGGTCGACACCAGGATCTCGTCCCGGTACGGCCGGAAGTCCCGGGCGAACAGCCGGCCGAAGTTCTCCTCGGCGCTGCCGGGCGGCGGCCCGTAGTTGTTGGCCAGGTCGAAGTGCGTGACGCCCAGGTCGAACGCCCGGCGCAGGATGGCACCCTGGCCGTCCAGGTGCTTGTCGTGGCCGAAGTTGTGCCACAGGCCCAACGACACGGCGGGCAGCTTGAGCCCGCTGCGGCCGGATCGGCGGTAGGGCATGGCGTCGTACCGCGACTCGGCGGCGTGGTGGGTCATGGGAATCCTCTTATCGGGTGCTCTCCCGCGCGATGAGCGTGGGCTTGGGCGACCAGCGCTCGGCGACCTCGGCGCCTTCGATCAGCTCCAGCACCGACTCGGCGACGGTGACGCCGAACTGGTGCACGTCCACGCTCATCGTGGTCAACGCGGGTGACGCGAGCCGGCACAGCGACGAGTCGTCCCACGCGACCAGGCTGAGCCGGTCGGGCACGGCGACGCCGAGCTCCTTGGCGACGCTGAGGCCCGCGACGGCCATCACGTCGTTGTCGTAGAGGATCGCGGTGGGCGGCTCGGGCGCGGCGAGCAGCGCGGTGGTGAGCTTCGCCCCCGACTCCTCGGAGTAGTCGCCCTCCACCACGACGGGCTCGACGCCCGCCTCGGCGCAGCCTTCGAGCAGGGCCGCCGTGCGCGCCCTGGTGTGCAGCAGGGTGTCCGGGCCGCTGACCCGGGCGATGCGGCGGTGGCCCAGGTCGAGCAGGTACGCCAGCGCCTCGCGCACCGGGCCCGCGTCGTCGGTGCGCACCGCGGGCACGGCCAGCTCGTCCGGCTCGCCCACGTACAGCGCGGGCAGGCCCATCTCGCGCAGCACGGCCGGCCGGTGGTCGTCCACGGTGCGGTTGACCACCACGACCGCGTCGACCACACCGCCCGCCGCCCACCTGCGGTAGGCGGCGATCTCGGCGTCCTCGGTGCCCACGATGTGCAGCAGCACGGACCGGTCGTCCTCGGCCAACCGTTCCTCGATGCCCGCGATGAACTCCATGAAGAACGGCTCCGCGCCCAGCAGCCGCGCGGGGCGGGCCAGGACGAGGCCGACGGAACCGGGCGAGCCGGTGGTCATGCCCGCACCGCGCACAGGGCGTTGGCCGAGCGCAGCACCAGCGGACCGGTCAGGGCCGACGGGTCGGCCGGCTCGGTCGCGGTCCGGACCAGGAACGAGTGCTTCCCACCGGCGGGGAGCGTGACCAGCGCGTCGTCCACGACGGCGTCCTCGGCGACCCGGTCGGCCAGCACGGCGACGTCACGGGCGAAGGAGGTCGCGGTGACGTCCACCCGGTAGCCGCCGGCCACCCGCGTCACCTCGGCGGTGAGCGGGGCCGGGTCGTAGGCCAGCTCCAGGTCCTCGCGGAACAGGTGCGCGGTGCGCGCGTCGGCCGTGCTCACCACCAGCACCTCCCCCTTCGGGTCGCCCGGCGTGACGAGTTCGGCCGCCAGGTCGAGCCGCGCCACCGACCTGGCAGGCACGTCGAGCGGGAGTTTAACCGCCGCGAGCACGTCGCCCGCGAACGTCTGGCGCTCCAGCACGACGTCGCTGGTCCACACCTCGTCGGTGTCGTTGACGGCGATCAGGGCGTCCTCGCCGTCGCGCGGCTGCACGGTGAGCAGGCGCGGCGCGAAGGCGTGCTTGAGCGCGTAGTACAGCGGCTTGGGCCGCTCGTCGCCGTCGATCGCGGCCCACGACGTGACCGGCCAGCAGTCGTTGAGCTGCCACACCAGCGCGCCCGCCGTGCGGGGCCAGTGCGAGCGGAAGTGCTCGACGCCGAACGCGACCGCGCGGGCCTGGTTGAGCTGGGTGGCCCAGTGCCAGTCCTCGAACGCCGCCGGCGCGGGCAGGTGCGGCGCGAGGCCGCGGTCGAGCTTGCCGTTGCCGTCCTCGGCCTTCTGGTGCAGCAGGAACGCGGGCGAGGTCGGCGTCATCGGCTCGTCGTGCACCCACTTGGTGAGCGTGGCCCAGGTCGGCGGGCCCTGGAAGCCGAACTCCGAGCAGAACCGGGGCGTGGAGTCGCGGTAGTGGGTGTAGTCGATCCGGTTCCAGACCTCCCACTCGTGGCGCGTGCCGTGGGTGTCCTCGTTCGGGTGCAGGTCGCCGGGGCTGTACGGGCTGCCGGGCGAGTAGTGCCGGGTCGGGTCGAGCTCGGCGACGATCGCGGGCAGCAGCTCGGTGTAGTAGCGCAGGCCCCAGGACCGGCCCTGGAGCTGCTCGGCCCAGCCCCAGTCGGCGAAGCCCCACAGGTTCTCGTTGTTGCCGTTCCACAGCGCCAGGGAGGCGTGCGAGGTCAGCCGGGCGACGTTCTCGCGCGCCTCGGCCTCGACCTCCTCCCACAGCGGCGACTCCTCGGCGTACGCGGCGCAGGCGAACAGGAAGTCCTGCCAGACCAGCACGCCGCGCTCGTCGCAGACGTCGTAGAAGTCCTCGGTCTCGTAGATGCCACCGCCCCAGATGCGGAGCATGTTCATGTTGGCCTCGACGGCCTGGTCGACCCGGCGGACGAGGCGCTCGCGCGTGACGCGGGTGAGGAAGTGGTCGTCCGGGATCCAGTTGGCGCCCTTGGCGAACAGCGGCTTGCCGTTGACCACGAACGTGAACGGCGTGCCGACCTCGTCGGGCGTCGTGTCGACGGTGATCGTGCGGAAACCGATGCGACGATCGACGCGGTCCACGTCCCGCTCCCCGGACCGGAGCACGACGGCCAGGTCGTAGAGGGGGTGGTCGCCGTAGCCCACGGGCCACCACAGGTCCACGTCCGGCACCTCGACGGTCACCACGGCGGAGTCGCCCTCGACCCGGACCCGCTGCGCCACGCCGGCCACGGTCGCCACGACGGCCAGGTCGGCGTCCCGGGCGCGGTCGACCTCCACGTGCACCTCGACCCGGCCGGTGCCGTTCCCGTCCACCGTGACCAGGGGGCGGACCCCCGCCAGGCGCGCCTCGGTCCAGCGCTCCAGCCGCACCGGCTTCCAGATGCCGGCGGTCTGGAGGTCGGGGCCCCAGTCCCAGCCGAACGAGCAGGCCATCTTGCGCACCGCGTTCATCGGGTGCGGGTAGGCGCGGTCGCGCCACCCGAGCGCTTCCTCCTGCTGCTCGGCGTAGGCCAGCGCGGAGTGGAAGGTGACGACGAGGTCGTTCGGGCCGTCCTTCAGGTGCTCGCGCACGTCGAAGCGGTACGAGCGGAACATGTTCGCCGTGCGGCCGAGGACGTGGCCGTTGAGCTCGACCACGGCGACGGTGTCGAGGCCGTCGAACGCGAGCTCGACCTTCTCGCCCGCCTTCGCCGCCTCCGCCTCGAAGGTCAGCGCGTAGCGCCAGTCGGCGCGGTGCATCCAGGCCAGCTCGGCCTCGTTGGTGTCCAGGTACGGCTCACCGATCAAGCCCGCCGCGAGGAGGTCGAGGTGCGTGCTGCCGGGCACGGCCGCGGGCACCGAGCGGTCGGCGACGACCGCCGGGATCGGCCCGCCCACCGCGCTCAGGCGCCACCCGTCGTGCAAGGTCGTGCGAATCATCGTTCCTCTTTTCCCGGCGGCGGCGGTGGGTTTCTGCCGTGTGACATCCAAGGTATGGCGATTCTTACGCCAGCAACTAAAGTAAGTCAACGAGGATCACCACCAGAGAGGAAGACCACAAGTGGCAGACGTGACGCACCTGCGGGCGGCGGGTGTGAGCCTGGTGCTCGACTTCTCCGGGGGCACCCTGCCGAGGGTGCGCCACTGGGGCGCCGACCTCGGCGAACTCGGCCCGGCAGAGCTGGACGCGGTGCTGCTGGCGCAAGCACCTCACCCGATCGGGTTCTCGGTGGACGGTCCGGTGGACGTGGCCGTGCTGCCCGAGCAGTGCGCGGGCTGGCTGGGCACCCCGGGCATCGTCGGCAACCGGGCCGGGCGCGACTTCTCGACCGCGTTCCGCGTGGTGTCGGTGGACGGTCCGGTCGTCCGCGCGGTGGACGAGGTCGCCGGGCTCGGGCTGGACCTGGTCGTCGAGCTGACGCCGTCCGGGCTCGTGCGGCAGCGGGCCACCCTGACCAACACCGGGTCGACGGACTTCTCCGTGGACGCGGTCACCCTGACCCTGCCGGTGCCGCCGCAGGCCGTCGAGATCCTCGACTTCACCGGGCGGTGGGCGCGCGAGCGCAGCCCCCAGCGCACGCAGTGGACGCACGGCCTGCGGGTGCGCGAGAACCGGACCGGCCGGACCGGGTACGACTCGGCGTACCTGTTCGCCGCGGGCACGGCCGGGTTCGGCAACCGGTCGGGCGAGATCTGGGCCGTGCACACGGCCTGGTCGGGCAACCACCGCACGTTCGCCGAGAAGACCTACCACCCGGTGTCGCTGCTGGGCTCCGGCGAGCTGCTGCTGTCCGGCGAGGTCGTGCTCGGGCCGGGCGGGTCGTACACCTCGCCGTGGCAGTACGCCTCGTACGGGCACGGGTTGGACGAGGTGTCCGCGCGGTTCCACCGGCACCTGCGCGCCCGCCCGCACCACCCGACGTCACCGCGGCCGGTCGTGGTGAACACGTGGGAGGCCGTGTACTTCGACCACGACCTGGACCGGCTCAAGGCGCTGGCGGACGCCGCCGCGGCGGTCGGCGCGGAGCGGTTCGTGCTGGACGACGGCTGGTTCGGGTCGCGGCGCGACGACAAGCGCGGCCTGGGCGACTGGTACGTGTCCGACGAGGCGTGGCCGGACGGGCTGGGCCCGCTGACCGACCACGTGACCGGACTCGGCCTCCAGTTCGGCATCTGGGTCGAGCCGGAGATGGTCAACCCGGACTCGGAGCTGGCGCGGGCGCACCCGGACTGGCTGATGGCGGCGGGCGACCGGCTGCCGCGGCCGGCGCGGTCCCAGCAGGTGCTCGACCTGGCGCGACCCGAGGCGTTCGCTTACATCCTGGAACGGCTCGACGCGCTGCTGACCGAGTACCCGGTGTCCTACCTGAAGTGGGACCACAACCGCGACCTGGTGGACGCCGGGCACCGGCCGACGGGACGCGCGGGCGTGCACGGCCAGACGCTGGCCGTCTACCGGCTGCTGGACGAGCTGCGGCGGCGCCACCCCGGCGTGGAGATCGAGTCGTGCTCGTCCGGTGGCGCGCGGGTGGACCTGGAGGTCCTGGAGCGCACCGACCGGGTGTGGGTGTCGGACTGCATCGACGCGCTGGAGCGGCAGTCGACGCAGCGGTGGACGAACGCGCTGATCCCGCTGGAGCTGATGGGCACGCACGTGGGCGCGGGCACGTCGCACACGACGCACCGGCAGCACCCGATCGACTTCCGGGCGGGGACGGCGCTGTTCGGGCACTTCGGCATCGAGTGGGACCTGACGGCGGCGTCCGAGGCCGACCTGGAGCGGCTGCGGTCGTGGGTGGCGCTCTACAAGGAGCTGCGACCGTTGCTGCACACCGGCGTGGCGGTCCACGGCGACCACCCGGACCCGGCGATCCAGGTGCACGGGGTGGTCGCGGAGGACGGGGCGGACGCCGTGTTCGCCATCGTCGCGGTGGCCACGTCCCAGCTCTACCCGCCGGGGCCGGTGCGACTGCCGGGCCTGCCCGACGAGCGGACCTACCACGTGCGCCCCCTCGCGCCCGGTGACGTGCCGGACGGCAACGCCGACAACTGGGGCGTGCGCCTGCCGTGGTGGCGGGACGGCGTGACGCTGCCGGGCCGGGTGCTGACCACGGCGGGTGTGCAGGCCCCCGTACTGCACCCGGAGCGATTGGTGCTGCTGCGCGCGACGGCCGTCTGACCGGATTCGACTCGCCATTCCACCCGAGTGCCGCACGCCCGAGGCGTGCGGCACTCGTTTGCCGAACCCGTTCGCCCGAATTCTGCGGTCCCCCGCCCGATCACCGCTGCCAGCATGGACCGGTGGGACAAAAGGGGGTATGCCGGTCGTGGGTGGGCACATCGTTTGTTCGATCGCGGAATTGGACGCGGTGGGCGACGCGCTGGAACTCGATTTGCGCCGATTTCCCTTCACCATGGGGCACGGCGGCGCGACCATCGAGGAACGCGTAGCGCTGGTCGAAGCGGTGCACCGGGACCTGGCGGCACGGGACCTGGTGCGCGGCGCCGAGTTCGCGCCCGCCCTGGTCGAGCGGCTCCGGCTGTTCGCCGAGGCGCCGCTGGGCATCGCGCTGGTCGGCACCGTCCGGGACGCCCCGCTGGTCGCGCGCGCGGCGTCCGACGGGCGGGACGGAGTCCTTGCGGTGCAACGAGGTGACGTCATCGCATTCCACCGGCACTCGTCGGACACCGTCGTGCGGGCCCTGGTCGACCTGTTGCCGGACCTGCGCCCCGGTCCCGGCTCGTCGGTCGTCGTGACCGCGCCACCGCCGCGCCGGCCCGACGAGGACTTCTCCCAGTTCCGGTTCACCTCGGGCGTGCGACCGGCGGCCACCGCCGGGTCCGCGGCGGCGGAGATGATGCGGCGACCCCGCACCGGCGCGGGCCACTTCAGCGCCACCACGCTCAACGGGCACCGGGAAGTAGAATCGGGTGCGTTCACCTACCTCGACACCGAGGCCGGCCGGTACGCCATTCTGCCGGGCGTCGATTCAGACGGTCGGCCGAATGCCACGTGCACTCCCGTTGACCACCGGTACCTGGAACGCCGGCTCCGGGCTCTCATTAACCTTACCGAGTGAATTCGACCGGGAAATCGCGCGGATTCGGCGCGGAAGCGGTACAGATCAACCCTGCCGGAGCACGCCACGTGGGGCATCACCAGGAGGAGTGATCACCATGGACGCGATCGTCGCCGGGATCAGCGGCATGGGCACCGCGGTCGCCGACTTCGGCGCCGCGGTCGGGGCCGGCTTCGTCGTCAGCGCGAAGGGCGGCGCGGCGCTCATCGAGGCGATCGACCGCATCCAGGCGCAGTCGGAGCGGGCCATCCAGACCGCCGACCGCCTCGCCCAGGAGCCACCGCTGGGCACGACACCGGCCGCGCGGGTCTACAAGCCGTTCCTGGCGACCATCGCCTCCGACCCCGACCAGGGGTTCGTGCCCGCGCTGCGCCGGTTCACCACCGACCTGGCACTGCTGCGCGACCAGGTCGTGCAGGCGATGGACCTCTACCGCACCACCGACCAGGGCGCCGAGCACGGCGTCACCGACGCCGGCGGACCGATCCTCTCCGCCTGACCGCGAGGAAGTGGCCGTGGACTCCCGGATAGCCGTGATCGGCCTGGCCGCGGCGGCGTTCTTCGCCGTCACGGCGTGCGCCACCATCGAGGGCAAGCCGTCGCCGAACGCGGGCGCGGGAACCCCACCGTCGACCTCGACGGGGACCACCCCGGCCGGCGCACCGGCCGCACTGGACGACGCGGACCCGTGCGGCCTGGTCACCGCCGAGGACGTCGAGCGGGCCCTGGGCGCGCTCGACGGGGAACCCCGGCGCAACGACCTGGGCACCGCCCGGAGCTGCGAGTACGAGGTGGACAAGCGGCTGCTGGTCGTCGACATCCGCACCAACGTGGGGCTGACCGGGGTGAACGCCACCGGTCCGGTGACCGACCTGACCATCGGCGGCCACCCGGTGAAGGCGTGGGTCAGCCAGGGCGGCACCTGCTTCGTCGTCCTCGGGGTGACCGAGTCGTCCCGGGTGGACATCACGGCGCAGCCCAAGACCGGCACGCAGGAGTGCGGACCGGCGCAGCGGCTCGCCGAACTGGTGGAGCCGAAGCTGCCGTGACCGTCCGGGGAGGGACAGCGATGAACGAGGGAGCACCCGGAAGACCGTCCGTCTACGACGAGTACGACCTCGCGCCCCACGCCAAGGTGGCCACCGGCAAGGAAGTGCGGGAGCAGGTCGAGCGGGAGTACGAGCGCTTCGGGCCGTTCGGCCCGTACGTGGCCCACCTGCTCGGCGGCGGGAAGGTGGACGACCTGCTCGACGCCCAGGCCGCCCAGCTCAAAGGACAGGTGATGACGCGCACCGCGCCGCCGGAGCCCGGTGTCGACTACCTCGGCATCTCCCACCGCGAGCTGCACGAGGGAGTGCACGTCGGCGGCGATCCCGGGCGCGTCGGCGAGCACGGCGACCTGTGGACCTCGCTGGGCAACGAGCTGGTCGAGTTCAACGACGCCATCGCGAAGGCGATCGCCGACAGCGAGCCGGACTGGACCGGCAAGGCCGGTGACCGGGCGCGGCGGGCGATGGCCGACCTGGCGCGCAAGGCCGGTGAGACGGCGGTCGCGGCGCAGATGGCGGGCACGCTGTTCGCGCAGCAGTCGAGGGCGCTGGCCACCGCCAGGGCGACCGTGCCGCCACCGCCCGACGAGCCGTTCGACGTGGCGGCGGCGAACCGGCGGCTGATGACCATCACCGACCCGGTCGCGCTGGCGACCCAGGCGGCGGCGGACCGCGCCGAGTTCGCCCGGCAGCAGGAGGAGCACCGGCAGGCGGCGCGGGCGGTGGAGGTGTACGACCGGACTGTGGCGCAAACGGCCGCCGCCCAGCCCGCGTTCGCGCCACCTCCGGCCGCCCCGCCGCGCGGTGAGCCGTCGCCGGGCCGGCCGCCCGCTGGGGTGCCGGGCACACGCGCGGCCGTGCCGCCGCCACCGGCGGTCGGTGACGCGACCGGTGTCGCCGCCACGGGATCGGACCCCGGTGCCGCGAGTCCCGCGGGTGGGACGACCAACCCCAGCGGCAACGGTTCGAGCCCGCTCACGCCGGGTGGCCGGGACGGTCTCCCGGGCGGTCCGGCGGGCGGGGCCGGCCCCGGAGGTCCGGCGGCGGTGGGCATGACGGGTGTTCCGGGGAGTCGACCGGGCACGGGACGCGGTGGGGCGGGCACGGGACGGGGCGGGCCGAGTGGCGGCGCAGGTGTCGGCGGGCGGGTGCCCGGCGGCGGGTTGCCGGGTGGGCCGGGAACGGGCGTGCGGGGGCCTGGTGGTGGCGGGTTGCCCGGAGGGCCCGGAACGGGCGTGCGCGGGCCCGGTGGCGCGGCCGGTGGCACGCACGGCGAAGCGGGCGGGCGAGGTGGTCGACCCGGAGGTGCGGGCTTGGTCGGCGGGCCGGCAGCCGGGCCGGCCGCCGGCCGCGGCGAGGAGGACTCCGAGCACCAGACGCCGTCCTACCTGCTCGAACCCGATCCCGAAGCCCTGTTCGGCAGCGGGGAGGCGACCGCACCGCCGGTGATCGGCGACTGGTCGGAGGCCGACTGACCCCCGTGCCGCCCCGACGGGGGAACAACGGTCTGGTAGCGCTCCCAGAACGTGCGCTACGGTCGGCGCACGGAAGTGTCGGTCCCGGTCGTGAGCGTCACCGGGGCGAGGACCGACCGGAACGCCGGCGGCGCGCCCTCCCGCCCTGACCGACCGGGGAACGACCCAGTGAACCCTCGCACCACGCTGGCCGCCGTCGCGGTCCTGCTCTCGACCGTCGCCTGCGGCGGACCCGCCGAGAGCCCGGCCGCCCCGACCTCCGGCGGTTCGGCGCTCCCCACCACCGCGCCCGCGGTCGGGCCGTCGCGGGGCGGCCCGCTGGACGGCCTGGACCCGTGCGGCCTGCTCACCAAGGCGGAGGCCGAGCAGATCACCGGGGCGCAGACCGCCGAGCCGGTGGTGGAGCAGCTCGGCGCGGCGCGGGTGTGCACCTTCTCGCCGGAGCAGGCGCTGCTCGGCGTCGGCATCCGGACCACGTCCGGCCTGGACCAGGTCCAGTCCAACGGCAACGTGGTGCGGGAGCTGGTGGTCGGCCGGCACCAGGCCAAGCAGTCCGTGGGCGCGACCGGCAGCTGCGGGATCTTCCTCGGCGTCACGGCGTCGTCCCGGGTCGACGTGGTGCTGAACTCGGGCAGCCCGACCGAGGACCCGTGCCCGTTGGCCATGCGGGTCGCCGAACTGGTCGAGCCCCGGCTGCCCTGACGCCGGTCAGGAGCCCAGCCGCACGACCACCGCCGAAGGCGTGCCGCCGCTGTGGGTGGCACGCAGCACCCCGCGTTCCGCGTGCCACTCGAAGGCCCACTCCGGCGACACCACCGGGAACACCGGCGACACCACGACGCCCCGGCCGCGCAGGTGCGGCACGGGCAGCTCGACGTCCGGCGGGGCGTCGGGCAGCCGCCACGCGGTCACGTAGCTGTTCGCCGCCGCACGCAACCCCTGCGCCACCCACGGACCGGTGCGGTCGGTCAGGCCCAGCGGCCAGAACGGGACCGAGGCGGCGATCTCCGGCCGCAGTCCCTTGTGGACGGTCACCGCCTCGCGGACCAGAGCGCGTCGCCCGTCGTCCATCAGGTCCACCCGCCCCGCCAGGTAAAGCCGGCCCAGCACGCCGGTGGCCAGCGTGAACGCCGCCTCCGCGGGCGTCATCCCCGGCTGCGCGCAGGCCCAGTTCCCGGCCTGCTCCGGCAGCACGGACGCGGGCGCGGCGGCGGCGATCGGCGGGTACAGCAACGGGTTCTGCTGGTCCGAGGTGGACTGGACGTGCAACCGCGACAGCATCGCGTAGTCCATCCGCATGGCCCCGGACGCGCAGTTCTCCAGCAGCAGCCCGGGGTGCCGGGCCAGCAGCGCGTCCAACCAGGCCAGGTGCGCCCGGTTGTGCCGGAGCAGACCGTCACCGGGCGCCACCCCACCGACGTCGGTGCCCGCGCCGGGCATGATGTTGTAGTCCAGCTTGATGTAGCCGATGCCGAACTCCTCGACCAGCCGGTCGACCACCTCGTCCACGTGCCGCACCGCCGCCGGGTGCCGGAAGTCGAGGTGGAACCGGCCGTGCTCGCCCACCCGCGCGCCCTGGCGCTGGAAGAAGGCCTCGTCCGGCAACGACCGGGCCATCGCCGACCGCACGCCGACGACCTCGGGCTCCAACCAGATGCCGGGCACCATCCCGCGCGCCCGGACGTGGTCGGCGACCTCGCCGAACCCGCCGGGGAACCGGGTCCGCGACGGCCGCCACTCGCCGACGCTGTCCCACCACCCGCCGTCCTCGTCGTACCAGCCGGCGTCGACGCAGAAGTAGTCCGCGCCCACCGAGGCCGCCGCGTCGATCAGCGGCAGCAGCTTCTCCGTGGTCGGGTCGCCCATGAGGGTGTTCATGTAGTCGTTGAAGACCACCGGCAGCTCGGGCGCGCGCCGGTTGCGCAACGTCGCCCGCCGCTGCCGGGTCAACGCGCCGATCGCCTCGTCCACGCCGCCGGCGGCGATCGCCACCGACACGGGCACGGTGGTGAAGCCGTCGTCCTCGGACACCACGCGGCCCCACTGGTGCTCACCGTCGCTCGGCCCCAGCAGCGCCAGGTACGCGCCGGCGACGGTCTCCCCCACCTCGAAGTGCCACGCGCCGTTGTGCTCGATCTGCCACGCGAGCGCCCAGCTGTCGTCCCGCGCCACCAGCACGCCGGTGGGCAGGTGCTCGCCGGTGGACCACGAGCTGCGCGACGTCAGCGCGAACCGGCTGCGCGACGCGTGGTCGTGCACGGTCGGGTCCATCGCCACCAGGCCGGCCTCGCGCAGCGGCGTGCGGTGCCAGCGCGACTCGGCGACCCAGTCGGAGTCGGCGTGCACCAGGTCCACCTCGTCCACCGAACGGCCCGAGTCCACCAGGAACGCCCCGGTGGACAGCGACGTCACGGCCTGGAGCTGGACCGGCTCGCCCTCCACCGCCACCTCGGTCCACGTCCGCACCGCGGGCACGCCGGCGACGCCCTGGAACACCGACGTCACCACCAGCCCGCTCACCGGGTCGTGCTGCACGACCCGCAGCTCGTCCGCGGACGCGCTGTGCGAGCGGTAGCGCAGGCGCGCTCCGATCGTGGTGTCGGCGTAGCGGTGGCTGCCGGGGAACCGACCGTGCCCGATGGCCTGGACCTCGACCAGCGGCACGCCGACCCCCTCGACCGGCCCGTCGGGGCGCAGCGAGAGCAGGCTCACCGGCCGGTCGTCGCCGTGCGTGAGCAGCAGCCTGATCGCGCCGGTGGACCAGGTGACCGTCATGTGGCGACTTCCTCCCACGCACCGGTGTTGTGGTCGAACGCGGCGGCGGCCCCGGCGCGTGCCACGTCGGCCGGGTCGATCTCCACGGCCCGGCCGCGCGCCTCCGGGTTCGGCGCGGCGGAGGCCAGGATCCTGGTGTACGGGTGCTGCGGGTTGAGGATGACCTCGTCGGCCGGTCCCCGTTCGACCACCCGCCCCTTGTAGAGCACGAGGATGTCGTCGGAGAAGTGCCGGGCGGTGGCCAGGTCGTGCGTGATGTAGAGGACGGCCAGGTCCTCCTCGCGCTGCAACCGGGCCATCAGGTTCAGCACGCCCAGCCGGATGGAGACGTCCAGCATCGACACCGGCTCGTCGGCCACCACGACCTTCGCGCCCGGCGCCAGGGCCCGCGCGATGGCCACGCGCTGCCGCTGGCCGCCGGACAACTCGTGCGGCCTGCGGCCGGCGATGTCGCGGCCGGGCAGGGACACGCGTTCCAGCAGCTGCACGACGTCCTCCCAGCCGTGCGGCTTGCCGTGCAGCTTCAACGGCCGGACGAGGTGGTGCTCGATGGTGTGGAACGGGTTCAACGAAGCGAACGGGTCCTGGAACACCATCTGCACGTTGTCCCGGTACTCCCGCTCGGGCACCTTCGCGCCGTCCGGGCCGGTGAGCCTGATCGCGCCGCCGCTGGGCTTCTCCAGCCGGGCGATCATGCGGGCGATGGTGGACTTGCCGGAGCCGGACTCGCCGACCAGCGCGACCGTGCGGCCGGGCGTGAGGGTGAACGAGACGTTGTCCACCGCGCGCAGCCGGACCCGGCGCAGGCCGACCCGGACGTGGAAGTCCTTGACCAGGTCGCGAGCTTCCAACGTGGTCATCGGACGCCTCCGGACGGGGTGGGCTCGCCGGACTCGCGGACCGGCGTGAGCTGCTCGCCTGAGCGGACGAACGAGCCGCGGTCGCCGGTCAGGCTGGGGAACGAGTCGAGGAGCCGGCGGGTGTAGGGGTGCTCGGGGTTGTCGAACATGTCCTGGGCGGCGCGGTACTCGACCACCTCGCCCTCCTTCATCACCGCGATGCGGTCGGCGAGTTCGAGCAGCAGCGGCAGGTCGTGGGTGATGAACAGGACGGCGAAGCCGATCTCGTCGCGCAGTCGCAGGATCTCCCGCAGGATGCCCCGCTGCACGACCACGTCCAGCGCGGTCGTCGGCTCGTCCATGATCATGACCTGGGGGTCGAGCAGGAGCGCCATGGCGATCATCACGCGCTGCCGCATGCCGCCGGACAGCTCGTGCGGGAAGGAGCCGAGCCGCCGCACGTCCACGCCGACCAGTTCGAGCACCTCCTCGCACTTGGCCCTGCGCTGCGCCTTCGTCATCCCCGGGCGGTGCGTGGTGAGCACGTCGTCCAGCTGCGCCCGGATCGAGATGACCGGGTTGAGCGCGTTCATCGCGCCCTGGAACACCATCGACAGCTTCGACCAGCGGAACGCCCGCAGCTCGCCCGGCGTCAGCGCCAGCACGTCCACGTCGCCGCCCTCGCGGTCTTGGCCGGAACGATCATGAAACGTGACCGAGCCGGTGGTCACCTCGGCGGGCGGGCGGTGCAGCCGGTTGATCGCGTAGGCCAGGGTCGTC
Source organism: Saccharothrix saharensis (assembly GCF_006716745.1). Classification (NCBI taxonomy): domain Bacteria; kingdom Bacillati; phylum Actinomycetota; class Actinomycetes; order Pseudonocardiales; family Pseudonocardiaceae; genus Saccharothrix; species Saccharothrix saharensis. Next base: position 5,924,807 of record NZ_VFPP01000001.1, on the reverse strand, counting down.
TTGCCGCAGCCGGACTCGCCCGCCAGGCCCAGGATCTCGCCCCGGCGCAGGGTGATCGACACGTCCTTGACCGCGTGCACCGGCTTGTCCACCTGGTAGACGACGGACAGGTCGTTCACGGTGAGCACGACGTCGTCGTCCGCGGGTGGCACGGGCGCGGGCGTGCGCACGGCTTCCGCCGTCGCGCGGCGGGGGATGTCGCGCAGCTTGGGGTTGATGATCTCGTCGATGCTGAAGTTGACCAGCGCGAGGCCGCAGCCGAACAGGGCGATGATCAGGCCGGGCGGCACGAACCACCACCACGCCTCGCGTTGCAGCGCGAAGCCGTTCTGCGCGTAGTAGAGCATCGTGCCGAGCGTGGACGAGTTGGACGCGCCCAGGCCGAGGAACGACAGGCCCGCCTCGCTGAGGATCGCGTAGATCACCGAGAACACGAACTGCGAGGCCAGCAGCGGCAGCAGGTTCGGCAGGATCTCGACGGTGATGACGCGCCACGGCTTCTCGCCGGACACCTTGGCCGCGGCCACGTAGTCGCGGTTGCGCAGCGACAGGGTCTGGGCGCGCAGCACCCGGGCCGACGCCGCCCACCCGGTGATCGCCAGCACCACCGCGATCGTCCACGTGCCGCGCTGGTCGGCCGGCACGAACGCGGAGATGACGATCACCAGCGGCAGCCCTGGGATCACCAGCATCACGTTGGAGAACAGCGAGAAGGCCTCGTCGACGATCCCGCCGACGTAGGCGCCGACGATGCCGAACAACGCCGACAGGGCGGTCGCCATCACGCCGACCATCAGGCCGATGTAGAGCGAGCCGCGGGTGGCGTGGGCGAGCTGCGGCACGATGTCCTGGCCGGTCTGCGTGGTGCCGAGCCAGAACTCTCCGCCCGGCGCGGTCAGACCCATGTCGCGGATCGCGTTCGGGTCGCCGACCAGCAGCGGGCCGATCAGGCCGAGGAACGAGATCAGCCCGATCAGCACCAGGCCGACGCCGAGCTTGGGCGACCAGCGCGGCAGCATCGACCGCCAGCCGGCCCGCCCGCGCGGAGCATCGACGGTGACAGCACTGAGATTCGTCACGGTGTCCGTTCCCCTTCTCAGCCGCTGACGCGGGTGCGCGGGTCGATGACGGCGTAGAGCAGGTCGACCACGAGGTTCGCGCCGAGCACGGCGACCGTGATGACCAGGAAGATGCCCTGCATGAGGGCGTAGTCGTTGTTCTGCACGGCCTGCAGGAGCTTCGACCCGATGCCCGGGTAGGAGAACACCTGCTCGGTGATGATCGAGCCGGCCACCACGAAGCCGAGCGAGATGGCGAACCCGGCCACGGACGGCAGCACGGCGTTGCGCGCCGCGTACCTGATCATGATCCGGGAGTCGCGCAGGCCCTTGGCCTTGGCGGTGAGCACGTAGTCCTCGGCCGTGGCCGAGACCATCATGTTGCGCATGCCCAGCAGCCAGCCGCCGACCGAGGAGATCACGATGGTCAGCGCGGGCAGCGTGCCGTAGTAGATCGCCGAGCCGATGAACTCGGCGTTCCAGCCGGGCGAGAGGATCACGTCGTAGCCGCCCTGCAGCGGGAACCAGCCCCACGCCGAGGACAGCAGGGCGACCAGGATCAGCGCCAGCCAAAAGTACGGCACGGCGGCGAGCACGGTGGTGGCGGGCACCAGGCTGTCCAGCCAGGTGCCGCGCCGCCAACCGACGAACGTGCCCAGGACGATGCCGAACGCGAACGACAGGAACGTCGCGATGCCGACGAGCATCAGGGTCCAGGGCAGGGCCTCCGAGATGATCCGGGACACCGGCGCCGGGAACGCGCTCACCGAGATGCCCAGATCACCCCGGACCATGTTGCCCAGGTAGGACAGGTACTGCTGGAAGAGCGACTCGCCGCTGTTCGTGCCGAGCAGCAGCTCGTACGCTCTGCGGGCCGACGGGTCCACGGTTCCGCCGCGTTGCGCGAGCTTCGCCATGAGGATGTCCACCGGGTTGCCCGGCATGAGCCTCGGGATGAAGAAGTTCAGCGTCAGCGCCGCCCAGAGGGCGACCACGTAGAACGCGAACTTTCGGGCGTAGTACCTCATCGGTCCGCCTATCGCCTCACTCAGTCGTTCACTGGCCGGCCGGCTTGAGCTTCAGGTAGATCTCGGAGTGCTCGGGGCGCGCCCAGACGGCCGGGAACGAGTAGAGGTCGTCCTTGGTGGGCCAGCCGGTGAACTTCTTGGCGTTGTACTCGCTGGTGGTGCCGCCGGTCAGGACCGGGATGTAGGGCAGCGACTTCTCGATCTCGGTCTGGATGGTGTCGAAGTGCGGCTGGCGGGCGGCGTCGTCCTCGGGGTCGATGCCCTTCAGCGCGGCGAGCGCGGCGTCCACCGCGGGGTTGGAGAACCGGGAGAAGTTCGGGTTGGCCGTCTCGCCGACCTTCGCCGTGGTGGCGGTGCTGAAGAAGTAGGACGCGTTGTAGAACGGGTCGGGCGCCGGGCCCTGGTGCAGCGAGTCGATCAGCAGCTCGAAGTTGCCGCGGCCACGCGCGTCGGACCACTCGTTCCAGGACACCTGCTGCGCGGTCACCTTGATGCCGACCTTCTGCAGCTGCTGGGACATGGTGTCGACGGCGGTGATGTAGTCGGTCCAGCCGGCGACGACCTTGAGGGTCATGGCCAGCGGCTTGCCGTCCTTGGCGTAGATGCCGTCGCCGCCCTTGGCGTAGCCGGCGCTCTCCAGCAGCTGCGTGGCCTTGGCCTCGTCGGGCTGCATCGGCGCGGTCTTCTCCTGCAGCTCGCCGGAGATCTGGTCCTTGTCCCGCTCGAGGAGCGCGGCGCCGGGCGAGACCTCGCTCGCGGTGTTCTCGAAGGCCAGCGAGTTGATCTGGGTGCGGTTGACCGCGTAGTAGATCGCCTTGCGGACGGCGACGTCGGTCTGCGGCCCCTGGCAGCCCAGGGCGGCGTTGGAGCAGGTGAACAGGGCCACCTGGTTCATCGGGATGGTGATGGCCTTGTAGCCGGGGTAGTTCTTCTCGACGTTGGCGATGTCCGGGACGGGGCCGGTCTGCCAGTCGATCTGGCCCTGCTTCAGCGCGGCCTCACCGGACTGGTTGCCCGACAGCGCGAGGTAGCGGATCTTCTTCAGGGCGGGCTCGCCGGAGTGGTAGGCCGGGTTCGACTTGAGCGTGAACGCCTGGGCCTTGAACTCGTCGAGCATGAACGGGCCGGTGCCGACCGGCTCCTTGACGACGTCGGTCGCCGGGGTCGCGATGTCCTTCCACTTGTGCTGGGGGACCATCCAGATCCGGCCGAGGACCTGCGGGCCGTCCATGAAGGACGGCTCGGTGAACTTGATCGTCACGTGGGTGTCGTCCACGGCGGTCGCGACGCCCTTGTAGCCGGTGCTGTTCATGGTCGCGTTCTTGCTGACCATGTCGAGGGTGAAGACGACGTCCTCGGCGGTGAACTCCTGCCCGTCGCTCCACTTCGCGTCGTCACGCAGCTCGACGTCGAGCTGGGTGCCGTCGGCGTTCCACTTGAAGCTCTTGCCCAGGCGGGGTCGGGGCTCCACGTCGCGGATGTTGTTGAAGAAGAACAACGGCTCGAAGATCGTGCCCGGGCCCTCGAGCATCGTGGGCGAGTACGGGTTGAAGTTCAGCTGCCAGTCACCGGACTGGCCGGTGTAGACGACCAGGGTGTCCTTGTTCGCGTCACCCGACGAACTCGATCCGCCGCACGCCGTCGCCAGCAGGGCGACCGCGGCCAGACCGGCCGCCGCAGTGCGCGCCCGTGAGGAGCGCCTTGCCTTCAGGAACATCGTCGATTCCTCTCGTGGCCCGAGACCGGCCGCGGTCCCGCGTTGAGGCAGATTGTTAAGTCATCGAAGAAACGAAGTCAACACCTCTGCGTCATCTGCGGGTCAAGTTGCTATCCTTCGGCCGACGAATGAACTAAGGCGAACGCGGGGGACCACGTGAGCGGACCGGCGCGGGCGACGCAACACGCGAGCAGCAAGGCCGCCGTGCTGGACGTGATCCGCGCGGCCGGCACGATCAGCCGGGTCGGCCTGATCAACGCCACCGGCTTCACCGGCGCCACGATCTCGACCGTCGTCCGCAGGCTCATCGACGAGGGCCTGGTCGTCGAGACCGGGCGCGCCGAGTCCACCGGTGGCAAGCGGCGGGTGCTGCTCCAGCTCAACCACTCCTCCCGCTACGCCGTGGGCGTCCACCTCGACCACGCCGGCATCACCTACGTGTTGACCAACCTCGGCGGATCGGTGGTCGCGCGCATTTCGAGGGCGGGCGCGGGCGCGGCCGAGCCCCGCACCGTCGTGACGCGGATGGCCGCCGAGGTCAAGGGCCTGATCGACGGCGTCGGCGTCGACCACAACCGGGTGCTCGGCCTGGGCCTGGTCTCCCCCGGACCGCTCAGCTCGGACACCGGCATGGGCCTGACCCCGCCGTCCATGCGCAAGTGGGAGGACTTCCCGCTCGACCAGGAACTGGAGCGGGCCACGAGCCTGCCGGTGGTGCTGGACAACGACGCCACCGCGGCGGCGCTGGGCGAGCACTGGTCGGGCGGCATCGGCGGCACGGCCATCTCGGCGGCGCTCTACATGGGTACGGGCATCGGTGCGGGCCTGGTCATCAACGGCATCACCTACCGCGGCAGCAGCGGCAACGCCGGGGAGATCGGGCACATCTGCGTGGACGCCGACGGGCCGGAGTGCTGGTGCGGCGCGCGCGGGTGCGTGGAGGCGCTGGCCGGGCCCGCGGCCGTGGTCGCGGCGGCCCGCGCGGACGCCGACCTGGCCGGCGCGGCCGGGCTGACCGGACGGGCGCGGTCGGTGTCGTCGGACTTCGCCGCGGTGAGCCGGGCGGCGCGGCGGGGCGAACCGGCCGCGTCGGCGATCCTGGAGCGGTCGGCCCGCTACATCGCGGTGGCGGCGCGGACGTTGGCCAACATCATGGACCTGGAGGTCCTGGTGCTCACCGGGCCGAGCTTCGCCATCGCGGGGTCGGTGTACCTGCCCGTGGTGCGCGACGAGCTGAACCGCACCTTCTTCTCGCGCGCGGCGCACGGGGTGGACGTGCGCCTGTCCCGCTCGGCCGCCACGGCGTCCGCGATCGGCGGTGCCGCTCTCGTGCTGCAATCCGAGCTCGTGCCGCTGCACGAGGGCCTGCGGCTGCCGGAGAACCTGGCCGACTCGGAGCCCGCCGCCCTGCCCGCGTCGGGGGAGTGAGCCGACGGCCCGCGGGCTGCGCGCGTCAGCGGCGGGCGGCCCAGAGCAGGCCGCGTTCGACCAGCGTGCGGACCGGCGGCAGGTCGAGGTCGGCCGGGTGGTGGCCGATCGTGCAGGCGAAGACCCGGCCCGCGCCCCAGCGGCGGGTCCACACGGCGGGCACGGTCAGCGGGGCGTGCCACGGGTCGGCGGCGGCGAACGTGGTGGTCGCGTGCACGTCGTTCAGGCCGTCGGTGAGGACCCAGTACTGCTCGGTCCGCAGGTCGAACCCCTCGATGCCCGCCACGATCGAGTGAGTCGAGGTGATGTCCACTCGGTGGTCCACGAAATCACCTGGATGAGCGACGAACTGCCCACCGACCAACTGCATGTAGCCACGGGAGTGGCGGAAGGCGTCCACCAGGCCGCCGTGCCACCCGGCCAACCCCGTCCCACCCCGGACCGCCGCGTCCAGGCACGCGAACCGGTCGTCGGTCAGCTCGCCGTCGCTCCAGCACTGGACGACCAGGTCGTAGGAGCCGAGGCGTTCGTCGTACACGTCCAGCGAGTCCGACACGTCCACCGCGAACCCCGACGACCGCAGGAACGGCAGGAACGAGTCGGTCACCACCACCGGCGAGTGCCCCGGCCAACCACCGCGAACCACGAGTGCCTTCACGGGGTGGAACCCTAGGCCGTCCCGACCCGGCCCGGGTCAGGCACGGACGACGAGGCCGACCAGTTGGTTGACCAGGCCTTCGGTCAGCCCCTCCCGCACGAGTTCGCCCGCCGGCGGCCCGCCCAGCTCGCGCATCACCCGGGCCACCGCGTCGGTCGGGTTCGCGTGCGGCCACAGGCCGGCCGTCATGACCAGCACCGAGGTGGCGAAGTGGTGCGCGGCGGCCTCGCCCAGGACCGGCACCCGGGCCCGCACGAGGTTCGCCAGCCGGGCCTGGTGCTCGTTCGCCCGGCGCTTGACCACGCGCGCGAAGTCCACCGGGATGTTCCGCTCCAGCACGCCCGCCATGCCGCTGATCAACTCGCACAGCAACGGCCGGCCCGACAACGTCGCCGCCACCACCCGCGCGACCGCCTCGGCCCCGCCGACCGACCCATCCGGGCCCAGCGACCCGAGCGACTCCTCCACCTCGTCCAGCCACGCACCCAGTTCCCGGTCGAGCACCTCGAGGAAGATCGCCTCGCGGCTGTCGAAGTACCGCAGCACGTTCGACTTCGCGAGCCCCACCCGGTCGCTCAGCTCGCGCAGGCTGATCTGGGCGACCGGCCGCTCCCGCAGCATCGCGCAGGCCGTGTCGAGGATCGCGCGCCGCCGCTGCTCCACCTGCTCGGGCCGCCTCGCGCGCTGGAACTCCACCGCCGCAGGCTAACAGCCCACCGGTCTGTTGGACGTCACGCGCTTGACCGGCCGCTCCCGGGGTAGCTCGCTGGGGTGCAGACGTTCCTGCCCCGCGCCACCTTCGCCGCCAGCGCCGCCACCCTCGACTCGCGGCGGCTCGGCAAGCAGCGCGTGGAGACCTTGCAGATCCTGCGCGCCCTGGTTTGGCCCGACTACGGCTGGAAGCGGCACCCGGCGGTGCTGATGTGGCGCGGGTTCACGCCCGCGCTGGTCGCCTACGGCGTGGCCGTGTGCGACGAGTGGCGACGCCGGGGCCACCGCGACGGGCTGCGCGCCACCCTGCTCGACTTCACCGGCGGCGACGAGCCGTCGTGGTCGTGGTGCCTGGCCGAAGGCCTCCTGCCGCCCTGGCTGGGCGACGACGACCTGCACCTCAGCCACCGGTCCGCCCTCCTGCGCAAGGACCCCGACCACTACCGCCCGCTGTTCCCCGACGTCCCCGACGACCTCGACTACTTCTGGCCGGGGCCCGTGCTGCCCCTGGACCTGCCCGACACCGACGGCCTGGTCGCGTGCCGGGTCGACCGCCCTCCCCTGCCCGACGACGTCGACTTCCACGGGCCGCCACCGCCGCTCGACCACCGGCCCGGACCGTCGGTCGCCCGCGCGCCCACCGAGGCCGACCTGGCGGCCATGCGCGCCGAGGCGGCCGACCCGCACCGGGTCCGCTTCTTCCGCCGCGGCCAGCGCCTACCCGCTCCGACCAGCAGGTTCACCCTCCGGGTCGAACTCGGCGAAAAAACTTCCGCGGCCGTGTCGATCCGGCCGGGTCCCCGTTCGTCGTCCCAGTGAGACCACCGAGATGGGGAGCCCGAGATGACCACCACGACCGACACCCGCCGCGCCGCCGCCCACCCCGCCACCGCCGCCGCCGCCGCCAAGCGCAACGACCTGGTGCTCGCCGCGTTCCGCGTCGTCGTCTCCTTCCTGTTCGGCCTGCACGGCCTCCAGGGCCTCGGCTTCCTCGGCGGCGTCGACGGCCAGGGCGGCGCGGTCGCGTTCGGCTCCTGGCCGGGCTGGTACGGCAGCGTCATCGAACTGGTCGGCGCGGTCCTGGTGCTGACCGGGCTGGCCGCGCGGCCGGCGGCGTTCGTGCTCTCCGGCGTGATGGCCTACGCCTACTTCACCGTCCACCAGCCGGAAGCGCTGCTGCCGATGCACAACATGGGCGAGCTGGCCGCCGTCTACAGCTGGGTCTTCCTGCTGCTGGCCGTCCTGGGCCCCGGTGCCTTCACGGTCCAGCGCGCGCTGCGCCGCTGACACCCCCGCATCACGCCCGAAGGGCGCGCCTCCCACCCGGAGGCGCGCCCTTCGACGTGTTCAGGTCGGGCGCACCTGGGCACCCTGCGGTCATGGCCGAGACCCCCATCAAGTACCCAGGGTTGACCGACGACGTCCGTCCCACCCCCGACCACGGTGAGGAGACCTACCGCGGCACGGGACGGCTCACCGACAAGAAAGCCGTGATCACCGGCGGCGACTCCGGCATCGGGCGGGCCGTCGCGCTGGCCTTCGCGCGCGAGGGCGCCGACGTGCTGATCTCCTACCTGCCCGCCGAGGAGAAGGACGCCCGCGACACCGCGCGGCTCGTGGAGGAGGCCGGCCGCAAGGCGGTCACCGTCCCGGGCGACCTCGTCGAGGAGGCGCAGTGCTCGGCGGTCGTGGCGCGGGCGGTCGAGGAGTTCGGCCGGATCGACGTCCTGGTCAGCAACGCCGCCTACCAGATGGCGCAGGAGGGCGGCCTGCTCGACATCACCACCGAGCAGTTCGACCGCGTCATGAAGACGAACGTGTACGCGATGTTCTGGCTGTGCAAGGCCGCCGTGCCGCACATGCCCGAGGGCTCCTCGATCATCACCACGTCGTCCATCCAGGGCTTCCAGCCCTCCTTCCAGCTCCTCGACTACGCCACCACCAAGGCGGCGATCGTGAACTTCACCAAGGGCCTGGCGCAGAACCTGGTCGACCGGAAGGTCCGGGTGAACTCGGTCGCCCCCGGTCCGGTGTGGACGCCGCTCATCCCGGCCACCATGCCGCCGGAGAAGGTGGAGGACTTCGGCGAGCAGTCGCCGATGGGCCGCGCCGGGCAGCCCGCGGAGCTGGCGCCGCTGTACGTCTTCCTCGCCTCGGCCGACTCCAGCTACATCACCGGCGAGGTCATCGGAGTCACCGGCGGCTCACCCATCACCTAGAACCGCTGGTCAGGGGCTCGCGAAAAAATCTTGGAAAAACCTCGTCGCACGTGTCGATCCACGCCCCCGCTCGATCGTCGCGTCAGTAGCGGCCAGGATGTACCGGCCGACGAACGGACAGGGGAGAACGACATGCGTTTCATGGTGATCGTGAAGGCGACCGAGGACACCGAGGCCGGGGCTCAGCCGAGCGCGGAGATGCTCAACGAGATGGCCGCGTTCAACGAGGAGCTGGTCAAGGCGGGCGTGATGCTGGCGGGCGAAGGCCTGCACCCCAGCTCGAAGGGCGCGCGGGTCTACTTCTCCGGCGACAAGCGCACCGTGGTCGACGGCCCGTTCACCGAGACCAAGGAGCTGATCGCGGGCTTCTGGCTGATCGAGGTCAAGTCGCTGGAGGAAGCGGTCGAGTGGGTGAAGCGGGTGCCGAACCCGACCGGCGAGGAGTCGCAGATCGAGATCCGGCAGGTCTTCACCGAGGACGACTTCGTCAACGCCTCCGAGGAGCTGAAGGACCGCGAGCGCGAGCTGCGTGCCGAGCAGGAGGCACGCGCCTCGCAGGGCTGAGGGGCCGCCGTGCCGCTTGCCGACGCGCATCGGTAGCTGATCTGATCCCGGGTCGTGGTGGCTACCGATGCGCGTCGCGCGGTCGAGGCGGTGTGGCGGATCGAGTCCGCGCGCCTGATCGCCGGGCTCGCCCGGATGGTGCGCGACGTCGGCCTGGCCGAGGAGCTGGCCCAGGACGCCCTGGTCACGGCCTTGGAGCAGTGGCCGGAGCAGGGCGTGCCGCGCAACCCGGGCGCGTGGCTGATGACGGCGGCGAAGAACCGGGCCGTCGACCGGATCCGGCGCGAGCGCAACTACCAGCGCAAGCTGGAGCAGGTCGGGCGCGACACCGCGTTCGACCACGAGCCGGACGCCGGTGCCAAGGTCGGTGAGATCGACGACGACCTGCTGCGGCTGGTGTTCACCGCCTGCCACCCCGTGCTCTCGACGGAGGCGCAGGTCGCGTTGACGCTGCGCATGCTCGGCGGCCTGACCACCGACGAGATCGCCCGCGCGTTCCTCGTGCCCGAGGCGACCGTGGCGCAGCGGATCGTGCGGGCGAAGAAGACCCTGGCCAAGGCCGGTGTCCCGTTCGAGGTCCCGGCGGAGGACGAGCGGGACGCCCGGCTGGCGTCCGTGCTCGGCGTGATCTACCTGATCTTCAACGAGGGCTACTCGGCCACCGCGGGCGACGACTGGATGCGCCCGGCGCTGTGCGAGGACGCGGTGCGGCTGGCCCGCGTGCTGGCCGGTCTCATGCCGCGCGAGCCCGAGGTGCACGGTCTGGTGGCGCTGCTGGAGATCCAGGCGTCCCGGACCAAGGCCCGCGTCGGGCCGGACGGCGAACCCGTGCTGCTGCCGGCGCAGAACCGGGCGCGCTGGGACCAGCTGCTGATCCGCCGCGGCCTGGCGGCGTTGGCGAGGGCGGAGTCGCTGGGCGGCGCGGGCGGGCCGTACGCGTTGCAGGCCGCCATCGCCGCGTGCCACGCGCGGGCACGCGTGCCGGAGGACACCGACTGGACCCGCATCGCCGGGCTGTACGAGGCGTTGTCGCTGGTCGCGCCGTCACCGATCGTGGAGCTGAACCACGCGGTGGCGATCGGGATGGCGTTCGGCCCGGAGGTCGGGCTGGAGCTGGTGGACGAGCTGCTGGACGAGCCCGCGCTGAAGGGTTACCACCTGCTGCCGAGCGTGCGCGGCGACCTGCTGGTCAAGCTGGGCAGGCACGCCGAGGCCCGGGTGGAGTTCGAGCGGGCGGCCGGGCTCACCCGCAACGAGCGGGAGCGCAAGCTGCTGCTCGACCGCGCCGCGTCCTGCTGACGCCCGCGGCACGGCGTCACCCGCGGTCGAGGCGGACCCGCACCGCGACGGCCGCGCACAGCACCACGGCGACACCGCCGAGCACGGTCGGCCAGGTCAGCCGCTCGCGCAGCAGCAGCGCCGCCCAGCCGATGCCCAGCACCGGCTGGACCAGCTGCACCTGGCTGACCCGCGCCATCGGGCCGATCGCCAGGCCGCGGTACCAGGCGAAGAAGCCGAGGAACATGCTCACCACGGCCAGGTAGCCGAACGCCGCCCACTGCGTCGCGGTCCCCGCGGGCGGTCGCTGGACGGCCGAGACGACCGCCAGGGTGATCATCACCGGCGAGGACAGCACCAGCGCCCACGACACCGTCTGCCACGAGCCGAGCTCACGGGCCAGCAGCCCGCCTTCCGCGTAGCCGACCGCCGCCGTGGCCACCGCGCCGAACAGCAGCACGTCCGACCAGCTCGGCGGCCCGAACCCGCCGCCGGACGACGACGCGAACGCCAACGCCGCCACCACACCCGCCACCACCGTGCCCCAGAACAGCGACGGCGGCCGTTCCTGGCCGCGCACCACGGCCATGACGGCCGTCGCGGCGGGCAGCAACGCGATCACCACGGCGCTGTGCGCGGCCGACGCGGTCGTGAGCGCGAACGAGGTCAGCAGCGGGAAGCCCGCCACCACCCCGCCGGCGACCACGGCCAACCGCGCCCACTGCGCACCGGTCGGCAGGCGCTGCCCGGTGACGGTGAGCGCGACCGCGGCGAGCAGGGCGGCGACGACCGCGCGTCCCGCGCCGATGAACAGCGGCGACAGGCCCGCGACGGCGACCCGGGTGAACGGCACGGTGAACGAGAACGCCACCACGCCGAGCAGGCCCCATCCCAAGCCGGCTCGCGCGGGCGATAGCACCGGCGGCGGGGGAACAGTAACGCTATCGTTGGCTGTCATGTCCGACGATAGCAGCGCGCGCATCGTGGCCGGTCTGCGCGCCTGGATCGCGCAAGCGCCGCCGGGCACGCGGGTGCCGTCCAACCGGGCGCTGACGGCCCAGTACGGCGCGAGCCCGGTGACGGTCCAGAAGGCGATGCACGTGCTGGCCGCGCAGGGGCTCGTCGAGTCCCGGCCCGGTGTCGGCACGTTCGTCCGGACCGTGCGGACCGTGCGGCCGCCGGACTACGGCTGGCAGACCGGTGCGCTGCGCTCACCGCGAGCGCCCCTGCCCGTCCTGGCCACGCCCCTGCGCGGCCAGTCGCCGGACGCGATCGGCCTGCACTCCGGCTACCCGGACCGCGAGCTGCTCCCCGAACGGCTCGTGCGCGCCGCGCTCGCCCGGGCCGCCCGGGCCGACGCGGCGCTGACCCGCTCGGACACCGCCGGCCTGCCGGAGCTGCGGGCGTGGTTCGCGGGCGAGCTCGGCCGGGCCACGCCGGCCGGCGTCACCCCGCCCGCGCCGCGCGACGTGGTGGTCCTGCCGGGCAGCCAGAGCGGCCTCAGCTCGACGTTCCGCGCGCTGGTCGGCTTCGGCCGGCCGCTGCTGGTCGAGTCGCCGACCTACTGGGGCGCGATCCTGGCCGCGGCCCAGGCCGGCGTGCGGCTGGTCCCGGTGCCGAGCGGGGCGGCCGGCCCGGACCCGGACGAGCTGGCGCGGGCGTTCGAGGAGACCGGGGCGCGCGCGTTCTACGCGCAGCCGAACTACGCCAACCCCACCGGGGCGCAGTGGTCACCCGAACTGGTCGGGCAGGTCCTGGACGTCGTCCGCGCGCACGGCGCGTTCCTGGTGGAGGACGACTGGGCGCACGACTTCGGCATCGACACCACCGCGCGGCCCGTCGCGGCGCACGACGACGAGGGCCACGTCGTCTACCTGCGCTCGTTGACGAAGAGCGTGTCACCGGCCGTGCGGGTCGCCGCCGTCATCGCCCGCGGCCCGGCGCGCGACCGCGTCCTGGCCGACCGGGGCGCGGAGTCGATGTACGTCGCGGGCGTGCTCCAGGCCGCCGCGCTCGACGTCGTCACGCAACCCGGGTGGCGCGCCCACCTGCGGGCGCTGCGCCACCACCTGCGAGCCCGGCGCGACCTGCTGGCCGCCTGCCTGGCCGAGCACGTGCCGGACGCGCACCTGGAGCACGTGCCGCCCGGCGGGCTGAACCTGTGGGCCCGGCTGCCCGACGCGACCGACCGGGACCGGCTGGTGCGCGACTGCGAGGCCGAGGGCGTGGTGATCGCACCCGGCGCGGAGTGGTTCCCGGCCGAACCCCCCGGCTCGTTCATCCGCCTCAACTACTCCGGCCCCGACCCGGCCCGCTTCCCCGACGCCGCCCGGGTCATCGGCCGGGCACTGGCCCGCGCGGCGCGGCGGTGAGGTCAGGCCTCGGCTCCCCGGCGTCACCCGCCTACCGCCGCCCAGTCCCCGCACGACCGAGGCCGGACGTGCGCGCCGGTCTCGTCGGGTGACCGGGCGCCGGAGTGGACGGTCGTGGTGCGGCCGGAACGCGGTGGTTCCGCCATTCGCGGGCACGTCTGGGAAGGTGGACCCGGGGGGGGTGGCCGCATGAGCGATCGCACGACGTTGTCGCACCACAGGGGGTTCGTCCGGTTCTGGGCCGCGGACACGGTGTCCTTGGCCGGCACGCACGTCACCGCGTTGGCGCTCAAGGCCGTAGCGGTGTTGACGCTCGGCGCGACCGCCGTCGGGACCGGCATGCTCGAAGCCGCGCGCTGGCTGCCCTACCTGCTGTTCGGGCTGGTCGCGGGCGCGTTGGTGGACCGCCGCCGCAGGCTGCCGGTGCTGGTCGGCGCGGACGTGGCCCGCGCCGTCGTGCTGGCGCTGGTCCCGCTGACCGCGTCCACCGGCACGCTCACCATGCCGCTGCTGCTCGCGCTGGTGCTGGTGTTCGGGACGTTGTCGCTGTTCCACGACGCGGCGCACCAGTCGTTCCTGCCGGTGCTCGTGCCCGTCGAGCGCCTCACCGACGCCAACGCCCGGCTGGAGCAGACCCGGGCCGCCGCGCAGGGTCTGGGGCCACTGGCGGGCGGCGCGCTGGTCAAGGTCATCGGCGGACCGCTCGCCGTGCTCGTCGACGCCGTCTCGTACCTGGTCTCCGGTCTGGTGCTGGTCACCCTGCGCCGAGCGGAACGGCCGGTCGAGCCGCCGCCGAAGCGCGACCTGCGCGGTGAGGTGCGCGAAGGGCTGCGGTGGGTCTACCGGCACGAGGTGCTGCGGCCGCTGGCGTTCGCGTCGCACGCGTGGTTCCTGTTCACGTCCATGGTGATCGGCATCTACAGCGTGCTGGTGCTCGACGAGCTGGGGTTCGACGCGTTCCTGTTCGGCGTGACGTTCGCCGCCGGCGGGCTGGGCGGGCTGCTCGGCGCGTCGCTGTCCGGTCCGGCGGGACGGCGGTTCGGCGTCGGCCCGGTGATCGTGGCGGCCCGCTGGCTGACGCCGGTGGGCTACGCGCTGGTACCCCTGGCCACGTCCGGCACGGGCGGCTTCGTGCTGCTGTGCGCGGCGCAGTTCGTGTTCTACCTGTCGGCCACCCTGGACGGACCGGTGGAGATGGGCTACCGGCAGTCGATCACGCCCGACCGGCTCCTGGGCCGGATGAACGCCACCATGCGGTCGGTGAACCGGGGCATGATCGTGTTCGGCGCGCTGCTCGGCGGCGCGCTGGCCGACCGGCTCGGCTCCCGGACCGCGCTGTGGCTCGCCGTGGCGGGGCTGGTCGGCCAAGCGGCCTGGATCAGCACCACCGCCGTGCGCAAGGCCAGGTTGTAGCGCCGTGGAACTGCGCCGCGCCCGGCCCGCCGACCTCGACCAGGTCGCCGCACTCGACGACTCGTTCACCACCGACACCGTGCTGGACGTCGTCGTCACGGCCGACGGCTTCGCCCTGCGCCCGGCGGAGGTCGACCCGCCGTTGCACAAGGTCTTCCCACCCGACGACGACCCCGGTGGCACGGTGTTCGTCGCCGCCGACGGCCCACGCGTGCGCGGGTTCGTCGCCGTCGAGCCGGAGGACTGGCACCGGCGGCTGGTGATCGCGCGGATCACCGTCGCGCCGGGACACCGCGGGCGCGGCATCGGCCGGGCCCTGCTCGACCACGCCTGCGCGCACGGCCGCGAGCACGGCGCGTCGACCGCGTGGCTGGAGACGTCGTCGGTGAACGTGCCGGCAGTGCGCGCCTACGAGCGGGCCGGGTTCACGTTGTGCGGCCTGGACACCACGTTCTACCGGGGCACGCCCGCAGCCGGCGAGGTCGCCCTGTTCTTCGCCCGGGACCTCCAGCAGCCGTGACCCCTAGCAGTAGGTCGCGGCCGGCAGGTCGCCCGCCAGGTACGCGTCCGGCGGCACGCCCATCGTGGCCCGGAACTCGCGGCTCAGGTGCGCCTGGTCGTAGTAGCCGAGCTCGGCCGCCAGCCGCGCCCACCCGCCGCGCCGGCCCCGCGCCACCACCCGGCGCACCCGGTCCACCCGGGCGAACTGCTTGGGCGACAACCCGACCGCCCGGGTGAACACCGTGCGCAGGTGCCGTTCGCTGACCGCGAGCGCCCGTGCCGTCTCCGCCACGCCGTGCGCGCGCAACAGCCGTGCCGCCGCGTGCACCAGGTCCGACCGCTTCGGATCGACCGCCGCGACCCGGCGCAGCAACGCCGACCGCAACGCGGCCTCGTCCCCCACCGGACGGCCCCACACCTCGCCCAGCGGCACGACCCGGTCGACCAGCTCGTCCACCGGCACGTCCAGCACCGCCCGGGCCCGGCCCGGTGCCAGCCGCACGACGGTGCGCCGCGCGTCGCCGCCCACGCGGTAGCGGGCCCGGTCGCGCGGGCCGACCACGTACGCGCCCTCCGAGGCGCTGCACAGCACCAACGTGGTGGCCGTGTCCGGCGCGTGCACGACCGTGCCGCCCGCCTCGAACGACTGGACGCCGATCCCGGACCCACGGCCGCAGACGGTGTTCCACGTCCGGCACAACCGCCGGAACGTCCAAGACCTTCCCGCGGCGCCCGGCCCAGACTCGTCCCATGTTGCTGATCACGGGTGCCACCGGCACCACCGGCCGCGAAGTCGTCCGACTCCTCACCGACCGGGGTGTCGCGTTCCGCGCGATGTCCCGCACGCCGACGGGCGACCAGGTGCGCGGCGACCACGCCGACCCGGCGTCCCTCGACCGGGCGGTGGACGGCGTGGACGCGGTGTTCCTGCTCGGTCCGGGTACCGCCGACCTGCCCGCCTACGACCTCGCAGTGCTGGACGCGGCGAAGCGCGCGGGGGTCGCGAAGGTCGTGAAGCTGTCCGCGATCCCGGTCGGCCCGGTCGCCGGGTGGCACCGGCCCGGCGAGGAGGCGGCCCGCGCGTTCCCGGCGTGGACGTTGTTGCGCCCGAGCCTGTTCGCGTCGAACTCGGCGCAGTGGGCGCCGCTGATCGCCGCGGGGGAGCCGATCCCGAACCCGATGGGCGACACGCGGCTCGGCGTGGTGGACCCGCGCGACCTGGCCGAGGTGGCGGTGCGGGCGCTGCTCGACGACCACGGCGGCCGCACGTACGCGCTCACCGGCCCGGAACTGCTGAACGTGCCCGAGCAGGTGGCCGTGCCGGCCGACGTCCTCGGCCGCGAACTGTCCACTGTGGACGTCCCCCTGGAGTCGCTGCCCCCGGAGTACGCGGAGGGCGTGCGGGCGGTGCGCGAAGGCGACGGCTCGCTGCTGTCCGACGCCGTGGCGCAGGTGCTGGGTCGCCCCGCCCGCTCGTACGCCACCTGGGCGCGGGAGTGCTTCCCGTCCCCCTAGCCCGACGCGCCCAGGCGCCGGATGCCCTCGCGGGCGATGTCGGTGCGCGAACGGACGCCGAGCTTGGCGAGCACGTGCGACACGTGCGTGGCCACCGTGCGGCCGGACAGGAACAGCCGTTCCCCGATCTGGCGGTTCGACAGCCCGGCCACCACCAGCTCGGTGACCTTCAGCTCCATCGGGGTCAGGCTCTCCCACCCGTGCGTGGCCCGCCGGTGCTTGGCGTGCGGGCCGCGCCGGATGCCGTGCCCGCGCAGCCGGGCCAGCAGGCGGGTCGAGTCCCAGTCCGCGCCGAGTTCCGCGTGCACGTCCACGGCGTGGCTCAACGCCGCCCGCGCCGACGTCCGGTCGCCCGCCGCGGCGAACAGCTCGGCCGCCGCCGACAGCGCCTTGGCCCGGAACAGCGGCCGGCCCGCCACCCGGTACTCCTCGGCCGCGTGCAGCAGCCCGACCGGGTCGGCCGACACCAGCGCCCGGCAGCACGCGGCCGACGCCCGCCGGTGCGGCACGTCCAGCTCCGCCGCCAGCGCCTCGGCGTGCGCGACCGCGTCGGCGGCGTCCTCACCCAGCTCCACGGCCAGCCGCACGAAGTCGGGCAGCAGGTCCTCCACGCAGTCCCACCCGCCCAGCACAGACCACGCCTCGCGCACCCGCCCGGCCTGCTCCAGCGACAGGCTCACGGCCAGCGCCAGCGGCCCGATCACGTGTCCCTCCAGCCCCGTGCCGGCCGCGTCCAGGTGCTGCCGCGCGCCCGCCGCGTCACCCCGGTGCAGGTGGATCAACGCGGCCACGCCGTGGTCGCACCGGGACACCATCGGGTGCTTCAGGTCGTCGGCCAGCAGGTCGACGTCGACCAGCGCCTCGTCCCACCGGCCGGCGTCGAGCAGCAACTGGCCCAGCGCGCTCTGCGCCTGCCCGAGCCGCACGAGGTTGCCGACCTGGTCGGCCGCGTGCCGCACCACCTGCGCGGACGCGATGGCCTCCGGGCCGCGGTCCAGCTCGCCCAGCGTCACGGCCTGGTTGATCTGGAGCAGCAGCCGCAGGTCCGACGTCGCCGGCTCGCCCATGGCCACCGCCAGCGCCCGGTCGAACAGCGGCAGCGCCTCGGCCATCCGGCCCCGCGCCATCGCCACGATCGTGCGCACGTGCAGCGCCCAGCTCGTGGCCCACCGGTCGCCGCCGACCAGCGCGGCCTGCGCGAGCCGTTCGGCGTCGTCCAGCTCGCCGAGGTCCCAGTGCGCGCGGGCGGCCACGACCAGCAGCCGCGCCCGGTCCGACGGCGTGACGTCCGGTGCCGCGAGCGCGCGCCCCACCTCCACCAGCGTCTCCGCCGAGCGCCCGGTCATGCTGCGGCACTGCGCCAACGTCCAGTGCAGGTCGACCAGCGTGCCGTGCTCCAGCCCGGCCAGCGCGACGGCCTCCGCGCCGTGGTGGTCGCCCAGCCGGAACCTCGCCTCGGCCAGGTGCGCGAGCAGCACCCCGCGCCGGGCACCCGCGTTCGGCGCGACCACGACCCGGCCGAACAGGTCCACCGCGGCCTCCGGCGCGTGCGCGACGAGCATCGAGCCGTGCCGGACGAGCCAGTCCGCGACCCAGTCGGGCATCCGGTCGTCGGCGGCGAGGAGCTGCCGCGTCACCCGGTCCACGCCCGCGCCCGTGTCGGCCAGCGCCCGCGCCGCTTCGGCGTGCCACGCGGCCCGTGCCGCCTCGGGCACCTCGTCGTACAGCGCGGTGCGCACCAGGGGGTGCCGGAACGACAGGCCGGCCGTGCCGTCCACCAGCACGCCCGCCACGGTCGCCTCCTGCAACGCGGGCAGCAGCTCCACCACGCGCCTGCCCAGCACGGCGGCCAGGTCGGCGACCGGGAAGTCCACCCCGAGCAGCGCGGCGGCCACCAGCACGCGCCGGACGTCCGCGCCGAGGAACCCGATCCGGTCCGCGATGGCGGCCGAGAGCGACGGCGGCACGCCCGCGTCGACCAACCGGGCCACCCCGGCGTCGACCTCGACCGCCGAGCCGCGCACCAGCGCCTCGACCAGCTCGACCAGG
Source organism: Saccharothrix saharensis (assembly GCF_006716745.1). NCBI lineage: Bacteria > Bacillati > Actinomycetota > Actinomycetes > Pseudonocardiales > Pseudonocardiaceae > Saccharothrix > Saccharothrix saharensis. The sequence goes on along the minus strand of NZ_VFPP01000001.1, from coordinate 5,906,296 downwards.
TAGAGCGGGTTGCCGCCGGCGTCCTCGGCCAGCCGCGACAGCGCCTCGTCGGGCGTGCCGCCGACCAGCCGCCCGGTCAGCTCCACCACGGCGGCCGGCGGCAGGCGCGGCACCGGCAGCCGGGGCACGTCCACGCGCAGCACGGCCAGGTCGTCCCGGCGCGGCAACGGCCGCAGCACGCCGACCAGCAGCAGCGGCAGTTGCGGCACGAGCCCCGCCAGCCGCCGCCACACCGCGACGCTGGCCTCGTCCGCCCACTGGAGGTCGTCCAGCACCAGCACCACGGGCCCGATCGCGCACAGGTCGTCCACGCGCGCCAGCAGGCGTTCGGCGGTGGCGCCCGCGCTCTCCGACCGGGCCACGGCGAGCGCGTCCAGCAGGGGTAACAGCGGGAGGGGCCGGCCGAGTTCGTCGCCCGCACCACGGCACACCCGGAACCCGCGTGCCGCGGCGGCGTCGCACGCCGCGCGGACCAGCGCCGTCTTGCCGATCCCCGGCTCGCCCTCGACGAGCAGCGCGGCGCCCCGCCCCTGGGACAGGTCGTCCACCAGCGCCAGGAGGCGGCCCAGCTCACGCTCGCGACCGGCGAGACGCACTGTGACGGCGCGCACACCGTGAGAATACGTTGCTAACTCCGCGTTAACAAGATGTTACATTGCGTGGCAATTTACTTGGTCGTCAAACCAGTTATCCAATTGTTCACGATGATTCCGCCCCGTTTCCGTCCGAGTACTGCCAGGGTAATCGCCGGAATTCCCCCGACCCCTTCCCTGGAGAACGCATGCGCATCGCCCGAGTGCTCGTCGCCGCCCTGCTCGTCGCCGTCTTCACGACTGCGGCACAGGTCTCAACCAGCCCGTTCGGTGGGATGCCCTACAACTGACCGGCGGTATTCCAACCCCATTGGACGACATTCCAACCGAGGTGGGTGAATAGCGGCGAATAGGGCTCGTCCGGGCCGCGAAGTCCGGACGAGCCCGTCGTCGGGCACCGCAGATTCGTTCTTCTCACACCCTGGCCGGCCCCAGTACGCTGCGGAAGCGTGGCACCGGCCCCGACCCGAGGAGCCGCGCGCGTGGTGCGCTGCGGCGCGGTCGGGCTGTCCACCGGGCTGCTGGCCGTGCTCGCCCACGCGAGCGGAGGCGGCCACCTGCCGTCCCTGCCGCACGTGCTGGTGTTCGCGCTGGCCATCGCGTGGACGTGCGTGCCGCTGACCGACCGGCAGCTCGGGTTCGCCGAGCTCCTCGGCCTCGTCGGCGTCGTGCAGGTGGCCGCGCACGTCTTCCTCGGCGCGCTGTCGCGACACCCGCGCGACGTGCTGCCGTCGCCCTCGATGCTGCTGACCCACCTCGTCGCCACGGCGATCGTCGTCGCCGCCCTGACGGGCTTCGAGCAGGCGGTGTTCCGGCTGGCCGCCGCCGTGGCGGCCGTGCTGCCCCGCCCGCTGAGCCCGCCGCCCGCGTTCGCGCCGCTGCGCATCCCGATCGCCGCCCACCCGCGGCAGTCGTTCTCGGAGGTGCTGCGCCGCCGCACGCTGCCCCGCCGAGGTCCGCCCCGCTCCTAGGTATGCGCAGGTCCCCACCACCGTCCCGACCCCGGGACCGGTGGCATCACCCCATACCCGGGAGTTCTCGCCATGACCGAGTCCTGGCGCGGCCTCGTGCTGCGCTTCCACTTCTACGCGGGCGTGCTCGTCGGCCCGTTCGTGCTCATCGCCGCCCTCACCGGCGTGCTCTACGCCGCGACACCGCAGTTGGAGTCGTGGCTCTACTCCGACCAGCTGCGCGTGCCCGCGTCCACGTCGACCGTGCCGCTGTCGGAGCAGGTCAAGGCCGCGATGGCGGTGCGGCCGGACGCCGACCTGGTCGCCATCCGGCCCGCGCCCGAGCCGGGCGCGACCACCCGCGTGCTGTTCGCCGGTGACGGCGACGCGCGCCCGACCGTGTTCGTCAACCCGGCCGACGGCGCCGTGGTCGGCGAGCTGATGACCTACGGCACCAGCGGCGTGCTGCCGTTGCGCACCACGATCGACCAGGTCCACCGCAACCTCCTGCTCGGTGAACCCGGCCGGCTCTACAGCGAGCTGGCGGCGTCCTGGCTGTGGGTGGTGGCGCTGGGCGGCGTGGTCCTGTGGTTCACCCGCCGCCGCGCCCAGCGCACGAAGCCGACCACCCGCAAGCACGCGACCGTCGGCCTGTCCGTGCTGGTGGGCGCGCTGTTCCTGTCCGCGACCGGGCTGACCTGGTCCGCGTACGCGGGCGAGAACGTGGCCGACCTGCGGCAGGCGCTGAACTGGACCACGCCCGCGCTGGCGGGCGGCGGCGACCACGCCGGGCACGACATGTCCGACCCCATCCCGCCGTCGCCGGGCCAGGTGGACTCCGTGCTGGCCACGGCCCGCGCGGCGGGCATCGACGCCGGGCTGATCGAGATCACCGTGCCGCCCATGGCGGGCATGGCGTGGAACGTCACCGAGATCGACCGCTCGTGGCCCACGCAGGTGGACGCGGTCGCCGTCAACGGCGGTGAGGTGGTCGACCAGGTGCGGTTCGCCGACTACCCGGTGGCGGCCAAGCTGACCCGGTGGGGCATCGACCTGCACATGGGCGTGCTGTTCGGCTGGCCCAACCAGCTCCTGCTGCTGGCCGTCGGGCTCGGCCTGGTGGCGCTGGTCGGGCTCGGCTACCGGATCTGGTGGCTGCGCCGGCCCACGCGCGGCTTCGGCCGGCCCGTGCCGCGTGGCCAGTGGCGCAAGGTGCCGCGGGCGCAGCTCGTCGCCGTGCTCGTGGTCGCGGCGGCGGTCGGCTGGTTCATCCCGCTGTTCGGGCTGAGCCTGCTCGCGTTCCTGGTGGTCGACGCCGTGCTGAGCGCCCGGTCCCGGCGGCGGAAGGCCGACGGGGTCGAGTCCGCGCCGGTCGCCGGGTAAACGGCACGACGGCCGGACCGGGTGCGGGTCAGCCTCGGCCATGCGCTTCGGTTGACGCCCCTACCGCCCCCGGCCCGGCCGCTCGCCCGCCTCGCGGTGGGCTGGGCGGTCCTGGCCGACACCGTGCCGATCTACCCGCTGTACGCGTTGCTGTTCGTGTCCACCGGGCTGTCGGACGTCGAGGTCTCCGCCCTGTTCGCGATCCGGTCCGCGGTCGCGGTGGTGGCGGAGATCCCGTTCGGCGCGTTCGCGGACCGGTTCTCGCGCAAGTGGTCCGTCGTCGGGGCCGGCGTGTGCCAGGCGGCCGGGTACGCCCCGTGGACCTCGCTGCCCGGCTTCACCGGCTTCGCGGTGGGGTTCGTGCTGTGGGGCGTCGGCGGCGCGATGTCGTCCGGCGCGGTGGAAGCCCTGCTGCACGACGGGTCGGCGCCGCACCGCACTTCGGGCGGGTGCTCGGTCGCGTCACGGCGGTCGGCCTGCCGGCCCGGATCCGTGTCGATCTTCCGGACCCGGATGCCCGCGTACGTCTATTTGACGACGGACGGCGCGTTGCCGCGCACGCCACCGGGCAGCGGCATCGACACGCGGGACGAGGTCTCCCAACCCCACCCGAGAGTCGAACACTCAGGTCCCGAGTGTCGAACCTCCAGGACCCCTGAGTTCTACGTTCAGGACAGGGCCGCTCGTCTTGAACGTTGAATTCAGGGGTCCTGAGCGTTCGACACTCGGGACCTGAGTGTTCGACTCACGGGGTGGGGAGGGTGGTGGTTTCGAGGTAGGTGGGGAGGTCGGTGGGGAGGGGGCGGTCGGCGCGGACGGCGGTCGCGGCGGCGACGGCGGCGGCGAGGGCGGCGCGGAACGGGAGGGAGCCCGTGCTCACGCGGCGGACGCCCAGGGCACGCAGGGTGCGCAGGGGCAGGTCGGGCAGGGTGTTCAGCGGAACGGAGAGCGCGGCGACGGTGGCGGCGATCTCGTGCTCGTCACGCAACCCCGGGACGAACACGCCGTCCGCACCGGCGTCCGCGTAGGTCCGGGCCCGCCGCAGGGTCGAGCCCTGGTCGACCGACAGCCAGTGCGTGTCCACCCGGGCGTTGACGAACAGGCCCGGCGCGGCCTCCTTGAACGCCCGCACGATCCCGGCGTGCTCCGACGGGTCCGCGAGCCCCGCGCCACGCCCGTCCTCCACGTTGACCCCCGCCACGCCCAGCTCCCACAGCTCCGCCGCCAGCTCGCGCACGTCACCGCCGAACCCGGCCTCCACGTCCACCGTCACGGGCACGGGCAGCCGCACGAGCAGCCGCGCCAACGCCAGCGTCTCCGCCCGCGCCACCCCCGCCGCGTCCGGCAGCCCGTGCGCCACCGCCACGCCCAGGCTCGTCGTCCCCACCGCCGCGAACCCCGCCCGCGCGAACGCCGCCGCCGACGCGAAGTCCCACGCGTTCGGCAGCACCAGCAGCTCGTCGTGCAGCCGGTGGAACGCCCGCGAGCCCTCCACCAGCGCCGACGCGTGCGCACGCCCGGGGCACGCGTGCCGTCCCGCCCCGAACCACGCGTCACGCAGTTCCACCTCCACCACCGACCCGTCCGGCGCGACCCGCCGCGTCACGGGCACCGGCGGCTCCACCCCCGCGAGCAACGCCCGCGTCGCCGCCGAAGCCTGCACCAGCACCCCGATCCGCCCGGCCGTCTCCTCGTCCCACGCCCCGCCGCACACCTCGACCAGCCGCCCGACCGCCGCGTCGGCCTCCGCCGGCACCGGGACGTGCGGCTGGTAGCACGACGCCACCAGGGCCACGTCCGCCGCGACCGACCGGGGCAGCCCCATCGCCTCCGCCAGCACCGCCACCGGCTCACCCGCCCGCCGCAACGACCCGGGCGCCACGCCACCCAGCACCCGCTCCGCCACCGCCCGCCGCCGCACGTGGTCCGCACCTTCGCTGAACCGCGCCACCGACGCCCGCAGCCACGCCACCCCGACCGCCGCCGCGGGCACGGGCGGAACCACATACGACGAATCCGTGAGCACGTCCATGGCGTGACCGTAGGACGCCATCACTTCGGCCACCGCCGAACCGTCACGGGCGCACAATGGGCCCCATGGCAGCGGACCAACTCGCCACCCTGGCGGCCTTGCTGGCCGACCGCACGCGGGCCCGCTTCCTGCTCGCGCTGATGGACGGCCGGGCGTGGACGGCGGGTGAACTGGCCGAAGCCGCCGACGTCACCGCGTCCACGACCAGCGAGCACCTGAGCCGCCTCAGCGAAGCCGGACTCCTGGTCGAACGCCGACAGGGCCGCCACCGCTACGTCCAACTGGCCGGCCCGGAGCAGGCTCGCCTGCTCGAAGAGCTGCTCGCCTACCTCGGCCCCGCGGACCCGCCGCGGCGCACCCTGCGCGCCTCCACCGCCGACCAGGCGCTGCGCCGGGGCCGGACGTGCTACGACCACCTGGCCGGCCGCCTCGGCGTCGCCATCACCGACGCCATGACCACCCGCGGCCTGCTCACGGCCGACCTCGCCGTCACCGACGACGGCCTCGCCTGGCTCGGGCGCGAGCTCGCGTTCACCCCGCCGGCCAGCCGCCGCCCGCTGGCCAAGGCCTGCCTGGACTGGACCGAGCGCCGCTCCCACCTGGCGGGCACGGCGGGCGCGCACCTGCACGCCCACTTCCACGAGCGCGGCTGGGTGCGCCGGGTCGGCACGGGCCGCGCCGTGCGCCTCACCCCGACCGGCGAGACGGCCCTGCACGACCTGCTGGGCGTGCGGCCACCCGACTGACCGGTCCCCTGTGGACACCGGTCGTGCGGTCCGGCTAGCGCGTCAGCCAGCCCGGCAGCCACGACGCGTTGCCCGCGGGCAGCACGTCGACCACGACGCAGGTGATGTTGTCCGGGCCGCCGCGCGCGTTGGCCGCCTCGATCAACGACCGCACGGTGTCGTCGCCGTCGGCGGTGGCGGTCAGCAGCTCGGCGATCTCCGCCGCGCCTACCACGTCCGACAGCCCGTCCGAGCAGATCAGGTACCGGTCGCCCACCTCGACCTCGGCGAAGAACAGGTCCGGGTCGTGCGCGCTGCCCGCCTGCAACGCGCGCATGAGCATGGACCGGCCGGGGTGCTCGGCGGCCTGCTCGGCGGCCATCCGGCCGTCGTCCACCAGCGCCTGCACCATGGTGTGGTCGCGGGTGATCTGGCTCAGCTCGCCCTCGCGGACCAGGTAGCAGCGCGAGTCGCCGATGTGCCCGACCGCGAACCTCTCGCCGTCCCACAGCAGCGCGGTGAGCGTGGTGCCCATCCCGCGCATGTCGAAGTTCTCCTCGGCCAGGTCGGTCAGCCGGATGGCGATCTCCCGGGTCGCGCCGGCCAGTTCGCCGAGGGGGTCGTCGGCCTCGACGTCGAGGTCGGCCAGCACCGCCACCGCGATCGAACTCGCCACTTCGCCGAACGCGTGCCCGCCCATGCCGTCGGCGACGGCGAACAGGCGTTCGCTGAAGTACACGGAGTCCTCGTTCGCTTCACGGCGCAGGCCGGGGTCGGTGCCGACGGCGTACCGGAGCGCATACATGCCGCACAGTGAATCACCCGCACGAGTGCCCGTGAGCAGGGCATGTCCAATCCGGTCAGCGTGGACGGCCGTAGAACTCGCTCAGGAGGAGCATCGCGGCCCCCGCCGCGACCACGTCATCACCCAACGGGGTGATCGACACGTCCACCGGCAGCCACTCGTCCTTGGGCAGCCTGGCCCGCACGCCGTCGAGGTAGGCGGCGGGTTCGGCGAGCACCGCGCGCCCGGCCAGCACCACGTGGTCGATGTCGAGCAGCTGCACGAGGTCGGCCACCGCCACCCCCACGACGGACGTCGCCTCGACCAGGTCGCCGCGGGCGGCGGCGAGGTTGTGCAGCGCTTCGATGCACCCGCTGCGCCCGCAGACGCACGGCGGGCCGTCCAGTTGGAGGGTGGTGTGCCCGTACTCGCCCGCGTTCGTGCGCACGCCCCGGTGCACGCGGCCGTCGAGCAGCATGCCGATGCCCAGCCCGGTGCCGACGAGCACCAGCACCGCGTCGCGCAGCTCCTCCCCGCGCCGCCACGCCTCGGCCACGACCGCCGTGTTGGTGTCCTTGTCGAGCACGACGGGCAGGCCCAGCCGCTGCTCGGCCAACGCGCGCAGCGGCACGTCGTGCCAGGCCGTCAGGCCGGTCGGGTAGTGCACCACGCCCGTGCGGTGGTCCAGCGGTCCGACGAACCCGATGCCGACCCCGAGCAGCCGCTCGCTGCGGATCCGGTCCTCGCGCAGGCCGTCGACCAGCCGGTTCAGCTCCGCCACGAACGTCGGCGGGTCGAAGTCGCGCGGCAGCGGTGCGACCGCGCGGTCCAGCACCGTGCCCGCGAGGTCGGTGAGCACGACCCTCAGCTCGTCCCGCTCGACCTGCGCGCCGAGCGCGAGCCGGGAGTCGGCGACCAGCTTGAGCAGGGTGCGCGGCTTGCCGACACCGACGTTGCGGGTGCCGGACTCGACCAGCAGGCCGTCGTCGATGAGCCTGCTGACCACCTTGGACACCGCCTGCGGGGTCAGCCCGCTGCGGTCGGCCAGCTCCACCCTGGTGACCGCGCCGGAGCGGGCCAGCCCGAGCACCACCGCGTCGTTGTACCCCCGCAGGAAGCGCAAGTTGGCCACGCGTCCATCATCGCACCTGGCGCTTTACTACACGGTGTTGCTTTAATCGGCGCATGCCTCTCCGCACCGGACTCCTCGGCTACGGCATCGCCGGCCGGGTGTTCCACGCACCGCTGATCGCGGCGACGCCCGGCCTGGAGCTGACCGCCGTCGTCACCGCCGACCCGACCCGCCGGGCGCACGCCCAGGCCACCTACCCCGGCGTGCGGCTGCCGCGGGCGGTCGAGGAGCTCTTCGGGCTCGACCTGGACGTGGTCGTCGTCGCCACCCCGAACCGCACGCACGTGCCGCTGGCGCTGGCCGCGATCGAGGCGGGCATGGCGGTCGTGGTGGACAAGCCGTTCGCGCCGTCGTCGGCCGACGCCCGCCGGGTGCTCCAGGCGGCGAAGGACCGCGACGTGCCGGTGACGGTGTTCCAGAACCGGCGGTGGGACGGCGACTTCCGCACGGTCCGGTCGCTGCTGGCCGACGGCGCGCTGGGCGACGTGACGCGGTTCGAGTCGCGGTTCGAGCGGTGGGTGCCGGAGGTCTGGGACAACTGGCGCGAGTTCGGCGCGCCCGAGGAGGCGGGCGGGCTGCTCTACGACCTCGGCGCGCACCTGGTCGACCAGGCGTTGGAGCTGTTCGGGCCGGTCGCGACCGTGTACGCGGAGCTGGACCGGCGGCGGCCGGGCGTCGAGGTGGACGACGACGTCTTCGTGGCGCTGACGCACGCCGGCGGGGTCCGTTCACACCTTTGGGCGAGTTCCACCGCCTCGCACCACGGGCCGCGGCTGCGCGTGCTGGGCTCGACCGGCGCATACGTCTCGCACGGTCTGGACCGGCAGGAGGAGGCCCTGGCCGCAGGCAAGCCATTTGAAGATTTGTCGACAAATGGCCGGTTGGGGTTGCCGGACGACGCCGAGGAAGTCGTGGGTCTGCCCGGTGCGTACTCGGAGTTCTACCGGCTGCTCGTCACCGCCCTGACCGAGGGCGGCCCCCTGCCGGTCGAGCCGGAGTCGGCCGTGCGTGCGCTGGAAGTGATCGAGGCGGCGTTCACCTCCGCCCGGACCGGACAGGTGGTGTCGCTGTGAGCTTGCTGGAGACGTTGGCCGAGCAGGAGTCCCGGCTGGTGTTCACGTCGTTCGACAACGAGGTGGCGCTGGCGCTGGGCGCGTTCCTGCTGGAGGCGGCCCGCGCGCAGGCGCTGCCCGTGACGATCTCGGTGCGGCGGGGGCAGCAGCGGCTGTTCCACGCCGCGCTGCCGGGCACGTCGGCGGACAACGACGAGTGGATCGACCGCAAGAGCCGCGTCGTGGACCGGTACGGGCAGAGCTCCTACCGGGTCGGCGAGAGCTTCCGGGCGAGCGGCAAGACGTTCGAGACCGACTCCCGCCTGGACCCCGACCGCTACGCCGCGCACGGCGGCGTGTTCCCCGTGATCGTCGCCGGTGTCGGCGTGGTGGGCACCGTCGGCGTCTCCGGCCTGCCGCAGGCCGACGACCACGCGTTCGTGGTGGCGCAGGTCGAGAAGTTCCTCGCGACCACCTAGTAGGGCTTTGTTAGGTCGAGTGATGGGATGTGTGGGCGGTGTGGTTTCCTGCGGTGGTGACGCCGGAGGAGATGGCCGAGGTGCGGCCGGTCATCGAAGGGTTCGCCGCGGAGGTGTTCGGCGGGTTCGCCCGGCGTGACCAGCGCGGCAAGGGTGAGCTGTATCTGCGTGGGCTGCTGTTGGACGGCAGGCGCAAGTCGATGCAGCCCATGGCCGAGCGCCTCGGTGTGGACCATCAGCAGTTGCAGCAGTTCGTCACCACCTCGACCTGGGACCACGTCGAGGTCCGGCGCAGGTTGGCGGTGTGGGCGGCGGGGTTCGTCGACCCGGACGCGTTGGCCGTGGACGACACCGGGTTCCCCAAGGACGGGACCTCCTCGCCCGGGGTGGCGCGGATGTACTGCGGGGCGTTGGGCAAGCGGGGCAACTGCCAGGTCGGGGTCAGCGTGCACGCGGTCACCGACTGGACCTCGGCCGCGGTGGACTGGCGGCTGTTCCTGCCCGAGTCCTGGGACGACACCAAGGCCGACGACGAGCGGACAGCCGCGGAGATCGCCCGCAAGCGGGCCCGCTGCGCGATCCCCGACCAAGTGCGGCACCGGGAGAAGTGGCGCCTGGCCCTGGACATGATCGACGAGCTGCTGGACTGGGGCATGCCGCGGCGGCCGGTGGTGGCCGACTCGGCCTACGGCGACAACACCGCCTTCCGCCAGGGGCTGACCGACCGCGGTCTGACCTACGCGGTGGCGGTCTCGGCCTCCACCAGCCTGCATCCCGGCTCGACGGCCCCGGTCCCGCCGAGCTGGTCGGGCATCGGCCGCCCGCCGACGAAGACGACCTACCCGGACAAGCCCGTCACCGCCAAGACCCTGGTCACCGAAGCCGGGCGTTCGGCGGGGCGGTTCGTGGTCTGGCGCCACGGCTCCCGCAGGAGCGCGGGCAACCCGACCGCGACCATGCGCTCCCGCTTCCTTGCGCTGCGGGTGCGCCCGGCCAACCGCAACATCCCCCGCGCCCCCGACGGCAGCCTGCCCGAATGCTGGCTACTGGCTGAATGGCCCACCGGAGAACCCGAACCCACCGACTACTGGCTGTCCACCCTGCCCGTCGACATCCGCCTGCGCGACCTAGTCAAGCTGGCCAAAATGCGCTGGCGCATCGAACACGACTACCGCGAACTCAAGGACGGCCTCGGCCTGGACCACTTCGAGGGCCGCTCCTGGATCGGCTGGCACCGCCACGTCACGCTGGCCTCGGTCGCGCAGGCAATCTGCACCCGGCTGCGCCGCACCCCAAAAGCCCCTGCGCAGGTCTGACCCTCTACGCCGTCCTGCGCGAACTCCAAGCCTTACTCGCGGCCTGGACAGGCGTCTGCCACACCTGCCGACAACCCGTCCAGGCCACGACCACACCACAGCAACCGCAGGTCAACAGCACCTAACAAAGCCCTACTAGACCGCGGGCGCGCCGGCCGCCGCCCGGCCGCCGCGCCCTTCCCCACCCGACGGCCCGTCCTGCCCCCGGACGGGCCGTCGGCGTCCGCGCCGCGAGTCGCCGGTGGCCCACGCCACCCGTTCCCGGCCGCACGGGCGGTCACATCCGGCGCGCGCCGAACGTCAACGCGGTGACAACGGCGACATCCCGGAAGGACAGGTCCCCGATGACCACCACGCACGACGCCCGCCAGTCGCGACTGCCCGACCCCGCCGGGCTCGTCCCCGAACTGGCGCAGATCGCCGGAGCCCTGTTCCAGGCCGTCGGCAACGGCTCCATCCCGCGGACCACCATCGGCCTGGTGCACCTGCGGGCCGGCCAGCTCGTCGGCAACACCTACCTGACCACGTTGCACACCGGCAACCTGCGCGGGGCCGGCGAGACGGAGGACCGCATCACGGCCGTCGCGTCCTGGCGGGACGCGCCCCACTTCACCCCGGCCGAACGGGCGGCGCTCGCGCTCGTCGAAGCCGTCCTCACCCCCAACCCGCACGGCGAGCGCGTCACCGACGAACTGTACGCCGAAGCGTCCGCCCACTACGACGACAAGGCGCTGACCACGCTCACCTTGGCGATCGGGCAGGTCTGCCTGTTCATCCCCGTCGCGCTCATCGGCAAGCCGCTGCCCGGTGTCGCGCCGGCGGAGCAGTGGCGGGCCTGACCGCCGAGCGGTGAGGGCGCCGGGCGGTCGGCGCCCTCACCAGGTCGGCCCGGTGTCAGCAGAACACCTCGTTCATCAACTCCTCGTAGCCCGCGATGGGGCCCGGGTCCGGGGCGAACGTCACGGACATCGTCAGGCGGGTCTTCGTGTCCGGCGTGCTCATCATGAGGCTGGCGTAGCCGGGGATGCCGCCGCTGTGGCCCCGGATCGTGACGCCGCACGGCAGCTGCTCCGACGTGATGCCCAGTCCGTAGCCGCCGCTGAACGGCAGCGTCGCGGTCAGCTCGGCCTGCTGCGCCGGCCGGAGCAGGCGCCCGTCCAGCAACGCGTCCGCGAACCGGTCCAGGTCCGCCGTCGTGGAGATCATCTCGCCCGCCGCGTACGCGGCCGACGGGTTGAACTCGGTGATGTCCACGACCTCGCCGCCCGCGCGGATGTAGCCGTGCGCGTGCGGGCCGGGGACGTCGGTGCGGGTGCCCGGCACGGACGTGGACCGCAGGCCGAGCGGGCGCAGGACGCGCTGACCGACGGCCACCTCGTACGGCTTGCCGGTGACCCGCTCCACCAGCATCCCGGCCACGACGTAGTTCGTGTTCGAGTAGTTCCACCGCGTGCCGGGCTCGAAGTCGAGCGGCCGTGCCGTGGCCATCGCCACCAGCTCGGCGGGCGTCCACGTCTTGTACCGGAACTCCAGCAGGCCGTCCGGGTCGAGCGGGAGGGCGGACGTGTAGTTGAACAGCCCGCTGGTGTGCTGCAGCACCTGGCGCACGGTGATCCGGTCGCCGTCGGGCAGCAGGCCGGGCAGGTAGCGCGCCACCGGCGCGTCCAGCTCGACCTTCCCCTCGCCGACGAGCTGGAGCACGACGGTCGAGACGAACGTCTTGGTGATGCTGCCGATCCGGAACCGGCCGTCGGTCGGCACGGGCCGCGGCGAGTCGACGCGCGCCGTGCCGCTGCGCGCGGTGAACTCGCGCCGCCCGTCGTTGACCCGGAGCTGGACCCCCTGCGCCCCCGTGCGCGCCATCTCGTCCAACGCCCGCTGGACGACCTGCCGGTCGATCCGGCCGGCCGCGTCGACCGACGGCTCCGCCACCGCCGTGCCGGCGACGCCGACGAGCGCCAGCCCCGCGACGGCCGCTAACGCGATTCCCCTCTTGCCCCTCACAGTGGTCCTCCTCGTTCGTGCCGAGACCCCCTCGACGGGTCCGAGTCTGGCCGCCCGGCGGAGCGCGCACGTCGGACCCTGGTCTGGGAGGGGATCAGACTTTAGGCTCGTCCACCCCTAGTGGTCCCTGGTCTTCGGAACCGGTTCCGAAGGGTTTGCCACTACTCCGTTCGAGTGACGACAATGGTCTAGACCTTGACCGTGAAGTGGTCTGAACCACATGGTGGCGTCAACCCTGCACTCCTTTCCTGACAAGGAGCACGATGTCCAAGATCCGATGGCATGTCACAGCGTTGTTCGTGGCGGTCGCCACGTTGGTGGTGGGGCTGGTCGTCGCGCCCGCGGCCAGCGGTGCGGGCGGCGTCTCGGCCACCTTCAGCAAGGGCTCGGACTGGGGCACCGGCTACGAGGGCAAGTACACGATCAAGAACGGCGGCACGGCCGCCCTCACGTCCTGGACCGTCGAGTTCGACCTGCCCGCCGGCCACAAGGTCAGCTCCCTCTGGGACGGCTCGTACACGACCAGCGGCCAGCACGTGACCGTGAAGAACACGTGGAACGGCAACGTGGGCGTGGGTGCGTCGGTGAGCTTCGGCTTCAACGTGACGTACTCCGGCGCGTTCAGCGGCCCGGCCAACTGCAAGCTGAACGGCGCGTCGTGTGACGCCGGTGGGACGACCACCACCACGACGACCACCACGACCACGACGACGACCAGCACCACGACGTCGACGACCACGACGACCACGACCTCGAACCCGCCGGTCGGCTCGCGGAAGAACCTGGGCTACTTCACCCAGTGGGGCGTCTACGGCCGCCAGTACTTCGTGAAGAACATCCACACCTCCGGCTCGGCCGCGAAGCTGACGCACATCAACTACGCGTTCGGCAACGTGCAGAACGGCCAGTGCACCATCGGTGACGCCTACGCCGACTACGACATGGCCTACACCGCGGCGAACTCCGTCGACGGCGTGGCGGACACCTGGGACACGGGCGCGCTGCGCGGCTCGTTCAACCAGCTGCGCAAGCTGAAGAAGATGTACCCGCACATCAAGGTGCTGTGGTCGTTCGGCGGGTGGACCTGGTCCGGTGGCTTCGGCCAGGCGGCGCAGAACCCGGCCGCGTTCGCCGAGTCCTGCTACAAGCTGGTCGAGGACCCGCGCTGGGCGGACGTGTTCGACGGCATCGACATCGACTGGGAGTACCCGAACGCCTGCGGCCTGACCTGCGACACCAGCGGCTTCGGCTCGTTCAAGACGCTGTCGCAGGCGCTGCGCACCCGGTTCGGCGCCAACTACCTGGTCACGGCCGCCATCACGGCGGACGGCTCGGACGGTGGCAAGATCGACGCGGCCGACTACGGCGGCGCGGCGCAGTACCTCGACTGGTACAACGTCATGACCTACGACTACTTCGGCGCGTGGGCCGCGAAGGGCCCGACGGCCCCGCACTCGCCGCTGACGTCGTGGTCGGGCATCCCGACCGCCGGCTTCAACTCCGACGCGGCGATCCAGAAGCTGAAGGGCAAGGGCGTGCCCGCCGCCAAGCTGCTGCTGGGCATCGGCTTCTACGGCCGCGGCTGGACCGGCGTGACCCAGTCGGCCCCGGGCGGCACGGCGACCGGCGCGGCGCCGGGCACCTACGAGGCGGGCATCGAGGACTACAAGGTCCTCAAGACCAAGTGCCCGGCCACCGGCACCATCGCTGGCACGGCGTACGCGCACTGCGGCAGCGAGTGGTGGAGCTACGACACCCCGGCCACCATCGGCGGCAAGATGGGCTACGCCAAGACCCAGGGCCTGGGCGGCGCGTTCTTCTGGGCGCTCGACGGTGACACCGCCAACGGCGAGCTCATCACCGCGATGGGCAACGGCCTGAAGTAAGCACCCTGCACCGAAGGGCCCTGCGGGCGTCTCCCCCGCAGGGCCCTTCGCGCTTCCCACCCGCGTGTCGAACGCCCAGGACCCGCGAGTCGAACGCCCAGGACCCATGAGTTCAACGCTCAGGACGGTCGCGCTGCCGAGGAGGCACCACGCGACCGAGCGGTCGCGTACAGTGATCACCCCTCGCCGGAACGGTTCGAGAGGGTTACGCGACGTCATGACCAACGCGCGGACGAACAAGCACGACGTCTTCGTCAGCTACAGCCGCAAAGACCGGAGCCAGGTCCGGCAGGTCGTCGCCGACCTGCGTGCGAGCGGGCTGGTGGTCTGGCTGGACGAGGCCGAAGTCGGATTCGGCGACCACGTCCGCCGGAAGGTCTTCGACGGCATCACGGCCAGCTCCGTGGTGCTGGCCTTCACCTCCCGCAACTCGCTCACGTCGCAGTTCGTGCTCAACGAGCTCGACGCGGCGATGTGGCGCGAGATGGATGAGAAGCGCGTCGTGGTGGTGCCCGTGCTCCTGGGGCGGATCGACCACGAGGAACTGCCCCAGGACCTCCGCGGGAAGAACTTCGTCGACCTGCGCCACAACTTCGCCCGCAGGTGGGAGGCCGAGCGGTCGAGGCTGATCGGCGACCTCACCGCCCTCGTGCGCGGCGAGGCGACGGAAGGCGGCGCCGTCGTCCTGCGTGCGGGCGACCCGCTGATCCGCTTCTTCGCCAGGTACCACTACCGGCACACCAAGGACTCGCGCGACCCCGTCCCGGCGGCCCGGATGGTCGAAGTCGCCCAGAGCTTCGTCTCCGCCATCGTCTCGGAGTGGCGGGACGAGGACGAACGGCTGTCCAGGTCAGGTTCCGAGGACCGGCTCTTCTTCAACGTGCAGCGCTTCTTGAACCGCTACGGCGAGTTCGCCCTGCAGCAGATGACGCTGTACTACTTCGACCACGGGCCGACCAACTTCGCCGAGCCGTTCACGGAGGAGGAGTTCGAGGATCTCGCGGACCACCTCATGGTGCTGATGGCCGTGTGCACCCCGCGCCCGGCCGACGCACCCGACGACCCGCGCCACGTGCTGGTCCGCCTCCAGGGTGGTGTCATCACGCTAGCCTCGGTCGGGCAGGACGACCCGAGCGCCTCGGACCCGTGGCCCTCGACCGGGCGCGACGCGAGCGCGGAGGACCCGCGCGCGTGAGCTCGCGAGTCCTCCGCTTGACGGGCGGCTGGGCTAGACGGTCAGGCTCCACGAGTCGATGCGGCCCGTGTCGGCCGAGTACACGTCCTGCACGCGCAGTTGCCACGTGCCGTTGCGCGCCTCGGACGACACGTTCGCCGTGTACGTCGTGTCGATGTTGTCGCCCGAGTCGTTGTTCGACGCCTTCAGGCGGTACGCCGTGCCGTCCGGCGCGACCAGGTCGATCACCAGGTCACCCCTGTAGGTGTGCACGATGTGCACCTCCACCTGCGACGACGCCGAAGCGTTGCCCTCGCAGCCGGCGATGGTGACGGCGCTGGTGACCGCGGCACCGTTGTCCGGGATGGCCACGTCGGTGTCGTTGGTCTGCTTCGCGCAGCCCACCGGCGGGTTGCCGCCGCCGCCGTACGGGTTGGCCGCCTTCTTCGCCGCGTACATCAGCATCGGCTTCGTCTTCGGCCAGAACGTCGACGCCTGGCACGAGAACGCCGGGAAGAACCCGGAGCACGTGCCCGAGGACGGCCCGATCTCCCACACGAACGACGCCACGCCGAGGTCGTCGTACACCCAGTCGTCCGTCGCGCCGGCCGCGTTGTAGAGCACCTCGCCGGGCTGCCCGTACTGCCACCCACCGGCCAGCGACGCCATGTCCCGCGCCATGCCCCGCAGCGCCGCGTCGTTGCCCGTCTTGTACGACGTGGTCCAGCCCCACGGGAACAGCACCAGGTTCGAGTAGCTGTGCATGGAGATCACGACACCGGTCGTGTCGGCGGGCGCGGCGTCGGTGACACCGGTGCCGCGGCGGTCGCGGTAGAGGTTGCGCCACAGCGCCTGCAACGCCTTGGTCTCCACCTCGGAGTTCGCCGACGGCCCCTTGTACGTCTGGTCGCACGGGTTGGAGGACGTGCCCGCGCCGCCCCAGTGCGAGTCGGTGTTGCGGTTGAGGTCGATGCCGACCTGCGACGACGACGTGCCCGAGCAGTTCGACCCGTTCGTGGTGTTGGCGTTCTTGCGCTGGTAGCGCGGCGAGTTGCCGCCCTGCTGCACGATGTTCACGCCGTCGGGGTTGGCGATCGGCACGACCCACACCTCGGTGGTGTCCAGCAGCGCCGTGACCTCGGCGTCGACCCCGTACCCGGTGGTCAGGTGGTCGATCCACTTCCACGCCGTGTCACCGGTGGTGAGCTCGCGGGCGTGCAGCTGGCCCATGACGAAGAACCGGGGCTTCGGCGCGGACGTGTTCAGCGCGCAGTCGCCCGCGTTCTTCTTGGTGATGCAGATGGCGCGCAGGTCGTACCCGCCCGCGCCCTGGGTCTTCTTCCAGGAGTCGCCGTAGTCGACCAGCGTGGTCAGCGCGGGGTACTGCTGCCCGACCAGGTCCAGGTGCGCCCAGTGGGCGTTGATGGTGCGGTAGCCGCCGTAGTAGGTCTCGTTGATGTCGGCCGCTTCGAACGTCGGCGACTGCGACTTCTTGGCGGGCGGCTGCCACTCGGGGGCGGGCAGCACCTCGTCGATCACGGCGCTGAACCCGGCCTGCTCCAGGCCGGCGCCGGTGGTCGCGTCGCCGAGCACGAACAGGTAGTCGCCGTCGCGGTCCTCGAGCACGTCGAAGCCGCGCCCGAGCAGGTTCTGGGCGGCGGCGCCGAGCGGCGCGTGGACCTTGTAGACGTAGGTGGGCCCGGCTTGGACGGCGGCCACCTCGGGTGCGGGTCCGGCGGTGCCGGGGGTGCCCCCGGTGACCACCGCGGCCGCCGCGACACCGGCTACGGCCAGTGTCAGCAGTGAACGTCTGGTCGACTTCACGGTTGTTCCTCCTAGGCAGGGTTGAGCTGGAGGATGGGGGACGAACCGCCTCCTTGCACACCCGCCATCCGGCCATTCCTGCCCGTGGCGGCACGGGGTTTTGACAGATGCCGGTGAGGTACCCGGCGCTTGGTCCGGATGGAGGAGGAGTCGTGACGGACGAAGAACTAGTCGCACGAATCACCCAGCTGGTGGAGGAAGAGCACCGGTTGGAGGGATCAGGCGTCGGCGCCGGCCTGAGCGAGGGCGACGCACGCCGGCTGCGTGACCTCGAAGTCGCCCTGGACCAGACGTGGGACCTCTTGCGCCAGCGCCGCGCCCGCCGTGCGGCCGGCATGGACCCGGACGCCGCCGAGCCCCGCGACCCGGGCACGGTCGAGAACTACCGGCAGTAGTTTCCGGTCCCCGGCGGTTGACTCGGACCTTGGGGCAGCCCGCAGGGTCGTCGCCGTGGAGGATGTGGCGGTGGCACGGCTACTGGGGATCGGCGAGTTCGCCCGCCGCTCGCGGCTGTCGGTGAAGGCGCTGCGGCTGTACGAGCGCCAAGGCCTGCTGCGGCCGGCCGTGGTCGACGCGGGCAACGGCTACCGGCGTTACCGCGAGGACCAGTTGGCCACGGCCCGCTTGGTCGCGCTGCTGCGCCGGCTGGACATGCCGCTGTCGGTCGTGGCCCGGATCGTGGCCGCGCCGCCGGACGAGCGGGCCGAGCTGCTGGGCGGGTACTGGGCCGGGGTCGAGCACCGGATGGCCGTGCAGCGCGGCCTGGCCGCCCACCTCCGCGTCGTGTTGTCCGGAGGGAAGGGGTTGGTCGAGATGTACGACGTCAAGCAGCGGGAAGTACCCGAACAGGTGGTGCTGACCGAGCAGCGGCACTTGCTGCAGCCGGCGCTCGTGGAGTGGATCGACGGTTCCATGGGCCGGCTGATGAGGGCCGCGGAGGCGCACGGCGGCGTGTCCGACGCGCCGTTCATCGTCTACCACGGCGAGGTGAACGAGGACAGCGACGGGCCGGTCGAGGCGTGCGTGCCGATCGGGGTGGCCGAGCCGCCGAGCGGGGTGGCGGCGCGGGTGGAGCCGGCGCACCGGGAGGCGTACGTGCGGCTGACGAAGGCGCAGGTGGCGTTCCCGCAGATCCTGTCGGCATACGACGCCGTGGCCGTGTGGATCAAGGACAACGGGCACGCCGTCCACGACGCGCCGCGCGAGGTCTACTTCGCCGACTTCGCCGCGGCCGGGCCGGACGACGAGGTCTGCGACATCGCGTTCCCCATGCGGTAGGCGGGCTGTCCCGGTCGGGTGAGGGGACACGGCTGACGGGCGGTTGCCCGTTCGGCACGGCGTGGCCGCGGTGGCAGTTGCACGCATGCAGCCACCGTGGCAACGCTGCACGTTGATCGGCTTCGCCGCGGATGTGCCTGGGCGTGGGCACGTCCGTGGCCCGGCCGAGGTGGGCAGCCGGTCGGGCGGGTCGGGCAGTCCGGCGGATCGGGCGAGGGCGAGCGGGCGGGCGGGATGGAAGCGGCACGAACAGCCGTTGTGCGCTCGGAAGCGGTCCGACCCGATCGGGCGTGCATGGTTGCGATTCTCGGCGCCTCCGCGCAGGTCGCGCCCCTTCGCGCGGAGGTGGCACGCCGTAGGGCATCGTCGCGAATCCGGGCCCGGGGCGGCGTGGCGCGGGGCCGTCCCGGCTCAGACGAGCCGGGCGAGGCGGTGGTCCAGGGCGGTGTGGCGTCGGCCCGCGCCGACGGTGCGGACCGCCTGGCCGATCGCCTTGCGGGAGCCGACCAGCACGACCAGCTTCTTGGCCCGCGTCACCGCCGTGTAGAGCAGGTTCCGCTGCAACATCATCCACGCGCTCGTCGTGATTGGGATGACCACGCACGGGTACTCACTGCCCTGTGAGCGGTGAATCGTCATGGCGTAGGCGTGGGTCAGCTCGTCCAACTCGCCGAACTCGTAGTCCACGTCCTCTTCCTCGTCGGTCCGAACGGTCAGCTTCTGCTCCACGGCGTCAATCGCCGTGACGATCCCGAGCGTCCCGTTGAACACGTTCTTGTCGTAGTTGTTGCGCATCTGGGTGACCTTGTCCCCCACCCGGAACACCCGGCCGCCGAACCGGCGCTCCGGCAAGTCCGGTGTGGACGGTGTCAACGCCTCCTGCAGCAACGCGTTCAGCCCGCCCGCGCCCGCCGCGCCCCGGTGCATCGGCGCGAGCACCTGCACGTCCGTGCGCGGCTTCAGCCCGAACTTGCGCGGGATTCGGTTGGCGACGACGTCGACCACGAGCGACGCCGCCTCCTCGGCCTCCTCCACCGGGAACAGGAAGAAGTCCGGCATCCCCTGCACGACGGGGTAGTCGCCGTTGTTGATCCGGTGCGCGTTGGTCACCACGCCGGACTGCTGCGCCTGCCGGAAGATGTGCGTGAGCCGGACGTTCGGGATGGGGCTGTCGGCGGACAGCACGTCCCGCAGCACCTCGCCCGCGCCCACGGACGGCAACTGGTCCACGTCGCCGACCAGCAGCAGGTGCGCACCCGGCGCGACCGCCTTGACCAGCTTGTTCGCCAGCAGCAGGTCCAGCATCGACGCCTCGTCCACGACCACGAGGTCCGCGTCGAGCGGCCGGTCGCGGTCGTACGCGGCGTCACCGCCGGGCTTGAGCTCCAGCAGCCGGTGCACGGTGCGCGCCTCGTGCCCGGTGAGCTCGGTCAACCGCTTGGCCGCGCGGCCGGTCGGCGCGGCCAGCACGACCTTCGCGCCCTTGGCGACGGCCAGCTTCACGATCGACCGCACGGTGAAGCTCTTGCCGCACCCCGGACCACCCGTCAGCACGGCCACCTTGCGGGTCAGGGCGAGCCGGACCGCGTCACGCTGCTTGTCCTCCAGCGACGCCCCGAGCCACCCGAACGCGCGCTCCCAGTCGACGGTCCGGAACGCCGGCATCCGCTCCTCGTCGGTCTTCAGCAGCCGCAGCAGCTGGTTGGCCAGCGAGATCTCGGCCCGGTGGAACGCGACCAGGTAGATGCCCGGTTCGCCGTCCGGCATCACCTCGCGGACCACGCCCTCCTCGGCGACCAGCTCGGCCAGGCACTCGATCACCAGGCCCGCGTCCACCTGGAGGATCTTGATCGCGGCGCCGATCAGCTCGTTCTCCGGCAGGTAGCAGTTGCCGTCGTTGGTGGCCTCGGACAGCGTGAACTGGAGCCCGGCCTTGACCCGCTGCGGGCTGTCGTGCGGGATGCCGACGGCCTTGGCGATCTGGTCGGCGGTGCGGAACCCGATGCCCCACACGTCGTTGGCCAGCCGGTAGGGCTCCTCGCGGACGACGTCGATCGCCTTGTCCTGGTACTGCTTGTAGATCCGCACGGCCAACGACGTCGACACGCCGACGCCCTGGAGGAAGACCATGACCTCCTTGATGGCCTTCTGCTCCTCCCACGCGGCGGCGATCAGCTTGGTGCGCTTCGGGCCGAGCTTGGGCACCTCGATCAGGCGTTGCGGCTCGTGCTCGATGACGTCCAGCGCGTCCACGCCGAAGTGGGTGACGATCCGGTCGGCCAGCACCGGCCCGATCCCCTTGATCAGGCCGGAGCCGAGGTAGCGGCGGATGCCCTGGATCGTGGCGGGCAGCACGGTCGTGTAGTCGTCGACGTGGAACTGCTTGCCGTACTGCGGGTGGGAGCCCCAGCGCCCGCGCATCCGGATCGACTCGCCCGGCTGCGCGCCGAGCAGCGACCCGACCACGGTGACCAGGTCGCCGCCGCGGCCGGGGTCGACGCGCGCGACGGTGTAGCCGGTCTCCTCGTTGGCGAACGTGATCCGCTCCAGCACCGCTTCCAGGACCGCATCAGCCACGCGGTCACCCTAGGACGTGGCACGGGCCCCCGGCGGTCAGGGCCACCGGACAGCGCGCCCGCCGAACGCGCCCACGACCACGCCGCGGTCGTCGACGTCCAGGGCGAACCCGTGGGTGCCGGGCGGCACCGGCGGCAACGTCACCCCCGCCCGCCGGTGCCGGGCGGGGTCCACGGCGGGTGCGCAGGGTCCACGGGCCGAGCCGCCACCGGCCGGCCGCCCGGTCCGGCGGCGCCCGCTCGGCGGACGACCGTCGTGCCCGGTCCGAAGCTCTTCACGGCCCCATGACGTGCGTGCGCGAGGGCCGGTTGCGGGTGGTGGGGGTCTGCACAGGACGTTCACAACTCGCGCCGGTCACCTCCACGGCTCCGACATAGAGTCGGCCGCATGACACGCCGCGTTCTGGTGGTCGAGGACGACCTGACCATCGCCGGGTCCGTGGCCGCGCGGCTGCGGGCCGAGGGGTTCGAGGTGGACTTGGCGCACGACGGCCCGTCGGCCGTCACCCGGGCCCGGGACGTCCGGCCCGACCTGGTCGTGCTGGACGTGATGCTGCCGGGGTTCGACGGGTTGGAGGTGTGCCGGCGGATCCAGGCCGAGCGGCCGGTGCCGGTGCTCATGCTGACCGCCCGCGGCGACGAGACGGACCTGCTGGTCGGGCTCGCCGTCGGCGCGGACGACTACCTGACCAAGCCGTTCTCGATCCGCGAGCTGGCCGCGCGGGTGCACGCGCTGTTGCGGCGGGTGGAGCGGGCGGCGTCGGCGGCGGCGGCGCGGATCACCGTGGCGGACCTGGAGATCGACCTGGCCGAGCGGCGGGTGGTGCGCGGCGGGGAGGAGGCGCACCTGACGCCGACCGAGTTCGAGCTGCTGGTGCACCTCGCCGAACGGCCGCGGGCCGTGCAGTCGCGGGAGCGCTTGCTCAGCGAGGTGTGGGGGTGGGCCGACGGCACGGGGACGCGGACGGTGGACAGCCACATCAAGGCGTTGCGGCGGAAGCTGGGCACCGACCTGATCCGGACCGTGCACGGGATCGGCTACGCGTTGGAGGTGCCGCGATGAGCTTGCGGTCGGCGGTCGAGACGACCCTGGAGTGGCTGCCGCGCCCGCTGGACCCGGTGCGGTCGATCAAGCTGAAGCTGGGGATCCTGCTGGTGTCGGCGGCGGCGGCCGGGTTCACGTACTTCCGGCTGCGGATCGGGTGGCTCGCGCCGGGCACGACGTACGGCGCGATCGCGATCATGCTGGTGACGTCGCAGGTGATGGCGCACGGGATGACCAGGCCGTTGCGGGACATGACGGCGGCCGTGCGGGCGATGCGCGCCGGTGACTACAGCAGGCGGGTGCGCGCCACGGCGCGGGACGAGGTCGGCGAGCTGGCGAGCGCGTTCAACCAGATGGCGGCGGACCTCGGTGCGGCGGACCAGCAGCGGCGGGAGCTGATCGCGAACGTCTCGCACGAGCTGCGCACGCCCATCACGGCCCTGCAGAACGTGCTGGAGAACGTGGTGGACGGGGTCGCGCGGCCCGACGCCGCGACGATGCGGACGGCGTTGGCGCAGACCGAGCGGCTCGGCCGGCTGGTGACGGAGTTGCTCGACCTGTCCCGCATCGACGCCGGCGCGCACCGGCTCGACCTGGCGGAGTTCCCGCTGGAGCCGCTGCTGGCGGAGGTCGTGGCGGAAGCCTCGGTGGCCGCCCGGGAGGTGCGGTTCACCGTGGCCGTCGCACCGCCCGCGGCGACGGTGTACGCGGACGAGGCGCGGCTGGCGCAGGTGGTGGCGAACCTGCTGGACAACGCGGTGCGGCACGGTCCGGCCGGCGGTGAGGTGCGGATCTCCGCGTCGGTCGGGGCCGAGCTGGTGCTGGAGGTCGCGGACGACGGGCCGGGCATCGCGCCGCAGGACCGGGAACGGGTCTTCGAGCGGTTCACGCGGGGCGAGCGGGCCGGTGACGGTGGCACGGGCCTGGGCCTGAACATCGCCCGCTGGGTCGTCGACCTGCACGGCGGCACGATCGCGGTGGTCGACGGCCCGGGCTGCCGGATCCGCGCCACCCTGCCGGCCACCTGCCCCACACCCGCCGGCGCCGGCTGACCGGCACTGCTCCGGCTCGACCGACCGACCTGACCGAACCGGCCTGATCGAACCGGCCCGACCGAACCGACCGAACCGATCGACCTGACCGCGCCACCCGCCGCCGAGGCAGAGCGGGCGATGGCGCGCGCCCTGGAGGCGACATCCATGACCCCCAACCGCGTACTGCTCGCCGGTGCCACCGGAGGGCTCGGGGCGGCCGTGCTGCTCCCCCTCGACGAACCCGGCCTCGGCTGGGCCCTCACCGCGATCCTCGTCTTCGCCCTGCTGCGCAAGGTCCGGCCGGGCTGGGCCCTGCTCTCCGTCGCCCTGTTCGCGGTCGGCGCGTTCGTCGCCGCCGAGTGGCTGTTCACGCTCTGCGCCATCGCCGGCTGCGCCGCGGGGTCGCTCGCGTTCACCGACGGCCGGACGGGGCGCGGTCTCGTGTTCGGCGCGGCGGCGGTGCCCGTGGCGGCGGTCCGGTCCCTGCCCTGGCTCGCCCGCGGCGTCAAGGAGAACGGCGCACCGCCCCTGGCCCGGTCGATCCTGGTGACCGCCGGCCTGCTGCTGGTGTTCGTCCCCCTCCTCGCCGGGGCCGACGCCGCGTTCGCCGACCTCCTCGGCTCGATCGCCCCCGCCCAGTCCTCCGGCCAACCGGTCGTGCTGTTCCTGACCGTCGGCCTGGGCACGATCGGCGCGGCCTACCTGCGGATCTCACCGCCGGTCCTGGACCAGGCACCCGTCCTGCCCCGAACGGTCGCGCGGCGGGAGTGGGTGCTGCCGGTGGGCGCGCTGGTGCTGCTGTTCGCCACCTTCGTCGCCGTGCAGGTAACCACGCTGTTCGGGGGCGACGAGCACGTCCTCGTCACCCCGGACCTGACCTACGCCGACTACGCCCGCACCGGCTTCTGGCAACTGCTCGCCGTCACCGTGCTGACCCTGGGGGTGATCGCGGTCGTCGCCCGGTTGGCCCGGCTCGACTCGCCGACCGACCGGAAGTGGCTGCGCGGCCTGCTCGGCGCGCTCAGCGTGCTCACCCTGGTGATCGTCGCCTCCGCCCTCGCCCGCATGTGGCTCTACCAGCAAGCCTACGGCTTCACCGTGCTCCGGGTCCTGGTCTCGGCCTGCGAGCTGTGGCTGGGCGTCGTCTACCTGCTGGTGCTGGCGGCGGGCGTGCGGCTGGAGGGCAGGTGGTTGGCCCGCGCCGTCGTGGGCACGGGGTTCGCCGCGCTGGTCGCGCTCGGCGCGCTCAACCCGGAGCGGTTCATCGCCGAGCGCAACGTCGACCGCCACCAGGCCACCGGGAAGGTCGACGTCCGGTACCTGGCCCGGCTCTCCGACGACGTGGTGCCCGCGCTCGCCGGGCTGCCGGAGGACCTGCGCGCCTGCGTCCTGGAGTACCGCCGCGTGGGCGCCGACGACTGGCGTTCCTGGAACCTCGCCCGGCAGCAGGCCCGGGAGGCGCTGCCGCGGCTCACGCAGGGCGACTGTGAGCGGTGACGTGGTCGGCGACCAGGAGCGCCACCGCGCGGGCGTGCGTGACCGGGGCCCAGTGGCCCGCGTCGATCACCCGTCGCCGCACGTCCGACGCCCACCGCTCGACGTCCTCGGTCACGCCGGCGGTGACGTACCGGTCGCGCGCGGGCTGCACGAGCTGCACCGGCACGTCGGTCCGCCGCACGCGCGGCGACCGCAGCCGGGGCACGAAGTTCGCCCGGTACAGCGCGATGCCCTGCACGCCGTCCCGCACGACGGTCGGCGCGACGCCCTCCACCCGGCGCACGACCGCCGCCCAGCGGGGCCCGATCACGTGCCGCCACAGCAGCGGCGCGACGAACGGCAGGTGGAACAGCGCGATGTACCAGGAGTTCAGCAACTGCCTGAGGTGCCGGGTGGTCGGCTTGCGGCGCATCCAGTGGCCGACGTGGTCCAGGCACGGCCCGGAGATCGAGGTGTACGAGGCGATCGGCGCGTCCGGCGTGGTGACCGCCTCCCACGCCTGGATCGAGCCCCAGTCGTGCGCGACGACGTGCACCGGCGCGTCCGGGCTGACCGCCGCGATCACCGCGAACAGGTCGCGCGCCAGCACCGGCAGCCGGTAGGCGGCCAGCCCGCGCGGGGCGGACGACTCCCCCGCGCCGCGCACGTCGTAGGTGACGACGTGGAACTCGTCGGCCAGCAGCGGCACGACTTCGTCCCACACGCGGTGCGTGTCGGGGTAGCCGTGCACCAGGACGATGGTCGGCGCGGACCGGTCGCCGTGCTCGAACACGGCCAGCCGCGCACCCTCGGACTCCACGCGCACGTTGCCTCCGAGCACTTCCTACGCCGGCGCGGCTTGGTAAAAGCTACGCCACCGTAGCAATATGGTCCGGTGAGCACAACGCGTCGCAAGTACGCACCGCGGCTGCCACCCGGTCAGCGGCGCGACCAGCTGCTGGACGGCGCGCTCGACCTGCTCGCCGAGGGCGGTTTCGACGCGGTGACCATGGAGGCCGTGGCCCGGCGGTCGGGCGTGACGAAGCCCGTGGTGTACGAGCTGTGGGCGAACCGGGCCGAGGTGGTCGCCGCGCTGCTGCGCCGCGAGGCCGACCGGGCGACCGGGCAGGTGCTGGGCGCGCTGCCGACCACCGACTTCGGCGACCGCTCGCCGGAAGACGTCTACACCGACACCGTGCGCGCGTTCGTCAACGCCGTCGTGGCGTCACCGGAGCGCTGGCGGCTCGTGCTGCTGCCGCCCGAGGGCACGCCGGTGGAGTTCCGGCAGCAGGTGGAGCTGGTGCGGTCCCGGGTGCTGGCGCAGGTCAACGTGCTGGCCGAACTGGGGTTGAAGGCGCTGGGCACCACCGGGCTGGACGCGGAGCTGCTGGGTCACACCATGCTCGCGCTGGCCGAGATGGCAGGCCGGCTGGCCATCACCGACCCCGGGCGGTTCACGCCGGACCGGCTGGTGGGGTTCGTCGCCCGGGTCGCCCACCTGCTGCCGAAGGGGTAGCCGACGCCCGGCTGTGGGAAATCTCCCAATCGACCCGGACGCGGTTCGAACGCGCCTGAACCACTCCGTCGGCGGGTACGGCTCCGAGGACGTACCCGCGCAGAGGAGGTGCCCTAACCGTGCTCGCAGCCGTGGTCACGTTCGCCGGCTCGCTCTTGGTAGCACTGCTCGCCGTCACGCTCGTCCACCGGGTGGTCCGCCGCCTCGGTCGCCGTTCGGCGTTGTCCGCCGGGCTGGCGCGGCACGCGCACAAGCCCGCGCTCGCGGTGGCGGTGCTGATCGCGGCACAGGTGTCGCTCGGGGTGGCGGCGCACGGCGACTGGCGGCCGGTGGCCCTGCACGTGACGGGGATAGCGCTCATCCTCGCCGGCGCGTGGCTGCTCGCCTCGCTGCTGGTGGTGATCGAGGACGCGACCCTGGCGCGCATCCGGGTCGACGTGTCCGACAACCGGCACGCCCGCCGCGTGCACACCCAGATCACGCTGGTCCGCCGCGTCACCGTGGTCGTGGTGAGCGTGCTCGCGGCGGCCGCGGTGCTGATGACGTTCCCCGGCGCGCGGGCCGCCGGCACCTCGATACTGGCCTCCGCCGGTGTCATCGGCGCCATCGCCGCGCTGGCGGCGCAGTCGCTGCTGGGCAACGTGTTCGCGGGCGTGCAGATCGCGTTCAGCGACGCGTTGCGGCTCGATGACGTGGTGGTCGTGGACGGCCAGTGGGGCCGCGTCGAGGACATCACGCTCACGTACGTGGTGGTGCACCTGTGGGACGACCGGCGGTTGATCCTGCCCACCGCCTACTTCCTCAAGACACCGTTCGAGAACTGGACCCGCACCCAGTCGGCGCTGCTGGGCACGGTGGAGCTGGACCTCGACTGGACCGTGCCGGTGGAGGACCTGCGGCACGAGCTGCGGCACGCGCTGGAGTCCAGCGACCTGTGGGACGGCCGGGTGTGCGTGCTCCAGGTGACCGGCGCGGTCGGGTCGTTCGTGCGGGTCCGCGCGCTGGTCAGCGCGTCGGACGCGGGCCGGTTGTGGGACCTGCGGTGCGCGGCGCGCGAGCACCTGGTCGGCTGGCTGCGGTCGCGGCACCCCGGCGCGTTGCCGCAGGTGCGGGTGCGTGAGCTGCCCCGGGCCGCGGCGGCGGCGCCGAAGGCGGCGACGAACGGGTCGTCCGACAACCGGGTGTTCGGCGAGAGCGCGGACGGCGAGGAGCGCGTGCAGGCGTTCAGCGGGCCGGACCAGACCGTGCAACCGCGCTGACCCCGGCTTCCGTCCTGGTGGCAGGATCGATCGAGGGAGGGCTCATGCGCGGGTCGGTGGTGACGGCGGTGGCGGGTCTGGTGCTGGTCGGCTGCGCGCAGCGGCCGACGGACACCGGCACGATCGGCACCCCGCCTGTGATCACCTCGGTCACCGTGTCGTCGATGCCCGTGCCGCCGGACAAGCTGAGCCCCCGGGGCAGGACCGCGCTGGACCGCGCCGAGCGCGACGGCGTGCGGTCGATCGGGTTGACCGTGTCCACCGAACCTGGCAGGGCCGACGAGGTGGCCGCGACCATGGACCGGCTCGGCGCGACCGTGGAGACCACCGACGCCGGCATCGGCTACGTCCGCGTCACGGTCCCGGTCGAGCTCGTCGCGAAGGTGACGGCGGTCGAGGGGATCAGCCGCGTCGACGTCGACGAGCCGCTGGGCAACGGCGACCCGACGCCCTGACCGCTCACCACGTCGCGGCCCGCTCCCGGCGGGCCCGCGCCGCGGCGGGAGCGCGGAACGACTCAGGGCCACCCCCGCACGCGGCGGGGATGGCCCTGAGGGTCTTTCGCGGGTGGCGTCAGGCCACGTTCTTCAGGATCACCGCGCCGCGGCCGACGATCGCGCCGTCCGAGGTCTGCACGGTCAGCTCACCGCGCAGCACCCGGCCCGCACCGGCCTGGCCACCGGCGGTGACCGTGGCCGGCACGGTCCACGTCTCGCCCGCGGTCCGCTCCGAGTCGGTGTCGGTCACCGCGACCGAACCCAGGCCCGCGGCGGTGAACAGGTCGATGTAGTCGTACTCCGTGGTGCCCGCGGGCACCTCGTAGCCGTCGACCTGCACCCGCCACGCGCCCGCGGCCGGGTTGGTGATCGTCACCGACTCCTCCGAGTCGCCGTCCGCCGCCTGACCGGCCAGCACGCACGTGCCGGTGGTGCAGTTGTAGACGAACAGGTCCAGGTCGGCCGACACGTCGCTGGTCCGGCCGATCGTCGCGCGCAGCGACGCCGAGCCCGGGGCCACGGTCAGGTCGTAGAGCTGGACCGCCGCGTCGGCGATGGTCGGCCGGTCGATCCGGGCGCTGGCCAGCGGACCGCCGACGAGCTTGCCGGTGAACGCGGCCAGCGAGTTGGTCACCGAGTACTCGCGGCTGATCGGCGTGCCGATCGCGGCCGACTCGACGGTGTCCGGGTTCGGGCTGATCGTCGTGCCCAGCACGGACGCGGTCACCGAGTACGGCGCGGCGTCGGCGTCGGACGTGCGCCGGGCCTCGACCACGATCTCCCACACGCCCGGCAGCGGGTTGCTGACCGTGCGGCTGGTCGGCGAGCCGCCGGCGCAGCCGGCACCCGCGTCGGGGTTGTAGCAGTTGGTCGACGACGTGGTGTCGAACGGCACGCCGTACGGGTCGTAGCGCAGGAACCGGACCTGGCCCTTGCCGGCCTCCGTGCCGCCCGCCGCCATGTCGACCTTCAGCGCGCTCGTGCCCGCGGGCACGTTGACGAAGAAGCTCTTCGACTGGTTGCGGCCGATCGTGCCGGTCTTGGTCACCGCGTACTTGCCCGCCGCGGTGAACTCGTCCGCCGCGAACACCGTGTTCAGGGTGAACACGTCGATGCCGCGGGTGCCCGGGTTGTCCAGCCGCAGCACGGCCGAGTGCGCGCCCGCCTTGGCCGGCTTGACCTTCACGTCGAACTTCACCGGCGTGTTCAGCGGCAGGCTGACCAGGGACTTCGACGAGAAGGTGCCGTCGTTGCCCTGCCAGTTCACCAGGAACTGCTGGTTGCGGTTCGGGCCCGTGGTGCGGGTCAGGGTGTAGGTGCGGGTGTACTCCTTGCCCGCGACGACGCCCTCGCGGTCGTGGATGCCGACGCCCGTGTTCGGGGTGGCCAGCAGGCCCGACAGCGCGGTGTTCACGGTCACCGAGGTGCTGACCGCCTGCGTCTCCGGGTGGGCGTTGAGCTGCTCCCACGCGCGCTTGGTGTCGAGCAGACCCGCGCCCTGCTCGTACGCCTGGAGGGTGGAGACCCACTTGGCGCCGGACTGGATCGCGTTGCGCAGCGCCGCGACGGGCGGGCGCTCGCCGTTGTGCTCGGCCTTGTACGCGCTGATCAGCAGCGCGGCGGCGCCGGTCGCCTGGGGCGCGGCCATCGACGTGCCGTTGAACATGGCGTAGCCCGCGGGCAGCTCGTAGGTGCCGGCCACCGGGCCGGGGACCTGCCACTGCGGCACGGTGGAGATCGCCGAGCCGGGCGCGACGATGTTCGGCTTGAAGCCGCCGTCCTCACGCGGACCGCGCGACGAGAAGCCGTGCAGGCCTTCCCTCTGCTTGGTCACCGAGCCGTAGTTGGACAGCCAGGTGTCGGCGGTGATGTACGAGCCGACACTCATCGCGTCCGTGGACACCGACGGGTCGCCGACGGTGTTCGCGCCCGCGCCGCTGTTGCCCGCGGAGATGAACACCTGCACGTTGTACTCGGCGATGGTGCGGTTGTAGAGCTCGGCGCGCGCGTTGTTGCCGTCGTTGAGCGCCGGCAGGCCGCCGATGGAGATGTTGACGACGTCCGCGCCGTTGCGCGCCGCGTACAGCAGGCCGTCGATCAGGCCGCTGTTGGTGCACGACGGGGTGGAGAGGCAGACCTTGACCGCCATCAGCTTCGCGCCGGGGGCCGCGCCGACCATCTTGCCGCCGAACATCTTGTTCGCCGCGGTGATGCCCGCGACGTGCGAGCCGTGGGCCGCGGCGGAGATGCCGAGGTTGACCCACGCCGTGCCGGTCGCGTCGTAGTTCGACTTGTCGGTCTGCACCACGAACGCCACGGTGTCCAGCACCGGCGTGGCCGGGTTGTCCACGCCGAAGTGGCCGACGTCCTTCTTGTACTTGTAGTCGATCATCGCGGTCTGGTCGGTGAAGTCACCGTCGCCGTCGGTGTCGACCCGGACTTCCTTGGTCGTGATGTCCTGCAGCACGCCGAAGGAGTCGGTGCGGTCGCCGTCGCGGTTGATGTCGCCGCCGGTCTCGCTGTTGGCCGCGGCCAGGTCGCCCGCGGTCTCGCGGAACGTGCCGAAGCTGAACGGGCCGCCGGTGGCGGGCGCGGTGTAGGTCGCGCCGCCCGCGGTGAACCTGCCGTTGTAGCGGCCGGAGACCTGGAGCCAGGTGCCGTCGCCGGAGTTGGTGGCGTTGGCGTTGTACCAGTCGACGATCTTGCGCTCACCGGTCGTGGTGGTCGCGAGCGCCGGGTGGTCCAGGTCGATGCCGGAGTCCATGATGGCGATCGTCGTGCCCCGGCCGTCCCACTTGGGGTGCTGGTCGGTGAAGTGCGCCGCCTTGGTGTCCTGCGTCGGCATGTACGGGTTCTTCTTGGGCGTCTTCGCGCCCGGCGCCGGCTGCGGCAGCGGCGACGTCGCGCCGTCGGGGCGCGGGTTGTCCAGGACGACCAGGCCGTCGACGTCCACCGAGTTCACCGAGGCGAGCTTGGCGGCCTTCTCGGCCTTGTCCCGGGGCACCGAGACCTTGAGGTAGTCGACATCGCGTTCGGTGGACTCGACCACGCCGCCCAGGGCCTTGAGGTCGTTGGCGGCGGAGTCCAGCTTGCCCTCTTCGGCGGCGACCAGGAGCGTGACGTTCGCCTGACCGGCCTGCTCGGCCTCGGCGATGCGCTCCCGGTCCTGCTTGTCGAGCTGCTTGTCGGCCGGCGCGGGCGCGGATGGCGCCTCCTGCGCGACGGCCGACCCGGCGGCGAAGCCGAACCCAGTGGTGCCCAGCACGGCGGCCAGCAAGGCCGCACTGGTGCGGTGTCTCCACCGACTTCCTGAGTTGATCACGGCGCAAACCCTTCGTGGGGAAAGATTGGCGCAAGCACATCTCCCCGGCACCCGGGTAACAATCGGACGTTCAGCCCAATAGAAAAGTCCACATTGGACTGAACGGGCTATTGCGCGAACACGCGAGAAGTGCCGCACAACACCGGAACGAGTGCGACACCTCCAGTCAAGAGCCGACCGGTCGGAATGTCAAACACTGTCAACGGTGAACCGTTCGAGGGGGCGGCGAATCCGTAACAAATCGCACATCAACGCGATGGCGGGCACACTGGTCGACATCGTGGACGCCACACCGATCGACCGGATAGCCGACGAGCTCTACGCCCTGCCGCCGGCGGAGTTCGTCGCGGCCCGCGACGCCCACGCCCGGCTGGCCGCCGACCGCGGCGACAAGGCGCTGGCCAAGCAGGTCTCAGCGCTGCGCAAGCCCACCTCGTCGGCGTGGGCGCTGAACCGGCTGGCCCGGGAGGACGCGGCCGACCTGGCCGAGGCGCTCGCTCTGGGTGACGAGCTGCGCGCCGCGCAGGAAGAGCTGCGGGGCGGGGCGTTGCGGCAGTTGAGCGCGCGGCGGCGGGCCGTTCTGAGCGCGTTGGTCCGGCGGGTGGAGGTCCTGGCGAGCCACGCCGGGCAGCCGCTCGGGCCCGACGCCGTGCAACAGGTGCGCACCACGTTGACCGCGGCGCTGGCCGACGCCGTCCTCGGCGCGCGGATCAGGGCCGGGCGGCTGGTCAAGCCGGTCGAGCAGTCCGGCTTCGGCCCGTTGAGCGAGACCGCGACGCCGGTGCGCGACGACCTGGCGCCACGCCGGGAGCAGCGGCGGGAACGGCAGCTCGCCCGGGCGCGGGACGAGATCAGCGGTGCGCAGGACGACGTGCGGAAGGCGGACGCCGCCGTCGCGGAGGCCGAGCAGGCCCTGGCCGAGCGCGAGGGGCACACCGCCGCGTTGCAGGCCGAGCTGCGGCGGGCGCAGCAGGCCGAGCAGGAGGCGTCGACCAGGCTGGTGAAGGCCGAGCGCCGCGCCGAGACCGCCCGGGACAAGCTCGCGAGCGCCGAGGAGCGGATGACCGAGCTGCGCGGCGACGCCTGATCCGCGCTCGCGGCACGGGCCGCCGACCACGGAGCGTGACTCGCGACACCCTGCCGCACCCGGGGGAACACCCGCCGGTCACCACCCGTTCTACTGCTGGTCGGCACGTGGACGCCGCACCGGACGTCAGGCCCGCGGGGCACCTCCCCCAGGCCCGCGCGGCACCTCTCCCCGAGACGTTGCAGGTGCGCCCACGCACGCCCGACCACCGCCGGCCGAACGGTTCCCCCACCGCGCGGCCGGCGGCCTTTCCGTCGGCGATAACCGCAGCTCAGACGTGGTACTGGTCGTGTCGGGCGTAGAACTCGGCCCACTCCTGCGGGCTGAGCTCCCGCCCTGAATCCGCGATCTCGGCCAGTTCCCGGAAGAACTTCTCCCGCGGCGGGGCGGGGGCGAACAGGATCAACATCGAGGCGGGTTCGTCGGCGTCGTTCCGGAAAGCGTGCACACCGCCTTCCGGGACGTACAGGAAATCACCCGGCGTGCCCGTTACCCACTTGTCACCGTCGTAGAGCCGAACCGCTCCGGAGATGACGTAGAACGACTCGGAGAAGGTCCGGTGGAAGTGCGGCTTCGGCCCGCCCGCGTGCGGCCCCATCCGCCAGTCGAACAGCCCGAACCGCCCGCGCGTGACGTCGCCGGGCGCGACCAGCCGGTTGCGCACCACCGGCCGCTCGATGGTCTCCACCTCGGCCACCGGCCGCCACACCCCGCCGACCTCGCCGCCGTCCCCCGTGTACGACACCGCGCACCAACTCCCCTAAAGTGAGTTTTCTTCAACTCTCGTCCGCCGCCGGAGTTCGATCTAGACTCGCCCGATGGCAGATGCGGATGTCATCGTCGTCGGTGCCGGCCTGGCGGGCCTGGTCGCC
Organism: Saccharothrix saharensis; assembly: GCF_006716745.1. Taxonomy (NCBI): domain Bacteria; kingdom Bacillati; phylum Actinomycetota; class Actinomycetes; order Pseudonocardiales; family Pseudonocardiaceae; genus Saccharothrix; species Saccharothrix saharensis. Next base: position 5,873,000 of record NZ_VFPP01000001.1, on the reverse strand, counting down.
ACCGCCGAACTGGTCGACGCCGGGCGCAAGGTCATCCTCCTCGACCAGGAGCCGGAGGCCTCCCTCGGCGGTCAGGCGTTCTGGTCGTTCGGCGGGTTGTTCCTGGTCGACAGCCCGGAGCAGCGGCGGCTGAAGGTCAAGGACTCGGCGGAGCTGGCCCTGCAGGACTGGCTGGGCTCGGCCGCGTTCGACCGGGACGCCGACCACTGGCCGCGTCGGTGGGCCGAGGCGTACGTGCACTTCGCGGCCGGCGAGAAGCGGTCGTGGCTGCACGCGATGGGCGTGCGCTGGTTCCCGCTCGTGCAGTGGGCCGAGCGCGGCGGGTACCTCGCCGACGGCCACGGCAACTCCGTGCCGCGCTTCCACGTCACCTGGGGCACCGGGCCGGGCATCGTCGCGCCGTTCGAGCGGCGGGTGCGCGAGGGCGTGGCGCGCGGGCTCGTGCAGCTCAAGTTCCGGCACCGGGTGACCGGGCTGACCACCACCGGCGGCGTGGTCGACGGCGTGCGCGGCGAGGTGCTGGAGGTCAGCGCGGCAGGCCGGGGCGAGCCGAGCTCGCGGGCGGTGTCCGGCGGGTTCGAGCTGCGCGCGCAGGCCGTCGTCGTCACCTCCGGCGGCATCGGGGCCAACCACGGGATGGTGCGCCGCAACTGGCCGGCCCGCCTGGGCACGCCGCCCGAGCACATGCTGTCGGGCGTGCCCGACCACGTGGACGGCGAGATGCTCAAGGTCGTGCAGGACACCGGCGGCGAGATCATCAACGAGGACCGGATGTGGCACTACCCCGAGGGCATCGCCAACTACGCCCCGGTGTGGAGCAGGCACGGCATCCGCATCCTGCCCGGTCCGTCGTCGCTGTGGCTGGACGCGACCGGCTCGCGGCTGCCGATCCCGCTGTTCCCCGGGTTCGACGCGCTGGGCGCGTTGGAGCACATCGTGAAGACCGGGCACGGCTACTCGTGGTTCGTGCTGAACTCCAGGATCATCGGCAAGGAGTTCGCGCTGTCCGGGTCGGAGCAGAACCCCGACCTGACCGGCAAGGACGTGCGGGCCGTGCTGAAGCGGGCGATGCCGGGCGCGGTCGCGCCGGTCGAGGAGTTCGCCAAGCGGTCCGAGGAGTTCATCTTCGGCCGCACGCCGGAGGAGCTGGCGGCCGGGATGAACCAGCTCACCGGCACGTCGTTGATCGACGCGGCGGCGTTGCGGCGCACGATCGTCGAGCGCGACCGGCAGGTGGTGTCGGGGCTGGGCAAGGACATGCAGATCAACGCCATGCGCGAGGCGCGCAAGTTCATCACCGACAAGCTGATCCGCGTGGTCGAGCCGCACCCGTTGCTGGACCCGAAGGCCGGGCCGCTGATCGCCGTGCGCCTGTCCGTGCTGACCCGCAAGACGTTGGGCGGCCTGCACACCGACCTGTCCGCCCGCGTGCTGAAGGGTGACGGCACTCCGTTGGACGGCGTGTACGCGGCCGGTGAGGCGTCCGGTTTCGGCGGCGGCGGCGTCCACGGCTACCGCGCGCTGGAGGGCACGTTCCTTGGCGGGTGCCTGTTCTCCGGCCGGGTGGCGGGCCGAGCGGCGGCCGAGGCCACCGCCTGACCCGGACGCCAGCTGATCGCCCTCGCCTATACGAGCTCCAACGCTCATACATACAGACAAGATCGAACAGGGGTTCGAAGGGCACCATCCCGATAAATGCGGACGTCACGACATCGTGAACCAGAAGGTTACGACATTCGTGTGATCACCAAGCGCTCTAACGAAGCCAAACCCTCCTTCGTGTCACGCATGCCCTAGATTGGCACTCTGCGTCACACGATGAGGGGGTTTGATGGCGCACGCTCCGTTAGTCACTCCAAGGAGTGGCCAGAAGCTGATTCGCGTCACCTCCTCCGATGCAGAGGAAAGCTCACATTCCTGCGGCATCTACCTCCAGTGGAAGGTCCGACCCAACGTTCAACCACGCTCTAATCGACCTGGGGTCCGCCAACCCAAGAGCGCACTTCTCGCCATAGCTGACGCCATAAGCGAAGTGCACAGGCGTGAGGAGAGAGGCGCCAGCCTGGACGACGCCATCCAAGCGGCCAAGCACTGGTTCGACGCGCTGCACCCCGGAGTCGCCGCTTTCGCATCCAATGGCCTTGAGCAATACTTCGAGTTCCACGAGTCGAGAGAAGAAGTAACCGGCGAGTTACGTTTCATCGGCAACTGGACCACAATTCCTCATTCTGAGGAAGACACACTGCAGTTGGCCGCATGGGGCCCTCTGTACGAATCTGGAACGGGCATTCGCGAGATCCGACGCCTTCGGTATGGGCGCGCTCGCGACGGGGCATCGTCATGGTCCGACATAGCCGCGCGTGTCGCGGCCGACGCAACCGGACATCAGGAAGTCAACGGTGTCAACGTCGTTGAAGTCGGGCTGCTCGACGGTAGCAGCTACGTGATCATCGCCGACGAAACGCCGCAAACAGCCAAAGAACGATTCGATCAGCGCGGCAAGGCCGCCGCCAATAAAGCCGTGACCGGGACGACCGTGCGTCCTGGCCCGACCTGTGCACGGTGCAAGATCGTCTCGTCCTGCACCGCTTTGATCAAGCTCGACAGCGCAATGCAGCAGTCGGGCCCTGGACCGCACACTCGCTCAGTTTCCGCGAACGACCTGGCGCGGTACGAGGATTGCCCGGCGCGGTGGCACCTGGAGTCGGAGAACCTGCCAGTCGAACCGGAACACGGAGAAGCCAAGCTCCGCGGCCTGGCGGTCCAATCCTGGCTCCGCATCGCCCACAATAGGATGTTGAAGTGTACCTCTGCCGACATCCCTTCACCTGATGCGGACCATTTGGGCCTGGCAGAAGGATTTATCGACCGCGACGCCTACCGGCTGGCGTTCCCTTACCTACAGCAACACATCGCCGCATGCCCACTGCCGAACCGCATTTCGGACGTCATCTCGGTCGGACGCGACGCGCACGGATACGACTCGGTTACCGATGTCGTGCTCATCGCGAGACCGAACATGATGCTGCTCGATGACGGCAAATTGATCTTGCACGAGACGAAGACCAGCCAACGGCCGCTTCCCGCCGATGCCGATGAAGCCCGAGGCCAACACCTCGCTGTTGCCTTTGACCTGGTCATACTGGATGCCGGCCTCATCGCCCACTATTCAGCCGACTTGGGTCAGGTCAACCTGGAGGTGCTCACGCCAACCGGTGCGAAGACGTTCAAGTACCGGACGGACGATTCAGCACTCATGGCGATGGCCAAAGCGCGGATACGAAACCTCGGACGCACATGGTCGAACGACACGGACTGGCGCACTGCTCCTAGTCCTCAGTGTGGCTGGTGTCCGGTACGGCGGTGGTGCCCGGACGGAAAAACCCACGACGATATCGATCGTTGATCGACCGTCGATCGCTAACACACTACTACGACCCCGAAACACCTCAGTCGACAGGAGTCTTTTCATGGATCAGCGCGAACCTCAGCGCCCCAAGCCGGTTTCGATTCCCCGTCGCAGCACTGTCCCTCCCGTGTCTGCCCAGGTTCGACCTAGGCCCGGATTCAGTGAGCACTTACCAAACAGAGGTCTGCCTGATGCCACCTACCACTTCGATACCGGCGTGCTGTACGCCGTTGCACGTGACGAGACGATCTGCCACCACTTCAAAACTCACTACGCAGAGCGAATGCATACGACCGACCTGATCGTGCAAGAAGTGAGAGACAGGACCGCCAGCAATGGCGACTACACTAAACAACTCGTTAAAAATGCCGCTACAGACACTCTGCGGCGACTCATCGCCACTGCTGACGTCCAGGTCGATGTGACATTGCAGGACGATGAGGACGAAGTACTGTTCGATCGGATCGTGCTCCACCTGCGTGAACTGGAACAACGCAGAAATAAGAACAACGAGCGATCAACATCTGCCGAAAAGCACGTCGGCGAGGCATCCGCCATAGTATGTTCTGTCCGTGAGAGGAACAGCGGCAACAAGGTCGTGCTGTTGACCAATGACGGCGACGCAAGCGTCGCAGCCAAAACCCAAGGAGTCGACTCTCGTCATTTCGGTCACGCGCTCGTTGAACTCGTCTGCAACCGCCGCATCACTTCCGAAAAGGCGTGGCGCACCTTTGGCAGTGCCAACAAGATTACCGCAGTACCAAGCGCGGTGACGCCGAATTCTGTGGAAGAGTTCACTTGCGGCGACACGGACGGCGCCTGCATCACTTGCGACAAGCGCGCTACACTGCTTTCGTCGAAACTTTAACGGACGAGGTCGGGCATCCAACCTTGCGCATCGAGTTCCCGTTCGACTTCATGGACGTCGCGCCGGCCTAGGACATCCGCCACCACAGAACCGGACACCAATCCGTGCCGGTACGCGTCCAAGGCAAGTGACAGCATCCAGGGAGACGCTCCCTCTTCGTGCTGATGCGCACAGGCATCGTCCCAAGCCGGGGCCATACCAGCCGACGCCATGAGATCTCGTACAAGTTCCGTGGCACCTAGACCCTGCGCGAGTCGCCCTCGGTCAATCTCCATTACCTCGGAGACGGCGCGTTGCGCTGCGGTCCTACTGATACCGAAGTGGATCATCAACTTGGCCAGTGCGATCTCTTCACTCAGGTGTCGGTTAGCCTGCCAGAATCGCTGGATGGCCACGTCAGGCGCAAGGAAGTAGCGCGCGAAGTACTCGGCCCGAATTTCCGGCTCCGACCTGCCGTTGACACCGTCAACCTCGTCCACGATAATTGGCTGCTCATCCCTGAAGATTACGTGCGCAAGCTCATGAGCAAGCGTGTATCGCTGCCGGGTCCACCAGTCCCTGCTGTTCACGAGTACGACGCCACACCACCCTGATCCGATGGCATCGCCGCTACCGGCGACGTCATGGACCGTCATGCCGTGGACGTGATCGGGCAGATCTACGACGAAGACCGGAACACCCAGGGACTCGATCAGCGCCGTTAGGTCGTCCACCGGCGCATCGTCATCAATGCGAAGGATGGCTCGCATCGCCTCGGCAGTTAGCCGGGCCGCTTTCCTCAGATGCCTATCCTTGACCTGAGCGCGAAGTGCTGTTTGGCCGCGCTCGAAGCGCGGAGCGGCATCGGACGGATACCACGAGGTCAACAACCGCAGATGTTCGATCAGTTTTTGGGCACGCCAGACTGCGGGCTTGACCGGAGCCGCCGGTTGGACCAGGCCCGCGCGAAGTGCGACGGCCAGGTTTCGATCGGGCGGTGCCGCACCGGTGAGAACGGTCAACGGCACCTGCGCGTGCACTGCCAGTCGCGCCAGTTCGATCTTCTCAGCCGCCCTCCGACCTTCGATCACATCAGCTAGCCAACCCTGGCCGACACCCAAACCGAGGCTGCGATATATCTGATCCAACGTGAGCGGACTACCATTTAATGCAACTAACAGACGCTCACCCCGTAACGGCATTTCGCCCATTCCTGTCACGACTCCCCCGGTCGATTGTCAAACCAAAGGTTACCGCAGGGCACCGACAGACACTCAGACTCGCAGCTAGCGTCACACGGGTGGGCTAACGAAAGGTCGAATATATGAGCAATGCTCAATTATTGCGCAATTTGCGAACGAGACGACTACACCTTAGTCAACGTTGTAGCCATCGTACGAGACCCCGAAGTCCAGTCCGACGATCCCACCCAGCAGGACACGGGCAGGTCTCAGGCCAGATCAGCACGACCGCCCCACGGGGCGACGTACGACAACTTAGAGTGACCCTCGACGGCTCCATGGGTTGACACTCGTCAACCCATGGAGCTAAGTTTGAGGCATCCCAACAACCAACGATGGGGAGGGTGGTTGCGCAAAGAGGTACGCAAACTCCTCGAGGAGCTTGAACGTCAGGGCTTCACGTACCGGGTGACCAGCAAGCAGCATTACATGGTCTTCCGGCCCAGCGGTCAGTGGGCTGCCACGATCGCCGGGACCGCGAGCGACAGCAGGTCCCTGGCTAACGCCATATCCGAGCTCCGGAACGCCGGCTTCGTGTGGCGGCGTTGATCGACTCCACCTTGTCAGGTCGCCCTGGACCGGTTGCCGCCGGTCCGGGGCCTTCCCCCCTCATCGTACAACCTTGGAGGAGGCTGGTGAACACCTTCACCGTAAAGATCGACCTCGACGCGCCTGAACCGACATCCGACCAAGTCGATGTGCTTATGGACCTGTTTGAGGAGTACCACTGCACCTGGGGTATGTCCCACGACAGACTACGAGCACAACTCACCATCCCTGGTGCGACCTTCCTCCAAGCAGCACACTTGGCGGGCCTCGTCGTGGGCGAAGCGGTGGAACGCGCCGGGTACGGCTCGCCGCCCGTAGTCGCCATCACCGTCATGACCGAAGCCGAGTTCGAACGCCGAGAGGCCGAACACGACATCCCGGACCTGCTGTCCACGGAGGAGGTGGCCATACGACTTGGCATCAGCAGGCAAGCAGTAGTCAAACGAGCCGCGAAGCTGGGCGGGAAGAAGGTCGGGGATCGAGCTTGGGTCTTCGACGCAGCGGTGATCGACGAGCTGATCGAGGAGAACGGCTGAGGTCGCAGTCGTCGCCGTGATCGCCATGCCGTGCGATCGGCCGTGGGCACGTCCACCGTTTCAACGGCCGATCGCCCCCCGCATGCCCAGTTCGTGGTGCCTCGTGTTTCACGGGGCGGTGCAGGCGGTCACGTCCAGCTTGCGGGCCAGGTCGTCGGCGTCGGGCAGGCGCAGGTCGCGGTAGAGCCGGAGGGCGGCCAGCCAGTGCGGGCGGGCGGCGGCCTGGCCCTCCGACTGCTCCAGCACGTCGCCGATCGCCCGGTGGCACAGGGCCTCCTGGTAGCGGTCGCCCAGGCGGGCCGCCAGCGCCAGACCCGCGCGGTACGACTCCAGGGCCTCGTCGGCGCGGCCCAGTTGCTGCGACGCGGCACCGACGGTGTGCAACGTGGCCGTGTGCGCCTTCGACGGCGCGGACGGGAACAAGCCCAACGCCTCCGTCGCGTGCCGCAACGCCTCCTCCGGCTGGTGCTTGCGCAGCAGCACGTTCGCCAGGTTGTTCTGGATGCTGGCCTGCGACCGGTTGTCCCCGACCTCCCGCGCCACCTCCAGCGCCTCCAGGATCGTCTCCTGCGCGCGGTCCAGCTGGTCGTCCGCCATCAGGCAGTACCCGAGGTTCGCCAACGCCGCCAGCTCCAGGTGCCGGTCACCGTCGGCCAGCGACGCCGCCCGCGTGCACGCCTCGACCGCCTCGTCGATCCGCCCCATGTCGGCCAGTGTCGACCCCAGCCGCAGCAGGAACGTCGCCTCGGCGTGCCGGTCGCCCAACGACCGCGCCGCCGCCAACCCGATGCGGCACAGCGCCAGCCGGTCCAGCCGGTTGCCCCGGCGGAAGTGGAACGCGTCCAGGCACAGCGCCAACTGCCAGGTCCGCTCCCGCTGCCCGCCGTTGACCGCGATGTCCAGGGCCAGCCCGAGGTTCGCCTCCTCCAGCGTGAACCAGTCCAGCGCCGCCGCGTGCGACGACAGCTCCGGGAACGACGCCGGCCGGTGCTCGGCCGGCCCGAACGGCCGCACGTGGTCCGACAGGTGCGCCCGCGCCCGGTCCGCCACGTGCAGGTAGTAGTCCAGCAGCCGGTTGGTCGCCACCTGGTTGTCCACCTCGGACTCGGTGGCCGCCAGGTGGTGCGTGAACAGCCGCACCAGGTCGTGCCGCGAGTACCGGTCCGGGGTCGACTCGTGCAGCAGGTTCGCGTACGCCAACGTCCGCAGGTGGGTGCGCGCGCTGACCACGTTGATGTCCAGCAACGCCGCCGCCGTGTAGCTGTCCAGGTCCGTCCCGGGGTGCAGGCCCAGCCGCCGGAACAGCCGCGCCGCGCCCTCCGGCAGTTCCCGGTAGCTCACCGCCAGCGCCGCGTGCACCCCCCGCCCCGCCTCCGGCAACGACAGCGCCGCCAGCCGCCCCTGCTCGTCGCGCAGTTCGTCGACCAGCGACTGGACCGTCCACCGCGGCCGGGACGCCAATCGCGCGCCGGCGATCCGCAGCGCCAGCGGCAGCCGGTCGCAGAGCTCCACCAGCTCGGCCACCGCGTCCGGCTCCTGCTCGACCCGCTGGCGTCCCAGCAACGCCGTCAGCAGGTCCTCGGCGCTCGACTCCGGCAACGTCGGCACGTGCAGCGACGACGCGCCCTCCGTCACCACGAGGTCGTCCAGCCGGTGCCTGCTGGTCACCAGCACCAGGCACCGCGGCGAGCCGGGCAGCAGCGACCGGACCTGCTCGGCCGACCGGGCGTTGTCCAGGAACACCAGCACCCGGCGACCGGCCAGCAGCGACCGGTATTGCGCGGCCTGGCCCTCCAGGTCCACCGCGATCTGCGAGTCGGTCAGGCCCAGCGCCCGCAGGAACCCGATCAACGCCGTGCGCGGGTCCAGCGGCTCGGTCTCGTCGAACCCGCGCAGGTTCACGAACAACTGCCCGTCCGGGAAGTCGCCCGCCACACCGTGCGCCCACCGCAGCGCCAACGCCGTCTTGCCCACCCCGGCGGGACCCACCAGCAGACCGATGGCCGAGTCCTGCCCGATCAACGCCGCGCCGAGGTCGGACAGCTCCTCCTCGCGCCCGACGAACCCGCGGTGCTCGCGCGGCAACTGCGCGGGCGCGCGGTCCACCGGCGGGGCCGGCGCGGTGTCGCCCGCCAGCACGGTCCGGTAGGCCTCGCGCAGCTCCGGCCCGGGGTCCACGCCCAGCTCGTCGGCCAACCGCTCCCGCGTCCGGTGGTACAGCGCCAGCGCCTCGGCCTGCCGCCCGGTCCGGTGCAGCGCCAGCACGAGCCGCGACACCAGCGCCTCCCGCAACGGGTTGGCGTCCACCGCGTCGCGGAGCCCGGACACCGCCTCGGCCGCCCGGTCCGTGCGCGTCAGCCGGGTCGCGAGCTCCTGCACGGCCACCAGCCGCAGCTCCTCCAGCCGCGCCGACACCGCCTCCCGCAACTGGTCGCCCGGCACGTCGGCGAGCAGCGGGCCGCGCCACAGCGCCAACGCCTCCCGCAGCAGCCGCACCGCGTCGTCGTCCGCCGCCTCCCGCGCGCCGGCCAGCAGGTCCTCGAACCGGAACACGTCGACGGCCGCGCGTTCGCCGGTCAGCACGTAGCCGGGGGCGCGGGTGACGAGCGCGACACCGCCGGAGAGCACCTTGCGCAGTTGGGCGATATGTCCTTGGAGGGCGGCTTTGGCCTGCGGCGGCGGTGAGCCGTCCCACACCAAATCCAGCAGGCGGTCGCCGGACACCACGCGGTTCAGCTCGAGCGCGAGTGCCGCGAGCACCGTCCGCCGCTTGGCCGCGCCCAGCCGAACGGCGTCCCCACCTGCGGAAACCAGCTCGACGGGGCCAAGCAGGTTCACCCGCATCCGCAAGCCCTTTCGGCGTTGTCACCGTGCAGTCGAAGAGTTTCCCACAGTCGTCACGACGCTCTGGCGGGCCGCGTTGGGCGCGCGTTGGCCGGGCGTTGGAGCGCACCGGGATGGTGGGTTTCGTCCAGCAGGCTGCCTTCGCGAGGGATACCGATGTACATCGCCGAAACCGGGGATGAAGTGGCCCCGCCCCAGGAGGTCCCGACCGTCAACGGTCAGGTCGTGGCGCTCCGGGAGACCGTGAACTCCGGCCGGGTGTCGCTCGATCCCGCCACCGGCGAGGAACTGCGCAAGATGCTCCTGGAGCAGATGGACCAGGTCGACTCGTGGCTGGAGCGCGCCGGCCGGCTGGCCCGTCCCGCGCCCATCGGCCGCAACCCCGTCGGCGACCGGCTGGCGCAGAAGTTCGAGGCGCGCGCGGACGGCGACCCGCGGTCGTTCGTGGCCGTGATGACGGCCTACCGCGAGGTGCTGCAGCAGACGCACGACTCGGTGCAGAACGCGATCCGCAACTTCACCGCGGTCGACGAAGAGAGCAGCGTCGAGCTGCGCAAGCTGAGCGGGAACTGAGGGGGCTGGCGACGATGGTGGAGCGCGCGGAGACGGAACAGCAGCTCAAGCGGTTGATCCGGGAAGAGCGTGAGATCGACCTGGTCCTCACCGACACCCAGAACTGGGCGTCGCGCTCGCACCGCGAGCTGTACGAGGCGGTGCACCACAACAACGACCCGGGCCAGACGGGCGAGATCGGCGCGGAGTGGGGCCAGTTCGGCACCGAGCTGACCGAGGCCGCCCGGCTGATCAACGAACGGGTCGCGCTGACCGAGTCCGGCTGGACGGGCGACGCGGCGGACGCGGCGCGGCTCGCGATCAAGGGCCTGGCCGACTGGGTCACGCACACCGCCGAGACCGCGGTCGAGGTCGGCAAGCGGGTGCAGGACGAGAGCCAGATCATGGAGAACGCGCGGGCGAGCATGCCCGAGCCGGTCGAGTTCAACTGGGACCAGGCCACCGGCGTGTTCACCGCGGGCGGCATCCAGGGCCTGGCCAGCTCGGCGGCCGACGTGCAGGCGGCCAACGACCACGCGCGGGCGCTGCACGAGCACGCCGTGACCGTCATGAGCACGATGGAGCGGGAGTCGCAGGCGGTCGACCAGACCACGCCGCAGTTCAGCGCGCCGTTCAACCCGGTCACCGGCCGCACCGAGGAGCCGCAGGTCGCGATGCTGCGGTCCGCGTCGACCGCCACGCTGGCGGGCGCGGGCGTGGACGCCCTGGGCAGCTCGGGCGGCGCCACGGCCCCGTCGGCGTACACGGCGACGACAGCGGCCCAGCCGATGCAGGCCGCACGGGCGGTCGAGGCGCCGCAGGCCTACCAGCCGACGCAGCAGACGTCGGCCACGCAGCCGTCCGGCTACTCGGCCCCGGCCGCGTCCTACCCGTCGGCCCCCGGGTCGTACACCGGCCCGGCCGGGTACGGCAGCGGCACGGCCCCGCAGCCGGTGTACCGCCCCGAGGGCACGACGGCCGCCGCCGCGGCGGCCCAGGTGCCGGTGGCGAACCCGTACACGCCGCCGTCGGGCACCAACCCCGGCCACACCTACACCCCGCCGGCCAACACCGGCTACACCCCGCCCGGCGGCAGCGGTTACGTGCCGCCGTACCAGCCGGCCAACCCCAACGCGGTGCCCCGCCAGGGCGGCGGCACCCTGCCGCCCGGCGTGAAGCCGCCGACCTACGTCCCGGCCGGCAGCCCCGGCACGCCTCCGCTGCCCGGTGGCGGCGGCACGGGTGGCGGCGGTGGCGGTGGCGGTGGCGGCGTGCCCGGTGCGCGCATCCCCGGCGGCGGCATGCCCCCCGGCGGCTTCGGCGGCGGTGCCGGTGGTTTCGGCGGCGGCGCGGGCGGTTTCGGCCCGACCGGGTCCGGTGGCGCCGGCGGTGCGGGCGGCTCGCTGGCCGCGGGCGGGTCGACGGGCGCGCTCGGCGGTCAGGGGCCGCGCGGCCCGATGCCGGTCGGCGGGTTCGGGCCCGGCGGCGCGGCGGCGGCGTCCCCGATGGCGGGTGGCGCGCCGATGGGCGGCGCCCCGGCGGGCGGCCAGCAGGGCGAGGACAAGGAGCACCGGGCCGCGGCGTACATCCGCGGTGAGGACATCTTCGAGGTGCCCGGCGAGAACCTGCCCCCGTCGGTCATCGGCGGCTCGAAGCCCAAGAAGAAGGGCGACCAGTCGTGATCGAGCCCGAGTTCCTGCTCACCCCGCGTGAGCTGGACGTGCTGTGGCAGCACCTGGACCTCGGCCGGTTGCCGTACCCGCTGGACGTGCCGAGCCTGGGTGACACCGAGGAGGAGCGCAAGCGCTTGCGGGAGGAGGTGCTCGCCGCGTACGGCGAGCCCGCCCCCCGGCTGGTGGAGCTGCTGCGGCTGCTCGGCGACCACGAGGTGGCCGTGGACGCGGTCGCGCACGCCGACCGGGCGGTGCGCGCGGTGGCCGTGTCCGACGGCAACCGCGCGGCGATGGCGGTGATCGACAGCGGCTCGATCGGCGTGCTGGAGATCCGGCCGACCGCGTTGGCCCGGTCGATCGTGGAGGTGCTGCCGGCCGGGTCCGCCGGGCCGGGCAGCGCGTTGTCGCTGCGGCTGGAGGCCCTGACCTCGGCCGTCGCGATGCAGGACGAGCAGTCCGACGACGAGGACGACGACCCGTGGGGCGGCGGCGGCGAGCTGGACGAGCGCGAGGCGCTGCAGAAGGCCGGGCTCTCGCGCGAGGACGCGACCGCGGTGAGCGAGCTGGCGGCGAGCCGGATCGCGGGCGGCCAGTTCGGCGTCACGGTGGGCGGCGGCTACCGGCGTGACCGGGCGGGTGCGCTGATCACCTGGTTCGACACCCCGCAGGGCCGCTACCTGATGGTCAACGAGAACGGCTGGCTGAGCCTCGCGCCGACCGACAACGACCGCATCGCCACCCGCATCGCCTCCGTCCTGTCCACCGTCGCCTGACCGACCCCCGTTCCGAACGCAGGACCCTCGCGCGAGGGTCCTGCGTTCGGAACGCGGGAGTCCTCCGTTCGGAGCACCCGAGTCGAACGCTCAGGACGCCGACCGGAACCGCTCCACCAGCCGCGAGTAGCTGTCGTCGCCGTGCCCGGCCTCCACCGCCGCCCGGACCAGCTCCGACGTGTACGAGGGCAGCCCCGCGTCGATCCCCCGCTCCCGGCTCTCCCGAACCAGGTCGTCCACGGCCGGCAGGTGGTGCTTCAACGCGCCGAACGGCACCGCGTGCTCGCCCCGGTCCACCTCCTCCGCCAACGACGGCAGGTAGCCGAGCAGCCCGGTCAACGACGCCGACGCCGCCTCCACGAACCGCTTCACCTCCACGCCCTGGCTCGACAACAACGCCGCCGCGTGCAGGAACCCGTTGAGCGTGCCCCACATGGTGCCGTTCATCGCCATCCCGAACAACGCCGGTACGCCCGCGTCATCCCCCAGAAAAGTCGCACGCCCGCCCAACAACAACAGCACTCCGCGGTGGTCGTTGAAAGCGGCTTCGTCACCGCCGTAGAACACCACCGAATCGGGATGCCCGATTGCCGGCGCGATGGTCATGATCTGCCCGTGCACGTACCGCGCACCCCGTGCCGCGACCCACGCCGAGAGTCCGCGCGCCTCGCTGGACGTCCCGTCGGTCAGGTTCACCACCACCCGCCCCGCCAGCGACCCGGCCGACGCCAGGACAGCCCGCGCCGCCTCGTTGCCCTTGACGTTCACCACCACGAGGTCAGCGCCCGCCACGGCGTCCTCCACCGACGACGAGCCCACCGCACCCCTGGCGACGAGGGCCTCCGCCCTGCCCGGCGTGCGGTTCCACACCGCGGTCCGCTGCCCGCCCGCGAGGAACGCCGCGGCCAGCGCGCTCCCCATCTCCCCCAGTCCCAGCACAGTCACTGCCATGGCCGCGACGCTAGGACCTCGGCCTTACTGGAGGTCAAGCGGCGCCGAAGATCACGGCCCGCTGAAGACCCGGGTTGATCGTCTTGCCGCAACGCGGTCGGTGGCCAGTAAGCTGACCGGGACCAGTGGTCCCGTATTCCTCCATTCGAGTGACAAATGGTCGGGAAATGCGCGCAGAGTAACCCGTGACGATTGGCCCGCAGAGCTGAATGACGATGGCAGACGCAGCGAGACCAGGTGACGAACCCGCTCAACCGCGGGAGGCCTTCGCACGTCGGTGGGCCGCCGCCATCGCACCGGGAACCCCGCCCGACGACCCGCTGGAGCACGTGCTCGCCGGGCTCGTCGACGACCTGCGCGCCGCCGTCCGCCCCGACGGGTCCGCCGAACGGGCCCGCCACGTCGGCCGGAGCCTGGTCGAGCACGACCTGGTGACGCCCGAGGCGCTGGAGCGCACGCTCGCGTTCGTCGGCGAGCACCTGGCCACCGACGCGCCCCCGCGCCTGATGTCCGCGCTGGGCGCGCTCGCCGCCGGGTTCACCGAAGCGCTGTGCCGCCGCACGCTGGACGAGCAGCAGCACAACCACGAGCTGAGCACCACCCGCTCGACGGAATCCGCGGTCCGGGCGGGCGAGGCGAAGTTCCGCGCGGTCTTCCAGACCTCCGCGCTGGCCATCGCGGTCTCCGGCATCGACGGCGTGATCCTCGACTGCAACGACGCGATGCTCGCCATGCTGGACCGCACCGCCGAGGAGCTGGTCGGGTCGGTCGGCCGCGACCTGGTTCACCCGGACGAGCGGGACCGCATCTCCCGGGTCGCGCGGCAGTTGCACGCCGGCCGCGAGCACGTCCGCGTGGAGACCCGGCTCGTGCGCGCCGACGGCGAGCTGGTCAACGTGCTCATCGCCCTGGCCCTGCTGCGCGACGACGACGGCGAGCCCGAGTTCTACGTGACCATGATCGAGAGCTTGGACGAGGTGCGCGCGCTGCAGTCCCAACTGGTGCGGCAGAGCCTGCACGACGTGCAGACCGGCCTGCCGAACCGGGCGCAGTTCGTCGGCTGGTTGGAGAGCGCGGTCGGCACCCGCGGCCCCACGACGCTCGCGCTGGTCGTGTTCGACCTCGATGGCTTCCGGGTCGTCAACGACGCCTACGGGCACGACGTCGGCAACGACATCCTCACCGCCGTCGCCGGTCACCTGCGGTCGGTCTTCGACGGGGTCGGGCAGCTCGCCCGGATCGGGCCGGACGAGTTCGGCGTGCTGATCCGCGACCCGCTGGACGTGGCGACCGTGGTGGCGCTCGCCGAGTCGGCCGTGGAGCTGTTCGCCGAACCCGTCTGGGTGGGTGACGACGGCGTCGGCGTGACGGCCAGCGTCGGGATCGTGGTGCGGCCGGCCCGGGGCGCGGACGCGGCCGAGCTGCTGCGGTGCGTCGACCTGACCGTGCGGTGGGCCAAGGACGACGGCAAGGCGCAGTGGGCGCTCTACGACGCCACGCGCGACCAGCGCGAACGCGCCCGGATGCGGTTGGCGGCGTCCATCGCGGGCGGCCTGGAGCAGGGTGAGTTCCGGGTCGACTACGAGCCGGTGCACGCGCTGGCGGACGGGTCGCTGCTGGCCGTCGAGGCGCGGTTGCGGTGGGACCACCCGACCGAGGGCGTGCTCGACCCGCAGGAGCTGGTGTCGCTGTCGACGTGCACCGGGATGGCGGCGCGGCTGGGCAAGTGGGCCATCGCGCAGGCGTGCGCCGACGCGGGCGAGTGGCACGCGGAGTTCGGCGACGCCGCGCCCGTGCTGAGCATGGACCTGACCGCGCGGCAGTGCCAGGAGCCGGAGCTGGTGGCGACCGTGCGCGGCGCGCTGCGGGAGAGCGGCCTGCCGGCGCGGCTGCTGCAGTTCGAGCTGAGCGAGCAGTTACCCGCGTTGATCAACGACGACCAGGTGGACGAGCTGACCTACCTCGCCGAGCACGGCGTGCGGTTGGTGCTCGACCAGGTCGGCGGTGGCAACGTACCGGTGGACCGGTTGCGCCGGCTGCCGCTGACCGCGGTGAAGTTCCAGGGTTCCCCGGTGTACGGGCTGGCCGAGGGCGCGAGCCGGCTCGAGGAGAGCGCGGCCGTGGCGCTGCTCACGTGGTCGCGCACGGTGGGCCTGCCGATGTTCGCGGCGGGCGTGCGCACGGAGTTCGAGGCGCGGCGGCTGGCGGAGCTGGGCGTGACGGGCGCGCAGGGCCCGCTGTTCGGTTCGGCGCTGCTGACCGCCGACGAGGTCCGCGGCATTCTTGGCAAGTCCTGATCGGCCGCTCAGCCTGGGCACAGGCTCCGGGTCGACGCTGGAGCCATGACGACACAGGAGTTCCCCGCCACGAGCGGGTCGGTGGAGCAGCGGGCGCCGTTCTGGCGACGTCGGACGGGCGCGGTGGTGACCTCGGCGGCGCTGGCGGCCGCGGTGTTCGGCGGTGTCACCGGCGGGGTGGTTGGCGCGCTGAACGCGCCGTCGGCCGCGGTGGCGCAGGCGAGCGGCCCGGTGGCGGTGAACGCCTCGACCACCCAGGACGTCTCGGCGGTCGCGGCCCGGGTGCTGCCCAGCGTGGTGCAGGTGAACGTGGTGACGGCGCAGGGGCAGGGGCTCGGCTCCGGGGTCGTGCTGACCGCGGACGGGCGGATCCTGACCAACGACCACGTGGTGTCCGGCGCGCGGCAGGTGACCGTGACGTTGAGCGACGGCCGCACGGTGGACGCCTCGGTGGTGGGCACGGACCCGTCCAGCGACCTGGCGGTCGTGCAGGCGGCCGGGGTGAGCGGGCTGACGCCCGCGACGTTCGGCGACTCCGACCAGGTGAAGATCGGTGACCAGGTCGTCGCGATCGGCTCGCCGGAAGGGTTGCGGGGCACCGTGACGTCGGGCATCGTCAGCGCCCTGGACCGCACGGTGACCGTGCCGGGCACGACGACCGGCCGCCGCGGCTCGTCGGTCAGCTACCAGGCGATCCAGACCGACGCGTCGATCAACCCGGGCAACTCGGGCGGGCCGCTGGTGAACCCGGCCGGCCAGGTCGTCGGCATCAACTCGGCCATCTACTCGCCCGCGTCGGCCGGCGGCGAGGCGGGCAGCGTCGGCATCGGCTTCGCCATCCCCTCGAACCAGGTCCAGCAGATCGTGAACCGGTTGTCGTGACTGCTTGGATCACAGGAGTGGACGTCGAACTCGTGGTGGTCGCGGAATCGGACAAAGCGGTGCTGGCGAACCTGGTGCAGCTCTACCAGCACGACTTCTCCGAGATCCGCGACCTGCCCCTGACCAGGCACGGCACGTTCACCTACGCCTACCTGGACCACTACTTCACCGAGCCGGCGCGCGAGGCCTACTTCATCGAGGTGGGCGGCGAGCTCGCCGGGTTCGCCCTGGCCCGCGCGGACGTGGACAAGGACGGCTCGTGGAACGTCGCCGAGTTCTTCGTCGCCCGCGGCCACCGGCGTCGGGGCGTGGCCCGTGCGGCGGCGCGGTCGCTGTTCGCCCGTCACCCCGGCACGTGGACGCTCACCTTCGACCACGCCAACGTGGGCGCGGCGGCGCTGTGGCGGCAGGTCGCCGCCTCGGTCGCGGACGGCCCGGTCACCGAGGTCGACAGGACCGACCCGGTGCCGGCGACGCGGCTGCGGTTCCGGGTGGCGTGACCGACGGCCGCACCACCCGGAACGCGTCGGCTCAGCCCACCCACTCCGGCCGCAACGGCATGTGCGACGTGGTGCCGTCCAGCTTCACGCCCAGCACCTGGTGCAACTGGATGTTGTTGCGCTCGAAGCCCAACCGGGACGCGGCCAGGTACAGCCGCCACACCCGCGCCCGCCCGAGGCCGACCTCGGTCACCGCGTCGTCCCAGTGCTTCTCCAGGTTCTCGCACCACGCAGCCAACGTCATGGCGTAGTGCTCGCGCAGGTTCTCCTCGTGCCGCACCTCGAACCCGGTGTCGTGCATCAACGACACCAGGTGCCCCGGCCCCACCAGCTCACCGTCCGGGAACACGTACCGGTTGATGAACCCGCCGGTCCGCGCGGGCTGCTTGTTGTCCGGTCGGGTGATGCAGTGGTTGAGCACCCGCCCGCCGGGCTTGAGCTTGCCGTACAGCGACCGGAAGTACGCGGGCAGCTTGGCCTTGCCGATGTGCTCGGTCAGGCCGATCGAGCTGACCGCGTCGAACCCGGTCTCCCGCACGTCCCGGTAGTCGAGGTAGCGCACCTCGGCCAGGTCGGACAGCCCGGCCTCCACGATCGCCTTCTGCGCCCACTCCGCCTGGTTGCGCGACAACGTCACGCCGAGCGCCTTGACGCCGTACTCGCGCGCGGCGTGCATGACCATCCCGCCCCACCCGCAGCCGACGTCCAGCAACCGCATCCCCGGCTTGAGCCCGAGCTTGCGCGCCACCAGGTCGTGCTTGGCGAACTGCGCCTGCTCCAAGGTGGACTCGGCGGTCGGGTACACGGCGCACGTGTACGCCATGGACGGGCCCAGGACCCACTCGTAGAACGTGTTCGACACGTCGTAGTGGTGCGCGATCGCCTCGCGGTCGCGCGCCTTGGAGTGGCGCAGGCCGCGCAACCGGCGCTCCTGCGGCGGCACCTCGATCTTCGTGCCCAACCTGGTGCGCCCGAGCGTCGCCAGCAGTTCCAGCCGCTCGCCCCAGGGCACCTCGCGCAACGAGATCTCGGACAGCTGCTTCAGCGCGCCGTACACGTCACCGATGATCTCCAGGTGTCCGGTCACGTACGCGCGCGCCAAACCCAGTTCACCCGGCGCCGATGCCAGGTACGACAACGCCTCCGGTGTGCGCACCTCGATGCTCACACCCGCGTCGGCCGGCCCCGCGTGGCTGCCGTCGTACGCGCTGAACCGCACGGACGCGCCGCCTCCGACCGCCCGCTGGAACACCTCCGCCAACCGCATGACCCCGGCTCCCTTCACCTACGGAGAACACACTTGGCGTACAAATCGGGCAGCCTGCCCGCCGGGTCGTACCGCTCCTTCAAATCCCGGTACGTCGGGCCGTTGTAGTTGTCCCAGAACTCCTCCTCGCCGTAGTAGGAGTCGGAGTACAGCGACTTGTGCCCGCCCAGCTCGGTGACCTTGTCCTCGATCAACCGGTTGCGGCTGCCCAGCTCCTCGTCGGGCCGCAGCGACACCGTCGACCAGAAGCCGACGTTGACGTACAGCACGTCCGGGTCCATCGGGTACAGCGGCCAGCCGGCGCTCTGCCCGTCCTCCCGGCTCCGCAACCGCACCGGGCACAGCCACACCGGGCTGATGCCGATCTCGCGGTGGAAGAAGTCCAGGAACTCGGCGAGCCGGTCCACCGGGATCTCCACGTCCTGGATCACCGGCTCCTGCACCGCCTTGCTCAACCGGTCCGACAGCTTGTGCCGCCGGTCCCACGCCACCACCTTGCGGTACACGTCGGACCGCAGGTA
This sequence comes from Saccharothrix saharensis, assembly GCF_006716745.1. Classification (NCBI taxonomy): domain Bacteria; kingdom Bacillati; phylum Actinomycetota; class Actinomycetes; order Pseudonocardiales; family Pseudonocardiaceae; genus Saccharothrix; species Saccharothrix saharensis. The sequence goes on along the minus strand of NZ_VFPP01000001.1, from coordinate 5,854,158 downwards.
CCGCTTGGGCACGAGCCGCCGCACGACCGGGTGCTGCACGCCGAACGCGCGCGAGCACCAGAACCAGTCGGTGTCCCACCGCCACAGGTAGTCCCGCACGGTCAGGTAGTCGACGCTGCGCCGCTGGATCGAGCGGTAGTAGATGTCGTTGCCGGTGTAGTCCGAGGTGAACGGCGCGGTGTCGGCCCAGGTCGCCAGCGTCAGGTACTGCTCGCGGCCGGTGAACACCGTCCCGTCCACGAAGTCGACCGGTTCGCCCTGGTAGGAACCGTCCGCGCAGACCTGCGAGATGACTCGCGCGCACTCGGCCGCGTCGGCGAACGGCACGTGTCGCAGTCGGACGTACGGTTTGACCGGTTCGAGCTCGATGTCCAACCGGAGCGCGTAGCCCAACGTGCCGTAGGAGTTCGGGAAACCGCGGAACAGGTCGTCGCCCGGCTTCACCACGACCACCTCGCCGTCGCCGGTCATCACCTCCAGCTCGCGCACCGACTCGTGCGGCAGGCCGTTGCGGAACGAGCTGGATTCGATGCCCAGGCCCGCCACCGCGCCGCCCAGCGTGATCGTCTTGAGCTGCGGCACGACCAGCGGCATGAGGCCGTGCGGCAGGGTGGCGTCCACCAGGCGCTCGTAGGTCGTCATGCCCTGGACCTGCGCGGTCCGGGCTCCGGCGTCCACCGACAGGACCCGGTCGAACCGGGCCACGTCCAGCCCGCCGGCCTGGTCGGCGCGGAACCGGAACAGGTTCGACGTCGACTTGGCCAGGCGCACCGGCGCACCGGCCGGGATCGCCTCGTACTGGCCGCGCAACGCGGCCACCGCCCGCTCGTGGTCGGACTCCCGTGCGTGATCGCTCACCGCACCGACGTTAGGCCGCCGGAGCTTGATCAGCACCCCCAAATTTGACCCGACCGCAAGTTACCGACGGGTAGTACTCTAGGAGGTTATGACCCACGCCACTCATGAGGTGACCAACCAGGTCCCGCCGCTGGCCGGCCACGACGTCGCCGCGGACCCGGCGCTGCTGGACGGCCTGCGGCGGGGCGGCGCGGAGTGGGCCGAGCCCGAGGTGCGGGAACTCGGCGTCCTCGCGGGCACGCCGCACGTCCAGGACCTGGGACGCTTGGCGAACGCGCACCCGCCCGTGCTGCACACCCACGACCGGTACGGGCACCGGGTCGACGAGGTCGAGTTCCACCCGGCCTGGCACGAGCTCATGACGACCGCGGTGTCGCACGGGCTGCACGCCGCGCCGTGGCGGGACGACCGGCCCGGCGCGCACGTCGCCCGCGCGGCCAAGTTCTACGTGTGGAGCCAGGCCGAGGCGGGTCACGGCTGCCCGATCTCGATGACGTACGCGGCCGTGCCCGCTCTGCGCCGGACGCCCGCTCTGGCCGCGCGGTACGAACCGCTGCTGGCGTCACGGGAGTACGACTTCGGGCTGCGCGCGCCGTCGGCCAAGCGCGGGTTGATCGCGGGCATGTCGATGACCGAGAAGCAGGGCGGCTCGGACGTGCGGGCGAACACCACGCGGGCCGTGCCGGTCGCCGACCACTACGTGCTGACCGGGCACAAGTGGTTCACCTCCGCGCCCATGTCGGACCTGTTCCTGACGCTGGCGCAGGCGCCGGGCGGTCTGTCGTGCTTCGTGCTGCCGCGCGTGCTGCCCGACGGCACGCGCAACGCGATGTTCCTGCAGCGGCTCAAGGACAAGCTCGGCAACAAGTCGAACGCGTCCGCGGAGCTGGAGTACGACGGCGCGGTCGGCTGGCTGGTCGGCGAGGAGGGGCAGGGCGTGCGGACCATCATCGAGATGGTCAACATGACCCGGCTGGACTGCGTGCTCGGCTCGGCGTCCGGGATGCGGCTCGGGCTGACCCAGGCCACGCACCACGCGGCGCACCGCAAGGCGTTCGGCGCGTACCTGGTCGACCAGCCCGCGATGCGCAACGTGCTGGCGGACCTCGCGGTGGAGTCCGAGGCGGCGACCACGGTGGCGTTGTGGCTGGCCGGCAACCGGAGCAGGCTCGGGCTGGCGGTGAGCAAGTACTGGGTGTGCAAGCGGGCGCCGGCGCACGCCGCCGAGGCGTTGGAGTGCCTGGGTGGCAACGGGTACATCGAGGACTCGGGGATGCCCCGGCTGTTCCGCGAGTCGCCGCTGATGTCCATCTGGGAGGGATCGGGGAACGTGGCGGCGCTGGACGCGTTGCGCGCTCTCGGGCGTTCACCGGAGGCGGTGGCGGAGTTCTTCGGCGAGCTGGACGCGGCGCGGGGCGCGGACCGGCGGCTGGACGCGGCGGTCGACGGGATCAAGGCGGAGCTGACCGACGTGACCGACCTGGAGGTGCGGGCGCGCAGGCTGGTTGAGCGCATGGCGTTGGCGCTGCAGGGGGCGTTGCTGGTGCGGTACGGGCACCCGGCGGTGGCGGACGCGTTCTGCGCGTCGCGGCTGTCGGGCGACTGGGGCGTGGCGTTCGGCACGCTGCCGCGCGGGGTGGACTTCGGTGCGATCGTGGAGCGGGGGTTGCCGAAGCCGTGAGCGCCGTGCGGGTGGAGCGGTCGGGACCGGTGTTCACCGTGCTGCTGAACCGGCCGGCCGTGCGCAACGCGGTGGACGGGCCGACCGCGCACACGTTGACCGAGGTGTTCCGCGAGTTCGACGAGGACCCGACGGCGGCGGTGGCCGTGCTGCACGGCGAGGGCGGCACGTTCTGCTCGGGTGCGGACCTGAAGGCGTTGGGGACCCCGCGCAGCAACGACCCCGCGTCACCGTCCGGTCCGATGGGTCCGACGCGCCTCCGGCTTTCCAAGCCCGTGATCGCCGCGGTGTCCGGTCACGCGGTCGCGGGCGGCCTGGAGCTGGCGCTGTGGTGCGACTTGCGGGTGGCGGACTCGGACGCGGTGTTCGGGGTGTTCTGCCGGCGGTGGGGCGTGCCGCTGATCGACGGCGGGACGGTGCGCCTGCCGCGGTTGATCGGGACGTCCCGCGCCATGGACCTGATCCTGACCGGCCGCCCGGTCCTGGCCGACGAAGCCCTGGCCATCGGCCTGGCCAACCGCGTCGTGCCGCCGGGCACCTCGCGTTCCGCCGCCGAGTCCCTGGCCCTGGAACTGGCCGCGTTCCCCCAGCTGTGCCTGCGCCACGACCGCCTCTCCGTCCTGGAGCAGGAGTCCCTGCCGGAGTCCGACGCCCTGGCCAACGAACTGCGCCACGGCGAGATCTCCCTGACCGAGGTCGAACAAGGCCTCCGCCGCTTCCACTCCACCCCCGGCCGCCACCACCGCCCCTAATCCCCCCGCGAGTGTCGAACACTCAGGTCCCGAGTGTCGAACGCTCAGGACCCCCGAGTTCTACGTTCGGAACGGCCGGCCACTGACCTGAACGTTGAATTCGGGGGTCCTGGAGGTTCGACACTCGGGACCTGGAGGTTCGACACTCGCGTGGGGGTTAGGAGAGGCCCAGGTCGCGGGCGATCAGCATCTTCTGGACCTCGCTGGTGCCCTCGCCGATCTCCAGGATCTTGGCGTCACGGTAGAAGCGGCCCACCGGGTACTCGTTCATGAAGCCGTAGCCACCGAAGATCTGCGTCGCGTCCCGGGCGTTGTCCATCGCCGCCTCCGACGACACGAGCTTGGCGATCGCCGCCTCACGCTTGAACGGCTCGCCGCGCAGCATCTTCGCCGCCGCCTGGTAGTACGCCAGCCGCGACGTGTGCGTCCGCGCCTCCATCTCGGCGATCTTGAACTGGATCGCCTGGTACTCGCCGATCTTGTGCCCGAACGCTTCGCGCTCCCCGGCGTACCGCAGGCACTCGTCCACGCACCCCTGCGCCAACCCGACGCCGATGGCCGCGATCGCCACCCGCCCCTCGTCCAACGTCTGCAGGAACTGCGCGTACCCGCGCCCCCGCTCGCCGACCAGGTTCGCGGCGGGCACCCGGCAGTCCTGGAACGACAGCTCGCGCGTGTCCGACGCGTTCCACCCGACCTTGGAGTACTTGCGCGACACGGTGAACCCCGGCGTGCCCGAGGGCACGATGATCGCCGAGATCTCCGGCTTGCCGTTCTCCCGCCGCCCGGTCACCGCCGCCACCGTCACCAGCCCGGTGATGTCGGTCCCCGAGTTGGTGATGAACGCCTTGGTGCCGTTGAGCACCCACTCGTCGCCGTCGAGCTTCGCCGTGGTGCGCAACGCACCCGCGTCCGACCCGCCACCCGGCTCGGTCAGCCCGAACGCCCCCAGCACCTCACCGGTGCACAGCCGCGGCAACCAGGACGCCTTCTGCTCCGCCGAACCGAACCGGAACAACGGCATCGAGCCCAGCGACACGCCCGCCTCCAGCGTGATCGCCACCGACGAGTCGACCCGCGCCAGCTCCTCCAACGCCAGGCACAGCGCGAAGTAGTCGCCGCCCATCCCGCCGAACTCCTCCGGGAACGGCAGCCCGAACAGGCCCATCCGCCCCATCTTGGCGACGATCTCGTACGGGAACTCCTCCCGCTCGTAGAACCCGCCGATCACGGGTGCGACCTCGTCGCGCGCGAACTCCTCGACGGTCTTGCGCAGCGCCTCGTATTCCTCGTCAAGGCGGAAGTCCAGCATCGCTCACTCCTCGTGGGGCACGACGACGGCCAGGGGTTGGTCCAGCGCGACCTGTTGGCCCGCCTGGACGTGCACTTCGGTGAGCACGCCGGCCACGGGTGACGTGACGGTGTGCTCCATCTTCATCGCTTCGACCACGAACAGCGCCTGCCCGGCGGTCACGTGCTCGCCTCGGGCGACCCGCGCCACGAGCACCGTGCCGGGCATGGGGCTGGTCACCGGGCCACCGCCCGCGACGGTCCCCGAGGCGGCGACCTCGGACGGCCGGGTCTCGGTCAACGCCCACGCGTGTCCGTCGCGGCCGAGCCACAGCACGTCCCCGTCCCGGGCCATCGCGTAGGGCCGCCCGTCGACGGACAACCGGTCGCCGTCGATCGACACCGCGTGCCGCACCGGCTCACCGTCCGCGACAGCCACTTCGTCGCCGCGCACGCGCACCTCGACGCCGTCGATCAGCCACCGGGTCCACGCGTGCTCCCCGACCCGCCAGCCGTCCGACCGCGCCCACGGGTCGTCACCGCCGCTCGACGAGAGCTGCCGCTCCAGGGCCGCGGCGGCCAGCACCTCGTCCGGCCGCTCCACGGCCACCAGCGAGTCGAGCTTGCGCTCCACCAACCCGGTGTCCAACGCACCCGCCCGCACGTCCGGGTCGGCCAACAACGCCCGCAGGAACGGCACGTTCGTCGTCACGCCCAGCAGCACGAACCGCCCCAGCGCGGCGTGCAGCCGGCGCAGCGCCTCCGCCCGCGTCGCACCGTGCGCGATCACCTTCGCCAGCATCGGGTCGTAGTCGCTGCCCACCGCCAGCCCGACCCGCAACGCCGAGTCCACCCGCACGTCGGACGGCTCGTCCAGCGCGAGCACCGTCCCACCGGTCGGCAGGAACCCGCGCGCCGGGTCCTCGGCGTACACGCGGGCCTCCACCGCGTGCCCGGAGAGCTCCACCGACGTGAACCCCAGCCGCTCGCCCGCCGCCACCCGCAACTGCTGCTCCACCAGGTCCACGCCCGTGACCAGCTCGGTCACCGGGTGCTCCACCTGGAGCCGCGTGTTCATCTCCATGAAGTAGTAGTCACCGGACGCGCCGTCCACGATGAACTCGACCGTGCCCGCGCCGACGTACCCCACGGACCGGGCCGCCTCCACCGCCGCACGCCCCATCGCCGCGCGGACCTCGGGCGTCAGCAACGGCGACGGCGCCTCCTCGATGATCTTCTGGTGCCGCCGCTGCAAGCTGCACTCGCGCTCGCCGAGGTGCACCACGCCGCCGTGCGCGTCGGCCAGCACCTGGATCTCGACGTGCCGCGGGTTGCCGATGAACCGCTCGATCAGCAACGCGTCGTCGCCGAACGACCCGCGCGCCTCCCGCCGCGCCGACTCGATCGCGTCCCGCAGCCCGTCGGCCGCGTCCACCAGCCGCATGCCCTTGCCGCCACCGCCCGCCGACGGCTTGAGCAGCACCGGGAACCCGATCTCGGCCGCCGCCCCCACCAGGTCGTCGTCGGTCATCCCGACCTCGGTCCGCCCCGGCACCACCGGCACGCCCGCCGCCGCCACGGTCAGCTTGGCGCGGATCTTGTCGCCCATGGCCTCGATCGCCTCGGCCGGCGGCCCGATGAACACCAGCCCGGCCTTCTCGCACGCCCGCGCGAACTCCGCGTTCTCGGCGAGGAACCCGTACCCGGGGTGCACGGCCCGCGCGCCCGTGGACAGCGCGGCCTCGACGATCCGCTCCACCGACAGGTAGCTCTCCCGCGCCGCCGCGGGCCCGATCCGCACCGCCTCGTCGGCCAGCCGCACGTGCAGCGCGTCCGCGTCCGCGTCGCTGTGGACCGCCACCGACCGGATGCCGAACCGCCGCAACGCGCGGATCACCCGCACCGCGATCTCGCCGCGGTTGGCGATCAGGACTGTGTCGAACATGCTCATCACATCCGGAAGACGCCGTAGGAAACCGGCTCGATCGGGGCGTTCGCCGCCGTGGACAACGCCAGGCCCAGCACCATCCGCGTGTCGAGGGGGTCGATCACGCCGTCGTCCCACAGCCGTGCCGTGGAGTAGTACGGGTTGCCCTGGTCCTCGTACTGCTGCCGGATCGGCGCCTTGAACGCCTCTTCCTCCTCGGCCGACCACGCGTCACCGAGCTGGTCGCGCCGCACGGTCGCCAGCACGGAGGCCGCCTGCTCGCCGCCCATCACCGAGATCCGGGCGTTGGGCCACATCCACAGGAACCGGGGCGAGTAGGCCCGCCCGCACATCGAGTAGTTGCCCGCGCCGAACGACCCGCCGATGACCACGGTGAACTTCGGCACCCGCGCGCAGGCCACCGCCGTGACCATCTTCGCGCCGTGCTTGGCGATGCCCGCCGCCTCGTACTCGCGGCCCACCATGAACCCGCTGATGTTCTGCAGGAACACCAGCGGCACGGACCGCTGGTCGCACAGCTGGATGAAGTGCGCGCCCTTCAGCGCCGACTCGCCGAACAGCACGCCGTTGTTGGCCACGATGCCGACCGGGTGGCCGTGGATGCGCGCGAACCCGGTGACCAGCGTCGCGCCGTACTCCTTCTTGAACTCCTGGAACCGGCTGCCGTCCACGACCCGGGCGATCACCTCGCGCACGTCGTACGGCGTGCGGCTGTCGGTCGGCACGACCCCGTACAGCTCGGCGGGGTCGACGGCGGGCTCGACGGTCGGCTCGACCTGCCACGGCCGCGGCGCGCGCGGACCCAGCGTGCTGACGATCGAGCGCACGATCCGCAGCGCGTGCTCGTCGTTCTCGGCGAGGTGGTCGGTGACGCCGGACGTGCGCGAGTGCAGCTCGCCGCCGCCCAGCTCCTCGGCCGTGACGACCTCGCCGGTCGCGGCCTTCACCAGCGGCGGGCCGCCGAGGAAGATCGTGCCCTGACCGCGCACGATCACGGCTTCGTCGGACATCGCGGGCACGTACGCGCCGCCCGCCGTGCACGAGCCGAGCACGGCGGCGACCTGCGGGATGCCCCTGGCGGACATGGTGGCCTGGTTGAAGAAGATCCGGCCGAAGTGCTCGCGGTCCGGGAACACCTCGTCCTGCCGGGGCAGGAACGCGCCGCCGGAGTCCACCAGGTAGACGCACGGCAGGTTGTTCTGCAACGCCACCTCTTGGGCGCGCAGGTGCTTCTTCACCGTCATCGGGTAGTAGGTACCGCCCTTGACGGTGGCGTCGTTGGCGACGACCACGACCTCGCGGCCGGACACGCGGCCGACGCCGGTGATGACGCCGGCGGCGGGCGCCTCGTCGCCGTACATGCCGTTCGCGGCCAGCGGCGAGAGCTCCAGGAACGGCGAGCCGGGGTCGAGCAGCGCGTCGACCCGGTCGCGGGGCAGCAGCTTGCCGCGCTCGACGTGCCGCGTGCGCGCCTTCTCCGGACCGCCGAGGGCGGCGTGGCGGAGCTTGGCGCGCAGGTCGTGCACGAGCCGCGCGTGTTCGTCGTGGTAGCGCCGGAAGGCGTCGGCCGACTTGTCGGCCGTGCTGCGCAGCACCGGGGCGTCCATCGGGCTCCTCGCGGTTAGCCGTCGTTAACCTGAGGAGATGTTAGCGCTTGTTAACGCCGACCCACAAGCGGGAGGGGGCCGCGGTCGCGACCCCCTCCGGGTGGTGCTCGGTGACGTCAGCCGGTGACGGCGGTCAGCTGCGGCAGGTAGCCGAGGCGCTGGCCGTTGCGGTTGGGGTGGTAGGACTCCTCCACCGGCCACGACAGGCTGTTCAGCCACCAGTCCGACGAGCAGATCTCGTGCCCGGTGAACGCCGTGCGCACGTCGCGGTAGGCGAACGACCTCGCGCCCGCGCGGGCGGAGATGACCTGGTGCAGGGTGTCGGCGGCCGAGTTGATCGCCGCGCGCTTGGTGTCGCTGAGGCCGACCGAGCAGCTGCCCGGCACCTTGTAGAGGCGCGGGTAGCCGAGCACGACGACCGTCGCGGACGGCGCGCGGGTGCGGATCTGCGCGTAGACGTTGTCGAGCAGGCCCGGCAGGGTGCCGGTGGCGTAGGCCTTGGCCTGGTTGACCCGGTTCACGCAGGTCGAGTCGGAGCCGAAGGTGCAGGTGCTGATCACGTCGGTGAAGCCGGCGTCGTTCCCACCGATCGAGATGCTGACCAGGGAGGTCGACGTGGACAGCGCGCCGACCTGGTTGGCGAGCACGTCGCCGGTCTTGGCACCGGAGCAGGCCACGAACTTGAACGACGCGGGCGCGTGCGACGCGGCCCAGAGGGCCGGGTAGCTGTACTGGCTGCGCTTGCAGCTGCCGGAGTCGCTGTAGTACGAGCCGGTTCCCGTCCCGGACGAGTAGGAGTCGCCGAGCGCGACGTAGTTGGCGGCGGCGGCTTCGGCCGGCACGACGAGCGCCAGCGCGGCCGCTATCGCCAGCGCGGCGCTGGACAGGGTTCGGACAAGGCGCATCGGAGCCTCCCGGAGGGAAACAACGCAGGGTGTGATGCGGAGCACAACAACAGTTACCAGCAAGTAGTCCTATATAAAAAGAGTGGGTCAAGAGTTAACTACGCGTTTCGGCGGCCGGGCGGTGATCGGCGCGCGACGCGCGGGTTAACGCCCGTTTACGTGGACTGGGCTGGGCGTTTAAGATGAGCGGCGTGTCAGCCGAGCCCGCGAAGCAAACCCGCCGCGACCAGATCCTGGCCGCCGCCGCCGAACTGTTCGCCCGGCACGGCTTCCACGGCGTCGGCATCGACGACATCGGCGCCGCGGTGGGGATTTCCGGACCGGCGCTGTACCGGCACTTCCGCAGCAAGGACGCGATGCTGGGCGAGATGCTGACGTCCATCAGCGAGCGGTTGCTGGACGGCGGGCTGAACCGCGTGGCGGCGTCCGGCGACCCTGCGCACGCGCTGCGGGAATTGATCCGGTGGCACGTCGACTTCGCGTTGGACGACCCGGCGTTGATCACCGTGCAGATTCGAAACCTGGCGAACCTGACCGATCCGGACCGGCGGCGGGTGCGCGCGTTGCAGCGGCGTTATGTCGAGGTGTGGGTGGAGACGATCCGCAAGACGTCACCCGAGGTGGACGAGCCGACCGCCCGCGCCGCGGCGCACGCCGTCTTCGGGCTGATCAACTCCACGCCGCACAGCGCGCACCTGGACCGCGAGCAGATGGCGGCGTTGCTGTCGCAGATGGCGCTGGCGTCGTTGTCGGGGGCGCTGCCCGTCCGGCCGTGAACGTCCTGGTCGCGTGTTCCGAGCGTTGAACTCAGGGGTCCTGAGCGTTCGACTCTCGGGTCCTGAGCGTTCGACTCTCGCGTACGCTGGGCTGCCGATGGGTGACGTGGCGGTGAACACCACCGGGGGGTGGCCGGGGCTCCGGTTGCTCGCCCGCCTGCCCGCCTGGTTCCGGTTCGTGCTGGTGGCGCTGGCCGTGTTCGTGTGCGGCGTGATCGCGTCCCGGCCGGCGGGCGCGACCGACACCTCGCCGCTCAGCGGTGACGTCGCGGTGGCCGCGCGGGCCGTCGAGGCGATGGCGAACCCGTCGACGGCCAACCCGCTGATCGGGTTCCCCGCCGACTTCGACCAGGTGGCCAACCGCAGGCCGATCGCGGTCACGCAGGCGGACGGGACCGTGCGGGCCATCGACCCGAACGGCGGGTGCTCGGGACCCGCGGGCGACACCGAGTGGGACTTCGGCAGCGGCTGCAAGGCGCACGACCTGGGCTACGACCTGCTGCGCTACGCCGAGCACAAGGGCCGCCCGCTCGGCCAGGACGCCCGCAAGGCGCTCGACGCCCGCCTCGCCCTCGACATGCACGCCCGGTGCGACGTCAACCCGCGCGGCCACGCCACCCGGTGCCACGCCACCGCCCAGCTCTACGCGGCGGGCCTGGAGTTCAACTCGTGGCGGCAGCGCTGGGGTCCGCCCGGGCACGAACCCGTGCTCGCCTGGGGCTTCGGCAGCGCCGTCGTGGTGTTCCTCCTGCTGGCCCGCCTGCCCCGGCGCCACGACCGGGACGAGCCCGCCGACGCGCCCGCACCACGGGCCACGAACGACCGCTACGCGACGTTCCTGCGGCTGGGCGCGTTGGGCCTGGTGGTCGTCGGCCAGTCCGTGATCACGGTCCTGCACTGGGCGGGTGTGAGCGCGACCTGGCTGTGGCTGCTCACCTGGGCGTTGCAGGCCATCCCGGTCTTCTACTTCGCGGGCGGGCACGCCAACCTGATCGGCTGGCACGCCGTGCAGGCCGAGCACGGCGGCTACGGCCGCTACCTGGCCGGGCGCATCTCCTGGCTGCTGCGCCCCGTGCTGGCGTTCGTGCTGGCCTGGCTGGTCCTGCCGCTGCCGCTGGAACTGCTCGACGTCGACAAGTCGCGCGTGGAGATGTTCGGCAGGCTGATCGCGCACCCGCTGTGGTTCCTCGGCCTGTACCTGGTCGCGGTCGCGGCCACCCCGGTCATGGCCTGGCTGCACCGCCACGCCCGGCTGGCCACGCCGGTCGCCCTGGTCGCCGCGATGATCGCGGTCGACCTGGCCCGCATCGGCTTCGCCTGGCGCACCGGCGGCTACCTCAACCTCGTGCTGGGCGCGTTGCTGCTGCAACAGCTCGGCTTCCACTACGCCGACGGCAGCCTGCACCGCGTGTCACGCCGGGTGCTCGGCGTCCTCGCGCTCGCCGCCGTGCCCGCCCTGCTCGCGCTGATCACGTTCGGCGGCTACCCCCGCACGATGATGCCGCTGCCGGGCGAGGGCAGCTCGAACCTCAGCCCGCCCACGGTGTGCCTGCTCGTGCTCGGCCTGGCCCAGATCAGCCTCGTGCTGCTGCTCAAGCCCCGCGTCGAGGCCTGGCTCGCGGGCGGGCACCCGTGGCGGGTGGTCGAGTTCGCCCGCACCACGCCGATGACGGTCTACCTCGGCTACCTGACCGTGCTGGCGGCCGTCGTCGGCGTCCTCGGCCTGCTGGACTCCCCGGCCGCGTTCGACTGGGTCGCCACCAAGCCGCGCTGGCTGGCCGTGCTGGTGCTGCTGCTCCTGCCGCTGCTGCTGGTGTTCCACCGCTTCGAGCGCAACGCCGCGCTCAGCCCGTGCCGCACCCGCGAGACCCACCGCACCCGGCTCGCGGTCACGCTCGGCGCGGGGTACGGCGTGCTGGGCGTGCTCGGGTTCGTCGTCACCGGCTTCGCGGGCGCGGCGGGCACGCTGGTCGTGTTCAAGGTCGACCCGCTGCAGAACCTCATCCACCTGCTGCTGGGCTGGTACCTGCTGCACACCGCGCACGCCGGCACGTGCCACGGCCGCCGCCCCTGGCTGCTCACCGCGCTGGCCTGCGTGCCGCCGCTGCTGGTGCTCGAACCGACCGGCGCGATGGTCGTCCTGCACGGCGCGACGATCGTCGCCGCCCTGGCCGCGGCGGTGCCGAAGCAGCAGCAGGCACACCCCGGTGAACACCGGCAGCCACGTCCCGCGCTCCAGCACCCATAGCGCGTCCGACGGCGGCGTGTGCAGGCCGCGCAACGGCCCGAACACCGCGCCGGCCAGCGTCACCGCCAGCAACGCGCTCTGGTGCACCAGGAAGATCGGCAACGCCCGCGCGTTGAGCGCACGCGCCCGAAACGTCGGTCGCACCAGCAGCACGAGCCCCACCTGGGCCATCGCCAGCGCCAGCGCGGCGGCCGACGGCGGCGACAGGTTCGACGCCGCGGCGCCCGGCACGCCCACCGCGCTCGCCGGGTAGCCCGCGTTCAGCAACAGCGCGAACGCCGCCCCGCCCGCCACCAGCAGCCCCGCGCCGCACGACCGGCTCAGCCCGCGTTGGGCGACGATCACCCCCACCTGCCACGGTGCCCACCACACCGCGACCACGTTCACCCAGCCGACGTCCAGCGCCACCAGCGCGATCGGGACCACCACACCCCACCACCGCAACCGCCGGAACAGCGGCGTGCACGCCAGCAGCACGACGTACACGCCGAGGAACCACAGCGGCGTGACGACGAGGTACCCGGCCGTCCACACGGTCTGCTGCGGCGACCCGCGCAACGACAGTCCGAACAGGACAGCCCCCCACGCGCCGAGCAGCACGGCCACCGGCAGCACCAGCCCGCGCGCCCGCGACCACCACGGCACGGCCGACCGCGCCGCGCCGAACCCGCCGACGAAGAAGAACAAGCCCAGCGTCTGGAGCACCCAGGTCAGCGGTGCCAGCTCCGGCACCCACCGCAGCGGGCTGTCCACCACCAGCCCGTCCCCGGTCAGCACCACGGCCGTGACCAGCCAGTGCCCCAGCACCACCCCGACGATGGCGATCGCGCGCGTCGCGTCGACCACCGGGTCCCGTTGCGTCATGGCGCCTCCCCCACCGCGATCCGGGACAGGGCGCGCAGCGACGGCGTGCCCTCCCGGAAGTACTCGTCGTGCCTGATGTCACCCGCGTCGAACACCCGTGCGCCGAACGCCGGGTCGACCGGGTCGGGCCCGTGCCCCAGGTCGCCCAGCCGCACCGAGGGCACCCACCGCGTCCAGTCCCGGCCGCCCCGCGCCGCCCACACCCGCGCACCGGACGTCACCGCGTCGACCCGCACACCGGGCGACCCGAGGAACACCACGTCGGCCGCGGGCGGCTGGGCCAGCCCGCACACGACCGACCCGTAGCTGTGGCACATCAGGTGCACGTGTCCCGGCAGCGTCCGCACGTACCCGTCCAGCGCGACCGCGCCCGCCCGCGCCAACCGGCCGCCGGCCGCGTCCACCCCCAGCCCGGACGGCGTCCGGTACCCCAGCCACGCGACCACCGCGACGTCGTCCCGCCCGACGGACGCGTGCAGCGCGCGGGCCATCCGCCCGACCGTGGCGTCGAACCGCTCATCATCCACATCGGACCCCGGCACGACCACCGCGACGTGGGCGGCACGCGCCAGGTCGCCGTGCACCTCGACCCGGGGCGTGCACGGCGGCGGCTCGCCACCGGGCGTGACCAGCACCAGCAGCGCGGCCACCAACGCGATCTTCTTCGGCATGGCGCCGAAGCTAGGAAGACCACGGCACCCGGATCGTCACCCCGAGGTGCCGTTCCCCGGGCCCTACCCCGGTACCACCAGGCCCGACTCGTAGGCCGCGATCACGGCCTGCGCCCGGTCGCGGAGGCCGAGCTTCATCAGCACCCGGCTGACGTGCGTCTTCACCGTCTGCTCGGCCAGCACCAGGTGCGCGGCGATCTCGCCGTTCGACAGGCCCTGCGCGATCAGCCGCAGCACCTCGGTCTCCCGCTCGGTCAACGCGCCCAGCGCGGCGGGCTTCACCACCCGCACGGGCTGCGCCTTCACGAAGTCCTCGATGAGCCGCTTGGTCACCGACGGCGCCAGCAGCGCGTCACCGCGCGCCACCACCCGCACCGCCGCCAGCAGCTCGCTCGCGGGCGCGTGCTTGAGCAGGAACCCGCTCGCACCGGCCCGCAGCGCCTCGTACACGTAGTCGTCCAGGTCGAACGTGGTCAGCACGAGCACCTTGACCGGGTCGTCGGCGAGCAGCCGGGTGGCGGTCAGCCCGTCCATCTCCGGCATCCGCACGTCCATCAGCACCACGTCCGGCCGCAACCGGCGCACCTCGCCGACGGCGGCGACGCCGTCACCGGCCGACCCGACCACCGTGATGTCGTCCTGGGCGTCCAGCAGCGCGGAGAACCCCTCCCGCACCATCTCCTGGTCGTCCGCCACCAGCACCCGGATCACGGCTCGCCCACCGGAATCGTCGCGAGCACCTCGAACCCCCCGTCCGCGGTCGGCTCGGCGGTCAGCGCACCGCCGTGCACCGCCACCCGTTCCGCCATGCCCCTGAGCCCGTGCCCGCCGCCACCGCCCCGCGACGGCCCGCCGGCCGTGTTCCGCACGACGACCCGCAGCCGGTCGCCCACCAGGTCGACGGCGACCGTCGTGGCCGAGCCCGGCGCGTGGCGGCCCGCGTTGGTCAACGCCTCCTGCACGATCCGGTACGCGGTCAGCCCGACCGCGGCCGGCACCTCGGCGTCGGTCACGGACGCGTCCGCGTGCAGCGACCGGATGTCGGCCAACCCGGGCTGCGGCGCCCGGTCGACCCGCTGGTCGTCGGTCCGCAGCACGCCCAGCAGTTGCTGCATGTCGGTGATCGCGGCCCGTGCCGCCGCGCCCAGCTCGGCGAACTCGCGCTTGCCCGCCTCGGGCAGGTCGGCGATCCGGTAGGGCGCGGTCTCGCACCGCACCACCACCAGCGACATGTGGTGCGCGACCACGTCGTGCATCTCGCGGGCGATCCGGGCGCGTTCGACCAGCGCCGCCTTCTCGTCCCGCTCCTCGTGGAACCGCTGCTCGGCCCGCCCGCGCGCGCCCACCGCGTAGCCGAGCAGGATCAGCGGGAGCAGGATGGCGGTGGTCTGCAGCGCGTCGGTGGGGTGACCCAGCGCGAACACCACGCCGGAGGTGATCAACGCCACGAGCAGCACGACCCGGCCGCGGTGCGCGGTCGCCACGGCCAGCAGCACCGCCACGTACCACCACCACTGCCAACTGCCCAGCACGGACGGTTCGGAGGGCATCAGCAGCTTCATCGCCACCAGGCCGGCCGTGGCCACCCGCCACGCCAGGAGGGTGGAGTGCAGGGTCAGCGCGGTGCTGCCGGCGATGATGGCGAACAGCAGCGGCCACCAGCCGTCCGGGTCCTCGTTCGAGACGTAGGCCGAGCTCACGACGATCGCGATGACCAGCCCGTAGAGCAGCACCAGCACCATCAGCGGCAGGCGGAAGCGCAAGCCGTCGAAGACCCGCGTGCGGTCGCGGAACAGCACGACCTGGAGGAGGGTGCGGATCACGGCCCCGATGCTAGGCGGCAGGCCGCGCCCGCACATGCCCCCGCGGAGTGTCATACCCCGGTAGCACGCGCGCAGCCGTACCCACATCGGGCGGGCTCACACCTGGCGGGCCCATACCGGACGGGCCACGCCCCGGACAAGGCGTTGCGGCGGGCGAACACCACCGGGTAGGCAATATGCAGAGCTGTGCGCCCCTACTCCGTGTTGGAAGATGGCTGAATGCACCCGCAGCAAGATCCGGATCGCTGGTCGCGGCTCCAGGCCGTGGCCGGCGAGGCCCTGACCGCGGCCAAGGTCGGGGAGGACGCGGTCGCGGTCGACCTCGTCACCGGGTACCTCAGCGGCTCGCCCGAGGGCAACGAGGAGATCCGGGAGCTGGTCCTCCTGCTGTTCTCCGAGTGCAGCGACATGGTCGCCGCGCTGGGCTCGGGCGGTGCGACACCGGTCAAGATGCAGGTCTTCGACGAGGACGGGCAGGAGGTGCCGATCGACGACGCCGACCCGCCCGTGCGCACCGCGATCCGCACGCTGCTCGCCGAGGTGCACGG
This sequence comes from Saccharothrix saharensis, assembly GCF_006716745.1. Lineage (NCBI taxonomy): Bacteria > Bacillati > Actinomycetota > Actinomycetes > Pseudonocardiales > Pseudonocardiaceae > Saccharothrix > Saccharothrix saharensis. Next base: position 5,838,187 of record NZ_VFPP01000001.1, on the reverse strand, counting down.
CGACCAGGAGGCCGCCGCCGAGCAGATCGAGATCGCGCTGGCCAACGGGCAGCCGCAGGAGCTGGCCACGGTGGTGCTCCAGGCGCTGCGGTGGACGGTGAAGCTGGCCGTGGAGTGCGGCATGCGGGACCTGCCCGTGTCGCCCTGGATCGCCACCGCGCTGGACGAATAGTCCTGTTCGCCCGGTTCCCCCGCGGCCCCGGGCCGGGAAAACCGTCAACAGCCTTGCCTTTTGATTTGGTCTAGACCATTCTCCGAGGTGGGCGCGATTCACCCTGCCGATCCCGCCGAGGAGGACTCCTCATGTCACGACGAACGAGCGCGCTGCTCGCAGCAGGCGCACTCGCCATCGGATCACTGGTCGTGGGCCCGGTCGCGCAAGCGGCGCCGGGCGTCACCGCCACGTTCGCCAAGACCCAGGACTGGGGCAGCGGCTTCGAGGCCAAGTTCACCGTCGCGAACGGCGGCCCGTCCGCCATCAACTCGTGGCGGGTCGAGTTCGACCTCCCCGCGGGCACCTCGCTCGGGTCGTACTGGGACGCGCTTGTCACCCGATCGGGTGATCATTACGTGGCGACGAACCGCGAGTACAACGGCGCCGTCGCCGTCGGCGCGTCGGCCGGCTTCGGCTTCGTCGGCACCGGGTCCGGCGCGCCGCTCAACTGCACCGTCAACGGAGCTCCCTGCACCGGTGGCGGCGGCGGTGACACGGTCGCGCCGAGCGCGCCCGGCTCCCTGCGCGTCACCGGCACCACCAGCAACACCGTCTCGCTGGCGTGGACCGCGTCGACCGACAACGTCGGCGTGACCGCGTACGACGTGTACCGGGGCAGCGCGGTCGCCACCACGGTCAGCGGCACCACCGCCACCGTGAGCGGCCTGAACGCCTCCACGGCGTACACCTTCACGGTCCGGGCCCGCGACGCCGCGGCGAACACCTCCGGCCCGTCCAACCAGGTCTTCGCGACCACCCAGCCCGGCACCAACCCGACCGGCGGTCGCGGCGCGCCGTACCTGTTCCTGGGCTGGGGCAACCCGCCCGCGCCGGCCACGATCATGAGCACGACCGGCGTCAAGTGGTTCACCATGGCGTTCGTGCTGTCGTCGGGCGGCTGCAACCCCGCGTGGGACGGCAACCGGCCCCTGACCGGCGGCATCGACGCGCAGGCCATCCAGCAGATCCGCGCGGCGGGCGGTGACGTCGTGCCGTCGTTCGGCGGGTGGAGCGGCAACAAGCTCGGCCCGAACTGCTCGACCCCGCAGGCCCTGGCCGGCGCGTACCAGCAGGTCATCAACGCCTACGGGCTCAAGGCCATCGACATCGACATCGAGAACACCGACGAGTTCGAGAACGCCGCCGTGCAGGACCGCATCCTGGAGGCGCTCAAGATCGTCAAGGCGAACAACCCGGGCATCCAGACCATCGTCACCTTCGGCACCACGACCACCGGCCCGAACTCGTGGGGCAACCGGCTGATCGAGCGGGCCGCGGCGATCGGCGCGGGCGTCGACGTGTTCACGATCATGCCGTTCGACTTCGGCAGCTCGAACATCGGCGCGGACACGATCAACGCCACCACCGCGTTGAAGGACAAGCTGAAGACCACGTTCGGGTGGTCGGACGCGGAGGCGTTCCGGCACACCGGCATCTCGGGCATGAACGGCCTGTCCGACCAGCGCGAGGTGACGACGCCCCAGACGTGGACGCAGCTGCGCGACTGGGCGAAGTCCAACGGGCTGGGCCGGTTCTCGTTCTGGGCGGTCAACCGCGACCGCGGCGGGTGCGACGGCCAGGTGTCGTCCACCTGCAGCGGCGTCCCCCAGGCCGACTGGGAGTTCACCCGCATCACGGCCGGGTTCTAGCCGGTCTCCAGCAGTTCCGAGACGAGCTTCGACACCTGGTCGACCTCGATGAGGAACGCGTCGTGGCCGTAGGGCGAGGTCACCACGCGCAGGTCGCCGGCGCCGGGCACGGCGTCGGCGATCTCCGCCTGCTGCCGCAGCGGGTACAGGCGGTCGGAGTCGATCCCGGCCACCACCGCGCGCGCCGTGACGCGGCGCAGCGCGGCCCGCACCCCGCCCCGACCGCGACCCACGTCGTGGCTGTTCATGGCCTCGGTGAGGGTGACGTAGCTGGCCGGGTCGAACCGGCGCACCAGCTTGGCCGCGTGGTGGTCCAGGTACGACTCCACCTGGTACCGGCCGTCCGGGTGCACCTCGCGGCCGAACCGGGCGGCCAGCTCCGGCTCGCTGCGGTAGCTGATGTGCGCGATCCGGCGCGCCACGCCGAGGCCGCCGACCGGGTCGAGCCGGATGGCGTGCAGCTGGGCGGACGCCAGCGCGATGTGCTCGGCCGTGGACGCCGCCGGCGCGGCCAGCACGAGCAGCGACCGCACGCGGTCCGGCTCGGACACCGCCCACTCCAACGCCCGCATCCCGCCCATGGAGCCGCCGAGCACGGCGGCCCACGCGTCGACGCCCAGCGCGTCGGCCAGCAGCACCTCGGCCGCCACCTGGTCGCGCACCGTGACGCGGGGGAACCGCGATCCCCACGGCCGGCCGTCCGGCGCGGTCGCCCACGGGCCCGTGGTGCCCTGGCAACCGCCCAGGACGTTCGGCGCGACCACGAACCAGCGCTCGGGGTCCAGCGCGCGCCCCGGCCCGACCAGCCCGTCCCACCAGCCCGGCGTGGGGTGGCCCGGTCCGGCGGGTCCCGCCACGTGGCTGTCGCCGGTCAGCGCGTGCAGCACCAGCACGGCGTTCGAGCGGTCGGCGTTCAGCTCGCCCCAGGTCTCGTACGCGATCGACAGCGGCAGGCCCGGCAGGGCGCCGCGCAACCACCGCCGTCGACCGTTCGGGTCCCCCTCCCGCCACCCGCCGGCGGTGGGAGGGGTCTTCCCGGAGGTGGTCTCGGGGCTCACAGCACCGACTTGGCGGCCCGGAAGCCCGACTCCAGGTCGGCCTTGAGGTCCTCCACGCCCTCGATGCCGACCGACAGCCGCACCAACCCCGGCGTGACGCCGGAGATCACCTGCTGCTCGGGCGTGAGCTGGCTGTGCGTGGTGCTGGCCGGGTGCACGATGAGGCTGCGCACGTCGCCGATGTTCACCAGCTGGCTGAACAGCTCCACGCCGTCCACGAACGCCCGGCCCGCCGCCACGCCGCCGCGCAGCTCGAACGACACGACGCCACCCGCGCCCGTCGGCAGGTACTTCTGCGCCAGGTCGTGCCAGGGGCTCGACGGCAGGCCCGCGTAGTGCACCTTCTCCACCTCGTCGCGCGCCTCGAGCCACCGGGCCAGCTCCAGCGCGTTCGCCGAGTGCTTGTCGATGCGCAACGACAGCGTCTCGATGCCCTGGAGGATCAGGAAGCTGGTCAGCGGCGCGATGGCGGCGCCGGTGTCGCGCAGGCCCTGCACCCGCAGCTTCGCGGCGAACGCGCCGTGCCCGAGCGCGGGCCAGTACCGCAACCCGTGGTAGCTGGGGTCGGGCTCGGTGAAGTCCGGGAACTTCGCCGCGTCGGAGTACTCGAACGTGCCGCCGTCCACCACGACGCCCGCGACCGCGGTGCCGTGCCCGCCCAGGTACTTCGTGGCCGAGTGCACCACGATGTCCGCGCCGTGCTCGATCGGCCGCACCAGGTACGGCGTGGGCACGGTGTTGTCCACGACCAGCGGCACGCCCGCCGCGTGCGCCACCTCGGCGACCGCCGCGATGTCCAGCACGTTGCTGCGCGGGTTGGCCAGCGACTCGGCGAAGAACAGCTTGGTGTTCGGCCGCACGGCGGCGCGCCACGCGTCCAGGTCGTCCGGGTCGTCCACGAACGACACCTCGATGCCCAGCTTCGGCAGCGTGTAGTGGAACAGGTTGTACGTGCCGCCGTAGAGCGACGCGCTGGACACCAGGTGGTCGCCCGCGCGGGCCAGGTTGAGCACGGTGGCGGTCTCGGCGGCCTGCCCGGACGCGAACGCCACCGCCGCCACGCCGCCCTCCAGCGCGGCGACCCGCTGCTCCAGGACGTCCTGGGTGGGGTTGTTGATGCGGGTGTAGATGTTGCCCGGCTCGGCGAGGCTGAACAGCGCCTCGCCGTGCGCCGAGTCGCGGAACACGAACGAGGTGGTCTGGTAGATCGGGGTGGCACGCGCGCCGGTCGCGGGGTCGGGCGCGGCGCCGGAGTGGACCTGCTTGGTGTCGAAGGACCAGGACATGGGGGCGGACTCCTGTCTCGTGTGCGGGCACGCCGAGGACACCGGGCGTGCTCGGTTCGCGGGCTCGATCAGCCGCGGTGACAGGCCATGCCGGTGACGCGCACGTAGTCCACGTGCCGACGGGTCACGAGCGGGATCATGGTGCAGAACGTAGCGGTGCGTGACGGGCCGCGACAGGGCGTCCACGTCCTGGGACGCTTAGGGTTCGGGACATGCGCACCGCACTCATCGGCTACGGGCTCGGCGGAGCCGCCTTCCACGCGCCGTTCCTGTCCACCACGCCCGGCTTGGCGCTGACCGCCGTCGTCACGTCGAACCCCGAGCGGCGGGCCGAGGTGGCGTCCCGCTACCCGTCGGCCGAGTTGATCGGGTCCGTGGACGAGGTGTGGCGGCGGGCCGACGAGTTCGACCTTGTCGTGGTGACCACGCCGAACCGGTTCCACGCCGCGCACGCGCGGGCGGCGTTGGAGCACGGGCTGAACGCCGTGGTGGACAAGCCGTTCGCGCCGTCCGCGCGCGAGGCGCGGGAGTTGGCGGAGCTGGCGGCGTCACGGGGGCTGCTGCTGGCGCCGTTCCACAACCGGCGCTGGGACGGTGACTTCCGGACCGCGGCGCGGCTGGTCGGCGAGGGCGCGCTGGGGCGGGTGCACCGGTTCGAGTCGCGGTTCGAGCGGTGGCGGCCGGAGGTGAAGGAGGGCTGGAAGGAGTCCGGCGACCCGGCCGACCTGGGCAGCATCGTGTTCGACCTGGGCACGCACCTGGTGGACCAGGCGGTGGCGTTGTTCGGGCGGCCGACGAGCGTGTACGCGGAGGTGCGGACGCTGCGGGCGGGTGCGCGCGCGCACGACGACGCGTTCCTCGCGCTGACCCACCCGTCCGGCGCGGTGTCGCACCTGTGGGCGTCGGCGCTGGCGGCGTCGCCGGGGCCGAGGTTCCGGGTGCTGGGCGACCGGTCGGCGTACGTGAAGCACGGGATGGACCCGCAGGAGGAGGCGTTGAAGGCGGGCGAGGTGCCCGGCGGTCCGGGGTGGGGCGAGGAGCCGGAGGAGCGGTGGGGCGTCCTCGGGACGGAGCCGGTGCGCACGTCACCGGGGTCCTACCAGGACTTCTACGCGGCCGTCGCGGCCGGCCAGGCGCCCGTTCCGGTGGCGGACGCGGTGACCGGGCTGGAGGTGGTCGAGGCGGCGTTCGCGTCGGCGCGGACCGGGAGCGTCGTGCCGCTCGGCTGAACCGACGCACCGGACCGCGGTCGCCGCCGACGACCGCGAGTGTCGAACGCTCAGGCCCACCGTGTCGTACGTCCAGGACCCCTGAGTTCAACGCTCAGAACACCGCTCGCCGTCCTGAGCGTTGAATTCAGGGGTCCTGAGCGTTCGACACGCGGGTCCTGAGCGTTCGACTCACGAGGGGGTGCGGCGGAGGGTTTCGCCGATGGCGAGGAGCGAGAGGGCGCTGATCAGGGCGCCGACGATGAGGTAGAGCGAGATCGGCCACGAGTCGTGGGTCGGCGTCACGCCCAGCAGCCAGGTGGCGACGACCGGCGAGAGACCACCGCCCAGCACGGCCCCGAGCTGGTAGCTCAACGACACGCCGCTGTACCGGACGCGCGTGCCGAACAGCTCGGCGTAGTAAGCGGGCATCGGCCCGAACACCGCCGCGGACCCGGCGAACGCCACCACCATCGCCAGCACCACCAACCCCGGTGACCGCGTCTCCAGCAGCCAGAACAGCGGGAACGCGAACACGCCCAGGAACGCGGCCCCGCCCAGCATCACGGGCAACCGCCCCACCCGGTCCGACAGCCGCGCGAACACCAGGATCGCCACCGCCTGCGCGAACGCCCCGATCAGCCCGGCGCTCAACAACGTCCCCCGCGCCATCCCGAGCTGGCGCGTCCCGTACGACACCGCGAACGTCGCCACCACGAAGATGAACATGTTGAACCCGAGGTTCACCCCCGCGCCCAGCAGCACCTTCCGCCACGACTGCCGCAGCACCACCGCCACCGGCAGCCGCACGGCCCCCGCCGTCTCCCGCACCTCGCGGAACACCGGGCTCTCCTCCACCGACAGCCGCACGTACAGCCCGACACCCACCAGCACCAGGCTGAGCAGGAACGGCACCCGCCAGCCCCAGCTCAGGAACGCGTCGCCGGACACCGCGGTCGACGCCGCCATGGCCCCGTTGGCCAGCAGCAACCCGATCGGCGAACCCAGGAACGTCCAGCTCCCGTACCAGCCGGTCCGCCCCGGCGGCGCGTGCTCGACCGCCATCAACGTCGCGCCACCCTGCTCGCCGCCGAGGAAGAACCCCTGCACCACCCGCAGCAGCACCAGCAGCAACGGCGCGGCGAGCCCGATCGAGGAGTACGTCGGCAGCAGCCCGATCGCCGCCGTGCACAACCCGGTCACCGTCAACGTCAGCACGAGCATCGACCGCCGCCCGACGCGGTCGCCGAAGTGGCCGATCACCACCCCGCCCAGCGGCCGGGCCAGGAAACCCGCGCCGAACGTGGCGAACGCCAGCAGCGTGCCGATGCGCGGGTCGAAGGAGGGGAAGAACAGCTTGTCGAACACCAGCGCCGACGCGGTGCCGTAGAGCAGGAAGTCGTACAGCTCCACCGCGTTCCCGGCCGAACTCGCGAGCGCCACCCTGCGCACCTCGGAAGCCATCTGCCCACCCTGGCCCGCACCGCCGCACAGCCCAGCGCGAGAGTGATCCACCTCACATCGAAGATCCGCAGCGTCGGCGGTCCCGCGGGCACCGCCGGGCCACCGCGCAGGAAACCACACGATCCGGTGAGTTCGCTGGAGGCGGCGGTGCGCGGCGGTCAGTCTGGTCGCATGGCACCACTCCCCTTGTTCGCGGCCATGGCCGCACTGATCCCCGCGTTCACCGCACCGGAGTCGAGCTTCGTGCTCAGCGTGCAGCGCGGCGAGGCGTTCCAACTCTCGAACCTGACGTGCGAACCCGCGGGCGGCCTGCACCCCAGAGCCGACCAGGCCTGCCTCGCACTGTCCGATGTGGACGGGCAGATCGACGGCCTGTCCACCGGGCAGGCGCTGTGCACGATGGAGTTCGACCCCGTGCGGGTGAAGGCGTCCGGCACGTGGCGCGGCGAGACCCGGTCGTTCGAGGCGGAGTACCCGAACCCGTGCGTGATGCTGGCCGAGACCGGCCCGGTGTTCGACCTCTGACGACGCCGCGAGGCGCTCGTGGAAGGGCCCGCGACACCGCCGCCGAAGTCGGGGCCCTCCCACGAGACCGCGAAGGTCCTCGGACCTCTCAGGGGACCGTAGGGACTGCCCTCCAGAACCGTCAACACTCTTCACATCCGTGAAAACCAGCGGTAACAGGAACCTGACTAGGCCATCACCGCCACCACCCCGGCAGTGAGCCATCCGAGTGATCGGAGCTCTGCTCACACCACGCACCGTCTCAGGGAGACCGCTCTATCCTCCGCGCGAACGCTGGGGGGAAGACGTATGGGTGATTTCCTGCTTTACACGGTCGGGGTGCCGGTGACGTTCCTGGCGCTGGTGCTCGGCATGGCGCTGGCCGCGCGACGCATCCTCGGGCTCCACGTCGGCCTGATCCGCACCGCGCTCGCGTGCATGGTCGGGCTGACGTCCAGCGAGGCGGCGTTGAGCGCCATGCCCGGCCCGGAGACCACGCCCGCGCTGGCGACCGTGCAGATCGGCGTCGCGCTGCTGCTGATGATCGGCGTGCTCACGTTCGCCGAGATCGTGGTCCCGACCGGTTCGGTCCCGCCGCCCACCGAGTGGTGGCGCGCGCTGCGCGGGCGGATCTCGCGCACCCGCCGCTACTCCCGGATCACCGCCATCGCGTTCCGCCACGGCCTCGGCCCGTACCTGCGCGGCCGGGAGCGCACCGACACCCGCCTGGCGCGGTCGTTGCGGCTGGCGCTGGAGGAGGGCGGCGTCACGTTCGTCAAGCTGGGCCAGGTGCTGTCCACCCGGCCCGACCTGCTGCCGCCGGACGTGGTGGACGAGCTGACGCTGTTGCAGGACAACGTGCCCGCCGCGCCGTGGCCGGCCGTGCGCGAGGTGCTGGTCGCCGAACTGGGGCAGCCGCCCGAGGACGTGTTCGCCGAGTTCGACGAGCGGCCGATCGCCGCCGCGTCCGTCGCGCAGGTGCACCGGGCACGGCTGAGGTCCGGCGAGGACGTCGTGGTGAAGGTGCAGCGGCCAGTCGTGCGGCGGGTGGCCGAGGGGGACCTCGACATCGTGCACCGGCTCGCGTCGACGCTGCACGACCGGACGCGCTGGGGCAAGGCGATCGGCGTGCGCGACCTGGCCGCCGGGTTCTCCGCCGCGCTGCGCGAGGAGCTGGACTTCCGGGTCGAGGCGCGCAACCTCGCGGCCGTGCGGGCGGCGTCGGACGGGACCGGCGTGGTGCTGCCGGCCGTGCACGAAGGGCTGTGCACGGCACGCGTGCTGGTCATGCAGCGGCTGGACGGCGTGCCGGTGCGGTCGGCGTCGCTGGAGTCGGTGGACCGGGACGCGCTGGCCCGCGCGCTGCTCGACGCGCTGCTGCGCCAGGTGCTCGTCGACGGCGTCTTCCACGCCGACCCGCACCCCGGCAACATCATGCTGCTGGGTGACGGCAGGCTCGGCATGCTCGACTTCGGCTCGGTGGGCCGGATCGACGCGCAGCTGCGGTCGGCGCTGGGCAAGCTGCTGCTGGCCGTCGACCACGGCGACCCGGCGGGGCTGCGCGACGCGTTGCTGGAACTGGTGGCCAGGCCGGACGAGATCGACGAGCAGCACCTGGAGCGCGCGCTCGGGCAGTTCATGGCACGACACCTGAGCACCGGGATGCGGCCGGACGTGGAGATGTTCGGCGACCTGTTCAAGCTGGTCTACCGGCACGGGCTGAGCATCCCGCCGGAGATCGCGGCGGTGTTCCGGGCGCTGGCCACGGTGGAGGGCACGCTGGGCGCGCTGTCACCGGGGTTCAACATCGTGGTCGAGTCGCGGTCGTTCGCGGACAAGCAGTTCAGCGAGCACCTGTCGCCGGAGTCGCTGCGGCGCACGGTGGCCGAGGAGCTGCACGCGGTGCTGCCCATGCTGCGGCGGCTGCCCCGGCGGGTGGACCGCATCTCCAGCGCGTTGGAGCAGGGGCGGCTGGGGTTGGGCGTGCGGCTGTTCGCGGACGAGCGCGACCGGCGGTTCATCGTCTCGCTGCTGCACCAGGTGATGCTGACCGTGCTCGGTGCGACGGCGGGCGTGATGGCGGTGCTGCTGCTGGGCGCGGACGGCGGGCCGGAGGTCGGTCCGGACCTCTCGCTGTTCCAGGTGTTCGGCTACAACCTGCTGGTCATCAGCGTGCTGCTGGGGTTGCGGGTGGTGGTGACGATCTTCCGACCCCGTGGTTGACGCCGTTGGTTTGCGGTGCAAATCTGACTGCGTGGCAGACCTGCTGGGTGACCTGGCCGCCCTGCGCCGCCGGGCGCGGGCGGACCGGCACGCCTACGCGTTCCCGCTGCTGTTCTTCGGCGTGGCGTCGTTCCTGGCGCTGCCGCTGCACGTGCCGCCGGAGGAGCCGACGTGGGCCTTCGCCGTGCGCCATCCCGTGCTGTTGGGCGCGTACTGGCTGGTCGTGCTGGTGGCGGGCGGTCTGGCGACGGTGTGGTGGTACCGGCGGCGCGGCGCGCGGGTGGGCATCGAGACGTCCACGCGGGGCTACCTCGGCGCGTCGGCGATCGGGCTGAGCGGCCCGGTGGTCGGGGTGGCGCTGGACGCCCTGCCGTTCCGGTTCCACTCGGGCACGGCCGTCGGGCTGATCGTGCTGGCGGTGGCGACCGCGCTGTGGCACCGGGGCGCGCCGCGCGTGGCGACCTTGCCGGCGGCGGTGCTGGGCACGGCCGTGCTCCAGCACGACCAGCCGGCGATCGCGCCGTTCATCGCGATCGGCCTCGGCCTGGTGGTGCTGGCCGCTCTGGAGCGCAGCACCCGGTTCACCACCGCCACCGCGGCGTACCTCGTGGCGCTGTGCGTGTCGGCCGCCTTCACACCGCTCGCGGTCCCGCACCCCACCGCCTGGACGACCGGCAGCGTGGTCGTGCTGCCCGGCTTGGTGCTCCTCGTCGGCGGGCTGGCGGGCCTGCGCCGTGGCTGAGCACCCGACCGCGTCGCTGGACGACGTGGTCCACCAGAAGCACCGGCTGGGCATCCTGACCGTGGCCGCCGAGGCGAAGCGGGTCGAGTTCGGCTACCTGCGGTCCACCCTGGAGCTGACGGCGGGCAACCTGTCGCGGCACATCGCGGTGCTGGCGCGGGCCGGCCTGGTCGCGGTGGAGAAGGGGTACGACGGCAAGCGGCCCCGGACGTGGGTCGACGTCACGCCGGCCGGGCGGGCGGCGCTGGCGGCGGAGATGGCGGCGTTGCGGGCCTTGGTGGAGCGGCACGTAGCCTCGCCGTCATGAGCATCCACGACATCCCGCTGCGCACGCTGTCCGGTGAGCCGTCGAGCCTGGGGGCGTTGGCGGGCAAGGCGCTGCTGGTGGTGAACGTCGCTTCGAAGTGCGGCCTGACGCCGCAGTACGAGGGCCTGGAGCGGCTGCAGGAGCGTTACGGGGCGCAGGGGTTCTCGGTGGTCGGGTTCCCGTGCAACCAGTTCGCGGGGCAGGAGCCGGGCACGGCGGAGGAGATCGCGACGTTCTGCTCCACCACCTACGGCGTGACGTTCCCCCTGTTCGAGAAGATCGACGTCAACGGCCCGTCCCGGCACCCGCTCTACGCCGAGCTGACGGCGTTCGCGGACGCCGACGGCGCGGCGGGCGACGTCCAGTGGAACTTCGAGAAGTTCCTGCTGTCCCCGTCCGGCACCATCACCGCCCGCTTCCGCCCGCGCACCGAACCGGAGGACGAGACCGTCGTGAAGGCGATCGAGTCGGTCCTGCCGTAGTCGCCCGAGCGCGGGAGGCGGCGGAACAGCCACCTCCCGCGCTCCGGGTCAGCACTCGATGACGTTGACGGCCAGGCCGCCGCGCGCGGTCTCCTTGTACTTCACCTTCATTCCTCCGACGGACTGACCTGGAATAACACGCTGTATCCGGTCGCCAGGCCGTCCATAGGCCGTCAGAAGCGATAAGCTACATGCGTGACGGTTCACAGACCTCAACTATCAGATCGACAGGAAACATCCACCCGAAAGTATCTCGGAAGAGTTTCCGTCACCATCGACGACCTCGACGCTTTAGTGAAAATGCTCTCGCACGACAACGAATCAAAAGTCACTATAGAATTTTCAGGCGGACATATAGACGAAGCGGCCGACATGAAGATCCTCAATGATGCGGAATTAAGTGAGATACGAGTAAAGGCCACCTCGGTCGAAGTTGTACTGTCTTCATATCAAGCAGTAGCCATAGGACGAGAAGACATCTGCGAGGCAATTAACAACCAATGGGCGCGAATGCGCAAAACAAGCGAAAAGCCCAGACTTCGGACGCACTATGGAGAGAAGTCGTCACAGGTATTCTCGCTACTGATGCTAGCTACAGTCACCCTCAGTCTAGGCGCCACCATCCTTCAATCCGCAGGACTGCGCGTACCCGACATAATCGGCTGGGGAAACGCCCCGCTCTCCGTGAAGTGGCCACTTTCAATTGCTTTTGTACTGACAGCAATATTCATGGTGCGCAGCGAATTTCGCGCTCCATGGACCTATGCAGTTATCAAACCATGGACCCTTGAAGACGAGCGATCCGAAGGGCCAGCAAATCAGCGAAATAAGATCGCGATAGCGGTCGCCACAACAAGTATCGTAGTGGCAACAGCAACGGCCATACTTGTAAAAATCATCTGATACAGAAAACTTCCTCCTCCTTAACCGCGAACCAAGACGAACGGTCAATTATTTGCCGCGCACGGTCGTTGCTCGACGGCAGCAGGTGCGTGTAGACGCGCATCGTGAAGGCCGGGTCAGCGTGGCCCAGCCACTCGGCGAGCGCCTTGATTGACTCGCCGCCGTCGAGCAGGACCGAGGCGAAGAAGTGCCGCAGCGCGTGCATGCCGTCCTGCCGCTTGGTCCGTCCCATGCCCGCCTTGTCGAGCGCAGGCCGCCACACCAGCCGGTTGAAATCGGACCGGTAGACCGCTCCCCCAACGTCCGTGGACAGGATCAGCCGTACGGTCTCAGGCGGGCCGTCCGGCTCCTTCCACGGCAGCGTGACCGTCACCGGTTCGATGAGCCGGATGTGGGCGTCGATATCTCGCAGGACCGACTGAGCCAGTGGTAACGAGCGCTCCTTGCCACCCTTCGGCGGTGCGAACACCAAGCGGTTGTCGACCACGGTCACCTGACGGACGACGTGAAGCATGTTCGCCTCACGGTCGATGTCCGTGTCGGAGAGCCCGAACACCTCGCCCTGACGGAGCCCACAGCCCGCCCCGAGTGTGACAGCCAACCGGTACCGCTTCGGTAGTGCCGCCTGGACCGCTGCGACCTTCTCCGGAGTCCACGGAACGATCTTCCGCTTGTCCGGCTGTGGCCGAGGCACGCTCTTGACCTTGCACGGGTTGGAGCCGATCCGCCTGTCATCCACGGCCGCGTCGAGGATGGCTGACAAGTGCACGAAGCACACCGATCGGGTGCTGTTGGCGATCTTCTTGGAGGTCAGCCAGGCCAGCCAGTCACGAATGTGGCGAGGCAGCAAAGCGCCCAGCTCGACCTCACCGAGCTTCGGGTAGATCAGGCTGTCGAGCCGGCTCCGCACCGAGGCCCGCGTCCCACCGGAGAACGCCATCCCGCGAAACCACTCGTCCCCGTACGCCCGCAGCGTGATCTTGCCTGCGTTCGGGTCGCGGTAATCACCGGAATGCTTGGCCGACTCCACGTCCCGCAGGAAGTCTTCCGCCGCCTTCTTGGCACGATCCGGGAAGCTCTTGCTCTTCTCGTTCCCCTCCGGGTCGAGGTAGCGCACCCGATAGCGCAGGCCCTGACCGTGTAGCGACGTCTTGACCCGCTTGACCTCCTTGGTCGCCGGGTCGCGGACGTCCTTCCACCAGCGATCTTGAACGTGTCCCACGACAGCCCCCCTACGCCGCTTGCTCGTTCAGGCCGTCAACCCACGCCCTCACCTGGTCAGGCACGTAACGCAGGTACCTCCCGATCTTCCGGACCGGCGGACCTTCTCCCCGCCACTTCCACTGGTAGAGCGTCTTCACCGGCACCCCGAGGTAGGCGGACACGTCATCCACACCCCAGAGCCGATCAATCCCCCGCATGTCAGTCATGGCGTTCCCCCTGGTCAAGCCGCTACCGGTGAAGTTGCTGAAAGGTTTGGCTCCGGTGGTCGTAGGTGGACGAGGACGGCTTGTGCCTGCTGGTACTCGGCTTGCCAGGCCAAACGCTGGGCGATCATGTGCATGAGCAGTTCAGCCCGTGATGGCGCGTGCGGGTCACCAGGTCGGACCGGACCCCACTGGAGGCGGGTCCGGTCGGAGTCCGGCTTGGCGATGCCCGCAGCGGCCAAGGCTTCACGGACGAACGTGGCCCGATCCGCCTTGTGCTCGGCCAGCGTCTTGCCCGACCAGCGACGCGAGACCAGAACACGGCGACCAGGAAGGCCGAGGGTGTCTCGGCGGTGTGCCTTGCCCTTGCAGTGGCCAGGGGTGGTCTTGGACGTGACGCCCTTGGGTTGGACGCCGTAGAGCAGCCAGACCGCGCAGCGCTCCGAGCACGGCGTGACGGCCAGCTCCGCCGCCAGGCGATCGGCGTGGTCGGCCAGGCCCGGTGAGGCGTCCTGCTCGACCACTTCGGTGACGGACTTGGTGAGGTACTTGGTCAGGTAGCCGATGTGCCGTCCGGACTCCTCCGTGCCGCCGAGGATGCCCTTGGAGTGGACCTGGCGGCCGAACTCGACCACGTGGGCCGGGGTGTCGAGGTTCGCGACGGCGTCGGCCCAGGCGGTCAACGGCTGCTCGGTGTCAGGGTCCACGAAGCCCTTGGTCCGCATGTCCCAGACCGGCAGCCGGTCGCCGCCATAGATCATCCGGTCGTGCTGGGGCCACCAGACCTGCAAGTACGTGGCTGCCGTGACCTGCCGGACGACCTTGTGTGGGATCGAGCCGCGCACGGCGAAGTGCACGTGAGGCGCGATCCGGCGTTGTGGTTCGACCGTGCCGAAGTACTGGACGTCCCAGCCGACGACCCGGCGGAGGTTCTGCCACCACCGGTCGACCAGGGAGGCGAAGTGCACCGCGTCCCGAGCGGCCCGCCGGTAGTCGTAGGTGTCCGGGGCGACCGGGGCACCGTCCGGCCCGACCTTGCCGTAGCTGTCGAGGGTGAGCGTGATGAACGTCGACGGCCGGTACTTGCCCGCGAACTCCCGCCCCACGGTGCGCTTGGCGACCTTCCGGCGAGGCAGGTTCGGCGCGTTCTGCCTGCGCCGGGTGGAGCGCGTGGGCGCCGGTCGACCGGACCGCTCGACGTTGGGGAGGTTCCCGCGGACTCCCTCACGCTTCAGGTCCGCGTCCGCCTCCCGGATGCCCTCGCGCAGGTCTTCCACCTGGTCAATCGCTCCCTCAGCCACAGCACGGCGGTACTCGGCCGTCAGGTCCGAGCGGTAGGTAACCAGCTCGACCTGGTCGACCGTGGGTGCGTGACGTTCGGCCACGGGCTCGTGGTCGAGGTGCCAGCCCTCACGGCACTGGGCCATGCGGGAGCGGCGGTTGCGTTCGGCGCAGGCCGGGCACTTGGATTCCTGGGTGGAGTTGCAGCGGATGCCGACGATCCGCACCTCTCCGGTGTCCAGGTCCACGACCTCCCGCAGCACGGGCCGGGTGCAGACGCCGTGTTGTTCGGCCGCCGCCTTGACCACGTCGAGGGACAGCGGCAGCCGGGCGCGTTCGGCCGAGGTCATGCCCGCCACGTCGAGCGGCACCGCAGGGACAACAGGGGTGGTCATGCCGCAGCACCTCCGGTCGCGTCGCCATCGGGTCGGGTCGGGAACTCGTGCACGGTCGCGTCGGCCAGGTAGACGCCCAGCTCGACCAAGTCCGCGTCGGTGACGTGGAAGGCCCGCACGCGCTCCGGCTCACCACGCCCATCGGTCTTCACCCAGGCCACGCCGGGTGTCTGCTCGCTGATCTCGTGAGCCGCAGCGCCACGGGCACGGGCACCGTCGCCAAGGACCATGTCCACCTGCGCCGACTCGTCCAGGCGCAGCGCCACGCGGGTGCCGAACAGGTGCCGGAACCCCACGACCTCCTTGCGCGGATCCTGCACCAAGCCCAGGACGCAGAAGCCCGGCGCACGGCCCTGTGAGGTGATGGTCTGGATGGCGCGGGTGGCCCGCTCCCGCAAGCCCTTGTCCGGCTGGTAGGCGATCAGGTCCGCCAGCTCGTCGACCACCAGCACCGTGAACGGCTCACCGTTCGAACGCGCCCACAGCCGGCGGACACCCCGGTACCGCGCCGCTCGTTCCTTGACCTCCGCCGCCAGCTCTTCCAGCAGCTCGACCGCCTCACGGCCGTTGTCGAACACCAGCCGGGTGAACGCGTCCGAGCACTGCCCCAGCTCCATACCGCCCTTGGGATCGATCCCCACCAGACGCACGAGACCGGCACGCACCGCTGGCGCGAGGTGCCAGATGATCGACCACAGCACCGATCCTTTGCCCGCGCCTTGCACGCCGACGCCGAGGATTTGGTTGCCCTGCAAGCGAATCCGCCACGGTTTGCCCGTCTCCGTGCGCCCGACCACTACCCGCTTGAGGTCGACCGCGTCAGCGTCGTCGGCCAGGGATGGCACCGGCAGCGACCGCGCCAACGGGTCGGAGTGGATGAAGTCGAGTTCGATCATCTTCGGCCGCAGCACCCGCACCCGGCACGACTGCGCCCCGAACGAGTGCGCCAGGCCGTCACGGCGCAGCTCCCACGCCTCCAGTGCCTGCGCCGGGATCATCCGCACCCGGACCCGATCCCGCCAACCCTCGGACCGGATGCGCCGCAGCTTCGGCCGGTACTCACGTCCCCGGTTGTCCTTGGCCAGCTCAGCCAGGCGCATCGTGGTGCGCCAGCGCGGCACGTACACCGTCGCCCGCCGGTACTCGGTGACCAGCCGGAACCACACGTGCCGCAGGAACGACGCCCGATGCAGGCCAGCCCAGACCGTGAGCCCCGCCGTCAGGCTCAGCAAGGCCAGGACCAGCGGCGACAGCCCGAACGACAGCCAGCACCAGGCCGCCGTCAACGGCACCAGCGTGACCACCGGGTACCGGACCACGACGAGCACCAGGCGCACGACACCGACCAGGAGCAGCCACACCAGCGCGACGACGAACGCCAACCACTTCAACTTGCCCGGCACCAACGCCCACCACGGCACCCGAGGCCGAGCACCCTCGAACGGAGCCGGATCAACCCAGCGCGCCATCAGACCACACCCCTGGCCGGGGCGAAGATCAGCGCGAGCCACCCCAGACAGGCGCAGCAGGCGAGCTGTCCGGGCGCGAACACACCGAACCGCTTGCACCGCTGGCACTTCGAACCGTTGGACAGCTTCCACCTTGACGGGGTGACGGCCCGACTTGACGCACGTCCCCCGCGACGAGATACCCTTGACATGACTGGAATCCCCTGTGTGTCAACAAAAGTGCATGGCGAAGCCAGTCGGGTGAGTCGCAGGGGGACAGCCGGAGCCCGCCAAGACTTGGACTGTCTCCCCGCGACCACACCGACCAGCCGCGAACTGTTCAGTTGTCACGCACCCACAGGCACGGTCACTCCTCGCTGACGTCGACCACGAACAGGTCTTCGAACGCCATCGGCGAAAGCGCCTTCAGCGCACCAGCTATGAACCCCGGCCCCGGCATCAACTCACCGGTCCGCACGCGCTTCACCGTCGACCGGTTGAGCCCCATGGCCTTGGCCAACGCGTAATCGGATCGGAACCCCGCCAACGTCATGGCGCGCCCAAAGGAGTTGGCCCGTAAGAAGACCGCGTACTTCGGCCTGGCCCCGGCGGCGGCCGTCATCGCGGGCGACTCCCCGGCCCCGACTCCCCGAAGAACGTGGCGTCCGACAGCACCGTGCCGCCTCCCGGCATCAACAGGTGGTTCGGGGACGGGTCGAGCACCCCGGCGAGGAAGTACGAGGCCCTGCCCAGCTCGGTCAGGAAGGTCGCCAACCTCGCCCGCCCGTCCTCGTCCTCCGGCAGCCCCAGCACGACCTCACCGGGGTCCATCACCAGCCGCAGCCCGTACCAGTCCGTACCCGGCTTGGTGACCACCTCCGGCCTGGCGTTCGGGCCGGGCGTCAACAGTCCTTCAATCTCCACGATGTGCCCTCTCAGGCCGCAACCGGCGGAGCGCCCGCCGACGAGTCCGACTTGCCGTTGCCCCGACGCCCCTTGGCCGCGTCCTGCGGTGACAGCATCTCCTCGGCCCAGATCGTGTAGTTGACCCAGCCGTCCCGGACGTACGGCGACACCTTCAACCCCGTGAAGACGGCCGGTCGGAACGGCGTACCGGGCAGCACCTCCGGCGGAACCGGCTGGTACTCCGACGCGATCTTGACCACCGCCCCGGTGTTCTTGCCCCGCGCCGACGGGTCCGTGCCCTGCACCGTCCACACCGGCAGGCCCGTCACCTTGTCGTTGGCCGGGCGAGGTGCCTTGCCCTCGTTGAACTCCTGCGCCCGCTCCACCTTCAGCACGAAGAACCCTTGCGGGAACAGCTCGTCGAAGGTGATCGGGAACCTGTGACCAGCAGGAATAGCCATCGTTAGACCTTTCTCGATCTTCCGTAGGGCTCCTTGACCGGAGCCGATCAGCTCACCTAGTCCTCTAGACAAGTTCACCGTAGCTAGTCGTCTAGAGGAGTTCAACCACTCCGCCCTTCTCTTCGCTTTTGCAACGAGCTCACTTGGCCGGGACGTCGTACTCCAGCACGAACGACGTGGCCACCTTGACCGTGTCGCAGACCTCCACCGCACGACCCTTGGTGTCGAACGCCGTACGGACCAACGTCAACACCGGCGACCCCGACCCGATCTCCAACGTCTTGCGCTCATCCGGCGTAGGCATCCGCGCCGACACCTCTTCGGTGAACCGCGCCAGCTCGTGCCCAGCCTCCTCGATCCGCGCATAGATTCCACCGGGCCCGGTGTTCACCTCCGCGATGGCCGTCCCCTTGGCGATCGACTCCGGGATGTACGACGTGGCCACCTCCACCGGCCGCCCATCCGCCAGGTACCGCCGCGACCGAACGATCACCCGTTCCCGCGGCTTCAACCCCAACCGCTCCGCCACCTCAGCCGACGCAGGCTCGTTCGTGACCCGGATCTGGTCGACCCCCGGCACGTGCCCAGCCGCCTCGGCCTCAGCCAGGAAGGCCGACTTCCCCTCCTGTCGATGCCGCCGCGCGAACCGGTCCGACGCCAGTCGACGCACCGGCGGAGCCGACCGCACGAAGACGCCTTTACCGTGCTGCGCCACCACCAGGCCCTCGGTTCGCAGCTCCTTGATGGCCTCACGAACCGTCATCCGAGCCACGCCGTAGTGGTCGATCATCGCGGCTTCAGACGGCAACTGCTCGCCAGGAGCGAGGCGACCGCGCTCGATGTGCCGGCGCAGGATGTCGGCGATCTGCCGATACGGCGGACGATCCACCGTTCTGTCTATAGTCCCTAGATCGAGCATGGTCTCCAACTCCTACAGACGACTAGACGTGCATATCGTCCCACAGTGGGACAGTGAGGCGAAAGCGGGGAAATGGCAGACACGCCGCGCCATTCGGTCAGCGTCGCCGGAATCGTGGTCAACGATTCAGGTCGAGTGCTCGTCATCCGCCGCAGGGACAACGACCGCTGGGAGCCACCCGGCGGAGTCCTGGAGATGGCCGAGACGTTCGAGGAAGGCGTCAGGCGGGAGGTGCTGGAGGAGACCGGCATGTCGGTGCAGGTCCAACGGCTCACCGGCGTCTACAAGAACATGCAGCGCGGCATCGTCGCCCTGGTCTACCGCTGCACACCGCTGAACGAGCCGGCCTCCGCAAGCGCTGAAGCGGTCGAGGTCCGTTGGATGACGCTGGACGAAGTCCGCGAAGCAATGTCACCGGCGTACGCAGTACGAGTCACCGATGCGTTCGAGCCCGAATTGCACACCCGCGCTCACGACGGCGTGAACCTCCTGCCGTAGTCGCTGCTGAATTCTGCTGTATGGGATCAAGGCGCGCCGCCTGCGGCGGCGCGCGGCAAGGTCCGACGCACGTTGGCACCGACTCCCCGCATCCCGGCACGACAGGCTCCCGCTCCGCTCCGCCCGTCGGCCGTGCGCGGAGTCGGTGCACGTGGTCGGGAGGCGGCGCGCCAGCCGGAGGGGACGACAGCTCCCAGCCGCAGCAGTCGGGACGATCGCGCGGTCACGCGGCTTGGTCAGGCTGGGCACGGCGATCGACTGCCGCAGCGGCTTCGCCGCCTTGCCAACGAGAAGTCCTTGCGCGGCAACGAGGATCAGGCCCAAGACGCGCAAACGGGCTCCACCCCGCGCTACCGAGGTGAAGCCCGTCAGATGCGGCTCAAGATCAGGCCGTCTCCAGGCCGTGAGACGTCAGGCAGTGGCGAGAACCACCGAGGAACGATGGAAGCCATCCGCCCTGGTCAGAGCGCGGATATCAGCACTCGATGACGTTCACGGCCAAGCCGCCGCGCGCGGTCTCCTTGTACTTCACCTTCATGTCCTTGCCCGTCTCACGCATGGTCTTGATGACCTTGTCCAGGGACACGAAGTGCGAACCGTCCCCCCGCAACGCCATCCGCGCCGCCGTGATCGCCTTGATGGACGCCAACGCGTTGCGCTCGATGCACGGGATCTGCACCAGCCCGCCGATCGGGTCGCACGTCAGCCCCAGGTTGTGCTCCATGGCGATCTCGGCCGCGTTCTCGACCTGCTCCGGCGTCCCGCCCAGCACCTCGGCCAACCCGCCGGCCGCCATCGAGCACGCCGAGCCGACCTCGCCCTGGCACCCGACCTCCGCGCCGGAGATGGACGCGTTCTCCTTGAACAGCACGCCGACCGCGCCCGCGGTCAGCAGGAAGCGCACCACGCCGTCGGCGGACGCACCCGGCACGAACCGGGTGTAGTAGTGCAGCACCGCGGGCACGATGCCGGCCGCGCCGTTGGTCGGGGCGGTCACCACGCGGCCGCCGGCGGCGTTCTCCTCGTTCACCGCCAGCGCGAACAACGTCACCCAGTCCATCACCCGCAACGGGTCGGTGGCGTAGTGCTCGGCGGTCATCCGCCGGCGCATCTCGGCCGCCCGCCGGCGCACCTTCAAGCCGCCGGGCAGCACGCCGGTCTCCGTGCAGCCGCGCTCGACGCACTCCTGCATCACGTCCCAGATGTGCAGCAGCCCCGACCGCACCGACGCCTCGTCCCGCCACGACAGCTCGTTGGCCAGCATGACCTCGCTGATCGACAGCCCGGTCTCCCGGCACCGCGCCAGCAGCTCGTCACCGCTGCGGAACGGGTGCGCGACCGGCGTCTCGTCCGGCTTGATCCGGTCGGTCCCGGTGGCCGTCTCGTCCACCACGAACCCGCCGCCGACCGAGTAGTACACCGCCGAGTCGACCACGGTGTCACCCGAGTGGGCGGTGAAGCTCATCCCGTTCGGGTGCAACGGCAACGACTTGCGCCGGTGCATCACCAGGTCGGTGTCCTCGGTGAACGCGATCTCCCGCACGCCGGCCAGCCGCAGCCGCCCGGTGGACCGGATCTCCGCCACCCGCCGCTCGGCCTCGACCGGGTCGACCGCCTCCGGCCGACAGCCCTCCAGGCCGAGCAGGACCGCCTTCGGGCTCCCGTGCCCGTGCCCGGTCGCGCCGAGCGACCCGAACAGCTCCACGTGCACCCGGTCGACCGAGCCCAGCGCGGGCCGCAGCCGCTCGGTGAACAGCATCGCCGCGCGCATCGGGCCGACGGTGTGCGAGCTCGACGGCCCGATCCCCACGGAGAACAGGTCGAACACGCTGATCGCCATGGCGTCAGTCCCCGGTCAGTTCCGCGTACTTCGCCGCGGTCAGCAGCCCCGTCGCGTCGGTCACCGCCACCTTGAACAGCCACCCGCCGCCGTACGGGTCGTTGTTGATCAACGACGGGTCGGCCACGGCCGCCGGGTTGACCTCGACCACCTCACCGCTGACCGGCGCGTACAGGTCGCTGACCGACTTGGTCGACTCCAGCTCGCCGCACACCTGGCCGGAGGTCACCGCGGTGCCGACCTCGGGCAGCTCGACGAACACGATGTCGCCCAACGAGTCCGCCGCGTACGAGGTGATGCCGACCGCCACGGGCTCTTGGGTACCCGGCGCCCAGTCCACCCATTCGTGCTCGGGCGTGTACAGCAGGTTGTCCGGAAAAGTCACGACAGCGCTCCCTAGGACGGCAAGGTCTTCGACCCCACTCTGTCCTGGGACCTGAGAGCTTCACCGACGCCGCAGCGTCGGCTTGCACCGTGGGTGCGCCGGACGTGCGCGCTTTCCAGAGTCGCCTCACCCGAGCGGTTCTCGCTGCCTGAGAGTGTGCGGGGTGCTTGCTCCTTCGGCGCCCCGGCACGATCACCGAGGTCTCTCCCGCGCGGGTTCCGGCGCTCACGACGCGCCGCGGCCGATGTTCAGTTGGTCGCCCGAACGCTAGGTGCCGACGCCGACGGGTGTCAACGCGCCCCCTGACTTGTTCCGCCCGCACAACCACGCACGGCCGTGTTGGTGGGGTCGACACGATGACACCGAAAACGCTGTACCGGACCTTGGGTGTAACAACGGCCGAAGGAGCCCACCGTGCGGATCGCAGTTCCCCGCGAGATCAAGAACCACGAGTACCGCGTCGCGCTGACCCCGGCGGGCGCCCACGAGCTGACCCAGCGCGGCCACGACGTGGTCGTGGAGACCGGCGCGGGCCTCGGTTCGGCGATCACCGACGAGGAGTACCTGGCCGCCGGCGCGAAGGTGCTGGCCACCGCGGACGACGTGTGGGCCGAGGGCGACCTGGTGCTCAAGGTGAAGGAGCCCATCGCGGAGGAGTACCCGCGGCTGCGCAAGGGCCAGGTCCTGTTCACCTACCTGCACCTGGCCGCCGACCGGCCGCTGACGCAGGCGCTGCTGGACTCCGGCACCACCGCCATCGCCTACGAGACCGTGCAGACCCCGAACGGCGCGCTGCCGCTGCTGGCGCCCATGTCGGAGGTGGCGGGCAGGCTCGCACCGCAGGTGGGCGCGTTCTCGCTGATGAAGCCCTCCGGTGGGCGCGGCGTGCTGCCCGGCGGCGTGCCCGGCGTGCACCCGGCGCGCGTGGTCGTCATCGGCGGCGGCGTGGCGGGCCTGAACGCGGCGGCCATCGCCGTCGGCATGGGCGCGGACGTGGAGATCCTGGACACCAACGTGGACCGGCTGCGCCACATCGACGCCCTCTACCAGGGCAGGCTGCGCACCGTGACGTCCAACCGGTTCTCCGTCGAGCAGGCCGTGCGCGAGGCCGACCTGGTCATCGGCGCGGTGCTGGTGCCCGGCGCGAAGGCGCCGAAGCTGGTGAGCAACGAGCTGGTGGCGGACATGAAGCCCGGCTCGGTGCTGGTGGACATCGCGATCGACCAGGGCGGCTGCTTCGCCGACTCGCGGCCCACCACGCACGCCGACCCGACCTACCAGGTGCACGACGCGGTCTTCTACTGCGTGGCGAACATGCCCGGCGCGGTGCCGCGCACGTCGACCTACGCGCTGACCAACGTGACGCTGCCGTACGCCGTGGCGCTGGCGGACCACGGCTGGGAGGCGGCCCTGCGCGGTGACGCGTCGCTGGCGCTCGGCCTGAACGCGCACGAGGGCCTGCTCACCAACCTGCCGGTGGCCCAGGCGCACGGGATGACCCACACGCCGCTGGACGTCTGAGCACCCACCTGCCGCGAAGGGCCCCGCTCACAGCACGTGAGCGGGGCCCTTCGGCAAGAAAGACGGCCCGCTCAACCAGCCTGGGGGTCACTGGGAGCGGGCCGCGTCACCAATCCTAGCCGGGAACAGGGGTCCGTGCCCAGCGACCCCACCGATCCGGCCCACAGTTCGCCCGGCGGTGGCAACGCGCCGTGCCCGCGCTCAAGCGATCGAGTGAACTTGGGTGATAACGGGTAAGTCACGACGACCCCTCGACCGATGGACAGGGCAGGAACTCCGCAGCTACGGAGCGGGGTCGTCCGCTCGCGCGGCGTCGTGCCGCGCCATCGCCGATCGGAGCGCACATGGCTGAACCCGAGGGCTGGATCGACTGCCACGACCCGTTCGGGCGAGACCGGTCGATGACCGTGCTCGTCGAGGACGACCGGGTTCTGCTGGTCGCGCCGCCCGGCGAGTCCGCTGTGATGTCCGTCACCCAGACGCGCAGGCTGCACCGCCTGCTCGACCAAGCCGCCGGCCGGATGTGACCCGCGTGGACGAGGTGCTGCGGGCCGCCGTGCTGCGCCGGCTGGCGCTGCTGGACGAGGCCGCCGAGAGCGGCGAGGCGGACGCGCTCGTGCCGCTCGCGCGCTCCGAGATCCACCGCCTGGCCGACGGGTGGCGGCTGCTGCTGACCGTGCACCAACCGGATCCGGACGGCCGCTGCGGCGCGTGCCCCGGCATTCTGCGGCACAAGAAGTGGCCGTGCCAGGTGTGGACGATGGCGCACCAGCACCTCATCGGCGACGGCCTGCCGCACCGCGAACGCCGCCGCCCGCTGCGCACGCTGCGCCGCACGGCCGAGGTCGAGACCACCGCGGAGATACCGAGGGTGGCCTCGAAACCGCGACACGCCCTCCCCGAGTGACCCTCCTAGGGCAGGATGACGCCCGGTAGGAGTACTCGGGAGGGACGCGTGCACGACGGCAGTGGCCGCATCGTGGTGCAGAACTTGACCAAGCAGTTCGGTCCGGTCGCAGCGGTGCAGAACCTCAGCTTCACGGTGGAACCCGGTTCGGTGACCGGCTTCCTCGGCCCCAACGGGGCAGGCAAGACGACGACGCTGCGCATGCTGCTCGGCCTGGTGACCCCGACCGCGGGCATCGGGTTGATCAACGGCAGGCCGTTCGGCCAACTGGGCAACCCGGGCCGGGTGGTGGGCGCGGTGCTGGAGGCGCAGGGCTTCCACCCCAAGCGGACCGCCCGCGACCACCTGCGGGTCTACGCCGCCGCGATCGGCGTGCCGGACTCGCGGGCCGACCAGGTGCTCGGGCTCGTCGGCCTCGCCGCGGCGGGCGACCGCAAGGCGGGCGGGTACTCGCTGGGCATGAAGCAGCGGCTGGCCCTGGCCACCGCGCTGCTCGGCGACCCGCAGATCCTGGTGCTGGACGAGCCGGCCAACGGGCTGGACCCGGAGGGCATCGCGTGGCTGCGGACGTTCCTGCAGTCCTACGCGCGCAGCGGCCGGACCGTGCTGATCTCCAGCCACCTGCTGGCCGAGGTCGAGCAGACGGTCGACCAGGTGGTCATCATCAGCCGCGGCCAGACCATGTACTACGGTCCGCTGGACCACCTGCGCAGCCGGCAGCAGGGCCGGGTGCTCGTGCAGCCGTCGGACGTCGGCGCGCTGGTCGGCGCGCTGCGCGAGGACGGCGTCACCGCGATCGAGCAGCTGCCCGACGGCCGCATCGCGGTCGGCGGCGTGGATGCCAAGCAGGTCGCCGACACCGCGTTGAAGGCGGGCGTGTCGATCTACGGCCTCCAGGAGGAGAAAGCCGACCTGGAACGGCTGTTCTTCCAGCTCACCAACGGCCAGTACGCCGCACCGGGCCAGTACGCGCAGCCGGTCGCGTACCAGCAGCCGGGCTACCAGGCGCCGCCGCAGGGCTACCAGCAGCAGCCGCCGCCGCCCGGCTACCAGCAGCAGTACCAGCAACCCCCACCCGGCTACCAGCAGCCACCACCGGGTTACCAGCAGGACAACCCGTACGGTCCGCAGCACGGCCAGGGCGGCCTCGGGGGCGGTGCGTGATGGGCAACCTGATCAAGTCAGAGTTCCGCAAGACCACCACCACGGGCCTGTGGTGGGGCCTGATGATCCCGACCGTGCTGCTCGCGTTCGGCTGGGCGCTGGGCACCGGCGCCATCTTCAAGTCCGTCTCGGACTTCATGGGCAGCTCCGACGCCGAGGACCTGGCCGCGATCCTCAACGTCGACCCGTCGCAGTGGCAGATGTCGGTGTTCGGGATCGCCCGCAGCATCAACGTGGCCACGATCTTCCCGATGATCTTCGGCGGCCTGGCGATCGCGAACGAGATCAACCGCAAGACGATCACCACCACGTTCCTGACCGCGCCGAACCGGGTCTCCTCGCTGGCCGCCAAAATGATCGTCTACGTCCTCTGGGGCGCGATCTTCGGCGTCGCGATCGTGGCGTCGGTGAGCCTCGGCATCGCGCTGACCTCGAACTCCAGCATGCTGCCCGACGCGGGCGGGTGGCTCGCGCTGGCCGGTGTCGGCGTGCTGTCCTCGATCCTGATGACGATGTTCGGCGTCGGTGTCGGCGCGCTGATGACCAGCGTCGTGGGCACCACCGTGGTGCTGCTGCTCTACATGCTGATCGTGGAGAACGGCATCCAGCTCGTGCTGGCGTCGCAGGGCCTGCCGGAGATCATCGGCTTCCTGCCCAACGGCGCGGTGAACGGCCTGACCGGCTCGGTGGCGTCGTCGCTGTTCCTGGCCAACGCGGGCGTCGTGCCGGAAGACCTGGTGGAGGGGCTGCGGGCCATCGCGGGCGCGCTGGGCGCGTTCGACTGGTGGTTGAGCGGTCTGATCTTCCTGGTCTGGACGGCGCTGTTCTTCCTCGGCGGCTGGGCGGCCACGCAGCGCAAGGACATCACCTGATCGGAGTGACCTTGATCGAATGACGGAGGCCGTCCCGAAGTTCGGGGCGGCCTTCGTCACGTCCGCGGGTGCCGACGCTGTCGGTGGTCCGACCTATGTTGGAACCCGTGACTTCTTCCGACGGCTGGATCCGCAGGCTCGCCAGGGCGTGCTGGCAGCACCGCGCGCTCGTGGTGCTGTCGGTGCTCGCCGCCGTCGTGGGCGTGGGGTTGCAGGCCGTCGGCCCGCTGCTGATCAAGGTCGCGGTGGACGACGCCGTGTCCGGTCGGACCGACCGGTTGACGTGGCTCGCGATCATCCTGGTCGGCCTGGAGCTGCTGACCTTCGGCACCGCGTTCGTGCGCCGCTACCTGGGCGGGCGGCTGGCCGTGGACGTGCAGCACGACCTGCGGCAGGCCGTGTTCGGCGCGGTGCAGCGGCTGGACGGGCCGAAGCAGGACGCGCTGCGCACCGGCCAGGTGGTGTCCCGCTCGATCACCGACCTGCAACTGGTCAACAGCCTGCTGTCGATGACGCCGCTGGCGCTCGGCACGGTCGTGTTCGCGGTGGCGGCCATCGTGGCGATGTTCTGGCTGTCGCCGCTGCTGACCGTGATCGCGCTGGTGATCGTGCCCGCCGTCGGCGTGGTCGCGGCGCGCAGCAGGCTGACGCTGTTCCCGGCCACCTGGTCGGCGCAGCAGCGCGCGGCCGACGTGGCGCAGCAGGTCGAGGAGACCGTCACCGGCGTGCGCGTGGTCAAGGGCTTCGGCCAGGAGGTGCGCGAGGTCGCCCGCCTGGAGTCGCGCGCCCGGCTGCTGTTCGGCGAGCGCATGCGCGCCGCCCGGCTGACCGCCCGGCCGTCCGCGACGTTGACCGCGCTGCCCTACCTGGGCCAGGTGGCGGTGCTGGCGCTGGGCGGCTGGCTGGCGCTGCGCGGCGAGATCGGCCTGGGCACGTTCCTGGCGTTCGCGACCTACGTGGCCACGCTGGTCGGCCCGACCCGGCTGCTGGCGAGCCTGATGGTGACCGCCCAGTTGGCCCGCGCGGGCGTGGAGCGGGTGTACGAGCTGGTCGACTCGCAGCCGTCGGTGGTGGACGGCGACCGGGACGTGCCCGCCGGTTCGATCGCGGTGGAGCTGCGGGACGTGACGTTCGGCTACACGCGCAGCGAACCGGTGCTGTCCGACGTGTCGCTGCGGGTCGAGCCGGGCGAGACGCTGGCGATCGTCGGCACCGCGGGCTCGGGCAAGTCCACCGTGTCCCTCCTGCTGCCGCGGTTCTACGACGTGCACGAGGGCGCGGTGTCCGTGGGCGGCGTGGACGTCCGCGAGCTGCGGCTGTCCTCGCTGCGCCGGACCGTCGGCACGGTGTTCGAGGAGGCGTTCCTGTTCTCCGACACGGTCCGGGCGAACATCGCCTACGGCCTGCCGGACGCCTCCGACGAGCAGGTGCGCGCGGCGGCGCGGGCGGCCGAGGCGCACGAGTTCATCGAAGCGCTGCCCCACGGCTACGACACCGTCGTCGGCGAGCGCGGCCTGACCCTGTCCGGCGGTCAGCGCCAACGCGTGGCCCTGGCCCGCGCCCTGCTCTCCGACCCGCGCGTGCTGGTCCTGGACGACGCGACCTCGGCCGTGGACAACGCCACCGAGGCCGCGATCCACCGCACGCTGGCCGCCGTGACGGCCGAGCGCACCACGTTGCTCATCGCGCACCGGCGGTCGTCGCTGGCGCTGGCCGACCGCATCGCCGTGCTCGACGCGGGCCGGGTGGTCGACATCGGCACGCACGCCGAGCTGCACCACCGCTGCCGGCTCTACCGCGACCTGCTCGCGGGCCCGGGCGAGGCCATCGAGCAGGTGGACGCCCGCGCCGACGCCCGCCTGGAACCGGGCCCGGACGGCTGGACCCCGGACCTGTGGCCCGAGTCGGACGAGGACGAGCTGGCCGTGCGCGCGGCGAACCGCGCCGTGGGCACCGCCAAGCTGTCCCGGGGCGGCGGCGGTACGTCCGCGCTGCTGGGCGGCACCCCGCCCACCCCCGAGCTGATGGCCCGCGTCCACGCCCTGCCACCGGCCCGGGACGTGCCCACCCTGGACGGCGAGGACCCGCGCGCCCCCGACCCGGGCTTCCGGCTGCGCACCCTGCTCCGCCCGGTCCGCTGGGCGATGGTCGGCGTCGCCGGCCTGCTGCTCGTCGACACCGCGCTGGCGGTCGCCTCGCCGAACCTCGTGCGCCTGGGCATCGACCGGGGCGTCATGGGCGGCCAGGGCGAGTGGCTGTGGATCGCCGCGGCGATCAGCTTCACCCTCGTCGTCCTCGGCTGGCTGTCCGCCGCCGCCGGCACCGTCGTGACGTCCCGCGTCGGCGAGCGCCTGCTCTACCTGCTGCGCGTGCGCAGCTACGCCCACCTGCAACGACTCGGCCTGGACTACTACGAGCGCGAGATGGCCGGCCGGATCATGACCCGGATGACCACCGACGTGGACGCCCTGTCCAGCTTCCTGCAGACGGGCCTGACCACGTTCGCGATCAGCGTCCTGACCGTTGTCGGCATCGCGGTGGCCCTGGTGGTCACCGACCCGGGCCTGGCGCTGGTGGCGCTGGCCGTGCTGCCGATCCTGCTCGTCGCGACCGTGATCTTCCAACGCGTCTCCTCCGCGGCCTACGCGGAAGCCCGCGAACGGGTCAGCGCCGTCAACGCCGACCTGCAGGAGAACGTCTCGGGCCTGCGCGTCTCCCAGGCCTACACGCGGGAGGCGCGCTCGGCGGAGGCCTTCGCCGAGCGCAGCGACGCCTACCGCCGTTCCCGGATCCGGGCCCAGCGCTACATCGCCACCTACTTCCCGTTCCTGGCCCTGCTCTCGGGCGTGGCGCAGGCCGCGATCCTCGTGGTCGGCGCGTACCGGGTCGCGGACGGCACCCTGTCCCCCGGCGTGCTGCTTGCGTTCGTGCTCTACCTGGGCCTGTTCTTCTCGCCGCTGTACCAGCTGTCCGGCGTCTTCGACGGCTACCAGCAGGCCAGGGTGGGCCTGAGCCGCATCGGCGACCTGCTGCGCACGCCGACCACCGTCCCACCGGCCGCCGACCCCGTGCCCGTCACCCACCTGCGCGGCGAGGTGGAGCTGCGCGACGTCTCGTTCACCTACCAGGGCACCACCCAACCGGCCGTCGAGGGCATCTCCCTGCACGTCTCCCCGGGTGAAACCGTCGCCTTCGTCGGCGCCACGGGCGCGGGCAAGTCCACCCTGGTCAAGCTGGTGGCGAGGTTCTACGACGCCACCGAGGGCACGGTCCTGGTCGACGGCGTCGACATCCGCGACTACGACCTCTCGGACCTGCGCCAACGCCTCGGCATCGTCCCCCAGGAAGCCCACCTGTTCGGCGGCGACATCGCCGAGAACGTCGCCTACGGCAAACCGGACGCCACCCGCGCCGAGATCGAAACAGCGGTCCGCGCCGTGGGCGCCCTGCCCGTCGTCGCCTCACTGCCCAAGGCGTTCCACCAACAAGTGGGCGAACGCGGCCAAGGCCTCTCCGCCGGCCAACGGCAACTGGTCGCCCTGGCCCGCGCCGAACTGGTCCAACCGACCATCCTCCTGCTGGACGAAGCCACCGCCGCCCTGGACCCGGCCACCGAATCCGCCGTCCTGACCGCCGGCGACCACCTGGCCGGCTCCCGCACCACCTTCGTCGTCGCCCACCGCCTCGCCACCGCCGCCCGCGCCGACCGGATCATCGTCCTGTCCGAGGGCCGCATCGTCGAACAAGGCACCCACGCCGACCTCCTGCGGGCCGACGGCCCCTACGCCCACCTCTGGTCCCAGGGCCGGACGACCACCGACCACGTCCCCCCGACCCCCGCCAACGTCCCCTGACGGACCCGGCACATCCCCGCCGAGGCCCGATTCGACCGGGGTTCGAGCGCTTCAGGCCGGTCGACGCGGCCCACCCGGACCGACGAGCCCTTCGGGAGGCCGCAGCCGAGTGGTTCCCCCGCACGTGCCCGCCCCGCGACCGGTGAACGGCCACGGGGCGGGCGGCGGAACCGGGACCGGGCCCGGAGCTCAGGCGAGCAGCTCGTCCAGCTGCTCGTACCCCTCGACCACCCCGGTCTCCATGCCGCTGGCCATCGCCGCGTCCCGGACCTCGGTCGTCTCGAACACGCTGAGCACGTCGAGCCGCGTCCGCCCACCCCCGAGGTCGGTGAACGTCACCGTCTCCAGGGACACGCCGTCCGGGAACCCCTCGAAGGTGAACGTCTGCACGATCCGCTCGTTCGGCCGCACCTCGTGGAACGACCCGTAGAACCGGTACTGCTCGTCACCGCGCACGTGCGTGTACCGGTAGCCCCCACCGGTCGTCGCGTCCCACCGGTCCACCAGCATGGTCAGCGAGCGCGGGCCCAGCCACTTCGCCACCAGCTCGGGCTCGACGTGCGCCCGGAACACCGCGTCGACCGGCGCGTCGAACTCGCGCGTGATGCGGATCGTGGGCAGGGCCGGGTCGGCGCTGATCGTGGTCTCGGGGTGCGTGGTCGTGCTCATGATGCTTCTCCTTCTGCTCGGGTCTGCTCGGGCGCCTGCGCCATCTCGGCGAGCACGGCGTCCAGTCGCTGGTAGCGCTGCTCGGCTTCCTGCCGGTAGCGCTCGATCCACTTCGTCATCAGGTCGAACACCTCCGCCTCGAGGTGGACGGGCCGTCGTTGCGCCTGCTTGCGGCGGCTGACGAGCCCGGCGTCCTCGAGCACCTTGAGGTGCTTCGACACGGCCTGCACGGTCACGGAGTACGGCTCGGCCAACTCGTTGACGGTCGCGTCGGCCACCGCCAGCCGCGCCACCATGTCGCGCCGGATCGGGTCGGCCAGGGCCGAGAACACCCGCGACAACTGGTCGTCCACCACCATCTCCTTACTCAACCTTTCGGTTGAACACACAGTACGAAGCCCCGCCCTCCATGTCAACCAGGAAGTTGAACACGCAGGTCAGAGGCACACCAACGACCACGCTTCAGCCTGTTGAACACCTCACACCGCGCCCACCCGCGGCGTGCGCAGAACTACTCCCAGTCGAAGCACCGCCGGAGGTGTGACGGGCCTAACCTCAAGTGATGCCCAAGCACCCATAACACCGGCCGATGACCTGACCGATTCTGTGAGAGAACACTCGGTGCGCTGCCCCTCCTGTGTGTGAACTGCACCAGACGGGGGACTAGCCTGACCATGAGTGAGTCATTACCAAGAGCGAGATGGATAGAGGCGAGCGCCAGCCGTGTCCAGCAGCAGTCCTGCTTCTCAGTTCGGCCCCAATGAGTGGCTGGTCGAGGAGATGTACGAGCAGTTCCTCGCCGATCCGTCGTCCGTGGACCCGGCCTGGCACGACTTCTTCGCCGACTACAAGTCGACGCAGCGGTCGGGCAACGGGGCGGCGACGACAGCGGAGAACGGCACCACGACCGCCACCAAGACCGCTCCGGCCCAGTCCGCGCCGACCGCCACACCCGCGACCCAGCAGGCCGCGCAGGGCCGGCAGTCGCAGCAGACGCCGACGCAGCAGCCGAAGAGCCAGGCCGCCGCGACGAGCCGACCGGCCCAGAAGCCCGCGGCCAAGCCCGCACCCGCCCAGGCCGCCAAGGCCGCGCCGGTGCAGCCGGCCCAGGGCGAGGAGCAGAAGCAGCTGCGCGGCGCCGCCGCCGCCATCGCGAAGAACATGGAGCTCTCGCTCACCGTTCCGACCGCGACGAGCGTGCGCGCCGTGCCCGCCAAGCTGCTGGCCGACAACCGCATCGTGATCAACAACCACCTCAAGCGCACCCGCGGTGGGAAGGTCTCCTTCACCCACCTCATCGGGTACGCGGTGGTGCGGGCGCTCAAGGCGTACCCGAACATGAACCGGCACTTCGCCGAGGTCGACGGCAAGCCGTTCGTGGTCACGCCCGAGCACGTGAACTTCGGCCTGGCGATCGACCTGCCCGGCAAGGACGGCTCCCGCTCGCTGGTCGTGGCCTCGATCAAGGGCTGCGAGAACATGACGTTCACGCAGTTCTGGCAGGCCTACGAGGACCTGATCCGCAAGGCGCGGACCGGCTCGCTGACCGCCGAGGACTTCTCCGGCACCACCATCTCGCTGACCAACCCGGGCACGATCGGCACCAACCACTCGGTGCCGCGCCTGACCGCGGGCCAGGGCGCGATCATCGGCGTCGGCGCGATGGAGTACCCGGCGCACTTCCAGGGCACCAGCGAGCAGGCCCTGACCGACATGGGCGTCAGCAAGATCATCACGCTGACCTCCACCTACGACCACCGCATCATCCAGGGCGCGGAGTCGGGCGAGTTCCTCAAGCGGATCCACCAGCTCCTCCTCGGCGAGGACGGCTTCTACGACGACGTGTTCACGTCGCTGCGGCTGCCGTACGAGCCGATCCGCTGGGTCGCCGACATCCCCGAGGGCGCGGTCGACAAGACCGCCCGCGTCATCGAGCTGATCGACGCGTTCCGCACCCGCGGCCACCTGATGGCCGACACGGACCCGCTGAACTACCGCCAGCGCAGCCACCAGGACCTCGACGTCCTGTCGCACGGCCTGACCCTGTGGGACCTGGACCGGGAGTTCCCGGTCGGCGGGTTCGCGGGCCAGGAGCGGATGAGGTTGCGCGACATCCTGGGCGTGCTGCGCAACTCGTACTGCCGCACGGTCGGCGTCGAGTACATGCACATCCTCGACCCGGAGGAGCGCCTCTGGATCCAGGAGCGCGTCGAGGTGCCGCACGAGAAGCCGCCGGCCACCGTGCAGAAGTACATCCTGTCGAAGCTCAACGCCGCCGAGGCGTTCGAGACCTTCCTGCAGACGAAGTACGTCGGCCAGAAGCGGTTCTCGCTCGAAGGCGGCGAGACGGTCATCCCGCTGCTGGACGCGGTGCTGGACAAGGCCGCCGAGCACGAGATCGACGAGGTCGTCATCGGCATGCCGCACCGCGGCCGGCTGAACGTGCTGGCGAACATCGTCGGCAAGCCGATCTCGCAGATCTTCCGCGAGTTCGAGGGCAACCTCGACCCCGGCCAGGCGCACGGCTCCGGTGACGTGAAGTACCACCTGGGCGCGGAGGGCAAGTACTTCCGGATGTTCGGCGACGGCGAGACGAAGGTGTCGCTGACCGCGAACCCGTCGCACCTGGAAGCCGTCGACCCGGTGCTCGAGGGCATCGTCCGGGCCAAGCAGGACATGCTGGACAAGGGCGGCGAGGGCTTCACCGTGCTGCCGGTCGCGCTGCACGGCGACGCCGCGTTCGCGGGCCAGGGCGTGGTCGCCGAGACGTTGAACCTGGCGCTGGTGCGCGGCTACCGCACCGGCGGCACGGTGCACGTCGTGGTGAACAACCAGGTCGGCTTCACCACCGCGCCCGAGCACTCGCGCTCGTCGAAGTACTCGACCGACGTGGCGAAGATGATCGGCGCGCCGGTGTTCCACGTCAACGGC
Source organism: Saccharothrix saharensis (assembly GCF_006716745.1). NCBI lineage: Bacteria > Bacillati > Actinomycetota > Actinomycetes > Pseudonocardiales > Pseudonocardiaceae > Saccharothrix > Saccharothrix saharensis. Next base: position 5,804,669 of record NZ_VFPP01000001.1, on the reverse strand, counting down.
GACGACCCGGAGGCGTGCTACTGGGTCGCCAAGCTCGCGGTGGACTACCGGCAGGCGTTCAACAAGGACGTCGTGATCGACATGGTCTGCTACCGCCGCCGCGGCCACAACGAGGGTGACGACCCCTCGATGACGCAGCCGGCGATGTACGACGTGATCGACACCAAGCGCTCGGTGCGCAAGACCTACACCGAGGCCCTGATCGGTCGCGGCGACATCTCCGTCGAAGAGGCCGAGAAGGCGCTGCAGGACTTCTCCTCGCAGCTGGAGCACGTGTTCAACGAGGTCCGGGAGCTGGAGAAGCACCCGATCAAGACCTCGCCGTCGATCGAGGAGGAGCAGCAGGTCCCGACCAAGCTGCCCACCGGGGTCGACCGGTCGGTGATCGAGAAGATCGCCGACGCGCACGTGAACCTGCCCGAGGGCTTCACCCCGCACCCGCGGGTGAAGCCGGTGCTGGAGCGGCGCAGCAAGATGGCCCGCGAGGGCGGCATCGACTGGGCGTTCGCCGAGCTGCTGGCGTTCGGGTCGCTGGTGCTGGAGGGCCGCACGGTCCGCCTGGCGGGCCAGGACTCGCGGCGCGGCACGTTCGTGCAGCGGCACGCCACGCTGGTGGACCGCAAGCGGTCCGAGGAGTACACCCCGCTGCAGAACCTGGCCGAGAACCAGGGCAAGTTCATGGTGTACGACTCGGTGCTGTCGGAGTTCGCGGCGCTGGGCTTCGAGTACGGCTACTCCGTGGCCAACCCGGACGCGCTGGTGCTGTGGGAGGCGCAGTTCGGCGACTTCGTCAACGGCGCGCAGCCGATCATCGACGAGTTCATCTCGTCCGGTGAGGCGAAGTGGGGCCAGGTGTCCGACGTCGTGCTGCTGCTGCCGCACGGCCACGAGGGCCAGGGCCCGGACCACACGTCCGGCCGGATCGAGCGGTTCCTCCAGCTGTGCGCGGAGGGCTCGATGACGATCGCGGTGCCGTCGACGCCGGCGAACTACTTCCACCTGCTGCGGCGGCACGCGCTGGACGGCGTGAACCGGCCGCTGGTGGTGTTCACCCCGAAGTCGATGCTGCGCCTGAAGGCCGCGACCAGCCCGGTCGAGGCGTTCGTGGAGGACAAGTTCCAGTCGGTGATCGACGACCCGAGCGGCGTCGAGCCGAGCGCGGTGCGCAAGGTCCTGCTGTGCAGCGGCAAGATCTACTACGAGCTGCTGGCCGAGCAGGAGAAGCGGGGCGTGAAGGACGTCGCGGTCGTGCGGGTCGAGCAGCTGTACCCGGTGCCGGCGCGCAAGCTGACCGAGGCGCTGGACCGCTACCCGAACGCCACCGAGGTCCGCTGGGTCCAGGAGGAGCCGGCGAACCAGGGCGCGTGGCCGTTCTTCGGGTTGGCGCTGCCGGAGCTGCTGCCGGAGCGGTTCGCGGTCAAGCGCGTGTCGCGCCGCCCGATGGCCGCGCCGTCGGCGGGCTCGTCCAAGGTGCACGAGGTCGAGCAGCGCGAGCTGATCGCGAAGGCGTTCGAGTAGGGATCTGATCGTTCGCGCCGAGCCGTCGAGACTCCCGGGTCTCGGCGGCTCGGCCGTTCTCGTTGGAGGAGATCGTGTACTTCACCGACCGTGGGATCGAGGAGCTGGAGTCCCGGCGGGGCGAGGAGGAGGTGACGTTCGCGTGGCTGGCGGACAAGCTGCGCGCGTTCGTCGACCTGAACCCCGACTTCGAGACGGCCGTCGAGCGCCTGGCCACCTACCTGGCACGGGACGACGAGGACTTCGAGGACTGACCCCGGGCCGAGAACCAGGTCCGGTCGGGGGTGAGCCAGGTGTCGCGCACGAGCCCGGCGGCGTCGAGCGCGGCGTCCAGGTCGTCTCCGGACAGGCGGCGGGCCGTGAACGGGTGGGACCAGGTGCGGTCGTCGGCGCGGTAGTCGACGGTCGCGCTGAGCAGGTCGCCGTCACGCCGGACGTCCCGCAACGAGCTGTGCACCGGACCGATGGTCCCACCCTGCCCGTCGGCCGCCGTGTCGAACCAGGACGGCGGGTGCCACTGGACGACGAGGCGGCCGTCGTCGCGCAGGTGGCGTGCCGCCGAGGCGAGCAACGCGTGCCGCTCATCGTCGGACGGCGTGTTGACCAGGTGGGCGGCCAACAGCACACCACCGAACCGCCGCCCCAACCACAGGTCCCCGATCCGCCCCCGAACCGCCTCCACCCCGTTCAGGTGGGCCAACATCTCGGCCGACTCGTCCACCCCGACCACGGGGTGCCCGAGCTCCACGAGCCGGTGCGCCACCCTCCCGGTCCCACACCCGAGATCGAGCACGTCCGCCCCGTCCGGCAACACACCGTGCACCACCTCTGCCTCGCCCAGGGGCGGCAGGAGCGCATAGACCTCGACAGGGCTGCCGTCCGGGGCAGTGGTCACGGCTCGCCTCCTTCGGTCAACCAAGTCGCAGGGCGGCGGTCGACTCGATCAGGCCTGAGCGCTCCAACTGACCCAGCACGTCATCGATCGTTTCAGGCGGGTTGACCCGCTCGTCGACGATCTGCTGGACACAGGAGTAGACGACCCGGTCGTTGATGCCGATCAGGTCGAGCACGAAGTCGTCCGGGCTCTTGGCCTCGACGTCCCACTGCCCGAGGTAGTCGGGTGGGAAGTCGGACAGGTTGGCGGTCACGATCACCTGCGCGCCGACTTTGATGGCCGCGGCGAGCACGTGCCGGTCATCCGGGTCCGGCAGGGCCAAGCCGTCGATGAGGGGCTCGTACCCCTCCACGAGGCAGTCGGCCACGGAACCGTTGATCAGTTCACGCAGCCGACGTCGCTTGTCCTCCGGGATTCCCCGCTTCTCCGCGAGGCTCCGATCGACCTCATCGAGTATCCGCTCGGTCCACTTCGCCTGCACCAATCGCGCACGCGCCACCCTGATGAGCAGGTTGCGCAGGGTGTTGCCGTACAAGGCACAGGCGTCGTACACCACGACGAAGGCCATTCAGTCCGTTCCCAACTCCTGGTCCAGCCGCGTCAACTCGTCCACCACCTGCTTGCGGGCGAGGTCGTCGCGACGCATGTAGTCCATCAGCGCGTCGAACCGGACGCGCCGGTGCCTGCCCACGAGCCGGTACTCGATCTCACCGCGTTCGAGCAGTCCGATCAGGTACGGACGGGAGACGTTCAGCAACTCCGCCGCCTGTTGGGTGGTCAACTCGGCGTTGACCGGCATGATTTGGACGCCTTGGCCGTTCGCCATGGCGGCGAGGATGTGGGCGAACAGCTCGACCGCCTGCCGCGGCACGACCAGCGCCTCGCCGGGGCCACCTTCCACGAGGATTTCCAGCTCGTCGGACCGTGCTCCGGCGGATGCGAGGTAGTCCTTCACTCGACGCAGGGCGCGAGCCGCAACCTCGGCGTCGACCACGCCGGGCGCCACCTTGGCCCCTTCCGCTTTCGTCGCCATGCACATCACCTCTATCCGAAGTATCCGCAACAGACGAAGCGGACGCAATAGAGATGTGCTCGATTCCGCCGGATGGGTGGGGCCGTGGGCGAATCACCCACGGCCCGTCGACCGACCTACCAGGCGTACGCCTCCGGCGCGGGGTGGGAGCCGTTCGGGCCGGGGGCCGGGAAGAGGTCGTCCAGCTTGGCCAGGACGTCGGCGTCCAGGGCGATCTCGGTGGAGCGCAGGGAGCCGTCCAGCTGCTCGACGGTGCGCGGTCCGATGATCGGTGCCGTCACGCCCTCCTGGTGCAGCAGCCACGCCACGCCGACGTGCGCCGGGTCCTCGCCCAGGTCCGCCGCCAGCTTCTCGTAGGCCTCGATCGCGTCCCCGTGCTTCTCCAGCGCCTGGAGGCTGCGGCCGGACGTGCCGCGGGAGCCGCCGCCTTCCCGCTGCTTGCGCAGCACGCCGCCCAGGACGCCGCCGCCCAGCGGCGACCACGGGATCACGCCGAGGCCGTAGTGCCGGGCCGCGGGCAGGACTTCCAGCTCCGCGAACCGGTTGACCAGGTTGTAGATCGACTGCTCGCTGACCAGCCCGAGGAAGTGCCGCGACCGCGCCGCCTCCTGCGCCTGCGCGATGTGCCACCCGGCGAAGTTGGACGACCCGAAGTAGATCACCTTCCCCTGCTGCCGCAGCACGGAGAACGCTTCCCAGATCTCGTCCCACGGGGTGTCGCGGTCCACGTGGTGCATCTGGAGCAGGTCGATGTGATCGGTCTGCAACCGCCGCAGCGACGCGTCCGCGGCCCGCCGGATGTGCAGGGCGGACAGCCGCTTCTCGTTCGGCCAGTCCCCCATGTCGCCGTACAGCTTGGTGGCGATCACGGTCCGGTCCCGCCGCCCGCCGCCCTGGGCGAACCACCGGCCGATGATGTTCTCGGTGATGCCCTCACCGCGCTGCCACCCGTAGACGTCGGCGGTGTCGAAGAAGTTGATGCCGTGCTCGTGCGCCCGGTCCATGATCGTGTGGCTGTCGGCCTCGGACGTCTCCGGGCCGAAGTTCATCGTGCCGAGGCACAGGCGGGACACGGACAGGCCGGAACGGCCGAGCTGGGTGTACTCCATGGGGCCAGCCTGCCCGAAGCAGATCGCCACGACCACCCGGCGGTCGGCGCGTACCGGCAAAAGGCGCATTCCACCGCGAACCGCTCCGCGACGACGGTGACCCGTGCTTGTATGCGGCGGTACCCGCTCGCGCGGGTGGCGAGGGCTGGGGGGCCTGCATGGGGGGAACGGAGTCCGACCGCGTCGTGCCACAGGACGGCATCGTCATGCCGCACGCCGTGCTGCTGCTGCTCGCCGCGATCGCCGCCGCCGTCGTCGCCCAGGGCGGCTACTACCTGCCCGGACGCCTCTTCTCCGGCGCGCTCGCCGCAGCCGCCCTCGTCCTGGCCCTGCGCGACCGCCCCTCGCGTCCCGGTCCGCTCCCGGTGGCCTGCGCCGGGCTCGCCGCGTGGGCGGTCCTGCGCGCGCTGCTGAACGGCCAGGTCATCGACGCCCTGCCGACGGTCGCGGCCGTCGGTTGCCTGGCCGCGGCGGCGTTCGCGGCCGGTCGGGCCGATGCCCGGCAGCGGGAGCTGTGCGCGTCGGCGCTCGTCGGCGTGGGCGTGCTGGTCGCGCTGTCCGGCTGGGCGGCCGTGGTGTGGCGGATCCCGTCGTGGTCCGTGATCGCCGATGGCCTCACGCGCGCCGCGTCGACGCTGACCTACCCGAACGCCGCCGCCGCGCTGCTCGCCGCGTCGGCGGTGCTGGCGCTCGCCCTGCACACCGCCCACCCGCACTCGGTGGTGTCGGCCTGCTCGGCGTACGCGCTGGTCGTCGGGGTCGGCGCGACGTTGAGCCGCGCCGGTCTGCTCGCGCTGCTGGCCGGACTGGTGGCGCTGGCGGTGTTCAACGGCGTCCGGACCACGCTGCGGCACACCGGTCCACCCGCGCTGGGCGCGTTGATCGCCCTGGCCGCGCTGGCGCCGTCGTTCCCGGTCGCCGAGCCGGCCAACGCGGGCCTCGCGGTGCTCGGGCTCGTCGCCGGGGCGGCCGTCACCGCCGGGCTGGACCGCGCCCGACCGACGCTCCGGCTGGTGGGCGTCACGGCCGGGTTCGTCGCCGCGGTGCTCGTGGCGCTCCTGGTCCTCGACCTGGACCGGCTGCTCGCGGGCAGGCTCTCGACCGGTTCGCCGGACCGCGGCGGAGCGACCGGGGCGGCACTGGACCTGGTGGCCGCGCGCCCGTGGACGGGTGTCGGACCGGGCAACGGGTGGTTCGCGTTCACCGGGCCCGACGGCGGGTCCCGCGTGATGCGGTACGTGCACGACGAGTACCTCCAGGTGCTGGTCGAACTGGGCGCGATCGGCCTCGGCCTGGTGGTGCTCGTGCTGGTGGCGCTGGCCGTCGTGGTGCGGCGCGGCCGCGCCGGGGCGCTGTGGGCGGGCTGCGCCGCCGCGCTGGTGGCGCTGCTCGTGCACAGCGGCTTCGACTTCCTGTGGCACCTGCCCGTGATCGTGCTGACGGCCGGCCTGCTCACCGGGCTGGCCTCCGCCGAACCCACCGCCCGCGCACCCGTGCGGGCGGCAACCCCAACCGCAGAGGAGAAACCGTGAGAATCCCCCGGATCCGGAACGCGCGCCCGGCCAAGGCCGCGGCCGTGCTGGCCGTCGTCGCGGGCGCGATCTTCGCGTCCGTGCTGCCGTCGAGCGCCGACGTGAGCGCGCAGTCCCCGTCGCAGACGGGCATCCGCGTCCAGTCACCCGCTGAACGACTGGCTCGCGGCGCGGCCCTGAGAGTCGAGCTGACGATCGTCTGCCCGGCGGGCTGGAGCAACTACGCCAACGTCCGCGTCACGCAGCGGGTCGGCCCCGGCATCGCGAGCGGCAGCGGGTACACCCCGATCACGTGCACGGGCGGGTTGCAGACCCTGACGGTGTCGGTGCACGCCGAGGAGCACCCGTTCCGGGTGGGCACGGCGTACGCGTCCGCCTACACCAGCACCGGTTCCGGCCAGGTCTCCGACGAGCGCGAGATCGCGATCGTCAGGTCGTGACGTGACGGTGGTGGGGCGCGCCGACCGGGTGCGCCCCACCACCGGTCCGGGCCAGGTAGGCCGTGGTCGAGGACTCCAGCGCGCGCACGCACGCGGCGATCACGGGGTGCTCGGCGGCACCTCGGCGGTAGGCGATGCGGGTGCGGCGGTGGACGTCCAGGGGGACGAGGCGGACGTCGGCCGGTGGGTGGGTCGCGCCGAGCTCCGGCACGAGCGCGACGCCCTGACCCGCGGCGACGAGGGCGAGCACGGCGGTGAAGTCGTCGGCGTGGTGCCGGACCCCGGCCGTGAAACCGGCCGCCTGGCAGACCCGCATCGCCACCGTGTGGCAGAGCGTGCCGGGTGTGCCGACGATCCAATCCGCGTCGCGGGTGCTCGCGATCGTCCCCTCCGGCCGTTCGGCGGGCACGGCGAGGAACACCTTCTCGTCCAGCAGCGGCACCGAGTCGACGCCGGGGTCGGGTTCGACGGGCGCGATGTCGTAGTCGTGCCAGAGCGCCACGTCCAGCCGCCCGTCCCGCAGCGCGTCCGGCATGTCGACCGGGTCCAGCTCGGTGACCATGAGGTCGAGGCCGGGGTGGTCGCGGCCCAGCGCGACCAGCGCGGCGGGCAGCAGGATCGGCACGGCGCTCGGGAACGCGCCGATCCGCACGGCGCCGGACAGGCCGGTGCGGGCGGCGGCGAGGGTGGCGGAGGCGGCTTCCAGGGCGGCCAGGATCGTCTCGGTGTGACCGACCAGCGCGGTGGCGGCGGGGGTGAGGGTGACGCTGCGGCCGGTGTGCTCGAGCAGCGGGACGCCCGCTTCCCGTTGCAGGGCGGCGAGCTGCTGGGACACCGCCGACGGCGTGTAGGCGTGGGCCTGGGCGACGGCCGCGATCGTGCCCAGGCGGGCCAGGTCGCGCAGGAGCCGGAGGCGGCGGACATCGAGCATCAGTTCAGCTTACGGTCGGGTTGAGGAACGCGAACTGGTCCTTCACGGTTCGGGCGGGCACCGTGGTGCCCATGACGCTCACCGGCCTGTACGTCCCCTTGATCACGCCGTTCGACCGGTCCGGGGCCGTGGCCCTCGACGCGCTGGAGGCGCTCGCCCAGCAGGCGTTGGACGACGGCGCGCGCGGCCTGGTGGCGTTGGGCACGACCGGCGAGCCGTCTTCGCTCAGCGCCGACGAGCAGCAGGCCGTGTTGGGCGTGGTGCGCCGGGTCTGCCGTGAGCGTCGCGCGCCGCTGGTCGTCGGTGCGAACACAGCTGCAAGCTTGCAGATGTTGTGCAGCCATGCAGAGGTGACCGCAGCGCTGACGGTGGTGCCGTCGTTCGTCCGGCCCGGCGAGGCGGGTGCGGTGGCCCACCTGACCCGGTTGGCGGCGGACAGCCCGGTGCCGTTGGTCGTCTACGACATCCCGTACCGCACGGGCCAGTACCTGTCCGCGGCGGCGTTGCGGCGACTGGCGGAGGTGCCGGGCATCGTCGGGCTGAAGTACGCGGCGGGCGGCATCAACGCCGACACGGTCGAGCTGTTCGCCGACCTGCCCGACCTGGCGATCCTCGGCGGGGACGACACGTTCATCTCGCCGCTGCTGGCGCTCGGCGCGCACGGCGGCATCCTGGCGTCGGCGCACATCGCGACCGGCGAGTTCGTCCGGTTGATCGACGCCTGGCACGCCGGTGACGTGGCCGCGGCACGTGACCTGGGTGGGCGGCTCGGCCGGGTGTCGGCGGCGCTGTTCGCCGAGCCGAACCCGACCGTGATCAAGGCCGTGCTGCACGCGCAGGGGCGCATCCCGACCCCGGACGTCCGCCTGCCGCTGCTGGCCGCTCACCCGGACAGCGCGTCGGCCGCCCTCACCGCTGTCGAAGGCCTGCTCGCCACACCGCGTGCGTGAGCGGGACACCCGGCCGGTACGCGAGGTGCGTGGTCGAGGGCGCGTCGAGGACGTGGACGTCGGCGCGGGCACCCGGTGACAGGTGGCCCACGTCGGTGCGCTGGAGCGCCTTCGCCCCGTTCAAGGTGGCGGCGGTGACGGCTTCCTCGACGGTCATGCGCATCTGGAGCACCGCGGTGGTGATGCAGTAAGCCATGGACGTGGTGTACGAGCTGCCCGGGTTGCAGTTGCCGGCCAACGCCACCGTCGCGCCCGCGTCCAGCAACTCCCGGGCGGGCGGCAGGGACTGGCGGGTCGACAGGTCGCACGCCGGCAGCAGGGTGGCGACGGTGGACGAGTGCGCCAACGCGTCGACGTCGGCGGCCGAGAGGTACGTGCAGTGGTCGACGCTGGCCGCGCCCAGCTCCACCGCCAGCCGCACGCCCGGACCTTCGCCGAGCTGATTGCCGTGCACCCGCAGGCCCAGACCCTTGGCCCGCGCCGCTTCCAGCACGGCCCTCGACTGGTCCGCGTCGAACGCGCCCCGCTCGCAGAACACGTCCGCCCACCGCACGTGCGGCGCGACCGCGTCCAGCATCTCGCCGATCACCAGCGCCACGTACTCGTCCGCGTCAGCGCCCGGCGGCACCAGATGTGCACCCAAGAAGGTGACCTCGTCGACGTCCGCCGCCGCGATCCGCGCCGATCGCACCTCGTCCGCGACGGTCAGCCCGTAGCCGGTCTTGGTCTCGACCGTGGTGGTCCCCTGCGCCACGGCTTCGGCGACGAGCCGCCGGAGGTTCGCCGTCAACTCCTGGTCCGACGCCGACCGCGTGGCGTCGACCGTGACCGCGATCCCGCCGGCCGCGTACGCCTGACCGGCCATGCGGGCTTCGAACTCGGCCGTCCGGTCGCCCGCGAAGACCAGGTGCGTGTGGCTGTCCACCCACCCGGGCAGGACCGCCCGTCCCGCCACGTCCACGCGCTTGTCGGCGGCCGGTGCGGCGGACGCGGGCCCGACCCACTCCACGCGGTCGGTGAAGACCAGCGCGGCGTCGGTGAGGCGACCCAGTTCCGGGTCGTTCGTGGTCAGCTCACCGATGTTGGTGACGAGTGTGCTGGTCACGAACGCACGAACCGCTGCCAAGCGGAGACCGGGAACGCCAGGACACCGGCCCGAGGGTTCTTCGAGTCCCGAACACCCGCCACCGGGCCGGCGAACGCCACCTCGACGCAGTTGTCCTGCCCGCCGGCGCCGCTGCGACTGCCCTTCCGCCACACCGCGTCGGTGAAGTTACCGGTAGACAAGGGATGGCTCCTCATTCGTACTCGGCGATGATCTGCTCGATCAAGGCAACCGAGTCCCCCGGACCGAGCGCTCGTTCAAGCAGGTGGTCGAAGAGCAGCTTAGCCCGCCGCACCTCGCCGGGTTCCTCGATGTGGATGGACCCTATGCCGTATCCCACGTAGAGCATGGTCCGGTCCTCGGGGTCGGGGAAATCCAGCAAGGCGAAGGCACCACCTTGCCCACCGTGCGCGCCGATGGTCCTCGGCAGGACGTGCAGGGTGACTGTGCTCAACTCGGCCATCATGACGAGGTGCTCCAGCTGGTCGCGCATGACCCCCGCACCGCCGATCGTCTGCCGGAGGGCGGACTCGTCGATCAGAGCGAGCAGGTCCAGCGGCTGCGTGTCGTCGGTCAGGCGGCGCTGGCGGATCAACCGGACCTGGGCTTCAGTGCCTTGCTCGACCCGGTTCAAGGTGCCTGACTCGAAAATCGCCTTCATGTACGGCTGGGTTTGCAGCAGACCGGGTATGTAGATCAGCGCTAGCTCGCGGACCTCCCTCGCCTCGGTTTCCAGGTCGACGTAGCCCATGGCGCGCATGCCGAACTTCATCCACCACTCCGGCTTCAGCGCGTCGCGGACGTCATCGACGAGGTTCGGGTCGTACTGGTCGTAGACGTCCATCATCGAGCGCGCCAGGTGGACGTCGAGCCGTGTCTCGCCCGCCTCCAGCCGGTAGAGGCTATTGCGGTGCTTGTCCAGCGCGATGGCGGCGTCCTCGATGGTCATGCCCGCCGCCTCGCGCATCCGGCGCAAGCGGCGGGCCAACTTCCTGCGGCGAAAGGTCGGGCGTGCAGACATGCGGCCATGATGGTGTCCGGGACTGACAACCCTGGGATTCCCATCACTCGATCAGTCGATCGCCTCGACCAAGAGCCTTGACACGTCACCTAGCTGCTCGTGCACGCCATCGCGGGCTACGACCCTCCCCCCTACTACTACGGCAGCGACGTCCGAAGCGGTGGCAGACATGATCAACTGCTCCGGGGCGGTGCCGGCGGTGCGGATGGAGTTCACCCGAACGGCTACCAGGTCGGCCGGGGCACCGGCCTCGATCCGGCCGGCCTCGGGCCAGCCGATGGCGGCGTGGTTCGTCAGTGCCGCGACGAGGTCCGCCGGTGCGAAACGGCCGCGTTCACCCGTGCGCAGGCGTTCGTTGTGCTCCAACGCCCGCGCCTCCGCCAACGGATCGATGACCGCGTGCTGGTCGCTGCCCAGCGACAACGGCGACCCGGCGTCGGCCAGCTCCCGGGCGGGACCGATGCCGTCCGCCAGATCGGCCTCGGTCGTGGGGCAGAAGCACACGCCGGTGCGCGTCGAGCCGAGCAGGCTGATGTCCCTTGTGGACAAGTGCGTCCCGTGCACGGCGGTCGTGCGCGGCGTGAGGGCACCGGCCTCGGCCAGCAGCTCGGTCGGCGTCAAGCCGTACGCCTGGAGGCACGCTTCGTTCTCAGCCGGTTGCTCCGACAGGTGTACGTGCAGCGGCCGATCGGGGAACGCGCCCGCTACCAGCGACAATGTTTCACGTGGCACAGCGCGGACCGAGTGGATCGCCGCACCGATCTTGGTGTTGTCGTCACCGCGCAGCTCAGCGACCCGGTCGAGCCACCGGTCCCCGGTCCCGTCGGAGAACCGCTCCTGCACACCGCGCACCGGCTGCCCGATCCCACCCGCCAGGTAGCAAGCGTCCAACAGGGTGAGCCTGATCCCGGCGTCGCGCGCGGCCTGCCGCAGCGCCTCCGCCATCTCGTTCCCGCCGTGGTGCAGGTAGTGGAACTCCCCCACCGCCGTCACGCCGGCCACGGCCATCTCCGCGTACACCGCCCGGGCCAGCTTCAGGTACGACTCCGGCGTCAACCGCTCCGCCACCGCGTACATCCGGTCCCGCCACGTCCAGAACGTGCCGCCGTCACCGTGCGTGCGCCCGCGCAACGCCCGGTGGAACGCGTGCGAGTGCGCGTTGGCGAAGCCCGGGAACACCAAGCCGTACAACCGTTCCACGCCGAGCGGAATGGTGTCCACACCGGACACCGACGCGATGCGCCCACCGTCCACGCGCACCAGCACCCGCGACGCGATCCCGTCCGGCAACCACGCCCGCTCGCACCAGAAGCTCTTCATCGCGCCAGGTGCTCCAACGTCGTCGCCAACGCCACCACGCCCGCCGCGCAGTCGTCCGCCTCGGCGAACTCCTCCGGCGCGTGGCTGATCCCGGTCGGGTTGCGCACGAACAACATCGCCGTCGGCACGTGCGACGACAGGATCCCCGCGTCGTGGCCGGCCCCGGTGGGCAACGCGGGCGTGTCACCGCCGAGGGCGTCCCGGATGCGTGCCATGAGACCGGGGTCGAAGTGCACGGTCCCGCCCCAGCTCTCCTCGGTCACGCGCACCTCGCAGCCCTCGTCCGCCGCCGCCGAACGCGCCGCGTCGGTGATCTCCGCGACCACCTCGCGGGTGCGCGGCTCGTCGTCGGCCCGCGCGTCCAGCCACACGTCGACCGACGACGCGATCACGTTGGTGCCGCCGGGGTTCGGCACGATCCGCCCGACCGTGGCCCGCGCGCCCGACGTCGCCGCACGACGAGCGGCCAGCACCAGGGCGGCGGCGGGCAGCATCGGGTCGCGCCGGTCCTCGATCAGCGTCGCGCCGGCGTGGTTGCCCTCGCCCGTGAACGTGTACCGCCACCGGCCGTGCGCCAGGATCGATCCGGCCAGCCCCACCGGCACGTCCAGCCCGCGCCCCTGCTCGACGTGCAGCTCCACGAACGCCCCGACGGACGCCAGCGCCCGGTCGTCACGCCCCATCCGCAACGGGTCGAACCCGGCCGCGTGGGCGGCCTCGCCGAACGTGACGCCGTCCGCGTCCACCAGCCTGCACGCGGCTTCCGCCGTGATCGCGCCCGTCATCAGGCGCGACCCGAGGCACGCGACGCCGAAGCGCCCGCCCTCCTCCTCCACGAACACGACGATCGCCAACGGCTTCGACGGCGTGAACCCGCGGGCCCGCAGCAGGTCGACGGCCTGCAACGCCGACACGACGCCCAGCGGCCCGTCGAACGCCCCGCCGCCGGGCACCGAGTCGAGGTGGCTGCCGGTGATCACCGCGTCCGGTCCGGGTTCGCCCCACCAGGCCCAGAGGTTGCCGTTGCGGTCGGGCCGCACGTCCAGCCCGCGCCGCTCGGCCTCCGCCACGAACCACGCCCGCAGCTCCAGCTCGACGGGGTCGAAGCCGTGCCGCGAGTAGCCGCCGCGCCGCCCGTCACGTCCGACGTCGGCGATGTCCGCGAGGTCAGTCATCAGCGCTCATCGGGATCGGCACGTTCTTCTCCGCCGCGACGTCGACCGCGCGCTGGTAGCCGGCGTCCACGTGCCGGATCACGCCCATGGCCGGGTCGTTGGTCAGCACCCGCTCGATCTTCCGCGCGGCCAGCGGCGTGCCATCCGCGACGGTCACCTGACCGGCGTGGATGGACCGGCCGATGCCGACGCCGCCGCCGTGGTGCAGCGACACCCAGGTGGCCCCGGAAGCGGTGTTGACCAGGGCGTTGAGCAGCGGCCAGTCGGCGATCGCGTCCGAGCCGTCGGCCATCGCCTCGGTCTCCCGGTACGGCGAGGCGACCGAGCCGCAGTCCAGGTGGTCGCGGCCGATGACGATCGGCGCGGACAGCTCCCCCGAGGCCACCATCTCGTTGAACTTCAGCCCGGCGAGGTGGCGCTCGCCGTAGCCGAGCCAGCAGATCCGCGCGGGCAGGCCCTGGAACTCGACCCGTTCGCCCGCCATCCTGATCCAGCGGGCGAGCTGCTCGTTCTCCGGGAACAGCTCCAGGATCGCCCGGTCGGTCTTGGCGATGTCCGCCGGGTCACCGGACAGCGCGGCCCAGCGGAACGGGCCCTTGCCCTCGCAGAACAGCGGCCGGATGTAGGCGGGCACGAAGCCGGGGAAGTCGAACGCCCGCTCGCAGCCGCCCGCCTTGGCCTCGCCGCGGATCGAGTTGCCGTAGTCGAACACCTCCGCGCCGCGGTCCAGGAAGCCCACCATCGCCTCGACGTGGTCGGCCATCGACTCGCGGGCGCGGTCGGTGAACTCGTCGGGTTTCTTGGCCGCGTAGTCGGGCCAGTCCTCCACCGCCACGCCCTTCGGGCAGTACGCCAGCGGGTCGTGCGCGGAGGTCTGGTCGGTCACGATGTCCACCGGCACGTCCCGGCGCAGCAGCTCGGGCAGCACCTCGGCGGCGTTGCCGATCAGGCCGACCGACAGCGCCCGGCCCTCGGACTTGGCGGCCAGCACGCGGGCGATGGCGTCGTCGACGTCGTCGGCGATCTCGTCCAGGTAGCGGGTCTCCACGCGGCGGCGAGCGCGCTGCGGGTCGACCTCGATGCAGAGGGCCACACCCTCGTTCATGGTGACGGCGAGCGGCTGCGCACCACCCATGCCGCCGAGGCCCGCGGTGACGGTGAGCGTGCCGCGCAGCGTGCCGTTGAACCGCTTGTCGGCCACGGCGGCGAACGTCTCGTAGGTGCCCTGGAGGATGCCCTGGGTGCCGATGTAGATCCACGAACCGGCCGTCATCTGGCCGTACATGGTCAGGCCCTCGGCCTCCAGCCGGCGGAACTCGGGCCAGTTCGCCCAGTCCGGCACCAGGTTCGAGTTGGCGATGAGCACGCGCGGTGCCCACTCATGGGTGCGCATCACGCCGACCGGGCGGCCGGACTGCACCAGCAGGGTCTCGTCGTCGGCGAGGTTCGCCAGCTCGCGGCTGATGGCGTGGAAGCTCGGCCAGTCGCGCGCGGCCTTGCCGGTGCCGCCGTAGACCACCAGGTCCTCGGGGCGCTCGGCCACGTCGGGGTCGAGGTTGTTGTGGAACATCCGCAACGCGGCCTCGGTCGGCCAGCTGCGGGCGGTCAGCTCGGTTCCTCGGGCGGCGCGCACCATCAGAGTGCTCCCTTCCGGATCAGGTCTTCGGCGGCGGCGATCTCGGGCGCGAGGTGGCGGTCCGGGCCGGGACCCGGGACGTGCTCGCGCAGCTTCGCCACGGCCGCCGCGGTCGCGGGGGCGGGGTTGAGCGGTTTGCGCAGGTCGAGCGCGCGTGCGGCGGTCAGGAACTCGATCGCGAGGACCCGCCGCAGGCCGTCCACGGCCTGGCGGAGCTTGCGCGCGGCGGACCAGCCCATGGAGACGTGGTCCTCCTGCATCGCGCTGCTGGGGATCGAGTCGACCGACGCGGGCACGGCCAGCCGCTTGAGCTCGCTGACGATCGCGGCCTGCGTGTACTGGGCGATCATGTGGCCGGAGTCCACGCCCGGGTCGTGCGCCAGGAACGGCGGCAGGCCGTGCGACCGGTTCACGTCCAGCATCCGGTCGGTGCGGCGCTCGGCGATGCTCGCCACGTCCGCGGTCGGGATGGCCAGGAAGTCCAGCACGTAGGCGATCGGCGCGCCGTGGAAGTTGCCGTTGGACTCGACCCGGCCGTCGGCCAGCACCACCGGGTTGTCGATGGACGACGCGAGCTCGCGGTCGGCGACGGTCGCGGCGTGGGCGACGGTGTCCCGGGCCGCGCCGTGGACCTGCGGCGAGCAGCGCAACGAGTAGGCGTCCTGCACGCGCGTGCAGTCCGGGCCGCGGTGGCTGTCCATGATCTCGGAGCCGCGCAGGATCTCCGCCATGCGCCGCGCGGACCGCCCCTGGCCGGGGTGCGGGCGCAGCGCCTGGAGGTCGGCGGCGAACACGCGGTCCGTGCCGAGGAGGGCTTCCACGCTCATCGCGGCGGTCAGGTCGGCGACGTCGAGCAGGTAGCCCAGGTCCTCGATCGCCAGCACCAGCATGCCGAGCATGCCGTCCGTGCCGTTGATCAGCGCCAGGCCCTCCTTCTCGGCCAGGCGGACGGGCTCGATGCCCGCCGCGGCGAGGGCCGTCGCGGCCGAAACCAGGGTGCCGTCGGCGTCGCGGACGTCACCCTCGCCGGTGAGGGCCAGGGCGGCGGCGGACAGCGGCGCGAGGTCGCCGGAGCAGCCGAGCGAGCCGAACTCGTGCACGACCGGGGTGATGCCGGCGTTGAGCATCGCGGCCATCGCCTCGGCGGTCTTCAGCCGGACACCGGTGTGGCCGCTGGTCAGCGTCTTGAGGCGGAGCAGGACCAGGGCGCGCACGACCTCGCGCTCGACCTCGGGGCCGGAGCCCGCCGCGTGCGAGCGGACCAGGGACTGCTGGAGGGCGGCACGGCGGTCCGGCGGGATGTGCCGGACCGCCAGCGCGCCGAAGCCGGTGGACACGCCGTAGGTCGGCTGCTCGGCGGTGGCCAGGCGCTCGATGTACGCGCGGGCGGTGGTGACCGCCTCGCGGGCCGCCTCCGTGATCTCCACGCGCGCGTCGCCCCGGGCCACGGCGTGGACGTCCTCGCGGGTCAGGGGTTTCGGACCCAGCTGCACGGGTTGCTGCATGTGCCCATCTCAACCCGGTGGCGGCATCGGCACGACCCGACATCCGCCGATCGTGTCTGGTATCCGAGACGGTGCGGGTCGGCGTTATTCGGTCTCCACCCGTTCAGGTACGGCGGTAGCGTCACGGGAACCACCAGGGGGGTGACGATGAGTGTTCGCGTGCAGAACCTGACCAGGACGTTCCGCAAGGGCAAGGGGTGGCGGCCCAAGGGCGAGGAGGTGACCGCGCTCGCCGGGATCACGTTGGACGTGCCGGAGAACGAGGTCCACGGCCTGCTCGGCCCGAACGGGGCGGGCAAGACCACGCTGTGCAAGATCCTGTCCACGATCCTGCTGCCCACCTCCGGCACCGCCGAGGTGCTCGGCCACGACGTCGTGGCGGGCGCGGCCGAGATCCGGTCCCGGATCGGCATCGTGTTCGGCGGCGAGCGCGGCCTGTACGGCAAGCTCACCGCGCGGCAGACGCTGCGCTACTGGGCCGCGCTCTACAAGATCCCCGACGCGCGGGCCGCGGTCCGCGCCGACGAGCTGCTCGACCGCCTCGGCCTCGCCGACAAGGCCGACGACCTCGTGGAGACGTTCTCCCGGGGCATGAAGCAGCGCGTGCACCTCGCGCGCGGCCTGATCGGCGACCCGAGGCTGGTCCTGTTCGACGAGCCCACCACCGGCATGGACCCGGTGGCCGCGCACGACTTCCGCGAGCTCATCGGCGAGCTGCGCGACGAGGGCCGCACCATCCTCATCACCACCCACGACATGGACGAGGCCGAGGAGGTCTGCGACCGCGTCACGCTGATCGACAAGGGCCGGGTGCTGGCCACCGAGTCGCCGCGCGGCCTGGCCGAGATGTCCGGCCTGCACCGCTGGGTCGAGGCCGAGACGACGCTGGACGTCACCGGCATCCCCGGCGTCGTCGACACCGAGACCCGCAACGGCGTGCTGCGGGTCAAGACGACCGACGACCGGGCGGCGCGCGCGGTGCTGGACTTCCTGCTGGACCGCGGCGTGCGCTCGGTGCACGCCGTGCCGCCCCGGCTGGAGGACGTCTACCTCGACCTCATCGGCCGCCGCGGGATGGAGGTGTAGGGCGTGCGCCTCTTCCTGTCCGGGGTCCGCACGCAGTTCTGGCTGCTCCGCAGGCAGCCCGACGAGCTGCTGACGCTGTGCACGATCCCGTTCACCGTGGTCATGATGCTGTCGATCGTGCTGCACGCGGCCCGGCCCGACCTGGTCGCCAACGCGTTCCTCGCACCCACGTTGATCGGGCTGTGGGGCTTCGCCACGGGGCTGGCGACGACCGTGCTCGTCGGCGAGCGCTGGGCTTCGACGCTGGAGCTGGGCATGGCCGCGCCCGGTGCCGTGCACTCGGTCTACCTGGGCCGGATCTCGGCGGTGATGGTGCTGGGCGTCGTCCCGCTCGGCGAGACCTGGCTGCTGGGCGAGCTCCTGTTCGGCGTGACGCCGGTCGTGCACCACGCGTGGGTGTTCTGGACGGCCATGGCGGCGTCGGTGTTCGCGATGGTCGGCACGAGCCTGCTGCTGGCGGCGTCCATGCTGCTGTCCAGGAACAGCAACAGCTACCTGAACTTCCTCAGCTTCCCGATCTACCTGCTGTCCGGTGTGATGGTGCCCGTGCAGTACCTGCCGGAGCCGCTGCAACCGCTGTCGCACGCGATCTTCCTGTCCTGGTCCGCGGACCTGATGCGGGACGCCCTGGCCGCCGGGCCCGTCGCCGACGTCGGGTGGCGGCTGCTGGCGATCGTCGGGCTGGGCGTCGTCGCGCTGGTCGCCGGGCGCGTGCTGCTGGCGGCGACCCTGCGCCGGGCGCGCGAGCTGGGGGTGGTGACGTATGCGTGACCAGCTCCGGGTGCTCAAGCACGGCCTGATCGCCTCGTGGATCATGTTCTCGGCGTTCCAGACGTGGAAGACGTGGACGTTCATGTGGCTGTCCCGGCTGCTGATCCAGGCGTGCTTCTACGCGCTGATCGGTCGGATGCTCGGGTCTCAGCAGCAGGTCGACTACCTGCTCATCGGCAACCTGGTCGCGATCATGGCCATCGACGCGACCGTGGTCATCCTGCTGACCGTCGGCGAACGGCACTCGGGCACGTTGTCGCTGATGGTCGCCGCGCCGGCCTCCCACCTCACCGTGTACCTGGGACGGGGGCTGGTGAACCTCGGCTCGGGCGTGGCGGCGTCCACCACCGCGTTCGTCGTGCTGCCGCCGCTGTTCGGGGTGCGGCTGCCGTGGCCGGAGGCGGGCCTGGTGCCGTTGATGATCTTCGTGGTGGGGTTGTCGTGCTACTGCTACGGCACGTGCGTGGCGTCGTTCGTGCTCGGGTTCCCGTCGGCGCGGTGGCTCGCGCTGAACCTCAGCTACCTGGTGCTGATGACGTTCTGCGGGGTGAACGTGCCGACGTCGTTCTGGCCGGACTGGCTGCGCGCGGTCACGTCCGTGCTGCCGATGACGCACGGGCTGGCCGCGATCCGGGCGTTCATCGCGGAGGGACCGGCGACGACCGTGCTCGCGCAGCTCGGGCTGGAGGTGTGCGTCGGGGCGGTGTGGTTCGCGGTGGCGGCGGTGAGCTTCGACCGCATGGTCCGGCGGGGGCGGCGGGACGGCACGATCGAGTTCGGCGGCTGACGTGGTGGGCGCTCCGCGCACGGGAGCGCCCACCACGTCAGGCACTCAGCGCGTGCCGATCCAGGCCACGTCCGGGTTGATGTCCACCGCCAGCGCCGCCGCCACCGCGGTCAACACCTCGACCGACGCGTGCTCGGTCTCCAGGCCGGGCGGCACGGGCCCCTTGCCGGGGTCGTACTCGCTCGGCTTCACCCGGACCTGGAGGTTCGGCGCGAGCTGGACGGCGAGCAGGCCGAACCCGTCGGCGGAGTAGTGGGCGGGCTTGCCGTCCACCGTGGTGGGGGTGGAGTTCGCCGGGGCCTCGGCGGTGCGCAGCAGTTCCACGGCGTACCGGACGTTGTCGACGTCGCTCGTGCCGGCGATCGCCCAGTCGGTCGCGCTCGACCCCGTCACCTCGACGTACGGGTACTCGTTCAGCGAGAACGGGATGCGCATCGACGCGGTGTCCGCCGTGACGGAGTCGGCGATCCGCCGCACCTCCGCCCGGACGTCCACGCCGGTCACGTTCTCCAGGCCGATGCTGAGCACGCGCCCCGGGGCGACGTTCCAGTACAGGTTGTCGCCGAACCAGGCCGCCGGCGCGCCGCCGACCGTCGTGCGGTCGCCGACCGGCGCGTTCTCGACCTTGGGACCCACGTCGCCGGCGATGCTCGTCAGGACGCCGAAGCGGACCAGCGGCGAGCCCGGATCGGTGGCACCGGGCGCGTAGAGGCGGGACGTGCCCCACGGGCCGATGACGCGTCCCCGTTCGGCGTAGCCGTCGAGCATCACCGCGGGCCGGTAGTCCAGGGCCCGGGTGGGCACGTCGGCGACCGGCACGGGCGTGGGCTCCGCCGTGGTGCTGAGCTGCTGGGCGGGCGGGGCCTGGCCGACGGTCGACCCGGGCACGGTGGCCACCACCAGCGCGGCCGCGGCGGCGACCGTGCCGGCGGCGGTGAGCGCCACGAGCATCGGCTTGCGCGCCCGGCGCGGCCGGTGCAGGGCGGCGAGCACCGGCCCGGGCGGCGGCGTGCGCTCGGCCCGGTGGTGCAGGGCGTCGGTGATCAGGGTCTCGGTGGTGTCGTTCACAGCGACTGCCTCACGCGTTCGTCGGCGCGCAGCACTGCCAGCGCGCGGGAGATGTGACTGCGGACCGTGACCTGGGCGCAGCCCAGGACGGCGGCGATCTCGGCGTCGTCGTAGCCCTCGTAGTAGCGGAGGACGACGGCGGCCTTCTGCTTGCGCGGGAGCCGGTCGATGCGCTGGAGCATCGACGCCCGCTCGTCGTAGTGCCCGGTAGGGTCGGGTGCGGGCGGGTCCACGCCCAGCAGGGGTATGTGCGCCTTCAGGCGGCGGCGCCAACCGAGGTACTCGTTGGTCACCATCCGCTTGAGGTACGCGACCGGTGCGTCGAGGGCGGCGATGCGGGTCCAGCGCTGTTGGGCGCGGAGCAGGCTCTCCTGGACGATGTCCTGGGCGAGGTGCGGATCGCCCGTCAACACGGTGGCGTACCGCAGCAGCGGGGTGACCTGCCGGGTGGCGAAGTCCTCGAAGCTGTCGGTCATACCCCTCCAATGCGCCCTGCCGGGGTTTTGTTGAGAATGGGTTCCGTGGGAGGCAGCAGCGACGTGCCGGCGTTGCGCCGGGGGCTCGCGGTGCTGCGGCTGCTGGCGAGCAGACCCGGCCCGCTGTCGGCGGCGGCGGTGGCGCGGGAGCTGTCCCTGCCCAGGTCGACGACCTACCACCTGCTGGCCGAGCTGACCGCGGCCGGGTTCGCCACCCACTTCCCCGAGGAGCGACGGTACGGGCTCGGCGTGGCCGCGTTCGAGCTCGGGTCGGCCTACCTGCGGCACGACCCGCTGGAGCGGCTCGCGCGGCCCGTGCTGCGGCGGTTGGTGGACGCGGTCGGGCGGACCGCGCACCTCGGCGTGCTGCACGGGTCGGAGGCGTTGTACCTGGTGCGGGAGCAACCCCGGCAGCCGACCACGATCGTGTCGGACGTGGGGGTGCGGCTGCCCGCGCACCTGACCGCGTCGGGGCGGGCGGTGCTGGGCCGGTTGCCCGCGGCGCAGGTCAGGGCGCTGTTCCCGGGTCCGTTCGTGGACCGGACGGGGCGGGGGCCGCGGAACCTGCCCGCGTTGCGGCGGTTGTTGGCCGTGGAGCGGCGGCGGGGCTGGGCGGTGGAGGACGGCTACGTGACGGCGGGGTTCGCTTCGGTCGCGGCCCCCGTGTTCGACCACGGCGAGCGGCCGATCGCGGCGATCACGGTCACGTTCCGGCACGTGTGCGAGGTGGAGTGCGGCCAGACGTGGCCGGAGCTGGCGGCCGAGGCGCTGCGGGCGGCGGAGGAACTCACCACCCGCATCGGCGGCCGTCCCTGAGGGCCGGCCCCGTGTCGCTCATCCGAGTTGCGTCCGCCCGCTCTCTTCGATGCGACTGTTCAAAAAATGCCCATGTTCATCTTCACTGAACATGGGCAAATACTGAACGCATCGCCAGCTCGGCACAAGTTGTCCGGTTCCACCGCCCCCGCAGCACGGCGCCCCGCCGGCCGGGGCCGACGGGGCGCGTGAGACGCGATCGGGCTACAGCTTGACGTCCTTCAGGAAGTCGGCGGCGACGTTGGCGATGGTCTCCTTGTCCACGTCGACGCGCTTGACCAGGTCGGCCAGCTTCTCCGTGGTCAGGGCGGCGGAGACCTTGTTCAGGGCGTCCTTGCCCTTGGCGTCGACGGCGTCCGAGCGCAGCAGCGGGACGATGTTCTGGGCCGGGTACATGACCTTCGGGTCGTCCAGCTCCACGAAGTCGTTCGCCTTGATGTCGGCGGACGTGGTGTAGAGGTTGATGACCTGGACGGTGCCGTTCTTCAGCGCGTCGACCGTGATGGGACCGCCCGCGTCGGTGGTCTTGATCTCGGTGAACGTGACCCCGTACAGCTCGTTGATCTTGGCCTCCCAGCGCTGCGCCCACTCGCCGGCGGCGCCGAGGGTGTACTTGCCGGAGCCGAGGTCGGCGATGGACTTCACGCCGCCGTCCGCGGTGGCCTTGGTGACGACCAGGACGTCCTTGTCCTCCGCGTCGGACTTCTCCAGCACCTCGAGGCCGGACGGGGTCTTGGCCTTCAGCGCCGTGTAGACCTCCTCCGCCTCGGTGGTGGCGTTGGTCTTGTCGAAGTAGTTGAGCAGGTTGCCCGTGTACTCCGGCACGACGCCGAGCGACTTGTCCTGCAACGCCTTCACGACCAGTTCGCGTGCGCCGATGCCGGACTTCACCGTCACCTTGGCGCCGGTCGCCTGCAACGCGCCGGCGTAGATCTCGGCCAGGATCTTGTTCTCGGTGAAGTCGGCCGAACCGACCACGACCTCACCCGACGCGGCCTGCTGGCCGCTCCCGCCCAGGTCCTCTTTGGACCCGCACGCGGAGACGACCAGGGCGGTCGCCGCGACGACGACGGCCAACGTGCGCTTCATGCCGTACTTCCTCCGGATTCGACGGGCGCCGGTTCGGTCCGACGCCTCTTGGACCGCGTCGTGCCCGACAGCCGCAGGCCCGCCGGCACGACGAGCCTGCCGACGACCGCGAGCACCACGTCCAGCACGACCGCGAGCAGCGCGATCAGGATCGCCCCGCCCACGAACTGCCCGTAGTCGAGCACGCGCAGGCCGTCCAACAGGGGACGCCCCAACGTCTCGACACCCACGTACGCCGCCACGGACGCGGTCGCCACCACCTGCAGCATGGCGTTGCGCAGGCCGCCGACGAGCAGCGGCATGGCGTTGGGCACCTCGACCTGCCACAGCCGCTGCGCGCCGGTCATGCCCATGCCGCCGGCGGCGTCCACGACCCCGCGGTCCACGTCCTGGATGCCCGCGTAGGTGCCGGCCAGGATCGGCGGCACGGCCAGCACCACGAGACCGATGAGCACACCGGCCGTGCCGCCGCCCGCGACCAGGTACAGGAACGTGACCAGGCCCAACGTGGGCAGCGCGCGCAACGCGTTGCTGCCGCCCACCAGCACGAGACCGCCGCGCCCGGTGTGCCCGACGAACAGGCCGAGCGGCACGGCGATCAGGGCGGCGCCGAGCACCGCGCCCAGGCAGTAGAGCAGGTGGACGCCGATCCGCACCGGGATCGACTTGCCGCCCGACCAGTTGGCCGGGTCGACCAGCCACGCGAACGCGTCGGCGAAGATCACGGCTTGCCCCCCGCCCTCGCCCACGGCGTCAGCCGGTCGCGCAGCAGCACCAGCAGCAGGTCGACGACCAGCGCGAGCACGAGCGTCAGCACGATGCCGACGATGATCGGCGCGAGGTACCGCTGCCGGAACCCGTCGGTGAACAACGTGCCCAGGCCGCCCGTGCCGATCAACGCGCCCACGCTGACCAGGCTGATGTTGCTGACCGAGCCGACCCGCACCCCGGCCGCCAGCACGGGCACGGACAGCGGCAGCTCCACGGTCAGGAACCGGCGCAGCGGCCGGAAGCCCATGGCGGTGGCGGCGGCGGTGACGTGCGCGGGCACGGCGGCCAGCGCCTCGGCGACCGGGCGGACCAGCAGCGCGGTGGTGTAGACGGTCAGCGCGATGATCACGTTCAACGGGTCGAGCACCTGCGTGCCGATGACCGCGGGGATGATCGCGAACAGCGCCAGCGACGGGATCGTGTAGACCACGTTGGACAGCGCGACCAGCGTCGCGTTGACCCGGCGGAACCGGTGGCACAGCAGCCCCAGGACGATCGCCAGGACGATCGACACGACCAGCGGCACGAGCGACAGGTAGACGTGGTCGAGCAGCATGTCCAGCAGCGCCGCCCTGGTGCCGGCGTCACCGAGGTACTTCGGGATGTCACCCACGGCGGCTCTCGATCACGTCCAGCACCTGCCGAACGGTCAGGACGCCGGCCAGTCGCCCTTCGGCGTCGACGGCCACGCCGAGGCCGGACGGCGACGACAGGGCGGCGTCGAGCGCACCCCGGATCGGCGCGCCCACCTCGTAGAGCGAACCGCCCGGCACGACCGACGAGTCCGGTGCGATCCAACCCTGAGGTCGCCCGTCGGCGTCCACGACGAGTCGCCAGTCCGAAGAGGACTCGGGTGCGGCACCCGCTGGAACGGTCGGCGCGTCGGAGACCTCGACGCCGGAGGCGTCCAGAAAGGACAGCCTGCGGTAGCCCCGGTCCTTGCCCACGAAGCTCGCCACGAAGTCGTCGGCGGGGCGGGTCAGCAGCTCGGCCGGTGGCGCGTACTGGGCCAGGTGGCCGCCGGTCCGCATCACCGCGACCTTCTCGCCGATGCGGATGGCCTCGTCGATGTCGTGCGTGACGAACACGATGGTCTTGTCCAGCTCGGCCTGCAGCCGCAGCAGCTCGTCCTGCAAGCCCTCGCGCACGACCGGGTCGACGGCGCTGAACGGCTCGTCCATCAACAGCACCGGCGGGTCCGCGGCCAACGCCCGCGCCACGCCGACGCGCTGCTGCTGGCCGCCGGACAGTTGCACGGGGTAGCGGCGGCCGAGCTCGGCGGGCAGGCCGACCAGCTCCAGCAGCTCGGCGGCGCGTGCCCTGGCCGCGCGGCGCGTCCAGCCGGTGAGCAGCGGCACGGTGGCCACGTTGTCCAGCACGGTCCGGTGCGGGAACAGGCCCGCCTGCTGGATCACGTACCCGATCCCGCGCCGCAGTGTGGGCGGATCCACACCGAGCACGTCCCTGCCGTCCACCAGGACGGTGCCGGAGGTGGGGTCGATCATCCGGTTCACCATGCGCAGGGACGTGGTCTTGCCGCAACCGGACGGTCCGACGAAGACGGTGATCGTGCCCGCCTCCACCACCAGGTCCAGGCCGTTCACCGCGGTGGTCCCGTCGTCGAACCGCTTGGTCACGTCGCGGAACTCGATCACCCGTGGTCCTCCTGCCGTTGGGCATCAAGCGTCGAACGACCCTAGCCCGTCAGTCCGACCGCGGCACGGCGTTTCAGCATCCGGTCAGTAGGCTGCACCGGTTGTGGCGACCGAACTGGTGCGAGCACTCCTCGCCGAACGCGGCCCGCACGCCCGCAAGCTGCGGCGCGTGCTCGACCTGCTCGCGACCGACTGGCACACCCTGGCCGAGTTGGTTCGGCTTCCCGCCGTGCCCCGGCGCACCGTCCAGGAGGTGCTGACCGCGGTCGGCGACGACCTGGAAGCGAAGGGCGACCGGTTCCGGCTCGCGCCCGCCAGGGCCGCCGACTACGCGGGGTTCCGCGCGGGTGACGAGCTGCCGGACCCGGTGGACGCGCTGGTGTCGCGGCACACCGCCCAGCTTCGGTCCGTGCTGGCCGACATCGCCGGCGTGCCGGCGCCGCTGGCCGCGCTGGACCACGTGCAGGCCACGGCGGAAACGGCGCTGAAGCGCGCGCTGTGGCTGGACACGACGTACGACCTGGCCGGCCGCACGCTGCTGTGCCTGGGCGACCACGACCTGACGTCGCTCGCCGTGTGCGCGGTGAACCCGGAGGTCGAGGTCGTCGTGGTGGACGTCGACGACCGGCTGCTGGAGCACATCGCGCGGCGCGCCGCCGAACGCGGGTGGCCGGTGCGGACGATCCACGCGGACTTCCGGTTCGGCCTGCCGCCCGCCGTGCTGGAGTCGGCGGACCTGGTGTTCAGCGACCCGCCGTACACGCCGGAGGGCATGGGGCTGTTCGCCGGGCGGGCCGTGGAGTGCCTGGCCGACCCGGGCCGCGGGCGGGTGCTGCTCGCGTACGGTTTCAGCGACCGGACACCCGCGCTGGGGTTGAAGGTGCAGCAGGAGTTGCAGCGGCTCGGGTTGGTGTTCGAGGCGATCCTGCCCGCGTTCCACCGGTTCGACGGCGCGCAGGCCATCGGCAGCGCGGCCGACCTGTACGTGTGCCGGCCCACGTCCCGCCGTTCGGCGTCACCCGCTTCCGCGAAGACGGCCATCTACACGCACGGTCCGCAGTCGGTGGAGGCGACCGGCCCCGGTTCGACGGCGTTGGCCGCGCTGGTCGACCTCGCGCCGCGGCCGGAGTCCTCGCCGCCGCCGAAGCCGCGCGCGCCGGGGTGGGCCGAGCCGATCGGCAAGGGCGCGGCGTCGTTGGCGGTGGACCTGTCCGGTGACCCCGGGCCGTGGCTGCTGCGGACGTTGCTCGCGTGCTCGCCCGGCCGGATGGCGGCGCTCGTGCCGAACAACCACCCGAACGTGGCGTCCGCCGCCGGCCAGCAGGAGCTGACGTCGTTGGTGGGCACCAGGTTCGCGCTGCGGTTCCTGCGGTCCACTCCGGACGGCAAGCACTGCGTCGTCGTCGCGGACCAGGTGTTGGCCGGCACCTTGGACGTCGGTGGGCTGGCCGTGCGCGAGGTGCTGATGCGGGCCCACGGCAAGCTGGGCAACGTGTGGCGGGAGGCGTTGATCACGGCCACGCGCGGCGCGATGACCAAGCGGGAGGCGCGGGAGCGGATCGGCGAGCACGACGACCTGGAGCTGCGGTTGATCGACCTGCCGCGGCACCGGATCGCGGAGCTGCTGCCGCTCATCCGCGAGTCGGCGTCCCACTAGCCGGCCGGGATTCGGCGAACGCCCACGTCGAGGGCGCCTCCGGCGGTAGTTTCCCGATCGAACCCGGAGGCGCGCATGAGTCATCCCCACCCCGGCCCGCAGCCGGGTCCGCAGCAGTTCCCCGGCCCACCCCCACCCCCTCCGCCGGGCCAGGGCCCGTACCAGGGCCGGCCACCGCATCCGGGTCAGGCACCGTTCCCGGGTCAGCCGCCCCACGGCGGGCCGCCGTTCCCCGGGCAGCCGCCGTTCCCCGGGCAGCTCCGGCCGCCGCGCCCGCCCGGCAAGGCGGTGCCGGTGGTCGCCGGGCTGCTGTACCTGCCTGGCGTGCTGCTGTCCCTGGTCGGGTCGATCGGGCTGGCGAGCCGGTCGGGGTTCGCGCTGGACCTGTGGGGCGCGATCCTGATGCCGCCGTTCCCGCGCTCTTACGGCAGCTTCGACGTGGCCGCGACCGTCTCGTTCGTGCTGCCGGTGCTCGCGCTCGTCCTCGCCGTGCTGCTGATGGCGCGGGTGCCGGGCGTGCGCTGGGGGTTGGTGGCGATCTCGGTGCTGGCCGCGGTGCACTTCGGTCTCCTCCTCACCGACGTCGTGTCGGCCCTCCCGCCCGCCGTCGGGATCATGCCCGCGATCGCGCTGGTGCTGTGGCTGGCCGCGGGCCTGGTCGCAACGGTGCCGCCGGTGGGGCGCGCGATGCGCGGGGCCAGGCCGACGACGCCGCCGAACCCGGCGGCCGGACCTCCGATGGGCGGGCCGCCGCCCGGCGCCCCCGGCCCGCAGGGGCAGTGGGGCTGACTCACCCACCGAGGCGCGTGATGGTCCCGAGCATGTCACGCGCCTTGCCGAACAACGCCTTCAGCGCCGCCAGGATCCGCACCATCACCTGCCCGAGGTCGGCCAGCCGCCGGGTGATCCGGTCGAGCACCACCCCGCCGCGCCCGACCGCCCACGCCGCGAACTCGGCCAGGGAGGCGTCGGCCGTCAGCTCCGCCGCCGCGAGCGCCACGGTGGCGTGACCCAGCACCTCCCGCACGAACAGCGCGACCACGTCGCGGAACACCCCGTGGACCGCGGCGGTGATCGCGCGCACCTCGGCCACGTGCGACGCCACGGCTGCGCACGACCGGCTCATCGCCGCGATCTCCCCGGTCAGCCACCCGCCGGACCGCCGCCGCGCCATGCCGTCCAACGTCGTCGCCACCTGCCGCCAGGTGGCGACCGCGTCCTCGAACCGCTCGCCGTGGCCCGCCAGCCAGTCCAGCGGCTCCCGCAGCACGCCCACCTGCTCGACCAGCCACCCCAGCCCGGCCACGTCGAGCAGCACCAACGGGTCGACGTCCGCCGGGGGCACGCCGAGGTCGGCTTCGAGCGTGTCGGACTCCAGCACGGGAAAACCGGTCACGAAGGCGTCGTCCCCGGCTCGTCGTCGGGCGCGCGCAAGCTCCGGGGCAGCGGCGGCTCGTCGGGCGCCGGCACGGTCTCCGAGCCGGTCAGGAACTCCAGCGCCGCCGTGCCGCCGACCGCCGCCGCGACCTGCCGCGCGGCCTGCTCCTGCGCCCGCCGCACGGTCTCCAGCACGACCTCGCCGAGCCGCGCGGGCGTGCACTCGCCGGCGGCGGGCGAGAACTCGATGTGCCGCAACGACCCGTTCGGCGCGACCGTCGCGGTCACCACGCCGTCCGCCGACCGCTGCGTGGCCTGCGCGCGCCCGATCCGGTCCCGCAGCTCACGGGACCGCTCGGCCAGCTCCCGGGCCCTGGCTTCGAGGTCGGCGATCATCCGCTGCGGGTTCGTGGCGTCCATCGGGACGCCAGTATCGCCGATCAACCGGCGCGCGGGATGTGCAACGGGCCAAGTGCCAGCACCGCGCGGAACTCCTTGGGCGGCACCGGGCGCGAGAACAGCCAGCCCTGGTAGGTGTCCACGCCGATGCCGCGCAGCACGTGGAACTGGGTCGCGGTCTCCACGCCCTCGGCCACGCACTTGCGGTCCATCGCGCGGGCCATGTCGACCACGGCCTTCGCCACCGCGAAGTCCGACGAGTCGCTGCCCACGCCGGAGACGAACCGCCGGTCGACCTTGATGATCTGCGCGGGCAGGTCCTTCAGCCGCGCCAACGACGAGTAGCCGGTGCCGAAGTCGTCCACGGCGAACCGGATGCCGCGCTCCACCAGCTCACCCATGGCCTGGCGCACCCGGGACGGCAGGTCGACCAGCGCGGTCTCGACCAGCTCCAGCACCACCCGGTCCCACGGGATGCCCGCCTCGGCGATGGCGTCGGCCACGATGTCCGCGAACTCCGGGTCACCCGGCACGAGACCGGCCAGGTTCACCGCCACCGACACCGGCTTGCCACCCGGCTCGGGCCAGGTCGAAGCCTCCTTCAGAGCGGTCCGCAGCACCCACCGGTCCAGCTCGCGCAGCAGGTCGCCCTGCTCGGCCACGGGCAGGAAGATGTCCGGCGGCAGCAGCCCGCGGTCCGGGTGCGGCCACCGCACCAGCGCCTCCGCGGTCTGCACCGCGCCGTCCACGCCGACCACCGGCTGGAAGTGCAGCGCCAGGCCGTCGTGCTGCAACGCCTCGCGCAGCTGGCCCTCCAGGTGCACTTGGCGGTCGGCCGAGGCGATCAGCGCCGCGCTGGCCAGCGACACCCGGCCCGCGCCGGCCCGCTTGGCCTCGAACATCGCCGCGTCGGCGAAGCGCAGCAGGTCGTTGCCGGTGGCGCGGGACCCGTTCGGCACGGCCGCGCCGATCGACGCCGACACCCGGACCAGCTGCCCGTGCACCGGGACGGCCGTGCGCAGCAGCCCGGCGACCTTCGTGGCCAGCGCGTCCACACCGCCGACCCGGTCCAGGTCCTCGCAGATGATCACGTACTCGTCGCCGGACAGGCGGGCCGCCGTGCAGCCCTCGGGCAGGCCGTCCTCCAACCGCCGCGCCAACGCCACCAGCAGCTCGTCGCCCGCGTCGTGGCCGAGCGAGTCGTTGACCCGCTTGAAGTTGTCGATGTCGCAGAACAGCACCGCGACCCCGGACCGGGCGGGCGACTCCAGCAGCTCGCCCAGCATCTCCTTGACCAGCGCCCGGTTCGGCAGGCCGGTCAGCTCGTCGTGCGTGGCCTGGTGCCGCAACGCCTCGGCCGTGCGACGGCGCTCGGTGATGTCCTGGAACACGATCAGCCAGAACCGGCGGCCGTCGTCCTGCACGGACAGCGCGATGTGCAGCTCGCAGTACACCTGCACGCCGTCGGGGCGGACCAGGACGCGCTGCGGGATCTTGTGCGTGCGCTCGGCGTCCGGCGCGGACATCTCGTCGATGGACGGCAGGCCGCCGCTGGTGTCGTCCGGGTGGGTGAGCGCGCTCGCGGTCATGCCGCGCAGTTGCTCCAGGTCCATGCCGAGCAGGTCGCACAGCGCGTCGTTGGCGTCGACCAGCCGCTCGCCCTCGTCGAACAGGCCGATGCCGACCGGCGTGAGCGACACCAGGTCCGCGAAGCGCTGGCTCGACCGCTTCATCCGCGTCTCGGCGGCCCGCTGCTCGGTGATGTCCTGGGCCGTGCCGACCGCGAGCGGCAAGGCGTCCGGGCCCTTGACCACCACGCCGTAGCAGCGGAACACGCGCTGCCGGCCGTCCCGGCGCACGATCCGGTGCTCGAGCTGGATCGGCACCTCCTCGGTGGCCAACTGCTGCCACAGGTCGTCCACCCAACCCCGGTCGTCGGGGTGCACCAGGTCGAGGTAGGTCTGGTAGCGGGTGCGCTCGTCGAGCGGCACGCCGAACAGCTCGTGCAGCATGTCCGACCACACCACGTCGCCGGTCCGCAGGTCCCACTCCCACACGCCGAGCTGCGCGGCCTTCTGCGCGTCGGCCAACCGGCGCCGGTCGTCGCGGAGCTGGCGCTCCAGCGCGCGGGCCTCGGTGACGTCCTGGACGGTGCCGTGCAGCGTGCTGACCTTGCCGCCGTCGAACTCGGCCCGCGCCCGGCACACGTACACGCGGTCGCCGTCCTCGTTGCGCACCTCGGCTTCGACCGTGCTGCCGTCCTGCGCCCGCTGCATCAGGCCTTCCAGCGCGGCCCGGTCGTCGGGGTGCACGGCCAGCAGCTGGTCGTTGGGGTCGACGCCGAGCTCGTCGTACATCTCCAGCAGCACCTCGCTGCGGTGCACGGCGCCGGACTCGACGTCGAAGCTCCAACTGCCCATGCGGGCGATGCGCTGGGCCTCCAGCAGCCGGACGCGCTCGGTCTCCAGGGCGCGGTCGGACCGCCACTGGTCGGTGATGTCGCGGATGTAGCCGGTGATGAACTGCGTCCGGCCGTCGGACCTGACCTTCGCCTCGGCGACGCCGCGGATCCAGCGCTGCTCGCCGCCGGGCAGGATGATCCGGTAGACGATGTCGATCGGGTTGCCGTCGAGCTCGCGGTTGGCCCAGTAGCGGGCGACCATCTCGTAGTCGTCGGGGTGCACGACGTCCAGCACTGCCTGCGCGCCGGGCACCACGTCGCCGGGCCGCACACCCATCATCTCGTAGTGCGACTCGGACCAGACCGTCACGCCGGTGTCCGGGTCGTACTCCCACGAGCCGATCTGCGCGACCCGCTGCACGGTCCGCAGCCTGCGCTGCTCGTCGCGCAGGTCCTCGGCGGCCTGCGCGAGGTCGGAGACGTCGACCAGCAGCACGGCGTGCAGTCCGGTGCCGGGCACCTGGGTGCGCACCACGCGGACCGGCAGGAGCGAGCCGTCGGCCCGGTGCAGCCGCAGGTCGTCGGGGCCGCCGAGCAGCAGCTCGCCCAGGGACCGGCCGACCAGGTCGTCCGCGGACCGAGCCCCGGTGAGCGCCACCGCGGCGGCGCCGGCCCGCATGACCACGCCCTTGAGGTCGCACAGCAGCGTGGGCGCCTCGGGCAGGGCGATGCCGTCCAGCGTCACGTCGCCGTTCTCCGGGCGTGCTGGGTCGAGCACCACCGGAGCGCGTCCAACCCGCTTGGGCACGGTCCCACCTTCCCGTGTCTACGGCAGGGATGACCGGCCCGACCGCACCCAAAGACGGCGTCCCTCTCCACGGGCAATATTCACCCGAGGAGAGGGACGGTAGCGCTTCGGAGCGTCATCGCCCACCCCTCAACGGGCTAACGAAACAACTCGTTAGCGGTTTCGATGCCCGTTGACGGGTACGGACGGATGCGGCCGGAGCTCTCCCAACTCCGACTTGGGGTCAGGCTACTCCGTCTTCGGCCGCTGCCAAGGCCACGGCCGCGGCCACTTCCGGGCCGACCCGCGGGTCCAGGGCGCTGGGCACGATCCGGTCCGCCGAGAGGTCGTCGGCGGCGACCGCGGCGATGGCGTCCGCGGCGGCGAGCTTCATGCCCTCGGTGATCCTCTTCGCGCCCGCGTCCAGCGCGCCGCGGAAGATGCCGGGGAACGCGAGGACGTTGTTGATCTGGTTCGGGAAGTCGCTGCGCCCGGTGGCGACGACGGCGGCGTGCCGGCGGGCCACGTCCGGGTGCACCTCGGGGTCGGGGTTGGACAGGGCGAACACGATCGAGTCGTCGGCCATGCTCGCGATCAGGTCCTCGGGCACCTTCGACGAGGAGACGCCGACGAACACGTCCGCGCCGCGCAGCGCCTCGGCGATGCCGCCGCGCAGGCCGCTGGCGTTGGTGACCTCGGCCAGCTCCGCCTTCACCGGGTTCAGCCCGTCCCGGCCGACGTGCACGATGCCGCGGGAGTCGACCACGGTGACCTCGCCGATGCCGGCGGCCAGCAGGATCCTCGCGCACGCCACACCGGCCGCGCCCGCGCCGGAGATGACCGCGCGCTGGTTCGCCACGTCCTTGCCCAGCACGGTGTTCGCGCCGCGCAGGGCGGCCAGCACCACGACCGCGGTGCCGTGCTGGTCGTCGTGCATGACCGGCACGTCCAGCGCCTCGATGAGCCGGGCCTCCAGCTCGAAGCAGCGCGGCGCGGCGACGTCCTCCAGGTTGACCGCGCCGAACGACGGGCGCAGCCGGACCAGGGTCTCCACGATCTCGTCCACGTCCGTGGTGTCCAGCACCAGCGGGATGGAGTCGAGACCGCCGAAGGTCTTGAACAGCGCGGCCTTGCCCTCCATCACCGGCAGCGACGCGCTCGGGCCGATGTCGCCCAGGCCGAGCACGGCGGTGCCGTCGCTGACCACGGCGACCAGGCGGTGCGCCCAGGTGTACCTGGCGGCCAGGGCCGGGTCGTCCGCGATGGCCCGGCTGACCCGGGCCACGCCCGGCGTGTAGGCGATGGAGAGCGCGCGCGGGTCGGCCAGCGACGCGGTCGCGCCCACGGCCAGCTTTCCGCCTTCGTGTGCGCGGAAGATTTCCTCGTCGCTCAATTCGGTGGTCACTGGGTCGTTGACTGCGGTCACGGAAGTCCTCCTGCGGTGCGCGATACCTGCGGCGCACCGGGACCGGCGTTGTCACGCGGGTCGACGGGGCCTGTCTGCGGAGTCGTCCACGCGGTCGGCGGGGCGGCTCTCGGGGGCGGTGTGCGGGCAAGCATGGCAGCGTCGCCGGGCGCTGTCTGCGGCGGGGATCACACTTTTTCCGCAGGTCAGAGGTAGTG
This sequence comes from Saccharothrix saharensis, assembly GCF_006716745.1. Lineage (NCBI taxonomy): Bacteria > Bacillati > Actinomycetota > Actinomycetes > Pseudonocardiales > Pseudonocardiaceae > Saccharothrix > Saccharothrix saharensis. The sequence continues at coordinate 5,771,736 of NZ_VFPP01000001.1, read as the reverse complement.
CCACAGAACGTACGTCCGGTTTTCTGCACCGACCGGTCAGTTTCCGCAGGCAGGATCGGTCAAGAGCCGGCGGGTCTTAGGGTGTGCCCCATGCAGGTGCGTGAGTTGAAAATTTCCGGCGCTTTCGAGTTCACCCCTTCGGTGTTCCCCGATGATCGCGGCTTGTTCGTCGCGCCGTACCAGGAGGCGGTGTTCACGGCGGCCGTGGGGCACCCGCTGAGGGTCGCCCAGACCAACCACAGCGAGTCCAGGCGGGGTGTGGTGCGGGGCATCCACTACGCCGACACGCCGCCGGGGCAGGCGAAGTACGTGCACTGCCCGCGCGGCCGCATGCTGGACGTCGTGGTGGACCTGCGCGTCGGCTCGCCCACGTTCGGCGAGTGGGACGCGGTGGAGCTGTCGGCGGGGGTGTTCAACTCCGTGTACCTGCCCGAGGGGGTGGGGCACGCCCTGATGGCGCTGGAGGACGGCACGGTCGCCTCGTACCTGTGCTCGGAGGGGTTCAACCCGACCGCCGAGCACGCCGTCCACCCGTTGTCGATGGACCTGCCGTGGCCGGCGGGCATCACGCCGCTGCTGTCGCCGAAGGACGCCGCCGCGCCGTCGTTCGACCAGGCGCGGGACGCCGGGCTGCTGCCCTCGTACGACGAGTGCGTGGCCTGGTACTCGAAGCTGAGCCACTGAGCCGACCGCGGTCAGCCCCCCGGGGCCGACCGCCCCAGCACCCTCGGCCGCGGCCAGAGCCGCGCGCGCACCACCCCCAGCACCTCGGCCGCGCCCAGCGCGCGCGAGTCGGTGGAGGCGAACGGGTTGTCGCCCTCCACGTGCCAGCCGCCGCCGTCGGGTCGGACGGCCCGCTTCACCGACAGCTGCCCGGGCCGCGCCGCCCACCTGACCAGCACGAGATCACCCGGGCGTGCCGGTTTCCCGAAGCGGACCAGGACCACGTCCCCCGTCCGCAGGGTCGGGACCATCGAGGGTCCGACCACCCGAACCAGCGGCAACGGGTTGGCTTCCGGCCGTGCCAACGATCACCTCCACCTGCTCGCGCCGAGGCCCCGGAGTAGGGTTCGTCACGTCGGAGCATCCACTGTCAGGGAGGAAAGATGCGACTTCTGTCGCGCATCCGTTCACTCCGCCGCCCGCTCCTGGAGGCCACCGCGCACTGCGACCTCCCGTGCGGTGTTTACGACCCGGCCCAGGCCCGGATCGAGGCCGAGTCGGTCAAGGCGATTCAGGAGAAGTACCAGGCGAACGAGGACCCCGAGTTCCGCGCCCGCGCCATCCTGATCAAGGAGCAGCGCAGCGAGCTCGTCAAGCACCACCTGTGGGTGCTGTGGACCGACTACTTCAAGCCGCCGCACTTCGAGAAGTACCCGGAGCTGCACGACTTGTTCAACCGGGCCACCAAGGCGGCCGGCGCGTCCGGCGCGAAGGGTTCCATGGACCCCGCCAAGGGCCAGGAGCTGCTCGACCTGATCGCCCAGATCGACAAGATCTTCTGGGAGACCAAGGCCGCGGCCTGATCACCTGCTCCAACGCGGCGCCGGCCGGTGGGCATTCCCACCGGCCGGCGCCGTCGCACGTCACCCCGATCCGGGCTCAGTCCCGCACGCAGTCGAACGTCCGGCGCCGGCCCGGAATGGGCCGACCGTGCGCGGAGCGTTGCCGGAACGAGCGGTTCATCCGACGGATCCTCACCAAGCGCGGTACCCGCGTCACCCGACCGGGGACGGGCTCGCCCCGCCGTGGCGCCGCCGACCGACCGGCCCGGGTCGCGCGGGCGCGGCCCGGCGCCGCTGCGTTCGGGGTGCCACCGGCCGCCGGCCCGGCGCCGTCCGTAAGCTGCGAGCCGTGACCTCACACGTCTACCTGCTCCGGCACGGGCAAACCGAGTGGTCCGAGAGCGGGCGGCACACCGGCGCGACCGACGTGCCCCTGACCGACGCCGGGGTGCAGCAGGCCCGGCGGGCGGGTGCGGTGCTGGCGCGGTTGCGGGCCACGGACCGGCCGGCGGCGCTGGTGCTGTCGAGCCCGCGGCAGCGCGCCTGGCGCACGGCCGAGCTGGCCGGGCTGCACGACGCCGAGCGCACCGAGGACCTCGCCGAGTGGGACTACGGCGCCTACGAGGGCCTGACGACGCCGCAGATCCGGGAGACCGACCCGGGCTGGACCGTCTGGACCCACGCCGTGCCCGACGGTGAGACGCACGACCAGGTGCACGCGCGCGCCACCAAGGTGCTGGAGCGGGTCCGGCAGGCGTTGGCCGGCGGTGACGTGGTGCTGGTCGGGCACGGGCACTTCAGCCGCGTGCTCATCGCCACCTGGCTCGGCCTGCCGCCGAGCGAGGGTGTCCACTTCGGACTGGACCCGGCCGGCACGACGGTGCTCGGCGACGAGCGCGGCGACCCGCAGGTGCGCCGGTTGAACGTGCCCGCCTGGGAGGTCGACGTTGACTGATCCGCGCATCCGCCGCGTCCGCCCGGAGGACGTGCCCGCCGTCGTCGGTCTGGTCGAGGAGCTGGCCGAGTACGAACGCGCCCGGCACGAGTGCCGGCTGACCGCCGAGCAGCTGCACGACGCGCTGTTCCGCCCCTCGCCCGCCCTGTTCGGCCACGTGGCCGAAGTGGACGGTCGGGTCGTCGGCATGGCCTTGTGGTTCCTCAACTTCTCCACGTGGCGCGGCACGCACGGCATCTACCTGGAGGACCTGTACGTCCAGCCGGCGCAGCGCAAGAGCGGTCTCGGCCGGGCGCTGCTGAAGGCGCTGGCGGACGAGTGCGCGGCCCGCGGCTACGCGCGGTTGGAGTGGTGGGTGCTCGACTGGAACGCCCCCGCGATCGGCTTCTACAAGTCGCTGGGCGCGGTCCCGATGGACGAGTGGACCGTCTTCCGCCTCACCGACGACGCGCTCACCGGACTGGCACGGGGCGACTGACGGCGACCTGCCGGATCAGCCCCACCCACCAGACGAACGTGAACGCGATCACGGTCGGGTTCTTCACGAACAGCAGCACGGCCAGGTAGGCCTGCCGGGCCGACTCGGGCAGCAGCCCGCCGACCACCTGCTCCGCGACGACGTCGAACACCAGGAACGCCACCGCGAGCAGCACGCACTGCCACACCAGGCTCGGCCAGTGCCGCGTCGCGAACGCGCGCGCGTCCGCCCACCGCAAGCGTTCGCCCCGGGTCGCCAACCGCCAGATCACGACCACCAGCAGCACGCGCGCGGCCATCACCACGACCTCCGACGCGAACGCCACCCCGCTCGGCACGTGGTCGCCCCGGTTCACCACCACGAGCCGCTGCACGGACGCGACCAGCGACAACCCGACGACCACCGCCCAGTGCCGCAGGTAGAACCGCGCCGCCCACCGCGGCACCTCCAGCGCGAGCCCGAACTCCGACATGAACGCCCCTCACTCGCCAAGTATTTTAGTTCAGTGTACTGAAATATTTGGCTCGGTAAAGTGACGGCATGGACGGACGGGACTTCGGGCGTGAGCTGAGCACGGCGGTGGTCGCGTTCCACGAGGCGGTGGGCGCGCGGCTGGGCGTGACGGCCGTGGACCAGCGCGCGCTCGCCCTCATCGCCGGCAAGGGCCCGCTCACGGCGGGCGAGCTGGCCAAGGAGATCAACCTGACGCCCGGCGCCGTCACCGGCGTCGCGGACCGCCTCGAACGGGCGGGCCTGGTGCGGCGCGAACCCGACCCCGGCGACCGCAGGCGCGTGGTCATCACCGCCATCCCCGGCGCGTTCGGCCGGGTGTTCGCCGGCCTGAGCGCGGCCATGGACGAGCTGAGCGCGCGCTACACCCCGGAGGAGCAGCAGGTCATCGGCGACTGGGTGGTCCGCACGATCGCCGTGCTCAAGGAGCAGACCCGGCTGCTCAACGGGCCGCCCGGTCGCGCGTGATCCGGGACGAGCCCGATCCGGGACACCCCTGCACCCGGGGCCGACTCAGCGGTTCGACCGCTTCACGCCGACCGCGCCGTAGGTCACGGCCTCCGCCCCGGTCTCCGGCTCGCCCTCGCCACGCCACTTCGTCGCCAGCACCAGCCCCGGCTCGAGCAGGTCGAACCCGTCGAGCATCGCCTCGACGTCGACCTTGGACCGCGCCACGATCGGCGAGTCGGTCTCCGCGGCCACCTCGACCACCTTGCGCACCAGCTCCGGCTGCTCGTCCGCGGTCAGGTGGCTGAGCACCAGGTAGCTGCCGTCGGGCAGCGCGTCGCGGTAGCGGCCGACCAACTCGGCCGGGCGGTCGTCGTCGGCCAGGTACGGCAGGATCGCCACCATCAGCAGCGCGACCGGCCGGCTCAGGTCGAGCAGGGCGCGGACCTCGGGCGCGTCCAGCACGGCCGCCACGTCCCGGATGTCGGCCTCGGCGATGGCGGCGGACTCGTTGTCGCGCAGCATGGTGCGGCTGTGCGCGACGGTGGCGGGCTCGTTGTCCACGTACACCACGCGGCACGTCGGGTCGGCCCGCTGCGCGACCTCGTGCACGTTGCCCGCGGTCGGGATGCCGGAGCCGAGGTCGAGGAACTGGCGGATGCCCTGCGCCACGCACAGCCGCACGGCCCGGCGCAGGAACGAGCGGGTGTGCTGGACCATCGCGGCGGTCGGGATCTCGCTCATGGAGCGGTCGGCGAACTCGCGGTCGACGGCGAAGTTGTGCGCGCCGCCCAGGTAGTAGTCGTACAGCCGGGCCACGTTGGGGCGCTCGACATCACCGTTGGTCGACACCCACCTCGGGGGGTTCTGCACTGCGCACCTCACCCTGACTGCACCCGGAGCGGCGTGAACGCCTGCCAGACCGTATCTGGCTACTCCGTTCGTGTCCATCCGCCATCTGTGAACACGCAGGGTGATTGTGACTGGTGGGTGACCCGATCGCACGGCGTGGTGCCCCGGCCGAAGGGGCGGCGCGCAGGGGAAGGGAGTCCAGCCCCTTCGGCCGGGGAATTCGGTCACACTCCGGCGTAGGAGCGGATCCAGTCGCGGTAGCGGGTGACGGCGGTGTAGTTCGACCGCGACGAGCGGTCGCTGGTGGAGGCCACGCCGACCTGGTAGCGGCGGCCGTCGACCGGGCTGGTGGCGAACATCGGGCCACCCGAGTCGCCGCCCGCGGCGATGCCGTCGATCCGGCTCACCGAGATCGCGATGCCACCCCGGTAGTCACGCCCGTTGACCGAGGTCACCCGGGTGTTGGCGTACTTGAGGTAGCGGGCCTGGCAGTTGATCTCGGGCTGGTTGGTGCACGTGGCGCCCCAGCCGTAGAGCTGCACGGTCTGGCCGACCTGCACGGCGGTGGTGGTGCCCAGCGGCGCGTACGTGGCCGCGACCGACCGGTCCAGCCGCGCCAGCGCGAGGTCCACCGACGGGTGCTGGATGATCTGGGTGGCGGTGGCCATGGTGCCGCCGCTGGTCTGGTCGAGGCTGCCGATGCGGAACGTGTAGGTGCCCGAGCTCGCCACGCAGTGCTGGGCGGTCAGGACCCACGTGGGCGCGATGATCGTGGCCGAGCAGTTCTGCTGGCCGTTGCGGAACAGGCGGGCCGCCCAGGGGGCGTCGGTCGCCGTGCCGCCGCCGATGATGTACGGCTGGACACCACCGGTGTCCTGGGCCGACGCGGTCGGCGCGAGCGTGGTCAGCGCGAACGCGGACAGCAGTGCGGTAGTGGCTCCGACCACCGCGGACAGGGCGCGATTGAGTCGCATGGAGTTGTCACCTCAACGAACGCAGGGAGTGGTGAATTCACCACGCACAGCGTCACCTGTTCCGGTGACGGCGACCACCCGCCGTTAGTCGGCGAGCACCCAGACGATGGTCGGCGGCCGATTGGCCCTCAACGACCCGGATGCCCTATGCGTCCGCTTCGTCCTCATCCACGCCGAGGGCCCACCGGCGCACCGGGTTGGTGAACAGCAGCACGAGCGTGATCACGACGTACCCGCCGAGCAGCGCCCCCCACAGCTGCCGGCCGGACGGCCCGTACATGTACCAGGCGACTCCCAGCAGGAGGAGCTGCACGACGATGGCGGGCGTGCGCCCCCAGTGCCTGCCGAGCACGAGGCCGGCCCCGGCGGCGAGCACGCCGGCCGACAGCACCGCGAAGTAGGCGGCCTCGCCGAGCACCTCGCCGGACTCGTCCGCGCTGAACGACCGCACCACCAGCGCGACCGCGAAGGCCAGCCCGGCCAGGCCCTGCAACGCGGTCAGCGCGCCCGCGGCCCGGACCGCCGGGGGGACCTTGCTCTGGGTCGACACGCTGGACCTTTCCTCACCGTGAGTACTCGTCACGCATCGTAGGCCACCCGGTTGGCGTGTCCCGTTCGACCGCCCCAGGAGCGATGATCACAGCAGTCTCTTCGGCGAGCCGGCGGTCGGGTCGGGGTGCACTTGTCGCGAGACGCAGGACGACGCGGAAACGCGACACGGAAAGGAGACATCGGCCACTTTCGTGCGCGTCTGACCCGCCTACCGGGTGACACGCAACCTGTCCGAGGTCACGCGCTGTCTTACTCTGCAAGGGTGCGCGCACTTCTGGTGGTCAACCCGCAGGCAACGGCAACCACGCCTGCCGGTCGGGACGTGCTCGCGCACGCACTGGCCAGCGATGTGAAGCTCGACATCGTCGAGACGGACTACCGCGGCCACGCGGCGGACGCCGCCGCGCAGGCCGTCGTGGACGGCTACGACCTGGTCGTGGCCCACGGCGGCGACGGCACGGTGAACGAGGTGGTCAACGGCGTGCTGCGCGAGGGCGCGCGGCCCGGCCTGCCCATGCTCGGCGTCGTGCCCGGCGGGTCGGCGAACGTGTTCGCGGGCGCGCTCGGCCTGCCCCGCGACCCCGTCGAGGCGACCTACCGGCTGCTGCAGGCCATCGAGCACGGCACCAGCCGCAAGGTCAGCGTCGGTCACGTCGCGGCCACCGGCGCGGGGCTCGACCACGACCGCTGGTTCACCTTCAACGCGGGCGTCGGCTGGGACGCCGACGTGGTCGCGGCCGTGGAGCAGCAACGCGCGAAGGGCCGCCAGGCGTCACCCGCCCTCTACGCGCGCACCGCGCTGACCAGCTACTTCACCCAGCGGAGGCAGCCGCCGACGCTCACCGTGCACATCCCGGACGAGCCGCCGTTCGAGGACGTCCGGCTGGCGTTCATCTCCAACACCGACCCGTGGACCTACCTCGGCGACAAGGCGATCCGGCTCAACCCGAGCACGTCGTTCGACGGCGGTCTCGGCCTGTTCGCGCTGCACGGGATGGGATTGCCCACGGTTCTTCGCTATGTCGCGCATCTCTTGGCCACGGATGGGAACCCCAAAGGCGGGAACCTGCTCCGGCGCGACGACGTCGAGTTCGTCCGGGTGACGAGTCCGGAAGCCGTCAACCTGCAGGTGGACGGCGACTTGCTCGGCGCGTGCACCGAGGTGGAGTTCACCGGCGTGCCGGGCGCGCTGACGGTCGCCGTGTGACCGTGGTGTGACCGCCCCGGTACCGATCCGCGATGTTGTGACCTGCTGTGACACCGCGGCGAGAACGCCACGTGAACTCAGTCGATCTTTCGGGTGAGTTCACTCACCGGGTTGGGGCTAAACCCTTGACATCCCGGCCGTTCGTGAAAGCATTCACAAGCACCCCAAAACCGACCGCTGACGAGTGGCGCGCCTTCGCGCGCGCCTAGCTGAGGAGTAGTTCCAATGGACTGGCGCCACCGCGCGATCTGCCGCGACGAGGACCCCGAGCTGTTCTTCCCCGTGGGGAACAGCGGTCCTGCGCTCCTGCAGATCGCCGAGGCGAAGACCGTCTGCCGCCGTTGCCCCGTCGTCGCCGACTGCCTCTCGTGGGCGTTGGAGAGCGGCCAGGACGCCGGCGTGTGGGGCGGGATGAGCGAAGACGAGCGTCGCGCCCTCAAGCGCCGCAACGCTCGCACCCGGGCTCGCAGCAACGCCTGAGCCGCATCCGTCAAGCAGACGAAGGGCCCGACACCGTGCCAGGTGTCGGGCCCTTCGCTTTGTGTTGCACACCCTCCCGCATGACCACGTGACTCCGCTGAGGTAGGTCGTCACGTGTGCACGGGGAGCAGTCTAACGCCGTGCCCTGAGCGGTACGCGCAGGACCGCCTCTGTACCGCCTCGGGGCCGCCGCCGCAAGCTCAACGAGCCCCTGAGTTCGGATTCCACCAGCGTCCTGACGATCTGCAGGCCGAGCCGGTCGGTGCGCTCCAGCGAGAAGCCCTGGGGCAGGCCGCGGCCGTCGTCGGAGATCACCACGTCCAGCCACTTCGCCGAGCGCTCGGCGTGCACGACGACCTCGCCGCGCTGGCCCGCCGCGTACGCGTGCTCGAACGCGTTCTGCACGAGCTCGGTCAGCACCATCACCAACGGGGTCGCCAGCTCCGCCGGGACGATGCCGAACGGGCCCTCCCGGCGCACCACCACCTGCGACTCGGTGGCGGCCACGTCCGACATCATCGGGATGACCTTGTCCACCACGTCGTCCAGGTCCACCCGCTCGTCCACCGACATGGACAGCGTCTCGTGCACCAGGGCGATGGACGTGACGCGGCGCACCGACTCGGCCAGCGCCTCGCGCGCCTCCTCGCTGCTGGTCCGCCTGCTCTGCAGGCGCAGCAGCGCGGCCACCGTCTGGAGGTTGTTCTTCACCCGGTGGTGGATCTCGCGGATCGTCGCGTCCTTCGACATCAGGGCGCGGTCGCGGCGGCGGACCTCGGTGACGTCGCGGCACAGCACCAGCGCGCCCGCCGCGCTGCCCCGCGGGCGCAGCGGCAGGGCCCGGAACAGCACCGCCGCGCCGCGGCGCGACTCGGCCTCGATGCGCATCGACGGCTGGCCGTCCAGGGCGGCCCGGATGCGCTGCGCCACCTCGGTGGCGTCGAACGGGTCGCCGATCAGGGACCGGGTCAGCGGGGCCAGGTGCACGCCGACCAGGTCGGACGCGTGGCCCATGCGGTGGTAGGCGCTCAGCGCGTTGGGGCTGGCGAACACCACCGCGCCCGACGCGTCCAGCCGGATCAGGCCGTCACCGACGCGGGGGCTGGTGTGCACGTCCGGGGACGGCTCGGTGGTCGGGAACGTGCCGTCGGAGATCATCTGGCACAGGTCGGCGGCGCTGCCCAGGTAGGAGATCTCCAGCGGGCTCGGCACGCGCGGCACGGCCAGGTTCGTGTTGCGGCTGAGCACCCCGATGACCTCACCGTCCCGCTTGACCGGGATGGCCTCGCGGCGCACCGGCACGCCCAGGTGCCAGCGCGGGTCCTCCTCGCGGCAGATCCGGGCCTCGGTCATGGCGCGACGCAGCTGGGGGTGCTCCTCGACGTCCACCATGCTGCCGACGACGTCCTCGGGGTGCGCGGTGGGCGCGGTCGTCGGCCGGGCCTGGGCGACGCACAGGAACGTGGTGTCGTCCAGCGGCACCCACATCAGGAAGTCGGCGAAGCTGAGGTCGGACAGCAGCTGCCACTCGGCGACCACCAGTTGCAGGTGGTCGACGGCGCCGCCGGAGAGCTTGGTGTGCTCGGCCAGGAGGTCGGTGAGCGTGGACAGCTACTCCACCACCGCGATGAGGTCGCCCTCCTGGACCACGTCACCGGGGGCCACGGCGATGCGGGTGATCCGGCCGGCTCCCTCGGGGAGGACCGGGATCTCCATCTTCATGCTCTCCAGCACCACGACGGTGGTCTCGTGCGTGACCTCGTCACCCTCTTTGACGGCGATCTGGGCCACGTTCGCCACGATCTCGGCCCGGATTTCCTCGGCCATGGTCCTCCTTAGTCCGCGTCCATCCAACCACGATTCAGACCCGGTGCCGTGCCGAGGTGACCGCGTGACACACTGGGGTGAGGTAGTTCGAGCACTAGGAGAACCCCATGTCGAAGCGTGCCCGCAAGCGCCGCGACCGCAAGAAGGGCGGCGCCAACCACGGGAAGCGCCCCAACGCCTGACGGACGTCATGCGTGCGACGGCCCCGGAGCACCCGCTCCGGGGCCGTCGACTTTCAGGGGTTCATCTCTGGGGTACCCCGAAGGCACCCCGGTCGCTCAGCTGGTCGACTTCTCGGTCCTGGTGACCGTCGTGGTGACCTCGACCTCGACCGTCGTCTGCTCCGCGGTCTGGTAGAGCCGGGCGCGCAGCCGCCGCCGCAGCTCCTCGGGCGCGTGCTCGCCGCCGCACTTGCGGGCCAGCAGCGCCTTCAGGTGCTCCTCGATGCCGTACTGCTCCAGGCACGGGTGGCACTCCTCCAGGTGGGTCTGGAGCAGTTCCTTGCGCTTCTCGTCGCACTCGTGGTCGAGGAACAGGTAGACCTCGGACAGGACCTCGGAGCAGTCCGTCTCGTGCGGTTCGCCGCAGCTCATCAGCCCGCCACCTCCTGGTGACCGTCGCGGATGATGCCGCGCTCGCGCGCGGTGTCCGCCAACTGGTCGCGAAGCTGCCTGCGGCCCCGGTGCAACCGGGACATCACGGTGCCGATGGGGGTGCCCATGATGTCTGCGATCTCCTTGTAGGCGAAGCCCTCCACGTCCGCGAGGTACACCGCGATCCGGAACTCCTCCGGCAGTCGCTGCAAGGCTTCCTTGACGTCTGAGTCCGGCAGCCGGTCCATCGCCTCGACCTCCGCCGACCGCAGCCCGGTCGACGTGTGGCTCTCCGCCTGCGCCAACTGCCAGTCGGTGATCTCGTCCGTCGGCTGCTGGATCGGCTGGCGCTGCTTCTTGCGGTAGCCGTTGATGTAGGTGTTGGTGAGGATGCGGTACAGCCAGGCCTTGAGGTTCGTGCCCTGCGAGAAGGACGCGAAGGCGGCATAGGCCTTGAGGTAGGTCTCCTGGACCAGGTCCTCGGCGTCGGCCGGGTTGCGGGTCATCCGCAGGGCCGCCGAGTACAACTGGTCGAGCATCGGCATCGCGTCGCGTTCGAACCTGGCGGCGCGCTCGGCCGTTGTCTCGTCAGTCGGCGTGTCCTGCGTTCGCGTGGCTGGCACCGCGCTCCCTTCCCACCGGCTGGTCGGCGCGGTGGCCGGAACTGTCTGGGACGCAGTCGAGGATACGCGGCGGTCACCCGGACGGCAGTGGGCCGACCCACGCGGTGGGCGTGCCCTGACCTGCCGGCCGACCTGCTGGTCCATCACCTCGGTAGCCACGCTCGCACCAACGCGACGGTCGCGCCGGGCATTCCCTGCACTATCGTGCGCGATCATGGCCGGACGTGGGACGCCCGCCACCGCGTTGCTGGACAAGCAGAAGGTGGCCCACACGCTGCACGCGTACGAGCACGACCCCCGCCACGAGTCGTACGGGCTGGAGGCTGCGGAGGCCTTGGGCGTGCCGCCCGAACGCGTGTTCAAGACGCTGGTCGCCGAGGTGGACGGCAAGCTGGCCGTCGGCGTGGTCCCGGTCACCGGGCAGCTCGACCTGAAGGCGCTGGCCGCCGCCGTGGGCGGGAAGAAGGCGAAGATGGCCGACGTCGCGGCCGCCGAGCGCGCCACCGGGTACGTGGCGGGCGGCATCTCGCCGCTGGGGCAGCGCAAGCGGCTGCCGCTGGCGCTGGACGCGTCGGCGGAGGGCTTCGACACCATCTTCTGCTCGGCCGGGCGGCGCGGGCTGGAGGTCGAGATCGCGCCGGGTGACCTGGTCCGGTTGGCGCAGGCGGTCGTCGCGCCGATCTCGGCCTGACGCGGCCGGGTCGTCGTGCCGGACCCGCCCGATCAGACCTCGAGCGGGCGCAGCACGCGGTCCAGCCACTCGCCCACGGTCCGGCCCACCGCGGCCACGTCGGCCTTGAGGTTGTGGTCGCCGGGCAGCAGCACGACGTCGCGGTGGTGCGCGGCCGCCGGCCGGCCGAACGGGTCGTTCTCGCCCTGCACCACCAGGGTGGCCACCTCGACGCCGTCCAGCTCGGGCATCCGGGACTTCTCCGGCTTGCCCGGCGGGTGCACCGGGAACGCCAGGCACACCACCGCCACGGCCTGGCCCTCCGACGACGTGCGGCACGCCACCCGCGCGCCCGACGACCGGCCGCCGAACACCAGCGGCAGGTCGTCGAACCAGCTCGTGCCCAGGTCGTCCGCCACCGCGAGCCACGCCGCGTCGAGCTGCTTGGCGGGTGCGGGCGCGCGGCGGCCGGCCACCCGGTACGGCTGCTCCACCAGCGCCACGTGCACGCCGACGCCCACCGCCGCGCGGGTCGCCGCCACCAGGTCGGGCGCGGCGATCCCGCCGCCCGCGCCGTGCCCGAGCAGCAGCGCCGCCCGGCTCTCCGACGCGCAGTGCAGCTCGGCCCGCGCGGGACCGTACGGGGTGTCGACCACCCGCGAGGTCATGTCAGCTCGAACAAGGTGGGCTCCGGCTTCTCGGACTCCCCCAGCGCGACCGCGTCCATCAGCGACGGGTCGTTGTTCTTGATGCTGTTCACCTTCATCGACACCGGGCGCAGCTCCAGCGCGTCGACCAGCGCCGGGTCGGGCCGGAGCAGGTCCTCGGGGTCGGCGTTGTCCGGGTCGAGCCACGCCGCCCAGCGGTCCTTCGGCAGCACCAGCGGCATCCGGTGGTGCACGGCGGTCATCTCGCCGATCGCGTCCGTGGTGAGCACGGCGCACGTGATGATCGGCTTGCGCTCGTCGCCCTCCTGCTGCCACCACACCGACCAGATGCCCGCCAGGGCGAGGCTGGAGTCGTCACCGGGGTTGATGAAGTACGGCTGCTTGCGGCCCTCGCCGGGCTGCCACTCGTACCAGCCGGCGGCCGGGACGATGCACCGGCGCTTGGCCGCCGAGTCGCGGTAGGCGGGCTTGTCCAGCACGCTCTCCGCCCGCGCGTTGATCATCTTCGCGGCGCCGGAGAGGTCCTTGGCCCAGTGCGGCACCAGACCCCAGCGCATCACGCGGACGCTGCGCTCGGTCGTGTCCGGGTCGGGGTTGCCCTCGTCGTCACGCGGGTGCCGCTCCACCACGGCGAGCACCTGCTTGGTCGGCGCGACGTTGTAGTCCGGGCCCGGCGCGGCGCCCCCGGTCCCGTCGACCGCGTCGAACTCCGCCGCGAGCAGCGCCGGGTTCTTCGTGGACGCGTACCTGCCGCACACACCGACCACCCTCTCCGCGGATCACCGTCCGGGCCATCGTCGCACGTCGGAAAGCCCGGTGCGAGCTGTCGGTGACCCGATGCGGAATCATCGGGGCATGACTCAGCAGTGGTCCGCTCCCACCGCCGACGGCCCGGTCGACGCGACGGTACCCGTGCCCGGTTCCAAGTCCATCACCAACCGCGCGCTCGTGCTCGCCGCGCTGGCCGACCGCGCGTCCGCGCTGCACGCCCCGCTGCGCAGCCGCGACACGAACCTGATGGTCGCCGCGCTGCGGTCGCTCGGCGTCGACGTGGTCGACGGCCCGGACGGGTCCTGGCTGGTCACGCCGCACGAGCTGCGCGGCCCGGCGCAGGTCGACTGCGGGCTGGCGGGCACCGTGATGCGGTTCCTGCCGCCCGCCGCCGCGCTCGCGGTCGGTGACATCACCTTCGACGGCGACCCGCACGCGCGGACCCGGCCGATGACCACGATCCTGGCCGCGCTGCGGGCGCTGGGCGCGGACGTGGCGGGCGACGCGCTGCCGTTCTCGCTGCACGGCAAGGGCGGCGTGCCGGGCGGCGAGGTCACCATCGACGCGTCGGCGTCGTCCCAGTTCGTGTCCGGGCTGCTGCTGTCGGGCGCGCGGTACGAGAGCGGCGTGACCGTGCGGCACGGTGCCGGCGCCTCCGGGGGGAAGCCGGTGCCCTCGCTGCCCCACATCGAGATGACCGTGGCGATGCTGCGCGAGGCGGGTGTCGTGGTGGACGACTCCGCGCCGGACGAGTGGCGGGTCGAGCCCGGTCCGATCCGGGGCCGGGACTGGTACGTGGAGCCGGACCTGTCCAACGCCACGCCGTTCCTGGCGGCGGCGGCCGTGACCGGCGGCCGGGTGACGATCCCGGGCTGGCCCGCGAGCACGACCCAGCCGGGCGGTGCGGCACGGGACCTGTTCGAGCGGATGGGCTGCGAGGTCGAGCTGACCGACGCGGGCCTCGTGCTGCGCGGCCCGGACCGGCTGACCGGGATCGACGTGGACCTGCGTGACGAGAGCGAGCTGACGCCGACCGTGGCGGCCCTGGCGGCGCTCGCCGACGGTCCGACCCACATCCGCGGTGTGGCGCACATCCGCGGCCACGAGACGGACCGGCTCGCCGCGCTCGTCACCGAGATCAACCGGCTGGGCGGCGACGCGACCGAGACCGAGGACGGCCTGGTCGTCGAGCCCCGGCCGCTGCACGGCGGCGTGTGGCAGGCCTACGCCGACCACCGGATGGCCACCGCGGGCGCGATCATCGGCCTGGTGGTCGGCGGCGTGTCGGTGGACGACATCGGGTCGACCACCAAGACGATCCCGGACTTCCCGGGCATGTGGGCGGCCATGCTGTCGCTGCCGGGGGCGCGCTGACGTGGCACGCGGCGACTGGCGGCGGTTGGACGAGTCCGACGTGCGGGTGCGGCCGGGCAAGGGGACCCGGCCGCGCAGCAAGCGCAGGCCGGAGCACGCGGACGCGGTGCCCGCCATGGTCGTCGGGGTGGACCGGGGGCGGTGGACGTGCGCGGTGGAGGACGACCCGGCGCGGTTGGTCGTCGCCATGCGGGCGCGGGAGCTGGGCCGCACACCGGTGGTCGTCGGCGACCAGGTGGGGTTGGTGGGCGACACGTCCGGTCAGCCGGACACGTTGGCGCGGATCGTCCGGGTGGAGGAGCGGCGCAGCGTGCTGCGGCGCACGGCGGACGACACGGACCCGTTCGAGCGGGTGGTGGTGGCCAACGCGGGGCAGTTGGTGATCGTGTCGGCGTTGGCGGACCCGCAGCCGCGCCGGGGTTTCATCGACCGCTGCCTGGTGGCGGCGTACGCGGGCGGGCTGGAACCGCTGCTGTGCCTGACCAAGTCGGACCTCGCGCCGCCGGACGAGCTGCTGGCCGCCTACGCCGAGCTGGACCTGCCGGTGGTCGTGACGCGGTCCGACCAGGACCCGCAGGAGCTGCGGGCCCGGTTGGTGGACCGGCTGTCGGCGCTGATCGGGCACTCCGGCGTGGGCAAGTCGACGCTGGTGAACAAGCTGGTGCCGGACGCGCACCGGGCGGTGGGCGTGGTGAGCGGCGTCGGCAAGGGCCGGCACACGTCGACGCAGACCGTCGCCCTGCCGCTGCCCGAGGGCGGCTGGGCGGTGGACACGCCCGGCATCCGCTCGTTCGGCCTGGCGCACATCACCCCGGACGACATCGTCGCCGCGTTCCCGGACATGAAGGCGATGGCCGAGGAGTGCCCGTCGGGCTGCGGCCACCTGGGCGCGCCCGAGGACCCGGACTGCATGCTGGACGACCTCGTCCGCACGGGTGAGGCCTCCCCCGGCCGCCTGGCCTCCCTGCGCCGCCTTCTGGCCTCCCGCAGCAAACTGGAGGAATACGACTAACCGCGCGAGTCGTACGTCCAGGTCCCGCGTGTCGTACGTTCAGGACCCCTGAATTCAACGCTCAGGACGCGCGCGTGCCGCGCTCGGCCACGCACCGCAGTCGATCACGCACCGTCACACGCACAGCGGAGCGTCACGATCAACGCGGCCGGGTGGGTAAGCTCCCGCCGTTTCGTTGACCGGATCGGGTGGCGACGTGACCGCGTCCATGGGCCCGTCCCGGGTCGCGGTAGTACGGTCCCCAGCCGTGGCGAAGGTGACTGGCATCGGCGGCGTGTTCCTGCGCGCCCGCAACCCCGAGCGGATGGCCGAGTGGTACCGCCGGCACCTCGGCGTGCCGATGAGCGACGGCGGTGCCATCACGTTCCACTGGGACGCGGCCGAGACGACGACGTTCGCCCTGTTCGCCAACGACACGGACTACTTCGGCGAACCGGGTCAACGCGCGATGATCAACCTCAGGGTGGACGACCTGGCCGAGCTGCTGGCGCAGCTGCGCAGCCGGGGCGTCGAGGTGCTGCCGCAGACCGAGGACTCCGAGTTCGGCCGGTTCGGGTGGTGCGTCGACCCCGAGGGCAACCGCATCGAGCTCTGGCAGCCCGCGGCGGGCATGTAACGCAACCGACCTCGGCGGACGACTGACTGGCATCATCCCGGCGTTCGGCGACCCGCGTGAACGCCACTGCGGCGGCCCACGGCGGAAAGGCCCTCGATGCCCGCTCCGGAACAGCTCACCTTCGAAGAAGTCCGCGCCCGGGCGTACGCCGTCCACGACGGGTACCGGCGGGTCCAGCAGGACCAGGCCGGTCGGCCCTGGACCGTCGCCGAGACCGTGCTCGGCTTCGTCGGTGACGTGGGCGACCTGGCCAAGCTGGTGATGGCCGAGCAAGGGCTCAGGTCCGCCGACACCGACGTCCGCGAGCGCGTCGAGCACGAGCTCTCGGATTGCCTGTGGTCGGTGATCGTGCTGGCCCGGCTGCTCGACGTCGACCTGGAACGCGCCTTCGTGCGCACGATGCGGGAACTCGCGGCGAAGGTGGCGGCCGAGCGATGATCCAGGACCTGTGGATCGGTGTGGTCGGCGGGATATTATCCGCCGCCGCCGTCGCGCTGCTCGTGCGCTGGAACAGGCGGCTCATCGTCCCCATGCGCGGTTCGCGGCACCGCCGGAACCTGGCGGTGCGCATGACGAGGGCGGGGCTGTCCAACTTCTACGCCTCCCGCGCCGACTACGGTCGCTACCGCAACGCGGCCCGGCTCTCGGACTACCTCGCCTTCGCCAGGAACCGGGTGCTCATCTCGGCGTACTGGATGGCGCAGGGCGCCGAGATGGAAGGCGTCGTGGACGAGATCGAGCTGCTGGTGCGCGGCCCGAACAAGATCTCGTTCGACATCGCCATCGTCGACCCGACGGCCGACTACGTCGACGCCCTGGCCCGTCACTTGAACGTGGAGCGCGAGTACCTGGTCTCCCGGGTGCAGGGGACGCTGTCCAGCCTGTGGGCGTTGCGGGCGAAACTCGCCCCCGACGAGCGCCAGCGCTTCCGGGTGCTGGTCCACCGGACGGTACCGATGGCATCGCTGATCGCGCTCGACCCCGACTCCGACTCCGGCCGGGTGCAGATCGACATCAAGCCCTACCGCGCGGCCAGGCAGGACTCCGTCTCGTTCGAGTTCGCGGGCAAGGGGAGCAAGGTGTACGACCTCCTCCGCCTCTCGACCGAGCGCTTGATCAGCGACGCGGTGGAGTTCGACCCGACCGTGCACAGGGTCACCGCCGCCTCGCTGGACGCCGCCGCGGAGCCCCGCGGAGTGGCCCGGCCGGAGCGGTGACGATGACCGGGCACACGTCGACCGGGGACGGCCTGCCGACCCGGGTCTCCTTCAACTTCCTCGACCGGTGCAACCTGGCCTGCCGGTTCTGCTACCTGCCGTTCGACGGGCGTGCGTCGGCCTACGACACGTGGCTCGACGTCGTGGGGAGGCTCGTGGAGCTGGGAGCCGAGTCGATCACCTTCGGGGGCGGCGACCCGTTCCGGTACCGCAGGTTCCCCGAACTGCTCGGCCACGTGCGCGCCGAACTGCCCCAGATCACGTTCGTCCAAGTCGACACCAACGCGCTGGGCTGGGCCGAGCGGTCGCTGGCCGACATCGCCGCGACAGTCGACCTGGTCGGCCTTCCCGTGGACGGCAGCACGGACGCGGTGCACACCCGGATGAGGGACCGCGCCGGGCACCTGGACCGCGTGCTGCACGTGGTCGAACGCCTCCAGGGACAGGTGCCGATAAAGATCAACACGGTGGTGTCGAGGGTGAACGCGGGCGACCTGGTCCAGCTCGGCCGACTCCTCTCCCGGTACCGCATCGCGATCTGGTCCCTGTACGAGTTCTGGCCCGTGGGTCCGATCGCGGTGCGCAACAAACCGGGCTTCCAGCTGGGCGCGGACGAGTTCGCCGCGGCGGTCGACCGGGTCGTGTCGTCCTGCCCCGACCTGCCGGTCGAGGTGAACGCGGCGGCGGCGCGGTCGAAGAGCTACTTCTTCACCAGTCAGACGGGGCGCGCCTACGCCGTGGACGGCGCCGACCCGAACGCCTACGTCGAACTCGGCTCGGTCCACGACGAAGACATCGTGCGGAAGTGGCTCGACCACGCCGACCCCACCTCGAACGCCCACCGCGTGCGGGAGCGCAGGCGGCGCAGCACCCCGTGCTGAACCACCCCGGCTCGAACCACCCCGACTACATCAGCTCCAGCAGGAACGGCAGCTCCTGCGGCGCGTACCAGGCCAGCTCGTGGTCCTCCGCACCGCCCAGCGCGAACTCCGCGTCCGGGTCACCCAGGTCCGCCGCGTCGATCACGTCCGCCGCCGCCCGCACGTCGTCCTCGGCCTCCGACGTGTCCAGGTGGATCGCCGCGACCGCCTTCAGCGGCACCGGCCCGGACAGCTTCACCACCGAGAAGTCGAGGTCCGGCCGCAGCTTGACGTCCTCCACGTCCGCCGACACCACCGCGCGCCGCGGCACGGCCTTCTCGTCACCCGCGATCAACCGCAGCGAACCGCGTGCCGCGTCGAGCATGGCCGAGTACTCCAGCTCCTCCGTGTCACCGGTCGCGTAGGACTCGCGCAGCGCGGGCGTCAGCGCGAACGCCGTCCCGCCCACCGCGACGAACTCGCCGTGCTCCACCAGGTCGCGCAACATCGCGACGGTTGCCGGGAGGTACACCCTCATGCGGACACCGTTCCCATCAGTTCCTCCACCGACTCCTCGACCATCGCCGCCAGCACGTCCACATCGGACATCGCGTCGCGGTCGGCGTTCAGCCCGAAGTACACGCCACCGTCATAAGACGTCACGCCGATCGACAGCGCCTGGTTTTTCGCCAAGGGCACAACCGGGAACATCTCGGTCATCCTCGCCCCCGCCGCGTACAGCGGCACCTGGGGACCGGGCACGTTCGTCACGACCACGTTGAACAACCGCCGCGAGAACGACGACGCCGCCCGCGCGCCGAGCGCGTGCAGGGTCGGCGGCGCGAAGCCCGAGAACCGCACCAACGTCTGCGCCGCCACCGACTGCCCCGACTCCTGGTGCGCGCGCATCGCGTGCGACACGTGGTGCAGCCGCACGACCGGGTTCGGCTCCCCCACCGGCAGGTCCACCAGGTACGCCGACACCTGCGTCTCGTCGTCGCGCACCGACATCGGCGCCATCGCCCGGATCGTGGTGCCCGCCGACACGACCTCGCCGCGCGACAGCAGCCAGTTCCGCAGCGCCCCGGACAGCACCGCCAGCACCCCGTCGTTCACCGTGCCGCCGTGCGCCCGCCGGATCGCCCGGAACACGTCCAGCCGGGCGCGCGCCACCGCGAACCGCCGCTGCGGCGAGATCCGCACGTTCAACGGGCTGCCGGGCGCGGGCGTCGCGGCGGTGCGCACCGCCGAGGCCAGCCCGCCGAACACCCCGGCGACCTTGCGCACGGTGGCGACCGTGTCCATCGCGGCCGAGCGGGCGTTCTCCACCACCTCACCGGGCCGCTGCACGGCCTCCGCGACCGCGTCGGCCACCAGTTGCAGCCCGCTCGGCGCCGGCGACGGCATCCACAGCGACTCCACCGGCGGCCGGGGCGTGGCCGACGAGTCCAGCATCACCTGCCCGATCTCCGGCGCGCCCACGCCGTCCACCATCGCCTGGTGCGTCTTGGTGATCACCGCGATCCGGTTCCGGGCCAGGCCCTCCACCAGGTAGACCTCCCACAGCGGGCGGGTGTGGTCCAGCGGGCGCGACATCAGCCGGGCCACCAGGTCGTGCAGCTGCTGGTCGCTGCCCGGCTTCGGCAACGCCGACCGCCGCACGTGGTAGGTGACGTCGAAGTCCGCGTCGTCCACCCACACCGGCCGCGCGAGCCGCCCGGGCACGTGCACGACCTTCTGCCGGTACCGGGGCACCAACGACAGCCGCTGTTCCACCAGGTCGACCAGGCGGTCGTAGTCGAAGCCCGTGCGCGGCCGCCGGAACACCGCCACCCCGCCGACGTGCATCGGCGTCGTGGAGTCCTCCAGGTACAGGAACGAGGCGTCCAGCGCGGACAGGCGGTCGGGCATGCGGTCCAGGCTAGTCGGTGCAGTCGCGCACCAACCGGTGCACGGCGCTGACCTCGGCTTCGTCCCGCTCGTGCCGGGCCAGCCTGATCGCCGCGGCGGCCGGCATCGCCCGCCGCGCCTCGGCCCGCACCGAGCCGTCGACCCCGGACAGGAACCCGCGCACCATCCGGGACCGGGCGAGCCGCTTGAACGGCCGCAGCGGCGCCACCGCGATCGCCAGCCAGCTCAGCGCCACGTCGACCTTCCGGTCGCCCTTGCGCGCGCTGCCCCAGTCGACCACGACCGCGCCCTCCGGCCCCATCACCACGTTGCCGGGGTGCAGGTCCAGGTGCAGCAGGTCGCCGTCGCCGTGCAGGAACTCCGGCGCCGGCACCGCGTCCAGCTTGCGGTGCAGCTCGGCCAGCTCACGGCCCAGCGCGCCCGCCCGCCACGGCTTGGCGTCCAGCTCCTGCGACATGCGCGGGCCCGGGACGTACTCCATCACCAGGTCGGTGCCCGAGGCGTCCGCCACCCTGGGCACCGGTACGCCGTGCCGGCGCAGGTAGCGCATCAGCTCGGCCTCGGGGCCCGGGTCGCGGCCCGTGCGGCTGCGCTTGACCAGCAGGCCGTCGGGACGCAGGTAGACGTCCGCCTCCCGGCCGCTGGCCAGCAGACGATGCGCCTCGTCGCGCGGTGTCATGTGACGATCATCATGATTGACAGCGAAGAAACAAGCCCCAAACGGGTAGAGGACACTTGCTCCGTGGATGTGTCACCCAAGGACAAGTTCGTCACCGTGTACGGCCGCAAGCCCGTGCTGGAGGCGTTGGACGACCCGCGGCTCGAGGTCGACAAGGTCGTGCTCGCCGACACCGCCCGGGGTGCGGCCGCCCGGGAGATCCTGGACGCGGCCGGTCGGCGCGGTGTCGCGGTGCAGCGGGCGTCGGCGCAGCGGGTCAAGGTGCTGGCCGGGAACGGCAAGCAGGACCAGGGCGTGCTGGCGGACGTGGTCGCGCCCCGGATGCGGCCGCTGGAGCCGGGGCTGCGCGACCGGCCGCGGCACGTGCTCGTGCTGGACGGGATCACCACCCCGGCGAACGTCGGCATGATCCTGCGCACGGCGACGGCGGCGGGGATGGACGGCATCGTGGTGCCGCGGCGGGGTGTGGCGTCGATCGACCCCATGGTGGTGAAGGCTTCGGCGGGGGTGGCGTTCCGGGCGCCGGTGCTGCGGTGCGGGACGGCGGCGGAGGCCGTGGCGGCGTTGCGGGGCGCGGGGTACCCGGTCTTCGCGCTCGACGCCCAGGCCCGGTCGACGGTGTACTCGGCGGACCTGCCGGCGCGGGCGGCGTTCGTGCTGGGCAGTGAGACGGCCGGGATCTCGGACGACGTGCGGCCGCACGTGACCGGGTGGTTGTCGATCCCGATGGCGGCGGGGGTGGAGTCGTTGAACGTGGCCAGCGCGGCGGCCGTGCTGTGCTTCGAGGTCGTGCGCCGCCGGGAGTCGTGACGAGGTCTCCCCGGGTTGGCGGGTTGGCGCAGCGCGGGTGCCGGAGGGCCGTCGGACACCCGCGCTGCCTAACCCGGCTGATCGGTGGCTCACCACAGCCACCCGACGCGGTACCCGTCGGGCCGTCCCGATCAGCCCTCGGCGTCCCGCACCCGGGCCCCTCGTACAGCGCCGGGCGCGGAACAGCAGCACGCGGTCGTGCCGTTCATCGTGTGGGATTCTTCGGTAGCGCACAGAACGTACGAGCGGGGCCGAGTGACCGGCAATGCACCGCGCAGGTGTATTCGCCGTGGCCGTTCGTGACGGGTTAACCCCGCAGGGGGACCTGGAGCAGCGTTTCCAACTCCTCGAGCGTGGCGTGCACGGACTGGTGGTGCACGCCGACCATTCCGGCGGCCGCCGCGCCCCGGACGTTGACCGCGAGGTCGTCCACGAAGACGCACTCGTGCGTCGGCAGGCCGAGGCGTTCGGCGGCGAGCAGGTAGACGCGGCGGTCGGGTTTCGCCATGCCGACCTCGCCGGAGGTGATGACGACGTCGAACAGGTCCTCCCAGCCCGCCGGCGGTCGCCACAGGAAGTCGGCGTTGGACAGCATCGCGGTGAGGATGCCCTGGTGACGGGCTTGGCGCGTGGCGGCGAGCAGGGGCGGTTCGGTGGCCGTGTGGTCGTCGCCGAGGTCGGTCAGGACACCGCCGAAGTCGAGAACGAGTCCCCGCACCGTGCCTCCATCGGGTGATCTTGGTACGAAACCCCGGCCGTCCGCCCTCGGTTCAGCATGCCACCTCGACTGCGCACCCTGTCGGCCACGAAGCCCGCGGCCGCCGGCCCCACCACCGCACCGTCGGCTCCCCCACCGCCGGCCTGCGCGCCGCTGGACGCCCGCCACTTCCTGTTCCCGCTGGTGGAGGCGCTGAGCGGCCGCCGCCCACCACGGCAACTGTCGGCCACGTTCGCGCCCCGCGCCCTGACCACCGTGACCGAAGCCGCCGCCCCGACCCGAGCCCGCCTCGGCCGCTACCGGCTCTGCCACGTGTCGCCGGATGCTGCGGAACTGGCGGGAACCCTCCACATGCCGACCAAGGTCCGGGCATTCGCCGCCCGCGTAGAACGCCGGGGCTCCCGTTGGCACTGCACCGAGTTCCACCTGCTCCCCTGACCGCCACGAGGGCGGGGCCGCCACCACCGCCGGCCCCGCCCCGCCCCGGCCGAACACGATCGGGTGAGATCGCCCCGAAAATGTACGGAAACACTGTTCCCGTACCTCGGTTGATCGAGACAGCCGCCCGCAACCACCACCGAACCCACTGCCCACCACAGACCGCCGCCACCCACCACCACGGCCACCACCGCCGTCGGCCGACCGCCACCTCCCGCGGCTCACCGCCCGCAGTCGCCGACCGGCGGGCAGCGGAGCGGTCGGGTAGCGCAGGCAGCAGGTGGGAGTGGGAGGCGGAGTGGAGGGAAGGGACGGGCAGGAGCCGGCGGGGTGGGGACGTTGCCGGGGTGGGGTGAACGCGAGAGCGGGCCGCCGACGGTGGTCGGCGGCCCGCTCTCGGGTGTGGCTTGTCGTGCGGTCGGCCCGGGTTACTGGCGGGGGCCCTTGCGCTGGCCCTTGGCCTGGGCGCGGGCGGCGGCGCGGCGTTCCTTGCGGGTGCCGCCCGCTTGGTTGCCGCCCTGCTGGGCGGTGTTGCCGGTGGTTTCGGCGTCACCGCTCTCGGACGGGCCCGTGTAGGTCAGGCCCTGCTGGGCGCGGCCGTCCAGGCCCTTGCCGCGCAGGGCGGGCGGGATGGCGTTGCCGCTCTGCAGTTGGGCCAGGGCCGGACCCGCGGGGGCCTGGTTGGCGTCCGCCTGCTGCTGGGCGGCGGCAGCGGCGGCGGCGCGGGCGCGGGCGCGGCTGCCGGCCAGCGGGCCGCCGTTGGCCAGGGAGACCTGGACCGGCGGCTCGGCGGCGGGCTCGGGTTCGGCGGCTTCGACCTGCAGGTTGAACAGGAAGCCGACCGTCTCCTCCTTCAGCGCCTCGAGCATGCCGTTGAACATGTCGAAGCCCTCCCGCTGGTACTCGATCAGCGGGTCGCGCTGGGCCATCGCCCGCAGGCCGATGCCCTCCTTCAGGTAGTCCATCTCGTACAGGTGCTCGCGCCACTTCCGGTCGAGCACGGAGAGCAGGACGCGGCGCTCCAGCTCGCGCATCGCGCCCGGGCCCACCCGGCCGTCGATGTCCGCCTCACGCGCCTCGTACGCGGCCAGGGCGTCGGCTTCCAGCTTCGCCTTCAGCGACTCCCGGCTGATGTCGTCGTCCTCTTCGAGGACCTTCTTCGGGTCGAGCGTGATCGGGTACAGCGTCTTGAGCGCCGTCCACAGCTGGTCGAGGTCCCAGTCCTCGGCGTAGCCGTCGGCCGTCGCGCCGTCGACGTACGCGCCGACCACGCTGGTGATCATGTGCTCGACCTGCTCGCGCAGGTCCTCGCCGTCGAGGACGCGGCGGCGCTCGGCGTAGATGACCTTGCGCTGCTCGTTCATGACCTCGTCGTACTTGAGGACGTTCTTGCGGATCTCGAAGTTCTGCTGCTCGACCTGCGTCTGCGCGCTGCGGATGGCCCGGGTGACCATCTTGTGCTCGATCGGCACGTCGTCCGGCACCTTCAGCCGGGTCATGACCGTCTCGACCATCGCCGCGTTGAAGCGGCGCATCAGCTCGTCCTTCAACGACAGGTAGAACCGCGACTCGCCGGGGTCGCCCTGACGGCCGGAACGACCGCGCAGCTGGTTGTCGATGCGCCGCGACTCGTGCCGCTCGGTGCCCAGCACGTACAGGCCGCCGGCCTCGCGGACCTCCTCGGCCTCGGCCTTGACCTCGGCGGTGATCTCCTCGATCAGCTTCGCCCAGGCGGCCTCGTACTCCTCCGGGTTCTCCACCGGGTCGAGGCCGCGTTCCCGCAGCTCGTGGTCGGTGATGATGTCCGGGTTGCCGCCCAGCACGATGTCCGTGCCGCGGCCGGCCATGTTCGTGGCGACGGTGACGGCGCCCTTGCGGCCCGCCTTGGCGATGATCAACGCCTCGCGCTCGTGGTGCTTGGCGTTGAGCACCTCGTGCGGGATGCCCTTGCGGACCAGCAGCTTCGACAGGTACTCGGAGCGCTCGACGCTCGTCGTGCCGACCAGCACCGGCTGGCCCTTCGCGTGCCGCTCGGCGATGTCCTCGGCGACCGCCTCGAACTTCGCCTCCTCGGTCTTGTAGACCAGGTCGGACTCGTCCTTGCGCTGCATCGGGCGGTTCGTCGGGATCGGCACCACGCCGAGCTTGTAGGTCTGGTGGAACTCCGCCGCCTCGGTCTCGGCGGTACCGGTCATGCCGCCGAGCTTCTGGTACAGCCGGAAGTAGTTCTGGAGGGTGATCGTGGCGAGCGTCTGGTTCTCCGCCTTGATCTCGACGCCTTCCTTGGCCTCGATCGCCTGGTGCATGCCCTCGTTGTAGCGACGGCCGGCCAGCACGCGGCCGGTGAACTCGTCGACGATCATGACCTCACCGTTGCGGACGATGTAGTCCTTGTCCTTGGTGAAGAGCTCCTTGGCCTTGATCGCGTTCTGGAAGTAGCCGACCAGCGGGGTGTTGGTCGAGTCGTACAGGTTGTCGATGCCGAGCTGGTCCTCGACGTACTGCACGCCCGCCTCGGTGACGCCGACCGTGCGCTTGCGCTCGTCGACCTCGTAGTGGGTGTCGCGGCGCATCTTCGTGGCCAGCCGGGCGAACTCGACGTACCAGCGCGAGGACTGGTCGGCCGGGCCGGAGATGATCAGCGGCGTGCGGGCCTCGTCGATGAGGATCGAGTCGACCTCGTCGACCAGGGCGAAGAAGTGGCCGCGCTGGACCATCTCGTCCCGGCTCCACGCCATGTTGTCGCGCAGGTAGTCGAAGCCGAACTCGTTGTTCGTGCCGTAGGTGATGTCGGCGTTGTAGGCGACGCGGCGCTGCTCGGGCGTCATCTCCGACAGGATCGCGCCGACGGTCAGGCCGAGGAAGCGGTGGATGCGGCCCATCCACTCCGCGTCGCGCTTGGCCAGGTAGTCGTTGGTCGTGACGACGTGCACGCCCTCGCCCGCGATCGCGTTCAGGTAGGCGGGCAGCACCGAGGTCAGCGTCTTGCCCTCACCGGTGCGCATCTCGGCGATCTGACCGAGGTGCAGCGCGGCGCCGCCCATGAGCTGGACGTCGAAGTGGCGTTGGCCCAGGGTGCGCTTGGCGCCTTCGCGGACCACCGCGAAGGCCTCGGGCAGCAGTTCGTCCAGGGACTCGCCGTCGGCGTAGCGCTTGCGGAACTCCGCGGTCTTCGCGCGCAGCTCCGCATCGGAGAGGTCGACGACGTCGTCTTCGAGGTTGTTGATGTGCGCTGCGATGTTGCGCAGGCGCTTGAGCATCTTGCCCTCGCCAGCGCGGAGCAGTCGGGACAGCACCATCCGGGTCGACCTCATTACCTCATCGCGACGCGCCCGGGGGACGGGCGCCTTCCACCGGGGCTCACCACGGCCATGGCGAGCCTTCACCACCCGCCATCGTAGGCAAGTCGTGAAGGTGTGTGCACAGACACAGGTAGGAAGCACTCCGGGAGACGCCCCCGGGCCAGTCGGATCCGGCCGCCCGGAACGCGCGCAAGATCGCGTTCCGTGACCGGTGGCCGGGCCCGCCACCCGGTTGGACGCACCGGCGGCCGTGCCCGGGACGCGCGCGCCAAGATCGAGTCATTCATCGGATTGAGAGAGAAATCCCACGTCGACGGGCCTCGGAGGCCTTCGACACACGTCGAATAGCCGTCACGTGGCCGGTTCGCCGGGTCACGGGGATTGTCAGTGGCACATTTTCCGGCGCGTGCGCCGTTCGATCTTCGAATTGCCGGTCCGGCGGTGCGGCCCCCGGCGTGCGAGGACGCCGGGGGCCGCGCGAAGTCGAGTGAGGGGAGAGTGGTCAGGTGGCGCTCAGGCCAACCTGATCACGCCGTAGTCGAACCCCTTCCGGCGGTACACGACGCTCGGTCGGCCGCTGTCGGCGTCGGAGAACAGGTAGAAGTCGTGGCCGACCAGTTCCATCTCGTAGAGGGCCTGGTCGACGGTCATCGGCTTGGCCGTGTGCTCTTTCTCGCGCACGATCTGGCCGGGCAGGTTGTCCTCGATGCCGTCTTCCCAGCGCTGCGCGGGCACTTCCGCCATGCCCTCGTGCGCGGGTTCCGGCTCGGCCGCCTCGAGCACGGCGGTGTGGCCGAGCCACATGCCCTGCGCCTGACCGCCGTCGCTGTCGGGGCGGAGGGGGAGCGACTCCCCGAGTCCGCTGGTCGCCTCGGCGACCGATGTCGGGCCGCGTCGCCCGTGGTGCACGCGCCTGCGGTCATGCGAGCGCCGCAGCCGGTTCTCGAGCTTGCTCACCGCGGAGTCCAGGGCGGCGTAGAAGTCGCCCGCACATGCTTCGGAACGAACCACCGGACCGCGTCCCTTGCCGGTGATCTCGACCCGCTGGCAGTTCTTCGACTGCCTGCGGTTCGGTTCGTGGAAAAGCTCCACGTCGAAGCGGATGACCTTGCGGTCGTAACGCTCAAGCCTGGCCAGCTTTTCGGCGACGTGCACCCTGTAGTGATCGGGCACCTCGACGTTGCGGCCCTTAACGACGATGTCCATACACGACCTCCCTCGCTTTGCTGCGAGCAATGGCTTCGGATCGCTTGGGCGCCGGATCCGCGATCACCGTCGCGGACTTTGTCGCTGAGGGTGGCCCCTCAGGTCCCCACCGGCGCCAGGGTCATGGGCTGTTCGCCTCCTCCCCGCGTGCCGGGAACGCTGATAGCGGTGCACGTTAGCCCGGTATTCGCCGCTGCGACAGCCCCCGGGGCGGGGGAACTCCAAGATTTTCTTGTCGTAACGCAGAGCGACGAAAAACTGGTATCCGTGACGCGCCACGCGGGCGCGTTCGACCGCCACGCCGGCGCCCGCTCACCCGAACGGCCGAGGTGGACACGGGCACCCGTCGGCAGAGTGGTTGCGTCGAACGGCCTCTGCGCGGGCGTCATATCCGGCCAACGGGCGAGCCTCCCGAGAGGTTCCCGGTCGGATTCACCCGTGTGGGTGGGTTCTGCGTGCGGTCGTCAGCGTGAGGACAGCGGATACCCCGATTCCGGCCGCTTTCAACACCGAAGCGCAGGCGTTCGCCGTCGAACCCGTCGTCACCACGTCATCCAGCAGGACGACCGATGTGCCCGGTGGTGGCAGGCACCGCGGCACGAGCCGCACGCGGCCCGCCAGGTTCGCCCGGCGGGCCGCCGCGTCCAGCCGGACCGAATCGCGAACGCCCCTCGTGAACTCGAGCGCCGGCGCGACGGAGGAACCGGACGCCCGTGCCATTCTCAGCACGTGGGAACCGCCGCGGGCTCGCGCGGCCGACGCGCGCGACGGCGCGGGCACCACCCACGGACCGGGCCCCACGCCGGGCAACTGCGGCAGGGCGGCGGCGACCAGCGCACCGAACACGGCCGCCAGCTCACGCCGCCCGCGCTCCTTGAACGCGAGCACCAGCTCACGCGCCGCGCCCGCGTACGCGGCCAGCGCGAACACCGGCGGACCGGTGCCGGGCACCCGCTCCGGTGGCCCGAACAGCGCCAGGCACCGACCGCACAGGCGCACGCCCCACGTGCCGCAGCCGGGACAGCGGGGCGGGAACAGCAGGTTGATCAGCATGGCCACGACGATGCCGGCGGCCACCGACGATCCGGGCCCTTCCGCCGAGGTGCGCGGCCTCCACGACCGGGTGAAGATGGGACGACCCCGTCGGCTCCCGTCAGCCCGGGTAGAAGGCCTGGGTGCCCTTCTCCACCTTCGTCGTCGACGCACGCCACACGTCACCCACGTCGTTCGCGCTCCACAACCCGCTCTGGTCCACCGCCAGCACGTTGCGGCCCGGCGCCGCGGTCACCGACGTCACCGGCACCGTCAGGTTCGACGTGTTGTACCGCTCCACCCGCACGCCGTCGATGTTCACCTTGGCGATCGGGTACGCCGCCAGCGACGTGCTCACCACCAGCACGTCCTGCGCCAGCCAGTCCAGCGCCAACGCGCTGGTGCCCAGCACGGACGGCTGCAGGTGGCGCGGCGACCGCAGCGACACCGCCGAGTCCTGGTCGCGCACCACCGCCGCCACCACGAGCTTGCCGTCGACCACGGCCGCCACCCTGGTGCCGTCGCGCGACAGCCGCAGCTCGCTGATCCCGCCCAGCTCGGTGAGCTCGGAGGCGTTGACCGCGTTGGCCGTCCACCCGTTGTCGGTCCGGATCACGCGGACCACCTTGGTGCCGTCGGCGACCGTCCACACCTCGGTGCTCGGTTCGCCGCGACCGCCGCTGAGCAGCCACGTCGGCCGGGTCATCGCGGACGCGCGCAGGTCGACCTCGGCCAGCGGCTCCGACACCGGCCCCACCCGCAGCCGCACCGAGCCGTCCCCGACCCGGCTGACCGCCGCCAGCCGGCTGCCGTCCATCGACTGCCCCGCGTTGATCACCTCGTAGTCGCCCGCGCCGGCGGGGCCGGGCACCGGGTCGCCGGTGATCTGCTTGATCCGCCCGTTGCCGACGAGCATCCCGGTGAGGTCGGCGTTCGGCGTGGTCAGCTCCTCTCCGGTCTGCACGTCGGCGGGCCGCCACTCGCGCTGATCGGGGTTGATCGACTGGCCCTCGACGAGCACCCGGATGCGGCTGCTGGACACGCCCGCCAGCGACTTCACCACCTGCGCCACGATCTGCTTGCCGCCCTGCACGGTGAGGTCGCCGACCTTGGTCAGGTCGACCTCCAGCGCGCCGTCGTCGGCCTCGGAGGTGTTCTTGCGCTGCGCGGCGCCGTTCGGGATGGCCGTCCTCAGCGCGCCCCGCATGCCCACCGCGGGGCCCTTGAGCAGCAGGCTCGTCACCCGGCTCGGGATCGACGTGGACGGCGCGATCACCACCCACCGGGGGTCGGGCACGAGCACGGTGAAGTCGGCGTTGTAGAAGAACAGCGTCACGCGCCGGTAGTTCTGCTGGAACCCGCCCAGGGGCACGTAGATGCCGTCCGGCGGCGCGGAGATGCGCCACTGGTCCTCGGCGTCGCGCTCGATCCCGATCGGCGTGTCCAGCGGGCCGATGAGCTGGATGAACGAGTTGTCCTCCAGCTGGAGCCTGCCGACGTTGCGGCCCTGGAGCAGCACGACCCGGTGCCGGTCGTCGGTGGTGACGCCCGGCGTGGGCACCGTGTTGAACGTGGTGTCGATGATCGTCGGCGTGCCCTTGGTGTTCCACGCCTTCTTCGCGTCCTCGGTCAGGTACGCCTTGGCCGCCGCGTAGTCGCCCTCCGGGTTGGCCGAGGCGTTGACGAACTCCCGGACCAGCGTCAACGGGTCGATGTCCTTGACCGGTTCGGGTGCGGCGGCCTCGCTGGCGTTGCCCGCGGACGGGTTGACCGCGATGGGCGAGGTCTCGGTGGGGATCGCCGCGCATCCCGCGGCCACGAGCACGGCCAGGAGCACGGCCGGCAGCCTCACCGGACCTCCTCGCGTTCGCCGGTGACCGGCTGGGCGGGCTGCCACGTGAACTCCTCCTCCGTCAGCTCGACCTCCTCCGCCGGCTCGGGCGCGTCCGGCTCGGGTTCGACCACGGGTGGCAGGTCGGGCGGTTCCAGCGGCAGTGGGCTTGAGGTCAGCTCGTGGCCGAGCCGGCACGGGATGGTGAGCCGGAACACCGCGCCGTGGCCGCGTTCGCCCCACGCCTCCAGCCAGCCGCCGTGCAGCCGCGCGTCCTCCAGGCTGATCGACAGGCCGAGGCCGGTGCCGCCGGTGCGGCGGTTGCGGGACGGGTCGGCGCGCCAGAACCGGTTGAACACCAGGTCGGCCTCGCCGGGGCGCAGGCCGACGCCGCGGTCCCGGACGGTCACCGCGACCGCCTCGCCGTCGCCGCGCAGCGTCAGCTCGACCGGCATGCCCTCGCCGTGGTCGATGGCGTTGGCCAGCAGGTTGCGCAGGATCCGCTCGACGCGGCGGGAGTCCAGCTCGGCGGTGACCTCGTGGTCGGGCAGGTCCAGCACGATCGTGGTGTCGCTGCTGTTGGCGATGGCGCGCACCGCGTCGTGGGCCCGCCGGGCCAGCACGCGGATGTCGACCAGCTCGGCGGCCAACTCCTCCACGCCCGCGTCCAGCCGGGAGATCTCCAGCAGGTCGCCCAGCAGCGACTCGAACCGGTCCAGCTCGTCGACCAGCAGCTCGGTGGACCGGGCGAGGCCGCCGGGGAACTGCTCGCGCGAGGCGTGCAGCACGTCCGCGGCCATCCGCACGGTCGTCAGCGGCGTGCGCAGCTCGTGCGACACGTCGGAGGTGAACCGGCGCTGGAGCTGGCCGAACTCCTCGAGCTGGTGGATCTGCCGCTGGATGCTCGCGGCCATCTCGTTGTACGACTCGGCCAGCCGCGCCACGTCGTCCTCGCCGACCACGGGCATGCGCTCGTCGAGGCTGCCGTCGGCGAACCGCTCGGCGATCTCCGCGGCCTGCCGCACCGGCCGCACGACCTGCCGGGTGACCAGGTTCGCGATCAGCGCGAGCAGCAGGAGCAGCACCACGCCGCCGACGACCAGGGTGCTCTGCACGACGTCGGCGGTGGCCTGCTCGCTGGTCAGCGGGAACAGCAGGTACAGGTGCATGGCGCGGGCGGAGCTGTTCACCGGCTTGCCCACGACCAGCAGCGTGGTGGGTCCGGTCTCCCGCTCCACGGTGGTGATCTGGTAGCCGGCGCTGCCCCGTTCGAGCATCTTGAACAGCCCGTCGGGCACGTCCTCGTACTGGCCGACGGCGACCGGCAGGCCGTCGGAGCCCGTGCCGACGGGGTCGCGGAGCACCGGCTCGAACGCACCCGCGCCGGAACTGGTCGGGTCGAGGTCCACCCCGGACGTGTTGATCTTGTTCAGGGCGGTGGTGAACCGGGTCTTCACGCTGTCCGGGCCGGGGTTGAGGCCGGCGAGGTCGGGCTGGATCGCCGCCGCGCTCGCCTCGGTCTGCCGGACCGCCGCCTCGATCTTGGTCTCCAGCAGCTGACCGGTGATCTGCACCTGGAGCACCATGCCGAGCACGAACACCACGGCCGACGACAGCGCCAGCGTGCTGACCACGACCCGCAGCTGCAGCGAGCGCCGCCACAGCTCGCCGAACGCGACCGCCTGCCGACGAGCGCGTTCGACCCCGCGGCGCAGCTCGCGCACCGCGGGGTCGAACCACCGCGAAGTCATCTCCGGTGGACCCCGATCACGGAGGGCCGGCCTTGTACCCGACGCCGCGCACGGTCAGCACCACCTCGGGGTGCTCCGGGTCGCGCTCGACCTTGGAGCGCAGCCGCTGCACGTGGACGTTCACCAGCCGGGTGTCCGCCGCGTGCCGGTAGCCCCACACCTGCTCCAGCAGCACCTCGCGGGTGAACACCTGGCGCGGCTTGCGGGCCAGCGCCACGAGCAGGTCGAACTCCAGCGGCGTGAGCTGGATCGGCTTGCCCTCGCGCAGCACCTCGTGCCCCGGCACGTCGATGGTCAGGTCGCCGATCTGCAGCACCTCGGCGGGCTCGGCCTCGGTGCGCCGCAGGCGGGCCCGGATGCGGGCCACCAGTTCCTTCGGCTTGAACGGCTTGACCACGTAGTCGTCCGCGCCGGACTCCAGGCCCAGCACGACGTCCACCGTGTCACTCTTCGCGGTCAGCATCACGATCGGGACGCCGGACTCGGACCTGATGGCCTTGCAGACGTCGATGCCGTTCATGCCGGGCAGCATCAGGTCCAGCAGCACCAGGTCGGGCTTCAGCTCGCGCAGCGCGGGCAGCGCGCGGGCGCCGTCGGCCACCACAGCGGTGTCGAAGCCCTCGCCCCGCAGCACGATGGTCAGCATCTCCGCCAGAGCGGGGTCGTCGTCCACGACGAGCACGCGTGCCTTCATACCCAACATCGTCCCACTAGTGGCCGGCAGTCCACGCACCACCCAGCGGTCATCGCTGCTGGTCGTCGTGCGCGTCCACTCCGTAGCCAGTCTCTGCCGCCGATCCACGTGCCCACCTCGTCCCGCCGAAACGCGAATCCTCAGCGACTCATCGGCACGGCGGTGACGTTTTGTTACTTTCTTACACTAATGGGTGAACCACCGGTCGAGGATCGCGTCGACGCGCAGGTCAGCGGTGCCGTCCAGCACCTCCCACGGCGAGAGCCACCCGGCGGCGGCCAACCCGTCGTAGACGGCGGCGCACCGCGTCTGCAGCCCGCCGTCCGACTCGTACAGGTCCCGGCCCCTGGCCTCTTCCGCCTCGCGGTGGGCCGCGCGGCCGGCCGCGACGTCCGCGGGCACGCGCAGCAGCAGTTGGAGGTCGGGGATCGGCAAACCGAAGCGGTCCACCTCCAGCGACCGGACCCACTCGACGAACCCACCGTCGGCACCTTGGCGCAGCCGAGCGGCTCCGTAGGCCGCGTTCGAGGCCGTGTAGCGGTCGAGCAGCACGACGTCGTACCGCGCCAGGTCGGCCCGGATGCGGTCGGCCGCGCCACGCCGGTCCAGCGCGTAGAGCACCGACATGCCGTGCACCGAATCCGTCAGGTCGCCCAACCTGCCGTGCAGCGCGTCCCGCACCAGGTCGGCGTGCACGTCCTCGTCGTAGCGCGGGAACGCGCCGGTGGCGACCTTCGCCCCACGCGCGTCCAGCGCGTCGGTCAACGCCTTGGCCAGGGTTCGCTTGCCGGCGCCGTCCAGGCCCTCGATCACGACGAGTTTTCCCACGGAGACCACCCTAAGGGGCACCTCCTGCTCACGATCGGCGGCATGACATCGCCCAGTCGGGTGACAGTAGATCCTTTGCGTCACCAGATTGAGTGACTACGGTGAACCCCATTTCCGGTTGCGCGAAAGGGTGGTGCCGCGGTGACCGCGGATTCCGGGCACGCCAGACCGGTTGACGAGCAGGCCGCCCACCCACCCGGGAGCCTGCCCACGAGCCTCACCGAGACCCTGCGGTACGGGCCGTTCCACCGCGCCCTGCACGACGCCATCGCGCACCGCGGCCTGTCCCTCGCCCGGCTGCGGGCGCACCTGGAGCAGCTCGGCGTCCAGGTCGGGCAGTCCACCCTGAGCTACTGGCAGCGCGGCCTGCGGCACCCCGAAGTGCCCCGCGCCATCGCCACCGTGCGCGCGCTGGAGACCGTGCTGAAGCTGCCGGCGGAGTCGTTGGTGGCGCTGGTCGGGAACCGGCCGCAGCCCCGGCTGACCAGGCCGAGCGGCTGGGTGTCGCCGGTGCCGGTGCTCTCGGGGTTCGAGGCGGTCAGCGACGTCGGCGCGAACACCGACATCGAGGTGCTGTCCGTGCACGACACGGTGCTCATCGGGCCGGAACGGGAGCAGCGGTCGATCAGCACCCGGCTGGTGGTGCGGGCGACGAAGGCCGGGCCGGACCGGTACCTGGCCGTGCACCAGGGCGACGAGGGGTGCCTGATCGACAACGCGCTCGTGCGGCCCGGAGAGGGGTGCCGGCTGGGGCGGCTGCGCCGGCAGCTCGCCACCCGCGGCCTGGCGTTCGAGCTGCTGTTCGACCGCAGGCTCGCCCAGGGCGAGGAGCACGTGTTCAGCTTCACCGTGGTGGACGACACCGGCGGGCCGACACCGGGCCACCGGCGGGCGTTCCGCGAACCGTGCCGCGGCTACCTGCTGCAACTGGCCTTCAACCGCCGCGCCCTGCCCGCGCGGTGCACCAAGCAGTTCCGGGTGGACGCCGACGCCGTGCCGGTGGACCTGGAGGAGCTGGTGTGCGGGCTGGGCGGGTTCGCCAGCGCGTACTTCGAGGACGTCGGCCCCGGCGTGGCCGGGATCAGCGTCGAGTGGACCTGACGGAACGGCCGGGCCGCTGAGGCGACCCGGCCGTTCACACCACCAACGTCAGTAGCGGTAGTGCTCGGGCTTGTACGGGCCCTCGACGTCGACGTCGATGTACTCGGCCTGGTCCTTGGTCAGCTTGGTGAGCTTGCCGCCCAGCGCCTCCAGGTGGATGCGCGCGACCTTCTCGTCCAGCTTCTTGGGCAGGCGGTACACCTCCTTGTCGTACTCCTGGAACTTGGTGAACAGCTCGACCTGCGCGATCACCTGGTTGGAGAACGAGTTGGACATGACGAAGCTGGGGTGGCCGGTGGCGTTGCCCAGGTTGAGCAGGCGGCCCTCGGACAGCACCAGGATCGAGTGGCCGTCGGGGAACACCCACTCGTCGACCTGCGGCTTGATGTTGACCCGCCGGATGCCGGGGAAGCGGGCCAGGCCGGCCATGTCGATCTCGTTGTCGAAGTGGCCGATGTTGCCCACGATCGCCTGGTGCTTCATGGCCGCCATGTGCTCGATGCGCACGACGTCCTTGTTGCCGGTCGTGGTGATGACGATGTCGGCCTTGCCGATCACGTCTTCGAGGGTCTGCACCTCGTAGCCGTCCATCGCGGCCTGCAGGGCGCAGATCGGGTCGATCTCGGTGACGATGATGCGGGCGCCCTGGCCGCGCAGCGAGTCCGCCGCGCCCTTGCCGACGTCACCGTAACCGCAGATCACGGCCACCTTGCCGCCCATGAGCACGTCGGTGCCGCGGTTGATGCCGTCGATCAGCGAGTGCCGGATGCCGTAGCGGTTGTCGAACTTCGACTTGGTCACCGCGTCGTTGACGTTGATCGCCGGGAACAGCAGCTCACCGGCCGCGGCCAGCTGGTACAGCCGCATGACGCCGGTGGTGGTCTCCTCGGTGACGCCGCGGATGCCCTCGGCGATCTTGGTCCACTTCCCGTTGTCGGCCGCGATCGACTTGCGCAGCGTCTCCAGGATCAGGACCCACTCCTCGGGGTCGTCGGCCTCGGGCTGCGGGACGACGCCGGCCTTCTCGTACTGCACGCCCTTGTGGACCAGCAGCGTCGCGTCGCCGCCGTCGTCCAGGATCATGTTCGGGCCGCCGCCGTCGGGCCAGGTCAGCATGGACTCGGCGGTCCACCAGTACTCCTCCAGCGTCTCGCCCTTCCAGGCGAAGCACGGGATGCCCTTGGGCTCCTCGGGGGTGCCGTGCGGGCCGACCACGACCGCGGCGGCGGCGTGGTCCTGGGTGGAGAAGATGTTGCAGGACGCCCAGCGGACCTCGGCGCCCAGGGCGACCAGGGTCTCGATCAGGACGGCCGTCTGCACGGTCATGTGCAGTGAGCCGGAGATCCGCGCGCCCTTGAGCGGGTAGACCTCCGAGTACTCGCGGCGCAGCGCCATCAGTCCGGGCATCTCGTGCTCGGCCAGCCGGATCTCTTTGCGGCCGAACTCGGCCAGGGAGAGGTCCGCCACGGCGAAGTCGATGCCGTTGCGGGTCTGGAGCCTCTCGGCGGTCATCGCGGGTTCCTCCATTGTCGGGTAGACCGAGCCGACACTACCGCCCGCCACGCCGGGCCACGGAGGTCGGCGGCTTCTGCGCACCAATGGACCAGAGTATGGCCAAGCGGAAGTGATGTTCGCGGGAGGATTTGTGCTGATTCCCGGCCCCGACACACGGGTGGTGGAACTGCGGGTGCACGGTGTCCAGGGCACCACCCCGCAGTCGCTGGTCGACGCGGTGGCGGCGGTGGACGTGGCGGGCGACGGGCTCGGCCGCGTCGTGCGCCCGGCCGACCGGCTGCGCAGACCGGCGCCCGGCCCGGTGTTGCAGGCCGCGGGACGCCCCGTGACCAGGGTCGTCGAGGGATACGTGTGGGGCGCGATGACGTCCGGCGGGTGGGCCAAGGCGACGTGGGCGCTGCTGTTCCCGTTCTCCCTCGCGAACGTGGCGCACTGGATGCTGCCGCCCGTGCCGGACCGGTCGGCGCCCGCGCACCTGCTCGGGATCGCCCTTCGGGCGTTGCTTCGGTTGGCCGCACTGCTGCTGACCGTGTTGCTCGTCGCCCAGCTCGAGGTGATCAGCCTCGACCTGGTGGCCGCGCAGTGCCTCGCGCCCGGCTCCCCGTGCCTGTGGGGCCCCTCGTGGCTGAACACGACGCCGTGGGTGCGCGCCGTCGTCGGGCTGGCGCCGATCGCGCTGGCCGTGCTGGTGCTGCACCGCATGTCCAGTGTGGATTGGCGGATCGAGCGCAAGGAGGTGCCCGCCGCCGAGGGCGGGCGGTCCGGGCTGCCCGGCGCGCACGTGGCCACCGACCCCGACACGCCCGCGTTGCGCGTGCTGCACGTCGTGGCCGGCCTGGGCGCGGCCGTGGTGGTGGCGCTGGGCGGACCGGCCGGTCCGGTGCTCGCGCCCGGCTGGCACGGCGTCGCGATCACGGCGTGCTGGTCGGTGGGTCTCGCGCTGCTCGCGGTGTCGGCGCTGGGCGCGATGCTGCTGGACGACCCGACGGGCGGCGCGCCGCACCGGGGCGGCCGGTGGCTGCGGGCCGTGCTGGGCCGCCGGCCGCGGCGCGTGCTCCAGGCCGTGGCGTGGACGTCGTTGCCGGTCACGGCCGGTCTGCTGGTCCGGCTGCCGCCGTC
The DNA here is from genome assembly GCF_006716745.1 of Saccharothrix saharensis. NCBI lineage: Bacteria > Bacillati > Actinomycetota > Actinomycetes > Pseudonocardiales > Pseudonocardiaceae > Saccharothrix > Saccharothrix saharensis. Next base: position 5,734,610 of record NZ_VFPP01000001.1, on the reverse strand, counting down.
GCTGCCGGGCGCGGACCTGGCCGTGCAGATGGTCGCGGCGCTGGTCGCGCTGGTGTGCGTGATGATCGCGGTGCTGCTCGTGCCGGCGGCGCTGCTGGCCCGGCGCACCTGGTCGGCGCAGCCCCGTGAGCTGCGGCCCTGGGCCGGCGGGTGGATGGCCGCGCCAGTGGTGGCGACGTCCGCGCTGCTCGGCGGCGGGTTCGGCGCGGGCGTGGCGCTGACCCTGCAGCGGGCGCTCGGGCACGGCGACCTGCCCGACGGGTACGACTACCTCGCGCTGCTGTGGGGCGTGGCCGGCGTGCTGGCGTTCCTCGCCGGGGTGGCGATGGCGGCGGCCACCGGGATGATGCGGTGGAGCTCCCTCCGGCGGGACAAGGAGTGGGCCCGGGAGGCGACCCTGCTGCACGCGGGACGCGCACGTGACGCGAAGCGCGCGGCGCGGGCGTGGTGGTGGGCGCGGTGGCAGCGGCGGCACAGCCACCACGTGGTGCTGATCCTGTCGTCGGTCCTGGCGGTCGGCGCGGTCCCGGCGGCGCTGCTGAGGCTGCGGGAGGTCGTCCCGCCGACGTGGACGCGGCCGATCGTCGCGTTCGGCGTGGTCGTGCTCGCCGCCCTGGCGTTGTCGCTGCTCCGGGCGGTGTACCTGGCGGCACGGCGGCCGGACAAGGCGCGGCAGGTGGGCGTGCTCGCGGACCTGGCCGCGTTCTGGCCCCGCGAGGCGCACCCCGTGGTGCCGCCCTGCTACGCGTTGAAGGTGGTGCCGGAGCTGGTGGCGCGGGTGCGGGAGCACCTGGCCGACCCCGGCACGCGGGTGGTCCTCGCCGGGCACAGCCAGGGCAGCCTGCTCGCGGCGGTGGCGGCGGCCCGGCTGCTGGAGGAGCTGCCACCGCACCAGGCCGAACGGGTCGGCCTGGTCACCGCCGGGTCGCAGCTCCAGTGGGCGTACCCGCGGGCGTTCCCCGCGGTGGTGCCGCACGGCTCGCTGGCGACGTTGGCCGGCGGGCTGGCCGGGCGGTGGCGTGCCCTGTGCCGCGGCACGGACGCGCTGGGCGGCGCGGTGATGACGTGGAACCGGCAGGTGTTCGACGGGATGCTGCTCGGCGCCGGGTTCCGGCCCGACGGCACGTCCGGTGCGCTGCCGCCCGCGCTGCGCGGCCCCACGGGCGCGCTCGTGCTCGGCGGCGACCACTGGCTGCCCGACCCGCAGCGGGGACCGTTCCCGGGCCGGCGGTGGGCACCGGGCGTGAACCGGCACGCGGACTACACCTCCGACCCCGAGTGGGACCGGGCGATCGCCATCGCGGCCGGGCTGGACACCCCGGAGCCGCCCGCGCCCGCCGCACCGCCGGTGCTGCCGACCGCGCGGCAGGCGCCCGTCAGCTCACCCGAAACGACGTGAGGAGCCGGTCGGCCGCGTCCGTGCGGCCGTCCTCGGCGAGCAGGCCGGCGGGCGCCAGCACGTAGTGCCGGTCGACCGCGATGGCGGCCGTGCGCAGGACCGGGCGCAGGACGGGGTCGGCGCGCAGCACCCGTTCGATGCCCTCGGTGGACGGCGCGTGCCGGAACACGCCACCGGACAGCACGAGCAGGCCCGCGCCCTGCGGCCCCAGCCGGCCGTCGACCAGCCGGAGGTGGCGGCGGACGGCCAGCACGGCGGCGAGCGCGGCCAGCCGGTGGTCCACCGCCGGGTCGTCGGGCAGCCACGTCACGTCGGCCGCGCGGGCGGCGGCTTCCCCTCGCAGCACCGCTGCTTCGTCCTTGTCGATCAGCTTCTCCGCGAGCGCCTCGGCCACCACGCCCGGCGCGGACCAGCGCAGGCCCAGGTCGCCCTCGACGGTGCGGCGGTCCGGCGGCAGCGCGACCGTCCGCTCCGGACCTTCCACTGTGGACACCGCGGAGTAGACGTCGGTGGTGGCGCCGCCGACGTCCACGACGAGCACCGCGCCTTCCCGGTCCTGCGCGGCCAGCCGGGACACGCCGCGCAGCACGGCGTCCGGCGTGACGGCCCGCACCAGCCCGCGGAACCGCCGGCCGCGCGACAGGCCCTTGCCGCCGATGACGTGCCGCAGGAACACGTCGCGGATCGCCGCGCGCGCCGGCCCCGGTGCGAGCTCACCCACGTCGGGCAGGACGTTCGCGGTGCGCACCACCGTCCGGCCGGCCAGCAGTTCCGCCGCCTCCGGCTGGGCGTCGGCGTTGCCGGCGAGCACGATCGGAACCGCCACGCGGCTCACCCTGCGGGCGTTGTGCAGCAGGACCGATGCGTCGCCGCCGTCCGTGCCGCCGACCAGCAGCACCAGGTCCGGCGCGGCCGCGCGCAACGCCCGGACGCCCGCGCCGTCCAGCGGGCCGGCGGACACGTGCACCACCTTCGCGCCCGCCGACAACGCCACCCGGTACCCGGCCTCGGCGCTGACCAGCCGCTCCTGCCCCACCACCGCGAGCCGCAGCCCGCCACCGGCCGACGAGCAGGCGAGCGTGCGCTCGGCCGTGCCGCCGAGGGCACTGGTCACCGCGTCGATGCCTTGAAGCACCTCCGGCGGGGTAGTCGTGTGCTGTGCGGTGCCGAGCAGCTCACCGGCGTGCGACACGAGGGCGCCCTTGGTCCACGTCGAACCGATGTCCAGGCAGAGCACGGTCATGCGCGAAAACTACCGGTGCCGCCGAATGTCGGTGCACACCTTTAGTCTGAACGGACCAGCAGCAGACACAGGAGGCGAAGCCGTGCCGGGCAACGGGCTGTGGCGCACGAAGTCGATCGAGCAGTCCATCGCGGACACCGACGAGCCGGACACCAGACTCCGCAAGGACCTCACCGCGTGGGACCTGACGGTGTTCGGTGTCGCGGTCGTGATCGGCGCGGGCATCTTCACCCTCACCGCGTCCACCGCGGGCAACCTCGCCGGGCCGTCGGTGTCGCTGGCGTTCGTGCTGGCGGCGGTGGCGTGCGCGCTGGCCGCGTTGTGCTACGCGGAGTTCGCGTCGACCGTGCCGGTGGCGGGCAGCGCGTACACGTTCTCGTACGCGACGTTCGGCGAGTTCATGGCGTGGATCATCGGCTGGGACCTGGTGCTGGAGTTCGCGGTCGGCGCGGCGGCGGTGGCCAAGGGCTGGTCGCTGTACCTGCAGACGGTGCTGGGGCAGCTCGGCGTGACGGTGAAGACGACCGCTTCCGTCGGTGGCGTGGACGTCGACTGGGGCTCGTTGCTGCTGATCGGAGCGCTGACGGCGTTGCTGGTGCTGGGCACGAAGCTGTCGTCGCGGGTGAGCGCGGTGATCACGGCGGTGAAGGTGGCCGTGGTGCTGCTCGTGATCGTGCTCGGCATCGGGTACGTCAACACGGCGAACTACAGCCCGTACATCCCGCCCGCCCAGTCCGGCGGCACGGCCGGGACCGGGTTGGAGCAGTCGCTGTTCTCGCTGCTCACCGGGTTCTCGGGGAGCACGTACGGCGTGCTGGGGCTGTTGGCGGCGGCGTCGCTGGTGTTCTTCGCGTTCATCGGGTTCGACGTGGTCGCGACGACCGCCGAGGAGACGCGGAACCCGCAGCGCGCCGTGCCGCGGGGCATCCTGGGTTCGCTGGCGATCGTGACGGTGCTGTACGTGGCGGTGTCGCTGGTGATCACCGGGATGCTGCCGTACGACCAGCTCAAGACCCAGCCCGACGGCACGCGGGCGACGCTGGCGACGGCGTTCTCGGTGAACGGGGTGGACTGGGCGGCCACGGTGATCTCGGTGGGCGCGCTGGCCGGCCTGACCACCGTGGTGATGGTGCTGATGCTGGGCCAGTCGCGGGTGCTGTTCGCGATGTCGCGCGACGGCCTGCTGCCGCGCGGCCTGGCGCGGACGGGCAAGCGCGGCACGCCGGTGCGGATCACGTTGATCATCGGCGTGCTGGTCGCCGTGGCCGCCGGCTTCTTCCCGGCGGGCAAGCTGGAGGAGATGGTGAACGTGGGCACGCTGTTCGCGTTCATCCTGGTCTCCGCCGGTGTCCTGGTGCTCCGCAAGACCCGCCCGGACCTGCCTCGGGGCTTCCGCGTGCCGCTGGTGCCCGTCGTCCCGGTGCTGGCGATCCTGGCGTGCCTGTGGCTGATGCTGAACCTGACCGCGCTGACCTGGGTGCGGTTCCTGGCGTGGATGGCCCTGGGCGTCGTCGTGTACTTCGCCTACAGCCGCCGGCACTCCCTACTGGGCCGCAAGGGCACCACCGCCGTGCCCGTGGTGAAGCACGACGAGATCCCGTGACGTCGCCCAGTCGAGTGATCTCTCAGATCGTCTCAACCAAAACGCCGTTTCCCTTCACCTGAAACGTCGGTTGAAACAACGAGGCCGCCAACCAACCGCCCTCTCCGCCCAACCCCCTCCGCCACCGCTTCCGGCTCCGGCCCCGGCTCCGCCGGCGGCGGCGGCGGAGGGGGAACGGCCCACGGGAACGCTCTGAGCAACATCTCACCGCCGGGCAGCTCGCCGCACACGTCCCAGCCCCCGGGACCACTACCCCGCCACCCAGCCCGAAAGCTGCGCGAAGCCGAGCGGATCCGAGCAGGGCAGCGGAGCGGGTGACCGAACGCTGTCGAGGCGCTCCCCGACCTGCTCACGCGGATCGGTGGCCCCGGAGCGTCGCTCGTCACCGGAGCCGCCGTCGCCGGTGCCGCAGCCGCAGTGGCTGAAGCGAGCAGTGGCGGCGGGAGTGGCGTGGGCCCGGCGGGGGTTCACCGGGTGCTCTCGGCGCGCGTCCGGTACGCGGCTGGCGCGGGCGGCCGGTCGGCTGAACGAGAAAGGGCGACGAGCGCCGCATGCAGCAGCTCGTCGCCCTTGCCCACAGCGGGCGGCTCGGGAACGGCGAACGGGCGTTCGCCGGCCGAGCCGAGGGGTTATGACTGGGCGGTCAGTGACCGGTCCAGGTCGGGTTCCAGGTAGATCAGGCGGGCGGAGGGGACCTTGTTGCGGACCCGTTGTTCGGCGGCGTCGATGGCGGCGGCCACCTCGTCGATCGGCAGGCCCGGGTTGAGCGCGATCTTGGCGGCGACCAGCATCTCGTCCGGCCCGATGTACTGGGTCCGGATGTGGATGACGCGCTGGACCTTGCCCGCCGCCAGCTCGTCCACGATCACGTCGAGCTCGGCGGGGCTCGCGCCCTCGCCGATCAGCAGCGACTTCATCTCCACGATCAAGATCACCGCGATCACGCCGAGCAGCACGCCGATGCAGATGGTGCCGATGGCGTCCCACACCGGGTCACCGGTCAACGTCGACAGACCCACGCCCATCAGCGCCAGGACCAGGCCGAACAGCGCGCCCGCGTCCTCCAGCAGCACGACGGGCAGTTCCGGCACCTTCGACTGCCGGATGAACTGCCACCACGTGGCGTCGCCCTTGATCGCCTTCGACTCCACGATCGCGGTGCGGAAGCTGTAGGTCTCCAGGCCGATGGCGACGACCAGGATGATCACCGCGACGATCGGGCTGCTCAGCTCCTCGTGCGACTCCAGCTTGTGGATGCCCTCGTACAGGGCGAACACCGAGCCGAGGCTGAACAGCATCAACGCCACGATGAACGAGTAGAAGTACCGGTCCCGGCCGAACCCGAACGGGTGGTTCAGGGTGGCCTTGCGCCGGGCGGTCTTCTGCCCGAGCAGCAGCAAGCCCTGGTTGGACGTGTCCGCCACCGAGTGCACCGACTCGGCGAGCATGGACGACGATCCGGTGATCAGGAAGCCGACGAACTTCGCCGCGGCGATCCCGGCGTTGGCCACCAGTGCGGCGATGATCGCCTTGGTCCCGCCCCCTGCTGACACGGTTGCTCCCTAAGCGCCCAGGTCCGATTTGTCGGTGTGACCCTACTCAACGCCGGGGGTTGCCCGGAAAAGCTGGGTGTCAACCTCGGCCGTGACGGTCACCTCGGGATCACGGGCGGGCAGCCACACGGACTGGCCGCGTGCCAGTTCGACGGTGTCGTCGCCGCACGTCAGCCGGGCCCGGCCGCGGGTGCAGAGCAGGATCTGCGGTCCGCTGTGGTCGACCCGGACGGGCGTCGACGGGCCGACCTCGATCCGGGACAGCTCGAACTCCGGGCACGGCGTCCGGTAGGACCACAGGCCGGGCGCGGTCTCCTCGCCGGTCTGCACGGGCATGTCGCCGCAGCCGAAGTCGAGCACGCGCAGCAGTTCGGGCACGTCCACGTGCTTCGGCGTCAACCCGCAGCGCAGCACGTTGTCGGAGTTGGCGAGGATCTCCACGCCGGTGCCGTGCAGGTAGGCGTGCAGGTTGCCGGCGGGCAGGTAGATCGCCTCGCCGGGCCGCAGCACGAGCCGGTTGAGCAGCAGCGCGGCCAGCACGCCCGCGTCACCGGGGTAGGCCTCGCCGAGTTCGAGGATCGTGCGGCACTCCAGGTCGAACTCGCCGTGTTCCTTCACGTGCAGCACGCAGGCGTCCAGCACCTGCGGCAGGAGCATGTCCAGCGCGGTCTGCGGCAGGGTGATGAGGGTGGTGAACAGGGCGCGCAGGCCACCGGCGTCGGGCTGGGCGGCCAGCAGTTCGACGTAGGGTGCGAAGTCGGGCACGTCCAGCGACCGCAGCAGCGCCACGGTGCGGGCGGGGTCGCGGAACCCGGCCAGGGCGTGGAACTCGGTCAGCGCGCAGACCAGCTCGGGCTTCGCGGACGGGTCCTTGTAGTTGCGGATCGGCGAGTCCATCGGGACGCCGGCGGCGTCCTCGGCGGCGAAGCCGTTCGCCGCCTGCTCGGCCGACGGGTGCGCCTGCAGGCTGAGCGGCTCGTCCGCGGCGAGGACCTTGAGCAGGAACGGCAGCCTGCTGCCCCACCGGTCGGCGTGGCGGGCGCCGAGCTGGCCGTCGGGGTCGTCGGCGAGCAGGTCGAGCAGCGAGTGCGGTTCGCCGTCGGGTCCCGCGATCCGGGACGGGTCGCCGGGGTGGGCGCCCATCCACAGCTCGGCTTCGGGGTGCGGTGTCGGCACCTCCCGGCCGAGCAGCTCGGCGATGGCGGTGCGCGATCCCCACGCGTACGTGCGCACCGTGTTGTGCAGCAGATCCACAGTCATCCCCTCATACGGCCGGCGCGTACAGCCCGGGCCCGCCCAGCGTTCCGGCCGCCAGGCCCAGGTACAGCGCGGCCAGCTCGAACCGCAGGGCGAGCAGCGCGGCGCACACGGCCTCGCCGCCGCCGACCTCCTCGGCCGGTTCGAGCACGTCGGCTCCGGACAAGGTCTCCATCGCGACCCGCCGGGTGAAGTCGGCCTGCGGGTCTTGCCGCACGGCGACCAGCAGCACGCGGACGAGGCCGTCGTGCTCGTCGTCCGGGTCGGCGAACAGGTCGGCGCCGGACGTGCCGCGCACGGCCCTGCGGTGCAGGACCGACCGGGTCAGCGCCTGAGGATAGCCGGCCACGTCGCTCACCACGCCCGCGTAGGTCGCGAGCACGCCCGCGCCGTGGGCGGCGACGGCGGTCGCCAGGTCGTCCAGGCCCCACAGCAGCGGGGTCCGGTCGGCGATGCGCAGCGCGAGGGTCTTGGCGGGGTTGACGAACGACTCGTGCACGGGGTGGCAGCGCTCGGCCTCGCGGTCCAGTTCGTCCGCGATGGCCTGCACGTCGGCGCTGAGCAGCCCCAAGGCCTTCAGCGCGACGGTCCAGGCGGCGAAACCGCGGGCGAAGCCGAAGCCCTGCGGCACGGGCACGCGCGGTGGGATGAGCAGCGCGTGCTGTGCGGCGGACGCGGCGACGGGGCCGTCCGGTTCGGCGGTGAGCAGCACGCGCGCGCCGCGCCGGGCGGCCCGGTCGACCGCTTCCGCCATCCGCACGTCGCCGGGGTCTTCGGTGTGCGCGAGGACCACGTCGAGGGCGCCGACCCAGGTCGGGACGTCGTCGGCGACCACGACCGGCACGGGGCAGCGCGGCCCGAGCAGGGCGGTCACCACGCCGGCGATCGAGCCGCCCACACCGGGGCGGGTGACGAGCACCAGCGCGCGGGGTCGTTCGGCGAAGACCCGGTCGACGCCGAGTTCGTCGGCCGCCTCGGCGGTCGCCCGGACCTGCGCGCCGGCACGTGCGGCGGCGCGCAGGAGGCCTTCCCGGTCGGCGTCGGTGAGCCGGGACTGGTCGTCGAGGAGGCTGTCGTCAAGCACCCGTGCTCACCCGGCCGTCGGCTCGACAGCCTCGTCCAGCAGCAGCACGGGGATGCCGTCCCGGACCGGGAACGACCGGCCGCACGAGGTGCAGGTCAGGTAGTCCGCGAGCGGGTCGGACGCGGTGCCGACCTTCAGCGGCGCGTGCTCGGGGCACGGACAGGCCAGGATTTCCAGCAACTGCGCGTCCAGTCGGACTGCCACGGCGCTCATCCCCTCACGATCGCCAGCACCTCGTCGCGCAGCGCCGCGACGGAGGCCGCGTCGGCGGCTTCGACGTTGAGCCGGAGCAGCGGCTCGGTGTTGGACGCGCGGAGGTTGAACCAGGAGCCGTCCGGCAGGTTCACCGTGAGGCCGTCGAGCTCGTCGAGCTCGACGCCGTCGCGGCCGCCGAACTCGGCCTTGATCGCGGCCAGCCTGCCCTGCTGGTCGTCCACCGTGGAGTTGATCTCGCCGGATGCCGCGTAGCGGGCGTAGTCGCTGGTCAGGGCGGACAGCGGGCCGTCCTGCTCGCCGAGGGCGGCCAGCACGTGCAGCGCGGCCAGCATGCCGGTGTCGGCGCGCCAGAAGTCGCGGAAGTAGTAGTGGGCGGAGTGCTCGCCGCCGAAGATGGCGCCGGTCTTGGCCATCTCCTCCTTGATGAAGGAGTGGCCGACGCGGGTGCGGACCGGCACGCCGCCGTGCTCGCGGACGATCTCCGGCACGGCGTGCGAGGTGATCAGGTTGTGGATGATCGTGCCGCCGGGGTCCTTGGCCAGTTCGCGCACCGCGACCAGGGCGGTGATGGCGGACGGGGACACCGGTTCGCCGCGCTCGTCGACCACGAAGCAGCGGTCGGCGTCGCCGTCGAACGCGACGCCCGCGTCCGCGCCTTCTTCCTGGACGCGTTTCTGCAGGTCGACGATGTTGGCGGGGTCGAGCGGGTTGGCTTCGTGGTTGGGGAAGTTGCCGTCGAGCTCGAAGTACATGGGCACGATGTCGATGGGCAGGCCCTCGAACACCTTGGGCACGGTGTGGCCGCCCATGCCGTTGCCCGCGTCGACGACGACCTTCAACGGCCGGCTGCCGCTGAGGTCGACCAGTTCGCGCAGGTAGGCGGCGTAGTCGGTGAGCATGTCCTGCTCGGTGACCTTGCCCTTGGTGACGCCTTCGGCGTCCGGGACGCCGTTCTCGGCGTCCTCGCGGATCCGGGCGAGGCCGGTGTCCTGGCCGACCGGCGCGGCGCCCGGGCGGCACAGCTTGATGCCGTTGTACTTGGCCGGGTTGTGGCTGGCGGTGAACATCGCGCCGGGCAGGTCGAGCTTGCCGGAGGCGAAGTACAGCATGTCGGTGCTGGCCAGGCCGATGCTGACCACGTCGACGCCCTGGGCGGTGACGCCCTCGGCGAACGCCGCGGCCAGGCCGGGCGACGAGTCGCGCATGTCGTGACCGATCACCACGGCCGGTCCGCCGACCAGGCGGGCGAACGCCGCGCCGAAGTCGCGCACGACGTCGGCGTCGAGCTGTTCACCGACGACACCGCGGATGTCGTAAGCCTTGACGATGCCGGACAGATCGCGCACGGCCACACTCCCAAGTTGGCTCTTGACACTGCCTCGGGAAGCCTACCGGCGCGCGCGTCGTCGCCGTATCCGGTCGCTGAGTCTTCGTTCAGTCTTCGTTCGGATCGGGCAGAACGCGCAGGTGGCCGCGTCGGATGGTGCCCGCGGGGAGCTCCGGGAGTTCGACCTGCGGTGTGGCCCGGCCGGCTTCGCGGACGGCTTCGGCGAGGGCGGTGAGGTCGTCCACGGTGGGTTCGGGGGCGCGGAACTCGCCCTGGTGCCGGACGACCTCCCAGCCGCGTGGCGCGGTGAGGCGCAGGGCGTGCTCTTCGCAGAGGTCGTAGGAGTGCGGTTCGGAGTAGGTCGCGAGGGGTCCGACGACCGCGGTGGAGTCCGCATAGGCGTACGTGAGCGTGGCGACTGCCGGGTTCGCGCACCCGGTTCGCGAGCACCGTCTCACGCTCCGCACGGCGGGGACGATATCGCGTCCCGCGCGGCGTGTGTTGGATTACCTCCGGCGCGGCGTTGGCGGTGGTGGTCGGGTTGGGCGAGTTGCCTGGTCGCGGAGGTCCGGTTGGACGCGGCCGGGCGGTGGACAACTACCCTCTACCTCGTGGTGATGGCTCGGGGTTCACGGCGGCAGGGCGCTGGGCGGCGGCGCAACCGCGACCGGCACGGTCGAGGGCTGCGCGGTCCCCTCTACCCGGCCACGTTGCCGGCGGCGCGCAGCCGGGCGGAGCGGTTCGACGCGCTGGTGCTGGAGGCGTTGGAGCCGATCGAGGCGCGGTGGCGGACGGAGCTGACGCAGCTGGACGTCGCGGTGGACGACGTGCCGGACGTGCAGTCGGGTGATGACGGCGACGTGGTGGAGGACGGCAACGTGCCGTTGGCGCGGCTCGTGCCGGCCGGGGCCGATCGACGTGCGCGGATCGTGCTGTACCGGCGTCCGCTGGAGGCGCGGGCCAAGGACGGTGCCGACCTGTCGGACCTGGTGCACGACGTGCTGGTCGAGCAGGTGGCGAACTACCTGGGGCTGGACCCGGACGTGATCGACGGCGACTGACGCGAGCGTTGAACTCGGGGTACCCGGGCGTTCGACACGGTGGTCCTGGGCGTTCGACTCTCGCGAGAGTCGAACGTTCGGGTCCCGTGAGTCGAACGCTCGGGTACCCCGAGTTCGACGCTCAGGGACGCCGGCGGGTGGGGATGGCGGTCAGGAGGGTGAAGAGCGCGGCGGCGGCTTGGAGCATCAGGAGCAGTTCGCGCAGGGTGGACGAGGCTTCCACGCGCACCTCCGAGGCCGTGGTGGGCACCGTCACGCCGACCAGGTGACCCCAGGCCCGCACGATCGTCGTCTCGCGGCCGTTGACCCACGCCCGCCAGCCGGGTTCCTCCTCGGCGGCCAGCACGAGCAGCCGCCCTTCGGGCCCCTCGGACACCTGGACGCCCACGTCCGGCGGCGCGGCTTCGACCGGGGCGATGCCGGGCGCGCCCAGCTCCACGGGAGGGTTGCCGCCGGTGCGGGCCCGCCGCGCCAGCTCCGGTGACAGCAGCACGGCGTTCCCCGCCGCCAGCTGCACCCGCAGCACGGGCCGCCCGTCCGACATCGCCGGCGTCACGGCCACCAGCTCGCCCACGGCGTCACGCACGCGCTGCGCCGTCGCCAGGTCCGGGACGACCACGAACGCCACCCCGGACGCCGCCGCCTGCGCCAACGCGACCCGCGCGGCGTCCGGCGACCCGCCGGTCAGCTCACGCGACCACCGCTCCAGCCGCGTGGTCGCCGTCACGACGGGCACGAGGTCGTCGTCGCCGAACGCGGGCATCCGCCCGGCCACCAGCCGCGGCGGCGTGCCCAGCACCAGCACCGACCGCCCGGTGCGGGGCAGCTCCTGCGCCAACGTCGACGGCAGCCGCGCCCCGTCCGCGGTCAACGCGCCGCCCGACCCCAGGCCGACGAACCCGGCGCACGCCAACCCGACCACCGTCAGCACGCCGACCACCGACACGACGCGCCGCACCGGCGCGGTGCCCGCGTCCCGCCGGAACGCCGCCAGCACCACCCACAGCAGCCCCCACCCGACCAGCAGCAACGGCCCGCCGGTCCACCCGGGCGTCGCGTCGCCGCCGGGCAGGGGAGCCACCGGCACGGTCCGCAGCACGATCACCGCGAACCCGCCGAGGACCACCACCGCCGCACCGGCCAGCATCGACCGCGACGGTCGCAGCAGTGCCGCGAGCAGCGCGAACCCCACCACCGCGAACCCGACGAACGGCACCGCGCCCGTGCCGCCGGGCCGCAGCGACAGCAGGTCGACCAGCCCCACGGCGGGCGACTCGACGAACGCGCCGACGCCGTGCAGCACGACGGCGGGGTGTTGCAGCACCACCGCCGGCCACGGCAGCAGCAGCGCCATGGGCAGGAGCACGATCATGAACAGCGACGCCACCCGCCGTCGCCCGTCGCCGTGCCGCCCCGGCACGACCACGAACCCGGCCAGCGCGGCGAACGCCACGAGCCCGTGCACGAGCGGCGAGAACGCGCCCACGGCCGCCAGCGCCAGCGCCGTGCCCGACGCCACCGGCAGCCACGACGCACCCGACCCGCCCCGCAGCGCGGACGCCACCCCGGCGAACACCACCGGCGCGAGCAGGTGCACCACGACGACGTCCAGCCGGCCCTGGCTCACGGCCGCCGTCGCCGCCGGCAGCAACGCGTACGCCGCCGCCACGAGGGCCCGCACGGGCCGCCGCACGGGCATCCGCCGGGACGCCGCGTAGGCCAGCAGCCCGGCCAGCGGCGCGTCGCCGAGGAACAGCAGCGCCACCAGCGTCGCCGGTGAGCCGACCAGCACGCCGAGCGTCCCCAGCACGGCCAGCGCCGCCGGCGCGGGCGCGGTCGTGCCGCCGGCCACCGGGTGCCACGCCGCCAGGTAGGACGACCAGGTGTCCGCGAGGTCGCCGACGGGCAGCAGCCGCCCGCCGCTCAGGTCGAGCCCGATCCGCCCGGCGTTGGCCAGGACACCGACCACGGCCAGCCCCACGACCAGCAGCAACGGCGGCCCGAGCACCAGCGACCAGAGCACCCGCGCCCGGTCGACCTCCACGAACACCACGCCCGGCGCGCCCGTGCCACGAGGCACCGGCGACGGCCGCGGCCTGGGTGACGGCCGGGCACCGGCCGGCGACGCCTCCACCGGCACGGTCACCGCGGGCCGGCGCAGCCCGCCCGTCGCCCGCACGGGGCGCCGCCGGGACAGCACGCCTGCCGGCAGCGCGGCCGGGCCGACCACCGGACGCTCCACTTCGGACGGAAGCGACCACGCGCGCGGCCGGGCGTCGTCCTCCGGCAACCGGCCCAGCGCCAGGTCCGCCTCGACGCGCCGGCGGACCAGCGCGGCCGACGCGGCGCGGATCGCGTTGCGCGACCGCGTGATCCGACTCGTGAACAACCCTCGCACCACGCCGTGCGCGGTCCGCTCGGCCCGTCCGGCCAGCAGCCGGGCCCGTCCGCTCAGCAGGTACCGCAGCGCGCCCAGCTCGGCGTGCGCGTCGGAGAACCGGCGCAGCAGCAGGAAACCGAGGGCGCGCAGGAGCGCGAGCACGGCGATCCGGGGCAGCCCCAGGGCGAACGACAGCGTGCCGCAGTTGACCAGGAACGTGCGCAACCCGTGCGCCCGGTCCACGCCGCGCAACGCCGGCCCGGGTCGGGCCGCCGCCGCGTCCAGCCGCCGGGTGCCGCGGCCCGCCGCGCGGGCGTGCCGCATCCGCGCCACCGGCACGGACAGCACCAGGTGCCCGGCGAGGTTGGCGCGCCAGCCGAAGTCGATGTCGTCGCGCAGCAAGGGCATCGTGCGGTCGTAGCCGCCGAGGGATTCCCACGCCGTGCGGCGGATCAGCGACCCGGCCGACGGCACCGCCAGCGCCTCGGTGCTCTGCCGGAACGACCCGGCCAGCTCGACCCGGCCCATGCCGGTCTGCCGGTGACCGGACGCGTCGGTCGACAGGCCCGCCTCCACCACCAGTCGCGGGTCGGTCCAGTCCAGGGCCAGCGGCCCGAGGACGGCCGCGGACGGCGACACCTCGGCCGCGGTCAGCAGAGCGGACAGGCAGTCCGGTTCGGGCGCGCAGTCGTCGTGCAGCAGCCACAGCCACGCGCCCGGATCGCCCCACCGCCGCACGGCGTGCTCGACGGCGGCGTGGACGGCCGCACCGAAACCGGTGCCGCGCGGCAGCGTCAGCACCCCGTCGATCACCCGATCGGGGCCGGTGGAGGCTTCGGTCAGCAGCTTCGCCGTACCGTCCAGGGAACCCGTGTCGACCGCGATCACGTGCCGCGGGCGCGGCTGCTGGCGGCGCAGCGCCGACAGCGCCGTGCCCAGCCACCGGTCGCCGTCGTGGCACACCAGCACCGCCAGCACGGGCGCGGTGCGCAGCCGCGGAGTGGCCCCGCTCGTCAAGTGCCGCTCCTAGGTCGCTCCGACTACGCCGTGGGACGACCACGGTAAGCCAGAGCGCGCGCGCAAGCGATCACCCGGCGGGATCCGATCACACCGCGCGCTTTTTGAGCTTCCTCCGCTCACGCTCGGACAGCCCGCCCCAAATGCCGAAGCGCTCGTCGTGCTGCAGGGCGTACTCCAGGCATTCGGAGCGCACCTCGCAGCCGAGGCAGATCCGCTTGGCCTCCCTGGTCGAGCCGCCCTTCTCCGGGAAGAACGCCTCGGGGTCGGTCTGCGCGCACAGGGCGCGCTCCTGCCAGTCCTGCTCATCGGCCGCGTCGAACAGGTCGAGTACGACCGGCTCCGGTGCCGGGACGTCCCCGTCCACGATGCGACCCCCGTCGAATTCCTGCATAGTCCGCCTCCTCGCCTTCCGCTCTCCCCGGTTGGCGGACACCACTCGCCGTCCCCACAACGACGAATGACACCGATGTGATTACACCTGTGTCACAACACGCGGTCAAGCGGAGTCCACAGGACGGGGGATATTCGCGCGGATGGCCTGAAAAGCCTTGACTGGCAGCACAGACGGTGATTGGGACGGCGCGCGGAGCGACCGCGGCTGCGCGGATGGCCCATCGGCCGGGGTGTGGAGCACCGGACCGGGAAGGCCACACTGGAGGGGTGAAGCGATCCGCGGTGCGTCCGAGCCCACTGTTCCTCAGCCTGCTCGCGGTGACGGTGGCAGGCGCCGTGCTGACCCTGTTCGAGGACTCCACGGCCGCGCTCACCGCGGGCACCGTGCTGTTCGTGCTCGGCGGCTGGGCGGTTTCGCTGTGCCTGCACGAGTTCGGTCACGCGATCGTGGCCTACCGGGGCGGCGACTACGCCGTGCAGGCCAAGGGGTACCTCACCCTGGACATCCGCCGCTACACCGACCCGGTGTTCAGCATCGTGCTGCCGCTGGTGCTCCTGGCGTTCGGCGGCATCCCGCTGCCCGGCGGCGCGGTGTGGATCAACCACCACGTGTTGCGCAACAAGCGGGTCGAGTCGATGGTGTCGCTGGCCGGTCCGCTGAGCAACCTGGTGCTGGGCGTGCTGCTGTCGCTGTCGGTGATCCTTTTCACGCCGCCGGTGGGTTTGGCCGCCGCTTTGTCGTATTTGGCGGCCGTGCAGATCCTCGCGTTCGTGCTCAACATCCTGCCGATCCCCGGCCTGGACGGCTGGGGCGCGATCGAGCCGTACATGTCGTACTCGGCGCGGCAGTTCGGCGCGAAGGCCCGCATGTGGGCGCCGTTCGTGCTCTTCGCGGTGCTGATCGGGTTCCCGACCATCGGTCGGTTGTTCTTCGAGGCCGGGTACACCGTGTTCGAGTCGATCGGCGGCGACCGGTTCCTGGCGGCCCTCGGGCAGGGCACCTTCCTGTTCTGGCGCTGACCCCCGGGTGGGAGGATGGCGACTCGTGAAGGTCGTCGTACTGGTTGGCGGGGTTGGCGGGGCGCGGTTCCTGGTCGGGCTGAAGAGCCTGCTGGCCGGTCCGGAGCACGAGATCACCGCCGTGGTGAACACGGGTGACGACGTGTGGATGCACGGGTTGCGGATCTGCCCCGACCTGGACACCTGCATGTACACCCTCGGTGGCGGGATCGACTCCGAGCGCGGGTGGGGGCGCGCCGGCGAGACGTGGTCGGTCAAGGAGGAGCTGACCGCCTACGGCGCCGACCCGACGTGGTTCGGGCTGGGCGACCGGGACGTGGCCACGCACCTGGTGCGGACCCGGATGCTGCGCGCGGGCTACCCGCTGTCGGCGGTGACGGAGGCGCTGTGCCACCGGTGGGAGCCGGGTGTGCGGCTGCTGCCGATGTCGGACGACCGGGTCGAGACGCACGTGGTCGTGACGACGGACGAGGGAGAGAAGGCGATCCACTTCCAGGAGTGGTGGGTCAAGCACCGGGCCGGGCTGCCCGCGCGGTCGTTCGCGTCGGTCGGGGTGGAGACGGCGACGCCCGCCCCCGGTGTGCTGGACGCCCTGCGCGACGCCGACGCGGTGCTGATCGCGCCGTCGAACCCGGTGGTGAGCGTGAACACGATCCTCGGCGTGCCGGGGGTGCGCGACGCGCTGCGCAAGACCGAGGCGGGTGTGGTGGGGCTGTCGCCGATCATCGGCAACAAACCGCTGCGCGGGATGGCGGACGCGTGCCTGTCGGCGATCGGCGTGGAGACCTCCGCCGAGGCCGTCGGGCGGTACTACGGGTCGCGCAAGACCACCGACAAGGGCGTGCTGGACGGTTGGCTCGTGCACACCGGCGACCGGTCGGACGTGCCGGGCGTGGCGGTGCGCGCGGTGCCGCTGCTGATGTCCGATGTGGACGCGACGGCGGCGATGGCGCGGGCGGCGCTGGAACTGGCCGGTGTCGACGTTGGCTGACCACGCGGCGGGTGCGCCGATCACGCTGCTGCCGGTGACCGGGTTGCCGGAGTTCCGGCCCGGTGACGACCTGGCGTCCGCCATCGCCGAGGCCGCACCCTGGTTGGCCGACGGCGACGTGGTCGTGGTGACGTCGAAGGTGCTGTCCAAAGTGGAAGGTCGGCTGGTGGCGGTGCCGGCCGACCCCGAGGCGCGTGACGCCGTGCGGCGGGAGTGGGTCGAGGCGGAGTCGGTGCGCGTGCTGGCCCGGCGCGGGCGGACGTTGATCACCGAGAACAAGCTGGGGATCGTGCAGGCGGCGTCCGGTGTGGACGCGTCCAACGTGAACGGTGACGAGATCGCGCTGCTGCCCGTGGACCCCGACTCCTCGGCGGCGGCCCTGCGGGCGGCGTTGGCGTCCCGGCTGGGTGTGTCGGTGGCGGTCGTGGTGACCGACACGATGGGCCGGGCGTGGCGGGTCGGTCAGACGGACGCGGCGATCGGGTCGTCCGGGCTGGCCGTGCTGCACCGGTACGCGGGGTCGGCGGACCGGCACGGCAACCCGTTGGTGGTGACCGAGGTCGCGGTGGCCGACGAGATCGCGGCGGCGGCCGACCTGGTGAAGGGCAAGCTGGGCGCGGTGCCGGTGGCGGTGGTGCGCGGGCTGACCGTGGTCGACGACGGGTCCTCGGCGCGTGACCTGGCCCGGCCGGTGGCGGACGACCTGTTCCGGCTGGGCACGGCCGAGGCGGTGGCGCAGGGGCGGGCCGAGGCGGTGTTGTTGCGCCGGTCGGTGCGGTCGTTCTCGGCGTCGCCGGTGTCGGTGGAGGCCGTGCGGCGCGCGGTGGCGGCGGCGTTGACGGCGCCCGCGCCGCACCACACGCGGCCGGTGCGGTTCGTGCGGTTGACCGCGCTGCGGGCGGCGTTGCTCGACGCGATGGCCGAGCGGTGGCGGGCGGACCTGCGGGGTGACGGGTTGCCGGAGGAGCGGGTCGAGGCGCGGGTGGCGCGGGGTGACATCCTGCGTGCCGCGCCGGAGGTCGTCGTGCCGTTCCTGGTGCGGGCGGGGGCGCACTCGTACCCGGACGAGCGGCGTGCGGCGGCGGAGCGGACGATGTTCACGGTCGCCGGTGGTGCGGCCGTGCAGGGGCTGCTGGTGGCGTTGGCCGCCGAGGGGCTCGGGTCGTGCTGGGTGTCGTCCACGATCTTCTGCGCGGACGTGGTGCGTGACGTGCTGGGCGTGCCGGACGACTGGGAGCCGTTGGGCGCGGTGGCGATCGGGCACCCGGAGGCGGAGCTGACGCCGCGGCCGCTGCCGGAGTCGGACGAGAGGTTCCTGGAGCGGTGAACCCGTCGTTGCACGCGGACGCGGTGGCGACGTTGGGCGCTTGGCGTCCCGCGGACCGGACGCAGGAGTCGTTGCGGCAGGCGTACCTGGGGTTCCTGGCGGCCCGGGAGGACGCGTGCCTGCGGTCGTGCGAGCCGGGTCACATCACGGCGTCGGCGCTGGTGGTGGACGCGTCCGGGGAGCGGGTGCTGCTGACCCTGCACCCGCGGGTGGGTCGGTGGTTGCAGCTGGGCGGGCACTGCGAGGCGTCGGACACGACGCTGGCGGGCGCGGCGCTGCGTGAGGCGAGGGAGGAGTCCGGGATCGCCGACCTGCGGATCTCGCCGGAACCGGTGCACCTGGACGTGCACCCGATCACGTGCTCGCTGGGCAAGCCGACCCGTCACTTCGACGTCCGCTTCCTGGTCCGCGCCCCGCTCGACGCCAGCCCCCTCCGCAGCGCCGAATCCCTCGACCTGGCCTGGTGGCCCGCCACCGCCCTCCCCCCGGACACCGACGACCTGCACCCCCTCCTCACCGCCGCGCGGGTCCACCTCTGAAAACGCGCGTGTCGAACGCTCAGGTCCCGAGAGTCGAACGCCCAGGACCCCTGAATTCACCACTCAGGTACCCCGCGGGGCGTCGTGAGCGTGGAACTCGGGGTACGCGAACGTAGGACTCCCGGGGCCTGGACGTACGACTCACGGGGTCCGGGGGTTCGACACGCGCGGGGGTCAGGAGTCGCCGTTGAGGCGTCGGGAGAGGCCCGGGGGGTGCGGGGGCTGGCCGCCGGAGAGGCGCTGGGACAGCGACGGGCGGGCGGTCGGGACCTGCTGGACGGTCGGGACCGGGCCCGGTGCCACGCGGAGCTCGGGCTCCGGTTCCGGGGCGGGCGGCGGGGGTGGGGCCGGTTGACCTGCGGCGACGTGCGCGGCCAGCACCATGGTCGAGTCCGGGTCGCCGCCACGCGGGTCGACCGCGTTGACCATCGCGCGCGGGATCTGCTGGGTCGCCGACGAGTCCATGGGCGACGTCATGTTGTCCGGCGTCACGACGTGGATGCCACGTGCACGAGCACGGGCCAGCGCCGCGTCGGCCCGAGCGCGGGGGTCCATCCGGATCTCTCCTGCGTTGCCTTGGGCCGGCTGGGGGACGCCGGCGTGCCGATCGGTGACGCTCGTCGACACGGACCACCGCCCGTGCCGCCGGAGTGCTCATGCCAGAGTATTCGCAAACTACGGGTGGAAGTAAGCCGAGGAGGAAAAACGGCATGTCGGAGCTGCACGGGGCCGAGGCAGTGGTTCTGGTCGGGGGCAAGGGAACCCGGCTGCGACCACTGACACTGTCCGCGCCCAAGCCCATGCTGCCGACCGCCGGGGTGCCGTTCCTCACCCACTTGCTGTCGCGGATCCGGGAAGCCGGCATGACGCACGTCGTGCTCGGCACGTCGTACAAGGCCGAGGTCTTCCAGGAGCACTTCGGCGACGGCTCGGCGCTCGGCCTCGAGCTGGAGTACGTGGTCGAGGACGTGCCGCTGGACACGGCGGGCGCGATCCGCAACGTCGCCCACAAGCTGCGGGAACGCGACGTCGTGGTGTTCAACGGCGACATCCTGTCGGGCGTCGACCTGCGTGCCGTGGTCGACACGCACCGCAAGAACGAGGCGGACGTGACGCTGCACCTGGTCCGGGTGGACGACCCGCGCCGGTTCGGCTGCGTGCCGACCGACGACGACGGTCGCGTCACGGCGTTCCTGGAGAAGACCGAGAACCCGCCGACGGACCAGATCAACGCGGGCTGCTACGTGTTCCGGCGCGAGGTGATCGAGGCCATCCCCGCCGGTCGGCCGGTGTCGGTGGAGCGGGAGACGTTCCCCGGGCTGCTGGCGTCGGGTGCGCGGGTGCAGGGGTACGTGGACGCGTCGTACTGGCTGGACCTGGGCACGCCGGCCGCGTTCGTGCAGGGCTCGGCGGACCTCGTGCGCGGCATCGCGCCGACGGCCGCGCTGGCGCTGCGGGGTGACGCGGTCGTGCTCGACGGCGCGGAGGTGGACGAGGACGCCGTGGTCACGGGCGGTGCGACGATCGGGGCGAACTGCACGGTCGCGGCCGGCGCGGTCGTGGACGGCTCGGTGCTGTTCGACGGCGCGGTGGTCGGCGAGGGTGCGCGCGTGGAGCGCAGCGTGCTCGGCGCGAACTCGCTGGTCCAGGCCGGTGCGGTCGTGTCGGACGCGGTGATCGGGGACAACGCGGTCGTCGGGGCCCGGTGCGAGCTGGTCAACGGTGCCCGCGTGTGGCCGGGTGTCGTGCTGCCCGAGGGTGGTGTGCGGTTCTCCGCCGATGTGTGATGGTCAGTGATGCCGTCTAGGACGTGGACGCCGACGTTCCCGCTGGACCTCGGCGCGCTGCTGATGCCGTTGCGGCGGGGCGCGGGCGACCCCACGTTCCGCGCGGGGCCCGACGGGGTGTGGCTGGCCGCCAACACCCCGGCGGGCCCGGCCACCCTGCGCGTCCGCCGCACCGACGTGGTGGAGGCGGACGCGTGGGGTGACGGCGCGCAGTGGTTGCTGGACGGCCTGCCGGCGTTGCTGGGCGCGGCGGACGACGACTCGGCGTTCGAGTGCCACCACCCGTTGGTCGAGCAGACGCGGCGGCGACGTCCCGGCATCCGGCTCGGCACGACGGGCCGCGTGTGGGACGTGCTGCTGCCCGCGATCCTGGAGCAGAAGGTGACGGGCGTGGAGGCGTTCCGGTCGTACCGGGAGCTGACGCGCCGGTTCGGCACGCCCGCACCGGGACCGGCCGACCTGTTCGTCCCGCCGACGCCGCGCGCGGTCCTGGGGATCACGGACTGGGAGTGGCACCGGGCGGGCGTGGACGGCGGCCGCCGCCGCGCCCTGATCGCCGCGGCCCAGGTGGCGCACCGGCTGGAACGGGCGTGCGAGCTGGGCGGCCAGGAGGGCCGCGACCTGCTGCGGAAGGTGCCGGGCATCGGCGTCTGGACGGCCGCGGAGGTCGCGCAACGGGCGTGGGGCGACCCGGACGCGGTCAGCTTCGGCGACTACCACCTGGCCGGCATCGTCGGCTGGGCACTGGTCGGCGAGGCCGTGGACGACGACCGCATGGCCGAACTCCTGGCCCCCTACACCCCGCAACGCCACCGCGCCGTCCGCTACATCCTCGCCTCAGGCGTCACGAAGCCCCGCCGAGGTCCCCGCTTCTCCCCCCGCGACTACCGCGCGATGTGACCTCAATCGGTGAAGAAAAGGGCGTTCTTCAAGGCGACGAGCAAAGCCTCATCACCACTGGCCATAAACTCGACGTCCACCTTATCGGGAAGTCGCAAGAAATTCTGGTGCACATCTTCCGGAGCCACAGTCTCCCGGTATAGCCGTGATATGCACCGGTTGAGCGCCATCGATCTCGGCCTGGCAATCGGCGCTGCCACCACGGCTTCCCTGAGCAGCGGAACCGTAGCGACTTCGTCGGCGGCCAGTGCGTTGAACAGCAACGTCGAGTAAGCTGTACCAGCCCGGAAGGCCTCGTTCCGGAGGGCCGACAGAGTGGTCACGTAGGCGGCGAACCGCTCGGCCGGGTTGGAAGATACGAGTACGACGAGCAATAGCCGCGCCAAGGAATGGAATTCGCCTTGGTGCGGCACGAATGAATTCACCGCGGACCCCATGTTGGCCATGAGGGGTTCGAGGGTGTGCAGCGCATGTCCGCCGGACCACGTCGGGCGGAAGGTCTCCCAGCGGCGGAAATCGTCGAGCAAAGGTGGCAGGATCGCGCCCTGCGTGTCGGGGCCGAGGTCGGACAACCACGCCATGTCGACCGGCAGCGGTGACCGGTCCTTTCGCAGGACGACGGCGAGGGTCGCCTGACCGTTCACCCGAAGGCGCTCGATGTCGAGCACGTCGGTCAGCCTCACGGATTCCTCACCGCCGAGCTGCGACTGCCACAACAACACCAGCGCGTGCCACTCGGTTGGGCGCAGGTCGTCCTCCGCCAGCCGCCCGCGCACCACGACGGCGAGGGTGACCAGGTTCGCCGTGCAGGCCGCGATACGACGGGCGACCGGTAGGGGGCGCGGGACGTAGTCGGGGTGCCCGGTGCCCGGCGGGCGGTGCTGGACCGTGTCCACCAGGTCGGTGAACAGCCCGTACAGGGCCGTGCGGTCGGCTGCGGGAGTGTCGTCGAACAGCTCGCGCAGGAACGAGACCACCGGGGCGCGCGTGGCCAGCGGGGCGAAGGACAGCACCGGTTCCAGCCAGCCCGTGTCGATCTCCTGACGCCCGTAGCGCGGCCTGGTCACGTGGGCGAGCACGTCCAGCGACACCCGGTGGACGAGCCGGGCGACCAGGTACTCGCCGAACGTCGCGTGCAGGAACTCGTAGGTCCGCGACACCTGGTCGTCGTGCGCGGCACGGGCGGCGTGGACGAAGAAGAACCGGCCCACGGCGAGCTGGGCCGAGCTGAGGCGCAGCTTGTCCCGGACACCGCGGGCGCCGGGGTTCAGCAGGGCGTTCAGGTCGCTGTCCAGCTCGGTCTCGTCGATCCACTGGACGCCCCGGTTGAACATCGCGAACGCGACGACCGACAGCCGGACCAGCTCCTCCTCCACGGCCCGGTCGACCTGGTCGTCCAACGCGTCGCGGAGGCTCTTGTCGACCTCGCGGCGGGCGAACCTGGTCAGCAGCCGCTCGTACAGGCGGGCCTTGGCGAGTTCCGCGCCCTCGGCCTCCAGCGCGTTGCCCTCGGCGTTGTAGAGGGCCAGCATGAACAGCAGCAACGGCTGGCCGGCGAGGTCCGCAAACCGCAGCGCGACCTCGGGTGACAGGGTCGCCGACGGGTTGGCGGTGTTCCACACGTCCAGCCAGCGGCGGACCTGGTCGTCGGCGAACGGCTCCAGCTTCAGCACCACGGTCGACCCGGCGAGCCGGGCGCGGTTCGCCACCGCGACGCGGGTGGTCACCACGAAGATCACCGCTCGGCCCTGGGCCGCTTCACGCTGCTGGAACTCGCGCACGCGCGCCAGGTAGTCCGACTTGCTCGTGCCGGTGGCCTGGAGCAGCTCGTCGAAGCCGTCCAGCAGCACCACCGGGATCGCCGGACCCGCCGAACGGACCAGGTCCGGCCAGGTCAGCCGCTCCCCCGTCGCGTGGGTGACGGCGGCCTCGACCTGGTCCTGCAACGTCGTGTCGGTGGCCACGTCCCGCAGCACGACCCGGATCGGCAGGAAATCCTCGGCCGGCAGCTGCGCGGCCAGCATCTTGGTCAACAACGACTTGCCCGCACCCGGCTGCCCCAGCACGACCAGCGGCGCGGTGGTCGCCCTCGAGGACGTGAAGTAGCCCGCCAGGTAGTCGTCCAGGTCGGCGCGGACCGGCACCCCGGACCACCAGCCGTCCTGGCTGACGTCGTCACCCTGGTCGGCCTTCGCGACCATGAACCGCGGCGCCACGTACGCCTGCCGCAGCGCGGGCAGCACCAGCCCGGACGACACCTCGCCCGCGACGACGGGGCGGTCCAGCTCCGCGCGGTAGCTCCGGGCCAGGGCGGCACGGCGGTCGTCGGGCGGTTGAGCGCCTGCGAGCCGCCGCAGCAGCCCGCGCATGTCCTCCAGGGCGGTGCGGACCTCGGCGCGGGTCGCCGCGTGCTCGATCCCGGAGGTCCACACCGCGAACTCGGGGCAGTCGACCGCCAGTTGCCGGTACCGCGCGCGGTAGAGGCTCACGGCACGGACCGGCACGTCCTGAGCGGCCGCGACGAACCGTTGGCGTTCGTCCGGCGGCAGGTCGTCCCAGGCGTCGAAGCCGGCCAGGAAGGCGACCACCTCGCCGGCCGTGAAGCGGTAGAACGCCGTGATGTCGCCGATCACCGCGTCCGGCGGCAGTTCGGCGCTCGGCACGGGGACCGTGGTGTTCGACAGCAGCTCGACGAGGTCCACCGCGCGCTTCGAGCCGGACCACGTCCCGCCGGTCAGGACGACCTGCTCACCCTTGGTGATCCTGAGCCGGAACGGCAGCCCAGCCTCGTCCAGCGCCTCGAAGAACGAGGTGACCACGAGGATGCTGTGGGCGGCCTCGAGTAATCGGGTGCGGTCGACGCGGTGCAGCCCGGTGACGCGGTCGCGCAGCGACGACAGCAGGTGCTTGCCCACCCGGACGACCTCGGTGCGCGCGTCGAGCAGGTCGATGCCGCCCGTGGCCAGCACCGTCGCCGCGGAGACGCGGTCCAGCAGCTTCACGAGACCGGTGTCGCCGCCGAGCAGCTTCACCGCGTCGCCGTAGGAGAAGGAGCGGCGCATCGGGACATCATCCACGGCGACCGGCCGCGGGAAGGCGCAGTTATCGGGTCATCAGGCGGAGTCGCAGGGACAGGCCCGCGCGCACGGCCAGCATCAGCGGTGCCCACAGCGGGCCGCGGTGGCGGTCGGAGAGGTAGCGGTAGGCGCTGGAGTGGTGGGCGGCGAGCATGCGCTTGGAGGCGCGCTGGGTCGAGTGGCCGCCGATGTGCACGACCTCGGCCTCCGGCACGTAGACGTTCAGCCAGCCCGCGCGGCCCAGGCGGTCGCCCAGGTCGACGTCCTCGAAGTACATGAAGTAGCGGGGGTCGAAGCCGTCGACCGAGTCGAACGCCTCGCGGCGCATCAGCAGGCACGAGCCGGACAGCCAGCCGGCCGTGCGCTCCTCCGGCGCGGCCGCGGCCTGGCGGTACTCGCGCGACCACGGGTTCGACGGCCACACGACCGCGAACAGCGCGTGGCCCACACCCCGTCCCAACGACGGCAGCAGCCGGGCCGACGGGTACACCGCACCGGACGGTTCGCGGATCAGGGGGCCGAACGCGCCGCCGCGCGGCCACCGCTTGGCGGCCTCCAGCAGCTTGTCCAGGCTGCCCACGCCCCACGACAGGTCCGGGTTGGCGATCACCACCCAGCCGACCGAGTCGGGCAGCGACGCGACGCCGCGGTTCGCGCCGGCGCCGTAGCCGAGGTTGCCGCCGGTCGGCAGGAACGTCACGTGCGGGTGCTCGGCGGCGGCGCGTTCGGGCACGCCGTCGGTGGACCCGTTGTCCGCCAGCACCACCGACACCGGCCGGGTGGTCGCGGCGGACAGCGTGGACAGGAAGGTGTCCAGGGTCTCGCCGGGCGAGTAGGTGACGGTCACCACCGCCAGCTCGTCTCCGTAACGCGTCACGCCGGCCACCCTAGTGGTGACGCGCGGGCCGCACGAAGGCGTGTCCCCCGCCGGGTCTTCAGCGCTGCCGGTGCGAACGGGCCGCGCGCTCGTAGGCCAGCCGGTGCCGTGCCGCCGACGTGGACCAGGAGAAGTCCTTCGCCCGCACGAGCGCCGCCGCGGCCAGCGCCGCTCGCCGGGCCGGGTCGTCCAGCAGCTCGGTCAGGGCCGCCGCGATGTCACCCGCGCCCACGCCGCAGTACGCCACCGCGTCGCCGCCGACCTCGGGCAGGCTCAGCCGCCGGGTCGTGAGCACGGCCGCGCCGCAGGCCATCGCCTCGAGCACCGGCAGCCCGAACCCCTCGCCGAGCGACGGGTACGCCACCAGCTCCGCGCCGCCGAGGAACCCGGCCAGCGACGGGAACGGCAGGTAGCCGGCCCGGATCACGCGCACCCGGTGCGGCACGGCGTCCAGGGCGCGTTCCACCTGGCTGTCCCAGCCGGGCTGGCCCGCGAGCACGAGCGCGGGCGGGTTCGGCCGGTCGCGGCACGCCTGCGCGAACCCGCGGATCAGCGCCGGCACGTTCTTGCGCGGCTCCAACGCGCCCAGGAACGCCACGTACGGCGCGTCGCCGAGCGACAGCATCCGCCGCACCTCGGCCACGTCCTCGGGCTTGGGCGGGTGGAACCGCTCGGTCTCCACGCCGTGCTGGGCGATGTGCAGCAACCGCCGGTCCGCGCCCGCGACCCGGGCCAGTTCGTCGGCGGTCGCCCGCGACGGCACCACGCACAGCGCGGCCCGCCGCAGCGAAGCCCTGGTCCAAGCGCGGAAGAAGCGCGCCTTCACCGACGAGTGCAGCACCGCGTCGGTGAAGAACGTCGCGTCGTGCAGCGTCACGACGGACGCCGCGCGGTTGGCCAGCGGCACGGTGTAGTGCGGCGAGTGCACGACCGCCACGCCGAGCCGGGCGGCCAGCCGGGGCAGGGTCGTCTGCTCCCACGTCAACCGGGCGGTCCGGGTGGCCACCGCGTCCGTCGCCGGGATGACCCGCGATCGGGGGGCCAGGGTCGTGTAGAGCGCGGCGTCACGGGGTTGGCACACCACGCTGAGCCGTGCGCCGTCCGCGTCCAGCGCGGCCACCAGGGAGTCCACGTACCGCCCGACGCCACCTCGGTCGGTCGGGACGGCGGTGGCGTCGATCAGCACGCTGGGTTCGACGGGTGACACGCGCAGAAGGGTACGGCGGGCGACCCCGGGGTAGACCGGAAATGGCGCAAACTGTGCGTCAGCGAACCAGTCCCAGGTGGATGCCCCAGACCGCCCGCGCGGCGTTCTCCCAGGTGAACGCCTCGGCCCTGAGCCGGCCAGCCGCGACGAGCCGATCAACCAGTGACGAATCGGACAGCATCGGGCGCAGCCCGGCGACCAGCGCCGCACGATCACCGCGGGCCACGACCACCCCCGCGCCACCGGCCACCTCGACCAGCGCCGGCGCGTCGGAGTGCACGACCGGCACGCCCGCCGCCATCGCCTCCACCACCGGCAGCCCGAACCCCTCGGCCAGGCTCGGCGCGGCCAGCACCGCCGCGCGCCGCAGCACGAACGCCAGCTGCGCGTCGCTCAACCGCCCCATCAAGCGGACGTGGGGCGCGCGCAGGTCGACCCCGCCCCAGCCCTGCGGCCCGACCACGACCAGCGGCACGTCCAGCTCCGCCGTAGCGGACACCAGCAGGTCGAACCCCTTGCGCGGCTCGACGGTCCCGATCGCGAGGACGTACCGGGGCGGCACGTCCACCGGCTCCTCCGCCGGGAACACCGTGACGCCGTTCCCCACCACGTGGACGGGCGCGGGTCCGGGCGCGTACCGCCGCAGCTCCTCGGCGACGACCGCCGTCGGCACCACGACCGCGCCCGCACGCGCCGTCGCACGGCTGATCACGCGCTGGTGCCACGCCACCCCGCGCGGGGTCAACGTCGACGGGTGCGTCCACGGCACGGTGTCGTGCACGGTCACCACCACGCGCCCGCGCGGCGGCGCGAACGGCGTGAACGCGTGCACCGAGTCCCCGCCCGGCCAGTACGGCACGCCCCGCTCCCACGCCGCGATCAGCGCACGTCGGGGCAGGGGCAGCACGCGCGGCCCGCGCACACCGGGGACCACGGCCGCCGACACGTCGGCGTGCCTGCTCACCGCCCCGGTCACGGTCCACCCGGCGGGCGCGGTGGCGGCCAGCGCGGCGGCCAGCTCGCGCGTGTACCGGCCGGTACCGCCGGGCACCGGCGCCAGCAACTGCTCGGTCAGCACAACGAGGTCGGGCACGTCGCGTACCGTCTCACGCCGTGTCGATCCCCAGCACGACGGTGGTCGTGGTGACGTGGCGGGGCCGGGAGCACATCACCGCGTGCCTCGACGCCCTCGCCCGCCAGCGTCCACACCGGACACTCGTGGTCGACAACGCCTCCGACGACGGCACGGCCGGGCTGATCGCCGCGCACCCCAGCCGCCCCGAGGTGCTGCGCCTGCCGGTCAACCGCGGGTACGCGGGCGGTCTCGCGGCGGCGTTGCCGACGATCACCACCCGGTACGTGGCCTGGCTCAACGACGACGCGGTGCCCGACGACGGCTGGCTCGCCGCCCTCGAAGACGCCCTGGACGCCACGCCCGACGCCGCCGCCGCGACCCCGTCGATGCTGCTGGCCGACGGCTCGACCCAGTCGGTCGGCGTCCGGCTGACCGCCGACGGGCACGGCGCCGACCTGGTCCTGGCCGGCCGGGAGGTGTTCGGCTTCTGCGGCGGCGCGGCGCTGCTGCGCCGGGACGCGGTGGAGCGCGTGGGCGGCGTGCCGGCAGCGTTCTTCTGCTACTACGAGGACACCGACACGGCCTGGCGGCTGCGGCTGGCCGGGTACCGGGTGCTGTCCGTCGGCCCGGCCCGGGTGCACCACCGGCACGGCGCGAGCACCAACCCCGGCTCCCGCCCGTTCCACCGCTGGAACGAACGCAACCGCCTGCTGACGCTGCTGCGCTGCGCGCCCGCGGGCACGGCCGTGCGCGAGTTGGTGCGGTTCGCCGCCATCACCGCCCTGCTGCCGCTGCGCCGCGCCACCCCGGACGCGGCCAACTTCCACGTGCCGCTGCGCGTGCGCGTGCTGCTGGAGGTGCTGGTCAGGCTGCCGGTGACGGTGGCGCAGCGGTGGCGGATCGGCCGACGTGCGACGGTGGACCGGCGCGCGGTGTGGCGGGAGTGGGCCGGCCGTTAGGCGGCGCCGGGTGGCCGGGCGGGCGTTGATCCGGGTGGCGGGACGTCGACCCGGCGGGTGTCGGCGAGCCCGGCGCGGAGGCGTAGGACACCTTGACCGCACGCTGCGGAGCGTGATGAGGCAGAGTTAGCCCGTGGAGCAAGGGACCCTGCCTGACGTCTCGGTGGTCGTGGTCAACTACCGCGGCGCCGACGACACCATCACCTGCCTGCGCGCGTTGTTCGGCGACCTCGACTACCCGGCGGAGAAACTCCAGGTCATCGTGGTCGACAACGCCTCGGGCGACGGCGGCGCGGACCGCATCCGCGCCGCGTCGCCGAACGCCGAGGTGGTCGAGTCGCCGGCGAACCTGGGCTTCGCCGGCGGGTGCAACCTCGGCGTCCGCTCGGCCCGCGGGTCGGTGGTCGCGTTCCTCAACAACGACGCCAGGCCCCACCCGGGGTGGCTGCGCGAGGCGGTGGCGGTGCTGCGCGCCGAGCCCTCCGTCGGCGCGGTGGCCAGCAAGGTGCTCGACTGGGACGGCCGCGAGATCGACTTCGTGGACGCCGGCCTCACGTGGTTCGGCATGGGCTACAAGCGGCACGCCGGCCAACCCGACGACGGCTCCCACGACGTGCCGCGCGACGTGCTGTTCGGCACCGGCTCGGCGCTGGTCGTGCGGACCGGGGTGTTCCGCGAGCTCGGCGGGTTCGACGAGCGGTTCTTCATGTTCTACGAGGACGTCGACCTCGGCTGGCGGATGAACCTGCGCGGCTGGCGCGTCCGGTACGCGCCCACGTCCCTGACCTACCACAAGCACCACGCCTCGATGTCCACTGTGGACAGCAGCCGTGAGCTGTACCTGCTGGAGCGCAACGCCCTCGCCGCGCTCTACAAGAACTTCTCCGACGAGACCCTGGCCAAGGCGCTGCCCGCCGCGCTGGCCCTGGTCGTCCGCCGGGCCACCGCGCGCGGCGAGATCGACGCCACCCAGCTGGAGATCACCCGCCGCCCGGACGACCCCGCCGACGACCGCGCGCCCGTGCCGGTGTCGCGGCAGGCGCTGGCCGGGTTCCTCGCGATCGACCAGTTCGTCGAGCTGCTGCCGTCGCTGGCCGAGTCGCGCCAGGTCGAGCAGGCCGCGCGCCGCGTGTCCGACGCCGACCTGGTGCCGTTGATGCGCAAGGCCATGGAACCCGCCTACCCGCTGCCCCGCTACCTGGCCGCGCACGACGTGCTGGTCGAGGTGTTCGGGCTGGAGCAGGTCTTCGGCCGGCCGCGCCGGGTCCTGGTGATCACCGGCGACGCGATCACCGAGAAGATGGCCGGACCCGCGATCCGGGCCTGGAACATGGCCGACGTGCTGTCCGGCGAGCACGAGGTCCGACTGGTCACGATCAACCCGCTGTGCGCGCCGCCCGAGGCGTCGTTCCCGGTGCTGAAGGTGGCCCGGCGCGACCTGGGCGCGCAGGTCGAGTGGGCCGACGTGGTCGTGCTCCAGGGACACGCGCTGGAGTTCGTGCCCGAGCTGAAGAAGGCGACTTCCACCAAGGTCGTCGTCTGCGACATCTACGACCCGATGCACCTGGAACTGCTCGAACAGGGCAA
The DNA here is from genome assembly GCF_006716745.1 of Saccharothrix saharensis. NCBI lineage: Bacteria > Bacillati > Actinomycetota > Actinomycetes > Pseudonocardiales > Pseudonocardiaceae > Saccharothrix > Saccharothrix saharensis. The sequence goes on along the minus strand of NZ_VFPP01000001.1, from coordinate 5,704,728 downwards.
GGACGCCACCGACGAGCAGCGCGAGCTGGACCTGGTCGGCGTCACCAAGGTGATCAACGACCAGTTGGCGCGCGGCGACTTCTTCCTGTGCGCGTCGGAGCGGCAGCGGCACTTCTGGCTCGGCCACCTGACCGCGTTGGGCCGGCTCACGCCCTCCCTGTACGACAACGACCCGACCGTGCGGTCGCTGCTGGCCGAGGTGCCGTTCGGGCTGCCCGGCAAACCGCCGCAGCGCACCGGGCCCGGCCTGCGCTCCACGCTGGGGATCGGCGAGTCGGACAAGGTCGTGCTGTGGGCGGGCGGCGTCTACAGCTGGTTCGACCCGCTGACCCTGCTGCACGCGGTGGATCGACTGCGCACCCGCCGCTCGGACGCGCGGCTGGTGTTCCTGGGCATGAAGCACCCCAACCCCGAGGTGCCGGACATGGACATCGCCGGGCAGACCCGCGCGCTGGCCAAGCGGCTGGACCTCGTGGACTCGCACGTCTTCTTCAACGAGACCTGGGTGCCCTACCACGACCGGCAGAACTGGCTGCTCGACGCGAACGCGGGCGTGACCACGCACTACGAGCACGTGGAGACGACGTTCGCGTTCCGGACCCGGGTGCTGGACTACCTGTGGGCCGGGCTGCCGATCGTGACCACGGACGGCGACTCGTTCGCCGACCTGGTGCGGCGCGAGGACCTGGGCGTCGTGGTGCCGTCGGAGGACCCGGACGCGCTGGCCGACGCGCTGGAGAAGGTCCTGTACGACACCGCTTTCGCCGCCGGGTGCGTGGAGCGGATCGCGGTCGTGCGGGAGCGGTTCACCTGGGAGAACGTGCTGGCGCCGCTCACCGAGTTCTGCCGCAACCCCCGACCGGCCGCCGACCGGCTGCCCGGCTCGGCGCTCATGGTGCGCAACCGGCCGCTCGGGCGCATGGAGAAGGTGCAGCGGGACGTCGCGCTGGTCAAGGAGTACATGACCGCCGGCGGCGCGGGCGAGGTGGCCCGCCGGGCGACCGGGCGCGTGCTGAAGAAGCTGCGCCGTGGCTAGGCCGTTGCGGGTGCTGATCGACGGCACCCCCCTGCTCGGGCAGCGGACCGGGATCGGCCGGTACACGGCGGCGCTGGCCGAGGAGCTGGCGTCGATGCTGGACGAGGTCGACGTGCGCGCGGTCGCGTTCACGCTGCGCGGGTGGCGGGCGCTGCGGACCGTGCTGCCGCACGACGTCGTGGCGCGCGGGCTGCCGGTGTCGGCGCGGCTGCTGCGGCAGTTCTGGCTGCGGATGCCGTTCCCGCCGGTGGAGTTCCTGGCCGGGCCCACCGACGTCATGCACGCGACCAACTTCGTCCTGCCGCCGGTGCTGCGGGCGGGTGGCGTGACGACCATCCACGACCTGGCGTTCCTCGACACACCCGGCGACCTGCCCCCGTCCGACCGGCGGCTGCCGGAGCTGGTGCACAAGTCGGCCACGCGGGCGGACGTGGTGTGCACGCCGACCCGCGCGGTGGCCGAGGTCGTGATGGAACGGCTCGGCGTGCCCGAGTCGAAGATCGTCGTGACGCCGCTGGGGGTCGACCCGGCGTGGTTCGCGGCCCGGCCGCCGTCGCCCGCGCTGCGGTCCCGGCTGGGGTTGCCGTCGGAGTACTTGCTGTTCGTGGGCGCGGGTGGGCCGCGCAAGGGGTTGGGCACGCTGGTGACGGCCCACGCGGCGCGGCCGTCGTTGCCACCGCTGGTGCTGGCGGGGCCGCACGCGGCCGGCTCGGACGACCGGGTGCTGCGGACCGGGTACCTGAACGACGTGGACCTGAGGAGTGTCGTGGCGGGCGCGGCGGCGTTGGTGCTGCCGTCGCGCGACGAGGGGTTCGGGCTGCCCGTGCTGGAGGCGCTGGCGTGCAACGTGCCGGTGGTGTGCACGGACGTGGCGGCGTTGCGCGAGGTCGCCGGCGGGTACGCGGCGCACGTGCCGGTCGGTGACGTGGAGGCGCTCGCGTCGGCCATGGTGGAAGCCGTGGAAGCACCGCCCACGCCCGCCGACCAGGTGGCACGGCGGACGCACGCGGCGGAGTTCACGTGGCGGCGGACGGCCGAGCGGACCCTGACGGCCTACCGGCGTGCCGCGGGGCAGTGACAGGAGCTGAGCCTCGCCGCGCCGCGAGCGACCGGCGTCCACCGCCGGCCGGTGTCGTGGCAGTCGTCGCAGTCGAAGCCGGACGGGTCGAGGACCTTCAGCTCGCGCTTCACCGCGTCCAGTAGGCGGTCCGCGCCGTTGGCGGTGAGGCCGAGGACCACTTGGCCCGGGGGTGGGCCCACGGAGAGGCACACGGTGCCGGTTTCGTCGTCCACCCACGCGCGCAACGGCGTGTCACCCCGGACATAGGCCACCTGAACAGCCACGACACCCTCCTCGATCGAGTGGAAACTGTTCTGCTAGGTTGCTTCCCGCTTCGCCGAGAAGCAAGTTTGTCGGGAACATTGTTCCTTTTTCCACCCGATCGAGGTACCGATGGCATCGACCGCGAAACAGCGCCGCCTCGCCCGCCGCCTGCGCCACCTGCGCACCCAGGCGGGCAAGACCATCGAGGACGCGGCGGTCGAACTCGGCTGCAAGCACCCCAAGATCAGCAAGATCGAGAACAACCAGGCCGGGATCAAACCCGAAGAGGTCCGCGCCCTGTGCCGGCTCTACGGGGCGAGCGACCACACCACCGAGAGCATGGTGACCCTGGCCCGCAACGCGAAGGCACGCGGCTGGTACTTGAGCTACCACGGCGTGGCCAATCCCGAGAACATCGACTTCGCCGAGCTGGAGACCGACTCGGTCAGCGTCTCGAACTTCCAGATCGACCTGGTTCCCGGTCTGCTCCAGACGCCCGATTACGCCCGCGCCGTGATCCGGACCGGTCTGCCGCCGATCGCCGAAGACCTGATCGAGCACCGGGTCGAACTCCGCATCGCCCGACAACAGCGCGTGCTGACCGGCGACCTGTCGGTGTGGGCGGTCATCACCGAAGCGGCGATCCTCCGGGCCATGGGCGGCCGGGACGTGCATGTCGCCCAGCTCTCGCGGTTGCTGGAGCTCGCCGCGCTCCCGAACGTCCAGCTCCAGATCATCCCCACCCGCGCCGGCGAGCACGTGTCGATGGGTGTGCCGTTCTCCTGCTTCACGTTCGACGACGGGTTCGGCGCGGTCGCTGTGGACCACCTCACCGGCACCTTGTTCTTGGAGGAAGAACCTGATGTTGAGCGGTATAGGCTGGCCTTCCTGCACCTGTGCAGCGCAGCGCTGAGCCCGCAGGACACGCTGGCCCTGCTGCGCAAGTACATCAAGGAGGAGCACAGCGAATGGGAGCGGCGGACCTGACTTTCGGAGCCTGGCACAAGTCCAGCCACAGCGGTGCGAATTCGGACTGCGTCGAGGTCGCCCACAGCCGAGCCGTCGTCGGCATCAGGGACAGCAAGTCCCCGGACACCGGAACCCTGACCGTCCCCCGCGCCACCTGGGCGGCGTTCCTCGCGGGCCTGCGGCCGTGATCCAGCCGTTCCTGGCGCTGGTTCTGGGGTTGGGCGGTCTCGTCGTCGCGCTCGTCGGCTACCTCGGCCGCACCGAACGGTTGCCCCGCAACCGCTTCGTCGGCCTGCGCACCCCCGCGACCATGCGCAGCGAAGAGGCGTTCCGGGTCGCCAACAGGGCGGCGGGCCCGCCGACGATCATCGGTGGGGCCGTCGGCGTGGCCGGAGCGGTCGTGGCGTGGTTCGCGCCGAACGACGGCACCCTGCTCGCGGCGGTCCTGGTCACCTCGATCGGCATGGTGCCGCCGATGGTCGTCGGCGTGCTGCGCGGGATCGGCGCGGCGAAGCAGGAGAGCTGACTACGAGTGCCCGGGTTGCCGGTCGACCTGGGCGGGCTTGAGGACGCTCCACGAGATCTGCCGTGAACCGGTCACGGCACAGACGCGACGCAGGAACCGCTGCCGCTCGCCTTCGTGGCGAGGCGCGGTCGCTTCAGGGGATCGCCCGATCGCGGACATGGCGGAAAGGCTCTCGCACTGTTCGATCGCAAAACCAGTGCGACAAACCTACTCCACCCCAACGGCGCAACCGACCCCTCAGGTGGTCACTCAGCGCGTCCACTGCGATGATGCCGGCCATGAGCTTCACGGCTGTGTGGCCGATCAACGACGAGCACGACGCCGACGCCGCCGACGAGATGACGGTCGGTGAGCCGGAGGACGTCGACACCCTCCTGCGCCGCCTGGCCGAGCCCGGCGCGGGCCCGGCCGTGATCGAGCACCAGGACCGCGAGGTGATCACCGACACCGAGGGTCTGCTCGGCGCGCCGGGGGCGACCGAGATCCCGGACCACGACGTCGCCGCGGCCGTCCACCAGGGCTACGGCTACCTCACCTACGCCGACCCGGACCACGACTACTCGACCCTGCGGGGCGACCCGGCGTCCCCCGAGTACCGCTCCGAGTACGTCGACTACCCCGCCGGCGCGGGCGTGCCGGTGGACGTCCTGGCGGCCGCGCTGAAGGAGTTCCTGTCCACCGCCGCGCGCCCGACGGGCGTCACCTGGCAGGCCGCCTAACCCACCGGCACCGGGTGGGACACCCAGACGTTCGGCTCGACGTACACGGCTACGTTCTGCGACGTCGACACGTGCACGGGGGCGAGCGCGCCGGGGACGACCACCGGCCCGTCCCGGTCGAACGGCAACCCGGTCCACTCCCGCCACCGGGCCACCGTCGCCTGCACGGTGGACGAGCACCACGCGACGCCCTCGACGCGTCCCCCCGCCCGCACGTGCGTCCGCAACCAGCGGTCCGCGGGCAACCCGTCCGCCCGCGTCCGCGCCGCGTACTCGTCCATCGGCACCTCGGGCTCCACCGCCTTGTCCGGCGGCCTGAGCGGCACCAGGAGCCCGCCCAGCCCAGCCGCTCCGACCGCGGAGCGCATCGCCCCCAGCACCGCGCCGGACAACCCGCGCCCCAGGTAACCGGGGTCCACGGCGATCTCCAGCGCGCACGCGGTGTCCGCCTCGACGTGGTCCATCGCGTCCTCGGCAGCCCACACCGCCACCTGGTCCCACCCGCCGTCGGGCAACCGGGGTCGCGAGTCCCGGTCGGCCCGGTAACCGACCATGATCCCGCGCGCCACGGGCCGGTCGCCGTCCAGCAGCGCCACCACCAGGTGCGGCCACCGTTCGGCGACCCGCCGGCCGCGCACGAGCAGCGACGCCAGGTTGCCGCGCGTGAACCGGGGCGAGTCGGGCGGGTAGGGGATCCCGTAGACCGCCTCGGCCAGGTCGGGCCGCGCGGCGAGGGTGGTCACGCGCATCTCCGCATCCTCCCGCGCGGACAGGGCGACGGCTCCCGCACGAGCGGTGCGGTCCCGCTCGTCGCGGATCCGGTGGGCGGGGTCAGGGGACGGCGTTGGTGGCGATGGCGGCGGACAGGGCGTCGCGCCAGTCGCGCAGGGGGGTGAGGCCCGCGTCGGTCCAGGACCTGGTGGAGAGGACCGAGTAGGCCGGGCGGGGGGCTGGGCGGGGGTACTCGGCGGTGGAGCACGGGTGGACGCGGGTCGGGTCCAGGCCCAGTTCGGTGAAGATGGCGCGGGCGAAGCCGCACCAGGTGGTTTCACCGGCGCCGGTGGCGTGGAGCACGCGGGGCGGCGTGTTGCCCGTGGCGACGAGGGTGGCGAGTTCCAGCAGGCCGGTGGCCAGGTCGAGGGACCAGGTCGGTGAGCCGACCTGGTCGTCCACAACGGACAGGGTGTCGTTGGTCTTCGCCAGTCGGGCCATGGTCTTGACGAAGTTGTCGCCGTGTCGGCCGTAGACCCAGGCGGTGCGGACGACCCAGGAGCGGTCCCAAGTGGACAGCACCCGGTGTTCGCCGTCGAGCTTGGTGCGGCCGTAGGCGGACTTCGGGCCGGTTTCGTCGGTCGGCTCGTAGGGGCGGGTGCCGTCGCCCGGGAAGACGTAGTCGGTGGAGACGTGGAGCAGGGGGACGTTGTGCTCCCGGCAGCTCTTCGCCAGGTTGCCGGGACCGGTGGCGTTGACGGCGCAGGCGCGGTCGACGTCGGTCTCGGCGGCGTCGACCGCCGTGTAGGCGGCGGCGTTGACGACGACCGGGCGGTAGCCGGCGTCGCGGGCCGTGGCGGCGAAGACGGCGACGGCGTCGGTCACGGCGGGTGCGTCGGTCAGGTCCAGTTCGGCCGAGGACGGGGCGTGCACGAGGCCGTCCTCGGGGGCGGCGGCGACGAGGTCGCGGCCCAGTTGGCCGCGACCACCGGGGACGAGCAGGGCGAGTGCCATCAGCCGGCCAGGGCCGCGCGCTGCTTCAGCGGCTCCCACCACGAGCGGTTGTCGCGGTACCACTGGACGGTGGCGGCGAGGCCCTCGGCGAAGTCCACGCGAGGGGCGTAGCCGAGTTCGGTGCCGATCTTGGTGATGTCGACCGAGTAGCGGCGGTCGTGGCCCTTGCGGTCGGTGACCGGCTCGACGAACGAGTCCCAGTCACGGCCCGTGGCCGCCAGCAGGCGCTCGGTGAGCTCGCGGTTGGTCAGCTCGGTGCCGCCGCCGATGTTGTAGATCTCGCCACCGCGGCCGCCTTCGAGGACCAGCTGGATGCCGCGGCAGTGGTCGTCCACGTGCAGCCAGTCGCGGACGTTGAGGCCGTCGCCGTAGAGCGGCACCTTCCGGCCGTCGATCAGGTTGGTGACGAACAGCGGGATGACCTTCTCGGGGAACTGGTACGGACCGTAGTTGTTCGAGCACCGCGTGATGCACACCGGCAGGCCGTGGGTGCGGAAGAACGAGCGCGCCAGCAGGTCCGACGACGCCTTGGACGCCGAGTAGGGCGAGTTGGGCTCCAGGATGTGGTCCTCGGTCCACGAGCCCTCGTCGATGGTGCCGTAGACCTCGTCGGTGGAGACGTGCACGAACTTGGCCACGCCCGCCTCCAGCGCGCCCTGCAGCAGCGTCTGGGTGCCCAGCACGTTGGTCAGCACGAAGTCGGCCGAACCGGAGATCGAGCGGTCCACATGCGACTCGGCGGCGAAGTGCACGACCACGTCCGTGCGGCTCATCAGGTCGGTGACCAGCTCGCGGTCGCAGATGTCGCCCCGGACGAAGGTCAGCCGCGGGCTGTCGGCGACCGGGGCCAGGTTGGCCTCGTTGCCGGCGTAGGTGAGCTTGTCCAGCACCACCACCTCCGCGTCGGCGAAGGCCGGGTAGGCGCCGCCCACCATCTCCCGCACGTAGTGGGAGCCGATGAACCCGGCCCCACCCGTCACCAGAACCCGCATGCTCAGTGCCCTCCCGAAGCCGGCTGCTCACCGCAGTCTGTCACGAGGCCCTTCTCTGCAACCCACCCAGTTGTTACAGCGTCTCCCGTATAAGAGGAATGTCCGGCGCGGTTCAGCCCCGCGCCACTAATCTCGTCAGGCACGCCTGAGCGCACGGGGGAGGCAGGCAGTGGGCTCCAGTCCGCCCGAAACAGCCGGCGGTTCGGCTGCTCTTCGTGTCCTCGCGCTCACGGGGCGTTCAGTCCTGGCCCTGGTGTCGGCGGCTGTGCTCGTCGTCACGTGGTACGGCTGGTACTACTTCAGCGACATCGACGAGAACATCACGACCACCGACGTCATCGCGTCCTCCGTCACCGAGGACGAGGACGGCGTGCCGCGCAAGCCGCTCGACGGCGCGGTCGACATCCTGCTGGTCGGCGTCGACAGCCGCACCGACGCGCAGGGCAACCCGCTGTCCGACGAGGTGTTGGCGCTGCTCAACGGCGGTGTGGCGGACGGAACGCAGAACACCGACACGATGATCCTGGTGCACATCCCCCAGGACGGCACGCGCGCGGTGGCCATCTCGTTCCCGCGTGACGCGTACGTGGAGATCGCCGACGGGTTCGGCACGCACAAGCTCAACTCGGCGCTGGCCAGGCAGAAGAACGACACGGCGCAGCGGCTGCGCGAGCAGGGCGTCACCAGCGAGGCGCGCATCGAGCAGGAGTCGACGCTGGCCGGCCGCAAGACGTTGATCAAGACGATCGAGGGGCTGACCGGCGGTTCGCTCACCGTCGACCGGTACGCCGAGGTCAACCTGGCCAGCTTCTACGAGGTCACGAAGGCGCTGGGCGGCGTCGAGGTGTGCCTGAACGAGGCCACCAGCGACCGCGACTCGGGCGCGGACTTCCCGGCCGGGCGGCAGGTCGTCGAGGGCGCCAAGGCGCTCTCGTTCGTGCGCCAGCGCGGCGGGCTGCCCGGCGGCGACCTGGACCGGATCGTGCGGCAGCAGGTGTTCATCGGCGCGCTGGCCCGCAAGGTGCTGTCCACCGGCACCCTGACCGACTTCGACAAGCTGGACCAGCTCGTGACGGCGGTGAAGAAGTCCGTCGTGCTCAGCGAGGGCTGGAACATCACCGAGTTCGCCACCCAGATGCAGGGGCTGGTCGGCGGCAACATCCAGTTCCGCACGATTCCGGTGGGCGACCCGATGGACACGTGGAGCGACGGCAACGTGCTGCCGGTCGACCCGGCGCGGGTGCGGCAGTTCATCAAGGGCCTCGCGACCGACAACAACCCGTCGAAGGCGCCCGTCACGACCACGACGCCTCCCGGTCCGCCTGCCTCCGCGATCACCGTGCACGTCTACAACGCCGCCGGGGTGAACCGGTTGGCGGCCAGCGTGCTGGACATGTTGGCGGAGAAGGGCTTCCGCCGCGGCCAGGCGGAGTCCGGGGCTTACGCCGACACGACCACCGTGCGGCACGCGCCGGGCGAACGGGCGAGCGCCGACAAGGTGATCTCCGCCCTGGGCGGTAACGCCGAGGCCGTCGAAGACGACTCCGTGCCCAGGGGGCAGGTTCTGGTGTACGCCGGCGCCGACTACGCGCCGCCGGACCAGTCCGACCCGGCGTCCGTGGACGGCACCGCAACGGAGCTCGCACCCACGACCAGCTCCACCCCACCGATCACCGCCGACGGTGTGGTCTGCGTCAACTGAACGACCCACCTCCTGGTGAACCCGGACGTCCGACCGGCCGAAGGTGGTTAGCCTGATCGGACACCCCATTCACAGGAGGACCCGGTGCAGGCTGCGGTGATCGCCGGACGCGTGCTCGTGGCGCTGCTGTCCGCGGCCGTGCTCGTGGCCGCCGGGTACGGCTGGTCGACGTTGCAGCGCGTGCAGGAGAGCGTGAACACGACCGACGTGCTGGCCGTGCTGTCGGACGTGCCCAACGCACCGCCCGCGAACGACGGCGCGACCGACATCCTGCTGGTCGGCAGCGACAGCCGCACCGACGCCCAGGGCGTGCCGCTGCCCGACCACGTGCTGCGGGAGCTGCGCACCGAGGCGACGGACACGCTCAACACGGACACGATCATCGTGATGCGGGTGCCGCACGACGGCAGCAAGGCGCACGCCGTGTCCATCCCCCGCGACACGTACGTGCCGATCCCGGACGTCGGCGAGGAGAAGATCAATTCGGCGTACGGGCTGACCAAGTTCTTCACCATGGAACGCCTGGCCGCGCAGGGCGTGCACGACCTGACCGAGCGGTCCAAGGCGGGCGACCAGGCCGGGCGGCGGGCGTTGGTGCAGGTGGTGCAGGAGCTGACCGGCGTGCGGGTCGACCACTACGCCGAGATCAACCTGTACGGGTTCTACCTGCTCACCGAGGTGATCGGGGGCGTGGACGTGTGCCTGAAGCAGGCCACGTCGGACCCGGACTCGGGCGCGGACTTCCGGGCGGGAGTGCAGACGATCTCCGGCGGTGACGCGCTGGCGTTCGTGCGGCAGCGCAAGGGCATCCCGAACGGCGACCTGGGCCGGATCACGCGGCAGCAGGTGTTCATGTCGGCGGCGATGTCGAAGCTGCTGTCGGCGGGCACGCTGGCCGACCCGGCGCGGCTGTCCGGGCTGCTGGACGCGGTGAGCAAGTCGATCGTGGTGGACCAGAACCTGGACCTGGCCACGTTCGCGGGGCAGGCGCGGGGGCTGGCGGGTGGCAACGTCGAGTTCGCGACCATCCCGGTGACCGGGGTCGGTGCGCGCAACGAGCGCGGCCAGAGCATCGTGACGGTGGACCCCGCGCAGGTGAAGTCGTTCGTGGCCGAGCTGCTGGGCGAGAAGGACCCGGCACCGACCACGACTCCCCCGACCGCCGCGTCGCCCACCCAGCGCTTCGCGGCGGACCGCCTGGTGGGCATGGACGGCGCGCGCCACCGTGCCGCGCAGGCCGGGCCGCCCTGCGTCGACTGACCGATTCGTTCAAGACGAGCCCCGGCGACGGGTGCCACCATCGTCGGCATGGATCTCGCCCGCGCTCTTTCCTTCCTGGACACGCACGCACGGCTGTTGGAACGACGGCTGGCCCGGTTGTGGCTCGCGCCGAACGTCGCCGGGGCGTGCGCGGTGGTGGACGTGCTCGCGGGGTACCGCAACGCGGACGGCGGGGTGGGGCACGCGCTGGAACCGGACGTGCGCGCGCCGGGCAGCCAGCCGTTGGCCGTGGACTTCGCGCTGGGTGTGCTGACGCAGGTGCTGGACTCGCCGGTGGGGGACGACCCGGTCGTGCGGCGGAAGGTGGCGGGGTTCGCCGAGGGCTTGGTGCCGTACCTCGAATCGGTGACGTCACCGGGGGGTGGGCTGCCGATCGTGCTGCCCGACGTCGCCGACCACGCCCGTGCCGACCACTGGGGTGACGGCCGGTTCCCGCCCGGGCTCAACCCGACCGCGGGGATCGTGGCGGCGCTGCGCGCGGCCGGCGTGGCGGGGTCGTGGCTCGACGCGGCCGACGCGTTCTGCCGGGCGCGGATCTCGTCGCTGTCGGGTGGGGTGGACGCGCACACGGCGCTCAACGTGCTCCGGTTCCTGGCCACCACGCCGGACCGCGAGTGGGCCGCCCGACACGCTCCGGAGGTGTCGGACCTGACCCTGTTCCACCTCTACCCGGGTGACGGCTACGGCCTGACCCCGCTCGACTTCGCCCCGCTGCCCACCGACCCGCTCCGCGCCCTGTTCCCGGCCGACGCCGTCACCGCCCACCTGGCCGCGCTCTCCGCCGCCCAGCTCGACGACGGCGGCTGGCCCGTCCCCTGGACCCCGCCGGGCCCCGCCGCCCTGCTGGAGTGGCGCGGCGTCGTCACCACCGCCGCCCTCCGCCTCCTCACCACCAACCCGTGAGTCGAACGCTCAGGTCCCGTGAGTCGAACGCTCAGGTCCCGAGTGTCGAACGCTCAGGTACCCCGAGTTCAACGCTCAGGACGGCCGGGCGGGTCCTGAGCGTTGAATTCAGAGGGTCTGGGAGTTCGACACTCGGGACCTGGAGGTTCGACACTCGGGACCTGGAGGTTCGACACTCGGGGCCTGGGGGTTCGACACGCGAGTGGGTTGGTGGGGAGGGGGGAGCCGGGGCGTGGCAAGGTTGGTGCATGACCGTCACGGATGCCCTGTTCGCGCCCCTGTTCGCGGCGAACCCCGGCCGTCCCCTGATCACGCACTACGACGACGCGGCGGGCACGAGGGTCGAGCTGTCCCGCGCCACGATCCGGAACTGGGCGGCCAAGACGGCGAACTGGCTGCGTGACGAGCACGACGTCGAGCCCGGCGACCCGGTGGCCGTGCTGCTGCCCGCGCACTGGCAGACGGCCGGCGTGCTGCTGGGTGCGTGGTGGTGCGGCGCGGCCGTCACGGACGACCCGAACGGCGCGAAGGTCGCCGTGGTGGCACCCGGCGGCGAAGCGCCCGGAGCCCTGGTGACGGCCGTGGCGTCGTTGCACCCCATGGGGCTGGGCAGCGGCGCGCCCGTGGACTACAACGACGACGTGCGCGTGTTCGGTGACGACTTCGCGCCTTGGGAGCCGGTTCCCGGCGACACCCCGGCCCTGCTCCGCTCCACTGTGGACGAAGTGGTGGAGGAAGCGCACCAGCGGGCCGCCACCCTGGGCATCACCACGACGTCCCGCGTGCTGTCCACTGTGGAGTGGGGCCTGCCGGACGGTCTGCTGAACGGTTTCCTGGCCGTGCTGGCGGGCGGCGGTTCGCTGGTGCAGTGCAGCAACGCCGCACCGGACCTGCTGGCCGCGCGCCGCGCCGGCGAGCAGACGACCCTGGACCTCGTCGGCTGACGTCAGGCGGGCTGCTCGACCTTCCGCCCCTTCGCCAACCGCGCCACGGACAACGACCCGCCGTTGAACCCGAGCGCCAGCGCGGCCACGCCGAGCACGAGGACGAACTCGTAGCCGCCCTGGCCGAGCAACCCGTTCGGCAGGTGCACGAGGATCAGCGCGCCGAGCATGTCCACCGCCAGCAGCACGCCGACCACCGGCATCGCCACGCCCAGGATCAGCAGCGCGCCGCCCGCGAGTTCGACGATCGCGGCGAACCAGGCGGACAGCGTCGGCAGCGGCACGCCCATTCCCGCGAACGCGGTGGCGGTGCCGTCGAGACCCCACTCGGTGACCTTCTGCCAGCCGTGGGCCAGGAACACGACCCCCACGCCGATCCGGCCGATGAGCGCTGCCACGTCCTTGAGCATTGCGTTTCCCTTCTGGTCGACGGTCGAACGCACCCGACGTTATATGAACTTTCAACCAGTTCCGGCCGGGCGAACGGTGTTGACAGCGACTCGACAGGGGCATAGAAAACCAATCAGTTAGATAACCAAGAGGTTAGGTACAGATGGCCGACGACCCTCTCAGCACCACCTTCGCGGCCCTCGCCGACCCGACGCGGCGGGCCATCCTCGCGCGGCTGGCCGACGGCGCGGCGACCGTGAAGGAGCTGTCCGAGCCGTTCGCGATGAGCGGGCCGGCGGTCTCCAAGCACCTGCGCGTGCTCGAACGGGCGGGGCTCATCACCCGCGGCCGGGACGCGCAGTGGCGACCGTGCACGCTCGACGCGACGCCGTTGCGCGAGGTCACCGAGTGGGCCGACGGGTTCCGCCGGTTCTGGGACGACAGCTACCGCCGCCTGGACACCTACCTCGAACGGCTGAAGGAGCAGGAAGATGACCACTGACACCACCACGTCGTGGACCACGCCGTCCCCGGTGGGGGTAGCCGTCACCAGGACGTTCGACGCGCCGCAGAAGCTGGTGTTCGAGGCGTTCACCAAGCCGGAGCACGTCGTGCACTGGATGCTCGGGCCCGACGGCTGGACCATGCCCGTGTGCGAGATCGACCTGCGGCCGGGCGGGCTGTGGCACATGGTGTGGCGGCGGGCCGACGGCAGCGAGATGGCGATGACCGGCGAGTACCGGGAGGTCACACCGTGGTCGAGGACCGTGCAGACCGAGTCGTGGGGTCCGGGGTGGCCCTCGACGGTGAACACCACCGAGTTCATCGCGGACGGTGACCGCACGACGGTCGTGCAGACGATGGAGTACCCGTCGCAGGCCGACCGCGACCGGGCCCTGGCGACCGGGATGAAGGACGGGGCCGACACCAGCTACGAGCGGTTGGCCGATTACCTGGCGACCGCGGTCTGACGCTGCGCGTCCGTTCGGCGGCAACGGGAGCCGATCGGGTTTGGGTTTCACGCGATGGGGTTACTGAGCGGTTGACCTTCGTCGCGGGACCGTGAACCGGATCGGTGGACATGCTGAGTTCGTACCTGGAGCCCGTTCGGACGGGCTTCGCGGCGTTCGTGGGCGTCGGCGCGCTGGTCCTGCTGCCGTTGGTCGCGTTGCACTACTACCGGTTCGGCCGGGTGGAGCCGCGACGGGCGCTCGTGCTGTACGGGCTGCTCGCGTACGGGCTGGTGGCCATGGCGGTGATCTTCCTGCCGTTCCCCTCCGCACTGGAGTGCACCGGTGAGGACATGCTGTCCACCACGCCGTTCCAGTGGGTGACGGACATGCGCAACAACCTGTCAGCCACCGGGCGTTCGGGGGTCGAGGCCGTCGTCACGTCCACCGTCTTCCTCCAGCAGGCGTTGAACGTCGCGCTCTTCGTGCCGCTGGGCGTGGTGCTGCGCAAGTCCTACGGCCGCGGCCCGTTCACGGTGATCGCCGTGGGTCTCGGCATCTCGCTGGCGGTCGAGGTGGTGCAGTACACCGGCAACCTCGGCGCGTTCCCCTGCCCGTACCGCATCGCGGACGTGGACGACCTGATCTCCAACACCGCCGGTTCGCTGCTGGGCTGGATGATCGCGCCGGTGGCCCTGGTCGTCCCGACCGTGCCGCACCCCGACGCCTCCACCGCCCCACCCGACACGGTGACCGTGCCACGCAGGCTGCTGGGCCTGGCGATGGACGTGACCGCCCTGATCGTGCTGACGCACCTGGTGTTCCGGGACAACCCGTGGTGGCTGCTCGCCCTGACCTTCACGATCCGCGTCGTGCTGCCGTCGTCGACCGGCCGGACCCCCGGCGGCTGGCTGCTGCACTACGGCCTGCGCCGTGCGGACGGCACCCGGGCCAATCCCCTGCGGATCACCCTCCGCGAACTGCTGGGCGTCACGGGCCTGATCACCTACACCGCCCTGGCGCCGTCGAGCTGGTGGTTCGCCCTGGACCTGGCCGTGCTGGCGGTGTTCGTCCTGGGCGCGTTCGCCCTCCCGGTCTTCCGCCGCGACCAGCGGGGCCTGCCGGACCTGGCCGCCGGAACCCGCGCCGTTCCGACGGCCGACCACTCCCGCACGACTCCGCTCGCGCCCGTTCCGTGATTCGGGAGGCCCCTCCGCGAATTCCGGGTCAGAAGCAGATACCGGTGTAGGCGAGGGCCGAAGCGAGGATGTAACCATCACCGAAGTGGGTGTTGTACTGGTCGTAGAGGTTGCCGTAGTACCAGTTGCCCGACGGGTTGGGCACGTTGAACTTGTCGCCGACCAACGCGTACGCCTTGACCGATCCCCCGGCGGAGTAGCGCAGGGTCGCGTTGCTGGTCAGCACGTACTGCCGGGTGCACTGGACGCCCACGTCACCGGCGGTCGCCTCGACCGGGGCGGCGGTCGCGACGCTGCCGGACGCGGTGAGGCCGGCACCCAGCGCGAGTGCCACGACAGCGGTCCTGGTCCTGTTCATGAGCCCTGCTTCCTTCTCGCGATGATTCGCCGTGCGAACGGGACGCAACGCTAGGGGCAGGAAACGCGGGAACACACTCGACCATCAGAGTAACGCGCCGCTACCAACCGTCATAACGCATCGAAAACCGTGCGGACAGCCGTAGACACGACAAAGGTGGCCTGATCACCGGGATCAGGCCACCTCGGGTCGTGGGTGCCGCTCAGCCGTTCAGCAGCGAGCGCGACATGACGACGCGCTGGATCTGGTTGGTGCCCTCGTAGATCTGGGTGATCTTGGCGTCCCGCATCATGCGCTCCACCGGGAAGTCGCGGGTGTAGCCCGCGCCGCCGAACAGCTGCACGGCGTCCGTCGTGACCTCCATCGCCACGTCCGACGCGAAGCACTTGGCCGCCGCGGTGATGAAGCCGATGTTCGGCTCGCCCCGCTCGGCCTTCGCGGCGGCCACGTAGACCATGTGGCGGGCCGCTTCGATCTTCATGGCCATGTCGGCCAACATGAACTGGACGCCCTGGAACTCGGAGATCGACTTGCCGAACTGCTTGCGGTCCTTGACGTAGGCGACGGCGGCTTCCAGGGCGCCCTGGGCGATGCCCACGGCCTGCGCACCGATCGTCGGCCGGGTGTGGTCCAGCGTCCGCAGCGCGGTCTTCAGGCCGGTGCCCGGTTCGCCGATGATGCGGTCCGCCGGGATCGTGCAGTTCTCGAAGTGGATCTCCCGCGTGGGCGAGCCCTTGATGCCCAGCTTGCGCTCCTTCGAGCCCACGACGAAGCCCGGGTCGTCCTTGTGCACGACGAACGCGGAGATGCCCTGCGACTTCTTCGGCGCGTCCGGGTCGGTCACGGCCATGACCGTGTACCAGGTCGACTCGCCCGCGTTGGTGATCCAGCACTTGGTGCCGTTCAGCACCCAGTGGTCGCCGTCGAGGCGGGCACGGGTGCGCATCGACGCGGTGTCCGAGCCGGCCTCGCGCTCCGACAACGCGTAGGACGCCATCGCCTCGCCCGACGCGATGGACGGCAGCACCTGCTGCTTCAGCGACTCCGACGCCGACAGCAGGATCGGCATCGTGCCCAGCTTGTTCACCGCCGGGATGAGGGACGACGACGCGCAGACCCGCGCCACCTCTTCGATGACGATGCACGTGGCCACCGAGTCGGCACCCTGGCCGTCGTAGGCCTCCGGCACGTGCACGGCCGCGAAACCGGACTTGACCAGCGCGTTCAACGCCTCGACCGGGAAGCGCTCCTGCTCGTCCACCTCGGCCGCGTGCGGTGCGATCTCCTTGTCGGCCAGCGACCGCACCGCCTCGCGCAGCGCCTCGTGCTCCTCGGCGAGCTGGTAGGTACCGAAGCTCGGGTCCACGTTAAGTTACCTCCCGGTAGGGCGTCCTACCCGGATGTTAGCGCGCGTTCACTCAGTTCGCCGCTGTGCCGTCGGCAACAGCCCGTAGTGCCGCGTCCTTCTCCAGCACCAGCTCGGCGAGGGACACCTGGAAGGCCTCCATGCGCTTGCGCAGCTCCGCGTCCGCCGCCGCCAGGATCCGCACGGCCAGCAGCCCCGCGTTGCGCGCGCCGCCCACCGACACCGTCGCCACCGGCACGCCCGCCGGCATCTGCACGATCGACAGCAGCGAGTCCATCCCGTCCAGGTACTTCAACGGCACCGGCACGCCGATCACCGGCAACGGCGTCGCGGACGCCACCATGCCCGGCAGGTGGGCGGCGCCGCCCGCCCCGGCGATGATCACCTGCACACCGCGCGACGCGGCCGTGGCGGCGTAGTCCAGCATCCGCTGCGGCGTGCGGTGCGCCGAGTACACGCCGACCTCGTAGGTCACGCCGAACTCGGCCAGCGCCTCGGCCGCGGCCTTCATCACCGGCCAGTCCGAGTCACTGCCCATGATCACGCCGACCTGCGTCACTGCTGCCCTCCGTGGATGTCGTACCCGTCCAGCCACACGCCGTCGGACAGCCAGTGCGCCGCGAGCCCCGCCCGCCGCCGCACCTCGTCCATCCGCTCGCCGAACAGCGTCACGTGGCCGATCTTGCGCCCCGGCCGCTCCGCCTTGCCGTACAGGTGCACGTGCGCGTCGGGGAACCGGGCGAACAGGTGGTGCAGCCGCTCGTCCGGCCCCATCCCGGGCGGCGCGGACGCGCCCAGGACGTTCGCCATGACGACGGCGGGCGCGACCAGGTCCGTCGCGCCGAGCGGGTAGTCCAGCACGGCCCGCAGGTGCTGCTCGAACTGCGAGGTCCGGGCGCCCTCGATGGTCCAGTGGCCGGAGTTGTGCGGCCGCATGGCCAGCTCGTTGACGACCAGCCCGCCCTCGGTCTCGAACAGCTCGACGGCCAGCAGCCCGACCACGCCCAGCTCGGCGGCGATGCCCAGCGCGAGCTCCTGCGCCTGCTCGGCGAGCGCGGGGTCGACGTCCGGCGCGGGCGCCAGCACCTCGACGCAGATGCCCTCCTGCTGCACGGTCTGCACCAGCGGCCACGCCGCGCCCTGGCCGAACGGCGAGCGCGCCACCAGCGCGGACAGCTCCCGGCGCATCGGCACGCACTGCTCGACCATCAACGGCGTGCCGGCGGCCAGCAGCTCGGGCACGACCCGCTGCGCGCTCTGCGGCGTGTTCAGCATCCACACGCCACGGCCGTCGTAACCGCCGCGCACCGCCTTCAACACGCACGGCCAGCCGTGTTCCGCACCGAAGTTCAGCACGTCGGCGGCGTCCCGGACGGCGGTGAACGGCGGCACGGGCGCGCCCAGCGCCGCCAGCCGCTCCCGCATCACCAGCTTGTCCTGCGCGTGCAGCAGGGCGTCCGGCCCGGGGAACACCTTCACACCCTCGGCGACGAGCGCGTGCAGGTGCTCCTGCGGCACGTGCTCGTGGTCGAACGTGACGACGTCGCACGACTTGGCGAACGCGCGCAGCGCGTCGAGGTCGGTGTGCTTGCCCAGCTCCACGTCCCGCGCGACCTGCGCGGCGGGGTCGGAGTCCGACTCGGCGAGCACCCGCAGCGACTGGCCCAGCGGGATGGCGGCCTGGTGCGTCATGCGGGCGAGCTGGCCGCCGCCGATCATGCCGACGACGGGGAGACGAGTTCGGGAGTCCACGGTTCGGTGATTCTACGTGCACAAACGCGATGGTC
This sequence comes from Saccharothrix saharensis, assembly GCF_006716745.1. Classification (NCBI taxonomy): domain Bacteria; kingdom Bacillati; phylum Actinomycetota; class Actinomycetes; order Pseudonocardiales; family Pseudonocardiaceae; genus Saccharothrix; species Saccharothrix saharensis. The sequence continues at coordinate 5,686,557 of NZ_VFPP01000001.1, read as the reverse complement.
CGGACCCGGCTGTGCGGGAAGTCTCGCGCGCGCTCGAAGCGCGCGAGACCCCCCTCAGCAGGGCTGCCGCGGTGCGAAGGCGACAAGCCCGGTCCCGTCCACCCGGATCAGACCCGACGGGCCCGGCGCACCCACGTGAACGCGAGTGCGAACAACGCCGCGGCGAGGGCGGTGAAGATCGCGGACTCGAACAGCTGGAACGGCACGAGCCGGTCCTCCGGGTGGTAGTCGGTGAAGAGCAGCACGTTCTTCTCCTGGACGCACCGGGTGTAGTCGAGGTTGTCCGCGAGGTCCGAGCACTCCGCCGGGAACGGGACCTCGTTGCCGTCCGCGTCGGAGAAACCGCTGTCCACCGTCAACGCGCCGCTGTCCACCAGGGACCAGCTCTGCGCGTAGGTGGGGTCGTACGGCTCCACCACGCGCAGCGGCTCCTGGAAGTGCGGCCGCCACAGGCCCGACACCACGACGCGCACCGCGATGAACGACACGAGGGTCAGGCCCATCGACAGCACCGTGCGCCGGGTCACCGCGCTGATCGCCAGCCCGAGCCCGAAGCCGAACGCCGCGTAGGAGAACTGGAGCAGCGGCGCGGTCTCGTACACCGGCATCTCGAACGGCCTCAGCGGCGAGTACTCGCTCATGGCGGTGTTCGTGCTGACGACCATCGTTCGCACGGCGAGTCCGACGCCGGCGGCGGCGGCCACGGCGGGCACGCCGAGCGCCAGCACCTTGCCCGCCAACCAGCGGGTCGGGCTGACGTCCTGGCTCCACACCATCAGGTGCGTGCGCTGCTCGTACTCGCGCGACAGCAGCGGCGCGGCCCAGAACACCGCGACGGCCAGGCCGAACGCCACCGGCGCGAGCATCAGCGACTGCCCGAGGCCGACGAAGCGCCACCGCCCGACCATGTGGCTGGTGTCTCCGGTCGCGCCGACGTACCACGCCAGGCCGAGGGCCAGCAGGATCGCCGCGGCGGACGCGCCGAGCAGGCAGACGATCGCCCACCGGTGCTGCCGCCAGGTCAGCCACGCCAGGTCGCCCCAGCCGACGCGGGTGCGTTCGACCACGGGCGCGGCGGTCGTGGTGCCGGTCATGCGCCCGCCTCCTTCCGGGTGGCTTCCTCTCGGGTGGCTTCCTCTCGGGTGGCTTCGAGCTGCGCGAGCACGTAGTCCTCCAAGGTCGGCGGCCGCTCCACCCACGGTCCGGCCACCACCGGTCGGGGCTGCCCCTCGGGCAGCTCGACCAGGAACGTCGACTGGCCGGCGCTGTGCCGCGCCTGGACGACCTCGCCGAGCGCGGGCGGCACGTCCGAGCGCGGGCCGGTGTAGCCGACGTGCCGGGCGAGCAGCTCGTCCAGGTCGCCGCCCGCGAGCAGCCGGCCGTGCGCGAGCAGCAGCAGGTGGTCCGCCACGCCGGACAGCTCAGACACCACGTGCGTGGACAGCAGCACGGTCATGCCGGTCGCGGCGACCTCGCCCAGCAGCTCGGCGGTCACCTCGCGGCGGGCCAGCGGGTCGAGGTTGGCCAGCGGCTCGTCCAGCATGAGCACGTCCGGCCGCGAGCCGACGGCCAGGGCGAACGCCACCTGCGCCTGCCCGCCGCCGGACAGCTTGCCGCACGCCCGGTCCAGCGGGACTTCGAAGCGAGCGAGCCAGCGACGGGCCCGCTCCTCGTCCCAGACGACGTTGAGCCGCGCGCCGAGCCGCAGCATGTCGGCCGCCGTGAAGTGCCGGTAGACCGGCTTCTCCTGCGGCACGAACGCCACCCGGCCCACCGCGCCCGCCGACCCCTCATCGGCGTCGAGGAGGCCGGCCAGGACACTCATCAACGTCGTCTTGCCCGCGCCGTTCGCGCCGACCAGAGCCGCCACCCTCCCCTTGGGCAGCTCGAACGTGCACTCGCGCAACGCCCACTTGGCGCGGTAGCGCTTCCCCAGCCCTCGCGCGCGCACCGCGACCGCTCCGACAGCAGTGCTCATCGGACCGCCACCCCCTCCCCTTCGGCGAGGACGGAACGCACCAGGGCGTCGACGTCCTCGCTGTCCAACCCGGCCGCACGCGCTTCGGCGACCCACCCGACCAGCCGCGCGCGCAGCGCGGCCATCACCTCCGGGTCGGCCGAGCCGAGACCGGACCTGACGAACGTGCCCGAGCCCTGGCGTGCCTCGACCAGGCCGGACAGCTCCAGCTCGCGATAGGCCTTGAGCACCGTGTTCGCGTTCACACCACTCCTCGCGACGACGTCGCGGACGGTCGGCAGCCGGTCTCCCGGCCGCAGCCAGCCCAGGCGCAACGCCTCCCGCACCTGGCGCACGAGCTGGAGGTAGGCGGGGAGGCCGCTGGACCGGTCGATGCGGAACTCCACCCGGCGCCTCCAAATTGTGTTACTCAACTAAGACACTGCAACACAGTCCAGCAACGACCGGAGGTTGTCAAGCCGCCACGACCCGACCGCCCACGAACGGTGATCACCCCACCGGCAGTCATGCCGCGCACGGTGGGGTGCCGCCACCTCCCGCGTCCGTGACGGGTCCGCCGGCACCGGCGACCGGACCGGGTCGTTTCCCGCCACAATGGCCGTCCTCGACGATCGCGAATCCGTTCCGGCGCTTCTACTGGGAGCGCTCGTGAAAACCCACCCGAAAGGAAAGCGAATGACATTCGGACGAATTCTCGCCGCTGTCGTCGTGGCCGCGTCAGCCCTGCTCATCGCGCCGACGTCCAACGCCGACGCCCCCGAGGCGCAGCAGGAGGAATGGGTGATCGAAAGCATCACCCGGCCGGGCGATGTGTGGGACCAGACCAACTGGTCCTGGGACCCGATGTTCCCGGTCATCGCCCACCCGTACCACGGCGAGGACAACCAGAAGTGGTACATCGGCGATGACGGCACGATCAGGAACAAGAAGTACGGGTGGTGCGTGACCGAGATCGACGGCAAGCTGGCGGGCCGCGACTGCGACGGCTCCGAGAGCCAGCGGTGGGTGGGCCGGTCCTACGACGGCTACCACTCGTGGCTGTTCGAGTCAGGGTCGTCCGGCCGGTGCGTCACGCACAACGGCGAGTACGCGGAACTGATCCTCACGTCGTGCGACCCCGGGCGGACCGACCAGCGCTGGAACATCCACCACTGACAGGTGAGGAGCCCGGCGCGCTGGGGAGGCAGGCGCCGGGCTCCTCGTGGGGGAGGGGAGTCCCGGTTGCCGGCCGCCGGACAGGGGTGCGGCGGCCGATCGGTCGGGGCGGGGGCGTCAGCGGCCGAGACCGGCCACCAGCGCCAGGGCTTCCTCGCAGGTCGGGGGCAGTTCCTCGAGCCGGACGCGGACCGGGCCGGTCGGCGCCACGTGCGGGTCCACGGCCAGCCGGTCCGCGGTGAGCACGCGCAGGTTCGCCACGGCCCGCGTCAGGTGCCGGTCGCGGCGCAGCAGCACGCACGCCACCGACGTCCCGACCGAGGCCACCGTCTCGCCGGCGTCGAACACCTCCTTCAGCGCGTCGGCCAGCAAGGTCATCGCCACCACGCGCGACCACCCGGACGTGCGGGTCAGGTCCAGCGCCACGAGGACCAGCACGTGGTCCTGGCGACCGGCGGCCCGCGCCTCGGCGTACACCTCGCGCAACCGCGTGTTCAGGTACGCCGACGTGGCCAGGCCGGTCAGCGGGTCGTCCGCGGCGCAGCTCGCCGCGCGCCTGCTCATCACGTCGGCCCAGCCCAGCGCGGTGGACCGCAGCATCCGGGCCGGGATCGCGTCCACGCTCGGCGACACGATCCCGGTTGACCCGGGCGGCGCCCCCAGCACCGCGTGCAACGCGGCCAGGTCGAGCAGCGTCTCGGCCAGGCCCGCGCCCGACTCGGCCCGCGCGGCGCCGAGCCGGTGCAACTCCGCGCACGCGTCGCCGCCGTCCAGCACGGCCCGGCACACCTCGTCCACCTCTGCCAACGGCCAGTCCGCCGGGAACGCCCAGCCCGCGGCCATCGTGGCGGTGCGCCACCTCGACCGCAGTGCCCGCGACCCTTCAGCGCCGGAACGCCGTGTGACCGCTTCCCGAACACCCACCCGGATGCCTCCTCGACGTCGTTTCCGCCTACGAGACGTGCCTGGAAGTCATCCATGACGGCATTAAGTCCACCCTGTCGGGGGGTTCGGGGTGACGGTGTGCGACCTGGTGCGTCACACTGGCGCCGCGCGAGGAGGGAAGACAACGTGGCGACCGTTCCTGCCGAAGTCCAGGGACCGAGCGACGCGGAGCTGATCGACTCCGTGCGCGGCGGGGACATCGACGCCTACGGGCAGCTCTACGAGCGGCACGTGACCGCCGCGCACAACCTGGCCCGCCAGCTCGCGAGGTCGTCCGCCGAAGCCGACGACCTGGTCGCGGACGCCTTCGCCAAGGTCCTCGACGCGCTGCGGGCGGGTCGCGGGCCCGACTCGGCGTTCCGGGCCTACCTGCTCACCGCGCTGCGCCACACCGCCTACGACAAGACGCGCCGCGACCGCAGGCTGGAGCTGGCCGACGACGTGGCCGAGGTCGCGCCCGAGGCGACCAGCGTGCCGTTCTCCGACACCGCGGTGGCCGGGCTGGAGCGGTCGATGGCGGCCAAGGCGTTCGCCCGGCTGCCCGAGCGCTGGCAGACCGTGCTGTGGCACACCGAGATCGAGGGCCAGTCGCCCGCCGAGGTCGCGCCGCTGCTGGGCCTGACCGCCAACGGCGTGTCCGCGCTGGCCTACCGCGCCCGTGAAGGGCTCAAGCAGGCCTACCTCCAGGTCCACCTGGCCGAGACGCAGGCCGAGCGCTGCCGCGCCACCGTCGACAAGCTCGGCGCCTGGACCCGGGGCGGGCTGTCCAAGCGGGAGACCACGCAGGTCGAGGCTCACCTGGACGAGTGCACCGGTTGCCGCGCGCTGGCCGCCGAGCTGGCCGACGTCAACGGCGCGCTGCGCGGGATCATCGCGCCCCTGGTGCTCGGCGTCGGCGCGTCCGGCTACCTGGCCGCCGCGGGCGCGGGCACGGCGAAGGCCGCCGCGGTCGCCGCCGCGGGTGCGGGAGGGGCCGCCGGTGCCGCGGCCTCCGCACCGCGCCAGTTCCTGGGTGCCGCCGTCTCGGCCGCCGCCCTGGTGGTCGCGGTCGCGATCGGCCTGGCGGCGGGTGACGAGCAGGAGGTGCCCGCCGCGCGGGCCGCGCCGGTGCCCACCACGCAGCCCGCCCAGCCGCCGGTGGAGGACCCGCCACCGCCGGTGCCCGTGCCGTCACCCGAGCCCTCGCCGCAACCCACGCCGCAACCCACGCCGGAACCCACCGCAGAACCCGCGCCCGCGCCCGAGCCCGCGCCTGAACCCGCACCCGCGCCTGAACCGGCACCGGAGCCGCAGCCCGAGCCGCAGCCCGCGCCGGCGAACCTCGTGCCGGTGGTGCCCAGCGGCTTCGCCCTGACCCCCGGTGACGACCCGGTCGACCTGCCGATCACCGTGCGCAACTCCGGCGAGACCGCGTCGGAGCCGGCCGGCGCCGCGCTGGTCCTGCCGCCCGGCGTCCGGTCCGCCGGTCCCGCCGCGGCGTTCGCGGGCGGCCGACTGCTCCGGCTCGACGGCGCGGCCGACCAGACCGTGGCCTGCCCGGCCGGGACCGGCGCGGTGACGTGCGCCACCACGCAGGGCATCGCACCCGGCGGCACGGCGACGTTCGTCTTCCGGGTGCAGGCCGACCACACCGCGACGACCGGCCGGATCACCGGCACGGTCAACGCGGGCGCGGCGGTGAGCGTGGCCATCGCGGTCGACGTCGAGGTGCGCCCGGTGCACGACGACCTGGAACTGCTGGTCCACCGCAGGCAGCACGGGTTCTGGGACCCGAGGCTCGACATCAAGGCCACCAACGCCGGCGGCCGGCCGGGTGACCTGCGGCTGGTCGTGGAGTCGGACCGGCACATCACGCTGGTCGCGCTGTGGCCCGGCTGCGAGCGGTCGTGGCACCGGGTGGTGTGCGAGGTGCCGCTGGAGCGCGGCGAGTCGTTCCGGCTCTCGGTCTGGGCCGTCGGCGCGCCGCACCGCGAAGGCGTGGTGCGGGTCTCGGCGACCCTCGGCACCGCGTCCGAGAGCGTCGAGGTGCCGATCTCGACCCGCCCCGGCGGCGGTGACCACGACGACGCCGAACCCCCGGTCGTGACGACGACCCCCTCGCCGACGCCGACCACCACCCGTTCGACGTCGTCGACGACCACCACCGCGCCGACCTCGCCCACGACGACGGCGCCCACCACCACGACGGCACCCACGAGCACCTCGTCGTCGGAGCCGACCACGACGACCCCGACCACGACGGAACCGACGACCGGGCCGACCACCACGACGGCCCCGACCACGCCGCCCGCGCGCGGCGAACCGTGCCACCCCAGGCCGCCCTGGCTGCCACCCGTCGTCGGTGACCTGCTGCCGGGCCGTTGCGACACCCCTTCGTGATCGTTCGGTGACGCGCTCGGTAACCTGCCCCGGTGCTGCCACTAGTGCGCAGGGTTCTGGCCCTCCTGCCGGAACCGGTGCGGTTCCTGATCAACAAGCACCGCGAGCTGATCCGCTTCGCCGTCGTCGGCGGCACGACGTTCCTGATCGACAACGGCGTCTGGTACGCGTTGAAGCTGACCGTGCTGCAGGACAAGGTGGTCACGGCCAAGGCCATCGCGGTGCTGGTCGCGGTCATCTCGTCCTACGTGCTCAGCCGCGAGTGGTCGTTCCACACCCGGGGCGGGCGTGAGCGGCACCACGAGGCGGCGCTGTTCTTCCTCGTGAGCGGCCTCGGCATCGGGGTGAACCTGGCCCCGCTGTACGTGTCGCGGCACGTGTTCGACCTGCACTCGGAGATCGCGGACTTCGTCGCCGGTTCGGTGATCGGCATGCTCCTGGCCACGGGTTTCAAGTTCTGGGCGATGCGGAAGTTCGTCTTCCCCCAGGCCGACGCGCGCCCGTCGGTGCAGCCGCTGCACGTCGTCCCGGAGCAGCGCGAAGTCGCCTGAACAGGGCTTTCACCCGGGCTTTCCGTAGACTGCCGGGGTGTCCGTCGTCGAAAGCGTCGTCCTGCGCCTGCCCGAACCGCTGCGCTCGCTGGCCCTCAAGCACCGGGAGCTGCTGAAGTTCGCGGTGGTCGGCGGCACGTGCTTCGTCATCGACACGGTCATCTTCCTCGTCCTCAAGACGACCGTGCTGAGCGAGAAGCCGGTCACCGCGAAGATCGTGGCGACGCTGGTGGCGACGATCGTGTCGTACGTGCTCAACCGCGAGTGGTCGTTCAAGACCAGGGGCGGGCGGGAGAGGCACCACGAGGCCGCGCTGTTCTTCCTGGTCAACGGCATCGGCATCGCGCTCAACTCGCTGCCGCTGTGGGTGTCGCGGTACCTGCTGCACTTCCAGGAGCCGCACGTGACCAGGCTCGGCGAAGAGGTCGCCGACTTCGTCAGCGCGCAGATCATCGGCACCCTGATCGCCATGGCGTTCCGCTGGTGGGGCTACAAGAAGTGGGTCTTCCCCACCGCCGACTTCCGCCCGCGCCGCGTGACCAGGGCCTACGACCGCGAGGACGAGGCACCCGGCGACGCCTGACCGACCGCCACGACCAGGGCCGTCGCCGGTGACGCGTCCCGTCGCCACACCAGCTCCAGGGGCGGCGCGGGACGGCGGTCCGCGAACGGGACCATGACCGCGTCCGCGGGCAGGTGGTCGCCCAGGGTGCGGGCCACCAACTGGTAGTTCTCGCCGCCCGCCAGCTCGTCGAACCGGCGCCAGCCGGGCAACCGGGTGTCCTCGACCTCCGGCACGTGCCCCAGCGCGGACAGCAGCACCGCGCGGTAGCCCGGCAGGTGCCGCCGGGACAGCAGCAGGCGGCTGCCCTTCAGGTCCTCCGGGGTGACGGACTCCCGGCCGGCCAGGGGGTGGGCCGAGCCGACGACCACGACCAGCTCCTCCCGGTGCAACGGCGCCCGCGCGAACTCGGGGCGCGGTGGCACGCTCCGCGACACGACCAGGTCGAGCCGCTTGGCGAGCAGCCCGTCGACCAGTTCCGGCGACCACGCCTCGATCTGGTCGACGATCAGGTCGGGGTGGCGCTCGCGGACGGCCCCGACGAGCCGCGGCACGGCCTCGAACGCGGCACTGGTGACGAAGCCGAGCCGGACGGTGCCGAACTCACCGCGCCCGGCGGCCCTGGTCAGCGCGGCCAGCCGGTCGGCCTCGTCCAGGATGCGGCGCGCGGACGCCACGAAGACGCGCCCCGCTTCGGTGAGACCGGTCGGGCGGCGGGTGAACAGGGTGACGCCGAGGGCGCGTTCGAGGTCACCGACCTGACGGCTGAGCGCGGGCTGCGCGACGTGCAACCGGTCGGCGGCGCGCCGGAAACCGCCCTCGTCGGCGACCGCCACCGCGTAGCGCATCAACCGCAGGTCGATCGACATGCCGCCGAGCGTATGTCGGCAGAGCGAAGCGGTATTGGCGATCGGGCGGGCCCGTTGCCGAGACTCCAGGTCCGGGTGATCGTCTCAGGAGGGGGGTTCTCGCGATGATGCGCAGGCGTGACGTAATGGCGGCGGCCGTGGGGCTCGGGGTGGCGGCGTTGCTGCCGGGCACGGCGGCGGCCGGGCCGTTCCCGACCGAGTTCGCGCTGCCGGACGGGTTCATGCCGGAGGGCATCGCGATCGGCGCGTGGCCGACGGCCTACTTCGGCTCGCGCGCCGACGGTGCCGTGCACCAGGTCGAGCTGGCGACCGGGCGCGGTCGGCTGCTCAGCCCGGGTTCGGGCACGCCGTCGCTGGGCATCAAGGTCGACTCGGCGCGGCGACGGCTCTTCGTGGCCGGCGGGACGGGCGGCGGCGTCCGCGTGCTCGACGCCTTCTCCGGCCGGGTGCTGAGGAGCTACCGGTTGTTGGAGGGCGAGTCGTTCGTCAACGACCTGGTGATCACCCGGGACGCGGTGTGGCTCACCGACTCCGACGAGCCGACGCTGCACCGGCTGCCCCTCGGGCCGCGCGGCGAGCTGCCCCACCCCGACCGGATCACCCGCGTCCCGCTGACCGGGGACATGGTCGACCTCCCGGACGTGGCCAACGCCAACGGCATCGTCACCACCCCGGACGGCGCGGCGCTGCTGATCGGGCAGACGTCGACCGGGCGGCTGTTCCGGGTCGAGCCGGCCACCGGCGTGACCGAGGAGGTCGACCTCGGCGGCGAGCTGCTGCCCCGCAACGACGGCCTGCTGCGCGAGGGTCGCCACCTGTACGTGGTGCAGAACCGGGTCAACCTGTTCACCAAGCTGGAGCTGAGCCCGGACGCGCGCCGTGCCGCGGTGGTGGCCCGGGTGTCGGACCCGCGGTTCGACGTGCCCGCCACCGTCGCCGCCTGGGGCAACCGCTTCTACCTGGTCAACGGCCGGTTCAGCACCACGCCCACGCCGACGACCACCTACGACGCGATCGCGCTGGAGAAGTTCTGATCAGCGGTTCTCGGCGAGCACCCGCAGGGCCGCGTCGTGCAGGTGCCCGTTGGTGGACAGCACGGTGCCACCGTCGAACCGCTCCACGCCGCCGAGGTCGCTGAACCGGCCGCCCGCCTCCCGCACGAGCACCTGGAACGGCGCGACGTCCCAGGGGTTCACGATCGGCTCCGCGGCCACGTCGATCGCGCCCTCCGCGACCAGGCAGTGCTGCCAGAAGTCGCCGAACGCCCGGTTCTCCCAGCACGCGTCGACCAGCGCCAGGTACGCCTCGCGCGAGTGGTGCTCGACCCAGGTGCCCAGGTGCGTGGTGGACGAATAGGCGTCGGCCAGGTCCCGCACGCCCGACACGGAGATCGCCCGCTCCCCCGACGCGTCCGAGGTGTGCGCGCCGCCGCCCGCCGCCGCCCACCAGCGACGGCCCAACGCGGGCGCGCTCACCACGCCGACCACCGGCACGCCGTCCTCGACCAGCGCGATCAGCGTCGCCCACACCGGCACGCCGCGCAGGAAGTTCTTCGTGCCGTCGATCGGGTCGAGCACCCACGCCCGGCCGTCACCCGCCGTGCCGCCGCGCTCCTCGCCCGCGACCTGGTCGTCCGGCGCCTCGACCGCGAGCACCGCGCGGATCGCGTCCTCGACCGCCACGTCCGCGTCCGTCACCGGCGTGCGGTCCGGCTTGCGCTCCACCACGAGGTCGCGGGCGCGGAACCGGGCGGTGGTGATCGCGTCGGCCTCGTCCGCCAAGCGGAGGGCCAGGGACAGATCTGCGCGAAGGTCGGACACGCACGGGATCGTGCCACGCCTACGCTGGGTGGTGTGAGCGTGGTCTTGTTGGCCGAGGACGACCCGGCGATCGCCGAACCGCTGTCCCGCGCGTTGCAGCGGGAGGGCTACACGGTGCGGGTCGTCGCCGACGGTCCGGGTGCGTTGACCGCCGCCGAGCACAGCGGCGTCGACCTGCTCGTGCTCGACCTCGGCCTGCCCGGGATGGACGGGTTGGAGGTGTGCCGCCGGCTGCGCGCGGCCGGGCGCGGCCTGCCCGTGCTGATGCTCACCGCGCGGTCCGACGAGGTGGACTTCGTCGTCGGCCTGGACGCGGGCGCGGACGACTACGTGGCCAAGCCGTTCCGGCTGGCCGAGCTGATGGCCCGCATCCGCGCCCTGCTGCGCCGCCGCGCGCCCGGCACGCTGGAGGTCAACGGCGTGCGGATGGACCTGGCCGCCCGCCGCGTCACCGTGGACGGGCTGGAGGTGCAGTTGGCGAACAAGGAGTTCGAGCTGCTGCGCGTGCTGATCCAACGCGCGGGCCAGGTGGTGCACCGCGACGAGATCCTGTCCGAGGTCTGGAACGACCCGGAGCTCAAGAGCAGCAAGACCCTCGACATGCACATGTCGTGGCTGCGCCGCAAGCTCGGCGACGTGCGGTCGGTGGAGCGCCGCATCGCGACCGTGCGCGGTGTCGGCTTCCGCTTCAACACCGCGGACTGATGCGCAGCCGGATCCTGCGGGCCATCCTGCTCGCCGTCGCCGTCACCGGGTTCGCCCTGGGCCTGCCGCTGGGCTACACGGCGCTGCGGCTGGTGGAGGACGGCGCGCGCACCGACCTGGCCGCGCGGGCCCAGCGGATCGCCGCGTCCATCGACGACCAGATCGCGAACGGCCGGGAGATCGACCTCGGGCCGGTGGAGGTCGGCGTGCCCGAGGGCGGGCACCTGCTGGTGACCACGCCCGCCGGCCGGCACGAGTTCGGCCGCACGCCCGGACCGGACCCGTTGTCGGTGGAGGTGCCGATCGCGCAGCGGGGCACGGTGCGGCTGGAGCTGTCGTCCGGCCCGATGCACACCGCGCAGTACCAGGTGGCGGCGCTGGTGGTGCTGCTGGTCGTGCTGTCGGTGAGCACCGGCACGGTGGTGGCCACGGTGACCGCGCGCAAGCTGGCCCAGCCGCTGCGGCACGTGGCGGCGCGCGCGGCCCGGTTGGGCGCGGGCGACTTCCGGCGCGACGACCGGCGGCACGGCGTGCCGGAGCTGGACCTGGTGGCCGAGGCGCTGGACCGGTCCGCGGGCGCGCTGGCCGAGCTCGTGCAGCGGGAGCGGGAACTGGTCGGCGACGTGTCGCACCAGTTGCGCAGCAGGCTCACCGCGCTGCAACTGCGGCTGGAGGCGCTGTCGGTGCACCCGGACGCGGACACGGCGACCGAGGCGCGGGCCGCGCTGGAACAGGCCGAGCGGCTGGCCGAGGTGCTCAACGAGATGCTGGCCGCGGCACGGGCCGCCCGCGCGGTGGGCGCGGAACCGCTCGACCTCGGCACCGAGCTGACGGCCATCGCCGAGGAGTGGCGCGAGCCGTTGCGCCAGGCCGGGCGCGCGTTGCGGGTGCGGGTGCCGGACGGTCTGCTGGCCCGGGCCACGCCCGCGCGGCTGCGCGAAGCGATCGGCGTGCTGCTGGACAACGCGCTGCGGCACGGCGAAGGTCAGGTCGTCGTCTCCGCGCGCCGCGACGACGGCACGGTGGTCGTCGAGGTCGCCGACGGTGGCGCGGGCGTGCCGGACGAGTTGGCGCACCACATCTTCGAACGCGGTGTGTCCGGCGGCGGGTCGACCGGGGTGGGCCTCGCGCTGGCGCGGGCACTGGTCGACGCCGACGGCGGGCGGCTGGAGCTGTCCACCGCCCGGCCGGCGACGTTCGCGCTGTTCCTGCCCGTGCCGAAGGCCGCGGACGTGGTCGGCGTGACCTGGCGGACCGACCTCACGCCTCGGTAGGCGCGGCGGGCTCCGGTGCCGACGACGTCCCGGCGGTCGCGGGCTGGGGCAGCACGCCGACCGCACCCCGCACGACCTGGGCCCACACCAGCCGGCCGAACAGGTAGTGGCACGCGACGTCCTCGCTGGTGAACGCCGCCCAGTCGTACCGGTTGCCCTGCTCGCGCCAGAACACCTCGACGCCCTCTTCGGTCGGCACCAGGCACCACCGGTTGTCGGCCTCCGCACCGATCGACACGACCTCCGCGGGCACGCCGACCGCCAGCAGCCAACCCTGGATCGACTCCGCGTTCATGCCACCTCCTCCAGGTAGCCCAGCGCGACCAGGTCGGCGACCGGGTAGGTGGCCCGGAAGCGGGCACCGCCGCCGGGCTGGCCGAACCACTCGGCGGACAGGGTGAACCACACCGGCAGCACCTTGGCGACCCGGTAGCGGTGGTAGCCCGAGTCCACCAGGGCGGGCGGCAGCGACCGTTCCGCGTAGGGGGTGCCGTGCTCGGACAGCACCCGGCCCTCGGGCCCGCCGAACCGGTCCAGTTCCACGCCGACCGCGAGGACGCCGGGTTGGCCCGCCTCGTAGCCGCCCTCGGGGAACAGCTCGCCGGGCGGCCAGGCGTACTCGGGCGGGTCGGCGCGGACCAGGAACCGGCGGTCCCAGTCGCGCTCGTGCAGGCCCGCCAACGGGTCGTAGCCGACCAGCAGCACGGGATCGGGGGCGGTGCCGGGCGTGAGGACCAGGCGCGGCCGGTTGACCGCGGGCACCGGGTCGGTCGACACGGGCGCGGTCGGCTCCGCGCCGGAGAGCCGCGACCGCATCGCGTCCCGGCTCACGGCGCGCAGGTCCAGGCCGTACTGGGCGGAGGCGTCGACCAGGTCGCCGTCCGGGTGGCCCTGCGGCTCGAAGCGCAGCCCGGCGGCGAACGTCTCGTCCGCCGACGGCGGCGGCAGTTGCCGAGCGGGCCGCGCGCTGGGCGGCGGGAGCGTGCCGCCGGGGAACATGTGCAGCAGGAACACCGCCGCCGCTTCGGTGGTCGGCTGCGCGGCCTGGGCGGCGCGCACCGGCGGGGCGGGCGGGGGGTCGTCCGGCCGGTCGGGCAGGACCGCGGCCGGGGAGCCCGGCGGGAGCGGAGGGGCGAACGTGTCGCGACCGCCGACCGGGATCGGGACGATCGCGAACGCGAGGTCGCCCTCCTTGACCCGCTGCCCGACGGCTTCCAGGGCGTCCTTGACCTCCTGCCGGACGTCCTTGACCTCGGCCTTGGCCTGGACCTCGCCCTTCGGCTGGGCGTCCGCCTTCGCGGCGGCTTCACCCTTGCCCTGAGCGCCTTGCCCCTGGTTCTGGTTCTGGTTCTGCGCCGACTGCCCCTGGCTCTGGCTCTGGCCTTGGCCCGACTGGGCCTGGCCGCCTTGGGCTTGGGCGGCACGCGCTTCGGCCTTCGGCGCGGCCTGCGCACCGGCCTGCTGACCCGGTGCCTGGTTGGTCGCGTTCGCGGCCGGGCTCTGCGTGCCGGCCGCTGCCGCCGCGGCGGCCGGAGCCGACGCCGGCGCGCCGCCACCGGCGGCCGGGCCGCCGAACGACGGCCCCTGCGGCGCGGCCTGGTTCGCGGCGGGCGTCGCCGGTTGGGCGGGCGCGTGCGGCGCTTCGGCCTGCGGCAGCAGCGGGCGGTCCAGGACCGCCGCGGACGACTGGTGCACCGTGCCCTCGGTGCGGGTGACGGCGTCCGCGACCGGGTTGGCCGCGCCGACCACGGGGTTCACCGCGTTGTCGACCAGGTTGCCCAGCCCGGGCGCGGAACCTGGCCGGCCGGGGGCGTTGTCGTGGCCGGGGGCCGCGATGTCGGCCACGCCGTGCGCCGCGCCCTGGACGGTGCGGCCGACCGTGTCGTCCACCGCGCCGCCGACGTGCCGGACGGCCTCGCCGGTCCTGTCCAGCGCCGGTTCCACCACGGCCGCGACCGGCGGGGCCACCTTCTCGACCACGTCCAGGACCGGCTCGGCCACCACGCCGACCGTGTCCGTCACCGCGCCGAGCAGGCCGCCGACCAGGCCGGGGGCCTGACCGGAGCCCGGAGTCGCACCCGCACCACCGGGGGCCGGGCCGCTGCCCGCTCCGGCCGGTGCCGGAACGGTGCCCTCCGACCTGCCGGTCAGCAGGGGGTCGACGAGACCAGGCAGCACACCACCGCTCTGGCCGCCGCCGGGCAGCAGACCGCCGAGCGGAGCACCGCCCTGGCCGCCACCGGGCAGCAAGCCGCCGAGCAGACCACCGCTCTGCCCGCCACCGCCTTGTCCGCCACCGCCGTGTCCGCCACCGGGCGGGTTGCCGCCCGACGGCTGACCGGAACCGCCGCCGTGACCCGGACCCGCGTCGCCGGGCGCGTGCGCGCCGGGATTGGCGTCGACCGGAGGCTGGTGCCCGCCGACCAGTACGCCGCTGTCCAGCCGCACGGCGCTGGTCAGCGTGGTGGTCAGGTGGGCGACGTTCGCCGCCGCGCCGCGCACCGCCGTCTCCAGACCCAGCAACGCCGTCGGGTGCCCGGCGTTGGCCGCCTGCTGCGCCGCGTCGTTGTTCTTCGCCAGGTTCACCAGCTCGCGCACCAGCTCGACCTTGGCCGCGCCGACCTGCTCGGCCGCGTGGTCCAACCGGTCGGCCGCCGCGTGGCAGCCGCGCAGCACGGCGTTCAGCGTGCCGTCGGGCGCGGTGAACCTGTTCCAGTGGCCGCGCGCCGCGTCACCGGTCGACCCGGTCATCACGGCCAGCGCCTTGCCCGCCGAACCGTCGGACTCGCCCGCCAGCGTGGACAGCTTCGCGCCCGCCTCGCGCCACGCGGTGGCGGACGCGCGCAGCTTGTCCTCGTCGGCCTGGGGCCACGAGACCCCGGCCTTGGCGGCGACGTCGGCCAGCTCGGCCGGCAGCTCGATCCCCATCACGGCCCCCTGAGTCAGATCGCGCCGAGCGCGTTGCGGTTGCCCTCTTCGACCTCGCCGTACGTGCGTGCCGTCTCGGCGAAGCGCTCGCCGACGCCACCGAACCCGGCGCTCAGCCCGGTCAACCCGCTCAACGCCGCACCGGACGGCTGCACGTGGCTCGCGGCGAAGCTCTGCCCGATCGCGTCGGTGCCCCAGCAGTCGCCGAGCGAGTCCAGCACGCCACCCAGCTCGCCCGCGATCTTCCCGGCGCGCTCGGCGAACGCGGTGAAGTCGGCGGCCCCCTCGGCGAGGCGGGCGAGGTCGGTCCGGAAGCCGGTCATCTCGTTCTCCTCGCGGTCGGGCCCGGGCTCGGGATGCCGGCGGCATCGGCGTCGAGCCAGTCGCGCTGTTCGAAGTCCTCGTCGTCGACCGGCGCACGCCGGTGAGCCGGTCCCGGCGGCCGCACCCCCTCGGCGCCGATCTCGTCCGGCCGGAGGTCGGCCGTGCCGCGCAGCAGCGCTTCGGGGTCCGTGCCGGCGGGCAGCACCGGGCTCAACGTCCGGTAGGCGTCCTCCGCGGCCCTCGCCACCGCTTCCCGCGCGGTGCGCACGATCAGCTCGGCGAGCTGCGCCGGCCGCAACCGGTACGCGCCGTCGGCCAGCTCCAGGTCGGTGAGCGCGCCCTTGGCGTCGACCACGGCCGTCACCGCACCGTCGGGGCTGGTCGCCGACCCGGAGATCCGGGCCAGGTCCCGCTGCACGGACGCGAGCTGGTCGCGGCTGCGCCGGTAGTCGGCGAGCAGCTCGTCCACCTGGGCGCGGTGATCGGTCGTCACGGCCACCTCCGGTCATCGCCGTCGCCGGGCATGGTCGTCGGTCGCGCGTTGGACGTTACGACCCCGGTGCCGGTTCCCGCCCGTTCCAGGGAAATCCCGGTGTGCACGGCGCGGTGCACCGTTCGGGCCAACGCCGACCCGATCACCGACCGCGGCCCGCCGTACGGCTCGACCGGACCGTCCGCTGGGCACAGCAGCACGACCGCGTCGGTGACCGTCCCGGTGCCCGGCACGCCCGCCTCGCCCAGCGCCTGCGCCTTGGCCTCCGCGACCGTCGCCACCGCGTTGACCAAGGCCGCGTCCGCCAACCGCACCGGCAGCACGCACACCGCGTTGATCGTGCCCACTTCGGGCAGCCACTCGGCGGGCGGCCCGGCGGCCCACGTCGGGTGCGCGCCGATCCCGGTCGTCACCCACGACCGCACGCCGCCGTCGGTCTCCACCACCACGTCCCGCACGTCCACGGCGGTGAGCAGCCCGGTGCCGGGCCCGCGCAACCCGAGGTCCGCCGCGATCTCGGCGACGTGCACGCCCGGGTCGGTGCGCGCGTAGTCCTTGGGCACGGTGGCGTTCAGCGCCCAGTGCCGGACCCCGAGGCCGCCGCCGTGCGGACCGGACGAGATCGCCAGCAGGGGTTCCGGCAACCGCCACACCAGGACGCCGGGGTGCCGCTCGATCACGGCGCGGGCCGCACGAGCACCCGGTGCCCCACCGGCGTGCCGCGGCACAGGTCCGCCCGCACCGCTACCCCCGCAGCGCCCGGACCACCCGCGACGGGCTCGGCCGGCCCAGCCGCTGCGCCATCCACGCGCTGGTGTCGGCGAGCTTGTCCAGGTCGACGCCGTGCTCGACGCCCAGCCCGTCCAGCATCCACACCAGGTCCTCGGTGGCCAGGTTGCCCGTCGCGGACTCCGCGTACGGGCAGCCGCCCAGCCCGCCCGCCGACGAGTCGATCGTGCGCACGCCCGACTGCATCGCGGCCAACGTGTTCGCCAACGCCTGCCCGTACGTGTCGTGGAAGTGCACGGCGAGCCGGTCCACGCCGTCGAACCCGGCCAGCAGCGCGGTCACCTGACCCGGCGTGGCCACACCGATCGTGTCGCCGAGCGACAACTGGTCGCAGCCCATGTCCAGCAGCCGCTTGCCGACGCCGACGACCTGCTCGCGCGGCACCGCGCCCTCCCACGGGTCGCCGAAGCACATCGACACGTACCCGCGCACCGCCAGCCCCTCGGCCTTGGCCTTGGCCACGACCGGGTCGAACATGGCGAACTGCTCGTCCAGCGACCGGTTCAGGTTGCGCCGGGCGAAGGTCTCGGTGGCGCTGGCGAAGATGGCGACGTGCTCGACGCCCGCCCGCAGCGCCCGGTCCAGCCCGCGCTCGTTGGGCACCAGCACCGGGTAGCTCACGCCGGGCCGCCGCACCAGGCCGGCCAGCAGCTCCTCGGCGTCGGCCAACTGCGGCACCCACTCGGGGTGCACGAAGCTCGTGGCCTCCAGCACCGTGCCGCCCGCGTCGGCCAGCCGGTCCAGGAACTCGAGCTTCGTGCCGACCGGCACGACCTCCGACTCGTTCTGCAACCCGTCCCGCGGTCCGACCTCCCAGATCGTCACGCGGTCCGGCAGACCTCCCGCGCCCACCGTGTCCGGCAGGCCGACTTCACGCGCGCCCATCTGCGACCCTGTCCTCCGGCCGGTGGTCGTCGGCCGGGTTGTCGTTGATCTCCCGGTACAGCATCGAGTGCACCTGCTCCACCCGCCCGATGTCGTCGAACTCCAACGGCTCGTCGGACGCCGACTCGATGATCAGCGTGCCGCAGCCGAGCACCCGGTCCAGCAGGGAGTGCTCGAAGCGGACGCTGTCGATGCGGCCGAGCGGGATGTCCAAGCCGGTCCGCCTGACGACGCCGATCCGGTACATCACGCGCTCGGTGGTGATGATGAAGTGCGTGGTGCGCCAGCGGACCACCGGCGCCAACGCCAGCCACGCGACCAGCACCAGCACCACCGCGGCGAGCACCGCCCACGCGACCGACGCCCAGCTCAGCTCCGCCGCCCGCACCGCGAGGTAGCCGCCACCGCCGACCGCGACGACGAGCACGAGCACCGGGACGACCAGCGTCTTCCAGTGCGGGTGCTGGTGGATCACGACGTGCTCGCCGGTGCTGAGCAGGTCGTCCGGGTAGGCCACGACGGTCCCCTTCGGTGGCTCGGCTCGCCTCCACGTGCGGCTCGAGCCTCACCGTACCCGCAGGTGCACCACGTCCCCGGCGGAAACGGAGTGGTCGGCGCCCGCGTCGTCGCGCACCACCAGGGTGCCGTCGGTCTCCAGGTAGGTGGCCGTGCCGAGCAGCGCCTCACCCCGGGCCAGCTCGACCCGCACCGGGCGGCCGAGCGTCACGCAGTGCCGGCGGTACTCCTCGCGCAACGACGGCTCGTCGCCGCCCGCCCGCCGCCACTGCTCCTCCAGCGCGGCCAGCTCGCGCAGCAGCGCGACCGCCACCTCGGTGCGGTCCAGCGGACCGGCGTGGTCCTCCAGGCTGGTCGGCACGAGGCCGCCCGCGCCGGGCTCGACGTCGGCGGGCAGCTCCGCCACGTTGAGCCCGATGCCCAGCACCACGGCGTGCCCCTCGCCCGCGATGATCTCGGCCAGCACGCCCGCCGCCTTGGCGTCACCGACGAGCAGGTCGTTCGGCCACTTCAAGGACGCCTCGACGCCGACGCCGCGCGCCGTGCGGACCAGGGCCACGCCGGCGAGCAGCGTCAACCACGGCAACCGGGCCGGCGGCACGCCCGTCGGGCGGAACAGCACGCTCAGGTAGACACCCCCGGCGGGCGACGTCCAGCCCCGGCCGCGCCGCCCCTGGCCCGCGGTCTGCCGTTCGGCGACGAGCACGGTCCGGTCGTGCGCGCCCCGGCTCGCCGCGGCACGCAGGTCGGCGTTCGTGGAGCCGGTCTCGGCGACCACGTCGACGGTGGCGTAGCGGCCGGAGAGGGCGGAGCGGAGGGCGGCGGCATCCAGGGTCACGGCTCGAAGGGTAGAAGCGACCCGCCCCACCCGCTGTGTCGGAGCGGTGTGGATGGTGGGGCGGATCGCCGTGATCAAGCCTGCAACCTCCACCGCGCTGGAGGTCAACTCCTCGTCCAGTGACCTGGACTACTACCCCCGACCGGGTCGTGGCGGTCTGGTTAAGCTGCCGCGCTATGAGCAGTGCGACCGCCCCCATCGGCGAGGAGCCGGACGTCCACACCACGGCCGGGAAGCTGGCCGACCTGTACCGGCGCAACGAGGAGGCCGTGCACGCCGGCTCGGCGCGCATGGTGGAGAAGCAGCACGCCAAGGGCAAGAAGACCGCCCGCGAGCGCATCGAGATGCTGCTCGACCCCGGCTCGTTCGTCGAGCTGGACGAGTTGGCGCGCCACCGCTCGACCAACTTCGGGCAGGAGCGCAACCGGCCCTACGGCGACGGCGTGGTGACCGGCTACGGCACCGTCGACGGCCGCCCGGTGTGCGTGTTCAGCCAGGACGTCACCGTGTTCGGCGGGTCCCTCGGCGAGGTCTACGGCGAGAAGATCGTCAAGGTCATGGACCTGGCGATCAAGACCGGCCGGCCGATCGTCGGCATCAACGAGGGCGGCGGCGCGCGCATCCAGGAAGGCGTCGTCTCGCTCGGCCTCTACGGCGAGATCTTCCGCCGCAACGTGGCCGCGTCCGGCGTCGTGCCGCAGATCTCGCTGATCATGGGCGCGAACGCGGGCGGCCACGTCTACTCGCCCGCGCTGACCGACTTCGTCGTCATGGTCGACCAGACCTCGCACATGTTCATCACCGGCCCGGACGTGATCAAGACCGTCACCGGCGAGGACGTCGGCTTCGAGGAGCTGGGCGGCGGGCGCACGCACAACACCAAGTCGGGCAACGCGCACTACCTCGGCGACAACGAGGAGGACGCCATCGCCTACGTCAAGGAGCTGCTGTCCTACCTGCCCGCCAACAACATGTCCGAGCCGCCGGTCTTCGACGCGCCGGACGACGTGGTGCACGGCTCGGTCGAGGACTCGGTCACCGACTCCGACCGCGAGCTCGACACCCTCATCCCGGACTCGGCGAACCAGCCCTACGACATGCACGAGGTCATCACCCGCGTGCTCGACGAGGGCGAGTTCCTGGAGGTCCAGCCGCTGTTCGCGCCGAACATCCTGGTCGGCTTCGGCCGGGTGGACGGCCACTCGGTCGGCGTGGTGGCCAACCAGCCCACCCAGTTCGCGGGCTGCCTGGACATCGACGCCTCGGAGAAGGCGGCGCGGTTCGTGCGGACCTGCGACGCCTTCAACATCCCGGTGCTGACGTTCGTGGACGTGCCCGGCTTCCTGCCCGGCACCGACCAGGAGTGGAACGGCATCATCCGGCGCGGCGCGAAGCTGATCTACGCCTACGCCGAGGCGACCGTGCCGCTGGTCACCGTGATCACCCGCAAGGCCTACGGCGGCGCGTACGACGTGATGGGGTCCAAGCACCTGGGCGCGGACATCAACCTGGCGTGGCCGACGGCGCAGATCGCGGTCATGGGCGCACAGGGCGCGGCGAACATCGTGCACCGCAAGGCGTTGGCCAACGCCGTCGCTTCGGGCGAGGACGTCGACGCGCTTCGGGCCCGTTTGCAGCAAGAGTACGAAGACACCCTCTGCAACCCTTACGTGGCGGCCGAACGCGGCTATGTTGACAGTGTGATCCCTCCCTCTTTCACGCGATCGCACGTCGCCAGGGCGTTGGCGATGCTGCGCGACAAGCGCGAGGCGCTGCCGCCCAAGAAGCACGGGAACATCCCGCTGTGAGCGCGGCACCGCACCTCCGGGTGGTGCGCGGCAACCCGGACGACGTCGAGTTGGCCGCCGTGACGGCGGTCGTGGTCGGCCTCGCCTCGGCCGGCGGCCCCACCGCGGACGAACCGCGCCGTTCCGCGTGGTCGGACAAGTCCAGGCAGGTCCGGCGCCCGCTCCCGCACGGCCCCGGTGCCTGGCGGTCCTCCGCCCTGCCGCACTGAATCGCCGCTGCTCCGCGGACGGCGGGCCCGAGCGCCTGGAAGTCGGTCGTTCGCGCCCTGATCCCCGACGATCGACAAGCGTGATCGCCGGGGAATGAGGACGCGAACGACCGACGCGCTCTCGCGGCCCGATCTCAGCAGTCGACGCGGCGGGAGTTGACGCGCACGCCGTCGACGAGCACGGAGACCACGCGGCACCGCGTGCCGTCCGGGACGTGCACCCGCACCCGCATCACCACGGCCTCGACGCCGACCCGGGCCTCCAGCACCTCGACGCCCTCCGCCGCCACCGCCGACGGCACCGCGTCGAGCCGCGGCAGGGTCCGCGCGATCGACGTCACCTCGCCCATCACCCGGTACTCGACCCGGTCGCTGCCGTTCGCGAACGGCCAGAACGGCACGCCGTACCCGACCGGGTCCGTGGACACGACCCGAGCCGTCAGGACCAGGACCAGGACGGCCGGCACCACCAAGAGCCACCGGTACCGGCCCCGACCCCGGTCGATCCGGCGGACCACCAGAGCCAAACGCTGCACCACCCCGAGGGTGCCGAACGCCGTCACAGCGCGCATCGGTAGTTCTACGCAACGACGGCACGACGGGGTCCCGAAGCGCCGTGAGCAGGCGTTACCGGTTCGGGACCGCGCACCGGCCCCGAAGCGCGCACGCCCGGCCGCCACCCGTCCGGCCGCCACCCGCCCGGGCGCGCGCCCTAAGCTGCACGCCGTGCGCTTCGTCCTCGCCTCCCAGTCCCCCGCTCGCCTGGCCGTGCTGCGCGCCGCCGGGGTCGAGCCCGTCGTCCGCGTCTCCGGCGTCGACGAGGACGCGCTGGCCGCCTCCCTCGCCGACCCGACGCCCGAGGAGCTGGTCACCGCCCTGGCGACGGCGAAGGCCGAGGCGATCGCCCGGGACGAGGACGAGGACGCGGTGGTGGTCGGCTGCGACTCGATGCTGCGCACCGCCGACGGCGAGGTGCACGGCAAGCCCGGCACGGTCGAGGTGGCGCGCGAGCGGTGGAAGAAGATGGCCGGCACGACCGGCGCCCTGCTGACCGGGCACGCCGTGCTGCTGGTGCGCGGCGGGCGGGTCGTGGCGCGTGCCGTCGGGCACGAGTCGACGCTGGTCCGGTTCGGCCGGCCGACCGACGGGGAGCTGGAGGCGTACCTGGCCACCGGTGAGCCGCTGCACGTCGCCGGCGCGTTCACGCTCGACGGCCTGGGCGGCTGGTTCGTGGACGGCATCGACGGCGACCCGTCCAGCGTCATCGGCATCAGCCTGCCGCTCACGCGGAAGCTGCTGCGCCAACTGGACGTCCCGGTGTCCGACATCTGGTAGCGGTTGTCACATTTCCCCTGATCCGGGAAGCTCGTCGAAGGGCTTTCGCGTTGGGGGAGCTGTGGGTGAACTGCTGACGCGCCGCCGTCACATCGACTTCGGGCGCAGGACGAACACGGGCTGTCGCGGCTGACGCCGCCCCCGTCGTCCACCCCTGCGCACCCAACCCGGAGCAGTCGTGTCGTTCGTCCGCAGTTATACGAAGCCGAAGGTGTTCGGCATCACCGTGCTCGCCGCCCTGGTCCTGGGCGCGCTGGCCGGGTACGTCGCCAAGAGCGCCGACCAGGCGTGGCTGACCACCACCCTGGGCCACATCGGCGACGTCTTCACCAGCCTCCTGCAGTTCACCGTCATCCCCCTGGTGTTCACCGCCATCGTGGTCGGCATCACGAGCCTGCGCCGCCTCGGCACGAACCGCGCCGCCCGGTTGGGCGGGAAGACGCTGCTGTGGTTCGCCATCACCTCCCTGATCGCCGTGCTCATCGGCCTCGCCATCGCGTTGGTCTTCAAGCCGGGCTCGGGCGTGCGGGTCGAGCCGTCCGCGGCGGCGGTGGAGAAGCTCGCCGCCCGTGACCAGGGCTCGTGGAGCACCCTGCTGGAAACACTGATCCCGTCCAACCTGTTCAGCGCCTTCACCGAGGGCGAGGTGCTGCAGGTCGTGTTCATCTCGGTGCTGGTCGGCTTCGCCGCGTACGCGCTGGGCGAGAAGGCGCAGCCGTTCGTCACGCTGACCCGGTCGGTGTTCGACCTGATCCAGAAGGTCGTCGGCTGGATCGTGCTGCTGGCCCCGATCGGCGTGTTCGGCCTGATCGGCACCGCGTTCGCGACGTACGGCAACTCGTTCGTGCGGCCGCTGTTCTCGCTGATCGCGTCGGTGTACGGCGGGTCGCTGCTGGTGCTGTTCGTGGTCTACCCGCTGCTGCTGCGGTTCGTCGGGCGGGTGTCGCCGGTGACGTTCTTCGCCAAGGCGTGGACCGCCATCCAGTTCGCGTTCGTGTCCCGTTCGTCGGGCGCGACGCTGCCGCTGAGCAGGCAGACCGCCGCGAACCTCGGCGTGGACGACGACTACGCGTCGTTCGCCGTGCCGCTGGGCACGACCACGAAGATGGACGGTTGCGCGGCCGTGTACCCGGCCATCGCCACGGTGTTCATCGCGAACCTGTTCGGCGTGCAGCTGGGCGTGTGGCAGTACGTGGCGATCATCGCGGTCGCCGTGTTCGGCGCGCTGGCCACCGCCGGCACCACCGGCTGGTTCACCATGCTGACGCTGACCCTGGGCGCGGTGAACATGCCGCCGGAGGTCATCGCCACCGGTGTCGCCGTCGTCTACGCGATCGACCCGATCCTGGACATGGTCCGCACGGCCACCAACGTGACCGGCCAGATCACCGTCCCGGTCCTGGTCGCCCGCTCCGAGGGCCTGCTGGACGACGAGGTCCTGAACTCGCCGAGCGAGCCCCCGCTCCTCACGGGCCCCCGCCCCACCCCCGTCCCCGCCTGACGCGAACGGAGAACTCGGGGGTCCTGAACGTAGGACTCTCGGGACCTGAGCGTTCGACTCACGCGAGAGTCGAACGCTCAGGTCCCGAGTGTCGAACGTCCAGGACCCCCGAGTTCTACGCTCAGGACGGGGTCGGGCCGCATTGGCGCAGGTCGGACGGGTCCGGGGTGACGGTCGGCCAGCCGGGCAGCGACTCCGGCGCGCGGACCACCGGCGTGCAGCCCAGCTCGCCGCCACCACCAGCCGGTGAGAACACCTGGGCGAACCAGCGCGAGCAGTCCACCCCCGCCTGGCACACCCGCTGCACGGCCACCACGTCCGCGACCGCGTCCTTGTTCACGTCGTGCAGCGCCATGTACGCCCCGCTGGCCACGTACGGCACCTGCGCCCGCGTCCACGCCCCGGACCGGCGCACCAGCACCTCCCCCAGCACCTCGCCGCGGACCTCGCCCCGCACCAGGCACACCGCGACCTCGGCGGCGTCCACGCACTGCAACGACGAAGCGTCGATCCGCGCCCCCGAAGACGCGATGGTCAACTCGAAGATGTTCGGCCCCGAAGCGCCGCTGGTCCGGATCCGGCCCGCGCCCTCGCCGACGACCAATTCCACTGAATCGACACCGACCTCCTGCTTCACCACCGAACGGCACGCCGTCACACCGCAGCGCAATTCGTCCTGCGGCGTCACGGCGCCGGCGTCGGACGCCGGAGGAGGGCGCAGTGACCAGGCGATGACCAGGCCCGCGATAGTGATGAGGACAGCTGCGCAAGCTGTCAGAAGCGCGGCGACGGGCGGGCGTGTCACGATTCCCGATTGTTCCACCCAAGCGTGAGCTGTCTCTCGGTCACCGGGTACTGACGGGTCACTAAACTCCCCGACCATTGCCGCTCCAAGTCCCAGCGTTGCCAGGAGGTAGGACGTCGTGTCGCTGCGCAAGGTCCTCGTCGCCAACCGCGGTGAGATCGCCGTCCGGGTCATCCGTGCCTGCCGAGACGCCGGTCTGGCCAGCGTCGCCGTGTACGCCGACCCGGACCGGGACGCCCCGTTCGTCCGGTTGGCGGACGAGGCGTTCGCCCTGGGCGGCAGCACGCCCGGGGACAGCTACCTGTCCATCGACAAGATCCTCGACGTGGCCAAGCGCGCGGGCGCGGACTCGGTGCACCCCGGCTACGGCTTCCTGTCCGAGAACGCCGACTTCGCGCAGGCCGTGCTGGACGCCGGCCTGATCTGGGTCGGGCCGACCCCGCAGGCCATCCGCGACCTCGGCGACAAGGTGACCGCGCGGCACATCGCGATGCGCGCGGGCGCGCCGCTGGTGCCCGGCACCAAGGACCCGGTGGCAGGCCCGGACGAGGTCATCGCGTTCGCGCGCGAGCACGGGCTGCCGGTCGCCATCAAGGCGGCGTTCGGCGGCGGCGGACGCGGGCTCAAGGTGGCCCGCACGATGGAGGAGATCCCCGAGCTGTTCGACAGCGCGGTGCGCGAGGCCGTCACGGCGTTCGGCCGCGGCGAGTGCTTCGTCGAGCGCTACCTGGACAAGCCGCGGCACGTCGAGGCGCAGGTGCTGGCCGACCAGCACGGCAACGTCATCGTCGTCGGCACGCGCGACTGCTCGTTGCAGCGCCGCCACCAGAAGCTGGTCGAGGAGGCGCCCGCGCCGTTCCTGACCGACGAGCAGCGCGCCGAGATCCACCGCTCCGCGCGCGCCATCTGCAAGGAGGCCGGCTACCACGGCGCCGGCACGGTCGAGTACCTGGTCGCGGTGGACGGCACGATCTCGTTCCTCGAGGTCAACACCCGCCTGCAGGTCGAGCACCCGGTCAGCGAGGAGACCGCGGGCATCGACCTGGTGCGCGAGCAGTTCCGCATCGCCGCCGGCGAGGAACTGCGGTTCACCGAGGACCCGACCCCGCGCGGTCACTCGATCGAGTTCCGCATCAACGGCGAGGACGCGGGCCGCAACTTCCTGCCCGCGCCGGGCGCCGTCACCACGTTCACCGCGCCGTCCGGCCCCGGTGTCCGGGTCGACGCGGGCGTGGAGAGCGGCACGGTCATCGGCGGCCAGTTCGACTCGCTGCTGGCCAAGCTCATCGTCACCGGCGAGGACCGCACGCAGGCCCTGGAGCGGGCACGGCGCGCGCTGGACGAGATGGTCGTGGAGGGCATGGCGACAGTGCTGCCGTTCCACCGCGCGATCGTCCGCGACCCGGCGTTCGTGGGCACCGAGGACGGCTTCACCGTGCACACCCGGTGGATCGAGACCGAGTTCGACAACACCATCGCGCCGTTCACCGACGGCGCGGAGGCCGAGGAGGCCGAGGCGCGCCAGACCCTGGTGGTCGAGGTCGGCGGACGTCGTCTCGAGGTGTCGCTGCCCGGTGACCTGGCGATCGGTGGCGGCGGTGGCGGCGGCGCGGCGGCCAAGGTGGGCGCGAAGGCCAAGCCCCGCAAGCGCGGCGGCGGCAAGGGCGGCGCGGCGGTCTCCGGCGACGCGGTGGCGGCACCCATGCAGGGCACGATCGTCAAGGTCGCGGTCGAGGACGGGCAGCAGGTCGAGGCGGGCGAGCTGATCGTCGTGCTGGAGGCCATGAAGATGGAGAACCCGGTCACCGCGCACAAGTCGGGCGTGGTCACCGGCCTGTCCGCCGAGCCCGGCGCCACGGTCACCCAGGGCACGGTGATCTGCGAGATCAAGGAATAGGCTCACCCGTGTGAGCGAGCGGGACATCCGGATCGGCGACGCGGAGCGTGAGCACGCGCTCGAACTGCTCGGCACGCACCTCGGCGAGGGGCGGTTGAGCGTGGACGAGTTCGGCGAGCGCTCCGCCCGCGTCGCCACCGCGAAGACCCGCGGCGACCTGTACGGGTTGTTCGCCGACCTGCCCGCGCCCCGGCCGCGGTTCGCGCGGGTCGAGCCGCCCGTGCCCGCGCCCGCCCGGCGCGCGTGGCCGGTCGAGTTCCGGGTCGGCAGCGCGGCCGTCACGGCGGTCGCGATCGTCAGCGTGGTGTTGTTCTTCCTGGCCAAGACGCCGTTGGTGTTCCTGCTCATCCCCGCCGTGATGCTGCTCATCGGCCGGATGGGCAGGCGGTGAGCGCGCCGTCGCTGCTGCTGCTCGACCTGGACGGCGTGCTGCGGCGGTTCCCCCCGGACGCGCCGATCGAGGACCGGTTCGGCCTGCCGCGCGGCACGTTGGCGCGGGTGTCGTTCGCCCTGGCCGGTCCCGCGACCGCCGGGCGGGCCACCGACGAGGAGTGGCGCGCGGCCGTGCGGGAGCGGTTGGTCGACGAACGGCTGCTGCCACCGCGACGGGCGGCGGACGCGGTGGCGGCCTGGACCCGCACCGGCGAGGTGATCGACGGGGCACTGGACCTCGTGCGGCGGGTGCGCGAGCGGTGCCGGGTGGCGCTGCTGTCCAACGCGACCGACCGGCTGCCCCGCGACCTGGTCGCGCTGGGGCTGGACCGGGAGGTGGACGCGGTCGTGACGTCCGCGCGGCTCGGCGTGGCCAAGCCCGCGCCCGAGGCGTTCCGGCGCGCGTTGCGGGTGCTCCAGCACTCCCCGTCGGGCACGTTGTTCTGCGACGACCACGCGGTGAACGCGGAGGCTGCGCGGACGGTCGGCATCGACGCCGTGCACACGCCGGACCTCCCCTCGTTGCACGAGGCGCTGTCGTCACGGGGTCTGCTGGACGACGGTCCCGGCGCCGGCCCGGCCGACTCGCCCGGCCCGTTGTTGCTGGTCCTGCACGACCGCGACGACGCCTCGGAGGCCGCGCGCGAGCTGGCCGACGCCGGGTGGTCGCCGTGCGCCGTGCACAAGGACGTGCTGGCCGGCGAGGACGACCTCGAAGACGCCGACTGGGTGGTGGAACTGGCCACCGGTCCCGACGACCAGCCCGCCTCCGCCCACCGCGGCCTGCTGGAAGCGCTGGCCCGGCGCTACGACGGGTTCGTCACGGACTAGTCCCCCGCGCGAGGTCGCGTCGGCAGGTCGAGGCACATCCGCGGCGATGACGCTCTACCATCGTCGCGGAATCAGGCTCGACCTGCCGACTTCCGGGCGACCACGCCCGTCCGAGCGGAGCGGGGACCACCCGGCATGGAGGCCGTCGAGATCAACGCGGGTGAGTTCTACCTGCGCCAACTCCGCGCCGACGACCGGATCGACGACCGGGTGGCGCTGGTGGCGGGCGGCCTGTTCCCCGACCTCGACGCGGCCGGCGCGCACATCGCCGAACGCGCCGACCGGTGGCACGCCGAAGAGTCCTGCTCGTGGGCCGTGTGCGACCAGCTCACCGGGACGGCAGTCGGCGAGGTCTCGCTGACCCGCGCCGGTGAGCTCGACTGCTGGATCACGCCCGACCTGCGCGGCCGGGGCATCGCGACCCACGCGACCGCCGCCGTGCTGCGGTTCGGCTTCGGGTTCCTCGACCTGCCGCTGATCACCGCCAGACCCCCGGACGACGCGGCCCGGCGCGTCGCGGCGAAGTGCGGCTTCACCGCCGGGGGTCCACTTGGCGTGTGGACACGGCTACGGTAGGTCATCATGAGGGGTGCTCGGGTGCTCACCGCCACGCTCTGCGCGTTGGCGATGGCCTCCTGCACGCCCGTTCCGCAGAAGAAGGCCGACGGCCGGGTCGACGAACCGCTGCCGGCCGTGACGACCACCGTGCCGTCGTTGCCGCCGAGGCCCCGTGAGCTGCGGTTGGACGACGTCGACCCGTGCGCGGTGCTCTCGCCCGAGCAGCGCCTCGCGCTGAGCTTGGACAACCCGCCGAGCGCATACGTGGAAACGGGGTTCGGCAACGCGAAGGCGTGCACCATGCGCAGCAACATCAGCGGGAACGTCGTGCGGCTCGCGCTCGTCACAGTGGAGGGCGTCGGCGTGTGGCTCAGCGAGAACGCCCAGGTCCACGCCGAGCAGACGACGGTGGCCGGTTTCCCGGGGCTGACCGTGCGGACGCCCGGCATGGACAACGTGTGCAACGTCGAAGTGGACGTCGCCGAGGGGCAGTTCCTCGACGTGATGTTCCGCGACGGCGGTAACGAAACAGCGGTCAAGCAAGACACCCTGTGCCAAGGGGCGCAACGGGCGGCAGAGGCGGCGGTAGCCGGTTTGCTGCAACGGCGCTGATCCACGCGGGCGATGTCGGGTCCACCTACTCCCCGCTGTCGGACCGTGTGGCTAGAGTGACCTTGCGCGAGAACCGGACGACGCGTGACGGTGAACGAGGAAGGGCGGGAGGGTCCATGGCGTCGGAAGACCACGGCCACGGCGCCGACACGGGCTCACCACCGCCCCTGTCGCACACGTTGAACGTCGAGCGCGAGGCGATCCCGAGCCTGCGCAGCGCGTTCGCGGGCGCCTTGAGCAAGCTGGACAAGCAGATCGAGCTGGCCATCACCGAGGTCAGGGTGCGCCCGTGGGCGGGTGACCCGGTGAGCCAGGACGCCGCGGAGCGGTTCAACGAGCGGTCGCTCGAATCGGGCGACTCGGCCCTGATCGCGTTGGAGAACTACCAGCGGCAGCTCAAGTCGGCCATGGACGCGCTCACCCTGGTCGAGCAGCAGTACCAGTCCATCGAAGAAGACAACACCGGGTTGATGGGACAGCAGGGCGGCCGCTGAGCGCCCGGCGCAGGCAAGGGGAAGTTCATGCCCGATGGACACCGCTGGAGCGGGTACAGCCACGAAGAGCTGTACGAGCAGATCAACGCGGGGCCGGGGCCCAAGGCCTCGCACGCCTCGATGGAGCGGTGGCAGGGCGTCTCCGCCGCGTTGACCGAGATCAACGCGGACCTGCACGCCGGCGTGCTGCGTTCCGGGGCGACCTGGGAGGGCGCGGCGGCGGACAAGGCGCGGATGGGCATCAACCCGCTGGCCGCGTGGGCGGACGACGCCCGCGCCGGCGCGGAGGTCATGCGCCGCTCGGCCGAGCGGCAGGCCGACCACATCGCCAAGGCGCGCTCGGACATGCCGCCGCCGGTGAAGGTGACCGCGGAGGAGCCGAACCTGCTCGTCACCGCGTTGACCAACCTGGTGGGCGGGCAGACGGACTACGAGGTGCAGGAGCAGGCGAAGAACGCGGCGGAGCAGCGCGCGCGTGAGGTCATGACGACCTACGCCTCCAGCACGTTCTCGAACACCAGCACGTTGGCGCAGTTCCACCAGCCGCCGCAGCTCGTGATCGGCGGGCCCGACGCGGTGCGCAACGACTCGGCGGGCGTGTCGGCTCCGGGATGGGGTTACGGCGGTCCGCGCGGTGGGCGTGGCGGCGGTCGTGGTGGGTGGCGTGGCGGCCGCGGTGGCCGTGGCGGGTACCAGGGTCCGCGTCCGGTGGCGCAGCCGTCGTACGGCGGCGGGTCCACGGGCACGTCGTGGACCGGGACGTCCGGGACGACCAGGGCTTCGACGGCCGCTCTGCCGGCGTCCGCCTCGGGTTCGGCCCCGGTGGTGTACGGGCCGGGTGGGGTGATCGGCGGTCAGCAGGGCAAGGACCGCAAGTCCACCGACACGACCAACGAGCAGCAGCACGCCGGCGGCTCCGGTCCGGGTGCGGGCGGCGGTGGCGGCGCGGGTTCGCATGCCGGTACCGGTGCGGGTGCGGGTGCCAACCAGCTGCTCCCGGGCGCGAACGGATCGCTGCCCGTGCCCAGCGGCACGACGACGACCAGTTCGGCGGAGTTCGGCGCGTTCGCGACGGCCAACGCGCAGCACGCGGCGACGACGGCTCCCGGGTCGCCGGGCGCGATGCCGGGCGCCGGTGGCCAGGTGGGCGGCAACGACACCGTGCACAAGCGCAGCACGCCCGCGCCCGCGCAGCCCGTGTTCGACCCGTTCGGCGGTCTGGGCGGCCCGCGTGGCGCGGAAGAGGAAGAAGACGCCACGCACGACGCCGCCGACTACCTCCGGCAGACGGATGACATCTACGGCCTCGGCGGGATCATCTCGCCTCCGGTGATCGGGGAGAGCACCACCCGCTGATGACGACGTTCGGCTTGGACTTGGGCAGCAACGACCTGCGTGAACCCGTGACGATCTCGGCCCTGGAGTTCGACGTGCTCTGGGAGCACCTGCGGCTGGAGACCATGCCGCTGGTGCTGAAGGTGCCGTCACCGGGCAAGACGCACGCCGAACGCGCCGAGCTGGAGCGGCGGGCGTGGGCGGAGCTGGACCGGCGCGGCCTGGGCCGCCCGGTGTCGCTGGACCCGATGCTGGAAGACCTGCTGCACCTGCTGAACCGCCCGCAGCACGAGGTGGACGGCCGCCTGTGGCTGGGCCACAGCGTTCGCGTCCTGGCCGCCGCCAAGGGGCAGTCGGCCGTCCTCGCGGTCCTCGCCCACGACCAGCTGACCCTCCGCCCGGCCTCGGCCGAGGGCCTGCCCCGGGAAGCCCTCTCCGTCCTCCCGCCGCTCCCGGCCGGCCCGGGCCACTCGGTCACCCTGCCCAGCGCCGACCTGGACGCCGCCGCCGCGACCGCCAAGACCCCCGACGAGCTCCACCAGGCCCTCGTCTCGCGGGGCATCCGGGACGAGGACGCCCGCACGTTGGCCGACATGTTCCGCGACGCCGACCACCGCGGCCAGTTCGGCGCCGCGAGCCGCGACAAGTGGGGCAAGCGCGTCCGCCAGGACCGCGTCGTCTCGTTCTTCGACACCCCCCGGGGCCGCTACCTCCAGCTTCGCCGCGCCACCCCGGGCCAACAACCGTGGAGCACCGTCTCCCCCGTCGACGCCCGCCGCCTGACCCAACACCTGACCGACCTCACCACCCCCTCGTGAGTCGAACCCTCAGGTCCCGAGTGTCGAACGCTCAGGACCCCTGAGTTCAACGCTCAGGTCGCCTCGCATCCCACGGTCGGGTGAACCGTGTACGGATCGAGGGGTCTTCTCACTCGGTTATGCATGATCGAACTGCCTCCCGGCCTCCACGGGGCCTACCCACGCACCCACCTGCACGACCACCTCGGCGGCAAGAAGCTGCGCAACGCCATCGCCGAAGGTCGTCTGATCAGCTACTGCCGCACGGTCGTCATCCAGCGTGAACGGATGGCGAGCCTGCACACGCGGGCCGCCGCCGCGTTGCTCATGGCAGGGCACGGCGCCGCGCTGACCAACCACACCGCCGTGTGGCTGCACGGCGGCACGGCGGCGGAGACGAACCGCGTCCACCTGATGATGGGCTACGAGCGCAAGCTCCGACCGCGCCCGGACGTCGCGGTGCACTACGACAGCTACGACCCCGCGGACGTCGTGGAAGTCGACGGTCTGCGCACCATGGCGCTCGACTACGCCCTCGCCGACCTGCTCTGCCGGGGCCGCCACCGCTCCACGGCCCTCGCCTGCGCGGATCAGGTACTCGGCGCTCTACCGCCGTCGCGACGTGCGGCGTTCAAAGCCGATCTCGCCGTGCGCATCGCGGCTCGCCGGGATCACCGCGGTAGGCGCCAGGGCGTGTTCCTGCTGGACCTGGCCACGGGTCTGCCCGAGTCACCGCCGGAGAGCACGCTCCTGCTGATGATCGCCGAAGCGGGCTTTCCGCTGCCCGAGCCGCAGTACTCGATCCGCGACCTGGACGACCGCGAGGTCTGGCGGCTCGACTTCGCCTGGCCGGACGCGCGCGTGGCCGTGGAGTACGACGGTTACGCGGCGCACGTCGACAGGGCCGAGGCCGATCGGGCCCGTGACGAGGACTTGCGGCGGCGTGGCTGGAAGGTGCTCCGCGCCGACGTCTCGGACCTGCGCAACCCCGTTCGCCTGTTCCAGGAGCTCAGCGTGAGCCTCAGCGGACCTGCGCGGAGGGCCCGCGCGTTCCGAACGTAGAACTCGGGGGACCTGAGCGTTCGACACTCGGGACCTGAGCGTTCGACACGCAGGTCCCGAGTGTTCGACACTCGGGACCTGGAGGTTCGACTCTCGCGAGTGGTTAGGGGCCGATGCCTTGGCAGGGGCGGGTGCGCAGGTCGGCGACGTAGTCGTCCGGGGCGCCGGCGGCTTCGGCGGCGTCGGCGACGACGCCGATGTAGCGGGCCGAGGGAAGACCGCCCTCGTAGGCGTCCAGGACGTAGAGCCAGGCGGTCACCGAGCCTTCCAGGGTTTGGACGCGGAGGCGGATCTTCTTGTACAGACCGAGGGCGCCTTCCCAGCGGTCGAGGCGGGACTCGTCACGCGGGCTCACGTCGTAGAGCACGCAGAACACCTGCGAGTCGGGGTCCTCGACGATGGTGGCGAGCGCGCCCTCCCAGCCCAGGTCCTCGCCACCGAACGTCAGACGCCATCCGGCGAGCCACCCGGTCCCCGCCATCGGGGAGTAGGGGGCTCGCTCCATCATCTGGTTCGGGTCCATGTTGGACCCGTACGCGGCATAGAGCGGCACGACGACAGCCTAGCGACCTCGCGATCACCGCGAAGGACCAGAAGACCGGACGACACACCCCGACACCCGACCGCGTACGGTTACCAGCGGCTGCAACCGGCGCAAACAGCGCCGAAGACCACGAGGAGGACGTGTCGTGACCCGCATCGTCATCATGGGCGGTGGCCCCGCAGGTTACGAGGCGGCACTGGTCGCGGCCCAGCACGGGGCCGACGTGACCATCGTGGAACGCGAGGGCCTCGGCGGCGCCTGCGTGCTCTACGACTGCGTGCCGTCCAAGACGTTCATCGCCTCCGCCGGGGGCCGCAGCGCCTTCCGCAACGCCGGTGAGCTGGGCATTCGCACGAACAACGCCGAAGCCGCGGTCGAACTGCCGGTCGTGCACGGACGGGTGAAGGGCCTGGCGCTCGCCCAGTCCGCCGACGTCCGCGCCCGCCTCCAGCGCGAGGGCGTGCGGATCATCAACGGCATCGGCAAGTTCTGCGACAACGCCAAGGGCCTCGCCCAGCACGAGGTCGTCGCCCTCACCGAGGACGGCGGCAAGGAAGTCCTCCCCGCCGACGTGGTGCTGATCGCGACCGGTGCGACCCCGCGCGTGTTGCCCGGCGCCGAGCCCGACGGCAAGCGCATCCTGACCTGGCGGCAGATCTACGACCTCCCCGAGCTGCCCGAGCACCTGGCCGTCATCGGATCGGGTGTCACCGGTGTGGAGTTCGCCTCCGCCTACACCGAACTGGGCGTGAAGGTGACCATGGTCTCCAGCCGCGACCGGGTGCTCCCGCACGAGGACGCCGACGCGGCCGTGGTGCTGGAGGACGTGTTCGCCGAACGCGGCACCGCCGTGGTCAAGCACGCCCGCGCCGACCGGGTCGAGAACGTCGGCGACGGCGTCCTGATTCACCTGGAAGACGGTCGCACGATCGAGGCCAGCCACGCCCTGATGACGGTCGGCTCGGTCCCGAACACCGCCGACATCGGCCTGGACAAGATCGGCATCGAGCTGGGCCGCGGCGGCTACATCCCGGTCGACCGGGTGTCGCGCACCAACGTCGCCGGCGTCTACGCGGCGGGCGACTGCACGGGCCTGCTGCTCCTGGCCAGCGTCGCCGCCATGCAGGGCCGCATCGCCATGTGGCACGCGCTGGGCCAGGGCGTGAGCCCGATCCGGCTCAAGACGGTCGCCGCGAACGTGTTCACCAACCCGGAGATCGCCTCCGTCGGCATCAGCCAGCAGGCGATCGACTCCGGCGAGGTGCCCGCCCGCACGATCATGCTGCCGCTGGCCACCAACCCGCGGGCCAAGATGGAAGGCCTGCGCCGCGGCTTCGTCAAGCTCTTCTGCCGACCCGCCACCGGCGTGGTCATCGGCGGCGTGGTCGTCGCCCCGAACGCCAGCGAGCTGATCCTCTCGATCACCCTCGCCGTGCAGAACCAGCTCACGGTCGACGACCTGGCGACCACCTTCTCCGTCTACCCGTCGCTGACCGGCTCGATCACCGAAGCCGGCCGCCAGCTCATGCGCCACGACGACCTCGACTGACGAGCCGGAGAACCGGAACAGGGGGCGTCGCACGCGGGCGACGCCCCCGCAAGCACTACTCCACCCAGTCGAACGTCCTGGTCACGGCCTTCTTCCACTGCGCGTACGTGCGGTCCCGCGCCTCCTCGTCCATCTCCGGGTCCCACTGCTTGTCCTGCGCCCAGTTCTGCCGGATGTCGTCCTCCGACTCCCAGAACCCGACCGCCAGCCCCGCCGCGTACGCCGCGCCCAGCGCCGTCGTCTCGTTGACCACGGGCCGGATCACGGGCACGCCCAGGATGTCCGCCTGGAACTGCATCAGCAGCTCGTTCACGACCATGCCGCCGTCGACCTTCAACGCCGTCAGCGGCACGCCCGAGTCGGCGTTCATCGCGTCGATCACCTCACGGGTCTGGAACGCCGTCGCCTCCAGCACCGCGCGGGCCAGGTGGCCCTTGTTCACGAACCGGGTCAGCCCGACGATCGCGCCACGCGCGTCCGACCGCCAGTACGGCGCGAACAGCCCGGAGAACGCGGGCACGAAGTACGCGCCGCCGTTGTCCTCCACCGTCCGCGCGTGCTGCTCGATCTCGGCGGCCGACGAGATCATGCCGAGGTTGTCGCGCAGCCACTGCACCAACGACCCCGTCACCGCGATCGAGCCCTCCAGCGCGTACACCGGGTCCTGCGAGCCGATCTTGTAGCAGACGGTCGTGAGCAGGCCGTTCTCGCTCATCACCTTGTCCGTGCCGGTGTTGAGCAGCACGAAGTTGCCGGTGCCGTAGGTGTTCTTGGCCTCGCCCGGCGACAGGCACGCCTGCCCGAACGTCGCCGCCTGCTGGTCGCCGAGGATGCCCGCGATCGGCACGCCGGCCAGCGCGCCGCGTTCCCGCACCTTGCCGTACTCCTCCGACGACGACCGGATCTCCGGCAGCATCGACAGCGGCACGCCCATGTCCGCCGCGATGCCCTCGTCCCACTGCAAGGTGCCCAGGTCCATCAGCAACGTGCGGGACGCGTTCGTCGGGTCGGTGACGTGCACGCCACCGTTCACCCCGCCGGTCATGTTCCACAGCACCCAGGTGTCCATGTTGCCGAACAGCAGGTCACCGGCCTCGGCCCGGTCCCGCGCGCCTTCGACGTTGTCCAGGATCCAGCGGATCTTCGGCCCGGAGAAGTACGTCGCCAGCGGCAACCCGGTCTTGTCCCGGTACCGCTCCTGCCCACCGCCCAGCGCCGCCAGGTCCTGGCAGATGCGGTCGGTCCGGGTGTCCTGCCAGACGATGGCGTTGTAGACCGGCTGCCCGGTCGTCCGGTCCCACACGAGAGCGGTCTCGCGCTGGTTCGTGATCCCCACCGCGGCGATGTCGGCGGTGGTCAGGTCCGCCTTGGCCAACGCACCCGCCGCGACCTGCCGGGTGTTGGTCCAGATCTCGTTCGCGTCGTGCTCGACCCACCCGGCCCGGGGGAAGATCTGCTCGTGCTCCTTCTGGTCGACGGAGACCACGCGGCCCGAGTGGTCGAAGATCATGCACCGGGTCGACGTCGTGCCCTGGTCGATCGCGGCCACGTACTTCGTCATGCGCTGGAGTCCTTTCAGACCGGGAGAACGAGGTACAGGAGACCGGCGAGCAGGCCGCCGAGCAGCGGTCCGACCACCGGCACCCAGGCGTAGCCCCACTCGGCGCTGCCCTTGTCGCGGATGGGCAGGATCGCGTAGGCGATGCGCGGCGCGAGGTCGCGGGCGGGGTTGATGGCGTAACCCGTGGGTCCACCGAGCGAGGCACCGATGCCGATGACGACGAACGCGACGCCCGCGTAGCCGAGCGCGGAGTTGCCCAGCTGGGGCACGCCGTCCGCCGCCTCCTTCGCGGCCGGGCTCAGCAGGACCCACGCGACCAGCACGAACGTGCCGATCACCTCGGTGACGACGTTCCAGCCGGCCTTGGGGATGGTCGGGCCGGTGCAGAAGATGCCGCGCGTGCCCGCCGGGTCGTCGTGGGCGTCGAACTGCGCCTTGTAGGTCAACCAGGCCAGCACCGCTCCCAGGAACGCACCGACCATCTGACCGGCGAAGTAGACGGGCACCTGGTCCCACGGGGTCTTGTCCGCGACCGCCAGGCCCAACGTCACCGCGGGGTTGAGGTGAGCGCCGCTCGGCGCGGCGATGCTGGCGCCCGCGAAGACCGCGAAACCCCAGCCGATGTTGATCAGGAGCCACCCGCCGGTGTTGCCCAGCGTGTCCTTCAGGACGACGTTGGCGACGACACCCGCACCCAGCAGGATCAGGATCGCGGTGCCCAGCGTTTCCCACACGAAGATCGAGCCACTGCTCACTCGCCGACCTCCTCGCCTTGACAGGGGGGAGCGCGATCCGGGTTCGGCGGCGCTGCCCACCCCACAATGGACGTTGACGCTAGTTCCGCGCTGATCGGTTGTCCACGGGTGGCGTACCAGCGGGTAACGTGGTCGAGTCAGACCTGGTCCGCGAGCATCAGGGAGGCGTCAGTGGTCATGCGCGAGCAGTACCCCGCCACCGCAGGCCGGCTGGGACCGCAGGAGCGCTCCCGGTCCTGGGAACGGCTCGGCGCCGAGACGTTCGACCTGGTGATCATCGGTGGTGGCGTCGTCGGCGTGGGCGCCGCGCTCGACGCCGCGACCCGGGGACTGCGGGTGGCGCTGGTCGAGGCGCGCGACCTGGCGTCGGGCACCTCCAGCCGGTCCTCGAAGCTGTTCCACGGCGGCCTGCGCTACCTGGAACAACTGGAGTTCGGCCTGGTCCGCGAGGCACTGCGGGAACGCGAACTCATGCTGACCCGCCTGGCACCGCACCTGGTCAAACCGGTGTCGTTCCTGTACCCCCTGACCCACCGGGGCTGGGAGCGCCCGTACACCGCCGCCGGCCTGCTCATGTACGACACGATGGGCGGCGCGCGTTCCGTGCCGGGCCAGAAGCACCTGACCAAGGCAGGCGCCCTCCGCCTCGTCCCCGCGCTCAAGCCCACCGCGCTCGTCGGCGGCATCCGGTACTACGACGCCCAGGCCGACGACGCCCGGCACACCATGATGGTCGGCCGGACCGCGGCCCACTACGGCGCGGTCGTCCGCACCTCCACGCAGGTCGTCGGCTTCCTCCGGGAGGCCGACCGCGTCTCCGGCGTCCGGGTCCGCGACGTCGAGGACGGCCGCGAGACCGCCGTCCGCGCCCACGCCGTGATCAACGCGACCGGCGTCTGGACCGACGAGCTGCAACGCCTGTCCGGCAGCCGGGGCCGCTTCCGCGTCCGCGCGTCCAAGGGCGTCCACATCGTCGTCCCCCGCGACCGGATCGTTTCCGAATCGGGCCTGATCCTGCGCACGGAGAAGTCGGTCCTGTTCGTCATCCCCTGGCGGAATCACTGGATCGTGGGAACCACCGACACGGACTGGAACCTCGACCTGGCCCACCCCGCCGCCACCCGGTCGGACATCGACTACATCCTCGACCACGTCAACGAAGTGCTCGCCACCCCGCTGACCCACGACGACATCGAAGGCGTCTACGCGGGCCTGCGCCCCCTGCTGGCCGGCGAGAGCGAATCCACCTCGAAGCTCTCCCGCGAGCACGCCGTCGCCCGCGTCGCACCGGGCCTGGTCGCCATCGCCGGCGGCAAGTACACCACCTACCGCGTCATGGGCGCGGACGCCGTGGACGCCGCCGCCGTCGACCTGCCGGGCCGGATCCAGCCGTCCATCACCGACAAGGTCCCCCTGGTCGGGGCCGACGGCTACCACGCCCTGGTCAACCAGGCCGACCAGCTGGCCACCCGCTACGGCCTGCACCCGTACCGCGTCCGCCACCTGCTGGACCGCTACGGCTCGCTCGTCCACGAGGTCCTGGGGACGGCGAACGCGGAACTGCTGAAGCCGGTGCCGGGCGCGCCGGACTACCTCCAGGTCGAAGTGGTCTACGCGGCTTCGCACGAAGGCGCGCTCCACCTCGAGGACGTCCTGACCCGCCGCACCAGGATCTCGATCGAGTACCCGCACCGGGGCGTGGAGTGCGCCCTGCCGGTCGCCCGCCTGATGGCCGGCGTCCACGGCTGGGACGACGCCATGATCAGCCACGAGGTCGAGGTCTACACGGCCCGCGTCGACGCCGAACGGGCCTCCCAGGCTGAGCCGGACGACCAGGCCGCCGACGCCG
Organism: Saccharothrix saharensis; assembly: GCF_006716745.1. Taxonomy (NCBI): domain Bacteria; kingdom Bacillati; phylum Actinomycetota; class Actinomycetes; order Pseudonocardiales; family Pseudonocardiaceae; genus Saccharothrix; species Saccharothrix saharensis. The sequence goes on along the minus strand of NZ_VFPP01000001.1, from coordinate 5,647,612 downwards.
TCCGCTCCTCGGCGCCGGAGGCCCGCCCGGAGATCGTCGAACCGGTCAGCTGACCCCGGCCCTCACGCCAGCGCGGCCAGCGCCGCGTGCACCATCACCCGCACGCCCACCAGCAACGCCCGCTCGTCCAGGTCGAACCCGGGCTGGTGCAGGTCCTTCTGCTTGCCCACGCCGTCCCAGACGCCCAACCGGGCGAACGACCCGGGCACGTGCTCCAGGTACCACCCGAAGTCCTCACCACCGGACGACTGCTCGGTACCGGCCAGCGCGTCCTCGCCCAACGCCGCCTCGACCCCGGCCCGCAGCAGCATGGTGCTCTCCCGGTCGTTCACCACGGGCGGCACCCCCCGCCGGTGGTGCAGGTCGAACCCGACACCGGTCGGCGCCAGCAACGCCCCGACCAGCTCCTTGATCAACGGCTCCAGCTCGGCCCAGATGTCCCGGTCACCGGTCCGCAGCGTCCCGCGCAGCACGCCGTCCTGCGGCACCGCGTTCGGCGCCTCACCGGCGTGCACGGCACCCCACACCAGCACCGTCCCCGACCTGGGGTCCACCCGCCGCGACAGCAACCCCGGCAACCCGGTGATCACGGTCCCCAGCGCGTGCACCAGGTCCGCGGTCAGGTGCGGTCGGGACGTGTGCCCGCCGGGCGAGGTCAGCCGCAGCTCCAGCATGTCGCTGGCCGACGTGATCGCACCGATCCGCGTGCCGATCCGCCCGACCTCCAGCCGCGGGTCGCAGTGCAGGCCGAAGATGCGCTCCACGCCGTCCAGGCCACCGGCCGCCAGCACGTCCAGCGCACCGCCGGGCATGACCTCCTCGGCGGGCTGGAACACCAGCCGCACCCGCCCGGGCAGCTCGGTCGCCGACGCCAGCGCCAGCGCCGCGCCCAGCAGCACGGTGGTGTGCGCGTCGTGCCCGCACGCGTGCGCCACGCCGTCCACAGTGGACGAGTACGGCGCGCCGGTGTTCTCCGGCAGCGGCAGCGCGTCGATGTCCGCCCGCAGCGCCACGCACCGCGGCCCCGAGCCGACGTCGCACACCAGGCCGGTCCCGCCGGGCAGGACGCGCGGCTTGAGCCCCGCCGAGCGCAGCACGTCGGCGATCAGCTCGGTCGTCGCGTACTCGTGCCGCGACAGCTCGGGGTGCGCGTGGATGTGCCGACGCCACGCCACGACCTCGGAGGCGTTGGCCGCCAGCCAGTCGTCCAGCCACGAGGGTCCGCGCCCCTCACCGGGATCATCCACAGGGGCAATGCTGACCCCACGGTCGGTCAACAGCACCTCGGCACCCTCCTCCGGCAGACGCGAGTCCAGGACCGTCATGCCACACCCGCCAGCAGTCGAGAACGCTGCGCACCGTCGGTGGCAGCGGAAATTGTGGTCCAGGCGAGGGCGAGCGCCCCGTCGAGCACAGCTCGGTCGGCCGAAGCCGAGGCACAGGCGGTCGCGAACTCGAGTTGGTGGTTCACCGCGTCTCCGCAGTCGATGGCGATGGTCGGGTGGATGGCCGGCAGCGCACGGGTGATGTTGCCCATGTCGGTGCTGCCGATCTTCTCCTTGAGCTCCTCCTCGGGGCTCAATGGATGCCGGCCCAGCTCGACCGCGGCCCGCCGGTAGGCGTCCGCGAGCCAGGGGTCCGGGCTGAGCTCGGCGTACACCGGCGAGACCTTCACGACCTCGTGGGTGCAGCCGGTGGCGACGGCGCCCGCCTCGAAGCAGCGGTTGATCCGCTCTTCGAGCCGGCGCAGCGACTCCAGGTCGTCGGCGCGCAGGTCGAACATGGCCGACGTGCGCGCGGGCACGATGTTGGGCACCGCGCCACCGCGCGTGACGATGCCGCTGACCATCTGGCCGGGTTCCAGGTGCTGGCGGGCGAGCCCGATGGCGACCTGCGCGACGGTGATGGCGTCGGCGGCGTTCACACCCAGGTGCGGCGCGGCGGCGGCGTGCGACGGCTTGCCGGTGTAGTGGACCTCGACGTCGGTGATGGCCAGCGAACGGGCCGCGACGGCCTCGTAGGGGGCCGGGTGCACCATCATCGAGAACGCCACGTCGTCGAATACCCCGCGTTCGAGCATCAGCACCTTACCGCCGCCGACCTCTTCGGCCGGCGTGCCGATCACCCGGACGGTGAGGCCGAGCTCGTCCGCCACGTCACGCAGCGCGAGGGCCGCCCCGGTGGACGCGGCGGCGATGACGTTGTGCCCGCACGCGTGGCCGATCTCGGGCAGCGCGTCGTACTCCGCGCACAGCCCCAGCACCAGCTCGCCGGAGCCGAACGAGGCCGTGAACGCCGTCTCCAGGTCCGCGACACCGCGCTCGACCTCAAAGCCCTCGGCGGCGAGCAGGTCGGCGACCTTCGCCGCGCTGCGGTGCTCGGCGAACGCCTGCTCCGGCTCCGCGTGGATGCTGCGGGAGAGGTCGACCAGCGCAGTCGAGTACCGCTCGACGGCCGAGCGCGTGCTCATCTTGAAGTCGGTACCCATTTGCGTCCATCCTGCATCACGGTCCGGCGGGCGCGTCGCACCCCTGGTTGATCAACCGGCAACCGGTCGCGGGGGTGCGCCAAGCGGTGCTCGATGTTCGGTCAGACCGATCACGCCGCGCACGGCCCGCGCCTCCGCGCAGGTCATGCTAGAAGGCGACCGCATGCCGCCCCGGTCTTCCCACCCAGTGGGAATCAGCCGGACTTGCGCCCGGCCTTCCACTTCGACCACCGCTTCTTGTTGCGCCAGTAAACGAGGGCGAACAGCAGCACCGCGATACCACCGATCCACAACTTCCTGCGGGTATCGGCGCTCGACGAGGGTGCGGGCTGCTCCTGCGGTGCGTTGATGTCCGGGCCGGGCGGCACCGTGCCCTCGGGCTGGATCGTGCCACCGGGCGCGAGCGTCTCGGTGGGCTGAACGGCCGCGAGGTGCGGCGATGTCGTCACGGCGGCCCCTGTGCCCGGCACGGTGAACACACCGGCCAGCACGAACAGGCACACCGCGAGCACAGATCGCCACATGGTCGCCAAGCCTAGCTATCGCCTTTCGTGGATACCACTGTCAGTGGTCATCCAACCCGGTATCCGTTCACGTGCCGTGAGCGAGCGTCACGTGTGCTGCCGGAACGCCGCCAGGATCCGCTCGGCGGCCAACGTGGCCGTCAGCCGACCGTCCCGCACCTGCCGCTCCACCTCGGGCACCACCGACCGCACCGCCGGCGCGGCCCGCAGGCCCGCCAGCACCTGGTCGTGCACCATCGCCCAGGTCCAGTCGACCTGCTGCCGACGCCGCCGCTCGGCCAGCTCACCGGCCGCCTCCAGCGCCTCCCGGTGCCGCACGACCTGCTGCCACACGGCGTCGAGGCCCGACCCGTCCAGCCCGCTGCACGTCAGCACGGGCGGGTGCCACACCGCGTCCGGCGGGCGCAGCAGCCGCAACGCGCCCGCCAGCTCCCGCGCCGCCTTGCGGGCGTCCAGCTCGTGCGGGCCGTCGGCCTTGTTGACCGCGATGACGTCGGCCAGCTCCAGCACGCCCTTCTTGATGCCCTGGAGCTGGTCGCCGGTGCGCGCCAGGGTCAGGAACAGCGAGCAGTCCGTCATGTTCGCCACCGCGACCTCGGACTGGCCCACGCCGACGGTCTCCACCAGCACCACGTCGTAGCCCGCGGCCTCGACCAGCACGATCGACTCGCGGGTGGCCTTGGCCACGCCGCCCAGCGTGCCGGACGTCGGCGACGGCCGGATGAACGCCGCCGGGTCGACCGCGAGCCGGGCCATCCGGGTCTTGTCGCCCAGGATCGAGCCGCCCGTGCGGGTGGACGACGGGTCGACCGCCAGCACCGCCACCCGGTGCCCGCGCTCGGTCAGCATCGAGCCGAACGCGTCGATGAACGTGGACTTGCCGACACCGGGCACGCCGGTGACGCCGACCCGGTGCGCGCCACCCGAGTGCGGCAGGAGCTCGACCAGCAGCTCCTGCGCCGACGCGCGGTGGTCCGGGCGCGTCGACTCGACCAGCGTGATGGCCCGCGCGAGCGTGCCGCGGTTGCCGGCGAGCACGCCCTTGGCGTACTCGCCGACGTCGACCGGCCTAGCCATCTCGTCCCGGCAGGTCGTCGTCCGCGGCACCGTCCGCGGCACCGTGGCCGAGCTGCTCGGACAGCTTGCGCAGCAGGTCGCCCGCCGCGTCCGCGATGACCGTGCCGGGCGGGAAGATCGCCGCCGCGCCGGCTTCGCGCAACGCGTCGAAGTCCTGCGGCGGGATCACGCCACCCACCACGATCATGATGTCGTCGCGCCCCATCCCGGCCAGCGCCGAGCGCAGCGCGGGCACGAGCGTGAGGTGGCCCGCCGCGAGCGACGACACCCCGACGATGTGCACGTCGGCCTCGACGGCCTGGCGCGCGACCTCGTCCGGGGTCTGGAACAGCGGGCCGACGTCCACGTCGAAGCCGAGGTCCGCGAACGCGGTCGCGATCACCTTCTGGCCGCGGTCGTGCCCGTCCTGGCCCATCTTGGCGACCAGGATGCGCGGCCGACGCCCTTCCTCCTCGGCGAACGCCTCCACGACCGCACGGGTCTGCTCGACGTTCGACACGGACCCCGCCTCCTCCCGGTACACGCCGGTGATCGTGCGGATCTGCGCCGAGTGCCTGCCCCACACCTTGCCCAGCGCCTCGGAGATCTCGCCGACGGTCGCCTTGGCCCGCGCCGCGTCGATGGCCAGCTCCAGCAGGTTGCCGTCGGTACCGGCCGCCCGCGTCAACGCCTCCAGCGTGCGCTCCACGGCCGCCGGGTCGCGTTCCTCCCGCAACCGGACCAGCTTCGCGAGCTGCTGCGCGCGCACCCCGGCGTTGTCGACCTTCAGCACGTCGATCTTCTCGTCGACCTCGACCTGGTACTTGTTCACGCCGATCACGGGCTGCCGACCGGAGTCGATCCGCGCCTGGGTCCGCGCCGCCGCCTCCTCGATGCGCATCTTCGGGATGCCCGCGTCGATCGCCCGCGCCATCCCGCCCGCGGCCTCGACCTCGGTGATGTGCGACCACGCGCGGTGCGCCAGGTCGTGCGTGAGGCGTTCGACGAACGCGCTGCCACCCCACGGGTCGATCACCCGCGTGGTGCCCGACTCCTGTTGCAGCAGCAGCTGGGTGTTGCGGGCGATGCGCGCGGAGAAGTCCGTGGGCAGCGCCAGCGCCTCGTCCAACGCGTTGGTGTGCAACGACTGCGTGTGCCCCTGGGTGGCGGCCATCGCCTCGACGCACGTGCGGGCGACGTTGTTGAACACGTCCTGCGCGGTGAGCGACCAGCCGGACGTCTGGCAGTGCGTGCGCAGCGACAACGACTTGGGGTTCCGCGCGCCGAAGTCCTTCACCAGCTTCGCCCAGAGCAGCCGCGCGGCCCGCATCTTGGCGACTTCCATGAAGAAGTTCATGCCGATCGCCCAGAAGAACGACAGCCGCGGCGCGAACGCGTCGACGTCCAGCCCCGCGTCCCGGCCCGCCCGCAGGTACTCCACGCCGTCCGCGAGCGTGTAGGCCAGCTCCAGGTCGGCCGTCGCGCCGGCTTCCTGCATGTGGTAGCCGGAGATGGAGATGGAGTTGAACTTCGGCATCCGCCGCGAGGTGTAGGCGAAGATGTCGGAGATGATCCGCATCGACGGCTGCGGCGGGTAGATGTAGGTGTTGCGGACCATGAACTCCTTGAGGATGTCGTTCTGGATGGTCCCGGCGAGCTGCTCGGGCGCCACCCCCTGTTCCTCGGCCGCCACCACGTACAGCGCCAGGACCGGCAGCACCGCGCCGTTCATGGTCATCGACACGCTCATCCGGTCCAACGGGATGCCGTCGAAGAGCCGGCGCATGTCGTAGATCGAGTCGATGGCCACGCCCGCCATGCCGACGTCACCCGCCACCCGCGGGTGGTCGGAGTCGTAGCCGCGGTGGGTGGCCAGGTCGAACGCGACCGAGAGGCCCTTCTGCCCGGCCGCGAGGTTGCGGCGGTAGAAGGCGTTGGACTCCTCGGCGGTGGAGAACCCGGCGTACTGCCGGATGGTCCACGGCTGGTTGACGTACATGGTCGGGTACGGGCCGCGCAGGAACGGCGCGATGCCCGGGTAGGTGCCCAGGAAGTCGAGGCCCTCGGTGTCGGCGGCCGTGTAGACGGGTTTGACGCCGATGCCCTCGGGCGTCTCCCACGTCAACGCGTCCACGCCCTTGCCGGTCGCCTCCTGCACCGCGGCCTGCCACCGCGCGGCGTCGCCGGCGGTGGTGGGCTCGCCCAGGTCGACGTCGGCGAAGTTGGGGATCATCGCTGGACTCCAAGCGCGTCGAACGTGTGCTCCAGCACCTCTAGCGCCGGGCAGCCGGTGAACACGTACTCGTCGATCTCCGCTTCGGACGCCTTGCCGGCCAGCAGCACCCGCTCCGCACCGGCCTCGCGCAGCGCCCGGGCGACCGGCACGGCCAGTTCGGCGTAGCCGCTCTCGCTGCCGCACAGGCACGCGATCCGCGCGCCGCTCTCGCGGAACTTCGCGACCACGTCGGCCGGGGTCGTGGTCGGACCGGCGTTCGGCGTCTCGATGCCGCCCGCCTGGAACAGGTTCGCCGCGAACGTGGCCCGCGCCGTGTGCGCGGCGACCGGGCCCAGCGTGGCCAGGAAGACCCTGGGCCGCTCGGGCGCGGCGTCGGCCGCGTCCCGCAACGCCTCGAAGTCCTGCGCGTACCGGATCCGCGGCAATCCGCCGCCGGGCTCCCGGGGCGCGGGCTCGCGCACCACCGGCGGCTCGCCCAGGTCCGGGAACTCGCTGACGCCGGTGATCGCGTCGGTCCGGTCGGCCAGGTTGCGCCGCCGCTGCTCCCAGGTCGCCGCGATCCGGTCGCCGACCAGGTCGAACGCCTTCGGCAGCCCGCCCGCGGCCTCGATCTCCCGGAACCACGCCCACGCCGCGTGCGCGAGGTCGTCGGTGAGCCGCTCCACGTACCAGGAGCCACCCGCCGGGTCGATCACGCCGGCCAGCTTCGACTCCTCCAGCAGCAACGACTGTGTGTTGCGGGCGATGCGCCGGGAGAAGTCGTCGGACGAGCCGATCGCGTGGTCGAACGGCAGCACGGTGACGGCGTCCGCGCCGCCCAGGCCCGCGCCGAAGCACGCCACGGTGGTGCGCAGCATGTTCACCCACGGGTCGCGGCGGGTCATCATCGCGGGCGACGTGACCGCGTGCTGGAGCTGCGGGCTCGGCGCGCCCGCGACTTCGGTGACCCGGGCCCAGAGTCGTCTGGCGGCGCGGAACTTGGCGATGGTGAGGAACTGGTCGGCGGTCGCCGCGTACCGGAACTCCAGCAGCCGCACGGCGTGCGCGACGTCCAGCCCGGCCCCGGTCAGGTGCCGCAGGTACGCCACCCCGGCCGCGAGGGACGCGCCGAGCTCCTGCGCGTCCGAGCCGCCGGCCTCGTGGAACGGCAGGCCGTCCACGACGACCAGCCGCAGCTCGGGGAACTCGCGGGTCTTGGCGATCAGGTCGGTCAACGCCCGCAGGTCGGCGGGCTGCCCCGTGCGCGCTTGGACGCCCAACGGGTCCGCGCCCACGTTGCCCCGGACCTGGCTCGGCAGCACCGGCCGCCGGTCCCACACCCGCAGCACCGCCCGGCCCGCTTCGAGGAAGTCCGCGCCCGCGTCCACGACGACCGGCGCGAGGTCCAGGTGGACGTCGGCCAGCACGTCGTCGTACGAGGCCGGGTCGAGTCCCTTGAGCCACAGCGACGTGACGCCGTTCTCCAGGTCGGCCACGACCGCCTCGCGGTCGGCGACCCGGTGCTGCTGGCGGACGTCCCACCCGTCGACCGCGCCCTGCGGCCGTCCGCCGCGGGTGAACGGGGCCAGGCCGGGGAAACCGGCGTCCGGCACCCGGTCAGCCGCGGTGTACAGCGGCTGGACGTCGATGCCGTCGTAGGTGGTGGTGATCAGCGACCCGAAGTCCGCGCCCGACTTGCGCAGCACGCCCTGGACCAGGTCCAGCCACTGCTCGCGGTCAGGGGTGGGGAACTCGGCGGCCAGCGCCAACTCGCCTGACGGCTCCATCATGCTCCGCAGTGTTACTCACCAGTAGTACGACGGCTATGTGAGGTTCACCGCCGTGAACGATGCAGACGCCAGTCTTCCACGCTGGTGAATGATGGCGCAGTGGAATCGGAGCGACTGATCGCCGGCCGCTACCGCCTGCGGCACGTCCTGGGGCGTGGCTCGATGGGCACCGTCTGGGCCGCGCACGACGAGGTGCTGCGGCGGGACGTCGCGGTGAAGGAAATCCTGCACCCGTCCGGCACGCCGGACGACGAGGCCGAGGTGCTCCGCGAGCGCACGCTGCGCGAGGCCCGGTCGGCGGCGGCGCTCGCGCACCCGAACCTGGTCACGCTGTACGACGTGGTGCAGGCCGACGGCGACCCGTACGTGGTGATGGAGCTCGTGCCGTCGGAGTCGCTGGCGGAAGTGGTGCGGCAGCGCGGCCCGCTGACCGACGTGCAGGGCGCGGTCGTGGCGGACGCGGTGGCGGCGGCGCTGGGGGCCGCGCACCGGGCCGGGATCACGCACCGGGACGTGAAGCCGGGCAACGTGCTGGTCGCGGACGACGGCCGGGTGAAGCTGACCGACTTCGGCATCGCGCGCAACGTCGCCGAGGCCACGCTGACCAGCCGCGGGATCACGCTGGGCACGCCCGCGTTCATCGCGCCGGAGGTGGCGGCGGGCGGTGCGGTGTCCCCCGCGGCGGACCAGTGGTCGTTGGGCGCGACGCTGTTCGCGGCGATGACCGGGCAGCAGCCGTACGAGGGCGCGAACGTGCTGCAGACGATCAACCAGGTGGTGCACGGCGACGTGCCGTCGGCGGCGGACTGCGGCGCGTTGGCCGACGTGGTCGCGGGGCTGATGGTGAAGGAGCCGGGCGAGCGGATCGCGTTGGCGGAGGTGCGGCGGCTGGTGCGGCCGCTGCTGCCCGAGCCGGGCACCGACGTGTTCCCGGCGACGTCGGTGACCCGCCCGGTGGTGGAGATCGTGCGGCCGGCGTTGGCCAAGCCGCCGATCTCGCCGGACACCCCGCTGGCCGCCGACCCCGGCCCGCTGCCGTTCATGGTCGCGCCGCGGGAGCCCGTGACGCGGGAGCTGACCCGGCGGCCGGGGTTGGCGGTGCTGGTGGCGTTGTCGGCGGCAGTGCTGTTCGCGATCGGCGGCGTGTCCGGCTTCGCGCTGACCAGGACGGTGGCCGGCGCGCCGCTGCTGCCGCCACCGACCCAGAGCGCCCCGTCGCCGCCCGCGATCACCGAGACGCCGTCGCTGCTGCCGACCACCGCGGCGGCCGCGGCGGCGAAGGGCGAGCAGGGCGCGGAGTTCACCATCGAGGTGGGACCGGACTGGACGAGCTTCCTGGAGCAGCGCGCCAACGACGGGCTCGGTCCCAGCACGGTGGTGCACCTGGTCGCGCCCAACGGGTGGTACGAGGTGACCGTGCAGCGGTTCCCGGACTACTACGAGCAGAACCGGATCAAGGACTACCTGCGACTGGTGCGGTCGCGGTGGGCGGAGGACCAGTACTTCGGCGAGGCCCTGGAACCGACCGACGCGCTGCCACCGGGCGGCCCGGAGCCGGCCGTCCAGTACAGCTACCGGACCGTGGAACGGGCCACCCCACTGGCCCGCGGCACCGTCCCCCCGGGTCCCGACCTGCGCCGCAGCCGCTACTCCCGGGTCCTGCCGCGCGGCAACGACCTGTGGGTGGTGGAGGTCGTCGTGCCGACGGAACAGGAGGAAACCGGCCGGAGCCGCCTGTTCGACACCATCGCGCCCACGTTCAGGGTGAGCGGTTAGCCAGGGCTTCGCGCACCTCGTGCCACAGGTCCCGGGCTGCTCTCATCCGAGCAGCACTGCGGGCAACGCCACCGGACGGCCATTAGGCTCGCGGCCGTGACCGGTATCAGTGAGCAGACCACGCCCGAGGCCCTGGCCACCGACGCGGCCAAGGCGTTGGCCGAGCGGACCGGGGTGGACAGGCACGACATCGCCGTCGTCCTCGGGTCCGGGTGGCGACCCGCCGCCGACCTCATCGGCGAGGCTTCCGCCGAGGTGCCCATGGGCGAGCTGCCCGGGTTCGAGGCGCCCACCGCCGTCGGGCACGGCGGCACGGTGCGGTCGGTGCGCGTCGGCGACAAGAACGTGCTGGTCATGCTCGGCCGGACGCACGGGTACGAGGGCAAGGGCGTGGCCAAGGTCGTGCACGGCGTCCGCACGGCGGCGGCGGCCGGCGTGCGCGCGGTCGTGCTGACCAACGCGGCGGGCGGGCTGCGGCAGGGCATGGCGGTCGGCCAGCCGGTGCTGATCAGCGACCACCTGAACCTGACCGCGTCGTCGCCGCTGGTCGGCGCGCGGTTCGTGGACCTCACCGACCTGTACTCGCCGCGGCTGCGCGACCTCGCGCGGGAGATCGACCCGTCGTTGGAGGAGGGCGTCTACGCGGGGTTGCCCGGACCGCACTTCGAGACGCCCGCCGAGATCCGGATGCTGCGCACGATGGGCGCGGACCTGGTCGGCATGTCGACCGTGCTGGAGGCCATCGCGGCCCGCGCGGAGGGCGTCGAGGTGTTCGGACTGTCCCTGGTGACCAACCTGGCCGCGGGCATCACCGGCGAGCCGCTCAACCACGAAGAGGTGCTGGAAGCGGGCCAGGCGGCGGCCAGCCGGATGGGCGCGCTGCTGCGCGACCTGGTGTCCCGGGCCGAGCTGGTGACGCGGGCATGACCCTCGCCCCGGCCCTGCGCGACGCCGCGTTCCGCTGGATCGCCGACGACCCCGACCCCGACACCCGGTTGGAGTTGCAGACCGTGGTGGCGCGGGCCATGGGCGGCGACACCGCCGCGGCCGACGAGCTGGCGGACCGGATGGCCGGGCCGCTGACCTTCGGCACGGCGGGGCTGCGCGGTCCCGTGCGGGCCGGGCCGAACGGCATGAACCGGGCCGTGGTCATCCGCACCACGGCCGGGCTCGCCGCGTGGCTCAAGGCGAACGGGCACGTCGGCACGGTGTTCGTCGGCCGGGACGCGCGGCACGGGTCGGAGGGCTTCGCGGCCGCCGCGGCCGGCGTGCTGGCGGCCGCCGGCTTCACCGTGCGGGTGCTGCCGGGCCCGCTGCCGACACCGGTGCTGGCGTTCCTGGTCAAGCGGCACGGCGCGGTGGCGGGCGTGCAGATCACCGCCTCGCACAACCCGCCCGCCGACAACGGCTACAAGCTGTACCTGGCGGGCGGCGGGCAGATCGTGCCGCCGGAGGACCGCGAGATCGAGGCGGCGATCCGGGGCGTGCCGGCGGCCGTGTCGGTGCCGTCGTCCGACGACCACCTGCCGGTGTCGGACGCCGAGGTGGACGAGTACCTGCGACGGGTCGCGTCACTGCCCCGCGGCACGGCCCGCGACCTGCGCGTGGCGCTGACGCCGATGCACGGCGTCGGCGGGGCGACGGCGGTCGAGGCGTTGCGCCGGGCCGGGTTCACCGACGTGCGGGTGGTGCGCGAGCAGGCCGTGCCGGACCCGGCGTTCCCGACCGTGGCGTTCCCGAACCCGGAGGAGCCGGGCGCGGCGGACCGGTTGCTGGCGCTGGCGGCGGCCGAGGACGCCGACCTGGCCATCGCGCTGGACCCCGACGCGGACCGGTGCGCGTTGGGCGTGCGGGAGCGGGACGGGTCGTGGCGGATGCTGCGCGGCGACGAGACCGGCGTGCTGCTGGGTTCGCTCGTGCTGTCCACCACGGACAGCCCCGACCCGTTGGTGGCGACCACGATCGTGTCGTCGTCGTTGCTGAGGTCGATCGCGGCGGCGCACGGCGCGCGTTACGCGGAGACGTTGACCGGGTTCAAGTGGCTGGTGCGGGCGGGCGAGGGGTTGGTGTTCGCCTACGAGGAGGCGCTGGGCAACTGCGTCGACCCGGCGGCCGTCAACGACAAGGACGGCATCTCGGCGGCCGTGGTGGCGTGCGACCTGGCGGCCGGGCTGAAGGCCTCGGGCCGCACGCTGCTGGACGCGCTGGACCAGCTCGCGCTCGACCACGGGCTGCACCTGACCGACCAGGTGTCGCTGCGGTTCACCGACCTGAGCCGGATCGGAGCGCTGATGGCGCGGTTGCGCGCCCAGCCGCCGGAGGGCTTCGCGTTCGAGGACCTGCTGCCCGGTGCCGACGTGGTGCGGCTCACCCGGGACGGCGTGCGGGTGGTCGTGCGGCCCTCCGGGACCGAGCCGAAGCTGAAGGCGTACCTGGAGGTCGTGGAACCGGTGCCGGACGACCTGCCGTCCGCCCGGGACCGGGCCGGGACCCGGTTGGCCGAGCTGCGCGCGCAGGTGTCCGAGCTGCTCAGCTGACGGTCGCGGCGCCGACGGTCACGACGCCAGCGCGAGCAGCAGGCACAGCACGGCGACGACGAGCGAACCGCCGACCACCAGGTACGGGCGCCGGGTCGGCGGGCTCACCGGGCGCGGGCGGTGCTGCGTGACGGCGGCCACGGAGATGCGGCCGGAGATGTAGCTGGTCGTGCACAGCGCGACGCCGGTCGCGAGGATCATCGTGTTGACGTCCCACGGGCTGTGGTCGACCCCCGGCCACAGGGCGATGAAGACGAGCGGCAGGCCGATCAGCCCGACCCCGATGCCGACACCCGCGCCCCAGGTGATCCGCCGGTTCCGCTTCATCGTGGCGATGCTGCGAGTTTCCATGACTCCCTCCCGTGTCACTACTACTGAGGACGCGCGACGGCCCCGCGGGTTCCCGCGCGCCCCTTGTAGATCTTGCTACACGAGCGGTTGCCGTGCCGTGCCGTTCGCGGCAACCTGGGCCGCGTGCCCCGCCTGCTGATCGTGCACCACACGCCGTCACCCGCCATGCAGGAGCTGTTCGAGGCGGTGCTGGGGGGTGCGACCGACCCGGACATCGAAGGCGTCGAGGTGGTGCGGCGGCCCGCGTTGTCCGCGACCGCGTCCGACGTGCTCGAAGCCGACGGCTACCTGCTCGGCACGCCCGCCAACATCGGCTACATCAGCGGCGCGCTGAAGCACTTCTTCGACACCGTCTACTACCCCTGCCTGGACGCCACGCGCGGTCGGCCGTTCGGGGCGTACGTGCACGGCAACCTGGGCACGGAGGGCGCGGTGAAGGCGTTGCGGGACATCACGGGCGGGTTGGGGTGGCGGGCCGTGGTGGAGACGGTGGCGCTGTCCGGCGCGCCGGACGGTGACGCCCGCGCCCGGTGCCGGGAACTGGGCGCCACCGTCGCGGCCACGTTGACGCTCTAACGGCCGAGCGAGGGCATCACCTCGGCCGGGTAGCGGGTGCCGGCCACCGCGTCGGGCGGCACGGCCGCGGCGATGCGGGCCAGCTGGGCCTCGGTCAGCTCCAGGTCCGCCGCGGCGGCGTTCTCCTCCAGGTACTTCACCCGCTTGGTGCCCGGGATCGGCACCGCGCCCCGGTGGTGCACCCACGCCAGCGCGATCTGCCCCGGCGTCACGTCGTGCTCGCGCGCCACCTCGCGCAGCGACTCGACCAGCGCCAGGTTGCGGGCCAGGTTCTCCTCGGCGAACCGCGGCTGGCCGACCAGCCGGAAGTCACCGGCCGCGAAGTCGTCCTTCGAGGTGTACCGGCCGGTGAGGAAACCGCGGCCCAGCGGTGAGTACGCGACGATGCCGATGCCCAGTTCGCGGCACGTCGGCACGACCTCGTCCTCGATGTCGCGCGACCACAGCGACCACTCGGTCTGCACGGCCGCCACCGGGTGCACGGCGTGCGCCCGCCGGATCGTCTCCGCGCCCGCCTCGGACAGGCCGATGTGGCGCACCTTGCCCTCGGCGACCAGCTCGGCCATCGCGCCGACGGTCTCCTCGATCGGCACCTTCGGGTCGACCCGGTGCTGGTAGTACAGGTCGATGTGGTCGGTGCGCAGGCGGCGCAACGACGCCTCCGCGGCCTGCTTCACGTAGGCCGGGTCGCCGCGCAGCCCCCACTCGGACCGGGGCGCGCCGGGGTCGCGGACGATGGCGAACTTCGTCGCCAGCACGACCTCGTCCCGGCGGCCCTCGACGGCCCGGCCGACCAGCTCCTCGTTGGTGAACGGCCCGTACATGTCGGCCGTGTCGAGGAACCGGACGCCCAGGTCCAGCGCGCGGTGGATGGTGGCGGTGGAGCCGGCCTCGTCGCCCGGGCCGTAGAAGTCGCTCATGCCCATGCAGCCCAAGCCCTGCGCGCTGACCTCCAACGCGCCCAACCAGCGGTTCTCCACGGTCTTCCCCCTACCTGTTCGAGAGCTTCAGGAACTCCGCCGGGTACCGCTCGCCCGCGACGGCCGGCGCGGCGGCCTCGATCGCGCGGAGCTCCTCGGCGCCGAGCTCCAGGTCGGCGGCGGCGACGTTCTCCTCCAGGTACCTCACCCGCTTGGTGCCCGGGATCGGCACGACGTCCTCGCCCTGGTGGTGCACCCACGCCAGGGCGAGCTGACCGGGCGTGACGCCGCGATCGGCGGCCAGCGCGCGCAGCGCGTCCACGATCGCCGTGTTGCGGGCGAAGTTCTCCTCGGCGAACCGGGGCATGGTGCGACGCGCGTCGTCCTCGCCCAGGTCGGCGACGGACGTGAGGCGGCCGGTCAGGAAGCCGCGGCCGAGCGGCGAGAACGGCACGATGCCGATGCCCAGCTCGCGGCACGTCGGCGCGATCTCCGCCTCGATGTCGCGCGTCCACAGCGACCACTCGCTCTGCAGGGCGGCGATCGGGTGCACGGCGTGCGCCCGCCGGATCGTCTCCGCGCCCGCCTCGGACAGGCCGATGTACCGGACCTTGCCCTCGGCGACCAGCTCGGCCATCGCGCCCACGGTCTCCTCGATCGGCACGTCCGGGTCGACGCGGTGCTGGTAGTAGAGGTCGATGTGATCGGTGCGCAGGCGGCGCAACGACGCCTCCGCGGCCTGCTTCACGTAGGCCGCGTCGCCGCGCGGCCTGCGGTCGGGGTCGGCGAGCCCGAACTTGGTCGCGAGCACGACCTCGTCGCGGCGGCCCTCGACCGCCCGGCCCACCAGCTCCTCGTTCGCGCCCACGCCGCTCGCGTCGGCCGTGCCCGGACGGGTGACGCCGCCGTAGACGTCCGCGGTGTCCAGGAGCGTGACGCCCAGGTCGAGCGCCCGGTGGATGGTGGCGATCGACTCGGCCTCGTCCCCGACGCCGTAGGACTGGCTCATGCCCATGCAGCCCAGGCCCTGTGCGCCGACCCGCAGCTCCCCCAACGATCTCACGCGGTGATCCCCTCGATGAACGTGTGCTCGATCTGCTCGTAGTGCGTGATCTTGTAGTCGAGCACCTCCAGGCACGACTGGAGCTCGGCGATGCGCGCGCGGACGGAGGCGCGGTGCTCGAACAGCATCTGCTTGCGCCTGCCCGCGGTGGCCGCGCCGCGGTGCCGGAGCTGCGCGTACTCGCGCATCATGCGAATGGGCATGCCGGTGGTGCGCAGGCGGGTCAGGAACACGAGCCAGCCCAGGTCGTCGTCGCTGTAGTTGCGCCGCCCGCCGGAGTCCCGGGCGGGCGGGTCGACCAGGCCGATCCGTTCGTAGTAGCGCAGGGTGTCGATCGACAACCCGCTGCGCTCGGCCGCTTGGGCGATCGAGTAAGTCACGGTGTCGACGGTAGGAGCTGGAGTGCGCTCCAGGTCAACCCGATTCGGCGCATCCGGTGAGGTCGTCACGCGATCCGCCGGGCGTGAGGGCCGCGCTAGTCGTCCTTGGGCATGCTCCAGGCCTCCAGGTGGGCTGCCATGCCGGCGACGTCGATCTGCTCCCGGCCCAGCGCGCGCACGAGGTCGAGCGCCTCGTCCTCCTCCGCGTCGATCCACCAGCCGTTGATGTCGCACAACGTCACGGCGGCGACCCAGCCCAGCCGCCAGTTGCCCTCGGCCAACGGGCGCGTGCGGACGATGGAGTCGAGCAACGCGGAAGCTTTCAGCCAGAGCGTGTCGTAGGCCTCGACTCCCAGCACGGTGGCCCTGGGGCGATGGGCTGCGGAGTCGAGGAGACCTAAGTCGCGCACGACCAGATCCCCGCCGGTGACGGCGGTCGCCAGCACGAGCAAGTCGCCGGCGTCGAGGTAGTTGACCACTGCTTGACGCGCTCCCTGTCCTGCGGGGCGGGGACTCCGGCGCGGCCACGCCGCATCCGGGACGTCTCCGGCGCCACCACCCACCCCCTCAGGTCCGTTTCGCCTCCCCGCCCGACCGGCGGCGAGGATGGTGTCGGCCGCGTTGTGCACCGAAGCGCAACCCGGACGCAGCCCGATCTTCAACGGCGCACCATACCGGTGCGCTCCGGACCATCGTGGACGTTCACAGAGGTAAGCCCGTGAACGACCGGGCGTGCGGCGGTTGAGCTGCATGGATGGATCGTATCGAACATGTGTTCGAACGGCGAGGGCACGGCGGTGCGATCACCCGAAGGTGTCGGGGTGTGGGCGGGGAGTAGTCGACCGGTCGCACAGGGGTGCGGGATCCCGCAACCGGGAGGGGTCGGCGGTCAGGCGGAGCCGAGGCGGTCGAGCAGGCCCCGGTACTTGGGGAGCACGCGTCCGAGGACCTCGGACAGCTGCTCCTCCTTCTGCAATCTGGCCCACCGCTCGGCCAACGCCAAGCGCACGACCTCCTGCTTCGAACGGCCCTCGGCGGCGGCGAGTTCGTCGAGCCGCCGGTTCTCCTCGTCGCTCAGACGCAGAGTCATCGCCATGGGAAATGACGGTACCAACTTGATACCACTATGACCAGACCGCGAATTATAACAGCGTTGCGATACGATGCCCCGGTGCCACGACCGAAGACACACGACGACGCGCTCCGCGGCCGGCTGCTCGAGCGGGCGGGTGAACTGCTGTCCACCGAAGGCCCCGGCGCTCTGAGCTTGCGCAGGCTCGCGGCGGATGTCAACACCTCGACCACCGCCGTGTACTCGCTGTTCGGCGGCAAGCCCGCGCTGCTGAACGCCGTGTACGAGGAGGCGTTCCGCCGATTCGGTGAACGCATCGCGAGCGTGCCGCAGACCGACGACCCGGTGGAGGACCTCGTCCAGATCGGCCTGGCCTACCGGGCCAGCGCCCTGGCCGACCCCCAGTTCTACCTGGTGATGTTCAGCAAGGTCGTGCCGAACTTCGAGCCGTCCGACGAGACGAAGGAGGCCGCCGTGCAGACGTTCCTGCCGGTGGTGCGGGACGTCGGGCGGGCCGTGGAGTCCGGGTTGTTCGCGTCGGAGCCGCCGGAGCGGATCGCGCTGGCGATGTGGGGCATGGTGCACGGCCTGGTGAGCCTCGAGCTCAACGGCAACCTGCCACCGGGCGTGGAGATCGCTCCCGTCTACGAGCGCGCGCTGCGTGCGCACGCGGACGGTTGGCGCGTGACGTGAAAAAGGTGGGGCCCGGGGAGGTGGCCGCCGCGAAACCTCCCCGGACCCCGTGGACTGCCCCTTGTCAGGACAGTCCGCTGGTGAGCGCCTTGATCAGCTCGCCGTCGGCGGTGTCGCCGTCGAGCGACCAGATCATCGCGCCGCCAAGGCGCCGTTCGGCCACGTAGCGCCCCTTGCGCTTCATCTCGACCGGGTCGTCCCAGGTCCAGAACGTGGTGCCGTCGAACAACCACGCGTGCCCGGCCTTGGCATCCCGGTGCACGGTGAACTTCCCCAGTTGGGCCTTGAGGATCCGGTAGTCCTCGTACCCGGCCTCGTAGGTCGCGGGCGCGGGGCCGGTGGCGGGCTGGAACAGGCCGTTGCCCTCGTTGCGGACGCCGGTCCAGCCGCGGCTGTAGAACGGCACGCCCAGCACGACCTTGCTCTTCGGCGCGCCGTTGCGCAGGTAGTGGTCGATCGCGACCTGCGAGCTGAACGGCGGCGTCGTCGGGTCCGCGGCGGGCGTGCGGATCGAGGACTGCTGGTTGGTCAGCGGCTCCCACGCGCCGTGGTAGTCGTAGCCCTGGATCGTGGCGAAGGTCAGCAGGTCGAAGACCTTCTTCACCTCGAAGCCGCGGTCGACCTGCGCGGGGTTCGCGGGCAGGAACGCGGTCAGGTCGTAGCGCTCGCCGGTGCGCCAGGTCAGCTTGCCGAGCTGCTTGCGGTACTCCACCAGCAGGGCGGTGAAGTTCCGCTTGTCCTCGGGGCGGACGACGTTGCCGGGCGCGGCCTCGGACGACGGCCACTCCCAGTCGAGGTCGACGCCGTCGAACACGCCGGCCGCCGCGCCGGGGGCGGCGTCGGGCAGGTTGCCCTTGAGCCACATGTCCAGGCACGACGCCACGTGCGCGGCGCGCGACTCGGGCGTGAGGGCGGCGTTGGAGAAGTACTTCGAACCGGTCCAGCCGCCGAGCGAGATGTTGATCCGCAGCTTCGGGTACTTCGCCTTGAGCTGCTTGAGCTGGTTCAGGTTGCCCGACAGGGGCTGGCCCGCGACGTCCGCGACGCCGTTGACGCTCTGCTCGGCGCTGAACGGCCGCTGGTAGTCCGCCCACGGGTCGGCGCTGACGCACTTGCCGGACTCGTCGAGGAAGCCGAAGGCGTAGTTGAGGTGGGTGAGCCGCGGCGCGGTGCCGTTGGCGACCAGGTCGCGCACCAGGAAGTTGCGGTCGTAGCCGCTCCACTGGGTGTAGTAGCCGACGACGCGCTCGGACCTGCCGTGGCCGCCGTGGCCGCCGCGTTCGTCGTGCTCGCCGTGCGCGACCGCCTGCGGGGCCAGCGACACGGTCATCGCGGTGGCCAGGAGGGCGGGGAGCACCCATCTCCTGCTCGACATGCTTCTCCTCGCGAACTTCGGCTGTGGTCTGGACCACGGTAGTGATGAGGTCTAGACCACTGCTACGTCCGTTCGGCCGAATCCGGTAACACGAATTCCCCTCGCGTTTTGTGCAAATTCTTGCATGTGCGCGGTGGGTGGTGATCGCGCTAGCTTCGGCGCTGTTCAAGTTTGAGTAACCGGTGAGGGGGATGTTCGTGACGATCCTGGTGACGGGGGCGACCGGCACGATCGGAGGCGCGGTCGTGCGGCAGTTGGCGGCGGCGGGGGTGCCGGTGCGGGCGTTGACGCGCAACCCGGCGCGGGCCGTGCTGCCCGACGGCGTGGAGGTGGTGGGAGGTGACCTGACGCGGCCGGACGAGCTGCCGCTGACGGGTGTGACGGCGGTGTTCCTGCTGGCCGCGATCGAGTCGCCGGACGCGGTGGCGCACGCGCGGGCGTTCCTGGCGAACGCGCCCGACCTGCGGCGGGTGGTGTACCTGTCGAGCAGCGCGGTGACCGTGCGGCGGCCGGGGAGCTACGAGCTGCACCACGACGTGGAGCGGGTGATCGAGGCGTCCGGGGTGGAGTGGACGCACGTGCGGCCGGGTGAGTTCATGGCCAACAAGCTGATCTGGGCGCGCAGCATCAAGGAGGAGGGCGTGGTGCGGGCGCCGTTCCCGGAGTCGGTGGGCGCACCGGTGCACGAGGACGACGTGGCCGAGGTCGCGGTGCGGGCGTTGCTGCGCGAGGGGCATGCCGGGCGGGCGTACACGTTGAGCGGGCCGGAGGCGTTGACGCACGTCGAGCAGGTGGCCGCCATCGCCCGGGGCCTGGGCCGCCCGATCCGGTTCGAGCGCCTGACCTACGGCCAGGCCCGCGCCACCCTGATCCGCGACGAGGGCCTGCCCTACGACGTGGCCGAGTACCTGCTCGGGTACATGGCCCAGCACGCCGAGGAACCGGCCGCCGTGACGCCCGACTTCACCGCCGTGACGGGCCACCCGGGCCGCACCCTGTCCACCTGGGCCGCCACCCTGACCTAACCCGAGTGTCGAACGCTCAGGTCCCGCGTGTCGAACACTCGCGTCCACCGTGTCCCACGTTCAGGACCCCCGAATTCAACGCTCAGGACGGCGGTTGGTGACCTGGACGTTGAATTCGGGGTACGCGAAGGTTCGACACTCGGACCTGAGCGTTCGACTCACGGGGCCTGAGTGTTCGACACTCGGGACCTGAGCGTTCGACACTCGGGACCTGAGCGTTCGACACTCGCGGGGTTAGTGGACGGCGCCGTACTGGCGGTCGCCGGCGTCGCCCAGGCCGGGGACGATGAAGCCCGAGTCGTTCAGGCGTTCGTCGATGCTGGCGGTGATCAGGCGGACGGGCAGGCCGGAGTCCTCCAGGTGCTTGATGCCCTCGGGGGCCGCCAGGGCGCAGATGGCCGTCACGTCGGTCGCGCCGCGGTCGGTCAGCAGGCGGATCGTGTACGCCATCGAACCGCCGGTGGCGAGCATCGGGTCCAGCACGAACACCGGCCGGCCGGCGAGCGAGTCGGGCAGCGACTCCATGTACGGCGTCGGCTGGAGCGTCTCCTCGTCCCGGGCCAGGCCCACGAAGCCCATCTGCGCGTCCGGGATCAACTTGTGCGCCTGGTCGGCCATGCCGAGACCGGCCCGCAGGACCGGCACGAGCAGCGGCGGGTTCGCCAGGCGGTACCCGGTGGTGCGGGCGACGGGCGTGTGCACCCGCTCCTCGGCCACGGGCAGGTCGCGCGTGGCCTCGTACACCAGCATCACGGTCAGCTCGTGCAGCGCGGCGCGGAACGCCGCGTTGTCCGTGCGGGCGTCACGCATGGTGGTCAGCCGCGCCCTGGCCAGTGGGTGATCGACAACGAGGACGTCCATGGTCGAACAGTATGTGGTAGCCCCGGCCGACGCCCGGTGGCTCCGGGGTTGACGACGTGCCGCCGGGGGTAACGAAGTGACATGGCCGACCACGTGCGGATCGGGGTGTTGGGGGCGGCGCGGATCGTGCCGGCTGCGTTGGTGAAGCCGGGGCGGTCGGTGGCGTCGGTCGAGGTGGCGGCGGTGGCGGCGCGGGATGCGGAGCGCGCGCGGCAGTTCGCCGACCGGTTCGGGATCGCCAAGGTGCACGAGAGCTACGAAGAGCTGTTGGACGACCCCAACGTGGACGCGGTCTACAACCCGTTGCCCAACGGGTTGCACGGGAAGTGGACGCTGGCGGCGTTGGCGGCGGGGAAGCACGTGTTGTGCGAGAAGCCGTTCGCGGCCAACGCCGACGAAGCGGCAGCCGTGGCGGAGGCGGCGAAGGGCAGCGGGTTGGTGGTGATGGAGGCGTTCCACTACCGCTACCACCCGTTGGCGTTGCGGTTGCCGGAAGTGGTCGCGGAGCTGGGCGAGCTGAGGCACGTCGAGGCGCGGTTGGCGTTCCCGCTGCCGAGGTTCTCCGACATCCGGTACTCGCTGGAGCTCGCCGGTGGGGCGTTGATGGACGCGGGCTGTTACGCGGTGAACATGGTGCGCTACCTCGGTGGCGAGCCGGAGGTGAAGTCGGCGCGGGCGTTGCTGAAGGGCGACGGCGTCGACCGGGCGATGCGGGCGGAGCTGAAGTTCCCGGCCGGGCACACCGGGACCGTGGTGGCGTCGATGTGGTCGCGGTCGTTGCTGAGGCTGTCGGCGAAGGTGTTGGGTGCCAACGGTGAACTGCGCGTGTTCAACCCGTTCGCCCCCCAGTTGGGGCACCGGCTCGCGGTGAAGCTGAACGGCCACCGGCGGGTCGAGCGGTTCGACCGGCGGCCGTCCTACGAGTACCAGTTGGAGGCGTTCGCCGACGCCGTGCTGCACGGCAGGCCGTTCCCGACGACGGCGGACGACGCGGTGGCCACGATGCGGGTCGTCGACGACATCTACCGCGCCGCCGGGTTGCCGGTGCGTCAACCGACCTGACGCAACTGCCACAGCGCCTCAGCCAGGTCGATCACCGTGCGGAAGTGCTCGACCAGACCGTCGAAGTCGGGCTGCGGCAGGTCGGCGCCCCCGAGTCCGACGATCGAGACGGTCATCGTCCAGTCGGCGGCAGCGCCGCTGATCTCCCAGCTCTTCTCCACGCCGGAACGGTGGCGTCTTGCGCCGCGGTCCCGCAACGCTCCCCTTCGGGTGACACGGCTTTCGTGCCCCGGTGGCAAGGCGGAACAGTCGCGCCATGACACGCAAGGGGGCATCCGTCCGGCAGCGGCGGGTATCGACGGAACTGCGCGCGTTGCGCTTGGCCAGGGGCCTGAGCTGCGCGGACGTGGCCAACGCGATCGGCTGCTCGGAGAGCAAGATCAGCCGGATGGAGACGGGCAACCGGGGGCTGCGCGCCGACGAGGTCGCGGCCATCCTCGGCTACCTGCGCGCGCCGGCCGCTCTGCGGCAAGAACTGGTCGACCTCGTGCGCGCCGGCGAACACCGGAACTGGCACGCCATCCACGGCAAGCTGCCCGGCAACTGGAAGGACCTCATCGGCTTCGAAGCGGAGGCCACCGCCCTCTACAACTACGAGCCCCTGCTGATCCCCGGCCTCGCCCAGACCCCCGACTACGCCCGCGCCATCATCCGCGGTGGCGGCGGCAGTCTGTCCGACGCCGAGTTGGACGCGCTGGTCGCCACCCGGATGGGCCGGCAGGTGATCCTCGGCCGGGCGGTGGTGCACCTGCTGATGGACGAGGCGGTGCTCCGGCGACCGCTGGGTGACCCCGGCATGATGCGCTCCCAGCTCCAGCACCTGATGGTGATGGGCAGCCGGGCCAACGTCACGGTCCGGGTGGTGCCCTTCGACAGCGTCGCCCACCCCGGCCTGGAAGGTCCCTTCCTGCGGCTGGAGTTCACCGATCAGCCGAGCCTGGTCTACGTCGAGAGCCGCCACACGAGCACGTTCTTGGAGGAAGCCCGGTACATCGACTCGGCTAGGCTTGCCTGGCAGACGCTGTGTGCCATGGCGCTCCCTCCCGAGGAATCGCTCGGGTTGATCGCCAAGCTCATCGGCAAGTCGACGTGATGCGGGGAGTGCACTCGATGGACCTCACCAACGTCCGGTGGCGCAAGAGCAGTCGCAGCAGCAGCCAGGCCAACTGCGTCGAGGTCGCCCGCGTCGACGACCGCACCGCCGTCCGCGACTCGAAGAACCCCGACGGGCCCGTCCTCCTCGTCGGCAAGGTCGACTGGTCGGTCTTCGCACGGTGATGCTCGACGTGGTCGTGCGCCGAACCGCACCATCCGGTGGCGCGGACTCCTAGACTCACCCGGGTGAGCGACGAGCTGGTCCCGGACCCCCGTCAGATGCGCGCCTCGGACGCCGACCGCGAGAAGGTCGCCCAGGTGCTCCAACAGGCACACGGCGAAGGCCGGCTCGACCTGCACGAGCTGGACGAACGCCTGGCGGCGGTGTACGCGGCCAAGACCTACGGCGAGCTGGTGCCGCTGACCGCCGACCTCGGCGTGCCCGCGCCGTCGGTGATGCCCGTGCCGCTGCAGCACCACGCCCCGGCCTCGCGCATCGGCGGCACGCCGGGCTCCGGTGTGTCGTTCGCGTTCTGGTCGGGCGTGGAGCGGCGGGGTGAGTGGGTCGTGCCGCCGACGCACACGGCGGTCGCCGTCATGGGCGGTGTCGAGCTGGACCTGACGCGGGCCAACTTCGCGCAGGGCCAGACGACGATCAACGCCTACGCGTTGATGGGCGCGGTGGAGATCATCGTGCCGGAGGACGTCACCGTGCAGGTGTCCGGTTTCGGCTTCATGGGCGCGTTCGAGGACGCCACCCACAAGGGCGCGCCGACGATCCCCGGCGGGCCGGTCGTGAAGATCACCGGGTTCGCGATGATGGGCGCGGTCGAGGTGCGGCGGCCCAAGAAGAAGAAGCTCAAGGGTCGCGCCCACGACGAGCTGGAGGGCTGAGCGCACCGGAACGGCGGCGCGGTGCGCGCCGCGCCGCCGTCGACCGCTACCCCACCGCTAGCCCGCGGTCCACCAGTACTGGTGCTGGACGTCCCGGCAGTCCCACATCTGCACGATGTTGCCCCGACCGTGGTCGTAGATGTCCACGCACAGGCTCGGGCTGCTCACCGAGCGCAGCCGGAAGCCGCTCTGGTGCCAGTCACGCGTGAACTCCTGCGTCGAGGTCGAGTCGCAGCGGTACTGGACGAGCTGCACGCCGCGGCCCTTGTACGCGTCGAGGCACATGCCGGTGTTGGAGTACGGGCGCAGCCGCACCCCGCCGTGGTAGCCGCTGTCGATCAGCCAGTCCTGGTTGCTCCAGCCGTTGCACCACCACATCTGGACCTGCGGGCCACCACCCGCGTTGTAGACGTCGAGGCACTTGCCGTCGGCCTCCGGCGCCTGGCTGATGATGGCGGCGCCGACGTCCTCCCGCTCCTGCGCCGCCGCCTCCGCCGTCCCCCCGAACGCCGCGATGCCGAGCAGCGCGGCCAACACCACCCCGGTGAACCGTCCTGACACGATCCTGCCCCCCTCCGGTTGTCGACGGGGCCCAGGGAACCACCGGGGCCTCACGATCGGCTCACACCCGCTCCCACCCCCGGTGAGCGGCCGAACCCGTACCGGCGAACGGCCGCACCACCCCGCTCCCGGTCAACTAGGACGGCCGTCCCACTCCGCCTAGACTCGGCGACATGGCTGTTCCCTCGACATCGCCGTCGCTGCCCCCGGCGCTCGCGGACGCCGTCCGCGACGACGCGTCGCTGCGCCGGTTCCTGCACGGACTGCCCGGTGTGGACCAGGTCGGCGTCGAACAGCGCGCGGCCGGTCTGGGCACCCGCAGCATCAAGAAGGCCGGCAAGATGTGGGCCATCGACACCGCCATCTCCATGGTCGACCTGACCACGTTGGAGGGCGCGGACACCCACGGCAAGGTGCGGTCGCTGGCGGCGAAGGCGCGCAGACCCGACCCGGACAACCCGGACGTGCCGCAGGTCGCCGCCGTCTGCGTGTACCCGGACATGGTCGAGACGGCCGTGCGGGAGCTGCGGGGCACCGGCATCGACGTCGCCAGCGTCGCGACCGCGTTCCCGTCGGGCAGGTCGAGCCTGAAGGTGAAGCTCGAGGACACCGCCTACGCCGTCGACGCGGGCGCCACCGAGATCGACATGGTGATCGACCGGGGCGCGTTCCTGTCCGGCCGGTACGGCCAGGTGTTCGACGAGATCGCGCAGGTCAAGCACGCCTGCGGGGACGCGCACCTCAAGGTCATCCTGGAGACCGGCGAGCTCGCCACCTACGACAACGTGCGCCGCGCGTCCTGGATCGGCCTGCTCGCGGGCGGCGACTTCATCAAGACGTCCACCGGCAAGGTCTCCCCCGCCGCGACGCTGCCCGTCACGCACGTGATGCTGCAGGCCGTCCGCGACTGGCACACCCAGACGGGTGAGCTGCGGGGCGTGAAGCCCGCCGGTGGCATCCGCACGACCAAGGACGCGATCAAGTACCTGGTCGCGGTGCACGAGGTCGCGGGACCGGAGTGGCTGACCCCGACCCTGTTCCGCTTCGGTGCCTCCACGCTGCTCAACGACCTGCTGATGCAGCGGCGCACCCAGTTGGCCGGCCACTACAGCGGCCCCGATTACGTGACGGTGGACTGACCATGTGGGAATACGCGCCCGCGCCCGAGTCGCGGGACATCGCGAACCTCAAGCCGAACTACCGGATGTTCGTCGACGGCCAGTTCGTCGAGGGCGGCGGTGAGCCGTTGAAGACCGTCAACCCCGGCACGGAGGAGGTGCTGGCCGAGGTCTCCACGGCCGCGCCCGCCGACGTCGACAAGGCGGTGAAGGCGGCACGCCGCGCCTACGAGCGCGTGTGGGGCCGGATGCCCGGCTCCGAGCGCGCCAAGTACATCTTCCGCATCGCCCGCCTGATCCAGGAGCGGTCGCGGGAGCTCGCGGTGCTGGAGTCGTTGGACAACGGCAAGCCGATCAAGGAATCGCGGGACGTGGACGTGCCCACGGCCGCCGCGCACTTCTTCTACCACGCGGGTTGGGCGGACAAGCTCGCCTACGCGGGCCACGGCCCGGACCCGCGTCCGCTGGGCGTGGCGGGCCAGGTCATCCCGTGGAACTTCCCGCTGCTGATGGCGGCGTGGAAGATCGCGCCCGCGCTGGCGACCGGCAACACGGTGGTGCTCAAGCCCGCCGAGACGACGCCGCTGACCGCGCTGGTGCTGGCGGAGATCATCCAGCAGGCCGACCTGCCGCCCGGTGTGGTGAACATCCTGCCCGGTGCGGGTGACGTGGGCGCGGCCGTCGTGGCGCACCCGGACGTGGACAAGGTCGCGTTCACCGGGTCCACCGAGGTCGGCAAGATCATCCAGCGGCAGCTCGCGGGCACCGGCCGCCGGCTCAGCCTGGAGCTGGGCGGCAAGGCGGCGAACATCGTGTTCGACGACGCGCCGCTGGACCAGGCCGTCGAGGGCATCGTGAACGGCATCTTCTTCAACCAGGGTCACGTGTGCTGCGCGGGTTCGCGGCTGCTGGTGCAGGAGTCGGTGGCCGAGGAGCTGCTGGAGAAGCTGCACGTGCGCGTGTCCACGCTGCGCGTCGGCGACCCGCTGGACAAGAACACCGACGTCGGCGCGATCAACTCGCGCGAGCAGCTCACGAAGATCCAGGAGCTGGTCGAGTCGGGCGACGCCGAGGGCGCGGAGCGCTGGACGTCCGCGTGCCCGTTGCCGGACAAGGGTTTCTACTTCGCGCCGACGGTGTTCTCGAACGTGTCGCAGGCGATGCGGATCGCGCGCGAGGAGATCTTCGGGCCGGTGCTGTCGGTGCTGACGTTCCGCACGCCGGACGAGGCCGTGGCCAAGGCGAACAACACGCCGTACGGGCTGTCGGCCGGCGTGTGGACCGAGAAGGGGTCCCGCATCCTGTGGGCGGCGCAGAAGATGCGCGCCGGCGTGGTGTGGGCCAACACGTTCAACCGCTTCGACCCGACCGCCCCGTTCGGCGGCTACCAGGAGTCGGGCTTCGGCCGCGAGGGCGGTCGCACCGGGCTGGAGGCCTACCTCGATGTCTGAGAACCGGATTTCCCTCGGCCGGGCCGAGAATCGGGTCGCGGTCGCGAAGACGTACAAGCTCTACATCGGCGGGGCGTTCCCGCGCTCGGAGTCGGGCCGGTCCTACCCGGTGGTCGACCACAAGGGCGCGTTCCTGGCCAACGCGGCGCAGGGGTCGCGCAAGGACGCGCGGGACGCGGTCGCGGCGGCGCGCAAGGCGTTCCCCGGCTGGTCGGGCGCCACGGCGTACAACCGGGGGCAGGTGCTGTTCCGGGTGGCCGAGGTGCTGGAGGGGCGGCGCGAGCAGTTCACCGCCGAGGTCGCGGCCTGCGAGGGCGTCGCGGTGAAGAAGGCGCAGTCGCTGGTGGACGCGGCGATCGACCGGTGGGTCTGGTACGCGGGGTGGACCGACAAGGTGGCCACGGTGCTGGGCGCGTCGAACCCGGTGGCCGGGCCGTACTTCTCGTTCTCCGTGCCGGAGCCGACCGGTGTGGTGGCGGTGCTCGCGCCGCAGCAGTCGTCGCTGCTGGGGTTGATCAGCGCGGTGGCGCCGGTGATCGCGACCGGCAACACGGCGGTGGTCGTGACGTCGCAGGACCGGCCGCTGCCCGCGGTGACGCTGGCGGAGGTGCTGGCGACGTCCGACGTGCCCGGTGGCGTGGTGAACGTGCTCACCGGGCGGACCGCCGAGATCGCGCCCTGGCTGGCGTCGCACGCGGACGTGAACGCGTTGGACCTGACGGGTGCGCCGGAGTCGACGCGGGCCGACCTGGAGCGCGCGGCGGCGGGGACGGTGAAGCGGGTGCTGCGGGCCCGTCCGTCGGAGGACTTCACCCGCGAGCCGGACCTGGCGCGGCTCCGGGCGTTCCTGGAGACGAAGACGGTCTGGCACCCGATCGGGGTCTAGCGGCGGCAGCCGAACCAGCTGTAGGCGAGCAGGCCGGCGCCACCGAGCACCACCGCGGTGATCGTGGCCGAGGTGGTGCCGGTCGGCTGCACCGGCCACGTCAGCAGGCGGCTGAGCCAGTGGTCGTCGCCGGCTGGCACGACCAGCGTGACGCCGCTCCAGCCGATCGGCAGCGCCCAGGCGGCGCGGGCACCGAGGAGCACCGCGCCGAGCGCGGCCAGACCACCCAGGCCGAGGACGTCTCGCAGCACGTAGGCGTCCGGGGCGATCGGGTCGGCGACCAAGCCGACGGCGAGCAGCAGCGCGGCGACGACCGCGCCGCCGAGCAGCAGGTGCGCCGCCCGGCGGGGCGGCCAGCCGAACGCGGCGGTGCGGTCGAGCGCCAGGTCGTGCCCGCCGAGGCCCGTGGCGACGGCGGCCACCCCCAGGGCCGCGCCGAACGCGGCGAGCTGCGGGCTGCCGCCCGGCTGGGCGAGCAGGGCCGCCGCCGCCACGCCGACCACCACCGCTCCCGCCGCCGCCGGCACCTGGCGCGCCCTGGCGTGCAGGAGCAGCCACCGCGTCACGTCGTGCCCCCGGTGAGGGTGGTCAGGGCGTCACCCGAGCACGCGGCCTGCACCTCGCGGGCCGACTGCACCCGGGCCGCCTGGACGTCCTCCGGCAACGCCCGGAGCCGGTCCCACCCCTGCGCGGTCAAGGCGTCGATCTCCTCGCCCAACCACAGGCGGAACGTGGGCAGCGGTTCCACCCGGCCGGTCAGCCACGCCGTCATCACCGTGCGCGCCGCCACCTCGCGGCTCACGTCGCGCGGGATGCGGTCGGCGTAGCAGGTCCGCGTGCCGGCACCGGCGACCAGGTACGCCGTCAACTGCTCGGCCGTCGGAGCCTCCCGCCGGAAGTAGGTGAAGTCGTCCAGGTTCACCCACACGGCCTCGGTCGGCTCCGGGCCGCGTTCGGGGTTGCCCCGCACCGCCGCGGCGACCTCGCGGACCGACGTCGGTGGTGCGGGCAGCTTCCCCAGCAGCCGCAGCGCCTCCCGTGCCGGCCCGGCCAACGTCGCCCGCTCGTGCTCGTGCGCCCTGGTCAGGCACAACCCCTCCGCGCACAGCAGCTCCGCCGCCGCGTCGTCCCGCGTCACGGCGGTCGCGGGCATCAGGGGCAGCGCGACCGCGCCAGCCACCAGCACCGGCAGCAACCCCGGCCACCGCCGCCGCGACGCCACCAGCAGGAACCCGGTCGCCGCCACGCCGGCGAACCACACGAGCTGCGCCGCGCTCACCGACGCCCGCACCGACGAGTACACGCTCACCGGCATCGGCAGTGACGGCAGCAGCAGCGCCCAACGGGAGACGTCGGCACCCGTCGGCCCCAGCCCGAGCGTCATCAGCGCCAACCCGCCCGCGGCCAGCAGCGGCGGCGTCAGCGGTGACGGCACGAGCCGGCCCAGCCCCATGCCCAGCGCCCCGGCGCCCACCAGGGCGACCACGCCGACCAGCGTGGCCGGCAGCCAGCCGAGGTGGAAGTAGTCGGTCGACGACGCGACCTGCACCCCGCCCACCACGAGCACCACCGCGTACGCCCCGGCCAGCGACGCCGCCAGCGCGCCGACCGTCACCCCCACCCGCTGGGCCCGGGGCCGCGGCGTGGAGCCGAACAGCTCCTCCACCCCGGACCGCCGGTCGCGCAGGCCCTGCAGCGCACCGCCGCCCAGCGCCAGCGGCCAGGCGATCATCAGCATGAACCTGACCCACTCGGCCAACGTCGTCCACTGCCGCGTCCACGCCGCGCTGTTCTTCGTCGACGGGCCCCAGCTCAGCATCCCCACCACGACGAGCACCACCAGCGCGCCCACGACCAGCGCCGCGGTCCGCCTGAGCTCGATCCGGAAGACCCTCACCACTCACCCGCCCCACCGAGCAGGGCCGAGTAGCCCCGCTCCAACGGGCTGTCGCCGACGTCGTCCGGACCGCCCGCAGCGGCCAGGTCGTCGGGCGTGCCCTGGAACACCAGCCTGCCCTTGTTGACCAGCACCACGTCCGTGCACGCCGCCGCGACGTCCTCGACCAGGTGCGTGGACACCACCACGCACGTGTCCACGCCCAGCTCGACCAGCAGCTCCCGGAACCGGACCCGCTGGCCGGGGTCCAGCCCCGCCGTGGGCTCGTCCAGCAGCAGCAGCTCGGGATCGTTGACGATCGCCTGCGCGATGCCCGCCCGCCGCACCATGCCGCCGGACAGCGACTTCATCCGCGAGTCGGCGCGGTCGGCCAGCCCGACCCGTTCCACGGCCCGCTGCACCGCGCCGGGCACGTCCCGCTTGGGCATCTCCTTCAGCCACGCGACGTACTCGACGAACTCGCGCACCGTGAACCGCTTGTAGTAGCCGAAGTCCTGCGGCAGGTAGCCCAGCGACCGCCGCACCCGGCGCAGGTCCAGCCGCCCGGACACCGGCGAGCCCAGCACCGACAACGTCCCGGACGCGGGCCGCAGCACGGTCGCCAGCGACCGGATCAGCGTGGTCTTGCCCGCGCCGTTCGGCCCGAGCAGCCCGTGCACCCCGGTGCCGAGCCGCAGGTCCAACCCGTCCACCGCCACCGTCCGACCCGCGCGCACGCGCAGGTCCCGCGCCTCGACCTGCCAGGCGTACCCCGTCGGCGCGACCTCCGCCGCGCTCACCCCACGTGCCATCGGATTCCCCTCCATCACAGGCGCGCGTAAGCCGCGGACCTGAAGACCACGGCGGCGGCACCCCCGACGAGCACCGCCGCCCAGACCGGCGCCGCGCCCGGCGCGAGCACACCGGGCACACCGCCGACGACCACCGCCGGTCCGACCACGAGCACCGCCCAGCACGCGACGGCGACGACGGCGGCCCGGCGCACCCCGACCACGCCGCCCAGCGCCAGCGTCACCGAGGTGACGGCCAGGCACGGCAGCAGCCAGTACGCGGGCGAAGCGCCGGTCAGCACACCGCCGAGCAGCAACCCCGGCAGCACCACCACCAGCACCGCGAGCGTGCGGCGCAGGACGAGTTGCAGCCCGGCCCGCGCGGTGGACACCACCAGCTCGTGAGCCGGGTCCATGCCGCGCGACCAGGCCGCGACCACACCCAGGACCGGCACGATCGGCGCGACCAGCAGCACGGCGGACGACGTCGAGCGGTCGGACAGCAGGCCGTCCACCGACAGCGCGAGCAGCACCACGAACGCCGTCATGGCCAGCCACGGCAGGAACGACGGCGTCGCCCACCGCGCGAACGCGCGTCGTCGGCGAGCGGGCGTCCCGGTCGGCTCCAACCCGGCCCACACGGCCGTCGTCAACGCGGTGACCCGCGGCGGAGCCACGTCGGCCAGCCGCAACCGGCACGTCTCGCACGTCTCCAGGTGCGCCTCGACCGCCCACAGCACGTCGGCGGGCAGGTCGTCGCCCGACGCGTACCGGGCGATCGAGTCGGCCGTCGGGTGCTCGCTCATGACAGTGCCTCCCGCATCGCGATCCGGGCCCGCCGGGCGCGGGTCTTGACGGTGCCCTCGGGCACCCCGAGCAGCACGGCGGTCTCCCGCACGGTCAACCCGTCGAGCACCATCGCCTGCAACACCTGCCGCAGCTCGGGGGCCAGGTCGCGCAGCGCACCGCCGACGTCGTCGCTCAACGCGCCCGCCAGCACCTCGTCCTCGGCGGCGGGCGCGGCCTCGACCGCCGGCAGCGGCCGGGCGTCGTGCGCGCGCCGGCGGAACGCGTCGACCAGCCGCCGCGCCGCGATGGTCCACAGCCACCCGACGGCCGTGCCGTCGACCGCCGCGCCCGCGAACGACCCCGCCGCCCGCCACACCGCCAGGTACGTCTCCTGCATGACCTCGGCGACGACCTGCTCGTCGGCGCACCGGCGGCGCAGGCGCACGGCCAGCCACGGCGACGTGCGGCGGTAGAGCTCCTCGAAGGCCGCGCGGTCGCCGCGGGCCACCGCGCGGACCAGCTGCTCCTCGTTCACACCCGGCAAGACGGTGCGGGGCCGGGAAAGGTTCTCACCGGGGAGTGATCCGGGTCACATCAGTACCAGGTGTCGTCTTTGGCGGCGGCGTCCACGTCGGCTTCGGCGGTGGCCCGGTGCACCACGGCCGCGAGCGCTTCCTCCAGCTCCCGCTGGACGTCGCCGGGCTCGTCGGTCTCCACGGCGAGCGTCACCCGGCTGCGGCCCGCGCCGTCCTCGACGACCGTCAGCTCACCCCGGTAGCGGCCTTCCGCCCAGGTCACGCGCCGGCGGTCGTGGTCGATGCCCGGGGTCGAGCCGGACAGGCCGGGCAGGTGCTGGGGCAGGCTCCCGGGGCGCGCCAGGAACTCGAACAGCTCCCGTGCGTCCATCTCGACCGGCGCCCGGTGCTCGTAGCTGGTCATGGCCACGGGTACCCGGTCGGGGCGGGCTCAAGACGCCGTCGGACAGGTCGCGCGGCGCGTCGTTCGATCGGGTGAGGCTCTGCTCGCGCGCCCATGGGTCACCCGCGGCGGTCGCGCAGCCGGGACAGGGTCAGGGCGGTCGCGCCGGCGAGGAGCAGGAGGCCGCCCAGGGCCAGAGTGCCGCGGATCGGGGTACCGGTGGCGGCCAGTTCGTCGTCACCGGGGTGGACGACCGCCGGGTGGCTCGTGGTCCCGCCGGTCGAGCTCGCGGTGGTGGTGGGCGCGGCAGTGGTCGTGGTCGGGCCGCCGGTTGTGGTGGTGGGTTGGGTCGTGGTCGGGCTGCCGGTTGTGGTGGTCGGTCCGGTCGTGGTGGTGGTGGTGGTCGTCGGTGTGGTGGTGGTTGTGGTGGTGGTGCAGGTGACGACGTTGTCGAAAGGCGCGTAGTGGATCTCGCCGCCGCTGCCGCCGGTCTCGCCGCCGTGCACGAGCGACTTGACCACCACAGCGCCCTCGATGTTGGCCGCGCTCAGGTCAACCAGGGTCGCGTGGGGCGCGTAGATCGTGCCCCACACGGTGGGCGAGTTCTCCGGCAGCGTGATCGTGCCCGAGGTGGTGAAGTTCCACAGGACGTGCCGCGAGGGCTCGTTGCCCTGCCAGCTCACGTTCGGCACGTCCCAGGTGTAGTCGCCTGCCACGTCGACGTTGATGACCAACCACGCCTGGTCGCTCGGCTGGAGGTAGCCGTTGCGCGGGTTGATGTTGTCCAGCGCGGTCATCTGGGCGGGCGTCAGGGTCAGCACGTTCTGCCCCGGCTGGAGTCCGATGGTGGCGTTCGGGTCGGTGCCGTTCCACGGGTTCTGCCCGTTCTGGTCGGTCAGCGCCACGGTCGACGGGCACGTGGCCATCTCCGCGTTGAGCGACCGGTACGTCGTGAACAACGACGCGAAGTCGAAGCCGCTCGCGCCGGCGACGGACTCGGCGGTCTGCGCGGTCTGGATCGAGACGCCCGGCGTGCTGCCCGGCGCCGCGCCGTCGGGCTCGACCCACGTCACGCCGCCGGACGGGTGGACGTCGGACTGGCTGAGGTCGCCGATCTTGGCGTAGGAGTTGTTGAGCACGCTGAGCGTGCCCGTGCTGCCCGCGAAGTCGATCGCGCCACCGACGACGAAGCTGGTCGGCCGCGTGTCACCGGGCAGCACGTAGGTGCCGGCGTGGTTCAGCCCCGCGTTGTACTGGCGGAACCGGACGTCGCCGCCGACCGCGACCGGACCCTCGGTCTCGTTCTCGTACAGCGCGGCGTCGCCTTCGACCAGCACGAGGAACCCGTGGCTCGGGTCCAGGTACACGTCGTCCGGCGCGACCGGCCGCACGGGGTTCACCGACATCGCCAACCGCGCCGGGGCACCGGACGCCCACCCGATCGCGAGGACGGCGACGACGACCGCCAGCCCGGCGGCTCCGATGCGGCTGATCTGCATGTCCGGCTCCCGTGGAGGTCGACACCCTCCACGCAGCCAACGTCACCTCGCCGACTTCAGCCCGCCGACGCCCGCACTTTTCACCCACGGGAGTGATCACCGCGCGAGTCCTGCGTCCGGAACGCGAGAGTCCGACGTCCAGCACACCCGAGTCCAACGCTCAGGGCGCTAGTTCGTGCACCAGCCCAGCCGGCCGTCGGTCGTCACCAACGGCTCGCAGTGGCCGAGCCGGCTGCGGTGCTCCAGGGCCGTGGCGACCTGGTCCAGCATCTCGTCCAGGCTGGTCCACTCCGGCTTGAGCATCTCGCCCGCCTCGCGGTCCCACTCGACCACGCAACCCGACAGCACGCCCGGCCGCAGGTCGACCGCCAACGCGTCACCGCACCCGTCGAACGCGATCGGCAGCCACATCGGGTGGAAGCCCTTCGTGGGCGTGCCCGCCTCCGTGCCCAGGTCCGCGGGCCAGAACCGCTCCTTCAGCCGCCACGACCGCAGCGCGTTGGACGGCCCGAGCGGCGTGTAGAACGGCGGCAGCACCTCGGCGAACGCCAAGTCGGCCGTCCCGCCGCACACGGCCCACCACGCGCGCAGCTCGGCGGGCGGCTCCAGTCCGGTGGCAACCGCCAGCGCCTCGACCGCGGCGCTGTCCTCAGGGGGCACGAACGCCGATCCGGTCGAGGGGGCGTGGTCCTCGAGCCACGCCACAATCCGTTCCCAATGGCGTAAAACACCCACACACCCATGATCAGGTAGCGCAACCGCCCGTGGTACCGCTCATCGGGGCAGGATCTGGCCGAACGCCGCGCACCCCACCGGCGGATGGGGCAGGATCGCGGTCGCACGGCACCAAAAGGGGGACGAGGGTGGAACGGGGTTTCGGCGTCGACACCGCGGCGCTGTCGGCGTACGGCAGCACCGCGACGGGTCTGGCGAGCGAGGTCGGCGACGTCGGCACGGCCACGCTGGCGGGCACCCCGTCGGCCGCGGGCGGTTTCGGCGCGATCGGCGACGAGGTCGGCCTCGGCGCGGCCTTCCAGAGCGCGGCACAGGCCCAAGTGGACGGTGTGGCCGCGGCCTCGGCGGCGCTGTCGGCGTTCGCCGCGGAGGTCGCCAAGACCGGCCAGGCCTACACCGAGCAGGAGGCGCGCACGGGCGCCGACCTCAACCGGGCGGCGCAGGTCTGACGTGGACGTCGGCGGCTTCCTGGCGGCCCTGGTCCAGCCGATGAAGGACCACCTGGCCAAGCTCGAGGGCGACACCAGCGGCGCGACGGCCGCGGCGGACTCGTTCGGGCGGGCGTCCTCGGCGTTGACCGAGCTGGACGGCAGGCACACGAGCGCGGCGAACGCGGCGTTGAGCGGCTGGTACGGCGAGAAGGCGAACGCGTTCCAGTCGCGCGTCGCGGCGTTCTCCGGTGGCGTGGGCACGTTGGCGCGCAACGCGACCACCGCGCAGCAGGCGACGACCACCGCGGTGGACGCGGTGAACGCGGGCAAGACCGCGATCCAGGGCTTGATCGACGAGTTCACCGGCTGGGCGTGGCCCCGGTTGGCGGCGGCGGTGGCGGCCGGGCTGTTCGGCGGCGTCGGCGCGGTGCTCGCGGTGGCGGCGGAGGTGACCGCGAAGGCCCGCGAGTACGAGGGCCGGACGGCGCAGGAGCTGGAGGAGGTCCGCACCGCGCTGACCGACGTGGTCGCGCAATTGCGGGGGTTGACGAAGCCGGACTTCACCGGGATCGGCGACCCGTTGGGCGTCGAGAGCGGTGGCACCACGTCCACGTCGTCGGCGGGTGACAGCGGCGGGTCGTCGGGTTCATCGGGTTCTTCGGGCAGCGGCGGAAGCGGCGGCGGCGGAAGCGGTGGAGGCAGCGGCGGCGGCAGCGGTGGAGGTGGAGGTGGAGGTGGAGGTGGCGGCGGTGGAGGCGGTCCGATCGGGCCGCGGCTGCCGGTGGCCATCCCGCCCCAGCCCGGCACCGGTGTCGGCGTGAACCTGCCCGACGGCAGCTCCGCCGAAGCACCCAACGAGACCGCCGCGCGTGCCGTGCGCAACGCGTTGTCCGCTCTGGGCACCCCGTACGTCTGGGGCGGCGCGAACCCGCCCCAGGGCACGGACTGCAGCGGCCTGACCCAGTGGGCGTACGGCGGCGCGGGCTTCGACATCCCCCGGCCCGCGTCGTCGCAGGCCATGGGCGCGTCCGTGCCGGCCGACCAACTGCTGCCCGGCGACCTCGTCGTCTGGGACGGCCACGTGGCCATGGTCATCGGCAACGGGCAGATGGTCGAGGCGGGCGACCCGGTGCAGGTCAACCCCATCCGCACGAGCAACAGCGGCATGGGTTTCATGGGCTTCTACCGACCGACGGGCTGAGGACGTGGACGAGACGCAACGGGCGGCCGAGCGGGTCGCCGACACCGAGCGGCGGGTGTCCGAGCACGTCGCGCGCACCGGCCCGGTGCTCGGCCGGGCGTCGTCACCGGACGGTGCGGTCACGGTCGTGGCGGCGCCCGGCGGACCGCCGCGGGACGTGCGGGTCTCACCGTCGGCGCTGACCATGGGTCCGAGGGCGTTGGCGGACGAGATCCTGCGCGTGTCGGCGCGGGCGTCCCGGGACGCGGCCACGCGCCTGCACCGGAGCCTGGAACGGGTGGCCGACCCGGCGACGTTGCGGGCGTTGACCGAGATCGGGTTCGAACGCGGTCCGGACGACGACGACGTCGACGGCTCCTACCTGAGGGGTTCGCGATGACACATGCGCGGGAGCAGCGGCTCGCGGCGGCCGAAGGCCTGACCGAAGTGCTGGCCCGCACCACCGGCAGCGCCGAGCACCCGACCCGCCTGGCCCGCGCCACGGCGACCGCGACGGGTGAGCTCAAGGCGCTCGACCTGCACCCGAACGCTCTGGCACAGGGGCCGGAGGCCGTCGGCAGGCTAGTGGTGGAGACGGCGCGGTTGGCGACCGACGCGGCCGTGCAGCGCAGCTACAACGAGCTGGCCAAGTCGTTGGGCGACGGCCTGGCGATGGCGGTGGAGGCGTTCGCCGGCCCGCCGCCCCGGAGAGTCGCCCCGGAACCGCTGGTCACACCCCCCGCGGTGGAGCAGCAGAGGGCGTCGGGGTCGGCACGCCCGCCCTGGGCCGGGCAGGTGCGGGGCAGGCCCGCGCCCCGGCCCCGGCCGGAGGAAACGGACGACGACGACTACTTCGCGGACCCTTTCCGTGGTCAACGGCAGTAGCACCTGATCGACCCCGTACTCTTGCCCCCGCATCGCAAAGGGGCATGGCGTGACCGGGAGGTCGGATGGCACAGGACATCGTCCCGATCGAGCTGGGGCTCACCCAGGGTGATGTGGTCACCCTGTGGGCCCCGCGCTGGCGGGAAGAGGGCGAGGAGTGGGAAGCCTTCCTCGGCCACGAGGAGGACCTGTACGCGTTCCCCGATGCCGCGCACTTGGCGGCGTTCGTGCGCAAGGCCGAAGAGCACGACCTGACCGACCACCCGGCGTGGCACGTGGTGCCCGCGCTGTCGGTCGGTGAGCTGTCGCCCGACGACAACCACCAGTTCGACCTGGTCGGCGTGCCCGAGCTGGTCGCCGAGGAGCCCGACACGTGGGTCATCGGCGAGCTGGCCGACGTGATCTCGATCGTGCGGTCGCTGGCGGACGTGTGCGACCTGGAGAAGGTGCACGAGATCCTGGACTCGGCGGAGGGCTTCGCGCTGCTGCCGCAGGGCACGCTGCCGTTCACCGGCCGCGAGGGCCAGGCGCTGTGGACCGAGATCTCCGAGGTCGTCGCGGAGAAGTGGGACGAGGTGCTGGACGCGATCGACGAGGTCGTGACCACGCCGGAGGTCGACGAGACCGCGCTCAAGGCCGCGCAGGACGAGCTGGCCGAGTTCGAGGAGGCCAACGCCGCCGCGGCGGCGGCCTCGGCGGACGAGGAGGAAGAGGACGGCGACGAGCCGGTCGGCTTCTGGGGCGAGGTCGGGATCGACCCGATCAAGATCATCAGCGGCGCGGGCGAGTACTACACGCTGCGCTGCTACCTGGACGACCAGCCGGTGTTCCTCGGCCGCAAGGGCAAGATCGACGTGTTCACGTCGCCGCGCGCGCTGGCCCGCTTCATCGTGGAGGCCGACGACAACGACCTGGCCGAGGTCTCGACCTGGGGCGAGCTCGTCACCAAGGCGACCGGCGGCGACCTCGAGGTCGAGGTCGACCCGGACAACGTCTACGTGCTCACCGGCCTGGACGAGGACATCCTCGACGGCCCGGACGCGATCGACCCCACGCAGCTCGACCTGGTGGTCGAACTGCTGGAGGACGCGGGCGAGTGGGCGGGCGACGACACCGTGAAGGTGGCGCTGAACCAGTCCGAGCGGCTGGGGTGGCTGGTGTCGTACGTGCTCAAGCCGGACCCGACGCGGTTGGCGCCCAGCGCGCCGTTCGACGACGAGCAGGTGGCGTGGCGGACGCTGGTGGCGGCGTTCGAGGACCGGCTCAAGGTGCACTAGGGCGTCAGGCGCACCAAGCAGCGGCGGAGGCCGCGGGCAACCATCGGAGCCCGCGGCCTCCGCTCTTGGTGCGGCTACTCCTGGTCGAGAGCGGCGTAGGCCGGCTCGATGACGTCCTGGATGAGCGCGCGGCGCTCGTCGTGGGTGATGAAGGCGGCCTTCGCGGCGTTGACGGTGAACTTGCGCAGGTCGTCCCAGCCGAAGCCGAAGTTCTCCACCACGGTGGCGAACTCGCCGGTCATCGACACCATGCTCATCAGCCGGTTGTCGGTGTTCACGGTGACCCGGAAGCCCAGGTCGGCCAGCCGCTTGATCGGGTGCTCGGCCAGCGACGCCACCGCGCCGGTGTGCACGTTCGACGTCGGGCACATCTCCAGCGCGATCCGCCGGTCGCGCACGTACGCGGCCAGGTGGCCGACCTCGTCGCCCTTGATGTCCTCGGCCAGCCGCACGCCGTGGCCCAGCCGCTCGGCGCCCGCGAGCTGCACGGCCTCCCAGGCCGACTCCGGGCCCGCCGCCTCGGCGGCGTGGATGGTGAAGTGCGCGTTCTGCTGCCGCAGGTACTCGAACGCGGACAGCTCCTTGCTCGGCGGGAACCCGGCCTCGGGGCCCGCGATGTCGA
Source organism: Saccharothrix saharensis (assembly GCF_006716745.1). NCBI lineage: Bacteria > Bacillati > Actinomycetota > Actinomycetes > Pseudonocardiales > Pseudonocardiaceae > Saccharothrix > Saccharothrix saharensis. Next base: position 5,608,840 of record NZ_VFPP01000001.1, on the reverse strand, counting down.
AGCCGACCACGCCCGCGTCGCGGTAGCGGACCACCAGGTCGGCGATGCGCTGCCAGCCGTCGTTCTGGCGCATCGCGCACAGCAGCGTGCCGACCTTGATGCGGCCGCCGGACGCGGCCTCGCCCTGGCGGAAGCCCTCCTGCACCGCCTCGACCGCCTGCTCCATGCTCAGGCCCTTGTCGGTGAACAGCTCGGGGGCGTAGCGGATCTCGGCGTACACGACGCCGTCCGCGGCGAGGTCCTGCACGGCTTCCGACGCGACGCGCACCAGCGCCGCCTCGTCCTGCATGACGCCGCACGTGTGCGCGAAGCCCTCCAGGTAGCGGACCAGCGAGCCGGAGTTGGCGTTGTCGCGGAACCACTCGCCCAGCGCGACCGGGTCGGTGGTGGGCAGCCCCTGGTGGCCGCAGGCGTCGGCGAGTTCGATCACGGTCTGCGGCCGGAGGCCACCGTCGAGGTGGTCGTGCAGGAGGACCTTCGGCGCGCGGCGAAGGTTCTCCGGGGTAAGCGGGGTCGACATGGGCGTCACCGTATACCGGTGACGTGCCGTGTCGTTCCGACCTGCGATGATCATGATCCGCTATGATCACCCCTAGGTCACCGGGTGTGTTCAGAACCACTCGGTCGAGTGGCGCTTTGGCCGACCGGAAGCCGTTGTGCAGTCGTGATGCAGAACTTTCCGCTACTGGTCGCCGGACTTTAGTCACTCACACGGCGGATGCTCACGGGGTGCAGTCATAGGCGCGCCGGCGGTTACGTTGGGGTAGGGTCGGTGATCGTCACTCCAACGGAGTACACGCAAGGTCGATCCAGGCGGTCCCGGTCGGGGGGCGCTACTGCCCACCGCCCCAACCTGGTTAGGCTCCCGGAGGTCTCCCCTCCCCTGGACGAAGGCACCCGAGCCGTGAACGAGAACAACAACTCCACGATGTCCTTCGATCGGATGCGCAACATGCTCACGCGCGCCGCGGAGATCCGTGAGAGCGAACAGCAGCAGATCTTCGACGCACTGGACGAGATCCACGCGCGGATGTCCCCGCTCGAATCGCTGGGTTCCGTTCGCAAGCGCCTGTCCGAGCTGCCCGACCGGACCGAGGTCAGCGTGCTGGCCGAGCGGCTGGACGAGGCGCTGGCCAGGCTGGAGGCGCAGGACAACGCGGTGCAGAGCATCGGCCGGGCCGTCGAGGGCCTGGTCGACAAGCTCGCCAAGCCGTTCGCGCAGCTCGACGGTCGGCTCGACGGGGTGGCGGGCCGGTTCGAGGGTGTCGCCGGGCGGATGGACGGCTTGGAGGACAAGCTCGCCCACATCCACAAGCGGCTGGACGACCTCGACGGCCACCTGGACAAGCAGGACGGCAAGGTCGACCAGGTGCCGGGCGCGGTGACCGGGCCGCTGCGCGAGCGGATCGAGGCGCTGGAGGCCGCGCTGCGCGGCCGGCTGGACGAGGTCGACGAGGGCGTGCACGAGCACCTCGACGGCACCCGCGAGGCGTTGCAGCGGTCCGTCACGGAGTCCGCGGGCAGCCTGAACGTCAGGCTGGACGAGACCCGCGACAACATCAACAGCACGCGCGACGGGCTGCACGCGGGCCTCACCGAGACGCGCGAGTCGTTGACGGCATCGTTGGCGGACACGCGGAGCACGTTGACGGGCAAGCTCGACGAGGCGCGCGAGGCGCTGCACGCGGCGTTGGACGAGACCCGCGACCAGGTCGACTCGACCGACCGGCTGGAGGCGCTGGCCCAGCGCCTGGAGCAGGTCACGTCGCGCCTGGACACGATGGCGACCCGGCTCGACTCGGTCGAGGACGACTTCGCGGCACGGCTCGGCGAGCTGTCCGGCGTGGTGGAGCAGGGCATCGCCAAGGTCGAGGGCACGCTGTCGACGCGGCCGGACGCGGAGTCCCTGGCCGGCCTGGTGCGCAAGAGCAACCAGGAGTCGGAGCTGCGCATCGGCGGCCAGTTGGACGAGGCCATGGCCACGTTCGCGGAGCTGATCCTCGGCGGCGGCTCCCCCACCCCGCCCCCGCCGCCCACCGCCCTGCCCCGGCCGCAGCGGCGGACCCGGAAGAACGGTCCCAAGCCCGGCGACAACCGGAACGTGGACGACGACGACTTGACGGCTGAGGGCGCCTGAGCGCTGGTGTGGAGAAGGCCCGGGCCGCGGTTGCGGCCCGGGCCTTCTCCGTTGGTGGTCCGATCCTTCGCACACGCCGGGCTCCGCAGGCACCTCCGCCCTGGAGTGGGGTCGTCTCCGCCTTCGGCCCGCCGGTACGGACGTTCGAGGTCACACCGTGTCGTGCGACGTGGTCCGCTGACCGCTCGCCGCATCGCGTTGTCACCGGTGCGGGTGGCGGTGACCAGGGCACCGCCGGTTTCAGCCGCGGACGGTGTCGAGGACCAGCGGGGTGGTCGGTGGCGGGGTGTCCCCGATCGCGTAGCCGGTGCCGAGCGCTTCCAGGGCGGCGGGGATGGCGTCCGGGGTGTCGGTGTGCAGTTCGAGCAGTGGTTGGCCCTCGGTGACGCGGTCGCCCGGTTTGGCCAGGCAGAGGATGCCCGCGCCCGGTTGGACCGGGTCCTCCTTGCGGGCGCGGCCGGCGCCCAGGCGCCAGGCGGCGACGCCCACCGCGTAGGCGTCGAGGGTGGTCAGGTAGCCGTCGGCCGGGGCGGTGACGGTGTGCTTGTGCTCGGCGGTCGGGAGGGGGGCGTCGGGGTCGCCGCCCTGGGCGCGGATCATGCGGGCCCAGGTCTCGTAAGCCTCACCGGAGGCCAGGACCTCACGGGGAGAGGCGTCGACGCCGGCGCGGGACAGCATCTCCTCGGCCAGCGCGACGGTCAGGTCGACGATGTCCGAGGGGCCGTTGCCCCGCAGCACTTCGACCGACTCGGCGACTTCCACGGCGTTGCCGACGGCGTGGCCCAGCGGGACGGACATGTCGGTGAGGAGCGCGGAGATGCGCAGGCCGTGGTCGACGCCGATGGAGACGAGGGCTTCGGCGAGGGCGCGGGCTTGGTCGAGGGACTTCATGAAGGCGCCCGAGCCGACCTTGACGTCCAGCACGAGGGCTTCCGCGCCTTCGGCGATCTTCTTCGACATGATCGACGAGGCGATCAGGGGGATCGACTCGACGGTGCTGGTGACGTCGCGCAGCGCGTAGAGCTTCTTGTCGGCGGGGGCGAGGCCGGAGGTGGCGGCGCAGATGACGGCGCCCACCGAGCGGAGCTGCGAGGTCACCTCGTCCACGGAGAGCTGAGCCCGCCAGCCGGGGATGGACTCCAGCTTGTCCAGCGTGCCGCCGGTGTGGCCGAGGCCGCGGCCGGAGAGCTGCGGCACGGCGGCACCGCAGGCGGCGACCAGCGGCGCGAGGGGCAGGGTGATCTTGTCGCCGACCCCGCCCGTGGAGTGCTTGTCCACGGTGGGGCGGCCGACGTCCAGGGTCAGCTTCTCGCCCGAGTCGACCATGGCGCGGGTCCAGCGGGCCGTTTCGGCGGCGTCCATGCCGTTCAGGTAGATCGCCATGGCCAGCGCGGACATCTGCTCGTCGGCGACGACGCCGCGGGTGTAGGCGTCCACCACCCAGTCGATCTGGGCGTCGGTCAGGCGGTGGCCGTCGCGCTTGGCCCGGATCACGTCCACTGCGGTGTGGGTCATGGCAGGTCCTCCGGGCCGAACGCGTCGGGCAGCACCCTGCTCATCGGGAGGATGCCGGACGGGGTGTCGATCAGGCACGACGCGCCGCCCAGCTCGTGGATCACCTGGCGGCACCGGCCGCACGGCATCAGCAGCTCACCCGCGCCGCTGCGGCAGGCGAGGGCGACGAGCCTGCCCCCGCCGGTCAGGGTGAACTGGCCGGCGAGGGTGCACTCGGCGCACAGGCCGACGCCGTAGGCGGCGTTCTCCACGTTGCAGCCGACGACGATCCGACCGTCGTCGCACACGGCCGCCGCACCCACCTGGAGCCCGGAGTACGGGCAGTAGGCGGAGTGGGCGGCTTCGACGGCACGGGCGCGGAGCAGCTCCCAGTCGATGTCAACCACGGCGGTACACCACGCCGTCCGCGGCGGGCATTCGCAGGCGTTGCGATGCGACGGCCAGCACGACCAGCGTCACCAGGTGCGGCGCGTACGTGGTCAGCTCGCTGGGGACCTCGTCCACCGAGTAGTAGACGGCGTAGAGCAGGCCGGCGGCCAGGATGCCGAACGCGGCGGCGAACCAGCGGCGGCGGACGAGCTGCCAGATCACGATCACGACGAGCAGCAGCACGGCGCCGTAGACCAGGGCGAGGAACGTCTTGCCGCCCGAGCGGAGCTGGAGGCCGTCGGCGTAGCCGAACAGGGCCGCGCCGCCGAGCAGGCCGCCGGGGCGCCAGTTGCCGAAGATCATGGCGGCCAGGCCGATGAAGCCGCGGCCGTTGGTCTGGCCCTCCAGGTAGCCCGGCTGGCCCGGGTTGAGCACGAGGGCCGCGCCGCCGATGCCGGCAAGGGCGCCCGAGGAGATCACCGCGACGTACTTGTAGAGGTAGACGTTGACGCCGAGGGATTCGGCGGCGACCGGGTTCTCGCCGCACGACCGCAGCCGCAGGCCGAACCGGGTCCGCCAGAGCACCAGGTAGCTGCCGATCACCAGCAGGATGGCGATCATGGTCAGCGGCGAGACGCCGGTGATCAGGCCGCGCAGGATGCCGGCGACGTCGGACAGGCCCACCCGCTGCTGCGCTTCGAGCTCACCGAGCCAGTCCGAGAGGCCGGACGCGGAGTAGGTGTCGAACTTCGGCACGGCGGGTGACTCGCGCGGGTTGCTCGACAGCGGGAAGAAGATCAGCGTCGACAGGTACTTGGTCAGGCCCGCGCCGAGCAGGTTGATCGCGACGCCGGAGACGATGTGGTTCACGCCGAACGTCACCGTCGCGATGGCGTGGAGCAGGCCGCCCAGCGCGCCGAACACGGCCGCCGAGACCAGCGCCGCCCACGGGCCCCACTGGTAGCCGGCCCACGCCGCACCCCACGTGCCCATGATCATCATGCCTTCGAGGCCGATGTTCACCACGCCCGCGCGTTCCGCCCAGAGACCGCCGAGGGCGGCCAGCAGGATCGGCAGCGCCAGCCGCACGGCGGTCTGGATGGTGCCGGTGGACGTCAGCTGGGGGACGTCGGTCAGGTACGACGTGGTCGACAGCAGCACGACCGCGCCGGCCACGCCCAACGCGCCGACGGCCCAACCGGGGATCCGACGCGCCTTGCGGGGCGGCGGAACGGTGGTGGGGGCCTCGGACGGGTTCATCAAGGAAGTACTCATGCCGCATCCACCGTTCCGAGCTGCCGGCCGACCTGCCGCTGCTGGGCGGCCAGTTCGAACCGGCGGACCACCTCGTAGGCAACGACGACCGAGAGCACGATCGCGCCCTGCATGATCGTCACGATCTCCCGGGGCACGCCGACGTTGTCCAGGGCGAGACCCGACTTGTCCAGGAACGCCCACAGCAGCGCGCCGAACGCGATGCCGCCCGGGTGGTTGCGCCCGAGCAGCGCGATCGCGATGCCGGAGAAGCCGATGCCGGCCGGGAAGTTCAGGTTGTAGGTGTGGTCGCGGCCCAGGATCTCCGGCATGGAGACCAGGCCCGCGATGCCGCCGGAGAGCAGCATGGCGATCAGCACCATCTTCTTGGCGTTTACGCCACCCGCGGCGGCGGCCGTGGACGACTCGCCGGACGCGCGCAGCTCGAAGCCGAAGCGGGTGCGGTTCATCATCACCCAGTAGCCGATGCCCAGCAGCGCGGCCAGGAACACCAGGCCGAACACCGTGCCGGACGAGCCGAGCGGGATGCCGGGCACCCAGCCGCTCTCCGGGATCTCCGGCGTGCGGATGTTGTTGCCGCGCAGCTCGCCGAACACGTCCGCGCCGATCAGGTACGCGGCCAGGCCGAGCGCCAGGCCGTTCATCATGATCGTGGAGATGACCTCGTTGACGCCGCGCGTCACCTTGAGGATCGCCGGGATCGCGGCCCACAGCGCACCCGCCACGGCGGCGGTCAGGATGATCACCAGGGCGTGCAGGCCGGGCGGCAGGGCGATCGAGCCGCCGACCACGGCCGCGACGACCGCCGCGACCCGGTACTGGCCCTCGACGCCGATGTTGAACAGGTTCATCTGGAACCCGATCGCCACCGCCAGCGCCGCGATGTAGTAGGTGCCGGTGCTGTTGATGATGTCGACGGCGGTGGTGCCCTCGCCGACCTGCGACAGCATCACCCCGAACGCCCGCAGCGGGTTCGCGCCGGACACCACCAGCGCGATGCCGCACAGCAGGGCGGAGAACAGGATCGCCAGGACCGGCGGCAGCAGCTTGCCGCGCAAGATTCCCATTACTCGCCTTCCGATTCCGACGCGTGCTCGGCGCTCGTGACGCCGGTCATCGCACTGCCGAGGTCTTCCGGGGTGACCGTGGCCGGGTCGGCGTCCGCGACCAGCCGGCCGCGCAGCATCACCCGGATGGTGTCGGACAGGCCGATCAGCTCGTCCAGGTCCGCCGAGATCAGCAGCACGGCCAGGCCGCGGGCGCGGGCGTTGCGGATCTCGTCCCAGATCAGCGCCTGAGCGCCGACGTCCACGCCGCGGGTCGGGTGCGACGCGATGAGCAGCACGGGGTCGCCGGAGAGCTCCCGGCCGACCACGAGCTTCTGCTGGTTGCCGCCGGACAGCGCGACCGCGGCCACGTCGATGCCGGGTGTGCGCACGTCGAAGTCCTCGACGATGCGCTTGGTGTCCTGCTTCGCGCCCGGCAGGTCGAGCCACTGGCCCTTCGCCACCGGGCGGCGGGTCTGGTGGCCGAGGATGCGGTTGGCCCACAGCGGCTGCGTGAGCAGCAGGCCCTGGCGGTGCCGGTCCTCGGGGATGTAGCCGATGCCCGCTTCGCGGCGGGCCAGCGTGCCGAGCTTGGTGAGGTCGCGGTCGACGAGCAGCACTCGCCCGTGGTGCGCCTTGCGCATGCCCATGATCGTCTCGACCAGCTCGGTCTGACCGTTGCCCTCGACGCCCGCGATGCCGACGATCTCGCCCGCGCGCACGACCAGGTCGATGTCGTCGAGCACGGGCCGGGTGCCCTCCGCGGCGACCAGCCCCAGGTTCTCCACGCTGAGCACGACGCGGTCGGTCACGGTGGACTCACGCGTCTCCGGGCTGGGCAGCTCGCTGCCGACCATCATCTCGGCGAGCTGGCGGGAGCTGACCGCCTTCGGGTCGGCGGTGCCCACGGTGGTGCCGCGGCGGATGATCGTGACGGAGTCCGCGATCGCGCGCACCTCGTCGAGCTTGTGCGAGATGAACAGGAACGTGAAGCCCTGCTGCTGCATCCCGCGCAGGGTGGCGAACAGCTCGTCGACCTCCTGCGGCACGAGCACGGCGGTCGGCTCGTCCAGGATGATCACCTTGGCGCCCCGGTAGAGCACCTTGAGGATCTCGACCCGCTGCCGGTCGGCCACGCCGAGTCGTTCGACCAGCACGCCGGGGTCGACGTTCAGGCCGGTGGCGTCGGCCAGCTCCAGGATGCGCTTGCGCGCCCGGCCGCCGATGCCGTGCAGCGACTCCGCGCCGAGCACGACGTTCTCCTGCACGGTCAGGTTGTCGGCGAGCATGAAGTGCTGGTGCACCATGCCGATGCCGGCCTTGATCGCGTCGGCGGGCGTGCGGAACCGGACCTGCCGGCCCGCCACCTCGATGGTGCCCTCGTCGGGCTGCTGCATCCCGTAGAGGATCTTCATCAGGGTGGACTTGCCCGCGCCGTTCTCACCGCACAGCGCGTGCACCTCGCCGACCTGCACGCTCAGGTGCACGTCGCTGTTGGCGACGACACCCGGGAAGCGCTTGGTGATGCCCGACAGGACGACGGCAGGGGTCGTAGCGTTCATGGAAGCTCCGTCTGATCTCCGGCTGCGCCGGGGCTAACCACGCACTGGGCCCCGCGAGGGTGCTCGCAGGGCCCAGTGCGCCGGAGGCCGGATGGGGTTACGGCGTGGACTCGACCGAGATCTTGCCCTCGATGATCTGGGCCTTGTAGCCCTCGAGGACCGCCTTCAGGTTGTCGTCGATCTTGCCGCCCGAGGTGGAGAAGCCGACGCCGTCCACGGACAGGTCGAACACCTTCGGCAGGCTCGCCAGGTCGTTCTTGGCGACCGCCTTGACGAAGTCGTACACCGCGACGTCGACCCGCTTGAGCATGGACGAGACGATGACGTCCTTGCTCTCCTCGACCGTCTTCTGGTTGTACTGGTCGGAGTCGACGCCGATGGCCAGCGCGTTGCCGGACTTCGCGGCCGAGAACACGCCCTTGCCCGAGGCGCCCGCGGCGTGGTAGAGCACGTCGGCGCCGGCCTCGATCTGGCCGGTCGCGGCCTCCTGGCCCTTGGCCGGGTCCTGGAAACCGGTGAAGTCGCCCGCCGGGGTCAGGTACTTCTTCTCGATCTTGATGTCCGGGGCGGCGGTCTTGGCGCCCTGGGCGAAGCCCGCGTCGAACTTCTGGATCAGCGGGATCTCCACACCGCCGACGAAGCCGATGTGGCAGGACTTCGACTTGTAGGCGGCGATGACGCCGGCCAGGAAGGAACCCTGCTCCTCGGCGAACAGCAGCGGCGTGACGTTCGCCGCGCCCTCGACCGCGCCGTCCACGATGGCGAACTTGACGTTCGGGAACTCCGGCGCGACGACCTTCAGCGACTCGGCGTAGGCGAAGCCGACACCGATGATCGGGTTGTAGCCCTCGCTCGCGAGCTGGCGCAGCCGGGTCTGCTTGGCGTCCTCCGGCTCGTTCGGCGCGGCGGTCAGCTCCTTGACCTCCGCGATGCCGAAGTCGGCCTTGGCCTTGTCCAGCCCCGCCGCGGCGGAGTCGTTGAACGAGGCGTCGCCGCGGCCGCCGATGTCGTAGGCCAGACCCACCTTCAGGGCGCTGCCGTCGACCTTCTCGCTCGACGCGGCGCTGCTGGACGTCGCGGTGGCGGCAGGCGGCTTGTCGGCCAGCTTGCAGCCCTCGGCGGTGTTGGTGGACCCGGACCCGGTGTTGTTCCCACCGGTGTCCTTGGCACACGCGGCCATCGTGAGAACGCTGGTCAGCGCGATCGCGGCCACCGCGAGGCCACGCATTCGACGACGCACGGCTCGTCTCCCTCCCTGCTCGTCTAGGAGCAGACAAATCCCGACGGCGGGCCGTCGGGGCTTCCGAGTGGCGAACCGTACCCCGTAGTAATGACACCCGCGCACGTACCGGTCCGCACGTGACCTAATCGTTGGTGCCATCGGGCGACTCCGCCACTCGTAGTGATCTGGTGACTTCCCGGTGTCGTAGCCGGTTACTCACCGTCAAGGCGCGGATCGGGTGACGTGGCGGACGGGCGCGACGGGGTTCGGGGGCCCGCAGGGTGACCCGTTGGTGGGGCGTTGGGGCGGCGTTGGCGGGCTCGGGTGCACTCCAACCTGCACCGATATCCCCCCTAGGAGGTTGACCTTGGACCCCCAGCAGTGGCTCGACAACTTCGAGGCAAAGCTGGCCGATCTCCAGCGGAAGTCGGCCGACCTCCAGGAGAACTTCCAGAACTCGCAGGCCACGGCGTCCAGCCCGGACGGCGCGGTGACCATCACCGTCGGCCCGAACGGCGGCCTGCTCAACATCCAGCTCGGCCACCGGGCGACCGAGCTCGGCTCCGCCCGCCTCACCGCCGTGATCATGCAGACGGCCAAGGTCGCGCAGAAGCAGGCCGCGCAGCAGGTGATGGCCGCGTTCGAGCCGCTCGGCGAGGGCACCGAGGCCATGCGCATGGTCAGCGACGCCATCCCGGACGACGAGGTCGAGGACGACGGGTCCGACTACGCCGAGCCGGAGTACGCCGAGCCGGAACCCGAGCCCACCCGGCCGGCGCCCGCCCCGGTCCAGCCGGGCTGGCAGGCGCAGGCCGCCCAGCCGCAGCCGCCGTCGCGCCCGGCGCGCCCCTCGCGCCCTGCCGACGACGAGGACGACGACAACCAGCCCTGGTGACGAGGAGACCCTGACCGATGACCGCCCCCGACACCCCGATCGCCTCGCCTCCGGGCATGGAGATCACCGAGCAGAACAAGTTCAAGGGCTCCCTGTTCATCTCGGCGTGGGACGAGATGATCACCACGATCGGCAAGGACGCGGAGACCGAGACCGAGAAGGCGCTGGACATCACGTTCGCCGCGATCGGCACGGCGTCGTCGATGGCCATGCTGGCGGTCGACCCGTTCGGCACGATCCTCGGCGCGGGCATCGGCTGGCTGATCGAGCACGTGTCGTTCCTCAAGGAACCGCTCGACCAGCTGATGGGCGACCCGGACGAGATCAACGCCAACGTCGAGGCGACCAAGAAGCAGGCCGCCGAACTGCGCGTGCTGGCCGAGGACCACCGGCGCGAGCTGGGCGCGGTCGACGGGTGGACCGGCGCGTCGGCCGAGGCGTTCCAGAAGAACATGGAGGCGATGGGCCAGGAGCTGGACGCGCTGGCCAACGCCGTCGAGCAGAAGGCCAAGATCGTCGCGATCTGCGGCGTGCTGGTGTCGGTGCTGCGCGACATCGTGCGCGACCTGATCGCCCAGCTGCTCGGGTCGCTGCTGGCGGGCGCGCTGATCGCCGCCGCCACCGCGGTCATCACGTTCGGCGCGTCGATCGCGGCCTACATCGGCTTCGCGGTCGGCAAGGCCGTGGCGCTGGGCGTGAACATCGCGTCCCGGATCGCCCGGCTGACCGCGGCGCTGGGCAGGCAGATGGGCCGGATCAAGAACCTCGACGAGATCACCGAGAACGTCGGCAAGGGCTGGAACCGGTTCGAGAACATCGCCGACGTGGCCGAGGTCGGCTACGAGTCGTGGAAGGCGCAGAAGGGCGTCGACCGCGAGATCGACAAGGCGCTGGCCAAGGACGTGCAGGACGACAAGGTCACCGACGCCAACAAGAAGGCCGAGGAGGCCAACGAGAAGTACAGCAAGGCCAAGGAGCAGGAGGCCGCGGCCGCCGAGGAGGCCAAGAAGGCCAACGAGGCGCTGAACGCCACCACCGAGAAGGCCGCCGCCGCCAACGCGAAGGTCAGCTCGGCCATCGACGAGGCCAACGCCGCCGCCGCGCGCGGCGACCAGGCGGGCTACGACGCCGCGATGGCGAAGTACGAGTCGGCGAAGGGCGAGGCGGACTCGTTGCGCGCGGAGGCCGCGAAGGCCGCCGAGGTCGCCGCGAAGGAGAGCCGTGACGTCGCCGACGCAGCCAAGGCGAGCAACGCGGCGTTGAACGACGCCAAGCCCGCCGACGAGGCCGCGAAGGCCGCGTACGAGGAGTACAAGCGCAACAACCCCGGGCAGGACGACCCGGCGCGCGCGGCCGCCGAGAGCGACCTGACGGCCAAGAACGACGCGGCGAAGGCGGCGAACGCCAAGTACGAGCAGGCGAACGTGGACTTCGCGGCGGCCAACGCGGCGGCGGCCGAGGCCAACGCCAAGGCGTTCGCGTCCGGCAGCGAGGCCGACATCAAGGCCGCCGAGGAGGCGTCGCGCAAGGCCGAGCAGGCGGGCACGACCGCCGAGCGGGCGGCGAACGACGCCAAGGCGGCGGGCGAGGCGGCGAAGTCGAGCTACGAGTCGTTCCAGTCGCAGCAGTCGCAGCCCGCGCCGAACGGGTCGTCGTCCAGTTCCGTCCAGGTCTAGTCCTAGAGCACCGGAGAACCAGCCATGGCACGCGGTGGCGGCGTCGACACGAACACGACCCCGGGTCCCTCGGGCAACCCGTCGTCGCCACCACCGCCCGCGCCACCGCCGTCACCGGGCGGGCCGACCGGCAACTCCGGCTTCGGCATGAGCGAGTCGTCCATGGAGGGCGCGCAGAAGCGCGCCGGTGACCTCCAGTCCCGGCTGGCGGCGATCTCCAGCGGGTTGCAGGGGCTCAAGCTCGCGCCGAACGCGCTGGGCCCGATCGGCATCGTCGCCGTGCCCGCGTTGAACAGCTCCAACGACGCGTCGGTGAAGCAGGCGAACAACGCCTCGACCGCGATGGGCAACGTCCAGTCGGGGTTGAAGGCCACGCTGCAGACGCACGTGCAGAACGACCAGTTCAGCCGCGACCAGTTCACCAAGATCGACCCGAACTCGAACGCCCAGCGCCCACCGGGCTCCCCCGGCAACGGACCGCTCGGGGTGAAGGGGCCGGGCGGGCCGTCCGTGACGCCGGTCCGGGACCTGCCCGGTGGCACCGGTCCCAACGGGTCGGGCGGGGTCAAGGGGCCCGGTGGGCCGTCCGTCGCGCCGATCAAGAACGTGCCCGGTGCGACCGGGCCGAACGGCTCCGGTGGGGTCAAGGGGGCCGGTGGGCCGTCCGTCGCGCCGGTGAAGAACCTGCCCGGCGCGACCGGGCCGAGCGGGTCCGGTGGGGTCAAGGGCCCCGGTGGGCCGTCCGTGACGCCGGTCAAGAACCTGCCCGGCGCGCCCGGCGTGACACCACCCGGCGGATCGCGCGGGACCGGTGGGCCGTCGGTCACGCCGGTCAAGAACCTCCCCGGCGCGCCCGGCGTGACACCACCCGGCGGGTCCCGTGGGACCGGTGGGCCGTCGGTCACGCCGGTCAAGAACCTCCCCGGCGCGCCCGGCGTGACACCACCCGGCGGATCGCGTGGCACCGGTGGGCCGTCGGTGGGGCCGATCGCGGGCATCCCGGGTGCGTCCGGCGTGAACACGCCGGGTGGGTCGAAGTCGCCCGGTGGTCCGTCGGTGGGCTCGGTCCCCGGCACGTCGCCGGGCGGGCCGTCGGTCAAGGGCGGTCCGACGCCGGGCGTCGGGCCGGTGACCGGTGCGACCACTCCGGGTGGGAGCACGGCGGCCCGCGGCCTCACGGGCGTGCCGTCCGGGGTGCCGACCTCGACCCCTCCGCCGATGACCGGCGCGCCGATGGCTCCCGGCAGCGCGCCGGGTGCCGCGGGCGCGGCCGACCGTTCGAGCAAGTTCACCGGCGGTCCCGGCAAGGGCGTCTTCGACGCGCCCAAGCCACCCACGGGTGACGGCACCATCACCAAGCCCCCGGCCGGTTCCCCGTCGACGCCACCCGCCGCGCCGAAGCCGACCACCGGCGCACCCAACGTCCCGACCGCGAGCGCCCCGACCGTCACCTCGCCGCCCGCGAGCGGCCCCAGCACCGCCACCGCCCCGCCGTCGACGGGCCCGAAGGCCGCACCGGGCGTGACGCCGCCGGTGGGTGCTCCGACCGTGCCGCCGATGGCCGGCGCGCCGATGGCCCCGGGTGCTTCGCCCGGTGCGGCCGGCGGGTCCGACCGTTCGAGCAGGTTCACCGGCGGCCCGGGCAAGGGCGTCTTCGACGCACCCAAGCCACCCACGGGTGACGGCACCATCACCAAGGCACCGACCACCTCCCCCTCCACGCCACCGCCCGCGCCGAAGCCCACCACCAACACGCCCGTCGCCGGCCCGACGCCCAGCGCACCGCCCCTCAGCACGCCTCCCCCCGCAACCACCACTCCCGCACCCACGTCTCCGGCACCCACGACTCCGGCACCCGCCGCGGCCGGCCCGAAGCCCCCGGCCGGCTCACCGCCTCCGGTGAGCGCTCCGGTCGTGCCCCCGGTGGCCGCACCGCCCGCCGCCGGCGCTCCGGCCGGGAGCCCGTCCACGGACCGTTCGAGCAAGTTCACCGGTGGCCCGGACAAGGGCGCCTTCGACGCACCCAAGCCACCCACGGGCGACGGCACCATCACCAAGGCACCGACCACCTCCCCCTCCACGCCACCGCCCGCGCCGAAGCCCACCATCACCACACCACCGCCCCTGACCACCCCACCCGCGCCCGACGCCGCCAAGCCCCCGGCCACGCCGACGACGGTCACCCCACCCCCGGCCACCCCCAGCCCGGTCGCCCCACCGCCCGCCGCCACCACCCCCGCACCACCGACCAGCAAGCCGACCATCACCCCGCCCCCGGCGACGCCGACCATCACCCCACCCCCGGTGGCCCCGAACGTCTCCGCGCCACCGGTTGCACCCGCGCCACCGGTCACGCCTCCGACGGCTCCCACACCGTCGCCCGCCCCGGTCACCACCCGACCGGCGCCGCCGCTCGCGGACACCACACCCCCACCTGCCCCCGTCACACCCCCGGCCGCCACCCCACCGGCCCCCGTCACCACACGACCCGCACCGCCACTCGCCGACACCACACCGCCGGCCCCCACGCAGCCGGCCCCCGTCACCACACGACCCGCACCACCGCTCGCGGACACCACGCCGCCGAGCAGCCCCACCACGCCCACGAGCCGGTCGGCCCCCTCCACCGACACCACCCAGCCGCCGGCCAACGTGCCCGCGCCGCCTCCACCCCCACCACCACCGGGCCAGGGCAACCAGGTGCCGCCGCCCCCGCCGCCCCCGCCCGGCTTCAACAACCAGGCCCCGCCACCTCCGCCCCCGCCACCCGGCTTCAACAACCAAGCGCCGCCGCCCCCGCCACCGCCGGGTGCGGGAGTCCAGGCACCCCCGCCGCCGCCCGGGTTCGGTGTCCAGCCGCCACCCCCGCCGCCGGTGTTCGGCGCGGTCATCCCCCCGCCGCCCGGCATGGTCCCCGCGCAGCCGAACGCGCCCACCGCACCGGCGGGCCCGTTCTCGGTGCGGCGCGACAACGCCCTCAAGGCCGGCATCCTCGACAACCTGCCGGCCGACATCACGCCCGCGCCGATGACCATCGCGGACGTCCAGGTCGACATCGGCCAGATCCAAGCCGGTTTCGACGCGTTGTTCGCCACCCTGAACGCCGACCACGGCGTCACCAAGACGCCCACCGTCGACCCCAACCTGATCGTCCAGTTCGACCAGCACACCTTCGCCAAGCACTTCGCCGTCCAACAAGAGCTGGACGCGGCGCTGAAGACGGACAACCGCGGTGAGTCCGACGTCACGGTCGACCAGCTCAACAACCAGGGCATCGCCAACCCGCGCCAGGTCCGCGACGAGATCCTCTCGCCCGACTTCATGCACCGCCTCAGCACCAACGACCCGGCCACCGTCGCCCGCCTCGACACCCTGCTCGACCAGGTCGTCCAGGCCAAGATCGGCCCGAACGGCAACCTCGGCACCGAGCGGGCCAAGTTGGTCGAGAGCACGCTCACCAACCCGGCGCGCGCGATCAACGGTCAGATCCTGCTCAACACCGACCACCTCGGCGGCCTCACCACCGACCAGAGCCGCAAGGCCGACGCGATCCGCCACCTGCTCACCCACGAGTTCATGCACCTGAACTCCGTGGGCAGCGACGTCACGTTCGCCCACCGCGACGGGCAGGGCGGCGTCTACAAGAAGGACGTCAACCCCGACGAGGCCATGACCGAGATCCTGGCCCGCAGCATCACCGACGCGCTGTCCGACCGCGACGGCAAGCCCAGCCAGTACAACCAGTTCCCCGACACCGGCGCCAACCGCTACCAGGACAACGTCAACGACCTGAACAAGGAGCTCAACAAGAACAGCAAGTGGGTCAAGTTCGACGCCGACAGCGCCTTCCAGACCATGGTCGACGAGTACTTCGGCACCCCCCGGCCGGACAACCCGTCGGTCACGCGAGCCGCCCCACCGCCCGACGTCCCCGCGCCGTCCAACGTCCCCACGCCGGACGGCGTCATCACACCGGACGTCGTCCCCCCGGCGGGAACCACCAAGGACGTCGCCGCCGACGAGTCCTGGCGGCACAGCACCGCGTCCACGTCGGACTGGTCCGCGCCGAAGAACCCGCAGCCCTCGGCGCTGTGGGACCCGGTGCGCGACAAGGCACCCGTGCGCACGGTGGACACCGAAGTCGCCGACGTGCAGCGGTCGAGCACGCCGGGCACCGTCAACTCCATCACCGGCCTCGTCCGGCACGACGTGCGCCGGATGGAGGTCGCCCCCGGCAAGTGGGTCAAGGAGTACACCCTCAAGGTCCACCTCAAGCCCGGTGACGGCATCACCGGGTCCGATGTGGACGGCGTGCGGACGAAGACCGCCGAGGGCGTCGACCGGTTGCTGAACCAGGGCTACCGGCTGCCCTCCGGTGACCAGTTCCACGCCAGGGTGGAGTTCGTCACCGACCCCGCGCAGGCGCACACCACGATCGACGTGACGAAGTCGACCGACGCCGACCAGCTCAACTGGGGCACGCAGACCTCGTCGAACGTGCTCGCCCACGAGGTCGCGCACTACTTCGGCCTGCCGGACGAGTACAAGGACGCGGCCGGCCCGGACGCCCGCATCTTCAACAGCGACGGCAAGCCGCTGCCGCCCGGGCACACCCCGTCCAACCTCGTGGTGAACGACGACGGCCTGATGGGCACGGGCGTGCACGGCGACCCGACGATCAAGCCGCGGCACCTGTGGCAGATCGAGCGCACCACCGACAGCCAGGTGATGGTGCCCGACGCGAGCCACGCCACCCTGCACGACCCGGACTCGCCCCGCCAGACCCCACCGCCGCGCCCGCCCGAGTTCGGCACGCAGCCGGACACCCACCCGTCGGCCCGGACCGACACGCGGAGCGACGCCCGGACCACCGTCCGCTCGGTCGGTCCGCCCGCTCCTCCGCCGCCGCCCCCGCCGCCGGGGTCGACCTTCACGCAGCAGACGGCACCCCCGCCACCACCGCCACCGCCGGGCACCACGACCAGCGCCGCGACACCGGGCACGACCACCGGACCGGCCGCACCGCCGCCGCCCGGCGCGCCCCCGGTGCAGGTGAACGCACCCGCCACCCCGGCGCAGCCGTTCGCGGACGTCAGGGACACCACCCTGACCGACGGCATCCTCGACCTCCTGCCCGCCGACATCCCCCCGGCGACGCTGGAGATCGCGGGCGTCCCGGTCGACATCGGCCAGATCCGGGCCGGTTTCGACGCGCTGTTCGGCACCCTCGACACCAACCACGGCATCACCACCACGCCGAACGTGAACCCCGACCTGGTCGTGCAGCTCGACGAGCAGACGTTCGCCAAGCACTTCGCGCTCCAGCAGGAGCTGGACACGGCACTGGAGACCGACACCCAAGGCGACGTCGACGCGCGCCAGGTCCGCGACGAGATCCTGTCCCCGGACTTCCTGCGCCGGCTCAACGACGGCGACCTCGCCACCGCCGACCGCCTCGACGCCCTGCTGGACCAGGTCGTGCGGGCCAAGGTCGGCCCGAACGGCGACGTCGACGCGACCCGGCAGGCGTTGATCGACAGCACCCTCACCAACCCCGCCCGGGCCATCAACGGACACGTGCTGCTCAACACCAACCACCTCGACGGCCTCACCACCGACCCCGCCCGCAAAGCCGACGCCATCCGCCACCTGCTCACCCACGAGTTCATGCACGTCCACTCCGTGGGCAGCGACCGGACCTTCGCACACCAAGAGGGCAAGGGCGGCCTCTACAACCGCAACATCAACCCCGACGAAGCCATGACCGAGCTCCTGGCCCGCCGGATCACCGACGCCCTCGCCCGGCGCGACGGCCGAACCCCGCAGTACAACCAGTTCCCCGACGGCACCGTCCGCTACCAGAACAACATCGACCTGCTCAACCGCGAGTTCAACCGCAAACCCACGTCCTGGAACAACTTCAACCCCACCACCTCGTTCCAGACCATGCTGGACGAGTACTTCACCGGACCCCCACGACCCGACAACCCGACCACCCGAACCGCACCGCCGACCACACCCGGCACCCGGCCGGCGCCCCCACGGCCGACCATCTCCGCGCCGATCCCGATGGTCACCCTGACCGCCCCGGCCAACGCCAACGCCGCCCCGGCACCCGCACCCGCACCCGCCCCGAACCCCGCGCCCAACCCGGCACCGGGCCCCGTGCTCGCGACGCGGAACCTGCCGGACTTCTTCCAGCAGGGCAAGGCGCTCGGCACGATCGCACCCACCGACGTGCGGGGCGCGCAGCACGTCACCGCCGCCATGAGCGGCATCACGCCGGGGGACGCCAAGGTCATCGAGAGCGCGCTGGAGAACGACTTCGAGTCGTTCCTCGGGCAGGGCCGCGACTTCCAGGTCAAGATCGACGGCACCTGGTACGAGGCCAACGTCCGCGCCACGATGCACCCGCCCTCCGACGTCGCCGCCGTCACGAGCACGCCGTCCACCACCACCAAGGTGGACATGACGGCCCAGTCCGGCACGGCCACGGGCACCGCCACCAACCTCACCACCGCCAACGACGTCGGCCTCGCGGCGGCGGCCAGCGCGGGCGTCGGCCCGTACGGCTCCCTCGCGGGCAAGGTGCAGCTCGCCACCCCCGCCACCACGCTGAACACGTCCTCCGGCACGGTGGACCAGCGGATCATCCGCGGCGGCGAGAGCTCCACGAACGTCGACGTGCCGGTCTCGTTCGAGATCACGCTGACCGCCGCCAACGGCACCGCGCGACCCACCCAGGTGGTCAACGGCGGCATCACGCTCGCCGTGCCGAACGACCTGGAGACCATCGCGAGCTCCGGCAACGCCCAACCGGCCGCGGCGCTGCCGCCGGGCTGGGGCGCGAAGCTGGAGCACCCGGCGCCCGAGGCGGTCACCGACTTCGACGCGAAGCAGGCGTTCGCCGACGTCGCCGCGAAGATGCACCCGTCGATCACCAGGATCGGCGCGCCGGGCCGCACCGCGTTGCAGGACTTCCTCAACCCCACCACCGTGCGCGACAACCTGGGCGCGATGCTGGGCGGCTGGGTCACCTCGCCGGACCTGATCAGCCCGCACGGCAGCAAGGCCAACGCCGTGCAGATGAAGGCCACCCTGCTGACCGCCGAGCTGGTCGGCACCGCCAACGCGGGCCAGCTGCGGCTGCACGAGTCGCAGTCGACCGGCAGCACCCTGTCCACCACCACGAAGGCCGGCTTCGACATCGCGGCCGGTGTCGGCGGCGGCATGGGCCTGCCGAACGTGATCGGCGGCGCGGCGGGCGTCACCGGCGGCTACTCGGCCCGCACCGTCGAGACGTCGAACTCGGGCACCACCTCCAGCACCCGCACCGGCATCCAGCTCAAGGGTGACGTGGGCCTGTACAAGGTGACCGCGAACGTCCACATCCGCACGCCGAACGGCGCGGACGTCGTCATGCCGGTCACCACCTACATGCGGGTCGGCCTGCCCGAAGCGGCGGCGTTGACCCTGCCGGTGCCGCCGGGCACCGACGCCGGGCTGACCAAGCCGGGCACGGCGGGCACCAAGTACCTCCCGCCCTACCTGGCCGCGGACCTGGCGGCGGGCAACGTCAAGGTCGGCGAGTTCGGGCCGGGCGCGCAGGTGCAGGCGCAGGTCCAGGCCACGTTGCGTGACCTGCCGGGCTTCGCGAAGTTCCTGCCCGGCTGGAACGCCCCGGACGCCGGCGCGCGCAAGGGCCAGGGCCTGGCCGACGTCGCCGAGGCCATGGCCAACCAGCGCAAGCTCGACGCGGAGCTGTCGCCGACCGCGTTGAAGACCAAGATGGACAGCCTGCTCGGCCAGGGCGTGCAGGTGCAGCTCAAGAGGCGCGGCCTGAGCACCAACGACTACGTCAACATCACCGTCCGCGCCCGGCCGGCCAACACCAGCCACCTCGGTCAGGTCGACGCGCGCAACGTGCGCGGTTCGGCGAACACCGCACCGAAGCTGGACAGCACGACCGCCACGCAGAAGTCGGTCAACGTCGGCGTCGAGGGCAAGGTCACCTTCCCCGTCAAGACCGGGAACGCCTCGCTCACGCCGACGCCCCAGTTCGGCGCGAAGTACACCTACGGGTGGGGCAGCAAGAACACCGGCGGCGCGACGGTGACCAGCACCGGCCTGAACGTCGGCAGCCCGAACGCCCAGGTCTTCTCGCAGGACCTGGAGTTCGACGTCGAGATCACCACGTTCAGCCGCAACCGGGCATGGGTCAAGCGGGTCACGCCCGGCTCGCCGTTCCTGCAGGTGCCCGAGCCGAAGCTGGTCGCCAAGACCGGCGGTCCCAACCCGCCCGGCGTGGCGAACCTGGACCAGATCCGCGGTCCGGTGCACCTGTGGGTGTCGGACAGCTCGTCGCTGGACAACGACCCGTCGGGCTTCCGGCCCGGCACGCCGGTCGCCACCAGGCTGGACCAGCCGCCGACGATCAAGCAGCTGCTCAACCCGCCGACGCCCCGACCGCCCGCGCCGGACTTCCTGCACGTCGAAGCGGTGGTCAACACCGAGACCGTGCGCGACCAGGCGATCGAGGCGCTGAACCGGGCGGCGAAGGGCGACTCGTCGCTGACCGTGCCCGGCACGGAGGCGCGCAACCAGATCGACAAGCTGTTCAGCCCGGAGAGCATCAAGGCGAACCTGCGCAAGCTGACCGAGACCGGCATGCAGGAGAACGGCCTGAAGTACGGCCGCCGGGTCACCGACCGCTCCGGCGCCATCGGCATGGCGATCGAGCTGGGCAACCCGAAGCTGGTGTCGATCTCGGACGACACCGGCACCGAGAACGCGGTCACCGGCGGCTACAAGGCGGGTGACGCGAAGACCAGCAGCCACACCGTCGACCTGACCGGCGGCGTCAACGTGCCCGTGAAGCCGAACGTGGCGCCGCCGCCCGCGGGCCAGCCGAAACCGGCGTCGGGCTCGGGCGGCGTGGCCGTGGCGGGCAAGGTGACGCCGTTCTCGTCGTCGAAGACGAGCGCGACCGAGGTCACCGGCAGCGTCGACCGCAACTTCGTCACCCCGCCGAGCGCGCGGACCGTGCTGATCCAGCTCGACGCGGACGTGACGCTGGTCGGGGAGAGCCGGTCGGGCAACGTCGTCTACGGCGGCACCCCGCGGGTGGAGGGCGCGAAGGTCACCCTGCCCGGTGGCGTGTTCGTGCGGGTCAGCGAGGACGTGGCGCGGGAGCTGGGCGTGCTGCCGAACGTGCAGCCGAAGACGCCGCCGCCCGCGTTCGGCACGATGACGCCGCCCGCGACGCTCACCCCGGACCACCCGAGCTCGCTCGGCCTGAGCACGCTGGACACCGCACCGGACCTGTCCGGCGTGGTCTCGGGGTTGATCAAGGACTTGAACGAGCAGACGGGCG
This sequence comes from Saccharothrix saharensis, assembly GCF_006716745.1. Taxonomy (NCBI): domain Bacteria; kingdom Bacillati; phylum Actinomycetota; class Actinomycetes; order Pseudonocardiales; family Pseudonocardiaceae; genus Saccharothrix; species Saccharothrix saharensis. The sequence continues at coordinate 5,587,770 of NZ_VFPP01000001.1, read as the reverse complement.
GCCGGTTCAAGAGCGACCTGGTGCCGGACTCGGTGCTCAAGGACTCGATGAACAACTTCCAGCGGCTGGTCGACTTCACGTCGCCGACGAGCGTCAAGGCGATGATCGACAGCGCGCTGGACGGCGGCGTGCCGCTGCTGCTGCACCAGCCGGGCACGTTCGGCAAGGACACCTACCAGGTCACGCTCAAGGCGCGGATCACGGACCCGCCGAGCTTCGCCGGCGTCGTGAACGACGGCGTCGACATGGAGCACACGATCGCGGGCGGGCGGAAGGTCACCGACGGGCAGGGCCGGGCCACCGGGTGGGGCGTGGGCCTCAAGTCACCGGGCCTGGCGCAGCCGGGCAGCGCGAACCCGAACGTCTCCGGCGGCGTCGGCGTGATCGCGGCGGCGAACGTCGGCCAGCAGCACAGCAGCACCGTCACCAAGGCCACCACGGTGCAGTTCGGCCACCTGCACGCGGCCGGCGGCCCGGCGGCGAAGTACACCGTGCCGATCGAGTTCGAGCTGGTGGTGGAGAAGGGCGACCAGGTCGTCACCCGCGCCACCGGCCAACCGCAGGACATCGGCGTGCGGCTGCACGCGGACAACCAGAAGGTGTTCACCCCGGCCGCCACGCCGCCCGCCGGCTACTCGTCCACCACGACCGCGCAGCCGGCCGCGCAGGGCACGCCGCAGGCGGCGACGACCTGGCAGCGGAGCGGCACCCCGTCCGCGCTGCCGGGCAAGGCCTCGGTGGAGAACCTGCGCGGTGCGCGGGACCTGCGCGCGGCGGCGATCCAGGCGTTGACGGCGGCGGGCGCGAACCAGGGCATCACCGGCAAGGGCACGGGTTCGCTGAACACCCTGCTGTCCACGCTGAGCTCGGAGAACCTCCAGGCCGCCCTGCCGGGGATGCTGGACGGGCCGCTGGACGTGCCCGGCCTGCACGAGGCCGCGTTGACGTTCGGGCAGCACGCCGACGTGAAGGTGTACGCCAAGCTGGTCAACCCGCGCCTGGGCGGGTTGAGCGACGGCGTGAACCTGGAGAACCCGAAGTCGTCGGTCAGCACGACCTCCGGTGAGGCCAAGCACAGCGAGACGGGTGACGTGTCGGCGGGCTGGGCGACCGGCAGCGCCGCGGTCGAGCGGAACCAGGACCCGAAGGACACGGCCGGCTTCACCACCGGCGGCGTCGAGACCCGGCACGCCGCCGAGGACGCCGAGGCGCTGTCCGGCGGCGCGACCCACAACAAGGTCAACAACCTCAAGCCGCAGGGCCGCACCGGCCTGGTCGAGTTCGACGTCGAGTACCGCGTGGTCGCCACGATCGGCGGCCGGACCGGCGTGGTCGACCTGGCCGTGCCCGGCTCGGCGTCGGTGCGCATGCCGTCGCCGGAGGCGGAGGCCGTGCTGGGTCGTGACCTGGGCGCCGAGCTGAGCGACGCGCAGACCGCGGTCAAGGACACGGCGAAGGCGTGGCGTGACGCCGAGCTCGAGGTCGACCGGGCGCGGCACGACGCGCAGACCGTGATCAACCGGGTGGCCGCCGAGGTCGCCCGGCTCCAGCGGGACCTGACCGAGTCGCAGGGGCGGCACAACGACGCGATCGGCGACTTCACCGCGAAGAACGGCACCGTGCCCGCCCTGGAGCAGGCCGTCCGGGACGCGCGGACCCTGCGGGACGACGCCGCCGGCGTGGTCGCGGACCTGCGCGAGCAGGCCGCTCGGCTCGACGCGGCCCACCAGGCCGCCCGGGACGCCCTGGGCGACGCCGACGCCGACGTGCGGGCCACCGCGCGTGACCTGGCGGCGGCGAACCTGGAGGTCGAGGCGGCGCAAACCAGGCTGGACGACGCGCAGGCGGCGCTGGACGTCGCCCAGGGCAACCTCGACACCTACCTGGACAACCGGGCCGAGGACGCACCGCCGATCGCCACCGACCAGGCGGTCAAGGACCTGGTCGGCGAGGTCGACAACGCCCGTGCCGCGCGTGACGCCCGGGAGGCGGAGGTCGGCACGGCGACCGAGGTCGCCGACCGGGCGCGGGCCGAGCACGGGAAGGCGGTCGGGACGCAGGCGGACCTCCAGCGGAAGGCCGATGACGCGGGCCGCGCCGCGAGCCGGGCCCAGAGCGACCTGGACGTGGCCGACGGCAACCTGGACACCCTCCAGGGCCGGCTGGACAACGCCGGCACCGCGCTGGACAACGGCCGCGACGCCGCCGCCCGCGCGGGGACCGCGCGTGACGCCGCCCAGCGGGCGCACCAGCAGGTCGAGCAGACCATCGCGGCCCTGGAAGCCGAGATCACCGCGGCCGAGGTCACCCTGGACAACCGCCGCACCGCCGCCGACGCACTCCAGCGCGACTGGTGGAACGCCCGCATCGAAGTCGACCAACGAATCGCCGACTTCAACCGGCAGAACACCCCGACCACGACCCCACCGGCCGACCCGGGCACCACCACCACTTCCGCGACCACCGGCACGACCACCACGACGTCCACGACCACCGGCGCCCAACCGACCACCACCCGCACCCGCCCGGCGCCACCCCAGGCACCACCGCCGGCCACCACCACCACCCCGGCACCGCCCCAACCCGCGCCAATCCCACCCACCACGGGCGGACCGTCCACTCCGAACACCCCGATCGTGCCGCCACCCCACGTCCCGGCCCCGCCGCGGGTGGCCCCGACGCTGGTCGACGAAGCGTTCCAGCACCTCCGCTTCACCGCGAACGACCTCCTGCCCACCGCGCCACCACCGGCCCCGGGCGGTCTGTTCGCGGCGGTCGCGCAGGTCGCCAACATCCCGCCGGTGAACCTCCGCCACGAAGTGGTGACCGCCGCCACCGGCCTCCCCGAGCACGTGGCCGAGTTCACCGCCACCCACCCGATGCGCCGCACCCACCTGTACGGCGCGCTGGTGGAGAACCTGAACTGGTCGCTCCAGGACCCGGCGGAGAACGCCCGGGCCGGCAACGCCCGCGACCTCGCCGGCCGGCTCATCGCCACCCGCCTGGGGGTGAACCTCGTCATCCACCTGCCCGGCGTGCCCCAACCGCTGCGACTGCCGCCGTTCACCGGTCCGGTCCAGCCCGAGGTGCACGTCGACCTGGCCGTCGTGCACGGGGTGGCCACCTACCGACCGCGCTGAACGAGGTCCCCAGTGGACGGTGCCGGTCACCCGTCGGAGTGACCGGCACCGCACAGCCGGACGCGTCACCCGGTGAGGAGAATCGATCCAGTGACCGCCTGGTGTCTCGTCGCTCACAGACGGGTCGGGCTGTTGGGTCGGGTGGCTCGAGCGGGTCTAGCATCCGGAGGTCAAGGTCCGAGTACGCACGTACCGGAGACCAGTCCACCACTGACGCTGGAGGCCGTTGCGCATGGCCGGCACCACCGCACCCGAGCGGGCGGGCACCTCTAAAGGGGGCGGAACGCTCTACCGCGGCGACCTGGGGATGTGGTCCTGGGTCGCCCACCGCATCACCGGTGTGTTGACGTTCTTCTTCCTGTTCGCGCACGTCCTGGACACCGCACTGGTGCGGGTGTCGCCGGACGCGTACGACAAGGTCATCGAGACCTACAAGAACCCGATCGTCAACCTGTTCGAGGTCGGCCTGGTCGGCGCGGTCCTCTACCACGCGCTCAACGGCATCCGGGTGATGCTCGTCGACTTCTGGGAGAAGGGCGCGCGCTACCAGAAGCAGATGCTGTGGGCGGTGCTCGTCGTCTGGGTGCTGGTGATGATCCCCGGCACCTACTACATGCTGGTCCGCACGGTTACCGACCTGCTCGGTGGGGGTCACTGATCATGAGCGAACTGACCCTGGCCAAGCCGCGCGCACCGCGCCGCCCCGCCGCCCGCCGCAGCAACTTCGAGCTCTACAGCTGGCTGTTCATGCGCATCTCGGGCGTCGCCCTGGTGGTGCTGGTGCTCGGACACCTGTTCATCATGAACATCCTCGACGGCGGCGTGCACCGCATCAACTTCGGATTCGTCGCGGGCCGGTGGGCCTCGCCGTTCTGGCAGTTCTGGGACCTGGCGATGCTGTGGCTGGCCCAGATCCACGGCGGCAACGGCCTGCGCACCGTGATCAACGACTACGCCCGCAAGGACGCGACCCGGTTCTGGCTCAAGGTGCTGCTCTACGTCTCGATGGTGCTGATCATCGCCCTCGGCACGTACGTGATCTTCACCTTCGACCCGAACATCACCGACTGACCCGCCGCGGGGAGTACTCAAGCCATGCAGTTCCACAAGTACGACGTCGTCATCATCGGCGCGGGTGGCGCCGGGATGCGCGCGGCGATCGAGTCCGGCCAGCGCGCCCGCACGGCCGTGCTCACCAAGCTCTACCCCACGCGTTCCCACACGGGCGCCGCGCAGGGCGGCATGTGCGCCGCGCTGGCGAACGTCGAGGAGGACAACTGGGAGTGGCACACCTTCGACACGATCAAGGGCGGTGACTACCTGGTCGACCAGGACGCCGCCGAGATCATGGCGAAGGAGGCCATCGACGCGGTCCTCGACCTGGAGAAGATGGGCCTGCCGTTCAACCGCACGCCCGAGGGCAAGATCGACCAGCGGCGGTTCGGCGGCCACACCCGCAACCACGGCGAGGCGGCCGTGCGCCGGGCGTGCTACGCGGCCGACCGCACCGGCCACATGATCCTGCAGACGCTGTACCAGAACTGCGTCAAGCACGGCATCGAGTTCTTCAACGAGTTCTACGTCCTCGACATCTGCCTGACCGAGACCGAGGACGGCCCGGTCTGCACCGGCGCGGTGGCCTACGAGCTGGCGACCGGCGAGATCCACGTGTTCCAGGCCAAGTCCGTGGTGTTCGCCACCGGCGGCTTCGGCAAGGTCTTCAAGACCACGTCCAACGCGCACACGCTGACCGGCGACGGCATGGGCATCGTGTTCCGCAAGGGCCTGCCGCTGGAGGACATGGAATTCTACCAGTTCCACCCGACCGGTCTCGCGGGCCTGGGCATCCTGCTCACCGAGGGCGCGCGCGGCGAGGGCGCGATCCTGCGCAACGCGTCCGGCGAGCGGTTCATGGAGCGCTACGCCCCCACGATCAAGGACCTCGCGCCGCGCGACATCGTCGCCCGCTCGATGGCCCTGGAGGTGCTGGAGGGCCGCGGCGCGGGCCCGAACAAGGACTACGTCCTGCTCGACTGCACCCACCTGGGCGCCGAGGTGCTGGAGACGAAGCTCCCCGACATCACCGAGTTCGCCCGCACGTACCTCGCGGTCGACCCGGTGAAGGAGCCGGTGCCGGTCTACCCGACCGCGCACTACGCGATGGGCGGCATCCCCACCAACGTGCACGGCGAGGTGCTGCGGGACAACGACAACGTCCTGCCCGGCCTGTACGCCGCCGGTGAGTGCGCGTGCGTGTCCGTGCACGGCGCCAACCGGCTCGGCACCAACTCGCTGCTCGACATCAACGTGTTCGGCCGGCGCGCGGGCATCGCCGCCGCCGAGTACGCGCTGTCGCACGAGCACGTGGAGCTGCCGGAGAACCCGGCCGCGGCCGTCGAGGCGCAGGTGGCGCTGGTGCTGTCCGAGCACGGCCAGGAGCGCGTGGCGGACATCCGCACCGAGCTGCAGGCCACGATGGACGCCAACGCGTCGGTGTACCGCACCGAGGACACGCTCAAGCAGGCGCTGCACGACGTGCAGGCGTTGAAGGAGCGGTACTCGCGGATCACCGTGCAGGACAAGGGGAAGCGGTTCAACACCGACCTCCTGGAAGCGGTCGAGCTGGGCTTCCTCCTGGAGCTGGCCGAGGTTCTGGTCGTGGGCGCGCTGGCGCGCAAGGAGTCCCGCGGCGGTCACGCGCGCGAGGACTACCCGAACCGCGACGACACGAACTTCATGCGCCACAGCATGTACTACAAGCAGGGCGACGGCTTGCTGGCCGACATCCGGCTCGACTACAAGCCCGTGACGTTCACCCGGTACCAGCCGATGGAGCGCAAGTACTGATGACCGCTACCGCTGAAGTGTCCACCGGCTCGCGCGGGAACCAGCCCCCCGTGCCGGACGGCGCGATCACCGTCACCCTGAAGGTGCGCCGGTTCAACCCGGAGTTCGACGACGAGCCGCGCTGGGACTCGTTCGAGATCCCGGCCCTGCCGTCGGACCGCGTGCTGAACCTGCTGCACTACGTGAAGTGGTACATCGACGGGACGCTGACGTTCCGCCGGTCGTGCGCGCACGGCATCTGCGGCTCGGACGCCATGCGCATCAACGGCGTGAACCGGCTGGCGTGCAAGGTGCTGCTGAAGGACCTGCTGGCGAGCGGCGGCAAGCCGACCACGATCACCATCGAGCCCATCAAGGGGCTGCCGGTCCACAAGGACCTGCTGGTCGACATGGAGCCGTTCTTCGAGGCGTTCAAGGCGGTCAAGCCGTACCTCATCACGTACGGCAACGAGCCGACGCGCGAGCGGGTCCAGTCCATCGCCGACCGCGAGCGGTTCGACGACACCACCAAGTGCATCCTGTGCGCGGCGTGCACCACGTCGTGCCCGGTGTACTGGACCGAGGGGTCCTACTTCGGCCCGGCGGCGATCGTGAACGCGCACCGGTTCATCTTCGACAGCCGTGACGAGGGCGCCGAGGAGCGGCTGGACATCCTGAACGACGTGGACGGCGTGTGGCGCTGCCGGACGACGTTCAACTGCACCGACGCCTGCCCCCGCGGCATCCAGGTCACCAAGGCCATCCAGGAAGTCAAGCGCGCCCTCCTCTTCAAGCGCACCTAACCCGAGAGTCGAACGCTCAGGCCTCGAGTGTCGAACGCTCAGGTACCCCGAATTCAACACTCAGGACGCGTGGGCAAGCCGGCCACGCGTCCTGAGTGTTGAACTCACCGGTCGTGAGCGTTCGACACTCGCGCTCTGGGCGTTCGACACTCGCGCGCTGGGCGTTCGACACTCGGGCGCTGGGCGTTCGACACTCGCGGGGGTCAGGGCTGTTGGCGGGCGGCGCGGGCGGCTTTGGCGCGGCGGCTGCGCAGGTACATCAGCAGGGCGAGGACGAGGCCCAGGCCGGCGACGGCGGTGATGGGGCCGCCCACGTTGCCGAACGCCGTCTGCATGGCCGACGGCTCAGTGCCGTCCGGCGTGGAGTTGGCCACCTCGCCGACACCGGCGCCGGTCGGCGTCGGCCGCGGCTCGGTGGTCTTCTTCTTCACCTGCGGCGCGCCCTCGACCAGGCGGCCGACCGGGTTGCCGGACGCGGCCGGCTCCAGGGCGAAGCCGTAGTCGAGCAGGCGGGCCGCCTGGTCGGTCATCCTGATCGGCTGCTGCCGGCCCCGCAGCAGCACGACGACGAGCCGCTTGCCGTTGCGCTCGGCCGCGCCGACGTACGTGTGCTGGGCGTCGTCGGTGAACCCCGACTTCCCGCCCAACGCGCCCTGGTACGTGGTCAGCAGCCGGTTGTCGTTCACCACCGGCACGGTCCCGTTGCCGTTCGCCGCCGGGAAGTCGATCCGCTGCGTCATCACGGCCTTGACGAAGTCCGGGTACTCCATCGCCTCGCGGTAGATCAACGCCACGTCGTACGCCGACGTCGACGTGCCCGGCGCGTCCAGCCCGGACGGCGTCACGGCCCGCGTGTCCAGCGCACCCAGCTCGGCCGCCAGGGCGTTCATCTTCCGGATCGCGGACGGCACCCCGCCCAGCCGACGGGCCAGCGCGTGCGCCACGTCGTTGCCCGACGCCATCACCAGCGCCTGGAGCATCTGCTCGACGCTGTACTCGGCGCCGTTGCGCAGCCCGACGCACGTGCACTCCTGCGCCAGGTCCTCCGGGGTCGCCACCACGGTGGCGTTGAGCGGCAGCTCCTTGGCGACCACCATCGCCAGCAGCACCTTGATCACCGACGCGGGCCGCTGCCGGCCGTGCGGGTCGAGGGCCGCCAGCACGGCCCCGGTGCCCATGTCGGCGAGCAGCCAGCTCTCGGCGGTGATGCCCTCCGGCGGCACAGGCGCGTTCGGCGGCAGCACGAGACCGCACTCGCCGAGGCGCTGTCCCCCGATCGGGCTCTCGGGTACCTCGATCGGCGGCGGGGGCTTCTCACCCGGAGCCACCTGTTCGGACGTGTCGACCGGCGGGGGCGGCGACACCTTGTTCTCACAGGCCGGCTGGGCCGCCGCGAGCGGTGCGGCCACGACCGACGCGCCGGCCATCAGCGCGCAAGCAGCCAGGACCAGGGCAACGGGCCGTCGGAACGCGGAGGAACGCACCCGACCAGGCTAGCCACCCCGGATGAGTGACCTGCACCCGCCACGTCCGATACTGCTCCGGTGAAGCTCTCCCGCGGCATGTCCGTCTTCCTGCTTGCCTTCGGGGTGTGGTCCTGGGTGATCTGGCCGACCTTCCTGCGCAACTTCTGGAAGGACCCCCGTTCGTGGGACGGCGGCCCGACCGCGTTCTTCACCGTGCACCTGCTGCTGGTTGTCGCGTCGCTCACATTCGGCACGGTCATCGGCGTGCTGGGCGTGCGCGGGCTGCGTGCGGCCAGGAGCGGCAAGACCGACTGACACCCACCACACCTGGAGGCTCCGCCGTGGAGTTCGTGCGCCTACTGCTGGTGTTCCTGCACCTGCTCGGCATGGGCATGCTGATCGCGATGTTCTTCGTCCAGCGCCGGTCGGGGACCGACGCGCCGCTGAACAAGGGCTGGCTGCACGGCAGCGCGTTGCAGCTGCTGACCGGTGTGGCGCTGATGGGCCTGGCCCCGCTGACCGACCAGGACTACAACGACATCAAGATCGGCGTGAAGCTGCTGGTCCTGGTCGTCATCGCGGCCCTGGTCGCGGTCAACCTGAAGAAGAGGCCCGCCGCCTGGCTCACGCCGGTGCTGGCCGGCCTGGTCGTGCTGAACGTCGGCCTCGCCGTCTTCTGGACCTGAGCCACCCGGCCTCACCGCCGCCGGAACAACGCACCCAGCAGCAGCCCCGCGCCGACCAACCCCGCGGCGGTGCGGGGGCTGGGGCCTTGGCGCACCTCCACCACCGGCCGGATCACGGCGGGCGGTGGTGGCGCGGGCGGGTCGCGCAGCAGGTTCTCCCGCGCGGTGGCCGTCCAGGCGGTGATGAACAGCAGCGACTGGGCCACCAGGTTCGCGAAGAACAGCACACCGATGATCGGGCCGAACGCCGCGCCGGCCGGTGACGACGTGACGGTGCTCAGGTAGAGCGTCCCGCCCTGCTTGAGCACCTCGAACACGATCGCCGCGGCGGCCGCGCCCTTGGCCGCGCTGCGCAGGCTGAACGGCTTGCGCGGCAGCTTGGCCAGCACCCACAGGAACACCAGCCAGTTCGCCACCAGGCCGAGCACGATGGTGCCGATCTTGAGCAGCGCCTCGGCCCACCCGACGCCGTCGAGGCCGACCCACCGCAGCACCAGCTCGGCCAGCCCGCTGCCCGCCGCCGTCAGGCCGAACGACACCACCAGCGCCGCACCCAAGCTGACCAGGGCCAACAAGTCCTTCAGCACCGTCTTGACGAACGGCAGGTCCTGCTTGGGGTGCCCCCACTGCGCGGTCAGCGCGTCACGCAGGTTGCTCACCCACCCGTAGCCGGAGTAGACGGCGGCCAGCAGGCCGAGCACGCCGACCGTGCCCTTGGACTTGATGGCCTCGGCCACCACCTCGTTGATGGTCTCGCCGAGCGCGCCCGGCACCGCTTCGGTGATGGAGGCCTTCAGCTCGTCCAGCAGCTCGGGCTGCGAGGCCAGCACGAAACCGGCGACCGCGAAGCCGATCATCAGCATGGGCACCAGCGACAGCACGCTGAAGTACGTCACGGCCGCCGCGTAGTGCGCCCCGTACTGCTCGCTGTACCGCTGGGCGGCGCGGAACAGGTGGTCCAGCCACGGCCGTTCCCGGCGCATCCGATCGAGCTTCGACTCCGCCCCACCCGTCTGCGCCCCACCCGTTTCCGCCACACGGAAAAGCTAGTGCGCCGGGTGATCAGCCGCCAATCGGGAGGAAGCCGATCCGGTCGTAGGTCCGCGCCAGCGTCTTCCCGGCCACCTCGCGCGCCCGTTCCGCGCCGCGCGCCAGCACCTTGTCCAGCTCGGCGGAGTCGTCCAGGTACTCGGCCACCCGCGCCCGCACCGGCGTGACGAACTCGGTGAACACCTCGCCGAGGTCCTTCTTCAGGTCCCCGTAGCCCTTGCCGTCGTAGTCGGCGACCAGGGAGTCGATCGAGCGCCCGGTCAACGCCGAGTAGATCACCAGCAGGTTGCTCACGCCCGCCTTGTGCTCGGGGTCGTACACGATCTCGCGGCCGGTGTCGGTGACCGCGGACCGGATCTTCTTGGCCGACCGCTTCGGGTCCTCCAGCAGCTCCACCACGCCCGCCGGCACGGACTTCGACATCTTCGACGTCGGGTCCTGCAGGTCGTAGATCTTGGCGGTGTCCTTGACGATGTGGGGCTCGGGCAGCCGGAACGTCTTGCCGTAGCGGGTGTTGAACCGCTGCGCCAGGTCGCGGGTCAGCTCCAGGTGCTGCCGCTGGTCCTCGCCGACCGGCACGTAGTGCGCCTGGTACAGCAGGATGTCCGCGGCCTGCAGGATCGGGTAGGTGAACAGGCCGACGCCGACCCCCGCGGTCGTCTGGTTGCCGGCCCCGCCGTCGGTCTGCCGCGCGGACTTGTCCTTGAACTGCGTCATCCGGCTGGCCTCGCCGAACCCGGTCAGGCACTGGAGGACCCAGCCGAGCTGGGCGTGCTCGGGCACGTGCGACTGCACGAACAGCGTGGACCGGTCGGGGTCGACGCCGAGCGCGAGCAGCTGCGCGGCGGACACCCTGGTGTTGTGCCGCAGCACCTTGGGGTCCTGCTCGACGGTGATCGCGTGCAGGTCGGCGATGAAGTAGAACGCGTCGTGCGCGTCCTGCAACGCCACCCACTGCCGCAACGCGCCCAGGTAGTTGCCCAGGTGGAACGAGCCGGCGGTCGACTGGATGCCGGACAGCACGCGGGGGCGGCTCACCGGAGCCGGGTTCTGGGCGATCTCAGCGGAGTTTTCGACGGCCACGGGGAGGATTCTCCCAGGCCGATCAGACCCCGGTGGTGGCGGGCCGCACCTCGGCCGCGCCGTCGCCGCCGGCGGTCACCTGGGGGACGACGGGCTGGTTCGCCGCCGTGCGCACCACCGCGGTCCGACGCCGCCGGACCAGGCCGAACACCAGGCCGATCGCGCCGAACGCGACCGCGACGAGGCCGACCGGCGCCTCGAGGGAGACCGGAGCCGCCACCGCGCCGTCGGCCGCCACCGCGACACCCTCGACGACCAGGGAAGACGCCGCGCCCAGGACCAGACCCAGGACCGCACCGCGACCGCGCACCGCCCAGCCTCCTCACCAACACCGTGCCACCCCACCGGGGAGTGAACCTTGTTGACGGACGGCCGCGAACCTACCGAAGCTGTTGGGCTGGCATGCCCGGTTCGGGTAAACGCGACCGGCGGCAGACTAACCACCTCCGCGTTCACCCCTCCCCGCAGGGGGTTACCTCACGGCGTCGACTCGGCCATATGTCGTAGTGCGCTGCCGCGCCGGGCGGCCCGCCAAGGCGGCCGTGGCGTGCAACTGCTCGGCCGTGCGGGCGGAGCCGTGCTCGGAGCCCGCCATGCGGCTGATGGTCTCCTCCATCAGCGTGCCGCCCAGGTCGTTGGCGCCGCCGCGGAGCACCTCGGCGGTGCCCTCGTCGCCCAGCTTGACCCACGAGCACTGGACGTTGTCCACGCGGCCGTGCAAGGCGAGCCGGGCGAACGCGTGCACGGCCCGGTTGTCGCGCCGCGTCGGGCCGGGGCGCGCGACGCCCGCCAGGTAGATCGGCGCGTTGCGGTGCACGAACGGCAGGCCCACGAACTCGGTGAGGCCACCGGTGCGGTCCTGGAGGGCCGCCAGGGCGCGGAAGTGGCCGAGCCAGTGGCCGGGGTGGTCGACGTGGCCGTACATCATCGTGGACGAGGAGCGGATGCCCACCTCGTGCGCGGTGGCGACCACGTCCAGCCAGGTGGCGGCGGGCAGCTTGCCCTTGGTCAGCACCCAGCGCACGTCGTCGTCCAGGATCTCGGCGGCGGTGCCCGGGATGGTGTCCAGGCCCGCGTCACGCAGCTCGGTCAGCCACTCGCGCACGCTCACGCCCGCCTTGGCCGCCGCGCTGACGACCTCCATCGGGCTGAACGCGTGCACGTGCATGCCCGGCACCCTGGCCTTGATCGCGCGCACGACGTCGGCGTAGTAGGTGACCGGCAGCTTCGGGTCGATGCCGCCCTGCATGCACACCTCGGTGGCGCCCGCGTCCCACGCCTCCTGGGCGCGGTCGGCGACCTCGGCCACGGACAGCCGGAACGCGTCGGCGTCGCGCTCCCGCTGGGCGAACGCGCAGAACCGGCAGCCGACGTAGCAGACGTTCGAGAAGTTGATGTTGCGGTTGACCACGTAGGTGACGTCGTCGCCGACCACCTCGGCGCGCAGCTCGTCGGCGAGCCTGGCCATGGTCTCCAGCGCCGCGCCGTCGGCCGTGAGCAGCGCCATGGAGGCGTCCGTGTCGTCCAGCAGCTTCTCGGGGCTGTCGGCGGCCAACCTCAGGGCGCGCGCGGTGTCCTCCGGGAGCCGTTCGACGGCCTTGGGGACGCTCAACGACGCCCAGTCGCCGTAGACGCTGTCGAAGTCGCCGCGCCGGTCCCCGGTGCGACCCTCGGTGTCGATGGCGGTGTTCAGGTCGGCCCGGCCGTAGGTGTCGAGGCCGCCGTCGGGCTCCTGCCACTCGCGGCCGACGACCGGCGCGCCCGGCTCGGCCAGGCCGTCCGGGCGCGCCAGCGCGGACACGTGCGCGGTGAGGCGGGTGTCGACCCACTGCCCGGCGGGCGCGGTCACGTAGCGCGGGTAGACGGCCAGGCGCTCCGCCAGCTCGAACCCGGCGGCGCGGGTGTGCTCGGCCAGCACGTCGACCTGCGGCCACGGCCGTTCGGGGTTGACGTGGTCCGGCGTCACGGGCGACACGCCGCCCCAGTCGTCGATGCCGGCGCGCAGCATCAGCCCGAACTCCCCGCCGACCAGGTTCGGCGGCGCCTGCACGCTCGTGGACGACGGCATGACCAGCCGCGCCACCGCGATCGTGGCGGCCAGCTCGTGCAGGTCGGCGTCGGGCATGCCGCGCATCGCGGTGTCCGGCTTGGCCCGGAAGTTCTGGATGATCACTTCCTGGATGTGCCCGTACTGGCGCGCGACGCCGCGCATGGCCAGCAGGGACTCGGCGCGCTCGGTGATCGTCTCGCCGATGCCGATCAGCACGCCGGTGGTGAACGGCACGTTCACCCGGCCCGCGTCGGTGAGCACCCGCAGGCGGACCGCGGGCTCCTTGTCGGGGCTGCCGTAGTGCGGGCCGCCCTTCTGCGACCACAGCCGCTCGGCCGTGGTCTCCAGCATCATCCCCATGCTGGCCGCCACCGGCCGCAGCCGCTGCAGCTCCTCCCAGCTCAGCACGCCGGGGTTGAGGTGCGGCAGCAGGCCGGTCTCCTCCAGCACGGCGATCGCGCCGGCCCGCACGTAGTCCAGCGTGGACGAGTAGCCGCGCGCCTCCAGCCACTCCCGCGCCTGCGGCCACCGCTCCTCGGGCCGGTCGCCGAGCGTGAACAGGGCTTCCTTGCAGCCGTGCGCGGCGGCCCGGCGGGCGATGTCGAGCACCTCGTCCCGCTCCAGGAACGCGGCGGGCAGCTTGTGCGGGACCGTGGCGAACGTGCAGTAGTGGCAGCGGTCGCGGCACAGGCGGGTCAGCGGGATGAACGCGTTGCGGCTGTAGGTGACGACGCCCGGCCGCCCCTCCGCCAGCAGGTGGGCGTCCCGGACCCGGCCCGCCGCGTCCAGCAACGCCTCCAGGTCGTCACCGCGGGCGTGCAGCAGCACGGCGGCTTCGGTGGCGTCGAGCACCGCGCCGTCGGCGGCACGGCGCAACGCGCGTCGCATCGCCGACGCGCTGGGCGTCGGTTCCGGCGGGGTGATCGAGATGTCCACGGCCACGACAACGACATTAGGTGTGGAAAATTCCTGATCACGCCCAGTGTGACGTCCGACACGAAGCGCAGCGGGCTGCGGGTTCGGGGGTGGCGGACCGGTCAGCGGATCACCGGACCGGCGACCTGCCCGCGACGAGCAGTTCGGTGTTGCGGTCGGTCGGGGCGCCGACGGCGTTCGCGTTCGCGTGCGGGTCGTTGAACGCGAACTCGCGGGCCAGCGACGCCAGGCCGCGCGGCGAGAAGTCGTCGTAGTCGGCCCGGTAGGGCGCGTCGCCCTCGACCAATGTCGTGAACAGCGACAACGTGCCGTCGCCGTTGTCCGCGAGCTCGATGATGCGGGCGTGCTGCGGGTGGTCGACGTGCGCGGCGGTGTTGATCTCCCAGAACGCCCGGTCGCCCGTGCCGTGCGGGACGATCCGGTTCTCGTGGGTGTGGCCGTTGACCCAGGCGACGACGTTCGGGAACCGGCCGAGGAGGTCCACCAGCGCCTTGCCGTCCAGGCGGGGGTCGAGCGGGCGGCGGCGGTCGGGCAGGACGTTGCCCATGGTCCAGCTGGTGTGGTGGCTGAACAGGACGAACAGCTCATCGGTGACGTTCTGGCGGTGCGGGAAGCCGAACGCGTCGTAGTAGCGGGAGCTGCCGCGCTTGAGCGTGCGCTCCAGCCAGAGGTACTGGTGCAGGCCGATCGAGCCGTCGGAGAAGCCGCCGGTGGTCGTGGTGTCGAGGCTGATGCCGGTGACGCCGGGCGCGATCGGGAACGCGTAGAAGACGTCCACGCCGTCGGCGTTGTCGTCGGTGAAGCCGTGGCCGTGCGGCCCGGGGCCGGTGTGGCGCGGGTCGAGGTGGGCCCGGACGAACTCGGCCGTGGTGAACGGGCGGCGACGGGCGTCCGGGGTGACCGTGCGGACCAGCCCTCCTTCGGCGACGACGGCCGCCGCGTCCAGCACGTGCGCCGGGTCGGTCATGGCCCGGGCGAGGCGGGCTGCTTGGGCGTCCGAGAAGCCCATGATCTTCCGGTT
Source organism: Saccharothrix saharensis (assembly GCF_006716745.1). NCBI lineage: Bacteria > Bacillati > Actinomycetota > Actinomycetes > Pseudonocardiales > Pseudonocardiaceae > Saccharothrix > Saccharothrix saharensis. Next base: position 5,572,709 of record NZ_VFPP01000001.1, on the reverse strand, counting down.
CGAGGTGTAGAGGCCGTCGATCAGCGGCAGGCCGTCGGGCAGGGTGCCGACCACGCTGTCGTCGTGGTTGCCGAACGTGCAGTACCAGGGGACGCGCAGGCCGGGGCTGTCGAACGGGCGGATGGCGGCGTCGAGCAGGCCGGGCAGGTGCGGGAAGCCCTTGGCCTTGTAGTCGTCGACGAGGGTGGAGTGCGGGTTCCAGTAGGCCTTGACGCCGGAGTCCTGCACGCCTTCGTAGCGGGTCGGGTCGCCGGTGTTGGCGGTGATCCGGCCACCGTTGAGGACGGTGAGGAACCAGTCGAGCTCGACGAGCTCGTGGTTGTCGGTGTTGTCGCCCGTGGTCATCATGAAGTCGATCGGGCGATTGGTGAACGGTCCGTTGCGGATCTCGTCGATCTTGCGGACGAGGGCGGCGGACGTGTGCTGGGCGAGCGTTTCGTGGGCGCGGAAGGCGCCGGCGCCCATCAGCGGGTGGGTGTACTCGAAGCGGGCGGGACTCTGCGCGTCGACCATGTGCATGTCGGTGAACTGCACGAAGCAGGCCAACGACGTGCGCCGGTCGGCCCGTCCGGCGCCGGGCGCGGCGAGGTCGGACCGCACCACCACCGGCCACCCGGGCCCCGCCTGCAACCGCCGGTAGCCGGTCGCGCCGACCGCCGCGGCCGTGACGTCCAACGTCGTGCCGGTGGTGGCCGCCCAGGCGGGCCCGCCCCACGCCAGCACCGCACCCGCCGCACCCGTCGCCTGCAAGAAACGCCGCCGGCTGATCCCCATCGCACGCTCCCGGTGTCTCGGTGAGGTGAAAAGTTCTCACGAACCGGGGAGCGCGTCACGACCTCGGGGTGAAGTGCGGCCGAACGAGCGAAGTCGATCGTCGGGTAAACCGATTCCGTTGCGGCACAACGACTGGCGACCGGTGGCCCACCGGGACGTGCGCCGCGAGCGGCTCGGGTTCACCCCGTGGGCCAGTCGAACGTCACCGTGACCGGCGCGTGGTCGGACCAGCGCTCGGCGTAGGTGGCCGCCCGCTCGACCACGGCGGACGTGGCGGTGGCGGCCAGGGCGCGCGTCGCGACCTGGTAGTCGATCCGCCAGCCCGAGTCGTTGTCGAACGCCTTGCCGCGGTAGGACCACCAGGTGTACGGGCCCGCCACGTCCGGGTGGAGGGAGCGGACCACGTCGACGTACTCCGCCTCACCGAAGACGCGGTCCATCCACGCGCGTTCCTCCGGCAGGAAGCCCGACGACTTCTGGTTCGTCCTCCACGCCTTCAGGTCCTCCGGCCGGTGGGCGATGTTCCAGTCACCGCAGACCAGGACCTCGCGCCCGTCGGCAGCCGCCTTGTCCCGCAACTCCACCAGGTACGGCAGGAACGCGGCCGTGAACCGGTCCTTCTCGTCCTGCCGCGGCGTGTCGACGTCACCGCTCGGCAGGTACAGCGACGCCACCACCACGTCGGCCAGCTCGACCTCGACGTAGCGCCCGGAGTGCTCGAACTCGGCCACCCCGAACCCGATCCGCACGGCCTGCGGCGCCTCGCGCGTCAGCACGGCGACCCCGTTGCGCCCCTTGGCCTCCGAGTGCGCGTGCGCCACGTGCCACCCCTGCGGCGAGCGCACCTCGTCGGGCAGCTGACCCGGCTCGGCCCGCACCTCCTGCAGGCACACCACGTCCGCCGACGTCGCGGCCAGCCACTCCAGGTAGCCCTTCTTCGCGGCGGCGCGCAGCCCGTTGACGTTGATCGTGGAGACAGTCAGCACCGCAGCAGCCTAACGGCGGTCGGCGACGGCCCAGCCGTACGGGTAATCCGCGCCGCACCCCGTGCAGGACGCGGCCAACCCGAGCATCAGCACCAACGGGCTGCTGCCCTCCGGCGAGGGCACGCCCGCCACCTCCTGCCCGTCCACCAGCGCGCGCAGTCCCGGCCACTCCGGTTCGCACGCGCACGTCACCACATCACGCCGCGACGACCGCCACTTGAAGAACATCCGCCCATCAGATCACGAGCAGCTGCTGTCCGACGTCGGCGTCACGAACTCGTCCTTCACCCAGCGCCCGTCCGCCAGCAACCGGAAGCCGTTCTCGACCCGGGTCTCCGCCCGCACCACCGCGTCGCGCCGCATGGTCGCCACGATCGGCTGCGTGTCGGCGGGCCCGGAGCGCACGTTGAGGATGTCCGCGATCACGGTCACCCGGCACTCGCGGGCGGCGGCCTCCTCCACCCCGAGCTTCTGGCCGTCGTTGGCGACGTACATCAACCCGGCCGCCGCGAGCACACCCACGACGACCACGCCGCGCACCGGAATCCCGAGCATCACGCCTCCCGACACCTGTCCCGAAGTGCAGATATAGCGCGTCGGGCGGGCCCGTGAGGCGGTCCGGGCCACAATCCACCCCACCGGGGAACCGGACGGGTGACACCGCTACGGAAACGGATCAGGGGACCGCCCGGAGGCAGTCCCCTGATCGCGCGAGTCGGAGGGCAGGCGTCAGCCGGCCATCTTCTTCTGCAGGTTCTCGTCCAGCGTGCCGAGGAAGTCCTCGGTGGTCAGCCACTCCTGGTCCTTGCTCACCAGCACGGCCAGGTCCTTGGTCATCCGGCCGCTCTCGACGGTCTCCACGATGACCTGCTCCAGCGTCTCCGCGAAGCCGGTCACCTCCGGCGTGCCGTCCAGCTTGCCGCGGTGCTTCAGGCCACCGGTCCACGCGAAGATCGACGCGATCGGGTTGGTGGAGGTCGGCTTGCCCGCCTGGTGCTGCCGGTAGTGCCGGGTCACGGTGCCGTGCGCGGCCTCCGCCTCGACGGTCTTGCCGTCCGGCGTCATCAGCACCGACGTCATCAGGCCCAGCGAGCCGAAGCCCTGCGCGACCGTGTCGGACTGCACGTCACCGTCGTAGTTCTTGCACGCCCAGACGTAGCCGCCCTCCCACTTCATCGCGGCGGCGACCATGTCGTCGATCAGGCGGTGCTCGTAGGTCAGGCCCGCGGCGTCGAACTGCGCCTTGAACTCCTCCTCGAACACCTTCTGGAAGATGTCCTTGAACGCACCGTCGTACGCCTTGAGGATGGTGTTCTTGGTCGACATGTAGACCGGGTAGTTCCGCTGCAACCCGTAGGAGAACGAGGCGCGCGCGAAGTCCTCGATGGACTTGTTGAAGTTGTACATGCCCATGGCCACGCCGCCGTCGGCGCCGTAGTTGGCCACCACGTGCTTGATCGGCTCGGAGCCGTCCTCGGGCGTGAACGTGATGGTCAGCTCGCCCGCGCCGGGGACCTTGAAGTTGGTCGCCTTGTACTGGTCGCCGTGGGCGTGGCGGCCGATGATGATCGGCTTCGTCCAGCCCGGCACCAGCCGCGGGATGTTCGAGATGATGATCGGCTCGCGGAACACCACGCCGCCGAGGATGTTGCGGATCGTGCCGTTCGGCGAGACCCACATCTTCTTCAGGCCGAACTCCTCCACCCGCGCCTCGTCGGGCGTGATGGTGGCGCACTTGACACCGACGCCGTGCTTCTTGATGGCGTGCGCGGCGTCGATCGTGACCTGGTCGTCGGTGGCGTCCCGGTACTCGATGCCCAGGTCGTAGTACTCGAGGTTGACGTCCAGGTACGGGTGGATCAGCTTGTCCTTGATGAACTGCCAGATGATCCGCGTCATCTCGTCGCCGTCGAGTTCGACGACGGTCCCCTGAACCTTGATCTTGCCCATACTCAGGGCGCTCCTCTCGCGACAATGCAAGCAAGACAAGCGTACTGCTATGTCGGTTCGCTTGCCTCCACCAGGGCGGAAAAAGGGAACGGCGTCACATCCGGGCCGACGCCGCGACCGCCGGTGGCACGGGTTCTCCGGCCCCATACAACCAGCCGCGCCGCCGGGCCGCCGCACGGGGACCGCCGACCGGAGCGGATCGAACACGCGTTCGCGGGTTACGCCCGCCAACGGCGTCCGCCCCGCTAACCTCGCACCCGTACGAGTGATCAAGGGGGCAGCGTTGTCGACGGGTCCGACCCACGCCATGAGCGGTCTGCTCGCCTGGGCGGCGGTGACCGCGACAGCCGAGAACCACCCCATCGGCCAGCTCACGCCGCAGAGCTGGGCGGTCGGCGCGGTGCTCGCCACCGGCGCCGCCCTGCTGCCCGACCTCGACCACCCGTCGTCGACGATCTCGCGCACGTTCGGGCCGGTCAGCGCGGGCGCGTCGGCGCTGATCAACACGGTCAGCTCGTTCGTCTACCGCACCACCCGCACCCGCAAGGACTCCAACCGCGACGGCGGGCACCGCGGCCTCACGCACACGCTGGTGTTCGCGCTGGCCGCCGCCGTCGGCACGACCGCCGTGGTGCAGCAGTCGCAGAAGTGGGCCCTGCCCGCGCTGATGTTCGTGTTCGCGGGCCTGGCCGTGCGCGGGATCATGAACGACTGGTGCCCGCAGAAGGACGCGCTGCTGATCACCGGCGTGTCGGCCGCCATCACGGTCGCCTGCGTGGCCTGGACCGCGCAGACACCGGCCAGCGCGGCGGCGTGCGGCGTGGCGGTCGGGGTGGGGTGCTTCGCCCACTACCTGGGCGACGCGATCACCGAGCAGGGCTGCCCGATCCTGTGGCCGATCCCGCTGATGGGCAAGACCTGGTTCCCGGTCGCGCCGCCGAAGCTGCTGCGGATGAAGACCGGCGGCACGGTCGAGATGGCGATCGTCGGCCCGCTCATCACGATCCTGAGCATCTGGCTGTCCGCCGCCGCCCTGCAGCAGGCGGGCGCGCTCCCGTTCCTCGAAAGTTTCGACCTGCTACCCATCTGAGTTTCAGATAACGGCCATTCGGCGGCTACCACCACATCACCCGATCGGACTAGCCTCCAGCGAAATCCTGTCCCGCGCCGACCGCGTCGAGGAGGACTTCGTGCCCCACCCCACGCACGACAACGTCGTCGAGGTCGCCGGATGACCACCTGGCTCGGCCTCAACGCCGGTCACGAGGACCGCGCGACCGCGGACAAGGTCGCGGTGTCGCTGTACGAAACGCTGCTGTTCCACGCGCAGCTCGTGTGCGTGCACGAGGTGGAGGGCCGGCACGCGCTGTCGTTCCGGCTCACCGACGAGCCGTCCGAGAACACCGTGTCGACGCTGATCGAACGCGGCTACGGCGTGGCGGTGCACAACGGCTCGCTGCAACGGCTCGCCGGACCCGAGGAGCTGACCAGGGGCGCGCTGCGGGCGGCGCTGGCACACCGCGACCGGCGGGAGGGCCGGGCGCTGCGGTTCCCCGGCCAGCGCACGCTGCGCGGCCGTTACGGCGTCTCGGACATCATCGCGTTCAGCGCGATCGAGGAGGTCCTGCCGCACGGCACGAAGAGCGTGGACGCGCGCGGCGACCTGCAACCGACGTTCCTCAACGGCCGGCTGGTGCTCAACTGCGACTAGGACCGGCCCGTTCAGCCCGGGTGGGCGCCGACGGTGTCCTTGATCTGCGCGCCGAGGTCGTCCGCGCTGCGCGCGCAGTGGGCGCAGCAGAAGAACCGGCCCTGCACCTCGACGCCGTGCCCGAGGATGCGGCAGTCGCAGTGCTCGCAGCGCGGCGCGAGGCGTTGGACCGCGCACTCGAAGCTGTCGAAGGTGTGCACGCCACCGCCGACCGTGCGGACCTCGAAGGCCATCCAGTAGTCGTTGCCGCACACGTCGCAAGTCGCCATGGCCGAAGGGTGCGCCCGTCCGCGGGCACCGGCAACTCGACCCCGCGCGGCGGCACGGGATCGGCCGAGCGGACCAGGCCGGACTCGAACCGGCGTCCTCCCTCCCGGGGGGAGGGCGCGTCAACCACTGCGCTACATGGTCCCGAGCCGGGCCGGATTCGAACCGGCGTCCTCCCTCCCGGGGGGAGGGCGCGACAACCACTGCGCTACCGGGCTCCTGCCCAACACTAACCATGACCACGGCCCCGGAGACAGGGCCGCTAAGGTCTGCCCTCGTGCGCGGAGTCGACTACTACGAACTCCTCGGGGTCGGCCGCTACGCGTCCGAGGCGGAGATCAAGTCCGCTTACCGCTCCCTGGCCAAGGTGATGCACCCCGACGCGGGCGGGTCCTCCGGCACCTTCCGCATGCTGCAAGAGGCATATGACACCCTGCGGGACCCCGTCCGCCGGCGTGACTACGACCGCGGCCAGACGTTCACCCGTCCGGGGGCGCGGCCGACGTCCCCGACCCGACCGCCGCGCTCCGGCCGGACCGGTCGGTTGCGCAACTTCGGCGAAGATCCCGACTTCGTACCCCCGAAGCCCGTGGTGGACCTCGGCGGGCTCGCGTGGTGGCACCTGGTCGACGTCGGTCAGCGCGTGCGGTACGTCCCGGCCGCCGGTCCCGGCCACGCGCCTGCGCTGGCGGCCGTGTGCGGCTGGTTCTTCCTCCTGCTGCCGGTGGTGCTGGTCGACTTCACGCCGCTCTCGCTGGGCGTCTGGCTGGTGCTGGTGGCCGCGGCGGCGACGGCGGCGTTCCGGTTGGTGCGGCGCTACCTCGCCGCGATCCGGGCCGACCGCGCGTTCACGCTGGACCACGACACGTCGGTGGTGCACGGGACCACCGACGACCGCGCCTGCGAGCGGCTCACCGCCGACCTCCTCAGCCAGTACCTGACCCGGCTGCCCGGCGCGCGCGTCTTCCACGGCCTGGCCTGGCCCGGCTCGGTGTTCGCCGACGTCGACCACGCCGTGCTGTGCGGGCGCAGGCTCGTGCTGATCGAGTCGAAGTCCTGGCTGCCGGGGCACTACGAGGCCGAGGACGACGGCACGGTGTGGCGCAACGGCCACCCGTTCCGGGGCGGCGGCATGCGGATGCCGCGCAGCCTCGCGGTGTACCGGAAGCTGTTGCCCTGGCTGGACATCCGGACCGCGCTGCTGGTCTACCCCAGCCGCGAGGGCGCGGTGACCACCGAGGAACCGGCGGACGCCATCGTGCCGCCGATGACGCCCGCCCAGTTCGTCGAGGAGATCGGCGACTGGCTGGCCGAGGACCCGGCCACGGTGGACCGGGAGGCGTTGCGCCTGCTGATCGGCCAGGTCGTGCCGATCGTGCGCGACCAGTAGGCGGAACCAGCAGGCGGAATCAGTAGACGGACATCTCCCACAGCGAGTAGCCGTACGGCGTGGCGCGCTGGAACGCGTACAGCTTCACGTAGCGCGCGCTCGTGTCGAGCACGATCTCGTCGGTGCCGCCGTCGGCCGCGTAGTCGGCGTGCACGGTGGTCCAGGTCGTGCCGTCGGTGGAGGTCTGGAGCTGGTACTGCCGGGCGTGCGCGGCCTCCCAGTCGAGCCGGACGCGGCGGACCGGCTTCGTCGAGCCGAGGTCGACCCACAGCGAGTGCTGGTCGGTGAACGCGCTGCTCCAGCGGGTGGCCGGATTGCCGTCGAACGCGTGGGACGACGGGTGGGCGGCGCTCTCGGTCGCGGTGGACCAGGACGGGCGGCCGAGGGCCAGGTTGCCGCCACCGCCGGTGAGCTGCCCCTGGTTCACCGCGCGCGGTGAGGCGTAGGTGGCACGGACGGCGCTGTCGGGGTTGAGCTGCTTGTCGTCGAAGAACTCCGGCCACGCCATGAAGTACGCCCACTCGGGTTGGGACGCCAGCTCACCGGGTGACGGGACCCTGCCGACCTCGGCCAGCGCCAGCGGCTTGCCCTGCGCCAGCGACCTGAGGGTGTCGTAGTAGGTGGCGGACGGCCAGAAGCTGTTCCAGGCGTCGAGCGACACGACGTCGGTGTAAGCCGGGCCCGGGTAGTAGGCGGCGATGCCGGCCGGGTCGAGGTCCTTGACGTTCCAGACCCACGCCATGCCGGTCAGGCCGCGGGTCCGCACGAGGTGGTCGTGGGTGAGCTGGTAGAGGCGGCGGCTGCCGTTCGCGCCCGGCCGGCCACCCCACCAGGACCAGCCGTCGTTCATCTCGTGCAGCGGGCGGAACAGCGGTTGGACGCCGGCGTCCAGGAGTTGGCGCAGGAACGGCACGACCTCGTCCAGGCGCGCCTTCCAGGCGTTGTTGAGGGCTGTGCCGTCGGTGACGAGTTGGGACCACTGGGCGTCGGTGAGGTCGTCGTTGACGCCCGCGTCCCAGCCGCAGGAGGTGGGGCGGGTCGGCGGGCAGACGTGCCAGGTGAGGGTGACGAGCGAGCCGTTGCGCCACTCGGTCTTGGCCTGGTCGACCATCGTCTGCCGGTGGGCGACGTCGTCCTGGGCGAAGAGGAAGTCACCGCCCCACAAACCGGGGTAGACGCCGGTGATCGCGTGGACCTTGGCGGTGTGGCGGGCGGGGTCGGAGTTGGGCTCTTTGTTGTGCATCCCGGTGACCGTGCGGGTGCCGGTGATGCGCTTCAGGTAGTCGACCACGGGGATCGGCGGCGGCGCGGCGGCGGCCGCGGGTGGGACCAGGGTCGTGAGGAGTAGGGCTACCAGCGTCATCGCTGTGCGCACTGCGTCCTGCCTCTCGCCAGGTGGCGGCCTTTTGAGTGCTGGTGGAGCGTGGCGGCGGATGCGGTGGACGGTAGCGATTAACCGGTTAAGCAGTCAACCGGAAGCTACCGGAGAGATCTTCCGAGCTCTGGACGAGCAGGGCTCGCCGAGTGAGGTCCGGGGGTCCGGTGCGAGGATGGGCGCATGCCGAGGAAGCTCCGCCTGACCGGTGACCCCGCCGCCGACAAGTTGCTGAGCGAGGATCCGTTCGCCCTGCTCACGGGATTGCTGCTGGACCAGCAGTTCCCCATGGAGCACGCCTTCGCCGGACCGCGGAAGATCGCGGATCGGATGGCGGGGTTCAGCATCGAGAAGATCGCGCGGACCGACGTGGACGAGTTCGTGGAGCTGTGCGTCCAGCCGCCCGCCATCCACCGGTACGGCGGGTCGATGGCGCGGCGCGTGCACGCGTTGGCCCTGCACGTCATCGAGCACTACGACGGCAAGGCGGCGAACATCTGGAAGGCCGGCAAGCCGGACGGCAGGGAAGTGCTCAAGCGGGTGAAGGCGTTGCCCGGGTTCGGTGACCAGAAGGCGCGGATCTTCGTCGCGTTGCTCGGCAAGCAGCTCGGGGTGACGCCGGACGGGTGGCGGGAGGCCGCGGGTGCGTACGGGGAGGAAGGGTCGCGGCGGTCGATCGCGGACGTGACGAGCGCGGAGACGTTGGCCGAGGTCCGGGCGTTCAAGAAGGCGGCGAAGGCGGCGGTCAAGGAGGGCGGCGGCGCGGCCGCCGGGGGTTAGAGTCCCGGCGTGCAGTTGCCGGGTCTCACCCATCTCACGCCGTTGGGCCAGGGCGGTTTCGCCACGGTCTACCGCGCCCGCCAGGTCCAGCTGGACCGCGAGGTCGCGGTCAAGGTCGACAACCGGGTGCTGCGGACCGAACGGGACCGGCGGCGGTTCCTGCGCGAGGCGCACGCGGCGGCGCGGCTGTCCGGGCACCCGCACGTGGTGTCGGTGCACGACGCGAACTTCACCCCGCAGGGCACGCCCTACCTGGTCATGGAACTGTGCACGGGCGGGTCGCTGGCCGACGTGGTCCGGCGTGACGGGCCCCTGCCCGCGGCACGGGTGCGCGAGCTGGGCGTCCAACTGGCGGACGCGTTGGCGGCGGCCCACGCGGAAGGCGTGCTGCACCGCGACATCAAGCCGGGCAACATCCTGCTCGACCGCTACGGCACGGTGAAGCTGGCCGACTTCGGGCTGGCGGCGCTGCTGGACGCCGAGGGGTCCAGCACGGTCACGAGGGACGCGTTGAGCCCCGGCTACGCGCCGCCCGAGGCGTTCGCGATGGCCCAGCCGACGGCGGCGGCGGACGTGTACGCGTTGGCGGCCACGCTGTACGACCTGCTCGCGGGCAAGCCGCCGCGGCCGGTGCCCTGGCCGGTCGAGTCGTTCGACCACCTCGGCGAGGTGCTGCGGTCACCGGTGCCGCGGGTCCCGGGCGTGCCGCCGGACCTGCACGACACGCTGGTGCGGGCGTTGGACCCCGACGCCACCCGGCGGACGCCCACCGCGGCCCGGTTGCGGGACGAGCTCAGCCAGGTGCCGCGGCAGGTGCCGGGCCACGAGCACCGGTACTACAACGCCTCCTACACGCCCCCGCCCACCAAGAAGCCGTGGGCGCTGGTGGGCGGTGCGGCGGTGCTGGCGGTGGTCGTCGCGGCCGGCACCTGGTGGTGGGCGACGCGCACCCAGGACGCCGTGGGCAGTCCCGGGACCGCCACGACCACCACCAGCGCGCAGGAGACCGCCCCACCGCCCCGGCTCGACCGGTGCGGGACGGGTTTCTGCGTCGCGGAACCCACCTGCTACCACGGCATCAACAACTTCGGTGGTCAGGCGGCGACCGCCCGCCGTGCCGGGGACTGCTCGGTCGAGCACTTCTGGGAGGCGTTCGGCGGCGGCTGGCTCTCCGGGGCCATGCCCCAGGTCACCAGTGACGCCCTCGTGCAGGCCCCCGAGGTCGCCGACGTGTGCACGGCCGAGGCCATGGAGGCCAACACCCGCCCGACCGTGGACACGTCGACGTGGAGGATCACCGCCGTCGCGTTCGCCGACGGCGACCGGAACTACTTCCACTGCCTGGCGGCGGAACCCGGCGCGGGCGAGGTCACCACCAGCGCGTTCGGCGGCTCCTGAGCGGGGCGCGGCTTGAGCGCGAAGATCAGCACCACCAGCGCGACCAGGGCGAGCGACGCGGCGATCGGCGCGAGCGGGAGCAGGCCGAACCAGCTGATCACCAGGCCGCCGACGACGCCGGACAGGCCGACGCCGAGGTAGATCGCCGACGCGTTGAGCGACAGCAGCAGGCCGCTGTCGGCGGGCGCGAGCTCGATCAGCCAGCTCTGGATGGGCGGGTTGGCCGACCACGTGAGCGCGCCCCAGACGAACAGCGCGACACCGGCCGAGACGGGGGTGGTCGTGGTGAGCGGCAGCGTCGCCAGCACGACGGTGAAGCAGCCGAACAGCACGACGAGCAGCTTGCGGGTGTCGAACCGGTCGGTGAGGCGACCGGCGCCCCAGTTGCCCAGCACGGAACCCAGGCCGTAGGCGCCGAGCAGGACGCCGATCGCGGCGCCTTCGACGTGCGCGGTCTCGGTCAGCAGCGGCGCGATGTAGTTGAAGACGCTGAACACGGCCAGGCACGCGAGCACGGTCAGGCCGAGGACCATCAGCACGCGCCGGTCGGCGGCCGGGGCGAAGCGCTGCCGGAGGCCGACGGCGGGCGGGGCGTCGACGCGGGGCAGCCACAGGCGGACCGCGACGGCGGCGACCGCGGAGACGGCGGCGATGAGGGCGAACACGCCCTGGTAACCGAGGGGCCCGCCGAGCAGGTTGCCCGCCGGCACGCCCAGGACCAGGGAGAACGTCAGGCCGCCGAACACCAGGGCGACGGCTCGGCCGCGGTGGCGCGGCGGGGACAGGACGGTGGCGACCAAGGTTGCCGCCGGCGTGTAGACGGCTGCTCCGAGCGCGCTGACGATGCGTGCGACGAGGAGCAGCGGGTAGTTGGGCGCGAGCGCGGCGAGCAGGTTGCCGAGGGCGGCGACGACGAGGGCCGCGACGAGGAGCGTGCGGCGTTCCCACCGGCCGGTGAGGGCGGCGAGGATCGGTGACGAGATCGCGTAGGCGATGGCGAACGCGGTGAGCAGCTGCCCGGCGGTGGCGTGCGAGACGTGCAGTTCCTCGCTCACGGCGGGCAGCACGCCGGAGACGATGTACCCGCTCGTGCCGATGGCGAACGCGCCGGCGGCGAGCAGGTAGGTGCGTGCCGACATGTGTGCCCCCCAGTCGAGATTGGTTCGACGTCGACCGTACTACGTCAGTCATCGAAGTTTGATACATCTCGTAGTATGGGCGTCATGACCACGTTGCTCGCCCACCCGGAGCGGGACGAGATCCGGATCGCGTCGGTGCTGCACGCGCTGGCCGACCCGGTCCGGCTCCGGATCGTGCGCGCGTTGGCGGAGCACGAGGAGGGCCTCTCGTGCGGCGTGCTGCCGCTGGGCGTCACGGCGTCCACGCTGACGCACCACGTGCGGACGTTGCGGGAGGCGGGTGTGGTGCGCGTTCGGCCGCAGGGGACGTCGCGGATCAGTGCGTTGCGGAGGGATGACTTGGACGCGTTGTTCCCGGGATTGCTGGACGGCGTGCTGGCGGCGAAGCGGTGAGCGACGCCAACGACTGGGAGTGGGTCCGCGTGCTCGCGCAGGGTCGCGTGTACGACGAGGACCGGACGGCGGTGAACCGGCTGGCGTGGGCGGCGGTGGCCCTGGCCGCGTCGCACGGCGCGGAGCGCAACGGCGTGCGGAGGGCACGGGCGGTCGCCGATCGGTTCGCGTTGAGGGCCCGGGTGGTGCGGTCGCTGGGCGCCTGGGCGGTGGACCCGGACGCCTTGCTGGCCGAGGTGCTGGACGAGTCGGACCTGCCCGAGCGGTACCGGAAACCGGTCGCACGGGCAGTGGAGTCCGTTGTGCCGCAAGTGCGGGACGAGGTCTTGCGGGAACGGGCCGGGAGGTGGGTCGAGGGTCGGGCATGAGCGCGATCCCGACCGGTGGCGCCGGACCGCAAATGGGTTGCGGCGGTTCCTAGGGTGAACAGACGTGCGCGCTTACGTCTCGCTAGCGCTGGCCGGATTCCGCAGGTACTCCACCTACCGACAGGCGATGGTCGCCGGAATGGCGACGAACGTCGCCTTCGGCCTGCTCAGGCTGGCCGTGCTGGTCGCGGCCGTGGGGCAGGGCCCGATCGCGGGCTACGACGTCGCCGCGACCGCCACCTACGTCTGGCTCGGACAAGGGCTCATGGCCGTTGTCGTGCTCTGGGGCGACAAGCAGTTGGCCGAACGGGTGCGCAGCGGGGACGTCGTGGTCGACCTCTACCGGCCTTGGCACCTCCAGATGGCGTTGTTCGCCGAGGACGTGGGACGCGCCGGCTATGCCGTGGTGGTGCGGCTGGCTCCCCCGGTCGCGTTCGGCGCGTTGCTCTTCCCCTTCCGCTGGCCCTCGATCGGCACCGTTCCGGTGTTCGCGGTCAGCGTGGCGCTCGCGTTGGCGGTGAGCTTCGGCATGAGGTTCCTGCTCAACGCGACCACGTTCTGGCTCTTGGACAACCGCGGTGTCCAAGCGCTCTACACGGCGCTCACGTGGCTGTTCTGCGGCTTGGCCGTGCCGCTGTCGTTCTTCCCCGACTGGGCGCTGCCAATCGTGTGGTCGACCCCGTTCGCGGCCATGCTGCAAGCGCCCGTCGACGTCTTCCTCGAACGCGGATCGCCGTGGCCGTTCCTGGCGGGGCAGGCGTTCTGGGCGGTCGCCGTGCTGGTCGCGGGGCACCTCGTGCTGAACCGCGCGGTGCGCAAGGTGGTGGTCCAGGGTGGCTGAGAGCGTCTACCTGAAACTCGTGGGCGCGAGGTTGCGCGGCCAGATGTCCTACCGGGCCTCGTTCGTGCTGCAGTGCGTCGCGCAGGCCGTCAACCAGCTCGCCGAGCTGGCGATCATCCTGGTGCTGTTCAACCGGGTCAGCGCGCTGGGCGGGTTCTCGGTCCGCGAGGTCGTGCTGATGTACGCGATCGCGGGCACGGCGTTCGGGATCGCGGACATGGTGGCCGGGCAGCTGGACGAGCTGCCGACCTACATCCGCACGGGCACGTTCGACGTGCTCCTGCTGCGGCCACTGGGGACGTTGGCCCAGATGATGGCGTCCGACCTGCACCTGCGGAAGGTGGGCCGGATCGTCGCCGGGCTCGGCGCGATGGCGTACGCGTTGAGCCACAACGACATCGCGTGGTCGGCGGGCACCATCGCCCTCGTCGTGGTGGCACCCATCGGCGGTGCGGTGATCTTCTCGTCCATCTGGGTGGCGGCCAACGCGGTGTGCTTCTGGGTGGTGGACGGCCAGGAACTGGCCAACACGGTCACCTACGGCAGCAACGCGTTCACGTCCTACCCCGCCACGGTGTACGGGCCGTGGCTGCGGCGGTTCTTCGCGTTCGTCATCCCCGGCGCGTTCGTCGCCTACTACCCCAGCCTCGCGCTGCTGGACCGGCCGGACCCGCTGGGCGGTCCCGCGTTCCTGGGGTGGGTCTCACCGCTCGTCGCCGCCGCGGCGGCCGTCGTCGCCGGCCTGGTCTGGCGCACGGCCGTGCGGCACTACCGAGGGACCGGATCATGATCGAGGTGCGCGACCTGCGGCGCGAGTTCACCGTGACGACCAAGGTGGGGCGGTTCCGCCGGGAACGCCGGGTCGTGCGGGCCGTCGACGACGTGGCGTTCGACGTGGCGGCGGGTGAGGCGGTCGGCTACGTCGGGCCCAACGGCGCGGGCAAGTCGACCACCATCAAGATGCTCACCGGGATCCTCGTGCCGACGTCCGGGCACGTGCGGGTGTGCGGGGTGGAGCCCTCCCGCGGCCGGCGGGACCTGGCGCGGCGGATCGGCGTGGTGTTCGGGCAGCGCAGCCAGCTCTGGTGGGACCTGCCGCTGCGGGACAGCTTCGAGCTGCTGCGGGCGATCTACCGGGTGCCGGGGGGCGACTACGCGAGCCGGTTGCGCGAGTGCGTCGAGCTGCTGGAGCTGGGCGCTTTCCTGGACACGCCGGTCCGGCAGCTGTCACTGGGGCAGCGGATGCGCGGCGAGGTCACGGCGTCCCTGTTGCACGGGCCGGAGCTGCTGGTGCTGGACGAGCCGACGATCGGGCTGGACCTGGAGTCCAAGGAACGGCTGCGGGAGTTCCTGGCCGACCTGAACGCGCAGCGCGGCACCACGCTCCTGCTCACCACGCACGACTTGGACGACATCGAGCGGCTGTGCCCCCGGTTGGTGGTGATCGACCGCGGCACGGTGCTCGCGGATGGGCCGCTGGAGGCGTTGCGCGCGGAGGTCGCGCCGGAGCGGGTGCTGGTGGTCGACCTGGAAAAACCGGCGGAACTGGCCGGGTTGCCCGGCGTCACGTCGAGCCGCGCGGAGCTGAACGGGTTGCGACACCACCTCACGTTCAGCCGGGCCGACACGACCGCCGCGGCGCTGATCTCCGCCGTGGCCGCCAGGGCGGAGGTGCACGACCTGGTGGTTGTCGAGCCGGAAATCGACGACGTGGTGCGTCGGCTGTACGCGCGTCGGTAGAGTCGGACGAAACGGTCAACGTAGAACGGGAGCACCTCATGCGCGCAGGTCGTCCGGTAGCCACCCTCCTGCTGGCGATGGGGCTCGCTGCGGCGGTCTCCGGCTGCGAGGCCGTGCAGCAGGCCTCGGACACGGCCAACCAGGTCGGCCAGGCCGCGGACAAGGCGCAGCTGTGCATCGAAGCGCTGAAGCTGGCGGGCTTCACGCCCGACGCGACCGACCCCCAGAAGGCGCTGGAGGAGACCCAGAAGAAGGCCGAGGAGCTGAACGCGCTGGCCGCGAAGGCCGGCGACACCACGCTCCAGGACGCCATCACCGGGGTCTCGGACACCATGAGCAAGGTGACGCTGGAGGACCTGAACCCGGCCAACATCGCGACCTGGTCGCAGGAGAAGCTGGACCAGGTGGCCAAGCTGTCCAACGCCTGCGCCTGAGCGGAAATGCCAGGCTGTCGGTACCTTCGGAACAGTCCTACGCTGTGACGCACCGGAGGTGTTGCAGATGCACGCGACAGTAGGCGACCGGTTGCACATCCACAGCCGCGCGGTGGGTCTCGACGAGACGGTCGGCGAGATCCTCGAAGTGCGCGGCCCGGAAGGTGCGCCCCCGTATCGGGTCCGCTTCTCCGACGGCCACGAAGGGCTGGTCTACCCCGGCCCCGACAGCCTGGTCGAGCCGCGGGCCTCCGAGTCACCCAGGATCAAGGACTCGACCTCGGCGCGGTAGAGCAGCGCCGGGTCGACCCCCATCGGCCCGAACTGGCCCGAGACCTCCAGGCTGAGCACGCCGTGCAGCCTGGTGAACGCACGCATGGCGGTGAGCAGCACGGCGGGGGGCACGTTCCCCTCGCCGCGCGAGCCCGCCCAGGCCACGAGCTGGTCGTCCAGCGTGGACGGCCCGGCCGCGGCCCCGTCCTCGTGCGGCAGGACGCCGAGCAGCGCGCTCATGGTGCGATGCGCGAGCAGCACCGTGTCCTCCGGCGCGTGGTACCCCGGCAGCGGCGTGCCGAACAGCAGCAGGTAGCGGTGCGGCTCGGTGACGGCCCACGTCCGGAACGCCCCCGCGAACGCACGCACCCGATCGGGTGGTGACGCGTCGGTCGACGCCGCCACCGCCGCCTCCACCGCGACCGCCAGGTCGTGCCACGCGTCGCGGATCAGGTCGTTGAGCAGCTCGTCGCGCCCCTTGAAGTACCGGTAGAGCGCGGGACCCGTCACGCCCATGCGCTTGGCGATGGCGTTGACCGAGATCCCGGCGATCCCCTGGTCCGCCAACTGCTCCAGCGCGATGCGCTTGGCCTCCGACTTCGTCTCCTCGCGGTACCGCTCCCGGCGGACGTTGACCATCGGCTGACCCTCCTGTTGACAACCGCACTCTAACTTGTGTTAGAACTTCTAACAACAGTGAGGGCTTGATACGAGGGGGCGTCATGACGGTGGTCGTGCTGGGTGCGGGACGGGGCATCGGCGGTGAGATCGCCCGCCTGCTGGTGGCGGACGGCCGGGAGGTCCGTGCTGTCACACGTTCAGGTGGTGTTCCGGCAGGTGCGCGGGACGTGCGCGCCGACCTGATGGACCGCGACGCCACGATCAAGGCGGTCGAGGGCGCGTCCCTGGTCCACCTGGCGGCGAACGTCCTGTACTCCGACTGGACCGCGATGCTGCCGACGATGGTGGAGAACACCATCGCCGCGGCCGAGGCCGCGGGGGCGAAGATCGTCTACACCGACAACCTCTACGCGTACGGGCCGGTGTCGGGGCCGCTGCGGGAGGACACGCCGGAACGGCCCGCGGGCCCGAAGGAACGGCTGCGCAGCGAGCTGGGCAAGCGCTTGCGGGCGGCATCGGTGCCGGTGACGACGTGCCGTTCGTCGGACTACTACGGTCCGGGCGGCACGGGCTCGCTGCCCGGCGAGCTGGTGGTCAAGCCGATGGCGGCGGGCAGGGGCGCGATGTGGTTCTGGCCGCTGGACCTGCCGCACACGTTCGCCCACCTGTCCGACACGGCCCGGGCGACGATCGTGCTGGGCGACGACGAGCGGGCCGACGGGAAGGTCTGGCACACGCCCGCGGCCGAGACGGTGACCGTGCGCGAGTTCATCGCCCTGACCGGCCGGGTGCTCGGCAACACCCGCGGGCCGCTGCGGCTGCCCGCGTTCTCGGTCCAGGTCGGCGCGCTGTTCGACAAGCGGCTGAAGGGCTCGGCCGAGATGGACCACCAGCGGACCGCGCCGTGGGTGGTGGACCACTCCGCGTTCGAGGCCACGTTCGGGCCGTTCGCCGTCACGCCGCACGAGCAGGCGATCGAGGAGACCGCGCGCTGGTACCGCCGGTGAGCGGAACGGCAACCCGGGAGCGGTGTCAGCCCAGGACGGCGGTGATCAGCTCGTCGGCCAGGGCGGGCGTGGCGGCGGCGATGCCGGACCAGCGGCGGGACAGGTCCAGGTCGAAGGACAGCGGCCGGCCGCGCAGGTCCAGCAGCGCTCCCCCGGCTGCGGGCACCGTGACGAGCGCGGCGATCAGGTCCATCAGCCGGTGGGTGTCCGAGCCGGGGTCGGCGAACCCGTCCACCGCGCCCTCGGCCACCAGCACCGCCTCCAGGCACGTGGTGGCGAGGATGCGGACCCGCTCGGCCTGGTCCACCACGCGCATCCAGGCGTCCTCGGTGCCGCGCTTGGGCCGCATCATGCACAGCGACGCGCCCTTGAGCCGCGTGCGGCCGCTGGTGCGGTAGGGCGTGGGCCGACCCGCGTGGGCCGACCAGGCCCGGCCCGTGTCGAACCACACCGTGAGGGCTTCCACCGGCTGGTCGTCGAGCACGAGAGCACCCGCGAAGCACGAGAGCGGCACGCCCATGGCGGCGTTCGCGGAACCGTCCACCGGGTCGATCACGAGGGTGGCGGCCGACCCGTGGTCGAGGAACCCGGCCTCCTCGGACAGCAGGTTCGCCCCCGCCGCCGCGGCGGCCTCGGCGATCGCGGCCTCCACGATCGCGTCGACCCGCATGGTGGGCGTGCCGTCCGCGCCGTCGGCGACCTCCTCGCGCAACTGCGCGCGGCTGAACTCGCGCCGGGCCCGGCCGTAGGCGGCCGACGCGGCGACCGCGGTGGCGGCGAGCGCCGGGTGCACGTCGGCGGGCAGGTTCGGTGCGGGCACGGGCCAGGAGTCCATGCCCCCAACATGCCACGGGAGGGCCGCCGGTGGCGGCCCTCCCGTGGGGTGCGGCTCAGATCAGGCCCAGCGCCTTGACCGCGTCGCGCTCCTCGACCAGCTCGGCCACGGAGGCGTCGATGCGGGCGCGGGAGAACTCGTCGATCTCCAGGCCCTGCACGATCGAGTACTCGCCGTCGGTCACGGTGACCGGGAAGGACGAGATCAGGCCCTCCGGCACGCCGTAGGAGCCGTCCGACGGGATCGCCATCGACACCCAGTCACCCTCGGCGGTGCCGTTGACCCAGTCGTGCACGTGGTCGATGGCCGCGTTCGCCGCCGACGCCGCCGAGGACGCGCCGCGCGCCTCGATGATCGCCGCGCCGCGCTTGGCCACGGTCGGGATGAACTCGTTCTCCAGCCAGGCCTGGTCGTTCACGGCCTGCGCCGCGTTCTGGCCCTTGACCTCGGCGTGGAACAGGTCCGGGTACTGGGTGGCCGAGTGGTTGCCCCAGATGGTGAGCTTCTTGATGTCGGTGACCGACACCCCGAGCTTCTTCGCCAGCTGCGACAGCGCCCGGTTGTGGTCCAGGCGGGTCATCGCGGTGAACCGCTCGGCGGGCACGTCGGGCGCGTGCTGCTGGGCGATCAGGGCGTTGGTGTTGGCCGGGTTGCCGACGACCAGCACGCGCACGTCGTCCGCCGCGCCCGCGTTGATCGCCTCACCCTGCGGCTTGAAGATGCCGCCGTTGGCCTCCAGCAGGTCACCGCGCTCCATCCCCTTCGTGCGCGGGCGGGCGCCGACCAGCAGCGCCACGTTGACGCCGTCGAAGGCGGTCTTGGCGTCGTCGGTGATGTCGATGCCGGACAGCAGCGGGAACGCGCAGTCGTCCAGCTCCATCGCGGTGCCCTCGGCGGCCTTGACGGCCTGCGGGATCTCCAGCAGGCGCAGGCGCACCGGGACGTCGGGGCCCAGGAGGTGGCCGGAGGCGATGCGGAACAGCAGTGCGTAGCCGATCTGGCCGGCCGCACCGGTGACGGTGACGTTCACGGGCGTGCGGGTCATGTGCCTTCCCGAATGTTGTGGCTTCAGTCCTCGGGCACGACCACTAGGCAGGCTGACGACCTGTCAGCGGCGGTCTCTACTCCGGGACCGCGCACCGGGCGGTTTGCCCGGCAGGTCGGAGGTTACCAACTGCGCAACGATGACAAAGTGTGACAGTGGACATCATCGGCGAGGACTACTCCGACGCGGTCGTGCGCGGGCAGCGGTGGGAGGGCAGGTCGTTCGTCCGGTGCGACTTCACCGAGGCCGACCTGCGCGACCTGGTGACGTCGGGCTGCACGTTCACCGAGTGCGCGTTCGACCGCACCGACCTGGGCGGGTCCGCGCACAACGCCACCGCCTTCCGCTCCTGCCGGTTCACCGGGGCCGTGCTGAACTCGACGGAGTTCACCTCGTGCTCGTGGCTCGGGTCGACGTTCGCGGACTGCGCGCTGCGACCGATCACGCTGACCGAGACCGATCTCACCCTGGTCGGGCTGGCCGGCGCCGTGCTGCGGAAGGCGTCGCTGCGCGGGCTGCGGCTGCGCGAGGCGACCCTCTCCGACGCCGACCTGCGCGACGTGGACCTGCGTGACGCCGACCTGACCGGCGCGCGGCTGCTCGGGTGCCGGTTGGAGGGCGCGGACCTGCGCGGCGCGCGCCTGGACGCCGACGGGCTCGTCCAGGCCACCCTGCGCGGGGCACGGGTGGACCCGGACACGGCCGTCGCCTTCGCCGCGGCGCACGGGCTGCGCGTCGGCTAGTGGCCCGGGGGCTCCTGGCCCGCGACCTCGACCAGCACGCCGTCGGCGATCATGTCGTCGATCGTCTTCGGCATCAGGTACGCGGTGCCGCCGCCCGGCTGCTCGAACCACGGCACGGCCACCCCGGTCAGCACCTCGACGGGTCGGCGCAGCCGGTACACGTGGTACGGGCGGTTGATCCACGACGGCACCAGCGAGCGCTGCGCGAACGGGGTGCCCGCCGCGTAGACGAGGTTGCCCTCGCCCTCGCCGAAGCGGTCCACCTCCATGCCGGCGGGCAGCTCGACCATCTTCTTGTGCCGGAACAGGGTGAGCGGCGGCTCGCCGTTCATCGGGCTGATCGGCCACGACCGCTGCGGCTTGGGCTCCTGGGTGGACGTCGTGACGCCCGAGGGCTGCGGCTGGGGTTGCGCGGCGACGGGGGCCGGCGGTTCGACCGGCGGGCGCTGCGGCGGCGCGGGGCGGCGCGGCGGCTCCTCGCGGAAGCCGTTGTTCATCGGCGGGCGGGGACGCTGCGGCGGCGGTGGCGGCGGCATCGGGGCCGGGCGCGGTACGCGCCGGTTGGTCAGCACCAGCTTGCCGACCAGGTACGCGGCGGCGTCCTCCAGCCGGTCGAAGCGGATCGGGTTGGTCGGGCCGTGGTCGAACCACGACACCTCCCAGTCCGGGCCCTCGGTGCGCAGCAGCCAGGTGCGGTCGGCGGGCTCGCCGAACCGGTAGGCGACGGGCGGGACGTCGAGCTCGTCCAGCGCGCGGCGGAGGGCGCCCAGCTCGCGCTCCTCGTCCGGCGTGACCTGGCGGGGCTCGACCGGCTGCGGCGGCTGGACCGGCGGGGGCGGCGCCAGGGGCGGTGGGGGCGGCGCGGCCGGGCTCACGTCGTCGAACGGCTGCACGGCCTCGGCGAACTGGGTGGCCTGGTCCGCGAACGGCGGCGGTACCTGCTCCACGAACTGCTGCGGCTCGGCGGGCTCGTCGCGGTGGTCGCCGTCGGGGTGGCCGTGGTCCTGGTCGTGGTCCTGGTCGTGGTGCTCGGGGCGGTCGTGCGCGGACCGCTGGTGCTCGGCGTGGTCGGTGTGGTCGCGGTGCTCGGCGTGCTCGCCGTGGTCGTCGAAGCGGGAGTCCGGCTCGTCGGCGCGGTCCTGCTCGGCGAACAACGGCTCGTCCGACCCGGTGAACGCCCGCTCGTCGTGGTCGCCGAACCGCGCGTCCTCGTGGGCGTCGAACGGCTCGTCGTCGCGCTCCGGCGTGAAGAGCCTGGCCTGGTCGACCTCGAACTCCGCGGTGACCTCGGCTTCGTCGGCGGTGCCGGCGGCGTGCCGCGACTCGACCTCGCGGGCCTGCTCGGCGGCGGGCTGCGGTTCGGGCTCGGGTTCGGGCTCGGGTTCGGGCTCGACAGGCTGCTCGTGCTCCCCGTGCTGGTCGTGTTCCGCGTGCGGGTGCTCGTCGTGCTGGTGCGGCTGCCGCGCTGCGCCGACCGGCCCGACATCGGCCGTCTCCTGCGCGCGCTCGGGCTCCGACTCCTCGTCGGTGAACGGGTTCCAGGTCTGGGTGTCGTTCAGCTCGCGCTCGTACGCCGCCGGCGCGAACAGGTCCATCCCGTCCACGTAGGACTCGCGGCGGTACCGCTCGTCGATGACCGGCCCGTCCTCCTCGAACCGCACCCGGTACGGCGGGCCTTCCTGCGCGTACTCGATGACGTCCGGCTTCAGCTCGGTGAGGTTCGCGGTCTCCTCGACGTCCGCCGGCGCGCCCGGCTCCTCGGCCGGCCGCGGCTCGTCGGCCGGCAGCTCGGGCAGCGGCGCGGCCACGGTCGCGCCCACCTCGGCGGGCGGCTCGACCGGCGCGGGCGGCGGTTCGGCGACCGGCAGCCCGGTGCCCTGCGGCGCGGCGGGGGCACCCAGGTTCGCCGCGGCGGCGACCCGCGCCTCCTCGGTCACCTCGGGCAGCACGAAGTCCAGCGCCTTGGCCCGCTCCACCAGCTCGGGCTCCGGCGGCACGCCGTAGGCGCGCAGGTAGTAGCCGACGGCGGCGGGCCAGATCCACTGCCCGTCCGTCTGGAACCCGACCGGCACCACGGCCGGCGCGTCCGGGTTGAGCACGTCCGCGTCGAACCCGCGCCCGATCACCGCGACCGGCGCCCGGTCCAGGTAGCTCAGCAGCAGGTCGTGGTCGGCCTCGGCGACCGGCGGCCGGTTCACCGACGGCCGACCGCCGGGGCCCGCGCCGTCGAACACGCGGGCCGTGCGGAACGCGCGCGACGGCTGCGGCGGGTCGGCCGGCGGGGGCGGCGGTGCCTGCTGGAGGCGGCGGCGCAGCCAGTCCGGCACGTTGTCGTCCGTGCGCGGGAAGAACCGCATCTCGTCCAGGTACGCCTGCGGCGGCGGTGGCGTGGTCCAGGACGGCTCGGCGCGGTCGAAGTCCAGGTTGTAGCTGGACGGGTGGTCGAGCTGGTAGCGGGCGTTGGACCAGCTGCCCCGACCGTCCCGGTACATGCCCGCGCGCAGCCGCGAGAACAGACCGGCCACCTCCTGGGGCGGCGACCAGGCGCGCAGGGCGCCATCCGCGGTGCGCACCTCGGCGGCCAGCTCGAAGTACCGGCCGGTCGCGCGGTACTCCGCGGTCACGTGCCGCCACTCCTCCGGCGCGGCCCGCATCAGCGTCAGGCCGATCTGCTTGACCAGCGCATCCTGCTCGGTCGGGTTCAGCGGCTTCAGCTCGGACACGTGCATCATCTTCCCCCGCGACTCCCCGTGCCCGCACGGGACCCCGCTGAGCCGAACGGAGTAATGACGCCGCGCGACCGTGCCTAGACGCCCGGTTGCGGCCGCGGTGCGGTCGCCGCGGGCACCTCGACCAGGCTCCCGTCGGCCAGCAGGTCCCGCACCGAGGTCGCCAGGAAGTAGCCCGTGCCGCCGCCCGCCTGCCCGAACCACGGCACCGCGACGCCCCTGAGCGCGGGCACCGGCTTCTGCACCCGGTACACGTGGTAGCGGCGGTTCAGCCAATCCGGTGGCAACGACCGGTGCCCGAACAGGGTGTTGGCCGCGTAGACGAGGTTGCCCGACTCCGCGCCGAACCGGTCCAGCTCGGTCCCGGGCGGGACCACCACGTTCTCGCGGTCGCGGAACAGCGACAGGGGCGGCTCGTCGGGCAGCGGCTGGATGTCCGCGACCGGCAGCACCAGCGCGCCCGTGTCCGCCGCCGCGCGCGTCCGGTCCAGGTCGACCCGCCACAGCAGCTCGGCCAGCAGCACCTTCGCCGCGTCCACCGCGTGCTCGTAGACCCGCGGCCGACCGTGCGGGCCGCGGCTCGCGTCCCAGAACTGGACCTGCCAGCCCGACGGGCCGGGCACGGGCTCGATCACGAACGCGTCCGGCTTCGGCTCCACGATCCCGTACTCGGACTCGGCCACCCCGAAGTGGTCCAGCCGCTCCTTGAGGTGGTCGAGCGCGCGCTGGTCCACCTCGGTGATCACGCGCGGCCGGTGCTCGGGCAGCGGCGCGCCCTCGACCTGCCCGGTCGCGACGGCCGCGGCCGCCCGCTCCGCCTCGGGGTCGACCGGCGGCACGGTGTAGCCGTTGTCCCGGATGTGCTGCACGAGCTGCGGCACGGGCGGCAGGTGGTGGTTGCGCAGGTAGTGCGCCACCCCGCCGGGCCACACCCACGTGCCGTCGGTGTGGAAGGACAGCGGCACGGACGGCGTGGCGCCCGGGTCGAGCGCGTCCGGGCCGTAGGAGCGGGCGGCCAGCACGACCGGCGCGTTCTCCAGGTAGGCCAGCACGTCGTCCCGCTCCTGCGGGTGCACGGCGGGCCGGTCGTGCACCCGCGGGTCCGGCCCGTCGAACAGCGGCGCGGCGATCACCGGGCGGTGCGCCGGGCCCAGACCCGCCCGTTCCCGCAGCCACGCCGGGATCGCGTCGTCGTCACGCGGGTAGAGCTCCAGCTCCTCGGCGCAGTGCTGCGGCGCGGGCGGCTGGGTCCAGTCCGGCTCGGCGTCCCGGTCGAACTCCGCCGAGTACGTGTCGGGGTGCACCAGGTGGAACTTCAGCGTGAACCACGTGCCGTGGCCCGGCCGGGCCATGCCGTCGCGCAGCTGCACGAAGAACGGCAGCGCCTCCGGCGGCAGCTCCCAGTCGAACGACGAGCCGTACATCGTCAGCCCGGAGACCTGCGTCTCCAGGTGGCGGCCCACCATCCGGAAGTCGACGAAGAGCTGCTCCCAGTCGCCGGGCAGGCGCTGCACCAGCAGGGTGGTGACGGAGCCGAGGATCGCGTTCTGGTCCTCGACGTCCAGCTGCGGCGCGGTCATGCGTTCTGCTCCTCGGTCGTCTCGCTCGCCTCGACCAGCTTGGCGCGCAGCCAGTCGGGGATGAAGGCCTCGTCGCGCGGGAAGACCTGGAGGTCACGGGCGAAGTCCGCGGCGGGCACGGGCGGGTCGAACTGCGGGTCGTGGTCGAAGTTGTAGGTGATGTCGATGCGGACCGGGGCGTTCACCACGCACCGCGCCGAGAACCACGTGCCGCGACCGGGCTGGTAGAGCACCTGCCGCATCTCCTGGAACGCGGCGTTCAGCCCTTCCGGCGGCATCACCTCGGGGGTGCCGCGGTCGGGCATGTAGACCTTCAGCGTCGCGTCCTGCACCGCCACGGTCATCCGCACCAGCAGGTCGATCCGCCGGAAGCCGTCCGGAGCAGCGTCCAGCAGCATGCCGCCGATGTGCTGGAGCAGCTCGTCGTGGCGCTGCTCAGAAGTCGGCCGGCCAGAGGGCTGCGTTGTGCTCATTCGGGTAGCTCCTGACGTAGATCCCGGTCGTGCCGTCGGCGAGCGTCACACGCCACCGCGTCTGGTAGGTGTGCGGGTGGCGTTGCAGCGGGTCGCGCAGGGCGAACGTGTCGATCATCTCGACCGTACCGCCGGACTTCATGAACCTCGCGCGGTCCCGCTCCATCCGGTGCCACGTCTCGGCGGTCACGAACGCCGGGCGCTCGTTGCCCTGGTTCTGGTCGCGCTGCTGGCTCGACTGGTTGGCCGCCTCACCGGGCCCGCCGGTCTCGTTGCCCTGGTGGTGGCCGCCGTCGGACAGCTTCCTGCCGTCCGAGTCGACCTCGCCGTGGTTGCCGACCTCGAGCTGCGCGCTGCCGTCGCGCCGGATCGCGCCACCGGACCTCAGGTCCGGCCGACCGGTCGTGGCGACCGTCTCGCCGTCGCCGTTGGTGCGACCGCGCCACGCGTCGTTGTCGGCGACCAGCACCGCGTTGGGCAGCGGGTTGTTCAGGTCCGGGCTGAACGGCCGGAACGTGTGCACGTGCGAGGCCGCGCCGTCCGGGCCGGTCTGGACCGTGCCGTAGCCCTGCTTCTTGTGGTCGTCCAGCACGAACCGGGTGTCCGGCGGCAGGTCGGCGCGGGCCGCGAACGGGTCGGCGTTGCCGAACGGCCGGGCGACGGCGGCGTGCTGCTCCGGCGTCCAGCCGCTGGTGTCGCCGCTGACGACCCGCACCGAGTAGACGTACCCGTCATCGGTCTTGGTGCGCTGCATGGCCAGCTCGACCTCGCCGTTGGCGGGCGTCGGCCAGGTCTGCGTCGGGTTCTGGGCCTTGCCGAGGCCGTAGAAGCCGTCGGACGTCACCCGCGCGGTCACCGGGGCCTGGGCGATCTCGGCGTTGACCCGGCTGCGCTGGCCCGAGTGGGTGTCCTCGAACACGACGTGGCCCGACTCGTCGGTGAGGAACCGGCCGCGGCGCTGGCCGTGCTCGTCGGTGACCAGGTACTCGGTGCTGGGGTCGTGCACCTGGCCGGGCCGGCTGAACGGCTCGCCCTGCTTGAGGCCGGCGACCGGTTCCTGCCTGGTCGTGGTCGGCTCGACGCGCTCGACGGCGTGCTGCGGGTGGCCGCTCGCGTCGGTGGTGAACTCCTGGTGCAGGGGGCCGCGGTCGATGTTGTAGTTCGTGCCCTGCGAGGTGTGCTGGACCTCGGGGTTGCGCACGTCGGTGGACAGGTAGTCCGGCGCGGCCACCCACCTCGGCTTGCCGTCGGCGTCGGTCTGCACCGTGCCGCGGTACGTGCCGTCGGTGTCGTGGACCTCCATCCGGGTGTTCGGCGGGAGGTCGGTGCGGGCGGTGAACGCCTGGTCCGGTCGCGGTGCGAGCGGGTGGTCGCGGTCGATCACCTGCCGGCCGTCGGCGGGCTCGGGGACCGGCTCGATGATCACCGCGCGGTCGACGGTGACGACCCGGTCGCCGATCTTGATCGTGTCCTGCGTCGTCTGCCGGGTGCCGTCGGCGTTGGCCACGAAGACGTCGTGCCGGTGGCCGAGCTCGACGCGGTAGTGCGCGTTCGGCGCGGGGTGGCGGACCTCGGGGTTGTCGCCGAGGCGGGTGTTGGGCGCGATGGCGTCGACGTGGACCTTGCCGTCGGCGTCCACGTGCACGACGGTGCGGACCTGGCCGTCCTCGCCGCGGACCGTGATCCGGGTGTCGCGGGGCAGGTCCTGGCCGCTGTGGAAGAACGACTGGTCGTCGCGGAGCCGGACGTGCTGCTCGTGCGTCGTCTCCGGAGCGGTCCACGGTTGCTGGACCTGCGGCTCGATGTCGAGGCGGCCGCGGTGCTCCTGGCCGTCGGTCGCGAAGTCGCCCCTCGGTTCGTGGCCGGGCGGCATGCCGTTCTCGCCCACCGGGGCGTGCGTGCCGTCCGGTTCGAACGCGTGCCAGCCGCCGTCCGGCGGGAGCTTCGGGCCGCCGGACTCGGCGGGCGAGCTGCTGTAGACGTTGCCGTCGCGGTCCGACCAGGCCAGGTTGTCGGGCGCGATCACGCGCTGGCCCGTCTCCCGGGCGACGTGCGCGGCCAGGCTGTTCTCGCCACCCGCGCCCGCGTCGCAGCCGACGAACATGATCGTGCGGTCGGCGAGGTCGGGGTGGTGGGTGATCAGCTCGACCAGCTCGGCGCGGGTGTAGTGCGTGCCGCCGATGCGGACGCCGTCGCCGTCGGTGTGGATGTCCAGGACGACGTGGTCGGCGTTGGCCGGGATGCGGCTCGACAGGTCGCGCAGCCGGTCCTCGGTGTGCAGCGCCACGCCCGAGTCGGTGACCTGGCTGTTGCGGATCGCCTGGTCGACGCGCTGCGACACCTCGCCGATCGGGATCGGGCCCTGGTGGGCGACCGGGCCGAGATCGGGGTTCGGGGTGAGGGTCGCGGGCGGGTCGGCGGGGGTGTGGTCGTCGAACGCGCCGTTCTGCGCTTCGGCGACGGTGACCGGGTCGGGCGTGCGGACGTTGCCGTCGCCGTCGAACGTGCCGAAGTCGGGCGGCAGCACGCGGCCGTCGGCCGGCGGCACGTCGACCTCGTGCAGCACGCCCAGGTCGATCAGGCGCTGGACGCTCATCTTGCCCGTGTTGGGGTCCGCGAGGGCCGCGTCGAGGACCGGCTGGAGCTGCCGCGCGCCGCCGTTCTGGTCGAACGCGGGGGCGACCGGGGCAAGCTCGACGGTGAGCGGGGCGTCCAGGACGTAGACGTGGTAGCCCTTGCCGAGGCTGTCCGGCATGATCGCGCGCTCGCCGAACCCGTACGCCTGGCCGTCCGGGCGCAACGGGGACAGGAAGTCGCCGTTGGGGCTGCCGAACCGGTCCAGCACGGTGCCCGCCGGGAGCTCCACCACGACCCGCGGACCGTCCGCGCCCTGGTTCGGCGGCCAGTCGATGCTGCCGTCGGGCTTGGAGTGGGCGTCGCGGAACGACTGGTAGTCGCCGTACGGGCCGTAGGGCTGGTAGGTCGGCTCGATCAGGGCGGCGGCGCGCTGGTCGTACGTGCCGACGGACTGGTCGGTGGGGCCGGTGCTCTCGTGCACGGAGACGTAGTCGCCGTCGTGCGAGAAGCCGGGCACCACGCCCGCGGGCTGGTTCCAGACGTTCTTGTGGGGGAACGGGTCCGCGTCGGCCGTGGTGCCGGTGTCGGGGGTGGTGCCGGTGTCGGGGGTGGTGCCGGTGTCGGGGGTGGTGCCGGTGTCGGGGGTGGTGCCGGTGTCGGGGGTGGTGTCGGCCGGCCATTCGTGGCTGGAGGCGGGCGAGTGCTCGTCACCGGCCTCACCGACGAGGTCGGTCGGCGTCTCGGTGGTCGTGGGGCCGTCGGAGCCGTCCGTCGCCGGCGTCGCATCGGTCGGCGTGCTGTCGGTCGGCGTCGCATCGGCCGGCGTGCTGTCGGTGGGCGTGCTGTCGGTGGGCGTGCTGTCGGTGGGCGTGCTGTCGGTGGGCGTGCTGTCTGTCCTGGGCACGTCGGCGGACGGCGTCGGCCCGTCCCCACCGCGAGCGGCCGGCGCGGGTCCGTCGGTGCGGATCGGCGCCGTGGCCGGTGACGCGGCCGGACGTGCCGCGGGTTCCGGCGCACGCGTCGGTGCCGAAGCCTCCGGCCGTGCCGGCGAGGCGGGTGGGGGACCGGCGGGCGCGGGGCCTCCGGGCTGCGGCCCGAACCCTCCCGGCTGCGGCCCGAACCCACCGGGCTGCGGCGACGGCACCTGCGCCGGCGGCGCGGTGGTCGCGGGACCACGCTGTTCGGGCATCGTCACGGGACCGGTGGCGGGCAACGACTCGACCGGCATCCCGGTCAGCGAACTGGCGGTCACGGCATCGTGCCCACGCGTGCCCTGATCCCGGCTGGGCGACGAAGAGGGCGAAGCAGAGGGCTCGGGCGCGAACCCACCGGCGATCGGGCCGGCAGGCCCCCGCCCACCGCCCGACCCACCAGCCGCACCGCCCATCGGAGCCCCGGCCCCGGCCATCCCGGCCCCAGCACCAGGCACCGGACCACCCGCCGGCGCGGAGCCAGGCGCAGAACCAGGTGCGGAACCGGGCACAGCACCAGCAGAAGCCGGACCGGCCGGCGCGGGACCGGCCGGAGGAGAACCGGGCGTCGGCCCACCGGGCGTGGCACCGCCCGGCACCGAACCACCCGGCACCGAACCACCCGGCGTCGAGCCACCCGTCGCGGCCCCACCGGGTACAGCTCCACCGAGCGGCACCCCACCAGCGATCACACCACCGGCAACCGGCCCACCAGGCGTCGCCCCACCAACCGGCGCACCACCCGGGACGGGCCCACCGGCAGTCGTCCCACCAGGAACCGGCCCGCCAGTCGTCGCCCCACCGGGCACAGCTCCACCCGGCACAGCTCCACCCGGCAGCGCTCCACCCGGCAGCGCTCCACCCGGAGTAGCTCCCCCGGGCAGGTGCCCGCCGGGAACCGCACCACCAGGCGTCGATCCGCCGGGCACCGCGCCACCGGGCGTCGGCCCACCAGGCACTGCACCACCAGGCGTCGAACCGCCCGGAACCGCACCACCGGGCGTCGAACCGAGAGGCGAGCCACCCGGCGTCGGCCCGCCCGGAGTGGCCCCGCTGAACGCGGAACCCCCCGGCACAGCCCCACCCGCGGCGGCACCACCGGGCATCACCGGGGACATGCCACCCGGCCGGACGCCCGGAGCGGCCGAGCCGCCGCCCTGAGGAGCCGAACCAGGCGTAGCACCCAAGCCGGTCGGCGCGGCACCAGCCGGACCGGGCGTGAACGCCGGACCGGCGGCCGGCACCCGCGCGGCGGAACCGCCCGGAGCCGGAGCCCCAGCGGGAACCGCGCCGGTCGGTGCCGGACCGCTGGGTGCGGGACCACTCGGAGCCGTGCCCAACCGGCTGCCGATGGACGGCCCGGTCCCACCGCCCCCCGGTGACGTCGGCACCGAAGCACCGCTGCGCCCACCAGGCGTCACACCGGGCGTCCCACCGGGCGTCCCACCGAACGTGGAAGGTGCCGGCGAGCCACCGGGCGACGAATCCCCGCCGACCGAAGGCGGCGCGCCCACCCTCGGCCCCGGAGCGGGAGGCGCGGCCACCGACGAAGCCGCCGTCGTCCCCGCCGGAGGCCGGTTCAGGCCGTCACGGCTCACCGGCGGGCCGGCGGGCGAAGCAGCACCGGGAACGCCGCCCGGCGTCGGCCCGAGGGTGGGCGGCGCACCGGGCGTCCCCGCCGGATCCACGCGCGGCGGGTCGACGGAGATGCCGTCCTTCGCGCCGCCGATCCCGCCGGACACCGCGCCGGCCGACGCGCCCATCAGCACGTCCCGCGCCGAGATGTCCTGCCCCATCACGGCCGCCGTGCCCACCGTGGACACCGCGCCCTCGACCGCACCCCGCGTCGCGCCGACGGCCACCTGCCCCGCCAGCCCGCCGCCCTCGAACTTCAGCCCACCCGACACGCCGCCGACCAGGCCCGACACCGCACCCGAGACCGCCGCCTCGGTCGTCTTGCCCCAGTCCCACGACTCGCGGTCGCCGCGCGCCACCTGCACCGCCTGGATGGCCGCGTCGATGCCGACCGAGATCGCGACCTCCCTGAGGATCGCGATGATCAACTGCCGGAAGGTGAACTGCACGATCAACCGGGTCGCCTGCTGCGCGATCGGGATGCCCGCCGTCGTCGCGCCGAACGTGCCGAACGCCGCGGCGATCAGCGCGGCGATCTCGATCGCCAGCGCGATCAGCGACGCGATGATCGACAGCTTGGTGTACTCCACCTCCAGCGCGGTGTTGTCGCAGCTCTCCGCCAACTGCTCGCAGATCTTCTGCAGCTTCGGCAGGTAGGAGTCGTCACCGGCGGCGAACTTCTTCCAGTACTCCTCGAACGCCTTGACGGCCTCGCCGGTCTGGCTCGCGCACACGGTGGACGCCGCGCCGTTGCCCTCGTCGATGACCGACTTCACGCCCTGCGCGGCCGTGCGGTAGGCGTCGGCCATCCGCCGCAACGCCGTCTCGTCACCCTCCGGCCAGCTCTGCCCGACCACGATCGGGAAGAGCCAGGTGACCTCGCTCGGGATCTCGATGCCCACCGCAGTGCCCCTCAGTAAGTCCGGGAGATCCCGGTCGCGTTGCCCTGGTCGGAACCCTCGTAGGCATCGGCGGTCTGGTCCACGCCGGTGCGGATGTCGGCCAGGGCCTGGGCGAGGTTGCCGAAGGCCTCCAACGTCGCCTGGGAGTTGGGCACGTACTGCTTGGCGAAGGCCTGCCCGGACTCGTCACCGCCCCAGCACTGCCCCTCGGCCTGTAACGCCGAGTTCAACGCCTGGA
Organism: Saccharothrix saharensis; assembly: GCF_006716745.1. Classification (NCBI taxonomy): domain Bacteria; kingdom Bacillati; phylum Actinomycetota; class Actinomycetes; order Pseudonocardiales; family Pseudonocardiaceae; genus Saccharothrix; species Saccharothrix saharensis. The sequence continues at coordinate 5,541,534 of NZ_VFPP01000001.1, read as the reverse complement.
GCACGCCGCCCAGCGAATCACCGGCCGCGCCGAACTGGCCCGCGCCCCTGCGCAGGCCGGACACGCTGACATCGAACCCGCTCACCAGCCACTCCTGTCCATGATGCTGTCGCCGTCGTCATCGTCGGGGGGCGGCGCGGGCCGGCGCGGCTGCGACGGCTGGGGCACCGCGGGCGGCTGGGGGATGAGGTCGGCCAACGACGGCACGCCGGGCAGCATCTCCGACAGGTCGATGCTCGCGCCCTGCTGCGCGGGGGCCAGCACCTCGTTCAACTCGGTCCGCGCCCGGGCGACGGCCTGCTGCACGGTCTCGGTGGCCAGTCGCGCGAGCTTGTCCGGCGTGGTGCGCTCGAAGGCGTTGGCGGAGAACTCCAGGGACGTCAACGCGCCGGCCGAGTCGACGGTGGCGCGGACGGCACCGTCCTTGGACACCGCGGTGGCCGTGATCGCCATGGCCCGCGCCTGCGTCTCGTGCAGTTCGGCGGTCTTCTTCTTCAGCTCGGCGAGGAGGGAGTCGACCTGCTCGCGCATGGCCGCGTTCCGCGCCTCCAACTCGGCCCGTCGTCCTGTCGGATCGGTCACAGCGGTCCCCTCGTGAGCGCTCTCCAGAGGTGCTGACGCTAACCGAGGCCGGTGGGTTCCCACCGAAATTCGGCACCACGTTGTCGGTGCGTCCGGGCAGAGTGTCACCGTGCTCCGTCCGTACCGGGAACTCGCCGCGATCCCCCACCTGCCGTGGCTGCTGCTGTGGTCCATGATCGGCCGCATCCACCTGCCCGGAACACCGCTGGCCGTGTCGTTCCTGATAGCCGGGTGGACCGGGTCGTACGCGGCGGCGGGCGTGGTCGGCGGCGCGTTGACGTTGGGCATGGGCGTGGCGGGGCCGCTTCGCGGTCGGGCGGCGGACCGGAGCCCGGCCGGGCGGTTGCTGCTGGTCACGTCGGCCGGTTACGCCGCGGGGATCGCGGTCCTCGGGCTGCTGCCGGCCGTGCTGCCCGGGGCGGCGTGGCCGTCCGCGGTGGCGGTGGCGTTCCTGACCGGGCTGTCCACGCCGCCGGTGACGGCGATGAGCCGGGCGAGCTTCCCGCGCCTGGCGACGGGGCCGGCGCAGTCGGCGGTGTTCACCGTCGAGGCGTCCATGCAGGAGGTCATGTACGTGGTCGGGCCCGCGCTGGCGGCGACCGTGGTGGCGGTGTGGAACGCGCAGGTCGCGCTGTGGTTGTGCGGCGCGCTGGCGGTGCTCGGGGCGTTGGGCTTCGGCGGGGCGTTGCGCCGGGCGGGGATCGACCAGCCGGTGGCCCGGACGGCGGAGGTCGGTGGGCGGACGCTGCTGCGGGACGGCACGCTGGTGCTGGCGCTGCTGACCGCGCTGTTCATGGTGGCGTCGCTGGTGTCCATCGACATGGTGATCATCGCCTGGGCGCGGGACCTGGGCAGACCGGCGATGGCCGGTGTGCTGACGGCCGTGTGGGGCATCGGGTCGGTGGTCGGCGGGTTGATCGCGGGCGGGCTCGCCGGGCAGGCGCGGTTCACCCGGCGGATGCTGTTGATGGCGCTGGGTGTCGCGCCGCTCGTGCTGGTGCTGCCGCCGGTGATGGACCCGTCGTCGGCGTGGCTGATCGGCCTGGTGCTGGGGGTGGGCGGGATGGCGATCGCTCCCGCCATCGCGGCCAACAACCAGCGGATCAGCGGGCTCGCGCCGGACGACCGCAAGGCCGAGGCGTTCGGCTGGATGGGCACGTTCACCACGGCGGGCTCGGCGTTGGCGCTGCCGGTGGCCGGGTCGCTGCTGGACCACTTCGGGCCGGCCGCCGCGGCCGGGGCCAGCGCGGTGGCGGCGCTGCTCGGCGCGGCGCTGGCGAGTCGGACGCGCGAGCGGAGGGCAGTGCCCGTTGGGTGACCGGGTTCGGGTGGTCGGGGCGCTGCTCGCGTTCGTGGGCGGGGCTTTCCTGGCCGTTCAGGGGCGGTTGAACGGCGAGCTGGGGCACGTGTTCGGTGACGGGTTCCTGGCCGCGCTGGTGTCGTTCGGCGGCGGGTTGCTGCTGTTGCTGCTCGGCGTGCCGACGACGGCCGCCGGTCGGGCCGGGTTGGCGCGGCTGCGGTCGTCGCTGCGGGACGGGCGGATCCGCTGGTGGCAGTGCGTCGGCGGGGCGTGTGGCGCGTTCTTCGTGTCCACGCAGGGGTTGACGGTCGCGGCGCTGGGCGTGGCCGTGTTCACCGTGGCGGCGGTGGGCGCGCAGGCGGTGAGCAGCCTGCTGGTGGACCGGGCGGGGATCGGGCCGGCCGGGCGGGTGCCGTTGACCGGGCCGCGGGTGGCCGGTGCGGCGCTGGCCGTGGTGGCGGTCGCGGTGGCGGTGGCGGACGAGGCCGGCGAGGCGTCCGCGTTGTGGTTGGCGCTGCTGCCCGCGTTGGCCGGGCTCGGGCTGGGCTGGCAGCAGGCGGTCAACGGGCTGGTGCGCGAGGCGGCGCAGAGCACGCGCGTGACCACGTTGCTCAACTTCGCCACCGGGACGGTGGTGCTGCTCGTCGTGTGCGCGGTCGACGTGGCGGTGCGCGGGCTGCCCGCGGCCGCGCCGAGCGAGCCGTGGTTCTACGCGGGCGGTGCGCTCGGGGTCTGCACCATCGCCTCGGCCGTGCTGGCCGTGCGGTGGCTGGGTGTCCTGCTGGTCGGGCTGTGCCAGGTCGCCGGGCAGCTCGTCGGCGCGCTCGCGGTGGACGTCATCGCTCCCGCCGCAGGTGAGCAGGTGTCCGTGCTGGCGCTGGTCGGCACGGCGTTGACGCTGCTCGCGGTGGTGGTCGCCGCAGTGCCCGGTCGGCGGTGATGAGAGGATGAGGCACGTGACTGCGACGATCCTCAACGGCAGGGCCACCCGGGACGCGATCTTCGAAGACCTGCGGGCGCGGGTCGGCGCGTTGCGCGAGCGGGGGGTGACGCCGGGGCTGGCCACCGTGCTGGTCGGTGACGACCCGGGCTCGCACTCGTACGTGCGGGGCAAGCACCTGGCGTGCGAGAAGGTCGGCATCACCTCGATCCGCCGCGACCTGCCCGCGGACACCACGCAGGCCCAGCTCGAAGAGGTCATCGACGAGCTGAACGCCGACCCGGCGTGCACCGCTTACATCGTGCAGCTCCCGCTGCCCAAGCACCTGGACCCGAACCCGATTCTGGAGCGCATCGACCCGCGCAAGGACGGCGACGGCCTGCACCCCGTGAACCTGGGCAAGCTGGTGCTCGGCGACGAGGCGCCGCTGCCCGCCACCCCGCGCGGCGTGGTCGAGCTGCTGCGGCGTTACGACGTGCCGCTGTCGGGCGCGAACGTCACCGTCGTGGGTCGTGGCGTGACGGTCGGCAGGCCGATCGGGCTGCTGCTGACCAGGCGTTCGGAGAACGCCACCGTGACGTTGTGCCACACCGGCACGAAGGACCTGGCCGCCGAGGTGCGGCGGGCGGACATCGTGGTCGCGGGCGCGGGCAGCCCCGGCCTGATCACCGCCGACATGGTCAAGCCCGGTGCCGCCGTGGTCGACGTCGGCATCACCCGCACCGAAGCCGGCCTGGTGGGCGACGTTCACCCGTCCGTGGCCGAGGTGGCGGGTTTCCTCGCCCCGATCCCGGGTGGCGCGGGCCCGATGACCATTGCCATGCTGCTGACCAACACGGTCGAGGCAGCCGAGCGCACGGCCTGAGGCGGAAGCGGTGGAGTTGTTGCCGGAACAGCGCTGGCGGTCCGCGGCGGGCAAGCACCTGCCGTTCGCGCTGGTGCTCGTGGTGGCCGGGCTCGGTCTGCTCCGGATCGTGCAGTACCACTGGCGGCAGGGCGCGGTCCTGATCGGCCTCGCCCTGCTCATCGCCGCGCTGCTGCGCGTCCTGGTGACCGACGAGCAGGCCGGGCTGATCGCCATCCGGGGCCGCAGCGTCGACGCGTTGCTCTACTCGGGCCTGGGCGTCGCCGTGATCTTCGTGGCCATGACCATCATCGGTGGCCCCCTGGACCGCTGACCAGCGTCCGCTCGACCAGTTCCGTGATCACCTCGCCCATCTGGTCCTCGGGCAGCACGTCGGGCAGGGTCAACCGCTCCACCATCAGGCCGCTCATCGCCAGGTAGAGCGACACCACCGTGGTGCGGTCGCCGGGCAGGCCCGCGTCCAGGTGGAAGCGGACGTTCTGCTCCAGGTTCTCGCTGATCGTCCTGGTCAGCGCCGCCTGCAACTCCGGCCGCCTGGTGGCCTCCAGCCGCAGCTCCAACAACGCCAGGTACCCCGTCCGGTCCACCTGGAGCCGCTCGAGCAACTCCTGGAGCAACCGCACCACGAGGCTCTTGTCGGGCGGCCCCGCCATCGTCTCCGCCAACCGCTGGGCGTCGGGCGAGAGGCGCACGTGGATGTGCTCCCCGACCTGTCGCAACAGGTCGTCCCGGTTGGCGAAGTAGTTCGACGCGGTGCCGTTGGGCACCCCCGCCTCCTGGTCGACGGCGCGGAACGTCAACCCTCGCGCACCCTCCCGCGCCAGCACCTCGATAGCCGCGTTGACCAACGCCGTACGCCTGTTCGGGTTACGCACAAGATCCCTCCTTGACAACCACTCCAGCCATAGTACTACAGTCGGAGTGGTAACCGACACCCCCGAAGGAGCCCGACCATGCGAACCCTGACCTACTTCATCGCGACCTCGCTCGACGGCTTCATCGCCGACCCGAAGGGCGGCTTCGGCGACTTCCTCTTCGAAGGCGACCACATGACCGCCCTCTTCGAGGAGTACCCCGACACCCTGCCCGCCCAGGCCCGCGAGGCGATGGGCATCGACGCCCCGAACAAGACCTTCGACACGATCCTCATGGGCCGCGCCACCTACCAAGTCCCGGGCGGACTACCGAGCCCTTATCCCCACCTGCGCCAATACGTCGTCTCCACCAGGCTGACCACCACCCCGCCCGACGTCGAAGTGATCGCCGAAAGCCCCTTGGCCAGGGTCCGCGAGCTCAAAGAAGAGCCAGGCCTGGGCATCTGGCTGTGCGGCGGCGGACGACTCGCCGCCACCCTTCTACCCGAGATCGACGAACTAGTCCTGAAGATCCACCCGATCGTGCTAGGCAAGGGCATCCCCCTCTTCGCCGGCGACACCCCCACCACCCACTTCGCCAAGGCCACCACCAGAACCTTCGACACCGGCGTCATCTTCGCCACCTACACCAAATCCGACACCTGACCCACCGATCCCCCAACCCCGCAACGAACCCGCCACCAACCCGCAAAGCCCGATTCGACATGGGTTCGGGTGTCATAGGCCGGACGAAGCCGCGCAGGCCTGGCGGGCGCTTCATCCGCCAGGCCTGCCCGGCTTCGGCCGGCCCGGGTGCCCGTAAACGAGAGGGACTCTGCCGCCGGGAACAACGCACGACAACCGCAGTGACCGGAGGTGACGAGCGGCGGCGATTGAGAGGACCAACGGCGGGCAGCGGGTCGACGAGAGCCGTGCGGCACGGGGAAGCGGTGGCGGCGGGGCGCGTACGACACCACTTCACGCGATCCGGTTAAGCACAATCAGGCAGCACAATCCGGGTGCGGCGACACCCCGGATCCAACAATGACCCGCTTTCAGCGAAAATCCCGGGATCGGGACGGGATTCGCAGGTCCAACTGCTGCAACCGTTCCGCGCGAACGCTGATCACACCTTCCGCGGCCTCCACCACCCCCCTGATCAACAACGCCGGGCTGGTCCGCGCGACCTTGCGGTACCGCGCCCACAAGCCGGTGGTGCAGACGACGTTGACCATCCCGGTCTCGTCCTCGATGTTGAGGAACGTGACCCCGCCGGCGGTACCAGGGCGCTGGCGGTGGGTCACCGCGCCGCCGATCAGCACCCTGGTGCCGTCGGGCACCTCGGCCAACGCCGCGGTCGGCAACGCGCCGAGGGAGGTCAGCCGTTCGCGGACGAACTCGGTCGGGAAGCTGTCCGGGGACAGCCCCATCGCCCACACGTCCGCCACCGCCAGTTCGACCTCGTCCATCCCCGGCAGGGCGGGTGCCTCGGTGCCGACCACGGTGCCGGGCAGGCGGTCGGGTCGGATCCTCGCCACGGCTCCCGCCGACCACAGCGCCGCCCGCCGGTCCAGCCCGAAGCACCCGAACGCGCCGGCCGTCGCCATGGCCTCCACCTGCGCGGTGGTCAGGCGGACCCGCGCGCCGAAGTCCGCCATGTCCCGGAACGGGCCACCGCCCGACTCCCGGTGCGCGACGACCTCTTCGGCGACCTGCTGCCCGATGGTCCGGATGCCGCCCAACCCGATGCGCACGGCCTGCTCGCCGTCCACCAGTTCGAGGGTGGCGTGCGCGAGGCTGGAGTTCACGTCGGGCCCGAGCACCCGCACACCGTGCCGCCGGGCGTCCGCGACCAGCGACTGCGGCGAGTAGAAGCCCATGGGCTGGGCCCGCAGCAGCGCCGCGCAGAACGCGGCCGGGTGGTACAGCTTGAACCACGCGCTGACGAACACGAGGTGCGCGAAGCTGAGCGCGTGGCTTTCCGGGAAGCCGAAGTTGGCGAACGCCAACAACTTCGCGTAGATGCTCTCGGCCAGCTCGGGACCGATGCCGTTGGCCTTCGCGCCCTCGTAGAAGCGCTCCCGGAGGCGTTCCATGCGGTGCGTCGAGCGTTTCGCGCCCATGGCGCGCCGCAGCTCGTCGGCCTCGGCGGGGCTGAAGTCGGCCACGTCGACGGCGATCTGCATGAGCTGCTCCTGGAACAGCGGCACGCCGAGGGTCTTCTTGAGCGCGCTCTCCAGCAGGGGGTGGTCGTAGTCCCACTGCTCCTTGCCGTTGCGGCGACGGATGTAGGGGTGCACCGAGCCGCCCTGGATCGGGCCGGGCCGGATCAGGGCGACCTCCACCACCAGGTCGTAGAACGTGCGGGGCTTGAGCCGGGGCAGGGTCGCCATCTGGGCGCGGCTCTCCACCTGGAACACGCCCACAGAGTCGGCGCGCTGCAGCATCTCGTAGACGCGCTGGTCCTCCAGGTCGAGGTCGCCGATGTCCACCTCGACGCCCTCGTGCTCGCGCACCAGGTCGATGGCGTAGTGCAACGCCGACAGCATGCCCAGCCCGAGCAGGTCGAACTTGACCAACCCGATGGACGCGCAGTCGTCCTTGTCCCACTGCAGCACCGTGCGGTCGGTCATCCGGCCCTTCTCCACCGGGCACACCTCGCTGACCGGGCGGTCGCAGATGACCATGCCACCGGAGTGGATGCCGAGGTGCCGGGGGAAGTTCTCCAGCTCGGCGGCCAGCTCCAGCACCGGACCGGGGATGCCGCTCTCCTCCACCGTCGACCGCAGCGGCCCCCAGCGGTCGATCTGCTTGCTCCACGCGTCCTGCTGGCCGGGCGAGTAGCCGAGCGCCCGCGCCACGTCCCGGATCGCCGACCGGCCGCGGTAGCTGATGACGTTGGCGACCTGCGCGGCGTGCCGTCGCCCGTACTTGCGGTAGACGTACTGGATGGCCTCCTCGCGGCGGTCGGACTCGATGTCGAGGTCGATGTCGGGCGGTCCGTCGCGGGCCGGCGCCAGGAACCGCTCGAAGAGCAGGTCGAAGCGGACCGCGTCGACGTTGGTGATGCCCAGGGCGTAGCAGACCGCGGAGTTCGCGGCCGAGCCCCGGCCCTGGCAGAGGATGCCGTTGCGCCGGCAGAACGAGACGATGTCGTGCACGACGAGGAAGTAGCCGGGGAAGTTCAGCTCCTGGATGATCTTCAGCTCGTGCTCGACCTGCCGGTACGCCCTGGGGTTCTCGCCGATCGACCGGTACCGGCGGGCCGCGCCCTCGTAGGTCAGCTCGCGCAGGTAGCTGTTCTCGTCGTGCCCCGGCGGCACGTCGAACGGCGGCAGTTGCGGTGCGATCAGCCTGAGGTCGAACTGGCACTGCAGGCCGAGCACGGCCGAGCGGTGCACCGCGCCGGGGAACCGGGCGAACCGCCGGGCCATCTCCTCCCCCGACCGCAGGCACGCCGTGCGGCCGGGCGGCAACCAGCCCGCCATCTCGTCCAGGCTGCGCCGCGCCCGCACCGCCGCCATCGCCGCCGCCAACCGGCCGCGCGCGGGCACGGCGTAGTGCGCGGCGTTCGTCGCCACGGTCGGCAGCCCCAGGTCGTGCGCCATGCCCCACAGCAGGTCGTTGCGCGGGCCGTCCTCGGGGTAGCCGTGGTCGGTCAGCTCCACGAACACCCGGTCCGCCCCGTACAGGTCGACCAGCCGGCGCAGCTGCGCGAACGCCGCTTCCGGCCCTTCCCGCGCCAACGCCCGGCGCACCGCGCCCTTGCGGCAGCCGGTGAGCACGACGCAGTCGTCCCGGGTGTCCGCGACGACCTCCTCCAGCCGGTACGCGGGCCGCCCCTTCTCGCTGCCGTCCGCGAGCTGGCCGGTGGTGATCGTGCGGCACAACGCGTGGTAGCCGTCGCGGTTGGTGGCCAGCAGGAGCAGGTGCTCGCCTTCCGGGTCGGGCACGCCGTTCTGCGGCGCGGACAGCCCGAGGCTCAGCTCCGTGCCGAACACCGTGCGCACGCCGAGCTCCTTGGCGGCCTCGGCGAACCGCACCACGCCGTACATGCCGTCGTGGTCGGTCAGCGCCAACCCGTCCAAGCCGAGCTGCTGCGCCGCCTCCACCAGCTCCTCGGGGTGGCTCGCGCCGTCGAGGAAGCTGAAGTTGGAGTGGCAGTGCAGCTCGACGTACGGCACGCGGGCGCGGGTCGAGCCGAGCTCGTCCACCTTGACCGAGAAGTCGGGCGGCGCTTCGTAGCGCTCACGGCGGTGCGTCCACGCGGGGCTGTCACCGCCGTCGGGGGCCGGTGGTTTCCCCGACAGCGCGCGTTCCAGCTCCGACCACCGGACCGGTGGGTTGTTCCAGCCCATCAGCGCAAGTCGTCGGGTGCTCGGCGGGGTGCCGGGATCAGCAGCTCCGGGACGGGTGGCGGCAGGTGCGCCGGGAGCCGGCCGAAGTCCACCGCGTAGGCCGGTCCGCCGCACCGGTCCGGCACGTCGCGCTGCTCCGGCACGGCGCAGGCGTCCAGCCACCCGGCCGGCCCACGGCGATCCCGCGCGTGGCGCCCCTGCTCGGGAAAGTCACCGCTCATCAGTCGTACACCCCTTCCACCGCCCACTTGCCACCCGCCCGGATCAGCAGGAACGCCTGCTCCTCGCCGTCCGCGGCGGTTCCCAGCACTTGCAGCCGGGCGCCGCGCATCGCGTTCTCCGCGTCCCACCAGCGCTCGTCCACCGGCCACGGCCCCGACCACGCCACGACCTGCCGCACCCGGCCGCCGTGCACGATCCGGTGCGGCCGCACGACCAGCTCGGCGTAGCCGGTGACCACGACGTCCGCGCCCGAGGAGTCGAGCAGCGCGACCGGTTCGGGTTCGGCGAACACCGTCGCGGGTGACGGCGCGGGCAGCTGCCCCGGCCACGGCTGGTCCGGGTCCGCCGCCGGGGTGCGTTCGTCGCCCCACGGCACCAGCCGCACCCGTTCGACCGGTCCGCGTCCACCGCCGAGCACGGGCGTGAGCACGGCGTCCGGCCCGAGCAGGCCTTGGACGTGCACCATCGCGCGCGCCGCGCGGTCGGCCGCCTCACCCTGGTCCTGGCCCGCACCCGGCCACAGGCCGAGCTGGAGCGCGGTGGCGTCGACCACCTCTTCGGGGTCGAGCCGGAGTCGGTGGACGCCGGCGGTGAGCCGGGCACGGGTGAGCCAGCCGTCGAGCTGCCAGCGGACGCGGTCCGCGATGCCCTGCGGGGTGAGCGGCTCGGCGCAGCGCCACACCCGGTGCAGCTCCTCGCCGTTCTCGGTGGTGGCGCGGATGCCCAGGCGGGTGCAGGCCAGGCCGCGGTCGGCGAGGCCCGCGTGCAGGCGTTCGGCGAGGCCCTTGGCCGCGAACGCCGCCGCGTCGACCCGGTCGATCGGCGGGTCGAGGTCGCGGGTGACCGACAGCTCGGGTGACGGGCGGCGGCGCGACCGGGGACGTTCCTCCAGCCCGGCGGCCAGCCGGTGGGCCAGCACGGCGGCGCGGCCGAAGCGGGTGGCGACGTCCCGCTCGGGCACGGCGGCGAACGCGCCGAGGGTGCGCAGGCCGAGGCGGCGCAGCAGGTCGACCAGCTCGGCGCGGTCCTGGCGGCGTTCGGCGGGTTGGTCGAGCTCGTGGATGCCCAGCGGTGCGAGGAACTCGCGGGTCCGGTCGGCCGGCACGATCAGGCCGCGGTGCGCGGCCAGGGTCGCCGCGAACAGCCCGTCGCCGAACCCGACCTGCGCCTCGACCCCGGCGTGGACCGCGATGTGGTCGACCAGGCGCTCGGCCGCTGCCTCGGCGGACTTGAAGTACCCGACGGGCCCTTGGGCCGCGACGACCACGAGCCCCGGCCGGACCACCTCGATGCCGGGCGCGAGCTCCTCCACCGCCGCCGCGACCGGTTCGAAGAGCCGGGCGTCGCGCACTTCGTCGTACTCGAAGACGGCCAGCTCGGGACACTGCCCCTGCGCCGCCCGCCGCCTCATCCCGCGCCGCACCCCTTCGGCTCGGGCGACCGCCGAGCAGGCGACGACTTCATTCGCCCGGACGACGGCGGCGGGCAGGTGCGGCGGCAACGAGGCCTCGGCGGCGGCCGCCGCCACCGGCCAGTCGGGGCACCAGACGGCAAGCGTGTACAGGGGGTTCACCTTCTTCCGGGGGACGTCCACGGCTCACCCCGCCTCGACGGGGGTCGGGAACGCCAGGCAGGTGGCGGAGGGCATGGGCGAGTCGGCGGGCGGACCGGCGGGCACGCCGCTCGGCGGGCCGACCGCCGACCGGTCGACCGCGGACAGATCAGCGCTCACCGGACGACGGGCCGGCAGACCGGCGCTCAGCGCACCTGCGGTCGACAGGCCGGCAGCAGGGACATCGGTGCTCGGTGAACCGGCGGACGGTGGGTGGGTCGACGGGGCGGCGGGGGACCGAGGTGGGTCGGTGCTCGGGACGGGGGCCAGAGTCGGGCGTCGGGACGGCACGTCGGTGTTCCCTGGCAGCACCACGGTGGTTCGGCGTGGCCTGGCGGCGGCTCCTCGGCCGGTGGCCTGCACGGTGACGGTGTGGGAGGTCAGCAGGCCGTGGCCGGCGGACAGGCCCGTCCACCGACCGGAGGTTGCCGTCAGCTCCACGTCCGAGCCGGGCCACGGCACGGTGAACGGCAGCAGGACCGCCTTGCGGTGGCGGGCCCTGGCGGAGAGCTTGCGCGAGGTCGCCGGGGTGACCGGGGTGGCGAGGGCCACCAGGTCGAAGCCGTCCAGCAGGGCGGCCACGGTCTTCTCGACCTCGCCCTGGTCCCGGCCAGGTCGGGGGACCAGGGCGAGTCGATGGACGGCCACGCCCAACTCGGCCGCCGCGAGTGCCCCACACCCCGGCAGGCCGACCACGGCCGCCCAGCACCCTTCTCCTGTCGCCGCGGCCATCAGCGCGAGCAGCAACGATGTCGACCCGCGCACCGACACCGTGCTGCCCCGCCGCAGGCCGCCCCACGGGAGGAGCCCTGCCAGTTCCCCGCGAACCGGCAGGGTCCGAGCCGGTGCCGTGGTCAGCTCGCCCGCCGCGCCTACCCCGAGCGCGGTCAGCGTCGCCGTTGCCGACCTGGACACCCGCCCTCCTCCCACTGATCCGCGCGCACCCCTGTGCGCGGATCGCCGTGGGAAGTTCGGCGACCTGCCTGTCGAACACTTGTTCGAACGACACGGTGATCTTATCGCGAAGCGACCACCCGCTGTCAATGCCGACCGCGTCCCCGATCGGGTGGCCGGCAGACTGCTCCGCGCGCACCGACCGCACCACGGGGGGAACCGTGAACGCACCGCAGCACCCGCAACACCCGCAGCAACCCCAGCACCGGCCCCAGCAGCAGCCACCGCCCGGCCACCAGCCCGGCTACGGCCCACCCCCCGGCTTCCCGCAGCCGCCCGCCGGCTACGGCCCGCCGCGCAAGAAGCGCACCGGCCTGGTCGTCGGCATCGTCATCGGCGTCGTCGCGCTCGTCCTGGCCGGCGTGGTCGGCTCGATGTACCTCGACTACATCGACGAGCCCGGCGGCGGCCCCGGCGCGGAGCCCATCGCCCAGTGCGTGCTCAGCGACGCCCTGAAAGCCCAGGCGCACGTGAGCAGCTTCCGCCTCATCCAGGCACCGACCGACGCCGAGAAGGGCATGAAGCAGACCCACTGCGCGTGGGAGCAGACCAAGGGCAGGGACGGCCGCGACACGCGCCGCCTCAGCTTCCTCGTCTACGACTTCACCACGTTCTCCGACAAGCAGGACCGCAACCTCGACCAGGCCCACGACAACTACACGAGCTTCATGTCGTACGGCACCGGCGACCAGGCCAAGACGCTCGACCTCGGCGACGAGTCGATGGTCTTCATCCCGTCCTCGCCGACCGACCTCACCGAGGTGAAGCTGCTGGTCCGCAAGGGCACCGTGGTGTGGAACATCAGCTACATGGGCCACGACAAGGGCTTCTTCACCGACTCCGGCTTCCCGCTCGAGGACGCCGAGGCGGTGGCCGTCGAAGCGGCCGGGGAACTGATCTCGAAGTAACGCCGAGGGGGCTCCTCGCACCCGGCGAAGAGCCCCCTCGACCAACCAGCGCCTAGTGCGCGAAGTGCCGCGTGCCGGTCAGGTACACGGTCACGCCGGCCGCCTCCGCCGCCGCGATCACCTCCGCGTCACGCACCGACCCGCCGGGCTGCACGACCGCGCGCACGCCGGCCTCCAGCAGCACCTCCAGCCCGTCCGGGAACGGGAAGAACGCGTCCGACGCGGCCACCGAACCCCGCGCCCGGTCACCGGCCCGCGCCACCGCCAGCCGAGCCGCGTCGACCCGGTTGACCTGGCCCATGCCGGCGCCGACGGTCGCACCGCCGGACGCGAGCAGGATCGCGTTCGACTTCACCGCCCGGCACGCCCGCCACACGAACGCCAGGTCGGCCAGGCCCTCCTCGTCCAACGGCGTGCCGCACGCCAACGTCCACTTGGCCGGGTCGTCGCCCTCGGCCTCGATCGTGTCCGCCGTCTGCACCAACAACCCGCCCGACACCGCGCGCATCTCCACGCCACCGCGCTCGGGCGCCGGCGCGACCAGGATGCGGATGTTCTTCTTGCGCGTGAGCACGTCCACCGCGCCGTCGGCGTACGAGGGCGCGATGATCACCTCGGTGAAGATCTCCGCGACCTGCTCCGCCAGCTCCACGGTCACCTCGCGGTTCACCGCGATCACGCCGCCGAACGCGCTCACCGGGTCGCACGCGTGCGCGTTGCGGTGCGCCTCGGCGATCGCGCCCGGACCGTCCACCCGGGACACCGCGATGCCGCACGGGTTGGCGTGCTTGATGATCGCCACGCACGGCAGCTCGTGGTCCCACGCCGCGCGCCACGCCGCGTCGGCGTCCACGAAGTTGTTGTAGGACATCTCCTTGCCGTGCAGCTGCTCGGCCGTCGCCAGCCCGGAACACCCGTCGCCCTGCGTGTACAGCGCGGCCCGCTGGTGCGGGTTCTCGCCGTAGCGCAGCACCTGCTTGCGGTTCCACGTCGCGCCGACCCAGCCGGGGAAGCCGGAGTTCTCGTCGTCCGGGGCGACGACGCTGCCCAGCCACGACGCCACGGCCACGTCGTACGACGCGGTGTGCCGGAACGCCTCCACGGCCAGCCGCTGCCGCTCGGCCTGCGTGAACCCGCCGGCCTCGACCTGCTCCAGCACCCACGGGTACCGCGACGGGTCCACCACCACGGCGACGCCGGCGTGGTTCTTCGCCGACGCGCGCACCATGGCCGGCCCGCCGATGTCGATCTGCTCGACGCACTCGTCGGCCGACGCGCCCGACGCCACGGTCTGGCTGAACGGGTACAGGTTCACCACCAGCAGGTCGAACGGCTCGATGCCCAGCTCGCGCAGCTTCGCCACGTGCGCTTCGCGGCGGGTGTCGGCGAGCAGCCCCGCGTGCACGCCGGGGTGCAGCGTCTTCACCCGGCCGTCCAGCACCTCCGGGAACCCGGTGACCTGCTCGACCGGCGTCACCGGCACGCCCGCGTCGGCCAGCGCGCGCGCCGTGCCGCCGGTCGAGACGATCTCGACTCCGGCCGCGTGCAGGCCGGTGGCCAGTTCCAGCAGCCCCGACTTGTCGGAAACCCCGATCAGGGCCCGGCGAACCGGTCGCCTCTCGGCAGGAGTGGTCACGGGATGCTCACCTTTCGTCCGTTCACGGTGCAGCCCTCGCGGGCCAGGCGGGCGACCACGTCGACGAGCAGCCGCCGCTCCACCACCTTGATGCGCTCGTGCAGGCTTTCGACGTCGTCGTCATCGGCGACGACGACCGCCTCCTGGGCCAGGATCGGCCCGGTGTCCACCCCGCCGTCCACGAGGTGCACGGTCGCGCCGGTCACCTTCACGCCGTAGTCGACGGCGTCGCGGACGCCGTGCGCGCCGGGGAAGGCGGGCAGCAGCGCGGGGTGGGTGTTGACCATCCGGCCGCCGAAGCGGGCCAGGAAGGCGGGTCCGAGGATCTTCATGAACCCGGCGGAGACCACCAGGTCGGGCTCGTGCGCCCCGACGGCGTCGGCCAGCGCGGCGTCCCACGCGTCGCGGTCGGCGTGGTCGCGCAGCTTCACCGCGAAGGTGGGGACGTCGGCGCGCTCGGCGCGGCTGAGGCCTTCGATGCCGTCGCGGTCCGCGCCGACGGCGACCACCTCGACCGGGTATCCGGGGTCGGCCGCCGCGTCCAGCAACGCCTGCATCAGCGTGCCGGAACCGGAGACGAGGACGACGACCCTGGCGGGGACGGGAAGCCGGAGTGTGGTCGCGGCGCTCAGCGTGCTCTCCTTGCTGGGGACTGTCACAGCAGCTCAAGAGCAGCCTAGGCGTTGCCTAACGGGGCTTGTCGGCCAGGTCCTCCGGCTCGGCGTCCTCGGCCTCGTCCGAGTCCTCGGGGCCGGGGTCCCCGTCGGAGTCGGGGTCGGAGTCGTCGGAGTCGTCGAGGTCGGGGTCGGCGTCCTCGGCCAACTCCTCGTCGAGGTCGTCGTACTCGTCGAGGTCGTGGTCGAACTCCTCGCCGTCCTCGATCCCGTCGTCCTCTTCCTCGTCGAACTCCTCTTCGACTTCTTCGGCGTCCTCGTCGTACTCGGCTTCCTCGTCGTAGTCCTCGTAGTCCTCTTCGTCGTGGTCCGCTTCGTCCACGACGACCTCCGGTTCCGGCTCGGGTTCCACCACGCGCGGCGGCCGCGGTCCGGCGAACCAGGCCACCACCGCGCCCGGCGCGGTCACCCAGCCGAACGCGAGCACGGCCAGCAGCCCGGCCGGGACGGTGACCGGGTCGAACGCACCGCCGCCCAGCGCACCACCCGCCACCGCCGCCAGCACCAGCGCGCCGACGCCCACCGTGACCGCCGCGACCAGCACCGCGCGCACCCGCGCCCGGGGCGTCTCGGCCGCGTCCCGCAGCGAGAACCCGACCAGCACGCCGACCACCCCCGGCAGCACGAGCACCAGCGGCAGGTAGGCCGCCTGCTCCTCCGGCAACGCGGCCAGCAGCGGCACGGCGGGCACCGGGCCGCCGACGAACTCCAGCGGGGTCACCACCACCGAGCCGATCGAGAACCCCGAGCCCACCACGTACGACAGCGCGCCGACCACCGCGTTCGGCAGGTACGCCAGGCACAGCAGCCAGATGCCCAGGCCGGTGCCGATCGTCCCGCCGGTCTGGTCGAACAACGACGCCGTGGTGGACCACGAGAACACGAGCCCCAGCGCCAGCACCAGGGCGCCCGCCGCCACCAGCGCGAACAGCGCCGACGCGCCCGCGCGCAACCCGCGCCGCGCCACCGGGTCGACCCGCTCGAACACGACCTCGACCAGGCCGCAGCGCTGCGCGACACCCGCGACCGCCGCCACCCCGGACACCACCGCGCACCCGAAGAACGCCACCGCGGGCGTCGCCCGGACCGGCCCCTCGTCACCCATCAGGAACGCGATCAGGCTGCCCACCACGGCGTGCGCGCCGGCGATGCTGAACACCACCGACCGCGCCTGCAACGGCTCGAACAGCCCCAACCGGTCCGCCGCGGCCGCGGCCGCCCGGTACACCAGCAGCATCACCAGCGCGGTCGGCAGCAGCGGCAGCAGGCCGAGCTGCCCGCCGTCGAAGCGCAGCGGCACGTGGTGGGCGACCAGCCAGCCCGGCGCGGCGGCGGTGAGCACGCCGGTCGTGGAGAAGGATGCGTGCGCGGCCGTCGAGGAGACCAGCGCGAGCAGCGCCGCCACCCCGGCGTAGCCGATGACCACCGAACCGGCGGCGGTCATCGTGAGCACGCGCAGCCGTTCGGCGCGGGAGAACTCGGGCGGTCGGACGGAGTCCGTCACGACACCGTGCGAGGTCGTTTGCTGCACCGACATCCTCCCACTGTCCCAGTAGCGGTGAGCCGTTCGGGCGAGGCTCGCCGGACACGCGAAGAGGGGTGGCGCCGGACCACCGGCGCCACCCCTCCCGAGACGTGCTCAGCCCTGCTGCGGGCCGCCGAACCCGCCGGGCGGCGTGCCCTGGCCCGGCTGCTGGCCGGGCTGCTGGCCGGGCTGGCCGAACTGCCCCGGCTGCGGCATGTAGGACGTCGGCTGCGGCTGGTTGGGCTGCTGGCCCTGCGGCGGCGGCGGGGCCTGCTGGCCGAACTGGCCGGACGGCGGGCCGAACTGCTGCGGCTGCTGACCCTGCTGCGGGAACGCGCCCGAGTGCGGGTTCCAGCCACCCGGCTGGCCGTAGACGTTCGCGGTCTTCGGCTGGAGCTTCACGATGCCGGTCTCCAGCAGCAGGCTCAGCACGACCGCCGCGGTCAGCAGCAGCGACACGATCAGCAGCACGATCTGCATGCCCTGGACGTCGGCCTCGGTGGTGATCAGGCCCTGGAGCAGCCCCAGCGTGGGGATCAGCGCGAACGGCACGGCGGCGTACAGCAGGCCCTTGGGCGCCTGCGGCAGCACCGAGAGACCGGCGAGCGTGCCCGCGGCGTACAGGTACTCCGAGGACGGCACGTCGTCGGCGAACGCGAGCAGGAACGCGATCAGCGCCAGACCGGCCGCCACCAGCGGGAGGATGAGGTTCAGGTTCACACCCACCGCCGGCTGCGCCGGACCCGGCGGCTGCTGAGGGGCGCCGTACGGCTGGGACATGATGCGGTCTCCTCCACCTGCGGGACTGATCTCGGGTCGACAGAACGCTAGCCGATGCGCACTCTCCGACGACGACCGGACTCCCGTGGTTCCCCCCAATGTGCGCATTGACTGGTCCGGAAGCGCACAGAGGGCCACCTCCCGGTGGAGGCGGCCCTCGGCGCTTTGCCCGAACGGCTCAACGTCAGCCGATCGTCTGCATGATCTCCCGCATGATGGCGGCCGTCTCGCTCGGCGTCTTGCCGACCTTGACGCCCGCCGCCTCCAGGGCTTCCTTCTTCGCCTGCGCGGTGCCGGCCGAGCCGGACACGATCGCGCCCGCGTGGCCCATCGTCTTGCCCTCGGGCGCGGTGAAGCCCGCCACGTAGCCGACGACCGGCTTGGTGACGTTGTCCTTGATGTAGGCCGCGGCCCGCTCCTCGGCGTCGCCGCCGATCTCGCCGATCATCACGATCGCCGCGGTGTCCGGGTCGGCCTCGAAGGCCGCCAGCGCGTCGATGTGGGTGGTGCCGATGATCGGGTCGCCGCCGATGCCGATGGCGGTGGAGAAGCCGAAGTCGCGCAGCTCGTACATCATCTGGTAGGTCAGCGTGCCCGACTTGGACACCAGGCCGATCTTGCCCGCGCCGGAGATGTTGGCCGGGATGATGCCGGCGTTGGACTGCCCGGGGCTGATCAGACCGGGGCAGTTCGGCCCGATGATCCGGGTCTTGTTGCCGGTCGCCACGGCGTGCGCCCAGAACGCGGCGGTGTCGTGCACCGGGATGCCCTCGGTGATCACGACGGCCAGGCCGATGCCCGCGTCGATCGCCTCGATCACGGCCGCCTTGGCGAACGCCGGCGGCACGAAGATCACGGTGACGTCGGCGCCGGTGGCCTCCATGGCCTCGGCCACGGTGCCGAACACCGGCAGCACGGTGCCGTCGAAGTCGACCTTCTCGCCGGCCTTGCGCGGGTTCACGCCACCGACGATGGTCGTGCCGGAGGCCAGCATCCGCTTGGTGTGCTTGGTGCCCTCGGCACCGGTCATGCCCTGGACGATGACCTTGCTGTCCTTGGTGATGAAGATAGCCATCGTCAGACCCCCGCAGCCGCGAGCTCGGCGGCCTTGTCGGCCGCGTTGTCCATAGTGTCCACCACGGTGACCAGCGGGTGGTTGGCCTCGGCGAGGATCCGGCGGCCCTCCTCCACGTTGTTGCCGTCGAGGCGGACCACGAGCGGCTTGGAGGCCTCGTCGCCCAGGATGCCCAGCGCGGCCACGATGCCGTTGGCGACCGCGTCGCACGCGGTGATGCCGCCGAAGACGTTCACGAAGACCGAACGCACGTCGGGGTCGTGCAGGATGATGTCCAGGCCGTTGGCCATGACCTCGGCCGACGCGCCGCCGCCGATGTCGAGGAAGTTCGCGGGCTTGACGCCGTTGTGCTTCTCACCGGCGTACGCCACCACGTCGAGCGTGGACATCACGAGACCGGCGCCGTTGCCGATGATGCCGACCTGGCCGTCCAGCTTGACGTAGTTGAGGCCCTTGGCCTTGGCCTTGGCCTCCAGCGGGTCCTCGGCCTGCTTGTCCACCAGCTCCTCGTGGGCGGGGTGGCGGAACGAGGCGTTCTCGTCGAGGGTGACCTTGCCGTCGAGCGCGACGATCCTGCCCTCGGGGTCGCGGACCAGCGGGTTGACCTCGACCAGCGTGGCGTCCTCGGAGACGAAGGTCTCCCAGAGCTTCACGATGACGTCGGCGACCTGGTCGGCCACCTCGGCCGGGAACTTCGCGGCGGCCACGATCTCGTCGGCCTTGGCGCGGTCGACGCCCTTGATCGCGTCCACGGGCACCTTGGCCAGGGCCTCGGGCTTGGTCGCGGCGACCTCTTCGATGTCCATGCCGCCCTCGACGCTGGCCATGGCCAGGAAGGTGCGGTTGGCGCGGTCGAGGAGGAAGGAGAAGTAGTACTCCTCGGCGATGTCGGACGCCGGGGTCACCAGCACGCGGTGCACGATGTGACCCTTGATGTCCAAACCGAGGATCGCCTCCGCCTTGGCCTCGGTCTCGTCCGGGTTCTCGGCGAGCTTGACGCCACCCGCCTTGCCACGGCCGCCGGTCTTGACCTGGGCCTTGACCACGACGGTCTGCCCGAAGCGCTCGGCGATGGCCTTGGCCTCGGCGGGGGTGGTCGCCACGTCGCCCGGAAGTACCGGGACGTCGTGGGCGGCGAAGAGGTCCTTCGCCTGGTACTCGTACAGGTCCACTCGGGTCTCCTGCGACGTCGGTGTCGGACACCGCGTCATGTCGTGCGGTCCTCTGAGGTCCGGCGCTCCAGGCTGGAGCCTGGTGCCCACACGTACCAGGCATCACCTGGAACGCCGGCACAGCCGTGGGGGGACCGGCTCGACGCGGCTTCGCAAGACACTATCGACCAGGCCGGACTCCACCGCACCCCACGCCCGTGAAGTCCGTCATAGAGGTGGTGAGGTCGATCACCACGCGCCGGCGGGACCGGCCGGCGGGTGACCGATTCAGCGGGCCGTCCGCAGCGCGCCCGCGACGATGAACGCGACGGTCGCGGCGGCGGCCAGCCAGAGCCCCGGCCCGGGTGCGGCCTCGGCGGCGCGGGCGGCGGTGAGCGGGTACTCCCAGGCGCGGACGGCCGTCACGACCGCCGCGCCGAGCAGCAGCGCCGCGCCCCGACCGGGCCGCGCCTTGAGCGCGACCACCCCGGCGACCACCACCGCGAGCAACGCCACCAGGAGGCCGGAGGAGCCGACCCGCAGCCCGAACGCCCCGATCGGCACGTAGTCCGGCGCCCGCAGCACGGGCAGGGCGAACGCGCCGAGCGCGAGCAGCACCGCGATCAGGGTGGCGGCGACCAGCGGCAGCGCGGGCTCGGTCGGGCTCGTGCCCACCTCGTCCCGCTCGACCGCGCCGGCCAGGGCGGCGGTGGCGGCGGCAGCCGCGGCGGCGACGACCGCGCCCGCGGTGAACCACACGCCGACGCCGGGCTGCACGACGTCGACCTTGGTCGCGGTGAAGACGGCGTCCAGCGCGACGGCGGCCGCCAGCGCGACGGTGGCGGTGACGACGGTGAACGCGGGCCGGACGGCGGCCTTGACCGGCAGCGCGGCGGCCAGCACGCCGGTGGCGATGGCGGCGGGCCACAGCAGGCGCGCCGCGTAGTCGGCCGGCGGCGGGAAGCCGTCGGGCAGGACCAGGTGGTCGGTGGACGCGCCGACGGCCGCGGCCGCGGCGGCGACCAGGCCGAGCACGGCCGCGATGACGTGCAGCCGGCGCGCGCCCGGCAGCGCGACGGCGTGCTCCTCGACGTCCTCGTCCTTGACGGCGCGCTGCGGCCAGGCGAGCGCGACGGCGGCGGCCAGGGCCAGGAACGGGCCGACCGCCGGGCCGACGCCGTCGACGACGAAGCCGGTGACGACGGGCGGCAGGGCGACGGCGAGCACGACGGCCGCGAGGCCGACCAACCCGCCCTTGCGCGCCTCGTGGGTGGTGGCGCTGGCGGCGAGGACGGCGAGCGCGGGCGCGGCCAGGGTGAGCACGAGGCCACCGAGCATGGGCAGCGTCGGCGAGTCGAACGTGCCGCGCGCGGGGATGAGCGCGTCGGTCGAGGTGAACGGGGCGGTGAACAGGCCGAGACCCGCGAGGGTGCCGGCCGTGGCGGGCAGCACGAAGCTCGCCCGCTCGCTGCGCACGTCCGGTTCCGCGCCGAGGGTGGCCAGCACTCCCGCGACGACCAGCAGGACGTGCCCGGCGAGCAGCAGCCACAGGCCCGCCGCCGGGGCGGGGGGCTCCAGGCTGGTCAGCCGGAACAGCTCGGGCCGGGCCGCGTCCACCGGGTCGACCAGCAGGTGCAGGTCGTCGAGCAGGCGGCCGACGGCGAACACGGCCGGCGCGACCAGGGCCGCGGCGGCGGTGAGCACCTGGCCGCGGACCAGGAACAGCGCGGCCAGGGCCGTGGGCAGCAGGGCAAGCGGCGCGAGCAGCGGCCAGGAGGTGAACGCGGGCGGCGCGGAGCCGTCGACCACGCCGACAGCCGGGGCCACCGCGGTGAGCAGCGCGCCCGCCGCGGCCACCCCCACCGCCGTCCGGAGTCTCGCGGGGGCCGTGGAGACCGGTTCAGCGGTTCGGATCACCGGTCGGACGCTAGCAAAACCGGGCGGGTGGCGACGGACGGCCGGCGGCGGTTGTGGACATCGACCGTCGGGTACTCGCAGTTGGTGGGGGCATCACTTACTTTCAGCCCTATGGGTGACGCGGTGCGGCGTCTCGTGGGGTCGTGGGCGGACCGCGTCGGCGCCGGCGTGGACACCGGGCGGGCCGTCGCGGGCGAGGCACTGGGGCTCGCGGGCGGTGTGCTGCGGGCCGCCGCTTCACCCGGAGGGGTGCGCGGCGTCGCCGTCGAAGCCGCCTGGCTGGCCGCGCGCACCGTGCTCTACCCGTGGGGCGTCCTGGAAGAACAGGTGAAGCCGGACGGCCACTTCCGCGCCTACCGCACCGACCACCTGCCGCCCCGGCAGCGCGGCCTGGTGGTTTCGTCCATGGAAGCGGCGGGCACCCCGATCGTGCTGGTGCACGGCATCGGGGACAACCGGTCCGCCTTCGCGGTGCTTTCGGGGGCGCTGCGGAGGCGTGGCTTCGGCGTGGTGCACGCCGTGAACTACAGCGTGTTGACCGCGTTGACGGGGGACGTCCGGCGGTCGGCGGCGCTGCTCGGGGAGCACGTCGAGCGGATCTGCGCGGAGACCGGGTCCGACCGGGTGCACGTGGTGGGGCACTCGCTGGGCGGGCTGATCGCGCGCTATTACGTGCAGCGCCTGGACGGCGACGCCCGCGTCCGCACGCTCGTGACGCTGGGGACCCCGCACCTGGGCACGATGACCGCCTACCTGGTGCCCACCCCGCTGACCAGGCAGTTGAGGCCCGGATCGGACCTGCTGTCCGAATTGGCCGAACCGTCCCGCCCGTGCCGGACGAGGTTCGTCGTGGTCTGGAGCGAGATGGACCAGGTGGTCGTGCCCCAGCGGAACGCCCGGTTGGAGCACCCCTCGTTGGTCGTCGAAGAGCACCGGATACGTGATTCAGGTCACCTTTCACTACCGGTCGACACGCGCACGCTTCACCTCATTGTGAGCGCCCTCACACGTTCGGACGACAACCTGGATCACCCCATCGTGCCTGGACCCGCCGTGTTTGCCGCCGGCGATTATGACCCTGCGTGACGACTCATACGCGGGGATGTCCCACTGACCGCTAAACGGTCATGTTCAGGTTCGGGGATTGCCCTTAGGGGCTCCGCGCCGTTATCTTCCCCCGGTCCGTTGTCACGGTCTGGTCACAACCAGGACGACGAGTCGGTACCCCGACCGGCTCAACCGGGATCCCCCGCCCGGCAGTCCGACCGGACTCCCCGAAGACGGAAGGCCAGGTTTTGTCTCAACACCGCTCCCCCGGCGGCCATACGAGTTCTGCTGTGCTCGAAGAAGCGGTAGACCGCGCTTCGACGCGCACGGTGAGCACGCACCGGCTCCCGCCCCCGCCCTCGGCGCTGCGCGGACGGATCGTGGTCGCCGCGGTCGCCGTCGGCGCCTTCGCCGCCGCCGGCGCGGGGCAGACGCTCCACGCGCTCGGCTCCGACTCGCCGTCCCAGGCCGACGAGGTCACCCCGCTCGCGAACGCCGCCGCCGACGGCGCCGCCGCGTTCGGCGTCGGTGGCACCGGCCCCGCGTCCCCGCAGGTCCTGCCCGTCGCCAAGACGGTCGACCCCGCGGCCGAGGCGCAGAAGCTCGTCAAGAGCCAGCACATCACCGAGACCCGCGAGGCCGAAGAGGCCGAGGCGCGTCGCCCCAAGTTCGCCCGCCCCGCCGCGGGTGACTTCACGTCCGGCTACGGCGGTCGCTGGGGCGAGATGCACTACGGCATCGACATCGCGGGCCCCATCGGCACGCCGATCCTGTCCGCCGCGGATGGTGTCGTGATCGAGGCCGGTCCCGCAAGCGGTTTTGGCCTGTGGGTCAAGGTCGAGCACGCCGACGGCTCCGTGACCGTCTACGGCCACGTGGACACCTACTCGGTGCGCAAGGGCCAGCGGGTCATGGCGGGCGAGCAGATCGCGCGCATGGGCAACCGCGGCTTCTCCACCGGCCCGCACCTGCACTTCGAGGTGTGGAACCCGGACGGCAAGAAGATCAACCCGCTGACCTGGCTGAACTCCAAGGGCATCAGCGTCTGAGCCGATCCGGCTCGTCACCGGCGCACAGTGGAGGGGCCGGGCTGCTGAGCAGCCCGGCCCCTCCACTGTGCGGAACTCCCCCGCGTGGAACCGCCCCCTGAGGTGATCCCCTCTCGCGGTCACCGCCCCGACACGGCTCCCGCACCTGCTGCACCCCCGTGCAGCCCCCCGCTGCCGTCAAGCGGGTCCCTCCGACCGGCTCACCCCGAACGACCCGGCCCTCCCGCTCGTGACACCTCTAGAGACGCACGGGCCCGATTCGGGTTGCGCGGGAATTTCGCCACGTTCAGGTGAACACCGGACGACCCCCTGGGGGGTCGACCGGCCACCTGTGCACACGTAAGACGGCGAACTACGGCTGAGCGCGCCTCAGAGCTTCACGAGGGGTACGCCGCCGATGAGCATCAGCCGCACCGTCCCCGCGCCGCCGAAGTCGATCGTGGCGGTCGCACGGGGCCCTGAGCCGTCCACGGCCACCACGCGGCCGAGCCCGTACTTGTCGTGGCTCACCCGGTCACCCACGTCCAGCTTCAGCGCGGGCGTGTCCTTCCAGCCCGCGTTCGTCGGCGCCGGGCGGGACGGGCCCGAACCGCGGCTCCACGACGTCGGCGCGGACGGCGCGGTGCGCTTGGGCTCCAGCCGCCGCCAGTCGAGCAGGTCGGCCGGGATCTCGTCGAGGAACCGCGACGCCGGGTTCGCCGACGGCTGGCCCCACGCCGAGCGCACCAGCGCCCGCGACAGGTAGAGCCGCTTCTGGGCGCGCGTGATGCCCACGTACGCCAGGCGGCGCTCCTCGGCCAGCTCCGTCGGGTCGCCCAGGGCCCGCATGTGCGGGAAGACGCCGTCCTCCCAGCCGGTGCAGAACACCACCGGGTACTCCAGGCCCTTGGCGGTGTGCAGCGTCATCAGCGTGACCACGCCGTCGGACTCCGCGTCCGGCACCGAGTCGGCGTCCGCGACCAGCGACACCCGCTCCAGGAACGCGGCCAGCGAGCCCTCGGCGGGCAGGCCCTCCGAATCGGCTACCGCCTCGTCGGGCGCGGGGGCCGCCGTGCCCAGGTCGGTGAACTCGCGGGCCACGGTGACCAGCTCGTTCAGGTTCTCGACCCGGGTGTGGTCCTGCGGGTCCTCGCTGGCCTCCAGCTCGGCCCGGTAGGCGGTCTGCTCCAGCACCGCTTCGAGGATGTCGGCCACGTCGTCGCCGCGCTCGACCAGCCGCCCCAGCTCGTCCATCATCTCGACGAACCCGGCGATCGCGTTGCGCGAGCGCGGGTTGAGCAGCGGCACCTTGCCGGTGACCGCGTCGCGCAGCGCCGCCGCGAAGCCGATCCGCTCGCGCTCGGCGTACATCGACACGCACGCCTCGGCGCGCTCGCCGATGCCGCGCTTGGGCACGTTGAGGATGCGCCGCAGCGACACCGTGTCGTCGGGGTTGGACAGCGCCCGCAGGTAGGCCAGGGCGTCGCGCACCTCGCGCCGCTCGTAGAACCGGACGCCGCCGACCACCCGGTAGGGCAGGCCGAGGCGGATGAAGATCTCCTCGAACACGCGCGACTGGTTGTTGGTGCGGTAGAACACGGCGATCTCGCCGTTGTTCGCCTCGCCCGTGTCGACCAGGCGGTCGATCTCGTTGGCGACGAACTGCGCCTCGTCGTGCTCGTTGTCCGCGACGTAGCCGACGATCTTCTCGCCGTCGCCCAGGTCGCTCCACAGCCGCTTGTCCCGGCGGTTCGGGTTGCGCGAGATGACCGCGTTGGCCGCGGTCAGGATGGTCTGGGTGGACCGGTAGTTCTGCTCCAGCAGGATCGTGGTGGCCTGCGGGTAGTCGCGCTCGAACTCCACGATGTTGCGGATCGTCGCGCCGCGGAAGGCGTAGATCGACTGGTCGGCGTCGCCCACCACGCACAGCTCGCCCGGCGGCACGCCGTCCGCGCCGGTCCCGATCAGCTCGCGGACCAGCGTGTACTGGGCGTGGTTGGTGTCCTGGTACTCGTCGACCAGCACGTGCCGGAACCGGCGGTGGTAGTGCTCGGCCACGTCCGGGTGGTTCTGCAGCAGCTCGACGGTCCGCATGATCAGGTCGTCGAAGTCCAGCGAGTTCGAGTCGCCGAGCCGGCGCTGGTAGCTCTCGTAGACCTCGGCGACGCGGCGCTCCAGGTCGTTGGTCGCGCGCTCCTTGGCGGTGGCGGCGTCGACCAGCTCGTTCTTCAGGTTCGAGATGTGGATCGCCAGCGTGCGGGCCGGGTAGCGCTTGGGGTCCAGGTCGAGGTCGCGCGCCACCAGCGTGATGAGCCGGCGGGTGTCGTCGGAGTCGTAGATGGAGAAGTTCGACGACATGCCGAGCGTCTTGGCCTCGCGGCGCATGACCCGCACGCACATCGAGTGGAACGTGGACACCCACATCGAGCGGGCCCGCGCGCCGACCAGGTCGGCCACGCGCTCCTTCATCTCGGCGGCGGCCTTGTTGGTGAAGGTGATCGCCATGACCTCACCGGGGTGCACGTCGCGCTCGGCGAGCAGGTAGGCGATCCGACGGGTGAGCACGCGCGTCTTGCCCGAGCCCGCACCCGCGACGACCAGCAGCGGGGCGCCCGAGTGCTCGACGGCCCGACGCTGGGACGGGTTGAGGTCTTCGAGCAGCCGCGCGGACCGGGAGGCAGGGGGACTTGCAGGCAAGTCGAACAAGGCGCTCATCGCCTGTCCACGTTACCGGGTACCACCGACAGCCCGTGGCTGTGGCATGATGAGCGGGTGCGCATGGCCCACTTCGAGTTTTTTTACGGGAACCGGACTCCGGCTCCCGTGGACCGCTAGCGCCGACAAGCCACCACGAAGCCCCGGAGTCCTCGGACCCCGGGGCTTCGCTGCTGCCAGGGCTGGGACTCCAACCAGAGTCGAGAGGTCGTCACGATGAACAGCACCGAAACCGCCCCGGGGATCGAGACCGACGCGGAGACCGACACCAACCCGGACATCGACGCGCTGCGCGCGGAGATCGACCACCTGGACGCGGAGCTGCTGCGGCTGGTCAAGCGGCGGGTCGAGGTCTCCAAGATCATCGGTGCGGCGCGGATGGCCGCCGGCGGCACGCGGATCGTGCACAACCGGGAGATCGACGTGATCAACCGGTACAAGGAGCTCGGCCCGGACGGCCGCGACCTGGCCATGATCCTGCTCAAGCTGGGCCGCGGCCACCTCGGCAGGTGAGCCCGGCGGCGGTCAACCGCCGGCGAACTGCCAGCCGGTCAGCGCGGCCTTGGCCTCGGCCAGGTCCGCGCCGACCAGCTGGGTGTCGTCCGGGACGTAGGCCAGCGGGTCGTCCAGCAGTTCCAGGCCGAGCAGTCCCTCCACCAGGGCGTGCAGGCACAGGGCCGCGTAGCCGCGCAGGTAGCCGCCCTCCTGGGTGAGCACGGTCGGCAGGCCGAGGCCGGAGACCGCCCGACCGATGTCGCGGTAGCCGCCGGCGGTGAGGTTGTGCCTGCCGTTCGGGTCGAACGCCGACCCGTCGAAGCCCGACGCGCAGACCAGGAAGTCCGCGCCGAACTCGGCCAGCGCCGGGAACGCGATCTCGGCCAGCGCCCGCCGGTACGCCTCGTCGCCCGCGCCCAGGGACAGCTCGACGTTGATGTTCGAGGTCCCCGACTCGGCGGGCGCGCCGGTCTGCGGGTGGTTCCCGGCCCACGGCCCGTGCCGCATGTGCACGGACACCGTGAGCACGTCGGGGGTGTCGCGGAACACCTCCTGCGTGCCGTTGCCGTGGTGGACGTCCCAGTCCAGGACGGCGACCCGGCGGCCCGCCCGCCGGGCCGTCTCGGCGACCAGCGCGGCGTTGTTGACCAGGCAGTACCCGTCCGCAGCGGTCGGCTGGGCGTGGTGGCCGGGCGGGCGGACCAGGGCGTACGCCAGGCGCGTGCGACCGGCCGCGACCGCCTCGTAGGCCGCCAGCGAGGTGCCGGCGGCGGCGCGGATCGCGTCCCACGAGCCGGGGCCGACGACGGTGTTCACCTCGACGGCGGTGCGCTGCCGGCACGCGGCGCGCAGCTCGGCCAGGTAGGACGGCGCGTGGACGCGGGCCAGCTCCTCGTCGTCGGCGAACCGGCCGGTCGACCACGACAGGTGCGGCGCGACCGGGCCGTGGCGCAGCGCGTGCCGGAACGTGCGCAGCCGGGCCGCGTTCTCCGGGTGCGGTTCGGGCGCGTCGAGCCACTCCCACCGGCCGGGCAGCTCCCACAGCCCCTCGCCGGTGTCGTGCTCGAGGCAGGCGTCGTGCCAGAAGACATCCACCCCCGGGAGATATCAGGGCGATCACGGATGGTCCAGCGGGTTTGGCCGCGGGCACACTGGTGCCATGGTCATCGGTCTCATCACGGGCCTCATCGCGATCCTGGGTGTGCTCGCCGCGCTGGCGCACGACGGGTACCTCGCGATGCTCGGTTCCGCCGCCAAGTCCAAGCGCGCCGCGGGCGCGCCCATCGCCCAGTACGTGCGCAGCCGGTGGACCCTCGCCGGGGTGACGACGATCATCGCGCTCGTCGGCCTGCTGATCACGTCGGGCGAGGGCGTCTCGGGCGACATCATCGGCGCGCTCATCGCGGGCGGCGCCGGCCTGGCCGCCACCAACGCGCTCCAGGGCACGAGGAAGAAGCTGAACAGCGGCAGCTAGAAGGTTCACTCTTACGTGTGTCGATCAGCCCCACAAGGCTGATCTGCGCAGCTCTACGTGCACCCTGCACCTACCCTGAGGTGGCGGCGGGGTCCTCGGCGTCCCACCCCCAATTCCCCGCGCCACCGGGAAACCCACCAGGTGAGTCCGACCCATCAGGGTGAAGAACCGCGAGGGCCGTCAGGTCTGGGGGCGGGAGGGGTCTGCACAGCATGGACATCGGGGAACCGGAACGGTCGGGTCGGCATCGGCTGGAGGACGGGGCGGCGATCTGGCTGCCCATGGGCGGGGAGCTGGACCACACACCGCTCGGGCGCGCGCCGGCGCCACCTCCACCACCTCCGCCCGACCCGCTGGTGGACACCGACGCGATGGGGCTGGGCAAGTTCAACATCGGGCTCGTGCCCGCGTCCGTGACGCCGCCCCGGACCTGGCGGTTCGCCGCCTGGTTCGCCGTGCTGTCCTCGGCGGGCGTGCTGGTCGGCCTGGCCGTCGCCGCGGCGAGCCTGGTCGGCACGAACGGCCCGACGGAGCGCATCGGGCTGCCCGGCTACCCGACCGACGTGCCGCTGCTGAGCGGCTTCCCCACCACCCCGCCCGCGCCGCCGCCGCCGACACCGCGCCGCGAGCCCGCCGAGGCCGTGGCGAACGGCCTGGTGGCCGCGAGCGGTGAGCGCGCCGCGCCCGGCTCCGCGGCGGACCGCACCGGGGACGCCCCGGTCCCGCAGACGTCCGCGCACGTCACCACCGTGCCCGCGGACGCGCGGCCGATCGTGGACCCGGAGACCATCGCGGAGAACACCGAGCTGTTCTACGAAGGGGTCGCGGCCGACTCCGGCAGCGCGCTGGCGCTGGTGTCGGACACGTTCCGGCTGGCCGGCGAGGTGCTGCTGGCCGAGGAGTTCGGCGACGTGTCGCTGATCGAGGTGCGGGAGATCACCGTGGACCCGACCCGGGGCATCACGGTGAGCACGCTGGAGGTGACCCGCAAGGACGGGTCGCGGAGCACGGAGAGGCGCGAGCTGGTGTTCACCACCGGCGGCGTGCCGCTGATCGATGGCGAACGGCGCGCCTCCGGGGCCTGAACCCGCACCCCGGGTGGGTGTCGTTCCGTAGTCCTTCGCCCGTTCGAGCGACGGGTTTCGACCACTGGCCGCCACGAACGAGTGAAGTCCCTCGCTGAGCTGGCTTCCCGCCGGTCCACCACGGTACGAGTTTCGGCGACGACACGACCGAGGGAGTCGCCAGTGCAGCGCCCTACGACGAGCGGTCGCAGGCACAACCGCGCGGGTTCGGTCACGGTGGCGGAGCTGATCCGCAAGCAGCCCGCGCCGGCGCGGGTCCGGCACCGCGAGCAGGCCGCCGGCCACGGCCCGGCCACCGACCGGCCGGCGCCGAACGACCCGGTGCCGAACGACCCGGCGCCGCCCGCCGGACGCCCCACCCGCGCGGCGAAGCTCGCCGGCGTGGCCACCGGGGTGGTCGTGCTGCTGGCCTCGATCGCGGCCGCCTCGGTGCTGGCCGCCAAGCGGGCCGACGGTCCCGAGCCGCCGCGGGTGGAGCCGCCCGGGTCGATCACCGGCTCGTCCGCGCTGCGACCCGACCTGCTCTCGGCCGAGCTGGGGGGCGGGCGGCCCGCACGCGTCCCGGTGGCGGCCCGGCAGGCCGCGTCGAACGACGTGTCGCTGGAATCACCCGTGATGGTGCCGCCGCCCCGGGTGAGCGTGGGGCCGCAGCCGCAGGTCGACATCGTGCGGCGGTTCTTCGAGCTGCTGCCCGCCAAGCCCGCGGAGGCGTCCCGGATGCTGTCGCCGGAGCTGCTCGGCGGCAGCGCGCGGGACTTCGCGGAGTCGTGGGGTCACGTGCAGGCGATCACGATCGAGTCGACCGCGCTGCGGCCGGACGGCGGGGTGCTGGCGGTGGTGTCGATGCAGGAGCGCACCGGTCGCTGGCTGCGCGTCGAGCAGCTTTTCCGGTTGACCGACACGAGCGTCCCGCGCATCGTGGCCACCGAGATCCTGTCGGCGCAGCGACGCTGACTCTCCGTAGTGATCACGCGCGAACTGTTCACCCAGCGTTCAGAAGACCCCTGATTCCGTAGGAAACTTCACTCAAAGGGGTTACGTAGACGGTCACGATTCGGTATCCATGGTCCCGGTCAGTAGCGCACTGCACTCCCGGGAAAGGTGTCCATCGGTGTCGAACGACGACAAACGCCGTCGGCAGGATGGCTCGACAGCCAAGCTGTCGGTGGCCGACCTGCTCGCCAGGCGCGAGGCGGAGACGCAGCCGATCCCGCGGATCACCTCCGACGGAGCCGCGGACCGGATCACCCCCGCCGCGGTCGGCACCCGGGCGACCGGGCGGGCCACCGAGCACGCCGACGACGAGGAGACCGTGCGCTTCCCGGCGGCCGCGCTCGCGGCGGCCGCGACGAACCTCTCGGGCCGCGAGCTGCACGTCACCGAGTTGCTGCGCCGCGAGGGGCGCGCCGGTGAGGAGGAGCGCGGCGGCGGGTTCTCCGTGCCGAAGCTCGTCGCGATGGCCAGCGGCGGCGTGGTGCTCGCCGGCACCGTCGCGTTCACCGCGACCAACCTGATGTCGTCCCCGGACGAGCGCCCGCTGGCGGAGGTGCGCTTCGACGCCCGCCCGGCGGCCCGCGCCACCAACACCCTCACCAAGGACCTCGCCGCCGCGGCGGCCCAGCAGCAGGGACAGCCGGCGCAGGCCGAGACCACCACCACGACGCCCGAGCAGGCGCCGGAGACGACGACCCAGCGCGCTCCGCGGCCCGTCACGCAGCAGCAGCAGACCACCACCACGGCCCAGCAGCAGGCGCAGACGCAGACCCCGTCGAGCACGACGACGCAGCCGCCGAGCTCCAGCAGCGAGCAGACGACGACCCCGCCGCCGAGCACGACCACCACGACGCCACCGCCGCCGAGCAGCAGCTCGCAGCCGTCTTCGTCCTCCACGCCGTCGTCCACCACGCCGCCGCCCTCGTCCACGCCGAGCACCCCGCCGTCCGACGACGGCTCGGGCCTGGGCCTGGACCTCGACCTGGGCGGGATCCTGAACCCCATCGGCGGGTTCGACTTCTTCGCCCCGGCCGGCTGACCTCCGCACCGGCGTTCCCCCACCCCACCGCCCGGCGTGCCCGAGCGGTGGGTCCGTGTTGTCCGTCCCGGCCGAGCGGATCATCCGAACGAGTGACGTACCGAGCAGTTAGCCCGTTCGGCCGCAAAACTGGCGATCTTCGTGCGAACGGGTGTCCTTACGCGCCGGTATCCGGTATCCCTTCCCGGTCACCCCTCGACTCACGTGACCTGCGCAACGGCTCGAAAGCCGTAGTCACGGCCGGGGTAGGCTCTGCGGGCGAGCGGTGGCCTAGCCTGTTCCGCGCACCGATCCGCACGACGAGGAGCCCGAGCGTGAGACCTGCAGCCCTTGCCGCGGTCACGCAGCGCCCCAGCGAGGTGGAACGGTGAGCAACGACGGTCGCGTCATCGCCGAGCGCTACCGGTTCCTGGACCGGATCGGCAGCGGCGCGATGGGCGTCGTGTGGCGGGCCCAGGACGAGCGCCTCGGCCGGATCGTGGCGATCAAGCAGCTGCTGCTGGCCCCGAGCCTCGACGAGCGCGAGCAGGACGAGGCGATCCAGCGCGCCATGCGCGAGGGCCGCATCGCCGCCAAGCTGCACCACCCCAACGCCATCGCCGTCTACGACGTGGTGGAGGAGAACGGCGCTCCGTGCCTGGTCATGGAGTACCTGCCGTCCTACAGCCTGGCCGACACGATGGCCGAGCACGGCCCGCTGGACCCGGTCGAGGTGGCCCAGATCGGCATGCAGGCCGCCGCCGCGCTGGCCGCCGCGCACGCCGCCGGGATCGTGCACCGCGACGTCAAGCCCGGCAACGTGCTGCTGGCCGACAACGGCCTGGTCAAGATCACCGACTTCGGCATCTCGCGGGCCAGCGACGACGTCACGGTCACCAAGACCGGCCTGATCGCGGGCACCCCGGCCTACCTGGCCCCGGAGATCGCGCGCGGCCAGGACCCGACGCCCGCCTCGGACGTGTTCTCGCTCGGCTCGACGCTGTACGCGGCGGCCGAGGGCGAGCCGCCGTTCGGGCTGTCGGAGAACACCCTGGGCGTGCTGCACGCCGTCGCGGCGGGCCGGATCAACCCGCCGACGGTCGACCACCCGCTGACCGACGTGCTGCTGCGGCTGCTCAACTACGACCCGGCCGACCGGCCGACCATGGCGCAGGCCCGCGACATGCTCAGCGCGGTCGCGCACGGCCGCAACCCCAGCCTGACCGGCCTGCTGCCGGCCAGCTCGCCGGGGTTCGCGCCGGTGCCCGCGGGAGCCACGGCGGTGCTGGACGCCGACCGCACCCGCGTGGTGCGACCCGGTCCGCGGTCGACGGGCGGCTCCACGCCGGTCGCCGCGCCACCGCCGCCGCAGCGGTCCAACAACCGCCCGCTGGTGATCGCCGCGGTGGTGCTCGCGATCGTGCTGCTGCTGGGCACGCTGGCGGTCGCGCTGGACTGGTTCGGCCGGAAGGACCCGGTCACGCCGCCCGTGGGCGGGACGAGCTCGTCGTCGGCCACGCCGACCACCACGACCACGACGCAGGCCCCCACGACGACCGTGGAGACGCAGACGGTCACGGTCGAGCAGACCACGACGACCGAGCCGACCACCACCACGACCACGACGACGACCACTCCACCACCCCCGACGACCACCACCGCACCGCCGCCGAGTTCGGTGAAGCCGACCACGACCACCACCACGACGACCACGACACCCCCCACTGTGGGACCGGGCGGATCGTGAACCTCGTAAGGTGGTGCCGAACCCGTTCGGGTGACGCAACGTTCTTGTCCTAGTGGCGTCTGGTCGTTCGCCACTGAATGAAGCCCTAGCAGCTACTGGGAGCACGCCGTGAGCGACGATGGCCGCCTGGTTGCCGGCCGCTACCGACTTGGCCGGCGGATCGGCAGCGGTGCGATGGGCATCGTCTGGCAGGCGCACGACGAGCGACTGCACCGCACGGTCGCGGTCAAGCAGCTCCTGCTCCAGCCCGGCTTGGCCGAGTCCGACACGGACGAGGCCAAGCGCCGCGCGATGCGCGAGGGCCGGATCGCCGCCCGCCTCCAGCACCCGCACGCGATCGCGGTCTACGACGTGGCGGAGGACGACGGCCAGCCCTGGCTGGTGATGGAGTACCTGCCGTCCAAGAGCCTGTCCACGGCCCTGTCCGAGCGGGGCACGCTGCCGCCGCGCGACGTGGCGTCGATCGGCTCGCAGGTCGCCTCCGCGCTGGCCGCCGCGCACAACGCCGGGATCGTGCACCGCGACATCAAGCCGGGCAACATCCTGCTCGGCAACGACGGCACGGTGAAGATCACCGACTTCGGCATCTCGCGGGCCACCGGCGACGTCACGGTCACCGCGACCGGGATGCTCGCGGGCACGCCCGCCTACCTCGCGCCCGAGGTGGCCAAGGGCTACGACCCGGGCCCGCCGTCGGACGTGTTCTCGCTGGGCTCGACGCTGTACGCGGCGATCGAGGGCGCACCGCCGTTCGGCTTGAACGAGAACACCATCGCGCTGCTGCACCAGGTCGCGTCGGGCAAGGTGGTCCCGCCGAAGCAGGCCGGTCCGCTGACCGCGCTGCTGATGCGCCTGCTGCGCGCCGAGCCGGAGGACCGGCCCACCATGGCCGAGGCCCGCGAGGCGCTGGCCGCGGTGGCGGCGGGTCGGGCCGCGCCGGAGTTCCCGGTGGCGCTGCCGCAGACGCACCCGCCGTCGTGGCAGGGCGCGCCCGTGCAGGCCCAGCCGACCCGGGCGCCGGCCCCGGCGGCCCAGCAGGCCGCGCCGAGCACACCGCCGCACTCCGCGACCAGGGTGGCTCCCGCGCCGACCCCGCCGGCGACGCCGCCGCGCCAGGCGGGGCCCAACCCGCCGCCGGCCCGCCCGTTCGGCGCGTCGAGACCGGCGGGCGGTCCGATGAGGAGCAAGCGGTCCGCCGTGGTCACCGCGCTGGCCATCGCGGCCGCGGCGGTCGTCGGCATCCTGCTGGCCAGCGTGCTGTCCAGCGGTGACGACACCCCCGATGACCTGGCCACCCCGCCCGCGTCGAGCACGGCGGTGGAAGCGGGCGGCGAGGCGTCGGTGACGCCGTCGAAGAAGCCGGTCGAACCGCCGGTCAAGGTCACCACGCCGCCGACGGTCCAGCAGCAGCAACAGGCGATCCGCGACTACTTCGCGTCGATGCCCGAGGACGTCGACGGCGGGTTCAGCCGGCTGAGCGCGAAGATGAAGGGCACCTCCGGCGGGATCGACTCCTACCGCGCCTGGTGGGACAAGGTGAAGTCGGTCAGCCTCGACGAGATGAAGGACAACTCGTCCTACGCGTTCGAGGTCGTCCTGACCTACACCATGAAGGACGGTTCGGTCAGCCGGGAGCGCAAGCTGGTCGCCCTGGAGTGGCAGGGCGAGTACCTGCTCATCGACAAGGAAGACCCGATGGGCAAGGCCTGACCTAGCGGGTCGAGGCCTTGAGGGCGTCCAGCAGGCTCGCCACGGCGGGTGAGCGGACGCCGTCCTCCCGGATCGCCGCGCAGATGGTCCTGGTCGGCTCGGGGTGGCGCAGCTTGCGGACCACCACCCCGGGGTGCACGACGCCCAGGCTGAGCTTGGGCACGATGGTCACGCCGAGCCCGGTCGCGACGAAACCCTGCGCGGTCGGGTAGTCGTCGGCCTCGACCACGACGTTGGGCGCGAACCCGGCGCCCGCGCACGCGTCCAGCACGATGTCGCGGCACGGCCCGGGTGGCGCCACGGCGTCCACCCACTGCTCGTCCGCCAGGTCGGCGAGGTCGACCACGCGCTTGCGGGTCAGCTCGTGCCCGCGCGGCAGTACGGCCAGGTACGGGTCGTCGAGCAGGTGCACGAGGTGCACGCCGCGCGGGGTCCCGCTCTCCCGGTGGTGCACGACGATGGCGACGTCGGCGCGCCCGGCCTCGACCTCGACCATCGGGTCGTCCGGCTCGGTCAGCTTGAGGTCGAGCCGGACGTCGGCGTGCGCGGCCCGGAACAGGGCCACGGCGGGCGGCACGAGGGCCGCGCCCGCGGTGGCGAAGTAGCGCACCCGCAGCCGCCCGGTGCGGCCCGCGCGCAGGTCGGCCAGGGCCGCCTCGGCCTCGACCAGCCGATCGGTGATGAGGGCGGCGTGCTCGGTGAGGAGCTTGCCCGCCACGGTGGGCCGCACGCCGCGCCCGACCCGGTCCAGCAGGGGCAGGCCCGCCTGCTTCTCCAGCGCCGAGACCTGCTGGCTGACGGCCGAGGGCGTGTACCCGAGGTTGACCGCCGCGGCGGTGATGGAGCCGGTGGTGACCACGGCCCGGAGCACCTGCATGCGTCGCACGTCCAACATGACCCAACCGTACAGCGCTGCTTAAGAATCGTGCAGTTCTATTCACTTGTGCTGATACTTCGTGCTCGCGCAGAGTATGGCCGTGAACAAGCCTGGCACGCTGATCAGGATGGGTGTCCTGGCCCTGCTCTGGGGCTCCAGCTTCCTGTGGATCAAGATCGCCCTGACCGGGCTCTCGCCGGTCCAGATCACGCTCACCCGCACGGTGCTCGGCGCGGCGGTGCTGGTCGCGCTGGTCTACTGGAACAAGCAGCGGCTGCCGCGCGATCGGACGTCGTGGCTGCACCTGGGCTTCGCGGCGGTGTTCGGCAGCGTGGTGCCGTTCGCGCTGTTCGCGCTGGGCGAGCAGACGGTGGACTCGGGCGTGGCGGGCGTGCTGAACGCCACCACGCCGCTGTGGGCGCTGGGCATCGGACTGGCCCTGGGCACCGAGCGGCAGCGCAACCCGGCCCGGTTCGCGGGTCTCGGGCTCGGCTTCGCGGGCGTGCTGCTCATCTTCGCGCCGTGGCAGAAGGCCGGGCTGGCGAGCTGGGGCGCGCTGGCGTGCCTGGCCGCCGCGGCGTCCTACGCGATCAGCTACGCCTACATCGGCCGCAAGGTGTCCGGGCGCGGCCTGACCCCGATGCAGATCTCCTCGACGCAGCTCGTGGCCGCGGCGGGCATGACGGCCGCCGTGGTGCCGGTGGCCGGGTTGCAGCCGGTGCACCTGTCCTGGCAGCCGCTGGTGGCGGTGGCGATCCTGGGCGTGTTCGGGACGGGGGTGGCGTTCGTGCTGAACTACCGCGTCATCGAGGACGAGGGCGCGACGAACGCCACGATGGTCGGTTACCTGCTGCCCGTGGTGTCGGTGCTGCTGGGCGCCCTGTTCCTCGGCGAGGCGCTCAACCTCCGGGTCGTGCTGGGCATGGTCGTGGTGCTCGTCGGCGTCGCACTGACCCGCAAGCAGCCCGCGACGGCGATCGTGCCGGTGGCCGAGCCGGTCGTCGGACCCGCCGCCGAGCCGGTGGCCGCGAAGATGACTACGCTCAAGTGACCTGCGATAACGCAGTGTTACCCATCGGTACGGTGTGCTCCGCGGCCAACTGAGACGACCGTCCTGGGCAAACGGGTGGACTTGAGACACAGGTCTCCCCCGATCGCGTGGTGTTCACGCGAACCACGTCCCGATTCGCCCTCTCGGACGTCTCCTCACATGAGAGGGACGACCGCGGAAGGGAACCCACAGGCATGAGCAACGACAGCATCACCATCACGACGACGTTCCACCTCCTCGTCCCGGGCGTGGCCCCGGCACCGGTGGAGGCCGAGCTCCACTACGAACCGGAGGACCCGTACGCGGTAGCCGTGCTGTTCCACACCGGCCAGGGCAAGGTCGAGTGGATCTTCGCCCGCGACCTGCTCGCGGACGGCCTGCTGACCTCGTCCGGCGAGGGCGACATCCTCGTCCGGCCGGCCGCCGACGACCCGGAGCGCGTACTGGTGGAGCTGAACGCGCCCACCGGCTTCGCCATCCTGTCCGCCGACGCCGAGGACATCGCCGAGTTCCTGGACCTCACCTACGACGTGGTCCAGCCCGGCGAGGAGGACCTGTGGATCGACTTCGACCGCGAACTGGCCAAGCTGGTCTCGACCAACTGACCACTCCGACCCACGCCATCGCCTAACCTGCTGGCGTGGCGGAGTCCGGGGGGACAGGGGCGGGAGCGGGGACGGTCGGCGGCCGGTACGCGCTGGTCGAGCGGGTCGGCAGCGGCGCGATGGGTGTCGTCTGGCGGGCGCGGGACGAGCTGCTGGACCGCGAGGTCGCGGTGAAGCAGCTCCGGTGGCCCGACCTGGCGGCCGACGCGGCCGAGGTGGCCAGGGCGCGGGCCATGCGCGAGGCGCGCAACGCGGCGCGGTTGCAGCACCCCGACGCGATCTCCGTGTTCGACGTGGTGGTCGAGGACGACCGGCCGTGGCTGGTCATGGAGTACCTGCCCGCGCACAGCCTGGCCGGGTTGCTCGCCGAGCGGGGCGGGCTGGACCCGGACGAGGTGGCCCGGATCGGCGGCCGGGTGGCGTCCGCGCTGGCCGCGGCGCACGCGGCGGGCATCGTGCACCGGGACGTGAAGCCGTCCAACGTGCTCATCGGGCACGACGGCAGGGTCAAGCTGACCGACTTCGGGATCTCGCGGGCCGCGGGGGACGGCACGCTGACCGACAGCGGCATGATCACCGGCACCCCGGCGTTCCTGGCGCCCGAGGTGGCGCGTGGCGAGCAGCCGTCGCCCGCGTCGGACGTGTTCTCGCTGGGTGCGACGTTGTACGCGGCGATCGAGGGTCAGTCGCCGCACGGGGTGAGCGACAACAGCTTCGGGCTGCTGTACCGGGCCGCGGCGGGGCGGATCGAGCCGCCCAGGCGCTCCGGGGCGTTGACGGGTGTGCTGATGAGGTTGCTCGCGTCCGATCCCGCGGAACGGCCCACGGCGGCGGAGGCGGGCGTGTTGCTGACCGGTCCGGAGCGGACCGGGCTCCAGCCGCGAGGCGCGAAGCGGGCCGGTGCGGAGACGGTCGCGGTCCGGAAGCCTGGCGTCGACCGCGCCGAGTCAGGGCGTGCAGGGGCAGGGCGTGCCGAGTCGGAGCGGGTCACTCCCGAGCCGGTCGAGCCGGAGCCCGCCGAGGCAGAGCCCGTCGAGCCGGAGCCGGCCGGGCCCGAGCCGGCCGAATCGGAGTCCGGGCGGGAGCCGGGGCGGGCCGAGGCGGGGCCGGGCGACGGCGAGCTGCCCGGTGCGGGAGCGGGTGAGCCCGGGGCGGGCCGGCAGCGGAGGAAGTGGCCGGCGCCGGTGGTGGCGACGATCGTGCTGCTGCTCGGCGCGGGAGCGGTGGCGGTGGCGGCGCTCCAGCCCTGGTCGTCCGGGGAGGCCGGCCCGACCACGTCGCCGTCCCTGGGCCTCGCGGCGGGCGACGCGGCCGAACTCGTGCGCAGGCACTACGAGGCGCTGCCCGAGGACCCCGCGGCGGCCTACGCGAACCTGGCCGCGTCGTTCCAGCGGCCGTTCGAGGAGTACCAGGCGTTCTGGAGCCAGTACGACGACGTGGGCGTCGACGGCATCGAGGTCGTCGAGGTCGCCTCGGCCAGGTACGCCGTGCGGGTCCGGGTGAACTTCTCGCACGAGGGCACCGCGTCGCACGGGCGGTACGAGCTCGGCGTGTGGCCGGACGGGGGCAGGTTGCAGATCTTCTCGTCCCAGCAGCTGGAGTAGGCCCCGGCGCCCGACGTCAGACCAGCCGGCGGTCCGACGCCCAGCGCGACAGCTCGTACCGGTTCGACAGCTGGGTCTTGCGCAGCACGCTCGACACGTGCGTCTCGACCGTCTTCACCGAGATGAACAGCTCCGACGCGATCTCCTTGTACGCGTACCCGCGCGCCAGCAGCCTCAGCACGTCCCGCTCGCGCGGGGTCAGCAGGTCCAGCTCGGGGTCGCTGATCGGGGCCGCGCCCGGCCGGTCGGCGAACGCGTCCAGCACGAACCCGGCCAGCCGCGGGCTGAACACCGCGTCGCCCTCCGAGACGCGCACGACCGCGCGCACCAGCTCCTGGCTGGAGATGGTCTTCGTCACGTACCCGCGCGCGCCGGCGCGGATGACCGCGATGACGTCCTCGGCCGCGTCCGACACCGACAGCGCCAGGAACACCACCTCGGGCAGCGCGGTGCGCACCTGCCGCAGCACCTCGGCGCCACCGCCGTCGGGCATGTGCACGTCCAGCAGCACCACGTCCGGGCGGTGGTGCCCGATGCCCGCCACCGCCTCGCCGACCGAACCGGCCTCGCCGACGACCTCGATCTCGTCGGTGATCGAGTCCAGCTCGGCCCGCACCCCGGCGCGGAACAACGCGTGGTCGTCCACCAGGAACACCCGAACGGTCATGTCCTGGCCCCCGTCTCTCTCTTGTCTGCGGTCTTCCTCGGCATCATCAGCTGCACCTCCGTGCCCTCACCCACCCGGGTGCGGATCCGGACTTCGCCGCCGTGCCGGTCCATCCTCCCCCCGATCGAGTCCGCGAGGCCATGCCGGTCCTCCGGCACGGTCTTCGGGTCGAAGCCCTTGCCCCGGTCGCGGACGAACACGGTGACGCGTTCCGGCTCGACCTCGCCGTACACGCTGACCTCGGCCACGCCCGCGTGCTTGGCCGCGTTGACCATCGCCTCGCGGGCGGCCTGCACCAGCGCGTACAGGTTGGGGTCGAGGTGGCAGTCGCCGACGACGACCTGCTGCACGGCCAGCGCGAAGCTGTCCTCCACCTCGCCCGCCGCCTTGGCGATGGCGGCGGACATGGTGGTCGGCTGGTCGTTGTCCTCCACGACCCGCCCGTACAGCCACTCGCGCAGCTGCCGCTCCTGGCCGCGGGCCAGGCGCTTGACCTCGCGCGGCTGCTCGGCCTGCTTCTGGATCAGGGCGAGCGTTTGCAGCACGGAGTCGTGCAGGTGGGCGGCGATCTCGGCGCGCTCCTCGGTGCGGATGCGGACCCGGCGCTCCTCGCCCAGGTCGTTGATCAACTTGATCCACAGCGGCACGGTGAGCACCGCCACCCCGCCCAGGGTGGCCACCACGGCCAGCAGCGCGAACCGGAGCTGGTCGACGCCGTAGCTGTTGACCAGCAGCACGCCGATGCCGATGGCGACCAGCGCCACGCCCGCCAGGACCCGCACGATCGTGCTGCGGCCCGTGCCGCCGAGGATCCCGGACTTCGCACCGTCACGCCACCGGCGGCGTTGCGCCTCGTCGGCCTCCCGCCACACCACGGCCGCGCCGACGAGGGCGACGGCCAGCGGTCCGGCGATCCAGCCGCTGAGCGGGCCGGAGAACAGGCCGGCGAGCACGGCCGCGCCGATGCCCAGGGCGACCAGTCCCAGCGCCTGCTGGCGTTCCCTCGGGTTCGGCGCCTCCTCCGGCTCGCCGGCGGACCGCTGGGGCACGAACAGCCACAGCAGGCCGTACGCAATCACGCCGACGCCGTTGAGCGCGGTCAGCGCGGCGAACGCCGCCCGCACCCAGAACACCTCGATGCCGAGGTGGTCGGCGACACCGCCGGCCACGCCCGCGACCACCCGGCCGGTCCGCCTGCGGCGCACCGGCTCGACGGCGGTCTTCGTCTCCACGCTCACCCTTCGATGGTCACACGCGGGTCCGGGCCGGTCATCAGGGTTCCACCCGATGCCCGGTTCAGGGTGGGTCCCCGATGTGCGCGGGCCGGTCGGGGACGCAAGCTTGTCGTCGTGAGCGGGAGCATCAGCGCAGCCAGCGTCGAAGAGACGCTGAAGGACTTCTGGGCCACGCGGCCCAGGCGGCCCCACGACGGTCGCAAGATCGCCGGAGTCGCCGCCGGTATCGCCCAGCGGTACCAGATCGACCCGGTGATCGTCCGGGTGGCGTTCGTGGCCATGGCGCTGTGCAACGGCGCCGGGGTGCTCATCTACCTGCTCGGCTGGTTGTTGCTGGCGCAGGCGGACGACGAGGTGTCGGCGGCGGAAGCGCTGCTCGGGCGGGGGCGCAGCTCGACGCCGACGGCGTTGACGGTGCTGCTCGGGCTCGCCGTGGTGCCGGCGACCGGGTTCTTCGTGGACGGCGGTTTCACCATGGTCGGCGGCGTGCTGCTGTCCGTGGGCGCCATCTACCTGCTGCACCGCGGTCGCGGGCAGCTCAACCGGCCGGAGCCGGCGGTGGCCTTCGGTGCCGGGGCGTACGGCGCGGAGCAGGGAGTCGGTGTCGGTGACGGTTCGGGGGGCAAGGTGTCGACGGAGGAGCAGACGACCGAGCGCGTGACGCCGCCGGCGTGGGACCCGCTGGGCGCGGCCCCGTTCGCGTGGGACCTGCCCGAGCCGGGTCGTCCGCCGGAGCCGGTGGCGGCGTCGCCCGCGCCGGTGGTGGCGCGGCGGCCCGGGTCGCGGGTCGGGCTGGCGACGTTCGGTGCGTCGCTGGTGGTGCTGGCGGGGTCGCTGGTGGCGTCGTCGTACTCCGACTGGTTCCACGCCCAGCACGTGCTGGGGCTGCTGGTGGCCGTGCTGGGCGCGGGGATGGTGCTCGGCTCGTTGCGCGGCAACGGCGGGCGCGGGCTGATCTGGCTCGTGGTGCCGCTGTCGGTGGTGGGCGTGGTGCTGACGTCGGTGGACTTCGACGTGGACGCGAAGCAGATGGGCAGCACGCGGGACAAGCCGGCCGCGGTGGCCGACGTGAAGGACCGGTACACGGCGAGCGTCGGCGAGGTCGAGCTCGACCTGACCGCGTTGCCGAACAGCGGGTCGGTGACCACGGCGGTCGAGGTCGGGTTGGGCAGCGCGCGGGTCAGGGTGCCCGCGGACGCGGACGTGACGGTGAACTGCCGGACCGACCTGGGTTCGGTGCGCTGCCTGGGCCGCGAGTCCGACGGTGAGGGCAGGCACGAGGAGGTCACCGACCACGGGACCGACGGGCCCGGCGGGTTGGAGGTCGTGCTGGACGTGCGCACGGATCTCGGAGAGGTGGAGGTGAGTCGTGGCTGACCAGGATTCGGTCGAGAAGCGCGGGGTCGACGTGGTGGGGCTGGTGTTCGGGGTCGCGGCCCTGGTCGCGGCCGCCTACATGCTCTCCGACGGTGCGTCGTGGCCCGACTTCCTCGACCTGAGGTGGGCGTTGGCCGGAGGGGCGATGGTGATCGGGTTGGGGTTGCTGGCGGGGTCGGCTCGGCGGAGGAGGTAAGCCGGAGGGGGAAGGAATCGGGGAAGTCGGGGGAAGCGGAAAGGGCCCGTCCTGGGGAGGACGGGCCCTTTGCGCTACTCCCACTCGATGGTGCCCGGCGGCTTGCTCGTCACGTCCAGGACCACGCGGTTGACCTCGGCCACCTCGTTGGTGATGCGGGTGGAGATGCGCTCCAGCACGTCGTACGGCAGGCGGGTCCAGTCCGCGGTCATGGCGTCCTCGCTGGACACCGGGCGCAACACGATCGGGTGACCGTAGGTGCGGCCGTCACCCTGCACGCCCACGCTGCGCACGTCCGCGAGCAGGACCACCGGGCACTGCCAGATCTGGCGGTCGAGGCCCGCGGCGGTCAGCTCCTCGCGGGCGATCGCGTCGGCCTTGCGCAGGACGTCCAGGCGTTCCCCGGTGACCTCGCCGATGATCCGGATGCCCAGGCCGGGGCCGGGGAAC
This sequence comes from Saccharothrix saharensis, assembly GCF_006716745.1. Classification (NCBI taxonomy): domain Bacteria; kingdom Bacillati; phylum Actinomycetota; class Actinomycetes; order Pseudonocardiales; family Pseudonocardiaceae; genus Saccharothrix; species Saccharothrix saharensis. Next base: position 5,498,807 of record NZ_VFPP01000001.1, on the reverse strand, counting down.
GGCTGGCGCTGCACGATCGTCTCCGGCAGGCCCAGCTCGGTGCCGACCCGGCGGACCTCGTCCTTGAACAGCGCGCGGAGCGGCTCGACCAGGGAGAACTGGAGGTCGTCGGGCAGCCCGCCGACGTTGTGGTGGCTCTTGATGTTCGCCGCGCCCGCGCCGCCGCCGGACTCGACCACGTCCGGGTAGAGCGTGCCCTGGACGAGGAACCCGTAGTCACCCTCGGCCTTGAGGTCGCGTTCGGCCTGCTCGAAGACGCGGATGAACTCCCGGCCGATGATCTTGCGCTTCTGCTCCGGGTCGGTGACGCCCTTCAGCGCGTCGAGGAACCGCTCGCGGGCGTCGACGGTGATCAGGTTGACGCCGGTCGCGGCCACGAAGTCGCGCTCGACCTGCGCCCGCTCCCCCGCGCGCAGCAGGCCGTGGTCGACGAAGACGCAGGTCAGGCGGTCACCGATGGCGCGCTGGACGAGCGCGGCCGCCACCGCCGAGTCGACGCCGCCGGACAGGCCGCAGATCGCCTTGCCGTCGCCGACCTGCTCGCGGATCCGCGCCACCTGCTCGTCCACGATCGAGGACGTCGTCCACTGCGGCCGGATGCCCGCGATCTCGTGCAGGAACCGGCGCAGCACCTCCTGGCCGTGCGGCGAGTGGCCGACCTCGGGGTGGTACTGGACGCCGGCGAAGCGGCGCTCGGTGTCCTCGAACGCGGCCACCGGCGCGCCTTCGCTGGTCGCGGTGACCGTGAAGCCCTCGGGTGCCTTGGTGACGCAGTCACCGTGGCTCATCCACACCGGGTGGTTGGCGGGCAGCTCCTCGTGCAGGAGGCCACCGGCCTGCCGGACGCCCAGCTCGGTGCGGCCGTACTCGCGGGTGCCGGTGTGCTCGACCGTGCCGCCGAGTGCGCCCGCCATGGCCTGGAAGCCGTAGCAGATGCCGAACACCGGGACGTTCACCTCGAACAGCTTCGGGTCGACCTGCGGCGCGCCCGGCTCGTAGACGCTCGACGGGCCGCCGGACAGCACGATCGCGGCCGGGTCCCGTTCCAGCAGCTCCGCCACGGGTGTGGTGTGCGGGACGACTTCCGAGTAGACCTGCGCCTCCCGGACTCGCCGGGCGATCAGCTGCGCGTACTGCGCGCCGAAGTCGACTACCAGCACAGGGCGGTTGCTGCTCTCGGCCACTGGGGAAAAACCTCTCGTCTGGCGGATCCGCGCAGGTGAAGGATGTCATGCATGCGGGAGGAAGTGCTCACCGGAGGCGGGCTCAACGAAGTCGTGCGGGTGGGGTCGACGGTCCTGCGGCCGGTCGGGCCGTGGACGCCCAACGTGCACCGGCTGCTGGAACACCTTGCCCCGCTTGGCCTTTCGCCGGTGGCGCACGGGGTCGAGGAGTCGGGTGGGCGGCGGCGGGAGGTGCTGTCGTACCTGGAGGGTGAGGTCGGCCACCCGCCGTTGGGCGCGGGGTTGCGGTCGGACGAGGTGCTGGTGGCGGTGGCGCGGATGGTGCGGCGGTTGCACGACGCGTCGGTGGGGTTGGTGGAGGGCGAGGGGGCGCTGTTGGAGGGGTGGCAGTTTCCGGCGATGTCACCTGTTGAGGTGATCTGCCACAACGACCTGGCGCCGTACAACATGGTGTTCCGGGATGGGGCGCCGGTCGGGGTGTTCGACTTCGACGGCGCCCGGCCGGGGCCGCGGTGGTGGGACGTGGCGTACACGGCGTATTGCCTGGTGCCGTTCTCGCCGGAGTTCGGCGAGGTCGCGGACCAGCGGCGGCGGGCGGGGTTGTTCTGCGAGGCGTACGGGTTGCCGGTGAGCGGGATGGGGCGGCGGGTGTTGGCGCGGTTGGCCGACATGGTGGGCATGATCCGGGAGCGGCCCGAGTTCTGGCGGCAGCGGGAAGAGGGGCACGAGCAGTACTACCTGGGGCACGCCGAGTACGTGCGGGAGCATTTCTCGGAAATGTAGTGCGTTGTCCCTGCTCGGCTTCGATTGAGACGGGTCGAGTGGTTTCGGGTCCGTCGAGGGCCGGTGGCGCGTTGTGGGCTTGGTGGCTCGGGCCTACGGTGGCGACATGGACGCGTTTACGCCTCAGCCACGGCCCTGTTGGATTGCTGGACGCGCTGAGCAGGGCGTTTCAGCCATTGCGGTGCACCACCCGTTCGACGGGACGGAGGTGGCGTCGGTGGCGGTGCCCGGGCCGGAGCAGGTGGAGCGGGCCGTGGCGGCGGCGGCGGGGGTGGCCAAGGAGTTCAGGCGGACGCCGGCGCACGTCCGGGCGAAGGCGTTGCTCCAGGTGTCCGAAGCCTTGGTGGAGCGGGCCGAGGAGATCGCGGAGACGATCACGGCCGAGAACGGGAAGCCGCTGAAGTGGGCCGAGATCGAGGTGCGGCGGGCGGTGAGCACGTTCCGGTTCGCGGCGGAGGAGGCGCGGCGGTTCAGCGGGGACCTGCAGCGGCTGGACACCGATGCGGGTGGTGAGGGGCGGATGGCGGTGGTGCGACGGGTGCCGCGGGGGCCCGTGCTGGCGGTCGCGCCGTTCAACTTCCCGTTGAACCTGGTGGCGCACAAGGTGGCGCCCGCGTTGGCGGTCGGGGCTCCGGTGATCGTGAAGCCGGCTTCGGCGACACCGTTGTCGGCGTTGTTGTTGGGTGAGTTGTTGGCGGAGACGGATTTGCCCGAAGGGGCGTTCTCCGTGTTGCCCGTGCGCGGGTCGGACATGAAGAGCCTCGTGACGGACGAGCGGTTGCCGGTCATCTCGTTCACCGGGTCGACGGGTGTCGGGTGGTCGATGATGGATTCGGCGCCGCGCAAGCACGTGGTGATGGAGTTGGGGTCCAACTCGGCGGCGATCGTGTGCCCGGATTGGACCGACCTGGATTTCGCGGCGGAGCGGATCGCGACGTTCGGCAATTACCAGGGTGGTCAGTCGTGCATCGCGGTGCAGCGGGTGTTGGTGCACCGCGACGTGGCCGGGGAGTTCGTGCCGAAGTTGGTCGAGGCGGTCCGGGGGTTGAAGACGGGTGACCCGCACGACCCGGAGGTCGAGGTGGGTCCGTTGATCGACGAGGACAACGCCCGGCGGGTCGAGGAGTGGGTCGCGGAGGCCCTGACCGGCGGGGCGGTGCTGCACGTCGGCGGTGGGCGGTCGGGGACGTCGGTGGAGCCCACCGTGGTGCAGGACGTGCCCGTGGAGGCCCGGTTGTGGCACCAGGAGGTGTTCGGGCCGGTGTTGGCGGTGGCCGTGGTGGACTCGGTGGACGAGGCGTTCGAGCAGGCCAACGCGACGGACTACGGGTTGCAGGCGGGCGTGTTCACCAAGGACGTGACGGTGGCGTTCGCGGCGGCGGCGGAACTGGAGGTCGGTGGGGTGATCATCGGCGACGTGCCGTCCTACCGGGCCGACCAGATGCCGTACGGCGGGGTGAAGGGGTCGGGCACCGGGCGCGAGGGCGTGCGGTCGGCGATGGAGGACTTCACCGAAGAGCGCACGATGGTGCTCACCGGCATCACTCTCTGAGCGCCCCCTTCGCCAACGTCAGCAGGCCGTTGACCAGGTCGTCGGTGTGGGTGCCCGTGGCCAGGGCGCGCAGCTTGAGGCCCATGACCATGCCGACGACGGCGCCGGCCACCTGGTCGGCGTCCTTGACGCCGATCGAGGCCAGGACGGTCTCGGCGAGCTTGTCGTAGGCGGCGAAGCACTCGGCGGCGGCGGCGCGCAGCTCCGGGTCGCGGCCGGCGTGCAGGTACAGCTCGTAGGGCGCGATGCGCTCGCTGTCGGTGCCGGTGGCCTCGGCGACCTGGCCCACGATGTCGACGACCTGGGCCAGGTCGGTGCAGGCGGCCTCGTTCCGGCCGGCGAGGTCGCCGAAGCGCTTCGTCTCCTCGGTGACGAAGTGGCGCAGGCTCTCCCGCAGCAGGTCCTGCTGGGTGGCGAAGTGGTAGGTGACGGAGCCGAGCGAGACGCCCGCCTCCTGCGCGATGCGCCGGTTGGTCACGCCCGCGACACCGTCGTCGCCGATGATCCGCAGCACGGCCGCGATGATCCGCTGCCTCGTCCCGGCCGGTTTCGTCATGTCGTCCATTCTCCGCCATGGGACGGATCACCGGATCCGCGATACTGTTCGTTCGAACGAACAGTATCGGGAGGACGCATGCGGGTCTCGGGATCGACCGTGTTGGTGACCGGCGCGACGGGCGGGATCGGGCGGTCGATCGCCCGCGTCCTGGCCGGCCGTGGCGCGGAGGTGGTGGTGACCGGGCGGAAGGTCGCCGAGGTGGAGCGGCTCGCGCGGGAGGTCGGCGGGCGCGCGGTGGTGGCCGACCTGGCCGACGCGGACGACGTCGGGCGGTTGGTGGCCGAGGTCGGCGCGGTGGACGTGCTGGTCGCCAACGCGGCACTGCCGGCCGGCGGGGCGTTGGCGGACTTCACCGCCGAGCAGGTCAAGCGGGCGCTGGCGGTGAACCTGGAGGCCCCCGTCGAGCTGGCCCGCGCGTTGGTGCCGTCGATGGTCGCGGCCCGGCGGGGTCACGTGGTGCTCATCGGGTCGTTGGCGGGCAAGGTGGCGTCGGCGCACAGCTCTCTCTACAACGCGACGAAGTTCGGGCTGCGCGGCTTCGCGCTGGGGCTGCGGGAGGACCTGCGCGGCAGCGGGGTCGGCGTGTCGATCGTGCAGCCCGGGTTCGTGCGCGACGCGGGGATGTTCGCCGACACGGGAGCGAAGCCGCCGGCGGGGCTGCGGACCGTGTCGCCGGAGCAGGTCGCGGCCGGGGTGGTGAGGGCGATCGAGGAGAACCGGGCCGAGGTGAACGTGGCACCGGCCGAGCTGCGGGTGCTGAGCGCGGTGGGCGGGGCGTTCCCGGCGCTGTCGTCCGGGTTGCAGCGCCGGATGTCGAACGACGAGCTGATGCGGCGGATGAGCGCGGCGAACCGGGGCAAGCGGTGACGGCCGCCGCGATACCGCACCCCAAGTGGCGGGTGCCGTTCCTGGGTGACGTGCTGGGCACCAACCGGCACACGCCGGTGCAGGACACCATGCGGCTGGGGCGCGAGCTGGGGCCGATCTTCACCCGGCGGTTCCTGGACCAGGAGATCGTCTTCGTCGGTGGCGCCCGGCTGGCCGCGGAGCTGGCCGACGAGTCGCGCTTCGCGAAGCACCTGGCGCTGGGCGTGGAGGCGTTGCGGGACGTCGGCGGCGACGGGCTGTTCACCGCCTACAACGACGAGCCGAACTGGAAGGCGGCGCACGACGTGCTGCTGCCCGCGTTCACGCAGAGCGCCATGCGCGCCTACCACCCGACGATGGTCGACGTCACGGCCCAGCTCGTCGAGGAGTGGGACCGGGGTGGCGTGGTCGACGTCTCCGGCGACATGACGAAGCTGACCCTGGAGACGATCGGGCGGGTCGGGTTCGGGTACTCGTTCGAGTCCTTCTCGCGCACGGACACTCACCCGTTCGTGAAGGCGATGATCGGGTCGTTGCGGTACGCGCAGCGCAAGAACTTCGTGATCCCCGTGCTGCGCAGGCTGTTCGGGCGCGAGGCGGAGGAGCGCTACCAACGCGACCTCGCGTACCTGGCGCAGGTGGTGGACGAGGTGGTCCGGTCGCGGCGGGGGTCGGGCGGGTCGGACCTGCTGGGGCTGATGCTGTCGTCCGGCGAGCTGGACGAGGTGAACATCCGCAACCAGGTGATCACGTTCCTGGTGGCGGGGCACGAGACGACGTCCGGCGCGCTGTCGTTCGCGCTGCACTACCTGTCGCGGCACCCCGAGGTGGCCGAGCGGGCCCGCGCGGAGGTCGAGGCGGTGTGGGGTGCGGCGGACGTGCCGGAGTTCGAGCAGGTGACGAAGCTGCGGTACGTGCGGCGGGTGCTGGACGAGGCGTTGCGGCTGTGGCCGACCGCGCCGGGGTTCGCGCGGGAGGCGAGGACCGACACCGTGCTGGGCGGGCGGTACCCGATGCGGGCGGGCCAGTGGGCGCTGGTGCTGCTGCCGCTGGTGCACCGCGACCCGGAGGTGTGGGACTCGCCGGAGGCGTTCGACCCGGACCGGTTCACGCCCGCGCGGGTGAAGGCGCGGCCCGCGCACGTCTACAAGCCGTTCGGGACGGGGGAACGGGCGTGCATCGGGCGGCAGTTCGCCGTGCACGAGGCGACGTTGGCCCTGGGCACGCTGCTGCGCCGGTACGACCTGGTGGCGACGGGCGACTACGAGCTGCGGGTGGCGGAGATGCTGACGTTGAAGCCGGACGGGTTCACGGTGACGCCTCGGCGGCGGTGAAGCCCTTGGCGCGGTGGAGGGCTCGCGCGAGGTCGGTCCCGGTGGCGGCGGTGTGACCGTCGGGGCGGACCAGCGCGTCGCCCTCGACCGTGAAGCCGGGGCCGTAGCGGCGGCTGCCGGGGCGGAGCTCGCCGTCGCCGTTGGTGGTCAGCGGCGAGTCGCGGTAGGCGAAGGGCTCGAAGAGCCTGCCGGAGTCGATCTCGTGGGTGAGGCCGTGCTCCAGGACGTGGCGGCGGTGGGCGCGTTCGGCCTCGGTCCGGGGGACGAGGAAGCGCATGGTGGCGTCGGTGACGCGCAGGTTCTCGTCGGCGGCGGCCGCGCGTTCGTGGTGGTAGGAGTCGAGGAGGTGGGGCCCCGCTTCCCCGGCGCGGTCGAGGGCGACCTTCCACGCGGCGTTGTCGGCGTCGCAGATGCCGGAGTTGAGGCCGCGGGCGCCGAACGGGCTCATGACGTGGGCGGCGTCGCCCGCCAGCAGGACGTTGCCGACGCGGAAGCGGGCGGCTCGGCGCTGGTGGAAGCGGTAGGTGGACTGCCAGAGGACCTCGTGCGGGCGGTCGCCCGTGACGGCGCGGACGTGGTCGGGGGTGAGGGTGAAGTCCGCGGGGACCTGCCAGTCGATGCGGTGCACGCCGCCCGGTTGGGGGTGCACGAGGACCTGGCGGCCGGGGTTGGCCGGCGGGTCGAAGTAGAAGCGGCGCTCGGGCTCGGGGTGGCCCAGGTCGACGCGGACGTCGGCGATGACGAACCGGTCGTCGTAGGAGTGCCCCTCGAACGGGATGCCGAGCAGGTGCCGGACGGTGGAGTGCGCGCCGTCGGCCGCGATGCAGTGCGTGCCCTCGAACGTTCCGGATCGCGTGTGCAGCACGACGTGGCCGGACTGCTGCCGCACGCGTTCGACCCGGTGGCCGAAGCGGACGTCGGTCAGCGGCTCGGCGGCGGCCTTGGCGTGCAGGATGCGTTCGACGGTGGTCTGGGGCGTGTTGACGAACGGCGGGAAGCCGTCGGTGCGCGGCAGGTCGACGGTGAGCACCTCGCGGTCCCGGAAGTAGGTCCGGCCGCGGTACCAGGTGACGCCGGCGTCCACGACGGCCTGGCCGACGCCGACGCGGTCGAGGACGTCGAGCACGTCCCGGTGGACGCAGAGCGACCGGCTGCCGATCGCCAGGTGACGTTCTTCGGCCTCCAGCACGACCGTCGGCACGCCCGCGCGGGCCAGCAGGAGCGCGGCGGTCAACCCCACCGGGCCCGCGCCCACGACCAGCACGGGTGCCGTCATCGCCGGTCCCGGCTCATTGCAGCGCCGCCCACACCTCGCGGTCCCGGTCGGCGGTCCAGATCCGGGGCCACGCCACGCCGTCGCACTCGTCCCAGTACCGCTGCACGTTGAACGGCAGGCAGTGCTCGAAGATCGGCCACCGCCCGTAGCGCGGAGCCAGGGCGGCGCGCGCCGACTCGAACGCGTCCTTCACCGTGCCGCCGCTGACGTGCGCGGTCCCGACCGTGCGGCGCAGCTCGTCCAGGAAGTGCCGCGACTGCGCGATGGCCGCGTCCACCTCGGTCCGGTCGCGGGCGGGCGCGCCGCGGCCGCCGACGAGCTGCTCCGCGCCCAGCGCGGCCACCCGGTCCAACGTCGACGTGGCCCACTCGTCGTGGAACGCGTCACCGGTGTAGAGGGCGGCCTGGGACTCGACCAGGTCGCCCGCGAACAGGATCCGCTGGTGCGGCAGCCACACCACGATGTCGCCCGCCGTGTGCCCGCGACCGCAGAACCGCAGCTCCACCTCGCCCCGATCACCGCCGAGCGGGATGGTCAGGCGGTCGGAGAACGTCACGGTGGGCCAGGTGAGGCCGGGGATGCCCGCGGGTTCCTCGAACAGCCGGGGCATGCGGCCGTACTCGCTGAGCCAGTCCTCCCGGCCGCGTTCGGCGATCAACGCCCTGGTCGTGTCGTGGGTGATGACCTCGGCCGCGTCGAACGCGCTCGCGCCGAGCGTGCGGACCGCGTGGTAGTGGGTGAGCACCAGGTGGCGCACGGGCTTGTCGGTGTGCTCGCGCAGCAGGCCGAGCCAGCGCCGGGCGGCCTTCGGCGTGGCCCGCGCCTCGATGCAGACCAGGAAGTCCTCGCCCTCGATCGCCCCGACGTTCGGGTCGCCTTCGGCGGTCAGGGCGTAGACGCCGTCGGCGAGTTCGACGAACCGCTCGTCCTTCGGGTCGAGGTCGGCGCTGGACGCGAACGGCTTCGGTGCCACACACCCCACCATAGGGCGATCAGGTCGACTTGACCTCCACGATCGGCAACCGCAGGGCGCCCGGCGCCGCGGCGGGCACGGCGGGGTGGCGCGGCGGCACCGGCGCGATCCGCCGGTAGCCCTCCGACTGGTCCGGGCGCCGGTCCGGCTCACCCTTGTTCGGCCACACCGAGAACGCCCGCTCGGCCTGCGCGGTGATGGTGAGCGACGGGTTCACGCCCAGGTTCGCCGAGATCGCCGCCCCGTCCACCACGGACAGGCCCGGGTAGCCGTGGACCCGGTGGTAGGGGTCGATGACGCCGGTGGCCGGGTCCGAACCGATCGGGCAGCCGCCGATGAAGTGCGCGGTCAGCGGGATGTTGAACAGCTCGCCCCACGTGCCGCCGGGGATGCCGTCGATGTGCTCGGCGGCCAGCAGGTTCGCCCGGTGCCCGGCTTCGATGAACGTCGGGTTCGGTTGGCCGTGCCCCTGCTTCGAGGTGAGCTTGCGCCGGAACAGGCCCTTCTTGGTGAAGGTGGTGATGGAGTTGTCCAGGCTCTGCATCACCAGCAGGATCACGGTCCGCTCGCTCCACCGGTGCACCGACATGAGCCGGGCCAGCCGCAGCGGGTGCCGCACCGCCTGGGCCAGGAACTGCAGCACGCGCGGGGTGGCCTTCGCGCCGTCCGTGGCCAACGTCTGGAGCAGCCCCATGGCGTTGCTGCCCTTGCCGTAGCGCACCGGCTCGATGTGGGTCTGCTCGTCCGGGTGGATGGACGACGTGATCGCCACGCCCTGGCTGAAGTTGCGCTCCTCGTCCACGGTGAAGCGGGCCGCGCCGATGATCGACTCGGAGTTCGTCCTGGTCAGCTCGCCGAGCCTGGGCGAGAGCTTCGGCAGCGCGCCCTCGGCCCGCATCCGGTGCAGCAGCTGCTGGGTGCCCCACGTGCCGGCGGCCAGCACGACCTGGCCCGCGGTGATCGTGCGCCTGCCCCGGCGCAGCTTGCCGCCGGTGCGCCGGGTGCCGACCGCCCACGTGCCGTCCGGCGCCTGCCGCAGGTCCGTCACGGTGGTCAGCGGCAGCACCTGCGCGCCGTTGCGCTCGGCCAGGTAGAGGTAGTTCTTGACCAGCGTGTTCTTCGCGCCGACCCGGCAGCCGGACATGCACGCGCCGCATTGCGTGCAGCCGGTCCGGCTCGGGCCCGCGCCGCCGAAGTACGGGTCCTCGGCGGGCACGCCCGGTTCGCCGAAGAACACGCCGACCGGCGTCGGGTGGTAGGTGTCGGCGACGCCCATGTCCTCGGCGACGCGTTGCATCACCACGTCCGACGGCGTGGTGGTCGGGTTCTCCACCACGCCCAGCATCCGGCTCGCCTGGTCGTAGAACGGGGCGAGCTCGGCCTCCCAGTCGGTGATGTGCGCCCACTGCCGGTCCGCGTAGAACGGCTTGAGCGGCCGGTACAGGGTGTTGGCGTACACCAGCGACCCGCCGCCGACGCCCGACCCGGCGAGGATCATCACGCTGCGCAGGGCGTGGATGCGCTGGATGCCGTAGCAGCCGAGCGCGGGCGCCCACAGGTAGCGCCGCAGGTCCCAGGACGTCTCGGCGAACTCGTCGTCGGCGAACCGGCGGCCGGCCTCGACCACCGCCACCCGGTAGCCCTTCTCGGTGAGGCGGAGGGCGGCGACGCTGCCGCCGAAGCCCGAGCCCACCACGACGACGTCGTAGTCGGTGTTGTTACCGGCGAGTTCACCCATGGCACAGGAGGTTAGGCGTAACTTCCGGTAACAGGCTAGTGCTCGATCGGTTCAGGCATCCGCGGGCGCGAAAAAGCCCCCGCCTGGAGCAGGGGCTTCTCCGCGCGTCGTGGTCAGCCGCGGATGGTCAGGCCGACCTTCTGGAACTCCTTGAGGTCCGAGTAGCCGGTCTTCGCCATCGCCCGGCGCAGCGAACCGAACAGGTTCGTCACGCCCCGCGGGTCCACCGACGGGCCGAACAGCAGCTTGCGCAGGTCGACCACCTGGTCCACACCGGTCGACACGTGGCTGCGCGGCACCGACGGGTGCGCCGACGCCGCCGTCCAGTACAGGCCCTGGCCCGGCGCCTCGGACGCCGCCGCCAGCGGCTCGCCCAGCATCACCGCGTCCGCGCCGCACGCGATCGACTTGGCGATGTCACCGCTGGTCAGCGCACCACCGTCGGCGATCACGTGCACGTACCGGCCACCGGTCTCGTCCAGGTAGTCCCGGCGGGCCGCGGCCGCGTCGGCGATGGCCGTGGCCATCGGCACGCCGATGCCGAGCACGGCGTCCGTCGTGGTCACGCCCGGCGTGTAGCCGTAGCCGACGATCACGCCCGCCGCGCCCGTGCGCATCAGGTGCATCGCGGTGCGGTAGTCGCCGACACCGCCCGCGATCACCGGGATGTCGAGGTCCGCGATGAACGACTTCAGGTTCAGCGGCTCACCGTCGCGCGAGACGTGCTCGGCCGAGATGATCGTGCCCTGCACGACCAGGATCTCCACGCCGGCCGCCAGCAGGTCCGGGGTCAGCTCGGCCGCCCGCTGCGGGCTGACCCGCACCGCGACCGTGACGCCCGACTCGCGCACCTGCTTGACGGCCTCGGCGATCAGGTCCATCCGCACCGGCGCGGCGTGCAGCTCCTGGAGCACCTTCACCGGCGCGGCCGGGTCGTCGGTGTCCTCCACCGCCTGCACCAGCCGGAAGAGCGCCTCTTCCACGTCGCCGTGCCGCGCCCACAGCCCTTCGGCGTTGAGCACGCCCAGACCGCCGAGCTCGCCGATCGCGACCGCCGTGCCCGGCGACACGATCGCGTCCGTCGGGTGGGTGATCAGCGGGATCTCGAACCGGTAGGCGTCGATCTGCCAGGCCGTCGAGACGTCCTTGGAGGACCGGGTCCTGCGGGACGGGATGATTTCGAGGTCGTCCAGCTCGTAGGCCCGCCTCGCGGTCCGGCCCATGCCGATCTCGACCAGATCGCGCACCTTTGTCGTCCTTCCGTGGGGCTGATGATCCTGGGGAAGCCAGCGGAACCTGGGAACACTAGCCCAAGGCGGCCCGGTTCAGCGGGTCGTGTAGTTCGGGGCTTCGACGGTCATGGTGATGTCGTGCGGGTGGCTCTCCTTGAGCCCGGCCGCCGTGATCCGCACCAGCTGCTTGAGCTGCAGGTCCGAAACCGTCTTGGAGCCGGTGTAGCCCATGGCCGCGCGCAGGCCGCCCACCAGCTGGTGCACGACCGTGGACAGCGGACCGCGGAACGGCGTGCGGCCCTCGATGCCCTCGGGCACCAGCTTGTCCTCCGACAGCACGTCGTCCTGGAAGTAGCGGTCCTTGGAGTACGACTTGCCCTCGCCGCGGCCCTGGAGCGCGGCCAGCGAGCCCATGCCCCGGTAGGTCTTGAACTGCTTGCCGTTGACCAGCACCAGCTCACCCGGCGCCTCGGCCGTGCCCGCGAGCAGGCTGCCCAGCATGACCGCGCTCGCGCCCGCCGCGATGGCCTTGGCGATGTCACCGGAGTACTGGATGCCGCCGTCGCCGATCACCGGCACGCCCGCCGGCGCGCACGCCAGGCTCGCCTCGTAGATCGCGGTGATCTGCGGCACACCGACGCCCGCGACCACGCGCGTCGTGCAGATCGAGCCGGGACCGACACCGACCTTCACGCCGTCCGCACCCGCGTCCACCAGCGCCTGGGCGCCCGCGCGGGTGGCCACGTTGCCGCCGACCACGTCGACGTCCTCGCCCAGCTCCTTCTTCACGCGCGCGACCATCTCCAGCACGTTGCGCTGGTGGCCGTGCGCCGTGTCGACCATGATCACGTCGACGCCCGCCTCGGCCAGCGCCATGGCCCGCGCGAAGCTGTCCTCGCCGACGCCGATCGCGGCCGCGCACAGCAGCCGGCCGTCCGGGTCCTTCGAGGCGTTCGGGTACTGCTCGGTCTTGACGAAGTCCTTGACCGTGATCAGGCCGCGCAGCTTGCCGTCGCCGTCCACGATCGGCAGCTTCTCCACCTTGTGCCGGCGCAGCAGGCCGAGCGCGGCCTCCGCCGAGACGCCGACCTGGGCCGTGATCAGCGGGCCCTTGGTCATCACCTCGCTGACCTTGCGCGAGTGGTCCACCTCGAAGCGCATGTCGCGGTTGGTGATGATGCCGACCAGCTTGCCGTCGGCGTCCGTGACCGGCACGCCGGAGATCCGGTAGCGGGCGCACAGGTCGTCCACGTGCTTGATCGTGTCGTCCGGGGTGCACGTGACGGGGTCGCTCACCATGCCCGCCTCGGACCGCTTCACGGTCTCCACCTGGCGGGCCTGCTCCTCCAGGGACAGGTTGCGGTGCAGCACGCCGATGCCGCCCTGGCGGGCCATCGAGATGGCCATCCGACCCTCGGTCACGGTGTCCATCGCGGCCGAGGCCAGCGGCACCCGCAGGGTGATGTTGCGCGACAGCTTGGTGCTGGTGTCGACACCGCTCGGGACGATCTCCGACTCGGCCGGCAGCAGCAGTACGTCGTCGAAGGTCAGTCCCAGCATGGCGAACTTGGGCGGGACTCCGTCAGCGTTGAGCTCGCTGGTCATGGCGGCTGGCTTGCCTTCCGTCGTGCGGCGATCCCGCCGCCGCGGATCGGGTGCCACGCAGCGGCGATGGGTTCAGGTCATGGTATCTGGACGTGGTCGGGGGTCCGCCCGGTACCGTGCGGGGTCGTGCCGCACGACGCGTTGCCACCAGACCCGTTCGCGGGCGACCCGGAGGACCCGGCCCGGGCCCTCGGCGAGCCCGACCACGACCACGACCACCCGCCGATGGACGACGCCGAGCGGGCCGAGCTGATCGGCGACCTCAGCGACCTCGCGGTGTACCAGGCGCTGCTGGAACCCCGTGGTGTCAGGGGAATCGTGGTCGACTGCGGCGAGTGCCAGGAGCCGCACTACCACGACTGGGCGCTGCTGCGGTCGAGCCTGGAGCAGCTGCTGTCCGACGGCCGGATGCGCCCGCACGAGCCCGCGTACGACCCCGATCCGGCGGCGTACGTCAGCTGGGAGTACTGCCGCGGCTACGCCGACGGGGTCACCGCGACCGAGAGCGCCCGCTGAAAGTGTGACGAAGCCCGCCCCCTTCGTGCGGGGCGGGCTTCGTCACACGCGTGCTCGCGGGTCAGTTCTCGGACGTGGTCTGGCCGTCCGTGGCACCGGGGGTCTCCGACTCGCCCCGCGTCTGGCCGCCGGCCGGCTCACCCGAGGTGGGCGGCGGCGGCTGCGCCGTGCCGTCCGTGCTCGGGACCGTCACCGTGGTCGTCGTCGGCTGGGTCGTCGTGGTCGGTTCCGTCGTCGTGGTCACCACCGTGGCCGACGGCTTGCTCGGCTCGGTCGTCGGCAGCACCGGCGGCGTGGACGGCCCGGCGGTGGTCGGCGTGTTCGGCGACGGCGTGGTGCTGGTCAGCTCCTCCAGCAACGACGAGTGCTGCTGGACCAGGGCGTCCTTGTCGTCGTCCGGCGAGACCGACGGCAGGCTCTCCCCCGCCTTGAGCAGGGCGTCGCGGGCCTCGCTGTACCGGCCGTCGCGCAGGGCCGCGCGAGCGGTGTCGAGGTCGGTGCGCACGGCGACGGCGGCTTCCACCGACCGCGCGTGCTCGGAGTACAGGACCCTGGTCAGTCCCCAGAGCGCGTCGCCGGGCTGGGCGTCGCGCGCGACCAGGCTCATCCCCGTGAACGCGATCGCCAGCACGGCGGCGGCGCTCGCGAGGGGGATCAGGAAGCGTTGCCTGCCCCGCGGCTGGGGGCGGGCGGCGGCGATCGTGGCCACCGCGGTCTCGGTGTCGACCAGCTCGCCCATCGGCGGGCTGTCGACCTCGCGCCGCCAGGCCAGCAGCAGCGCGTTCAGCTCGTCGTCGACGAGCGAGTCCGGCTGCTCGCCGTCGCGCCCGCCCAGCGCGTCGAGCAGCGCGTCGTCAGCTCGGATGCCCGCGAGGTCGTCACCGGGTTCCACCGCGACGTCCTCGATCAGGGTGTCATCAGACTGCGGCGGTCTCTCATCTCGTCCGCGCACGACTTCTCCGTTGCCCTTCTCGTGCTGGTCAGCCACTCAGACCACCTCCTCCGCTGCCAACGTCTTGCGAAGGCGGGCCAAGGCGCGGTGCTGCGCCACCCGAACCGCGCCCGGGGTGGAGCCGACCGCGTCGGCGGTTTCCTCGGCCGACAGGCCGACGACCACTCGGAGCAGCAGGATCTCCCGCTGCTTCTCCGGAAGGACCTTCAGGAGCAGCGCCATCCGGTCCGACAGCTCGCCCTGCATGGCGCGCTGCTCGGGACCGGCCTCCGTTTCGGGGGCGTCGGGCACCTCCGGGACCGGTTCCGACCGGTTCCGGGCTGCGGAGCGATGCGCGTCGGCCACCTTGTGCGCGGCGATCCCGTAGACGAACGCCAAGAACGGCCGACCCTGGTCGCGATAGCTGGGCAGGGCCGTCAGCACCGCGAGACACACCTCCTGGGCCACGTCGTCCGCCGAAGCGAAAGACCTCTCCTGCCTTCCGACTCTGGCGCGGCAGTACCGCACCACGAGGGGTCGGATGGATGCCAGGAGCCGCTCGATCGCGTGGCGGTCGCCATCGACGGCTGCGCCCACTTCGGCGTCCAGTCCGTCCCCCAAGTTGGTCATCGCAGACAACTGCCCTGGTGTTACGCGTAGGCGTACCGACAAAGAACAGCACGGGACGATCGACGTCGCCCGTACTGGTGATGCTCACCGTACCGGTCCCGCGGCCGGATGTTCCGCAATGGGGTCCAGATGGGGTCTTTCGACCTCACCTGACCAGCCGACACACCGGGTACCCGCGGTGGACGCACGACGGCCCGGTGACGCGTGGGCGTCACCGGGCCGCGGCTGGAGGAAGGAGTGCCGGTGCGACTCGCCTGACGAGTCCGACGAGCCTGGCCCCGAGCCGTGTGGAGTCCTCGTGGAGTCCGCGTGCGCGCTACCGCTAGGACACGAGGCCACGCCGGAAGCCGTGCGCGACGGCCTGGGCGCGGTCGCGCACGCCGAGCTTGCGGAACAAGCGCCGGGCGTGCGTCTTCACCGTGTCCTCGGACAGGTAGAGCTCGCGCCCGATCTGCCCGTTGCTCTTGCCCTGGCTCATCCCGCGCAGCACCTGGAGCTCGCGCTCGGTGAGCTGGACGCCCGGGTCCGACGGCTGGCGCGGCGCGGGCACGCTGGTGCTCGCGAGCGTGTGCGCCAGCGCGGCGACCAGCTCGGGGCGCGAGGCGTCCCAACGCAGGTAGCCGCGAGCTCCGCCGGCGATCGCGGCGGCGATGCTGCCCGCGTCGTCCGGTGCGCCGAAGACGATGACGTTTGCCTGCGGGTTGGCCGAGACGAGTCGCCGGGTCGCTTCGACCCCGGTCGGGACGGCGCGCTGGGTGCCAACCAGTACGACGTCGACCGGCTGCCGAGAGAACCGAGCCAACAACTCGTCACCGTGCGCTACGCAGTCGATGCGGCTAACCCCTGGGACAGCCGACATCACGCGGGTGAGACCCTCCCGCACACTGCGCCGGTCGTCGCAAATAAGGACCGTGGTCACGGGGACTCCTTCCTGCAGCCGAGTGACGTTCCACATCCCCTATCGGACGCTAGAGGCCGAACCTTGACACGATCCGGTGCTTAATCCGTCAAGAAGTTCGTCTCAGCGTCTGCGTTCGGGGGTTCCCCGGAACGGAGCAGCGCAGTCGGGATCCACGGCGAGCGGTCCGCGAGTCGGCGGCCCGACGGGTCGGCTCTGCGCAACACGCAGCTCAGAGCGTTTTCCGCGCGTTCCTTCATGTTTCCCGTGCCCGCAATAGTGCGGTCTGCCTGGGCGTTTGTCAGGACAAGCGCCGTCGGCCAGACCAACGAGAAAAGCCCTCGGCGGTCAGTGTGATTTAGGTCACAGCGTAGCAGGTCGACCCCCCGGCCGACGCTTTCGGGTGTCCCCCGTACCACCAAAGCGACGCCCAGGACGAGGTCTGACTTGAGGATGTGTCGCGTCGCGCCGACGTCCCGGGCGGTCGCCGCGGCCTCCTCGGCCGGGTGCACCGCCTGTTCGGCGTGGCCGGCGGCCAACGCGATCTCGGCGGCCAACCACCGGTGCCGCACCCGGCTGCGCCACCCGCGCGGTTCGACCCGCGCGTGCAGCCGCCGCGCCTCGTCGAGCCGGCCGCCGCCGATCGCGTCGGCCGCGAGCCCGAGCATCGCGTCCGCCCGCGCACCGGCCACGTCCACGTCGTCGGGGTCGGGGTCGGGGTCGGGGTCGATTCGGCCGGGTTCGTCGGGCACCATCGCCAACGCCCGCCCGTCCAGCACCCGCGCCGCCGCGTGCCCACCCAACTGCCGCCGGTGCGAAGCCAGCGTGGAAGCCGCCAACGACCCGAACAACCCCCCGCCGGCGATCAACCCCTGCAGCACGGCCGCCGCCGCCGCGTAGTGCCCCTGCCCCCCGAGCACCACCGCCGCCAACCACCGCTCCCGCGCCCCACCACCCGACGCCGACCACACCCCGGCCTCGGGCCGATCCCCGAACGCCGCCTCCCGCAGGTCCACCGGCTCCACCTACTCACTGGTCGTCCACAGGCCCCGGAGTTGTCCACAGGCGGTGTGCTGACGCCTCGGACCGTCGGACCTCGGTGGCAGGGTAAAAGCAGGGGTCCCTCTGGCGGGGACCCCTGCGCAGCGAGGACAAGAGGTCACCGGCGCCACCCGGGCCGACGCCGTCGGGTCAGCAGACGGCTCGTTCGATGGCGTCGGCGGCGGAGGGGAGGGTGGTGATCCGGTCCGCCGGTTGGGGCACGACGCCGCGTTCCCAGCCCGGGCCGCCGACGAACACGCGGACTTGTTGGCGGGTTCGGGGCAGGGCCGTCACGACACCCGGATCGGCGTAGCGCGGCAGCTGGGCCCACAGCACGACGGCGGCCGGTGCGGTTCGGCGGACGGCGGCGGCCAGGGCGTCGGCGGGCAGGGCCGCGCCCAGTTGCCGCACCCCGACGCCACGCAGCGCGAGCACGGCCGCCAACGGGTACAGCGGAAGGTCGTGCCGTTCATCCGGCATGCACGCCAGCAGCACGGGGCGGTGGTTGCGCGGGCTCGTCACGACGGGGGTCGCGCGCACCAGCGCGGCCAGCGCGCACTCCTCGACCAGGTGCGCCACCTCGACCCCGGCGCCCGAGTGCTCCCACTTGGCCGAGATCGCGGCCATCACCGGGCGCACCACCTCGTCCCACGTCGTGATGACGCCGTCCGCCTCGATCGCGTCGGCCAGCAGCGTCTGCACCGCCGCCGAGTCCATCGCCAACGCCGCCCGCCCCACGACCCGGGCCCGCCGGTTCGCCACCGGCAGCTTCAGACCCCGCCCACCGGCGGGCCCGCCGCCGTCGAGCTCACCGCCGGTCAACGACGCGGGCACGGCGGTCGGCGGCGTGCGCACCGGGCTGGCCAGCGCGTACTTGGCCGCCTCGGCGGACGACGCGCCGCGCAGCAGCGCCCGCTGCATCAGCTCCAACCGCGCTACGTCGAGTGGCGCGTACTTGCGGTGTCGCCCGGTTGTGTGATCACTGGGTCCGAGGCCGTACCGCCGGTCCCAGGTGCGGAGGGTGGCCGGCGCGACGCCCAGCCTGCGTGCGACCGCGGCCACCGAGAGGGTCACCGCATGCGCGGGATCGTCTTCCTCCGCAACGGTTTCCCGATCGCCTTCCGGCACGGTCCCGGTGTGGTCGGGGGGCGTCATCACGCTGACATCGTCCGTTCACCTGACGTCACCGGCAACTCCGGGTTTCAACGCCGACCGATCACCCATCGTATGAATTGCCCGCAAAAGCCCCCGCACCCCCTTGAACAAGTTTTGGCGCGGTTCTACGGTGGATCATCATTAAGCCGAATGGAGCAGTTCTCGTCCATGGGCCAAGGAGGCGGTCTCGATGGCGGACACCCGAAGGCTTCCCGGTCCCAACGCGGATCTGTGGGACTGGCAGATGCGCGGCTCGTGCCGCGGGATGGACAGCGCGTTCTTCTTCCACCCGGACGGGGAGCGCGGACCGGCGCGGGCTCGACGGGAGGCGCGGGCGAAGGCCGTGTGCCTCTCGTGCCCGGTGCTGGAGATGTGCCGGCGGCACGCCCTGGCGGTGCAGGAGCCCTACGGGATCTGGGGCGGCCTCTCGGAGTCCGAGCGGGACAGCATCATCAAGGCGCGCAAGCGGCAGTTGACGCCCGCTTGACGCCACAACGCGCGGGAGGGACGGCACCACGCGGGTGCCGCCCCTCCGTTCGCGCTCTGACCGACCGATAACGCCTGGTCAGCGCCGGCCGTCAGCCACCGGCGCCGACCGTCGGCCGGCGGTGGCCGCTGTCAGTGGCCGTGACCGTGCCCGTGCCCGTGGCCGTTGGCGGCGGCGGGCTCCTCTTCCTTCTTCTCCACGACGGCGCTCTCGGTGGTGAGCACCATGCGGGCGATGGAAGCGGCGTTGGTGACCGCGGACCGCGTCACCTTCACCGGGTCGATGATCCCGGCTTCGAGCAGGTCGCCGTAGGTGAGGGTGGCGGCGTTGAGGCCGAAGCCCCAGTCCTGCTCGCGCACCTTGTTCACCACGACGGCGCCTTCGAGACCCGCGTTCGCGGCGATCCAGAACAGCGCCGAGCCCAGGGCCTCGCGGACGATCGCGACGCCGGTCGCCTCGTCGCCGGACAGGTCGAGCCCGCCGTCGAGCACCTTGGCCGCGTGCACCAGGGCCGAACCGCCGCCGGGCACGATGCCCTCCTCGACCGCGGCCTTGGTCGCCGACACCGCGTCCTCGATGCGGTGCTTGCGCTCCTTCAGCTCGGTCTCGGTGGCCGCGCCGACCTTGATCACCGCGATGCCGCCGGACAGCTTGGCCAGCCGCTCCTGCAGCTTCTCGCGGTCCCAGTCGGAGTCGGTGGCCTCGATCTCGCGGCGCAGCAGCTCCGCGCGACCCGCCACGTCGGCCTTGGTGCCGCCGCCGTCGACGATGGTCGTGTTGTCCTTGGAGACGACGACCCGCCGGGCCGAGCCCAGCACGTCGAGACCCGCCTCGGACAGCTTCAGGCCGACCTCGGCCGCGATGACCTGCGCGCCGGTGACGACGGCCAGGTCGTCCAGGAACGCCTTGCGGCGGTCGCCGAAGTACGGCGCCTTGACCGCGACCACGCGCAGGGTCTTGCGCAGGGCGTTGACGACCAGGGTGGACAGCGCCTCGCCCTCGACGTCCTCGGCGATGATGACCAGCGGCTTGCCGGCCTCGGCGACCTTCTCCAGGATCGGCAGCAGGTCGGCCAGCGCCGAGATCTTCTCGCGGTGCAGCAGGATGCGGGCGTCCTCGAACACCGTCTCCTGGGCTTCGAGGTCGGTGGCGAAGTGCGCCGACACGTAGCCCTTGTCGAACTGCACGCCCTCGGTGATCTGCAGCTCGGTGGCCATCGAGGAGGACTCCTCGACGGTGATCACACCGTCCTCGCCGACCTTCTCGATGGCCTCGCCGAGCAGGGCGCCGATGGACTCGTCACGCGACGAGACGGTGCCGACCTGGGCGATGTTGTCGCGACCCTTGACCGGGGTGGCCTTGGCCTTGAGGGCGTCCACGACGGCCTCGGCGGCGGCCTGGATGCCGACGCCGAGCGACATCGGGTTCGCGCCGGCCGCGACGTTGCGCAGGCCGACCCGGACCATGGCCTGGGCCAGCACGGTCGCGGTCGTGGTGCCGTCACCGGCGACGTCGTTGGTCTTGGTGGCGACGCTCTTGGCCAGCTGCGCGCCGAGGTTCTCGAACGCGTCGTCCAGCTCGATCTCGCGGGCGATGGTCACGCCGTCGTTGGTGACGGTGGGCCCGCCGAACTTCTTGTCGAGCACCACGTGCCTGCCGCGCGGGCCGAGGGTCACCTTGACCGTGTCCGCGAGCTTGTTCACGCCGCGCTCGAGTGCCCGACGAGCGTCCTCGTCGAAGCTGATCTGCTTGGGCATTGCCTACGCCTCTCTTGATGCGAAACGCCCCGGGAAGCCCCGGTGAGGGGTTCGCCGGGGCGCCTTGCGTGTCAGCCGAGCGTCAGTTGATGACGGCCAGCACGTCGCGGGCGGAGAGGATGAGGTACTCCTCGCCGTTGTACTTGACCTCGGTGCCGCCGTACTTGGAGTAGATGACGACGTCGCCGACAGCCACGTCCACGGGGACGCGGTTGCCCTTGTCGTCGATCCGGCCGGGGCCGACCGCGAGGACCTTGCCCTCCTGGGGCTTCTCCTTCGCGGTGTCCGGGATCACGAGGCCGGAAGCGGTCGTGGTCTCGGCCTCGCTGGCCTGGACGACGATCTTGTCCTCGAGCGGCTTGATGTTCACGCTCACCGGGCTGACCTCCACGGTCGTCGAAAGCGTTGGCAGGTTGCGTTTACGGCTCCTGCCACCCCGCCGTCGCGGGGGTCGGGGCGGTTGCTGGTGCCGTGCATCTAGCACTCTACCCACGCGAGTGCCAACGCTTCAACGAACCCCCCGCAACCGGTGGGGTGAAGTCGTCCACTCGTGTCACACCGCCGTTCACCTGGTCGCCAACCTGGTCGGCAACGGTGTCGGGCATGACTGCGGTGACCCGACGTTCCCTGCTCATCGGCGGTGCGGCCGGTGTGGCGCTCGCTACCGCCGGCGCGGGCGTGCCCAAGCTCGACGACCCCTTCACGCTCGGCGTGGCCTCCGGCGACCCCGGCCCGGACGGCATGGTGCTGTGGACGCGGCTGGCGCCCGCCCCGCTGAACGAGGACGGCCTCGGCGGCATGCCGAACCGGGTGGTCCCGGTGCACTGGGAGGTGGCCGAGGACGAGCGCTTCCGGCGCGTGGTGCGGCGCGGGGTGCAGGTGGCGCGCCCCGAGTCCGCGCACAGCGTGCACGTGGAGACGTTCGGCCTGCGGCCGGGCCGCGAGTACTTCTACCGGTTCCGGGTCGACGGCCACCTGTCCCCCGTCGGCCGCACCCGCACGACGCCCGAGCCGTGGGCGCTGGGCCGGGACCTGACCATGTGCTTCGCGTCGTGCTCGCACTACGGCGAGGGCTACTTCACCGCCTACCGGCGGCTCGCCGAGGACCACCCGGACCTGGTCCTGCACCTGGGCGACTACCAGTACGAGTACGCGGCCAAGGCGGCGGACGTGCGCACCGTGCTCGGCCCGGAGACCCGCACGCTGGCCGACTACCGGCTCCGGCACGCCCAGTACAAGACCGACGAGGACCTGCAGCTCGCGCACTCGGTGGCGCCGTGGCTGGTGATCTGGGACGACCACGAGGTCGAGAACAACTGGGCCGACGAGGTGCCGGAGCAGCCGGACGCGCACTTCGCCGCCCGGCGCGCGGCGGCGTTCCAGGCCTACTACGAGAACATGCCGCTGCGGCGCGGCGCGAAGCCCAACGGCGTCGACATGCAGCTCTACCGGCGCGTCCAGTGGGGCGGCCTGGTCAACTTCCACATGCTCGACACCCGCCAGTACCGCGACGACCAGGCGTGCGGCGACGGGTGGAAGACCTGCGCCGACGCCGGCCTGGCCACCCGCACGATCACGGGCGCGGCGCAGGAGGAGTGGCTGCTCGACGGTTTCCGCCGGTCCCGGTCGCGGTGGGACGTGCTCGGCCAGCAGGTGTTCTTCGCCGAGCGCGACCGCAAGGACGGCCCGGAGAAGGAGGTGTCCATGGACTCCTGGGACGGCTACCTGGCCTCCCGCGACCGGGTCACCCGCGGCTGGGTGGACGCCAAGGTCCGCAACGCGGTCGTGCTGACCGGTGACGTGCACGCGGCGTACGCGGCCGACATCAAGGCCGACTGGAACGACCCGGCGTCGTCGCGCACGGTGGGCACCGAGCTGGTGTGCACGTCGGTCACCTCCGGCGGCGACGGCAACGACACGGTCGACGAGGTGCAGCTGCGGCTGAACCCGCACATCAAGCTGCACAGCAGGCGGCGCGGGTACGTGCGGACGAAGTTCACCGCGCGGGAGGTGCGGGCGGACTTCCGCGCGCTGCCGCACGTGCGGACGGCCGGGGCCGAGGCCACGACGCTGAAGTCGTTCGTGGTCGAGGACCGCAACCCCGGCTTGAACCCCGTGTGATCAGCTCCGCAGGACGTTGATCAGGGCGGTCCAGCTGTCCTTGCCGTGCCCCGCCGCGATGGCGCGGTCGTAGAGGGACCGGACCGCCCTGGGCAGCGCGGCGTCGACGCCGGCGGCCTCGCTGGCACCCACGACGTGCGCCGCGGTGGCGCCCATCATGGTGGCGTTGGCCAGGTCGCCGGGGTGCTCGTCGGCGTCGACGTGCCGGACGGTCTCGGCGACGTACATCGACAGCGTGTTGAGGGTGTCGGTGAGGTACGGCGCGTACCGCTCGGCCGTGAAGCCCGCCGACTTCACCAGGGCGATGCCGTGCAGCATCGCGGCCAGCGAGGTGAGGAAGACGTCGAGCTGCGCCTGGTAGAGCAGCTGGGCCAGGGTGTGGTCCTCGCCCAGGTAGTCGGGCCGGCCGAGCACCGCGAGCGCGGCGGCGTGCCGGTCGAACACCTCGCGCGGTCCGCTGTAGAAGACGTACGCGGCCGGGTGGCCGACCATCTCCGCGTTCGCCATCACGCCGCCGACCAGCAGCTCCGCGCCCCGTTCGGCGAGCCAGGCGGCGGCCTTGAGGGTCTGGTCGGGCGTGTCGGAGCTCAGGTTGACCACGACGCGGCCGGCGAGGTCGGTGCCGTCGAGGATGTCGTACATGGCGGCGTAGTCGGTGAGGCTGAGCACCAGCAGCCGGTTCGCGGCCACCGCGTCGGCCGCGGTCGCGGCCCGGACGGCGCCCCGGGCGACGACGGCGTCGGCACGGGCGGTGGTGCGGTTCCAGACCGTGGTCGGGTGTCCGGCCTCGAGGAACCGGGTCACCATGGCCTGGCCCATCGGGCCGAGGCCGATCACGGTCAACGGGGTCTTGTCGGTCATGTGTTCCTCACTCCTTCGTGTGACTTCGAGGGTGGCCGGTGCCGCGCACGGTCTCCTGGGGGTCTGCTGGGGGTCGGCGCACGGCCGCCCGGTTACGGTCCGGGCGTGAGATTCGGGGTGTTGGGTCCGCTGGGCGTGTGGGCGGCGGGCGGCGGCGCGGTGCGGGTGCCGGAGGCGAAGGTCCGGTTGCTGCTGGCGGACCTGCTCGCGCACGAGGGTCGCCCGGTGTCCGCGGACCGGTTGGCGTTCGACCTGTGGGGCGACCGGCCGCCCGGCAACCCGGTGAACACGTTGCAGACCAAGGTCTCCCAGTTGCGCCGGGCGTTGGAGGCGGCGGAGCCGGGCGGGCGGGAGCTGGTCGCGCACGGGCCGGCGGGGTACGCGGTGCGGGTCGACTCGTCCACTTTGGACGTGTTGCGGTTCCGGGAGCTGGTGGCGGCCGGGCGGTACGGCGAGGCGTTGGCGTTGTGGCGCGGCGAGCCGCTGGCGGAGTTCGCCGACGCGCCGTTCCTGGCCCCGGTGACGGCGCGGTGGGCGGAGGAGCGGCTGGCGGCGTTGGAGGAGTTCGCCGAGTCGGGCTCGGGGTCGGGCGAGGTGGACCTGGCGGCCGAGGTGGCGCGGCACCCGTTGCGCGAACGCTTGCGCGGGCTGCACATGCGGGCCCTCTACCGGGCCGGGCGGCAGGTCGAGGCGCTGGCGAGCTACGCGGAGCTGCGGCGGGCGCTGGCCGAGGAGCAGGGGCTGGAGCCGGGGCCCGCGCTGGCCGCGCTGCACCGGGCGATCCTGGACCACGACCCGGCGCTCGGGCCCGTCGCGGCGGCGCGCACGAACCTGCCGGTGGCGGTGACGGCGCTGGTCGGCCGGGAACGGGCGGTGCGGGACCTGCGCGGGCTGCCGCGGGACGCCCGGCTGGTGACGCTCACCGGTCCGGGCGGGGTCGGCAAGACGAGCCTGGCCCTGGAGGTCGCCCGGCGGGACGCGGTCGCGGACGGGGTGTGGCTGGTCGAGCTGGCGGGTGTCGGGCGGGCCGAGCAGGTGGTGAGCGCGGTGGCCGACGTGCTCGGCGTGCGCGAGGACGCGTCCGGGGCGGCGCTGGTGGAGGCGTTGCGCGGGCGTGAGGTGCTGCTGGTGCTGGACAACTGCGAGCGGCTGGTGGAGCCGGTCGCCGCGCTGGTGTCCCGGCTGCTGCGGGCCGTGCCGGGGCTGCGGGTGCTGGCCACCAGCCAGGAACCGCTCGGGTTGGCGTTCGAGACGGTGTGGGCCGTGCCGCCGTTGGACCTGTCGGATGCGGTGACGTTGTTCGCGGCGCGCGCTGCCGCCGCCGCCCCCGGCTTCACCGTGACGCCGGACAACGCCGCGGTGGTCGAGGCGATCTGCCGCCGGCTCGACGGCCTGCCGCTCGCGGTGGAGCTGGCCGCGACGCGGGTGCGCGGGCTCGGCGTGACGGCGCTGCTGGACCGGCTGGACGACCGGTTCCGGGTGCTGGCGACCGGGCACCGGGACGCGCCCGCCCGGCAGCGGACGTTGCGGGCCATGATCGACTGGAGCTGGGACGTGCTCGGTGACGCCGAGCGGACCGTGCTGCGGCGGTTGTCCGTGCACGTGGACGGGTGCGCGTTGGACGCCGCCGAGGCCGTGTGCGCGGGCGGCGGGGTGGCGGTGGACGAGGTGCTCGACGTGCTGACCCGGCTGGTGGACCGGTCGCTGGTGGTCGCGCCGGAGCACACGGGCGAGCCGCGGTTCCGGTTGTTGGAGTCGGTCGCCGACTACGGGCGGGAGAGGTTGCGGGAGGCGGGCGAGTTCGAGGACGTGCGGGTGCGGCACGCGGCGTTCTACCTGGCGCTGGCCGAACGCGCCGACCCGGAGCTGCGGGCGGCCGGTCAGTTGGCGTGGCTGGACCGGCTGGACGCCGACACGGCGAACCTGCGTGCCGCGCACGACGCGTTGGGGCCCGCCGACTCGGCCCGGTTGACGCGTGCGTTGACCTGGTACTGGTTCCTGCGCGGCCGGTTGCGGGAGGGTCGGCGGCTGATGACCGCGACCGATCCGGTGACGGCGGCGTGGCGCGCCGGGTTCGGGGTGCTGCTGGGTGAGGCGGCGGAACCCGCGGCGGTGGCCGGTACCGCGGAGGTCGACGACGTTCCGCAGAGGGCACGGGCCCGGTGGTTCCTCGGCTACGTGCTGTCGACTGTCGGCGACATGCCGTCGGCCGAGCGGCTGACCTCCCGGGCGCTGGCGGCGTTCGAGGAGCTGGGCGACCGGTGGGGCGTGGCCGCCGCGCACAGCGACCGGGTGAGCCAGGCGCTGGCCCGGGGCTCGGTCGAGGAGGCACGCGCGTCGGCCGCGCGGTGCGCGGCGCTGTTCGAGGCGTTGGGCGAGCGGTGGGGGCAGCTCAAGGCGTCGTTCGGGCTGGGGATGCTCGCGCAGCTGGCCGGTGACTACGAACGCGCGGAGGCCGTGCACCGGGACGGGCTGCGGGTGGCGGAGGAGCTGCGGTCGTGGCCGGAGGTGTCGTACAAGCTGTCCTGGCTGGGCCGGGTGGCGTTGACCCGCGGTGACTACCCGAAGGCGCGTGAGCTGCACGAACGGGCCCGTCGGACGGCGGCCGAGCACGGGTTCTCGCCCGGTGAGGTGTACGCGGTGACGGGCTTGGCGCTGGGCGCGCGGCGGGAGGGGCGGCTCGACGAGGCGGAGGCGCACTGGGAGCGACTGCGGGCGTGGCACCGGCAGGTCGGGTTCGCGGCGGGTGCGACGTTGGTGCTGGCGGAGCTGGGGTTCGTGGCCGAGCAGCGCGGTGACGCGGCGCGGGCGGAGGAGCTGCACTCGGAGGGGTTGGCGCTGGCCCGGGAGGTGGGCGACCCGCGGGCGATCGCGTTGGCGCTGGAGGGCTCGGCGGGCGCTCGGGCGTTGGCGGGCGACGCGCGGACGGCGGCGCGGCTGCTGGGTGCGGCGACGGCGGCCCGCGCGTCCGTCGGCGTGCCGCTGCCCGTCGGGGAACGCGACGACGTGGACCGGATCTCCGCCGCGGCCCGCGCCGCCTTGGGCTCCGACGCCTACGCCGCCGCTTTCGCCGCAGGTCACGCCGAAGGCCTGACCGTCCCCTACCCGTGAGTCGAACGCTCAGGCCCCGCGTGTCGAACGCTCGGGTACCCCGAATTCAACACTCGGGTACGGCCGGAGCCGACGCGAACGTGGAACTCGGGGGACCTGAGCGTTCGACTCACGAGACCTGAGCGTTCGACACGCGGGGGGTCAGAGGATCTGGATGGTGCTCACGGGCAGGCCGGGGGTGGTCGAGAGGTCCAGGGCGGACGGCTTCGCGCCGGCGGCCACCAGGTGCGCGCCGAGGGCGGCGATCATCGCGCCGTTGTCGGTGCACAGCCGGGGACGCGGGACGCGCAGCTCGATGCCCGCCTCGGCGCACCGCTCCGCCGCGAGCCCGGACAGGCGCGAGTTCGCGGCCACCCCGCCGGAGATCACCAGCGTGTCCACGGCCAGGTCCTTGCACGCCCGGATCGCCTTCGCGGTCAGCACGTCGGCCACCGCCTCCTGGAACGACGCGGCCACGTCGGCCAGCGGGATCTCCTCCCCCGCGCGCTCCTGCTTCTCCACCCACCGCGCCACCGACGTCTTCAAGCCGGAGAACGAGAAGTCGTACTTCGCGTCACGCGGACCGGTCAGCCCGCGCGGGAACGCGATGGCGCAGCCGTTGCCCTGCTTGGCGAGCTTGTCGATCGGCGGGCCGCCCGGGTACGGCAGGTCGAGCAGCCGGGCCACCTTGTCGTAGGCCTCGCCCGCCGCGTCGTCCACCGTGGACCCGATCTCGGTGATCTTCTCCGCCAGCCCCTCGACCAGCAGCAGCTGCGAGTGCCCGCCCGACACGAGCAGCGCCACGCACCGCTTCGGCAGCGGCCCGTGCTCGAGGGTGTCCGCCGCGACGTGGCCCGCGAGGTGGTTCACGCCGTACAGCGGCTTGTCCAACGCCGCCGCGTACGCCTTGGCCGCCGACACGCCGACCAGCAGCGCGCCCGCGAGCCCCGGACCGGCGGTGACCGCGATCGAGTGCACGTCCCGCAGCGCGATCCCGGCCTTCTCCACGGCACGGCGCATGGTCGGCACCATGGCCTCCAGGTGCGCGCGGGACGCGACCTCGGGCACGACGCCGCCGAAGCGGGCGTGCTCCTCGACGCTGGACGCGACCTCGTCGGCGAGCAGTTCCAGCGACCCGTCCGGGCCGAGCCGGACGATGCCGACGCCGGTCTCGTCGCACGAGCTCTCGATACCGAGGATGAGCCGGTCAGTCACGGTTCGCGGGCCTTCCCATCGTGTACGCGTCGGCGCCCGACGGCTGGTAGTAGCGGCGGCGCAGGCCGAGGTGCTCGAACCCGTGCGCCAGGTAGAGGCCGATCGCCCGCGCGTTGTCCGTGCGGACTTCCAGGAACACCGGGAGCCCCAGCTCGTCGGCCTTGGCGAGCAGGGCGCGCAGCAGCGTCTTGCCGACACCGCTGCCCTGGTAGTCCACCACGACCGCGATCGTGTGGACGCTCGACTCGAAGTCGGTCAGGCCGAGGCCCGCGTACCCGATCAACGTCTCGTCGACGTACGCGCCGACGTAGAAGTTGCCGTGGTCCAGCTCGCTGCGGAACGCGTCCGCGCTCCACGGGTCGTCGCCCGGGAACAGGTCCTGCTCGATCTGCGCGCACCTCGCCGCGTCCCGGCGGCGCAGCGGCGCGATCGTGACGGTGCCGGGACTCACGCCCGGGTCACCCGCTTGCGCCCGACGGGCTCCACCGCGTCCGGACGGCGCAGGTAGAGCGGGGTGAGCGCGGCCGGACGCGCGCCCGCGAGCAGCTCCTCGGCCGCCACCGCGACCAGCGACACCGGCGACGGGTAGCGCGCCGCCACCACCGGCAGCCCGATCACGTCGGCGTACAGCTCGGCGCCCTCGCCGGCGGCCTCGGCCACCGCGGGCAGCTTCACGACCAGGTCGGCGGGCCGGTCGACGTGCGGGCCGTCGGTGCGCCGGCCGGCCGCGTCGTAGGCCGCCCAGTACACCTCCTTGCGGCGCGCGTCGGTGGCCACCAGCAGCGGTTTGCCGGTGGCGGCGTCCAGCGCGACGGCGTCCGGCGTCGGCACCGGGTACACCGGCCGGTTGAGCGCCTGGCCGAGCGCGGCGGCGGTGACCAGGCCCACGCGCAGCCCGGTGAACGGCCCGGGGCCCGAGCCGCACACGATCGCGTCGAGGTCGGCGAGCCGGTGACCTGCCTCCGCCAGCGCCTCCTGGAGGTGCGGTGTGAGCAGCTCACCGTGCGCCTTCGCGTTCACCGTCACCCGCTGGGCGAGCAGCCGGGGAGGCGAGCCGGGCGTCAGTTCCACCACACCGGCCGTGACGGCGGGGGTGGCGGTGTCCAAGGCGAGCACTAGCACAACTGACAAGGGTATCGGGTGGCGTGCACCACACTTGTGTTGACGTCCACGTCAAGTCGGAGGATGAGCGCGTGCGCATCGGAGAACTGGCGCGGCGGGGTGGCACGACCACCCGTGCGCTGCGCTACTACGAGTCCCTCGGACTGCTGCCCGCGCGGCGCGCCGCGAACGGGCAGCGGGAGTACGACGAGGACGACCTGAAGCTGGTGCACGAGATCCGCTCGCTCACCGGCATCGGGTTCGCCCTGGAGGACACCAGGCCGTTCGTCCAGTGCCTGCGCGACGGCCACACCTCCGGCGACGCCTGCCCGGCGTCGGTCGAGGTGTACCGGCGCAAGCTGGCCGAGCTGGACGACTGCATCACCCGGTTGCGGGCCGTCCGGGACCAGGTGCGCGCGCAGCTTCAGGACGCCGAGCAGAGGAGCAGGCCGTGCGGACGTTGACCGACGACGAGTTCACCGGAGCGGTGGCCGGCGGGAACGTGCTGGTGGAGTTCGGCGCCGCGTGGTGCGGGCCGTGCCGGATGCTGGAGCCGGTGCTGGACGAGATCGACCGGGAGCGCGACGACCTCACCGTGCTGAAGGTCGACATGGAC
This sequence comes from Saccharothrix saharensis, assembly GCF_006716745.1. Classification (NCBI taxonomy): domain Bacteria; kingdom Bacillati; phylum Actinomycetota; class Actinomycetes; order Pseudonocardiales; family Pseudonocardiaceae; genus Saccharothrix; species Saccharothrix saharensis. Next base: position 5,469,285 of record NZ_VFPP01000001.1, on the reverse strand, counting down.
GCCAGCCCGGGCACGGCCCGCGACCAGGGGATCATGTCCGCGCCCACGCTCCAGCTCTACCGGGACGGCCGGTTGGTCGCACAGACAGTCGGCGCTCGGCCGAAGATCCACCTGATCGCGTGGCTCGAACCACACTTGTGATGCGTCCGGGGGCGGGGCCGGTCACTGTAAGGGGATGCTGCTGCCAGCGCTGGCCTCACCGTCGCCGAAGATCGCCCTGCGGTTCCCCGAGCGGGAGCTGACCTACGAGCAGTTGGCGCGCGAGGCCCGCGCCGTGGCGGGCGGGCTGGTCGGGCGGCGGAGGGTCGCGGTGTGGGCGCGGCCGACCCCCGAGACGTGCGTGGTGGTCGTCGGCGCGTTGCTGGCCGGCGTGCCGGTCGTGCCGCTCAACCCCAAGGTCGGCGAGCGGGAGCTCGCGCACATCCTCGCCGACAGCGAGCCCGACCTGGTGGTGGACGACGTGCTGCCGTCCGGCCCGGTGGTCGACCTGCCGGAGCCGGACGGCGAGGCGCCGGCGTTGATCGTCTACACGAGCGGCACGACGGGACCGCCCAAGGGCGTGGTGCTGCCGAGGCGGGCGCTGGCGACGAACCTCGACGCGCTGGCGGCGGCGTGGGCGTGGACCGAGGACGACGTGGTGGTGCACGGCCTGCCGTTGTTCCACGTGCACGGCTTGGGCGTCGGGGTGCTCGGGCCGTTGCGGCGGGGCGGGACGGTGCACCACCTCGGGTCGTTCGGCGTCGCCGAGGCGGCCGAGGCGCTGCGCGGCGGCGGCACGATGATGTTCGGCGTCCCCACGATGTACCACCGGATCGCGGCCGAGCCCGAGCACGCCGCCGCGTTCGGGCGGGCCCGGCTGCTCGTGTCCGGGTCCGCGGCGCTCCCGGCCACCGTGCACGAGCGCATCTCGCAGCTCACCGGCCAGCGGGTGGTGGAGCGCTACGGGATGACCGAGACGCTGATGAACACCAGCGTCCGCGCGGACGGCGACCGGCGGCCCGGCGCGGTCGGGCTGCCGCTGGACGGGGTGGAGCTGCGGGTCGTCGGCGGGTCCGGCGACGAGCCGGGCGAGATCGAGGTGCGCGGGCCGAACCTGTTCCTGGAGTACCTGAACCGGCCGGACGCCACGCGTGACGCGTTCCGCGACGGCTGGTTCCGGACCGGTGACCTGGCCGTGGTGGAGCCGGACGGGTACGTGCGGATCGTCGGGCGACGGGCCACGGACCTGATCAAGAGCGGCGGGTACAAGATCGGTGCGGGCGAGGTCGAGAACGCCCTGCTGGAGCACCCGGCCGTGGCCGAGGTCGCGGTGACCGGCGAGCCGGACGACGACCTGGGCGAGCGGGTGGTGGCGTGGGTCGTGGCCGACGGCGAACCACCCGCGCCCGAGGCGTTGGGCGACCACGTGGCCAGGTTGCTGTCGCCGCACAAGCGGCCGAGGGTCGTGCGGTACGTGGACGCGTTGCCGCGCAACGACATGGGCAAGGTGCTGAAGCGGGAGCTGCGGTGAACCCGCTGGGCTGGCCGGGTTACGAGGAGCAGCTCGGCCGGGCGCGGGCGCGGTCCGGTGGCGTCGAGTCGGTGACGTGGCAGCGGTCGGCGCACGCGGTGGAGATCACCTTCGACTTCCGGTTCCTCGGCGGCTCCGTCGGCACCGCGACCGGCGCCCTGATCGAGGAGGCGTTCACCGGGGCGCGGGCCGCCCGCTTGCCCGTGGTGTCCCGGATCGCCACCGGTGGGAGCCGGATGCAGGAGGGGATGCTGTCGTTGCGGCAGCTCCAGCGCGTGGCGCGGCTGTGCGCCGCGCACCGGGAGGCGGGCTTGCCGCACGTGTCGGTGCTGGGTGACCCGACCACCGGTGGCCTGTGGGCGTCACTGGGTGCCGGGGCCGACTTCGTCATCGGCGTGGCGGGCGCGCAGGTCGGCTTCGCGGGCAGTCGCGTGCGGCCCGCCGACGACCCCGCTTACACCGCTGAGGGCCAGTTCGCGGCCGGCACGGTGGACCTCGTCGTGCCGGCCGCCGACGTCGGTGCGACCGTGGCGGAGGTCGTCTGGCTGCTGACGCACGGCGACGCCGTACCTGCCGAGGTGCCGCGCGCACTGGGTGCCCAGGAGCTGCCCGCGGACGGGTGGAGTGCCGTGCGGCGGGCGCGTTCGGCGGACCGCCCCCGCGCCGGGGCTTACCTGGACGACTACTTCGACTCCCGGATGCCGATCAACGGCGACCGGGCGGGTGGCGTGGACGCGGGGGTGCTGTGCGGCGTCGGGCGGCGGGGCGACCGGGCCATCGCCTTCGCCGCTCAGACGGGCACCGCCACCACGCCCGCCGGTTTCCGCACGGCGGCCCGCCTGGTCCGGCTGGCGTCGCGGTTCGCCTTGCCGGTGTTGACGTTGGTCGACACGCCGGGCGCGGCGAACGACGCGGCGGCGGAACGGGCCGGGGTCGGCGCGGCCATCGCCGAGCTGTTCGCGGCGGTCGCGGAGGCGCGGGTTCCGATCACCACCCTGGTCGTGGGGGAAGGCGGGTCGGGTGGGGCGTTGGCCCTGTCGTCCCCGGAGCACACGTGGATCACCCCGGATGCGTACTTCTCGGTCATCGCACCGGAGTTGGCGGCGGCGATCCTGAAGCGGGACGACGTGCTGCGGCTCGCGGATGACCTGCGGTTGCGGCCTCAGGACTTGGTGGAGCTGGGCGTGGTGCGGGGGATCGCCGGTCGACCGGGGAGTTCGCGGTCGACCCAGGCACCGTGAGGGTGCAGGTGGGCGATGCGCACGTCGTCGTCCCGGCGTTCCAGCTTGATCAGCAGGTGGTCCTCGGACAGCCGCTCGGCCGCGCCCTCCCCCCACTCCACGGCCACCACCGCGTCCACCAGATCCGTGTCGAGGTCGAGGTCGTCCAGCTCGTCGAGATGACCACCGAGCCGGTAGGCGTCCACGTGCACCAGGGGCACCCCGCGGCCACCGGGCGCGGGATCGTGGACGCGCGCGATCACGAAGGTCGGCGAACTGACCCGTCCCGTCACACCGAGGCCGTCGGCCAGGCCGCGCACCAGCGCCGTCTTGCCCGCGCCCAACGGCCCGGACAGCAGCACCAGGTCGCCACCCCGCACCAGCCCACCCAGCTCGCGCCCGAACTCCTCGGTGTCGTGCACCTCGGGGAGCGTCACGCTCACGCTCGTCGCCACCAACGCCGCCTGCTTTCCGACCGTTCGGCGGCACTGCGCCGAACCACTCCGACCAGGTGCCCGGTGACCAGGTCGGGTTGTTCCAACATGAGCATGTGGCCCGCCCCGGACGCGCGGACCAGTTCGCCGTGCGGCATCTCCTCGGCCATCCGCTCGGCGTGCGAGAACGGCGTCAGCTTGTCCGCGTCACCGCTGATCACGAGCACCTCGCAGTGCCGCAGACCGGCCAGCGCCTTGTAGCGGTTGTGGGTGCCGAGGGTCTCCAGGAACTCGGTGAGCACCTGCACCGTCGTTCCGCCGATCATCTGCTCCATCAGGTCGACCAACGACGGGCTGACCTCGCCGGTGCCGAACGCCAGCGCCCGGATGCCGCTCCACGTCAGCGTCGAGGCGCGCCGCCGGACCCACTCCACCAGACCCGGCTGCAACCCCGCGAGCCTGCCGACGCCCAACGTCACCGGGTTGTAGCGGGACAGCACGGACTTCGGCAGGCCGGCACCACCCACCGCGCCGGCGGCCGTGCCGACGAGCGCCACTCCGCGCACCCGGTCGGCGAACAGGTCGGGGCGCTGCTCGGCCAACGCCATGATGGTCATTCCGCCCATCGAGTGACCGACCAGCACCAGCGGACCGTCCGGCGCCATCGAGCGGATCACCGCGTCGAGGTCCTTGGCGCACTGGTCGATCGTGCTGCCCTCGGCCGTGGACCGGCCGGAGCGGCCGTGGCTGCGCTGGTCGTACAGGACCTGGCGGACGCGGGGCTCGGTGAGCTCGGCCAAGTCGCGGCGCTGGAAGTGCCAACAACGGCGGTCCAGGGCGAAACCGTGCACGAGGACGACCGTCACCTCGGGTTTCCCGCCGTCCTCCGGGTCGACCTCCTCGACCGACAGCGGCACGCCGTCGTCCGCCGCGACGGTCGACTCGCGGGTCGGGGTGAGGCGGCCGAGCGGTTCGCCGGCGAGCGGGTCGTCGGCTTGCCGGTCGTGCGAGACCTTCTTCTGGTTCGCGGCCACGCCCACCGCGACACCGGTCGCGGCGGCGCCGAGGATGCCGCCGGCCCAGCCGACGGCTTTCCACACCGTGTTCACCGCCGTGTCCCCACGTACTTCCGGGTGACACGCGGTCGGTACATGCCGGTGACGATCTCGTAGTCGATCGTGCCGGTGGTGTCGGCCCACTCGCGGGCCGTCGGCTCGCCGTCGCCCCCCGGTCCGAACAGCACGACCTCGTCCCCCTCCGCCACCACGTCGTCGCCGCAGTCGACCACCACCTGGTCCATGCAGACGCGGCCGACGACCGGGCGGCGGCGTCCGGCCAGCCAGACGTCCATCCGGTTCGAGAGGCTGCGCGGCACGCCGTCGGCGTAACCGACGGGCACCAGGGCCAGGTTCGTGTCGCTCTTCGCGGTCCAGCTCAGACCGTAGGACACCGACTCACCGGCCGGGACGCGCTTGACGAGGGCGACCGCGGACCGGAACGTCATCACGGGCCGCAGGTCGGTGGGGACGGGGACCGGGTTGAGGCCGTAGATCGCGATGCCCGGGCGGACGAGGTCCAGGTGGAGGTCGGGGCGGGTGATCAGCGCGGCGGAGTTGGCGATGTGGCGGCGCGGGTCGAGGCCCGCCGCGACGGCTTCGCGGTAGGCGTCGTCGAAGCGCTCGGCCTGGGCGTCGGTGGCGCGATGCCCGATCTCGTCGGCCGCGGCCAGGTGGGACCAGATCGAGTGAACTTCGACGTTCGGGGTCTTGGCGGCGCGCTCGACCAGCTCCGGCCACCGCGCGGCCGGGCAGCCGTTGCGGGACAGGCCGGTGTCGATCTTGAGGTGGACGCGGGCGGTCCGCCCCGCCTTCTCGGCCGCCGCCGAGATCTCCTCCAGCTGGGTCAGGGACGACGCCGACAGGTCGACGTCCTGCTCGACGCCGGGTGCGTAGTCCGTGCCGTGCGGGTCGAGCCAGGCCAGGATCGGCACGGTCAGCCCGGTGGCGCGCAGCGTCAGGGCTTCGGCGAGCGAGCAGGAGCCGAGCCACGTCGCGCCCGCCTCGACCGCCGCTCTGGCCACCTCCACCGCGCCGTGCCCGTACCCGTCGGCCTTGACGACGGCCATCGTGTCGGCGTTGGGCGCGAGGGCGTCGAGGTGGGCGACGTTGTGCCGGAGGTTGTCGAGGTCGATCACGACCTCAGCGCGAGGAGCAGCCATAACGCCGTTCATGGTGACACAACCACCTCCACCCCAACCGCGCGAGTCGAACGTCCAGGTCCCGAGTGTCGAACGCTCGCGTCCCCTGAATTCAACACTCGGGTCGCGGGGGTCGCCGCGCTGAGCGTTGAACTGGCGGGACCTGAACGTTCGACACTCGGGACCGGAGCGTTCGACACTCGGGACGTGAGCGTTCGACACTCGGGACCGGAGCGTTCGACTCGCGCGGGGTCAGAGGGGGCGGACGGCGCGGATGGCGTCGGGGAGGGAGTGCAGCAGGGAAGTGGCGGGGATGGGGGCGCCGTCGGCGGCCAGGTCGGCGGCGAGGACGTGCACCTTGGCGGCGCAGCCGGCGGCCAGGACCGGGTCCAGGCCCGAGGCCAGGAGGGAACCCAGGACGCCGGAGAGGACGTCGCCCGAGCCGGCGGTCGCGGCCCACGACGTGCGGGCGCGGTTGACCAGGACGCGGCCGTCCGGGCCGGCGACGACGGTCGCGTGCCCCTTCAGCAGCACGACGGCGTTGAACCGCTCCGCCGCCTTCCGCGCGGCCGTCACCCGATCAGGGCCGACCGGCCCGGCCAACCGCTCGTACTCGCGGTCGTGCGGCGTCAGCACGAGCGGTGTGTCGGGGTCGCGCGCGTCCCACAGGTCCGGGTTGTTCGCGAGCATGGTGATCGCGTCGGCGTCCGCGCACACCGGAACCCCGGCCTCCAGGACCGCCCGGAGCACCGACTCCGCGCCCAGCCCGGTGCCCAACCCCGGCCCCACGACCCACGCCTGGACGCGACCGGCGTCCGTGATCGACCCGGTGCAGATCGCCTCCGGCCACCGCGCCCGCACACCCTCGGCCGCCGCACCGGCATACCTGACCAGCCCGGACGTCGACAGCAACGCCGCACCGGTCGCCAGCACCGCCGCGCCGGGGTACGTCGCCGACCCGGCCGCCACCCCCGTCACGCCCTGCGTGTACTTGTCGTCCTCCGGCCCCGGCACCGGCCACGCCAGCCCGACGTCGTCCACGTCCAGCTCGACCAGGTCCGGCCCGTGCAGCTCACCGCCCAGCCCGATGTCGACCAGCCGCACGTCACCGCAGTCCGCCAGCGCGTGCACGGGCTTGAGGCAGCCGAACGTCACGGTGGTGTGCGCCCGCACGGCGGGACCGGGGATCGCGCCGGTGTCGGGGTCGATGCCGCTGGGCAGGTCGACCGACAGCACGGGCGCGTCGAGGTGCGCCACGTGCTCGGCCGCGTCCGGTCGCAGCGGGCCGCGAGCCGACAGGCCCACGATCCCGTCGATCACCAGGTCGACGTCCACCAGCCGGTCGACCACCCGCCCGCCGACCCGGCGGAACGCGGCCAAACCCTCGGCGTGCACACGATCAGGTGTCAGCAGCACAGCGGACACGGCGACCCCGCGCTTGCGGAGGTAGTAACCCGCCCACAGCGCGTCACCACCGTTGTTGCCCGCGCCGACGAGCAGGCCGACGCGCCGCTTGCCCGCGAGCAGCTCCGCCGCGACGACCGCCACGCCGAACGCCGCCCGCCGCATGAGCGTGCCGGGCGGCACGACCGCCATCACCCGTTCTTCCGCCGCCCGGACCCGATCCGTCGTCCACAGACCCCGCATGGGGCCAAGCCTGCCCTACTCGACCGTGACGGACTTGGCGAGGTTGCGCGGCTTGTCCACGTCGTACCCGCGGCTGCGGGCGATCTCCGCGGCCAGCACCTGCAACGGCACCGTGGAGATCAACGGCTGCAGCAGCGTCGCCACCGCCGGGATCTCGATCAGGTGATCCGCGAACGGGCGAACCGTCTCGTCACCCTCTTCCGCGATCACGATCGTGCGCGCGCCGCGTGCCTGGATCTCCGAGATGTTCGACACCAGCTTCGAGTGCAGCACCGCGCGGCCCTTCGGCGACGGCATCACCACGACCACCGGCAGGCCCTCTTCGATCAACGCGATGGGCCCGTGCTTCAGCTCGCCCGCCGCGAAGCCCTCGGCGTGCATGTACGCGAGTTCCTTGAGCTTCAACGCACCTTCGAGCGCGACCGGGTAGCCGACGTGCCGGCCGAGGAACAGCACCGCCTTCGAGTCGGCCAGCTCCCGACCCAGCGCGCGGACCTGCTCGACCGTGCCCAGCACCTTCTGCACGGCGTCCGGCATGGCCTCGAGCCGGTGGAACTCCTGCGCCACCTCGTCGGGGTACTTCGTGCCGCGCGCCTGCGCCAGTGCCAGGCCGACCAGGTAGTTCGCCGCGATCTGGGCCAGGAACGCCTTGGTCGACGCGACGCCGATCTCCGGGCCCGCGTGCGTGTAGAGGACGGCGTCCGACTCGCGCGGGATCTGCGCGCCGTTGGTGTTGCACACCGCCAGCACCCGCGCCTTCTGCGACCGCGCGTGCCGGACGGCCTCCAACGTGTCAGCCGTTTCACCCGACTGGGACACGGCGACGACGAGCGTGTCGCGGTCCAGCACCGGGTCGCGGTAGCGGAACTCGCTGGCCAGCTCGACCTCGACGGGCAGCCGCGTCCAGTGTTCGATGGCGTACTTGGCGACCAGGCCCGAGTGGTACGCCGAGCCGCAGGCCACGACGAAGACCTTGTCCACGTCACGCAGGTCCTGGTCGGACAGGCGCTGCTCGTCCAGCACGACCCGGCCGTCGCGGAAGTGGCCGCGCAGCGTGTTGGCCAGCGCTTCCGGCTGCTCCTCGATCTCCTTGAGCATGAAGTACTCGTGGCCGCCCTTCTCGGCGGCGGACAGGTCCCAGTTCACCGTGAACGGCTTGGCCCGCGCGTCCGCGCCGTCGAAGTCGGTGACGCGGTAGCCGTCCCGGTCGATCACCACGAGCTGGTCCTGGCCGAGCTCGACGGCCTCGCGGGTGTGCTCGATGAACGCGGACACGTCGCTGGCGACGAACGTCTCACCCTCGCCGACGCCCACTACCAGCGGTGACGAGCGGCGGGCCGCGACCACCACGTCCGGGTGATCCGCGTGCGTGACGACGAGCGTGAAGGCGCCTTCGAGGCGGCGGACGACCGAGCGGACGCTGGCCTCCAGGTCGGCCTTGGTGTCGCCCTCGTCGTACGCGCGGGCGATGAGGTGGGCGGTCGTCTCGGTGTCGGTGTCGCTGGCCATCTCGACGCCGACGGCCTCGAGCTCGGCGCGCAGGGCGGCGAAGTTCTCGATGATGCCGTTGTGGACGACGGCGACGCGGCCCGTGGCGTCGCGGTGCGGGTGGGAGTTGCGGTCGACCGGCGCGCCGTGGGTGGCCCAGCGGGTGTGGCCCATGCCGGCGGTCCCGGCGAAGGCGTCGCGGCCGACTTCGTCCAGGCGGGCCTCCAGGTTCGTCAGGCGGCCGGCCTTGCGTTCGACGGCCAGGCCGCCGTCACCGTCGAGGACGGCGACGCCCGCCGAGTCGTAACCCCGGTACTCCAGCCGCCGCAGACCGTCGAGCACGACGTCCAGCGCCGACCTGTGGCCCACATATCCCACGATTCCGCACACGCCGCACAGCGTAACTAGACCAGGGCCGTCCCTCGAACGGGCCGCTCGACCGGGTTCGCGCAGGTCAGGGTGCAGATTGGTGTAGACCAATCCGGGCGTGCGCGCCGTCACCTCGATCGACTACCGTTCGCGTGGTGAGCGGCTACTCGGCGAAGCAGGTGCTCGACCAGCTCAGCAAGCCCGGTGAGCACCCCGTGCTGCGCGGCGACCTGGCGTTGGTCGGACTTCCGGGCCTGGTCTACACGCCCGCGGTCGGGTTGGGACTGCCCGCGGTGGCCTTCGGCCACGGCTGGTTGCAGCCGGTCAACCGCTATCGCGCGCTGCTGCGGCACCTGGCGTCGTGGGGTTTCGTGGCCGCCGCGCCCGGGACCCAGCGCGGGCCGTTGATGTCGGCTCGGCTGCTGGCCGGGAACCTGCGGACGACGCTGGACGTGTGCACCGGCGTGCGGCTGGGTGACGGCGGGATCAGCGTGGACGCGTCCCGGCTCGCGGTGGCTGGTCACTCGATGGGCGGCGGCGCGGCGGTGCTCGCGGCGGCGGACGACGAGCGCGTGCGGTCGGTCGTGACGTTCGCCGCATCCGAGACCCGGCCGTCGGCGCTCGACGCGGCCCGCCGGGTGGCCGTGCCGGGGTTGCACCTGGCCGGCGGGGAGGACCGCATCGCGCCGCCGGTCGGGCACGCGGAGGCGATCGCGGAGGCGTGGCAGGGGCCGGTGCAGCTGCGGTCGTTGCCGAAGGCCAGCCACCTGGGGTTCGCGGAGGGGCGGCACTGGAGCGAGCTGCTGCTCGACGGCAAGGGCGAGCGGGCGGCGCAGAAGTTGGCGCGGGCGCTGACGACGGCGTTCCTGTTGCGGACGCTCAAGGGCGACAAGCGGTGGGACGCGCTGCTGGACGGCGACGTGAAGGGCGCCGTGCTGACCTACCAACGCGGCCCCCTGGTCCGGGGCTGACGGTCAGGTCCGGCATTCGCGCGGTGCGGCTCTGACGCGGTTCGCCGCAGGGCCGTGATCCGCGGCGGACCGGGATTCGCGGCGGGCCGGGATTCGCGGCGGGCCGGGATTCGCTGCGGGCCGCGATTCCTGCTGGGGTTCCGGCGCCTCCAGTGGGCGCCTCCAGTTCGGTGGCGTGGGTGGGTGGGTTGCAGTGGGCTGGGGTCCTCCGGCCCCTCGTCGTGTCCTGTGGCCGTTCCCGGGTCGCACGGTCGGCGCTGCGGTGGGCGTCGGCTGTGGTTGTCGGGGGCGGTCTCGTTCTAACCGAGGTACGGGAACGGTGTTTCCGTACATCTTCGGGCGATGTTCACCCGATTGGGTCGGTAGGACGCGGCGAGGGGCCGGGGGGACGTCAGGTCAGCCAGCTCTGGCCGCCGAAGTCGTCGTCATCATCCACTGGTGCCGGGCGGCGGGGGGCCGGGCGGGCCGGGGGTGGTGGCGGCGGTGGCGGGACGGCGGTGGGTGGTGGTGGTGGTGGAGGAGGTTGTGGGGTCGGGGTCCACGAGGTGGTCGCCGGTGGCGGGGTTTCGTAGGTCGGTTCGTCGTCTTCCGCGCCGAACCTGTACTCGCCGCTCTTCTTCTCCGTCGCCGCCTGCGTGTTCCACCCGCCGGCGGCCTTCTGGGCCTTCTCGGCCTCGTTCAGCCGCTCGACGATCTTCTGCGCGACCTGGCCCTGCTTGGCGAAGCTGTCGCTCGCCTGCTCCTTCGCCTCACGCGTGCGACGTTCCCGCAGCTCACGCCGGTCGGCGTGCTCCCGGGAGATCTGGTCCATGCGGCTCATCGCCACGGCCAGCCGCTCCGACGCGACGCTCATCGGCCCTCCTCACCCAACACGCCCTGGACGCGGCTGAGGCTGGCGTCGTCGTCGAACAGCGACCCGGTCGTGCGCCACTGCCCGGGGCTGTTGCGCTCGCTGTCGCCGCCACCGCCCTGCTGACCACCGCCGGGCATGCCGCCACCCATCATCCCGCCGCCCATCATGCCGCCACCGACGGCGGATCCGCCGGGTTGGCCCGCCGCCTGCGACTCCTGCATCGACGGGAGGGTGGCCGAACCGGCCTGGCCGGCCTGCGACGCGTTCGTGTCGGACGCCAAGCCCTGGTCGGCGGCGTTGGCCGGGGGGCTGCTCCACGTGTGGTCCGAACCGGACGCCGACGAACCGCCGCCCAGCACGGAGTCCGCGCCGTTGAAGCCCGAGCCGCCACCGAGGACGGAAGCGCCGGACGTCGACGTGGTGCCCTCGGTGTTGTACTGGGTGAAACCGCCGTCGAACGCCGGCGGCGGGGCCTGGAAGCCCGGAGCCTGGAAGCCCGGCCCCTGGAACGACGGTGCGGGCGGTGGTGGGAACGCCGACGGTTCGGTGAAGCCGCCGCTGATCGGGGCGGCCGCGGGGGCGGCGGTGAAGGCCGCGTTGGCCGGTGCGGCCTGCGGGGCGGCCTGCGGTTCGGTGAAGCCGCCGGCGAAGCCCGGGTCGGGCGCGGTCGGCGGGGCGGCCTGCGGTTCGGTGAACCCGCCGGCGAAGCCCGAGTCCGGCGCGGGCATCGCGCTGACCTGGGGCTCGCCGAAGCCACCGCCGCCGACGGCCGCGCCGACGGCCGGTTCCGGCTGACCGATCAGGGTTTCCGTCGGTGCGGGCATGGTGGTGACGTCCGCCGGCAGCGGCACGGCGTTGTCCATGCCCGGGATGCCCGGAGTCGCGCCGGAGTCGGCGTTGTCCTCGCCGAACTCGACGCCGTACTCCTCGGGCGAGCCGTCGCCGTTGTCGACCGTGAGGTTGATCTCGCCGGTCAACGGGTCGACCTCGGCGGTGATGGCCAGGCCGTCCAGTTCGATCAACGCCTTGCCGTCCGCGCCCGCCTCGATCGGGATCGCACCGTTCGCGCCGCCCTCGGCCGGGCCCGCGACGACCCCTGCCGCACCGGCCGCACCGGGGGTTCCGGCGGGCACCGCGCCCGTGGTCGACGTCGCGCCGGCCACCGCGCCCGCCAGCGCCGCCGCGCCGTTCTGGCCCATCAGGGCCTTCAGCGCGTCGGGGTTGTTGCTGAAGTCGACGTCGTAGGTCTTCGGCTCGCTCTGCGGCGTGTCCACGGTGATCTGCACGTGGCCGTTCTCGTCCGGCTCCGTGATCTTGATCTCGTTGTCGCCGCTCTTGATGGTGACGGTCTCCGGCGCTTCCTCGTCGCCCTTCAGCCCGTCGGGCTTGCCGGCCTGGTCGTCCGGCTTGCCGTCGCCGTCGAGGTCGTCGATCTTGCCGTCGCCATCGGTGTCGCCGGGCAGCTTGACGTCGTCCGGCTTGCCGTCGCCGTCCTTGTCCAGCGGGTTCTCGGGCTTCGGCATCTCGGGCACGGGCGGCGTGCCGCCGCCACCGCCGCCGGAACCGCTGCCGCCGCCACCCGTGCCGCCACCCGTGCCGCCGCCGGTGCCACCACCGCCGCCGGTGCCACCGCCGGTGTCCCCGCCCTTGTCGTCACCGCCCTTGTCACTCGCGGGCGCCGGGAACGGGTTCTCGAACTCCGCCATGTAGCCGGCGAGGGTCTCCCACTGGGCGTCCACCGAGGACTTGGTCTCCGTGCAGCACGTCTTGAACTGCTCGTAGAGCTGCCAGAACTCGCGGTTGAACGACTCGCGGATCCACTTCTTGCACTGGTTGATCGCGTAGTCGCGGTTCTCGTCGTTCAGGCTGCAGTCGTCGGAGTGGATCCGGTCGGCGATGTTGCTGCCCGTCTTCGAGTCGACCCAGCCGGCGATCTCCAGCACGCGGTCCTTGGAGTAGTCGCCCTCGCCGCGCGCGAACGAGACGACCTTCTCCGCCATGTACGTGTCGGCTTGGCCGATCTGCTCCCGGTACATGCCCAGGACCTCGTCGGCCTTGCTCTTGCACAGGTCGTACACGCCGCGGACCGCGGTGCGGGTCAGCTTGGCCGCGCCCTCGAACGCGTCGGCCAGCTCGGTGATCTTCGGCGAGAGCTCGCCGGTGTAGTGCTCGTGGGACTTGGTGGCCGCCTGGCCCTCCCACTCGCCGTACAGCGCCTTGAGCTGGTTGTCGACGTCGGACTTCATCTCGTCGATCTTGGTCTTGGCGGTGCTGAACTCGTCGGCTTCCATCAGCAGCTTGTGGAAGTTGATCCCGCGCTGCTCGTCGTACGGCTTCTGGATCTGCTCGGCGTAGTTGATCGCCGTGGTGTTGCCCATGCAGTCGCCGGGCCGGTTGTTCCAGATGCCCTCGAACTTCTCGAAGACCTTCAGCCCGGCCTTGCCCGCGTCGAACAGCTCGTCGGACAGCTTCACGCCCGAGCCGGACGCGGTCGGCGGCTGCTTCGCGTCGAGGTCCTGCCGGCCGTCGTCGACGGCCTTGGTCTGCTCGTCGCTGTTGTAGCTGTTGGACTCGCCCTCGGCCTTGGCCTCGTCGTAGCGGTTCTGCAGGCCGTTGTCGGCGGACGCGCCGTCGCCCCAGTTCCAGAAGCTGGAGGTGTCGTAGCGGTCCTTGTAGGTGTTCGCCTCGTCGGGGATGTTCCACGGCGCGGTCTCGGACACGTAGGCGTGCATCAGCTCCGCCTTCTTGTCCTCCGACACGTTCGGGTCGTCGAGAACGGCCTTGACGTCGTTCCAGCTCGGCTCGGCCATCAGTACTGGCTCCCCAAGTCGGCGGCGTTCGTGGATTCGACGTCGCCGTAGGTCGTGGCACCGGAAGCGATCTTCCCGGCGAATCCGCCGAGCACGCTCGTCATGTTCGTGATGCCCTTGCCGAAGTTGTCGATGCCCGCTTTGTAGTTGGTGAAGTGCTGTTGGTGCGCTTCACCGAAATCGCGGGCGATCGTCTGGGTCTGACCGACGTCCTTCAACCCGTCGGCCGTCTCCTTCGCCGCATCGGAAATGCCCTTCGAGGCTTTTTGCATCGCCTCGGTACTGGTGCCGTAACCGGCCACGGCGCTCCACTCCCCTCCGTGGCGCGAAGGCCACGACCCAACTCGACGACTCGCCCCTTTTCGACGCGACGCTTCGGTGTGCGGTTCCCATGGTGGCACCCCGGCGGTCCGCCCGACGGGGGTTCCGCGCTGGTCCTTGCAGGTGTAAACGCCGAGGTGTCGGCGCTACTGCGGCGGACCGGCGGGCGGCTGGGGCGGCTGGTGGCCGTGGGGAGGGTTCGGGCCGTGCGGCGGCTGGCCCGGCCGGCCGGGGTACGGGCCACCGGGCTGCCCGCCCGGGAACTGCTGACCGGGGAACGGTTGCCCCGGGTGCCCCTGGCCGGGGTGCTGCTGACCCGGGTGGGGTTGACCGGGGTACGGCTGACCGGGGTGTTGGCCCTGGTACGGGTGTCGGGGCGGCTTGTTGCCGCTCTTCTTCACCAGCACGACGATGCCGACCACGACCGCGATCACCACGAGCGCGATGATCGCCATCTCGGCGAAACCCAGGTTGCCCATCCCCGAACCCCCGAACGACGTGCCGTCAGTGCACCGAGGAAACCACACCGGCGAGTCGCTGCGCCGCCGACTCCGCCAGTTCGTGCGTGGCCGCCTCGACCATGACCCGCACCAGCTGCTCGGTGCCGGAGGGCCGCAGCAGCACCCGGCCGGTGTCGCCCAGCTCGGCCTCCACGGCGGCGACGGCCTCGTTGACCGCGGCGTCCTTCGCCACCGCCGCCTTGTCGCCGACGACCACGTTGATCAGCACCTGGGGCAGCCGGCGCATCACGCCCGCCAGCTCGGCCAGCGGCTTGCCGGTCTCCGCCATCCGCGCCATCAAGCGCAACGCGGTCAGCAGGCCGTCACCGGTGGTGGCGTGCGCCGGCAGGATCACGTGCCCGGACTGCTCGCCGCCCAGCGCGAACCCGCCCGCGCGCAGCTCCTCCAGCACGTAGCGGTCGCCGACGGCGGTCGTCTTGAGCGCGATGCCGTGCTCCCGCATCGCCAGGTGCAGGCCGAGGTTGCTCATCACGGTCGCGACGAGCGTGTTGTCGGTCAGCTCGCCGGCTTCCTTCATGCCCAGCGCCAGCACCGCCATGACCTGGTCGCCGTCGAGGTCGTTGCCGTCGGCGTCGACCGCGACGCAGCGGTCCGCGTCACCGTCGTGCGCGATGCCCAGGTCGGCGCCGTGCTCGACCACCGCGGCCCGCAGCTTCGCGACGTGGTTGGAGCCGCAGTCGTCGTTGATGTTCAGGCCGTCGGGCGCGGCGTGGATCTCCACGACCTCCGCGCCGGCGCGGCGGTAGGCGTCGGGCGCGGCCACGGACGCGGCGCCGTTCGCGCAGTCCACCACGACCTTCAGGCCGTCCAGGCGGTGCGGCGTCACCTTCAGCAGGTGCTGCACGTACTGGCCCTCGGCGTCCTCGATGTCGCGGACGCGGCCGATGCCCGCGCCGGTCGGGCGGTGGTCGCGCTCGTCCAGCTTCTGCTCGATCTCGTCCTCGACCGCGTCGGGCAGCTTGTGCCCGCCCGCGGCGAAGAGCTTGATGCCGTTGTCGGGCATGGGGTTGTGCGAGGCGGAGATCATCACGCCGACGTCCGCGCCCAGCGCCGACACCAGGTAGGCGACCGCGGGGGTGGGCAGCACGCCCGCGCGCAGCACGTCCGCGCCCGCCGATGTGAGGCCGGCCACCACGGCCGCCTCCAGCATCTCGCCGCTGGCCCGCGGGTCGCGGCCGACCACCGCGACCGGGCGGTGCGAGCGGTCGTGCTCGGCCAGCACCCGTGCCGCCGAGGCGGCGATGGACAGCGCGAGTTCCGGGGTCAGGTCCGCGTTGGCGAGACCGCGTACGCCGTCGGTGCCGAACAGCCGAGCCATGATCGCCGTGACCTCCATGTACGCGAGGAAAAGGGGGAGAAAAACACTGCGGGAGCAGCAGTTCGACGAAGAACTGACTGCTCCCGCAGAGTGGTGCTCGCTCGACCCGGGAAGGGGTCAGCGCTTGCTGTACTGAGGCGCCTTGCGGGCCTTCTTGAGACCGTACTTCTTCCGCTCCTTGACCCGGGGGTCGCGGGTGAGGAAGCCGGCCTTCTTCAGCACCGGGCGGTCCTCGGAGTCGACGGCGATCAGCGCACGCGCGATCGCGAGGCGCAGCGCGCCGGCCTGGCCGGTCGTGCCGCCGCCGCGCAGGTTCGCGATGACGTCGAACGTCTCCGGCTTCTCGGTCGTCACCAGGGGCTCGCGGATGAGCTGCTGGTGCACCTTGTTCGGGAAGTAGTCCTCGAGGGACTTCCCGTTCAGGGTGAACTTGCCGGAGCCGGGGAGCAGCCGCACGCGGACGATGGCCTGCTTGCGCCGGCCGACGGTCTGCGCGAGGTGGTGCGCACCCGCGTTGAGGGTGTGCCGCACGACGGGCGCGGCCTCGACCTCGGCGGAGTCCTCGACCTCGTCGGACTCGGCTGCCGCGGTGTCGGCTTCGGTGGCCTCGGCCTCGGTGGCCTCCGCCTCGACGGCGTCGGTCTCGACAGCTTCGAGGTCGGCCTCAGGGGTCGTCACGTCGATGTCCTCGGTCTGGTGCTCGGTCACTGGGCGACCTTCTTGATCTCGAACGGCTGCGGCTGCTGCGCAGCGTGCGGGTGGTTCGGGCCCGTGTAGACCTTGAGCTTGCCCGCGATCGCGCGGCCGAGGCGGTTCTTGGGCAGCATGCCCTTGATCGCCTTCTCGACCAGCCGGTCGGCGCGGGTGTCGAGCACCTCGCCGAACGAGCGCTGGCTCAGGCCGCCCGGAAAACCGGAGTGCCGGTACACGAACTCCTGATCACGCTTCTTGCCGGTCAACGCCACCTTGTCCGCGTTGATGACGATGACGAAGTCACCGGTGTCAACGTGTGGGGCGTAAGTCGGCTTGTGCTTGCCGCGCAGCAGCGTCGCGGCCTGGGTGGCGAGCCGACCGAGCACCACGTCCTGGGCGTCGATCACGTGCCAGGTTCGGGTCACCTCGCCGGGCTTCGGGCTGTACGTGCGCACGGGTCTACCTCGTCGTCACTTGCGTCTGGGGTCATTGCGGCGGTTGCTCAGGCCAGAGACCCCAGGTGGGCAGAGGACCAGAACACGCGGCACGCATACTGCGCACCAGTTACCGCACAACAACGTAGGAAGATACCGGGTGGGGTCGGCGTGGGTCAAAACGGGGCCCCCGAACCGGCCTCGAACAGACGCGTGGCCCCGGAACCTCGAGGTTCCCGGGGCCACGCGTGGGGTCACACCGAGGTGACCGAGGTCACCAGCGCTGGGTGTTCTTGGCCTCAGCGGCCTGGTAGGCGTCGGTCGCCGACTGCACGGCGGTACCGATCTGCGCCAGGACCTGCTGGAGGCCGGCGGCGGACTCGTCCCACGCGCGCTGGGCGGCCTGGTAGCTCTCCGACGCGCCACCTTCCCACTGCGCGATGACCGGGGCCAGGCGGGACTTGAGGTTGTCCAGCTCGGACTGGATCTTGCCGGCCTGGTTCGTGATGTCACCGGAGGCGCTGCTCAGCGCACCGAAGTCGACCTTGATCTGGTTGGTGTCCATTGTCTCCCCTTGGAAGTCGAGTCAGAAAGAGAAGGAAAAGCGAAAGGAACGGAAACGAAGCGCGAATGCGAAGCGTCAGCCACCGAGGCGGTTGGTGATCGCCGACATCTCCTGCGCCTGCTCCTCTTCCTGCTGGACGTAGGTCTGCGCGGTGCCGTCCATCTGGTCGGCGATGTCGAGCAGCGCCTTCTGCAGCTTGTCGGCGTCCTCGCGGAAGCGCTCCATCAGCTTCTGGAACGCGAGGGCGGCGCCACCGCTCCACGCGCTGGACAGGCCGTCGATCGTGCCGCCCAGCTGGCCCAGGACGCCCTGCACGTTGTTGTTGGTGCTCACGATGTCCTTGGCGGCATCGAAGAGCTCCTGAGATCCGGACGCGTAACCAGCCATTGGGTGCGACCCCCTTGGTAGACGAGATCAGGCGTTCTTGCTCGGTACGCCTCTTACGACGCAGACCTTGCCACGTCCGGTTCCACGCTGTCCCGACTTCTTGGGAAGTAGTTGCGGGTGTAAACGCAGCGGGTGCGGAAGCGCGCTCAGTAGAGGATTCGCGCTTGCGAAAAGTCCTCGTCATCGCCCCTTTCGGGGGGAAGTTGCCCGCTCGGCCCGGCAACTGCGCGGGAACCGAGCACGGGGCGCGGCGGAACCGAATTTGCATTCGCGTCCGTTTGCTCTCGCGATTTCTCCGGCGCGAGCAGTTCGGGGCCCGACGGCACCTCCTCCACGGGCAGGCCGCGGTGCTGCCGGAAACCGGTGGCGACCCGCTGCACGTCCGGCGACGTGGGCGCGTGCCGGTCGGGCTGGACCTGCCGCGCCCTGGCCTGGTCGGCGAGTTGCCGGTTCCGCTCGCGCTGGGCCGCGCTCCGCTCGCCCGCGGCGGCGGCCGCGCGCCGTCCTCTGGTCACCGCCGCGTCGAGGTCGGCGCGGAACCGGGCGAAGGCCTCCGGGATGCCGGTCATCACATTCCCCACAAAGTCACTTGGTCACGGTCAGCGTGCCGACCACCTGCTCGCACGCGGGGCGGACCCGGTCGTGCCCGTCCTGCGGGTACTGGCACCCGACGCTGACCTGTACGTCGTCCTGGAACAGCACGTACCAGTCGATGACGGCCGACCCCACCTGTTCCCGGTAGTAAACGACATCCTTGGTGGCGAAGTCCGCGGAAGGGTCGAAGTCGGACACGTTCTCGCGCTGGTCGTACTGGTCGCGCAGCTCGGCCTCGGCCCGGCCCCGGTCCTCGGTGGCGTTGTAGTTGAGCAGCCGCTCCTCCACCGCGATGACGTCCAGCTCGGAGCCGGCCGACTCGGGTTTGAGCAGCACCTTGCGGGTCTCGACCTGGCCGCCGGTCTGCTGCCAGCCGCCCGGCGCGACGAAGCTGTAGTCGTACTGCGCGATGGTCTTGCCCGCCACGCCGGTCGAGGTCGTGGTGGGCGTCGTCGGTCCACCGCCGATGTCGTCGTCCCGGGACAGCGCGTACGCCACGGACGCGCCCACGATCGCGACCACCACGACGACGGCCGTCACGAGCAGCGGCACGCGGCTGCGGCGCGGCGGCGCGGGCGGTGGCGGGGGCGCGGGCGGTGGCGGGGGCGCGGGCGGCGGGAAGTACCCGGGCTGCGCGAACCCGGCGGGCGGCGAGGGCGGGGTGATCCGCCGGGTGATCTTGCGGGTCCGGTCGTCGGTGATCTTCCGGGTGACGTCGCCCTGGCCGGCGGGCAGCGCGCCCGTCCGCAGCGGGTCCACGCTGACCGCCCGCAGCGCGCCGCGCGCCACCACGGTCTCCGGCTGGTCGATGCTCGTGGGCACCACGCCGGACTGCTCCAGCACCAGGCGCGCCACCAGCGGGATGCGGCTGGACCCGCCGACCAGGAACACGCCGGCCAGGCCGCGCGGGTCGAGCCCGGCGTCGCGCACCGCCGTGACCACCAGGGCGGCGGCGCGGGTCAGCGGCGTGCTGATCAGGCGTTCCAGGTCGGTGCGGGTGACGTGGGCGTCGGGGAACGGCGGCGGCATCGGCACGTCGGTGTAGGCGTGCCGGGACAGCGTCTCCTTCGCGCCGCGCACGTCCTGGCGCAGCACCCGGCGCTTGCGGCGGTCGGCCAGCTCGCGGCCCTCGACGAGCCGGCGCCAGGCGTCCGGGTCGCCGGGCGAGACCAGCGAGCCGACGTGCTCCAGCAGCGCCTGGTCGACGTCCGCGCCGCCGAAACCGGGGTCGCCCTTGGTGGCCAGCACGCGGAACGCGCCGCCCTGGCGGGCCACCACGCTGGCGTCCACCGTGCCGCCGCCGAGGTCGAGCACGGCCAGCGCCGCGCCGTCGGGGATGGCGTGGGTCGCCGAGTGGAACACCGCCGCCGCGACCGGCTCGGGCACCAGCCGGACCTCCTGGCCGAGTCCCCGTGCGGCCTGGAGCAGCACCCTGGTGCGGATCGCGCCCCAGTCCGCCGGGTGGGTGAGCACGAGCAGGTCGACCCGGGCGCCGCCGGCCACGTGCCGCGCCTCGTCCACGGCCCTGGTCAGCACGGCGCGCACGACGTCGACCACGGGCAGCACGCTGGTGCCGAGCAGCAGCTCGCCCTCGTCGACGCGGCGCTTGGGGTGCGGCTCGTAGCGGGACGGGTCCACCGCCGCCTGGCGCTCGGCCTCCTGCCCGACGAACAGCGTGCCGTCGGCCGCCGCGAACACCGCGGACGGCACGATCGGCTGCCCGTCGACCACGACGACCTGCGGTTCGCGGCCGTGCCGGGACATGGCGACGCAGGTGCTGGACGTGCCGAAGTCCACCGCCACGTGCAAGCTCATCCGTCATCCCCTCGTCGGCCGGGGCGGGCCTGCATATGCATACCTCACGGGACCGACGGTGCGCCGCCGGGTCGCGGGACCACGGCCGAGGCCCGCTGGAGGGCCTGTCGCAACCTGTCGATCGCCTGGGCCGCGCCGACGTCCCGGTACTCGCGCATCGCCGGTTCCAGCACGGCCAGCGCGTCCTCGGGCCGGCCGAGCTCCAGGTAGCCCTCGGCCATGGACGCCACCGCGTCCACCACGCCGATGCCTTCCCCGATGTCGACGAAGATCCGGTGCGCCCGGCCGGCGAGCCGCACGCCCTCGGCGTGGTCGCCGGCGGCGAGCTTCACCCGGCCGGCGAGGTTCGTCACCCAGCCCGCGGCCCGCGGGTCGTCGATCGTCCCGACGAGGCGCACCGCCCGGTCCACCGCTTCGACCGCCCGGTCGACGTCGCCGCTGTCCAGCGCGCACCGGGCGATGCCGTAGTGCACCTGGGCCTCGGGGAGCGGCCCGAGGTCGCGGGAGATCGCCAACGCCTCCTCGAAGCAGGCCAGGGATTCCCGGTGACGTCCCGACTCGCCGAGGATCAGGGCCAGCTCCCGCACCGTCGAGCAGTAGGCGGTGCGGGAACCGCTGTTCCGCCCCGCCTCGACCGCGCGACGGGCCAGGTCGATCGCCGACTCCTGGCCGTTGATGTGGCCGTAGTGCGCGAGCGTCGCCAGGGCGATCGCCTCCTCCACGGTGTCGCCGTGCTGCCCGAACACCTCGGCGCACCGCTCCAACTGCTGCAACAGGCCGTCCTCGACGGAGCGCTTGAGCAGTTGGTAGACCCGGTGGAACTCCACGCCCCACGCCAACCGGACGTCACCCCCGGCGTGCAGGACGCCGGCCACCCGCTCGGCCAGTTCGGCCACCCGGTCCAGGGGGATGTAGACGTCGAGGTACCTGACCGTGCGCTGGTAGAGCCCGGCCGCCACCGCTCCCCAGCCCCGGCGGCAGGCCACCTCGATGGCGCGCTCCAGCGGGACCTGCTCGACCAGCAGCCACTTGACGCCGTCCTCGGTCAACCGGTCGACCTCCGCCGCGGTGAGCACGGTCGACGGTTCCGCCGGGATCAGGGGCAGCTCGTCCACGGTCGCCGCCAGCCGGTGGCACGCGGCGTCCGCGAGCGCGGTCAGCGCGTCGAGGTAGGCCCGCAGCGCCCGGGTGCCGCCGTCGTCCTGCTCGACCAGTTCGGCGGCGTACACGGCCAGGATGTCGTGCAGCCGGTAGCGCGGCTCGCCGGTCGCGTCACGGCCCACCTCCTCCAGCAGGTTGGCCTCGACCAACCGCTCGATCGGCTGCTCCGGGTCGGCCAAGCCGGTCAGCGCCTTGACCGCCCAGGACGCCACGTCGGACGCGCCGATCAGCCCCAACCTGCGGAACGCGAGCGCCGCGTCGGGCGGCAACGCCTCGTAGCTCAGCTCCAGGCCGGCGCGGACCTCCAGGTCACCCGCGGCCAGCTCGTCCAGCCTGCGGCGTTCGTCGGCGAGCCGGTCGGCCAGCTTGGCCAGCGGCAACGACGGCCGCGCGGCCAGCCGCGCGCCGACGATCCGCAGAGCCAGCGGCAGGCCGCCGCACGCCTCCGCGATCGAGGCCGCGGCCCCGGCCTCCGCCTCGACCCGGCCGTCGCCGATCACCCGCGACAGCAGGGCGAGTCCCGCCGAGGCGGTCAGCGGCGGCACGCGCAGCGAGTGGACACCGGGCAGGCCGCCGAGCAGGTGCCGGCTGCTGATCAGCACCGCGCTGGTCGCCGTGCCGGGCAGGAGGTGCCGCACCTGGTCGAAGCGCGCGGCGTCGTCCAGGACCAGGAGCACCGCGCGGTCGGCGACGCGGGACCGGAACGCGGCGGCGCGGGCCTCGAGCCGGTCCGGCATGGCGGCGGGGTTGAGGCCGACCGCCGTCAGCAGCTCGGCCAGCACCTCGGCCGGGTCGCGCGGCGCCGCGCCGGCGCCGTCCAGGCGGACGAACAGCTGGCCGTCCGGGAACCGGTCGCGCAGGGCGTGCGCGACGCGGACGGTCAGGGTGCTCTTGCCCGTGCCGGGTGCCCCGGTGATCGCGACCACCGGCACCGCCGTCCGCGACCGGTCGGTGAGCAGCGCCGACGCACGGGCGCACAGGTCGTCGCGGCCGATGAAGTCGGCCGTGTCCGGGGGCAGCTGGCACAGGGCGGTCCACGGCGTGAGCGCGGGCCTCGCGTCACCGGCCAGCACGGTGCGGTGCACCGCGCGCAGGTACTCGCTGGGGTCGACGCCCAGCTCCTCGGCCAGCAGCTCGCGCACCTCGCGGAACGCGGCCAGCGCCTCGCCCTGCCGGTCGCTGCCGTGCAGGGCCAGCACCAGCTGACCCCAGAACCGCTCCCTGAGGGGGTACGCCCTGGTCAGCGCGCGCAGCTCGGGGACGAGCCCGGCGGCCCGGCCCGCCGCCAGGTCCGCTTCGACCCGTCGTTCCAGCACGGCCAACCACTCGTCGCGCAGCGGCTCGACGTCCTCGCGGTGCAGCGCGTCCGACTCGACGTCCGACAACGGCTCGCCGCGCCACAACGCCAGCGCCTCGGCGTGCCGGCCTCCCGCCGCCAGTCGGCGGAACCGGTGCAGGTCGACCGACTCGGGGTCGACCTCGGCCACGTACGCGTTGGTGGCCGTCCGCACGACGTTGGCGTCGCCGAGCGCTTGCCGCAGTCGCCGCACCGCCATCTGCAACGTCGCCTTGACCCGGTCGGGGTTCGGCGCGGCGTCACCCCACAGCCGCTCGACCAATGCGTCCACCGGCACCGGCTGGTTCGCCCGCAACAGCAAGGTGGCCAGCAGCACCCGCGCGCGGCCGGCGGGGATCGGGACGGGCACGTCACCGTGCCACACCTCCAGCGGGCCCAGCAGGGTGAACCGGACGGCCGGGCGCGGTCCCGCGGCGGTCACGGCGGGCCCGCCTCGGCCTGGGCGCGGTGCGCGGCGGCGCGACCCGGGCCGTCCGGCGCGGTCACGGCCCCGGACCACAGCCGGCGCGCCGCGTCGTGGTCGCCCGAGGCCGCCAGGGTGTCGCCCGGGCGGTCCGGGGTCAGGGCTTCGTCGTAGCGCTCGCCGATGGACCGGTGCACCGGCGGCGCTACGACGTAGCCGCGCACCGCGTCGGCGAGGGTGCCGACGCGGTGGTGGAGGTGGCCGGCCGGGTCGAGGGTGCGGCGGTGGAGCATGGCCTCACCCGGCCCGTCCGCGATCGCCAAGGTCTGTCGGGCATGGTCCAGCGCCTCCACGTGCTTGCCGTCGTCCTCGTGCAGGACGCGCGGGTCGGCGTGGAGGTTGGCGCGGGCCCGCCGGTCGCCGGTGGCGCGGGCCGCGGCCGGCGCCTGCTCGACCACCCCCGACACGGTGGTCCTCTCCGGTTCCAGCCAGGCCGGCGGGTCGAGTGGTGTCCCGGGGTCGCGGTGGGGGGCGCGCACGGACTCGACCTCCTTCGCGGTGTGCAGGTAGTGGTCGAGCCGGCCCCAAGCACCCGGCCACGACCTCGCGGGCGTAAGCGTGCACGAGGTCGTGCCGGGAGAAGCGGCCGGGTCGGTGCTCGACCAGCGGGTTCATCCCGCTCAGCGCGCGCGGGCACGCCCACGACGCCCTCATGCCCGACCGCGCGGCTCCCCCGCCTCGTCCGCGCCCACCCCGAGCGCGGCGAGCCGGGCCCGCAGGTCGGCTTCGTGCGGCAGGCCGCGCTCGACCGACAGGTCCAGCGCGCGGACCAGGTGGGTCCGGGCCGCGTCCCGGTCGCCCGTCGACAGCAGCAGGTCGGCGTAGTTGGCGTGCAGGCGCACCACGTTCAGCCCGCTCCACGCCTCGGTGCCGTGCGCCAGGATCTCCCGGTACGTGTCCGCCGCCTCCCGCAACCGGCCCAGCTTGGCCAGGATCTGCGCCAGGGTGTCCTTCACCGCGCCGAAGTCCGGCTGGTCGGGCATCCGCTCGCTGAGCGCGACCGCCCGCAGGCACACCTCCAGCGCCTGCTCCGGGTCGCCCGCCAGCAGCAGCGTCCCGGCGTAGTTGTTCAACGTCACGACCAGGCCGGCCAGGTCGCCCTGCTCGGCGCGCCGCTCGGCCGCGCGCCTGCCGTGCTCGACGGACAGGTCGTAGCGGCCCAGCGCCTGGTACGCGCTCGCCAGCTCGGTCAGGGTCACCGCGATGCCGTGCCCGTGCCCGATCTCCTCGCGGATCTCCAGCGCCTGGCGCAACAGCGGCACCGCCTCCTCGCCGCGCAGGGTGTTGCGGTGGATGCTGCCGAGGGTGTGCAGCGCGACGGCCTCGGCGAACCGGTTGCCCAGCAGGCGCGCCGAGTCCAGCGCGATCCGGGTCAACGTCGACCACTCGGCCCAGACCGACGACAGGTACAGGTAGCCCCACAGACCGGTGGGCAGCTGCCAGGCGTGCTCCAGCCTGCCCCGCTCCCGCGCGAACCCGACCAGCACCCGCAGGTTCGGGAACTCGTCGTCCACCCAGCCCACGGCGCGCCGGCGGTCGGGGAAGGCCACCAGCGGCACGGCGTCGGTCAGCGGGGTCAGCGGCAGCTCGGTGCGGCTCTTGCGCAGCACCCGGTCCGCCCGGTCGACGTTGTGCAGGTAGAAGTCGAGCAACCGGTCCACGGCCCGGTCCCGCTCGGGCCCGGTCTCGTCGGTCCGGGCGCGGCCCTCGGCGTGCAGCCGCAGCAGGTCGTGCAGCGCGTACCGGCCCGGGCGGTGCTGTTCCAGCAGGTGCGCGCGGAGCAGCTCGCCCAGCGTCGACCGCACCTCGTCCGGCCGGACGCCGGTCAGCGCCGCGGCGGACTCGGCGGTGAAGTCGCGGCACGGCGTCACGCCGAGCAGCCGGAACAGCCGCTGCGCGGTCGGCGTCAGCTTCCGGTACGACAGGTTGAACGTCGAGCGGACCGCGGCGGGCAGGTCTCCGGGGATCTCCAGCTCGGCGAGCCGGTCACCCGACCGCAGCGCGGCCACGTAGTCGGCGACGCCGCCCGGCTCGACGGTCAGGGTCGCGGCGGCCACCCGCAGCGCCAGCGGCAGCCCCGCGCACACCCGCACCAGGTCGGCGACCGCTTCCGGTTCGGCGTCCACCCGGTCCGGGCCCAGGATGCGGCGCAGCAGGTCCACCGCCTCCGCCGGGGCGAGCCCGTTCAGCCGGACCAGCACGGCGTCGTCCAGCGCGACCAGGCCGCGCAGGTCGTCCCGGCCGGTGATCACGGTGAAGTTCCCGCCGCCGGGCGGCAGCAGCGGCCGCACCTGCGCCACGTCGGCGGCGTTGTCCAGCACGACCAGGGTGCGCCGGTCGGCGACCACCGACCGGTACAGCGCGACCTGGTCGTCCAGCCCGAGGGGGATGCGTTCCGGCGCCACGCCCAGCCCGCCGAGCAGGTGGGTCAACGCCTGACCGGGCGTGAGCGGCCGGAGGTCGTGGTCGTAGCCGCGCAGGTTGACCACCAGCTGCCCGTCGGGGAAGGCCGCGGCCGCGCGGTGCGCCCAGTGCACGGCCAGCGCCGTCTTGCCCAGCCCGCCCATGCCGGTGATCGCGACCACCCGCGCGTCCGCCGCCACCCGGTCCAGCTCCGCGATCTCCCCGTGCCGCCCGGTGAAGCTGCGCACGTCCGCCGGGAGCTGCCGGGGCGCGATCGGCCGGCCGCGCGGCCCGACCCCCGCGCCCAGGACCTCCTGGTACGCGTCACGCAGCCGTTCACCGGGGTCCACGCCCAGCTCGTCGGCGAGCAGCGTGCGCACCTCCTGGTACGCGGCCAACGCCTCGGCCGTGCGCCCCGACCGGTGCAGGGCGGGCACCAACGCGGCCCAGAACCGCTCGCGCAACGGGTGCTCCCGCGTCAAGGCGCGCAGCTCCGGCACCAGCTCGGCGGCCCGGCCCGCCTCCAGGTCCGCCTCGACCCGCCGTTCCAGGACGGCCAACCGCTCCTCCACCAGCGGCGCGACCTCCTCGGGACGCAGCACGTCGGACAGCGGGTCACCCCGCCACAGCGCCAACGCCTCGGCGAACCGCTCGTCGGTCACCAACGCGCGGAACCGGTGCAGGTCCAACGCACCCGCGGGCACCTCGGCCAGGTAGCCGTTCGTGACCGTGCGCACCACGTTCGCCTCACCCAGCGCCTGCCGCAGCCGCCGCACCACCATCTGCAACGTCGCCCTGGCCCGGTCCGGGTTCGACGCACCACCGTCCCACAACCGGTCCACCAACTCGTCCACCGCCACCGGCCGGTTCGCCCGCAACAGCAACACCGCCAACAACAACCGCGCCCGCCCCGCCGGAACCGGCACGGGCACGTCACCGCGCCACACCTCCAGCGGACCGAGCACCCGGAAGGTCGTCCCGTCCCCCACCGCGGTCAACCCAGTTCTTCCAGTTCGCGCCGCACCTCGTCGGCGAGCGGGTGCCGGAGCTCCTCGAAGATCGTCAGCGCCGCGCGGACGGCGGCACGTGCCTCTTCCCGGTCACCCAGGCGCCGGTGGGTTTCGGCGAGGTCGCGCCACACCCCGGCCTCGTAGTAGCGGTCGCCGGACTCCACGAAGAGGTCCAGGCTCTCGCGGATCATGGTCAGCGCGTCGTCCAGCCGTCCCAGCTCGCGGTAGGCGAGTCCCAGGGTGCCGAACGCCGCCGCGTGCCCGGGCAGGTCGGTCAGCCGCTCGTACCACCGGACCGCGTCCGTGGCGTGCCGGACCGCCTCCTCGTGCCTGCCGATCAGGTGGTAGCTCCAGGAACTCGCGGTGAGCGCCCGCGCCTGCCCGTGCGCGTGGCCGAGCTCCCGGAACAGCTCCAGCGCGGCCAGTTGCAGCGGCAGCGCCTCGGTGGACCTGTTGCCCGTCTCCTGGATGCCGCTGAGGTTCACCAGCACGTAAGCCTCGGACACGCGGTCGCCGAGGTCGTGGAACAGCCGGCGGGCCGTGCCGAGGTGCTCCCTGGCCTCGCCCCACCGGTGCAGCAGGGTGGCCGCCCGGCCCAGGCCGCGGTGCATGGCCGCCTGCCCCCGGACGTCGCCGAGCCGTCGCGCCGCGCCCAACGCCTGCCGGCACGCGTCCAGCCACTCCGGCCAGTGCCCGCTGGAGTGGAAGTACGTCGCGGTGCACTCGGGGATCAGCCAGGCCCGCGCGTCCGACGCGTGCTCGGCCGCGTGGGCCGCCACCGCCAGCAACGTCCGGAACTCGGTGCCGTACCAGGCGAGCGCGGCGGCGTGCGACTCGACGTGCTCGGGCCGGACGCCCGGCCGCGCCGGGGGCGGGTCCACCGGCTTGCGCTCCGGGTAGAGCGTCTTGTCGGCCTGCTCGGCGGTCCGCACGAAGTGGTCGAGCAGGCGGGTGCCGGCCTCGCGGAGCTCCGCCGGCGCGTGCTCCTCGGCGGCCTGGTCGCGGGCGTAGCCGCGCAGCAGGTCGTGCAGCGAGTACCGGCCAGGGACCTGCTCGGCGACCAGGTGCGCCCGCGCCAGCTCCGCGAGCGCGCGGCGGGTCGTGGTGAGGGGCAGGGCGGCCAGGCTCGCCGCGGCGGCCGGCGAGATGTCCGGGCCCGGGTGCAGGCCGAGCAGCCGGAACACGAGGGCGGCGTCGTCGCTCAGGTACCGGTAGGACCAGGAGAAGACGTCGCGCACCGACGTGAGCCGGTCACCGGTGTCCAGCGCGTCCAGCCGCGTGCGGTCGGCCGCCAGTTCGTCGGCGAACGCGCGCAACGGCGCGGAGGGCGCGCCCGCCGTGCGGGCCGCCACCACCGCCAGGGCCAGCGGCAGGCCCGCGCACCGGGCGACGAGCTGGTCCACCGCCTCCGGCTCGGCGGTCGACCGCGACCGGCCCACACCGGCCTCCAGCAGCGCCACGGCCTCGTCGCGGTCGAGCAGGTCCAGCCGCACGGGCCGGGCGCCTTCCCGCACGACCAGGCCCGTGAGCCGGTCGCGGCTGGTGACCAGCACCAGGCAGCCGGGCGTGCCGGGCAGCAGGGGCCGCACCTGGTCCGCGTCACGGGCGTTGTCCAGCACCACCAGGACCCTCCGGCCCGCGAGCAGGCTGCGGTACAGCGACGCCTGCCCCTGCGCCGTCGGCGGGATCCGGGACGGCGGCACGTCCAGCGCTTCGAGGAACCCGCGCAGCGCGTCCTCGGCCGGCATCGGCTGCCCGGACGGGTCGTAGCCGCGCAGGTTCACGTACAGCTGGCCGTCCGGGAACCGCGCCGCGACCTCGTGCGCCCAGTGCACGGCCAGCGCGGTCTTCCCGATGCCGGCCGTGCCGCTGATCGCCGAGATCACCACGGCCGAACCGGACGCGGCGGCGTCCAGCTCGCGCAGGGCGCGGTGCCGTCCGACGAAGACCCGCGGCCGGACCGGCAACTGGCGCGGCGGGCGGGCATCGCGCGCCGGCGTGGCCGACTCGGCCAGGACCAGCCGGTGGACCTCGCGCAACACCGGTCCCGGCTCCACCCCGATCTCCTCGACGAGGAGCGCGCGCACCTCCTGGTAGGTGGTCAACGCCTCCGCTTGCCGTTGCGACCGGTGCAGCGCCAGCACCAGCTGGGCCCAGAAGCGCTCCCGCACCGGGTGCCGCCGGGTCAGCACCCGCAGCTCCTCCACGACCTGCGCGGCCCGACCGGCCTCGATGTCGCCGTCGAGGCGTTGTTCGAGCACGCCGAGGCGGTGCTCCAGCAGGGGCGCGACCTCGTCGCGGTGCAGCAGGTCGGACCGCACGTCCGGCAGCGGGTCACCGCGCCACAGGGCCAGCGCCTCGGCGTGCTCGCCCCGCCCGGCCAACGCGCGGTAGCGGTGCAGGTCGAGGCTGTCGGGCGGCACCTCGGCGACGTAACCGCCGATGGCGGTGCGGATCACGTTCGCCTCGCCCAGCGCCCGGCGCAGTCGGGTCACCGCCATGTGCAACGTCGCCTTGGCGCGCTCCGGGTTGGGCGGCGCCCCGTCCCACAGCCAGTCGACCAGCAGGTCCGCGGGCACGACCTCGTCGGCCCGCAGCAGCAGGGCGGCGAGCAGGGTGCGCCCGGCGCCGGCGGGCACCGGCACGTCCCGGCCGTCGACCCGCACGCGCAGCGGACCGAGCACGGCGAACTCGATCACCGGACCCCCTTCCACCTCGGCGTTGACATGGTTCACGACGTGCCGCCGGGCGGCTACCGAGTTGTGGCGGCACGCACCAGCCGGACGAAGCGCGCCCACCCGGACCCCACCCGGACCCGAGCCGGGCCGACGCCTCGGCGGGCAGCCGCCCGACGGCGTTGGCCGCGGTGTGGGCGTACCGGGTCAGCGCCCGTGCGGTGACCCCGGTTCGACGCCCGGCTCGGTGGCGGTGACGACCTCGCCCGCCCGCACCAACGACGTGGCCGGCAGGACCCGCGCCCTGCCCGCGGGGACGGCGACGGGGCGGGCGGCGCGCGTGACTCCGAGCGGTCCGAGCACCCCGAACCCGGTGATCGACCTTTCCCCCACGGTCGCCAGTGTACCGGCGTGATCACGCCTGGTGACGTCACGACGACAGGTGGTCGATCTCCCCGCGCAGCGACGCCGCCTCGGTGTGGAACCAGCCGACCGCGTTCAGCGCGCCGGGCGGGACGTCGGCGAGGTCGCCGTTCCCGGCCGTGCGCTCCACGTTCGCCTCGCCCAGCGCCTGCCGCAGCCGCGTCACCGCCATCTGCAACGTGGCCCTGGCCCGGCGCGGGTCGGGCGGGTCGCCGTCCCACAGCCGCTCGACCAGGTCGTCCACCGCCACCGGCCGGTTGGCGCGCAGCAGCAACGTCGCCAGCAGCACGCGCGCCCGCCCCGCGGGCAGGGCACCGGCCGCTCGCCGAGCCGCACGTCCAGCGGTCCGAGCACGCCGAACCGGACGTTCGCCGTCATACCGGGCAGCCCTCCGCTCCACGTGGTGTCGACGCCGCCTGTGTACCCGCCCTCGTCACCCGGCGTCGCGGGCGATTCCCGCCGGGGTGAGCAGGCCGTGAGCCGATTGTGAGGTCCGTCGCGCACAGTGGTCACGTGCACCGCCGCGACTCCAACGGGCCGCGGGACCGGAGGTCCGATCGAGGGGGGAAGCCGGTCCCGGTGACGGGCGGGTCGTCGGGGGGCGACGCGCCCGTCCGGCCCTCGCCGCGGTGACGACCGGATCGCGGGGCCGCCGACTCCTCCCCGTCGGCGACCCCGCGATGTCGGTCCGCGCCTCACTCCCCTCCGGCCAGCCGCGCCCGGATCTCGGCCTCCTGCGGGAAACCCGCCTTGACGCACAGCTCCAGGGCGTGGGTCAGGTGCACGCGGGCGGTGCCCGGGTCGCCCAGGCGCAGCAGCAGGTCCGCGTAGTTCAGGTGGGTCCGCATGGCGGACAGGCTGTTCAACTCGCCGACGCCCCGCGCGAAGATCCGCTGGTAGGTCGCCGCCGCGTCGGTCAACCGCCCGAGACCGATCAGGACCTGCGCCAACGTCTCCTCCACCACGGCCGGCGCCAACCGGCCGGGCAGCCGCCGGTACAGCTCCACGGCCCGCAGGCACACCTCCAGCGCCTGCTCGTGGCGACCGGCCGCGCTCAACGTCCCGGCGTGGTTGTTCAACGCGATCGCCAGCGCGGGCTCGTTGCCCGACCCGGCCCACAGCTGCACCGCCCGCTCGCCGAACCGGACGGCCTCGTCGTGCCGGCCGAACGACTCGTAGGCGCCCGCGAGCTCCAGGCAGCTTGCCGCCATGCCGTGCACGTGGCCGATCTCCTCCCGGATCGCCAACGCCTGGTGCAGGTGGTCCAGCGCCTCCTCGGGCCGCATGTTGCGGGTGATGCCGCCGAGCGTGTGCAGGGCCACCGCCTCGGCGAACCGGTTGCCCAGCCGGCGCGCGGACGCCAGCGCGACCTCGGTGAACCCCCGCCACTCGGTCCAGACGTAGTTGCGGTACAGGTAGCCCCACAGCGCGGTCGGGATCTGCCACGCGTGCTCGTGCCTGCCGTGCTCGCCCGCGTACGGGATCACCAGCCGCAGGTTCGGCATCTCGCCGTCGATCCAGGCCACCGCCTCCGCCTGGTCGGCGAACGCCAGCAGCGGCACGGCGCCGTCGACCGGGGTCAGCGGCAGCTCGGTGCGGGTCGGCCGGATCACCCGGTCCGCGCGATCGATGTTGTGCAGGTAGAAGTCCAACAACCGGGTGACGGCGAGGTCGTGCTCCGCCGCGGACCCCTCGCTGCGCGCGGTGCTCTCCGCGTGCAGCCGCAGCAGGTCGTGCAGCACGAACCGGCCCGCCCGCGGCTGTTCCAGCAGGTGCGCGCGGAGCAGCTCGCCCAGCACCCGCCTGGCCTCGTCGAGGCCCATCCCGGCCAGCGCGGCGGCGGTCTCGACGGTGTGGTCGCGGCACGGCGCCACGCCGAACAGCCGGAACAACCGCTGCGCGGCCGGCGTCAACGCGCGGTACGACAGGAAGAACGTGCTGTGCACCGCGGACGCCGGGTCGCCGGGGATCTCCAGCTCGGAGAGGCCGTCACCGGCCTGCAACGCGGTCACGTAGTCGGCCACGCCGCGCGGCTCGCCCGCCAGCGTCGCCGCCGCCACCCGCAGCGCCAGCGGCAGCCCCGCGCACAGGTCCACCAGCTCGGCGATCGCGTCCGGCTCCGCGTCCACCCGGTCCGGGCCGAGGACGCGGCGCAGCAGGTCCACCGCCTCGGCCGGCGCCAACCCGTTCAGCCGCACCAGCACGGCGTCGTCCAGCGCCACCAGGCCGCGCAGGTCGTTGCGGCCGGTCAGCACGGCGAAGTTGCCCGCGCCCGGCGGCAGCAGCGGCCGCACCTGCGCCACGTCGGCGACGTTGTCCAGCACGACCAGGATCCGCCGGTCGGCCAGCACCGACCGGTACAGCGCGACCTGCTCGTCCAGGGCCGCGGGCACCCGTTCCGCGGGCACGCCGAGCGCGCCGAGCAACTGGGTCAACGCCTGTTCCGGCGTCAGCGGCGGGAACTCCTGGTCGTAGCCGCGCAGGTTGACCATCAACTGCCCGTCCGGGAAGTCGGCCGCCACCCGGTGCGCCCAGTGCACCGCCAGCGCCGTCTTGCCCAGCCCGCCCATGCCGGTGATCGCGACCGCGGTGGCCGCCCGCGCGTGCGCCGCCAACCGGTCCAGCGCGGCCACCTCGTCCCGCCGGCCCGTGAAGCTGCGCACGTCGGCGGGCAACTGCCGGGGCGCGGCCACCCGGCCGGGCGGCTCCGGCACCGCGCCCAGGGCCAGCCGGTGCGCCTCCCGCAACTGCTCGCCCGGCTCCACGCCCAGCTCCTCGGCCAGCAGCACGCGCACCTCCTGGTACGCCGCCAACGCCTCGGCCGTGCGCCCCGACCGGTGCAGGGCGTGCACGAGCATCGCCCAGAACCGCTCCCGCAACGGGTGCTCCCGGGTCAGCGCACGCAGCTCCGGCACCAGCTCGGCGGCCCGGCCCTCCTCCAGGTCGACGTCGATGCGCCGTTCCAGGACGGTCAGCCGCTCCTCCAGCAGCGGCGCGACCTCCTCGGCGTGCAGCACGTCCGACCGCACGTCCGACAACGGCGTGCCGCGCCACAGCGCCAGCGCCTCGGCGAACCGGCCCCGCGCCGCCAGGTCGCGGAACTCGTGCAGGTCCAGCGCGCCGGGCGCGACGTCGGCCACGTAGCCGTGCGTGACCGTGCGCACCACGGTCGGATCGCCCAGCGCCTGCCGCAGCCGGGCGACCACCATGTGCAGCGTCGCCCTGCTCCGCTGCGGGTTGGGCCGGTCGCCGTCCCACAGCCGCTCGACCAGCTCGTCGACCGTCACCACCTGGCCCGCCCGCAGCAGCAACGCGGCCAGCAGCGCGCGGCCCCGGCCGGCGGGCACCACCACCGGCTCGTCACCGCGCCACACCTCCAGCGGCCCGAGGACGGCGAAGCGGGTCACCGGCCCGGTCACGGCAGACCGGCCGCTTCCGCCCGCAACGCCGCCACGTTGCCGTGCCCCGGCTCCTCCGGGATCGCCGGCGCCGCCTGCCACGCCTCGCGCGCCGCGGCGTGGTCGCCCGCCGGCGCGTGCGTGTCGCCCAGTCGCAACGTCGCCCTGGCGCGGCCGGGGTTCGCCGACCTGCCGTCCCACAGCCGGTCCACCAGCACACCGGTCGGCACCACGTCACCCGCGCGGAGCGGCAGAGTCGCCGGCAGCACGCGCGCCTTGCCCGTCGGCAACGCCACCTGCCTGCCACCGTGCCAGACCTCAAGGGGCCCGAGCACCTTGAACTCGGTCTCCACGCGCCACCCCCCTAACGTGCGCGCCGAAGCATAGGGCAGCGCACCGACAACCCCCGGGACGGCGTGAGTCGAGTGTGAGCGCCGTCCGGCAGAGTCGGACCCGTCCACCGCACCGGCCGCACGGCGGCCCGCGACCCGGGGGGTGCCGCCGTCCGGGCAGGTGGGACGGTCGCGGTGCGGCGACGGCCCGCCGGACCCGGGAGCCGGACACACGGGAGGCCCCGCCTGGGCGGGGCCTCCCGGTCGTTCCGGTACCCGGTCAGTCCGGGTCGATCCACGCCACCTGGATGCGCTGCTGGCCCAGCTTGCGGGTGACCAGCGTGCCCCGACCGGGAGGCTGCGGCGACGCCTTCAGGTTGCCCACGATCGCGCCCTCCTCCTTCGAGCCGGAACCGACCATGATGGGCGCCGAGATCTCCTTCAGCTTGCCCAGGATCGGGTCGTACATCGCCCGCGACGCGCCACCCATGCGGCGCACCGCGACGATGTGCAGACCCACGTCCTTGGCCTGCGGGATGAACTCCGCCAGCGGCTGCAACGGGTTCTGCGCGCCCTGCGGCGCCACCAGGTCGTAGTCGTCCACGACCACGAACAGCTCCGGGCCCTTCCACCAGGAGCGGTTCTTCAACTGCTCCTGCGTGACGTCCGGGCCGGGCAGGCGGTTGGCCATCGAGCCCCGCACGTCCTTGATCATGTCCGTCAGCTGCGCCGAGGACACCGCGTAGGACAGCAGGTGGTCGGTCTCGATGTAGCCGAGCATGGTGCGCCGGTAGTCGACCAGCATGATCAGCGCCTCGGTCGAGGTGTAGCTGGTCATGATGCCGCGCACGATCGTGCGCAGCAGGTTGGTCTTGCCGGACTCGCCGTCGGCCAACGCCATGAAGTGCGGGTCGGCGTCGAAGTCGAGGTACACCGGCGCCAGCTCGTCCTCGTTGACGCCGATCGGCACCAGGTGGCCCCGGTTCGGCCGGTGCTGCTGCACCTGGCCCAGGAACTCCGGGTACGGCAGCAGGTCGGGCAGCAGGCGGACCTGCGGCGCGCGCGGGCCGCGCCAGGCGCCGCTCACCTTGGCGATCATGTCCTGCACGCCCGCCGCCACGTTCTCCGCGTCGGACGAGGCGTCGATGCGCGGCAGCGCGGTCAGGAAGTGCAGCTTCTGCGGCGACAGACCGCGACCCGGGCGGCCGGGCGGCACGTTCACCGCGACCTTGCGGTCCACCTCGGACTCGCTGACGTCACCGAGGCGCAGCTCGAACCGCGTGCCGAGCAGGTCCTTCATCGCGGGCCGGATCTCCGCCCACCGGTTCGCCGCCACGACCACGTGCACGCCGTAGGACAGACCCTGCGCGGCCAGCGCCTGGACCATCGGCTCCAGCGCCTCGAACTCCTGCCGGAAGTTCATCCAGCCGTCCACGACGAGGAACGCGTCACCGAAGTTGTCGTCCCGGATCTCGCCGCGCCGCCTGCGGTTGCGGAACTCGACCATCGAGTCGATGCCTTGCGCGCGGAACCGCTGCTCGCGCTCGGTGATCAGGCCCGACAGCTCGGCCACCATCCGGCGCGCCTTGTCCACGTCCAACCGGCTGGCGAACCCACCGACGTGCGGCAGGTTCTCCAGGGACGCCAGCGTGCCGCCACCGAGGTCGAGGCAGTAGAACTGCACTTCCTGCGGCGTGTGCGTCAACGCCATGGCGGTGATCATCGTGCGCAGCATCATCGACTTGCCCGACTGCGGGCCGCCGACGATCGCGCCGTGGCCCGCGGCACCGGAGAAGTCCGCCCACAGCAGGTCGCGCCGCTGCTCGAACGGCTTGTCCACCACGCCCAGCGGCACCTGGAGCTTGCCGTTGGAGAAGAACCCGGGCGGGGTCAGGCCGCGGTCCTCGGTCGCCTGCAACGGCGGCAGCAGCGTGTCCAGCGACGGCGGCTCGTTGAGCGGCGGCAGCCACACCTCGTGCGCCGGCGGGCCCTGGCCCACCAGCCGCTCGACGATGACCTCGAGCTCGGAGGGCTCGTTCGAGTCCTCCTCCTTCTTCTCCTGCTTGACCGGCTCGATCGGCCGGACCGGCTCCTTGGGGATCTCGATGTAGTCCGGCACGAAGTAGCGCGGGCGCTTGTCGCTGGTCACCGGCGCGGACGGGCCCGCGACCTGCAACCCGGCGGGCCGGTACGGACCGGACACGTACAGCGCCTTGAACCGGGTCAGCGGCGAGCCCTGCACGCCCAGGTACCCCGAACCCGGGATGGGCGGCAGCTCGTAGGCGTCCGGCACGCCGATCGCGGCGCGCGACTCCGCGGCGGAGAACGTCTTCAGGCCGATCCGGTAGGACAGGAACGTGTCCAGGCCGCGCAGCTTGCCCTCTTCGAGGCGCTGCGAGGCCAGCAGCATGTGCATCTGCAGCGACCGGCCGACGCGGCCGATCTGCAGGAAGATGTCGATGAAGTCCGGCTTCGCGGTCAGCATCTCGGAGAACTCGTCGATGCAGATGAACAGCGCCGGCAGCGGGTCGAGGTCGGCGCCGTTCTCACGCGCCTTCTCGTAGTCCCACACGTTCTTGTAGTTGCCCTTGGCCAGCACTTCCTGGCGCCGGGACACCTCGCCCGCGATGGCGTCCTTCATGCGGTCGACCAGGGTCAGGTCGCCCGCCAGGTTGGTGATCGTCGCGGCGACGTGCGGCGCCTTGTCCAGGCCGAGGAAGGTCGCGCCACCCTTGAAGTCGACCAGGATCATGTTGAGCGAGGTCGAGGAGTGCGTGGCCAGCATGCCCAGCACCAGCGTGCGCAGGAACTCGGACTTGCCGGAACCGGTCGCGCCGATGCACAGGCCGTGCGGGCCCATGCCCTCCATGGCCGCTTCCTTGATGTCCAGCTCGACCTGCTGGCCGAACTCGCCGATGCCGAACGGCACCCGGTAGCGGTCGCGCACCGGCCGCGGCCGCCAGGCCGCCTGCACGTCGAAGGTCATCGGGTCGCCGGGGATGCCCAGGAACTCCAGCAGCGGCGGGTTGTTGCTCATCGACAGCGGGTCCTCGTCGCTGCCGCCCGCGTCCACGCCGCCGATCCGGTACGGCGACAGCCGCCGGGCCAGCGCCTCGGCCTCGACCACGCTCAGCCAGTCCGGCGAGCCGAACCACTCCACGCCGCTGGCGCTGCGCGCGCCGAGCTTGCCGTCCTCGATCACCAGCCGCAGGCCGCGGCGCGCGGTGAGGTTGCCCAGCGACTCGGACAGGTCGAGCAGCGTGACACCGACCAGCCCCTCCTCCAGGATGATCTGCTCTTCCCGGGTGACGTCGCCGTCGTCGATCACGATCACGACGTGCGGCTGGTCGGCGGGCGGCGGCGCGTTGCGGGTGAACCGCTGCCGGTCGCGCAGCTGGTCGTCCAGCATCTGCTCGACCTCGGCCAACGAGCCCGCCATCATCCGCATCTGGCCGATGCCGTCGACGATCGTCGGGTGCTGCACGTGCGGCAGCCACTTCATCCACTCCCACTCGGCCTTGGTGCGGCCGGTGGTGACGACGGCGATCAGCAGGTCGTCCGGCGAGTGGAAGGTGACCATCTGGGCCAGCAGGGCGCGGGCCAGGCCGCGCTTCTCCTCGATGTCGCCGAGCAGGCCGACGGCGGCGAAGCCGCGCAGCGCGATGGAGATCGGCAGGTCGGGCACCAGCGAGTGGGCGCGCACGAACCGGCGCAGCGCCAGCGTCGCGATCGGCTCCAGCTCCTCGACCGGGCCGGTCTGCGGCGGCACGAGCCGGGTCGCCAGCCGCTGCGAGCCGCGGCCCGCGCGCAGGTGGCAGAAGTCGGGGTCGTTCTGCCGGCGCTCCCACATGCGCCGGGTGGTGGCCAGGGACCACAGCATCTGCGGGTCGGGGTGCACCCACTCGCGCTCGGCGCGCTGCTCGTTGGCGGCTTCGCGGGCGCGGTCGCGCATCTGGCCGAGGTAGCGCAGGTAGTCCTTGCGGTCCTCGTTCAT
Source organism: Saccharothrix saharensis (assembly GCF_006716745.1). NCBI lineage: Bacteria > Bacillati > Actinomycetota > Actinomycetes > Pseudonocardiales > Pseudonocardiaceae > Saccharothrix > Saccharothrix saharensis. The sequence continues at coordinate 5,431,922 of NZ_VFPP01000001.1, read as the reverse complement.
CTCGGCCTTCTTCTGGCCCTTGCCACTGCCCATGCCGCCGGCCATCATGCCGATGGTCGAGACCAGCATCATGCCGGGCATGATCATCGCAGCGGGGCTGCGCCCGCTGTAGCTGAACATCAGCACCATCATGCCGACGGACGACACGATCATGACGACGGGCATCGCCTTCATCATGATGTTGCCGGGGATGACCCGGGGCACCTCGGGTGGCGGTTCGAGGTGGACCTCACCGCCCGGAGGGCGGGGGGCGGCGAGGCGTGCCGTGCGCTTGAACTGCAGCGTGCTCACCTAACAGGCACCTCTTCAGGTCGATCCAGAAACCAACACCCCGACTGCGCTCCACTGCCTCGGCCCGCCACAGTCGCACCGACACTATGGCGCATCGGAACCCCGCACGACGGGGGGTCGGTGAAATCCGCGGCCGACGTGTTGCGCGGAACGGCCGTGCCACGGCGGCCCCCGGCCCCATACTGGGTCTGCTCCGCCAGGGGCGGACCGAACCGCGTCCGACCGGACCAATAAGGTCGGGGCGGACCACGGCACACACTGATCAGGACATTAGGGGGCGCTGGTGGCGACCGGTACGACGGTGTTCAGCCGGGTGACGGTGGTTGCGCCGCGAACGCGTATCGACGTCGCGCTGCCCGCCGACGTCGCGGTGGCCGACCTGCTGCCGATGCTGCTGGACATGGCCAAGGAGGCCACTCCGGACGGTGGCGTGCGGCACGGCGGCTGGGCGCTGGCCAAGCTGGGCGACGCCCCGCTGGACCCCAGCCGCACGCTGGCCTCGCTCGGCGTGGTCGACGGCGAGCTCCTGCAGCTGCGCAAGCGCAACGAGAACCCGCCGCCCCCGCTGTACGACGACGTGGTCGACGCGATCGCCGAGTCGGACCCGGACAGCTTCCGCCCGTGGACCAAGGACACGGCGCGGCGCTACGGCCACCTCGCGGGCGCGCTGGCGCTCATCACGGCCGCGGTCGCGGTGCTGATGGCCGGTCCGCTCGCGGGCGGCGGCAACCTCGCGCCCGCCATCTGCGCGGGCGTCCTCGCCGTCGTCGCCATCGCGGCGGGCGCGGTGGTGGCCCGGTCCTACTCCGCGACCGGCACGGGCGTGCTGGTCGCGGCGGCGGGCGGCCTGCCCATGGCCTACGTCGCCGGCCTCTACATCGTGCCCGGTCCGATCGGCCGGCCGAGCCTGCTGCTGGCCAGCGTGCTGGTGCTGATCTTCGCCTCGGCCGCGATCCTGCTGATCGGCCGGGGCATCACGGTGTTCATCGCCGCCGCCACGGCCGGCGCGCTGAGCGCCCTCGCGTTCCTGATCGGCATCTTCGTCGACCACCCCGTGCAGGGCATCGCGGCGGGCACCGCGGCGGTCTCGCTGGCGGCGCTGTCCGTGCTGCCCCGGTTGACGATCCAGCTGGCCAAGCTGCCGCTGCCGACCGTGCCGGGCAGCGCGGAGGACCTCAAGGAGGACACCGGTTTCCCGGAGTACTCGGTGATCGAGCGGCGCACCGCGAACGCGCACGAGTACCTGACCGGCATGATCATCGGCTGTGGCGGCACGGCCGCCCTGTTCGCCGTGATCGCCGCGGGCGACGGCACCATCTGGGGCCCGCTGCTGGCGATCGTGGTGACGTTGGTGCTGCTGCTGCGGGGCCGCGCGTACGCCAACGGCGCGCAGGCGGTGGCGCTGCTGGTCAGCGGCATGGTCGCGGGCGCGGGCGTGCTGCTCGGGTGGCTGGTGGAGTCGTCGCCGGGAGACCGGCTGCTGTACGTGTTCGGCGCCCTGGTGATCGTCGGCGCGGCCGCCCTGGTGCTCGGCGTGATCTTCCCCAACCAGAAGTTCTCCCCGGTGCTGCGCCGCACGGTCGACGTGCTGGAAGCCATCCTGATCGCCGCGGTGCTGCCGCTGGCGCTGGCGGTGATGGACCTGTACGTGGCCATGCGCCAGCTCATCCCCGCGTGAGGACCCGATGCGCATCCGCAAGATCGCCGCGCTGACCGCGGCCGCGGTCACCCTGGTGACCGCACCCGGCGCGTACGCCCAGCCGTCCACGACGAACGCCAACGCCCGGCCGAACTCGCAGCCGCCGCCGGTGGACCGGTCGTTCCTGCGCCCGCCCGAGGCGCCCAAGGAAGACGTCGACTACCAGAAGAAGACCGAGTGCGTGACCTCGGGCACGGGCAACCGCCCGATCCCGAACAAGCCGTGGGGCCAGATGCAGCTCCGGCTGGAGGAGGCGCACCGCTTCGCCACCGGCAAGGACATCAAGCTCGCGATCATCGACACCGGCGTCAACACCCACCCGCGGCTGCAGGGCCGCGTCATCCCGGCCGGCGACTACGTCGAGACCGAGAAGAAGGGCAACGACGACTGCGACGGCCACGGCACCGAGGTGGCGGGCGTCGCGGCGGCCAGCAAGGACGAGCAGACCGGGTTCATCGGCGCCGCGCCCGAGGCCACCGTGCTGGCGTTCCGGCAGACCAGCAACCACTTCAAGTACGAGGACCCGGCCAAGAAGGACAACCGGGACTCCGCGGGCAAGGTCGCCACGCTGGCCAAGGCCATCATCTCCGCCGTCGACCAGGGCGCGCAGGTCATCAACATCTCGCTGACCGCGTGCGCGGCCCCGAGCGCGCCCAGCGACCAGGAACGCGAGCTGCAGGCCGCGATCGACTGGGCGGTGAACGACAAGGACGTCGTCATCGTGACCGCCGCGGGCAACATCGACTCCAAGGGCGGCTGCCAGGGCCAGAACGACAACCAGGACCCGAACACGGTCAACGTGGTCGCGTCGCCGCCCTGGTACGCCGACAACGTCCTGTCGGTGGCGTCGATGAACATGGACGGCGAGGTGTCGTCGTTCTCCGTGTGGGGCCCGTGGGTCAGCGTGGCCGCGCCCGGCGAGAACATCGTCACCCTCGACCCGCGCGGCCAGGGCCTGACCGACGCGAACTCCGACGAGAACAAGCGGCTCACCGCCATCCAGGGCACGAGCTTCGCCTCGCCGTACGTGGCCGGCGTGGTCGCGCTGGTGCGCCAGCGGTTCCCGGACCTGAAGGCGCGGCAGGTGATGGACCGGATCAAGGCGACCGCGCAGCACCCGGGCAACCCGAACGGCCGCGACCACAAGGTCGGCTACGGGATGATCAACCCGGTGGCCGCGCTGACCGCCGAGCTGCCGTCCGAGCGGCCGGGCGCGAAGCCCACCACGCCGGAGCAGCTGATCACCAACCTGGGTCCGCTGAACCCGCCGAGCAGCACACCGATGATCGTGGCGCTGTCGGGCACGGGCGCGGGCGTCGGCCTGCTCCTGCTGACCCTGTTCATCGTCCACACCGTGAACCGCAACCGCGCCCGCCGCGCCCTCGCACCACCCAGGCGCTCGACGATCTGACGCCGGAAGGGCCGCCCGACGGGCGGCCCTTCCTCGTGAGTCCTACGTCCAGGCCCGTGAGTTCAACGCTCGGACAGCTCAGTCCTCGCCCAGGACGGGTGGTGCGGACTTCTTGGGCTTGCCGAACACCTGCTCGGTCGAGCCCGCGAGCTGGACCTTCGACTTGTGGTCCTTGTCGCCGCCCTGCTGGCCGCCCGCGCCCATGCCGCCCATCATCCCCGCGCCCATCATCCCGGTGCCGCCGGCCGCGGGCGGACCGGACGGGCCCGCCGCCGCGGCCGCCGCCGGACGTGCCCCGGGCTCCGCGGGACGGGGCTCGGACACCCCGGTCGACCCGCCCTGCTGCAACCGCTCCGCGTGCTCACCGCCCGGCACACCACCACCGCCGGGCACGCCACCGCCACCACCGGGCACACCGCCACCGCCGCCACCGGGCACACCGCCACCGCCCGATCCGGACCCGGCCCCACCGGACGCGGCCGGCTTCGTCTCCGCCGGAGGCGTGGTGGCCGGCGGCTCCGGCGCGGTCGGCTTCACGGGCGGGGTGTACGACCAGTTCCGCTCGGGGTAGCGGTGCTCCATCTTCACGTCGGCGAAGTCGTCCGAGCCCGACACCCCCTCGCACAGCCGCAGGAACGCCTCCAGCACGTCCCGCACCGACTCGTGCAGCTCCTTCGCCGGGTCGTGCAGCTCGTCCAACGCCTCCACCACGCGCCGGTCGCCGTCCACCGGCAACGCCGCCGCGCCGGACACCGCGTCGGCCGCCTCGGCGAACACCCGGGACATGTCCTGCACGATCCCGCGGATGCCCTCGGCGGTCTGGTCCAACGCCTCGCTCATCGCGTGCATCGCGTCGGACATGTCGTGCCCGGCCAGGCCGACCTCCCGCATGTGCTCCACGAACGAGTCCGCGTCCTTGCCCTGCCACGCCGAGTCGAGCTTGCCCAGCGGCTTGGTCAGGTCACGCGTCACGTGCTCGGCGACCAACCCGGCCTTGCGCCAGCGCTCCGCCTCCTCGTGCAGGTCGTTCCAGTCGCCCACGACGGGCGCGAAGTAGTCGGCCACGAGGTCGCGCACGCCGAGCCGCCTGCTGATCCCGGACAGGTAGTCCAGCTCCGGCCCGACCTCGGCGGCGATCTGCCTGCCGTCCTTGCCCCGCATCAGCCCAACCCCGCCCGCCGGTCGATCGCCTTGATCAACGCCACCGCGTCGTCGTCCTGGGCGCCGTAGTGCTCGGCCACGTCGTGCAGGCCCTTCGCCGCGGACGTCAGCACCTCGCACGCCCGGTCGAGCTGCTGGTGCAGCAGCCCGGCGGCCCGGCCGTACGCCTCGGCGCTGCGCAGGGTGCGCCCCAGCTCGCCGAAGCTCCGGGGGCCCATCGGCGCGTCCCGCAGCTCGGCCCGCGCACGGGTCAGCTCCTCGGCCGCCTCCTCGACGCGCCGCGCGTACAGCTCGAGCCGGCGCGGGTCGACCGCAACCTGCCCGCCGCCCGCCGGCCCGCGTGTGACCTCGTTCACCCCGACACCTCCTGCACCCTCTGACGGGAACCGGCACACGCCGGTTCCCCCGAAGGGCTCAGCACCGGAAAGTCAGCCGCCCTGCTTCCCGGCCTTCTCCTCGGGCAGCACGCCGTTGTTCTTCGGCACGGGGATCGAGTCCCAGCTGCGGGAGGCGTCGTTGCGGTTGAGCTGCGGCCCGTTGGGCAGCAGCCGCAGGATCGACTCCGGTCCGGGCGAGAACCCGTCCGCGCCGAGCCCGAGCGCGCCGCTGGTGGTGACGTCCGGGACGCCGTACTTGACGCCGCGGCCGGTGATCAGGTGGATCGGACCGCTGTCGAAGTCCTGGGTGGACGTCGCGCTGCGCACCACGGCCGACTTGCCCGGCGCCATCACGAACTGGCTGACGACCTCACCGGTCGCGCCCACCTGGTTGATCTCCACCGGCACCACGTTCGACGGGATCGGCAGGGACGGCGCGATGGTCACCTTGGTGTGCTGCGACTTGTTGTCCGACGTCACGTTCTGCGCCTGCCAGCCCAGGCAGATCACCCGGTTGTTCTGGTTCGGCTCCAGCACCTCGGGCACGTCCGGCGGGTAGTCGTCGAAGTCGAGCTGGTCCACGGTCGGCGCGTCGTTGGTGCGCGCGATGTCGACCAGCTTGGGTTCCGCGCCCTGGGCGTAGGCCGCGCGCAGCAGGTCGGCCGCGGCCCGGCTGATCTTCTGCAGGCCGTCCTTGAGCACCACGTGGAACTCGGACTCCGCACCGGAGCGGCGGACCTCGATGACCGCGCCGATCTTCAGGTTCTCGTTCTGCACGTAGTTCACGTTCTGGCCGCGGCCCGGGATCTCGGGCGCCACCAACGGCTTCGCCTCGGGGATCGCGTTGAGCAGGCCGGAGCTGATCGCGCGCGGCTTCTTCTGGCTCAGGTTGAGCGCGGTGCGCACCTCGGCGTTGGTCAGGTCGACCTTGGCCCGCACGGTGGACGTCGAGGTGATCTTCGAGTTCACCGGGGCCTTGTAGATCAGGTACGCCTGCTTGTCGTCGGTGCCCGCGCGCACCAGCAGGGCCCGGTTGCCGTCGAGCAGCTCGCCGCCGCCGCTGTAGCCCGCGAGGACGGTGGTGGTGAACTTGCCCGGCGCGGACGGGTCGTTCAGCGACTCGTCCAGCTGCAGCGTGTCGCACACCGACCAGTCCGGCCCGATGCGGTCGGCGGGCTTGGGCAGCACGTCCGGCCCGTCCGGGATGCCCGTCAGCCGCCCCTTGGGCAGCTTCGCCAGTGCCTTCTCGCTGACCAGCTTCGGCTCACCGCCCGCGACCTGCGGTCCCGCGTTGACCTGGCCCGCCGCCGCGTCACCACCCGAGACCGCCGCCTGCCCCTTGTCCGGGTTGGACCGCTGGAGCAGCAGCAGCCGGGCGGACGCGAGGTTGGTCATCGGGATCAGCGTCTTGTTCGAGCCGACCGTGTGCACGACGTAGACCTGGCCGGTCTCCTTGGAGATCGCGATCTGCGTCTGGTCGTCGACCTGCGGGTCCGGCGAGAAGAAGCCGAAGATCAGGAAGCCGAGCAACCCGATGACGCCGAGCAGGACGCCCACCGCGGTCGCGCGCGAGTGCGTGCGCATCGGGTCGTGCAGCATCACCGCGTCTCTGCGCACCAGGGCGGACTGCATCCTGCGCAGCACGAAGCGGTAGGCCTGGACCTGTGACTTGGTGGTGGGTGTTGATGCCATTCTCGGCTCGCTGCTCTCCCAGTCGCGGTACGGTCTGCACGATAGCCGGACGGCGGGTGGTCCGTGTGCGGGTTGGTCAGACCCGGTCGGTCCACCCGGCGCACGCCGACGGAAAGAGAACCAGAGCGGATGTCCGTGACCACCCCACATCCGGGCCAACCCAATCCCGCCATGGGACGCGCGCAGGCGGCAGGTGGCGCCGTGCGCGCCGCGCTGCTCCGGGCGCGCCGCCGCACCGCGGGCGCGAGCCTGGGCTCGCTGCCGGTCGCCAACCTGGTTGTCCTCGAGGTCGGCGTCGCGGTCGGCCTGGTCCTGATCGCGGTCGGCGCGACCGGTGACGGCGTCGCGCCCGTGCCGATGTACGTCGCGGGCGGCATCGTGCTGATCGCGTTGATCCTGGCGTTCACCCGGTCCCGGGGTCGCTGGCTGACCCAGTGGATCGGCCTGGTGTTCCGCTACGCGTTCCGCTCGCACGGCCGCACGGCCAAGCGCACCGGCCCGGTGGAGATGAAGCCGCCGTCGGAGGAGGAGTCCTCGGTCATCGGCCCGGACGACCCGCGGGTGGCGTTGCTGCGCCTGGCCGTGCCGGACCTGGTGGTGGCCCGGGGCGTCGACCACGAGCGCCGTCCGCTGGGCATGGCCTGGCACCAGGGCGCGTGGACCGCCGTGCTGCTGGTCGACCCGGCGCCGGGTCTGATCACCGCGGTGGGCAGCGCGCCGTCGTTGCCGCTCGGCGCGCTGGCGCCGACGTTGGAGGACCGCGGTGTGGTGCTCGACGCGATCTCGGTGATCTGGCACTGCTACCCGGGCAGCGCGGCGCTGCCCTCGAACTCGCCCGCGCTCAACTCCTACATGGAGGTGCTCGGCCCGCTGCCCGCGGCGGCGCGTCGGACCACGTGGATCGCGGTGCGGCTGGACCCGCGGCGGTGCGCGGCGGCGATCCGGGAGCGCGGCGGCGGCGTCGTGGGCGCGCACCGGGCGCTGATCGGCGCTCTCTCGCGCGTGCGCAACGCGTTGGAGTCGACGGGCGTGTCGATCCGGCCGCTGGACCCCGACGAGCTGATCCGGGCGGGCATCTCGGCGGCCGAGCTGACCTCGGTGGCCGGGTCGAACACCTCGGTGTCGTTGCGGGAGAAGTGGTCCGGCGTGACGGCGGGCGGCGTGGGCCACGCCAGCTACGCGATCACCGGCTGGCCGTCCAAGGGCATGCGCAACAACCTCAACGCGCTGACCGGCGTGCGCGCGCTGTCCTCGACGCTGTCCATGACGATCTCCCCGAGCAGCGAGCAGGGCCAGGTCGGCCTGCGCGGCATGGTGCGGGTGAGCGCGCGGACGCCGACCGAGCTCGACCGCGCCGACGACCGGCTCAAGGCGCTGGCCGACAAGCTCGACATCACGCTGACCCCGTTGAACGGCCTGCAGGTCGCCGGGCTGGCCGCGACGCTGCCGCTCGGAGGTGTGGCGTGAGCAACTCCCGGTTGATGGACACGAACGGCAGGGGCGTGGCACCGGAGTTCCTGGTGTCGCCGCAGATGCTGGACGTGGTGAGCCCGTCGGGCGACCGCGGCGGCATGGTGCTCGGCTCCGGCCTGCAGGGCGAGCCGCTGACGATCTCCGTGCTGCGGTCCGCGCCGACCCGCATGGTCGTGGTCGGCGGGCTGTACCTGGCCCGGCAGATCGCGTTGCGGGCGATGGCGACCGGCGCGTGGATCACCATCGCGACGGGCCGCCCGGCGGCCTGGCAGCCGGTGGTGCGCGCGGCGGGCGCGGGCCCGGACGGCAGGCCGTCGCCGCTGGTGCAGTTGCGCCGGCTGAGCCCGGTGGAGCTGCCGCGGCCGTCGGAGGACACCCCGCTGCTCGTCGTGCACGACGGCGGGCACGTGCCGCAGGAGTTGTTCCCGCCGCGGTCGCCGTGGCAGACCACGATGTACGTGTTGCCCTATTTGCACCCCCAGGCGGCGACCACCGCGAATTCCGCGGACCTCGTGCTGCTGCAACGGCTGCCGGTCGGGCAGGCGCAGTTGGCGAGCCAGATCTGGCGGCTGCCGCCGCAGATGGCTCACCAGCTCACCACGCTCAAGGACGATCAGGTGATCGCGCTCGGCACGAACCTGTGGCGGCCGCTGCGACTGGTCACCACCCCCGGTGAGCAGCAGATCCTGGGTGCGGTCCGACGCGGCGACTGACCCGCGCGCGACACCCGGCGTGCCCCTGGACCACCGGTCCGGGGGCATATTTTTCGCCCTCGGTCCAGTCACTCTCCGCAGCAATTCGTTCACAGCACGAATAAAACTGTGGAGGAGCCATTCGTCGGCTGTTGCCACCAAATTCTTGCGCCTCACCCGCAGGGCGAACTAGGAACTACTCACCGTGTCCGGTCGGTTTCGGGGGCGACACCGACCGGGCACCCACCCTGCGAAGAGGAGAACCCCCGCCATGGGAGACGTTCGCGCGTCCAGGACGAGACGGCTGGCCGGTGTCGGGCTGGCCACGGGCACGGCGTTCGCGGTCACGGCCGCACTGACCACCTTCACCTCCGCCGCCGCGGAGGGACAGATCCTCGGGGCCGACGCGCCCAACGCGGTCAAGGACAGCTACATCGTCGTGCTGAAGGACATGAGCACGAGCAGCGTCGGGACGTTGAGCGGCAAGTACCAGGCGAACGTCAAGCACACGTACACGAGCGCGCTGCGCGGCTTCTCGGCCACCATGACCGAGGCGCAGGCCCGCAAGCTCGCCGCCGACCCGTCGGTGTCGTACGTGCAGCAGGACGGCGAGGTGAAGATCTCCGGCACGCAGGCGCCGACCCCGTCGTGGGGTCTGGACCGGGTCGACCAGGCCGCGCTGCCGCTGGACAACTCCTACACCTACCCGAACGAGGGCGCGGGCGTCACCGCCTACATCATCGACACGGGCATCCGGTTCTCGCACAGCGACTTCGGCGGTCGCGCCGTGACCGGCCGCGACACCGTCGACAACGACAACGACGCCACCGACTGCAACGGCCACGGCACGCACGTCGCCGGCACGGTCGCGGGCTCGGCCTACGGCGTGGCGAAGAAGGCCAAGCTCGTCGGCGTGCGGGTGCTGAACTGCGCCGGCTCCGGCACGTACGCGGGCGTCATCGCGGGCATCGACTGGGTGACGGCGAACGCGGCCAAGCCGGCGGTGGCGAACATGTCGCTCGGCGGCGGCGCGGACGCCGCGGTCGACCAGGCCGTGCGCAACTCCATCGCGTCGGGTGTGACCTACGGCCTCGCGGCGGGCAACGACAGCGGCGCCAACGCGTGCAACACGTCCCCGGCGCGCACGGCGGAGGCGATCACGGTCGGCTCCACCACGAACACCGACGCCCGGTCGTCGTTCTCCAACATCGGCACCTGCCTGGACATCTTCGCGCCGGGCTCCAGCATCACGTCGGCCTGGCACACCAACGACACCGCCACCAACACGATCAGCGGCACGTCGATGGCGACGCCGCACGTGGTCGGCGCGGCGGCCGTCTACCTGGCCGCGAACCCCACCGCCACGCCGCAGCAGGTCCGTGACGCCCTGGTCAACGGCGCGACGAACGGCGTGGTCGGCAACGCGGGCACCGGTTCGCCGAACAAGCTGCTGCGCGTGATCGGCTCCTCCACCCCGCAGCCGGGCAACTGCGCGGCCAAGACCAACGCGACCGACGTGGCCGTGCCGGACCTGGGCACCGCGACCAGCCCGATCTCCGTGACCGACTGCGCCGGCAAGGCCGGCTCGACCGCCACGGTCGAGGTGCACGTCAAGCACACCTACCGGGGTGACCTGGCGATCGACCTGATCACGCCGAGCGGCGCGGTCAAGCAGCTGAAGGTGACGTCCGGTTCGGACAGCGCGGACAACGTCGACGCCACGTACACGCTGAACCTGTCGGCGGAGAACGCCAACGGCACCTGGCAGCTGCGCGTGCGTGACGCGTACAGCCAGGACACGGGCTACATCGACACCTGGACCCTCGACCTGTAAGCCGGTCGCCCGATCCAGTCGCACCACAGCGGCCCCTCACCACTTCCGCCGGTGAGGGGCCGCTCCGCGTTTCACCCGATCCGGCACTGCTTCGCCCCGGTGGGACTGCGCTACGGTCATGATCAAGTCGATCGTGGAGGTTGGAACCATGTCCGCAGCGCTGAAGGAAGAGACCCAGGCGCGACTGGAAGGGGCCGCCCTGCCGAACCCGTTGATCGGCCCGCACACCATTCAGGAATGGATCGAGCTGCCCTCCCCGGAGGACGGTTCGAGCGTCGAGCTGATCTTCGGACACTTCCACGTGGATCCCCCTCCTTCCGGCGAGCACCAGCTCGCGGTGACCCGTCTCATCCGGCCGTTCGAGGATTCGATCTCCGCGGCCGGCCGGACAGACCTCTACGCGGTGATCGGCGTGGGAGTGAAGATCTCCTCCACTCTCCGCAACGGTTCCATCCCCGATGTGGTGATCATGGACCGGCCGCCCGCCGGTGCGAGCTTCCCCGCCGAGGCGCTGCGACTGGCGGTCGAGGTCTGGTCACCGGGTAACGACCGGAACGAACGCGAAGCGAAGGTGGTCGCCTACGCCGCTGCCGGCGTGCCGTTCCTCTGGACGATCAGCCGCAAGGGTGATCATCCCGGGCTGGAGCTGATCGCGCACCGGTTGCACGAGGGCCAGTACGTGCTGGAGAACACCGTCCGGGCCGCCGGAGCCGCGACCATCACCGCCGCGCCCGTCCCGATCACGCTCGACTCGGCCGACCTCGTCTTCTAGCCCTCACACCCGCGCCGCGCACGAGCGCAGCGCCGCCAGCACCCGCGGCCACGTGCAGTGGGTCGGTTCGGTGGTCCGGTTGTGCGCCGCGATCCGCAGGCGTTCCTCCCGGTCGTGCGCCAGGCGCGCGATCCCCGCCGCCAGGTCGTGCGTCAGCAGCCCCTCCACCCCGTCGCGCACGAAGTCCGCCACCCCCGTCCCCGGCCGCGCCACCACCGGCACCCCCGCCGTCCGCGCCTCCAGCGCCGCCAGCCCGAACGCCTCCCGCACCGCCGGGTTCACGAACACGTCCGCCCCGGCCAGCAGGTGACCCACCCCCTGCCGGTCCAGCCGCCCGGGCAGGCTCACCCACCCCATCCCGTGCCGCTCGACGTACCGCCGCAGGACAGCCATCTCCGGCCCCGCCCCGGCCACCGTCGCCCGCAGCCGGACGTCCGACGACACCGCCCGCAACGCCCGCAGCAACGCCATGGGCTCCTTGCGCGCCGCCAGCCGACCCACCGACACCACGTGCACGGCGTCGTCCGGCCGCTGCGTCGGTAACCCGCGCCACGCCGACGGCACGATCCCGTTCGGCACCACCGCCACCGGCAACCCGGGGACGACCGCCCGCACCCGGTCCGCCGCCGCACGGCTCACCGCCGCCACCGCCACCCGCGCCGTGCTCCACGACGCCAGCCGGTCCAGCGCCCGGTAGCACCGCTGCACCACCGGGTCCCACATGCTGTGCACCACGACCACCGCGGGCAGGCCGAGCCGCAGTGCCGACCGCACCCCCGACCAGGCGAACGGCGAGATCGCGCCGACGTGCACGTACACCACCGACGGCCACCGCGCGGCGATCACCCGGTCGAGGTGCGAGCCCGCCCGCGGGTGCACGGGCAGGTCCCACGGCAGCCGCACGGCGATCCGGTGCACCTCGTACCCGTCCCCCGGTGCCGCGTCCCTGGTCGCGGTCACCACGTGCACGTCCTCCCCGGCGCGCGCCTGCTCGCGGGCCAACCCGGCCACCTGCACCTCGATCCCGCCCAGGCGCGGCAGGAAGCAGTCGGTGACGTGAACGATCGACAAGTGCACTCCCGTCAAGCCGCCGAACGGACCAACTGACACTCTTGCACCCGTGAGCCGAACGTGCGTCTTCTTCCACGCCCACCCAGACGACGAAGCCCTGCTGACCGGCGGCACGATGGCGCGCCTCGCGCGGGAGGGACACCGCGTCGTGCTCGTCGTCGCGACCGCCGGTGAACGAGGGCTGAGCGCGCATCGGACCGATCTGGGCACCGTGCGCACGAAGGAAGCGCACGCGGCGGCCCGTGCTCTCGGCTGCGCGCGGGTGGAGTTCCTCGGCTACCCCGACTCCGGCCTGGACGGGCGGCGCGGTTTCGCCCGCGCCGACGTCGGCGAGGCCGCCGAACGGCTGGCCGAGCTGCTGCACGAGGAACGCGCCGACCTGCTCACCGCCTACGACCCGCACGGCGGCTACGGCCACCCCGACCACGTGCAGGTGCACCGGGTGGGCGCGCTGGCCGCCGAACTCGCCGGCACGCCCCGCGTGTGGGAGGCGACGGTCGACCGCACGTGGCTGCTGCGCGGCCTGCGGCTGGCCCGCCTGGTCCGCGACTTCGACCTGGAGCCGTTCGAGCGCGCGTACACCGCCCGCGCCGAGATCACCCACTCGGTGGATGTCCGGCGGTACGCGGGGGCGAAGCGGCGCGCGATGGCGGCGCACGCCACCCAGACCACCGGCGGCGACTCGAGCCGCACCCTCGCCGCGCTGCTCAAGCTGCCGCCACCGCTGTTCAGGACGATCCTGGGAACGGAGTGGTACGTCGAGCGCAAACGATTGCGAGCGCGATGAGGCCGTGGCTGCGCGTCACCGCGTCGCTGGCGTCACTGGCCCTGGCGGCGTGGCTCGTGGTCGCCCTGGTGCCCGCCGTGAGCGGCGTGGCGTGGACGGCGGTCGCGGAGCAGTTGCGCGCCGTCGGCCCGGGCACGGCACTGGGGTTGACCGCGCTGTGGCTGGCCGGGCTCTGGGCCTACACCTACGTGCTCACCGGCTCGTTGCCCGGCCTGCGCAACACCCAGGCGTTCAGCCTGAACGCCGCGGGCAGCGCGGTCAGCAACGTGCTGCCGCTCGGCGGCGCGGCCGGGGTGGCGGTGACCGCGGTGATGGCCGCGAGCTGGGGCCACTCGGCGCGGGCGATCACCACGTCGGCGCTCGTCAGCGGCCTGTGGAACGCGCTGTCCCGGGCGGCGCTGCCGCTGCTCGCGCTGGCCGTGCAGGGCGCGGTGGTCTTCGGTGACGGCGTGCTGGTCGCGGCGGTCGGCGCGGCGGCCGGGCTGCTGCTCGCGGTGGTGGCGCTGATCCGCCTGCGGTGGGTGTGCCGGCTCCTCGGCGGCCGGGCCGCCCGGTTCCTGCTGCGGCTGCGCCGCCAGACCGGCGAGGTCGTCCGGGCCGGGTGGCGCCGGATGACCGCGGGCATGCTCGCCTACCTGCTGCTGCAGGGCGTGCTGCTGTGGTGGTGCCTGGCCGCCGCGGGCGTCCACCTGGGACTCGGTCCGACGGTGGCGGCCTTCGCGGTGAGCAGGCTGCTCACGCTGGCCGTGGTCACGCCCGGCGGCGTCGGCGTCACCGAGAACGGCACCATCGCGCTGCTGGTCGGCCTGGGCACGCCCGCCGCGCCGGCCGTGGCGGGCGTGCTCCTGTTCGCCTTCTTCACCTACCTGGCGGAGATCCCGCTGGGCGGCGCGGCCTGGCTCACCTGGTCGGCGCGCCGCGCACGTTCCGGGTGACGGCGGCCCGCGCGGCCAGCTCGTCGTCGGCCGGGTAGTCGACCCGGACCAGCGACAACCCGTGCGGCGGGGCGACGGTGACCTCGCTGGACCGCGCGGTCAGCGACAGCAGCGACGCGGGCCAGCCCACCGGCTTGCGCCCCTCGCCCACGGCCAGCAGCGCGCCGACCAGGCTGCGCACCATCGAGTGGCAGAACGCGTCCGCGGACACGTGCGCGGTCAGCACGGCGCCGTCGCGCACCCACTCCAGGCGTTGCAGCTCGCGGATCGTGGTCGCGCCCTCGCGGCGCTTGCAGAACGCGCAGAAGTCCTGTTCGCCCAACAACAACTGCGACGCCGCGTTCAACGCGTCCAGGTCGAGCGGACGCGGCCACGCCAGCGTGTCGAGCCGCCGCAGCGGGTGCGCCCCGAACGCGGCGTCGGTGACCCGGTACTCGTAGTGCCGGCGCAGCGCGGCGAACCGGGCGTCGAACTCGGCGGGCACCACCCGGGCCGAGAACACCCGCACGTCCGCGGGCAGCGCGCGGGCCAGGCGCTTCGGCAGGCCGGCGACGTCCACCGCGGCGGGCAGGTCGACGTGCGCCACCTGCCCGGACGCGTGCACGCCCGCGTCCGTCCGACCGGCCACGGTCAGCTGCACGTCCTCGCGCAGCACCGTCGACATCGTGTCCTCCAGGACACCGCACACCGTGCGGCGGCCGGGCTGCCGCGCCCACCCGGAGAAGTCCGTGCCGTCGTAGGCCAGGTCCAGTCGCACACGAACGAGCCCGTCGTCCCCAGCGGGAACGACGGGCTCGTCGGTGAAGTGCGCGTCCGTCAGGACTCGTCCTTCTTGTCCTCGGCCTTGCCGTCGGCCTTCGCCTCGGCGGAGGCGTCGTCGGCGCCCTCGGCGGGCTCCTCCGTCGCGTCCTTCGTGGCCGACTCGGGCGCCTCGGCGTCCTGGTCCTGCACGTCCTCGGACTTGGTCTCCTCGGCCTCAGCCGCCGCCGTGTCGTTCTTCGGGGTGGCGGTCTGGTCCTTGGCGAACTTCGTCTTGCGGGCGCGCTCCGCCTCGGAGGTCACGGTGGACTCCGCGACCAGCTCGATCACGGCCATGGGGGCGTTGTCGCCCTTGCGCGGCAGCGTCTTGGTGATGCGGGTGTAGCCACCGGGGCGGTCGGCGAACTGCGGACCGATCTCGGCGAACAGCTTGTGCACGATGTCCTTGTCGCGGATGACCTTGAGGATCTCACGACGGTTGTGCAGGTCGCCGACCTTCGCCTTGCTGATCAGCTTCTCGGCGTACGGGCGCAGCCGCTTCGCCTTGGCCTCGGTGGTCGTGATCCGACCGTGGGTGAACAGGGACGTGGCCAGGTTGGCCAGCATCAGCCGCTCGTGGGCCGGCGAGCCCCCGAGACGGGGTCCCTTGGTGGGGGTGGGCATCGAATTGCTCCTCGGATTTCTTTCTGATCCTCTGCTCCGGCCCGGCCGCTCAGCGACCTCAGAGCTGCTCGGTCTCCGCGTAGTCCTGGCCGTCGTCGTGGGAGTCCACGGCGGTGTCCGTGCCCCAGCCTTCGGCCGGGTAGTCGGACGCGGCGGCCGACGGGTCGAACCCAGGAGGGCTGTCCTTCAGCGCGAGGCCGAGACCGACGAGCTTCATCTTGACCTCGTCGATCGACTTGGCGCCGAAGTTGCGGATGTCCAGCAGGTCCGCCTCGCTGCGCGAGACCAGCTCGCCCACGGTGTGGATGCCCTCGCGCTTGAGGCAGTTGTAGGACCGGACGGTGAGGTCCAGGTCCTCGATCGGCATCGCGAACGCCGCGATGGTGTCCGCCTCGGCGGGCGAGGGGCCGATCTCGATGCCCTCGGCGTCGACGTTCAGCTCGCGGGCGAGACCGAACAGCTCGACCAGCGTCTTGCCCGCCGACGCGACGGCGTCGCGCGGCGTGATGGACGGCTTGGTCTCGACGTCGAGGATCAGCTTGTCGAAGTCGGTCCGCTGCTCGACACGGGTGGCCTCGACCTTGTAGGTCACCTTCATGACGGGCGAGTAGATCGAGTCGACCGGAATGCGGCCGATCTCGGCACCGGCCTGCTTGTTCTGCACGGCGGGGACGTAGCCGCGACCGCGCTCGACCACGAGCTCGATCTCCAGCTTGCCCTTGCCGTTCAGGGTGGCGATGTGCAGGTCGGGGTTGTGCACGGTGACACCGGCCGGAGGCACGATGTCGCCCGCGGTCACCGCGCCCGGCCCCTGCTTGCGCAGGTACATGGTCACCGGCTCGTCCTCCTCGGAGCTGACGACCAGCTCCTTGAGGTTGAGGATGATGTCGGTGACGTCTTCCTTCACACCGGGGACGGTCGTGAACTCGTGCAGCACACCGTCGATGCGGATGCTGGTCACGGCCGCGCCGGGGATGGACGACAGCAGGGTGCGGCGAATCGAGTTGCCGAGGGTGTAGCCGAAGCCCGGCTCCAGCGGCTCGATGACGAACCGGGAGCGGGTCTCGTTGACCGCTTCCTCGCTGAGCGAGGGGCGCTGGGAAATCAGCACTGGGTTCTTCCTCTCTGACCCCGACGCCCGCTATTTGACGTCGTGGGAACCGGTCGCGGAGACCGGCAAACGCATGCGGCACACCATTCCGTGCCGCCGCGGGACCCGACTGGAGGGGCGACCCGGGGCCGCCCCTCCAGGAGGATCACTTCGAGTAGAGCTCGACGATGAGCTGCTCGGTGACGGGCGTGTCGATCTGCGCCCGCTCCGGCAGCTGGTGGACCAGGATGCGCAGGTTGGACTGCACGACCTGGAGCCACGCCGGGATCGGCCGGTCGCCGAAGGAAGCGCGCGCGGCCTCGAAGGGCAGCGTGGGCAGCGACTTCGGCTTCACGTCGATGATGTCGAACTTCGACACCCGGAAGCTCGGGATGTTGACCTTCTGGCCGTTCACGATGAAGTGACCGTGGCTGACCAGCTGGCGGGCCTGACGGCGGGTGCGCGCGAGACCCGCGCGGTACACCACGTTGTCGAGCCGGGACTCCAGGATCTGCAGCAGGTTCTCACCGGTCTTGCCGGGGCGGCGAACCGCTTCCTCGTAGTAGCGCCGGAACTGCTTCTCCAGGACGCCGTACGTGTAGCGGGCCTTCTGCTTCTCCTGCAACTGCAGCAGGTACTCGGACTCCTTGATCCGACCGCGGCCGTGCTGGCCGGGCGGGTAAGGACGACGCTCGAACGCCTGGTCCCCGCCGACGAGGTCGACCTTGAGACGGCGCGAGATGCGAGTGGCCGGTCCGGTATAGCGAGCCATGTTGTCTTACTCCTCCCCGTGCCTCAGACCCGGCGCCGCTTGGGCGGGCGGCAGCCGTTGTGGGGCTGCGGGGTCACGTCCTGGATGGTGCCGACCTCGAGACCGGCGGCCTGCAGCGAACGGATCGCGGTCTCGCGGCCGGAGCCGGGACCCTTCACGAACACGTCCACCTTGCGCATGCCGTGCTCGGCGGCCTTGCGGGCGGCGTTCTCGGCGGCCATCTGCGCGGCGAACGGCGTGGACTTGCGGGAGCCCTTGAAGCCGACGTGGCCGGCGGACGCCCAGCTGATCACGTTGCCCATCGGGTCCGTGATGGACACGATGGTGTTGTTGAACGTGCTCTTGATGTGCGCCTGGCCGTGCGAGACGTTCTTCTTTTCCTTGCGCCGGACCTTCTTGACCCCGGCGCCCGTGCGGGACTTGGGTGGCATGTCTGGGTGAACTCCTACTTGCTAGAGACGCGAGGTCTTACTTCTTTCCGGCCTTCTTCTTGCCGGCGACGGTCTTCTTCGGACCCTTACGAGTGCGCGCGTTCGTCTTGGTGCGCTGCCCGCGGACGGGCAGGTTGCGACGGTGGCGCAGCCCCTCGTAGCAGCCGATTTCCATCTTCCGGCGGATGTCGGCCTGAACCTCGCGGCGGAGGTCACCCTCGACCTTGAAGTTGTTCTCGATGTAGTCCCGCAGCTTCGCCAGGTCGTCGTCACCGAGGTCCTTCACCCGGACGTCCGGGGAGATCTCGGTGGCGGTCAGCAGCTCCTTCGAGCGCGTCCGACCGATGCCGAAGATGTAGGTGAGCGCGATCTCCAACCGCTTCTCGCGGGGGAGGTCGACGCCAGCGAGTCGTGCCATACGGCGCTTGCTCCTAACAGTGGTGTCGCTCCAGGTCTGCTCCTCGCCCGATCCCGGGACTGACTCGCTGTGTCAGTTCCGGTCGCTCTCGCGACCGGTGTCCCGGCCCCGGCCTGGAGTCCGGGGGTGTGCCACACGTGGTTCCTTGTGTGACAGGTGCGAAGAGGCTTACTCGGTGTCGCGTCCGGTGAAGACTCGACTCGTGCTGGTCGTGCTCCGCTCAGCCCTGGCGCTGCTTGTGGCGCAGGTTCTCGCAGATCACCATGACCCGGCCGTGGCGGCGGATCACCTTGCACTTGTCGCAGATCTTCTTGACGCTCGGCTGGACCTTCACGCCTGAGCTTCTCCTGCGTCAGCCGACGCGCCCGTGCTGGGGCGCGCCGGAGGTCACTTGTAGCGGTAGACGATGCGCCCGCGGGACAGGTCGTAGGGCGAGAGCTCCACGACAACCCGGTCCTCAGGGAGGATGCGGATGTAGTGCTGACGCATCTTGCCGCTGATGTGTGCCAGGACCTTGTGACCGTTCTCCAACTCGACGCGGAACATCGCGTTGGGGAGCGGCTCGACTACGCGGCCCTCGACCTCAATGGCCCCGTCCTTCTTGCCCATGTCCTCCGCGTTTCGTGACGGTGGGTGTTACTTCCGGAGTGCGGGCACGCGGCACCCCGACTCCTCCAGGCCCTTGCGAACCCTTGCCAGCCGGCGGGGAGCAGATCCCCGGGCATGACGGAACCGGCGCGACGTATGCGCCACCGCTCCATAGTACGCGGGTCAGCTCGAACGCCCAAATCGACCCTGGTGGGCGACGAGGAGGACCAGCCCCCAGGGCCCGGCGACCCAGACCCACCAGGGGTGGAGCACCTCGCCGAGGGAGAGGCTGATGATGCCCCAGATGAGGAAGTTGATCGAACTGGCCACGAGCCACGTGCCGACCATCACCCTGAAGAGCGCGTTCGACCGCCGTTCGACCGGGGCGGGTGCGGAGCGGGGCAGGTCGGCGGTCAGGGCGGTGAGCTCGGCGTACGTCCGGGCCCGGTGGACGGCGCGGGTGCGCTCGTCGAACTCGGACAGCGTGAGCCTGCCCTCGGCGTGGGCGCGGGTCAGCTCCTCGGCGACCGCCGCCCGGTCGTTGTCAGCCGCCCGGGTGAAGGACTCGTGCACGTCACCACCTCCGCTCGCCGCCCCACCTAATCGTAACAGCGTTACCGTTTCGGTCCGGTGCTGAGCCAGATGACCCCGAGCACGGCACCCGGCGGCACGGACACCCAGAGGAACCACGGGTGCACCAGCCCGTCGCCACCGAGGAGGCTGACGAGCAACCAGAGGGCGAGGTTGAGCGCGCTGACGCTCAACCAGATCGTCGTGAGCACCTTCAACGCCTTCCGCCCGCCACCGCTTTTCACCGGAACGGGTGACGGGGGCAGCGGAGATCCCGGGACCGGTTGCGCGAGGTGCATGGTGGGCAGGTCCGCCGTGAGGGCGGCCAGCTCGCCCCTGGTCTTCGCCTGCCAGGTGCGCACCACCCGGTTGTCGAACTCGGCGAGGTCGAGGCTGCCGTCGGCGTGCGCACGGTGCAGCCACTGCTGGACCAGTTCGCGCTCGGCGTCTGAGGCCCGCATGTCCTCGGGCCGCACAGGCTGGGTCACCGTTCAATCGTGGCGGGGCGGGTCGGCTCGTAACAGGGGGCTAACCCCCGGTTCCCGGCCGCCGAACGGCGCTCGACGCCGAGTGCGGGGTGCCGAGTGGGCGTGCGGGGAGGGGGTGCGAGGTGGCATCGGCACACCGCTCGGGCGAGCGGCGAGCGGCGAACGATGACAGCGCCCTCGGGGCTTTCGCCCACCGAACACCAACGCCGGCGGACCGGGAACGGTCCACCGGCGTCAGCAGGTCCTACAGCCTCACAGGCACTACCGGACGTTCAGTCGTCCAACGCCGTCAGCACCCAGGGCCCGTCGTCCGTGATCGCCACCGAGTGCTCCCAGTGCGCCGCCCGCGAACCATCCGCGGTGATCACGGTCCACCCGTCATCCAGCTCGACGGTCCGCTCGGTCCCCAGCGTCAGCATCGGCTCGATCGCGATCGCCATGCCGGCCTTCAACCGGGGCCCCTTGCCGGGCTTGCCGTGGTTCGGCAGGAACGGGTCCATGTGCATCTTCGTGCCGATGCCGTGCCCGCCGTACCCCTCCACGATGCCGTACTCGACGCCGTGCTCCTCGCCCGCGCGAATGGTCGCCGTCTCGATCGCGAACGAGATGTCGCTCAACCGCGCACCGACCACCGCGGCCTCGATGCCCGCGACCATGGACGCGCGCGTCGCCTCGGACAGCTTCAGCTCGCCCTCGGTCACCGAGCCCACCGGCAGGGTGATCGCCGAGTCGCCGTGCCACCCGTCGAGGATGGCGCCGCAGTCGATCGAGATCAGGTCACCCTCGGCCAGCACCTGCGTCCGGCTCGGGATGCCGTGGACCACCTGCTCGTTCACCGACGCGCAGATCGACGCCGGGAAACCGTGGTAGCCCTTGAAGGACGGGATGGCGCCCGCGTCGCGGATGCTCTGCTCCGCCAGCTCGTCCAGCTCGGCGGTGCTGACGCCCGCCTTGGTGTGCGACGCCAGCAGCGCCAGCGTGCGCGCCACGACCAGCCCGGCAGCCCTCATGGCTTCGAGCTGGCCGCGGCTCTTGATCTCGATCATGCGATCACGACCGGGAACGACCTGGGCGACCCGACGCAGCGCATCGACAAGTCCACCGCTCACTTCAGGTCGCGCAGCGCGCGGAGGGCGCGCCCGCTGATCTCGTCGACCTCGCCCACCGCGTCGATGCTCACGACGATGTCGGCGTAGTAGTCGAGCAGCGGAGCGGTCTCCGTCCGGTACACCTGCTGGCGGTGCCGGATGACGTCTTCCTTGTCGTCCGTGCGACCCCGGGCGAGCAGGCGCTCGACCACGACGTCCTCGTCGATCCGGAACTCCAGCACCGCGTCGAGCTTCTGGCCCTCGGTCGCCAGCATCTCGCCCAGCACGCCCGCCTGGGCGGTGTTGCGCGGGAAGCCGTCGAGGAGGAAGCCGTTGGCGGCGTCCGGCTGGGAGAGCCGGACGCGCACCATCTCGTTGGTCACCTCGTCCGGCACCAACTCGCCCGAGTCCAGGTACTCCTGGACTTCCTTGCCCAGGTCGGTCTGCTCGCTGATGTGGGCGCGGAACAGGTCCCCGGTGGAGATGTGCGGCACGCCGAGCTCACGGCTGAGCGTTGTGGCCTGGGTGCCCTTGCCCGCACCGGGCGGGCCGACGAGAACGAGTCGCACTAGCGGAGGAACCCTTCGTAGTTGCGCTGCATGAGCTGGCTCTCGATCTGCTTCACGGTGTCGAGGCCGACACCGACCATGATCAGCACCGCCGTGCCGCCGAACGGGAAGTTCTGGTTCTGGCCCTGACCGGTGAGGTCGAGGAACAGGTTCGGCAGGATGGCGACGATGCCCAGGTAGAGCGAGCCCGGCAGCGTGATCCGCCCCAACACGAAGCGGAGGTACTCGGCGGTGGGACGTCCCGGCCGGATGCCCGGGATGAACCCGCCGAACTTCTTCATCTCGTCGGCACGCTCGTCCGGGTTGAACGTGATGCCGACGTAGAAGTAGGTGAAGAAGACGATCAGCAGGAAGTAGAGCGCGATGTGGACCGGGCTCGACTGGCTGACCAGGTGGGTGGCGACGAAGCTCTCCCACCAGTTGGGCGCGGAACCGTCGGTGGAGGCGGTCAGCCTGGAGATCAGGTCGGGCAGGTAGAGCAGCGACGAGGCGAAGATGACCGGGATGACACCGGCCTGGTTCACCTTCAGCGGCAGGTAGGTCGACGTGCCGCCGTACATCCGCCGGCCGATCATGCGCTTGGCGTACTGGACCGGGATGCGGCGCTGTGCCTGCTCCACGTAGATGACGCTGGCGATGATCAGCAGGGCCGCGACGCAGACCAGGAAGAAGGTCAGGCCACCGCGGTCGAGGATGATCTTGCCCTCGATCGGGATGCGGGCCGCGATGCCGGTGAAGATCAGCAGCGACATGCCGTTGCCGATCCCCTTCTCGGTGATGATCTCACCGAGCCACATGATCACGCTGGTGCCGGCGGTCATGGTGACCACGAGGACGACCAGGTTGAAGATGCTCTCGTCGGGGATGACGGGCACGTCGCAGTTCTGGAACAGCTGGTCGCGCACGGCCAGGGCGATGATGCCCGTGGACTGCAGCACGGCGAGCGCGATGGTCAGGTAGCGGGTGTACTGGGTCAGCTTGCCCTGACCCGCCTGCCCTTCCTTCTTCAGCTGCTCGAACCGCGGGATGACGACGGTGAGCAGCTGGATGATGATGCTCGCCGTGATGTACGGCATGATGCCGAGCGCGAAGATCGACAAGTTCAGCAGCGCGCCACCGCTGAACAGGTTGATCAGGGAGTAGATCCCCTGCTGGTCCACCTGCTCGACGCACTGTTTGACGTTCTTGAAGGAGACGCCCGGCGCGGGCATGGTGGCGCCCAACCGGTACACCACGACGATCCCGAGTGTGAACAGGATCTTCTTGCGTAGGTCCGGCGTCGCGAGAGCCGAGCGGAATGCGCCGAGCACGCGAACCTCCATCAGCGTTGCCGCCCCACTGGGGTCGGCATCCTGCGGTGCCGGCTGTGTTGCCGGCACAGTCTTGCGAACATGCCGTCGACCCATCGCCGACGGTGGCGGAAGCGACGGATGGCCGCGACCGACCCGGAGGGCATCCGGGTTCAGCCCGCGACTTTAACAGTCGCCTGGCCGATCGCCGTAGTCAGTCTTCCCTCACACTTCGTACCCGATCGACTACCGCCGCCGGCAAGCCCCCGAATGGATCAAGTTCGACCGGTGGCCAGCAGGCCCGCCATGCCCAGCAGGACGGCCGCCGTGCCCTTGTCGAGCCGGGCCCTGGCCCGCCGCGTCAGGCCCGCCTTGCGGATGCCCGCGCCGAGCGCCACGTACGCCGTGCCGGCCAGGGCCTCGGCGGCCAGGTAGACCGCGCCCAGGGTCGCGAGCTGCAGCGGGATGGGGCCGCGGGCCGGGTCGACGAACTGGGGCACGAACGCCGTGAAGATCAGCAGCGCCTTGGGGTTGGTGATCGCCACCAGGAACTCCTTGCGCAGCGGGGTGCCCTTCCCGACCGGGGCTTCCGCGCCGGTCTCGGTCACCAGGATGCGCACGGCCAGGTAGACGAGGTAGGCGACGCCGACCCACTTGACCACGGTCAGGGCGGTCCCACTGGCGGCCAGCACGGGCCCGAGCCCGGCCACGACCGCGCCGACCATCAGGGAGAAGGCCGCAAGGCGGCCCAGGAGCGCCGTAGCGGCCCGCAACGGGCCGTGGTGGACCCCGTGGTGCATCCCGAGGAGGTTGTTGGCGCCAGGCGTCAGCGCGACCAGCACCGAGGCGCCGAAGAAGACCGCGAGCCACATGGGTGCACGCTAACCGGGCCCGCCAACTGCTTTTACGCCCTGCGCGAACGACCGTCTCAGCAGCCCGCCCACCACCGGCGGGACGCCCCACCAGCGCCGGCAACCGTCAAAAACCCGCGCACGCGAACGGCCCCGGAGCGGGGGGCTCCGGGGCCGTTCGGCAGTGCTTCGCGCGTCAGAGCACGGTGGTGGTGCCACCGGCGGCGGCGATCTTCTCGACCGCGCTGCCGGAGAACTTGTTCGCCACGACGTCGACCTTCACGCCGTCCAGGTCACCGTTGCCGAGGACCTTGACGAGCTCGTTCTTGCGCACCAGGCCCGCGTTGATGAGGGCGTCCACGTCCACCCGGCCACCGTTCGGGAACAGGCGGGCGATGTCGCCCACGTTCACGACCTGGTACTCCGTGCGGAACGGGTTGCGGAAGCCCTTCAGCTTCGGCAGGCGCATGTGCAGCGGCATCTGGCCACCCTCGAAGCGCGGGGAGACGTTCTTCCGCGCGCCGGTGCCCTTCGTACCGCGACCGGCCGTCTTGCCCTTGGAGCCCTCACCGCGACCGACACGGGTCTTCGCGGTCTTGGCGCCGGGGGCCGGACGCAGGTCATGGATCTTGATGGTCACGACTGGACCTCCTCGACGACCACCAGGTGGCGCACGGCCTGGATCAGGCCACGCACCTGCGGCGTGTCCTCGCGGACCACCGACTGGCGGATCTTGCGCAACCCCAGGGTCCGGAGGGACTCGCGGTGGTTGTGCTTGGTACCGATGCTGCTCTTGACCTGGGTCACCTTGAGCTGGGCCATGGTCACACCGCCCCTGCACGGGCACGGAGCATGCCGGCGGGAGCCACATCCTCGAGCGGCAGACCGCGACGGGCGGCCACCTCCTCGGGACGCTGGAGGCCCTTCAGGGCCGCCACCGTGGCGTGCACGATGTTGATGGCGTTGTCGGAGCCCAGCGACTTGCTCAGCACGTCGTGGACGCCAGCGCACTCCAGCACCGCGCGGACCGCGCCACCGGCGATGACACCGGTACCGGCCGAGGCCGGGCGCAGCAGCACGACACCGGCCGCCTTCTCGCCCTGCACCGGGTGGGGGATCGTGCCCGCGATGCGAGGGACGCGGAAGAAGTTCTTCTTCGCCTCCTCGACACCCTTGGCGATCGCCGCGGGGACTTCCTTGGCCTTGCCGTAACCGACACCGACCATGCCGTCACCGTCGCCGACCACGACCAGCGCGGTGAAGCTGAAGCGACGACCACCCTTCACGACCTTGGAGACGCGGTTGATCGCAACCACGCGCTCCAGGTGCGGGGTCTTCTCCTGGGCCGCTCCGCCGCGGCCACCGTCACGGCGGTCGCGGCGCTCTCCGCGCTCGCCCCCGCCGCCTTCGCGACGCGTGCGTCCTGGCATCAGGCGTCCCTCTCAATTCGGTTCATGTGCATTGTCAGAACTCCAGCCCCGCCTCGCGAGCGGCATCGGCCAGAGCGGCGATCCGACCGTGGTAGGCGTTGCCGCCCCGGTCGAAGACCACCTTGGTGATCCCGGCGTCCTTGGCGCGGGCGGCGGCCAGCTGACCGACCTTCGCCGCACGGGCCTTCTTGTCGCCGTCGATCGACCGGACGTCCGCCTCCACGGAGGACGCCGCCGCCAGGGTGCGGCCGGCGAGGTCGTCGATGATCTGCACGGTGATGTGCTTCGACGACCGGTGCACGACCAGGCGCGGGCGCTCCGGCGTGCCGCTGACCTTCTTGCGGAGGCGGAAGTGACGGCGGGTCTTGGCGACGCGGCGGGTGGTCGAGATGTCCTTGCCCACCGGCTTGCGCTTCGTTGCAGTCTCGCTCATGTCACTTACCCGTCTTTCCGACCTTGCGGCGGATCTTCTCGCCCGCGTAGCGCACGCCCTTACCCTTGTACGGGTCGGGCTTGCGCAGCTTGCGGATGTTGGCGGCGACCTCGCCCACGAGCTGCTTGTCGATGCCGGACACGGAGAAGCGGGTCGGGGTCTCCACCGCGAAGGTGATGCCCGCGGGGGCCTCGACCTTCACCGGGTGGCTGTAGCCCAGCGCGAACTCCAGGTCGGAGCCCTTGAGCGCCACGCGGTAACCGACGCCGTGGATTTCCATCTTCTTCTCGTAGCCCTGGGTCACGCCCACGACCATGTTCTGCACCAGGGTGCGCGACAGGCCGTGCAGCGACCGGCTGCGACGCTCGTCGTTCGGGCGCTTCACCTCGAGGGTGCCGTCTTCGGCCTTCTCGATGATGATCGGCTCAGCGATGTTGAGCGACAGGGTGCCCTTGGGGCCCTTGACGCTCACAGCCTGGCCGTCGATGTTCACGTCGACCCCGGAGGGGACGGTGATCGGCAGCTTTCCGATGCGCGACATTGCCTAGTCCCCCTTTCTCACCAGACGTAGGCGAGGACTTCTCCGCCCACGCCCGACTTGTTGGCCTGGCGGTCGGTCATCAGACCGCCAGAGGTCGAAATGATCGCGACGCCCAGACCGCCCAGCACCTTCGGCAGGTTGGTCGACTTCGCGTACACGCGCAGACCGGGCTTCGACACGCGGCGGAGGCCGGCGATGCTGCGCTCCCGGTTCGGGCCGTACTTCAGCTCGATAACCAGGTTCTTGGCCACGTCGCCCTGCTCATCGCGGTAGCTCGCGATGTAGCCCTCGCGCTTGAGGATCTCGGCGATGTTGGCCTTCAACTTCGAGTGCGGCATCACGACCTTGTCGTGGTAAGCCGAGTTCGCGTTCCGCAGACGCGTCAACATGTCTGCGATCGGGTCGGTCATCGTCATGGTGACCTGGTCAACCTTTCTCGCTGCGGTTCCCCAGCCAGGGTCCGAGCCGGCCTCGCGGCCGGCTGGTCGTGGACGGGCCTACAGCGAAGTGATGAGTCAAAAAACCTGCCGCCGAGCCGGACTTACCAGCTGGACTTGTTCACACCGGGCAGCTCGCCCCGGTGCGCCATCTCGCGGAGGCAGATCCGGCACAGGCCGAACTTGCGGAACACCGAGTGCGGGCGACCGCAACGCTGGCAGCGGGTGTAAGCCCGCACCTTGAACTTCGGCTTGGCCGCGGCCTTGTTGATCAGCGCCTTCTTGGCCATGATCAGTTCTCCTTGAACGGGAAGCCCAGGAGCTTCAGCAGCGCCCGGCCCTCTTCGTCGTTGGTCGCGGTCGTGACCACGGTGATGTCCATACCGCGGGGACGGTCGATGGCGTCCGGGTCGATCTCGTGGAACATCGACTGCTCGTTGAGGCCGAACGTGTAGTTGCCGTTGCCGTCGAACTGCTTGCCCGACAGACCGCGGAAGTCGCGGATGCGCGGCAGCGCGATCGTCAGCAGGCGGTCCAGGAACTCCCACATCCGGTCGCCGCGCAGCGTGACGCGCGCGCCGATCGGCATGCCCTCGCGCAGCTTGAACTGCGCGATGGACTTGCGGGCCCGGCGGACCTCGGGACGCTGACCGGTGATGATCGAGAGGTCCTTGACGGCACCCTCGATCAGCTTGCCGTCGCGGGCGGCGTCGCCGACACCCATGTTGACGACGACCTTCACCACGCCCGGGATCTGCATGACGTTGGCGTACTCGAACTGCTCGCGCAGCGAGGCGACGATCTCCTCGCGGTAGCGGGTCTTCAGCCGCGGCATGGTCTTCTCAACGGTGGTCATCAGATGTCCTTCCCGTTACGACGGGAAATGCGGACCCGCTTGCCCTCGTCGTTCGTCCGGTAGCCCACACGGGTCGGCTTGCCGTCCGAGTCGACCACCATCACGTTGGACACGTGGATGGGGGCCTCCTGGGTCACGATGCCGCCCGACTGCGCGCCGCGCTCGGTCTGCGTGATCCGGGTGTGCTTCTTCATGCGGTTGACGCCCTCGACCAGGACGCGGTTCTCAGCGGGGTAGGCCTGGATGACCTTGCCGCGAGCACCCTTGTCCTTGCCGGCGATAACCACGACGGTGTCGCCCTTCTTCACCTTCATGGTCAGAGCACCTCCGGCGCCAACGAGATGATCTTCATGAACTTCTTGTCGCGCAGCTCACGACCGACCGGGCCGAAGATGCGGGTGCCCCGCGGCTCGTTGTCGTTCTTGATGAGCACCGCGGCGTTCTCGTCGAACCGGATGTAAGAGCCGTCGGGACGGCGCTTCTCCTTGACGGTGCGGACGATGACCGCCTTGACGACGTCGCCCTTCTTGACGCCGGCACCGGGGATGGCCTGCTTCACCGTCGCGACGATGATGTCCCCGATGCCCGCGTAGCGGCGGCCCGAGCCACCGAGAACACGGATGCAGAGGATTTCCTTCGCACCGGTGTTGTCGGCGACGCGCAGCCGCGACTCCTGCTGGATCACTTACCTGCTCCTTGACCATTCCTGGCCCGCCAGATTTCCGACCTGACGGGCTCGGTCGAACGACTGGCTACTTGGCCTTCTCGAGGACCTCGACGAGGCGCCAGCGCTTGGTGGCCGACAACGGCCGCGTCTCCATCAGCAGGACGCGGTCGCCGACGCCGGCGGTGTTCTGCTCGTCGTGCGCCTTCACCTTGGTGGTGGAGCGCATGACCTTCGAGTACCGGCGGTGCTTCTTGCGGTCCTCGACCGCCACCACGATCGTCTTGTCCATCTTGTCGGACACGACGTAGCCCTCGCGGACCTTGCGGTCGTTGCGAACCTCGGTAGTCACTTCGTTGTTCTCGCTCATGCCGCACCCTCACCAGTGGAAACCGCGTCGGGAGAGACCGACAGGCCCAGCTCCCGTTCCCGCATCACGGTGTAGATCCGGGCGATCTCGTGCCGGACCGTGCGCAGGCGGCGGTTGTTGTCGAGCTGCCCGGTGGCCATCTGGAAGCGGAGGTTGAACAGCTCCTCCTTCGCCTCCCTCAGGCGCAGCACGAGCTCTTCCTCGGTGAGCTCACGCAGCTCGGAAGCGGTGGTACCCGCTGCCATCAGAACTCACCACCCTCACGCGTAACGATGCGGCACTTCATCGGGAGCTTGTGGATCGCGCGACGCAGCGCCTCGCGGGCCACAGCCTCGTTCGGGAAGCTCATCTCGAAGAGCACCCGACCCGGCTTGATGTTGGCCACCCACCACTCCGGCGAACCCTTACCGGAACCCATGCGGGTCTCGGCGGGCTTCTTGGTCAGCGGGCGGTCCGGGAAGATGTTGATCCAGACCTTGCCACCGCGGCGGATGTGCCGGGTGATCGCGATACGAGCCGACTCGATCTGCCGGTTGGTCACGTAGGCGGGCTCCAGAGCCTGGATGCCGTACTCGCCGAAGGTGACCCTCGTGCCGCCCTTGGCAGCACCGGACCGTCCGGGGTGGTGCTGCTTGCGGTGCTTAACCCTGCGCGGGATGAGCACGACTCAGCCCTCCGTCTTCTCATCGGTCGGTGCGGCGGCCTGGTCGCCCGCAGCGGCCCGGCCGGCCTCGGTGCTCGTCGCCGTGGTGCCGCTGGCGCCGGAACGACGCGCCCGGTTCGGGCGGTCGGCACGGTCGCGGCGCGGCGCGCGGTCGGCCGCCGGGGCGGCGTCGCGCTCGCGCTTGGCGCTGATGCCGCCGACCACGTCACCCTTGTAGATCCACACCTTCACGCCGATCCGGCCGAACGTGGTGCGGGCCTCGAAGAAGCCGTAGTCGATGTCGGCGCGCAGCGTGTGCAGCGGCACGCGGCCATCGCGGTAGTGCTCGGAGCGGGACATCTCGGCACCGCCGAGACGGCCGCCGCACTGCACGCGGATGCCCTTGACCTGAGGCGAGCGCATGGCCGACTGGATGGCCTTGCGCATCGCGCGGCGGAACGCCACGCGGTTGGACAGCTGCTCGGCCACGCCCTGCGCGACGAGCTGGGCGTCCGACTCCGGGCTCTTCACCTCGAGGATGTTGAGCTGCACCTGCTTCTTGGTGAGCTTCTCCAGCTCACCGCGGATGCGGTCGGCCTCGGCGCCGCGGCGGCCGATGACGATGCCCGGCCGGGCGGTGTGGATGTCGACGCGGACCCGGTCACGGGTGCGCTCGATCTCCACCTTCGAGATGCCGGCCCGCTCCATGCCCTTCGAGAGCAGCTTGCGGATCTTGACGTCCTCCGCCACGTACTCCGCGTACTGCTTGTCGGCGTACCAGCGGGACTTCCAGTCCGTGGTGATACCAAGTCGGAAGCCGTGCGGGTTGATTTTCTGGCCCACTACCGAGCCCCCTTCCTGTCAGCGCCGGCCTTCGCGCTGGTCTTCTTCGGACGGCTCTCCACCTCGACGGTGATGTGGCTCGTCCGCTTGCGGATCCGGTAGGCGCGGCCCTGGGCGCGCGGGCGGAACCGCTTGAGGGTCGGACCCTCGTCCACGTAGACCTTCGACACCCACAGGGTGTCGGGGTCCAGGGACAGGTTGTTCTCGGCGTTGGCCACGGCGCTCTGCAGCACCTTGCGGACCGGCTCAGATGCCGCCTGCGGCGCGAACTGGAGCACGGCCAGGGCCTCGCTGGCGCTACGACCCCTGATGAGCTCGACGACGCGACGCACCTTCATGGGCGTGTCACGGACGTAGCGAGCCCGAGCCACGGCGCGCGGGAACTCCGGCGCTTCGGCTTCGTTACGGGCGTTCATCGCTGCTTCCCCTTGCTCTTCCTCTAGTTCGTCGCCTAGCGACGGCGCGACTTCCGGTCGTCCTTGATGTGGCCCTTGAACGTGCGGGTCGGGGCGAACTCGCCGAGCTTGTGCCCGACCATCGCCTCCGTCACGAACACCGGCACGTGCTTGCGGCCGTCGTGCACCGCGATCGTGTGGCCCAACATGTCGGGGATGATCGTCGACCGGCGGGACCAGGTCTTGATGACGGTCTTCTTGCCCGACTCGTTGAGGACGTCCACCTTCTTGAGCAGGTGGTCGTCCACGAAGGGGCCCTTCTTAAGGCTGCGAGGCATCCTTCACTCCCTCCCTGCTCAGCGCTTCTTACCGGTGCGACGACGCCGGACGATGAGCTTGTCGCTTGGCTTGCGGCGGCGGGTGCGACCCTCGGGCTTGCCGGCCGGGTTCACCGGGTGGCGACCACCGGAGGTCTTGCCCTCACCACCACCGTGCGGGTGGTCCACCGGGTTCATGGCGACACCGCGGACGGTGGGCTTCTTGCCCTTCCACCGCATGCGGCCGGCCTTGCCCCAGTTGATGTTCTGGTGCTCGGCGTTGCCGACCTCGCCGACCGTGGCGCGGCACCGGACGTCCACGTTGCGGATCTCGCCCGAGGGCATCCGCAGCTGGGCGTAGGGGCCGTCCTTGGCGACGAGCTGCACGCTGGCACCGGCCGAGCGGGCGATCTTCGCGCCGCCGCCGGGGCGGAGCTCGATCGCGTGGACCACCGTGCCGACGGGGATGTTGCGCAGCGGCAGGTTGTTGCCCGGCTTGATGTCGGCCTTGGGGCCGTTCTCCACGACGTCGCCCTGCTGGAGCTTCGACGGGGCGATGATGTAGCGCTTCTCGCCGTCGAAGTAGTGCAGCAGCGCGATGCGCGCGGTGCGGTTGGGGTCGTACTCGATGTGCGCGACCTTGGCCGGCACGCCGTCCTTGTCGGTGCGGCGGAAGTCGATCAGGCGGTAGGCCCGCTTGTGACCGCCACCCTTGTGCCGCGTCGTGATCTTGCCCGACGCGTTGCGACCACCACGGCCGTGCAGCGGGCGGATCAGCGACTTCTCCGGCGTCGTCCGAGTGATCTCGGCGAAGTCGGAGACGCTCGCACCGCGACGACCGGGGGTCGTCGGCTTGTACTTGCGAATGCCCATCTCTACGCAGTCCTCGTCGTCATCAGGCGGCCGGGCCGCCGAAGATCTCGATCGGCTTGCTCTCGGCGGACAGCGTCACGATGGCGCGCTTGGTGTCCTTGCGCTTGCCGTATCCCGTGCGGGTCCGCTTGCGCTTCCCCTGGCGGTTGATCGTGTTGACGCTGACGACCTTGACGCCGAAGACCTTCTCCACGGCAATCTTGATCTGGGTCTTGTTCGAGCCGGGAGCCACCACGAAGGTGTACTTGTTCTCCTCGAGCAGCCCGTAGGACTTCTCGGAGATGACCGGCGCGAGCAGGATGTCCCGGTGGTCGGGGATCACTTCGCGGCCTCCTCGTCGGCGTCGGACGACGTCGCGGTGGCCTCGGCGGAACCCTGCCCGTGCTGGGCCTTGCTCGCCAGGAACACGTCGAGCGCGTCCTTGGTGAACACCACGTCGTCGTTGACCAGCACGTCGTAGGTGTTGAGCTGGTCCGGCGCGATGATGTGCACGTGCGGCAGGTTGCGCAGGCTGACCCACGAAACCTCGTCGGTGCGCAGCAGCACGGCCAGCACGCGGCGCGCCTCGGTCACCGACTCCAGCACCTTGCGGGCCGACTTGGTCGACGGCGTGTCGCCCTCGACGAAGCTCGTCACCACGTGGACCTGGCCGGCACGCGCCCGGTCGGAGAGGGCACCACGCAGGGCGGCGGCCTTCATCTTCTTGGGGGTGCGCTGGCTGTAGTCACGCGGCTGCGGGCCGTGGACGACGCCACCACCGGCGAACTGCGGCGCGCGGGTCGAGCCCTGGCGGGCGCGGCCGGTGCCCTTCTGCCGGTACGGCTTCTTGCCACCACCGCGGACGTCGCCGCGGGTCTTGGTCGCGTGCGTGCCCTGGCGGGCCGCGGCCAGCTGGGCCACGACGACCTGGTGCAGCAGCGCCACGTTCGCCTGCGCGTCGAAGATCGCGGCGGGCAGCTCGACGTTGCCGTCGGCCTTGCCGGCCGGGGTGCGGATCTCAACGGAAGTCATGATCAGGCACCACCCTTCGCAGCGGTCTTGATGAACACGGTGCCGCCCTTGGGGCCTGGCACGGCGCCCTTGATGAGCAGCAGGCCGGACTCGGCGTCCACGCGGTGCACCTTGAGGTTCTGGGTGGTCACCCGCACGTGGCCCATCCGGCCCGCCATCCGCAGGCCCTTGAACACGCGGCCGGGCGTGGCGCAGCCGCCGATGGAACCCGGCGAGCGGTGCTTGCGCTGCGTGCCGTGGCTCGCGCCGAGGCCGCGGAAGCCGTGGCGCTTCATGACACCCGCGGTGCCCTTGCCCTTGCTGGTGCCGACCACGTCGACCACCGCGCCGGCCTCGAAGACCTCGGCGGTGACTTCCTGGCCGACCGTGTACTCGGACGCGTCCGTGGTGCGCAGCTCCGCCAGGTGGCGGCGGGGCGTGACGCCCGCCTTGGCGTAGTGGCCCGCGACGGGCTTGTTGACCTTGCGCGGGTCGATCGCGCCGAAGGCCAGCTGCACGGCCGAGTAGCCGTCGTTCTCCTGGGTCCGAACCTGGGTGACCACGTTCGGCTCGGCCTTGACGACGGTCACCGGAACGATCCGGTTGTTCTCGTCGAAGACCTGAGTCATGCCGAGCTTGGTGCCCAGGAGGCCCTTAACCTGCCTGTCAGACATGGGTCTCGTTACTCTCCGCCCCAAATGGGATCAACACTGCCGCGTCCAACGCTTACTGGATGTTGACGTCGACGCTCGCCGGCAGGTCGATGCGCATGAGCGCGTCCACCGTCTTCGGCGTCGGGTCGAGGATGTCGATCAGACGCTTGTGCGTGCGCATCTCGAAGTGCTCGCGCGAGTCCTTGTACTTGTGCGGCGAGCGGATGACGCAGTAAACGTTCTTCTCAGTGGGCAGCGGCACAGGCCCGACGACCCGAGCGCCGGTGCGCGTCACGGTCTCGACGATCTTGCGCGCGGACGCGTCGATCGCCTCGTGGTCGTAGGCCTTGAGCCGGATGCGGATCTTCTGTCCCGCCATGATGGCTTGCCGTTCCTCTGCTTCTAGTACCGCTGCGGTGCGGGCACCTTGCACGAGGTCACGTGACCTCCGGCGCGCTCCGCCCCCTATTCAGGATTGACACCGAGCGGTGTCACGGTGCCCGGTCCACGCGGTCGGGCGTGTCGCGCCCCAACGCATAGACCGGTCCCACTGATGAAACCTGTGGGATTGTCTTGCTCGATCAAACCCCGCTCGTGGCGGGGCGGCCGAGTCCAGAACTCGAACCGGCCGCCCCGACGAGCAACCCGTCAATGGTCGCACACCGGGGTGCGCAGACCAAATCGGGGGGTGGAAGTTAGAGCCAGGTCACTTGATGATCTTGGTGACCGAACCCGCGCCGACGGTGCGGCCACCCTCGCGGATGGCGAACCGCAGGCCCTCGTCCATGGCGATCGGCTGGATCAGCTTCACGGCCATCGACGTGGTGTCGCCCGGCATGACCATCTCGGTGCCCTCGGGGAGGGTCACGACGCCGGTCACGTCGGTCGTGCGGAAGTAGAACTGCGGGCGGTAGTTGTTGAAGAACGGCGTGTGGCGGCCACCCTCGTCCTTCGACAGGATGTAGACCTGCGCCTCGAACTCGGTGTGCGGGGTCGTGGTGCCCGGCTTCACGATCACCATGCCGCGCTCCACCTCCTCGCGCTTGATGCCGCGCAGCAGCAGCGCCGCGTTGTCGCCGGCGCGACCCTCGTCGAGGAACTTCTTGAACATCTCGATCGAGGTGACCGTCGTCTTCTTCGAGGTCTCCTTGATGCCGACGATCTCGACCTCTTCGTTGACCTTGATGATGCCGCGCTCGATGCGGCCGGTCACCACGGTGCCACGACCGGTGATGGTGAACACGTCCTCGACCGGCATCAGGAACGGCCGGTCGACCTCGCGCTCGGGCTCCGGGATGTTCTCGTCCACGGCGTCCATCAGGCCGATGAGCTTCTCGCCCCACTCGGCGTCGCCCTCCAGCGCCTTCAGCGCGGAGACGCGGACGACCGGCAGGTCGTCACCGGGGAACTCGTACTCGGAGAGCAGCTCGCGGACCTCGAGCTCGACGAGCTCCAGGATCTCCTCGTCGTCCACCATGTCGGCCTTGTTCAGGGCGACCACGATGTAGGGCACACCGACCTGGCGGGCCAGGAGGACGTGCTCCTTGGTCTGCGGCATCGGGCCGTCGGTCGCCGCGACCACCAGGATGGCGCCGTCCATCTGCGCCGCACCGGTGATCATGTTCTTGATGTAGTCGGCGTGACCGGGGCAGTCGACGTGCGCGTAGTGGCGCTTGTCGGTCTGGTACTCGATGTGCGCGATCGAGATCGTGATGCCGCGCTGCTTCTCCTCCGGCGCCTTGTCGATCTGGTCGAACGGCGTGAAGGGGTTCAGGTCCGGGTACTTGTCGTGCAGGACCTTGGAGATGGCAGCCGTCAGCGTCGTCTTACCGTGGTCGATGTGACCGATGGTGCCGATGTTGACGTGCGGCTTCGTCCGCTCGAACTTCGCCTTCGCCACTGGAATGTCCTCCTGGACTTCTATTGCTTAGCCCGGCGGGCGGGTTCCCACCCGCCGGGCTTCACGTCAGGGTCGGTTGTGCGGACCCCGGGGCATCCCCCCGGAGAGCCCGCGTGGTGCTGCGGTGCTCCGGTTGGGGTTACTCGCCCGTCGCCTTCGCGATGATCTCCTTCGCGACGTTCGCGGGAACCTCGGCGTAGGAGTCAAAGGTCATCGAGTAGTTCGCGCGACCCTGGGTCTTGGACCGCAGGTCGCCGACATACCCGAACATCTCCGACAGCGGGACCAGCGCCTTGACGACGCGGGTGCCGCTGCGCTCTTCCATGGCCTGGATCTGGCCACGGCGGGAGTTCAAGTCGCCGATCACGTCGCCCATGTACTCCTCGGGCGTGGTGACCTCGACGGCCATCAACGGCTCGAGGATCGCCGGGCTCGCCTGCCGGGCGGCTTCCTTGAGCGCCATGGAGCCCGCGATCTTGAACGCCATTTCCGACGAGTCGACCTCGTGGTAGGCGCCGTCGACCAGCGTCACCTTGACGCCCACCAGCGGGTAGCCCGCCAGCACGCCGTACTGCATCGCGTCCTGGGCGCCCGCGTCCACGGACGGGATGTACTCCCGCGGGATGCGACCACCGGTGACCGCGTTGACGAACTCGTAGAGAGCGCCGTCCTCGGTCTTCTCCAGCGGCTCCAGGTCGATGAGGACCTTCGCGAACTGGCCGGAGCCACCGGTCTGCTTCTTGTGGGTGTAGGAGTACTTCTCCACCTTGCGGCGGATCGTCTCCCGGTACGCCACCTGCGGCTTGCCGATGTTGGCCTCGACCTTGAACTCGCGGCGCATGCGGTCCACCAGGATGTCCAGGTGGAGCTCGCCCATGCCGGCGATGATCGTCTGGCCGGTCTCCTGGTCCAGGTTGACCCGGAACGTCGGGTCCTCCTCGGCCAGCTTCTGGATCGCGGTGCCCAGCTTCTCCTGGTCGGCCTTCGTCTTGGGCTCGATCGCCACCTGGATGACCGGCTCGGGGAAGGTCATGGACTCCAGCACGATGGGCGCCTGCGGGTCGCTCAGCGTCTCACCGGTGGTGGTGTCCTTCAGACCGATCACGGCGTAGATGTGACCGGCGATGGCCTCGTCGACCGGGTTCTCCTTGTTGGCGTGCATCTGGAAGATCTTCCCGATGCGCTCCTTGCGGTCCTTGGTCGAGTTGATGACCTGGGTGCCGGAGGCGACCTTGCCCGAGTAGACCCGGATGTAGGTCAGCTTGCCGAAGAACGGGTGCGCGGCGATCTTGAACGCCAGGGCCGAGAACGGCTCCTCCGTCGAGGGCTTGCGGAAGGCCGGCGTCTCGCCGTCCTGCAGCGTGCCCTCGACCGGGGGCAGGTCCAGCGGCGCCGGCAGGTAGTCGATCACCGCGTCGAGCATGGGCTGGACGCCCTTGTTCTTGAACGCCGAGCCGCACAGCACCGGGTAGGCGGTGCGGTTCTGCACGATCGCGCGGATGCCCGTCTTGATCTGCTCGACGGTGAGCTCCTCGCCGCCGAGGTAGGCCTCCATCAGCGCGTCGTCGGTCTCGGCCACGGCCTCGACCAGCGCCTCGCGGTACTCGGCGGCCTTGTCGGCGAGGTCGGCCGGGATCTCCTCGACCGTGTAGTCCTCACCCTTCTGGACCTCACCGCGCCAGGTCAGCGCGCGCATCTCGACCAGGTCGACGACGCCGATGAAGTCGCTCTCCGACCCGATCGGGATCTGGATCGGCAGCGGCTTCGCGCCGAGGCGCTCGGAGATCGTGCGCACGGTGAAGTAGAAGTCCGCGCCCAGCTTGTCCATCTTGTTGACGAAGCAGATGCGCGGGACGTCGTACTTGGTCGCCTGGCGCCAGACCTGCTCGGACTGGGGCTCGACGCCCTCCTTGCCGTCGAACACGGCAACGGCGCCGTCGAGGACGCGGAGGTTGCGCTCCACCTCGACGGTGAAGTCGACGTGGCCGGGCGTGTCGATGATGTTGATCTGGTGGTTCTTCCAGAAGCAGGTCGTCGCGGCCGACGTGATCGTGATGCCGCGCTCCTGCTCCTGCTCCATCCAGTCCATGACCGCGGCGCCGTCGTGGACCTCGCCGATCTTGTAGCTGATCCCGGTGTAGAACAGGATCCGCTCGGTCGTCGTGGTCTTGCCCGCGTCGATGTGGGCCATGATCCCGATGTTGCGGACCTTGGCCAGGTCGGTGAGCACGTCCTGTGCCACGGGTGTCTTCCCCTGTCTTGAGCTAGCTGGTAGCAGGCTCACTAGGGCTGGGAGAGCCCCGCCGGTCCCCGGGGACCGGCGGGGCGTCACATCACCAGCGGTAGTGGGCGAAGGCCTTGTTGGACTCGGCCATCTTGTGCGTGTCCTCGCGGCGCTTGACGCTCGCGCCGAGGCCGTTGCTCGCGTCGAGCAGCTCGTTCATCAGGCGCTCGATCATGGTCTTCTCACGGCGCTGCCGGGAGAAGGTGATCAGCCAGCGCAGCGCGAGGGTCGTCGAGCGGCCGGGCTTGACCTCGACCGGCACCTGGTAGGTGGCGCCACCGACGCGGCGGGACTTCACCTCGAGCGCGGGCTTGACGTTGTCCAGGGCGCGCTTGAGCGTGACGACCGGGTCCGTGCCGGTCTTCTCGCGGGCACCTTCGAGGGCGCCGTACACGATCCGCTCGGCCACGGAGCGCTTGCCGTCGACCAGCACCTTGTTGATGAGCTGGGTCACCAGCGGAGAGCTGTAGACCGGGTCGGAGATCAGCGGCCGCTTCGGGGCCGGTCCCTTGCGGGGCATCAGCTCTTCTCCTTCTTCGCG
Source organism: Saccharothrix saharensis (assembly GCF_006716745.1). Classification (NCBI taxonomy): domain Bacteria; kingdom Bacillati; phylum Actinomycetota; class Actinomycetes; order Pseudonocardiales; family Pseudonocardiaceae; genus Saccharothrix; species Saccharothrix saharensis. The sequence goes on along the minus strand of NZ_VFPP01000001.1, from coordinate 5,393,981 downwards.
CCGTACCGGCTGCGAGCCTGCTTGCGGTTCTTCACGCCCTGCGTGTCGAGGGAACCGCGGATGATCTTGTAGCGGACACCGGGGAGGTCCTTCACACGACCGCCGCGCACGAGCACCATCGAGTGCTCCTGGAGGTTGTGGCCCTCACCGGGGATGTAAGCCGTGACCTCGATACCGCTCGTCAGCTTCACGCGGGCGACCTTGCGCAGCGCCGAGTTCGGCTTCTTGGGCGTGGTCGTGTAGACGCGGGTGCACACACCGCGCCGCTGCGGGCTGCCCTTGAGCGCCGCGGTCTTCTGCTTGGCGACCTTGTCCTGCCGGCCCTTGCGGACCAGCTGCTGGATCGTTGGCATACGCCGGCTGCTTCTTCCCTTTACGTGCCCGCCGCGTGGGCGACGAGCCCTGTTTACTTGGTCCCTCTCTGCACCCGAGGTCGGGCGTGTCGCCACTTCCGGCGGTGCCGAAAGTGCGTGCACTGCGCCCCAGGTCCGCAGGCGACATCCCAGGATGCCCCTACGCGTGGAGGTCACCGCGGCCGGCTTTCCAGCACCACTGGCGCGTAGGCACGCGGAGCGGCCCGACATGGGTCGGGCACGAGTACCAAAGATACCCCGCCTGGTTCCCACGGGTCAAAACGGCCCCACCGTCGAACCTGCTCCCGCGGACGACGTGGTGGGCGTGGGCCCATCGCGGGGGTGGATCGGTGGCGGCCCTCGCAGCCGCCGGCCGGCCGAGCCCCGCCGTGGCGGAGCCGCTCACCGCTCAGGACAGCACGAATGTGCCGGACGCGCCGGTCGACGTGACCGCTATTTCACTCGATCGAGTCGTACGCGGGGTCGGGCGCGAGTCGGGTCACACTGGTCCGGTGAACTCCGATCTCATCGCGGGCATGGCGGCGCTGGTGGCCGCCGACGCCTCGCCCGAGGTGCTCGCGGTGCGCGGCGACGTCGTCGTGGTCCGGGTCGCGGACGTGGTGCTCAAGGCGCACGAGCGCGGCACGGACCTCGGCGTGCTCACCGCCCGGCTCCGGCTGGCCGCCGACCCGCGGCTGGGCGGGCTGCTGCTCGCGCCCCGCTCGGCGCCCGCGGTCGTGCTCGGCCGGGTCGTGACGGCGTGGCCGATGGGCACGCCGGTGCCGCAGGGCGAGCCCGAGGACCTGCCGATGGAGGCCGCCGGGCGGATGCTCGCCGCGCTGCACCGGTTCACCTCGGCGGACTTCGCGCCGCCCGTGCCGGCCGCCGGCGCCGTGCCCCGGATGCGGCGGGCCGTGCGCGACCTGGCGCTGCACACGCCCGCGGCCGACCTCGTGCGGCGGGCGTTCGCGACGTTGCCGGAGTTCGAGGCGGGCGGCACCACGCTCATCCACGGCGACTGGCACCTGGGCCAACTCGTGCGGCGGGACGGGTACCGGCTGATCGACGTCGACGACCTGGGCGTGGGCGATCCGGCGTGGGACATGGCGCGGCCGGCCGCGCTGCACGCGGCGGGCGTGCTCGACGCGCAGGCGTGGGGCCGGCTGCTCGGGGCGTACCTGGACTCGGGCGGCGCGGGCGTGCCGCGGGCCGATCCGTGGTCGGTGCTGGATGCTCCGGCGCGCGCTTTGGTCGTGCAGATGGCGGCGCGTGCCCTTTCCGCTGCGGAGCGCGACGGAACCGGGTTGAACGACGCTCAGGAAGCGCTGATCGACGCTTGCGCCCGGATCGTGTCGACACACGAACCCATTCGGCGCGGCTAATATCGAATCCATCGCGTCAAGAGCAGGAGGCTCACACGATGCAGTGTCCCAAGTGTCATGCGAACATGCGCACCTTCGACCGCATGGGCGTGCACATCGAGCAGTGCGATGGCTGCCGCGGGGTCTTCCTCGACTACGGCGAGCTGGAGGCCATCACCCGGCTCGAGCAGCAGATGGCTCCGCCGCCCCCGCCGCCCGTCGCGCCTCCTGCGCAGGTGCACTACGTGCAGCAGCCGGCTCCGCAGCCGGGTTGGGGCTACGGCGGCGGCCACTACGGCCACCGGAAGCACCGCGGCCTGGGCGGGTTGTTCTTCTCGTCCTGATCTTCACCCTCGGTGGCCCCGCACCCCGGTGCGGGGCCACCGTTGCTACTACCGAAAAATCGGGTGATACTCGGTAGTGACCCGAGGAGGCCCGTCATGTCCGTCGCCACCGAGGCTGCGCGGATCCGCGACCTGTTCGACCAGATCGAGGAGATCGAAGAGGTCGCGTCGAGCTTGTCGGAGGACGACGAGCGGCGGCGCAAGCTGCACGGCGTGGTGGCGAAGGCCCTGCGCACGGCGCCGCCGGTGCGGCCCGTGGTGGCCGGCGAGCTGCTCGACCTGACCGAGAAGACGGTCAAGGCGTGGGCGCGCGAGGGCGTGCTGGCCATCCACAGCCAGGAGCCCCGGATGCTGCTGGACGCCGTGCGGCTGCACGAGGTGCTGCACGTCGTGTCGGACCTGCGGCGCGCCGGCAAGAGCCGCGGGCTGTTGGACGAGGTGCACCGGCGGTTGAGCGACGCGGCGCTGCTGGACCGTGACGACCTCGCCACCAGCCTGGACCAGCTGCACCGCGGCGAAGGACGCGTAGTTCGCTGATCACCGTCGTCGAAACGCCCGTCGCGGCCGGTCAGGCCGCCGGCCTGCGCGGTGCCGCCCGCGCCGCCTACGACCGGTTCCTGGACGAGCTCGCCCACAGCGGCTGCCTGGCCCTCGGCTACCGGGTGACCGGCCCCGAACCCCTGCCGCGCCTGTGCGTGAAGCACCTCCGCGGCCCCGACCGCGTGGTGGTCGCCTTCCCCGCGCCGCACACCGCGTGGGTCCTGCTCGTCGGCCCGCACGACGACGACCCCGGCCGCGACCTCTACGAGGCGCTGTACGAGCTGGCCGGCGTCCGCCCGAAGCTGACCGAGAAGCGCACCAAGCCTCCGTGCTGCTCGGACGCCACTCCCCCGCTCGCGGACTCGGACCTGGTCGACGACCTGGTCGCCCGCGCCCGCTCCCTGGCCAGGTCCCGCCGCCGCCCCTGACCACCCGCGTGTCGAACCCTCAGGACCCGCGTGTCGAACCCTCAGGCCCGCGTGTCGAACCCCCAGGACCCGAGAGTCGAACGCTCAGGACCCCTGAATTCGACATTCAGAACGCACCGGCGGCCCGCCATCGGGCGTCCGCACGTCCTGAGCGTTGAATTCAGGGGTCCTGAGCGTTCGACACACGAGGCTTGAGCGTTCGACACACGGGAAGGGCCCCCGGAGCGGGAGGCTCCGGGGGCCCTTCACGGGACTAGCTGCTTCAGCGGTAGTCGCGGCCGAAGTCGTAGTCGTCCAGCGGGACCGCGGCGCCCGTGCCCGTGCCGAAGACGTCCGGCGTGTAGTAGCCGTCGTCGTAGCTCGGGATGGCGTACGCCGCCGCACGCGCTTCCTCGGTCGGCTGCACCTGGATGTTCCGGTACCGGTTGATGCCGGTGCCGGCCGGGATCAGCTTGCCGATGATCACGTTCTCCTTCAGGCCGATGAGCTTGTCCGAACGCCCGTTGATGGCGGCGTCGGTCAGCACCCTCGTCGTCTCCTGGAAGGAGGCCGCCGACAGCCACGAGTCCGTGGCCAGCGACGCCTTCGTGATGCCCATCAGCACCGGACGGCCGGCGGCGGGCTCGCCGCCCTCCGCCACCACGGCCCGGTTGCCCGACTCGAACTCCGCGCGCTCGACCAGCGAGCCCGGCAGGAACTCGGTCGCACCCGAGTCGATGATCGTCACCCGGCGCAGCATCTGCCGGACGATGACCTCGATGTGCTTGTCGTGGATCGCCACGCCCTGGGCCCGGTAGACCTTCTGGACCTCCTGCACCAGGTGCAGCTGGGCCTCGCGGGGCCCCATCACGCGCAGCACCTCGTGCGGGTCGGGCGTGCCCTCCAGCAGCTGCTGGCCCACGTGCACGTGGTCGCCGTCCTGCAGCGGACCGGTGGCCGTGTTGGCCAGCCGCTGACGCTTCGACAGCTTCTCGAAGACGATCTCCTCGGACCCGTCGTCCGGGATGAGGGTGATCTTCCAGAACCGGTCGCCGTCCTCGATGCGCACCCGGCCGTCGACGTCCGCGATGGGCGCCTTGCCCTTCGGCACCCGGGCCTCGAACAGCTCCTGCACACGGGGCAGACCGGTGGTGATGTCGTCACCGGCCACACCACCCTGGTGGAACGTGCGCATGGTCAGCTGCGTGCCGGGCTCACCGATGGACTGCGCGGCGACGATGCCGACGGCCTCGCCGACGTCGACCAGCTTGCCGGTCGCCATCGAACGGCCGTAGCACGACGCGCACACACCGACCGCGGACTCGCAGGTCAGCACGGACCGGACCTTGACCCGCGTCACGCCCGCCTCGACGAGCGTGGCCAGCGCCGGGTCGCCCAGGTCGTCACCGCGGTTGAGCACGATGTTGCCATCGGCGTCGGTGATGTCCTCGGCGATGGTCCGCGCGTACACGCTGGTCTGCGCGAACTCGTGCAGCCCGACCTTGTCGCCCTGCCGCTCGCCGACCGTCATGTTCACGCCGCGGCTGGTGCCGCAGTCGATCTCGCGGATGATCACGTCCTGCGAGACGTCCACCAGACGACGGGTCAGGTAACCCGAGTCGGCGGTGCGCAGCGCGGTGTCGGCCAGACCCTTGCGGGCACCGTGCGTGGCGATGAAGTACTCCAGCACCGACAAGCCCTCGCGGAACGAGTTCTTGATCGGACGCGGGATGTACTCGCCCTTCGGGTTGGTCACCAGACCACGCATGCCGGCCAGCGACCGGACCTGGGTCATGTTGCCCGCCGCCCCGGACTTCACGATCATGCGGATCGAGTTGTCCTCGGGGAAGTTGGCCTCCATGACCTCGGCGACCTCTTCGGTGGCCTTGGTCCACACCTTGACGAGCTCGTTGTTGCGCTCGGTGTAGGAGAGCTGACCGCGCTGGTAGCGCTTCTCCACCGCGTCCGCGAGCTTCTCGTACTCGTCCAGGATGCCCTGCTTGGCCTCCGGCACGAGCACGTCGGAGATCGCGACCGTGACGCCCGACCGGGTGGCCCAGTAGAAACCGGCGTCCTTCAGCTTGTCCAGCGTCCGGGCGACGGTGACCATCGGGTACCGCTCGGCGAGGTCGTTGATGATCGTCGCCTGCCGCTTCTTCGGCATGACCTCGTTGATGAACGGGTAGTCCTGCGGCAGGACCTCGTTGAACAGCACGCGACCGAGGGTGGTCTCGGCCAGCCACGGCTGACCGGGCTCCCAGCCCTCCGGCTCGGCGCCCTTCGGCGGGTTCTTGTCCGTGATCCGGATCTTGACCATCGCCTGGAGTCCGAGCACCTTGCGGTCGAACGCCATCAGCGCCTCGGCGGGCGAGGAGTACGCCTGGCCCTCGCCGAGGTCGTCCTCCTTGTGCCGGGTCAGGTGGTACAGGCCGGTGACCATGTCCAGACGCGGCATGGCCAGCGGCTTGCCCGACGCGGGCGAGAGGATGTTGTTCGACGACAGCATCAGCACGCGCGCCTCGGCCTGCGCCTCGGCGGACAGCGGCAGGTGGACCGCCATCTGGTCACCGTCGAAGTCGGCGTTGAACGCTTCACAGACCAGCGGGTGCAGCTGGATGGCCTTGCCCTCGACCAGCTGCGGCTCGAAGGCCTGGATGCCCAGCCGGTGCAGCGTGGGCGCGCGGTTGAGCAGCACGGGGTGCTCGGTGATGACCTCTTCGAGCACGTCCCACACGGCGGGGCGCGCGCGCTCCACCATCCGCTTGGCGGACTTGATGTTCTGCGCGTGGTTGAGGTCGACCAGCCGCTTCATCACGAACGGCTTGAACAGCTCCAGCGCCATCTGCTTGGGCAGGCCGCACTGGTGCAGCTTCAGCTGCGGGCCGACCACGATGACCGAACGGCCCGAGTAGTCGACGCGCTTGCCGAGCAGGTTCTGGCGGAACCGGCCCTGCTTGCCCTTGAGCAGGTCGGACAGCGACTTGAGCGGCCGGTTGCCCGGGCCCGTCACCGGCCGGCCGCGGCGGCCGTTGTCGAACAGCGCGTCGACGGCCTCCTGCAGCATCCGCTTCTCGTTGTTGACGATGATCTCGGGCGCGCCGAGGTCGATCAGCCGCTTGAGGCGGTTGTTGCGGTTGATGACGCGGCGGTACAGGTCGTTCAGGTCGGACGTGGCGAAGCGGCCACCGTCGAGCTGCACCATCGGGCGCAGGTCCGGCGGGATGACCGGGACGCAGTCCAGCACCATGCCCTGCGGGTTGTTGCGGGTCGCCTGGAAGGCGGCCACGACCTTGAGCCGCTTGAGGGCGCGCAGCTTCTTCTGGCCCTTGCCGCTGCGGATGGTCTCGCGCAGCACGTCGGCCTCGGCGTCGACGTCGTAGTCACCCAGGAGCTTCTGGATGGCCTCCGCGCCCATGGCGCCGGTGAAGTAGTCGCCGTAGCGGTCGTACAGCTCGCGGTAGAGCAGCTCGTCCGCGATCAGCTGGGCGCGCTCGAGCTTGGTGAACGTGGACCAGATCTCGTCGAGCCGGTCCAGCTCGCGCTGGGCGCGGTCGCGGAGCTGGCGCATCTCGCGCTCGCCGCCCTCCTTGACCTTGCGGCGGACGTCGGACTTGGCGCCCTCCGCCTCCAGCTCGGCCAGGTCGGCTTCCAGCTTCTGCGCACGGGCCTCGACGTCGGCGTCACGCCGGTTCTCGACCCGCTTGCGCTCGACCTGCATCTCGTTCTCGAGCGTGGGCAGGTCGTTGTGGCGCAGCTCGGTGTTCACGCCCACGATGACGTAGGCGGCGAAGTAGATGATCTTCTCGAGGTCCTTCGGGGCCAGGTCGAGCAGGTAGCCCAACCGGCTGGGGACGCCCTTGAAGTACCAGATGTGCGTGACGGGGGCGGCCAGTTCGATGTGGCCCATCCGCTCGCGGCGCACCTTGGCGCGGGTCACCTCGACGCCGCAGCGCTCGCAGATGATGCCCTTGAAGCGGACGCGCTTGTACTTGCCGCAGTAGCACTCCCAGTCCCGGGTGGGACCGAAGATCTTCTCGCAGAACAAGCCGTCCTTCTCCGGCTTGAGCGTGCGGTAGTTGATGGTCTCGGGCTTCTTGACCTCGCCGTAGGACCACTGGCGGATGTCGTCCGCGGTCGCGAGACCGATGCGAAGCTCATCGAAGAAGTTGACGTCGAGCACGTCTACTCTCTTCCCCTTTTTGGTTCGGTGCTGCTTGGGGTGCTGGTGGCTGGGTCACCGGGGACGCCCCCGACCGGGCGGGGTGCGCGCCCCCGGTGACCGGCGAGCGTCAGTTGACGACGTCGTCCACGGACGGCGACTCGGACCTCGACAGGTTGATGCCGAGGTTCGCGGCCGCGCGCTCGAGGTCTTCGTCGTCGCCGTCGCGCATCTCGATCGCGGCGCCGTCCGAGGACAGCACCTCGACGTTGAGGCACAGCGACTGGAGCTCCTTGAGCAGCACCTTGAAGGACTCCGGGATACCGGGCTCCGGGATGTTCTCGCCCTTGACGATGGCCTCGTAGACCTTCACGCGGCCGAGCACGTCGTCGGACTTGATCGTGAGCAGTTCCTGGAGCGTGTACGCGGCGCCGTACGCCTGCATCGCCCAGCACTCCATCTCACCGAAGCGCTGACCACCGAACTGCGCCTTACCACCCAGCGGCTGCTGCGTGATCATCGAGTACGGGCCGGTGGACCGGGCGTGGATCTTGTCGTCCACCAGGTGCAGCAGCTTCAGGATGTACATGTAGCCGACCGACACGGGGAAGGGGTACGGCTCGCCGCTGCGCCCGTCGAGGAGCACCGCCTTGCCGTTCTCCTTGACCATGCGCTCGCCGTCGCGGTTCGGGATCGTCGAGCCGAGCAGGCCCGTGATCTCGTCCTCGCGCGCGCCGTCGAAGACCGGCGTGGCGGTCTTCGTGCCCGGCTCCACGTGGTAGAGCTCCTCGGGCAGGTTCTTCGCCCAGTCCGGGTCGCCGTTGATGCTCCAGCCCTGCTTGGCGATCCACCCGAGGTGGGTCTCCAACACCTGGCCGATGTTCATACGACGCGGCACGCCGTGCGTGTTCAGCACGATGTCGACCGGGGTGCCGTCCTCGAGGAACGGCATGTCCTCGACCGGGAGGATCTTGCCGATGACGCCCTTGTTGCCGTGGCGGCCGGCGAGCTTGTCACCGTCCTGGATCTTGCGCTTCTGGGCCACGTAGACGCGCACCAGCTCGTTCACGCCGGGGGGCAGCTCGTCGTCGTCCTCGCGGCTGAACACGCGGATGCCGATGACCTTGCCGTACTCGCCGTGGGGCACCTTCAGCGACGTGTCGCGCACCTCGCGCGCCTTCTCGCCGAAGATCGCGCGCAGCAGCCGCTCCTCCGGGGTCAGCTCGGTCTCGCCCTTGGGCGTGACCTTGCCGACCAGGATGTCACCGGGCTGGACCTCGGCGCCGATGCGGATGATGCCGCGCTCGTCGAGGTCGGCCAGGACCTCCTCGGAGACGTTCGGGATGTCCCGGGTGATCTCCTCGGCGCCCAGCTTGGTGTCCCGCGCGTCGATCTCGTGCTCCTCGATGTGGATCGAGGTCAGGACGTCGTCCTGCACGAGGCGCTGCGACAGGATGATCGCGTCCTCGTAGTTGTGGCCCTCCCACGGCATGATCGCGACGAGCAGGTTCTTGCCCAGCGCCATCTCGCCGTTCTCGGTGCACGGGCCGTCGGCCAGGACCTGGCCCTCCTGCACCCGGTCGCCCTCGTTCACGATGGGCTTCTGGTTGATGCAGGTGCCCTGGTTGGACCGGCGGAACTTGTGCAGGCCGTAGGTCTGCCGCGAGCCGTCGTCGGCCATGATCGTGACGTAGTCGGCGGAGATCTCCTCGACCACACCGGTCTTCTTGGCGACCACGACGTCACCGGCGTCGACCGCGGCGCGCAGCTCCATGCCGGTGCCGACCAGCGGGGACTCGCTGCGCAGCAGCGGCACCGCCTGGCGCTGCATGTTCGCGCCCATCAGGGCGCGGTTCGCGTCGTCGTGCTCGAGGAACGGGATCATCGCGGTCGCGGCCGACACCATCTGCCGCGGCGAGACGTCCATGTAGTCCACGTCGGACGGGTCGATCTGCTCGACCTCGCCGCCCTTCTTGCGGACCAGGACCTTGTCCTCGAGGAAGTTGCCCTCGTCGTCGATCTTGGCGTTCGCCTGCGCCTTGACGTAGCGGTCCTCTTCGTCGGCCGTCAGGTAGTCGATCTGGTCGGTGACCCGGCCGTCGACGACCTTGCGGTACGGCGTCTCGATGAAGCCGAACGGGTTGACCCGCCCGTAGGAGGACAGCGAGCCGATCAGGCCGATGTTCGGGCCTTCCGGCGTCTCGATCGGGCACATGCGGCCGTAGTGCGACGGGTGGACGTCGCGGACCTCCATGCCGGCGCGCTCACGGGACAGACCACCCGGGCCCAGCGCCGACAGGCGGCGCTTGTGGGTCAGACCCGCGAGCGGGTTGGTCTGGTCCATGAACTGCGAGAGCTGGGACGTGCCGAAGAACTCCTTGATCGCCGCCACCACCGGGCGGATGTTGATCAGGGTCTGCGGCGTGATGGCCTCGACGTCCTGGGTCGTCATGCGCTCGCGGACGACGCGCTCCATGCGGGACAGGCCGACCCGGATCTGGTTCTGGATCAGCTCGCCGACGGTGCGCAGGCGGCGGTTGCCGAAGTGGTCGATGTCGTCGACCTCGACGGGCACCTCGACGTCGCCGGGCTGCATCGTCGTCTCACCCGCGTGCAGGCGCACCAGGTACTCGATCGTGGTGACGATGTCTTCCTCGGTCAGCACGCCCGTGGTGATGGGGGTGGACAGGCCGAGCTTCTTGTTGACCTTGTACCGGCCGACCTTCGCGAGGTCGTAGCGCTTGTCCTTGAAGAACAGGTTCTCCAGCAGCGCCTGCGCGGACTCCTTCGTCGGCGGCTCGCCCGGACGCAGCTTGCGGTAGATGTCGAGCAACGCCTCGTCGGTACCCGCGGTGTGGTCCTTCTCCAGCGTCGTCAGCAGCGTCTCGCTGAACGAGAAGCGCTCGCGGATCTGCTCGGTCGTCCAACCCAGCGCCTTCAGCAGCACGGTCACCGGCTGGCGGCGCTTGCGGTCGATGCGGACGCCGACGGTGTCGCGCTTGTCGACGTCGAACTCCAGCCAGGCACCCCGGGACGGGATGATCTTGACGCTGAAGACGTCCTTGTCGGTCGTCTTGTCGATCGCGGTGTCGTAGTAGACACCCGGCGAGCGGACGAGCTGGGAGACCACGACCCGCTCGGTGCCGTTGATGATGAACGTGCCCTTGTCGGTCATCATCGGGAAGTCACCCATGAACACCGTCTGGCTCTTGATCTCGCCGGTGGTGTGGTTGGTGAACTCCGCCGTGACGAACAACGGGGCGGCGTACGTCATGTCCTTGTCCTTGCACTCCTCGGTCGAGGCCTTGACCTCGTCGAAGCGCGGGTCGGAGAAGGAGAGCGACATCGAGCCGGAGAAGTCCTCGATCGGGGAGATCTCGTTCAAGACCTCCTCGAGGCCGCCCGTCGGCGCCTCGTCACCTTCGTCGACGCGGCGCTGGAACCACGCCTCGTCACCGGTGAGCCATTCGAACGACTGGATCTGCAGGTCGAGCAGGTTGGGCGTCTGAAGCGGTTCGTGGATCTTCGCGAAAGAGACTCGCTTCGGCGCTCCGGGAATCCCCGACGTGGAGTTGGTCGCAGCAGTGGCCTTGGTCGCGCGAGAGATCGCCAAGATGCGTCCTTCCAGGGACAGGTAGCTGGCTAGTCAGCGGAACTAGCACGGCTGTCAAGGGTGCGGCGATGCCCGGCAATCCAGCTCTCGGCGAAGGGCAAACGGAAAGAGGGCAGCGCAAAGGAGCAGTCTAGCCACGCGCGCGGCAACTGTCGAGAGGCACCTGGAAGGACCTTTCTCGTGCTCACCGACAGAGTGACCCGGCCAACGCCCACAGTCAAGATGCCACGCGGCGATCACTCCACTGGCGCAAGGTGCGATAACGCGGAGTTACCGCTGTGACCTGCGAAAATACATGGACGTGAGCCCGTGTGAACCTTTGGCGGGCGTTGCGACCCCGAAGGGAGATGCCGACGATTCCGTTCGGTCACCGATCGAAAATGTGGTGCAGATCACGTTGTGCTGAGGCATGGAATCGGGTTCGCAGTCCTGAGTGGACGCCCGCGGCGACCGTCCGGCCGCCCCCGGGTCAGCACTTGGCGGTTTCGGCCGCCTGGTCGCCGCTCTGGCCGAACATCTCCATGTTGTCGACCTTCCACCGGCCGTCGACCTTCTGCGCGCCGACCCGCATCATCGCGATGCCGCCGCCGCTCTGGTTGTCGGTCGTGCGGGTGGTGACCTGGTCGAGGAACAGCAGCACGGTGGCGCGGTCGCCGTCGAGCGTGGTGACGCCGCTGGACACGGCCTTCACCGTGACCACGAGCTTCTGCTCGGGCGCGAGCGTGCGGACCGGGCCGAAGATCGCGTTGTACTGGCACTTGGCCTTGCCGATGAGCAGCTCGTTGGCGGCTTCCTCGGTGGCGGGGACGTCGGCGTAGTTGTAGGAGAACGCCTTCTCGACCGCCTCGCGGGCCTGACCGGCGACCTCGGTCGTGCCGCCGCTGTCCACCAGCGCCTGGTTGTAGCGGACCTGTCCCGCCTGGCTCTGGAACCACACGCCCAGGCCGACCAGCAGCGCCGCGAGGACGACCAGGGAGAGGGGCAGGACCAGGCCGGGCCCGGGGCGGTCGTCGGTGTGCCGGGCGGCCCAGTCGTCGGCGTCGTCCGTCGCGCGCCCGGGCTCGTCATCGGCCAGGACGCTGGGCGCGACGGCCTCGCCGGTGCGCTTGCGGCGGCCGGTCGGGCGGGGTCGGGGCGCGGGCTCGGGGAAGTCCTCGGCGTCCCCGCCGTCCTCGCGGGGCTCGATCAGGCCGGTGACGCCGGTGGACCCGGTGATGTCGCGGTCGCTCGGCAGGGTCTCGGCGCCGGGCCGGGCGGCGGTCGGTTCAGCGGCGGTCGGTTCAGCGGCGGTCGGTTCAGCGGCGGTCGGTTCAGCGGCGACACCGGCCGCGGCGTCGGTGCCGCCGACGTCGTCGCGCGCACCCGCGACCCGGGTGTCCTCGACCGGCGTGGCACCGGTGTCAGGGCGTTTGCGCAGGCCGGCGACGCGTGGCCGGATGCTGGGCGTGGTCGGGACCGGGCGGCGGCGGGACGGTGGCACTGACGTCATCTCCTCGGTTCACGCGCCGCCGGCCGCGACCGGCCCCAGCGCGCTGAGCTTCCAACCGGCATCGGTGCGGGTCAGGTCCGTCTGGTACCGGTTGACCTTCTTCACCGCCTGCCCGCCCTCCGGCGTCACCGTGGTCTCCACGACGGCGATCAGGTGCGCCTTGCCGGCCCGGTCGTCGAGCTCGGTGACGGCGGCGTCCAGCACCCGGCTCACGGTCACCGTCCGCGCGTCCTCGATCTGCTTCTTGCGGCTGTCCCGACCACCCTCGATCTCGGCCCGCAGCTCACCGGTGGACGACTCCAGCCACCGGTCGAGGTCGGCGTCGACCTTCTTGTAGTCGAGGGTGGTGAAGTTCGCGATCCCGACCTGGCCGACCCGCAGCACCTCGTCCCGCTCCCGCGAGAACACCACCGAGTCGTCGGACGTCGCACCCCACCACGACACCCCGGCCCACACCGCGTACCCGGCGGCCAGCACCGCGAGCACGGCCGCGACCGGCAGCACCCAGCTCCTCTGGGCCGACCGTCGAACGTCCATCAAGTCCCTCCTCAGCCCGGCAGACCGAGCAACTGGCCCAGGCTGGTCAGCAGCGGCGCCTCGGCGGCGGTCTGCCCGGTGGTCGGTTCCCGGCCCGGCTGCGCCGTCGCGTCACCCGTCGGCGTCGTCACCGGGATGCCACCGTAAGGCGCGTTCTGGGCACCCCGCACGCCGGTGGCGCTGCCCGGGGCCAACGCGCAGTAGGCCTGCGTGTTGAACTCCGCCGGGGTGGTGTCGGTGCCCTGCCGGATCGTGGTGCCGTCGTAGCCGACCGTGCACGGCGGCGGGTCGAACACGTTCAGGGCCAGCCCGAAGTGCGCGCCCGTGCCGTCGCCCTTGGCCACGGTGAACCCGCCGCCGACGATGATCGGGTACGTCACCGCGATCTGCTCCAGCCCGTCCAACCGGCTGACCAGGATGTTCCCGGTGGTCAGCAGGTTGGCCAGCACGACGCCCAGGTTCGGCCCGGTCTCCCGCAGCAGGGCCGACACCTGTTCGGCGGTCCGCGGCGAGACGGCGATGAGCCGGCGGATGTCGGTGTCGGAGTTCTTCAGCTGCTCGGCCAGCGACCGCAGGTCCGCCGAGAACGACCGGATCGCGCCACCCTGCGCGGCCTGCGTGTTCAGCACGACCAGCCCGCTGTCGAGCAGCGCCTTGGTCTGCGGCAGGTGCTCCGTCGCCGCCCGGGTGAACGCCTCCGTGTTGTCCAGCAGGACCTGCAGGTCGGGCCCGGTGCCGTTGAACGCCAGGTCCAGCTCGTCCACCACGGTCCGCAGCGACTCGGTCGGCACGGACTTGGCGAACGCGTCGAGGTTGGTCAGCAGCCCGTCCACCGGCGGCGGGGTCCTGGTGGCCGAGCGCGGGATGACGGACCCGTCCGCCAGGAACGGCCCGTCCTCGGCGCGGGGCCGCAGGTCGACGTACTGCTCGCCCACCGCGGACCGGTTGGCGACCACGGCCTCCAGGTCGGCCGGGATCGACGGCGCGCTCGGGTCGATGTCGAGGTCGACCTCCAGCCCGTCGGAGGTCAGCCGCATCTGGCCGACCCGCCCCACGGCGACGCCGCGGTAGGTGACCTCGGCGTTGGTGAACACGCCACCGGACTCGGCGAGCTGCATCGTCACCACGTACCCGGACGCGCCGAACACCCGGCCGAGGCCGACGTAGCGCGCGCCGACGTAGCTCACGCCGACCAGCGCGATCAGCACGAACACGCCGATCTGGAGCTTGATGCGACCGGGGATCACCGCTTGCCCCCCAGCAGTCCGCCGAGCAGGTCGCCCAGCCCGGAACCGGCCGACACGCCGGGCAGCGGCAGGTTCGGCAGGGGCAGCGGCAGCGACGGCGCGGTGCCGTCGACCCCGGGCAGGCCGGGCAGGGTCGGCAGCGGCGACTGCCGCGACCGGCCCAGGTTGTCCACGATGGTGCCGAGGTCCAGGTCGATGTCGGCGTACAGGTTCGTGTAGTCGCCCTTGATCGCGTCCACCGCCGAGTCCGGGAACGGGTAGGTCAGCAGCAGCTCGAAGCCGTGGGGCAGGTTCGCGCCCGCCTCGGCGAGCTTCTGCAACGTCGGTGTCAGCGCCTTCAGGTCGGCCACCAGGTCGTCCTTGGACTTGTTCACCGTGTCCACCGCGACGTCGGACAGCGCGTCCAGCGACTGGAGCAGCGTGACGAGCTGGGTGCGCTGCTCGCTGAGCACCTTGAGGCCCGGCTCCAACCCGTCGAGCACGCCGGTGATCTGGTCGCGCTGGGCGTTCAGCGTGCCGCCGAGCCGGTTGACGCCGTCCAGCGCGCGGGTGATCTCGCCCTTGTGCGAGTCCAGGTCGCCGACCAGCTCGTTCAGGTTGGCCAGCAGCGACCGGATCTCGGGCTCGTTGCCCTCCAGGGCCGCGCTCAGCTCCCGGCTGATGTCCTGGAGCTGGGCGATGCCACCTCCGTTGAGCAGCATGGACAGCGCGCCGAAGACCTCTTCGACCTCGGGGTTGCGGTTGGTGCGCTCGACCGGGATGACCGCGCCGTCGGCCAGCGCGCCCTCCTCCCGCCCCTCGGCGGGCCCGGCCAGCTCCACGTACTTCTCGCCGAGCAGCGCGGACTGGCGCAGCCGGGCGACCGCGTTGCCCGGCAGCTTCACGTCGCCGTTGACCAGCACGGTCACCTCGGCGGTCCAGCCGTCCGCGCCCAGCGCGATCCGGTCCACCCGGCCGACCGGCACGTCGTTGACCTTCACGCCGGCCTGCGGTACCAGGTCCAGCACGTCCTTGAACTGCACCTTCACCGCGTACGGCCGGTCGCCGACGTCCGCGCCGCCGGGTAGCGGCATGTTGTAGACGCCGTCGAAACCGCCCGAGCCGCAGCCCGTCAGCACCAGGGTGCTCGCCACGAGCACCGCGAATCGCCTCACTGGGGCACCCCCGCGAGCGGCAGGGGCAGCGGCAGCTTGCCCTGGGAGAGGTCGGACACCACTTCGGCGGGCGTCTTCAGCGGCACCGCGCCGCTGAGCACCGGCTCCAGCTGCCGGCACGTCTGCGCCAGCACGCCGGGCACCCGGCCCGGCTCGACGCCCTGGATGAGCTTGCAGATCAGGACGATCGGCGGCTGGTTCAGCTCGTTCAGGTCGGCCCTGGTGTCGAGCGTGCCGGAGGCGGCGTTGTAGGCGTTCTGCAGGTTGCCCAGGGCCAGCGGTCCGACGTCGAGCGCCTCGGCCAGCGACGCGCGCTGGTCGACCAGGACCTGGGTGATGCCCGCGAGCTTGTCGACGTTGGACTGGAGCGCGGCCCGGTTGTCGGTGATGAAGCCCTGCACCTGGCCCAGCGCGGTGGCCAGCTCGGTGAGCGCGGCGCCCAGGTTCTCCCGCTCGTCGGCGAGGAACCCGGCGACCTCGGCGAGCTGCCGGTTCAGGTCGCGCACCTGGCTGTCGTTCGCGGCCAGCATGCCGGTGAACTCCTGCAGGTTGTCCACGGTGCCGAACAGGTCGTCCTTGGAGCCGGACAGCGTGCGGGTGGCGTCACCGAGCTGCTTGACGGTGTCGCCGAGCGCCTGCCCGTTGCCCTGGAGGGTGGCCGCGGCCGAGTCGAGCAGGTCGGACAGCGCGCCGTCCTGGTTGGCCCCGTCCGGGCCGAGGGCGGTGGTGAGCTTGTCCAGGCTCGCGTACAGCTCGTCCAGCTCGACGGGGGTGGCGGTGCGCTCGCGGGGGATGGTCGCGTTGTCGGCCAGCACCTCGCCGCCGGTGTACACGGGCGCGAGCTGCACGTACCGGTCGCTGACCACGCTGGGCGCGACCACGACCGCCTGCGCGTCCGCGGGCACCTTCACCGTGCGGTCGAGCGACATGACGACCTTCACCGTCGCGCCCTGCGGCTCGACCTCGTCGATCGTGCCCACCCGGACGCCGAGCACCCGCACGTCCGAGCCGGGGTAGACGCCGACGGCCGCCCCGAACACCGCGGTCACCCGGTGGCTGTTCGCGCCCGCGAACACCCACCACATCGCCGCCGCGGCCACCAGCGCGAGCACGCACGCCATCGCCACCGCGCGGGCCAGGCCGCGGCCCGCTCTCGTCGTCGCCACGTCAGTTCCCTCCCCCGGGCGTCGGGGAGCGCTGCACGCCGGGGGGCAGGCAGCCCTCTTCGTTGAAGCCGACCACGCCGAGGTTCACCGACGGCGGCAGCAGGCCGCAGATGTAGACGTCGAACCAGCGGCCGTTGCCGAGGGTGTTGGCGAACACGCGGAAGAACGGGCCCATCAGCGACAGGCTGCGGTCCAGCGAGTCCTGGTTGCGCTGCAGCATCGTGGTGACCCGCGCCAACTGCTCCAAGGCGGGCCGCAGCTGCGCCGAGTTGTCGGCGACCAGGCCGGACAGCTCCTCGGACAGCGCACGGGTGCCGTTGAGCAGGGCGCTGATGGCGTCCCGCCGCTTGCGCAGCTCGCCCAGCAGCAGGTTGCCGTCCGCGAGCAGCTTCTCGAACTGCTCGTTGCGGTCGGCCAGGGTCTTGGTGATCTGGTTGGTGTTGGCCAGCAGCTGCGCCAACTGCTCGTCCCGCGACGAGATCGTCTTCGACAGCGCCGACAGGCCGTCCAACGCGCCGCGCACGCTCTCCGCCGAGCCCGCGAAGGTCTCCGAGAGGACCTGGAAGCTGTCCGCGAGCTGATCGGTGTCGATCCGGCCGACCGTGTCCGCCAGCCCGTTGAACGCCTCCTGCACGTCGTACGGCGACAGCGTGCGCTCGCGCGGGATCGGTCGGCCCGGGTCCAGCGGCTCGGTGCCCTGCGGGTCCAGGGCCAGGAACTTCTGCCCCAGCAGCGTCTTGATCCGGATCACCGCGGTGGTGCGGTCGCCCACCCAGGCGTCCTTGACCCGGAACGACACCTTCACCTTGTCGCCGTCCAGCTCGACGTCGGTCACCTTGCCGACCTTGACCCCGGCCACCCGCACCTCGTTGGACGGGACCAGGCCCGCGGCCTCGGTGAACTCGGCCGAGTACGTGGTGCCGCCGCCGATGATCGGCAGGTCGTCGGAGTTGAACGCGGCGAGCAGCAGCAGGGCGATCACGGTGAGGCCGACCACGCCGACCGTCACCGGGTTGCGTTGCACCTTCATCGGCGGCACCTCGGTTGCGTGACCGGCAGAGCCGTGATCGGGATCGGGTCGTTGATGATCGGCGGCACGGCCACCTGCCCGGTGCCCTCGCACAGGAAGAAGTTGAACCAGGACCCGTAGGACGCGGTCCGCGACATCGCCTCGATCTTGCCCGGCAGGTTGCGGATGACGCCCTCCACGACCGACTCGTGGTCGGCCAGCGTCTGCGACACCAGGCCGAGGTTCGCGATGTCGTCCTTCAACGGCTGCCGCGACCGGTCGAGCAGGTCGGCGGTCGTCGTGGTCAGCTCGCCCATGGCGCTGATCGCCTCACCGATCGGCTCGCGGTCGCCCGCGAGGCCCGTCGTCAGCTCCTGCAAGGTGGTGACCAGCGTGGACACCTGGTCGGTGCGCGAGTTGACGGTGTCCAGCACGGCGTTGAGGTTGGTGATCACCTCGCCGATCACCTGGTCGCGGCTCGCCAGCGTCGACGTCAGCGACGCCGTGTGGCGCAGCAGGCTGTCGATCGTGCCGCCCTCGCCCTGCAGGACCTGGATGATCTCGTTGGACAGCTTGTTCACGTCGTCCGGGTTCAGCGCCTGGAACAGCGGCTTGAAGCCGTTGAACAGCACGGTGAGGTCGAGCGCGGGCTTGGTGCGCTCCAACGGGATGACGTCACCGGGCCGCAGCGCGGACGCGTCGCCCACGCCGTGCTCCAGCGAGATGTACCGCTGGCCGACCAGGTTGCGGTACTTGATCGTCGCGGTCACCGACGCGGGCAGCGTGCGGTCGCCCTCCAGCGAG
The DNA here is from genome assembly GCF_006716745.1 of Saccharothrix saharensis. Classification (NCBI taxonomy): domain Bacteria; kingdom Bacillati; phylum Actinomycetota; class Actinomycetes; order Pseudonocardiales; family Pseudonocardiaceae; genus Saccharothrix; species Saccharothrix saharensis. The sequence goes on along the minus strand of NZ_VFPP01000001.1, from coordinate 5,375,798 downwards.
AACCCCACCTCGGCCAGCCGCCGGTCGACCACCCGGATCTCGTCGACCTGGCCGACCCGGACGCCCGCGATGCGGATGTCGTCGCCCTCGTTGAGCGCCGTCACGTCGGTGAACCGGGCCGTGTAGCCGGTGGCGCCGTTGAAGTTGACGTTCGAGATGGTCACCGCGAGCAGCGTGGTCGCCACGATCGTGATGGCGGCGAAGACGCCGAGCTTGATCAGCGGCGCGGCCAGGGACCTCATGCCGTCACCTCCGCTCCCCGGTACAGGGGTCCGAGCAGCAGCGCGGTGAAGCTCGGCATCTCCCGCTCCTTCAAGCCGAACTGCGGTGCCAGCAGCGCGGCCAGGAAGTCCTGCTCCTCCGGCGAGTTCGCCAGCGACGGCACGCCGCTGTAGGACGACACGACAGTGCCGTCGTCGCGGATCGTCCCCGTGTTCGGCGGCAGCAGGCCGTCGGTGGCCGACCGCGCGGGCGGCGGCGACGTGGAGCCGTCCTTGACCGGGCCCTCCGGCGGGTACTGCGGGAACGGGTCCGGCCGCGGCACGATGTCGTAGCAGCGCGGGCCGCGCTTGTCGGCGTACTCCGGGTCGTCCTTGCCGGGCTCGTACTTGCCGCGGCTGGCCGTGATCTCCAGCGTGATGTGCAGGCCCGGCTCGTCGGTGCCCTTGCCGAACACCTGGTCCATGATCGGCTTGAACTCCGACAGGCCCTTGAGCAGGCACGGGTACTCGGGCGCGTACTTGGCCAGCAGCTCCAACGTCGGCCTGCTGACGTCCGCGAGCTGGATCAGGTTGTTCTTGTTCACCGCGAGGAAGCTGTTCAGGTCCAGCGACGTGGTGGTCAGCGTGCCGTACATGGCCAGCAGGTTGTCGCGCTGCTCGACCAGCGTGCGGCTGGTGACGGTGGCGTCCGACAGCGCCTGCACCAGGTCGGGGGCGGCGTCGGCGTAGACGTTCGAGACGTCGGCGAGGCGGCTGATGCCGTCCTTGAGCTTGGGCAGCTGCGGGTTGAACTCGCCGAGGTAGGCGTCGAGCTGCACCAGCGTCTCGCCCAGGGGCTTGCCCCGGTTCTCCAGCGCCTGCGACATCGCGGTCAGCGTGGTGGCCAGCTTCTCCGGCTGCACGGCCCGCAGCACCGGCATCAGGTCGTCGAGCACGCGTTCCAGCTCGATGGCGCTGCTGGAGCGGTCCTGCTCGATGACGTCGCCCTCGGCGAGCGGGTCCTGGCGCTCGGCGGGCACCACGAGGTTCACGTACCGCTCGCCGAACAGGGTCTTCGGCAGCAGGCGCGCGGAGACGTTGGCCGGGATGTGCCTGACCTGGTCCGGGTCCAGCGCCAGCTCCAGCTCGGCGCCGTCGCCCGTGGTCCGGATGCCCTTCACCTGACCGACGATCATGCCCCGGACCTTCACGTCGGAGTCGATCAGCAGCTGGTTGCCGACCCGGTCGGTCTTCAGCGTCACCTTCACGACCTGCGTGAACACGTCGTTGTACAGCGCCACCGTGACCGAGAGGAACAGGGCGATGACCGCGATGAACACGACACCCAGGAGCCGCCGCTTGATCATCCGGCGATCCTCACCGTCGTCGTGGTGCCCCAGATGGCCATGCTGAGGAAGAAGTCCAGCAGGCTCGTCGTCACGATCGCGGTGCGCACCGCGCGGCCGACCGCGACGCCCACGCCCGCCGGGCCGCCGCTGGCCCGGTAGCCGTAGTAGCAGTGGGTCAGGATGATCACCACGGCGAACACGAGCACCTTGCCGAACGACCAGAGCACGTCGACCGGGGGTAGGAACAGGTTGAAGTAGTGGTCGTAGGTGCCCGCCGACTGCCCGTAGAACTCGACCGTGATCAGCCGGGCCGCCAGGTACGAGGTCAGCAGGCCGATCACGTACAGCGGGATGATCGCGATGAACCCGGCGATGATCCGCGTGGTCACCAGGAACGGCAGGCTGGGGATGCCCATGACCTCCAGCGCGTCGATCTCCTCGGAGATCCGCATCGCGCCGAGCTGCGCGGTGAAGCCCGAGCCGACGGTCGCGCTCAGCGCCAGGCCCGCGACCAGCGGCGCGATCTCGCGGGTGTTGAAGTACGCGGACACGAAGCCCGCGAACGCCGAGGTGCCGATCTGGTTGAGCGCGGTGAAGCCCTGCAGGCCGACGACCGTGCCGGTGAACACCGACAGGCCGACCATCACGCCGATCGTGCCGCCGATGACGGCCAGCGCGCCCGAGCCGAAGCTCACCTCGGCCAGCAGCCGCAGCGTCTCCCGCAGGTAGCGGGTCAGCGTGCGCGGGATCCAGCAGATCGCCCGGACGTAGAACCACAACTGGTCGCCGAACGTGTCGAGCACGTTCAACGGCGCGTTCGCGGCCTTGCGGAACCGGTCGTTCATCGCGGCCACCTCAGCTCCCCTTCGCCGGGACGACCTGGAGGTAGATCGTGGTGAGCACGAAGTTCACGAAGAACAGCAGCAGGAACGTGATGACCACGGCCTGGTTGACCGCGTCGCCGACGCCCTTCGGCCCGCCCGCCGGGTTCAGCCCGCGGTAGGCGGCCACGATGCCCGCGATGAACCCGAAGATGAGCGCCTTGATCTCGGAGATCCACAGGTCGGGCAGCTGCGCCAGGGCGCTGAAGCTGGCCAGGTACGCACCGGGCGTGCCGTCCTGCAGGATCACGTTGAAGAAGTAGCCGCCCATTACGCCGACCACGCTGACCATGCCGTTGAGCAGCACGGACACCAGCATCGCGGCCAGCACGCGCGGCACGACCAGGCGCTGGATCGGCGAGACGCCCAGCACCTCCATGGCGTCGATCTCCTCGCGGATCTTGCGCGAACCGAGGTCCGCGCAGATCGCCGAGCCGCCCGCGCCCGCGATGAGCAGCGCCGTCACGATCGGGCTGGCCTGCTGGATGATCGCCAGCACGCTCGCCGCGCCGGTGAACGACTGCGCGCCGATCTGCCGGGTCAGCGAGCCGATCTGCAACGCGATGACCGCGCCGAACGGGATCGACACCAGCGCCGTCGGCAGCACCGTCACGCTCACCACGAACCAGCACTGCTGGATGAACTCCCGCAGCTGGAACGGGCGGCGGAACGTGTTGCGCACGACGTCGACGGCGAGCGCGAACATGCGCCCCGTCTCGCGCAGCGCCCCCACGCCGGGGAACGTCGCCGATGAGCTCACAGCACGCCCCCCTGCCGCGGCCACGGGCTGGGCGTGACCGGGGCGGCGGTGATCGGACCCGTGCGGTCGCCCGCCTCCGCCATCACCCGGTAGTGGTGGCGCTCCTCGGGCGTGAGGCTGGCGATGATGCCCTGCTGCGCCTCGGGCGGCAGCGTGTGCAGGATGTTCATCACGCGGTCCTTGCGCCGCCGCACCGCGCCGCGCGGTGGCAGGCCGGGCGTCGGCTCCAACTGCGGCACGATGCCGCGCACGTCCTCGTCCGGCGAACCGTCCGAGTGACCCGCGTCGCGGTGCGCCAGCTCGGCGGCCATCGTGGCCTGGTCCTTCTCCTCCGACATGCCGATCGGGCCGATGCGACGGCCGTTGAGGAACTGCTCGACCACCGGTTCGTCGCTGGTCAGCAGCACCTCGCGGGGGCCGAACATGACCAGTTCGCGGCGGAAGAGCATGCCGAGGTTGTCCGGGACCGTGCGGGCCACCGTGATGTTGTGCGTGACGATCAGGATGGTCGCGTCGATCTGCGAGTTCAGGTCGATCAGCAACTGGCTGAGGTAGGCCGTGCGAACCGGGTCGAGGCCGGAGTCCGGCTCGTCGCACAGGATGATCTCGGGGTCCAGCACGAGGGCGCGGGCCAGGCCGGCCCGCTTGCGCATGCCCCCGGAGATCTCGCCGGGGAGCTTCTTCTCCGCGCCGACGAGGCCGACCATCTCCATCTTCTCCAGCACGATCCGCCGGACCTCGGCCTCGGTCTTGCGGGTGTGCTCGCGCAGCGGGAAGGCGACGTTGTCGAAGAGGTTCATCGAGCCGAACAGCGCGCCGTCCTGGAACAGGACGCCGAACAGCTTCCGGATCTCGTAGAGCTTGTGCTCGGAGCAGCGGACCAGGTCCACGCCGTTGATGACGATCCGGCCCTGCTCCGGTTTCAGCAGGCCGACCAGGGACTTCAGGAAGACGGACTTGCCCGTGCCCGACGGTCCGAGCATCACGCTGACCTCACCCGGCGGGAGGGTGAGCGTGACGTCCCGCCAGATGGTCTGCTTGCCGAAGGACTTGGTCAGGCCCTCGACGACCACCTCGACGCCCATCGCACCTCCAGGTCAGCGGTCGGCTTCGCCCGACGCCGGACAGGCCGGCGTCATACCCGTGCAACGAGGCCGCCGCGTCGTGGTTACTCACCAGTTGGGTTAGGGCGGTTTCGGATGGGTAACGGTGTGAGCAAGTTCATCCCGCGCCCTCCGCCCGATGGTGGGGCACCCGGCCCGACGTGGTCAAGATCACCGGCCCTGGACAGCACGAAGGCGGGCACCCGGTTCGGGCGCCCGCCTTCGCGGCAGCGTGTCGCGCTAGATCACTTGAGCGAGATCTTGGCGCCGGCGGCCTCGAGCTTCTCCTTGGCGGCGTCGGCGACGTCCTTCGCCACGTTCTCCAGCAGCGGCTTCGGAGCGGACTCGACCAGCTCCTTGGCCTCCTTCAGGCCCAGGCCCGAGACGACCTCGCGGACGACCTTGATGACCTGGATCTTCTTGTCGCCGGCGCCCTCGAGGACGACGGTGAACTCGTCCTTCTCCTCCTCGGCGGGGGCGGCAGCGGCGGCCGGGCCCGCGGCGGCGACGGCGACCGGAGCGGCGGCGGTGACCTCGAAGGTCTCCTCGAAGTCCTTCACGAACTTCGAGAGCTCCAGGAGGGTCATCTCCTTGAACGCGTCGAGCAGCTCGTCGGTGCTGAGCTTCGCCATGATGGCGGTCCTTTCTCTTTCAACGCCCGAACTGCGGCCGGGACGCGGAGTTTCCGGGTGTGATCAGCTTTCGGCCGGAGCGTCGGCCTCGGCGGCGGCAGGCGCCTCCGCGGCCTTCTTCTCCTGGAGGGCAGCAGCCAGGCGAGCGACCTGGGAGGCGGGGGCCTGGAACAGACCCGCGGCCTTGGCCAGGTTGCCCTTCATCGCGCCCGCCAGCTTGGCGAGCAGCACCTCACGGGTCTCGAGGTCCGCGATCGCGGTGACCTCTTCGACCGAGAGGGGGCGGCCGTCCATGTAGCCGCCCTTGATGACCAGGGCCTTGTTGTCCTTCGCGAAGTCACGCAGCGCCTTGGCCGCGTCGACCGGCTCGCCCTCGACGAACGCGATGGCGGTCGGACCGACGAGCAGGGCCTCGAGGCCCTCGACGCCCGCGTCCTCAGCGGCACGCTTGACCAGCGTGTTCTTCGCAACGGTGTACGTGGTGCCCGCGCCGAGAGCGCGACGCAGCGTGGTGAGCTGCGCCATGGAGAGGCCGCGGTACTCGGTCACGACAGCGGCCGAGCTTCCACGGAACTTGTCCGTGAGCTCGGCGACGGCCGAAACCTTGCTGGGCTTCGCCATGATCGCCTCCTCTCTGGGCTAGTGACGCACCGGTCGAGCCGAGAGGGCCGCGCAAAGCGAAAACGCCCCTGCGCAGCAGCACGGGGCGTCACGAGCGCGTGAACGCGCTCAAGTCTTCCTCGTTCTCCTGCGCGGGCCGCCCGCTTCGCGGGACCTTCGTTCCCCGTCACGTGGACAGGGATGACCAGCGGTCTTTGGTGAACCGTCGCCCAGCGTACGGGACGTGTCCCCACCGCTCCAAATCGGCATGATGTGACGCGTGACCGAAGAGCCGCCACGGAACACCCCGCCACCGGACATCGACCCGGAACAGCTCCGGCAGTTCCAGGAGTTCCAACGGTTCCAGGAGTTCCAGCGCTTCCAGCAGGCCCAGGGCACCACCCCACCGAGCCTGCCCCCGGGCTCGACCCCGCCGAGCCTCCCGCCGGGCTCCACCCCACCGCCCGGCACCCCACCGGGTTACCCCCCACCCGGCTACCCCCCTGCGGCCACCCCACGCCGCGAGCCGCTGTGGAAGATCCTCCTGCGCAGCAAGCTCTTCCGGCGCTTGGTGTACCTGGTCGTCGTGCTGCTGGTGCTGTCGTACTTCTACGAGCAGTACTTCGGCGGCGACGACCCCGGCGGCGTGGCGGTCGACAGCGGCGGCGTGGAGAACAACGTCATCGCGCCGGCCACCCCGTACGGCCTCACGGGCACGATCGGCCAGTTCTACAAGCACGTCGGCACCGGTGACGGCGACCGGGCGTGCCTGTACTTCAAGGACGACGGACCGAAGAAGGCGTTCGCGGAGGCGTTCGACGCGTCCGACTGCCCGGCCGCGGTGGCGAAGCTGAAGGGCCGGATCACCGACGTGAGCACCTACCGGCAGCTCGTCTTCCCCACGACGATGGTCAGCCCGCCCGCGTCCGGCTCGGTCGAGGTGAGCTCCTGCGCCCTGGGCGTGCGCAGCGGCCCGAAGCTGGGCAAGTTCGTGCTGACCAAGCAGACCAGCGGCGCGTGGGCGATCACCGGCTACGAGGCCGAGCCGGACTGCCCGTGAACGGCGAAGCGCCCCTCGGCGGGAGGCCGAGGGGCGCTTCGTGGTGCTTCGGACGGGCCGTCGTCAGGCGGTGGCCTCGTCGGAGAGCAGGTTGCGGGTGCGGTTCGGGTCGACCGGGATGCCCGGGCCCATCGTGGTCGAGACCGTGATCTTCTTCAGGTACCGGCCCTTGGCCGCGGACGGCTTGGCGCGCAGGATCTCGTCCAGCGCGGCGGCGTAGTTCTCGACCAGCTTGTCCGGGTCGAACGACACCTTGCCGATCACCAGGTGCAGGTTGGCCTGCTTGTCGACGCGGAAGTTGATCTTACCGCCCTTGATGTCCGCGACGGCCTTGGTGACGTCGGGCGTCACGGTGCCGGTCTTCGGGTTCGGCATCAGGCCACGCGGGCCGAGGATGCGGGCGATGCGACCGACCTTCGCCATCTGGTCGGGCGTGGCGATCGCGGCGTCGAACTCGAGCCAGCCGCCCTGGATGCGCTCGATCAGGTCCTCGGAGCCGACCGCGTCGGCGCCGGCGGCCTCGGCCTCGGCGGCCTTGTCACCGGTCGCGAAGACGATCACGCGGGCGGTCTTGCCCGTACCGTGCGGCAGGTTCACGGTGCCGCGGACCATCTGGTCGGCCTTGCGGGGGTCGACGCCGAGCCGGATGGCGACCTCGACGGTCGCGTCCAGCTTCACCTTGGAAGTCTCCTTGGCGAGCTTGGCTGCCTCCAGCGGCGAGTAGAGCCGCTCACGGTCAACCAGCTCAGCAGCGTTCTTGTACGCCTTGCTGCGCTTCATGCTTCTGTCCTTAAAGTGGATCAGTTGTGGTGACGAGCCAGCGCTCGGCTCTCCCACGACTACGAAAGAGAAAAAGGTCAGCCTTCGACGGTGATGCCCATGGAGCGGGCGGTGCCGGCGATGATCTTCGCCGCCTGGTCCACGTCGTTGGCGTTGAGGTCGACCATCTTGGACTGCGCGATCTCGCGCACCTGGTCCATGGTCACCTTGGCGACCTTCAGGCGGTGCGGCTCGCCCGAGCCCTTCTCCACACCGGCGGCCTTGAGCAGCAGCTTCGCGGCCGGCGGGGTCTTGAGCTTGAAGTCGAACGAGCGGTCTTCGTACACGGAGATCTCGACCGGCACCACGGTGCCGCGCTGCGACTCGGTCGCGGCGTTGTACTGCTTGCAGAACTCCATGATGTTGACGCCGTGCTGACCCAGCGCGGGACCCACGGGCGGCGCGGGGTTCGCGGCCCCGGCCTTGATCTGCAGCTTGATGATCGCTGCGAGCTTCTTCTTCTTGGGAGGCATCTCGGTTCCTTTATTGCGGTGTCCGCGCGCGGCCCTGCCAGCCGCAGCGTGGCTGCCGGCTCCCGCCCGTCAGGAGGGGAGCCGGAGTCTTGTTGTCCTGGTCAGATCTTGGAGACCTGGCTGAACGACAGCTCGACCGGGGTCTCGCGACCGAAGATCGACACCAGGACCTTCAGCTTCTGGCCGTCCGCGTTGACCTCGCTGATCGTCGCGGGCAGCGTGGCGAACGGGCCGTCCATCACGGTGACCGACTCGCCGACCTCGAAGTCCACCTCGACGGTCGACTTCGCGGGCGCGGCGGTGCTCTTCTTGCCGGCGGCGGGCTTCTGCTCGACCTGGGGCAGCAGGAACTTCAGCACCTCGTCGATGGTCAGCGGCGACGGCTTGGACGTCGCGCCGACGAAACCCGTCACGCCCGGCGTGTTGCGCACCGCGCTCCACGACGCGTCGTTGAGCTCCATGCGGACCAGGATGTAGCCGGGCAGCACCTTGCGCTGCACCTGCTTGCGCTGGCCGTTCTTGATCTCGGTGACTTCCTCGGTGGGCACCTCGACCTGGAAGATGTAGTCCTCCATGTCGAGGGTCTGGATGCGCGTCTCGAGGTTCGTCTTGACCTTGTTCTCGTAACCGGCGTACGAGTGCACGACGTACCAGTCGCCGGGCGCGCGCCGCAGTGCTTCGCGCATCTCCTCGGCGGGGTCCGCGGGCTCGGCGTCGATGTCCACGACGGCGGCCTCGACGTCACCACCGGACTCGGTCTCGGTGTCGTCGTCGTCCGATTCGACGTCGCCGCCGGACTCGGCCTCGACGGTGGCGGACTCCTCGGTGTCCTCCGACGCCTCCGCCTGCTCGACGTCCTCGACGCCACCGTCGAAGTCCCGCTCGTCGGTCAGGTCGTTCAGCTCCTGGGCGTCAACGCCGCCGTTCTCGGAGGTCACTGTGGGTCTCGCTTCCTCTCATGCATCACATGTCCGCCGCCACCCGGGGCGGCAGGTGATCGGCTCAGCCGAACACCCTGAACATGCCCCAGGCGAAGGCCGAATCCAGGCCGAACACCAACGCCACCATGAAGGCCACGAAGACCAACACGACTCCGGTGTAGGTGATCATCTGCTTGCGCGTCGGCCAGATGACCTTCCGCAGCTCGCTGACCACCTCGCGGACGTACCGGACGATCCGGGCGAAGAAACCGACCCGCTTCTCCGAGTCCGCCCGCGAGCGCGTGGGACGGCCCTTCTTGGCCTCCTCGGCGTCGGAGTCGGCCTCGGCCGCCTTCTTCGCCTCCGCGGAGTCCTTGCGGCCCGCCGGACGCGCGGAACCACGGCGCTCGCGCCGCGCTGCGGCGGTAACCGGCCGGGACGCGCCCTCGCGCTCTTCCGGCTGGTCCTGCTCGCGGCCCTCGCTCATGCCGTCCTCCGCTCACCATCGCGCTTCGACGCAGGGGCGACAGGACTTGAACCTGCAACCTGCGGTTTTGGAGACCGCTGCTCTGCCAGTTGAGCTACACCCCTTTGGGATCCGAACGACGACCGGATCCCCTGGCCGGAGACGTCCCGCACCCTCCTCACGTGGCCCGTGAGGCAGCGACTGGACGTTCCAAGACCGGAAGCATACGGCACCAGGTGCCCCTCCTTCCAACTGGCCCGGTCAGAGGGGGTGCCGGGGGCCAACCCGGTTGTGCGATCTGCCACGATTGGCGGCATGGGCACGCCTGAGACGACCACCGGGACCAGTACCTCCGAGCACCCGCGGATCTCCCAGCGGATCGGCGGCATCGCCGAGTCCGCCACCCTCGCGGTCGACGCCAAGGCGAAGGCGCTCAAGGCCGCGGGTCGACCGGTGATCGGCTTCGGCGCGGGCGAACCGGACTTCCCGACCCCCGAGGCCATCGTAGCCGCAGCTCAGGCCGCGTGCGCGGACCCGAAGAACCACCGCTACACGCCCGCCGCCGGGCTGCCGGAGCTGCGGGAAGCCGTAGCCGCGAAGACCAAGCGCGACTCGGGCTACGAGGTCACCGCCGCGCAGGTGCTGATCACCAACGGCGGCAAGCAGGCCGTGTACCAGGCGTTCGCCACGGTGGTCGACCCGGGCGACGAGGTGCTGCTCCCGGCGCCCTACTGGACCACCTACCCCGAGGCGATCACGCTCGCGGGCGGCGTCCCGGTGCAGGTCACGGCGGACGAGTCGACCGACTACCTGGTGACGGTGGAGCAGCTCGAAGCGGCCCGCACCCCGAGGTCCAAGGTCCTGCTGCTGTGCTCGCCGTCCAACCCGACCGGCTCGGTGTACACCCGCGAGCAGATCACCGCGATCGGCGAGTGGGCGCTGGAGCACGGCCTGTGGGTCATCACCGACGAGATCTACGAGCACCTGGTGTACGACGGCGCCGAGTCGGTGTCGCTGCCGGTGGCCGTGCCCGCGATGGCGGACCGCACGATCGTCCTCAACGGCGTGGCCAAGACCTACGCGATGACCGGGTGGCGGGTCGGCTGGCTGATCGGCCCCACCGACGTGGTGAAGGCCGCCGCGAACCTCCAGTCGCACCTGACCTCGAACGTGGCGAACGTGTCGCAGCGGGCCGCGCTGGAGGCCGTGTCCGGGCCGCTGGACGCGGCGCACGAGATGCGCGAGGCGTTCGACCGGCGCCGGCGCACGATCGTCGACCTGCTGTCGGCGATCCCGGGCGTCGAGTGCCCGACCCCGAAGGGCGCGTTCTACGTGTACCCCTCGGTGAAGGCGTTGATCGGCAAGGAGCTGCGCGGCACGACGATCACCGACACGGTGCAGCTCGCGGCGCTGGTCCTGGAGCACGCCGAGGTGGCCGTGGTGCCCGGTGAGGCGTTCGGCACGCCGGGTTACCTGCGGCTGTCGTACGCGCTGGGTGACGACGACCTGAAGACCGGCGTGACCCGCATGGCCGAGCTGCTCGCCGAGGTCCGCTAGCACACAGATTCGACGTTCCGACCGCGAAAGGCACCTCGATGGGGTGCCTTTCGTCGTAGTGAGACTCATTCACATCACCCGGTGTAACTGTGATGTGTACCACCCGAACGGAGTGGAGGAGTCATGTCGGACGCGCGGCGCGGCGCACCGGGCACCGCGGGCCTCGTGCTCGGGGGGCTGGGCCTGGTGTTCGGCCTCATCCCGGCGGCCGGTCTGGTGGCGTGGCCGCTGGTCGTCGCAGGGCTGGTCCTCGGGGTGCTCGGCGTGGTCCGGGCCCGCCGCGGCCGGGGCGGGCACGAGGGCGTCGCCATCGCCGCGATCGCGCTGTCGGCGCTCGGGCTGGCCGTGTGCGCCGCGTGGGTGGTGCTGTTCGGCCGGGTCGCCTCCGACGCCCAGAGCGCGCTGGACGACCTGCGCGCGCAGACCGGCGAGGGGGCCGTGCTGGTCTACGAGGTGACCGGCGACGCGGCCGGCGCGACCATCAGCCACGCCACGTCCACGACCGTCGAGCGCGAGGTCGCGGGCCTGCCGTGGACCAAGGAGTTCACCGTCATGGGCGGGTTCCGCGGCGGCACGCTGGACGTCACGGCCGGCCCGGACGGCGGCACGGTCACGTGCCGGATCACCGTCGACGGCGTGGAGCACCGGACCGCGACCGCATCCGGTCCGCACGCGCTGGCGAGCTGCTCGGACTAACCGTAGGTAACTCCTTCGGGTGACTGGTGTAACCGTCGGTAGAACTACCCCGATGGTCCATTCAGTTCACCCCACCAGCACCCGAGGAGCCCTGCCCATGACGGAGTCCGCCCCACCCGAGCGCCCCGCACGCAAGTGGCTCGTCATCACGGCCTCGGTGGCGCTCGTCGTGGGCGCTCTGGCGCTCGTGCTGTGGACCACCGCGCCCGAACCGCCGGTGCGGGTCGTCTACCACGTCACCGGCACCGCGGCCCGGGTCACCGTCACCTACTCGACCTTCCACGGCGCCCAGACCCGCCAGGAGGAGACGGCGGCCCTCCCCTGGCGGATGGAGCTGTTCGCCACCGGCGAGCCCGAGCACGGCGTGCTGACCGTGACGATCGGCCCCGACGGCGGCGACGTGGCGTGCGAGGTGCGGGTGGCCGAGGTCGTGCGGCGGTCGGCCACGGCCACCGGTGCGCACACGAGCGCGTTGTGCGACTTCTAGTCGGGCAGGCGCACCAGGGCCGAGGCGCCGCCGAGCACCGACTTGCCCTCGAACGCGGCCGTCACGTTGACCTTGACGGTGCCGTCGTCCAAGACCTTGGTCACCTTCGCGGTGACCTCCACCAGCGCGCCCTTGTCGTCGTCGGGCACCGGGACGGGCCGGCCGAACCGCACGCCGTACTGCACGACGGCGCCGGGGTCGCCCGCCCACTCGGTGACGATCCGGATGGCCATGCCCATGGTGAGCATCCCGTGCGCGATCACGCCGGGCAGCCCGACCTCGCGGGCGAAGCGCTCGTTCCAGTGGATCGGGTTGAAGTCGCCGGACGCGCCCGCGTACCGGACCAGGTCGGCGCGCGTGACGCGCAGCGACAGCGGCGGCAGCTCGTCGCCGACGGAGACCTCCGAGATGCGGATCACGCGTCCTCCCCCCGCACGACGAGCGTGCAGCGGCCGGTGGTGACGGGCTCGCCGTCCTCGGTGCTCAGCTCGGCCCTGATCGACAGCATGTCGTTGCCCATGCGCGCGGTGATGCCGTCCACGTGCAGCACGGTGGTGAGCCGGTCGCCCGCCACGATGGGGCGGTGGTGGACGAACGTCTGGTCGCCGTGCACCACGCGGCTGTAGTCGAGCCCCAGCTCGGGATCGTCGACCAGCACGTCGTTCGCCTTCAGCGACACGATGATCGCGAACGTGGGCGGCGCGATGACGTCGCGGTACCCGGCCGCGCGGGCGGCCTCGGGGTCGCGGTGCAGCGGGCTGGTCTCGCCGACGGCGTCGGCGAACTCGCGGATCTTCTCGCGGCCCACCTCGTAGGGCGGTGACGGCGGGTAGGAACGTCCGACGAACGACTGGTCGAGAGGCACCCGAGGAGGTTATACGCGGGGCAGGGCACATGCGACGAGGCCCGCCCCGGTGATCCCGGGACGGGCCTCGCACGTGCGGTCTGGCTACCGGCTCAGCGGGTTTCCTTGTGAGCACGGTGGGTCTTGCAGTTCGGGCAGAACTTCTTGATCTCCAGGCGGTCCGGGTCGTTGCGCCGGTTCTTCCTGGTGATGTAGTTCCGGTGCTTGCACTCCTCGCACGCGAGGGTGATCTTCGGGCGTACGTCGGTTGCAGCCACGGTCCTTGCCTTCCTGAGAGCTCGTGTGCCCCGACCCGACCGGGCGACCAGTGCGGGCTTACCGCCTGGCGGGGATCCTGCTGAGTAGCGGTGGCCGGACTTGAACCGGCGACACAGCGATTATGAGCCGCTTGCTCTACCAACTGAGCTACACCGCTTTACACAACACGGCCGCGATGCTCGTGCACCGCGGCCAGTTGTTGAGCCCCTTTACGGAATCGAACCGTAGACCTTCTCCTTACCATGGAGACGCTCTGCCGACTGAGCTAAAGGGGCTTGCTCTTGCGGAGCCAAGAGAACTCTACAACAGGCGTGCCGCAGAAGAGAAATCGGGGGGCCCTCCTAGTGGACCAAGGTGAGCACCGTCTCATCCCGGGCACCCCTGACCTGCACGGTCCGCGCCCGCAACCAGGCCTCGAAGCGGTCCTCCGACAGCGGCCGCGAGATCAGGTAGCCCTGCGCCACGTCGCAGCCCATGCCGACGAGCTGGTCGCGCGCGGCGTCGTCCTCGACGCCCTCGGCGACGACCGTGAGGCCGAGCGAGTGGCCCAGCTCCACGATCGAGCGGACCACCGCCATGTCACCCAGGTCGGTGCCCATGCCGAGGACGAAGCTCTTGTCGATCTTCACCTCGTCCACCGGGAGCTGCCGCAGGTACGCCAGCGACGAGTAGCCGGTGCCGAAGTCGTCCACGGCCAGCACGACGCCCATCTGGTGCAGCCGCCGCAGCACGGGCAGGGCGCGTTCGGGGTCGGCCATCACGCCGGACTCGGTGAGCTCGAACGTCAGCAGCTCCGGCGGCACGTCGTGGCGCTTCAACGCGGCCGCCACGCGGTCCGGGAACTCCTCGTCGGCCAGCGTCCGCACGGACAGGTTCACCGCGATGGACATGCGCAGCCCGCGGTCGACCCACAGCCGCACCCGCGCCAGCGCGGTGTCCATGACGAAGTCCGTGAGCACGTCCACGAGACCGGTCGCCTCGACGGCGGGCACGAACTCGTCCGGGTCGACGCGGCCGAACTCGGGGTGCTTCCAGCGCACGAGCGCCTCCGCGCCGACCACCTGGCGGCTCGGCAGCGCGACCTTCGGCTGGTAGTGCACGGAGATCTGGCCGGTCTCCACCGCCGACCGGAACTGGGTCACCAGCTGGAAGCGGCGCAGGAAGATCTGGCCCATGCTCGGCGCGTACTGGCGCAGCGGCTCGTTGTCGGTGGTCGCGCGGACCGCCACGTCGGCGCGCTGCAGCAGCGCGTCCGGGTCCGGGTCCTCGATCTCGCAGTCGGCGGTGGTGGCCCAGCCGACGACCGCGCCCGCCTCGACGGTGAGCCGGTCGACCGGGTAGGGCACGGACAGCGCGGCGCGCAGCCGCTCGGCGATCTCCTGGATCTGCTCGGCCTGCCGGTCCAGCAGCAGCGCGGCGAACGCGCCGCCTTCCAGCCGGGCCAGCGGCACCTCGGGGCCGAGCTCGTCGCGCAGGCGTCGCCCGGCGGCGACCACCATCCGGTTGCCCCAGGCCTGGCCGAGCGCGTCGGAGACGGTGGACAGCACGGTCAGGTCGACGCGGACCACCACGGACGTGTCGGCCTCGTGCATCGGCTCGGTGGCGGCCTCGCGGAAGCCGGGCCGGTTGAGCAGGCCGGTCAGCGGGTCGTGGTAGGCGTCGTGGCGCAGCCGCGCGAGCAGGCGCCGGTTGTCCACCGCGGTGGACAGGTGGCTCGCCAGCGTGCGCAGGAGCTGGATGTCGGCCTTGCCGAAGCCGCGCCACCGGCTGAGCCGGTCGTGCACCTCGACCGCGCCGAGGAGCTGGGTCGCCCCGCGCAGCGGCACGACCAGCGCTTCCTGCGCGTCCCGGCGGACCAGCGCCTCGGAGACCTCTTCGCCCGCGTCCACGATGCGGAAGTACCGGACCTGGGCGCCGGGCAGTTGGAGCATGGCGTCCTCGCGCAGCACGCGCGGGTCGTCGCGGCGCATGCCGGGCGGCAGCGGCTCGCCCGCGACCAGCGTGCGCATCGGCGCCTGCGGGTCGGTGCGCAGCCGCAGCACGACCCGGTTGGCGTTGAGCTGCTCGCGGATGCGCTCGGCGATGAGCTGCCAGTCGTCGTCCTCGCCGCAGCCGTCGTCCTCCTCCGGCACGGCGCCGCGCGGCCCGGTGGCGTGGCGGCCGGACCGGGCCACCCGCAACGAGACCTCGCTGAGCGCTTCAAGGTCCCGCTGCTCGCGCAGCAGGCCGGAGTAGGCGAGGTAGATCGCGGTGATGCCGAGGAAGACCAGGCCGATCAGCAGGCCGCCCCACGGCGCCTTGTCGGCGATCTCGTAGCCGGCGAGGCCCGCGGAGGTGTTCAGCAGCGCCACCACGAGCGTCTGGAGCACCAGGCGCAGGCTCGGCGCGACCCGCATGCCCTTGCCCATGACCCGCAACGCGGTCAGGCCGAGCACGCTGGCCAGCAGCGGCACCGCGATCGTGCCGACGAACGCGCCCGCCCAGAACGGGCCCTCCGCGCCCAGGAACCGCTTGACCAGCTCGGCGACCGCGAAGGCCACCGAGATCTCCATGAACATCAAGCCCGCGTTGTAGACGGCGCGGTCGAGCACGCGGCGGCCGAGCAGCGTGCCGACGCCCGCGACCACGTGCGCGGCGAGCACGATCTCGAACGGCGCGACCAGCAGGCCGAGCACGAGCGGGATCTCGGTGAACGAAATGGTCCAGGCCACTCCGCTGCGCACGTCGACGTTGATGGCCAGCTGCTCGGCCAGCAGGAAGCCGATCACCAGCAGCGGACCGGTCCACCACAGGTCGGCGTCGGGCGGTGTCTCGGGCAGCCAGGAGCCGACGAGGAACGCCGACAGCGCGCCCGCGACGAGGAGCAGGACCGCGAACACGCTGAACGCGCGGTTCGTGGACCGGGTCGGCGCGCTGGGCGCCGTGGCCGACGCGTGGTCGGACATCCAGCCTCCTCGTCGGCCGTCGTCGCGGCGGGCCGGGTCGCGGCCTGCGGGGCTCCGGGCGTGACTGAGGGGTCCCGAACACCGACCAGGACCCCTCCAAGGCTGCCAATGTACCCCGGTCGGGGGACGAAATGGCAGGTCGTGTAGCGGAATGCCACCAGAAGTAACAGGCCGGTTCACACGATCAGTCGGCCCTGGATCACCGTCACGGCCTGCCCGGCGAGCCGCACGCGATCGCCGTCCAGAGTGGTCCGGACCAGCCCTCCGCGGGCCGACGCCTGCTCGGCCAGCAGGTTCGCCCGATCCAGCCGCGGCGACCACCAGGAAGCCAGCGTGCAGTGCGCGGAACCGGTTACGGAATCCTCCGGGACTCCGTAGGAGGGGTAGAAGCACCGGCTCACGACGTCCAACCCCGGCCGGTCGCCCGGTGCGGTGACGATCACACCCCGGCCCGGCACCTCGGCCAGCGCGGCGAAGTCCGGGCGGAGGTCGCGGACCTCGTCCGCCGAGCCGGCCTCCACCAGGACGTCGGACACGGCCTGCGCGACGGCCCGCACCGTGACGCCCGGCAGGCCCGCGCGCAGCGGCGTGGTCATCTCGATCGGCTCCGCCGGGTCGGCCGGGAAGTCCATCTCCACCCAGCCGTCGTCGGCGGTGCAGGTGAGCACGCCGCTGCGGGTGCCGAAGCTGCGGCCGCCGCCCAGCACGTGCGCGGCGGCCAGGGTGGCGTGGCCGCACAAATCCACCTCGGCGACCGGCGTGAACCAGCGCAGCGGCAGCGGGTCCGGCCGGTCGACCCGCACGAACGCCGTCTCGGCGTGCTTCATCTCGGCCGCGACGGCCTGCATCCACCCGTCGTCCACCGGACCGTCCAGCAGCACCACGCCCGCCGGGTTGCCCGCGAACGCGCGGTCGGTGAACGCGTCGACCACGTAGAGCTCCACGGCGGCAATGTACGTCCGGAACCGGTTAGCTGGCAGGTGTGGACCCGTTGCTGCCCGACATCGCTCCCGCCGACGACCCGTACTCGTTCTCCGAGCTGCCGGAGGACGACCTGAACGCCTCGTGGATCGCGTTGCGCACGCACTCGCTGCACTGGCACCCCGGGGCGGACCTGGAGGACCTGCTGCGCCGGTGGCCGTTGACCGGCGAGGGCGACCCCGAGACGGCCGCGGTGGTGACCGTGCCCAGCCGTGCCGTGGAGGCCGCGGACGTGCTGTCGCGGCGTGGTTTCGCGCCGATGGTGGTGGTCGCGGCGCGGCTGCCCGGTCGCGGGCGCGCGGGTCGTTCGGCGGTGGGTATCCGGCCGCTGGCGGCGGAGGACCTGGACGTCGCCGTCGAGCTGCACCTGGAGACGATGCGGTTCGACAGCCTGTTCGGCATGGTGACCGCGCGGCCGTCCAGCGCGGCGCGGCTGCGCGAGCACATCGCGTCGCTGCTGGAGCGGCCCGAGCCGTGCGGGTGGTTGGCCGAGCGCGGCGGCGAAGCCGTCGGGTTCCTGTACTGCGACCTGCCGGGGCACTCGGACTGGATCGCCTCGTGGACGTCCGTGCGGCCGGTGGCCTACATCGGGCTGCTGGGCGTGCGGGCGGACTCGCGCGGCCAAGGCGTCGGCGCGGCGCTGGTCGACCACGCGCACTCGGTGCTGGACGAGGCGGGTGTCGGCGTGACGCTGCTGCACCACGCCCTGCCCAACCCGCTGTCGACGCCGTTCTGGTACTCCCACGGCTACCGGCCGCTGTGGACCACCTGGCAGCGACGGCCCGCCCGTTAGACCTTCGCCAGCTCCCCGCGCTCGTGCCGCAGGCCGCCGCGGATCTCGTCCAGCACCTGGCGGGCCCTCGTGGCGGCCACGTGCTGCGCCGCTCCGCTGCCGATCGCGTCGCGCAGCGCCAGCCACACCGCGGCCTCGTCCTCGCGGACCGCGCCGAGCAGGTCGCGCTGCTCGGGGTAGGGGTGCAGGGCGATCCGGTCGGTGCACGACTTCAACGTGGCCAGGGCCGCGCCCGACACCTCACCGGTCAGCGCGACCCGGTCGAGCTTCGCCGGCAGGTCCACCGCCGCGAGCTCGGACAGCGACAGCGGGCCGAAGTCGAGCACGGTGTTCAGGCCGTACTCCAGGTCGTCGGCGGCGTGGAGCAGTTCGCGCTCGTCCGCGCGCACGGGCACGTGCCGCCGCGAGGACCGGGCCACCAGGCCGAGGGCGACACCGGTCGCGAGTGCGGCGAGGGCGATGAGGATTTCGCTCATGTGTTCCAGTCTCGACGCCCCACCGGCCCCACTCGGACCAGCGGGCGACAACGGGTCGATCGGAGCGCCGGCCGGTCGCGGGCAGTTCGGCTGGGCCGATCGGAGCAACCGGTCGGCGTGGCGCCGCCGTCCGAACGGCGCACGGGGGGACAGTGGGAGCGGCCTCGTCCACCCGAGTGAACTTGTTCGTGAGGGGTACTCGAAGTACAGGTCCAGACCTCCTACAAGGTGAGGAAGCAGGCGAGAAGGATGGGCGAGGGGGTCGCCATGAACGTCGCGAAGGAGCTGTCCGGGCGGGCGAAAGCCATGCTCCGTGCCGTTGCCGCAGGTAGGGCTCAGCTGACCGGGGGACGCGAGCCGGACCTGTACGTGGACGGGTTGCCGTGCTGCGACCAGATGGTCACGCACGACCTCGTGCACGCGGGGCTGCTGCGGGCGCGGCGGGCGGTGGGTCTGGACGAACGCACGGACGCGGTGCTGACGGAAGAGGGCCGAGCCGCGATCGCTTAGCCCTCGAACAGGCGTTCGATATGGGTTATGCTGCACACGAGGCCGGCACGCAAGCGAGAGGAAGCGCTTGCGCGCCGGCCTCACCTACGCCTGGGCCACCCACTCGCCCACGACCACCGACCCTCACGGCGGACCCCGACCCGCATCCGGACGAACGGGCCGCGGAACCGATCCTCCCGACTCGACCCCCTACGAACGGGGGTCCGGGGGTTGCATCCCCGGTGAAAAAGAGCGAAGACCCCTGCTTGCGCATTCCGCAAGCAGGGGTCCTCGACGAGCGTGGCGGGTAGAGGATTCGAACCTCTGTAGCTTTCGCGACGGATTTACAGAGTCCCGCCCGAACCACACCTGACCAGCGCTTACAGCTCTCGACGCAGCCACTTCGGTACACGCTTGGCACAGACGTCCGCTGGAGCCCTCTCCGGGCGCTCGTCCACAGCGCCAGGCGAGCGCGGACAACACCGGCCGCCCAGTCTGCATCCGGCGATACGAGCCAACCGCTGTCGGTGTACGCCCTGGTGCGCACAGGTAGGTAGGGCAGGACGTGCACAGCAGTGGCCAGGATCAGGTAGGGATCGACGTCAAGTTCGTTGAGCTATGGGCTTGAGCCATGGACGCTGACGGTCGTGGACGAGCGGATATAGCGGTCACGCGTGGTTTCGGTAGCGGTGGGCGGGCAGACTGCGATCATCGGGTATCGGTCCGTGGGCGTTGTAGCCCTTGTGGGTTGAGGGGGTTGTCGTGGTGGTCGGTCGGAGCCGTGCCTGGTGGGTGGCCGGTGGCGCGCTGGTCGGCGGTGGTGCGGTGTGGGCGGTGCTGCGGTTCGGCGTGCCGGTGTTTCTGACCGACCAGACGCATCCGTTGCGGCCGGTCCTGGAGGCGTTGAGCTGGATCGCCGGTATCGGCGGACTGGTGGTGGCGTTCGTGGCGTTGGCGGTGGCGTTGCGCCAGGGACGTGACCGCAACACTGCCCGGGAAGCAGCTCCGCCTCCGGCATCGCAGACCGCCACCGGCGGTGGAGTGATTCTCAACGGCGGCGTGACCGGCGGCTCGGGCTCCGGGACGACGACCGGAGTGCACATCGACCGGATGGGTGGCCCTCCGGACCCTCCGGTGCCGACGCGGCCTTAGGCCACGCCACGTCGGCGGCACCAACCACGGCCGCGCCAGCAGCCTCGGTCACCGGGAACGTGACCGGTGCAGGCGGGACCACGATCGGTGCCCTGCAAGGCACCCTGGTGCAGGGCGATCTGGTGGTCGGTGGACCGGGTGTGCCCGCCATGGAGTCGATCCCCGCGACGCCTGGGCTGGACAGGATTCCGGCCGGCTCGGAACTGTTCGTAGGGCGAACGAACGAGTTGGAACGTCTGGACGCGGCGGTGGCGGGTTCGGGGCGCGCCGTGGTGGTCACGGTCCACGGGTTGGGCGGGGTCGGCAAGAGCGCCCTGGCCGCCCGCTTCGCCCACCTGCACACCGACCGCTACACACCGGTCTGGTGGATCACCGCGGACTCCCCGTCCGCGATCGACACCGGCCTGGCCGACCTGGCGACAACCCTCGCTCCGCAGGTTGCGAGTGCGCCGCTGGAGCAGCGCACCGAACTGGGCGTGCGGTGGCTGGCCACTCATGACCGGTGGCTGCTCGTGCTGGACAACCTAACCACGCCCGCCGATGCGGCGGGGCTGATGGAACGGGTCCGGACCGGCACCATCGTGATCACCTCACGCCAGGGCACCGGCTGGCAGGGTATTGCCACGATCCCGCTGGACGTGCTGCCCGCCGAGGAGGCCGTGGAGCTGCTGACCCGCATCGTGCGCGCGGAACGACCCGACGCGGACCTGACCGACGCCGACCGGCTGTGCGAAGAGCTGGGGTGGCTGCCGCTGGCGATCGAGCAGGCGGGCGCCTACCTCGCCCAGAACCGCATCACCCCGCTCGCCTACCTGGACCTGCTGAGGCGGTACCCGGCCCGGATGTTCACCGCGACGGCGGAGGGCGGAGACGCCCAACGCACCATGGCCAGGGTCTGGCACGTCACCCTGGACCGCCTCGCCGACACACCCCTGGCCGGGCGGGTGCTGCGGCACCTGGCCTGGTACGCCCCCGACGCCATCCCCCGCACCCTGCTCGCGGGCGTGTTCGACGAGCCGGACCTGTCGGAGGCGCTGGGCCGGCTGGCCGCTTACAGCATGATCACCCTCACCGGCGACACCATCGGCGTGCACCGCCTCGTCCAAGCACTCACCCGCACCCCCGACCCCACCGATCCCCACCGCCAACCCACGGACATCGCCCACGCCCGCGACACCACCGCCACCGCCCTCACCACCGCCCTCACCGGAACAGACCCCCGCCTACCCGCCGACTGGCCCGTCTTCCAGACGGTCCTGCCCCACGCGCGGGCACTGCTCGACCACACCCACCCCGATACCGACACCGAACCGCTCTGTCGCCTCGCCAACGACCTCGGCGTCTATCTCGACGGCCAGGGCGACACCACCACGGCCATCACACTGCACACCCGCGCCGCCCATAGCCACCAGCGCCTCCGGGGGCCTGACCACCCGGACACGCTGGCCTCACGCCACAACCTGGCCGGCGCCTACGAGTCGGCGGGTGATCTGGGGCGGGCGATCCCGCTGTACGAGGCGGTGCTAGCCGATGTCGAGCGGGTGCTGGGCCCCGACCACCCGAGCACACTGGCCTCACGCAACAACCTGGCCTACGCCTACCACGCAGCGGGTGATCTGGGGCGGGCGATCCCGCTATTCGAGGCGGTGCTAGCCGATGTCGAGCGGGTGCTGGGCCCCGACCACCCGGACTCACTGATCTCACGCAACAACCTGGCTGGCGCCTACGAGTCGGCGGGTGATCTGGAGCGGGCGATCCCGCTGCACGAGGCGGTGCTGGCCGATCGACAGTGGCTGCTGGACCCCGACCACCCGGACACGCTGACCTCACGCCACAACCTGGCCAGCGCCTACGAGTCGGCGGGTGATCTGGAGCGGGCGATCCCGCTGTACGAGGCGGTGCTGGCCGATCGACAGCGGGTGCTGGGCCCCGACCACCCGAGCACACTGGCCTCACGCCACAACCTGGCCGGCGCCTACGAGTCGGCGGGTGATCTGGAGCGGGCGATCCCGCTGCATGAGGAGACTCTTGCGGACTACGAGCGGGTGCTGGGCACCGACCACCCGAGCACACTGATCTCACGCAACAACCTGGCCTACGCCTACCACGCAGCGGGTGATCTGGGGCGGGCGATCCCGCTGTACGAGGCGGTGCTGGCCGATCGACAGCGGGTGCTGGGCCCCGACCACCCGAGCACACTGGCCTCACGCCACAACCTGGCCGGCGCCTACGAGTCGGCGGGTGATCTGGAGCGGGCGATCCCGCTGTACGAGGCGGTACTGGTCGATGCCGAACAGGTATTGGGCCCCGACCATCACCTGACCAGAACGATCCGCTCGATTCTTGATGCCATGACAAGCGGCCATGACTGACCCGCCGCCTCAATGGCAGTGCCTGGCGAGTTCCTATCCCTGCGGGAGCGAATCCTCTTCCAGGATCGGCAACTTCGATAACCGATCCCAGACGGCCACGCATGGACCGCCAAGCGTGTGCCGCTCCGCCGAATCAGCTCAGTCCGGCTGGCGACTGATCCCCAGAGTCCCGCCCGAACCACACCTGACCAGCGCTTACAGCTCTCGGCACAGCCACTTCGGCACACCCTCGGCACAGCGTCCACCGCGACCCCGTCCACAGCGAGCCGTCCGGCCCACTGGCGTGCCTTCGGAACACAGCCACGTCGACCAACGATGATCCGGGCATGCCCGAGGACCGCCCAGCTCCCGCGCCGCTCCCCCGTCCCGCACCCAGAGAGCAGTCCGCCAACCACTCACCCGTGCCACTGCCGACACCAACCACGCCGCGCACGCCGCTGGAGCCGATGCCGCGCAGAGTGATCGCGACCGTGGCGGCCCTGATCGCCACGGCGACGATCGGCCTCGTGGTGGCGCTGTGGTGGGCAGGAACCGCGGGTCTGTCCGGCGCGGAGCTGGTGAACGCGCGGTTCAACGCACTACGCACCGGGTTGAGCATCGGAGTAGGCGGAGGCGGAATCTTCGCGCTGTACCTGGCATGGCGACGACAACACGCCACCGAGATCGGACTGGTACAGAAGGAACGCGACCAGGCCGACGTCACCCGCGCCTTCGAACTGCAACGTGAGACCGCCGAGCACACTCGCCTGCACGCTGAACGCGTCGCAGCCACAACCGAACGCGACGCCGAAGCCCGCCGCATCACCGACCTGTACGCGAAGTCGGTGGAACAGCTCGGGTCGGACAAGGCACCGGTACGCCACGGCGGCCTGTACGCACTGGAACGCCTCGCACAGGACCACCCCGATAATCCGGCCCTGCGCCAGACCGTGGCCAACGTGCTCTGCGCTTACCTCCGCACCCCGTTCGACCTCCCTGCGGGCTCGCTCGACGCCGATGCTGACCGGGCCGCACGCGACGAGCACCGCGAACAAGTTCAAGAACGGGAAGTCAGGCTAACCGCTCAACGCATCCTCACCGCCCATTTATACATTGGAAACGACCCGGATAGCCCCACAGCGACCTTCTGGGCCGATGTCGATCTCGATCTTACCGCTGCAGTCCTCATCGACTGGGACATGAATAATGGCAAGCTTCGCAATGGAGTATTCCAAAATTCCATCTTCGTCGGAGAGGCCCGATTCAACAGGGCAAGTTTTACCGGGAACGTCTCGTTTAGTGGCGCAAAATTCACCGCGCCCGCTTCATTCAATGACGCGCAGTTTACTGCAGATGCCCGGTTCGTTGGTGCAACATTCACTGAGACGGCCGTATTTGATGCCGCGAGGTTCACTAGGGCCGCCCGGCTCGAGGATGCGACATTTATGAAGGACTCATCCTTCGATAAAGCCTTATTCAGGGAAGATGCATGGTTCGTTCGTACGTTATTCACCGGTCAAACCTGGTTCACAGAAGCAGCGTTCGGAGGATACGCCGGATTTGAGAGCGCAACATTCGCTCGTGGGGGTCGATTCGAAAACGCGAAGTTCTCCGGTGCCGCCAGGTTCTGGAACGCGACATTCTCCAAGCACGCCTGGTTCAACGAGGCAGAGTTCAGGGAAGATGTCGAGTTCAACAATGCCAAGTTTGACGAAAGCTTCTCATTTACGAAGATCAATCACGCCCTGATGGTCAAGGCGGGCGCGACATACACGCCGATAATGGGTGAAGCAACATTCGTTGAGGGCCCGCAGTTCAACGAAGCGGAGACTATCGACGACGATTCAAATAGGCAAGTAAAAATCACCCAAGGCGTCCGATTCGATGGAGCAACGTTCTCCAAACGCGTCAAGTTCACCAGGGCGACTCTCCTGCACTCTCCCGTCGACCAAGCTATCAATTATTCGTCATGGCCCAGCGGGTGGCAGCCTTCGCCTGACCATGTAGCAATCGAAGACCGTGAAGGTACTTGGCATTATCTTTTGACTGCGAATCAGGCTCCTGAGATCACTCAACCTGGCTTGATGCCAGCCGGTGAGTGAGTGTCCGGCGAGCTCTGATCGGAACTAGCTCGCCTTCGTCAACTAAGTTAATCGCTGGCGACTAAATCCCAGCCTCCTACGCGAACCACATTGACCAGCGCTCCCGATGGACCTGCGGAGTTGCCGCTGTCGTAGCCCGTAGCTGGCGTCTCCGGAAGATCGGTAACTTCGGTAACCACCGTAACCGTGCAGGTCAGAGCCTTGCAGGAAGGTAACCCATCAAGATCGGGTTACCGATCGAACGGTAACCAGGCGGCGCAGCGGGCTCCTCAGCGCTCAGAGGGCCGTTAGAGCAACGGGCAGCAGACCGACAGGCCAACCATCCATCGGCTCCTTCAAGCAAGTCCACTCTCCACCGACCGCCACACCGGCTCAGTTACTTGTCGATCGGTAACCCGACCATGTCAGGTTGCCGATCTGCAAGCCTCTGACCAGCACGGTTACCGAAGTTACCGAAGTTACCGCGACTGGAGACAGCCGTACGCGGGTTACCCAAGTCCGTATTGCGCAGGAGTCATCGCGTCACGGCGTTGGAAGGCACACCACCAGCCACCAAGGTCCGGACCTGCTCCACAGCCACCGAGTAGCACAGGCTGTTGGTGCCGGGAACCGTACGCGCGGAGTGAGGACTGACGATGAGCCCTGGGCAGGTCCACAATGGGTGTCCGGTCGGCAGCGGCTCCGGGTCTGTCACGTCTAGAGCAGCGCGCAATCTGCCATCTCGAAGTTCGGCAATCAAGGCGTCCGTATCGACGATCTGACCGCGTGCAGCGTTCACTAGCAGCGCACCATCGTGCATCGCAGCTAAGAAGGTTTGGTCCACAAGTCCACGCGTCTCGTCAGTCAAAGGTGTAGTAATAACGACAATATCGTGGCCTTCGATCAGGTCGGGAAGCTCGGAAGCCGCATGGATGCCCTCACGTGCCGTATTCGCCACAAGTGTAGTTGACGCACCGAACACCGCTAGACGTTTGGCCACCATAAGCCCGATATGCCCGGCACCCACGATGAGAACGCGTTTGCCGTCGAGCGTGTCCGCCTGGAACCGACGATGCGCCCACTCTCCTGCGTCCTGGAACCTAACCAGAGTCGGCCATTGACGCAGTTGCGCAAGAATGGCGGATA
The DNA here is from genome assembly GCF_006716745.1 of Saccharothrix saharensis. Lineage (NCBI taxonomy): Bacteria > Bacillati > Actinomycetota > Actinomycetes > Pseudonocardiales > Pseudonocardiaceae > Saccharothrix > Saccharothrix saharensis. The sequence continues at coordinate 5,350,258 of NZ_VFPP01000001.1, read as the reverse complement.
GAACCCATTCAGATACCGGACCAGCATGGGCACCGCGGGCGCTCGACAGGAGCACGTGATTCGGAACGTGCGCCGACCACTCGTCTACACCTGCGGACAGTAGTTGCACCATGCGGAGGTTGGTCAACTGATCGAGCAGTGGAATCGGGCGGTGGCTGCTCCGGTACGGCGGAATCAGGATTTCGGACTTGCGCTGCTGGGCCGTCAGCTCGGAGACGTTCGGGTCGTAGGTGCACACCTCGACACCCTTGAGGCTGGAGAGCTTTTCCACGCCTACTTCGTCGTCAGGCTCGTTGCTGACAAGTACCTGCATCGCTCCTCCAGCAAGGCATCATTTCGTTTCGGACAAGCGGCTTACCGTCAGCCGTTGCTGGCAACGGCTTTAACCAGCTCCCGCGCTTGATCCTGCAAAGGTGCCCCTGAGGCGCTGTTGTCGATGACGGAGTGCTCGACCGGCGGACGGAAGTCAACGTCGATGACTGAGAGGTAGTCAGTCCAGTTGGCCAACTTGGCGGCGTCGCGCGCCGCTCCACGGTGGCGAATGTAAGTGTGCATGGTGTCTGCGTCGCAGTAGACCCACACGATCGACACCTCTGCGCCCATGTCCTTGCAGGTCGCCTCGATCCTGTTCAGCCAGGCGAGGTCTTTGAACTCCTTGACGAACGGCGCTGTCACGATCGCGCTGTTGCCGCACTGCACGTTCTCGGTCAACGCGTTGATGAGCGCTTCGTACTCGCGTGGACGGATTCGAGACAGGTACTCGGGCGACTCCCGGTCGTGTGGTGAGCACCCAAGGATTTCGAGAGCCGCCTCGACAACCGGGCGCGTAAGGGTGTCCTTGTCGAGCATCGCCCACCCTGTTTCGCGTGCCAGAACGCGACCGAGCTCGGTCTTGCCGCTGCCTGCGTACCCACCGACCAGCAGCACGCGCGGTGTGTGTACCTGCACGTCGGTGTGCGCGGCCTGGTCCGGCGCGTTGACGACACGTCCCGCCCGCGGCTTGCTGATGATCACGTTCTCGCTGGCGAGCAGCTTCATGGCCTCGTTGATCGTGAAGACGCTGACGCCCCACTGCTCGGCCAACTCACGGGTGGACGGCAGCGGCTGCCCGTCACGGAGCAGACCTGCCGCGATCTGGTTCCTGATGTTCCGCGCTACCTGGTGGTGCAAGGACTCGCCACGCGAGACGCGCGGACCCTGGCCAGACATGCCACCTCCGGATCAGTTGACTGCGAAGGCAGCATACCAGCGACCTAACAGCGCGCTGACCAGCGTTTGTGCTGGTTGGCGCGTTTTTGTCCACTTCCCTGGCCCTAACAGTTGACCTGGTAACCATTCAACTGTTAGCTTCCTCCTTGTCGCCGCTGTGGCGACGAACACACAGGAGGAAACCCGATGGACCTCAACGAGTTCAGCCCGGACGGGCTGACGGAAGGCGCGATTGACGCGCTGATCAGGGACGTCGCGGACGAGCTGGCCGACGAGTCGGCGGAGCTGGCCGCAGCCATGTTGGCGCTGGTGGACGGTCCGACGCGCAACCGCGTCGTGCGGCGCACCACGGAGCGCAAGCTCGGCAGCATCGTGCGGGTTCTCCGCGTGCACGGCCCGGTCAACGACACGGCCGTGACCGAGGCGGCGTGATGAGCCACCTCACCTTCCTGAACACCTCGGACCGGCGGCCGACTCCGGCCAAGAAGACACCGCCGGTCCAGGTCTCCAGCACCCAGCAAAGCAGGCAGGAGAGCACCAGCATGTCCGACAGGGCATCGAAGCACCAGACGACGCAGGACTTCACCGCCGCGAACTTCCCGACGCCGCACCTGGCGTTGCGCAGCATGGCCGACGACGTGCAGGTGCGCGGGTTCGCCGAGGAGCAGGCACGTGTGGCGCGGGTGTTGCTGCCGCGTGTGTCGGCTGCGCTGGCGTTGCCGAGCACCGGGCACCGCGCCGAAGTGCTGACCTTGGCTTACGACGCGGTTGTGCGGTGGCGACGTGCGCTGGCCGCTACCACCGACGACGCCCGTTACGGCGCTACGGGTCGTCCGGCCGTGTCGCGGTACGCGGTGACGTTGGACGAGGACGGCCCGAACTACGACCGGTTGGGAGAGGTGGGCAGGCTGCGTGCCGGTGCCCGCTGGGACACCGCCACCGGCAGGTGGACGGGTGGCACCGACACTCCGGCCAGTCGCATCCTGGCCGTCTACGGGCAGGCCGCACGCCGACGGTTCGCGGTGGAGTGCGCCAGTTCCGCGGACCGGTTGGCCAACGAAGTCGGACTGCCGATCAGTGACCGGCTGATCCTCGGCAACACGCTGCTGCGTGGTGACGCCGCCCGTGAGGTGGCGGTCCGGTTGGCTGCCCGACTCGGTGAACGGCGCGGTGTTGCTGAGGTGGAGACCACCGGTGACCTGCTCTACGTGGTCACCGCCGACTCGGACGCACGTCGGGCGGCGTTCCGTGAGGCCATGCTGGTGCTCTCCATGGCTGAGCGGGCCGACTGGTCGGCGTGGTGGTCGGCTGCCTACCTGCTCTACCAGGCCCCGCAGTTCAAGAAGGGCAGCGACGCCACCAACCGCGTATTTCTCGCCGCGGTCGGCGCGGCCCTGCTGGGTGAGGCCCCGGTGCTCCCCCACGACATCGACTTGCGGTGCATGGTGCTTGGGCAGAACGCGGTCATGGCCACGCCGCTGCTGTGCGGGCAGGTGACCGCATGACCACCGTGCCCGTTCCCGTCCTGCTGCTGGCCATCGCGCTGGCGCTGGTCGCGGTGATCTTGCTGTGGAAGGTGCTGGTCACCGCTGGCCTGATCGGCTTGGCGCAGTGGGCCGTGATCACCCAGACCGAGAACACGACGGCCGTCATGGTCGCGGTCGGTGTGCCCGCCATCGTGCTGACGATTCTGCTGCGCCACGCCACTCGTACGCACCGCGACAGCTCGTTCTCCCGTTCCCCGCTGCACTTGCGCCGTCAGGAGGCGACTCGATGAGTACGTGGGCTGAGAACCGACGCGCGGACAAGGTGGTGGCCGCGGAGCAGCGTCGCGCGGACCAGGCGTTGTTGTTCGAGCAGCGCCGCGCCGACCAAGAGGCTGCGGCCAAGCTGGCGGAGGCTCGGAAGAACGCCGCTCGTGCCCGCCGCGCCGCGCTGTGGACGGCGTTGACCGTGTGGCTGCGTACTCACACCCTCGACCTGCTGTTCGTGCCGGTGATCGTGGTTCCGGCGGTGCTGGCGTGGACTGCGATGGCCGAGTACGGCCGTGAGGTGTTCGGGCCGGTCGGGACGTTGTTGCCGCTGTTCTCCGAAGGCGCGATGTGGACGTTCGCGTTCGCCGTGCCGATGGCGCAGCGGGCGGGCCGGTCGGCAGGGTGGCTGCATCTGGGCACGTGGGTGTTCGCCGCGGTGGCCGCCGTCCTGAACTACGTGCACGGCTCGACCGTCGCGCACGGTGTGGTCATGGCGCTGGTGTCGGTCGGTGGCGTCATCGTCCACCAGCTCGTCACCGCGTCTCCGGCCCGGAAGCGCCGTACCCGTGCCGAGCGTGACGCCCGTCGGCTCGACCGGCAGGCCGCTCGTCGGGTACTGGCAGTGCGCCGTGCCGCGCTGGATCAGGCGGTGGCGGAGCTGTCCGCAGACGGCACGGCCACGCTCGTGCACCGGCCCGGCCTGGTCGCCTACCGGCGCCGGTGGGGACGTGCCCACCTGGTGCCGACCACCGTTCCCGGTCTTCCCGTCGCCGACTCTGACGACGACTGGACCGACGAGATCAGCGAGTACCTGACCGCACTTCCCTCGCCCCGCTCGGGTGACGAGCGGAACGGCCGGAACGGGTCCGGTAGTGCGGAAACGCCTCCGGTGGAGATCACGGACAAGGTCGCGACGTACGCGGCGAAGGTGCGTGCCGCGATCGACGCCAAGCAGCTCCCCGCGCGCCCGTCACAGACCCAGGTCCGCACGTTCCTGCGCATCCGGGCCGCGGTGGCTGTCGAGGTTCACCGCGCGCTGTTCCCGACCGACACCGACCCCGGTGACGACGACCCCCGTCAGGCGGTGACCGCATGAGCACGCCCGAACCGATGGATGACGACATGGGCAACGTGGTGCCGCTGCGCCGCGCCGAGTCCACCCGCACCACCCCGCCCGGTGCGGAGGTGGAAGCGGACACGGCGGTGGCCGGGGAGCTACTGACGGCCGACCGTGAGGCCGAGCTGGCTCGCCAGCGGGCTGCCGACACGAATACCCGTACGCGGACCGAGGTCGCGCGGGACGTGGCGACGACGTTCGGGAAGTCCGTGATGCGTGCCGGGTACCGGGTGTACCGGGGACACGAGCAGTGGCTGACCCACGCGGTACAGGCCGCGACCTACGCCCACTACCGCGAGCGGATCGCGGCAGCACGGGCGCAGGGTGATGCGGCCGGTATCGCCGAGTGGCAGGACCGGTTGCGGCAGGCCAAAGCCGACCGGCGGGACCGGATCGCCGGCGCTCCCCGGACGGTTCTGGCGCTGGTGCGCACGGTGCTGCTGGCCGTGATCGTGCTGTTCGCGGTGCTGCTGATGATGGGTGTGTCGGTGCACCTGTGGGAAGGCGGCTGGACCTGGTCGGAGTGGTGGGGGTTCGTCACCGCCACCGGCGACGTCATCGGCACCGTGGTCATGCTCGGCGTACAAGCCGCGATCATCGGCGTTCCGGCCGTGTGGCTGCTGGCCGCGCACCGGGCCGGAGCGTCCGCCACCGACGTGCCCGCGTGGGCCATGTCGCCCACCCAGCGGGAGGAGACACACCGCGTCGTCACGCCCGGCGGCATCGGGGAAGCGTTGGTGCACTTGGGCATTCCGGCGCTGAACAAGGCCATCAAGGCGGGCTGGACGGTCGAGTTCGCCACCCCGCCGGTGCGGGTGAACCAGCGCGGCTACCAGGCGACGTTCTCCCTGCCGCTCGGTGTGACCCCGGACATGATCAGCGACAAGCGGGACGTGTTGGCGCGCAACCTGCACCGCGACCCGATGGAGGTCTGGCCCAACGCGGCTGAGCGCGCCGGGTTCGTGGACCTGTGGGTGGCCGACCCCGGTCTGTCCACCAAACCGGCACCCGCATATCCGCTGCTCAACGCCGGTACCGCCGACGTGTTCATCGGCGTGCCGCTGGGTGTGTCCCAGCGTGGTGACGTGGTTGCGCCGCCGCTGGTCTCCTCGAACGTGGTGTTCGGCGGGATGATGGGGCAGGGCAAGTCCAACGCCGGTCGCGTGGTCATGCTCGGCGCGTCCCTGGACCCGTTGGCCGAACTGTGGGTGTTCGTGTTCGCGGGCAACGGTGACTTCGACGCCTACCAGCCCCGTCTGGCGCGTTACGAGCGCGGCACCGACGCGTCCGTTGTGGACTCGGCGGTGGAGTCGCTTCGCGAGCTGTACGACGAGGTCGGACGTCGTGAGGCGCGGCTCGCCGAGTTGGGTGCGAAGAAGGTCACGCGCGGACTCGCGGAGAAGTACCCGGACCTGCGGCCGATCGTGGCGCTGTTCAGCGAGTGCCACGAGCTGTTCGGCAGCGCCCAGGGCGAGGAAGCCGCGGAACTGGCGGTGCAGACCCTGCGCCGTGCCCGCAAGACCGGCATCATCCTCGGCTTCGACACCCAGTCGTCACGGGCGGACGCCATCCCACCGAAGATCGTGGAGTTGGTGCAGCTCAACGCGTGCTTCGCGGTGAAGTCGTGGCGCAGCAACGATGGGTTCCTCGGCGACGGGTCGTTCCAGGCCGGTATCCGGGCGACCGAGCTGCGCGCCGGCAAGGACCGGGGAACGTCGATCCTCACCGGCGCGACCGCCGAGCGGTTCGAGGTGCTGAAGTGGTTCTTCATCCAGGTCAACGACGACACGGGATGGGACGCCGCGACCGAGGTCATCGAGCGCGCCATGACCAAGGTCCACCCCGCCGTGGTCGTCGGTACCCCGGAGCGCGCCGCGCCGCCGGCTCCCCGCGACCTGTTGGAGGACGTGTCCGAGGTACTGGGACACGACGTGGTGCCGGTGGCCGACGTGCCCGCGCTGCTGGCCAAGCTCGCACCCGACTGGGCTCCGTACCGCAAGCTCAACGGCAAGCACCTGCGCGAGCTGCTGGCCGTCGAGGGCGTCAAGGTGCCCTCGACCGGCAACCGCTACCCCGTCGATCCGGTCACCGTGCGTGAAGCTCTGGCCAAGCGGGCCACCCGCGACCTGGACGACGAGGACTAGCCGTCACGGCACCGGGTTAGGTCCCGCGACTCAGTCCGCGGACCTCGAAACCGCCTCTGAACAGGGCTTCCACGGCGGGACCTAACCCGGCTCACCGGCTAACTAACTCCAGCTCACGCACATGATCACGCCAGTGGGCACGGCGAGTTAGGAACCTAACTCGATCACGGCGACCTAACTCCCCGCCACTGCCTCAGCAACTTCTCGGCGAACCGCCTCCCGCGTCGTTCGCCTCCCCTCGAACGTCCATCTGTCATTACTGACAGTCACCAAAGAGGTGTCATGAGCAACGTCTCTCCCGCTCGTGCTCGACGTCCGTTCTGCGACCCGGACGCCGTCCGCCCGTGGAACCGCGCGCCGAGGTTCGACCTCGACGCCGTCCGCCGGTGGGCCGAACCGCTGTTGCGCCGTGCCTATGCCGCCGCACCGCGCCGACCGCTTACCGGTCCGCACAGCCTCATCCCGTTGGCCGGTAGCCCGGAGTGGATCGCGCTGGCCGACACCGACCCGCGCAAGCCCGCAGCCGTGGTGCTGGCTGCGCTGGCTCGCCTGGAGGAGTCCACGGCGCACGCCATCGCCCAACGCGTGGCTGCGGACTGGGCCGACGCCCAGGTCGGTCACCGCGAGCGTGCACGGGCTGTCGCCACCGCGCCGGATCAACTCCCGCACATCGTCGGACACCAGCCGTTCTGTCTGTCCGCCAAGCGAAAGCTCGTCAGTGACCTTCCGTGCGGACACCCCGCTTGCACCACGCTCGTGCGATTCGTCCACCCGCTGGCCGACGAGTTGGCCGCTCGCCTTCCCGACACGTCGTGGGTGCGCTGTGTCCGTCACGACGGCACCACGTCGTTGGCGGTGGCCGCGTGAACGGCCAAGTACCGCACTCCACCGACCCAGGTTCGCCGCTCGTCACCTGGGAGACCGTCGAGCACCAGGCCCGGAAGGAAGACGGCATGAGCACCGCCACCGGCACCACGGCGACGCATCACGGCGAGGCTGAACGGCCGGGGCTGCGACTGCTGACCCCCGACACCGACATGGGCGCCGGTCCTCAGCTCGACGGCGCGCGAGTGCTGGACGACGTCTGGGAGTTCCTGGCCCGCTTCTCGGCGTTCCCGCACGAGTACTGCGCCCCGATGCTGGCGCTCTGGTACGCCCACACGTGGGCCGTAGAGCAGTTCTACGTCACGCCGCGGCTCGTGCTGTCCTCCGCCGAACCCGGATCAGGCAAGACCCGCGTTCTGGAGGTCGCGCAGTACCTGGTCAAGTCGCCGGAGATGACGTTCTCGGCGAGCCCGGCCGCGCTGTTCCGCATGGTCAGCAGCGCGCCGATCACGATCCTGTTCGACGAGGTCGACGCCATCTTCACCAAGATGGGCAGCGGTAACGAAGACCTCCGCGCGCTGCTCAACGCCGGGTACAAGCGGTCTGCCACGGTCGCCCGGTGCAAGGGCGACGCCAACAACATGGTCGTGGAGCGGTTCGCGGTCTACGCCCCGGCCGCGCTTGCCGGAATCGCCGGTGGAATGCCCGCCACGATCACCACGCGTGCCATCACGATCAACCTGCGTCGCCGACGCCGTGAAGAGCGTGTGGACGCCTTCCGTGAGCGCCTGGTGGCCATCGAGTCGGCACCGATCCGGGAAGCGCTGGCCGACTGGATGACCAGCGTCGGTGAGCAGGTCGGCACGGCCACGCCGGTGATGCCCGAAGGGGTCACCGACCGGCCGGCGGAAATCTGGGAACCGCTGCTGGCGATTGCCGACGCGGCCGGTGGGCACTGGCCGGAAACCGCTCGCGCCGCGTGCCGGTACTTCGTCGCCGAAGCCACCGCCGTGCCCGTGTCGGACGGCGTCCGGTTGCTCTCCGACCTCCGGACGTTGTTCGGCGAACGGCACGCCGACCGGATGAGCACGGTGGAGATCCTGTTGGCGCTCCACGAGCTGGACGAATCGCCGTGGGCCGACTTCCACGGCAAGCCGCTCAACGCTCGTGCGCTCTCCGCCGAGTTGAGGGCGTACGGCGTGAGCGCAAAGGCGTTCAAGCACAACGGCGGCACGGTCAAGGGCTACGTGGTGCACGGGGAGAACGGGCTCGCCGACGCCTGGTCGCGCTACCTGCCCGCCGAACACAAGGGGGAGAACTAGCCATGGCTCGACGTGAGCTGCTGACCGTTGCGGAGTTCTGCGCCGAGTTCAAGGTGGCGCGCTCGACCTTCTACGACTGGCTGGCCAAGGGCACCGCGCCACGGGTCCGGAAGTTGCCGAACGGGCAATTGCGGCTCGACCGCCGGGACATCGACACGTGGTTCGACGGACAGGAAGTGGCCGCGTGACCGACACGAGCTATGACGTGCGGATTTACGTGATCGACGTCTACAAGGGCAAGCAGAAGACGACGCACTGGGTTCAGTGGTCGGTGGCACGGAAGCGGTTCAAGGAGCCGTTTCGGACATCGGCGTTGGCTAATAGCTTCCGCTCGGAGCTGCTGAGCGCGGCCAACAAAGGTGAGGCGTTCGACCGGGATAGCGGGTTCCCGGTGTCGATGGTGCGCAAGACGAACACCACGTCGTCGTGGTTCGCGTTCGCGTGCTCGTTCGTGGACATGAAGTGGCGGGACTCGTCACCGGGGCAGCGCCGGACGATTGCCGACGCCTTGACGCCCATCACTTCAGCGCTGCTCACGGGGACGCGCGGCAGGCCGGACGGGGACGTGCTCCGCAAGGCAATGCGGGTGGCGTTCAACACCAGCCGCCGCGACGCCCGACAGCCGGCGGACGTAGCCGCGGCACTGGTGTGGCTGTCGCAGAACACCCGACCGGTGGCCGACTTGGCGAAACCGGATGTGTTGCGTGCGCTGCTGGCGGATGTCGAACGGAAGTTGGACGGCACGCGCGCCGCGCCGGACACGATTCGGCTGCGCCGGATCACGCTCGGCAACGCGCTGAACTACGCCGTGGAGAAGGAGCTGCTGAGCGCGAACCCGCTGAAGGAGGTGACGACGAAGAAGCGGAAGAACGTCGCCCACCAGGTCGACCGGCGTTCGGTGGCCAACCCCGTCCAGGCCCGGACGCTGCTCCAGGCCGTACCCGGCATCGGGCGGACCGGTCGGAAGCTCGTGGCGTTCTTCGGCCTGATGTACTTCGCCGCTCTGCGCCCCGAGGAAGCCTCCGTGTTGCGTCGCAGCGACCTGGTCATGCCGCCGAGAGAGTGGGACCAGGAGGCGGGCCGGTGGCGGGTCACTCAGTGGGGTGACATCCACCTGGCCAAGGCCGCACCCGAGATCGGGGCTGAGTGGACCGACAGCGGCCGACGCAGCGAGGAACGAGGGCTGAAGCACCGAGAGGACGGTGAAGGCCGCACGGTGCCGCTCTCGCCCGATCTGGCGGTGCTGCTGTACGAGCACTTCGACACCTTCGGCACCGAACCGAACGGCTTGCTGTTCGTCGCTGAGCGCGGCGGCCGGATCGGCAGCTCGACCTACGGGCGGGTGTGGGCTCTGGCGCGCGAAGCGGCGTTCACGCCCGACGTGGTGGCGTCACCGCTCGCCAAGCGGCCTTATGACCTCCGTCACGCCTGCGTCTCGACGTGGCTCAATGCGGGTGTGGAGGCACCACGAGTAGCCGAATGGGCCGGACACAGCCTGAACGTCCTTATGCGGGTCTACGCGAAGTGCCTCGACGGAGGGGAGGAACGAGCGCGCCAGCTCGTTCAGGCTGGTCTGGGTGCCGCGTAGGGACGGCGGAAACTTCGGTACGTCCTCGGTACAGCCACCCGTAGAACGCCGGTACCGACCGGACACGGCCGGACAGCACGAGAAAGCCCCTGTGACCGGTTCTCACTGGTCACAGGGGCTTTCGTCCTGCTGTGGCGGGTAGAGGATTCGAACCTCTGTAGCTTTCGCGACGGATTTACAGTCCGCTCCCATTGGCCGCTCGGGCAACCCGCCCCGCCCCCGGTGGTGCCGGGTGCGGTGCAGACAATACATAAGCCCGTGGGGGGTTGTGCAACCGGGTTGCCCGGTAGGCTTCCGGGCGGTTCCAGACCCACCTACGCGGAGGTACCGGGCACGTGGCAGACCCGTCGTTCGACGTGGTGAGCAAGGTCGACCGCCAAGAGGTCGACAACGCGCTCAACCAGGCCGCCAAGGAGCTGAGCACGCGGTTCGACTTCCGCGGCACGGGGACGCAGGTGTCCTGGGCGGGCGAGGAGGCGATCACGTTCCAGTCGGAGACCGAGGAGCGCTGCCGGGCCGCGATCGACGTCTTCCAGGAGAAGCTGGTCAAGCGCGGCATCTCGATGAAGGCCTTCGAGATCGGCGACCCGGCCCTGTCGGGCAAGGTGTTCAAGGTGACCGGCAACGTGGTCCAGGGCATCTCGAGCGAGAAGGCCAAGGAGATCGCGAAGAAGGTCCGCGACGAGGGCCCCAAGGGCGTGCAGGCGCAGATCCAGGGCGACCAGCTGCGCATCTCGGGCAAGAAGAAGGACCACCTGCAGGACGTGATCGCCCTGCTCAAGAACTCCGACTTCGGGATCGCCCTCCAGTTCACCAACTACCGATGAAGGGCATCGTCCTCGCGGGCGGCAGCGGCACGCGGCTGCACCCGATCACGCAGGCGGTGTCGAAGCAGTTGCTCCCGGTGTACGACAAGCCGATGGTGTACTACCCGCTGTCGGTGCTGATGCTGGCGGGTGTGCGGGAGATCCTGCTCATCTCGACGCCGGTGGACCTGCCGCTGTTCCGCCGCCTGCTCGGTGACGGCTCCCAGTTCGGCCTGGACGTGTCCTACGCCGAGCAGGCGCACCCGAACGGGTTGGCCGAGGCGTTCGTCATCGGCGCGGACTTCATCGGCGACGACGACGTGTCGCTGGTCCTGGGCGACAACATCTTCTACGGCCAGGGCTTCTCCAAGGTCCTGCAGCACAACGCCACCTCGCTGGACGGCTGCGTGCTGTTCGGCTACCCGGTGAAGGACCCGGAGCGGTACGGCGTCGGCGAGGTCGACGCGCACGGCAGGCTGGTCTCCATCGAGGAGAAGCCGGCGCGGCCGAAGTCGAACAAGGCCATCACCGGCCTGTACTTCTACGACAACGAGGTCGTGTCGATCGCCAAGGGCCTCGAGCCGTCGGCGCGCGGCGAGCTGGAGATCACCGACGTCAACCTGGCCTACCTGCGGCAGGGTCGGGCGCAGCTGGTCGACCTCGGCCGCGGTTTCGCGTGGCTGGACACCGGCACGCACGACTCGATGCTGGAGGCGGGCCAGTTCGTGCAGGTGCTGGAGCACCGGCAGGGCGTGCGCATCGCGTGCCTGGAGGAGATCGCGCTGCGGATGGGGTTCATCAGCCCCGACGAGTGCTACGCGCTGGGCGAGAAGCTGGCGAAGTCCGGCTACGGCCAGTACGTGATGAACGTCGCACGGGAAGTCCGCTAGGTCCGGCGGGCCAGCTCCTCGAGCCGCCGCACGCGGTCGGCGATCGGTGGGTGGGTGGAGAACAGCCTGGCCAGGTTCTCCCCCGCCCGGAACGGGCTGGCGATCAGCAGGTGCGACTGGGTGACCAGGGCCGGTTCGGGCGCCAGCGGCGCCGCCCGCGCGCCCAGTTCGATCTTGCGCAGCGCCGAGGCCAGCGCCAGCGGGTCGCCGGTCAGCTCCGCGCCCGACTCGTCGGCCTGGTACTCGCGGGACCGGCTGACGGCCAGCCTCACGATCCCGGCCGCGATGGGCCCGAGCACGGCGATGAGCAGCAGCGCGAACGGGTTGGGCCGGTCCTCGTCGCCCTCGCCGCCGCCGAAGACGCTGGCGAAGACGGCGAGGTTCGCCAGCGCGCTGACCGCGCCGGCCAGTGCCCCGGCCACGCACGAGATCAGGATGTCGCGGTTGTAGACGTGCGACAGCTCGTGGCCGAGCACGGCGCGCAGCTCGCGCTCGTCGAGCAGGTCGAGGATGCCGGTCGTGCAGCAGACGGCGGCGTTGCGCGGGTTGCGGCCGGTGGCGAAGGCGTTCGGCGCGACGGTGGGGCTCAGGTACAGGCGGGGCATGGGTCGGCGCGCGGTCCTGGCCAGCTCGCGGACGATCCGGTACAGCGCGGGCTGCTCCACCTCGGACACCGGCCGGGCGCGCATGGCGCGCAGCGCGAGCTTGTCGGAGTTGAAGTACGCGTAGGCGTTCACGGCGAGGGCCAGCAGCAGGCCGACCAGCAGGGCCGTGCGCCCGAACAGCGAGCTGACCGCCACGATCAGCCCGCTCATGGCAGCGAGCAGCAACGCGGTCTTCAACGCGTTGAAGTGCTTGTGCACGCTTCGCCTCCGGGTGTGCCTACGTCCTCTCCCTCAACGCGCCCGGCCGGCGCGTGGTTCCGGTACCGGGGCGTGCCGGGCGTGTGGCGGTGGTCTCCGGTGCCGGTTCGGCGCCCGCGTCCAGCGGCGGTGGCGGCGGCACGTGCGAGACCCAGGTGGCCAGCACGTCCCGTTCGTGGACGAGTTCGGCGACCGCCCCCTCGCCGTCCGGGCCGCCCGTGCCGGGGTAGGAGAAGTCCGGCGCCCAGTGCAGGGCGTCGAACGGGCACGCCTCCACGCAGATGCCGCAGTACAGGCACTGCCCGTAGTCGATGGCGAACCGGTCGAGCACGTTGCGCGCACGGGGCCGGGCCGAGCCGGGTTGCTGCTCGACCTCCGTGTGCGAGTCGATGTGGATGCACCAGTCGGGGCACTCGCGGGCGCAGATCATGCACACCGTGCAGTTGGCCTCCAGCAGGGCGATGACGCCGCGGGTGCGCGGGGGCAGGTCAGTCACGGGTGTCCTCCTCGGAGCGCTCGTATCGCGGTCCCCACGACGGGTCGGGGACGCCGGGTGGCGCGGTGCGCCTGCGGCTGGGCGCGGACGTGCCGTCCTCACCCGGTTCGAGCCGGCCGGGCCACGGGCGCACGACGCGGGACGCCAGCACGAAGTCCTTGCGCAGCGGGTGGCCGTTGAAGCCGTCGGGCAGCAGCAGGTGCGCCGGGTCGCCGTCGGCGAGGACGATGCCGAACATCTCCGCGGCCTCGCGCTCGTGCCACGCCGCGCCCGCCCACAGCGCGGCGACGCTGGGCAGCGCGTCGTCCGGCCCGAGCTCGGTGCGCAGCAGCACGCCGTCCTTGCCGTCCGGGTCGAGCACGTGCAGCAGCACGGCGTGCCGCTGCCCGGCCGCGCCGGGGCGTCCCGCGTCCTCGACGCCGAGCCAGTCGAACTGCGCGCAGCCCAGCTCGTCGCGGGCGTGGCGGGCGGCGTCGAGCCACGCGTGCAGCGGCACGTGCGCGGTCGTCTGGCCGAACGCCGTCACCACCCGGGCGTCGGGGACACCGTCGGGGACTCGGGAGGCCAGTACCCCGGACGCGGCGCTCACGACACCATCCGGTGCAGCGCGGCGAGGCCGTCGAGCAGTGCCTCGGGGCGTGGCGGGCAGCCCGGCACGGCGACGTGCACCGGGAGCACCTGGTCGATGCCCTTGGTGACGCTGTAGGAGTCCCAGTACGGGCCGCCGGTGTTGCTGCACGCGCCGACGGAGATCACGTACCGCGGTTCCGGCATCTCCTGGTAGGTCGCGATCACCGCGGGCAACATGGCGTCGGTGACCGTGCCGGAAACGACGAGCACGTGGGCCTCGCCCGCCGCGTGCACGGGGTCGACCCCCAGGGCTTCGAGCTGGTCGGGGCGGTGGCCCTCGAGCGCGGCCATCACCTCGACGCCGCAGCAGGCCAGGCCGAGGTCGAGCACGGTGACCCGGTACGTCGTGCCCCAGTCCAAGGTGGAAACCGTCACGCGGGTGAGGTTAATACGTGGGGGCCCGCCGGGCTGCTGCCCGGCGGGCCCCCAACCCCCCAATACCCCCCTGATTGCTCCCACGTGAACAAGCACCTGGTTGCCACAGAAGTCTCTTACGGATCGCGTATACCTGTCCAGGGAAATCCACCAAGATCTTCGGATAATTTCAGCACGAAGTGTGGTCAAGTTCAGTACAACTAATCGGTAGAACATCATGCTCCGACCCGAGAGGCCCTGCATGTCGACCTCGGCCCAGCTGCTCCTGCCCGCCGGCACCAAGCTCAGCAGGCTCCTGCACACGTCGCCACTACTGCTCGACACCACGTTGGACCAGCTCAGGACGCTGATCGCGGTGTACGAGACGCGGTCGGCCCTGCGCGCGGCCCGGGTGCTCGGCCGCGAGCAGTCCAGCGTGCAGAAGCAGGTCGACACGCTGAACCGCAACTTCAAGTCGTTGTGCGGCGAGCCGCTGGTCGTCAAGCAGGGCCGGGGAAAAGACGTGCTGATCACACCGACCGGCGAGGCGTTGGTCGAATTGGCGCGCACCACGTTGAGCGAGTGGCTGGATTCGATTCACGAGTGCCGGCGCAAGCTCGGCACCACGGTCACCGTCGGCACGACGCGGTTCATGCTCGACTCGCTGGCCAAGGCCTGGCACCACGTGGCGGACGACTTCCGCCGCCGTGACGTGGAGCTGAAGGTCGTGCACATCCGCACGAAGGACATCTGGCAGAGCCTGGAGTCCAAGGAGGTCGACATCGTGTGCGGCAGCGTGGTCACGCACGCGGGCCGCACCAGCGGTGTCGAGGACTTCGACGTGATCGAGTGGCGGCGCGGCGGGTTGGCGCTGCTCACGAACCTGCCGGAGAGCAGGCTGGGCGCGAGCGTCGGCACCGGGGAGCTGCCGAAGCTGCCGCTCGTGGTGCCCGGCGAGGGGTTGATCGCGGAATTCCTGCGCGGGTGGTTCGGATCGGATTATCGGAACGAACTGGACATAGCGGCCGAAATTGACGAGATCCAGTACGGCATGTCGTTGCTGCGGTCCGGGCTCGTCGAGGGCTGCATGATCGTCACGTCGGGCCTGGGCGTGGTGGCGGCGAACAACGAGCTGCGCGAGGGGTCGGGCCTGCGGGTGGTCGAGCTGACCAACGACCGCAAGCCGCAACTGGAGCGGCTGGTCGGGGTCTTCGCCCGCAAGGAGGAGCGGGCGAAGTTCCCGGCCGACCACCCGTTGAACCTGCTGTGGGCGGCGTTCCAGCGCGAGGTGTCGGACTAGCGGACCCGGCCTAGCGCGCCGGGTCCGCCGGGCGTTCCTCGCGGCGCCGTTGGGCTTGGCGCACCAGCCACTCCAGTCCGGTCATCGGCTTGGGGACCTCAGGCTTCTGCCGTTCCACGGGCTCCTCCTGCTCCTGTTGCGGTTGGGGCGACGGACGCTGGGCGTCGAGGTCGTTCATGGCGCGCTCCCTACCTTGGTCGACAGCGAGTGCCGTCGATCGGAGCACCGACGGGGGTCCGTCCGCTAGGGCGATCAGCCCTATGGGTGACGACGGCCGGTCAGCGCCGGCCGGTGGCGAGGGCGTCGCCGTAGCGCTCGGCGTAGCGGGTGGGCGTCTCGCCGAACATGGCGGTGAAGTCGCGGACGAAGTGCGGTTGGTCGGCGTAACCGAGGTCGGCCGCCAGGGCCGCCCAGTCGATCGCGCCGCCCGCCGCCATGCGCTCGGTCACCTCGTGCAGGCGGTAGCGGCGGATCACCCACTTCGGGCCGACGCCGACGTGCTCGGCGAACAGGCGCTGGAGCCGCCGGACGCTGCCGCCGACCTCCCGGGCCAGCACGTCGACCCGCGTGATGGAGGGGTCCTCGACGATCCGGTCGACGATCTCCACCGCCTGCCGCGCCCTCGGGTCGGGCTCGGGCAGGTTGCGCCGGAGCATCGCCTCCACGCCGTCGAGGTCGGCGTGGGCGGGCAGGTGGTCGAACACCGCCGCGGCGGGGACGGTCCGGTCGGTGAGCGACTGGACCGGCGCGCCGAGGAACGGCCGGAACGCGCCGGGGCGGAACGCGACGCCGAACACCCGGCCGGCGCCGTCGAGCTCCTTGGAGACGTGCCCGCTGGACACGCCGGTCACCAGGGCGTCGTCGCCCTGGAACGCCAGGTGGACGTTCGGGTAGGGCACGATCAGCTGGCGGTACGGCCGCTCGTAGCGCCACTCGACCACCCAGTACCGCGCCACGTGCTCGGCCAGGTCGGGTGACGGTCGGTGGAACTCGTGGCTCTGGTGCCGCCGCCACGCCAGTTCGCGCTCGTCCCTCGTCACGCGGCGAGCGTATGTCGCCTTTGTTCAATACACCGGCGCAGTTCCGGCCCTACCGTGGCCCGCATGTCCCGTGAGCAATTGATCGACCATGCCGTGGCGACCGCGTTGGAGGTCGTCGGGAACGTCGAACCGGACCGGATGGACGCGCCGACGCCGTGCGCCGAATTCGACGTTCGCGCGCTTGTGAACCACCTGCTGTTCTGGGGTCCGTCGTTGAACGCGGCCGGGCGCAAGGCGTCCGTGGCGCTGCCCGCGGCCTCGGAGGCGGAAGCGGACCTGGTCTCGGGTGACTGGGCGGCGGAGCTGGCGGCCGTGCTGCGGGACCGGGTCGACGCGTGGCGCGAGCCGTCGGCCTGGGAGGGCACGACGACGTTGGGCGGCCCGCAGGAGATGCCGGCCGCGATGATCGGCGCGATGGTGCTCGGCGAGACCGTCGTGCACACGTGGGACCTGGCGCGGGCGACCGGGCAGGCGGCGGCGTGGGACGCCGGTCTGCTGGAGTTCCTGCACGCCGACCTGCTGCAGACCGCGCAGATGGGGCGTGACATGGGCATCTACGGCCCCGAGGTGCCGGTGCCGGCGGACGCGCCCCTGATCGACCGGGTCGTCGGACTCACCGGCCGCACGCCGTGAGACCGCACGCCGCAACGACCGCTCGGCCAATTCGCGCCCGCTATCGGGAATGCCGATAGCGGGCGTTGTCGTGCCGTTTGCCTCAGCCGTGACTTGGGGCAGCATGGTTCTTCGTCGGGGAAGGCGTTAGCGATCAGCTCAGCACCCATCCCACGTTAGGACGGCACGAGTGATTGTTCCCGAGACCGCCCACCTGGATCCCGACACACCCAACATCGCCCGCATCTACGACTACTACCTCGGCGGGGCGTTCAACCTGCCGGCCGACCGCGAGCGCGCCGCCGTGATCAAGTCCGTGCTGCCGGGCATGGAGATGCTCGCCCGCTTCAACCGCGGCTTCCTGCGCCGCTCGGTGGCGTTCATGGTGGAGCGGGGCATCACCCAGTTCCTGGACCTCGGCTCCGGCCTGCCCACCGCGGGCAACACGCACGAGGTAGCGCAGGCCCTCGCCCCGGACGCCAAGGTCGTCTACGTCGACTACGAGCCGGTCGCCGTCGCGCTCGGCAGGCGCATCCTGCGGAACAACCCGAACGCGGTGATGGTCGAGGCCGACGCACGCCGGGTGGACGCGCTGTTCGCCGATCCCGCCGTGCGGGACGTGCTCGACCTGACCCGGCCGCTGGGGATCATGATGACCGGCGTGATGGTGTTCGTGGGCGACCACGAGGACCCGGTGGGGCTGATGAAGGCCTACCGGGACGTGTGCACGCCGGGCAGCTACATCGCGTTGTCCCAGCTCACGGACGAGCAGGCGGACCCGGAGACCAAGGTCCAGGTCCACGCCATGGTCGAGGCCTACAAGGGCGTGATCGAACAGCTCTACGTCCGCGACCGGGCGGGCGTCGAGGCCCTGTTCGACGGGCTGACCCTGGTCGAGCCGGGCGTGACCCTGATGCCGGAGTGGCAGCCCCACCCGGACACCGACATCCCCACCGGCAGCCCGGCCCACCACCTGGGCTACGCCGCCGTGGGCCGGGTCGACTGACACCCCCGCCGGCCGGCTCGGCTCGAACCGGCCGGCGGGACGTTCGGACCTTCCGACGAGGGGGCGGCCGTGCGCCGATGGAGCGGCGGCACGGGCCGCCACATCAGATGCGACGCGGGCGGACGGGAACCACCCGGTCCTCGGCGCCGGATGCCTCCGAAGCCCGATCGGCGTGCAGCTCGATCAGCAGTTTCGCCAGCTCTCGCTGCCGGGTGCCCGGGCTCGTGACGGACATGTCCGTCACGAGCTCCGCGATGCGGTTCTCGTCGGCACCCTCCCTGAGGGCTGTCGACAAGGTCTGCGAGACCACGTAGCGCTCGAACTCCGTTGAGGTGTTCAGGGCACCGAAGAGGGCAATCCTCCTGCTGCTCCGGTGATCGCCGTGGGCAGTCGCCTCGACCTGCTCCAGCGTCGACTTGGTGACCATCCTGCGCGATCTCCACGGGGAGAGCACGCGGGCACCCAGGACGGACCGTCCGGTTGCGCGAAGCGCCTTGGGGCGATGCCCGAAAACGATCGAGTCGCGAACGACGCTGTATGCGTCCATGTAGAGGGTCAGCGACCGGCCAGGCTCGATCGTGCCGGTGTTCCCCGTTTGCCCGTCCCGTACGGCGACGACATTGGTGGCCATCATCTGCCGCGTGCGGGCGTACCATTTCACCCGGCCGGTGTCGACGCCGACGCTGTGGACATCCACCGGCGCACGGCCGACGTTCACCAGGGTCACCTTCACGACCACGGAGGTCCAGGCCGAGCTGCTCCGGCTGGTCGCTTCGACGTGCGGTAACCAGAACCCGCCGTCGGCCCCGTAGAGAAAACTGTTCCCGTTGACGTGGTAGAAGCTGTACAAGTCGATCCGAGCCCTCAAGCGAGAACCGCTGAGCAGGAACTGGACGACTTGCCAACCCAGGGCGCAAGTGGCTATTAGAGCGCCGGCGATGGACAAGTAGAAAGCGAAGTCGGTTCGGTTCACCCAGTGCGCTCCACGTCGTACCT
Organism: Saccharothrix saharensis; assembly: GCF_006716745.1. Classification (NCBI taxonomy): domain Bacteria; kingdom Bacillati; phylum Actinomycetota; class Actinomycetes; order Pseudonocardiales; family Pseudonocardiaceae; genus Saccharothrix; species Saccharothrix saharensis. The sequence goes on along the minus strand of NZ_VFPP01000001.1, from coordinate 5,331,306 downwards.
CCCGAGCGCGGCAACGGCGTCCACGATCTCGCCGCGAGCTGCCGCCCTGGTCGCCGTGGCTCTTCCACGCCGACCAGGGCAGCAGCTCCGCGGCCTCGGAACGGGCTGTTTCAGTCCCGCAGTTCCATCGTGCAGCACTTGGGGCCGCCGCCGGACTTGCGCAGTTCCGAGATGTCCACGAACACCGGGTCGAAACCGCGGCGTGCCACCTGGTCGGCCAGGGCGGTCGCCTCGACCGGCAGGACGACGTGGCGGCCGTCGGAGACGGCGTTCAGGCCCAGGCAGGCGGCGTCCTCCTCGGTCGCGATGATGGCGTCCGGGAACAGGCGGCGCAGGACGCGTCGGCTGCCCGGGGAGAAGGCGTCCGGGTAGTAGGCGACCAGGTCGTCGGCGAGGACGAACAGCGCCACGTCCAGGTGGTAGTAGCGGGGGTCCGTCAGCTGCAGCGAGATGACGGGGACGCCCAGGACCTCCTGCGCCTCGGAGTGGGCCAGCGGGTCCGTGCGGAAGCCCGTGCCGGCCAGGAGGTACCTGCCGGTCCAGGTGAAGTCGCCCTCGGCCTCGTTCGTGCGCTCGGGCATGACGACGTCGCGGTAGCCGTTGGCCAGGAACCAGCGGCGGAAGTGGTCGGCTTCGGCGGCGCGCTGGGGCGCCCGGAAGCGGGAGCCGAGGACCTGGCCGTCGACCACGGTGCCGGAGTTGGCCGAGAACACCATGTCCGGCAGGCCCGGCTGGGGTTCGATGGTCTCGACCCTGTGCCCCAGCCGCTCGTAGGTCTCCTTCAGGGCCGTCCACTGCTCCATCGCCAGCGCCGTGCTGATCGGCTGCGTGGGGTCCATCCACGGGTTGATCGCGTACTCCACGGTGAAGTACGCGGGCGGGCACATCAGGTACCGACGGGTGGTCGGCACGCGCACCTGCGCGGCGGGCGTGGCGACGTCGAGCACGATCGGCTCGTCACCGGGGCCCGCGAAGGAAACCGAGGTCATGGATCGAAATGTAGATTGACCCTCGACCCTCGAACAACGCCGCGATATTGCGTCTTCTAGGGCAGAATGTTGCGTGTGGACACGATCGACCAGCGAATCATTTCACGCCTCATGGCCAACGCCCGGTCCAGCTACGCCGACATCGGCAAGGAGGTCGGCCTGTCCGCGCCCGCGGTGAAGCGGCGGGTGGACAAGCTGCTGGACACGGGCGTCCTGCGCGGCTTCACCGCCGTCGTCGACCCCGAGCAGCTCGGCTGGGGCACGGAGGCGTTCGTCGAGGTGCACTGCCGCGGCAACGTCGCGCCGCACGACATCCAGCAGCGCTTGGAGTCGATGCCGGAGGTGCGCGCCGCCTACACCGTCTCCGGCGCGGCGGACGCGATCGTGCACCTGCGCGCGGCCAACATCCACCACCTGGAGACCGCGCTGGAACGGCTGCGCGCCGTGGAGATCATCGACCGGACCGTGTCGACTGTCGTGCTCTCCCGACTCTTGGACCGCCCACCGGCCCCCTAGAGTCGCCCGCATGGCCGAAGTGCTCCTGCAACGCTCCGACCGCGTGGCGGTCATCACCGTGCACGACCCCGAACGCCGCAACGCGCTCACGCTCGACCTGTCCGACCAGCTCGTGGCCGCCGTCCGGGCCTGCGAGGACGACACCGACGTGCACGCCGTCGTCGTCACGGGCGCACCACCGGCGTTCTGCGCGGGCGCGGACCTCACGGCGTTGGGCGAAGCCCGGGAAGAGGGCCTGCGGCGCATCTACGCCGGGTTCCTCGCGGTGGCCCGCTGCGCGCTGCCCACCATCGCGGCGGTCGGCGGCGCGGCGGTCGGCGCGGGGCTCAACCTGGCGCTGGCCTGCGACGTGCGCCTGGTGAACGCGAACGCGAAGTTCGACGCGCGGTTCCTCCAGCTCGGCATCCACCCCGGCGGCGGGATGACCTGGATGCTCCAGCGGCTGGTCGGGCCCCAGACCGCGACCGCCATGACCCTGTTCGGCCAGGTCTTGGACGCGGACGCGGCGGTATCCCGCGGTCTGGCCTGGGCACGGGTCGACGGCGGGCAGGACGAGCTGGTCGCCGCCGCGGTCGAGCTCGCCCGCCCTTCGGCCGAAGCTTCGCGCGAACTGGTGCGCACCATCAAGGCGTCCATGCGCACGACCGCGACGTTGGACGACCACGCCCACGCAGTGGACGCGGAACTCGTTCCCCAGGTGGCCTCGATCGCGACTCCGGAGTTCCAGGCGAAGCTGGCCGCGATGAAGGCCAGGATCAGCGGCCGCCGGTGACCTGGACAGACCGCAGAACTACCTGTAACTTCAAGTAACAGTTACCGACCGGTACTACTCGATTCATGCCCAGTTGCCGCCCCGCGCACCTGGTGGGACGAACCGTCCCGCAGAGTGGTACAGGAGAAACCGGCACCCAGTCGGGCACGACTACCCTCGCGGAGGGGCACGGGGGCAGCAGCCCCCAGGCGGTTGTGAGGAAAGGGATCGGCGTAGGACATGACTACCGACGTTGGTAACGGCGCCGCGCCAGGTGGCTCGCCTGAGCAGACCGAGCCCGGGGGCACCGCTCCCGGGGCGTACGGGGCGAACGGCGCGGTCCGCAAGCTCGACCGCGTGGTGATCCGCTTCGCCGGCGACTCCGGCGACGGCATGCAGCTCACGGGTGACCGCTTCACCTCGGAAGCCGCCGCGTTCGGCAACGACCTCGCCACCCAGCCGAACTTCCCGGCCGAGATCCGGGCGCCACAGGGCACGCTCCCGGGCGTCTCCAGCTTCCAGCTGCACTTCGCCGACTACGACATCCTCACCCCCGGCGACCGCCCCGACGTGCTGGTGGCGATGAACCCGGCGGCCCTCAAGGCGAACATCGACGACCTGCCCAAGGGCGGGATCCTGATCGTCAACACCGACGAGTTCACCAAGCGCAACCTGGTCAAGGTCGGCTACGCGGCCGACCCGCTCGAGGACAACACGCTCACCGAGACCTACCAGGTGCACAAGGTCGCGATGGCCACGCTGACCATCGGCGCGCTGGAGAACACCGGCCTGGGCAAGAAGGACGCGGAACGGGCGAAGAACATGTTCGCCCTCGGCCTGCTGTCATGGATGTACCACCGGCCCACCGAGGGCACGGAGCGGTTCCTGCGCGAGAAGTTCGCCAAGAAGCCCGACATCGCCGAGGCCAACGTGCTGGCGTTCCGGGCCGGCTGGAACTACGGCGAGACCACCGAGTCCTTCGCGGTCACCTACGAGGTCGCGCCCGCCAAGCTCGACCAGGGCACCTACCGGCAGATCACCGGCAACACCGCGCTCGCCTACGGCATCGTCGCGGCCGGTCAGCAGTCCGGGCTGCCCGTGGTGCTGGGCACGTACCCGATCACCCCGGCGTCGGACATCCTGCACGAGCTGTCCAAGCACAAGAACTTCGGCATCACCACGCTCCAGGCCGAGGACGAGATCGCGGGCATCGGCGCGGCACTGGGCGCGTCCTACGGCGGCGCGCTGGGCGTGACGTCGACGTCCGGCCCGGGTGTGGCGCTGAAGTCGGAGACCATCGGCCTGGCCGTGATGACCGAGCTGCCGCTGATCGTCATCGACGTGCAGCGCGGCGGCCCGTCCACCGGTCTGCCGACCAAGACCGAGCAGGCCGACCTGCTGCAGGCGATGTTCGGCCGCAACGGCGAGTCGCCGGTCGCGATCGTCGCGCCGCAGTCGCCCGCGGACTGCTTCGACGCCGCGCTGGAGGCCGCGCGCATCGCGCTGGTCTACCGCACGCCGGTGCTGCTGCTGTCCGACGGCGCGATCGCCAACGGCTCCGAGCCGTGGCTGATCCCGGACCTGTCCGAGCTGCCCGACCTGACCGTGGAGTTCGCCACCGAGCCGAACGCGCCCGACGGCGAGTCGTTCTGGCCGTACCTGCGCGACCCGGAGACGCTGGCACGACCGTGGGCGGTGCCCGGCACGGCCGGCCTCCAGCACCGCATCGGCGGCCTGGAGAAGGCCGACGGCTCCGGCAACATCTCCTACGACCCGGCCAACCACGACCACATGGTGCGGCTGCGGCAGCGCAAGATCGACGGCATCGAGGTGCCCGACGTCGAGGTCGACGACCCGTCCGGCGAGGCGCGCGTGCTCGTCGTGGGCTGGGGCTCGTCCTACGGCCCGATCGGCGCGGCGGCGCGCCGGGTGCGCAAGCTGGGCATGCCGGTGGCGCACGCGCACCTGCGGCACCTCAACCCGTTCCCGCGCAACCTCGGCGAGGTGCTGTCGCGGTACGACAAGGTCGTCGTGCCGGAGATGAACCTCGGCCAGTTGGCGCTGCTGCTGCGCGCCAAGTACCTGGTCGACGCGATCAGCTACACGAAGGTGCAGGGCCTGCCGTTCAAGGCCGAAGAGCTTCAGGACGTGCTCGCCGACGTGATCAAGGGAGTGTCCGAATGACGGCGACGGAACTGGGCCTGCCGACCGTTGGGGGTCTGGTCGGCGTGCCCACGGCGGACGAGCCGCAGAAGGCCAAGGACTACAAGTCGGACCAGGAGGTCCGCTGGTGCCCCGGCTGCGGCGACTACGTGGTGCTCAACGCCGTGCAGTCGTTCCTGCCCACGCTGGGGCTCAAGCGCGAGAACATCGTGTTCGTGTCGGGGATCGGCTGCTCCTCGCGGTTCCCGTACTACATGAACACCTACGGCATGCACTCCATCCACGGGCGCGCGCCGGCCATCGCGACCGGCCTGGCCGTGGCCCGGCCGGACCTGTCGGTGTGGGTCGTCACCGGTGACGGCGACGCCCTGTCCATCGGCGGCAACCACCTGATCCACACGCTGCGCCGCAACGTCAACCTGAAGATCCTGCTGTTCAACAACCGGATCTACGGCCTGACGAAGGGCCAGTACTCGCCGACGTCCGAAGAGGGCAAGGTCACCAAGTCCACGCCGCTGGGCTCGCTGGACCACCCGTTCAACCCGGTGTCGCTGGCGCTGGGCGCGGAGGCCACGTTCGTCGGCCGCGCGGTCGACTCGGACCGGGCGGGGCTCACCGAGGTGCTGCGGCAGGCCGCCGAGCACCGCGGGTCGGCGCTGGTGGAGATCTACCAGAACTGCCCGATCTTCAACGACGGCGCGTTCGACGTGCTGAAGGACTCCGACGAGGCCGCGCGGCGGATCATCAACGTGGTCGACGGGCAGCCCATCACGTTCGGCAACGGCGAGTACTCCGTGGTGCGGGAGGGCTTCGGCCTGGCCGTGGCCAAGTCGGCGGACGTGTCGCCGGAGGACGTCGTGGTGCACGACGCGTCGGACCTGAACCTCGCGTTCGCGCTGTCGCGGCTGTCGACGCAGGACTTGCAGCACACCGTGACCGGCGTGTTCCGCAACGTGGCGCGGACGACGTACGACGACGCGGCGCGGGCGCAGGTGGAGCAGGCGAAGGCCGCGAAGCCCGCGGACCTGCGGGCGCTGCTGCACGGCAAGGACACGTGGACCGTGACCGGCTGAGACCCAGCACGTGAGAGGGCCCCTGTTCCGCCTCCCGGAACAGGGGCCCTCTTCCCGTGCGGGGCCGCCTTCGGCCCTGGCCGGCGCCGGCCGCTCGGTGCGCGAACGGCGCGGTGACGGATCAGGGGGCCTGGCGGAAGCCCGCCTTCTCCGCGTCCGCGGTGGTGCGGAACCAGACGTCGGCGCGGGTCTCGCGGAAGTTCGCCGACTCGTTGGTGAAGTAGCGGCGCCCGGTCAGGGTCGCCTTGACCTGGAACTCCGGCGCGGGGGCCAGGCCGTCCGACTTCGGCAGCACCGAGCCGGGGCCGAACGGCGAGCGCGGGTTGAAGCCCTCCTGCTGGCCCTGGAAGCGGGTGCTGCCGGGCGCGGGCCTGCCACCGGTGCTCGGGCTGAACCCCACCGGGCGGGGGCGCACCGGGCGCGGCGGCGGTGGCGTGACCGGCTTCGGCGCGGGCGGCGCGGGAGGTGGCGTGCGCGGGGTGCCCGCCGGGCGGGTCGGGCGCTGCGGCAGGCCGGTCGGGTTCATCGGCACGGGGTTGCCCGCCAGCAGCTCGGGCGCGAGCGTCGGCACGAACGGCTGGTCGTTGCCGGACGACGACGGCGACGGGGTCGGGCGGGGCTGCTCCAGCTCCGGCACCTGCTCGTCGTCCTCCAGCGGCTCGAACAGGCTGCGCGGCCGGGCCGGCTCGTCCTTCTTCGGCTCCGGCCTGTGCTCGGGCTGGCGTGCGGGCAGGGGCTGGTCGGCCGACTGCGGGACGAACGTCGGCTCGAACGCCGGGGGCTCGGGCCGCGGCTCGGGTTCCGGCGTCACGGCCTCGGGCTCGGGCCCGGCCGGTTCGGGCTCCGGCTCCGGCTCGGGCTCGGGCGTGGTCTCCGACTCGGGCTCGGGCTCGGCCGGGCCGGAGTCCACGGCGCGGATGACGTCGGTGTGCGGGCCCTCTTCTTCCTCACGGACCTCGGGAGCCGGACGTGCCTCGTCCTGCCGGCGCGCCAGGTCGTTCAGGAAGGCCTCGTCGCTGGGCGTCGGCGCGGGCGCGGACAGCTCGCCGCGGGCCGACTCGACGTCCACCGGCGCGAAGTGGCCGGTCAGGTCGTGCTCGGGCCACACCTGCGGCTCGGGTTCGTCGGTCCTCCGCTCGCCGTCCACCTCGGCGATGGCCTGCGCCAGCGCGGTGGCCGGGATGAGCGCCGTCGTCTCGGTCGAGCCGGGCCTGCGCTCGGGCTCGTCCTCCTCCTCGTGACCGCCGGTGTCCACGTCCTCGTCGTAGACCTCCTTGACCGGCTCCTCGCGCCACACCTCGCGCGGCTGGAAGACCTCGACCTCCGGCGGAGCGGTCGGCTCCTCCTGGCGCGGCGCGACCTCCGCGACCGGGCCGGCCGGCACCGCGGGCATCAGGTGCGTGGTCGCCTCCGCGGGCAGCTCCGGCTCGTCCTCGGGCTGGTGGGACCGCGGGCGGGGCTTGGGCTCCAGCGTCTCCCGGGTGTCCTGGCCGGGCGCGAGGCGGTCGAACAGGCTGCGCGGCGGCTCGGCGTCCAGCTCGGGGAAGTCGTGCTGCTCCTCGAAGTCCGACAGCGGCCGGTGCTCGTCGTCCAGCTCCTCCAGCAGCGCGTCGCGCTGGTCGAGCTTCAGGTTCGACACGTCGTAGCGGACCGGCTCCGGCGTCGCGTCGAACCGGGGGCGTTCGGCGGCGACCTCGTACCGCGCGGGTTCGGGCGTCAGCACGTCGTCGGCCAGCGAGCGCTGCGCCTCGACGTGCCAGTTGTCGACGTCGTCGACCGCGTCGGCCTTCGGCGCGACGGACGCGACGGGCGCCGAGGCGGACGGGCCGGACGCGGGGCGCGGCGACGTGAGGAGGCGTTCCTCCAGGTCCTCCAGCTCCTTCTTGGCCGGGCGCACCAGGACGAACCAGGTGAGGGCCACGCCTGCCACGAAGGACAGCAGGCTCCACAGCCACACCTGCCCGAAGAGCGAACTCACGGGAGACCCTCCCACTGCTGCTTGTCACACACCCCGACACGCTCCGCTCCCGGGCCTTCACCCGGTTGGGGAAGCGGTGCAAAACTACCCTGACCGCCGCGTTCGGCGCGTGGGGCCGGCCGGACCCGGGACCAGGGTTCGATAGTAGGCCACCCGGAGCAACTGACCAGCCAAAACGGTCGGCGTAGAGTAGCCCGTGTGCCGCCGTTGACCAGTGCCTCCAGCGACGCGACGGATGTCAACCGCGCGAACCGGGGAATCGCTTTCGGCGTCGGCGCCTACTTCCTGTGGGGCATCGTGCCCGCGTACTGGCCGTTGTTGCAGCCGGCCGGGTCGGTGGAGATCCTGGCGCACCGGATCGCGTGGTCGCTGGTCGTGATGGCCGTCATCACCACGTTGCTGGGCCGGTGGGCGGGTCTCCGCCGGCTGTCGGCGCGCGGGTGGGCGATGGTGGCGGCCGCGTCCGTGCTCATCGCGGTCAACTGGGGCGTCTACATCCACGCGGTGAACACCTCGCACGTGGTCGAGGCGGCGCTGGGCTACTTCATCAACCCGCTGGTCAGCGTGATGCTCGGGGTGTTCGTGCTGCGTGAGCGGCTGCGGTGGCCGCAGTACGCGGCGCTGGGCATCGCGGTGGCGGCCGTCGTGGTGCTGGCCGTGGACTACGGCAGGTTGCCGTGGATCTCGCTGGCGCTGGCCTGCTCGTTCGGCGTGTACGGGCTGTTGAAGAAGACCGTGCCGCTGGACGCGACGGGCAGCCTGACGGCGGAGAGCATCGTGCTCGCGCCGATCGCGGTCGGGTACCTGATCTGGCTCGGACCCGCGGGGACGTTCCACTCGGGCGGGTGGGGGCACGCGCTGTGGCTCGCGTCGGCGGGCCTGGTCACCGCCGTTCCGCTGATCCTGTTCGGCGCGGCTGCCCGGCTCGTGCCGCTGGTGACGATGGGGATGCTGCAGTACCTGGCGCCCGTGCTGCAGTTCGCGTGGGGCGTGTTCGTGGTGCACGAGCCGATGCCCGCGTCCCGCTGGTTCGGCTTCGCCCTGGTCTGGCTGGCCCTGCTCGTCTTCACCGCCGACACCATCCGCGTCCGCCGCCGCCTCCCCCTGCCCAACCTCACCTGACCCGAGTGTCGAACGCTCAGGTCCCGAGTGTCGAACGCTCAGGACCCCTGAATTCCACACTCGGGACGTGCCGAAGGCGGAACTCGGGGGACGCGAACGTTCGACACGCAGGACCTGAGCGTTCGACACGCGGGTCCTGAAGGTTCGACACGCGGGACCCGAGGGTTCGACACTCGGGTCAGTGGGAGCGGGTGACGACGTAGTCGCTGACGGATTCCAGGGCGTCGCGGGCCGTGCCGGACGGGAGGACGTGCAGGGTGGCGCGGGCACGGGCGGCGTAGTCGTCCAGGGTCGCGCGAGCCCGCAGGAGGCCCGAGGAGGCGCGGAGCAGGGACAACGCCTCGTCGACCTCGGCGTCGTCGGCGATCGGGCCCGCCAGCAGCCTGGCCAGACGCGAGTCCGGCTCGTCTTCCAGGGCGTAGAGCATGGGCAGGGTCTTGACGCCCTCGCGCAGGTCCGTGCCCGGCGTCTTGCCCGACTCCTCCGACGGCGACGCGATGTCGATGACGTCGTCGGAGATCTGGAACGCCGCCCCGATGACCTCGCCGTACGAGCGCAGCGCCTCCACCTGCTCCGGCGTCACGTCGGAGAACATCGCCCCGAACCGGGCGGCGGTGGCGATCAGCGAACCGGTCTTCTCCGCGATCGTGGTCAGGTAGTGCGAAACCGGGTCCTCACCGGCCCGCGGCCCCATCGTCTCCCGCATCTGGCCGGTCACCAGCTCGGAGAACGTCTCCGCGATGATCCGCGCCGCACCCGTGCCCAGGTCCGCGACCAGCGCCGACGCGTGCGCGAACAGGTAGTCGCCGGTCAGGATCGCGATGCTGTTGTCCCACTTCGCGTTGGCCGACTCCGCGCCGCGGCGCATGGTGGCCTCGTCCATCACGTCGTCGTGGTACAGCGTGGCCAGGTGGGTCAGCTCGACGACCGCCGCCGCCTTGATCACGCTCTCCCGGTCCCACGTGCCGCCGAACTGGGCGGACAGGATGGTGAACAGCGGACGGATGCGCTTCCCGCCCGCGCTCACCAGGTGCAGGGACGTCTCCATCACCGGGTGGAACTCGCTCTGCACGACCTTGTGCAGGAGCTCTTCCACCTCGGCCAGCCCGTCCTGAACCACCTCCGCGAGCACGGGGTCCGCAAACCGGAACCCCGTCCCCGCCCGCTCGCTACTGGTCACGGCTACAGAGCCTACGTACCACTAGAAGATGAACGTTCCGGCACCCGCCCAATCGAGGGCAAACGACGGGAAGACGCCGAGCACGAGCGTGATCGCCGCACCCAGCGTGATGGCCACCGTCGTGAACGCGCCGGGCACGCTCACCGTGGGGCCGTCCGGCGCGGGCTCGCTGAAGTACATCAGCACGATCACCCGCAGGTAGAAGAACGCCGCCACCGCCGAGGCCACCAGGGCGATCACGACCAGCGGCACCATGTCGGCCTCCACGGCCGCCGCGAACACCACGAACTTGCCGACGAAACCGCTGGTCAGCGGCAGGCCGGCGAGCGCGAGCAGCAGGAACGTGAACACGCCCGCGACCACCGGGGACCGCTTGGCCAACCCGGCCCACTGGGACAGGTGGGTGGCCTCGCCGTCACCGTTGCGCACGAGGCTGACGATGCCGAAGGCGGCGATCGTGGTGAAGCCGTAGGCCATCAGGTAGAACATCGTGCCGGACAGGCCCTGGTCGTTCAGCGAGATCGCGCCGATCAGCAGGAAGCCCGCGTGCGCGACCGACGAGTACGCGATCATCCGCTTCACGTCGGTCTGGGTGAGGCCGAGGACCGCGCCGATCACCATGGACACGACCGCCACGCCCCACAGGACGCCGTTCCACTCCCAGCTCGACCGCTCGAACGCGCCGTAGAGCACGCGCAGGATGCCGCCGAACGCGGCGACCTTCGTGCACGCCGCCATGAACGCCGTCACCGGCGTGGGCGAGCCCTGGTAGACGTCCGGGGTCCAGGCGTGGAACGGGCCGACGGACGCCTTGAACAGCAGGCCGACGACCAGCAGGCCGAAGCCCGCGTACAGCAGCGTGTCGGACCGGTCGGTGGCCGTGGTGGCGGTGGCGATGTCGGCCAGCTTCACCGAGCCCGCGTAGCCGTACAGCAGGGCCACGCCGTACAGGAAGAACGCCGACGCGAACGCGCCGAGCAGGAAGTACTTCACCGCGGCCTCCTGCGACAGCAGGCGGCGACGGCGGGCCAGGCCGCACATCAGGTACAGCGGCAGCGACAGCACTTCCAGCGCGATGAACATGGTGAGCAGGTCGTTCGCCGCGACGAAGACCATCATCCCGCCGAGCGCGAACAGCGTGAGCGGGAACACCTCGGTCTGCATGCCGAAGCGGCTCGCCTGGGCCCTGGTCTGCACGGCGGTGGCCCCGGAGCCCGGGTACACCTGCGAGCCCTGGCCCGGCAGGATCGAGGCGTCGGCGACGAACGCGCCGCCCGGCTCGACCGACCGGTCGGCGATGAGCAGCACCGCGCCCAGGCCGAGCAGCAGCAGCGTGCCCCACAGGAAGATCACCGGTCGGTCGACCGCGATGGTGCCCGCGAAGGTCAGCTTGCCCTGGTCGGGCGTGGCGTCCGCGGACGCGTACAGGACCAGTCCGGCGCCCGCCGCGGCGAGCGTGAGCAGGACCAGCACGACCTGCGCCGCCCACCGCTGGGCCTTGGGCAGGAACGCCTCGAAGAGCACGCTGAGGCAGGCCGCGCCGAGCACGATCAGCAACGGCGCGACGGCCCCGTAGTCGATCTCCGGGGCTTGCAGCCGTTCCACGTTCTGCGAGAGGAACGTCGTCACGTCACTTGCCTTCCTGCGCGACCGGGTCGGCCACCCCGACCTCGCTGAGCGTCGCCCCGACGGACGGGGTGATCACGTCCAACACCGGCTTCGGGTAGAAGCCGAGCACCAAGATCAGTGCCACCAGCGGCGCGAGCACGGCCAGTTCGCGCTTGTTCAGGTCCGGCACCGCCGCGCGCTCCGGGTCGACCGCCGCGCCGGGCCCGCCGACCGCGTCGATCAGCGCCGTGCCGCGCACCGGGCCCTGGAACACGCGCTGGTACAGCCACAGGACGTACAGCGCGGCCAGCACCATGCCGACGGCGGCCAGGACCGTGTAGACCGGCTCGTTCGGGTAGGAGCCGATGAGCACCAGGAACTCGCTGACGAACGAGTTGGTGCCCGGCAGCGCCAGCGACGACAGACCGGCCACGAAGAACAGCCCGCCCAGCACCGGGGTCAGCTTGGCCATGCCGCCGTAGTCCTCGATCAGGCGCGACCCGCCGCGGGCCATCACCATGCCGACGACCAGGAACAGCATGCCGGTCGAGATGCCGTGGTTGACCATGTAGAGCACCGCGCCGGTGCCGGCCTGCGAGCTGAACGCGAAGATGCCCAGCGCGATGAAGCCGAAGTGCGCGATCGAGGTGTAGGCCACGAACCGCTTCATGTCGGACTGGCCGACGGCGAGCAGCGAGCCGTACAGGATGCCGACCACGGCCAGGATGAGCACCAGCGGCGCGAGCTCCTTGCTGGCCGCCGGGAACAGCGGCAGGCAGTAGCGCAGGAACCCGAACGTGCCGATCTTGTCCAGGATGCCGACCAGCAGCACGCCCGCGCCGACCGGCGCCTCGGCACCGGCGTCGGGCAGCCACGTGTGCAGCGGCACCAGCGGCGCCTTGATCGCGAACGCCACGAAGAAGCCGAGGAACAGCCAGATCTGGGTGGACAGCGGCAGGTCGCGGGTCACCGTGACCAGCGTCGCCCAGTCGAACGTGCCCTGGCCGATCTTGTCCGCGCTGACCACGTACAGGCCGATCACCGAGGCCAGCATGATCAGGCCGCCGAGCAGCGAGTACAGGAAGAACTTCATCGCCGCGTACTGCCGGTTCGGCCCGCCGAAGCGGCCGATCAGGAAGTACATCGGGACCAGCACGGCCTCGAAGAACACGTAGAACACGAACACGTCGGTGGCGGCGAAGACGCCGACCATGCCGGTCTGCATGGCCAGCAGCAACGCGAAGAACCCGCCCGCGCTGCGCCCCTCGGGCAGCTTGTCCGCCCACGAGCCGCCGATGACGACCGGCACCAGGAACGCGATCAGCGCGATCATCACCAGCGCGATGCCGTCCACGCCGAACGACAGGTGCACGCCGAAGGCCGGGATCCACTCGGCCGAGCTGGTCAGCTGCAACCGGTCGCCGCCCGGGTCGAACGCCGTCCAGGCCAGCACCGCCAGCACCAGCTCCGCCAGCGAGAACGCCAGCGCGACCGTCTTGGCCAACCGGTCGTTGCCCCGCAGGAACGCCACCACCAGGCTGCCGACGAGCGGCAGCAGGAGCAGCGCGATCAGCGTCCAGCTCACGAGAACCTCACCATCAGCAGCGCGCCCAGGACGAAGACCGCACCCAGGAGCATGGAGAGCGCGTACGAGCGCACGAACCCGGTCTGCAGCCTGCGCAGCCGGCCCGAGCTACCGCCGAGCAGCGCCGCCGACCCGTTCACCAGGCCGTCGACGCCCTTGTTGTCCACGAACACCAGCGCGCGGGTGAGCCAGGTGCCCGGCCGCGCGAACAGCGCCTCGTTGAGCGCGTTGCCGTACAGGTCGGCACGCGCGGCGCGGACCGGGAACGACACCCGGGCCGGCCGTTCCACCGGCTGCTCCCCGCGCAGGAAGAGCAGGAAGCCGAGCGCGGCGCCGAGCGCCGACAGGGCCAGCACCAGGATGTTCACCACGCCGTGGTCCAGCACGCCGTGCTGCTCCTGCAGCTCGCCCAGCGACGGCGTGAGCCAGCCCGCCAGGTTGTGGCCGGAGGAGAAGAACCAGCCCGCGCCGACCGAGCCGACCGCCAGCACGATCATCGGCAGCGTCATGCTGACCGGCGACTCGTGCGGGTGGTACTCGCGGCCGTCCGCGGAGCGCAGCTCGGTGTAGCGGGGCTTGCCCAGGAAGACCAGGACGAACAGGCGGGTCATGTAGAACGCGGTCAGGCCCGCGCCCAGGGCGGCCACGCCGCCGAAGACCCAGCCGCGCCACCCCTCCATGCTGAACGCCGCCGCGATGATGGCGTCCTTGGAGAAGTAGCCGGACAGGAACGGGAAGCCGATGAGGGCCAGGTAGCCGAGCGTCCAGGTGACGAAGGTGATCGGCATCTTCTTCATCAGCCCGCCCATGCGGCGGATGTTGCCCTCGTCGTTCATGCCGTGCATGACCGAACCGGCGCCGAGGAACAGCCCGGCCTTGAAGAAGCCGTGCGTGAGCAGGTGCATGATGCCCAGCGCGTAACCGATCGGGCCCAGGCCGACGGCCAGGATCATGTAGCCGATCTGGCTGACCGTCGAGTAGGCCAGCACCTTCTTGAAGTCGTCGTACGCGCAGCCGATGATGCAGCCGATCAGCAGCGTGACGCCACCGATGATCATCACGACCAGGCGGCCGTCGGCCGACAGGTTGTAGATCGGGTTGGAGCGGGCGATCAGGTAGACGCCCGCGGTCACCATCGTGGCCGCGTGGATCAGGGCGGACACCGGGGTCGGGCCGGCCATCGCGTCGGGCAACCACGCCTGGAGCGGGAACTGGCCGGACTTGCCGCACGCGCCGAGCAGCAGCAGCAACGTGATGGCCAGCACCTCGGCCGACGAGAGCTCGCCGACGCGGGCGAACACCTCGGTGTACTGGGTGGTGCCCAGTTCCTTGAACATGATGAAGATGGCGATCGCCAGGCCCAGGTCACCGACCCGGTTCATCAGGAACGCCTTCTTCGCGGCCGACGCCGCCTCCGGCTTGTACTGGTACCAGCCGATGAGCAGGTACGACGCCAGGCCGACGCCCTCCCAGCCGAAGTACAGCGTGACGAAGCCGTTGCCGAGCACCAGCAGCAGCATCGCGGCGACGAAGAGGTTCAGGTAGGCGAAGAACTTCCGCCGCCCGGCCTCGTGCGCCATGTAGCCGATCGAGTAGATGTGGATCAGCGACCCGACACCGGTGATCAGCAGCACGAACGTCAGCGACAGCGGGTCCAGGCGCAGGCCGAACTCCACGTCGAGCGCGCCGACCGGGATCCAGTCGAACAGGTGCACCTCGGTGGTGCGCGCGTCCGGCGCCAGCGCGACCGTGTCGAAGAACAGCGCGACCCCGTACGCGAACGCGGCGATCACGGTGGCGCAGCCCAGCAGGTGGCCCCACTTGTCGGTGCGCTTGCCACCCACGAGCAGCACGAGCGCGCCGAAGGCCGGCAGGGCGAGCAACAACCAGGCGAGACTGCCGATCCCGCTGGCGGCAACAGGTTCCGTCACCGTGGACCTCTCAGTACTTCAACAGGTTGGAATCGTCGACCGAGGCCGAGCGACGCGTCTTGAAGATCGCCATGATGATCGTCAGACCGACCACGACCTCGGCCGCCGCGACGACCATCACGAAGAACGCCATCACCTGGCCGTCCAGCCCGCCGTTGATGCGGGCGAACGTGACCAGGCTGAGGTTCACCGCGTTGAGCATCAGCTCCACGCACATGAACACCACGATGGCGTTGCGCCGCACCAGCACGCCGACCGCGCCGAGGCTGAACAGCAGCGCGGACAGCAGCAGGTAGTACGTAGGGGTCACGACGACTCTCCCTTGAGCGCGTGCGCGTCGGGCTGGTGCCCGGTGCCGGACACCTCCGCGACGTCGTCCTCGAGAGTTTCCTTGGCGGTCGTCTCGATCAGCTCGGACAGCGACTCCGGTGCCACCGAGCCGTCCGGCAGCAGGGCGGGCGTGGCCACCGAGTTGGCGGTGGCGAACACGCCGGGGCCGGGCAGCGAGCCGGGGCGGTCGCCGCGGAAGCGCTCCTCGACCAGCTGGCGCTGGGTCTTCTTGGCGTCCTTGCCGGTGCGCGAGGTGAACGCGAGCACCATGGCGCCGACGGCCGCGGTGATCAGCAGCGCCGACGTCAGCTCGAACGGGAACAGGTAGTCGGTGAACAGCGCCTCGCCGAGGTTGGCGACGTTGCCGCCGTTCTGCGTGTTCTGCGCGGCCAGCCCGGCCGGTTCCACGTCGGTCAGCGCGCGGGCGACCGAGGAGACCACGATGCCCGCGAAGCCGACGCCGATCACCGCGGCGGCGAGCCGCTGCCCGCGCAGCACCTCGACCACCGAGTCCGAGCTGTCCCGGCCGACCAGCATCAGCACGAACAGGAACAGCATCATGATCGCGCCGGTGTAGACGATGATCTGCACGAAGCCGAGGAACGGCGCCTGCTGGACCATGTAGAGCACGCCCAGGCTGAGCATGGTGAGCACCAGCCACAGCGCCGAGTGCACGGCGTTGCGCGCGAACAGCATGCCCAGCGCGCCGGCGAGGGCCAGCGGGCCGAGGATCCAGAACGCGACCGCCTCGCCGGTGGTGACGGTGTCGACCACGCGCTGGACCTCGTCGGGCTGCTGGAGCAGGAACGACAGGCTCACTTGCCGGCCTCCTCGGGCCCGGTCTCCACCAGTGCGCCGGCGGGCACGCCCGCCTCGCGGGCCAGCCGCGGGCCGTTCACGTAGTAGTCCTGCTCGTTCTCGCCCAGCCGCATCGGGTGCGGCGGCTGCTCCATGCCGGAGAGCAGGGGCGCGAGCAGGTCCTCCTTGGTGAAGATCAGCTTCTGGCGGTTGTCGTCGGCCAGCTCGTACTCGTTGGTCATGGTGAGCGAGCGGGTCGGGCACGCCTCGATGCACAGGCCGCAGCCGATGCACCGCAGGTAGTTGATCTGGTAGTCCTTGCCGTAGCGCTCGCCCGGGGAGTAGCGCTCCTCCTCGGTGTTGTCGCCGCCCTCGACGAAGATCGCGTCCGCCGGGCACGCCCACGCGCACAGCTCGCAGCCGACGCACTTCTCCAGCCCGTCCGGGTGCCGGTTGAGCTGGTGGCGGCCGTGGAACCGCGGCGCGGTGACCTTCTTGACCTCGGGGTACTCCTCGGTGACGACCTTCTTGAACATCGTGCCGAAGGTGACGCCGAAGCCCTTGACGGGATCAAACACGCCCATCGCTGGCCTCCTTGTGTGAAGCTGCGGGTACCGCTGCCGGTTCCTGCGTCTGGTCGTCGGCGCCGGGCAGCTCGGCCACCCGCACCTGGCGGCGGGGCGGTGCCTTGGGCACCTTGAGGTCCAGCGGCGGCACCGGGAAGCCGCCGCCGGTGATCGGCACGGCGTCGGGGTCCTGCACTTCCCGCTTGTCCGGCAGCAGGAACGCGATCACCAGCACCACCGCGAGGAACGCGCCGATCACGATCAGCGCCGTGCTGGTGTCCAGGCCGCCCGCGGTCTCCCACTCCTGGCGCAGGTAGCGCGCGAACGCCACCGCGACGAACCACACCAGCGCGATCGGGACGAGGAACTTCCAGCCCAGCCGCATGAACTGGTCGTAGCGCAGGCGGGGCAGCGTGCCGCGCAGCCAGATGAACAGGAACAGGAAGCCGAGCGTCTTGATCACGAACCAGAGCAGGCCGAACCAGCCGCTGTTGAGGACGTGGTCGTCGCCGACGAACGGGAACCGCCAGCCGCCCAGGAACAGGGTGGTGGCCAGCGCCGAGACGGTCACCATGTTGACGTACTCGGCGAGGAAGAACAGCGCGAACTTGAGCGAGCTGTACTCGGTGTGGAAGCCGCCGACCAGCTCCGACTCGGCCTCGGGGAGGTCGAACGGCGCGCGGTTGGTCTCGCCGACCATCGAGCACACGTAGATGAGGAAGCTGACCGGCAGCAGGTAGAAGAACCAGCCGTTGCTCTGCGCGTCGACGATGTCCGAGGTGGACAGCGAGTGCGAGTGCATGACGACCGCGATGATCGACAGGCCCATCGCGATCTCGTAGGAGATCACCTGCGCGGCCGAGCGCAGCGCGCCCAGCAGCGGGTACGGCGAGCCGGACGCCCAGCCCGACAGCACGATGCCGTAGACGCCGAGCGAGGAGCAGGCCAGCACGACCAGCACGCCGACCGGCAGGTCGACCAGCTGCAGCGCCGTGCGCTCGCCGAAGATCGAGACCTCACCGCCGATCGGGATCACCGAGAAGGCGACGAACGCGGGGATCGTGGAGATCACCGGCGCGAGGAAGAACACCCACTTGTCGGCCAGGACCGGGCGGATGTCCTCCTTGAACGCGAGCTTCAGGCCGTCGGCGAGCGACTGGAGCCACCCGCCGGGGCCGACCCGGTTCGGTCCCGGGCGCTGCTGCATCCGGGCCACGACCTTGCGCTCCCAGTTGATCATGAACAGCGTCATGACCACGAGGAACGCGAAGATCGCCACGACCTTGACGATGATCAGCCAGAGCGGATCGTCGGCGAGGAGTTCTGCCGTGCTCATGCCTTGCCTCCGCTAGAGACGGCCACCAGGGAACCGTGGCCGGCGACGAGGTTGCGCCGCACGGTGACCGGGCCGGAGTTGCCGGGCAGCCACACGACGCCGTCGGGCAGGTCGGCCGCCTCGACCGGCAGCACCACCTCGCCCCGATCGGTGGAGACGGTGATCTCGCCACCGAGTTCGACACCCAGGTGCGCGGCGGTGGCGACCGACAGCTTGGCCACCACCGGGCGCGCGGTGCCCGCCAGGTTCGGCTCGTCGTCCTGCAACGAGCCGTTGTCCAGCAGCCGCCGCCAGGTCGCCAGCACCGCCTGACCGGCCTTCGGCTGGGTCAGCAGCGGCGTCGGCACGGTGGGCGCGGCCGCCGTGACGGTCACCGAACCGAGGCGCGCCCGGTCGGCCGCCGCGGCGGCCGGGGTCTGCGTGAACAGGTCCGCGTCCATCTCCACGGCCAGCGTGTCGAGCACCCGGCCGTCCGGCAGCGCGCCGGTGCCCTCCAGCGTGGTGACGAAGGGACGCGGGCGGCCCTCCCAGTTCAGGTAGGTGCCCGCCTTCTCCACCGCGGGGGCGACCGGGAGCACCACGTCGGCGTGCGCGGTGACCGCGCTGTGCCGCAGCTCCAGGCTGACCACGAAACCGGCGAACTCGAGCGCCCGCTCGGCCAACCCCGGGTCCGGCAGGTCGAACGGGTCGACCCCGCCGACCACCAGCGCGTCCAGCCCACCGCTCGCGGCGGCGGTCAGGATGCCCGCGGTGTCACGGCCGGCCTTCGCGGGCAGCGCGCCGGCCGCCAGGCCCCAGGCCCGCTCGACCTCGGCCCGTGCCGCCTCGTCGCCCACCAGGCGACCGCCCGGCAGCAGCGTCGGCAGCAGGCCGGCCTCCAGCGCACCCCGCTCACCGGCGCGGCGCGGGATCCAGGCGACCTTGGCGCCGGTCCGCTCGGCCAGCGCGGCGACCGCGGAGAACAGGCCCGGCACCTCGGCGGCGCGCTCGCCGACCAGGATCACCGAACCCGGCTTCGCCAGCTCCTCGACCACGTCGGCGGCGTGCTCGGGCAGCGCGTTGATCGCCGACGGCTCGCCACCGGGCACGCACGCGAGCAGCACGCCGTTGGTCTTCTCCACCGCGGGCGTCGTGTACTGGCCCAGGTGGTAGACCTTCGTCCGGTTCTTGCGGGCCGCCTTGCGCAGCCGCAGGAACACGATCGGCGACTCCTCCTCCGGCTCGAACGCGACCAGCAGCGCGGCGGGCGCGGACTCGATGCCCGCGTACGTGACGCCGCCGTTGTCCGGGTTCGTGCCGAGGACGGCGCTGGTCAGGAACTCCAGCTCCTCCGCCGAGTGGGCGCGGGCGCGGAAGTCGACGTCGTTGGTGCGCAACGCGATCCGGGCGAACTTCGAGTACGCGTAGGCGTCCTCGACGGTGAGCCGGCCGCCGGTCAGCACGCCGACGCCCTTGCCGTCACGCGCCTTCGCCAGGCCCTCGGCGGCGTACTGCAGCGCCTCGGTCCACGACGACTCGCGCAGCTCGCCGCTGTCCTCGTCACGCACCAGCGGCCGGCGGATGCGGTCGGCGGCGGTGGCGTAGGTGAACGCGAAGCGGCCCTTGTCGCAGGTCCACTCCTCGTTGACCTGCGCGTCGTCGCCCGCCAGCCGGCGCTGCACCTTGCCGCGCCGCCAGTCGGTGCGGGTGGCGCAGCCCGACGAGCAGTGCTCGCACACGCCGGGCGTGGACACCAGGTCGAACGGCCGGGCGCGGAACCGGTACGCGGCGCTGGTCAGCGCGCCCACCGGGCAGATCTGGATGGTGTTGCCGGAGAAGTACGACTGGAACGGCTTCTCCTGCGCCACGCCGACCTGCTGCTGCGCGCCGCGCTCCAGCAGCTCGATGAACGGGTCGCCGGCGATCTGCGCGGAGAACCGCGTGCAGCGCTGGCACAGCACGCACCGCTCGCGGTCCAGCAGCACCTGCGTGGAGATCGGGATCGGCTTCGGGAACGTGCGCTTGTGCTCGTGGAACCGCGAGTCCGCGCGGCCGTGCGCCAGCGCCTGGTTCTGCAGGGGGCACTCGCCGCCCTTGTCGCAGATCGGGCAGTCCAGCGGGTGGTTGATGAGCAGCAGCTCCATCACGCCCTGCTGCGCCTTGTCCGCCACCGGCGAGGTCAGCTGGGTCTTGACCACCATGCCGTCGGCGACCGTCATGGTGCAGGAGGCCTGCGGCTTCGGCATCGGCCGGCCGCCCATCTCCACCTCGACCAGGCACTGACGGCAGGCGCCCGCGGGCTCCAGCAGCGGGTGGTCGCAGAAGCGCGGCACGACGATGCCCAGCCGCTCCGCGGTGCGGATCAGCAGCTCGCCCTTGGGTGCGACGACCTCCAGGCCGTCGATGACGAGCTTGACGTGCCCCTCGGGGACCACCAGCTCGGCCTTCTGTTCCGGCGCGATCGTCATGCGCTAGCTCCAGCCAGGACCTGGGAGTTCTGGTCGCACAAGGCCAGGAACTCGTGCTTGAAGTACTTGATGCCGCTGGTGATGGGGCTGACCGCGCCGTCGCCGAGCGCGCAGAACGAGCGGCCCAGGATGTTGTCGCAGACGTCCAGCAGCGTGTCGATGTCGCTCGCCGTGCCCTCGCCGCGCACCATCCGCTGGAGGATCTGCACGAGCCAGTAGGTGCCCTCGCGGCACGGCGTGCACTTGCCACACGACTCGTGCTTGTAGAACTCGGTCCACTTCATGACCGCCCACGGCACGGACACCGTTTCGTTGAAGATCTGCAGCGCGGTGGTGCCCAGCATCGACCCGGCCTCGGCCGCGCCCTCGAAGTCCAGCGGCACGTCCAGGTGGTCGGCGGTGAACAGCGGGGTGGACGAGCCTCCCGGCGTCCAGAACTTCAGCGGGATGCCGTCCTTCATGCCGCCCGCCAGGTCCAGCAGCTCGCGCAGCGTGATGCCCATCGGGGCCTCGTACTGGCCGGGCCGCTCCACGTGGCCGGACAGCGAGAAGATCTTCGGCCCGGGCGAGCGCTCGCGACCCATGGTGCGGAACCAGTCCGCGCCGCCGTTGACGATGTAGGGCACGCTGGCGATCGTCTCGACGTTGTTCACCACGGTCGGCGAGGCGTACAGGCCGGCGGTCGCCGGGAACGGCGGCTTGAGCCGGGGCTGGCCGCGCTTGCCCTCCAGCGAGTCAAGCAGCGCCGTCTCCTCGCCGCAGATGTAGGCGCCGGCGCCCGCGTGCACGACCACGTCCAGGTCGAAGCCCGAACCCAGGATGTCCTTGCCCAGGTAGCCCGCCTCGTACGCCTCGCGCACGGCCGCGTGCAGCCGGCGGATCACGTGCAGCACCTCGCCGCGCACGTAGATCGCGGCGAAGTTCGCCCGGATCGCGTACGAGGTGATGATGATGCCCTCGATCAGCGAGTGCGGGTCCGCCATCATCAGCGGGATGTCCTTGCAGGTGCCCGGCTCGCCCTCGTCGGCGTTGATGACGAGGTAGTGCGGCTTGCCGTCGTTCTGCGGGATGAAGCCCCACTTCATGCCGGTGGGGAAGCCCGCGCCGCCGCGGCCGCGCAGCCCGGAGTCCTTGCACTGCTGGATCAGCTGGTCCGGGTGGGCCTTGAGCGCCTTGCGCAGCGCCGTGTACCCCTCCAGCTGCTCGTAGGTCTTCAGCGTCCACGAGCGCGGCGAGAGCCAGCGCTTCGTCAGGACGGGAGTCAGGTTGTCGACCACGTCAGCTCCCCTACCTACTTCTTCTCCGGCAGCGGCGGGAACTCCGCGTTGTCCGGCATGGCCGGCGCGGTCCAGCCGCGTTCCGCGGCGATCTTGGCCCCGCGCACCGTCTCCGGCGCGGCCGACGGGCCGTCCAGGTCCGCGTCCCGGCCCTCGAAGAACCCGGCCAGCTGGAGCTCGGCCTGGCGGAAGTCGGTCAGCGGCGCGCCCCGCGTCGGGTGGGGCTTCTCCCCCGCCTGCAGGGACTTCACCAGCTCCAGCGCGCCGTCGGGCGTCTGGTTGTCGAAGTACTCGTAGTTCACCTGGAGCACCGGGCCGAGGTCGCAGGCCGCCAGGCACTCGGCGTGCTCCAGCGTGATCGAGCCCGTCGTGCCCGGCTCGCCCGCGGTCTCCTCGTGGCCGACGCCCAGGTGGTCCTTGAGCTTGGCGTAGATCGCGTCACCGCCGAGCGCGGCGCACAGCGTGTTCGTGCAGACGCTGACCAGGTGCTCGCCGCACGGGCGGCGCTTGTACATGGTGTAGAACGTCGCGACCGCGCTGACCTCGGCGTTGGTCAGGTCGAGCTGGTCGGCGCAGAACGTGATGCCCGCCTGGCTGACGTAGCCCTCGACCGACTGCACCAGGTGCAGCATCGGCAGCAGCGCCGACCGGGCCTGCGGGTAGCGCGCGATGATCGCCCGCGCCCGGTCCACGACCGACTGGTCGAACACACCGGTGTCGGCGACGCCTTCGGTCACCAGCCGCTGCGTCTCGATCGGGTCGAGCGCGGAGGCCTCGTAGACCTCTTCCGAAGTGCTCATCGGTCACAACCACCCATCACCGGGTCGATAGAGGCCACCGACGCGATGACGTCGGCGACCATGCCGCCCTCGCACATCGCGGGCATCGACTGGAGGTTCACGAAGCTGGGTTCGCGCACGTGCACGCGCATCGGCCGGGTGCCGCCGTCGGAGACGATGTGGTAGCCCAGCTCGCCGCGCGGCGACTCGATCGGCACGTACACCTGGCCCGGCGGCACCGCGAAGCCCTCGGTCACCAGCTTGAAGTGGTGGATCAGGGACTCCATCGACTGGCCCATGATCTTGCGGACGTGCTCGAGCGAGTTGCCCATGCCGTCCGCGCCGATCGTGAGCTGCGCGGGCCACGCGATCTTGGCGTCTTCGACCATGACCGGGCCGGGCGTGAGGTTGTCCACGGCCTGCCGCACGATCTTGAGCGACTGGTGGATCTCCTCCAGCCGCAGCAGGTACCGGGCGTAGGAGTCGGCGGCGTTCGACGTGGGCACGTCGAACTCGTAGTTCTCGTAGCCGCTGTAGGGCTCGACCTTGCGCAGGTCCCACGGCAGGCCCGCGGACCGGAGGATCGGACCGGTGATGCCCAGCGCGAGGCACGCGTCCACCGGCAGGTAGCCGACGCCCGCGAGGCGGTTGCGCCAGATCGGCTGGCCGGACAGCAGCTTGTCGTAGTCGGGCAGCCGGGAGTCCATCACCTTGATGAAGTCCTTGATGCGCTGCTCCGCGCCCTCGGGCAGGTCCTGCGCCAGGCCGCCGGGCCGGATGAACGCGTGGTTCATCCGCAGGCCGGTCAGGAACTCCAGCAGGTGCAGGACCTCTTCGCGCTCGCGGAAGCCCGCGGTCATGCCGGTCAGCGCGCCCAGCTCCATGCCGCCGGTGGCCAGCGCCACCAGGTGCGAGCTGATCCGGTTGAGCTCCATGAGCAGCACGCGGATCGTCTGCGCCCGCTGCGGGACGGTGACGCCGAGCAGCTTCTCGACCGCCATGCAGTACGCGGCCTCGTTGTGCAGCGGGGCCAGGTAGTCCATCCGCGTCACGAACGTGACGCCCTGGGTCCAGTTGCGGTACTCGACGTTCTTCTCGATGCCGGTGTGCAGGTAGCCGATGACGCTGCGGGCCTGGGTGACCGTCTCGCCCTCCAGCTCCAGCACCAGGCGCAGCACGCCGTGCGTGGAGGGGTGCTGCGGGCCCAGGTTCATGACGATGCGCTCATCACCCGCGGCCTCGGCCAGCACCTCGTCCCAGTCGCCGCCGGTCACCGTGTAGACGGTGCCCTCGGTCGTCTCGCGGGAGCCCGCGTACGCGTCGGGGTTCGCCGTGGTGCGGTTGGCGTCGTGGGAGTCGCTGTCGCGGCCCGGGTCGCTGGTGTCGGTGCCCGTGGTCACGTCGGAAATACGCTCGGTCATGAGTAGGACCGCCTCTGGTCTGGCGGGGGGATCTCCGCGCCCTTGTACTCCACCGGGATGCCGCCGAGCGGGTAGTCCTTGCGCTGCGGGTGGCCGTCCCAGTCGTCCGGCATGAGGATCCGGGTGAGCCCCGGGTGGCCGTCGTAGACGATGCCGAACATGTCCCAGGCCTCGCGCTCCTGCCAGTCCGCGGTCGGGTAGACCGAGACGATGCTGGGGATGTGCGCGTCGTCCACGTCGACCGCGACCTCCAGCCGGATGCGCCGGCGGTAGGTCATCGACGTCAGGTGGTAGACCGAGTGCAGCCGCTGCGGCGCGTCCGCGCCGTAGTCCACACCGGACACCGAGCTGCACAGCTCGAAGCGCAGGGCCGGGTCGTCGCGCAGGATGCGCGCCACGTCGACCAGCCGCTCGCGCCGCAGGAAGAACGTGATCTCGCCGCGGTCCACGGTGATCTGCTGGACCGTGTCGGCGGGCAGGCCGTGCTCCCGGATGGCACCCAGCAGCTCGTCGGCGAGCTCGTCGAACCAGCCGCCGTAGGGCCGCTCGGACGGCGCGGCGACGTGGGCGGGCAGCCGCAGGCCGCCGAAGCCGGACGTGTCGCCGGTGCCGGAGATGCCGAACATGCCCTGGCGTGCCTTGCCCGCCACCACGCCGCCGTGCGCGAGGTGCTCCTCGTGCTCGGCCTGGTTCATGCTCGCCGAGCTGAGCGCCTCGTCGTTGCCGGGCGTGCCGGCGCCGGGCGCCTTGTCGACCTCTTTGCTTTCGTCAGCCATGCCGCTCACTTCTTCGCAAAGCGCTGGGAGGACGGGATCAGGTCCGTGGTGCGGCCCGACTCGGCCAGCGCCGCGGCCCGGTTCGCACCCAGCGGCTCGTCCATGATCTTCGCGTGGATCTTGAGGATCGCGTCGATCAGCATCTCCGGCCGCGGCGGGCAGCCCGGCAGGTACATGTCGACCGGCACGACGTGGTCCACGCCCTGCACGACCGCGTAGTTGTTGAACATGCCGCCGCTGGAGGCGCACACGCCCATGGCGAGCACCCAGCGCGGCTCGGGCATCTGGTCGTAGATCTGCCGCAGCACCGGCGCCATCTTGTTGGTCACCCGGCCCGCGACGATCATCAGGTCGGCCTGGCGCGGCGAGGCGCGGAAGACCTCCATGCCGAACCGCGCGAGGTCGTAGCGCGGGCCGCCGGTGGTCATCATCTCGATCGCGCAGCACGCCAGGCCGAAGGTGGCCGGCCACAGCGAGGACTTGCGGGTCCAGTTGACCAGCTTCTCCACGCTGGCGAGCAGGATGCCGTTCGGGAGCTTCTCTTCGAGACCCACTTCGATCTTCCCCCTCAGTTCCAGTCGAGGCCGCCGCGACGCCACACGTAGGCGTACGCGAAGCCGACCGTCGCGACGAACAGTGCGATCTCCACCAGGCCGAACAGCCCGAGCCGGTCCGCGGAGACCGCGAATGGGTAGAGGAACACCATTTCGATGTCGAACAGGATGAACAGCATCGCCGTGAGGTAGTAGGCGACCGGCATGCGGCCGCCGCCCACCACGGGCTGTGGCGACGGCTCGATGCCGCACTCGTACGCGTCGAGCTTCGCGCGGTTGTAGCGACGGGGACCGATGTACGGCGCGGCCGTCACCGAGAACAGCGCGAAGGCCCCGGCGAGGACGAACATCAATACGAGGGGGAGGTAAGGGTCCAGCACTCTCCGTCGTCCTTTCCTCGCGTCGCGGTGGTGGTGCACCGCCGACCGTTGCGCACCCTAAAGGGTGTTCTTGCGGCCTCCGGAGGTTAGGCGCACCTAACAATCCGCAGGTCGCTTGTGAAACACTTCACAAGCCATCTCAGCCGGTTGTGAAGTGATTCACAAGACCTGAGGGCCAGTGTAGAACGTCACACACAGGCGTGACGAGCACCCCCGGCATAGGCCCTGAGCTGCACTTTCACGGTGCAGATCAACAGTTGGAGTACCCAGCAGTGAACGGGACCACACGGGAAAACGAAACAGCGCCGTCCCGGAGGACGGCGCTGCAACGGTCAGCGGAGGCGGTTAGGCCGTTGGGGCGAGTTTCGTGGCGGCCGTGATGATGCGGTCGAACGAGTCGCCGTCCTTGGGGTCGTAAAGGCCCGCGAGGAGCTTCAGCACCAGCTTCATCAGCGTCTTGCGGGGCAGCCCGTACTTGGTCGCGGTGCGCATGACGGTCGGGTTGCCGATCAGCTTGCTGAAGATGTTGCCGAGCCGGTAGTAGCTGCCCAGGGCCTGCTCGATGCGCACCGGGTAGCCGTGCAGCGCCCGTTCCCGGCTCGCGCCCTGGCGGGCCAGCGCCTGCACCACGGTCTCGGCCGCGATCCGGGCCGACTCCATCGCGTACCCGATGCCCTCGCCGTTGAACGGGTTCACCATGCCGCCCGCGTCACCGACCAGCAGGAGGCCGTCGCGGTAGTGGGGCTTGCGGTTCAGCCCCATCGGCAGGGCCGCGCCGCCGATCTTGCCGGTGGCGTTCTCCTCGCGGAAACCCCACTCCTCCGGGGTGCCGTCCAGCCAGCTCTTGAGCAGCGCGCGGTAGTCCGTGGTGCCGTAGGCCTTGGAGGTGCTGAGGATGCCGAGGCCGACGTTCACCGTGCCGTCGCCCATGCCGAAGATCCAGCCGTAGCCGGGCAGCAGGACGTCGTTGGCGCGGTCCCACAGCTCCAGGTGCGACTCCAGGTAGTCGTCCTTGGTGCGGGGGCTGGCGTAGTAGCGGCGGACCGCGACGCCCATCGGCTTGGCGTCGTCCTTCTGGATGCCGACGCTGAGGGCGAGGCGGGCGCTGACGCCGTCGCAGGCCAGGACGATCGGGGCGCGGTAGGTGACCGGGGTCTTGTCCGGGCCCTGCTTGGCCTCCACGCCGACCACGCGGCCGTGCTCCACGACCGCGCCGGTGACGGTGGTCTGCTGGTGCATCCGCGCGCCCGCCGCGACCGCGGTGTTCGCCAGCATCTCGTCGAAGTCCTGCCTCGGGCGCACCAGGCCGTAGGGCGGGAACGTGGCCAGCTCGGGCCAGTCGAGCTCCAGCGTGACGCCGCCGCCGACCACGCGCAGGCCGCGGTTGTGCAGCCAGCCCGCTTCCTCGCGGGTGTCGACGCCGAGGTCGATCAGCTGCTTGACCCCGCGCGGGGTCAGGCCGTCACCGCACACCTTCTCGCGGGGGAAGGTGCTCTTCTCCAGCAGCACCACGTCCAGGCCCGCGCGTGCCAGGTAGGTGGCCGCGGTGGAGCCGGCCGGCCCCGCCCCGACCACGATCACCTCGGCGTCCTCGCCTGCCTTGCGGCGGCTGGGAGTCGTCATCCCCGCTCCTTGTGCCCGTGTTCACAAAGTCCCGGCCGAGTCTACTTGCGGGTCGCTGAGGGCTCCCGCTACTGGGGCTTGGTGCCCCGGTGCAGCGCGACCACGCCGCCGGTGAGGTTCATCCAGGCGACGTCCTCCCAGCCGGCGCGGGCCACGACCTCGCCGAGTGCGCGCTGGTCGGGCCACGTGCGCATGGACTCGGCGAGGTAGGAGTAGGCCTCCGGGTTGGAGGACACGAACCGGGCGATGAACGGCAGGATGCGCAGCAGGTAGCGCATGTAGACGAAGCGGAACGGGCGGAAGGTGGGCGTGGAGACCTCGCACACCACGAGCCGTCCGCCCGGCTTGACCACGCGGGCCATCTCGCGCAGGGCCGCCTCGGTGTCGTTGAAGTTGCGCAGGCCGAAGGACACCGTGACGGCGTCGAACGAGTTGTCGGCGAACGGCAGGCGCAGGGCGTCGGCGGCGACCTTGGGCACCGGCCGGTGCGCGCCGCCGAGCAGCATGCCGAGCGAGAAGTCGGCCGCCACGCACCACGCGCCGGAGGCCGCGTACTCCACGGTGGACACCGCCGTGCCGGCGGCGAGGTCGAGCACCTTCTCGCCGGGCTTGGCGTCCAGCACCCGCCTGCTCCACTCCCGCCAGCGCCGGTCGAACCCCAGCGTCATGACCGAGTTCGTCCGGTCGTAGCCCCGGGCCACGCCGTCGAACATCTCGGCGACCTCGCGGGGGTTCTTGTCCAGACCTGCACGCGCCATGCCGGAAGCCTAGGTGACGCCCCCACCACCGGCATTCCCTCCCACCCCCGTGAGTCGAACCCTCAGGTCCCGTGAGTCGAACCCTCGAGACCCGCGTGTCGAACGCTCAGGACCGGTGAGTTCGACACTCGGGTTCCGGTGGCGGGTACCTGAACGTTGAATTCACGGGTCCTGAGCGTTCGACACTCGGGTCCTGAGCGTTCGACACGCGGGACCTGGGGGTTCGACTCACGGGGTGGTGGCGCGGAGGGCGGTCAGCATGCCGGTGACGGCGGCGTGCCAGGGGTACTGCTCGGCGCGGGCCCGGGCGGCGGAGCGGCGGGTCGGCTCCGGGTGGTCCAGGAGGGCCGTCACGGCTCCCGCGAACGCCGGGGCGTGGTCGGGGACGGCGGCACCGCAGTCGGGCTCGACGATCTCGCGCAGGGCCGAGGAGGCGGAGACGACGACGGGGGTGCCGGAGGCCAGGGCTTCGAGGGCGGCCAAGCCGAACGTCTCGTGCGGGCCGGGCGCCAGGCAG
Organism: Saccharothrix saharensis; assembly: GCF_006716745.1. Lineage (NCBI taxonomy): Bacteria > Bacillati > Actinomycetota > Actinomycetes > Pseudonocardiales > Pseudonocardiaceae > Saccharothrix > Saccharothrix saharensis. The sequence goes on along the minus strand of NZ_VFPP01000001.1, from coordinate 5,302,848 downwards.
ACGTCGGCGCTGGCCAGGAGGGTGGCCACGTCCGCACGCCGGTCGACGAACCCGAGGAACGTGACCGGCAGCCCGGCGGCACGCCGTTCCAACGCCTCGCGGCGCGGGCCGTCACCGGCGATCACCAGCCGCACGTCCTGCCCGGCCGCGTGCAGCTCCGCCGCCGTGTCGACGCTGCGCTCGACGTGCTTCTCCGGCGACAACCGCCCGCAGTGCACGAGCAGCGCGTCCGCACCCCGCGCCAGCTCCGCCCGCAACGACCGGTCGTGCCGGCTCGGTGTGAACGTGCGCAGGTCCACCCCCAGCGGCACGCGGGCCACGTTGCGCGCCCCGATCCGCTCGAACTCCTCCAGCGCGAACTCCGTCGTGCACACCACCGTGTCGTAGGACGCCGCCATCCGCGCGTTCGCCCGATCGGCACACCGTCGGGCCAGCGGCGCGGGCAGCAGGAACTGCTCCAGCAGCCGGTCCAGCCGCTCGTGCGAGATCACCACGCTCGGCACGCCGCGCGCCGCCGCCCACCGGCCCATCCCGCGCAGCGTCAGCCGGTCCGACACCTCCAGCCGGTCCGGCGCCAGGTGGTCCAGCAACGCCCGCACGCGCCACGGGTCCACCGCCCGGTACCCGCCCGCGCCGGGGATGCGCGGCGCGGGCAGCGTCACCCGCCGCACGCCCGGCGACAGCTCCTCGTCGGCGTGCGCGGGCCCCGGCACGACGAGCGTGACCTGGTGCCCGTTTGCCGCGTAACCGCTGCCGAGGTGGTGCAACGCGGTGCGCAGCCCACCGGAGCGCGGCCCGTAGAAGTTGGCCAGCTGCACGATCCTCATGCGTGCCCGATCCTCATGCGGCCCGCCGCTCCGGCACGTCCAGCACGGCCGCGTAGTGGCCGAGCAGCTCGTCGCACACCGCCGACCACGTCCGCCCGCGCACCCAGCGCCGTGCCGCCAGTCCGAACCGCCGGCGGCGCAACGGGTCGCCCAGCTCCACGACCGCCCGCCTGAGCTGCGCGTCGTCGGAGAACAGGTACCCGGTGTCCGGTCGTACCAGGTCACGCGGCCCGCCCGCGTCCGGTGCGACGACCGGCACACCGCTGGCCAACGCCTCCTGCACGGCCTGGCAGAACGTCTCGTGCGGGCCCGTGTGCACGAACACGTCCAGGCTGGCGTAGGCCGTCGCCAGGTCCGTGCCGCTCTTGAACCCGAGGAACGCCGCGCCGGGCAGGTCCCGCCGCAACCGCGCCTCCTCCGGCCCCTCCCCGACCACGACCAGCCGCACGCCGGGCAGGTCCGCGAGCGCGGCGAGCCGGTCCACCCGCTTCTCCGGCGACAACCGGCCGACGTACCCGACCAGCAGTTCACCGCCCGGCGCGAGCGAGGCGCGCACCCCTTCGTCCCGCCGGGACGGGTGGAACAGCTCCAAGTCCACGCCGCGCGCCCACCGGTGCACGCGCGGCACGCCGTGCTCCCGCAGCGCGTCCACCGCCCACGTGGACGGCGCGAGCGTGCGGTCGGCCTGGGCGTGCAGCCGGCGCGTCCACCGCCAGGCGGCGCGGGCGGTGACGCCGAGGCCGTAGTGCCCGGCGAACCCGGCGACGTCGGTCTGGTAGACCGCGACCGTCGGCACGCCCAGCCTGCGCGCCGCGGACAGGCCCCGCGCGCCCATCACGAACGGGCTGGCCAGGTGCACGACGTCCGGCTCGAAGTCGGCCAGCGCGGTCAGCACCCGGCGCGTGGGCACGCCGACCGGCAGCGAGCTGAACCTGGGCAGGTCCACCGACGGCACGCGCACGACCGGCGTGCCCAGGTGCTCGTCCGCACCCGCCCCGGGCGCTACGACCAACGCCGGGTGACCGTGCGCCCTCAGGTGGTCCAGGATCCGCACCACGGAGTTGGTGACCCCGTTGACCAGGGGCAGAAAGCTCTCGGTGACGATCGCTACGCGCACACCGAGAACCCTCGGGTGCCAAGGACACGGCGGCGTGACACCTCGGCGAACGCCCGCCGAACTCCTCGCGTCGCGGTTGACGTTGGCCCCGGGTTCACCTGGAGTACGCGGCGCGGTCACTCCGTGCGGTGACACTAGGTCGGCATGACCGTCTTGTCGTCCCGACCCGCGCAGCCCGTCGATCCCGGCCTGGTGTCGATCGCGCTGGAGATAGCGGGCCGACTCGCCAACGACGCGTCCGACGTCATCATGGCGACGGCCGGGCGGGGCGCGCGACCCGACGACGAGGCGTCGCCGTTCGACTGGGTGACCGACACCGATCGGACGCTGGAGCGGCACACGCGGCGGGTGCTGACCGCCGAGTTCCCGCACATCCCGGTGTTCTGCGAGGACACCGACCCGGACGTGGCCGACGACGCGGAGTTCCGCTGGGTCGTGGACCCGGTCGACGGGACCGCGAACTACGTCGCCGGGGTGCCGTGGTGCGCGTACAGCCTGGCGCTGGTCGACCGGTGGGGCCCGGTGGTCGGGGTGGTCGCCGACCCCTACCGGGCCCAGATCTACGCGGCCGCGCGGGGGCGGGGCATGCGGGCGAACGGCACGCCGGTGCGGCTGGGCGACCAGGCCCTGAGCCCGATCGTGTGCACGGAGATGACGCGGACGGGGCCGTGGCCGGGCATGGGCGAGTTCATCTCCCGGGCCGCGGCGGCGGGCACGGGCGTACGGGTGCTGGGCTCGAAGGCGCTGGCCGTCGCCCAGGTGGCCCTGGGTCACGCCGCGGCCGCCGTCCTGGACAGCTACCACGAGTGGGACGTGGCCGGCGCGGTCGCCCTGGCCGTCGAATCGGGCGCGGTGGTGCTGGACCGGCGGGGTGAGGACGCCCGGCTGCCGGTCGACGGCCTGCTCGTGGCCGTGCCGGAGGTGGCGGAGGAAGTCCTGGGCTGGTGGCAGGCGTCGACGTCCCGCTAGGCCGTTCGGCGGATCGACGCGTTCTGGGTACCACCAGCCGCGACACACCCAGGTCGACCATCTTCGGCACGACCGCGCTCAGGCACACCTCGCGCGCGATGACGTCGTGGTTGTCCCGGCAGTGCCACACACGTCCGCGAAGACCCAGGTCGGCGATCCGCGCCAAGAGAGCAGGTCGGGCCGCGACGGGATTCGTCGAGGAACGCGTGCCACATGGCGAGGTGATCGCGAAGGGCCGACCCGTTGCCCCGTTCGGCCTAAGCATTGCCCAGGTGCGGCAGTTGTTGTTCCAGGACTTCCAGGTCCGTGCGGACCGCGTCCAGGGAGGACTGGTTCAGCAGGCGCAGGGCGGCGCGGCCCACCTCGTCCTCGAACGACGTGAAGTCGCGGACGGCCGCGTTCAGGCGGTCGGTGACCGGGTGGCGTTGGTCGGCGTCCAGGGCGCGGCCCAGGTCGGCGATGCGGCGGACGTCCGGGAGTTCGGCGGCGAACCGGCCGGCGATGCGTTCCAGCCACTCCCGCGCCGGCGACGGGGGCACGGTGGCCACGGCGGCGTGCACCCGGCGCACGGCCAGCTCGCAGCGGCCCACCATCGCGGACCAGCGGTCGTTCAGCGGAGGCGGAGGAGGGGGCGGGGGCATCGGCGGCGGCCCCATGGGCTGTGGTGGCAGTGCCGGGCGGCGACGGCGGACGGCGCCGACCACCGCGCCGACGATGGTGCCGGGCACGCCACCGAAGACCACGCCGACGATGCCGGCCGCGACCACGCTCGCCAGCACCGGCGAGTCGGCACCGTCGGCCGAGGACGCCGGGAGCGTGATGCCGAACAGGATCAGTACCGTCATCAGCGCCGTGCCGATGAGCAGTCCCCACAGCGCCGAACGTGACATGCCCACAATGTGCCAGATCAGGCGTCGTAATCCACGGTGACGGCGGGAGTCACGGCCACCGACTGGCACGTCAGCACGAAACCCGCCTCCACCTCGCGCGGCTCGAGCGCGTAGTTCCGCCGCATCTCCACCTCCCCGGACACGACCAGCGCACGGCACGTCCCGCACACGCCGCCCTTGCACGCGAACGGCAGGTCGGCGCGCACCCGCTGGGCCGCGTCGAGGATCGGCACGTCGGCCGGCAGCGGCACCTCCGTGCTGCGGCCGTCCAGGACCACGGTCGCGACGCCGGCGGCGGCCGAGGCGGTCTCGGCGCGGCGCGGCGGGGGCGGCGGTTCGTCCACGTAGAACAGCTCGTGGTGCACGGACGACGCGGGCACGCCGAGGGAGCCCAGCACCTCCTGCGCGTCGCGCACCATCCCGTACGGCCCGCACAGCCACCACTGGTCCACGTCGGCCCACGGCACCACGGTCGAGAACAACGCCCGCAGCTTCACCGCGTCCAGCCGGCCGGTGAACAGCTCGACGTCCCGAGGCTCGCGCGACAGCACGTGCACGAGCTGGAACCGCGCCGGGTACCGGTCCTTCAGGTCCGCCAGCTCCTCGGCGAACATCACCGTGTCCGCGCGCCGGTTGCCGTACAGCAGGGTCACCCGCGCACCGCCCGCCAGCGCCGACGCGGCGATGGACAGCGCGGGCGTGATGCCCGACCCGGCGACGACCAGGCCGTGGTGTGACCCGCCGGACGGGGTGAAGGTGCCCTGCGGCGGCAGCACCTCCAGCACGTCGCCGCGCTGCAGCCGGTCGACCAGCAGGGTGGAGAACAGCCCGCCGTCCACCCGCCGCACCCCGATTTGCAGCGGACCGCCGGCGGGCGCGCAGATCGAGTAGGAGCGCCGCTCGTCGCCGTTGCGCAGGGTCAGGTGCTGCCCCGGCGCGAACGCGAACTCGGCGGCCAGCGCGGGGGGCACCTCGAACGTCACCGCGACCGCGTCCGCGCACAGCGGCTCGACCGAGGCGACGGTCAGCTTGCGGAACACCGGCCGCGCCATCAGATCTCCTTCACGTGCTCGAACGGCTCCGCGCAGTCCGCGCACCGGCGCAGCGCCTTGCACGCCGTCGACCCGAACCGCGACACCTCCGATGTGCGCGACGACCCGCAGCGCGGGCACGGCACCCGCCGCGACGGCGGCACCAGGTTCAGCGGCACGGGCCCGACCGCGCGCGGCCCGAGCCGGGACGGCGGCGCGATGCCCGCTTCGCGCAGCTTGCGCAGCCCGTCCTCGCTGATCCAGTCCGTGGTCCACGCGGGCGACAGCGACAGCCGCACGTCCACCTCCGCGTACCCGGCGGCGTGCAACGATCGCCGCAGGTCGGCGGCCATCTCGTCCAGCGCCGGGCAGCCCGAGTAGGTGGGGGTGATCGTCACCGACACCCGCCCGTCGGACTCGGTCACGTCGCGCAGCACGCCGAGGTCGGCCAGCGTCAGCACCGGCAGCTCCGGGTCCCGGACCCGCGCGGCGACGTCGAGTGCGGTGCTCACCACTTCGCCCCCGGCAGCGAGCGGTGCAGGTGCTGCATCTCGGCCAGCAGGTAGCCGAACGCCTCGGTGTGCACGCCGTCACGCCCGGCCAGCCCGTTGACCCGCGCCGCGGGCACGTCCGCCGGCCGGGTCAGCCCCGCCGCCGACAGCACCGCGTCCAGCGCACCGTCCACTTCGGACCTCAGCTCGGCCGGGTCGACCGCGACGCCCGCCAGCCGCAGCTCCACGGCGTGCGGGGTGAACAGCTCGGCCAGGAACGGCCACACCCGCTCCAGCCCGGCCTGCACGCGCCGGTGCGACTCCTCGGTGCCGTCACCGAGCCGCACGACCCACTGGGCCGCGTGGTCGCGGTGGTAGGCCAACTCCTTCACGGCCTTCGCGGCCACGGCCGCCAGCACCGGGTCGGCGCTGCCGCGCAGCCGCGAGTACTGCGCGAGCTTCCAGGACGAGAACACCAGCAGCCGGGCCGTGGTCGTGCCGAAGTCGCCGCCCGCGAACGGGCCGCACTCGATCTCCGCCAGGTGCACGTTGCGGAACTCGCGCTCGGCGCGCAGGTACGCCAGCGCGTCCTCGTCCCGACCCGCGCCCTCGACCTCGCCCGCGCGGGTGAGCAGCATCCGGGCCTGGCCGAGCAGGTCGAGCGCGATGTTGGCCAGCGCGACGTCCTCCTCCAGCTCGGGCGCGCGGGAGCACCACTCGGCCAGGCGCTGGGACAGGACCAGCGCGTCGTCGCCGAGCATCAGGCAGTACGCGGTCAGGTCGGCGCGGTCGACGTCGGGCACCTCGCGGTCCACCCCGGCCAACGCCTCGGAGAACCCGGTGCCGAACGCCCAGTGCGCGTCCTCGTGGCCGTCGACCAGGGATTCGTACGCGTTGTCGAAGCTCATAGGTGCGGCACGTCCTCGGGGATCTCGTAGAACGTCGGGTGCCGGTAGACCTTGTCCCCGCTCGGCTCGAAGAACGGGTCCTTCTCGTCCGGCGATGAGGCGGTGATCGCCGCCGCGGGCACCACCCAGATCGACACGCCCTCGTTGCGCCGGGTGTAGACGTCACGCGCGTTGCGGACGGCCATCTCGGCGTCCGGCGCGTGCAGCGAGCCGACGTGCACGTGGTTCAACCCGCGCTTGCCGCGCACGAACACCTCCCACAACGGCCAGGACGAACTCATGCCACACCCTCCCGAGCCGCGTGCTTCGAAGCGTGCGCCGCGGCCGCGGCGCGCACCCACTCGCCGTCCTCGTGCGCCCGGCGCCGGTGCGCGACGCGCTGGGCGTTCGCCGGCCCGTTGCCGCCGACGACCTGCCAGAACTCGTCCCAGTCCGGCTGACCGAAGTCGTGGTGCCCGCGCTCGGCGTTCCACCGCAGCTCGGGGTCGGGCAGCGTCACGCCGAGCTGCTCGGCCTGCGGCACGGTCATGTCCACGAACTTCTGCCGCAGCTCGTCGTTGGTGTTGCGCTTGATGCGCCACCTCATCGACTGCTCGGTGTTGGACGACTCGGCGTCGGGCGGGCCGAACATCATCAGCGACGGCCACCACCAGCGGTTCACCGACTCCTGCACCATGGCGCGCTGGGCGTCGGTGCCGGACATCATCGTCATCAGCAGCTCGTAGCCCTGCCGCTGGTGGAAGGACTCCTCCTTGCAGATGCGGATCATCGCCCGCGCGTAGGGCCCGTAGGACGTGCGGCACAGCGGCACCTGGTTGCAGATCGCGGCACCGTCCACGAGCCAGCCGATCACGCCCACGTCGGCGTAGGACAGCGTCGGGTAGTTGAAGATCGAGGAGTACTTCTGCCGGCCGGAGATCAGCTTCTCGGTCAGCTCGCCCCGGTCCGCGCCCAGCGTCTCGGTCGCGGCGTACAGGTACAGCCCGTGCCCGGCCTCGTCCTGGACCTTGGCCAGCAGGATCGCCTTGCGGCGCAACGACGGCGCGCGGCTGATCCAGTTGCCCTCGGGCTGCATGCCGATGATCTCGGAGTGCGCGTGCTGGGCGATCTGGCGGATCAGCGTCTTCCGGTAGCCGTCGGGCATCCAGTCACGCGGCTCGACACGCTGCTCGGCCGCGACGGTGCGCTCGAACTGTGCCTCCAGGTCCATGGAGGCGATGTTACACCTGAAGGTCGAATTTGGGCAGAACTGTCACACGGTGCTGGACCTGCGTTGTCGGACCGACCCCTGCCCGCCCAACCACCAGATCAACGGTGCCAGCACCGCCCACACCGCGAGCAGGAACGTGCCGATCGGCAGCAGCGCGAGCACCGCCGTGCGCCCGGCCACCCGGGCCACCTCGGGGTCGGCCGTGTCGTACTCGACGCGCACCAGCTGCCCGGGCTCCAGCCCGTCCGGGTACAGCAGGCCCTGCGACGGGCTGTGCACCGCGCCGTCGGGGGTGGCGAAGCGCACCACGGTCCGCTGGAACGAGACCGACACCACCTCGGCGGTCGCCTTGCCCAGCCGCTGCTCGATCATCAGGTCGTCGCGCCAGCACGCCGCGAGCAGGGTCACCCCGATCAGCGTCACCACCGCGCCCAGCACCGCCAACGCCCGGCTGACCAGGAGCCGAGCCGGGGGGCGGGCACCTGTCCGCACTGCGTCGTCCACCACAACTGAGGAGTCTAGGGCGGCCTCCGCGCCGGATCTCAGCGATGAGTCCATACCCTCGACGCCGTGACCTCAGCTCCTGCCTCGCGGACCCGACAACGGCTGCGCGTGCACACCAGGCGCGTCGCGGGCGACGAACTGCTGGGCAGGCTGCCCCAGCCGACCGGCGCGCTGAGCTGGGTGCGCGACGGAACGGGCCTGGTCGGGTGGGGCGAGGCGGCCCGGTTCGAGGTCTCGGGACCGGACCGGTTCGCCGCCGCCGACCGCTGGTGGCGCGAGTTCACCGACGACCTCGACGTGGACGACGAGCTCGGCGTGCCCGGCACGGGACCGGTCGCGTTCGTCAGCATGGCGTTCTCCGACCGGCCCGGCCACTCGGTGCTCGTGGTGCCGGAGGTCGTCCTGGGCCGCCGCAACGGGCACGCCTGGCTGACCACCATCGGCGACAGCGGCAAGCGGCGGGTCGAGCCGGTGCGCAAGCCGTCGGAGGTGCGCTACAGCGACGGACAGGTGTCCGTCACCGGATACCGGGCGGCCGTGCGCGCGGCGGTGGAGCGGATGCGCGCGGGCGAGCTGGACAAGGTGGTGCTGGCGCACGACCTGCTGGCGGTCGCCGACATCGGCATCGACCACCGGTTCGTGCTGGAGGGCCTGGCCCGCCGGTACCCCGAGTGCTGGGTCTACGCCGTGGACGGCCTGATCGGCGCCACGCCCGAACTGCTGCTGCGGCGCAGCGGTTCGGTGGTCGACTCCCGGGTGCTCGCCGGCACGACGTGGCCGCACGACGGCATGTCGGACGACGAGCTGGCCGCCGCGCTGATGTCGTCGGGCAAGAACCGCGACGAGCACGAGTACGCGGTGGCGTCGCTGGTGCAGACGCTGCGGCCGTTCTGCGACACGATGTCGGTGGAGGGGCCGTCGGTGCTGCGGCTGCCGAACGTGTCGCACCTGTCCAGCGACGTCATCGGCACGCTCGGCGACACCCTCGGCGGCACGCCGTCGCTGCTCGCGCTGGGCGAGGCGCTGCACCCCACGGCGGCCGTCGGCGGCACGCCCCGCGCGGACGCCATCGCGGTGATCGAGGAGCTGGAGGGCATGGACCGCGGCCGCTACTCCGGCCCGGTCGGCTGGATCGACGGCAACGGTGACGGCGAGCTGGGCATCGCGTTGCGCTGCGCGCAGGTCGACGGCCGCACGGCGCGCCTGTTCGCGGGCTGCGGCCTGGTCGCCGAGTCCGACCCGGACTCCGAGGTCCACGAGGCGCACGCCAAGATGCTGCCCTTTCGGGAAGCCCTCGAAGGCATGTGACGCACGTCACCGGGACGCCCGATCGTCCTGCGGCCAACCGGTACGTGACCACAGCACTGGACAAACCACCCGACCTGCGCGGGCCGGACGTCACGGCCGCGTTCGCCGACCTGTTCGACGCGCACGCGCGGCAGTTGCGCGGTTACCTGGCCGGCCGGGTCGGCGACGCGGCGGCCGACGACCTGGTCGCCGAGACGTTCCTGGTGGCGTTGAAGCGACGCCACAGCTACGACCCCGAGCGCGCGCCCGTGAAGGGCTGGCTCTACGGGATCGCCACGAACCTCGTGCGCGAGCACGTCCGCCGGGAGACCCGCGGCCGGCGCGCGGGCCTGCGCGCGGTCGGTCGCCCCGAACCCGACCACGGCGGCGCGGTCGCCGAACGGGTCGACGCCCAGCGCCACACCGAACTGCTCACCCGCGCCCTGGCGGACCTGCGCGACCCCGACCGGGACGCGCTGCTGCTCACGTCGTGGGCCGGGCTCACCCCGGCCGAGGTCGCCGCCGCGCTCGGCGAGAAGGACAGCACCGTCCGCTCCCGGCTGCACCGGGTCCGCACCAGGCTCCAAGCCCTGCTCACCGAGGAGGATCGCGATGCGTGAGCTCGACGACGCGCTCGACCGGCTCCACCACGACGCCCGCACCGCCGACGTGCCGCTGGACGCCGTGCGCGCCCGCGTCCTGAGCGCCGCTGCCGCGTCCGCGGCCCCCAAGCGCAAGCACACCGCGCGATGGCTGGCACCGGTCGCCGTCGCCGCCGCGGCCGCCCTGGTCACCGGTGTGGTCACGACCGGCGGCCGGAACGAGCCCGTCGCCACCGCGTCCTCGGACGCGCCACCGCCGCCGAGCGTGCGGCTGCTGTCCGCCCGGGAGTACCTGACGCGGGCGGCCGACGCCGTCACCGCCGTCGACCAGCCCCTCGCACCCGGCCAGTACCGCTACATCGCGGCGCACGAGTGGAACTCGCGCGGCACGGGGACGGCCACTCCCGTCGGCCAACCGGCGCGGGACCACGGCTACACCTACCTGGTCGAGTCCCGCACCGAGACCTGGATCCCCCACGACGTGACGCAGGAGTGGCTGAACCGGCGCACGCCGCTGGACGGCGTGAAGTGGCTCGGCGGCACGGTGCCGCAGTCCGAGGCACCGCTGGGCGAGCCGGACGTGACGGCGACCGGCGAGCGCCGCGGCAGGTGCGGCGACTTCTTCCCGGACGCCCAGCCGAAGAAGGTGTGCGGCGACCCGGACGACTGGGACAACCCCGAGTTCTACGCGCAGCTCCCGCGTGACCCGCAGGCACTGCTCCAGTGGCTGCGCGACCGCACCGCCCACCGCGGCGGCGGGCCGGCGGTGGTGTTCCACTGGGCCGTGCAACTGCTGCGCACCGGCCTCGTGCCCGCCGACCTGCGCGCCTCGCTCTACCGGGCGCTGGCGCTGCTCGACGGCGTCGCGGTGGCCGACGGCGCGGCCGACCTCGACGGCCGCGCGGGCGTCGCGATCACCGTCGAGGACGTCCACGAGCGGCGCGAGCTGATCGTGGACCCGGCCACCGGCGACTTCATCGGCGAGCGCACCGTCGCCGGGCCGCGGCCGCACGAGTCCTACATCCCGCCGGGCACCGTCACCGGCCACAGCGCGATCACCACGAAGGTCGTCGACCGGCTCGGCCAGACCGGCTGACGCGCGAAGGGCCGCCCCCGGACGTCGGGGGCGGCCCTTCGCGCGCGCTCAGTGCTGGTGACCCGCGAGCAGCTCGCGCGTCTCCTGGATCTTCTTGAACGACTTCGGCTCGCTCACGGTCGCCGCCCGGGCCGAGAACCCGGTCGCACCCGGCGCCGCGGCCGGCTTCTCCGGCGTGAACAGCCAGGTCTGGAACAGCTCGTCGAGCTGCTTGCCGGACAGCCGCTCGGCGAACGCGATGAACTCGTCCGTCGTCGCGTTGCCGTTGCGCTTGGCCGCCGGCCACTCCTGGAGCAGCCGGAAGAACGCCTCGTCGCCGATCTCGCCGCGCAACGCGTGCACGGTCAGCGCGCCCCGGTCGTACACGGCGCCGTGGAACTGGTTGGCCGCGCTCGGGTCACCCGGCAGCACCTGCCAGAACGGGCTGTCGGCCGGGTAGGAGGCGTAGACGAAGTCCGAGTTCTCCTGGACCGTGCCCTCGCCGACGTGCTCCGACCACAACCACTCGGCGTAGCTGGCGAAGCCCTCGTTCAGCCAGATGTCCTTCCAGCCTCGCACCGACACCGAGTCGCCGAACCACTGGTGCGCGACCTCGTGCGCCACGACGTAGGTGTTCGAGCCGCGGCGGAAGAACGCGGCGTCGTAGGTCGAGCGGGTCTGGTTCTCCAGCGCGAAGCCGATGCCCGGCGTCGCCACGCCGCCCTGCGCCTCGAACGGGTAAGGCCCGAACCGCGACTCCAGGAACTCCGTCACCTCGGGCGTGCGCTCGATGCTGGCCACGGCCGCGCCGTAGTCCGCGCCGAGCCGCTCGGAGTAGGCGTTGAGCACCGGCTGGCCGTTCGGCGCGGTCGACTGGCGGACCTCGAACTGGCCGATCGCCAGGAACGCCAGGTAGGTGGCCATGGGCTCGACGTGGCGGTAGCGCCACCTCGTCCAGCCGTTGATCTGCTGGGTGGTGCCGCCGAACGTGCCGTTGGAGATCACCTCGACGCCGGTGGGCACGGCCACCGAGATGTCGAACTTCGCCTTGTCGGTCGGGTGGTTGTTGCTCGGGAACCACCACGGCGCGATGTCGGGCTGGTCGATCGCCAGCGCGCCGTCCGGGGTCCGCTTCCACGACGTGTAGCCGTCCACGGCGTGCGTGGAGGGCACGTCGGAGTACGTGACGACGACCGTCACGTTCGAGCCCCCGCGCAGCGTGCCGCGCGGGTCGACCACGAGCTCGCCGCCGGACTGCGAGAACGCGGCCACCTTGTTGTCGACCCGGACCGAACTGACCTTCAGCAGGAAGTCGAGGTTGAACCGGCTCAAGTCCTGGGTGGTTCTGGCCAGGATCGTCGTGGTGCCGGAAAGCGTGTCGCTCGCCGGTTGGTAGTTGAGCCTGATGTCGTAGTGGGAGACGTCGTACCCGCCGTTGCCCGCGTTCGGGTAGTACGGGTCGCCGATGCCCGGTGCTCCCGGTTGCGCCGCCGTCGCCGTGCCGGCGAGCAGGAGCAGGGACGCCGCGGCGGCGGTACCGAGGGTCAGCTTCGCTCTCAGGGACATGCGGCGAAGCTAGTCGCGGCCCACCCCCCGCTGTACCCCCGTCGGTAGGATTCCGACTAGTGGAACGCGGTGGCCACCGCGGCCTTCAAGCGGCCGTGCAGATCGCGCAGTCCGTGGCGCTCCGCCCGGACTTCCACCACCCGGATTCCGCTCGGCCGGCCGAGCGCGCGTCGCAACTCCTCCGCCGTCCGCGCCTCGGTGTGCGGCACGTGGTGCGCCGCGCACAGCGACTCCAGGTCCACGCCGTGCGGCGTGCCGAACACGCGCTCGAAGGTCCGCTCGTGCTCCTTCGCGCCCTGCTCCAGCAACGCGAAGATGCCGCCGCCGTCGTCGTTGAGCACCACGACGGTCAGGTCGGGCCGCGGCTCGCCGGGGCCGATGAGCAGGCCGTTGGCGTCGTGCAGGAACGTCAGGTCGCCGATCAGGGCGTAGGTCGGGCCGCGGGTCAGCGCGATGCCCGCGGCGGTGGAGACGCTGCCGTCGATGCCCGCCACGCCCCGGTTGGCGTAGGTGCGCACGTCGCGGCGCGGCTCGGCGACCAGGTCGACGTCGCGGACCGGGTTGGACGAGCCGAGGAACAGGTTCGCGCCCGGCGGCAGCGCGGCGACCAGGTCGCGGGCCACGTGCAGGCCGGTCGGCCACGACTCGTGCGCCAGCAGGTCGTCCACCACGTCGGCGACCGCCTTGTCCGCGTGCTGCCAGGCGGTGAGCCAGTCGTCGTCCACGTCGTGCTCGCCCAGGACCAGGTCGGTGGACGTGTGCGTGGCGGTGAACTGGGCGTCCGGCCAGTCCAGGTCGTCGGACAGCACGTGCACGACCGGGGTCCGCGCGAGGAGCCGGGACACGCCCCGGGACAGCGTGGCGCGGCCGACCACGACCACGGCCTGCGGCCGCAGGTGCTCGGGCAGCTCGCCCGCGTTGAGCAGCAGCGCGCCGTGCCGCAGGCCGTTCCCGGTCGGTTCGGCGATCACGGGCCAGCCGGCGCGTTCGGCCAGGTCGGACAGGTCGTGCCCGGTGTCGCCGACGATCACCAGGGTGCGCGGGCCGAGGTGGTCGGCGGCACTGGTCGAGGTGGTCGTGCGGTGGGCGGTGCGGGTCCACGGCATGTCGAACGGGCGGCCGTCCAGGCTCTCCGGCCAGTCGTCGTCGCCGTCGGGCACCAGGGGCTCGCGGAACGGGACGTTGACGTGCACCGGGCCCCGCTCGCGCGCGGTGGACACAGCACGGCACACCAGGGACCGCCACAGGCCGTTCTGGTTGTCCCGGCGCTCGGCGATGGGGAACTGGAGCGTGTCCGTGCCGAAGATGCGCTGCTGGTCCACGGTCTGGCTGGCGCCGGTGCGGTACAGCTCGACCGGGCGGTCCGCGGTCAGCGCGATGACCGGCACGTTCGCGTGCGCGGCCTCCAGCATCGCGGGGTGCAGGTTCGCCACGGCGGTGCCGGACGTGCAGGTGACGGCGGTCACCTCGCCGCCGCCCTTGGCGAGCCCCAGGGCCAGGAACCCCGCGGTGCGCTCGTCGACGCGGACGTGCAGGGTGAGGCGTCCGGCCGCGGCTGCCTCGTGCAGGGCGAACGACAGCGGTGCGTTGCGCGATCCGGGGCTCAGCACGACGTGCCGGACGTCGTTGCGGATCAGCTCGTCGACGAGCACCCTGGCCTGCGCGGTGGACGGGTTCACCCCGACATTGTCGCTCAGCCCGCGACCAGGTGATTCCACGCGCTGAGCCGCACCGGGCCGCCTCTCAGCCGCCGCGCGGGCCTATTGTCGCTGCCGTGGCAGATCAGGACGTTTCCGAGCTGTTCGACCCCGCCCGCTGGAAGCAGGTCGAGGGGTTCGACTTCACCGACATCACCTACCACCGCGCGGTCGACCAGGGCACGGTGCGCATCGCGTTCAACCGGCCGGAGGTGCGCAACGCGTTCCGGCCGCACACCGTGGACGAGCTGTACCGCGCGCTGGACCACGCCCGGATGAGCTCGGACGTCGGCTGCGTGCTGCTCACCGGCAACGGCCCGTCACCGCGCGACGGTGGCTGGGCGTTCTGCTCGGGCGGTGACCAGCGCATCCGCGGCCGCAGCGGCTACCAGTACGCGTCGGGCGAGACGGCCGAGACGATCGACCCGGCGCGGGCGGGCCGGCTGCACATCCTGGAGTGCCAGCGCCTGATCCGGTTCATGCCCAAGGTCGTCGTCGCGGTCGTCCCGGGCTGGGCGGCGGGTGGCGGGCACAGCCTGCACGTGGTGTGCGACCTCACGCTGGCCAGCGCCGAGCACGCCCGGTTCAAGCAGACCGACGCCGACGTCGGCAGCTTCGACGGCGGCTACGGCTCGGCCTACCTGGCCCGCCAGGTAGGCCAGAAGTTCGCCCGCGAGATCTTCTTCCTCGGCCGCGCCTACACCGCCGACGACATGCACAGGATGGGCGCCGTGAACGCGGTCGTGCCGCACGCCGAGCTGGAGTCCACGGCGCTGGAGTGGGCCAAGGAGATCAACGGCAAGTCGCCGACCGCCCAGCGGATGTTGAAGTACGCGTTCAACCTGATCGACGACGGCCTGGTCGGGCAGCAGATCTTCGCGGGCGAGACCACGCGGCTGGCGTACATGACCGACGAGGCGGTGGAAGGCCGGGACGCCTTCCTCGAGAAGCGCCCGCCGGACTGGTCCGACTACCCCTACCACTACTGATGGTCACCCGGGAGCAGGTGCGCGCCGCCCTGGGCGGCCGGGGCGGCCTGGTGGTGGCCCAGGGCGGCGACGTGCCACCGCCGCGCGGCTGGGAGACCGCGGCGGCGCTCGCGGTCACCACGTCCGGCTCCACCGGCGAGCCGAAGACCGTGCTGCTCGGCGCGGACGCGCTCACCGCGTCCGCCGAGCTGACCCACGCCCGCCTCGGCGGGCCCGGCACGTGGCTGCTCGCCCTGCCGACCACGCACATCGCGGGCATCCAGGTGCTGGTGCGGTCGGTCGTGGCGGGCACCGAGCCGGGCGTGATGGACCTGACCCCGGGCTTCCGCGCCGCCGACTTCGCCGTCGCGGCCCGACCGGTCCTGGCCACGCCCGGTCGGCACTACACGGCCCTCGTGCCCACGCAGCTCGCCCGGCTGGTCGCCACCGACGGTCCGGGGCTGGCCGCGGTGCGGCAGTTCGACGCCGTGCTGATCGGCGGCGCGGCCACCCCGCCGAGCCTGCTGGAGCGGTCCCGGCGGCTCGGGGTCCGGGTGGTGACCACGTACGGCATGAGCGAGACCGCCGGCGGCTGCGTCTACGACGGGCTGCCGCTCGACGGCGTGCGCGTGCGGCTGACCGGGGGCCGGATCGAGATCGGCGGCCCGGTGCTGGCGCTGGGCTACTTGGGCGGCGAGCCGTTCGGCGAGTGGTTCCGCACCGGTGACCTCGGGCGCGTCCGGTCCGACGGCACGGTGGAGGTCCTGGGCCGGGCCGACGACGTGATCATCAGCGGTGGGGAGAACATCGCGCCCACCGCGGTCGAACGCGTGCTCGCGGCCCAGCCTGGTGTGCGGGAGGCGTGCGTGGTGGGGCTGACCGACCCGGAGTGGGGTCAAGTGGTGGCCGCGGCCGTGGTGCCGGAGGATCCGGGTGACCCGCCCGACGCGCACGGGCTGTGCGCGGCGGTCGGCGAGGTGGTGGGGCGGTTCGCCATGCCGAAGCGGGTCGTGTTCGTGGCGGAACTGCCCTTGCGCGGGCCCGGCAAGGTGGACCGGAAGGCGGTCGCTAGCTCGTTTGGGTGAGTTTCTGTCTTATTAGCAAGATTGTTGGTTGACAGGTAACCACGCCAGGCGATTGGCTCGGCTGCGCCGGGACGCGCGGCCCTGCCGCGGTCACCACCGCACCGCGCCGTCCGGACGAGGAGTGCTGCGATGACCAGGCGCTACCTGATACCGCTCGCCCTCGCCACCGTCCTCACCGCGGGACTCGCGGCGCCCGCCGCCGCCGCGGGCGAGGTCGAGTGGCGAGCCGACCTGTCCACCGTGGACGCCGACGACAACGGCGTCACCACGCACGACGGCGCGGTGCGGCTCGACCGCGCCGCGCCCACGCCCGCCAGCGCGCGGGCGGCCATCCGCACCGGGTTCCTGCAACTGGCGCCCCGCACGGTCGACGCGCCGGTCAACGCCGTCGCCGCGAGCGTGGCGAGCACCGTGCCCGCCGGCGCGGAAGTCGCCGTCGACGTGCGCGGCGCGGTGGGCGACGAGCAGTGGACCGAGTGGGTCGAGGCGCGGCCCGACGCGCCCGCCGTGCTGCCCACCGCGGTCACGACCGTGCAGGTCCGGCTGGCGCTGACGGCCGAGAAGGCGTCGCCCTCGGTGAGCCGGCTCGACCTGCGGGCGTTCACCACGACCACGTCCTCGGGCGTCGTCGCGGAGGCCGCCGGCCTGTCCTACCGGATCTTCGCCACCCGCGAGGGCCTGGTCGGCGGCACCACGGCGAACGGGCACGTGATCGTCAGCCGCGACCACTTCGTCGCCCTGCCGTCGCGGCGCGGCCTGTCCGCCAAGGGCACCGGCACCTACAGCGTGCGGGTGTGCGCGGCGAACGGCCGGTGCGAGTGGGCGCCGGTTTGGGACGTCGGCCCGTGGAACACCAAGGACGACTACTGGAACCCGTCGTCCACCCGCGAGATGTGGAAGGACCTGCCGCAGGGCAAGCCCGAGGCGCAGGCCGCCTACCAGGACGGCTACAACGGCGGCAAGGACCAGTTCGGCCGCGCCGTGGCCAACCCGGCGGGCATCGACCTGGCCGACGGCACGTTCTGGGACGGCCTGAAGCTGACCGACAACGCGTGGGTCACCGTCACCTACCAGTGGACCGGCTCGGGCCCGGCCGGGTTCATCCGCACGGCGGGCGACCCGCTCAACGTGCGCAGCGGCGCGACCTCCACGGCGTCCCAGGTGGGGCTGGCCGCGAACTACGCGCAGGTGCGGGTCGAGTGCCAGGTCACCGGCCAGTCCGTGACGGGCTCGCAGGGCACGTCGAACATCTGGTACCGGATCGCGGCGGGCAAGTTCGTCGCGCGGGCGTACGTCTCCGGCGTGTCGGGCGCCACCGCCTGCTGATCACCGGCTGATCACGCCGCACCCGGGAGCGGGTCCCCGTTCACCATGTCGGAGGATGTCCGGCATGGCCACAGTCGCCCAGTGGGTATCGGGGACCCGCCCCCGCACGCTGCCGAACTCCATCGCCCCGGTGCTGGTCGGCGCGGGTGCCGCGCACCACATCGACGGCTTCCACCTCACCTGGGCGGTGCTGGCGCTGGTGGTGTCGGTGGCGTTGCAGGTGGGCGTGAACTACGCCAACGACTACTCCGACGGCATCCGGGGCACCGACGCCGACCGCGTCGGCCCGTTCCGCCTGGTCGGGTCGGGCGCGGCCAACCCGAAGGCGGTGCGCACGGCGGCGTTCGCCGCGCTGGGCGTGGCCGCGCTGGCCGGCCTGGTGCTGGTGGTCCTGACCGGCCGGTACTGGATGGTGGCGTTCGGCGCGGTGTGCATCGCGGCCGCCTGGTTCTACACCGGTGGCCGCAAGCCCTACGGGTACTCGGGCCTGGGCGAGCTGGCCGTGTTCCTGTTCTTCGGCCCGGCGGCGGTGCTGGGCACGCTGTACGTGATGACCGGCGAGGTCACCGGCATCGGCATCGGCGGCGCGGTGGCGATGGGCGCGTTCTCCACCGGCGTGATGATCGCGAACAGCCTGCGCGACATCCCGACCGACGTCCGGGCGGGCAAGCGGACCCTGGCGTCCACGCTGGGCGACCGCGACTCGCGCCGGCTGTACCTGGCGCTGGTGTCGATCCCGTTCCTGATCACGCTGGCGATCGGCCTGCGCGTGCCGCTGGCCCTGATCGGCTTCCTGGCCCTTCCGCTCGTGGTCCTGGGCGCGCGCCGCGTGCTGAACGGCAGCAAGGGCCGCGACCTGATCCCGGTGCTGCGCGACACCGGTCTGGCGATGCTCGTGTGGGGCATCGCGGTGCCCGTCGCGCTGGTGCTGGGCTGACGTCCTTCGGCCGTTGGTGGCCGATGTGGGACAAACGGGGTCCGACGCCCGCCCGGAGCGCCGGAACGGTCGGGTGGGTGGACCGAGGCGGTCCGGGTCGCTGTGCGCGGGCGTGGTCGTGCTGGTCGGGTGCTGACCGGCGGCGTTCGCGACGATCGCCGGGTGGGCGCTCCCGGACTCGGGTGGAGTCCTGCCGGCGTCCCCCGTCGTGGTGCCGTTGCTGTTCCTCGGGGCGACGCCGGGAATGGTGCCCGAGGTGGGCCCGAGGTGCTCACCAGGCGTCCTCGGTGAACGAGATCGGCTCGTCGTCGTCACGCGGCTTGGGCTTGGGTGGTTCGACGCGGGGTTCCTCGCCGCGGCACAGGGCGGCCAGGGCTTCGCGGTCGGCTTCCAGGGCCGCCTTCACGCCCCGGTCGTCGGCCGCCTCGCCCATGAGCACCTGCCGCCAGCTCAGGTAGCCGCCCGCGATCCGCCGCTGCAACGCCCGCAGCTCCGGCGACGCCGCGTTCGACTTCGCGTACTGCATCACCCGCCGCACGTCCTCGGCGGAGGGCTCGCGCTGCGGGTACCGCAGCTTCGCCGCCTCGCGCATCGCCCGGTCGGCGTCGGCGACCGACCTGGCCAGCACGTCCTCCGCCGTGAGCACCTCCGCCGTCCGCCACGCGCTCACCGCACACCCCTTCCCACGCGCCGATCCCGCTGCGACGCACGGCACGCGCTCCGCGTTCCCATGAAAGCAGGAATCAACGGCCCCACATACCCGTCGAGCGGAACCTGTCGAGCGCGGCCAGGTGCGGCTCCAGGTCCATGCCCTGCCCGGCCACCCACTCGTCGTCGTAGTAGGTGTGCGCGTAGCGCTCGCCGCCGTCGCACAGCAGCGTCACCACGCTGCCCCGCAGCCGGGACGCCCGCATCTCGGCGATCAACTGGAACGCGCCCCACAGGTTCGTGCCGGTCGACCCGCCGACCCGGCGGCCCAGCACGTGCTCGACGTGCCGGATCGTCGCCACCGAGGCCGCGTCCGGCACCTTGATCATCCGGTCGATCACGTCGCCGATGAACGACGGCTCCACCCGCGGCCGGCCGATGCCCTCGATGCGCGAACCCCGCGTGCCGGTCAGCGTCGCGTCGCGGTCGCACCACGCGTCGAAGAACACCGAGTGCTCGGGGTCCACCACGGCCAGCCGGGTGCGCAGCTTGCGGTAGTGGATGTAGCGGCCGATGGTGGCGCTCGTGCCGCCCGTGCCCGCGCCCACCACGACCCACTCCGGCTCGGGCGCGGCCTCCAGCGCCATCTGCTGGAACACCGACTCGGCGATGTTGTTGTTCCCGCGCCAGTCGGTCGCCCGCTCGGCGTGGGTGAACTGGTCCATGAAGTGCCCGCCGAGCTCGGCCGCGAGCCGCCGGGACTCGTCGTAGATCGCGCCCGGCTCGTCCACGAAGTGGCACTGCCCGCCCTGGCGCTCGATCAGCGCCACCTTCTCCTTGCTGGTGGAACGGGGCATCACCGCGATGAACGGCAACCCGAGCAGCCGCGCGAAGTACGCCTCCGACACGGCCGTCGAGCCGGACGACGCCTCGATCACGGGCGTGCCGCCGACGACCCAGCCGTTGCAGATCGCGTACAGGAACAGCGAGCGCGCGAGCCGGTGCTTGAGCGAGCCGGTGGGGTGGGTCGACTCGTCCTTGAGGTACAGGTCGATGCCCCACTCCGGTGGGAGGGGGAAGTGCAGCAGGTGCGTGTCGGCGCTGCGGTTGGCGTCCGCCTCGATGATGCGGACGGCCTCGCACACCCATTCCCTGGTCCGGGAGCTGCATCGGTCTACCGAAGAGGTCACGCCGGCACGATAACTTCTGCGACGTGAACCCACTTCGGATCGGCTCCCCGCGAGGCAGTCTGCTGGCCGGCGCGGTCGGCGACGCGCTCGGCGGTGCGATCGAGTTCGACCGGATCGACCGCATCCGGGGCCGGTTCGGGCCCGCGGGCCTCACCGACTACGCGCCCGCCTACGGCCGGCTCGGGGCGATCACCGACGACACCCAGATGACGCTGTTCACGCTGGAGGGCCTGCTGCTGGCCCGCAAGCGCGGCAGCGACCCGGTGCACGAGGTGCGCGTGGCGTACGCGCGGTGGCTGCGCACGCAGGGCGGCCCGGAGGTCAGACCGGACGGGTGGCTGCTGGACGTGCCCGAGCTGCACGACCGACGGGCGCCCGGCAACACGTGCCTGACGGCGTTGCGCTCGGGCGTGCTGGGCACGGTCGACGCCCCGATCAACGACTCCAAGGGGTGCGGCGCGGTGATGCGCGCGGCGCCGGTCGCGCTGTGGTCCGACGACGTCCGGGAGGTGTTCGAGCTGGCCGCCGCGACCGGCGCGCTGACCCACGGCCACCCCAGCGGCTACCTGTCCGCGGGCGTGCTGGCGGTGCTGGTCGGGCAGCTCCTGGCGGGTGTCACGCTGCCGGCCGCGATCGAGGTGGCCCGGGCCGAGCTGATCCGGTGGGACGGCCACCAGGAGCAGCTCGCCCTGCTCGACCTGGCCGTGGAGCTGGGCGTGGGCGGCGTGCGGCCGACGCCCGAGGTGATCGAGACGGCGTTGGGCGGCGGGTGGGTCGGCGAGGAGGCGCTGGCCATCGCGGTGCTGACCGCGCTGGCCGCGCGCGACATGGCCGACGGGCTGCTGCTCGCGGTCAACCACTCGGGTGACAGCGACTCGACCGGCGCGCTGTGCGGGAACCTGCTCGGCGCGCGGGACGGCGTGGAGGCCGTCCCGGAGCACTGGCTGGAGGCGTTGGAGCTGCGGGACGTGGTGGAACGCCTGGTCGACGACGCGGAGACCACCTTCGCGCGGTGAGCGACGGGCCCGCTCAGGACGACCGGCGCACGAACCGCGGCAGGCGCTGCAAGGCGTACGGGTAGGGCAACGCCCGCTCGCCGGCCTCGGTCAGGCGCGCCAGTCGGTCGGCGTCGAGCGACCAGCCGGTGGCGCCGAGGTCGTCCCGGAGCTGCTCCGGCGTCCGGACCCCGATGATCGGGGCGGTCACGCCGGGCTGCTGGAGCAGCCAGCGCAGGGCGACCTGGGACGGCGTCCGCCCGACCTCGGCGGCCACGGCCGAGACCGCCTCCACGACCCGCCAGGTGGACTCGGCCGCACCGTCGGGCACCGGCTGCCCCCGGTCGGCCAACCTGGTGCCGGCGGGGGCCTCGACCATGTCCCGGGTGTACTTGCCGGTCAGCAGGCCGCCGCCGAGCGGGCTCCACGGGATCAGGCCGAGGCCCTCGTTGCGGCAGATCGGCAGCAGTTCGAGCTCCACGTCGCGTTCGAGCAGGTTGTAGAGCGGTTGCAGGCTGACGAACGGCTCCCACCCGTGCCGACGGGCGAGGTCGACCGACTTCTGCAACTGCCACCCGGTGTAGTTGCAGGCACCGACGAACCGCACCTTGCCGCTGCCGACCAGCCGGTCGAGGGTGGACAGCGTCTCCTCGATCGGCGTGGCGTCGTCGAAGACGTGGATCTGGTAGAGGTCGATGTAGTCGGTGCCGAGCCGTTCCAGGCTCGCCTCGACGGCCCGCACCAGGTGCTTGCGACCGGCGCCGTTCACCGGCGCCCCGGCGGCCATCTCGCCGTACGCCTTGGTCGCGATCACCAGGTCGTCGCGGTCGTGCGAGCGCAGCCACCGGCCGATGATCCGCTCCGAACCGCCGAACCGGTAGGTGTCGGCGGTGTCGACGAAGGTGCCGCCGGCGGCGGTGAACTCGTCGAGGATCCGGTGGGCGGTCGGCTCGTCGGTCTGGTCGCCGAAGGTCATGGTGCCGAGCGCGATCTCGCTGACCGCGAGGCCGGTGTTGCCGAGGAATCGTCGTCGCACGGGCCGAACGGTAGGCGCGGTCACGGCCGGGGGACCGGGCCAATCCGCCGCGGAGATCCCGGACCGATTCGCCCGCCGAACCGTGGACAGACCTTAATCTACATAGGTAGACTGGGTTCGTGGAACCGCTCGGACGCATCGGAGGGGCCACGGTCGACGTGCTGGAGGTGCTGCTCGGCAGCGACCAGCCGCGCTGGGGCCTGGAGATCATCAAGCTGACCGGACGCCCGTCCGGCAGCGTCTACCCGCTGCTCGACCGCCTGGAACGGGCCGGGTGGGTCACCTCGTCGTGGGACGACGACAGCGAACGCCGCGGCCCGCGCCGCCGGATGTACGTGCTCACGCCGGACGGCGCCCGCGAGGCGGTCAAGGTGTGCGCGAAGGCCGCCGGACGAGCCGGCCGCCGGACGAGATCCACGCCCGCCACCCGACCGGAGGTCGCCCGATGACCGGATTCACGACCCGACTCGCCCTGGCCGTGGTCGCGGTGGCCGCGCTGCGGCTGCCGCGCGGGCAGCGGGACCGCTACCTGGAGCAGTGGCGCGCCGATGTCCGGGGCGCCCGGGAGCTGGGGCTCAGCCCGCTCGGCGTGGCGCTCGGCGCGGCCCGCATCGCGGGTCGGGAGCGCGGACCGGTGCTGCTGCCGATCGGCCCGTTGGCGCTGGCCCTGCGGCTGCGCGAGAGCACGAACCTCGGCGCGGTGCTGGCCGTGATGGTGCTGGCCAACCTCGGCGGGGCGATCCTGCTGGTGATCTAGGCGGCGTCGCCGCGCAACTGGGCGCGCAGCTTCTCGCGCTCGGCGCGGCGCACGGCCTGCTTCTCCTCCAGGCCCTGCGCGACCCGCGTGCGCAGGCCGCGGAACACGAACAACGACAGCGGCAGGGCCACCACCACGCCCACGGCGAGGGCGACCAGCAGCGGCACGTTCACGAGCACGAGCAGCGCGGTGACCGCGGCGACCATGCCCAGGCGCGCGCCGATGTAGAGCGTCACATCACGACCCAGGTGCACGGTTACCCAGGTTACGCGTCGTCCGACGGCCCGGCCGCCGCGGTGTTCGGACGGCCCTCGAACCGGGTGGACAGCACGACCGTGGTGCGCGTGCGCGCGACGCCCTGGATGCGCCGCAGCCTGCCCAGCGAGCGCTCCAGGTCGTCCACCGTGGCGACCCGGACCTTGACGATGAACGACTCGTCGCCCGCCACCCGGTAGCACGACTCCACCTCGACCAGCTCCGCCAGCGCGACGGCCAGCTCGTCGTCGTCCGCGGTGTCGGTGGGGTGGATGCTGACCAGGGCGGTCACGCCCAGGCCGACGGCGCTCGGGTCCACCACCGCGTGGTAGCCGACGATGACCCCGGTGGCTTCGAGCTTGCCGACCCGCTCGTGCACGGCCGAGGCCGACAGGCCCACCTTGCGGCCCAGGTCGGCGTAGGTGGCCCGACCGTTCTCCCGCAGGGCGGCGATGATCTGGCGATCAAGAGCGTCCACCGGGCACAGGGTAGGCCCACCGGCCCGCCCGGGGTGACACGGCGGTGATGTCCGAACCGCACCCTTCGTCCCTTACTACCTCTTTACCATCACCCAAGCGTTCGAGTACCCGATGGGTGAGGTGCCACGATGCGTCCGGTACGTCTGTTCACCATCGGGGAGGATGCCGTGACCGTGACGCAGGGACACCAGGGGGAGCGCCTGCTGACGCCGGGTGAGGTCGCGAACCTGTTCCGGGTCGACCCGAAGACGGTCACCCGCTGGGCCACCGCGGGCCGGATCGGCTCGATCCGCACGCCCGGGGGCCACCGGAGGTTCCGCGAGTCCGAGGTCCAGCAGCTGTTGTCCCAGTTGACCACGGAGGCCACCGAACCCGTTCGGCACTGACGACGCGCATCTCCAAGACACGGGTAATCTCGTGGCAAAGGAGGTGGCGACCATGCTCTACCTGCTCGCGGTGATCGGTGCGCTCACCATCGCCGTGCTGCTGTGGCGTGCGTTCGGACCGGACCGGGTCGATACCGCCCCCAGCCGTCGTTTCGTGGCACCGGACGACGACCCCGACTTCCTGCGCAAGCTCGGCGAGCAGCGCAAGAAGAAGGCGGACGACGAGGAGTGAGCCGAACGAAGGGGCCTCACGTCGAGGCCCCTCGTCCTGTGCCGCTCCGGCTGTTCGGCCCGCCCTAGTTGTTCGGGAAGTCGTCGGCCACGGTCGCGGCCAGCTCCAGCAGGGCGAGCCGGGTGTCCGGGGCGAGCTTGTCCAGCTCGATCTCCGCGCCCTCCTCCAGGTGCGCGTCGAACGGGATCCGCACCACCGCGCGGCAGCGCTGGGCGAAGTGCGCCGCCAGCTTGTCCAGGTCGACCTTGCCCGAGCCCGGCCGCACCGAGTTGATCACCGCGACGGACTTCGCGACCAGGTCGCGGTAGCCGTGGGCGTCGAGCCAGTCCAGCGTCGCCGCCGAGGTCTGCGCGCCGTCCACCGAGCCGGACGAGACGAGCACCAGCGAGTCGGCCTGGTCGAGCACGCCCTTCATGGCCGAGTGCATCAGGCCGGTGCCGCAGTCGGTGAGCACGATGTTGTAGAACAGCTCCAGCAGCGAGATCGTGCGCAGGTAGTCCTGGTCGCTGAACGCCTCCGACACGGCCGGGTCCTGCTCGGACGCCAGCACCTCCAACCGGCTGGGCGACTGCGAGGTGTACGCGCGCACGTCGCTGTACCGGGTGATCTTCGAGGCGTCGCGGAGCAGGTGCCGCACGGTCGCCGTGGTCTCCCGGGGCACCTTCAGCGCCAGCGTGCCGCGGTCGGGGTTGGCGTCCACCGCGATGACCCGGTCGCCGCGCAGCGAGGAGAACGTCGAGCCGAGCGTGGTCGTCGTCGTGGTCTTGCCGACGCCGCCCTTCAGGCTCAGCATCGCGATCTTGTAGCACCCGCGCAGCGGCTGGTTGATCCGGGCGATCAGCTCGCGGCGCCGGACGTCCGCCGGGCTCTCGCCGAGGTTGACCAGGCCACCGGTGACCGAGTGCAGCGTCTTGCGCCAGCCGGACTGGGGCGGGCGCTTCGCGCGCTTGATCAGCTGCTGCGAGGTGACGTCGCCCGCGTTGGCCCGCTGCGGGTGCGGCGGCTGCTGGGGCTGCACGCTCTGCGGGAAGTTGTTGGGGAACCCGCCCTGGTACTGGTGCGGCCCCGACTGCCCCGGACCGGGGTACGGACCGGACTGGCCACCCGAGACCTGGTACGCACCGGACTGGTTGCCCGACACCTGGTACGCGCCGGACTGCCCGCCCGACACCTGGTACGCGCCGGACTGGCCACCGGGGACCTGGTGGGGCCCGGACTGCTGACCGGCCACGGGGTACGGACCCGACTGCTGACCGGGGACCTGGTACGGCCCCGACTGCGCCGGGAAACCGCCCGACGGCGGGCCGGTCACCGGGCCGGACTGCGCCGGGTCCAGGTACACGGTCTGGGGGTCGACGTAGTGGGCTCCCGATCCCGGCTCGACCTGGTAGCCGCCCGACTGGTTCGGGTTGGGCTGCTGCTGCCCCTCCGCTCCGGTCGGCTGCTGCCACGACGGCTCAGGATTCTCGTAGCGACCGGTCACCGCTGGGGTCCTCCCTGAGCGAAGCGGATCGAGACCTCCCCGACCCCACGCGTCCGACGGTAGTCGGCGACGAGTGGTTCCACGACACTGGGTGCGCGCTCCCCACCAGGCATCCGAACAGGTCGCGAACACCGCCCGGCACCGGGTCCGCGCCGATCAGCCGACGCCCGCGTACGAGTGCAACCCAGTCGTTACGAGGTTGATGAAGAACAGGTTGAACACGGTCAGCGCGAAGCCGAGCGAGTTGATCCACGCGGCGGGACGGCCGCGCCAGCCCGCCGTCGCCCGCGCGTGCAGGTACGCGGCGAACACGACCCACGAGACGAACGCCACCGTCTCCTTGGGGTCCCAGCCCCAGAACCGGCCCCACGCCGCCTCGGCCCAGATCGCGCCGCAGATGATGCCGATGGTGAACAGCGGGAACGCGAACACCGTGCTGCGGTAGGCGAGCCGGTCCAGCAGGTCGGCGTCGGGCAGCCGGGTGAACCGCGCGCGGCCCGACGTCTTGAGCAGGTACAGCACGCTGGCCACGCCGGGCACGAGCAGCACGCCGCTGGACACCGAGATGACCGAGACGTGCACCACGAGCCAGTACGACTGCAACGCGGGCTGCACGGGCGCGGCGTCGGCGTAGAGCACCGTGCCGCCGAGGAACATCAGGACCACGATCGGCACGAGCACGAAGCCGCCGAGCTTGCGGACGTCGAACGTGCGCGAGAGCACCAGCCACGTCACGACCGCGGCCAGCGTGAGCAGCGAGCCGTACTCGTACATGTTGCCCCACGGCGCGCGTTCGGCCGCGAAACCGCGCAGCACCAGCGAAGCGGCCTGGAGCAGCGCGCCGAGGACGGTGAGCGCCACGCCCATGCGGCCCAGGCGTTCGGCGCGGGACCGCTCCACCTTGGCGACCAGGCCCGGTGCCCACGTGCCGTCGGCCTGCGTGCCACCCGCCGCGACGGCCCCGGCGAGTTCCCGGGACTTCGCGGGCCGGGCGAACGCGGCCTCGCACAGGTACAGCACGGCGGCGAAGAAGTAGATCGCCACGGCCGCGCCGTAGGTCCAGTCGCTGTAGGTCGCCAGCGTCGTGTTGACCGGCATCAGCCCTCCTCCTTGTGAGCGAGCGGGTCGCGGGAGGGGACCAGCTCGCGGGCCAGCACCGTGAACTCCTCGCCGTACCCCGCCTGATCAGTGCGCGCGAGGCCGCCGACCTCGACCACGGTACGCCCGTCGTCACCGGGGGTCGCCCGCACCCACACGCGGCGGCGCTTGATGCTGAGCGAGACGCCCAGACCCAGGATGACCAGCACCGAGAACACCAGCACCCACACCTGCGTCGGGTCGTGCGAGACCTGCAGCGACACCCAGTCGCGGACGCCGTCGAAGCGGATCACGGTGCCGTCGTCCAGGGTCAGCTGCTCACCCTGCTTCAGGTTCTGCCGGGCGACCTTGGTCAGCTTGCCGTCCTGCACCATCTTCTGGTCGATGGAGAAGATGGACTGGCCGCGCCCGGAGTCGGTGCCGAGGTCGCCGCGGTAGACGTCGACCGCCACCGCCGGGTCGTTCGCGGCGGGGAACGCGGAGTCCAGCAGCTCGCCACGGAAGGCGGCGGTCGGCGCGAGCAGGCCGGTGATCGCGAGCTGGCTCTTGCGGCGCTGCTCGGCGTCCGGCACGTTCGGCGGGTCGAACTTGGTCGCGCCCTCCGAGGCCAGCGTGACCAGGTCGACCGGCCGCCACTGGGTCGCGCCGGTGCGGGTCTCGCCGTTGGGGAAGGTGACCGTGAACACCGGCGTGTAGCCGTGGCCGAGGAGGTAGAGCCGGTCGCCCGCGGTGCGCAGCGGGCTGTTGACCTCCAGCGGGTACGGCCGCCAGGTGCCGGTCTCCAGGTCCGCGCCGGACTGGTACTGGATGGCCGCGCGGAAGCTCTCGGCCTGGCCGTTGTGCAGGAACGTGGCGTCGAAGTCGTCGACCCGGACGCAGAACTGGTTGAGCTGCGTGCCGTCGACGCGCAGGCCGGGGCGGAACGTGTCGTAGTTGTAGACGCCCGAGTTGCAGAACTGGCCGCCGTCGGCCTGCACGATGACCTGGCCCTCGTAGCCGAACATCTTGCCCAGCGCGAACGCGACCAGCAGGCCCAGCAGGGAGAAGTGGAACACCAGGTTGCCGGTCTCGCGCAGGAACCCGCGTTCGGCGCTGATCGTGCGGCCGCCGCCCGGCTCGTCGCGGGTGACCGTGCGCCAGCCCTTGAGCGTGCGTTCGGCGTGCTCGATCACGGCCCGCGGCGTCGCGGAGGTGTCCCCGGACGCGTGGTGCGGCATCCGGGCCAGGTTGCGCGGCGTGAGCACCGGCTTGGCCCGCATCTGCTTGGAGTACTCCCAGGTGCGCGGCAGCAGGCAGCCCACCAGGGACACGAACAGCAGCACGTAGATCGCGGAGAACCAGACGCTGGCGTAGACGTCGAAGAACTGGAGCTCGTCGAGGAACCGGCCCCACCAGCCCTTGTCGGCGATGTACTCGTCGACCTTGACGGCGTTGAGCGAGCGCTGCGGCAGCAGCGCGCCCGGCATCGCGCCGAGGGCGAGCAGGAACAACAGGGTCAACGCGGTGCGCATGGCCGTGAGGCCGCGCCACGTGTTGCGCAGGAAGGCGAGGAAGGCGGCCACTACAACGGCAGTTTCAGGTCGTTGATCACGGCGTCGCGCAGCCAGCCGACGAAGTCGCCCCACAGGCCGGTGACCAGCGCCACGCCGACGGCCATCAGCAGCACACCGCCGAAGACCTGGACCTGGCGGACGTGCGAGCGCAGCCAGCCGGTCGTGCGGACCGCCCAGCGCGCGCCGAGCGCGATGAGGATGAACGGCAGGCCGAGGCCGAGGCAGTAGGCGAGCACCAGCACGCCGCCGCGCAGGGTGATCGAGCCGACCTCCGTGCTGCGGGTCAGCGCCAGCACGCCCATGAGGGTCGGGCCGACGCACGGCGTCCAGCCGAGCGCGAAGACGCCGCCCAGCAGCGGTGCGCCGAACAGGCCGGCCCGGGGCGTGCGGTGCAGGCGGACGTCGCGCTGGAGGGCGGGGACCAGCCCGATGAACACCAGGCCCATGGCGATGGTGATGACGCCGCCGATGCGCTGGAGCAGCTCGCCCTGGAACCAGAACAGGTCGGTCAGGCCGAGCACCACGAACGAGGTCAGGGCGAACACGACGGTGAAGCCGAGCACGAACAGCAGGGCGGCGCCGGCGACCCGCCAGCGACCGGACTTCGCGGCCTCGCCCTCGCTGACGGCCGGCGCGTCCGCGCCCACCAGGCCCGCGAGGTACGCGAGGTAGCCGGGCACGAGGGGGACCACGCACGGCGAAGCGAACGAGATCGCCCCGGCCAGCACCGCCACCCCGGTCGCGAGCAGGATCGGGCCGGAGGTGGCCAGATCGGTCGGGTTCACGGGTTCAGCGTAGGTAGGCGGTCTTGACGCCGTGCACCGGCATCCCTTATGGGCGACTTGCGTCACAGTGTTCGATCGCGCCGCTTCGGCGGCGCGGGCGTCTTAGCAGCTCCGCGTTACCCGTCTCAGCGAAGGACTAAACGCGACCATCAACCCTTGTGGGTGAGCGGGCAACTTCATAGCGTGACCGCATGCGTGCACACCGGCTCACCCTGCCCGTGCTGGCCGTCGCCTTCGCCGTCGTCGCCGCGCCCCTGCCCGGTGGCGCCGCGGAGTCCGACGCCCCCGGCGTGGAGTGGGTGGAGGTCTTCTCCCCGGACGGCACGATCTCGCGGACGCCCGTGCCGATCGCCGTCGAGGCCGCGGCCGCACCGGAGGCGGTGGCCGCCGACGTGGTGGCCGTCCAGGAGACCGGCCCGTCCGACCAGCGGTTCGACCTGGTGTTCGTCGGCGACGGCTACACCTCCGCCGAGCTGGGCGCCTACCACGAGCACGTGGTGAGCAAGTGGACCGAGCTGTCCGCCGTGGAGCCGTTCAAGTCCTACCGCCAGTACTTCAACGTCTGGCAGGTCGACGTCGTGTCGGCCGAGTCCGGTGTGGACCACGACCCGACCCTGGGCACGGACCGCGACACCGCTCTCGACATGGGCTTCTGGTGCCAGGGTCGGGACACCCAGACCGAGCGCCTGCTGTGCGTGAACCAGACCAAGGCCGTCCAGTTCGGCGCCCTCGCGCCGGAGGCGGACCAGGTCGTCGCGCTCGGCAACACGGCCAAGTACGGGGGCGCGGGCGGTGGCGTGGCGACCGCCGCGGGGGCCAACGACCAGGCCGGGCAGATCGCCGTGCACGAGTTGGGCCACTCGATCGGCGGGCTCGCCGACGAGTACGACTACCCGTACGACCGGTTCGGCGGCACCGAGCCGACCGAGGTCAACGTGACCGCGGACCCGACCGGCGCGAAGTGGGCGGCCCACCTGGGCCAGGCGTCGCCGGACGGCGGCGTGGTCGGCGCGTTCGAGGGCGCGCGGTACTACCGGTTCGGCCTGTACCGGCCCACCGACAACTCGATCATGCGCACGCTCGGCCGCGAGTTCAACCTGGTCGGCCGGGACGCGATGGTCGAGGCGTTCGAGGCCAGGGTGCCCGAGCTGCGCTGACGGCTACTCCGCGGCGAGGTCCTCCACCAGCGGGACCAGGTCGGACGCGATCACGCCACCGAGGAACGCCGCCGCCACCCGGTGCTGCTTGTCCAGCACGAACGTGGACGGCACCGTGTTGGGCGGCAGCCCGCGGAACGACAGCATCGCCCGACCGGACTCGTCGTAGATCGACGGGTAGCTCAACTGCCGGTTGGTCATGAAGTCGCGCGGCGACTCGGTCGAGTTCTCCTTGACGTCGACGCCCAGCACCTGCACGCCCAGCGGCCCGGTCTCGTCCTGCACCTTCTGCAGCTCGGGCGCCTCGGTGCGGCACGGCGGGCACCACGCGCCCCAGATGTTGACCACGACGACCTTGCCCGCGTAGTCCTCCAGCGAGATCGTCTTGCCGTCCTCCATCAGGCTCGGGCCGGTCAGGCCCTTGATGCCCTTGCGCTCGTCGCCCTCGTAGCGCAGCTTCGTCTCGCCGTTGGGCGCGACGAGCTGGAACTCCGAGCCGGCCACCACCGCGTCGTCGCCGGTGGTGCAGCCGGTGACGAGCAGCAGCGCCGCGGTGAGGGCCGCCAGTGCCGGTCGCGCCCTCATGCCCCGGTCACCCTCGGGTTCGTCGCGCCGACCGGCTCGGTGTAGACCACCCGCACGAGCTGCTCCCCCTCGAACACCAGGCTCGTCAACGACGCCAGCGAGCACTCGCGGCGGCGCGGGTCGTGCCACATCCGCTTGCCCTCCAGGAACCGCCGCAGCGTCCAGATCGGCAGCTGGTGCGACACGCACACCGCCTCGTGGCCCTCGGCGGCCGACCGGGCCCGCTGCACCGCGCCGAGCATGCGGTGCGCGATCTCCAGGTACGGCTCGCCCCACGACGGCCGGAACGGGTTGACCAGCTTGGGCCAGTGCCGGGGCGAGCGCAGCGCGCCGTCGCCGACGGCCACCTTCAGGCCCTCGAACAAGTTGTCCGCCTCGATCAGCCGCGCGTCGGTGGCCAGTTCCAGGCGGTGCGAGTCGGCGATCGGCGACGCGGTCTGCTGCGCGCGGTCCAGCGGTGACGCGACGACGTGCGCGATGTCGTGGTCGGCGAGGTGCTCGGCCACGGTCAGCGCCTGCTTCTGGCCGCGTTCGGACAGCGTGAAGCCGGGCAGGCGGCCGTAGAGGATGCCGGTCGGGTTGTGCACCTCGCCGTGCCGCAGCATGTGGACGACCGTGCGGCTCACTGGGTCGCCTCCGCGGCGGCACGGGCGGCGTGCGGCAGGGCGTCGGCGATGACCTGGAAGTCGTCGTCGGTCATGGCGGCGTTGACGAACCACGCCTCGAACGCGCTCGGCGGCGCGTACACGCCCCGGTCGAGCAGGGCGTGGAAGAACGGCGGGAAGCGCCACGTCTCGGCGGCCTGCGCGCCCGCGTAGTCGGTGACCTCGGCGTCGGTGAAGAACACGCTGACCAGGTTGCCGGCGAACTGCACGCGGTGCGCGACACCGGCCTCGGTCAGGGCGGCGGTGAACAGCGCGCCCAGGCGCGTGGCGTTGGCGTCCAGGGTGCGGTAGACGTCGTCGGTGGCGGCGCGCAGCGTGGCCAGGCCGGCGGCGACGGCGACCGGGTTGCCGGACAGCGTGCCCGCCTGGTAGACCGGGCCGGCCGGGGCGAGCTTCGACATCACGTCCGTCCGGCCGCCGAACGCCGCCGCGGGCAGGCCGCCGGACATGACCTTGCCGAACGTGTAGAGGTCGCCCTCGACGTTCTCCAGGCCGTACCAGCCGGCGCGCGAGACGCGGAAGCCGGTCATCACCTCGTCCATGATCAGCAGCGCGCCGTTGTCCCGGCAGAGCCGCTTGAGCTCGGCGTTGTGCCGCGGCGCGATCGCGCCCATGTTGCCCGCCGCGGCCTCGGTGATCACGCAGGCGATCTCGTCGGGGTTCTCGGCGAACGCCCGTTCGACGGCCTCGACGTCGTTGTAGGGCAGCACGAGGGTGTCGGCGGCCTGCGCGCCCGTGACACCGGGCGAGGTGGGCAGGCCGAGGGTGGCGACCCCGGAGCCCGCCTGGGCGAGCAGCGCGTCGACGTGACCGTGGTAGCAGCCGGCGAACTTGACGACCTTGCGGCGGCCGGTGAAGCCGCGGGCCAGCCGGATCGCGCTCATGGTGGCCTCGGTGCCCGAGTTGACCAGGCGGACCTGGTGCACCGGGGCGACCCGGTCGATGATCTGTTCGGCCAGCTCGATCTCGCCCTCGGTGGGCGTGCCGAACGACAGGCCGTGCACGGCCGCCTCGCGGACGGCGCGGACCACGTCCGGGTGGGCGTGCCCGAGGATCATCGGGCCCCACGACGACACCAGGTCGACGTACCGGTTGCCGTCGGCGTCCCACAGGTGCGGGCCCTCGCCGCGCACCATGAACCGGGGCGTGCCGCCGACCGAGTGGAAAGCCCGCACCGGTGAGTTCACGCCACCGGGGATCACCGCCGCCGCGCGCTCGAACAGTGCCTGGGATCGCGTCGCTGTCACGCCGTCCAGTCTCACACGCCGGGTTCTTCGACCTGCTTCCGACCACGGGTGCGCACGGCGAGCACGGTCTGGCGCACCGCGTCGAGCAGCAGCACGCCCGCGACGGTGACCACGGCCACGGACGCGCCGATCCAGTTGCCCCTGAACCGGGTGGACTCGAGCGGCGGGCGGTCGGGCACGGGGAAGCTGTAGTGCAGGACACCCCGGTTCCAGCACCACACGGCCAGCGGCACGAGCAGCGCGACGAGCACCACCTCGCCGATCGCGACGAGCGCGCGTCCCGGCTGGTGCAGCGTCGGCGCGCCCGGTCCGGGCTCGGGTTCCGGCACGGTCTCGGTCTCGACGGTGGCCGCAGTCACGCCGGTCAGCTTCTCACGCCCGGGCCGCTCGTCACGCACGCGTGCTCAACAGCTTCCCGATCTCGGCGCGCAGCGCGTCGGCGTCGCGCGCCCAGCCCGTCACCACCGTGCCGTCGGTGAGCCGCAGCGGCACCGCTCCCGTGCCGCGGGGCAGGGTCCAGCCGCCGCCGAGCACCTTCGCGCCGGCTCGCGGCTCGACGCCTTCGACGGCCTCGACGTCGCGCAGCCGCAGCTCCTCGCGGCCCTGGTGCAGGGCGGCGGGGGTGAGTCGGACCCGGTAGAGGCGGCGGCGGGCCTGCACCCAGAGCGCGGTGGGCAGGAGCAGCACCACACCGACGAGGAGCCACAGCAGCGGGCGGGTCGGGCCGGTCAGCGCCTCCACGCCGCACCCGAGCGCGGCGAACACCGGGCCCCACAGCAGGGGCCACCAGGACGTGCCGGGTTCGGCGTAGAGGGTCGGCTGGTCCACCGGTCAGGTCCCCGAGAAGTAGGACCGGGTGCCGGGCAGGAAGGCGGCCACCGAGGCGGCGACGGGCAGCACCAGCCGCAGCACGATCACCACCCAGCCGACGGGCTCGGTGTCGGCGTCCCGGGCGGCGATGATCGCGGCGGCGAGGACGAGCACGCCGATGACCAGCGAGCCGCCGCACAACCCCAACCGGGCGTGGTAGTTGCCGTTGAGCAGCAGGACCGCGCCCCAGACGCACGCGATGGCCAGGCAGGTGCTGGTGAACAGGGCCATGATCGGGCCGAAGCCGGCGAGCGCACCGTCCTCGGCGAGGCTGCGCACGAGCGAGCCGACCGGCCAGGACAGGGCGGTGAGGACCCAGAGCACGAAGGAGGCGGTGACGGCGGCGGGCCGGACGCGCGCGCTGGTGTGCTGGTCGACGGCGCGCATCTGCCCGGGGTACGGGGACTGGTAGTGGGGTTGGGGACCGGCCCGCGGGTACTCGACGGGGTGCATCGGCTGCCCGTACGGGTCGAACGGCGGCTGGGTCATCTCGTCACCGCTCTCGTGTAGGCGTTCGAGGCGGGCAGGTACATCGTCGCGAAGCCGAGCGCGCAGGCGCCCAGGAACGCCCACGACCACGCCACGCCCCACAGCCAGTGCACGTAGGGCACGCCACCGGCGGCGAACACCAGCATCCAGACGAACCCGAACGCCCCGGCGGGCAGTCCGAGCGCGGTGAGCGTGACGCGGGCCCAGTTGCGGCCCGAGCGGAGCTTGGCGGCGGCGATGACGAACGGCACGGACAGCACCGCGAGCGACAGCATGAGCAGGACCGGCGTGAACCGCGCGCTCAGCTCCGCCTCGCCCCTGGTCATCGGGTCGACGTCGGCCGCGGAGTCGCGCACGAGGTCGTCGGTCAGCAGGTCGACGCCGGTGTAGAACAGCGCGGGCAGGGCGATCACCGCGAGCACCGCGCCCGCGATCCAGCTCCAGGACGCGACGGTGGTCGTGACCGGGCGGCGTGGGCCGAGGTCGGCCGGGTGCACCGGCGGCATCGGGGCCGGCAGCTGGAAGCCGGGTGGCAGGGGCGCGTGCGCGTGCCCCTGCCCCGGCAGGTCCACCCGGTGGAAGGGCGAGGCGAACGGGTCCGGTTCGGGCATGGGGTTCTCCGCGGGGTTCAGGGCTGGTCCGCCCTTCAGTGCTGCTTCACCCACTGTGCCGTACCGGGGAGCCAGGTGAACGCCGAACCGACGGCGATCAGCAGGAGCGTGACCAGGTTCGCGGCGCTCGCGCCCGGCAGCACGATCCACAGCACGTGCAGCACGGCCACCCCCGTGAGCACGCCGCGCGCCCACCGCCTGCCGCGCCGCAGCAGCCACCCGAACAGGCCGTAGCCGATCGCGAAGGCCACCGCGACGACGGTGAGCTGACCGAGCAACCCGGTTACCGCGGCCGGGTCGTCGCCGGCGCGCACGGCCGCCTGCTCGAGCTCCGCGCGGCGCAGCCACAGCACGAGGTTCTCCAGCAACAGGAACGCGCCGAGGGCGAACCACACGGCGACCGCGCCGCGCACCACCGGGGGCGGAGCGGGTGGCGCGGGCGCGGCGTGCGGCTGCTCGGTCATCCGACCCGTTTGGCCGAGTCGAAGTAGGCCTTCGACGCGGGCAGGTACATCGTCACCACGGCGGCGGCCACGACCAGCACGATGACCAGGCCGACCAGCGAGAACCCGAACAGGTGGTAGAGGAGCACGGCCACGCCGATCACGGTCAGCGTGACCCGGGCCCAGTTGCGGCCCGCGCGCAGCTTGAACGCGAAGAACGCCATCAGCGCCGCCAGCACGACACCGATGATCACGAGGAACATCAGCACGGCGGTGACGGCCGACTCCAGCTGCTCGGCCGTGACGCCCGGCGTCGGGGGCGCCTTGCGCGCCTCTTCGAGCGCCAGGTCGCGCTGGGTCAGCACCAGCACGGACGACACGACGAGCAGGATCGCGCCGGCCAGCCAGAGGAAGAACGACAGGCGGACTTCCTTCGGCTCCGGCCCGGCGGGCTGCCCGTGGCCGCCGTGCCCGGCCAGCTCCGACTCGCTCAGCGGCGGCGGTGCGGGCGTGTAGGGCTGCTGCGGAGGCCGGTGATCAGGGTCCTGTGGGGTCGTCACGGTTCAGAACGCTAGGGCGGCCGAGGTGTGCTGTCCACCGCGACGAGCGGCGGACAGCACATCTGTTACCTCGTGGTCAGCTGACCTTGAAGTAGTGGTTCGAGTCGGACTTGAACATGAACACGATCGCGCCGACGATCGCGACCAGGGACGCCAGCACCAGCAGGGCCGAGAGCACGCCCAGGAAGCCGAGCGAGAACAGGATCCCGAAGGCGAGCAGGCTGAGCAGGTTGCCGATGACGGCCAGGCCGCCGAGGACGGTCAGCAGGATGCGGGCCCAGTTGGCGCCCTTGCGCATCTGCATCACGACCACGATCCACACCACCACGAGGACGAGGCTGAAGATCGTGGAGCCGTAGCTCGGCTCGGCCGCCGCGCCGGACACCCCGAGCGCCGCCGCGGTCTCCCGGGCCAGGTCACCGGCGATGACCAGGCCGATCAGGTTGCTGAGGATGCTGATACCAGCCGCGACCAGCCACAACAAGTAGGCGGTGTCGACGGACTTCGGACGGGCGGGCTGCCGCAGCTCGCTCTCGTTCAGGGGCGGGGCGGGCGGCGGGTAGCCGGGCTGCTGCGGCTGTCCCTGGTTGCGCGGGTCATGGGGATTGGTCATGCGACGGACCGTAGGAGTGCCGGAGCGATCCGTCGACCGGTAATCACAACCCGTTAGCTACGGGTGGTGGCCGGCGACTGACCGATCGCACTGATCGGAAGTGTCCGGAAACTGATGCCTGGTACATCAGCGCCACGGCGGTCGCGTCGATCAGCATCGTGACCACGCCGAACGCCAGGTCGACGGGGCTGACGGCCAGGCCGAACGCGGCCGTGACGCCGGAGACGGCGGCGACCAGGCGCAGCACGCCCAGGAAGATCCCGGCGGTCGCGATGATCGTGAGCACGACGCGGGCCCAGTTGCGCCCGCCGGCCATCCGGTTCGCGAGCAGCGTGTAGACCAGGACCATGCCGACGCCGATCAGCAGGCCGAACACGATCCCGCCGGTCGCGGCGGCGTCCAGCTCGTCCTGGCTCAGGTTCGGCTGCTGCGAGCGCAGCTCGCGGATCAGCATCTCCCGGTCGGCCAGCTGCACCACGAACCGGACCAGGCCCACGGCCGCGCTGAGGATGAACAACCACCGGGCGATGTCGAGCAGCTTGGGCGGGGTGGGTCTCGGCGGCTTGCCGCGGGTCGACCGGTCGGGGTTCGGCGAGGTCATGAGCGGTCCAGCCACCCGGCGGCCTCGACGGCCCAGTAGGTCAGCACCATGTCCGCGCCGGCCCGGCGGATCGACGTGAGCATCTCCAGCACGGTCCGCTCGCGGTCGATCCAGCCGTTGCGGGCGGCGGCCTCGACCATCGCGTACTCGCCGGAGATCTGGTACGCGGCCACCGGCACGTCGGAGACCTCGGCGACGGCCTTGACCACGTCGAGGTAGGGCAGTGCGGGCTTGACCATGACCATGTCGGCGCCCTCGGCGAGGTCGAGCGCGACCTCGCGGACCGCTTCGCGGGCGTTGGCCGGGTCCTGCTGGTAGGTCTTGCGGTCGCCCTGGAGCTGGGACTCGACGGCGTCGCGGAACGGGCCGTAGAGGGCGGACGCGTACTTGGCGCTGTAGGCGAGGACGGCGGTGTCGGTGTGGCCCGCCTCGTCCAGGGCGTTGCGGATGAACCCGATCTGGCCGTCCATCATGCCGCTGGGCCCGACCACGTGGGCCCCGGCCTCGGCCTGGGCGACGGCCATCTCGCCGTAGACCTCGAGGGTGGCGTCGTTGTCGACGGCACCGTCCGGGGTGAGCACGCCGCAGTGGCCGTGGTCGGTGAACTCGTCCAGGCAGCAGTCGGACATCAGGACGGTCGCGTCGCCGAGCTCCTGGCGCAGGTCGCGCAGGGCCGCGTTGAGGATGCCGTCCGGGTCGGTCGCGCCGGAGCCGACCGCGTCCCGCTCGGCGGGCACGCCGAACAGCATGATCCCGCCGACCCCCGCCTGGACCGCTTCGACGGCGGCTTTGCGCAGCGACTCGCGGGTGTGCTGGAAGACCCCCGGCATGCTCTGGATCTCGGCGGGTGCCGGGGCGCCCTCCTTGACGAACATGGGCAGGATCAGCTGGCGCGGGCGCACGGTGGTTTCGCTGACCAGGCGGCGCATGGCCGGCGTGGTGCGCAGGCGGCGGGGGCGGTGGGCTGGGAACACTGCGGGTACTCCCTGGTGCTGCGTTAGGGCAAGTCCGGCTCGGTGTGACATGGGGCCCTCACGAGCACCCCGGGCTGGTCGGAGCCGGCGGGCTCGGCGGGGAAGAGCGTCCCGCCGAGCCTGCCGGCTACGGCCGGCCCAAGGCACTCGAACCCAGGTCGGATCGGGCCTCGGTGGGTCGGTCCCGGGTCCGTCGTGGTCGGCGTCGGGGCCTGGTGGCTCCGGTCAGGACCGGCGGAGGCGCTTGGTCTTGCGTGGTGGGGGGAGGGCGCCTTCGGCTCGCAGGCGGGCGGCGTGTTGGGCCAGGGCGTCGACCAGGGCCGGGACGTTGGCGTCCTCGGGTTGGACGTCGACGCGGAGGCCGAACTCGCGGGCCGTTTCGGCGGTCTGCGGGCCGATGCACGCCACCAGGGTGCGGGTGTGCGGCTTGCCCGCGATGCCCACCAGGTTGCGGACCGTGGAGGACGAGGTGAAGCAGACGGCGTCGAAGCCGCCCGACTTGATCATCTCGCGCGTGTCCGCGGGCGGCGGGGCGGCGCGGACGGTGCGGTAGGCGGTGACGTCGTCGATCTCCCAGCCGCGTTCCCGCAGGCCCGCGGCGAGGGTTTCGGTGGCGATGTCGGCGCGCGGGAGCAGGACGCGGTCCACCGGGTCCAGGATGTCGTCGTAGGGCGGGAAGTCCGCGAGGAGGCCCTCGGAGGACTGCTCGCCGGACGGCACCAGCTCCGGGATGATGCCGAAGCCGCGGACCTTGGCGGCGGTCGACTCGCCGACGCACGCGATCTTCACGCCGGAGAACGCACGGGCGTCCAGGCCGAACTCGCGGAACTTCTCCCAGACCGCCCGGACGGCGTTGGTGGAGGTGAAGACGACCCACTGGTAGCGGCCGTCGACCAGGCCCTTCACCGAGCGCTCCATCTGGGCCGGGCTGCGCGGCGGCTCGACGGAGATGGTCGGGACCTCGACCGGGATCGCGCCGTGGGAGTGCAGGCGGTCGCTCATCGCGCCGGCCTGCTCCTTGGTGCGCGGGACCAGGACGCGCCAGCCGTACAGGGCGCGGGACTCCCACCAGGACAGCTTGGGGCGGCCGGCGACGGCTTGGCCGACCGTGACGACCAGCGGGCCGCCCAGGTCGCCCGCGTCGGCGGCCAGCGAGGCCAGGGTGGTGTCGACGGTGCGCTGGCCGAAGCCGGTGCCGTCGCAGGTCACCGCGACCGGGGTCTGCGGTGCCACGCCGTTCTCCACCAGGGAGGACGCGGCTTCGGCCAGGTGGCCGCCGGTGGCGTGCAGGACGAGCGTGCCGGGGGCGGCGGCGAGGCCGGCCCAGTCGGTCACGCCGCGGACGTCGGCCTCGGTGTGGACGGCGCCCAGCGCGACGCCCGCGTAGGCGGGCACGGCGGTGCCGGCGGGGACGCCGGGCACCACGTCGAACGCGATCGTGGTCTTGGAGACGGCCTGCGCCTCCTTGACCACGGAGTCCAGGGTCAGCGGGTCGCCGGCCACCAGGCGGACGACGGCGTGGCCGTTCTTCGCCTCGGCGACCAGGTCCTTCGCGACGTCGGCGGGATCGCCCACGGCGGGTCGCACCTCGACGCCGTCGGGTACCAGCGCCACCACCTCGGCCGGGACGTCCGGGTCCGTGACCACGAGCTCCGCCTTGTGGAGCAGGTCGCGGGCCCGGACCGTGAGCAGCCCGGTGTCGCCCGGACCTGAGCCGACGAACGCGACTCGGCCGGGGGTCTTGCGTGCGCGGGTCATCAGGGCACTCCCCATCAACTACGCCCCGCCGGCGACGCGGTGGCGTGGCCGGAGAGGTCGAGCAACTCGGCGGCCAGCGCGCGGCCGAGTTCCTCTGCTGCGGTCAAGTCACCGGTGGCGGACGCACGGAGGAGGTCGCCGTCCTCCGTCGCCATGACCCCGCGCAGGGACAGGCGGAGAACCACGGCCCCTTCATCGCTGAGGTCTTCCACCACATCGGCCAGTGCGCCGACCGGCGCGCTGCAGCCTGCTTCGAGCGCGGCCAACAGGGCACGCTCGGCAGCGACAGCGGCCCTGCTGGCCGAGTCGTCCAGAGTGGACTGGAGGAGGTGCTCGGTGTCGACGTCGTCGACCCGGCACTCCACTGCGAGGGCGCCCTGAGCGGGCGCGGGGAGCATCTGGATGGGCTCCAAGGTCTCGGTGATCTCGGCCGTGCGGCCGAGGCGGGCGATGCCGGCGCGGGCGAGCACGACGGCGTCCAGTTCGCCGTCGGCGACCTTGCGGATGCGGGAGTCGACGTTGCCGCGCAGGGCGACCACCTCGATGCCCAGTCCGAGGGCATTGAGCTGCGCGGCGCGGCGGGGTGAGCCGGTGCCCACCTTCGCGCCGGTGGGCAGCTCGCCGAGGGTCAGGCCGTCACGGGCGACCAGCGCGTCGCGCGGGTCCTCGCGGGGCGGGACGGCGGCCAGCGACAGGCGCGGGTCGCGCGCCGTGGGCAGGTCCTTGTACGAGTGCACGGCGACGTCGATCTCGCCGTTCGCGAGCGCGTCGCGCAGCGCCGAGGTGAACACCCCGATGCCGATCTCGGCGATGGGTGCGGACGAGCGGTCACCGGGCGTGGAGATCGTGACGATCTCCACGGTCGCGCCCGCTTCGCGCAGCGAGTCGGCCACGTGGCCGGTCTGCGCGAGCGCGAGGGCGCTGCCGCGGGTGCCGATCCTCAGGGTGCGGTTCACCGCTTCTCACCTTTGGGTTGCGTCGAATGGAGGGTGCTGACGGCGGACGGCGCCTGCGGGTCGAGCCCGAACAGCTCGCGCAGCGCCTCGGCGTAACCGGCACCGCCGGGCGCCGCGGCCAGCTCCTTCACCCGCACGGTGGGGGTGTGCAGGAGCTTGTCCACCACCCGGCGCACGGTCTTGGCCAGCTCGTCGCGGACCGCGCCGTCCAGCTCGGGCAGCCGCGAGTCCAGGCGCAGCAGCTCGGCGTCCACGACCTCGGCGGCGCGCTTGCGCAGTGCCGTCACGGTGGGGGTGACCCCGGCCGAGCGCTGCCCGGCCAGGTAGGCCCGGACCTCCTCGGCCACGATCTCCGCCGCGCGCAGCGTGCCCTGCCCGGTCGGGGCGTCGGACAGCCTGCGCTGGAGGGTTTCCAGGTCGACCACGCGGACGCCGTCGAGCAGCGTCGCGGCCGGGTCGACGTCCTTGGGCAGGCCGAGGTCGCAGACGACCAGCGGCCGGTCCGGTGCGCGGTCGCCGATGTGCTCGGCACCGACGACCGTGCCGACCGAGCCGGTGCAGGCGAACAGCACGTCCGCCTCGGCGACCGCGTCGGTCAGGGTGTCGAGGCCGGTGGACGTGGCCCGCACGCCGTCCGCGCGCAGGGCCGCGGCCAGGCGTTCGCCGTTGGCGGCGGTGCGGTTGGCGATGACGACCTCGCCGATGCCGGCCCGGCGCAGGTGGGCGGCGGCCAGGCCGCCCATGGAGCCCGCGCCGACGATCAGGGCGGTGCGCCCCTCGAGGCCGCCGAGCGCGTCCGCGGCGTCGGCGAGCGCCTCGGAGACGACGGACGCGCCGGCGTGGTCGATGTCGGTCTCGGTGTGCACGCGCTTGCCGACCCGCAGCGCGTGCTGGACCAGCTCGTGCAGCGTGCGGCCGACCACGCCCCGCTCGTCGGCGGCGTTGTAGGAGTTGCGCAGCTGGCCCAGGATCTGGGCCTCGCCGACCACCATCGAGTCCAGGCCGCCGGCCACGGAGAACAGGTGCTCGACCGCGGCGGCGGAGTAGTGCACGTAGAGGTGCTCGAACAGGTCGGCGGGCTCGGCGCCGGCCTGGCGGGCGAGCACCTCGACGACCTCGTTCATGCCGCCGTGGAACGTCTCGACGACCGCGTACACCTCGACCCGGTTGCAGGTCGACAGCAGCACGGCCTCGGACACGCTCGGCGCCGTCAGCAGCTGGTCGAGGACCTTGCCGCGGTCGGCGTCGGCGACCGCGACGCGCTCCAGCACGGGAACCGGGGTGGTCCGGTGGGACAGACCGACGACGAGCACGCTCATACCGCCGTCACCACCGACCGGCTCACTACCCGCACGATCACGGGCGAATCACCACCCCGTCCACACCGATGCCGTTGACCACGTCACCGGCGGCCTCGTCAGCCCGCCGCGCGACGTGGAACGACAGGATCTGCATCTCGACCGCCAGGTCGACCTTGCGCACTTCGACGTAGTCCGGCACTTGGAGCACGACGGGTGCGAAGTTCAGGATGCACTGGACTCCGGCGGATACCAAACGGTCGCAGACGGCCTGAGCTGCCTGCGGCGGCGTCGCGATGACCCCGATCGAGACCTCGCGCTCGGCGCAGACGGTCGTGATGTCGTCGATGTGGTTGACAGGTATGCCACCTACCGGCACTCCCGTCAGGTCCGGGTCGATGTCGAACAGCGCGGCGACCGGGAAACCCCGGCTGGGGAAACCGCCGTAGTTGGCCAGCGCGTGACCAAGATTACCGATCCCGACCACGGCCACGGAGTGCTTGCGGGTGAGGCCGAGGATCCGCTCGATGTGGCTCACGAGCACCTCGACGTCGTAGCCGACGCCGCGCGTGCCGTACGAGCCGATGTAGGACAGGTCCTTGCGCAGCTTCGCCGAGTTGACGCCGGCCGCGCCGGCCAGCTCCTCGCTGGAGATGGTCGTCACGCCCTGCTCGACCATGCCCGAGAGGACGCGGAGGTAGACCGCGAGCCGCGCCACCGCCGCCTCGGGGATCGCGCGTGCCCGCTCCCGGACGTCGGCGGGCGCTTCGGTACCGGTCTCCCCTGGGCGGGTCACGACACCGTCACCCTCGCCCCGCTGAGCCGCCACGCTGGAACTCCTCGACATCCGTCGCACTGACCCGCCGGGTACCGCCACCAGCGGAGTGATGCACCCACCGTACCGCTTGTGAACGCTTGCACAAAGTTGACGACGGCCCCTGGACCCGTGGGGTGAATTCCGGTTCCAACCCGTTCGGGTGACTCAGGCGACGGTGAAGAAGACGCTGTGCCAGCCGGTCGCGCCGTCCGGGACGGGCGCCACGCGGGCCTGCGGTTGGGTGGCACCGGCCCGGTCCGTGGCACGTGCCTCGATCGTGTGACCGCCCGGCGGCAGGTCGAACTCGGCCCGCCACATGCGCCACGTGGAACCGCTCACGTCGTCGGCGAGGGTCGCGGTCCGCCACGGGCCGTTGTCGACGCGGACCTCGACCTTGTCGACGCCCGTGGGCTGGGCCCAGGCGACGCCGGTGGCGACGACCCGGCCGGGGACCGTCGACCCGCGCTCCGGCCGGTCGATCCGGGACATCACCTTGACCGGTGCCTCCCGCGCCCACCCGCGGTCGAGCCAGTAGCCCCGACGCGCGTCGAACGTGGTCACCTCCAGGTCGACGACCCACTTGGTGGCCGAGACGTAGCCGTAGAGGCCGGGCACGACCAGGCGGGCCGGGAAGCCGTGCTCCAGCGGCAGCGGCTCGCCGTTCATGCCAAGCGCGATGAGCGCGCCCCGGTCGGGCTCCAGCACGACGTCGAGCGGCGAGCCCGCCGTCCAGCGGTCCGCGCTGGTGGAGAACAGCTGGTCGGCCCCGTCGCGGACGCCCGCTTCGAGCAGGACGTCCCGCAGGGGCACGCCGACGAAGTTCGCGGTGGAGATGTGGGGCCCGCCGACCTCGTTGGACACGCAGACCAGCGTGACCGTGCGTTCGACCAGGTCACGGCGGCGCAGGTCGTCGTAGCGGAGCACGAGCTCGCGGTCGACCATGCCGTGCACGCGCAGCACCCAGTCCTCGGCGCGGACGCGC
Organism: Saccharothrix saharensis; assembly: GCF_006716745.1. Lineage (NCBI taxonomy): Bacteria > Bacillati > Actinomycetota > Actinomycetes > Pseudonocardiales > Pseudonocardiaceae > Saccharothrix > Saccharothrix saharensis. Next base: position 5,258,835 of record NZ_VFPP01000001.1, on the reverse strand, counting down.
GGCACGCTCAGCGCCGTGTCGATCCGGTAGAAGTCGGCGTTCGGCGTGATGAAGGTGGGCGTGCCCTGGGCGGCGAAGTCGGCGTTCGGCGGCAGGGGCGGCGCGGGCGAGGCGGGCTTGAGCTCGCCGACGGCCCGGCGGGACGCCTCCACGTCGACCCGGGTGCCCGCGAACTGGCCGACCAGGGCGGCCAGGCCCGTCGCGCCCGAGGCGACGAGGAACGCCCGGCGGCTGTCGGCGGGGCCGGCGGGGTCGGCAGCCCCGGCGGCCTTGGCGTGCAGCCACCGGAAGACGGCGACGCCGGCGACCAGCGCGGCGACGGGCGCGAGGATGCCCAGTTGGCCCAGGTCGGGGCGGTAGAGCACGGCGGCCGCGCCGAGCAGGCCGAGGACGACGGCCAGGACCGTGCCCGGCAGCGGCGAGCGGCGGGACAGCAGGCCGGCGGCGACGGCCGCGCCGAGCAGGACCGCGGCCATGCCGAGCAGCAGCACGAGCTTGTCGTGGGTGCCGAACGCGCGGACCGCGAAGTCCTTCAGCGGCCTGGGCGCGAGGTCGATCGCGGTGTTGCCCACGGCCAGGAACGGCGAGGCCGACGGCCCGACGAGCCCGGCCACGAGGTGCCCGGCCGCCAGGGCGGCGGCCACGCCGAGGACTCCGACCAGGGCGGCGGTCACGCGGTTCATGCCGTCGATTCGACACCCCCGACCGCCCGGCCGGCCGATTTCGTAAGCGGCCGGTAATCGTCGTCAGCGCAGGGCCGCGCGCAGGCGGTCCTCCTCGACCGACCAGTACCCGTGCTCCTCGCCGTCGACCAGGATCACCGGCACCCGGTCGCCGTACTCGGCGCGCAGCTCGCGGTCCGAGTCGACGTCCTGGACGTCCCACGGCACGCCCAGCTCGCCGCAGATCCGCTCCAGGTCGGCCTTGGCCTGCTCGCAGGCGTGGCAGTCGACCCGGCTCATCAAGGTGACGTGGTGGCTCACGGCGTTCAGGTTAGGGGCAGGCGCAGCCGGGCCCGCGCGAGCTTGCCGGTCGGCGAATGCGGCAGCGCGTCGGCGAACTCCACCACGGTCGGCACCTTGAACTTCGCCAGCCGTCCCGCGCAGTGGTCCTTCACCGCGTCCTCGGTCAGCTCGGCGCCGGCCGCGGGCACCACGACGACCTTCACCGACTCGCCGGTCCGCTCGTCCGGCACGCCGACCGCCGCCGCCTCGGCCACGCCGGCCAGCTCGGCCAGCACCTGCTCGACCTCGTGCGGGTAGACGTTGAAGCCGTTGACGATGATCAGGTCACCCGCCCGGTCCACCAGGTGCAGGTCGCCGTCGGCGTCGAGGTAGCCGACGTCACCGGTGCGGAACCAGCCCTCGGCGTCCGGGCCGTGCGCGCCGTCGGGCCAGTAGCCGCTGAACAGGTTGTCGCCCTTGGCCGCGACCAGGCCGGTACCCGGCTCGTCCTCGTCCAGGTCCAGCGGCCGGCCGTCGGTGTCGACCAGCCGGACCAGCACGCCGGGCAGCGCGCGGCCGACCGAACCGGGCTTGGGCGCGCCGCCGGCCAGGGTCGTGGTCAGCACGGGCCCGGTCTCGGTCAGGCCGTAGCCCTCGTAGACGGGGAGGCCGACCGCCTCGCGCATGGCGTCGAGCAGCCCGGCGGCCAGCGGCGCGGCGCCGGAGGTGAACAGGCGGACCGTGGCCAGGTCCGCGCGGAGCCGGTCGACGGGCTGGGCCAGGATCGCCGCGTACATCGGCGGCACGCCGACCAGCGTGGTCACCCGGTGCTCGCGGATCGCGGTCAACGCCTGGTCCGGGTCGAACCGCTCCAGCAGCACGGCCGTCGCGCCCGCGCCCGCCACCTGCAGCAGGCCGGGGCCGAGGCCGTAGACGTGGAACAGCGGCAGCGCCAGCAGCACCCGGTCGCCCGCCGTCACCGGCGCGGGGCGCAGCGACGCGCACTGCTCGACGTTGGCCAGCAGCGCCCGGTGCGACAGCATCGCGCCGCGCGGCGAACCGGACGTGCCCGAGGTGTAGCCGAGCACGGCCAGGTCCTCGCCGGAGCCGAGGGCGGGAAACTCCTCGCCCGGTTCCATCGTCGGCGCGGGCAGCACCTCGACGTCCGCGCCGCCGCCGTCGCCGACGAGCAGTTCCGCGCCGCTGTCGGCGACCAGGCGCTGCAGCTCGCGCGTCGGCTGGCCCGGCCCGGCGGGCACCAGCACGCCGCCCGCGCGCAGCACGCCGAACACCGCGACGCAGAACTCGGGACCGGTCGGCAGCCGCACCACCACCCGGTCCCCCGGTCGCACGCCCGCTCGGGCGAGCCGGTGCGCCTCGCCGTCCACGGCGGCGTCGAACTCGGCCCAGGTGTAGCTGTTCGCAGTCGTGACATCGACCAGGGCAGCGTGATTGGGTCCACGGTGCGCGGAGGCGCGAACCAGGTCGGCGATGTTGCTTGCGGAAGCGGTCAACGTGACCTCCTGGTGAACCACAGCGGACCTCAGCGCAGTCTGTCACGGGCGGGCGGCGTCACGCAGTGCCTCCATCCGCGTCGTGATGTCGACACCGGTTGCCGCTACCTACTACGGAGTAACAACACGTATGCTGCCGGCACGGCGACCCTGTGGAGGTGCCGCGAGCCGATGACCGCACGGGCACGCGAGAACTCCGTCCGAACCATCCGGACGCTCCGCTCGAGGTGGAGCGCGGGAGGGCAGTCCAGCACGATCGACAGCGTGGAGAGCAACGCGGCCGACGAGCCGTGGAACCTGGTCCGCGCCGCTCAGGGCGGCGACACGGACGCGTTCGGCGCGCTCTACGACCGGTACGTCGACGTGGTCTACCGGTACGTGCTCTTCCGGGTGGGCGACCGCACGCTGGCCGAGGACGTCACCAGCGAGACGTTCCTCCGCGCGCTGCGCAGCATCGGGTCCATCAGCTACCAGGGCCGCGACGTCGGCGCGTGGTTCGTCACGATCGCGCGGAACATCGTCTTCGACCACGTGAAGTCCAGTCGCTACCGGCTGGAGGTCACCACGGCCGAGCTGGCCGACAACCGCGAGGTCACCGACGGTCCCGAGCAGGAAGTGCTGACCGACGCGACCAACGCCGAGCTGCTCCGCTGCGTCGCCCAACTGGGTGACGACCAGCGGGAATGCATCACCCTGCGCTTCATCCAGGGGTTGTCCGTGGCCGAGACGGCCGCGAGGATGGGCCGCAACGAGGGCGCGATCAAGGCCCTGCAGCACCGAGCGGTGCGCCGGTTGGCCCAGCTGCTGCCCACGTGGCTGCGGTGAGATCACCGTCGCACCACCCGTCGCCCGCGTAACCCCGGGATGCCCCGGTTCGTTGTCCGGGGCAGGATCGCTCGAAACGGTTCGGGATGGTTGGCCACGCGGGATGGTAGGCAGAGGGATCACGCCGCTATGGCGTCACAGGCAGCGCGAGCAGTTCGCCCGCGCCGTCGACGCGCATCCCGACCCCGTCGCGACCGAGGCCGAGGAGTTCGCCGACGAGCTGGCCGTGGTGGCGCTGCTGCGGAAAGCCGCAGTCACCGCGGGCCCCGACGACGAGGCCAGGGCACGGATGCGGGCGCGGATCCTCGGCGCGGCCGAGCCGCCGCCCACCAAGCTCGACCAACCCGTGCGGGAGCGCCGCACCGGGGCGCGCGGGCGATTAGCGGTCGCCCTCGCCGCGGCGCTGTGCCTGTTGTTCTCGCTGGCCGGGATGAGCCTGCTGCTCAGCCGGGACGCGCTGCCGGGCGACGCGCTGTACGGCGTCAAGCGCACCGCCGAGTCGGCTTCGCTCGGCCTCACCTTCGGCGAGGAGTCGAAGGGCAACAAGCGCCTGGAGTTCGCCGCCGCGCGCCTGGCCGAGATCGAGACGCTGGTCGACCGCTACCGCGACTCCGGCGGCGGTCCGCTCGGCGGCTACCTGACCGCGCTGACCGACTTCGACGCCGACGCCGCGGCCGGTTCCCGCGTGCTGGCCGCGCTCGGCTCGAACTCGGATCAGCGCGCCCTCGAGGACCTGCGCGACTGGGCCACCGCGCAGGCGACCCGGCTGACCGACCTGCGCCCCTCGCTGCCCGCCCGGGCCGCCGAGCGCGCGGGCACGTCGCTGGACCTGCTCACCCGGATCGCCGACCGCGCGTCCGCGCTGCACGCCCGGGCCGACTGCGCGTCCGTGACGTCGGGGCAGGTCGACCAGGTCGGCCCGGTGCCCGCGCGGGAGGAGTGCGCGGCACCGCCTGTCGACCCCGGCTCATCGCCCAGCGCCGCGCCGACCCCGACCGCGCCGACCACCACCGTCGCGCCCACCACGGCCGGCAGCGCGCCGGGTGCCACCAGCACGCCGGGCGGCGGCGTGCCGAGCGCCCCGACGCCCTCGGCCCCGCCCGCGCCGACGACCACCACACCCGCCGGCCCGCTGCCGCCGCTGCCCACGTTGACCCTGCCGTCGCTGCCGCTGCCCGGCCTCGGCGGCTGATCGCTACCCTGTCCCCATCGGACCGCGGGAGGCGCTGACGTGGTGAAAAGGCGTGTGGTGGAGGGCTCGGCGGAACGGGAGCGGCGTGCCGCGCTGGCCGGCGAGGCCTCGGCCGAGGCCGCGCTCACGATCGGGCCGTCCGGGAGCGCGCCCACCGATCTCACCGCCGCCGCGTTCTTCGACGTCGACAACACCATGATGATGGGCGCGTCGATCTTCCACTTCGCCCGCGGACTCGCGGCGCGCAAGTTCTTCAAGAACTCGGACCTCGCCGGGTTCGCCTGGCAGCAGCTCAAGTTCCGGGTCGGCGGCCGGGAGGACCCGCAGAGCGTGGCCGCGTCCCGGGAGCAGGCCCTGTCGTTCGTGGCCGGCCGGTCCGTGGCGGAGCTGGTCTCGCTCGGCGAGGAGATCTACGACGAGCTGATGGCCGACCGGATCTGGGCCGGCACGCAGGCGTTGGCGCAGATGCACCTGGACGCGGGCCAACGGGTGTGGCTGGTCACCGCGACACCGGTCGAGCTGGCCCAGATCATCGCGCGGCGACTCGGCCTGACCGGCGCGCTGGGCACGGTGTCCGAGAGCCGCGACGGCATCTACACCGGCCGGTTGGTCGGTGACCTGCTGCACGGCCGGGCGAAGGCCCACGCGGTCCGTGCGCTGGCCGCCAAGGAGGGCTTGGACCTGCGGCGCTGCACGGCGTACTCGGACTCGGTGAACGACGTGCCGATGCTGTCGGTGGTCGGCACGGCGGTCGCCGTGAACCCGGACTCGGGTCTGCGCGAGACGGCGCGCAAGCGCGGCTGGGAGATCCGCGACTTCCGCACGGGCCGCAAGGCGGCGAAGATCGGCGTCCCGTCCGTGCTGGGGGCGGGCGCGTTGGCGGGCGTGGTGGCCGCCACCCTCGCCTATCGCCGCCGCACGCGCTGAACTCCCGGGTGCCGGGACGACAACCGGCGTCCGCGCCGGGCGGGCCGGACCAGCGGGACGACCCCGGCACGCACCGCCCGGCCGTCCGTTCCCTCACCCCAGGAAGACGTTCCGCCGCTGCGTGAGCAACCGGTACAGGGTCTGCTGGATGGTCTCCCGCACCTGGTCCGTCAGGTTGAAGACCAGCATCGGGTCATCAGCCGCGTGCTCGCCGTACACATCCGTCCGGATCGGCTCACCGAACTCGATGTACCACTTCGACGGCAGCGGGATCGCGCCGAGCGGGCCCAACAGCGGGAAGAACGGCGTCACCGGGAAGTAGGGAAAGCCGAACAGCCTGGCCAGCGCCTTGATGTCGCCGATCTTGGGGTAGATCTCCTCGGCGCCCACGATCGAGCACGGGATGATCGGCACGCCGGTGTTCAGCGCCGCCGAGACGAACCCGCCGCGCCCGAACCGCTGCAACTTGTACCGGTCCTTGAACGGCTTGCCGATGCCCTTGAAGCCCTCCGGCCACACGCCGACCAGCTCGCCCGACCGCAGCAGGCGCTCCGCGTCCGGGTTGCAGGCCAGCGTCTGCCCCGACTTGCGCGCCAACGCGCCCAGCACCGGCGTCTTGAACACCAGGTCCGCGCCGAGCATGCGCAGGTGACGGCGCTTCGGGTGGTCGGCGCGCACCGCGAAAGCGGTCATGGTCGCGTCGAGCGGCAGCGTGCCCGAGTGGTTGGCGACGATCAGCGCGCCGCCCTCGCCCGGCACGTTGTGCATGCCGATCGTCTCCACCCGGAACCACTTCTCGTACAGCGGCCGCAACGGCGGCATCAGCACGTTGTCGGTGAGGTCCGGGTCGAAGCCGAACTCGTCCACCTCGTAGTCGCCCTGGATCCGCCGCCGCGCGAACGCCAGCAGCTCCGCCAAGCGGTGCTCCCAACCGACCTGCGCCCCCGGGGTCGCCGCCTCGGCGTCCTCCGGCTCGGGCGCGTGCGACGGCGGTTCGGGCACGGGAACCGGTCCGGGCGCCCGGACCGCCGCGCGCCGTCGTCGCGGAGCCTCCCGGTCCGCGCCGTGCAGCGGGATCACCCGTGCCTCCGCCACGCGTCCACCTCCTCGCCCGTCAGCGGAACCTGGCGGCCAGGTCGAGCACACCCCGCTCGACCGACGTCACCAGCTCCGGGTCGATGAGCGGTCGCAGCGCGCGCCCGCTCACGTAGTCGTCGAAAGCCTGCTGAGTCGTCCACCTCGGCGTGAACCCGAACTCCTCCTTCAGCAGGGTCGTGTCCACCACCCGGCCCCAGTTCAGGAACCTCATCTGGTCCGGGGAGAAGTCCACCAGCCGCGCGCCGCGGAAGAACCGGCCCATCGTCGGCACCGCCGCGCTCGGCACGGGCAGCGCGATCCGACCCGCGCGGCGGATGGCCTGCGACAGCATCAGCACGCCGTCACCGCCCACGTTGTAGACGCCGGGCAGGTCGTGCAGCGTCGCCCGCTCCAGCACCGCCAGCGCGTCCTCGGAGTGCAGCAGCTGCACCCTGGCGTCGTAGCCCATCACCGTCGGCACCACGGGCAGGGCGAAGTACCTGGTCAGCACCGTGTCGATGCGCGGGCCGATGAAGTTGGTGAACCGCAGCGCGGTCACGTCCACGTCCGGCCGGCGGCGGGCGAACCCGCGCACGTAGCCCTCGACCTCGACCGCGTCCTTGGCGTACCCGCTCGACGGCAGGTCCTTCGGGCCCATGTCCTCGGTGAACACGGCCGGGTCGCGCGAGCTGGACCCGTAGACCGCGCTGGTGGACTTCACCACGAGCTTGCGCACGTGCGGCGACTTCTGGCACGCGGCCAGGAGCTGCATCGTGCCGATGACGTTCATCTCCTTCATCACGGTCCGCCCGGCCGGACCGGCCGGGTTCGCCGTCACCGACGCGTGCACGACCGTGTCGACGTGCGCGGTGGCGATGACCTTCGCGATGAGGGGGTTGCGGATGTCGGCGCGCACGAACTCGGCGCGGCCCATGCGGCGCAGCAGGTCGCGTGACGGCGGTTCGGTGTCCACGCCGAGCACGCGCTCGATGTCGGGGTTCGCCGCGAAGCGCGCGGCGAGGTGCCCACCGAGGTACCGGCTGCAGCCGGTGACGAGAACGACCCTGGGCCCCATGCGGCTCCCTGTGCGAGGGGTGCGACTCGGACGATGCTATCCGGGAACCCGCAGCGCCATCGGTCGTGGAACCTCGTCTTGACGCAGGTCACGGAGCCTTTACCGGACAATCACCCGGATGGCGGGATGCGGCGGCGCCCCGGCCCGGCGACGACACCGCCACCCAACGAAGACACCGCCAGTCCCGCGGCCGCGGGGGCCGGGGACTGGCGGTGCGAGAACCCGCAGGGGCTACTTGCCGCGCTTCCTGCGCTGGACCCGCGTCTTGCGCAGCAGCTTGCGGTGCTTCTTCTTCGACATGCGCTTGCGGCGCTTCTTGATGACCGAGCCCATGCGGGTTCCTTCACTACTAGACGTCGGGGTCTCCACGCGCTGGTGGAGACACCCGTCAAGTGGGCGCGCCGACACCAGGCACGAACGGCCTATGAGTTTACCCGCCCGCCCGCACGGGCCCTCACCCGGCGTCGAAGTAGGCGTTCCGCAGGTACTCGTGGACCGCCTTCTCCGGCACTCTGAACGACTTGCCCACGCGCACCGCCGTCAGCTCACCGGAGTGGACCAGGCGGTACACCGTCATCTTCGACACGCGCATCATCAGCGCGACCTCGGCGACCGTCATGAATCTGACTTGACCGAGCGACTTCTCCTCCGCAGGCATGGATCACCGCGTCCTTCGACACGCGTCGTGCCGTCGGCTTCCCCACCGACGGTTCGACACGCACGTGCTCCCCTGAGGGTAACGGGACGGGTGGGGCTGGTGCGACGGCCAATGGCGGTATCAGTCCACCTCGTGGGCGCGTCCCAGTTCCACCGAACGGTCGCGCGCCGCCTCCAGGGCCGCCAGCATGGCCGCGCGCACGCCGTGCCGCTCCAGCTCCCGGATGGCCATGATGGTGGTGCCCGCGGGCGACGTGACGGCTTCGCGCAGGATCGTCGGGTGCTGGCCGCCCTCGCTGAGCATGGTGGCCGCGCCGACGGCGGACTGGATGATCAGGCTGCTGGCCAGGTCGCGCGGGATGCCGAGCAGGATGCCCGCGTCGATCATGGCCTCGACCAGGTAGAAGAAGTAGGCGGGGCCGGAGCCGGACAGCGCGGTGACGGCGTCCTGCTGGTTCTCCGGCACGCGGGCCACCTTGCCGACCGTGGTCAGCAGCTCCTCGACCAGGTTCAGGTGCTCGTCGGTGGCGTACCTGCCCGCCGAGATGGCGCTCATCGCCTCGCCGACGAGCATCGGGGTGTTCGGCATGACCCGGACGACGGGCGTGTGGTCGGGCAGCCTGCGCTCGTACAGCGCCGTCGGCAGGCCCGCGCACAGCGACACCACCAGCGTGCCGGGCTTGAGCACCGGCGACAGCTCGTCCAGCAGCGGCTCGATGTCCTGCGGCTTGACCGCGACCACGAGCACGTCGGCCCGCTGGGCGGCGCCGGGCACGTCCAGGCCCTCCACCCCGTACCGCTCGGTCAGCGCGGCGGCCCGCTCCGGGTGCTTCTCGGTGAACAGCAGCTCGTCGGCCGCGCGCCCGCCCTGCAGCAGCCCCGACAGCAGCGCTTCCCCGATCTTGCCTGCACCCAACACGGCGATCGTCGTCATGCGCCAAGCGTGCCACGGTGGCACAACGGCAATACCGCAGGTCCCCGGCTCAGGTCGCCGGCGTCAGCGCCAACTGCCGCGCCTGGCACACCAGCCGCCCGGCCGAGTCGACCACCACCGCGTCCTCGTCGAACCACTGGCCGTGCACCGCGCTGCACGACACCCGCACGCGCAGCCACCCCGGCGCCGGGTTCGCCCGCAGCAACGCCGTCAGCTGCACCGTCGGCGACCACCCGAACCGGCCCAGGTTGAACGTCACCGGCATCGAGATGTCCCCGACCACCAGCCCGAAGTACGGGTCGGGCCGCTCGCCCAGCGGACGCACCCACAGCCGCAGCACCAGCGGGTCGCCCACCCGCCCGGTCAGGAAGCCCGCGCCCTCCTGGTCCAACCGCACGTCGCACACCGCACCCAGCTTGTAGACGCCGCCCGCGCCCATGGACGCCAGGTCGATCGCGTTCGCGGGCGGCGCGGCGGGCATCTCGGGCAGGTCCACGTAGTCCGGCGCGGCCGTCGGCATCCGCCCGACCGTCACCACCGCCTCCACGCAGCTGCGCCCGCGCTGCTCCAGCGTCGACGTCACCACCGTCGCCGTCCGGCCGGCCTTGCGCACCTGGGTCCGCACCAGCACCGGCCCCACCTCGGGCGCGCGCAGGAACTGGGCGCTCACCGCCAGCGGCGCGAGGTCGTCGGCACCCGGCACGGCCGCCCGCGCGCCGTCCACCGCCGCACGCGCGACCACGGCCAGCAGGAACCCGCCGTGCGGCTTGGGCCCGACCGTCCACTCGGCGGGCAGGGACGCGGTGTACGTGCCGTCGCCGAGGGGGCGGACCGCACTGGCTGCCGAGAACGACACGGGGCTCCTCACGAGCGGGTGACCAGCGAACGCAGGAAGAACGCGACGTTGGCCGGGCGTTCGGCGAGCCGGCGCATCAGGTACCCGTACCACTGGTCGCCGTACGGCACGTAGACGCGCACCACGTGACCTTCCGCCGCGAGGTGGCGCTGCTCGCCGGGCCGCACGCCGTGGAGCAGCTGGAACTCGAAGTCCTCGACCGACTTGCCGTACCAGCGGGCGCGCTCGCCGACGATCTCGATCAGGCGGGGGTCGTGGGTGGCGAACATCGGGTAGCCGGAGCCGGCCAGCAGGGCGTTGGCGCAGCGCACGTAGTTCAGGTCGACCTCGTGCGGGTCGGTGTAGGCGACCGACGGCGGTTCGGCGTACGCGCCCTTGCACAGCCGGACGCGCGTGTCGGCGAGGTCGCGGACGTCGTCCAGCGTGCGGCGCAGGTACGCCTGGAGCACCGCGCCCACCGACGGCCAGTGGCGGCGCAGTTCGGCGAGCACGCGCAGGGTGGCGTCGGTGGTGGTGTGGTCCTCCATGTCGAGCGTGACCGTGGTGCCCGCCTGCTCGGCGGCCGCGCAGACGCGGGAGGCGTTGTCCAGGGCGAGCGTCTCGCCCAGGTGCAGGCCGACGGCGGACAGCTTCACGCTGACCTCGGCGTCCGCGGCGAGGCCGACGGCGTGCAGCTGGTCGAGCAGCTCCAGGTACGCGCGCACGGTGCGTTCGGCGGTGTCGTGGTCGGTCGTGTCCTCGCCGAGGTGGTCGAGGGTGACGCGCAGGCCGTCGCCGATCAGCCGGCCCGCCGCGTCGATCGCGTCGGCGGTGGTCTCCCCGGCCACGAACCGGCGCACCACGTCACGGCTGACGGGTGCGGTCGCGACGACCCGGCGCACCGCGTCGTTGCCCGCGGCGGCGAGGATCAACGTGCGCACCGGGTTCACGATCAAGACCCTAGCCGCTGATCGGCGGATGAGCGGTCGCGAGTTGGCCCACCGTCGACCTGAGCGTTGAATTCAGGGGTCCTGGACGTTCGACTCACGCGCTCTGGACGTTCGACTCACGGGTCCTGGGGGTTCGACACGCGCGGGGGTCAGAGGTGGAGGCGGGCGAAGAGGAGCGATTCGGAGAGCAGTTCGGCGCGTTCGGCGGCGGTGCGGGCGCGGCGGGTGTTGACCTCCAGCACGACCTGTCCGGTGAAGCCCGTGCGGGTCAGGTGGGCCAGCAGCTCGCCGCACGGCTGGGTGCCGCGACCCGGCACCAGGTGCTCGTCCTTGGGCAGGCCGGAGCCGTCGGCCAGGTGCACGTGGGTCAGCCCGTCGCCCATGCGCTTGGCCAGCTCCATCGTGTCCTGGTGCGCGGCGGACGCGTGCGACAGGTCCAGCGTGTAGTTGCGGTGGCCCACGTCGGTCGGGTCGATCGACGGTCGGAACGCCGTGACCTGCACCGATCGCCCCCGGCCCAGGGGACGCCGCACCGGGAACATGTTCTCCACCGCGATGGCGACGCCGCTCTCGTCCTCCAACGACGACACCAGGTCGGCGAACCCCTCGGCGTACCGCCGCTGCCACACGAACGGCGGGTGCAGCACGACCGTGCGCGCGCCCAGGTCGGACGCCGCCCGCACGCTGCGCCGCAGCCGCTCGGCCGGGTCCGGTGACCACACGCGCTGGCTGATCAGCAGGCACGGCGCGTGCACGGCCAGCACCGGCATGCCGTAGCGCTTCGAGAGCCGCTCGACGGCCCGCACGTCCTGGCTCACCGGGTCGGCCCACACCATCAGCTCGACGCCGTCGTACCCCAGCTCAGCCGCCGCTTCGAACGCGGCGCCCGCGGGCTGCGGCCACACGGCCGCGGTGGACAGGCCGACCGGGATCAATTGTTCACCAGCAGCATCGCCGCGGGCGACACCGTCACGATCAGCCCGACCAGCACGGCCAGGACGGTGGTCTGCAGGTCGTCCGCGCGGCGGATCTTGCGCACCATCATGACCAGGCCGACGGTCACCGCCAGGGCCACCACCAGCGCGGCCGGCGCGGCGGTGCGCCACAGGAAGTTGAAGCCGAGCCACAGCGCCGCGCCGCCGACCACGCCGGCCGCGAGCTGGCCGATCATGAGCAGCCACTCCTTGCCGGCGGAGCGGGCGACGGGCCGTTCGTCGTCCTCGTCGTCGAGGTCGGCGAGCCCCGCGGGCTCGTCGTCGTCCAGGTCGCGGCGCTGGAAGTCGCGGCGCGGGTAGTCGTCGTCGTCTTCCTCGTCGAGGTCGACGTACGGGTGGAACGCCGTGCTCTCCTGCTCCACCACCTCTTCGGGCTCGTCGTCGTCGCCGAACCAGTCCTCGGGGGACTGGTCGGGCAGCGGGTCGGGCAGCCGCGGCGGCGCGGGCGGCACGATCAGCACCGACTCGGTCGGCAGCGACTCCAGCGGCACGTTCGGCGTCAGCTTGTCGGTGATGCGCGGCATCACCTCGGTCACCGGCTCGCGGACCGGCGGCTTCACCGCGCCGGGCGGCACGGGCCGCACCAGGTTCGTCCGCGGCGGCTCGGGCGCGACCGGGGGTTTCGGCAGGGTGGGCCGGGACGGCTCGCCCTGGTAGTCGGCCACGATCGGCGGCACGACCCGGGTCTCCTCGGCCGGGTCCACCTCGGGGGCCCGTCTGCGCCCGCTCTCGGCCTTCTTCGGCGGCTCCAGCCGCGACGACGGCGGTTCCAGCCGGGAGGCGGGCGGCTCCAGCCGGGAGAGCGGCGGTTCCGGGCGCGCCGCGGGCGGCTCCGGCCGGGTCAGCGGCGGCGGCGGCTGGTAGGCGGTGCGCTCGGCCTCCACGGCGCGCTGACGCTGCCGCTGGGGCAACGGCGCGGGCGGCGGCGGCGCGGCGGGCGGCGGCGCGGCGGGCGGCGGCGCGGCGGGCGGCGGCTCGGGCTCGTCCCGGATGGCGCGCAGCCGGCCGCTGTCGGAGTTGACGCGGTCGATGATGGCCTGCGGACCGGTCTCCGTGTTCTCCTCGGCCCGCCGCCGTCGCCGACGCGGCGTCACCTCGCCGGAGCCCCCGCCGTACTGGGCGAGCAACTCCGCGACGGTGCGCTGGGTCTGCTCCGACTCGCTCTCTCGACTCATCAACTCCACCGTGCCCCGTGGCGGCCAGTCCGTCCAGTGTCACCCGTCCGGCGGGTGCGGTCCGGCGGGGTGTCCAGGTCCGAACCGTTAGTGTGGTCCAGCCGACGCAGGATGACACCTTCCCGCAGGGCCCAGGGGCAAATCTCCAGCTCGTCCAGTGACAGGGCTCGCATCGTGGCCTCCGCCACCAGAGCACCCGCCACCAGCTGGTGAGCCCGGCTGGCGCTCACCCCTTCGAGCTCGGCCAGGTCGGCCGCGGACATCCGGGAGATGAACGCGATGAGCTGCCGCAGGCCCGCGTCGGTGAGCACGCGCCGCGCGCGCGGACCGGCCGACGACGGCGCCGCGCCGGTCAACCTCGCCAGCGTGCGGAACGTCTTCGACGTCGCGACCACCCGATCGGGGGCCCCCACTCGGCGGATCTTCTTCGCCACCGGCGCAAGCTGCTCGGCCAGCCACTCGGTGGTCTCGCGCACCTCGGACCGGGTCGGCGGGTCGTGGCGGAACCGGGTCCGGGTCAGCCTGCCCGCGCCCAGCGGCACGGAGAACGCCCCCTCCGGCTCCTCGTCCACGCCGACCGCCAGCTCCAGCGACCCGCCGCCGATGTCCAGGCACAGCAGCCGGCCCGCCGACCAGCCGTACCAGCGGCGCACCGCGAGGAACGTGTACCGCGCCTCGTCCTCGCCGGTCAGCACCCGCAGGTCGACGCCGGTCTCGGCGCGCACCCGGTCCAGCACCTCGGCGGCGTTGCCCGCCTCGCGCACCGCCGACGTGGCGAACGCCATGAGGTCCTCGCAGCCCAGCCGCTGCGCCGCCGCCTTGGACGCGGCGACGGCGCGCACGAGCTGGTCGGCACCCTCGCGGCCGAGCGTCCCGGAGCCGTCGAGCTGCTCCGCGAGGCGCAGCACGGACTTCTCCGAGCTCATCGGCGTCGGGTGGGCACCCCGATGAGCGTCCACCACCAAGAGGTGGACGGTGTTGGACCCGACATCAAGCACCCCGAGGCGCACGCGGTGCACCGTACCTGGTCGGGATGATCAGGATTCGAACTTGTATCCCAGTCCGCGCACGGTGACGAGGTAGCGCGGGGTCGACGGGTCGGGCTCGATCTTCGACCGCAGCCGCTTGACGTGCACGTCCAGGGTTTTGGTGTCCCCGACGTAGTCCGCGCCCCACACCCGGTCGATCAGTTGGCCGCGGGTCAACACCCGGCCGACGTTGCGCAGCAGGTACTCCAACAGGTCGAACTCCTTGAGCGGCAGGCTCACCTCGGCGCCGTCCACGGTCACCACGTGCCGCTCGACGTCCATCCGCACCGGCCCGGCCTCCAGGACCTGCGGCAGCAGCTCCTCGGACTCGCCGCCGCGGCGCAGCACGGCGCGGATGCGGGCGATCAGCTCGCGGGCGGAGTACGGCTTGGTGACGTAGTCGTCCGCGCCCAGCTCCAGCCCGACGACCTTGTCGATCTCGCTGTCCCGCGCGGTGACCATGATCACCGGCACGGCCGAGCGCGCGCGGAGCTGCTTGCAGACGTCCGTGCCGCTCATCCCGGGCAGCATGAGGTCGAGCAGCACGATGTCGGCGCCGTTGCGGTCGAACTCCTCCAGCGCGTCCTGGCCGTTGGCCGCGAGCGCCGCGGTGAAACCCTCCTTGCGCAGCAGGAAGGCGAGCGGATCGGAGAAGGACTCCTCGTCCTCCACGATGAGCACCCTGGTCACAGCTCTCCTCCGTGGTTGCCGCCCGTGCCGCTCGGCACGGGGCTCGCCAGCTCCTGCTTGGTCAGGTCCTGGGTGGGCTCGTCCTGATCGGGATGAGCCGGGATGCGCAGCGTGAACGTGGAGCCGGTGCCCGGCAGGCTCCACAGCTTCACCTCGCCGCCGTGGTTGTTGGCGACGTGCTTGACGATGGCGAGGCCGAGCCCGGTACCGCCGGTGGCGCGCGAGCGGGCCTTGTCGACCCGGTAGAAGCGCTCGAACACGCGGGTCTGCTGGTCCTCGGCGATGCCGATGCCGCGGTCGGTGACGGCGATCTCGACGAAGCCGTCCACGAGCTTGCGGCTGACCGACACGGGGCTGCCCGGCGGCGAGTACGCGACCGCGTTGTCGAGCAGGTTGCTCAACGCGGTGACCAGCAGCGTCCGGTCGCCCTCCACCTCGAGGCCGCTCGGCTCGTCGGTGGTGATCCCGATGCCCGCGGACTCGGCGGCCAGCCGCGACCGGCCCATCGCCTCGTCGATGACCACGTCGACCTCGACCCGGCTGAGCTCCGGCAGCTTCTCCGCGCCCTGCAGGCGCGAGAGCGCGATCAGCTCGGTGACCAGGGTGCCCAGCCGGGTGGCCTCCTGCATGATCTTGGCGCTGAACCGGCGGACCTCCTCCTGGTCGTCCGCGGCGTCCAGCACCGCCTCGGCCAGCAGCGCGAGCGCGCCGACCGGGGTCTTCAGCTCGTGGCTGACGTTGGCCACGAAGTCGCGCCGGGTCGCCTCCAGCCGCACCGACTCCGACTCGTCGGAGGCGTCCACCACCACGAAGCCCTCGGTCAGCACCTTGACGGTGGCGTGCACCGCCTGCGGCTGGCGGCCCTTGATGACCTCCAGCGACGACAGGTCGACCGCGATGACGCCGCCGTCGGAGCGGGCCATCTCGGCGGCGCGCCGGGCCCGGTCGTCCACCCGGTTGTTGCGCACCACGCCCAGCTCCTCGGCGCGGGCGTTGTGCAGCACGACGTCCCCGAAGCCGTTGAGCACGACGAGGCCGTCGGGGGACGAGTGGACGACCATGGCCATCAGGTCGGCGACGGTGAGGCCCTTGGGACGCGTTTCGCGGCGGCGGGCGGTGACCCGTCCGACGAGAAACGCGGTGCCGCCGATCAGCAGAGCGCCGATCGACAGGACGAGGTAACCCGTTGCGGTCACGAGCGCATCGTAAGCAGGTCAGCCGGGGTACGGCCTAGAGCTCACGCGTGGTTCGTGACTCCCGCGACACCGTCCGGGACCGATGTTTTCCCGGCAGACGACCGGCGTTCACCCAATCGTGTCCAATTGAGTCAGGTCGTGTTCGGACAGGTGCAGATCCGCCGACGCCAGGTTCTCCTCCAGGTGACGGGTGGAGGACGTGCCGGGGATGAGGAGCACGTTCGGCGCGCGGTGCAGCAGCCACGCCAGGGCGACCTGGCGCTCGGTCGCGCCGTGCCGCGCGGCGACCTCGCCCAGGGTCGCGTGCTGCAGCGGCGTGAAGCCCCCCAGCGGGAAGAACGGCACGTAGGCGATGCCCTCCGCGGTGGTGCGGTCGAGCAGCTCGTCGTCCCGGCGCTCGGCGACGTTGTAGAGGTTCTGCACGCACACCACGGGCGCGATCGACAGGGCCTGGTCCAGGTGGTGCCCGCGGACGTTGCTCAGGCCGAGGTCGCGGACCAGGCCCTGCTCGCGCAGCTCGGCGAGCACGGTGAACGGCTCCTCGACCGACCCGGGGTCGTCCGCGCCGCCGACGCGGAGGTTGACCACGTCCAACCGCTCCAGGCCGAGCCGGCGCAGGTTGTCGTGCACGGCGTCGCGCAACTGCCCCGGCTCCCGGGCGGTCACCCAGTCGCCGTCCGGGGTGCGCCGGTAGCCGACCTTGGTGACGATGGCCAGGTGCTCCGGGTACGGGTGGAGCGCGGCCTTGATCAGCTCGTTGACCACGTGCGGGCCGTAGAAGTCGCTCGTGTCGATGTGGTCCACGCCCAGCTCGACGGCGCGGCGCAGCACGGCCTTGGCGTTCTCCGGGTCGGCGGGCGGCCCGAAGACGTGCTTGCCCGCGAGCTGCATGGCGCCGTACCCGACGCGGTTGAGGTTCAGCATGGTGTCCACGATCGCCATCAGCGATCACGCCCGCGTGGATTGGCAGGTTGCTGCCATGCTCGTGGACGTGGAGACGGTGACCGTGGTGCGCGGCGAGGCGGAGCTGTTCGAGCGGACGGCGCACCTGTTCGCGGCGACCAGGACCGAGCTGCTGTGCGCGGCGAACGCGCTGCGCACCTGGATGGGCACCCACCCCCGCACCGGCATCGCGCAGCACCCGCCGGGACTGCGGGTGCGCAAGCTGTTCCGGTTGAGCACGCTGCTCGACGCGAGGTGGGCCGACCACGCGCGGCACATGGCCGACCACGGCGCGGACGTGCGGGTCAGCGCGCACGACGTGAACGAGACGATCGTGCTGGACGGCCGGGTGGTGATCCTGGCGGGGGACGAGTCGCACGGCGCGCGCAGCTACAGCGTGATCACGCAGCCCGAGGTGGTGCACGGGATCACGTCGCTGTTCGAGGCGGCGTGGCGCGCGGGCACCGAGCTGGCCGTGCACGACGCGGAGATGTCCGAGCTGCGGGCGTTCGCGCCGGGGGTGCTGGACGCGTTGAACGAGGGATGGACGGACGAGACGGCGGCACGCGCGCTGGGCGTGTCCCTGCGCACGTACCGCCGCCGCGTGGCGGAGCTGATGGCCGCTCTGGGCGCGTCCTCCCGGTTCCAGGCCGGAGCGCGCGCCCGCGAGCTGGGGTTGGTCTAGCGACCCTGGTTGGCCACGGCCTTGATGGCGTCCGCGGCCGCCTCGGGGTCGAGGTACTCGCCGCCCGGCTTGATCGGCTTCAGCTCGTCGTCCAGGTCGTAGCGCAGCGGGATGCCGGTGGGGATGTTCAGGCCGGCGATCGCCTCGTCCGAGATGCCGTCGAGGTGCTTGACCAGGGCGCGCAGCGAGTTGCCGTGCGCGGCGACCAGGACGGTCCGGCCCGTGCGCAGGTCCGGCACGATGGCGGACTCCCAGTACGGGATCATCCGCTTGACCACGTCCAGCAGGCACTCGGTGAGCGGCAGGTCGGGCCCCAGGTCGGCGTAGCGCGGGTCGCTGTCCTGGCTGAACTCGGTGCCGGGCTCGATCGGCGGCGGCGGGGTGTCGTAGGAGCGGCGCCAGAGCATGAACTGCTCCTCGCCGAACTCCTCCAGCGTCTGCTTCTTGTTCTTGCCCTGCAGCGCGCCGTAGTGGCGCTCGTTGAGCCGCCAGTCCCGGCGCACCGGGATCCAGTGCCGGTCGGCCGCGTCGAGGGCGAGGTTGGCGGTGCCGATGGCCCGCCGCAGCAGCGACGTGTGCACCACCTCGGGCAGC
This sequence comes from Saccharothrix saharensis, assembly GCF_006716745.1. NCBI lineage: Bacteria > Bacillati > Actinomycetota > Actinomycetes > Pseudonocardiales > Pseudonocardiaceae > Saccharothrix > Saccharothrix saharensis. The sequence goes on along the minus strand of NZ_VFPP01000001.1, from coordinate 5,240,600 downwards.
ACACCCGCTTCGCGCAGCAGCACGCCGCCGCGCTTCGCCTCGTGCACGCCCTTCTCCGAGAGGGGGACGTCCACCCAGCCGGTGAACAGGTTCTCCGCGTTCCAGACGCTCTCGCCGTGGCGGAGCAACACCAGGGTTCCGACAGCCATGGGCGTCAGCCTGCCAGATGGTCCGGCGCGCCGAACGCCGGTGGTAGGTGTGATCTTGATCGGTGCAGCCGACGGCGGCCGGGTCGGGCCGCCGAAGGGCCCGACCCGAAGCCTGGATCAGCCGCCGAGACCGCCGAGCGCGCCGCCACCGAGCCCGCCGGTCGCGCCACCGAGCGCGCCACCGCCGAGCCCACTGGTCACGCCGCCGAGCACGCTGCCGACCACCTTCTGCACCGCGGCCAGCGGGCTGGTGCGCGGGACGGCGTCCATCGAGGACGCGTTGGCGGCCGGTGCGGCGAGCAGGATGACGGCGGTGGCGCCGGCCGCGACGGCCAGCTTTCCGAGGATGCGCATGCGTGTGTTCTCCGATGTGTGGTTCCGATTCGCACCCGACATGGTTGTGGAGCGTGACCGGACCGGCTCGCCCAGTAGCCGAGATCAACACGATCGAGGGACACCCGACCGCAGAAAGGCCGCGGCAGCGTGTCCGCCACCGGGACGCGCGTGTTCCGCGCTGGTGCGTTCCGTGCGTGTTCCGCTGTTCGGGTCTTCGAGGTGTGGCTTGTGCTGTAACCAGGTGTCGGGCGGGCACGATGTGTCCGGGTACGCGGCGTGGAGGGTGGTGTCCGTGGCGGACGGGTGGGACTTCTTCGTCTCCTACACGCAGGACGATCGGCAGTGGGCCGAGTGGATCGCGTGGGAGTTGGAGGAGGCCGGTCACCGTGTCCTGATCCAGGCGTGGGACATCGTGCCGGGCAGCAACTGGGTCGCCACGATGCAGGAGGGCGTGCAGAAGGCGGAACGCACGATCGCCGTGCTGTCGGCGGCCTATCTGGAGTCGGCGTTCGGTGCGTCGGAGTGGCAGGCCGCGTGGCGCGACGCCCCGCTCGGTGAGAACCGCAAGCTGCTGGTGCTGCGGGTGCAGGACTGCGACCGGCCGGGCCTGTTGGGCTCGGTGGTGTCGGAGGACCTGTTCGACCTGCCCGCCGATGACGCCCGTGACCGGCTGCTGCGGGTGGTGAAGGGTGCGGTCGAGGGCCGGTTGAAGCCCGCCACCGCGCCCGTCTTCCCGGGCCGGACGAGGGCGGTGACCCGGGAGCCCGCGTTCCCGGGTGCGTTACCGGGCGTGTGGAACGTGCCGGCGCGCAACCCGAACTTCACCGGGCGCGCCGGCTCGCTGTCGCGGTTGCGCGAGGCGATGCGGTCGCCGGGGACGGTGGCGGTGCACTCGCTGCGCGGCCTGGGCGGGGTCGGCAAGTCGCAACTGGCGATCGAGTACGTCCACCGCTGTGCGACCGACTTCGACGTGGTGTGGTGGATCCCCGCCGAGCAGCCCTCGCTGATCCCCGACCACCTGGCCGAGCTGGGTGCCGCGCTGGGCATCGACGGCGGTGCCGACCCCACGGCCACGGCCGCCATGGTCCTGGCCGAGTTGCGCGGACGGCGACGGTGGTTGCTGGTCTTCGACAACGCCGAGGACGTCGACGCCCTGCGGCCCTACCTGCCACCCGGCGACGGCCGGGTGCTGATCACCACCAGGCGCAACGGCTTCCGGTCCCTCGGCCCCGTACTGGACGTGGACGTGCTGGACCGCGACGAGAGCGTGGCGCTGCTGCGACGCCGCCTCCCCCGGATGGACGACGACGCGGCGGATGCGCTGGCCGAGTGGCTGGGCGATCTGCCCCTGGCGCTGGAACAGGCGTCGGCCTACCTGGAGGCCACCGAACTCCCCGCCACCGCGTACCTGGAGCTGCTGCGCACGCGTACCGCCGAGATGATCGGCCGCGGGCGGGTCGCCGGTCGTGGGGAGACGTTGGCGACCCTGTGGGACCTGTCGCTGACCGCCTTGCGGGCACGTGACCGGGCGGCGGTGCAACTGCTCGACCTGCTGGCCTGGATGGCTCCCGAACCCGTCCCCCTGGACCTGTTCACCGCCCACCCGGAGGTGCTGCCCGAACCGCTGGCCGAGGTCGCCGCGGACCCGGTCGGGTTCGCCGAGGCGGTCGGGGCGCTGGCCGGCTGGTTCCTGGTCCGGCGGTCCGGCGACGAGGTGACCATCGCCCATCGGCTGCTCCGACAATCACTCCGCGCCCGCACCGCAACGCCGGCACAGGATCCCGCGTCTCCGGCACTGGTGGTCCAGCAACTGCTCGCAGCGGACCTCCCGAGCGCGATCGTCACCGCACCGCAGAACTGGCCCCGCTGGCGGGCACTGCTCCCCCACGTCCTGACCGTGCACGAGGACAGCTCGAACGCCCCGTCCGCCACCGGCAAGCACACCGCGTGGCTGCTCGACCGCGCCGCCACCTACCTCCGGACACACGGCCGTCCCGGTGACGCCCACCCCCTGTTCGAACGCGCGCTGGGCATCACGGAGGCCACCTACGGACCCGACCACCCCACCGTCGCCACCCGTCTCAACAACCTCGGCGGCGCGTTGCGGGACCTGGGCCGACCCGGCGACGCCCAACCCCTCTACGAACGGGCGCTGGGCATCGACGAGGCCACCTACGGACCCGAGCACCCGACCGTCGCCACCGACCTGAACAACCTCGGCCTCGCGTTGCGGGACCTGGGCCGCCCCGGCGACGCCCAACCCCTGTTCAGACGGGCGCTGGGCATCGACGAGGCCACCTACGGACCCGACCACCCCACCGTCGCCATCCGACTGAACAACCTCGGCCTCGCGTTGCGCGGTCTGGGCCGCCCCGGCGAAGCCCAACCGCTTTATGAACGGGCGATGGGCATCGACGAAGCCATCTACGGCCCCGACCACCCCAACATCGCCATCCGCCTGAACAACCTCGGCCTCGCGTTGCGGGACCTGGGCCGGCCCGACGACGCCCAACCCCTGTTCGAGCGGGCGCTGGCCATCACCGAGGCCACCTACGGACCCGACCACCCCACCGTCGCCATCCGACTGAACAACCTCGCGCTAGTACTGCGAGACCTGGGCCGCACCGACGACGCCCAGAGCCTCTTCGAACGAGCGCTGGGCATCACCGAGGCCACCTACGGACCCGACCACCCCGCCGTCGCCACCCGCTTGAACAACCTCGCGCTCCTGTTGCGAGACCTGGGACGCGTCGACGAGGCGCAACAGCTCGCCGAGCGCGTGAAGCGCATCCGGTCCTCCGAGTAGTCGGAACACCCGATGACGCAGAAGGCGACCGGTTCGCCGTGGCGGAACGAACCCTTCAAGGGTCGTTCCTCATCAGGGACCACCACGGTGCAGCACCACCCTCGGCGCGCTTCCGGCGACCGACAGGGCTCGACCGATGTCCGACCTCGCCAGGGAACCCGTTGGCGCGGGTCGGCCATGGTCCAAGCGGCCGACCCGCACCCACCGGTCACCTGATCAACGCACCTCGCGGGCGCGGAGGTCCTTGCGGAGGATCTTGCCGGAGGCGGACTTCGGGATCGCGTCGATGAACTCCACCACCCGCACCTTCTTGTGCGGTGCGACCTGGGAGGCCACGAACGCCATCACGGCGGACTCGTCCAGTGCCGCGCCCGGCTGGCGGACGACGAAGGCCTTCGGCACCTCCTCGCCCTCGTCGTCGCGCACGCCGACCACCGCCGCGTCGGCGATCTCCGGGTGGGTCAGCAGCAGTGCCTCCAGCTCGGCGGGCGGGACCTGGTAGCCCTTGTACTTGATCAGCTCCTTGACCCGGTCCACGATGCTGACCAGGCCGTTCTCGTCGATCACGGCGACGTCGCCGGTGTGCAGCCAGCCCTCGTCGTCGAGCGTGGCGGCGGTGGCTTCGGGGTTGTTCAGGTAGCCCTTCATCACGTTCGGGCCGCGGCACCACAGCTCGCCGCGCTCGCCGACGCCGACGTCCTCGCCGGTGGCCGGGTCCACGAAGCGGCACTCCATGTTGGGCGCGATGACGCCCACCGTGCCGACGGAGATGTCGTCGCGGCCGTCCGGGATGGCGTGGCTGACCGGGCTCATCTCGGTCATCCCGTAGCCCTGCGAGACGCGGCAGCCCAGGCGCTCGGCCACGGCCGCCGCGAGGTCGACGTCCAGCGGCGCGGCGCCGGAGAAGATCGTGTCGATGCCGGACAGGTCGTACTGGTCGACCAGCGGGTGCTTGGCCAGCGCCACGGCGACCGGCGGCGCGATGTAGACGCGGTCGGTGCGGTGGTCCTGGATCACCCGCAGGAACTCGGGCAGGTCGAACTTCGGCAGCGTCACCACGGTCGCGCCGACGTGCAGGCCGTTGTTCATCAGCACCTGCATGCCGTAGATGTGGAAGAACGGCAGCACGGCGAGGATCTTCGTGCTCTCGCCGATCTTGAGCAGCGGTCCGCACTGGACGATGTTCGCCACCAGGTTGCGGTGCGTCAGCATCACGCCCTTCGCCCGGCCGGTCGTGCCGGACGAGTAGGGCAGCACGGCCACGTCCCGCGCCGGGTCGATCACCACCTCGGGCACCGGCTCGGTGTTCGCCAGCAGCGACGACAGGCTGGGGTAGCCGTCGGCCGCGTCCAGCACGACCACGTCGGAGATGCCCGCCTTCTCCGCGCCCGGCGCGGCGTTGGGCAGCAGCACGGACACCGTGAACAGCATCTTCGCGCCGGCGTCGCGGAGCTGGTGCCCGACCTCGTCCGCCGTGTAGAGGGCGTTGATGGTGGTCGCGGTGGCGCCCGCGCGCAGGATGCCGTGGAACACGACGGCGTAGTACGGGGTGTTCGGGCTGAGGATGCCGACGACGTCGCCCTTGCCGATCCCCCTGGCGGCCAGCGCGGCGGCCAGGCGGTCGACCGCCCCGGCCAGTTGGCGGTACGTCAGCGACGCGCCCGAGGTGCCGTCGACCAGGGCGACCCGGTCGGCGCGCTCGCCGAGGTCGGCGAACAGCAACTCGTGCAGCGTGACGTCCGGGACCGCGACGTCGGGGAACGGACTGCGGAAGACCATGCGGCTGCCTCATTCATCCAGGGGGCCGGGATCCCGCCATCGTGAGTCAAGCCACATCGCTGGTCAAGGACGGTGACCGAGCCGCTACAGCGTTACTTAACTCGGCTAAGAACACTCGAACGGAGTAGCGGCACCCCTTGTGGGGATCACCGGCCATCTGCCAAGTTGGCAGGGCCCTGCGGGTCGGCTCCCACGCACTCCGACCGACCGGCGCGGCACCACCGCGGTTCGCCCTCCCCCCGTCGAACCGCGCCCGCAGGGACACCGGGCTCCCCCCGCCCGAACCCACCGCGGGGATCGACGCGGGGCGGCTTGAACTCGCGACTCCCCCTCTCTCCCAAGCCGCCCCGCGCTCCCGCGCGATGATGCTCTCAGTAGCTTTTTCGTCAGGAAACCGTCCCGACCGGGTGCTACGGCGTGCTCGTCGACGCGGCCGCGACGGTCGCCTTCCGACGCCGCCGCCACCAGAGGTAGCCCACCGTCGGCAGCCCCAGCACCACGGCGAACGGCAGCACGGCGCCCAGCACCACCAGCAGCCACGAGAACGCCTCCACCAGCGCCTTCCAGCCGCCCGCGAACGCGTCGAGGAAGTCGTCCTCCTCCGCCACGGCCACGGGCTCGCCGGTCTCGGAGATCGACACGGTCAGCGTCGCCATCGCGGTCTGGCCCTTGAGCGCCTCGTACCGGCGTTGCAGCGACTCCAGCTCGGACTGCCGCGAGGTCAGCTCGGCCTCGATGTCGGTGATCTCGGCCGTGGTCGTGGCGCGGTCCAGCAACCCGCGCACCCGCTCCACGCTGGCCCGCTGGTTGGCCAGCCGGGCCTCGATGTCCACGACCTGCTCGGTGACGTCCTCGGTCTGCAGCTCCCGGCGGCCGACCTCGACGCCCTCCAGCTCGCCGATCGACTCCATCACGGGGTCGAGCCGGTCGCCGGGCACCTTCACCGTCACCGACGCCCGACCGGTTTGCGACCGCTCCTGCGACGAGTACCCGCCCTCGGCGATCACGAGGTCCTTGACCCGCGCCAGCACCGCGTCGGAGTCCGGCGCGCGCAGCTCGACCGTCGCCGTGCGCACGAGCTGCCGGTTCTGCTGCGCCGACGTGCCCGCCCGCTGCGCCTCACCCGCGGACTCCTGCTTCGGCGGCGCGCCGCCGCGCTGCGCGTTGTCCTGCGCCGGAGCGGGCGCCGCCGCCTGGTCGGCGGACGACCCCGCCGAGCCGCCGGCACCGCACCCCGCCAGTGCCGCCACCGCGAAAGCGGCGACCACCAGCCCCACCCGTCTGCCCATGTGACCCTCCCTGGTCCGCGGTCACCGGTGGGACGGGAGGCGGGGTCAGCCCCGTTGCCCGCGCGCGATCACGATTCGGACACCAGGTGGCGGAACGCCTGGAGGTTGGCCAGCGACTCGCCGCGCGAGACCCGCCAGTCCCACTCCCGCTGGATCGCGCCCGCGAACCCGATCTCCAGCAACGCGTTGAAGTCGCCGTCCGCGGCCTCCACCACCTGCCCCAGCACGCGGTCCAGCTCGTCGGGGGTCACGGCGTGCAACGCGACCCGGCCGACGAGGTAGATGTCACCGGTCGTGTCGATCGTGTAGTGCACGCCGTACAGCCTGGCGTTGCGCCGCAGCAGGAACCGGTAGACGTCCTCGTGCGCCTCGTCCGGCTTGCGGCACACGAACGCCTCGACCACGAGCGCGTGCCGGCCGACCACCAGCCAGCAGTTCGTCTGGAGCTTCTTGGCGCCGGGCAGGGTCACGAAGAACCGGCCCGGTTCCTTGTGCTCGTAGCGCAGCTCGCGGTCGTCCAGCGTCGACCGGATCACGTCGTCCAGGCTCAAGCGAAAACCTCCTCGCGGAACACGTCCCCGGCCTCGGCGTACCCGGCGAGGAGCGAATCAGTCGTCCGGTCCCAGGAGAACCGGCGGGCGTGGCCGACGGCGTTGCTGGCCAGCTCCTCGCGGCGAGCGGGGTTCAGCGCGATGGTCGACAGCACCCGCGCCCACGTCCCGGCCTCGTGGCCGTCCACCAGCGCGCCCGACACGCCGTCGCGCACCGCCACCGGCAGCCCGCCGACCGCCGCCGCGACCACCGGCGTGCCGCAGGCCTGCGCCTCCAGCGCCACCAACCCGAACGACTCGTTGTGGCTGGGCACCGCGACCACGTCGGCCGCCCGGTAGACCCGCGCCAGCGCCTCGCCGCCCTGCGGCGGCAGGAACCGCACCACGTCCGAGATCCGCAGCTCGGCCGCCAACCGCACCAGCTCGTCGGGCGTCTTCATGCCCGACCCGGACGGCCCGCCGACCACCAGCACCACCAGCCGCGACCGCAACCCGGGGTCGCGCGCGACCATCTCCGCCGCCGCCCGCAGCAGCACGTCCGGCGCCTTCAACGGCTGGATGCGCCCCACGAACGCCAGCACGACGGCGTCCCGCGGCAGCCCCAGGGCAGCACGCGCGCCGTCGCGGTCACCGGGCGTGAACCGCTCCAGGTCCACGCCCGGCGGCACGACCAGCACCTTCGCCGGGTCCGCGTCGTAGAGCTTGACCAGCTCGGCGGCCTCGACCTCGGTGTTGGCCACCAGCCGGTCCGCCTCGGCGGCGACCTGCTCCTCGCCGATGACCCGCATCCGGGGCTCCGGCGTGTCGTCGGCCGCCAGCGCCAGGTTCTTCACCTTGGCCAACGTGTGCGCCGTGTGCACCAGCGGCACCGCCCACCGCTCCCGCGCCAGCCACCCGACCTGCCCGGACAGCCAGTAGTGCGAGTGCACGACGTCGTAGTGACCCGGCTCGTGCCGCGCCTCGGCCCGCAGCACGCCGGCCGTGAACGCGCACAGCTGACCGGGCAGCTCCTCCTTTCCGAGCCCCTCGAACGGCCCCGCCACCACGTGCCGCACCTTCACGCCGGGCGCGAGCTCGGCCACCGGCGGCAGATCCGACGACGTGGCCCGCGTGAAGATCTCGACCGCGATGCCCCGCTGCGCCATCCGCGTGGCCGTCTGCACGATGTAGACGTTCATCCCGCCGGCGTCACCGGTGCCCGGCTGCTCCAACGGCGAGGTGTGCACCGACAGCACCGCCACCCGCTTCACCGGGAGACCCCCGCGACGAAGCCGGCCAGGTCGGCCGCGAAGCGCTCGGGTCGTTCCAGGAACGGCGCGTGGGCAACTCCGTCGTAGCGGCGCAAGTCGGCTCCGGGGATCAGGGCCGCCGCGTACTCCCCGGCGGCCGGGTCGACCACCTCGTCGGCGGTGCCGTGCACCACCAGTGTCGGCTTGTCCACCGACTTCAGCACAGCGGCGCTGTCCACGTCACGCCGGAACATCTCCCGCCGGACCCGCGGCGGCACCCGCAACGCCGTGCCCAGCATCCGCTGCACCACGTCACCGGCCACCCCGCGGGCCTGGTCGCGGTAGAACCGCGCCAACGCGGGCACCGCCACCTCCGGGTCGTCCGAGAACGCGTCCGGCAACGCCGCCCGCATGACCTCCCCGATCACCCCGCCGGGCCGCCCGCGCCCGATCTCGGTGACTGCGCCGACCAACACCAGCCCGCTGATACCCACGGTCCCGTGTACCCGCAGGTAGTCCGCGATCACCAACCCGCCGTACGACCACCCGACCACCACCGCCGGCCGGCCGACGTGGTCGAGCACGGCCTCCAGGTCGGCCGCCCAGCACGCCGAGTCCCCGTACCCACCGCTGCCCACCTCCGACCGCCCGTGACCGCGCAGGTCGAGCGCGTACGAGCGCAGGGACGGCTGGGACGGCCACACCTCCCCGGACTGGGCCCAACCGTGCACCAGCACGACCGCCGGGGCATCGACCGGCCCGGACTCGCGGACCGACAGCCGGACGCCCTCGGCGCCGAGGAGAGTGTTTCGCACGACCTACGACAACGCGCGGATCAGCGCATCACTTCCCGGAGCAGGCGATTTTCCGCCACCACCGCCGCGGGATCACCGCGAAGCGGGCTCGGGCCCGACCGGGCACCGGCCCGCGACCACCCCTCACAGGGCCGACATCGTCTGCCACTGCGCCCACGGGATCTGCCAGTCGTACCACTCGTACTGCGCCGGCAACGTCGTGATCGACCCGGTCACCTCCACCGGGTCGCCGACCAACGCGCTGTCGTAGTAGGCCTTCGCGTCGGCCTCCAACAGGTTCGCGCACCCGTGCGACGTGTTGGCCTTCCCGATGTTCCCCGCGTTGTCGTTGTTCTCGTGGATGAACTCACCGTGGTTGGAGATCCGCACGGCCCACTTCTTGACCACGTTCGTGTACCCGTACCGCGGGTTGTCGAAGCTGAACTGCTCGAACTTCTCCATCACCACGAACGTGCCGTTGGGCGTGGTCAGCTCCGGGTCGTCGGGCTTGCCGAACGACGCCGGGTACGTGGCCACGGTCTGCCCGTCGCGCTGCACGACCATCTGGTGCGTCGGGTTGTCGATCTTCACGACCTGGTTCCGGCCGATGGTGAAGTCGCTGGTCACGTCCGCGCGCCCGAACGCACCACCGCCGTAGGGCACCCCGTACAGCTTCGCCTCGACGTGGACCTGCGTGTTCGCGGGCCAGTACGTCTCCGGCCGGTAGTGGACCTCGTGCGAGTTCAGCCACGCCCAACGACCCTGGACGCCCGCCGAGTTGGTCACCGTCAGCGCCTTCTCCACGGTGGCCCGGTCCGAGACGTCGGCGTCGAACTCGACCTTGATCGGCACGGCGACGCCCACGGTCTGGTTGTCGCCGGGGAACAGGGTGGCGCGCACCTGGGACGCCGGGTTGACCGTGGTGAACCCGCCCTTGAGCTCGACCGGGCGCCCGTCGGTCCCGGTCGCCCGCCCGCTGTAGGCGTAGGCCTTGCCGAAGCCGAGCGGCTCGGTGCTGGTCCAGGTCTTCCTGTCCTCGGAGAGCTTGCCGGCGACCGCCTTGCCCTCCGGGTTGGTGACCGCCACCTGGTCGATCGCGCCCTCGGCCACGGTGACCTGGACCGGTTGGTTCACCGGCGCGTCGGCCGCACCGTCCGGGGGCGCGGTGGTGAACTTGGCCACCGGCGGCTTGTCGCCGCCGACCGGCTTCGCCGTGCCCTGTTCCACCTTCACCGAGCAGCCGGCCACCAGGGCCAAGCCGAGCAGCAGAGCCGCCACTGTCCTGTGCACGTTTCACGACCTCCCGATCGAAGGACGTCCCACTCGACGCCCGGTGCGAGTGATCCGCGTCACGCACGGGCCCGCACATAGGATCATCGGTGTGAACCGTCCTATCGCAGTCGTTACCGGAGCCAGCGCGGGGATCGGTGAGGCGACCGCCCGCCGGCTCGCCGCCGAGGGCTTCCACGTGGTGCTGGGCGCCCGGCGGCTCGACCGCCTCCAGGCTATCGCGGACGGGATCGGGGGTACCGCGGTCGAACTGGACGTCACCTCCGCTCCGTCCGTCGAGGCCTTCCTCGACGCGGTGCCCGCGGTGAACGTGCTGGTCAACAACGCGGGCGGCGCGCGCGGCCTGGCCACCGTCGCCGAGGCCGACGAGGAGCACTGGCGGTGGATGTGGGAGACGAACGTGCTGGGCACGTTGCGCGTCACCAAGGGCCTGCTGCCGAAGCTGATCGCCTCGGGTGACGGGCACGTGGTCAGCGTCACCTCGATCGCCGCCTACGAGGCCTACGACAACGGTTCCGGCTACACCTCGGCCAAGCACGCCCAGTCGGCCCTGCACCGCACCCTGCGCGGCGAGCTGCTCGGCCGGCCGGTCCGGGTGACCGAGATCCTGCCGGGCATGGTGGAGACCGACTTCTCGGTGAACCGGTTCGACGGGGACGCCGACCGCGCGGCCGCCGTCTACCAGGGCGTCACGCCGCTGACCGCCGACGACGTGGCGGACGTGATCGCGTTCGCGGTGACCAGGCCACCGCACGTGAACCTGGACCGGATCGTGCTCAAGCCCCGGGCGCAGGCGTCGGCGACCCGCGTCCACCGGGCGTGATCAGCTCCACGTCCAACTGGTCGAGCACCGGGCCGATCGGGTTGGCGAACCCCCGGTCCGGGCTCCCGCCGCAGTAGAGCCCCACCACCCGGTTCGCGTCGTCCAGCAGCACCGCGCCCGAGTCGCCGTGGTCGGCGAAGCCGGGCGTCTCGATCCGGATCTGGTCGTGCAGCGTCCGCACGCCCAGCCCCACGCCGAAGTCCAGCGTGATCGCCGCGTCCGTGGACGCCACCACGCCTTCGGTCACGGCGGTCGTCCGGCCGCGCTTGCGCACCCGGTCGCCCACCCTGGCTCGAGCCCGGCCGGTGACCGGCCCCAGCCCCACCACCTCGGGCCGCGCGCGCGGCGTGGTCAGCACGATCGCGGCGGCGTCCACCTGCGCCGACAGCGCGGCCCGTGCCAGCGCGCCGACCCGGTCGCGCACCGGGTGGCCGCCGTCCACGCGGGACGGGTGCACCATCGGGTCGCCGACCGCCCAGGCGTCGTCCACGCAGGCCACGTGGAAGGCCGTCAACGCCATCACCCCGTGCCTGCGGCGCGGCCGGACCAGCGCGCCGAGCGTCCCGGCCACCACGTAGTCGTCGACCTCGGCGACGTCGGGCGGCACCAGCCGGACCGCCCGGCTCGGACCGATCCCGATGCCGCCCGCCGGCGTCTCGTGCCGCTCCGCGCCGCTCACGCCCTCCGGCGACGCGATGGTGTGGTGCGGCCAGAGCGTGTCCTCGACCACGTCGGTCGGCACGCCGAGCACGTCGGGCGGGATGGCGAACTGGGCGGCGGGCCCCTTGCGGCGGACGAACACGACGATCGCCAGCTCACCGGTCACCCGGCCGCCGACGGTCTTCTCGCCGAGGTCGACACCCACCACGCCGGGCCGGCTCAGGAAATCGTCCTCAACCAGCTTCTTGATCGGCCTGACGGCCGCGCGATCGTCGTCGGGGTAGGCCATGACGACCTCCAACGGGTGCCCCTACCTCCATGAAACGCGTGGAGTGAGGATTCGTCACACCGAGTCACCCGTTCGGCCGTCAACCCAGGTCGCAGCCCACCAGCACGGGCTCCGGGTGCAGCTCCACCCCGAACGCCGCCCGCACCCCGTCGCGCACCTCGCGCGCCAGCTCCAACAAGTCCTCCGTGGACGCCCCGCCCCGGTTCGTCAGCGCCAGCGTGTGCTTGCCCGACAGCGCCACGCGCCCACCGCGCCCCCGGTGGCCGCGCCCGAACCCGGCCCGTTCGATCAGCCACGCCGCCGACAGCTTCGCGAACCCCGCGCCCGCCGGGTACGTCGGCACGTCCACGTGCGGCCCCAGCCGCTCCGCGATCCGGATCAGCACCCCGGCCAGCGTCGAGTCGTCCAGCATCGGGTTGGTGAAGAACGAGCCCGCGCTCCACGTGTCGTGGTCGGCCGCGTCGAGCACCATGCCCTTGCCGCGCCGCAGCTCCAGCACGGCCTTGCGGGCCGCGTCGGCGGGCACCCGGTCACCCGGCGCGACGCCCAGCACGCGGGCCAGCTCGGCGTACCGGATGGGCGCGGACTGGCCGCCCGCGGTCAGCGCGAACCGGGCCCGCAGCACCACCGCGTGGTCGGTGCCCTTCAGCACGCTCGTGCGGTACGCCAGCCCCAGCCCGTCCGCGGGCACCTGGTGCACCCGGCCGGTGCGCCGGTCCAGCAGGTCGACCGACGTCAGCACCTGCGCGACCTCGACGCCGTACGCGCCGACGTTCTGCACCGGCGTCGCCCCGACCAGGCCGGGGATGCCGGACAGGCACTCCAGCCCGCCCAGCCCCTGCGCCACGGCCTCCGCGACGACCGAGTCCCAGTCCTCGCCCGCCTCCACGGTGAGCTGCACGAGACCGTCGCCCAACGGGTCGAGCCGGCGGCCGGACGTGCCGACCGCCACCACCGTGCCGGGGAACCCGGCGTCGGACACGACCAGGTTCGACCCGCCGCCGAGCAGCAGCAGCGGTTCGCCGTCGGCGTCCAGGGAACGCACGGTCTCGACCAGTTCGGCGGCTGTGGTGGCGCGCGTGAACCTCGTCGCAGGGCCACCGAGCCGCAGCGTGGTGCACTCGGCCAGCGGCACACGGGCACTGGAGGGCGGGGTGGTCACGACCGAGAACGGTAGCCTCCGCGACATGGCACGCCGCATCGAGCACCGAACCACGTCCCGCCGGCCCGCGCGGGACGTGTACGCAGCGCTGGTGGACCAGACGTACCTGCGCGACCGGCTCGCCGAGCTGGGTGGCACGAACCCGGAGCTGGTCGCCTTCACCACCACCGACCAGACCACGTCCTACCAGCTCAGGCAGGGTGTGCCCGCGGACAAGCTGCCGTCGGTGGCGCGCGGCCTGCTCGGCGGGGACCTCGTGATCGACCGCGCCGAGTCGTGGACCGAGGCCGGGTACGCGGGCACGGTCGAGGTGACGCTGAACGGCGTCCCGGGCCGGCTGGACGGCACGATCACGCTCGCCGACACCGCGAGTGGGAGCGAACTCACCCTCACCGGTCAGGTCAAGGTGGGCATCCCGATCATGGGCGGCAAGCTGGAGGCGATGATCGCCGAGCAGGTCGCGCTGCTGCTGGACAAGGAAGCCGAGTTCACCACCGAATGGCTCGCGCGCCGCGCCTAGCCGCGGGCCGGGCCCGCGCGCTCGGCCTGCCGACGAGGGGCACCACCAACCCGAACCGCCTGCGCCGGGTCGACCGGTGGGTCGCGCACGCCCACCGCGACCTGTTGACCGCACCCGACGCGCTGGTGGTCGACCTCGGCTACGGCTCGTCCCCGATCACCACCGTCGAGATGGCGGCACGGCTGCGCGCGGTCAACCCGGGTGTGCGCGTCCTCGGCCTGGAGCTGGACGCCGACCGGGTCGCCGCGGGCAAGGAGGTCGCCGACCCGCCGCTGCTGGAGTTCCGGCGCGGCGGGTTCGAGCTGGCGGGCGCGCGCCCCCTGCTGCTGCGGGCGTTCAACGTGCTGCGCCAGTACACCGAGGAGCAGGCCGCCGAGGCGTGGGACACCATGGTCGGCCGGCTCGCGCCCGGCGGTGTGCTGGTCGAGGGCACGTGCGACGAGATCGGCCGCCGCTGCTGCTGGGTGGCGTTGACCGCGGACGGGCCGCGGACGTTCACGCTGTCGTGCCTGCCCGCCGACCTGGAGACACCGGGTGACCTGGCCGAACGGCTGCCCAAGGCGCTCATCCACCACAACGTGCCGGGTGAGCGGGTGCACGCCCTGCTCGGCGAGCTGGACGCGTGCTGGGCCACGTGCGCGCCCTTCGCGCCCTACGGTCCGCGGGCGCGGTGGGTGGAGTCGGTGCGGCTGCTGGCCGAACGCGGCTGGCCCGTGCTGGACGACCGCAAGCGGTGGCGGCTCGGCGAGGTCACCCTGCCCTGGGAGGTCGTGAGTCCCTAGGCTGTGCGGAGTGGACCACGCCGATTTCGTGCAGCACCTCAGGACCGAGTACGCCGCACTGCGCGCCGCGGCGGTCGCCGCCGGGTCGGACGCCCCGGTGCCGACCTGTCCCGGGTGGACGGTGCGTGACCTCGTCGACCACGTCGCGAGCACGCACTCCTGGGCGTTGCGGGCGCTGCGCACGCCGGCGGACGGCGAGCGGCCCAGGCCCGACGACCGCCCCGCCGACTGGGACGAGCTGCTCGACTGGTGGGACAAGGTGGTCACCGAGCTGGCCGACACCCTGGCCTGGACCACGTCGAACACGCCCGCGTGGACGTTCGCCGAGCCTCGGACGTTCGCCTTCTGGTCGCGCCGGCAGGCGCACGAGACCGCGATCCACCGGCTGGACGCCGAGCACGCCCGCCACGGCGCGGACGTGCCGTCGCTGCTGTTCGACGTCGAGTTCGCGGCCGACGGGGTGGACGAGTTCCTGACCCGGATGCTGGTGCGCGTCGCGCGGCGCAAGCCGGTCGAGCGGGCCGGCCGGGTGCTGTTCCACGCCGCCGACGCGGGTCGCGCCTGGGAGGTGCGGCTCACGCCGGGGGAGGCGCCGGAGGTCGGCCCGATCACCGGGTCGGCGACCGACGAGGACGCCACCGTGGCGGGCACGGCCGACGCGCTGTACCGCGCGGCGTGGGGCAGGCCCAGCGGCGCCATCACATCGGGTGACAGGTCTCTGCTGGACGCGCTGCCGCGACCGTAGATACTTCCGGTCGTGCCCCTGCCTGAACGACGCTACGTGATCACCTTCGGCTGCCCCGACCGCACCGGCATCGTGGCGCGGATCTCCTCGTTCCTGGCCGAGCACGGCGGCTGGATCGTCGAGGCGGCCTACCACACCGACCCGACCACCAACTGGTTCTTCACCCGCCAGGAGGTGCGGGCGGACTCGCTGCCGTTCGACGTGGACGAGCTGCGCGCCCGGTTCGCGGAGGTGGCGCGGGACCTGGGCGCGCACCCCGGGTCGTGGCGGGTCTCGGACTCCGGCGAGCGCAGGCGCGTGGTGATCCTGGTGTCCAAGGAGGGGCACTGCCTGTACGACCTGCTGGGCCGGGTGGCGTCGCACGAGCTGGACGTCGACGTGGCCGCGGTCATCGGCAACCACGCCGACCTGGCCGGGATCACCCGGGCGCACGGCATCCCGTTCCACCACGTGCCGTTCCCGACGAACGACCCGGAGGGCAAGGCTGCGGCGTTCGCGCAGCTGCGGCAGCTCGTCGACGGCCACCGGCCGCACGCGGTGGTGCTGGCGCGGTTCATGCAGATCCTGCCCGCGGAGCTGTGCGCGGCCTGGGCCGGGCGGGCGTTGAACATCCACCACAGCTTCCTGCCGTCGTTCGTGGGCGCGCGGCCGTACCACCAGGCGCGCGGCCGGGGCGTGAAGCTGGTCGGCGCGACCTGCCACTACGTGACCGCCGACCTCGACCAGGGCCCGATCGTGGAGCAGGACGTGATCCGGGTCGACCACACCGACTCGATCAACGACATGGTGCGCAAGGGCCGTGACATCGAGAAGGTCGTGCTGGCGCGGGGTCTGCGGTGGCACCTGGAGGACCGCGTCCTCGTGCACGGGAACCAGACCGTCATCTTCTGACGAAACCCCGATCCGGGGCGGGCGCCCGCACGTAGGCTGCGCCGGTGCGCACCGAGTACACCGACCTGGAGCAGGTCCGCGCGGCGACCGAGTTGAGGAACGCCGTGCTCGTCGGGCTCGACCTGGGCGAGGAGGAGCTGCGCGTGCCGATGGACGGCGCGCTGTTCCTCGGCTGCACGCTCTCGCCGCTCGCCCAACGGCGTGCGGCGGCGGCCGGTGCGCTGGTGTTCCCGGCCATCCCCGACCTGCCCTACGACGTGTACCGGTCGCGGCTGTACACGCCCGCGGAGCTGTTCGCCGGGTTCGACCCGGACGACCCGGTCTCCTACGCCGAGACCCCGGACGCCCGGATCTACCGGCACAGCCGCGCCCAGGGCCACAACCCGGACCCGCTGCACGCGCTCGCCGAACGCCTGCACGACCACGCGATCACCGAGGCGCTGGCCGCCGTCCTGCCCGAACGGCCGGTCGCCGTGATGGGCGGGCACGCGCTGGGCCGCGACACGGACGGCTACCGGCGGGCCGTGGAGCTGGGCGCGGCGCTCGGCGCGGCCGGGTTCACCGTGCTGACCGGCGGCGGACCGGGCGTGATGGAGGCCGTGCCGCTGGGTGTGCGGATCGGCGTGGACGAGCCGACGTTGGGGGACCTGGCGAAAGCACCGAAGTTCGGCGGCGACGCCGAGTCGATCGGCCGCTGGATCGCCGCGTGCCCCACCGACCTGCCCACCTCCGGCAGGCCGCGGACGATCGGCATCCCGACCTGGTTCTACGGCCACGAGCCGCCGAACCCGGCGTGCGAGCTGCACGCCAAGTACTTCGCCAACTCGGTGCGCGAGGAAGGCCTGCTCACCGTCGCCACCGGCGGGATCATCTACACGCCGGGCAGCGCGGGCACCGTGCAGGAGGTCTTCCAGGACTACTGCCAGAACCACTACGGCTCGGTCGGCCCGGCCGCGCCGATGGTGTTCCTGGGCGAGGCGTTCTGGGTGGACGAGGTCCCGGCCGCGCCCCTGGTGCGCAGGCTGGCCGCCGGCCGTGAGGCGGAGCGCTGGATCCTGGTCACCGACGACGCCGACGAGGCGGTCGACTTCCTGCGCGGCTACGCGGGCTGACCCGCCGCCCGCGCCCGGTCCGCGCTCACTTCAGCCCGAGCCGGCGCAGCTCCACCGCCGCGCGCCGCTCCACGTGCGCCCGCCCGTACTTGCGGATCAGCGCCAGGTAGAACAGCGGCGGCCCCACCGACGACCACCGGTCGCGCCGCTGCGGCGACAGCAGCATCCGCACGACCGGGGCGACCTCGAACGCCTCGAACTCCATCCGGTCGTGCTCCCACTTGTCCGCCACGCCCTTCGACCGGCGTTCCACCAGGTCGGCGCCGGTCAGGTCGTGCAGGAACGCGACGAACAGCGCACCCCACTGCTGCCGCCGGGTGTCGATGGTGAACGCGAGCAGCTCCAAGTGGTACTCGGTCTCCTCGATCGCCAGCTCCTCGACGATGCCGCGCCGCATCACGTCGTAGAGGTTCGGGGCGGACCTGCCCCGAGAGTCGAGCTGCCGCGACAGCGCCTCGTTCGCCGAGGAGCTCCACGTGCCGGGCTGCGACCCGACGCGCGTGCTGCGCTGCTGCACGACGAGCAGGTTGTCCGCCGTGATCACGGCGACGTTCGTGCCGAAGCTGCAGTTGAGGAAGTCGGGCACGTCCAGCGGCGTCGTCGGGGCCAGGTAGCGCTCGCGCGGGGTGGTGCCGTCGGCGAACTCGCGATCGAGCTGTTGCGCGGTCAGGAAGGTGTAGTAGTCGGCGGGCCGCAGGCGCAGCGCCACCTCCGGCGACTCGTCGAGCGCGGTGCGGCTCACGGTGAACCCGCTCACGGCGTAGTTCGGGCCGTTCCAGAACGCGTGCTCGCCCGCGGCGCGCCTGCGTTCCTGCTCGGCCGCCACCTCGTCGCGCCAGGGGACCATCTCGGCGGGCAGCTCGACCGGGTCGTGGTCGACCACCACGCGCACCGACTGCTCGTTGATGACCTGCTCGCCGTCGCCCTCGACGATCAGCATCGGGCACTTCAGCGGGCCGAGGTGGAACTCCGCCCGCTGTTCGGGCAGGCCGCCCCGGGCCACCAGGCGCCGCACCCGCCTGCCCACCCGGGAACGGCGGTCCTTCAGGTAGTCCTCGAAGAACACGGTCAGCAGCAGACCCATCAGCGCGCCGAGGACCAAACCGGCCACCCCCGAGCTCACGTCCACCGGCTTCCCCCGTTCACCGGGCCAGGCCCTCGACGACTTCCGCGCCCGGCAGCTTCGCCAGCACGTCGCCGGGCACGAGCAGCTTGCTGCCCCGCACGCCGCTGCCGATCACCAGTTCCGGCGCGGCGGCGACCTCCGGTGACAGCAGCACGGGCCAGTCGTCGGGCAGGCCGACGGGTGTGATGCCGCCGTACTCCATGCCGCTGAGCGACACCGCGTCGTCCATCGGCGCGAACGACGCCTTGCGCGCGTCCAGCCTCCGCCGCACGACGCCGTTCACGTCCGCGCGCGTGGTCGCGAGCACGACGCACGCGGCGTACCGGACGGTGTCGCCGCGCTTGCCCGCGACGACGACGCAGTTCGCGGACGCCTCCAGCGGCGAGCCGTAGTGCGCGCAGAACTCGGCGGTGTCCGCCAACGCGGGGTCGATCTCCGCGACCGCGAGCCGGCCGCCGTCCGCCATCGCCCTCAGCGCGGCGGCGACCGGGGCGGCCACCAGGTCCAGCCGGTCGAGGACGGGCAGCGGGGTCAGGGTGCCTGCGATGGTCCACACGCCGACCATCCTGCCGGCTGCGCTTGACCTTGACGTTACGTCAACCTCTACCGTTGTCGGCACAGGGAGGGAGCACGGTCATGGCCTGGTCGATCGCGCAGGTCGCGCGGATGTCGAAGGTGACTTCGCGGACGCTGCGGCACTACGACGCGATCGGCCTGCTCGAACCGGCGTGGGTCGGCGACAACGGCTACCGCTACTACGAGCGGGCGCAGGTGCTCCGGCTCCAGCGGATCCTGCTGCTGCGCGAGCTGGGACTCGGCCTCGACACCGTGGCCGAGGTCCTGGACGGGCGGCACCGGGCGGTCGACGTGCTGCGCAACCACGCGCGGTGGCTGGCCGCCGAGCAGGACCGGCTGGCGAAGCTGGCCCGGACCGTCTCCCGGACGATCGAGGAACTGGAAGGGGGTGACGAGGTGAAGATGGACGAGCTGTTCGACGGCTTCGACGCCGACCGCCAGGCCCGCTACGAGGCGGAGCTGGTGGAGCGCTACGGCGAGCAGGCGCAGGAGCACATCGACGAGGGCAAGCGCCGGATGAAGGACTGGACGAAGGCCGACGCCGACGGTTACCTGGCCGAGTGGAAGGCGATCGTCGAGGCCTACGCGGACGTGTTCCGCGCCGGTGTCGCGGCCGACGCGCCGCGCGCGCTGGAGGTGACCGACCGGCACCACGCCTGGCTGTCCCGCAGCTGGACGCCGAACCGGGAGTCCTACACCGGCCTCGGTGAGCTCTACGCCGACGCGCCGGAGTTCAAGGCGCAGCTCGACGAGCACGCCGAGGGCCTGGCCGAGTACGTGCGCGACGCGATCGCGGCGTACGCGGCGGCCAGGCTCTAGCGAGTCCACGGGGAGGTGCACATCCCCGTGGACCCGGTGCGAGCGGTCAGAGGCCTTGCAGCCCGAAGGCCTTGAGCGCCTCGCGGTTGAACGCGGGCAGGTCGTCGGGCTTGCGGCTGGTCACCAGGGTCCACCCGGCCATGTCGCAGACCCGGACCTCCTCGTCGGACCAGTCGCCGCCCGCGTTGCGGATGTCGGTGGCCAGGCTGGGGAACGAGGTCAGCATCTTGCCCCGCACCACGTCCGCCTCGACCAGCAGCCACGGCCCGTGGCAGATCGCCGCGACCGGCTTGCCCGCGGCCACGTGCTGCTTGACGAACTGCACCGCGTCGCGGTCGAGGCGGAGGTTGTCCGAGTTGGCCACCCCGCCCGGGATCACCACGCCGTCGTAGTCCATGGGGTCGGCGTGCGCGAACGGCACGTCCACGTCGAACGTGTCGGCCGGCGTCAGGTGGTCGAACGCCCGCACCTGCCCCAGCTTGGGCGCGAGCAGCCTCGGCACGGCACCGGCCTTCTCCACGTGCTGCCAGGGCTCGGTCAGCTCGACCTGCTCGATGCCCTCCGTGTCGACCAGGAATGCGATCCTCTTCTGTTCGGCCATGCCCTTCGGCTACCCGCGCAGGAAGTCGGACAACCACCCTCGGACCTCGCCGCGGTGGGTCAGCCACGACGGCACGAGCTCCAGCCTGCCGTTCGGGAACGAGGCCGCGACCTGCTCGGCCACGTCGCCGGGGTGCAGCGGGTCCCGCGTCGCGCCGATCACCAGCACCGGGGCCGTGACCCGCGCCAGCGCCGCCCGGTCGGGCACCGCGACCTGGCCGGGCAGCTCGGCGAGCGCCCCGTCGAGCCGGGCGAACGCCAGCCGCCGTTCCGCCTGGTAGTCCGGCGGCCCGCCGACGGCGGTGATCGCCTCCTCGCGGCCGAGCATCCGCCGGGGCTCGTCCAGCACGGCGGGCAGCAGCAGGGCGACCCGCTCGAACGCGTCGGGTTCCCCGGCCAGCAGGGCGAGCAGCGCTCCCGCGGTCAGCGACACGCCGAGCGCCCGGGTCGCGCCGGTCTCCCGTGCGACGGCGCGCAGGTCGGCGGCGATGCGCCGGTAGGTCCAGTAACCCTCCGGCGCGTCCGGCGCGTCGCCGTGCGAGGGGAGGGTGACCACGACCTTCGTGCCCGGCAGGCCGGACGTGGGCAGCCGTGCCTCACCGGGTGTCGCGCCCAGGCCGTGGCCGACGAGCGTGACGGGTGCGCCGGAGCCGAAGCTCCGGTGCGTCACCACCGCGGGCCGCGCTGGACCTCGATCAGCCGGGGCCGGACGTCGACCACGTACACCGTGACCGCGACCAGCCCGGCGAGCCAGAACATGCCGCCGGCGGAGAACGGGTGGAACAGCAGCAGCGCGAACGCGCCACCACCGGTGATGCCGAGCCACGCGGGCTTGGTCATGCGCTCGGCCGCCGTGTAGGCGTCCGCCCGCTGCGAGAGCGCGTGCGCGAACGCGAACACCCCCATGACCAGCGCGGCGTAGTAGGCCGCGAACATGACCCAGATGTCCAGGTAGAGCGGACTGAACGGGGGGAATGGTGGCAACACGCCTCCAGCGTACGTGCGCGGCGCCGTCGCGGTACAGCCGAAACGGGGCGTCCTCGGTCAGGACGCCCCGTCACGGTCGGGTCACTGGCCGCTGTCGGCCGGCTTCTTCGCCGTGGTCGAGCGGGTGGCCGCGGTCTTGGTCGAGCTCGCGGGCTTGGCCACCGGCTTGGTCGCGGTGACCGGCTTGGTCGCGGCGGGCTTGCGCGGCGCCGCCTTGCGGGTGGTCTCGCGGACCTCGGCGGCGACGTCGCCACCGACCTCGACCACGGTCTCGGCGAGCTTCTCGGTCGCGTCGTCCAGGTCGTCGGCGACCTTCTCGCCGACCGCGCGGGTGCGGCGGGACACCTTGCCGAGCACGTCGTCGGCCAGCACGCGGGCGTCGGCGGCGGCGGCCTCGGTGCGCTTCTGGGCGGTCTCGACGGCCTCCTCGACCTGGTGCAGCGCCTTCTGCAGGCCGGGCTGGGTCTTCAGCTTCTCCAGCGCCTCCTCGCCGTGCTGGGCGAGGAACTGGTAGAGGTTCAGCGCGGACTGCGTGTAGGCGTCGACGACCTTGCGCAGCTCGGCCGGGTCGAGCCGGTCGCGCAGGTCCTTCTTCAGGTCGGCGGACTCGGCGGCGCTCTTCGCCGACTCGGCGCGCTCGCGGGCCTTGTTCAGCGCCTCGATCACGGCCTTGGCGGCCAGGTCACCGGCGCCCAGGGCGGCGAGCAGCGGGGTGCGGGCGGCGGCGACGGCCTGCTCGCCCGCCTTGCGCAGTTCCTCGGTGGTGGGCAGGTTCGGCATGGAGATCACTCCTCCGGCTTGGTCTTGGTGGCGGTGTTCTCCCGCCGGAACGACTCGTAGACGTCGAGCAACACCTGTTTCTGCCGCTCGGTCAGGTCGGGGGCGGTGACGATGGCGTCCGCGAGGGCGCCGCCCTCGCGCTGCTCCAGGATCCCGGCCTCGACGTACAGCGCCTCCGCGGAGATCCTCAGCCCCTTGGCGATCTGCTGCAGGATCTCCGCGCTCGGCTTGCGCAGACCGCGTTCGATCTGGCTCAGGTACGGGTTGGAGACCCCGGCGAGCTTGGCCAGCTGCCGCAACGAGATCTTCGCCGTGTTGCGCTGCTGGCGGATGTACTCGCCGATGTCGCGGCCGAGATCGGCCACCGCCTCGTCGATGGACTTGTCCAACTTCGCGGCACCTCCTCGATCCGCTGTCGACCGTACGCGGAGGTGCTAGCTACTGCAAGCGCTCTGCTAGCGATCGGGACGTGTGCTCGCCCACAGGGCTACCGTGGACCGCGTGGATGTCGCGGCGAACCTGCGGGCTCGGCTGGTCGACGCGCTCGTGGCCGCCGGCGTGCTGCGCGACCCGCGGTGGGTCGACGCGTTTCGGCAGGTGCCGAGGCACGTGTTCCTGCCGGGGTTCTTCGCGCCCCGTCCCGACGGCGCCTGGGAGCCGGTGACCGACGCGCACCCGGACCACCTCGCGCTGGTCTACCGCGACGACGTCCGCGTGACCCAGCTCGACAACGACGACCGAGCGTGGCAGCAAGCACTCGCCACCGGTGCCGCGACCGGGGTACCCACGAGTTCGTCGAGCATGCCGACGATCATGGCGATCATGCTGGAGGCGCTGTCCGTCGCGCCCGGCGACCGGGTGCTGGAGGTCGGCACCGGCACCGGCTACAACGCCGCCCTGCTCGCCCACGTGCTCGGCGACGACCGGGTGACCTCGATCGACGTCGACCCCGGCGTGCTGGCGCGGGCGCGGGCGCGGCTGGCCGTCGCTGGCCACCACCCGACGTGCGTCGCGGGCGACGGTGAGCGGGGTCACGCGCCGCGTGCGCCCTACGACCGCGTCCTCGGCACGTGCGCGGTGTCGCGGATCCCGACGGCGTGGCTGGCGCAGACCGCGCCCGGCGGGGTGGTCGTGACCACGTTGAACCGGGCCATCGGCGCGGGCCTGGTGCGGCTGACCGTGCGGGACGGGCGGGCCACCGGTCGGGTGCTGCCGGAGGACGGCCGGTTCATGCCGTTGCGCGCCCACCGGCAGGCGTGGGCCGACGAGGCGCTGGTAGCGGCCTCGACCGCGGAGCCGACGACGTCACGCACGACCCTGCTGTCCTCGCGCGCGGTGCTCGACCCGGGCGGTGGTTTCGAGTTCTTCGCGGGCCTCGCGCTGGCCGAGGTGGCGGTGGCGGGCGACCCGGTCCGCCTGGTCCACCCGGACGGCTCGTGGGTCCGGCACCGGGGTGCCGTCGTGGACCAGGGCGGGCCGCGGGCGCTGTGGGACGTCGCCGAGGCCGCCTACCGCCAGTGGCGCGCGCTGGGCGAACCCCGCCGGCACCGGTTCACCTTCACCGCGACCCCGACCGCCCAGCACTTCGCCCTGGACGGCACCGCCCTGACCTGGCCCCTCCCGTGAGTCCTGCGTCCGGGGCGCACGAGTCGAACGCTCGGACCGTTCAGTCGAGCAGTTCCTCCAGGAAGCTGCGCCTGCGGCGCGGCGGGTAGTGCGGGTCGTGGTACCCGACCGGGTACACCGCCGGCGGTGGCGCGGCGGGCACGGTGCCGGGCGGTGGCTGGTACGGGGGCGGCGGGCCGGTGTGCGTGCCCGGCGGCGGCTGGTAGGGCGGAGGCGGCCCGGCCGCGGGCGGGACGTCGGCGACCTCGCCTGCTCCCGGCGCCGCGGGCTCGACCGGCGCGGCACCCTCGACCGGCGCGGCCACCGTCGGATCACCGGCGGCCACCGGCCCGGGTGAGACCGGCCCAGGAGCGACGGGCACGGGAGCGACGGGCACGGGTGCGACCGGCGTGTGCACCGGGACGCCCTCCGGCCGGTACGGCTGCGCGTAGTGCGCCCGTTCGGCGGCGATGATCTGCTCCAGCTCGCCGCCGTCCAGGAACACGCCCTTGCAGTTCTCGCACTGCTCGATGTGAACGGAACCACGGCTGATGGTCCGCATCAGGTCCTGGCACTTCGGACAGATCACCTCTTCGAGGGTACGCACGACACAGGGGTGACCGTGTCACCACCACCAGTGATCGGTCCGTCATGATGCGGTGGTGTCCAGATTCCGCCAGCGGGCCGTGCTCACCGGGTGCGTGCTGGCCGCCGTGCTCGCCGCGGCCGGCCTGTTCGTCACCGACTACGGCATCGACCCCGACCTGTGGTTGACCGGCCTCGCCCTCGGGTTCCTGGCGCTGCTCGCCGCGCTGGACCCGTGGCTGCACCGCAAACGCGCCGCCGGACTGGCCACCGACGACAACCTCGACGCCGCCGCGAGCGC
This sequence comes from Saccharothrix saharensis, assembly GCF_006716745.1. Classification (NCBI taxonomy): domain Bacteria; kingdom Bacillati; phylum Actinomycetota; class Actinomycetes; order Pseudonocardiales; family Pseudonocardiaceae; genus Saccharothrix; species Saccharothrix saharensis. The sequence continues at coordinate 5,216,014 of NZ_VFPP01000001.1, read as the reverse complement.
CCTGGCCCGCGCCCTGCACGCGCAGTGGAACGAGGAGTGCCACGCCCGCGGCCTGCGGGAACACCTCCTCGACCTGCACTGGAGCGCCGTGCGGGGTGAACCGGGGCACAGCGACGCGGTCGTCCGCGCGTTCCAGCGCACCCCGCGCATGGTGTTCCTCGGCGAGCCCGGCGCGGGCAAGAGCACGACCGCGATGCTGCTCACGATCGGCCTGCTCGACCGCCTCGTGGACGGCCCGGTGCCGTTCCTGCTGCCGCTGTCCACGTGGAACCCGGAGGCGGAGGACGTCCGCACCTGGATGACCCGGCGGCTCTACGAGGACCACCCGGCGCTGCGCAACACCGAGCTGTACGGCAGCTACGCGGGTGACCTGCTGGTCGAGCAGCGCCGGATCTTCCCCGTGCTCGACGGCCTGGACCAGATCCCGGCGGAACGGCGCGCCGACGCGCTCGACCGCATCAACCGCGCGTTCCCCGGCTCGCACCCGCTGGTGCTGACCTGCCGCACCGCCGAGTTCGCCGAGTCGGCCGCCACCGTGCCGAACGCGCAGGTGGTGGAGTTGCAGCCGGTGGACCTGGAGGAGGTCGCGGGCTACCTGCGGTCGGTCTCCGACCCGGTCGGCGCGGCCCGCTGGGAGCCGGTGTTCCTGCACCTGCGCGACGAGCCGGACGGCCGGCTGGCCGAGGCGCTGTCCACGCCCCTCGCGGTGTGGCTGGCGGGCGTCGTCTACGGGTACGGCGAGCCGAGCGAGCTGCTGGACCGCACCCGGTTCCCCGACCGGTTCGCCATCGAGAACCACCTGGCGGACCTGCTGGTCGGCGGCGCGTTCGGTGATCGCGGGGTCGCGCACCAGGCCCGTGCCAGCCAGGTGTGGCCCCGGGAGAAGGCGGCCCGCTGGCTCGCGTTCCTGGCGGGCGAGATGCGTCGGCGCGGTGTGCGCGAACTGGGCTGGTGGGAGCTGCGCCGCTCGGTCGGCAGCACGTGGCTCGCCCTGCTCGGCGCGGTCGCGCTCGGCCTGATCGGCGGGTTCGGCGTGGCCTGGCTGATGGCGTACGCGAGCACGCCGGAGCTGGCCCCGATCACGGGGTTGGCCGCCGGGGTCGCGGTCGCGGTGGCGGCGCTGTACGCGTCCGGGCACCGGGTGCCGAAACCGCGGCTGGGGGTGTGGCGCAGCCTGGTCGTGGTCAGCGGTGTGCTCGGCACGGCCGCCGGCCTGGTGTTCGGCGCGCTGTACGGGCTGTCCGCCGGCTTGGTGGTCGGCCTGGGCATCGCGGTGGCGGTGGCGCTGCGGTTCGGGTTGGGCAGCACGGCCGAGCTGAGCCACCCGTCCAGTCCGAAGTGGACGATGGCGCGGGACCGGATCGCGGTGTGGACGGGGTCGCTGGTGCTGGCCGTGGTGTTCGGCGCGGCGGCCGGACTGGTGTTCGGGCCCAAGCAGTCCGGCATGGTCGGGCTCGGCCTGGCGTGCGGGCTGATGCTCGGCTTCACCCTGTCCGTGCTGCACCTGCGCTGGTGGTGGTTCACCGTGGCGCGGATCTGGCTGGCGCTGCGCGGCAAGCTGCCGTGGGAGCTGATGGTGTTCCTGGAGGACGCGCGCAAGCTCGGCGTGCTGCGGCAGGCCGGGGCCGCCTACCAGTTCCGGCACGCGTTGGTGCAGGACCGGCTGGCGGGCGACCGCGCGGCCCCGGTCCGGTCAGACGCCGAGCTCGCGTAGCCGGGAGATCGCCTCGTCCAGCACCTCGTCGCGCTTGCAGAACGCGAACCGCACCAGGTGCCGCCACTGGTCGGGGTGGTCGGTGAACACCTGCACCGGCACGGCCGCCACGCCGATCCGCTCCGGCAGCTCCCGGCACAGCTGCGCGCCGTCGGTGAAGCCGAGCGGCCGGACGTCCGCGGTGATGAAGTAGGTGCCCTCGCTGGGCCGCACCGCGAACCCGGCCTCGGCCAGGCCGTCGGACAGCCGCGAGCGCTTGTCCTGCAAGGACGTGCGCAAGCCCTCGACCCACTCCAGCTCGTGCCGCAGCGCGTGCGCCACGGCCGGCTGGAACGGCGCGCCGCCCACGAAGGTCAGGAACTGCTTGGCCGCGCGGGTCGCGCCGACCAGCTCCGCCGGGCCGCACGCCCAGCCGATCTTCCAGCCCGTGCAGTTGAACGACTTGCCGGCGCCGGAGATCGTCACGGTCCGCTCGGCCATGCCGGGGAACGTGGCCAGCGGCACGTGCTCGAGCCCGTCGAAGACCAGGTGCTCGTACACCTCGTCGGTGATCGCCACCAGGTCGTGCTCGACGCACAGCGCCGCCACGGCGGCCAGCTCGTCGCGGTTGAGCACGGTGCCGGTCGGGTTGTGCGGCGAGTTGAGCAGCACCGCCCTGGTGCGCGGGCCGACGGCGGCGCGCAGCGCGTCGACGTCCAGCCCGAGCCGACCCGTGCCCGGCTCCTCGACCAGCCCCACCGTGCGCCGGGTCGCCCCGGCCAGCGCCACGGACGCCGCGTAGGAGTCGTAGTAGGGCTCGATGAGCACCACCTCGTCACCGGGCTCCACCAGCGCCAGCAACGTGGCCGCGATGGCCTCCGTGGCGCCGACCGTCACCAGGACCTCGGTGTCCGGGTCGTAGTGCGTGCCGTAGCGCGACCGGTGCTCGGCGATCGCCCGGCGCAGCTCCGGCGTGCCCGGCCCCGGCGGGTACTGGTTGAGGCCCGCGTCGATGGACGCCTTGGCGACGTCGAGCATCCCGGTCGGGCCGTCGGTGTCCGGGAAGCCCTGCCCGAGGTTCACCGCCCCGGTGCGCGTGGCCAATGCCGTCATCTCGGCGAAGATCGTCGAGGTGAACGGCCTCATCCTGGTGACTAGCGCTGGTGCCCGCACAACGCCGAATCTTCACGGACAATGGCGGCGTGGAGCAACTGACCCCCGCTGACCAGCTCAAGCGCCAGGGACTGCGCCGGATGAAGCTCGTGGCGACCGGCTTCTTCCTGGCCGCGACGGCGATCTTCCTGGTGGCCCTGCTGTTCGAGGACGGCGGCCCGGCGTGGGTCGGGTACGTCCGGGCCGCCGCCGAGGCGGGCATGGTCGGCGCGCTGGCCGACTGGTTCGCCGTGACCGCCCTGTTCCGCCGGCCGCTCGGCCTGCCGATCCCGCACACGGCGATCATCCCGACCCGCAAGGACACCTTCGGCGACGCGCTGGGGTCGTTCGTCGGGACGAACTTCCTGTCCGAGGCGGTGGTGCGGGACAAGCTGCGCCGGGCGGGCATCGGGCGGCGGATCGGCGAGTGGCTCGCCCGGCCGGAGCACGCCGAGCGGGTGACGTCGGAGCTGGCCAACGTCGTGAAGGGCGCGGTCACCGTGCTGCGCGACGACGACGTGCAGGCCGTGGTGGAGCAGGCGGTGGTGCGGCGGTTGGTCGACCGGCCGTGGGGTCCGCCGCTGGGCAAGCTGCTGGGCCAGGTGCTCACCGACGGCGCGCACCACAAGCTCGTGGACCTGATGTGCGACCGGGCGTACGACTGGGTGCGGGACAACTACGAGAAGGTCATGGGCGTGGTGTCGGACCGGGCGCCGTCGTGGTCGCCGAAGTTCGTCGACTCGCTGCTGGGCGACAAGGTCTACACCGAGCTGCTGAACTTCGCGTGGGCGGTGAAGACCGACGTCAACCACCCCATGCGGCTGGCGGTGGACCAGTTCCTGATCGAGTTCGCGACCGACCTGCGCACCGACCCGGCGACCATGCAGCGGGCCGAGCAGGTCAAGCAGCAGGTGGTCGAGCACCCGGACGTGCAGCGGGTGATCGGGTCGGCATGGGGCACGGCGAAGAAGATGCTGCTCGACGCGGCCGAGGACCCGTCGTCGGAGCTGCGCAGGCGGGTGCGCGAGGGGCTGGTCGCGTTCGGCCGCCGGCTGGTGGAGGACGAGTCGATGCGCGCGAAGGTCGACGGGTGGCTCGAGGGCGCGGCGGGGTACGTGGTGACCAACTACCGCGACGAGATCACCACGCTGATCACCGACACCGTGGAGCGCTGGGACGCCGAGGAGACCTCGCGCAAGATCGAGCTGCAGGTCGGGCGCGACCTGCAGTTCATCCGCATCAACGGCACGGTCGTGGGCGCGCTGGCCGGCCTGGCGATCTACACCGTCGGCCAGCTCGTGACGTGACCTGAGCGGTGAACCCGGGGTGCCCGCACGTGGGACTCTCGCGAGTGTCGAACGCTCGGGTCCCGAGTGTCGAACGCCCGGGTACCCCGAATTCCACGCTCAGGTCACGCTCAGGGCGCGGCGTTCCCGCCAGTTGCGCGCCTTCTCCCGGTTGCCGCACGTCTGCATCGAGCACCAGGTGCGCGAGCGGTTGCGCGAGCGGTCGAAGAACGCCCACCGGCAGTCGTCCGCCTGGCAGATCTTGAACCGCTCCCACGTCCCGAGCACGGCCAGCCGCGCCGCCGCGCCGAGCACCGCGCCGAGCGCGTCGGTGCTGGACATCGTCGGCACGCCGTGGCTGAGGTCGACGCGGATCAGGCCCGCGACGGGGGTGGGGTCGGGTCCGTCGTGCCGTTCACCCAGCGAGGCCCGCAGCGAGGAGCGGACGGCGCGGACCTCGTGCGGATCACCAGCCCGGCCCAGGCCGCGTTCGGTGACCCACGCGCGCCAGGCGGCGGCGCTGTCCAGGACGTCCGTGCCGAGTTCGAGGTCTCGGGTGTTCAGGAAAGCGAGCAGCAGCTCCACATCGTGTTCCGCATCGCCGGCTCGACCCTGCGTGAAAGCCGCGTGGTCCCAGCCGGCCGCCAGACCAGTCACCCCTCCACTGTAGGCGTCGGAGAGGGCGGATGTGGCGAAGTAACCGTCAATCCACCGTGATCGGTTACGCCGACTGCCTGTTCGGACCAGCGGTCCCGCTGCGCCGATCAGGCTATGAACCGAGTGTATACACCGTGTGTATAGTCGCCCGCATGTCGATCGGACACACCCTGCTGGGCCTGCTCGAAAAGGGCCCCCGGCACGGTTACGACCTGAAGAAGGCCTACGACGAGCGCTTCGGCCACGACCGCCCGCTGCACTACGGGCAGGTCTACACCACGCTGTCGCGCCTGCTCCGCAACGGCCTGGTCGAGGAGGCGGGCGTCGAAGCGGGCGAGGGCCCGGAACGCAAGCGGTACGCCATCACCGACGCCGGCGTCACGGACGTGGAGCACTGGCTGGGCACGCCGGAGAAGCCGGAGCCCTACCTGCAGAACACGCTCTACGCCAAGGTCGTGCTGGCCCTGCTGTCCGGCCGCAGCGCGGACGACGTGCTCGACGTCCAGCGCGCCGCCCACCTGGTCACCATGCGCGAGCTGACCAAGCGCAAGGCGCGCGGCGACCTCGCCGACCAGCTCATCTGCGACCACGCCCTGTTCCACCTGGAAGCCGACCTGCGCTGGCTGGAGCTCACCGCCGCGCGCCTCGGCCGACTCAAGACGGCGGTGACCCGATGACCGGCACGGACTCGACCACCCGACCCCTGCTCGAAGCCGTCGACCTGCACAAGTCGTTCGGCCCCACCCCCGCGTTGGACGGCGCCGGCCTGCGCGTGCTGGCGGGCGAGGTGGTCGCCGTGATGGGCCCGTCGGGCTCCGGCAAGTCGACCCTGCTGCACTGCCTGGCGGGCATCCTCACGCCCGACCGGGGCACCGTCCGCTACCGCGACGTGGAGCTCAGCGCGATGGGCGACGGCGCGCGCAGCGAGCTGCGGCGCACCGACTTCGGCTTCGTGTTCCAGTTCGGCCAGCTCGTGCCGGAGCTGAGCTGCCTGGAGAACGTCGCGCTGCCGCTGCGGCTGGGTTCGGTGAAGCGCAAGGAGGCCGAGTCCCGCGCCCGCGAGTGGCTGGAGCGGCTGGAGGTCGCCGACGTCGCGGACAAGCGCCCCGGCGAGACGTCCGGCGGCCAGGGCCAGCGCGTGGCCGTGGCCCGCGCCCTGGTCACCGGTCCGCGCGTGGTGTTCGCCGACGAGCCGACGGGCGCGCTCGACTCGCTCAACGGCGAGCGCGTGATGCAGCTGCTGGTCACCGCGGCGAAGGAGACCAACGCGGCGGTGGTGCTCGTGACGCACGAGGCCCGGGTGGCGGCCTACTCCGACCGCGAGGTCGTGGTGCGCGACGGCCGGTCCCGCGAGATGGAGCCGGTCACGTGAGGCAGTGGTTCACCGACCTGGCGCTGGGCGTCCGGCTGGCGCTCGGCGGCGGCCGGACCTCGTGGGTGCGCCTGACGCTGACCGGCGCGGGCATCGGCATCGGGGTGGCCGTGCTGCTGGCCGCGTCGTCGGTGACGACGGTGCTGTCCGAACGCGCGGAGCGAGAGGCCGCGGCCTCGCCCGTGACCGACCGCGAGGCGACCGGTGACGTGCTCTACTCGATCTTCTGGAACACCGAGTACCGAGGCGACACGATCACCGGCCGGTTCGTGCACGCCACCGGTCCGAACGCGCCCGTGCCACCGGGTACGTCGAGGGTGCCCGGCGACGGCGAGGTGTTCGTGTCGCCCGCGCTGGCGGAGCTGCTGGCCTCCCCGGACGGCGCGCTGCTGCGCGAGCGGTTCCCCCAGCAGGTGATCGGCACGCTCGGTCAGGCGGGGCTGAACGCGCCGGACGACATGGTGTTCTACGCGGGCGACTCGACCGTGACGCGGGACGCGGGCGAGGTGGTCGTCCGGTACGGCGGCGAGCGGCAGGAGCGCACCCTCGACCCGATCCTGTCCCTGCTGATCATGGTCGGCGTGGTCGCGCTGCTGTTCCCGGTGCTGGTGTTCGTGGGCATCACGACCCGGCTGGCGGGCGCCGAGCGGGACCGCAGGCTGGCCGCGTTGCGGTTGGTCGGCGCGGGCGCGCAGCGGGTGCGGCGGATCGCGGCCGGCGAGGCGTTGCTGGGCGCGGTCGTCGGTCTGGCCGTCGGCGCGGCGCTGTTCTTCGCGGCACGGCAGTTCGTCGAGCACGTCCAGCTCCTCGGCATCAGCGTGTTCGTCAGCGACCTGACCCCGTCGCTGCCGCTCGCGGTGCTGATCGCGGTGCTGGTGCCGGTCATGGCCGTGGTGACGGCGATCGTCGCGATGCGCCGCACGGTGGTCGAGCCGCTGGGCGTGGTGCGGCGGACGAAGCCGGTGCGGCGGGTGCTGTGGTGGCGGCTGGTGCCGATCGCCCTCGGCGCGGCGGCGCTGCTGACCCAGGCCGGCGCGTTCGGCGGCGCGGTGAGCAGCGGGTCCGCCGAGATCGTCATCGGCGGGATCATCCTGCTGCTGCTGGGCATCCCGGTGCTGCTGCCGTGGGTGGTCGAGCGCACGGTGGGCCGGTTGCGCGGTGGCGCGCCGTCGTGGCAGCTCGCGATCCGCCGGCTCCAGCTGGAGAGCGGCACGGCGGCGCGCGTGGTCGGCGGCGTGGCCGTGGTCCTGGCGGGCGGGATCGCGCTGCAGTCGGTGCTGGCCAGCGCGGAGAGCGAGGTCGTGGACCGGCCCCTGCCGCAGGCCGACCAGACCCGGATCTCGGTCGTCCTGCAGGAGTCGACGCCCGAGACGATCGAGCAGACCGTGGGCCTGTTGCAGCGGTCGGTCGGCGTGGAACGGGTGCACCCGCTGCGGACCGTCGCGTTCAAGCTCGGTGAGGACTACTACTCGGCGACGGTCGGCACGTGCGAGGTGCTGCGGACGGTGTCGGCGCTGCCGAGCTGCGCGGACGGCGACTCGTTCCACATCGGCGTCGAGCAGGTGCCCGGCTCCAACCGGCCGGAACCCCAGCCGGGGCAACGAGTTTCGGTGTTCGCGAACGACCAGGAGCAGGAGCCGAGTCTGGAGTGGACGGTGCCCGCGTTCACCGAGGTCGCCGGGCCCGCGGACGATCCGATGAGCGCCTCCGGGCTGCTCGTCACGCCGTCTTTGGTGCGGGACCTGCCGGCGACCGCGGGCCACACCAGGGTGCTCGTGCGGGTGGACCCGGACCGGCCCGACATCGCCGAGCACGTCCGCAACGCCGTGGCGCCGATGACGTGGCGCGCCTACGCGGCCTACTACGGGCAGGTCGACCTGTCCGACCGCATCAAGGAGTTCCAGAGCATCCGGCAGGCGCTGCTGGCGGGCTCGCTGGTCACGTTGCTGCTGGCGGGCGCGAGCCTGCTGGTGCTCGCGCTGGAGCAGGTCCGCGAACGCAGGCGGCCACTGGCCGTGCTGGCGGCGGGCGGTGTCCCGCGCGGCGCGCTGGGCCGGTCGCTGCTGTGGCAGAACGCCGTGCCGCTGCTGCTGGCGCTGGTCGTGGCCGTCGGCGTGGGCGGCGGTCTCGCGGTCCTGCTGCTGCGGATCATCTCCCAGCCGGTCGTGCTCGACTGGCCGGGCATCGGCGTGCTCAGCGCCGCCGCCGCCCTGCTCGTCGTGATCGTGACCCTGCTGTCGCTGCCGTCCCTGTGGCGCGCCACCGGCGCCCTCGGCCTGCGCTCCGAGTAGGTCCTCGGCGGACGTCGCCGTCCCCGGTCGGGGGCGGCGGCGTCACCGGTGGTCGGCACACCGAAGCCACGTTCGGGCGCTCCGAAGCGTCTAAGGAGATGTGACCCCATATCCGCACCACCGTCACCACACCGCCCGCGCGGGCGGCCGGAGCACCCAGGGCGTGTTCCGATGAGGTGGCTCGCCGACCTGGTCCTCGGCGTCCGGCTGGCTGTCGGGGGCAGCCGGACGTCGTGGGCCAGGTTGGCGCTCACCGCCGCGGGCGTCGGCCTCGGCGTCACCGTGCTGCTGCTGGCCGCCTCGGTCGGCCCCGCGCGGGAGGCGAAGTCGCAGCGCGTGCAGGCGGCGTCCCTCGACCCGACGTCGGCGGGCGGGACGCTGAGGGCCCGGCCCGTCAGCGTGTCGTGGCAGGGCCGCCTGATCACCGGCGTGGAACTGGCCGCCACCGCGAGCGGCGCACCCGCGCCGCCCGGCGTCGGCCGCATCCCCGGACCGGGCGAGCTGGTCGTCTCGCCCGAGCTGCTCGACCTGATGCGCACCGACGACTCGGTCCGCGCCCGCTTCCCGGAGAGCGTCATCGGCGTGATCGCCGACGCGGGCCTGCCCAGGCCGAAGTCCTTGATCTTCTACGCGGGCCTGGCCGACGCCAACCTCGCCGCCGCCCACCCTGCCGCCGGGTTCGGCGGCGACCGGCCACCGCCCACACTGCCGCCGGTCTACCGGCTGCTCATGGTCGCCGCGATCAGCGCCCTGCTCGTGCCGCTGGGCATCTTCGTGCTGGTCGCCACCCGCCTCGGCGCGACCGGCCGGGAACAGCGCCTGGCCGCGATCCGGCTGGTCGGCGCGTCCCGCACCCAGCTCCGCTGGATCGCCAGCGGCGAGACCCTGACCGGGGCCGTGCTCGGCCTGTTCGTCGGCGTGGCCCTGTTCTTCGCCGCCCGGCCGCTCGCCCGGTTCATCGAGGTGGAAGGCGTCGGCTTCTTCCCCACGGACCTGCTGCCCGACCCGCTGCTCGGCGCGCTGATCGCGGTGGGCGTGCCGGTGGTGGCCGTCGTGTCGGCCCTGCTGGCCCTGCGCACCGAGGACGTCGGCCCGCTCGGCCTGTCCCGCGCCGTCGAGCTGCCGCGCCGCCGGGCGTGGTGGCGGTTCGCCCTGATCGGCGCGGGCGCGGCGCTGATCGTGGTCATCTCGCTGATCGGCAGCTACTGGCAGGTGGTGGCCGACGCACGGCTGGCGGTCGGGCTCGGCGCGGGCATCGCGCTCGTCCTCGCCGGCACGGGCGCGGTGCTGCCGTGGCTCGTCGGCGAGGTCGCGCACCGCGTGGAGCCGAACGGCATCGCGCCGCTGCTCGCCCTGCGCGCCCTGCGCTTCGACGCGGGCACGCCCCGCGTGCTGTCCGGCGTCGTCGTCGTGCTGACCGGCTCGTTGACGTTGCAGGTGCTGCTCGGCGTCGCGGCCCAGTACACCGCCGCACCACCGACGGACACACCCGACCGCTGGGTGCTCGACCTGCCGCCGCACGCCTCGGTGCGACCGCTGGAGGAGGCGATCGCGCTCGTCGGCGGCGTGCGGCAGGTCAGCGAGGTGCGCACGCACACCGTCGACCGCACCACCGTCGACCGCACCACCGTCACCAGCACCGACTGCGTCGAGATCGCCGAACGCCTCGACGTGCGGGACTGCGTGAACGGCTCGGCGTACCTGGTCGGGTCCGGGCCCGCACCCGGCACCAGGCTGAAGGTCGCCGGTCAGGACTGGGTCGTGCCGCCGCACAAGCGGGCGGAGGGCGCGTTCCGGGGGCTCGTCGTGGCCGGCGGAGCCGATCCGGTGCTGGCCTCCCTGCCGCCGACCGAGCTCGTCGTGCGAGGCGACCCGGACGAGTCGTTCGGCGACCGCCTGCTCGCCGCCACCGGCCGCACCGACCGGGGCGTCACGCTGCGCCGCCAGTTCGCGGCGGGTCAGGTCGAGCTGTTCACGTCGCTGCGCAGCGGCGTCATCGGCGGGTCGGTGCTGCTCACCCTGCTCGCCGTGATCGGTCTCGCGGCGGCGGCCGTGGACCAGGTCTTCGAACGTCGCCGGCCCACCGCGGTGCTGGTCGCGAACGGCGTGCCGGCCAAGGTGCTCGCGATGTCCTCGCTCTGGCAGTCGGCGGTGCCGGCGGCGCTCGGCCTCGCCGTGGCCATCCCGATCGGCCTGGGCACGGCCTGGCTCGTGGCCCCGTCCGGGCGGTTCCGCGTCGACTGGACCGAGATCGCCACCACGGTCGCCGCGGCGGCGGTCGCCGTGCTCGTGGTGTCGCTGTGCACGCTGCCCGCGCTGCGCTCGGCGATCCGCCCGGCGAGCCTGCGAACCGAGTAGCGACGCACCCCGACGATCATCGGTTCCTTCGACCACACCATCGTGCGGCGACGGTATCCCCAGGTCAGAACCCGTGCTCTCAAAGAGCATGCGAGATTGGGAGAACACCGAGCTGCTCGTGCACGCCTGCCGCGGCGACGCCGCCGCGTGGCACGAGATCGTCCGCCGCTACGCGCGCCTCGTGTGGGCGGTGCCGCGCTCGCACCGGCTGAGCCGGGAGGACGCGGCCGACGTCTGCCAGGCCACCTGGCTCGCGCTGGCCGAGAACCTGGCCCGCATCCGCCGGCCCGACCGGCTGGGCGCGTGGCTGGTCACCACCACCCGGCGCGAGACGCTCGCCGTGCTGCGGTCGCGCGGCCGGGAAGTGCCGCTGGAGCTGGCGAAACCCGTCGACCGCGCCGACGGCGGGCCGACGCCGGAGGAGGTGGCGCTGGCCCGTGACGCCGGGTTGTGGCGGGCGTACGCGACGCTGACCGACCGGTGCCGGGAGATCCTGCGGCTGGCCGCGTTCGCGCCCGAGCTGTCGTTCACCCAGGTCGCCGCGGCGGTCGGGGTGCCGGTGAACAGCCTGGGCGCCACCCGCGGCCGGTGCCTGGACCTGCTGCGCCGCCGCCTCGGGGTGGCGCGGTGATCGGCGTGGAGCGGGCGTGCGGCGACCGGGCGCTGCTCGACGCCCTGGCCGCGGTGGTGGACCGCTTCGACCCGATGCCGCGGCGCGTGGCCGTCCGGGCGCGCGCCGCGTTGCGTGAGCGCACCGAAGCCCTGCCGCTGCGGTTGCTGTCGGATTCGGTCCTCGTGGACCCGCCGGGTGGGTCGCGGAGGGTGACGTTCAGCGGGCTTGACCTGCGTCTTGCGCGTGACGGCGGTGGGGTGCGGGTCAGCGGGTCGGCCCGGGTCGGTGCGTTCGCGGTGGTGCGGTGGCCGGGCGGGTCGGTGACGTCGGCGCTGGACGCGGCCGGGTGGTTCTACGTCGAGCGGGTGCCGTTCGGGCCGGTGCGGTGCGTGCTGCGGGGCGGCGGTCCGGACCACGCCACGCCCTGGTTCGTCGCGTGACGGCGCGGGGGGACGTGGTGGACGCGTCGGGCATGTGGGCGAATTCTTTTCGCATTTATCGTCGGCGGACGAACTGCCGCGCGGGCACGACTTGGCCGAATGGGTGCGAGAGCCTTTGGTGTTGTCGGCAGTGCGGCCGGATTGGTGCTGCTGTTGTCGCGACCGACTCGGCGCAAACGCTTGCGGACGCGCGGTCCGAGCCGGGTGGCCTGTGCTTCGCCTGCTTCGGAGCGGGGCGACTATGCGTTCACTGTCACCCATCCGAGGGACGCCCAATCGGGCGTCATGGGCCGTGGTGGCCGAAGTGGCCGGTCAGGCGTCCACAGCGGACACCACCCGCCAGTCCACAACGGACATTTCCCGCCATCACCCCATCAGGTGGACACGACGGACTGTGTTCGCGCACCGGTGGAACAACACGGACAGCCGCACCGCACCGCCCTTCCGAGCGGTTTCCGCCGGAGAACGTTCGAAAATGCGGTTCCCAGTGCTAGACATAGCAGAACGTCGACCTCGAACGGTCCGTCCCGTTCGCTTCAGCCCGGAACGGTGGTGATCCACGGTGGCCACTCCCTACGCGGTGCGCCGCGGAGGATCGCTGCTGCTCCGGACCCTCACCGTGGGCGGGTTGGCGGCGGCGGCGTGGTTCGTGTGCGCCGGGGTGGCGTCCGCGGGCGAGGACCACTCGGACGAGGCGGTGAAGACGCTCGACGCGGTGAACGCGGCGTTCGGCGGACCGCAGACCGCGATCGTCGACCAGGCCGTCGCCGAGGCCGTGCCGGAGAAGCTCGCGCCGTTCGCGACCGTCACGCACGAGCCTCAGCCGATCGAGTCGGCTCAGTCGTTCGAGTCGTTCCCCGCGGTCGCGCTGTTCACCGCCGACCTGACCGGGGCCGACGTACTCGCCCCCGCCGCGCCGGCCGTGATGAGCGGCCCGGTCGAGCCCGAGGTCTACCGCTACCCGGACGCCGACCCGTACTCGGACAGCACCGGCGAGGAGAGCTACGAGTACGCGGGCAGTGCCGGGAGCCACGGCGGGTACAGCCACTCGGGCGCGGTGTCGAACACGATGCCGGTGCCGCTGTTCGAGGCGAAGGTGGCCGCGAAGGCCGCCGCCCGTGCAGCGGAGGCCCAGGCCCGGACGGCCGTGACGCCGACCGCGGTGCCCGCGGCCACGCCGGTCCCCGTGACCGTGCCGCTGTTCGCACCTCTGACCCCGCCCGCGCCGGCCGTGCCGCCGGCCACCCCGGACGCCGAGGTGGTCTGGGAAGCGCCGCAACCGAGCGCTCCCGCGCCCGCGCCGAAGCAGGCGCCCGCGCCGAGCGCGCCGACGGCGTCCTCGGGCAGCGCGGACAGCGGCGGCGGCCACCGGGGCGGCGTGCTCGTGTCGCTCACCGGCCAGTCCGACCCCAAGCCGTTGGCCGCGTGGTCGGCCGAGCGCTGGGACGACGGCCGCACCCCCGGCAGCGTGCCGGGGCTGCCGAGCACGTCACCCGACTGAGTCAGACGGGACCCGTGTGCCCTGAGCACACGCGATCACACACCGTTTGACTTGGTCTTTTCTCACACATCACACCTGTTCGCGCATCAACCGCGAGGCTCCCCGTCCTGCCAACCGCGCCCTGGCAGGAACGGGTGAGGTCCCGTCGCCGCGCTGCCCCCGCGAGCGCCGGGACCGCACGGGAACCTGCGGCAGGGGACGCCAATCCCTGGAGCGTCCCCGCCGCAGGTCCACGAACCGCCGTCGGGCTCCGGCACACCGAGGGGCTGCGCCGGACCCGACGGCCGGGAAACACAATCGGGTGATCATCACCCGAAAATGTACGGAAACACTGTTACCACCCCTCGGTTAGAACATGAGGACCCCCTGCCAACCACACCCCCGCCCACACCCCGCCACCGGCACCACCCAGCCCGGTGGCGAGACGGTCGGACGGGCCACCGACCAGAAGACGGCCGCCCGGACTTCCCGGAGCGCCACTGGCGAGACCACCACCCGGACCACCGGCCGCGGCATCAGCCGCAGCTCCGGCCAAGCCACCGGCCGGCCTGGTGGTCGAGCCTCCAGCCCGGCCTTCCGTCCGCGCTGACCGCCGAGCTGCCCGCCGAGCGGGGCGTCGCGCGGACCGTCGCGCGAACGGGCCACCAGCCGAACAGCGGACCCGTCAGGCGACCGGCACGGTGAGCTCGGCATCGGCGGGGACCGCCGGACCCGCCACCGACGCGGCGACCAGCCCCAGCCGGCGGACCGCGTCGCGCAGGACCTCCGGCGGCTGCACGAACGGCAGGCGCAACCAGCGCTCGAACCCGCCGTGCACCCCGAAGCGCGACCCCGGTGCCAGGCGGATGCCGTGGTTCTGGGCCACGACCGCGATGCGGGTGCTCACCGGACCGTCCAGCTCGCACCACAGGCTCAGCCCGCCCCCCGGCCTGCGGACGCGCCAGGTCGGGCAGTGCTCGCGCAGCCCCGCCAGCAGCACGTCCCGCTGGGCCGCCAACTGCGCCCGCCGGTCGCGCAGGGCCGGTTCGGGGTCGGCGAGGAGCTCGGCCAGCACCAGCTGCTCGACCACCGCGGAGCCCAGGTCGAGCGCGGTGCGGGTGGAGATCAGGCGGTGGACCACCTCGGGTGACGCCCGGATCCAGCCGATCCGCAGGCCGCCCCAGTGCGATTTGCTGGCCGAGCCCAGGGTCACGACGAGGTCGTCGGCGAACTTCGCCATCGGCGGCGGGCCGTCCAGCGGGTCGCCGTCCAGGTCCAGTTCGACGACGGTCTCGTCCACCACCAGCGGGGTGCGGGCGCGGCGGGCCGTGTCGGCCAGTTCGGCCCGACCCTCGGCGTCCAGGCGGTGGGCGGTGGGGTTGTGGAAGTCGACCACGACGTACGCCATGCGCGGTGCGGCTTGGCGGAGGGCGGCGGCGATGCCGGGCAGGTCCCAGCCGGTGTCGGTCATCGCGACCGGCACCGGGATGGCGGAGACGGCCTTGATCGCGTCCAGCGCGTTCGGGTAGCTCGGCTGCTCCACCAGCACCCGGTCACCCGGTCCGGTGAACAGTCGCAGGGTCAGGGCGAGGGCGTGCTGCGCGCCGCTGGTCACCACGATCTGGTCGGGTGACGTCGGCAGGCCGCGCGCGGTGTACCGGTCGGCGATGCGCCGGCGCAGCTCGGGCAGGCCGTGCTCGTAGTACCCGTGGTCGGCCAGGTGCTCCGGCAGGACCCGTCTGACCTGGTCGAACGCCGCCAGCACGCCCGGCAGCGCCGGTGGTGCGGCCCGCGCGAAGTCGACCATGCTGTGCCCCACCAGCGGGGTGTCCGGCTCGACCCCGAGCGTCCCCGTCGGCAGGCTGATCCACGTCCCGGCCCCGCGCCGGCTCGCGACCAGCCCCTCCGACCGCAACTGGTCCAGCGCCGCGGTGATCATCGTGCGGCTCACCGGCAGCACCTCGGCCAGTTCGCGCTCCGCCGGCAGCCGCGTCCCCGCGGGCAGCCGACCGTCGAGCACGAGCATCCGGATCGCCGCGGCCAGGTCAGCCGAGCCGTGGCGTGCGCCACGGCGACGCCACTCACCGAGCAGTCGGGCCAGTCGGAAGCCGGATATGCGTCCACCTGGCGGGACATCGGGGTTCATAAGGCCAATTATTGCGGATTGGCTCTGGAATACAAGGCCAATCGGAACGAAGGATGGCCACATGCTCGCCGCCCTCACCCCGGTCCCGGTCACCGTCTCCCCCGTCCGCCGCGTCCCCCAGCTCCTCGCGGGCCTGTGGCTCTACGGCGCGAGCATGGCGCTGCAGATCCGCGCCACCCTCGGCCTCGACCCGTGGGACGTGCTGCACGAGGGCCTGACCAAGCTCACCGGCCTGTCGTTCGGCCTGATCACGGCTCTTGTCGGCGTGGTGGTCCTGCTCTGCTGGATCCCGCTGCGGCAGAGACCCGGGGTCGGCACGGTCAGCAACGTGGTCGTCATCGGTGTCGCCGTCGACGTCACGCTCGCGATCCTGCCGAACCCCACCGACCTGCTGCCGCGCATCGTGTTCCTCGCCGCCGGCATCGTGCTGAACGGCCTGGCCGCCGCCGTCTACATCGGCGCCCGCCTCGGTCCCGGTCCGCGGGACGGCCTCACGACCGGTTTCTGCGCGCGGACCGGGACCTCGTTGCGCCTGGTGCGCACGGTGGTCGAGGTGACCGTGCTGGCGGTCGGCTGGCTGCTCGGCGGCACGATCGGCGTGGGCACGGTGCTCTACGCCGTCACCATCGGCCCGCTGACCCAGGCGTTCCTCCCCCTGGTCACCTGGGTGAGCGAGCGACCCGCTTCCTGACCTCCACGTAGCTCACGCCCCGCGCGCCCAGCACCTCGGCCACCAACCCGCGCTCGGCCAGCAGCGCCAACAGCAGGTGCTCCTGGCCGAGCGAGCCGTGGCCCAGGTCGCGTGCTTCGACCAGGCTGCGCTCCAGCGTCTTCTTCGCCGCCGCGGTGAACGGCAGGTGGTTGCCGAAGAACCGCCGGCGGCGCCGGATCGGCGCACCGGCCAGCGCGCCTTCGCCGTGCGTGCGCTCGACCGACGCCACGATCTCGTCGACGTCGATGCCGAGCCGCCGCAGCGCTTCGGTGTCGGCGTCGCTGAGGCCGCCCTTGCGCCGGGCGGCGGCGAACGCGTCGACGACCTCGTCGCGCGCCAGCTCGAACTCGGCCAGCACCGGCGCGTCGAGCAGGGCCAGCGCCAGGTGCTCGGGCCCGATCTCCGGCGCGTCGAGGCGTTCGGCCTGCACGACGGCTTCGTGGACGGCTTGGCGGGCCGCCCTGGTGAACCGTTCCCCGATCATCGGTCTCCCCCGTGCTTCTTGTGGACGGCCTGTCGGGTGACCCCGAGTTCGGCCGCGATCTCCTGCCATGACCAGCCGCGGGCACGGGCGTTGCGCACCTGCACGGTTTCGAGCGTTTCCAGCAGTCGGCGCAGTGCGCTCACCGCCCGCAGCCCGACCCTGGGGTCCTGGTCGCCCGCCGCCGAGGCGAGCTCGGTTGCCTCCGTCATGCCGTCAACTTTGGTTGACACACGCCCGGTTGTCAACCCAAGTTGACGCACTAGGCTCGGCCGTGATGCCGGAGATCACCACCGCCGAACGGGCCGGGGTGGGCCGCGACGGCCTGCCGCGCCCCACCGAGGACCGCGTCGTAGTCCTGCCGAACGCCGTGGTGCTGCTGGACGGCGCCACCTCGCCGACCCCGCGGGAACGCGACGGCGGCTGGCACTCCCGCCACCTCGCCGAGGAGCTGACCGACCTGGACGGCGACCTGGCCGACGACCTCGCGCGGGCCATCGCCCGGCTGGCCGCCCGGCACGGCCTGACGCCGGGCGACTCGCCGTCGAGCACGGTCGCGATCACGCGCTGGACCGACACCGCGGTCGACGTCCTGGTGCTGGCGGACAGCCCGGTCGTGGTGTTCACCCGGGACGGCGCGGAGGTCGTCGCCGACAACCGGTTGCGGGACCTGCGCGGCCGGGTCGACCGGATCACGGACTGGCGCAACCGCGAGCACGGCTGGTGGGTGGCGGAGGCGGAGCCGGCCGCCGCGCACCGGGCGGTGCGGGCGAGCTGGCCGCGCCACCGGGTCCGGGCCGTGCTGATGGCGACCGACGGCGTGTCCTGCGGCGTGGACGACTACGGCTTGTTCGCGGACTGGCAAACCGTGTTGGACATCACGTCGGAAAAAGGTCCGGAAGCCGTGCTGGACGAGATCCGCGCGGCCGAAGAGGCTGACGGTGGTCGTGCGAAGTGGCCGCGGCCGAAAGTGCACGACGATCAAGCGCTGGCGGTCATCCGATTCGCCGCCGCGAAATGAAAAAGCCCCTCCCGGCAATGGGAGGGGCTTTTTCGAGCGATCTGGTGGCCAGGGGCGGGGTCGAACCGCCGACCTACCGCTTTTCAGGCGGTCGCTCGTACCAACTGAGCTACCTGGCCAGGTAGCGGCTCGACCAACCGGCCGAACTGCCTTGCGACCCAGACGGGACTCGAACCCGCGACCTTCGCCGTGACAGGGCGACGCGCTAACCAACTGCGCCACTGGGCCTTGCTCACTTCTGCCTTGCTGTCTCACTGTACTACGTGCCCCCAACGGGATTCGAACCCGCGCTACCGCCTTGAAAGGGCGGGGTCCTAGGCCGCTAGACGATGGGGACCTGGTTTCCTCCGGCAGCCCTTGGGCCACCTTCTTTCCCAGGCCCTCCACGCTGTCCGGTGGAAGCATCGTAAGCATAGGGCACGAGGCACCACACTTCCAAAACGGGGGTCGAACAAGGTGTTGACCTGCGATTCCAGCCCGGTCGGCACGGCGCGCGCGTCGCCGAACCGCTCGTCGGTCGACCGCTCGGCCCGCCGCCACCGCTCGTGGCGGACCGCCGTGCCACCGCGACAGGACGGCCCCTCCGGATCGAGCCGTCCCGGAGGGGCCGTGACCCGTGACGTCCTACCGCTGCACCGGCGGCACGCCCCCGTCCTCACCCGGTGACAGCCCGAGCATGTCGAGCAGCAACCGGCAGTCCTCGGCACTGGTGGCACCGCGCGCCACCGACAACCGAGCCCGGTGCACCTGCTCGTCCGAGATCCGCGACGGCTCACCGGTGCGCTGGGCGGGCACCCCACCGCCGCCCGGCCTGGACATCGTGTCGTCCTGGTTCCACAGGAACTGACGCACTTCAAGGGACCCGCTCATGACGCCTCCCCGACTTGAGGTTGGCGTGAGGCTAAGCGAGCCCATCGAACCGCAGCAGCCCCCCGGAGAGTGATTCAGGCACAACAGAGCGTCACTTTCCGTGTAGGCCACTTGGTGTCAAGCGTCGCGTGATGTGCTTGTCGCGAACGAGGAGGGTGCAACCCATGACCGAACCGGTACCGGGGCAGACGCCGGAACCAGCGGCGGCGGACGGCGCGACCACGACGCCACCGCCGGCGCGCGAGCCCGAACCCGATCCCGCCGAGCGGGCCGTGCCCGAGCCGGCCGCCGCCGAGCCGACCGACGCCGAGCCGGGGACCGCCGAGGCCGACGCCGCCCAGCCGGACACCGAGGCCGACGGCGCACCGGCGGCCGGGAGCCCGGCCGCCGGTGGACCCGGGTCCGCCGCGGCGAACCCGCAGGAGTTGTTCGGCAGCCTGTCGCTGTCGGCGATCGAAGCGGACATCGACCGGCTGATGAGCGACAAGATGAGCCAGCTCGACGGGATGCTCGCGGGCTTGGAGGACCTGGTGCAGCGACTGGAGGGCGAGATCACCGACCTGGAGACGCCGCCCGACGAGCCGCACACCCCTCAGGGGTAGCTCCACCGGCGCACCGGAACGGGTCGGCGCCGTCGACTACCTGAAGATTTCGGGTCAACCCACTCCCCAGGTCCACGTGCGCGTGCAAGAATCCGAATTGCTGACACACCCCCGGTCAGCGCCTGTGGAGATCCCCTCCGGCCCCCGCGTTCCTCCCCCTGGCGCGGGGGCCTCTCCATGCACACATCTGTGACCCAGGCCACACTTCGGCCGCCTCCGCAATCCAACCGTTATCGTGTCGCCGTGCCTCTTGGATCCCTTGGACGGTCGAAGTCCGGCCGGCATCGCCCGCCCTCGCGCGAAGTGGAAGAACCGTTGCCCGACGAGGAGCTGGAGTCCTACCTGGCCGCCCTCGCCCCGGAGACGACGGCCGCGGAGACGACGGCCGGCACCAGCTTCGGCAACGCGCAGGTCTACCAGCTCCGCCTCCAGCTGATGGCGAACGAGCAGCTGAAGGAGCTGGCCGCCGAGCGGCAGACGTCACCCCAGGCGCTGGCCACCGAGTGGGTCATGCAGCGACTGGAGTGGGAAGCCCGCCAGCGCGGCTTCTAGCCCACCCGCACCGCCCCGGCCCCGAAGCCGGGCCCGAACCCGAAGCGCGAGCGGGCCCCCGACCATCCCGGTCGGGGGCCCGCTTCGTGATCGCCGAGACGTGCAGTTGTGACGACCGGCCGTGATCAGACCTTGCGCACGTTCTGGGCCTGCGGACCCTTGGTGCCCTGGCCGATCTCGAACTCGACCCGCTGGTTCTCCTCCAGGGTGCGGAATCCCTGGCCCTGGATCTCCGAGTAGTGCACGAAGACGTCCGGCCCGCCGTTCTCCTGGGCGATGAAGCCGAAGCCCTTCTCGGAGTTGAACCACTTGACAGTGCCCAGTGCCATGTACCTGCCTCCATCGCAGGAAAGCTTGGGGCTGCACCGTGCAGCCCCGGCCGTCCCGGGGCGTTTCCCCCACCGCTGGGGTGGGGACGGCACGCCCGCGTGTCGTTCCGCGAGCGTGAGACACGAACACAGAAACCACGGCCTGCGTGGCTGAGCGTATCGGTTGGTGACGCCCAGCACTACACCCCCGAAGTCATTGGTCCACCGGACAGCTACTTCTCCGTCACCTTGGGTGGTTCCGGGAGTTCCACGCCGGCCTGGCCGATGTTGCGCTCCAGCGCGGACCGCCACTCGCCGGAGCCGACCATCTTCTCGATGGCCGAGCTGACCACCGCCCGGCCCGCGGCGTCCTCCTTGGGCAGGCCGATGCCGTACCGCTCGGTGGTGAACGGCGTGCCGACCAGCTTGAGCAGCTCGGGGTTCTCGGCCACGTACCCGGCGAGGATCACCTCGTCGGTGGTCACCGCGTCGACGTTGCCCGCGAGCAGCGCGATGACGCAGTCGGAGTACTGGCCGTACTCGACGAGCTGCACGTCCTGGGCGAACTGGTCCTTCACCTTCTGCGCCGAGGTGGAACCGGTGACCGAGCACAGCTTCTTGCCGTTCAACGTCTCCGGGCCGGTGATGTCGTCCTCGGTGAAGCGGACGAGCACGCCCTGGCCGGTCTCGAAGTACGGCCCGGCGAAGGCGACCTGCTCCTTGCGCTTGTCGGTGATCGAGTAGGTGGCGACGACGAAGTCCACCTCGCCGGAGGCGAGCAGCTTCTCGCGGTCGGCGGAACGGGCTTCGCGCCAGGTGATGCCCTTCTCGTCGACGCCGAGCTGGGCGGCCACGTACTTGGCCACGTCCACGTCGAAGCCGACGTACTTGCCGTCGAGGCGGCGCTGGCCCAGGCCCGGTTGGTCGAACCGGATGCCGATGGTCAGCTCGCCGTCGTCGGCCTTGCCGGCGAGGGTGTCGTCGCTCGCGCCGCCGCAGGCGGCGGTCAGGGACAGGGCCGCGGCCAGCGCGGTCGCGGGCAGCAGTCGTCGGAACAGCATGAGGTGCGAACCTCTCGGGGTGCTCGGGGACGTCGGCGCGGGTCGGCGCGCCGGACGTTGGCCATGCTAAGCAAACCGAGCGTTCCTCCAAGTGCGATAAAGGTCGCAGTGGTCCACTCCACTGCGCCGTTCGGAGCAGTGGCGGCTGTGAGTCCGCCGACTCCGCCCTAGGACGGCAGGAGTGCTCGCCTGGGCGCCACCCGCAGGCCGAGTCGCCGTATCGCCTTGTTCACGTGGCCTTCGGGCACGCCCCAGCGGATCGGCGCGGGCACCAGCAGCGCGGCGGCGCGGACGGCGCGCAGCAGTGCGGTGGCGGCGGGTTCCGGGTAGGGCCGGTGGCCGTGCAGGGCGATGGCCCACTCGGGCAGCACGGAGTACGCGAGGTGGCCGAGCAGCGGCTCGTAGGCGTCCAGGCCGAGGCGCAGCAGGCCGGTCACGGGCGGGCGGTGCAGGAACCGGTACACGACCTCGGAGTCCGCGGTGCGCTTGAGCTCCGGGAGCACGGCGGCGAAGTAGTCGGCCACCTCGGCGGCGCTGCCGGGCACCTCGTCGGCGTGCAGGCCGACGAGGGCGGCGGTGCGGCGCTGCTCGGCGTAGTAGCGGTCGACCTGGGCGTCGGTGAGGCGGTAGCCGGCGCGGCGCAGCACGGTGAGGAAGGAGTGGACCTCGGCGCAGTGCACCCACAGCAGCAGTTCCGGGTCGTCGATGCGGAAGCCGCGGCCCGTCGTCGAGTCCTTGGCGCGCAGGGTGCGGTGCACGCCGCGGACGCGTGCGGCGGCTCGTTCGACCTCGTCGGTGGAGCCGTAGCTGACCGTGCCGACGAAGTCCGCGGTGCGCAGCAACCGGCCCAGCGGGTCCTGCTGGAAGGTGGAGTTCTGCACCACGGCGGCGACCGCGCGGGGGTGCAGCGCCTGGAGGTAGAGGCTCGCGATGCCGGCGACCCACATGGCGGGATCGGCGTGCAGCTGCCACGTGACGGTTCCCGGTCCGAGCAACCCGACGTCCACCACCCGATCGTGTCACGTGGTGCGGTTCTCGTCACCCCCCGCGACCTGCCGGAACGACTGGGGCGTAACGCCTCCCGCGGCACGAGCGATTCCACGTGACAGCTTGGAGCCTCGGAGCGGGTGCTGGGATGAGCAGTGGCAGGAGTGTCGCGTTCGCCGGAGTGGTGCTGTTACTGGCGACCGGCACGCTCGTGGCGCTGGCGATCACGGTGGACGAGCCGCGCCCGGTCGACGTGCGGCAGGTGCAGCAGAGCCCGGTGGAACCCGGCGTGCTCAGCGCCACCTACACCACCACCCTGGAAGTCGCGCGGCCGACGACCGTGCCCGTGGTCGTCCTGCCGCCCGCGCCCCGGCCCACGCCGCCGGTCACCACCACCGAAGTCGCCGTGACGACGACCACGACCGAGCCGCCCCCGTCGTCGAGCGCCCCGGAGAGCACCCCGTCCACGAGCCCGTCGTGGGGCGAGGACTGCGACCGCTCGTACCTGACCGAGGGGCCGTGCGTGCCCTGGCGGTTCCCGCGCGGCGTGCGGCGGCTGTGCGACTGGCTGAACGAGCAGGGCACCACGCGCGTCGAGGTGGTCGGCTGGGACCGCCACCACCTCGACCGCGACGGCGACGGCATCGCCTGCGAACGGGCCGACTGACGGCCGGCGGTCAGCGGTCGGCCAGGCGGTCCAGCGCCGACCCCACCCGGTCGGTGAGCAGGGACAGCGCGCCGACCGTGCGGGACGTCGGGTCGTCGTCCGCGCCGCCGAGAGCCTGGGCCCGGACGTAGGCGGCCTTCACCGCGGCCCACCGCGCGGCCTGCTCCTCGGTCAGCGTGCCGCGCAACTCGGCCAGCTTCAGCAGGTTCGCCTCCGCGCCGGAGGTCAGGGTCTGCGCCTCGCCCGCGTAGTGGTCGTCGATCACCGCCGCCAGCTCCGCGTCGTCCATCACCGGCACCACCTTCTCCGCCAGCTTGTTCATGTTCCGGTAGGAGCCCTGCAACCTGAACGGCGGCTCGACGCGCGACGCGTCGGACTGGGCGGCCGAGGCGATGTACGCCTGGTTGTTCGCCAGCACGACCTCCTGCACCCGCACCAGCTTGCGCAGCACGGACAGCACCTGCTCCAGCTCCACCGGCGAGTACGGGTGCGCGAGCCGGTCGGCCCGCACGTCCTCGCCGCGCGCCATCCGCACGAGCAGCTCCACGTCGCCGCGGTCGCGGGTGGACAGCGGCGCCAGCACCGGGTTGGACGTGAGCGCGTTCTCGACGTAGCTCAACGCGAACAGCTCTTCGCGCCCGGACAGCACGTCGCCCAGGTTCCACACGTCGGCGCGGTTGGCGAGCATGTCGGGGATGCGGAAGCGCTGCCCCGTCTCGGTGTAGGGGTTGCCGGCCATGCACACCGCGAACCGCTTGCCGCGCAGGTCGTAGGTGCGCGTGCCGCCGTCCCACACGCCTTCCATCCGCCGCTGCGCGTCGCACAGCGAGATGAACTTCTGGAGCAGCTCCGGCGACGTGTGCTGGATGTCGTCCAGGTACAGCAGCACGTTGTTGCCCGCCTCCAGCGCGAACGAGATCTTCTCGACCTCCTGCCGCGCGGTGGCGTTCGGCGCGTCCGCCGGGTCGACCGACGTCACCTCGTGGCCCAGCGACGGGCCGTTGACCTTGACGAACACCAGGCCGAGCCGGTTGGCCACGTACTCCATCAGCGTGGTCTTGCCGTAGCCGGGCGGTGAGATGAGCAGCAGCAGGCCCATCTGGTCGGTGCGCTTGCCGTCACCCGCCGCGCCGAGCTGCTTGGCCAGGTTGTCGCCGATCAGCGGCAGGTACACCTCGTCCAGCAGCCGGTTGCGCACGAACGCGCTCATCACCTTCGGCTGGTACTCGTCCAGCCGCAGCCGCGCCCGTTCGGCGGCCACGACCTCGTTGCGCCGCCGCTGGTAGGCCCGGTAGGCGGGCACGCGCTGCTCGCGGAACGCCCGCGTGCGGGCCAGCAGCTCGTCCAGCCGGAACGCCAACGACCGGTCGACGACGCGCGGGTGCGTGCCGAGCAGGCCGTCCACGGTCGCCGTGAGCTGGGCCGAGGACTCGTGCCGCGGCAGGTCGCGGCACAGCTCCAGCGCCACCGCCTCCGGCAGGTCCGGCAGGTACCGGTCCCGGTCGGGCGAGCCGGTCAGGAACGCCTCGTACCAGCCCTCCACCAACCGGCGCCGCGAGGACGGGTCCGCCACCGCGCGCAGGTCGTCGTCGAACTCCTTCCGCCCGCCCAGCGCGCGGTGGAACGCGTCCACCAGGGCACGCGCCCCGGCGCTCGTGGCGAACCCGGACGGGGCGCCGCACAGCTCCTCGAACAGGTACTCGCCCGCCAACGGGTCACCGGCCGCCTCGGCCAGCTCCGCGCACAGCTCGTCGATGGCCGTCGTGTGCCCGAACGCCGCCCGTGCCCGCCCCAACGACACCGCGCGCCGTTCGAGCACCGCCCGCACGTCCTCGTCGGCCGAAGCCCAGAACAGCTGCGCCGCCGCCCGCGCCGAGGGCGGGTACCGCAGCACCCCCGCGCCCGCGTGCACCCGCAGCAGGACGTCGAGGATGCGTGCCGCGTCGTGGTCGTGCACGCCGCGCTCGTAACCCTCGTCCAGCCTGGACTCGGCCACCTGCCGCACCAGCCCGGGCAGCCGCTCCTCGGTGACGGCGACGTGCAGCGCGTCCACCGGGTGCGTCGCCAGGATCGAGGTGGCCAGGTGCTCGGCCCGGTACACCTCGGCCGTCTCCGACACCAGCAGCTGGTCCCAGAACGGCTTGGTGTCGGCGAACGCGGGGTCGCGCACCGGCGAGCGGAAGTCCGTGCCGGTGATGGCGAACGACAGCGCGCCGTCCTTCGGCACCAGCGTCAGGTCCACCGGCTGGGTGTTCACCGCGAACCGGTGCCGGCCGAGCCGGATCGTGTCGCCGTCGAACAGGTCCAGCCGGTCGCGCAGCGCGCGGCCCGCCTCCTGCCGCGCGGCCAGCACCCGCCCGTCCAGCTCCTCGGCCCGCACCTGGTCGCCCAGCGACCGCAGCTCGTCGGCCACCGAGCGGAGCTTGCCCACCATCGGGTCGGACGCGAAGTAGGTGTTGACCTCGTCCACCGACGCCAGCGACGCCACCCGCCTGGTCACGCTCGCCAGGATCCGGTCGGCCGACGACGAGAGCCGGTCCGCGCGCCGCGCCCGGTCGTCCAGCAACGCCTGCTTGCGCGACGAGAACGCCTCGTACACGTCGGTCCGCTTGCCGCCCAGCCGCGCCAGGAAGTCGTCGAACTCGCCGAACCGCGACTCCAGGTTCTCCACCTGGAGCAGCAGCCGGCCCAACTGCTCGTCGCACCGCTGCGGGGTGTCCGCGACCGCCAACGCGGCGGTGATCGCCTGGCCCAGCAGCGCGAACTCGGCGGCGAACTCGGCCCGGCCCTCGGTGGCCGCCAGGGCGCGCCTGCGACCGTCCACCGTGGCCCGCGCCCGGTTCAGCCCGCCCAGCACCTCGCCGATCCGCTCCAGGATCGACGTGCGCACGGTGGCGTCGGCGATGTCCAGCGACCCGACGACCTCGGTCAGCACCTCCAGGCCGCGCTGCTGCTCGGCGAGCTCCGCCACCACCGGCTCGGCCTCGGCGACCGTGCCGATCGCATCCGCCTTGCCGACCAGCGCCTCGACCTGCTCGTGGTAGCCCGCGAACGCGTCGTCGCGGCGCAGGTGCTCGACCGCGCGCTGCGCCGTGCCGCCCAGCTCCTCGCGCAGCGACGCCGTCAGCGAGTCGATGCGCGCCACGTCGGCGTACCGCATCTCCCGCAACGTCACCAGGTGGCCCTGCGCCTGCCGCAGGTCGGCCAACTGCCGCACCCACGCGTCCGCGGTCCTCGGCACCTCGCCGCGCACCCGGCGCACCAGCGACGCGATCCGCTCGTCCGCCTCGACCACCGCGGCCGCCGCCTGGTCGGTCAGCGCCTGCACGGTCTCGAACTCGTCCAGCACCTGCTCGGCCGTCGCACGCACCTGCGTCAACGGCGCGCGCAGGTCCTCCAGCTCCGGGTCGCCCAGCCAGTGGTAGGCGTCGAACACCCTGGTGCACGAGGCGATCAGGTCCTCGAACACCGCCACCGACGGCGCCATCTCGCCGACCACTCGGGTCACCGACAGGCAGTCGGAGATGCCGCGCACCAGGTCGGCGTTCCCGACCCGGGCCAACGGGCCCGTGCCCGCGGGCTGCGCGGCGGCGTACGCGTCGGACAGGTACGGCGTCTGCCACACCTGCATCGGGTGCACGCGGGTCGGCTCGTCGCTCATCGCGCGGAACACGACCAGCGTGCCGTCGTCGAACAGCGAGTACCCGTGGCACGACAGCGGGTTCGCCACTTCCTTGCGGATCACGTTGTACGGCAGCAGCAGCGACCGGCCGTCGCGGCGGGCGTGGAAGACGTACAGCACGTCCTCGCCGTTGGTGGAGCGGATGACCCGCTCGAACTCCAGCTCGTCCACCGGGGTGTCGAACGTCTTGCTGACGCCCGTGGCCAGGTAGTAGCCGCCGGGGAAGATCAGCCCCTGGTCCTCGGGCAGCCGCTGGCACGCCTGGCCGATGCCGTCGAGCCGCACCACGGACCGGGTGCGGGTGTTGAACACCAGGTGCCGCCACGCGGTCTCGTTGTACGGGCGGATGCGCAGCAGGATCAGCGAGCCGACCCGCGCGTACTGCACGTCGCCGTCGGCCAGCGACTGCAGCGGCTCGTCCACCGGCTCGGTGTACACGCCCTCGCCGGTCTCGGTGTTGTCCTCCACCTTGATGGTGAGGTCGCCGCCGATGGTCTCGACGAACACCTCGTCCTCGATCGAGATGTGCGGGTGGCGGCCGAGCACGTGGTGCTCGCGGCCGGTCACGACCCACTCGAAGTCGTGCGACGGCGGGAACACGTGGTCGCGCTCGCCCCGGTTGTCCAGGTACTCCACCGCGCCGTCCACGCCGACCCGCCAGCGCAGCACCCGGATGTCCCCGATGCGCGCGCCGGTCTGGAACACCGCCAGCAACCGGCCCTCGACCCGGCGCAGCTGGATCAGGCGCGTGTCGCGGTAGTACCGGTACAGCTCGGCGAAGTCCCGCTCGAACCGCGGGTCGCGCAGCAGGCCGGGCAGCTCGTCGTCCGCCGCGTCCTCGAACCGGAACGCGTCACCGTCGCGGGCGAACCGGTGCAGCGAGAACACGTCGTCGACCGTCGTCTCCGGCTTCAGGCCGATGAACACGTTGTAGCCGAACAGCATCAGCCCGGCCACCGGGGATCCCCGCCCCTCGGCGACGGAAAGGGAAACGCAGTCCCGCGGCACGCAGTTGTGCTCGGTGCGGATGCGCTCGGTGCCCAGCAACGTCAGCTCGGCGCTGCCGAACGCCTCCAGCCGACGCGCGTTCAGCGCTTCCGCCCGGCGGGCGAGCCCGGCCGCCTGCTCGGCCAGCCGGGCCCGCAGCACCTCGTAGGTGCCCGCCTCCAACGCCGCGCCCGAAGGCTCCACCGCCGCGGTCACGACAGCGAGGCGACCGGCCGCTCGGCCACGCCCAGGCGCTGCGCGGCGGCCAGCAGCTCGCGCAGCTTGCCCTCGTCCGGCCCGCCGGAGTTGATCAGCTTGAGCAGCAGCGCGGACACCGTCAGGTTCTTCACGTCACCGGTGCCGATCGAGCCGAGCAGCCTGCCGATGTCGTCGGTGAAGCTCGCCGTCCCGTTCAGCCACGGCCCGGCGAGGGTCTGCGCGACGTCGGAGTGCTCCACGAACCCGTCGACCTGCTTGCCCATCGTGATGGCGCCGACGATCCGGTCGAAGAACATGCTGTCGCCGCCGACGATGTCGATGTCGGCCTTCTCCAGGCCCGCCGCCAGCACCAGCGCCTGCGACTCGGCCACCTGCCGCTGCACGTCGATCCCGGCGAGCCGGACCTCCTTGTCCGCCTCCAGCCGCAGCCGGTACTCCTCGTGCTCGCGGGTCACCTCGTCCAGCGCGGCCATCGCGCCCGCCTTGTCCGCCAGGCCCTCCGCCTCGCCCTTCAGCTTCTCGCGGATCGCGAGCGCGGCCACCAGCGCCTTCTCCTTCTCCACCACGGCCTCGGCGCGACCGACCTTCTCGATCGCCTCCGCGTCCCGCTCGCGCACCTGCACGTCGGCGAGACCGGACGCCGCCGCCTCGGCCTGCTTGCCCTCGGCCAGCCGGATCATCGCGCGGGTGTCGAGCTCCGCGGCCTGCTGCCGCGCCTCGGCCAGCAGCAGCTCCTCGCGCGCCTTGAACTTCGCGGCCTGCTCGGCGGCCTCGGCCGCCTTGATGTCCTTGACCAGGCCTTCCTGCGCCTGCGCCTCGGCCTTGATCACCACGGTCTGCCGCTCCCGCTCGGCCTCCTCGACCGCGCGCAGCCGCTTGATGATCTCCTCCTGCTCGGCCACGGTCTTCTCCACCGCGATGCGCTCGCGCACCACCTCGGCGATGGACCGCTTCTCGGCCTCCAGCTCCTTGTCCGCGGCGATCCGGGTCAGCTCGGTCTCCCGCTCCCGGCCGATGACCTCCAGCATCCGGTCCTTCTCGATGCGCTCGGTCTCGATCGCGATCACGCGCTCGCGGTTCTTCTCCGCCACCGCGATCTCCCGCGCCTTGTTCTCGGTCTGGATGCCCAGCTGCTCGTCCGTGCGGATGTGCGCGGTGTTGGCCTTGAGGCGCTCCTCGGCCTGCACCTTGGCGATCTCGGCCTCCTCGCGGGCGCGCATCGTCTCGACCTCGCGCTTCTGCTTGATCTCCGCGTCCGCCTGGCGGCGCTCCAGCTCCAGGATCGCCTCGCGCGCCTCGACGTTCTGGCGCGTGATCTCCTTCTCCTCGTGCCGGGTGAACTCGTTCGTGCGCACGTGCTCGATCGCGGTCAGCTCGGTGATCTTGCGGATGCCCTGGGCGTCGAGGATGTTCGACGGGTTGAGCTGCGCCATCGGCGTCTGCTCCAGGTAGTCGATCGCCGCGTCCTCCAGGCTGTAGCCGTTGAGGTCGGTGCCGATGACCTGGATGATCCGGTCGCGGAACTCGTCGCGCTTGGTGTAGAGGTCGATGAAGTCGAGCTGCTTGCCGACCGTCTTCAACGCCTCGGAGAACTTGGCGTTGAACAGCTCCTGCAACGTCTGCTCGTCGCTCGCCCGGGCGGTGCCGATCGCCTGGGCGACCTTGATGACGTCCTCGACGGTCTTGTTCACCCGCACGAAGAACGTGATCCGGATGTCGGCCCGGATGTTGTCCTGGCAGATCAGGCCTTCCTGCCCGGCGCGGCGGATCTCGATCGTCTTCACCGAGATGTCCATGATCTCCGCGCGGTGCAGCACCGGCAGCACCACGGCGCCGGTGAACGTCACGTCCACCTTGCGCACCTTGGAGATGATCAGCGCCTTGCCCTGGTCGATCTTGCGGAACAGGCGGCTGATCAGGATCAGCAGGCCGATGACGACGACCAGGACGACGGCGACGAGAATGCCGAACCCGGTGGTGATGACGTCCATCAGTGGTCCCCCCGTGTGAGAGTCGGGTCGTGTCCGAAGTCGAGGGACGCGACCCAGAAGAACTCGCCGTCCACGTCGTAGTCGAAGATCAGCGCGGTGGTGCCGGCCGTCAGCGGGTCCTCGCCCGGCTGCCGCACCTGCACGACCGCCGACGAGCCGTCCGCGGCGGTGACCTCCGCCTGGCCGAACGTGCGCGTCACCCGACCCGTGCGGATGACGCACGGGCGGCCGACGAAGTCCAGGCGCGACGCGGGCGGGTCCTCCGGGAACAGCCGCTTCAACGGCGTCATGGCGAACCGGGTCAGCACCAGGCCGACGACCAGCGACCCGCCCAGCACGCCCAGGCGCGCGGGCGTCGAGGTCGGACCGAGCAGCTCGACGCCCGCCAGGCACGCGAACCACGACACGGCGATCAGCAGGGAGAGCCCCAGGGTCGCGGGCACGCCGCCGATGTCCAGCTCGACCCAGTCCGCGTCCGCCGCGCCGAAGGCCACCAGCAGCCAGTAAGCCACCACGACGACCAGCAGCACGCTCAGCACCGCGACCGGGAATCCCAGCGACGCCGCGAAGAACTCCCCCATGTACCCCCCTTTCACGGGACCCTAACCCGTTTTCGGCGGTGATCCGGGGGAAATGACGCAACGCGGTCGGACCGCGCCGGTCAGTGCACGAGCAGGCCGGAGACCTTCGTCGCCGGGTTGCCGGCGTAGCTGACCACGGCGCCGTCGGCGAACGGCATGGACCGGATGCTCATGCCCGCGAAGCCCTGGTCGGTCACGAACCAGCCCCACGTCGTCAACCACGGCCGGTCGTCGCCGGGCACGACGTCGGGCGTGGGCCGCACTCGTTCCTGCACGACGTACGGCTGCCCCGCGACGTCGTCCAGCACCCGCGCCCACTCCCGGTCCGTCAGCAGCCAACCGGGGTGCACGCCCGCGCCCGCGAACCCGCCCGCCGCCTTGACGATCAGGTTCTCCCGGTCCGCGCGCAGCCGGTCGCGCGGCACGTCGCGCACGTACCGGGTCCACGGCACCAGCCGGTCCACCAACGCCTTCTCGTCGTCGGTCAGCACCTCGCGGTGCTCGGACAACAGCGCGATGGTCGACTTGCTGCCGTAGTAGTAACTCGACAACGGCGTGTAGAGCTCGGTCTTGTGGCCCTTGGCGAGCAGCTCGGCGTAACCGACGGCCTGGGCGGCGTTGAAGTACCGGACCGCCACGTCGAGCTTCGTGCCGTGCAGGTGGAGGTGGCCGTTGCGCTCGGTCAGCTCGTGCAGCTCGCCCAGCAGCACGTCCACGCCCGACCGCGCGCAGGTCTCCCGGAAGCTCTCGAACCCCTTGGCGAACCTGGTCAGCATCCCGCCCTCTTCGAGGAACGCGATGGTGCGGTCGCGGCCAACGGCGTCCAGCAGCTTCTCGACCGGGTTGACGTGGCGCAGGTCGTGCTCCCGCACGAACGGCTCGAAGCCGGCGTCCTGCTGGATGACGCGGGCCAACTCGCCGAGGTCGGGGCCGCCGAGCTGCGAGCCCGCGTTGATCTCCAGCAGCCGGAACGCGTCGCCGACCCGGTAGATGTCCGCGCGACCGTGCGTCGGCGGGCGCTCGGAACCCATGATCGCGGCTTCGGCGGGCGGGATGCCCAGCGCTTCGGCGAACCGCGTGAAGCTGCCGTCGAACATCCTGCGCGGTAAGGAGAAGAGGAGTTCGAAGAAGTCCATGACGTCCGCCGCGACGTCGTGCGCGGTGTACTCGTCCAGGAAGAACGGCCGGTTCACCAGCCGGTGGCCGTACGCGGCGCGCAGGGCGGGCGGCAGGTCGAGCCCCGCCATCACCCCGTGCAGGCTCTCGTCGTCCAGGTACGCCTGCGTCACGTGGTCGGTCACCGTCGCCGCTCCTCCGGGTCGTGGGTCGGCGCACATGATGGCCGAGCGCTCAGCCCGGGAGCATCCCCCGAAGCACCGTGCGGACGGCCGCCGCGGGGTCGAAGCGCGGGCTCGGGTCGGCCAGCTGGTTGGTCAGCAAGCCGTCGATCACGGCGAGGAGCAGGGCCAGGTCGGCGGGCGGGTCGGCCGAGCCGAGCTCCGCGACCAGGGGCACGGCCCAGCGCGCGATCTCGCGGTGCGCCCGGTCGACCGCGCCGCGCAGTCCGGGGCGCTGGGCCACTTCGACCAGCAGCGCGTGACGGGCCAGCGTGAGGACGCGGTCCTGCTCGGCCAGCCGCCGGACCAGCGCGCCGACCGCGTCCGCGAGGGCTTCGGGGGTGGTGACGTCGCCGGCCACCCCCCGCCACACCGCGGTCTCGCGTTCCAGGAGTCGGGCGAGGACCGCACCGACCAGGGCATCCCGGGTGCGGAAGTGGTTGGACGTCGAGCCCTGCGGCAGGCCGGCTTCGGTGTCGACGGCGCGGTGGGTGAGCTGCCGCATGCCGCCGGTGCCGAGGACGCGGATCGCGGCGTCGAGCACCTGCTGCTGCCTGGTCATCGATCGTGATACTACACCCGTAGTGCGGTACACTACAGCTGTAGTACGGTGGCCGGCGTGGGAGCGCGACGTGCGGCGGTGGTGGGTGGAGGGGTCGGCGGCCTGGCCGCGGCCGTCGGCTTGCGGCGCAGGGGGTGGGAGGTCGACGTCTTCGAGCGCTCGGCGGCGTTGCCGGACGCGGGCACCGGGCTGGGGATCTGGCCCGACGCCCTGGCCGCGCTGGACCGGCTCGGGGTCGGCGACGCCGCGCGGCGGGCCGGGCGGCGGCAGACCGACGGGACCGTGCGCAAGCCGGACGGGACGGTGCTCGGGACCATCCCGGCGAGCTCCGTGCACCTGCTCACGCGGCCCGCGCTGCTCGGCGTGCTCGCGGAGGCGTTGCCGGACGGGGTGGTCCGGTTCGGCGCGGCGGCGACCCTGGCCGACTGCGCCGGGTACGACGTCGTGGTCGGCGCGGACGGCGTCCACAGCGCCGTGCGCGGCGAGCTGTTCGACGCGCGGGTCCTGCGGTCCGGGGCGGTCGGGTGGCGCGGCACCGTGGACGTCGAGGTGGGCGCGGGCGGCGAGACCTGGGGCCGCGGCGGCAAGTTCGGCCTCACACCGCAGGCCGACGGGCGCACCAACTGGTACGCGATGGGCCGGGACCTCTCGGTGTTCGCCGACTGGCACGACCCGATCCCGCGCGTGCTCGCCGCCGCGACCGACGTGCTGCGGCACGACCTGCTGCACCTGTCGCCGTTGCGCCGGTACGTGTCGGGGCGGGTGGCGCTGCTCGGTGACGCCGCGCACGCCATGACACCGGACCTCGGGCAGGGCGCGTGCCAGGCGATCATCGACGGCGTGGTGCTGGCCGAGTGCCTGACCGGCGACGTCGAGGAGGGGCTGCGGGCGTACGACTCGAAGCGGCGGCGGGTGACGCAGCGGCTGGCCGCGCGGTCGTTGTGGCTCAACCGCTTGGCCAGGGTGCGCCGGTTCACCGGGGTGCGCGACGCGGGCCTGCGGGTGGCACTGGCGCTGGCGCCGCAGCCGTCGTGGAGCGCGGACCTGGAGCGCGACGAGCTGGCGGGCTGAGGGACGTCAGGACCGGGCGCTCAGGACCGGGCGCTCAGGACTGGGGCAGCTTCACGGACTTGCGGGCGCGCGGTGCCGACGGCGGCGGCACGACCGGCCCGATGTCGCCGTCCGGCGCCACGTCCAGGTCGACGATCACCGGCGCGTGGTCGCTGGGCCCGGTGCCCTTGCGCGCCTGCCGGTCGACCCACGCGGCCCTCACGCGCGCCGCCACCGGGGTCGACGCCAGCACCAGGTCGATGCGCATGCCGAGGTCCTGGTGGAACATGCCGGCGCGGTAGTCCCAGTAGGTGAAGACCCGCTCGTCCGGCCACCGGTCGCGGACCACGTCGTGCAGCCCGACCGCCTGGAGCGCCGCCAGCGCCTCCCGTTCGGGCGCGGTCACGTGCGTGTGACCGACGTAGGCCGCCGGGTCGAACACGTCCGCGTCGGCGGGCGCGATGTTGACGTCACCGCACACCACCGCGTCCTCCGGCCCGGCCGCCACCACGTCGCGCAACGCCGCCAACCACGCCAGCTTGTAGCGGTAGTGGTCGGAGTCCGGCGCGCGCCCGTTCGGCACGTACACGGAGTGCACCCGCACCCCACCGCACGTCGCCGCCACCGCCCGCGCCTCGGGGTGCGGGAACCCCGGCCCGTCCGCGAGCCCGTTCACCACGTCGTCCAACCCGACCCGGGACAGGATCGCCACCCCGTTCCAGCGCCCCTCCCCGTGCGCCGCCACCTCGTACCCGCGAGCGGCCAACTCGTCACCGAGCAACGCCGCGAAGGCGTCGTCGGCGAGCTTCGTCTCCTGCAGGCAGACCACGTCGGGCCGCCGCTGCTCGAGCCACGGCAACAACCGCGGCACCCGCTGCTTCACCGAGTTCACGTTCCACGTCGCCACCCGCACCACGCCACGGTAGTCCGAACGCCCGCCGTCGACTCGTCACCAACCCCTGACCTGCCCCGCACCGCTCCGCGCCACCCAGAACGTGACCGCACCCACACCACGCCGTCGACCACCCGGCTCGTCGGGCACGCCGACCTCGGTAAGCTGTCGAGCACGGGCTGCTAGCTCAATTGGCAGAGCAGGAGACTTTTAATCTTCGGGTTCAGGGTTCGAGTCCCTGGCGGCCCACCAAACTCGCTGGTCCAGCGGTTGGACCAGGGTTCAGCGGAGTCGGATCCCCCGTTTACCCCTCACTTACGGTGATGACTGCTCCCAGCGCGTCCGCCGCCGCCCGACCGGGTGACCTGCGGCCCATGTACACGTCCTGCGTCATCGACGGCCGCGAGTGACCGAGCAGGTCGGCGATCTGCCGGGCCGTCAGACCCGCCTCGTCCAGCAGCGTGGCGACGGTCCTCCGAAAGGTTCGGAAAGTCACCCATTCGTACCCGGCCCGGGTGATGAACGGCTTCCACGCGCGATTGCGGACGTTCGTAGCCTCACGAATCGTGCCGGTCGAGCTGGGGAAGATCGGGCCGTCGAGGTCCGAAGCCTTCGAGCGCCTCCCCACCAGCATGACGACGCACCAGTCCGGCAGCGGGATCGGTCGTTCAGCATTCTCCGTCTTGCCCCGATTCACGACCCGGCCTCGACCGCGTGCGCGGATGACGTTGCCAGACATGGCCAGTTCCCGCGCCTCTTCGTTGAAGTCAGGCCAGTACGCGCCCAGTGCCTCCTCGGTCCGTTCTCCGGTGCCCAGGAAGAACCGGACGAGGTCCGGCAGGTCGTCCTTGACGGCCTGCTCGTCCTGGTCCCGCTTCTTGAGCAGGTCGACAACCTCAACCGCGGTCGAAGCACATAGCTAGTAAAGGCATTAGAGACACTAGGCCGATCGAGTGACTTCCAGCGGTGCTAGCTCCATCGCTGCAGCCTGTGCATGCGCCCAGACGCAACCGATCGCCGACCTGCGTACCAGCAGATCGCAGACGACCTGCGCCACTACATCGCGTCCGACGAGGTCGAGGTCGGCGACAAGCTCCCGTCCCTGACCGAGCTTCAGACCAAGTACGGCCGCGCCGTGATGACGTTGCAGAAGGCACTGGACCAGCTCCGCAACGAAGGACTGGTCATCTCCCGCCAGGGCGAAGGCACGATCGTGGTGAAGAAGCCCGAAGCCCATGCGGGGGACGACGTGCCCTCACCGCATGAGCTTCGGCAGATGTTCGACCGCATCAACACGGTCCTGGACGACCTCAGCCGGCGCGTCGCCGCTGTCGAGGCTGAGATTCTCGGGACCACGCCAGCCGAGCCTCAACCCGACTCAGCCGATCACTGAGTTCCTCCAGGCGCACCAGGAGTTCGGAGGCCTGGGGAGATCCCGCCAGTGCTCCGCCGTCCACTCGTCCTCTTCAGACATCACGCCCCCTTGCCGGCGCCGAACCCCGGACCTCGACCGCTACACCGAGCAGGTAGCCACCTCCGAGACGTCCGGTCGTTCGCCGACGTCGGGCAGCCACACCAGCCGCGCCGTCAACTGATTGCGCGCGCTGCTGAACAGGTGCAACGCGTTCTCCGGCTTGCCCAGACTCATGCGGGAGTGGTCATGGACCGAGAAGACCTCCGCGCGGTCCTCGAAGGCGAAGCCCCACCCAGCGACCCAGCCGTCGAGGCGTTCACCGAACTCCTGCACCACCGCAAACACCCGCGGCGCAGAGGTCACCACCATCGTCTCCAACAGGGCCGCGAACTCCGTCTCGTCGCACAACGGCTTCAAGCCGTCGACCTCACTCACCGCTCGACTTCCTTCACGTCATCACCGGCAGGGACCGTCAGCGCGTTCACCTCGTCCGGCGTCGCGCCCACCAGAGCGCTCAAGTGCTCGAAGTCGAGCGGTGCGAGCTTGGTGAGGGCTTCGCACCGGTCGGCGAACTGCGCAGCCGACTCGGCCAGCTCACGCGCGAACCTGATCGCGAGCTGCGCCCCACCTTCACGACCAGCGATCTGCACCGTCAGCCGCGCGTCACCGGACGCGATCACCAGGGACGGATGCCCCTGTGCCCGTTCCACCAACGCCGACTCGGCGTCCTCCTCCGGCTGGAAGAGCAAGTACATCCCCATGGGTTCGACCTCCGTGTACACCTGGGACTTGCTCGACCAGATTCACTCGGACGCAACGCCGATCCCATACCAATGACTGATCGAAGATCGCCGTCACCACTAACCGCAGCTCAGCACCGTAATCGGCGAGTTACACTCCGAAGTAGGCACAGCTCGACCAAGGGGTGAACGACCACGTGACCACGTCCAAGCGACGCTGCCGCACGTGTGACACCTTGCTGGCCAAGGACAACCGGGGCGAACTTTGTGGCCGCTGCACCGCGGCTTCTACGCTCCACGCCCCGACGCTGCCGCCGGAGTTCTGGGCCAAGCCCACCATCCGCGAGGCGTTCGAGTCCCGCAACATCGGCCAGGTCTTCCGCGCCTACCGCCAGGCCCAGAACCCGACCGTCCCCCAAGCCACCCTCGCCGTCTGGCTCGACCTCACCCAAGGCCGCGTCAGCGAAGTCGAACGCTCCCGCCGCCCGGTCACCGACCTCGAACGCCTCGAACGCTGGTGCGACGCCCTCCACGTCCCGCGCCACCTCCGATGGTTCGACGGCACCGCGCGCGAAGTCCACGACGTCCGCAACCTCTACGCCGGCCGCACCGTCGACCCGAGCCCGGCCTACTCGCCCCACCAGTCGTGGGCACCGGCCGATCAGCCACCACCCCAACCAGCTCAAGAGCTGGACATCGTGCAGGTCGGCATCCCACGCCTACGCCGCGCGCTCGACATCCTCGACCTACCCGACGACGGCCCGACGCGAAGCCTTCCCGAGCTGGCCGCCGACGTCGCCCGCATGAACAACCACCGGCTCGAAGCCCGCTAAGGCGAACTCGTCCGCCACCTACCCGCCCTAATCGGCGAACTTGCCCGAGCCCGCCAACTCCTCGACCCAGCCGACCGCCGCCACGTCGCATCCCTGCTGACCCTGGCCCTACGCGCCGCCGATGGCGTGGCCTACAAGTACCGCTACTTCGACCTGTCGGCCCGCCTCATCGACCTCATGCGCACAACAGCAACCGAGGCCGACAACCCACTACTGTTCGCCGCAGTCGCCTACGTGCGCACCGAAACGTTCTTCGCCAGCGGCGACCTCCACACCGCCGCCCGCGCCCTGGACCACGCCGCCGACCAACTCC
This sequence comes from Saccharothrix saharensis, assembly GCF_006716745.1. Taxonomy (NCBI): domain Bacteria; kingdom Bacillati; phylum Actinomycetota; class Actinomycetes; order Pseudonocardiales; family Pseudonocardiaceae; genus Saccharothrix; species Saccharothrix saharensis. The sequence continues at coordinate 5,178,664 of NZ_VFPP01000001.1, read as the reverse complement.
CGACCCGCGACCTGAAACAGGCACCCACCGCAGCCGCCTTCGGCGCACTCCACATGCGAGCCGCGGTCGTCGCCGCCCGAGCAGGCAAAGCCGACATCGCCGCCGACCACCTGCTCACCGCCCGCTACGCCGCCCACGCCGCACCCGAAGGCATCTACCACGGCACCGCCTTCGGCCCCGCGTCTCTGCGCATCCACGAGCTGGCCGTTGCCGCCGAGCTACGAGACGCCGCAGGCATCCAACGAGCCTCCACCTGGCACCCGCCCGCCGAACTACCCGCCGAACGCCGCTCGCACTACTACATCGACTTGGCCCGCGCCCAACTCGACCTCGGCCGCCACGAAGACGCCTACATGTGCTTGCAGGCCGCCCGCCAAGCCGCACCTGAACACGTGCGCGCCCATCCACAGGTCCGCCAAGCCCTGTCCGTGCTGCTACGCACCCACCCGTCACTCAGTTCCGGCCTACTCGACCTGGCCGCCTGGGCAGGCGCTCGCTGAGCGGCTACGCCTCAGCCGTTCGCCAGCAGCTCCGGCAGGTCGTGCAGTGAGTCGATGACCCAGTCGGCGTCCCGACGCACCAACGGGTCATCCGCCCACAGGTATCCCCAAGGTCCACGCCGGATCAGCGCCGTACGCAACCCAGCCGCCTTCGCCGCCACAACATCGTTGTCCCGGTGATCACCGACGTAGAGCACATCACCAGCCACCACCGCAGGCGTCATCCCCACCACCCGCTCGAAGAACTCCGCCGCAGGCTTGGCCACACCCCACTCACCAGACGTCGCCAACCCATCCACCGGCAACCTCAACCCCCGCAGCAACTCCGCCGCCCGAGCAGTCTGGTTCCCCGCCACCCCAACCCATAGCCCGACCTCCCGCAGCCGAGCCAGCCCGATCCGCACATCCGGGTACAAGTCCCGATCCTCGATGCGCTCACCCACCCCAGCCCGCTCCCGAAGCTGCCGCTCTTGAGCCACATCGAACCCAGGCCGGAAGTACTGGAACGTCTCCGCGTTATCCCGCCCTGCCGCTGTCACCGCCCCGAGCACCGTCGAGAACGTGTGCCGAGACACCCCGATCCAATCCGCCCATGCCCCCCACTCCCGCGAGTCATCCAGCAACGTCTCACCCACGTCAAACACCACGGCAGCGACCATGCCCTACTCCTACGCCATCACCGCCCACCACGCGACAGTGGCATCAACTCCAGCGGACACCGAGGCAGCCTGACCACGGTGTTCAGAGTTTCTTTTCTTCATCAAGGCGGCCCCCTCCGGGGCCGCTGGCCGTTCGTGCCCTTGCGGGCTGTTGTGGGCAGGCTCCGGCGATGTCTTCGGTCGCGCCAAGTGGGCCTGGCGGCCCACGGGCGCGACACGCGAGGCACCGAAACCTGCCCACAACAGCCGGAGGCCACGGCCAGTGCCCCCAGAGAACCGCTTGAACAGATCTACCCATCTGCTCGACGACGATACTTCCGGCCTCAGGGCTTGAGACGAGCGCGCGGTGGTCGACTCGGCCGCGTGGTTATGGCGCTCGGCTGCCGCGCCTGTGGACAGCTCGACGCCTGACGGCATCGACCAGCCCACAGCCTTGCCAACGTGCAATTAGAGCAACCGAGCCCTACGTACTGACTTAAGCACAGCAATCCCGAGATATTTAGCCATTTCAACTGGGACAGCATTTCCTATCTGGCGCTCGATCGACTCGTAAGAGCCCAGAAAGTCATACGTTACGGGAAAAGTTTGGAAGTATGCCGCTTCGCGCAAGGTCAGGCCGCGATTTTCAATAGGGTGAATGAAAGAACCACATGCAGGCGTCGTACAGCGCGTCGTCATAGTAGGTGCTGGTAGGTCGAGCTTTACTCGACCGTATGAGGCTGTTGCTCGATGCCCCCCCTTACTGTCCACTTCGTTATGGCAGCGGAGACGATGCTCCGGAGGCAGGTCAAATCGCGTACCACCGACTGGAATCGCCTTCACTCGTTCGGCAGTAGATTTCGACAGTGAACGATGACGATTGAGCGGGTCATTCTTGCGAGCCAAGCTGTACAAATTTTGCAAAGCCTCGCCTGCAGTAAGAGCGACAGGCGCATAACCCTGACCCAGAATCTCCCAAATATCGGAAGAGATAACCGCCTTCCGGCTTCTAATGCCGAGAACAACCAATCGGTTTCGGCGCTGAGGAACACCGAAGACTGTGGCATTCAATTTGTAACTACCGAACGAGTATCCAAGCTTGCTCAGCTTCTCGGTCAATTCAGTAAACCGTCTATCACGCGCCAAACCTGGAACATTTTCTAGCAGAATAGCCTTAGGCATGAAAGCCCTAGTGAACCGCACCACTTGGTGAACTAGATCATTACGCGTTTCATCCATGCTTCGCCCACCCGCAAGGGATGAAAATCCCTGACACGGCGGGCATGCCTTCAAGAGAGTCAGTTCACGAATGCGCAAGCCTAGTTCAATGCGCATCCGTTCTGCTGGCAACGATCGTATATCAGATTGCCAAAGCCGAGTTCTTGGGTGATTCAGACGGTAAGACCGAGACGCTTCTGGATCGAACTCCACAGCTCCTACTACGTTGAAGCCAGCATCTCGGAGTCCTTGAGTTGCCCCTCCGGCTCCGGCGAACAAGTCAACTGCGGTAGGCGCTGTAGCGGTCACTACGTGATCTTATCGTCATCGTCACGCAGTCCACCACATAGGTGGCAACAGATGTATCACGACTTCTTATCCGGATTTCCTTCGACAGAAGCAGCGATCCTTGCCGCGACTAGATCTGGTGCTTGCAGCAGATTCACCGTGTGCTGAGACGTTGTAACCTTCAGTAGGCCACCTGACAGAGAGTCAAGGCCAACTAGCACTTGGTCAAAAGACTCCCGGGACATTGCTTTCCACTCAGGCCGTGCTTGTCGAAGTGCCAAGGTAGAGACCGGCTCTCTACTAGCCGTTCCCTGCTGCATGCTCCATAGTTCATCGAAGACGTCACGCCAATCAAAGTTGGCTGTAAGCGGGTTACGCATTTCCGCTATGCGACGCCTTTTTTCTTCAGGGGAGCATATTTCGGCCAACGTATCAGAAATCATAGGTAGAGGGTATTGGTGACGCTTGACCGCCTCATATAGATCAACCAGCGCGTCTACCGTGATGATTGATACATCGACTTTCTGCGCTCTGCACTCCTTCAGGATGGCTGGCTCCTCGCCTTCGGGTAGCCGCGCAAATCCCGCGAATTCACGAGCAACAACGACGCTAAAAAGAGCGTCTACCTCTATAGCATGAGCGGCTGCGCCACTGATTTCAGCGTCGTCGTTCGCCAATGACTTCTTCGAGCCTTTGGCTTCTACGGTGAATCGCTTCTCTTCTTCACCGACAGGTGCAATAACCAAGACATCTTTTTTGCCCGATGCGCCATCGATTTCAGCGTAGAAACCCATCAGTTGGAACAACTTAGCCAAAGCCTGTTCGAATGGCTTGTGACCTTTGTAGCTTGTGTCGATAACTTCCTTAATAATTACATCCGGGCTCTGCTTGAAGCCCGCTTGCAACGAACGCAATTGCGCTTCACGCCATTTCATTACATTGTCGACGATGTCGATGTCGACACCGAGGTCGAGGAGCCTGCCTTTGAGCAAAAGGTCTGCCACCGCGAACATCTCTACAAGCTTCTGTGCCTCTTGACTCCTTCTACTGCGACCAAAAGTCTCCAGCATTGTCACGTACATCGGATGGTCGATATTAGTAACGATGCGATTTTCCGCTACGTCTAGGCTAGACAAAGGGGATTTCGAACCTCTTGCTTCAATTGTCATGCGAGTTTCACTAGGGTTAACGGCAGTCAGATCACCCCCCGGCTCGTTCATAATCAGCGCTGTAAGTGGATCCCTAAGGTACTCCCGAGCAATAATGGGGAGTTCCGCTACACGTGACTCAAGCCTGGCGTGAGATTCTGTCGCAGTTAGCTTATTGCGGCCGGCTCGATATAGGGCAACTTGTAATATTTCAAGTTCTACCCCAGTTGGTGCCAAACGATGCAAACGTTCACGGTCGGCGAGAAGGTCACTATCTAGGCCATCAGCCCAAATGAAAATCTGCATCCGGTTGAACGCGCCGTACGACGGGTCGTGCAAGAAAAGCTTCGGATCGTCCGGGTTCAGCAGACGGTCTCGAACCATCACGAAGAAGCCTTCACTTCTTCCGGATTCGGATCGGTCCTTCTGAAACAGAGATCTATCGAATAGCTTAACTCGCAAACGGACATCGCCAAGGTGTGGCATTACCACAACAGGGTGATCGCCCTTCTTGGTAAATTCTATATCGCCCGTGACACGTCCTGCCTTCTTTGCCTCATCCCACTCAGCTTTAAGTCGCTCCTTGATTCCTTTATCAGAGGCGTCCCATGTGGCTAGAGCTCCCTGCTCAATTTTGGGCGTAACCTCTACCTGGTTAACAAACGCCTTGAAATCTGGCCTGCTCGGCATGCCGTTGCCCAGCACCCAGCGCAAACGGCCAGGAGTAAGATTGACTTCTTCCTTAAGTTCGTCGATAATAGCCAGCGTCCATGACGGTTGAGACCACAGCTCATTAAAGTTGCTAGGAACCGTCCTATACAGACTCTTGGTGAAAGTCTTAGCGCTTTCCTCGGACAGCTCCAGGACTGGGACTTCGAACCCCTTCCTGGGGGACGCATCGCCAGGGTCGGTCTTCGGCGCCTGCCCATACGACACTGCGATAAGGTAGTATCGGCCTTCTCGGTGGCAAAGGTGCGATATTCTGTCCCCGAGAGCGTAGCTTGCGAGCTTGCCGATGCCGAACTTGCCGATCATTGCTCTTTCGATTCCCCGAGCAGCAGATCGTGCGACCCTCGCAGTTCCATCGTTTTTTGGGCTGCGCGCAATCCACCACAACTGACGTATTCCGTCGAGATCCATGGAGTCGCCGTCATCCCACACAAGAACGCAATCCCGAGCAGAGGATCCCGGAAGGAAGACGTTCACCTTCATGGCCAATGCGTCGTAGCCATTAGTGACTAGCTCTTCGACGGCCTTGTTTGGCGACGAGTACAGGTGCTGCGAGAAGTGCTGCAAGATTGCATAATCAATCTCTACCTGTACGTAGGCTACGGGACTTCCGGGCTCTGATACTTGGGTCAACGGCGTTCCCCTGGTTGTGCTTTCATTGACCTTTAATGATAGATCGCCACACAGATGCACACATGTCATCACATCGGGTGTAGCACGTTACCCGTATTCGAACGTGTGTTCGGCAAGACGCTTGAACTGTCAACAACTCATAACAATTCGCCCGCCTGGTAACGAACTGTCGAGACTTGTCGATAGAGATCCACGGTCTTCAACTTGAGGACGATTCATATCCACTGCGCGCCTACGCTAGACCATCACAGGTCAGTGGTTCACAAGCTACCTTCATCGTCGTTTGATCACAAAACGGATAGCGATAACCTTGCTATCTAAGAGGTCGAGACGAAGGTGGACGACACGTCAAAGGGTAGGCAGTGGACGCGACGGACGATGTCCGCAGCAGGGTTAGGCCCCTCAGTTACCCCTAACTAACGACGATAGAGCACCGCATCGATCTATACACAGTGGCGGTTCACGATTGAAAATTCTGCAGGTGGCAGCAGACGACGGACAATATTGGCAGACGTCAAGCGAGCAAGATTTACAACCTTCGGGTTCAGGGTTCGAGTCCCTGGCGGCCCACCAAACTCGACCGCGCATCCCCCATCGCCGACCGGTGCGAATTCCACCGGAACGGGTGATCGCGGTGGCGGGTGGGGGTGGGCGGCGATAAGCAGAGAGCCATGCACTTCGCTGTGGCACTCGCCCTCACCGCTTCGTTCACCGTCGTGTCCGGGGACCTCATCAGTTACGACCCGCGGGTGCCCGCCGGGGCGCGGGCCGATGTGGCGGCCGCGCCCGTGAACGGCGGCACGGTCGTGTTGTTGCGCGCCCGCGGTCTGCTGCCGGACCGTGCCTACGGCGCGCACGCGCACGTGAACCCCTGCGGGCCGGCGCCCGCCGACTCCGGGCCGCACTACCAGCACGTCCAGGGTGGAGCGACGGATCCCGCGTTCGCCAACCCGGACAACGAGATCTGGCTCGACTTCACCACCGACGCGAACGGGTGGGGTGAGGCGCGGGCGCGGGTGGAGTGGCGGTTCGGGGAACGGCGGCCCCGGTCGATCGTGCTGCACGAGGAGCACACGCACACCGAGCCGGGGCACGCGGGCACGGCGGGTGCGCGGGTCGGCTGCATCACCGTCCCGTTCTGACACCGGGGACTGTCGTACCCCGCCGGCACCCTGCCCCCATGACCCCGCACATCGACCTGCGGCCGTGGTCCGAGGGCGACCTCGGGTTGTTGCGCCGGCTGAACGCGCCGGAGCTGACCGACCACCTCGGCGGCCCGGAACCCGACGACCGGGTGACCGACCGGCACCGGCGCTACCTCCTGCTCGGCGACGGTCGGATGTTCCGGGTCGAGGTCGACGGGGTTCCCGCGGGCAGCATCGGGTACTGGGGCCGGACGTGGCGCGACGAGGAGGTCTGGGAGGTCGGGTGGAGCGTGCTGCCGGAGTTCCAGGGTCGCGGGGTGGCCTCGGTGGCGGCACGGGCGACGGTGGCGGCCGCGCCGGTCGAGGGCGGTCGGCGGTCGGTGCACGCGTTCCCGTCGGTGGACCACCCGGCGTCCAACGCGGTGTGCCGCAAGGCGGGCTTCACGCTGCTCGGCGAAGTCGACTTCGAGTACCCGCCGGGCCGCTGGATGCGCTGCCACGACTGGGTGGTGCGGCGCTGACCCGGGCTGGTCGACCTCCAGCGCGCTCCCCAGGTGGACCGCCTGTGACGTGCGAAGCGCCACGTGCGGGCGCCGGCCATGGCGGACGCGGCCGTGCTCGGGGGTCTCGTCGCCCACCTCGCCCCGGACCGCGTGCTCGCGGCCACGAGCCGGAGCCGGCGTGGCGGGTGCGGTCCGTTCGGTGATGTGGCGCCCACCACTACCGGGGCTGGGCGACAATGGACGGCGATGTCCACCGCCCTGCACGCCACCAAGCCCCTGACGATCGGCCGGTACCCGGTCGATCCCGCCGTCGTGCTCGCCCCCATGGCCGGCATCACGAACGTGGCCTTCCGGCAGCTGTGCCGCGAGTTCGGCAGCCCGACCTCGCTCTACGTCTGCGAGATGATCACGGCCCGCGCCATCGTCGAACGCGACGCCAAGACGATGCAGATGATCACCTTCGGCGAGGGCGAGAACCCCCGCTCGATGCAGCTCTACGGCGTGGACCCGAAGTCCATGGCCGAAGCCGCGAGGATCATCGTCGCCGAGGACCGGGCCGACCACATCGACATGAACTTCGGCTGCCCCGTGCCCAAGGTGACGCGCAAGGGCGGCGGCGCGGCCCTGCCGTACAAGCGCCAGCTGTTCCGGCAGATCGTCCGGGCCGCGGTACGGGCCGCCGAGCCCGCCGGGGTGCCGGTGACGGTCAAGTTCCGCATCGGCATCGACGACGACCACCTCACCTACCTGGACGCGGGCCGCATCGCCGAGGACGAGGGCGCGCGAGCCGTCGCCCTGCACGCGCGCACCGCCGCCCAGCGCTACTCCGGCCAGGCCGACTGGTCCGCCATCGCCCGCCTGAAGGAGGCCGTGACCAGCATCCCCGTGCTCGGCAACGGCGACATCTTCAGCGCCCGCGACGCCCTAAACATGGTCGCGAGGACCGGGTGCGACGGCGTGGTCGTCGGGCGCGGCTGCCTGGGGCGGCCGTGGCTGTTCGGCGAGCTGCAGGCCGCGTTCCGGGGCGAGCCCATCCCGGAGGGGCCGCGGCTGGGTCAGGTCGGGGAGGTGCTGCGCCGCCACGGTGCCCTGCTCGCCGACTTCCTGGGCGAGGACAAAGGGCTGCGTGACCTGCGCAAGCACGTGTCCTGGTACCTGAAGGGCTTCCCGGTCGGCGCGGAGCTGCGGCGCGCGCTGGCCATGGTCTCCACGCTCGCCGAGCTGGACGACCTGGTCGGCCGGCTCGACCCGGACCTCCCGTTCCCGGACAACGCCGACGAACCGCGCGGCCGGCAGGGCTCGCCCGGCAAGGTCGTGCTGCCCGACGGCTGGCTGGACGACCCGGAGGACGCCACCGTGCCGGTGGGCGCCGACGAGCTGCACTCGGGTGGCTGAGGTGCTCGCGCGCGCCGCGATCGCGCTGGCGTGCGCCCTCGTGCTGACCGGGTGCGGCTCGACGATCACCGGCGTGGCCCGTCCGCTGCGGGTCACCGACGTGGAGCGCGAGCTGGTGTCCGGCTACTTCGCCGACCTCAACGAGGCGGGCGGGCAGGGCACGTCCGAGCAGCACGAGCTGCTCGACGACACCCAGCACCCCGACTTCCGCGACGAGGACTGCGAGCTGCCCGCGGGCACCATCAAGGTGCAGCCGACCATGTCGACGCTGCGCCTGGACCCGGCGTGGACGCCGCCCGGCGCGGACGAGCACCCGCGCGGCGTGGTGCTGGTCGTCGCGGTGACGTTGACCGTGGTGCAGGAGGGCACGGAGGTCGGCAGCCAGATCGGCTCGCAGCACGTCGTCCTGCTCAACGGCAAGGCCTACGGCTTCGCCCCGTGCGTCAATTGAGGTGACGCGGAGCCCGTTGACCACGCTCGGCAAGTTTTTGGGTCGTTGGATCACCGAATGTCACTGGTTCGGAGCAGTGCACGGTCAACCAGTCGAGGGAAATCCCTCTGTGACGCGTCCCGCCGGCTCAAGCGTCGCCTCGTATCAGACGACACCTTGGCAAGGAGGGAGGTGAGCGCGATGACCGCACTGCGACCCGAAGTGGCCGGGTCCGACCACGACGGCCGGCCCGCAGGAGGCGTGCCCGCGTCCGAGCACGAGGGCACCGGCCTGGTGCAGCTGCACGAGTCGATCGCCGCGCTGCTCGCCTCCAGGGGCCAGTGGCGGCAGGCCTACCAGCACCTGCGGTCCGCGTTCGACCTGGTCTACGCCGACCAGGACGACCCGCCGCAGGTGCCCGAGCAGCTGCGGCGGGAGGTCGACCGGCTGCGCCGCGAGCACGCCGAGGCGCGCGAGCAGAGCCTGCGCGACAGCCTCACCGACAGCTACAACCGCCGGTACCTGGACGAGCGGCTGCTGGGCATGGTCGCCGAGCGCGGGTCGACCGCGTCGGGGCTGGCCATCGCGTTGATCGACCTGGACTGGTTCAAACAGGTGAATGACACTTTTGGTCACCTCCTGGGCGACCGGGTGTTGCAGCGCGTGGTCGAGCTGTTGCAGGAGGAGCTGCCGGAGGGCGGGTTCTGCGCCCGCTACGGCGGCGAGGAGTTCGTCCTCGTGCTGCCGGGCGTGGAGCCCGCGCCGGCGGTGGAGATCGCCGAGGCGGCCCGGTTGCGTGTCGAGCGTCACGCCTGGGCTTCGCTCGCGCCGGGTTTGCGAGTGACCGTCAGCATCGGCCTGGCCTACGAGCCGCCCGCCGCGGGGTCGCCGACGCGCCCGCCGGTCACCCCGGAGCAGCAGCTCCTGCTCGCGGACAGCCTGCTCTACACCGCCAAGCAGTCAGGACGCAACGCCGTCGCCTACCGGGAGAACGGTCGCGTCCGCCTCGCGGGTGCCGCTTCCGGGCGACGAGGCATAGCCGAATCGAGGGTCGTCGGTTACTGACACCGACCAGCAACTCACCCTTTCGGTCGTAGTCTGCTGCGCGCAACCGAGTACTGCCGACCCCTGTATCACCGGGAGTGGTCGTCAGGACTGGCGGTCATCCGTAGTATCGCCAAGGCAAGTGACACGCCGTTGGTGCAACCACTGTGTCCTTGCTGTCGTCAACTCGTGATGACGACCTACTAATGACCGACGCTGAAGGGAGACCGGGTGCCCGACGAGCCCCGCCGTGGCGGCCCCGGACCCGGAGGTGACCAGGCCCCGCAGGACGACCAGCCGACCGGCCGTCGCCGCAGGTCGCTGGACGGTGGCGGGCTGAGCGTGTCCGACCTGCTGGAGCAGCACAGCCGCACGAACATCCCCCGCCCGGTCCCACCCGGTCCGTCGGACACCGGCCGGCGCGCCGCGCCCGAGCCCGAGCCGCCACGCAGACCCGCGCCGCCCCAGAACGGCCGCCAGGCCCCCGAGGGCACCGGCCGCCGCGCCGCGCCGGAACCGCCGCGCCGCCAGGCCCCGCCGCCGGCCGCGCCGCCCTCCAACGACTTCTTCGCCCCGGCGGGCGAGGGCACCGGGACCAGGACGCCGCGCCCCGTACCGGAGGACACCGGCGCGCGCCGCCGTCCCGACGAGCCCGGCCCGGCACGTCCCGGCCGCACCGCGCCCCCGCCGAACGGTCACCCCGGCCGCCCGGACGACCTCGCACCGCGGCCGGGCGAGCCGAGCAGGCGCATCCCCGCCAACGGCCGCCCCGGCCCGGACGTCCCGCGCGCACCGCAGGACCCGGCCGCACCGCCCCGGCCCGCCGACGGCACCGGCCGGCGTCCGCACCCCGGCCGACGGCACCCCGACCCCGCCGCGCCCCGCCCGGAAGGCCTCGCCCCCGACGCGTCCCGGCGCGTGCCCGACGGCAGCGGACCGCGCCGCCGGCCCGAAGACCTCACACCGGATGGCCCCGGCCGGGTCGCCGAGAGCACCGGGCAACGCCGTCGTCCCGACGACCTGGCTCCCGACGCGCCACGGCGCGTGCCGGACGGCAGCGGACCCCGTCAACGGCCCGAGAACGCGCCCCGCCGCCCGGCGGAAGGCCCGCAGGCCCTCGCCCCGGACGCGTCCCGGCGCGTGCCCGACGGCAGCGGACCGCGCCGCCGGCCGGACGACCTCGCACCGCCCGGACGCCGGGTCGCCGAAGGCGCGCCGGCCGACGGCACCGGGCGGCGGCTCGCGGACGGGCCGCGTCCCGGTGAGCACACCGGCCGACGGCCCCACCCCGGCCCGCCGGCCACCGGCAGCGGCCCGCACGACCTGACCGGCGGACCCGGCACCGGCCGCCGACCGCGCCCCGAAGCACCCGCCGACCCGCGCCGCCCGGCACCCGGTGCGCCCGGTGAGGACCCGGTCGGCCGCCGTCCCGACGGCAGCGGCCCGCGTCGGCTCGCCGACGGACCCCCGGCCCCCCCGATCGCGCCGCCCGACGGCCCGCGCCGCCTCGCCGACGGACCTCCCGCACCCCCGGTCGACGGCCCGCGCCGCCTGGCCGACGGCCCACCGGTGGACGGCCCTCGGCGGCTCGCCGACGGCCCACCCGCGGTCGACGGTCCCCGTCGCCTGGCGGACGGACCACCCGCACCCCCGGTCGACGGCCCACGTCGCCTGGCCGACGGACCCCCCGCACCCCCGGTGGACGGTCCCCGCCGCCTCGCCGACGGCCCGCCGGTGCCCCCGGTGGACGGCAGCGGCCCGCGTCGCCTCGCGGACGGTCCCGCGGACGGCAGCGGCCCGCGGCCCGTCGGTGACGTGACCGGTCGCAGGTTCGCCGACGACGGCGACGTCGTCGTGCCCGACGCGGCACCCGTCATCGCCGACCGCCTCGGCGGCGGCGCGAGCCCCGAGCCGCGCGAGGCCATCGACCCGGCCAGCCTCACCACGGAGATGGAGGCCATCAGCGACGACGTCAAGAAACGTCGCGAGGTCGACCACACCCTGGCCCGCTTCTCCGCCGTCCACGACGAGCTGGCCGAGCAGGAACGCCTGCGCAAGGAACGCCGCCAGAAGCTCATGCCGTGGAAGGCCGACCACGACGAGGACGCCACCGAGTACGCCTCACCGGTCGACGCCCCCGACGACGAAGGCCCGCGCCGCCGCGGCCGCACCGCCAAGCACAGCAAGATCGTGCGCACGGTCAAGGTCGTGTCGCTGGCCGCCGCGGTGCTGGTGTTCGTGTCCACCGGCCTCGGCTGGGGCGCGATGTTCTACATCGACAGCAAGTTCACCGAGATCGACGCGCTGAACACCAACTCCGCCGCGGTGCACGAGGCGGAGAAGCAGCTCGGCGACGAGAACTTCCTCATCGTCGGCTCGGACACCCGGGCGGGCGCCAAGCCGCAGGACGGCGTCGGCGACGCCAACTTCGAGCCGGGCGCGCGCTCGGACGTGCTGATGCTCGCGCACATCCCCGCCGACCGTAAGCGCATGGTCGTCGTCTCCGTGCCGCGCGACCTGCTCATCAAGCGCCCGCAGTGCGAGCGGTGGGATCCCTCCACCGGCCAGTACACCGGCGAGCAGCTCGACGCCGAAGAGGACGTGAAGGCCAACGAGCCGTACGCGGTCGGCGGGCCCAAGTGCGTCAGCAAGTTCATGACCGAGCTGACCGGCCTGGAGATCAACCACTTCATCAGCGTCGACTTCAACGGCTTCAAGGGCATGGTCGACGCCATCGGCACCGTTCCGGTGTGCGTGCCGAAGCCGATGAAGGACGACGAGCTCGGCGTGATCTTCGACCAGGCGGGCCGGTTCGAGGTCAACGGCACCAAGGCGCTGGATTACGTGCGCGCCCGCAAGGTCTCGGGCGAGGACAAGACCGACTACGACCGGGTCAACCGGCAGCAGCAGTTCCTGTCCTCGTTGCTGCGCAAGGCGTTGTCGTCGGAGATCCTGCTGAACCCGGGCAAGCTCAACGCGTTCCTCAACGCGTTCGCCTCCTCGACCGTCGGCCAGAACATCGGCGTGAACGACATGCTGACGCTGGCGCAGTCGTTGCGCAGCCTCGAAGCGGGCCGGGTCACCTTCATCACCATCCCGCACGAGACGTCCGAGGGCGAGACGCTGTCCAACGACGACAACCTGGAGCTGTTGAAGGAAGCGGACACCAAGGCGTTGTTCCAGGCGATCATCGACGGCACGCCGCTGCCCGAGGAGACGCCGGACAACACCCCGGCCGACCCGAACCAGGCCCAGCCGACGCAGGCGTCCGCGCCGCCGCCGGGTCCGAAGCAGGGCAGGATCATCGACCACAAGGGCATCAAGATCCAGGTGCGCAACGGTGACCCGGACAACGGCGGCGCGGCCCGTCGGGCCACGGACGCGTTGCGGGAACTCGGTTACGACGTCGTCATCCCCGGTGACGCGCCGCCCGCCGAGAAGACCGTGATCCTGTACGGCATCGGCGCGGAGGACGCGGCGGCGACGCTGCAGTCCTCGGTGCCCGGCGCGACGCTGCAGTTCCAGGCGAACATGGGCGGCGCGGTGCAGTTGCTGATCGGGCCCGGCTGGGACGAGGAGACCCGCGCACCGCAGGCGGCGGGCGGCGAGCCGGGCAAGACGTCGCCGCCGGAGGACCTGGCCGTCGTCAACGCCGGGAAGGACCCCTGCGCCTAGTCGGACTGGACGTCTCGGGTTCATCCGCGGTTCACCGGGGTGGGTCGCTACCGCGATGACCTGGCCGTAGGCTGACGGCCATGCGTGAGGCCTACCACGACCAGCTCGGACAACTCGCCGACCAGCTCGCCGACATGTGCGGCATGGCCGGTGACGCGATGGAGCGCGCGACCGCTTCCCTGCTCGGGGCCGACCTGGCCCTGGCCGAGCAGGTGATCGGCGACGACGCCAAGATCGACGACGTGCGCGCCGACATCGAGGAGCAGGCCTACGCGCTGCTGGCGCTGCAGGCGCCGGTCGCGACCGACCTGCGCATCGTGCTCGCGGTGATCCACGCGGCCGAGAGCGTGGAGCGGATGGGCGACCTGGCGCTGCACGTGGCCAAGGCCGCGCGCCGCAGGCACCCCAACCCGGTGCTGCCGGACACGGTGCGGCCGTACTTCGCCGAGATGGGCCGCATCGCGGTCGAGCTGGCGCGTGAGGCGACCGACATCATCCGCACGCAGGACGTGCAGCGGGCCCGGTCGTTGGAGGACGCCGACGACGCGATGGACGACCTGCACCGGCACCTGTTCACCGTGATCATGGACAAGGACTGGCAGCACGGCGTGCCGTCCGCCGTCGACACCACGCTGCTGGGCCGGTTCTACGAGCGGTTCGCCGACCACGCCGTGTCGGTCGCCAAGCGCACCGTCTTCGTGGTCACCGGGCGGATGCCCGGCTACCACCCCGACACCGCGGACGGCTCCTGAGGTTCAGGCGAGCAGGCCGTTCAGCTCCTGCGAGAGCTGGGCGGCGATGCGCGCGTTGTCGGCGGGGGCGTGGGTGAGCCACTTCTGGCCGTCCGGCCCCTGCCGCGTCTGCGACAGGTAGCGACCCTGGTCGTTGTCGAACCAGGCGACCTGCGGCGCGCGCTGCTCCCGGCCGTGCCTGCCGCGGACCGTGACGCCGAACTGGCCGGCCCGCAGGCGCGGCCGTTCGAACACCGCCTCCAACGCGCGGACCTGCGTGGACGTCGACGAGCGCGGTGCCATGGCCTGGGTGAACGTGGCATTGCCGAAGTCGTCGTCCCGGCGCGGTGGCGGCGGTGGCGCGGACGACGGCACCGGCACGGTGATCGACTGACCGGGACCGGGCCGTGACGGCGGGACCAGGTCCACGATCGCGCGCAGCAGGCCGGGCGCGCGCAGCACGTCGACCTTGATCTGCCGGTCGTCCATCACGGCGAGCGCCGCGTTCTCCCCGGCCGCGCCGCCGCGCGCCAGCATCTGGCGCTCGACGTTGCGCGCGTCCAGGGACGCGATCGCGGTGAGGCAGTAGTCGAAGCGGACCAGCAGGGTGAGCGCTTCCGCCACTTCGGGCGCGACCCGGCCGCGGTGGGCCAGGCCGCGCGACTCCAGGTCGCGGTAGACGGCGTTGCGGATGCCGCGCCGCTCGTCGAACGTCTGCCCGAGGTAGGGGAATTCGAACGGGTAGGGGCGGCTGCCGAGCTTGAGGTCTTCCCAGAGCATGTCGGCCGCCGCGAAGGACAGGGCGAACGAGAACACGCTCACCCGCCGATGACCGGCGGAGCGACCATCGTGCCGTCGCCGAAGACGTCCTCGGTCTCCACCAGGTAGGACGCGGCCTTGTGCTCCTTGTCCTCCTCGCCCTGACCACGTCCGGCGCCGGCGCCCATGCCGCCGGCGCCCATGCCGCCCACACCGCCGCGACCCGCCGCGCCCGCGCCACCGAGGCCGCCGCTGCCGCCCGGCCCGAAGCCGCCCGCGCCGGACCGGCCCGCCTCGCCGAGCGTGCCCGCGCTGCCGCCGGGCCCGAAACCACCCAGGCCACCGCGACCGGCCGCCGCCATGCCACCGGGACCGCCACCGGGCACACCGCCCGGGCCGCCGCCGAAGCCGCGGCCACCGGGGCCACCGCCGGGGCCCCGGCCGGGACCGTTCGGCATGCCCGGGGGACGTCCGCCGGGCGGGGTCGTCGGCCGCTGGTTGGGCCCGGTGCCCGGCGGGTAGATGCCGGGCGGGTAGGGGCCGCCGCCGGGACCGGGGATGGTCGTGTTGCCGCCACCACCGCCGCCACCGCCACCGGGGCCGGGCAGGGTCGAGATGCCGCCGGGACCGTTCAAGCCGGACTGGTTGGTGTTGCCACCGCCGCTGCCGCTGCCCGTGCCGCCGCCACCGCCGGGCACGCCGAGGTCGCCGAACCCGCTGCCGCTGCCCGTGCCGTTCCCGTTGCCGCTGGGCACGGTCGGCCGGCTGCCGATCTGGCCGGTGCCGGGCTGCCCCGGGTCACCGCTGCCACCGGAGCCCTCCATGGGCGGGGGCGGCGAGAAGGCGGGCATGGTGGAGCCCGACTCCTGGAAGCTCGTGGACATGGTCGTCATGACCTCGGCCGCACGTTCGTGGGCCTGCTGCTTCTCCTCGAACTTCTGCTCGATCTGGTCGATCGTCTCGGCCCACTTGAACGGGTTGGGCTCGGAGAAGAACATCTTGTAGGCGTCGGCGGTGCTGAACTCGACCGGCTCGGGCATCGCGTTCTTCGCCTGCTCGGCCGCCGTGCTCTGGGCGTACAGCTTGTTGCCGGTGAGCTGCGCGCCCTGGGCCGCGTTGCCCGACCAGGTGGCGACGTTGGTGAAGTACCCCTGCGCCGACTCCGCCGCCGCGCCCTGCCAGGCGCCCTTGCTGGCCGCCGTGGCGCTGGTCAGGTTGGCCTGCAGCTCGGCCAGCGTGTTGCCGATCTTGGTCCAGGCCTCGCCCTGCTCGTTGGCGGTGGTCGGGGCCATGTTCGTGGTGACCATGTCCTTGAGCGCCTTGTGGTCCCAGGACAGGTAGTGCGAGCCGGGCGCGGACAGCGGCGGGCGGTAGTTCTCGACCACCTGCTCCAGCTGCTGCTCCTGCGTGGCCTGGTACTGCGCCGACTGCTGCTTGTAGCGCAGGTAGTCGTCGAGCGTCGTGATGGCGCCGAAGATGCCCGGGTTGGCGGCGCGCTCGCGCTCGTACTCGGCACGCAACTCGGCCTCGGTCTGCCCCGCGTAGGTGACCTGGGTCGCCTGGTTGCTGCTCTGCGGCGGCAGCGAGTTGGACGGCGGCCCGTACGGCGGCTGCGTGTTCGGCGGCGTCACGACGTTCTCCCCCCTCGGGTTACTTCGGCAGCTTCGGCTCGATGGCGGTGGCCACATTGGTGGCCAACTCGCACGAGGATTCCAGCGAGCGGGTGGAAGCGATGACGTCGACCCTGGACGTCGGACTGACTTCAACCGCGACCAGGCACGATGTGTTGGTTCCCGGCGCCTCCACGAGCCGGGCCTTGCGCGGACCGATGGAGGTATCGGACTTCTTGCCATCGCCGACCGCGTCGGCGATGGCGAGCTCGGGTTGAGCCTTGATCGACACGCCACCGGCAGGTGAGGTCGCTGCACCGCACGCGCCGCGACTCTCCTCCTCGACTTCGGTCAGGTTGAGCTGTGCCGCGACAGAGTTGAGAACCTCGCACGAGTCGAAGTCCGCGAGCGAGTCACCACCACCGGAAGGCTTCGTCGTGGTGGTGCCCTTCCCCGTCTGCTCAGTCGTGCCCGATGTGGTGGTCGACCCCGGCGTGGCCGTTCCGCCGGTGGTGCAGCCGGTGACAACGGCGCCGAGCACCGTCAGCGACAAGACGATGCGGACCGACAATCCCTTGATCAACTGCTTCCACCCTCAGTAGCGCTTATAGGTGCTTGCGTTCGAGCTGTCGACCTCACGATAGTTCTCGATCGCCTTCTGCAACGCCTCACGTGCCTCGCTCAACGCGGACCGCAACTGCTCGATCGCTGGCACTATCCCGGACGTGCCTGCTCCACCCTCGACGTTCTCACGGTTGTAGCTCGTCAGCGCAGTAGCGTCGGGACTGGTGCCGAGCTTGACGTCCTGGCGCAGCAGACCCACCTGGCGGTCAAGCTTGAAGAGGTCCTGCTCGGCGCGGTCGATCGCCTTCAGGTACGCCTCCGCACCGTCCTGGCTGATGGCGAACGAACCGGACTCGGCGGCCTGCTTCAAGCCCACCATGCCGGCCGTCATAGCTTGCATGGACTGTGCGCTCCACGCACCTTCCGCCGCCACGGTTACCCCCTGCGAGTCTGCCGATCCCAACCGTCACGGTACCTCCGAAAGGAGGACCGTGTCTCGATTTTGACGGTAGGGGCGGCGCCTCGGTTCCCCCTGTCACCCGAACGCGTAGAAGCCCTCCCACTGCAGGTGGGAGGGCTTCCGGGGTCGGGGCGCGATCAGCCGAAACGGCCCGAGATGTAGTCCTCGGTCGCCTTCTGGCTCGGGTTGGAGAAGATCTTCTCCGTGTCGTCCACCTCGATCAGCCGACCGGGCTGGCCGACACCCAACAGGTTGAAGAACGCGGTCTGGTCGCTGACCCGCGCCGCCTGCTGCATGTTGTGGGTCACGATGACGATCGTGTACTCCTTCTTCAGCTCGGTGATCAGGTCCTCGATCGCGAGCGTGGAGATGGGGTCCAGCGCCGAGCACGGCTCGTCCATCAGCAGCACGTCCGGCTGCACGGCGATCGCCCGCGCGATGCACAGCCGCTGCTGCTGACCGCCGGACAGGCCGCCGCCGGGGCGGTCGAGGCGGTCCTTGACCTCGTTCCACAGGTTCGCCCCGCGCAACGACCGCTCGGCCACCTCGTCGAGCTTCTTCTTGTTCCGCTCGCCCGCGAGCTTCAGGCCCGCCACCACGTTGTCCCGGATGGACATCGTCGGGAACGGGTTGGGGCGCTGGAACACCATGCCGATGGTCCGGCGCACCTGCACCGGGTCGACGGAGGACGCGTAGATGTCCTCGCCGTCGAGCAGCACGGTGCCCTCCACCCGCGCCCCGGGCGCCACCTCGTGCATGCGGTTCAACGACCGCAGCACGGTGGACTTCCCGCAGCCGGACGGGCCGATGAACGCCGTCACGTTCTTCGGCGGCACGGCGAGCGAGACACCGTCCACGGCGTGGAACTTGCCGTAGTACAGGTTCAGGTCTTTCACGTCGATGCGCTTGGCCATGACCGCCCGCTCACTTCGTCTTCGGAGCCAGCCACCGCGAGATCACGGTCGCCAGCAGGTTGAACAGCGTGATGATGATGACCAGGGTGATCGCCGCACCCCAGATCCGCTCGAAACCGGCCTGCGTCGGGTTGTTCCGCTCCGACGTCATGAGCAGCGGCAGCGACGCCATCGGCCCTTCGAACAGGTTGTAGTTGATGTAGGGCGCGTACGCGGCCAGCACGAGCACCGGCGCGGTCTCGCCCATGACGCGGGCCAGGGCCAGCATGATGCCGGTGATGATGCCGGACAGCGCGGTCGGGATGACGACCTTCACGATCGTCTTCCACTTGGGGATGCCGAGCGCGTAGGACGCCTCGCGCAACTCGTCCGGCACGATCTTCAGCATCTCCTCGGTGGTCCGCACGATCACCGGCACCATCAGCAGCACCAGCGCGAGGGACACCGCGAACCCGCTGCGGCCGAAGCCGAAGTAGGTGATCCACAGCGTGTAGATGAACAGCGCGGCCACGATGGACGGCACACCGGTCAGGATGTCGACCATGAACGTGGTGGCCTTGGACAGCTTGGACCGGCCGCCGTACTCCACCAGGTACACGCCGACGAACAGGCCGATCGGCACGGACAGCAAGCCGCACACCAGGCCCTGGACCAGGGTGCCGTAGATCGCGTGGTAGACGCCGCCGCCCTGCTGGCGGCCCAGCAGGCCGGACAGCGACTTCTGCCACCAGTCGCCGTCGAGCACGACCGGGAAGCCGCGCTGGATGACGACCCACAGCACCCAGATCAGGGGCACGATCGCGACGAGGAACGCCCCGTAGACCAGCGCGGTGGCGATGCCGTTCTTGAGCTTGCGCGTGCCGCTGACGCTCTGGAACGTCGGCGGCGTGGCGAGGCGGTTCAGGTCCGCCGTGTCGGTCGTCATTCGTACTCCTTGTGACCGGCGACGATGGACCGGGCGAGGGCGTTGACGCCGAAGGTGAGGACGAACAGCACCAGGCCGGCGGCGATGTAGGCGCCCGCCGTGCGCGGGTCGTTGAACTCGGGCGCGGCCAGCGCGATCTTGGACGCGAACGTCGCGCCGCCGTCGAACAGGCTCCACGCGAACGCGGCGCCCGTGCCGCTGAGGATGATCGTCAAGGCGATCGTCTCGCCCAGGGCGCGGCCGAGGCCGAGCATGGAGGCGCTGACGTAGCCCGCCTTGCCGAACGGCAGCACGGTGGTGCGCACGACCTCCCACTTGGTGGCGCCGAGCGCGATGGCGCCCTCCACGTGGGTGACCGGCGTGCGGTCGAACACCTCGCGGCTGACGGCGGTGATGATCGGCAGGATCATCACGGCCAGCACGATGCCGGCGGTGAAGATGGTGCCGCCGAGCTCGATGCTGACGTTGCCCTTGGCGAACAGCGGGATCCAGCCGAGCGACGAGGTCAGCCACTCGCCGATCGGGGTGAGCACCGGGCCGAGCACGAGCAGGCCCCACAGGCCGAAGATGATCGACGGCACGGCGGCCAGCAGGTCGATGATGTAGGCGAACGGCCGGGCGAGCCGGCGCGGCGCGTACTGGGTGAGGAACAGCGCGATGCCCAGGGCGATCGGCATCGCGATGACCAGCGCGAACGCGGACGACACCACGGTGACCAGGAGCAGGTCGAGGATGCCGTAGCGCATGTTGTTGACGTCGCTGGTGGACCACTCGCGGCTGGTCAGGAAGTTGACCTTGTCCAGCGCGAGCGAGGGGATGGCCTGGAGCAGCAGGAAGACGCCGATCGCCGCGATCAGGACCACGATGAAGATGCCCGACCCCGTGGCCAGGCCTGCGAAGATCCGGTCACCCGGCCGGACGTGGGTCTTCTGGTCGGCTTCCGTGGTCGGGGGAATCGGAGCCTCCGAGTCGGGTCGAGCAGCCGGAACGCCCCCGCGGGCACCGGTCGTGCCGGTGCCCGCGGGGCGCGGGGCCACAGTGCGGTCGTTCATCGCGATGGCGTTCCCGGGACGCGTGTCGGCCTGGTCAGGCGATGGCCTTGACGGCGGTCAGCAGCTTGTCCTGGAAGGCCTTCGGCAGCGGAGCGTAGCCCGCGTCCGCCAGGCCGTCCTGGCCAGTCGTCGCCGCGACGGTCAGGAACGCCTTCACGGCCTTCGCGGTGTCGGCGTCGTAGCCCTTGGAGCAGACGATCTCGTAGGTGGCCAGCAGCAGCGGGTAGGCGCCCGCGGTGGTGGAGCCGTAGATCGAGTTCAGGTCGAGGACCAGGTCGTTGCCGGTGCCCTTGATGGTGGCGCCGTCGATGGCCTTGCCGACCGTCTCGTTGGTCAGCTCGACCGGGCCGGAGCCGTTGTCGATCTTGGCCAGGGACAGCTTGTTGTCCTGCGCGAACGACAGCTCGACGTAGGTGATGGCGCCGTCGACCGAACCCGCGGCCTGCGCGACACCGGCGGACTTCTCCTTGGCCTCGCCGACGCCGCCCTTGAACTGCTTGCCGTCACCCTGGGTCCACGCGCCCTTGGAGGCGGCGGTCAGGTACTTCTGGAAGTTGTCGGTCGTGCCGGACTCGTCCGAGCGGTAGACGACCTTGATGTCCTTGTCGGGCAGCGACGCGCCGCTGTTCAGCGCCGCGATGGCCGGGTCGTTCCACTTCTTGATGCCGCCGTTGAAGATCTTGGCGGTCACCTCGCCGTTGAGGACCAGGTCGTTGACGCCCTCGAGCTTGTAGCCCAGCGCGACCGGGCCGAAGACCAGCGGCAGGTTCCACGCGGGGTTGCCCTTGCAGCGCTCGGCAGCCGCGGCGACCTCGCCCTTGCTCTCCGACAGCGGCGAGTCGGAGCCACCGAAGTCGACCTGGCCCGCGTTGAACTGCTTGACGCCCGCGCCGGAGCCGGAGGCGTTGTAGGCGAGGTCCGAGCCCGGGCACTTCGCCTGGTAGGCCTGGATGAACGTGGCGATCGCGTTCTGCTGCGCGGAAGAGCCCTCTGCGCTGAGCTTCGACTTGCCACCGCACTCGACGGGGACCGACGAGTCGCCGGCCGCCGACGTGGAACCGGCGCTGGGGGCGTTGTTGTCGCTGCCACACGCGGTGAGCAGAAGCGCACCGGCCGCGATCAGGCCGAGTACGGCGCCGTGTCGCTTGGTCTTCACCTGGGAGTCCTCCAGCTACGGAAGCGGGTTTCGCGGCGAAGCCCCGCCGCTCGACACGGACGGTAGGTAGCGATGGTGGACAGGCACCCAGGAGTAGGTGAACGGCGGGTGAACATGACACGGGAAGTGACCGAGTACACCGCCTTTTGGGTGTCCCGTGACCAGCGCGTTTGCAGCGCGTGATGGGTTTGTCACTACCGGGCGTACTGGACGTCCGAGTCCCAGCGGGTGAAGCCCAACCGGTCGTACACGGCCAGTGCCGCGGCGTTGTCGGACTCGACGTACAGCATCACCTCGGTGAGCCCGGCGTCGCGCAGGTGCGCGAGACCGGCCAGGGTGATCGCCTTGCCGAGGCCGCCGCCCTGCGCGTCCGGGTCGACGCCCACCACGTACACCTCGCCCAGCTCGGCGGTGTGCGCCTTGGTCCAGTGGAAGCCCAGCAGCCGCCCGTCGCCGTCGACGGCCAGGAGGAACCCGGCCGGGTCGAACCACGGCTGCTCCTCCTTCTGCCGCACGTCCTCGATGCTCATCGCGCTCTGCTCGGGGTGCCACGAGAACGCGCGGTGGTTGACGTAGACCACCGCCGCCTCGTCCCGGCCGGGCACGAACGGGCGCAGCGTCACGCCGTCGGGCAGCACGGGCGCGGGCAGGTCGGCGTCCAGGGGGCGGCGCAGGCGCAGCAGCTCGCGGACCTTGCGGTAACCGAGCTTGACGGCCAGCGCCCCGGCGCCGGGGTGGCCGCCGTGCGACCAGACCCGCAGGGGCTTGGCGCGGTCGGCCACCGCTTCGACCAGCGCAGCGCCGTGACCGCGGCGGCGGTGGTCGGGGTGCACGGCCAGCTCCGCGACCTCGTTGCCGTCGGAGTCGCCGAAGACGTCGAGGTGCAGGTAGCCGACCAGCGTTCCGCCATCACGGGCCAGCAGGTGCCGGCTGCCGTGCGCGTCGGGGCGCAGGCGCAGGATCACCGCCTCGCCGACGGGGGCGACGCCGTCGGCGGCTTGGGCGGCTCCGAGCAGGCCGGAGACCTCGTCGGCCTGCTCGGGGGACAACACGTCGAACCAGGTCAAGTCCACGGTGTTGGATTGTCCACGCTCCGCGTGGACGGGCGAGGCCGCCCCGGAAGTCGGTCATCCGTTGGCGGCCTCGCGGGCCGGTGGGGGTGGCCCCGTCAGGCCCTGAAGATGAGCTCGGCGTCGTCGATCGTGGTCTCGGGGGCGTCGATCGCGTGGTCCACGCGGCGGGCGCTGCCCGGGCGCGGGGGGCGCACGAACTTGTAGCCCACGTTGCGCACGGTGCCGATGAGGGACTCGTGCTCGGGGCCCAGCTTGGCGCGCAGGCGTCGGACGTGCACGTCGACCGTGCGCGTGCCGCCGAAGAAGTCGTAGCCCCAGACCTCCTGCAGCAGCTGCGCGCGGGTGAACACGCGGCCGGCGTGCTGGGCCAGGTACTTGAGGAGCTCGAACTCCTTGTAGGTCAGGTCGAGCGGGCGGCCGCGCAGGCGGGCGGTGTAGGTGGCCTCGTCGATGACCAGCTCACCGAGCTGCAGCGAGCCGTCGCCGCCGGGCTGCGTGGTGCCGCGCCGGGAGCGCACCAGGCGCAGCCGGGCGTCCACCTCCGCCGGCCCGGACGTCGGCAGCAGGATCTCGTCCACGCTCCAGTCGGAGTTGACCGCGACCAGGCCGCCCTCGGTGACGACGGCCACCACGGGCACGTCCACGCCGCTGGAGTCGAGCAGCCGGCACAGGCTGCGCGCGGCCACCAGGTCCGTCCTCGCGTCGACCAGCACGATGTCGTGCGGGCCGGCTTCCAGCAGCGCCGAGACCTCCGGGCGCAGCGGGCGCACCTCGTGCGGGAGGAGCGACAGCGCGGGCAGGACCGCCTCGGGGTCGGCGTCCGTGGTCAGCAGCAGCACATCGATACTCATCGCGGCGCCCTCTCGTTCGGCCGGTGCTTGGTCACCGACCGAGCACAGGCGAAGTACGGTGACCGGGCCCCGTTGCCTGCGGATGACGGAGACAATACCGGTGCACACGACGAAAGACCCAGGTCAGCAGGTCAGAGTCACAGTTGTTTCCACAAGCGTCACGCGTGTTACATCGACGTCACATGACGCCGTCCGCCTGCACGGCGTGCATGTGAGGTCGGCACCCGCTGTGACCGACCTCGCATTCGTGGTGGGTCACGGCTTCACCAACCACGTCCGCAAGCCGTTCGTGGCGCGGGTGCTGCACCGCTTCGCCAGGCACGGCGGGGTCGTCGCGCTGGACTTCCGCGGCCACGGCCGCTCCGGCGGGCGGTCCACCGTCGGCGGCGACGAGATCCACGACCTCGCCGCGGGTGTCGCGCTCGCCCGCGACCTCGGGTACCGGCGGGTGGCGACCGTCGGCTTCTCCATGGGCGCGTCCGTCGCCCTGCGCCACGCGGGCCTGCACGAGGACCGCCCGGACGCGGTGGCGGCGGTCAGCGCGCCGTCGCGCTGGTGGGTCCGCGACACGGTGGCCATGCGCCGGGTGCACTGGCTGCTCGAACAGCCTCACGGCAGGCTGGCCGCCCGCGCGCTCGGCGTGCGCCTCGCCCCGCCGTGGGAGACCGTGCCGGAGAGCCCGCTGGAGGTGGTGCACCGCATCACCCCGACCCCACTGCTCATCGTCCACGGTGAGCAGGACCACTACTTCGGCCCCGCGCACGCCGTCGCGCTGCACCGCGCGGCGGGCGGCGACGCGGAGCTGTGGCTGGAACCCGGTGTGCGGCACGCCGAGTCGTCGATGACCCCCGCGCTGGTGGACCGCATCGCGACCTGGCTGGACGACCGCGCGCAGCACCCGACCGACCGGACAGAGAGCAGGCGATGACCGCGATGACCGAGACCGACCGCCGCCGTCCCGCGCGCGGCCGCAAGCTGATCATCGTCGCGCTCGTGGTGGGCGGGCTGCTGGTCGCCGCCGACTTCGCGCTGGCCGCGATCGGCGAGTACCAGGTCGCGCAGAAGATGCGGGAGAAGTTCGGGCTCAGCGAGGACCCGTCGGTCCGGATCAACGGCTTCCCGTTCATCACCCAGGCGATCGGCGGCGACTACCGCGACATCGAGATCAGCGCGACCGGTGTGCCCGTGCGCGACCAGCTGCGCGACCTGGAGATCCGGGCGAACCTCAAGCACACCCGCATCGGCCTGTCCGACCTGCTGGCGGGCAACACCCGCGGCGCGAAGATCGACCAGGTGCTGGGCAGCGTCAAGATCAAGGCCAACGACCTGAACCGGGTGGTCAACCAGGTCACGCCGTTCACCGACATGACGATCGAGCCGGACAAGCGCACCAGGGTGACCGACGGGCAGCCCGACCCCACGGTCGCGGCGGTGAAGCTGTCCGGCAAGACCAAGGTCGCGGGCCGCGACCTGCGCATCACCGCCTACGGCACGGTGTCGCTGGTCAACGGCCAGGTGATGATCGCGGTGAACGACGTCGAGCTGGACGACGTGGCGCTGGACGGCTTGGACGCGGTGCTCGGCGTGGTGCGCGAGGCGTTGAGCGTGACCATCGACCCGGGCGCGCTGCCGTTCACCGTGACGCCGACCGCGGTGAAGGTGGAGAGCGGCGCGTTCACGCTGGAAGGCGCGATCAACGACATCCTCCTCGACCAGGGCGGCAGCTGAGATGACCGGTGCGTGGGCGCTGCTCGGCGCGATCGCGGTGGTGGCGGTGGTCGCCGTGGTGCTGCGGGCGCGGGACGGCCGCGTCCGCCCAGCCGGGGCGCACGCCGCCGAGGCGCACGCCGACCTGCCCGCGCCCGTGCGCGCGCTGCTGGACCCCGGCACCCCCGTGACGCTGGTGCAGCTCTCCACGACCTTCTGCGCGAACTGCCGGCGGACCCGGACCGTGCTCGAAGAGCTCGCCGACCGCACCGAGGGGCTGCGGCACGTCGAACTCGACGTGACGGACCTGCCGGAGGTCGCCGCGACGCTCGGGGTGCTGCGCGCGCCGACGACGCTGGCGCTGGCGCCGTCCGGCGCGGAACTCCTGCGCGTCGGCGGGATCCCGAAGCCCGACGCGTTGGTCGCGGCTCTGCGACCGCACCTGCCTGGACCGATCGGGTGAACCTGGGCATTCCCACGACTTGGACGCCACTCCCGACAGCAGGGACGAGCGGCTAGGCTCGGACCCATGACCACGCTGCTGACCAAGCGACTCGCGGTGGATCTGTGCCGCGTGCGCAGCAGCCTGTGTCGCGCGGCGCGCTGACCGGGCGGTCCCCGGCGGCCCACGTGCCCCTTGACGGGCGGGTGCGCCTGCCCCTAACACCGCCTGAGACGGACTGCCAGTCTTGTCCACCGTCAGGAGGTCGCCGTGCCTTTAGATGCCACCGCCACCAAGGACGCGCCGGTCGATCCCCGCGGGCCCCGGTTCAGCGCCTGGATCACCTCCGCCATCCTCGCGGTCGTCCTGCTGACCGGGTCGTGGCGGCTGCTGGCCGCCCAGACCCTGCTGTTCGCGATGTGCGCGTTCATCTCGCTCAAGCTCAACCCGTGGGGCCACGTCTACCGGTTCGCCGTGCAGCCGAGGCTCGAACCGACGGCCGAGCGCGAGGAGGCCGCCCCGCTGCGGTTCGCGCAGGGCGTCGGGTTCGTCTTCGCGCTGACCGGCACGATCGGCTACGCCACCGGCCTCACCGCGCTCGGGGTCGTCGCGACGTCCGCCGCCCTGGTCGCCGCACTGCTCAACGCGGCGGTCGGCCTGTGCCTGGGCTGCGAGATGTTCCTGCTCCTGCGCCGCTACGCACCCGCCCTCGCCCGACCCCAGTGACACCACCGTCGCACAGAAAAGAAATTGGAGCAGCTCGATGAGCCGTGAAGACGTCCTGGTCTCGGCCGCGTGGTCCGAGGAGAACCTCAACGCGCCCGGCGTGGTGTTCGTGGAGGTGGACGAGGACACCACCGCCTACGACGGGGGTCACATCCCGGGTGCGGTCCGGATCGACTGGAGGACCGAGCTGCAGGACCCGGTGCGGCGCGACTTCGTCGACCGCGAGGGCTTCGAGAAGCTGCTGTCCGCCAAGGGCATCGCCAACGACGACACGGTCATCCTCTACGGCGGCAACAACAACTGGTTCGCGGCCTACGCGTACTGGTACTTCAAGCTGTACGGGCACGACTCGGTGAAGCTGCTCGACGGCGGCCGCAAGAAGTGGGAGCTCGACGGCCGCCCGCTGGACAAGGAGCAGGTCGAGCGCCCGGCGACCGAGTACAAGGCCCAGGAGCAGAACCTGGCGCTGCGCGCGTTCCGCGACGAGGTCGTGGACGCGATCGGCAACAAGAACCTGGTCGACGTGCGCTCGCCCGACGAGTTCTCCGGCAAGCTGCTCGCGCCCGCCCACCTGCCGCAGGAGCAGGCGCAGCGCGCCGGCCACATCCCCAGCGCGATCAACGTGCCGTGGAGCAAGGCCGCCAACGAGGACGGCACGTTCAAGTCGAACGAGGAGCTGGCGGAGATCTACGGCGAGGCCGGCTTCGACGGTTCCCGCAAGACGATCGCCTACTGCCGCATCGGCGAGCGCTCGTCGCACACGTGGTTCGCGCTGCACGAGCTGCTCGGCCACGAGGACGTGAAGAACTACGACGGTTCCTGGACCGAGTACGGCTCGCTGGTCGGCGTGCCGGTCGAGCTCGGCAGCGGCAAGGAGGCCTGATCATGAGCTTGGACGGTTGCGGCGCGCCCCAGCAGGGCGTGGACGTCCAGGTCGGCGCGAACGAGGTCGTGCTGACCGGCAAGGTCAAGAGCGAGGGCGCACCGGTCGGCGGCGCGTTCGTGCGCCTGCTGGACGCCTCGGGCGAGTTCACCGCCGAGGTCGTGTCCTCGCCCGACGGCGACTTCCGGTTCTTCGCCGCGCCGGGCACGTGGACCATCCGCGCGCTGCACCGGTCCGGCAACGGGCAGGCGTCGGTCAGCGCGGAGGGGCCGGGCGTGCACCCGGTCGAGGTCGCGGTGGCCTGACACCACGTCCCCCGAGACACGGGGAGCGCACGGGCTGCCCCCGGCGCTACCCCTCGCCGACCCCGGTGGCGTTCGCCACCGGGGTCGGCGGCTCCCGGGGTCGGCCGCCTAGACTGGGCGGGTGGAACACTTCTTCACAGGACTGCTGGTGCTCGTGTCCCTGCTGGTCGTGTGGTTCGCCGGGTACGTGGTGTACCGCCTGTTCTCCGACCAGCGGTGAGCGGCGACGGGCCCGTTCCGGGCAGTGGTGACGCGGCCGTGCAGGCCGCCGCGGCGCGCGCCGAGGTGACCGGCACGCGCAACCTGCCGCAGTTCAACGACCTGCCGATCCCGGCGGACACGGCGAACCTGCGCTCCGGACCCTCGCTGCACGACGCGTGCCTGGCCCTGCTGCCGCTGGTCGGCGTGTGGCGCGGCGAGGGCGAGGTCGTGTACCCGACGATCGACGGCCCGTTCCGCTACGGGCAGCAGGTCACGTTCGCGCACGACGGCCGGCCGTTCCTCTACTACGAGGCGCGGGCGTGGCTGCTGGACGAGAACGGCGGCGTGATCCGCCAGGCGGCGCGCGAGACGGGGTTCTGGCGGCCCCAGCCGGACGACACGATCGAGGTGCTGCTCACGCACAACACCGGGATCGTGGAGCTGTACTACGGCAAGCCGCGCAACCAGACCTCGTGGGAGTTCGTGACGGACGCGGTGGTGCGCACGGCGACCGCCAAGGAGGTCACGGGCGCGCAGCGGCTGTACGGCATCGTCAACCACGGCGACCTGGCGTACGTCGAGGAGCGGGCCATGGTCGGCCGGCCGCTCCAGACGCACATCTCGGCGCAGCTGAAGCGCATCGTCGGCTGAACGGGTCGGCGACGGTCCGGCGACCGCCGCTGCCGGTGGATTGTTCAACAATCCTCATCTAGGCTGTCCCCATGCAGCTGCGGCGTTGCGGCACGGACGGCGTGCTCGTCGAGGTGGACTCGCTGGGCGAGGTGGAGGCCGTGCGCGCGGCGCTCGCGGCGGCGCGGCTGCCGGACGTGGTCGAGCTGGTGCCGGCGGCCCGCACCGTGCTGGTCGTGACCAGGCCGGGCGGCGTGCCCGCCGTGCGCGCGGCCCTGGCCGGGGTCGACCCGGTCGACCACCCCGCGGCGGCCGGTGACGAGGTCGTGCTCGAAGTCCGCTACGACGGCCCCGACCTGGACCTGGTCGCCGAGACCGCGGGGCTGACCGCGGCCGAGGTGGTCGCCCTGCACACCGGCGCGGACTACCGGGTCGCGTTCTGCGGCTTCGCGCCCGGCTTCGCCTACCTGACCGGGCTGCCCGAGCCGCTGCGCCAACCGCGCCTGGACTCGCCGCGCACGAAGGTCCCGGCGGGTTCGGTGGGCGTGGCGGGCGAGTTCACCGCCGCCTACCCCCGCGCCACGCCGGGCGGCTGGCGGCTGATCGGCCGGACCGACGCGCCGCTGTTCGACCCGCGCCGCCCGACCCCGGCCCTGCTGACGCCGGGCGCCCGCGTCCGCTTCGAGGCCGCCCGATGACCACCGGCACCCCCGGGAGCCCTACGTCCAGCGCCCGGGAGTCCTGCGTCCAGGAGCCCCGAGTCCACCGCTCGCGGACGCTCACCGTGCTCCGCACCGGCCCGCAGACCCTCGTCCAGGACCTCGGCCGACCCGGTCACGCCCACCTGGGCGTCCCGCCTTCGGGCGCGCTGGACACCCGCTCGGCCACCCTGGCCAACCGCCTGGTCGGCAACCCCGAGGACGCCGCCTGCCTCGAAGTCCTCCTCGGCGGCCTGGCCCTGCGCGCCAACGCCTCCTGCACCGTCGCCGTCACCGGTCCGTCGACGTCCGTGCTGGTCAACGGCCTCACCCGGGACTCGCCGCTGCACCTGGCCCCCGGCGACACCCTCACCCTCGGCACGCCGCGGCACGGCCTGCGCAACTACGTCGCGGTCTCCGGCGGCATCACCGTCCCCGCCGACCTGGGCAGCCGGTCCACCGACCTGCTCTCCGGCCTCGGCCCCGCCCCGCTGCGCCCGGACGACGAACTGCCGCTCGGCGACCCGACCGGCGTCCCCGTGGGCGTGGACGTGCTGGTCCCGGCGCACGTCCCGGACGACCTCGTGGTGCCCGTCCTCCTCGGCCCCCGGGACGACTGGTTCGCCGACCCGGCCCGCGCGCTGCGGGCGGGCCGCTGGACGGTGTCCGACCGGAGCAACCGCGTCGGCGTCCGCCTCACCGGCACCGCCCTCGACCGGACCGCGGACCGGGTGGGCCGGGAGCTGCCGAGCGAGGGTCTGGTCACGGGCGCGGTGCAGGTCCCGGCCGACGGGCGGCCCGTCGTGTTCCTCGCCGACCACCCGACGACCGGCGGTTACCCGGTGATCGGCGTGGTCGCGGCGCACGCCCTGCCGCTGCTCGGCCAGGCCCGGCCGGGCACCCGGCTCCGCTTCGACCCGCAGGGCTGAACGGACGCAATTGGTCTAGACCCATTGTCAAGGTCGCGCGCGCGACCTACGTTCGGAGGAGTTCCGGTAAAGACCGGCACGACCAGGCCGCCGTGGTTCTCGACCGTCCCTGTATCGAGAGGCACACCCTGATGCGCCGACCAGTCATCGCGCTCGTGGCCTTCCTCCTGGCCACCGCAGCGCTGTCCGCACCGGCCGCCGCGGCGACCGGCCTGACCGCCACGTTCGGCAGGTCCGGTACGACCGGCACGTTCGTGGTCACCAACCCGACGACCGCCGCCATCTCCGGCTGGACGATCAAGTTCGACCTGCCCGCGGGCGTCACCGTCAGCGGCGCGCAGCACGCCACCACCACGCAGAGCGGCACGCGGGTGACCCTGACGCCCGCGTTCTACATCGGCACGATCCAGGCGGGCCGCACCACCGACCCGTACAGCCCGACGATCACGCTCAGCCAGGCCGCCGACCCGACGGCGTGCACGATCAACGGCGCGAACTGCGACGGCAGCGGCCCACCGCCACCACCGCCCGCGCCGATCACGGCCGACTTCAGCGTCACCGGCTCGACCGGCAAGTTCGTGGTCAACAACAACACCGACGCGGTGCTCGCCGACTGGTCGATCACGTTCACCCTGCCCGCCGGCGTCACGGCGAGCGGCGCGCAGCACGCCACGCTCAGCCAGACCGGGGCCACCGTCACGCTCAACCCGGTGCACTACAACCGCAGCGTGGGCGCCCGCCGCTCCACCGAGCCGTACAGCCCGACGTTCACGCTGAGCCGGGCCGCCGAGCCGGTCACGTGCCGGGTGAACAACGCCAACTGCGACGGCACGCCCGACACGCCGCCCACCCCGCCCACCACCCTCCACTCGCCGGTGAAGACCACCAGGACCGTCTCGCTGGCGTGGACCGCCTCCACCCCCGGCTCGCTGCCGATCGCCGGGTACGAGGTCTACCACGGCTCGACCCTGGCCACGACGGTCACGTCCACCGGCGCGACCGTCACCGGCCTCGCCCCGAACACCGCCTACAGCTTCACGGTGAGGGCCAAGGACACCAAGGGCACGTCGTCCGCGGCGTCCAACACCCTGGCGGTGACCACCAACAACCCCGCCGACGACGCCCAGCCGCCGACCGCCCCGGCCAACCTGCGCGCCACCGCGAAGGACGCGGGCAGCGTCACGCTCGGCTGGGACGCGTCCACGGACAACCGGGGCGTGGCCAACTACGACGTCTACCAGGGCACGACGGTGAGGGCGACGGTCACCGGCACCACGGCCCGCGTCGACGGCCTGTCACCGTCCACGGCGTACACGTTCACCGTCCGCGCCCGCGACCTCTACGACAACGTCTCGGCCGCGAGCACCCCGATCACCGCCTCCACCGGCGACCTCGTCGACGGCTACGCGCGGGTCGGGTACTTCGTGCAGTGGGGCATCTACGGCCGCCAGTACTTCGTGAAGAACCTGGACACCAGCGGCACGGCGGCCAAGCTGACCCACCTCAACTACGCGTTCGGCAACATCGACCCGGTCAACCTGACGTGCCTGCACGGCGTCACCAAGGGCACCTCGCCGAACCCGCAGGACCCCAACCAGGGTGACGGCGCGGGTGACGCGGAAGCCGACTACAGCAGGCCCTTCAGCGCGGCCCAGTCCGTCGACGGCGTCGGCGACACCGGCTGGGAGCCGTTGCGCGGCAACTACAACCAGCTGCGCAAGCTCAAGGCCAAGCACCCGCACCTGAAGGTGCTGATCTCGCTGGGCGGCTGGACCTACTCCAAGTACTTCTCCGACGTGGCGGCCACGGACGCGGCGCGCAAGAAGTTCGTCAAGTCCTGCCTGGACGTCTACATCAAGGGCAACCTGCCCGTTTACAACGCGGCCGGCGGGCCGGGCACGGCGGCGGGCATCTTCGACGGCATCGACCTGGACTGGGAGTGGCCGGGCGCGGAGGGCCACCCGGGCAACCACATCGGTCCGGACGACAAGCGGAACAACACGCTGCTGATCGAGGAGTTCCGGCGGCAGCTCGACGAGCTGAGCCGGGAGACGGGCAAGCGCTACGACCTGACCGCGTTCACCCCGGCCGACCCGGCGAAGATCGAGGCCGGCTGGGACCTGCCCGAGGTGGCGAAGTCGCTGGACGTGTTCAACGTGCAGGGCTACGACTTCCACGGCGCGGGCAGCGACAACTCGTGGGAGCCCCACCGCACCGGCCACCAGGGCAACCTGTACGCCGACGCGGACGACCCGTACTCGTTCCACTTCAGCGTGGAGAACGCGGTGGACGCGTACACGTCGGCGGGCGTGAACCCGCGCAAGATCACCATCGGGTTGGCGTTCTACGGTCGCGGCTGGCAGGGCGTGCAGGCGGGCGCGAAGAACGGCGAGTGGCAGTCGGCCACCGGCGCCGCACCCGGCCAGTTCGCCGAGGAGGCCGGCACGCGCGGCTACTCGAACCTGCTGGCGAGCGTGCCGGGCTGCACGGTCCACCACGACGAGGTCGCCGTGGCGACGTCCTGCTTCACCGGCAACGGTGGGCAGTGGTGGACGTTCGACGACGTGTGGGCGATCCAGAAGAAGACCGCGTGGCTCAAGCAGCGCGGCCTGCTCGGCGCGATGATCTGGGAGATGTCCGGTGACACCGCCAACGGCACCCTGATCAACGCCGTGGACGCCGGCCTGAGGTAGGGCCGCCGCCCCGCGAGGTCGCATCGGTCGTCCGCTCCCTCGTCCCCCGGCGATCACGCTCTTCGATCGTCGGGGGATCAGGGGGCGGACGACCGACTTCCGGGCGACCTCGCGGCCGTCTGCGGAGCAGCGGCCACCGGGCTCAGTACTCCGACTCGTACAGCTCGGCCAGCCGCGCGTGCAGCTCGGCGGAGTCCGGCAGCGTCTTGCCGTCCAACGTGTGCACGCGGGTGATCTTGCGGACGCTCGACACCAGGAACACGCCGTCCGCCGGGTACAGCTCCTCCACCGCGATCGGCCGCACCTCGACGGTCCAGCCCTCCCGCTCGGCGGCCCGGAACAGCGCCGCCTGCGTCGTGCCGGGCAGGATGCCCAGCTCGGCGGGCGGCGTGGTCAGCGTCCGGCCGCGCGCCATGATCAGCGTGGACGTCGGGCCCTCCAGCACCGAGCCGGACGACGTGGTGAACACGACCTCGGCCGCGCCACGCCGTTCGGCCTCGCGGATCGCCGCCATGTTCACCGCGTACGACAGCGACTTGGCGCCCAGCAGCAGCCACGGCGCGCGCTCCATCAGGCCCGGCTCGATGCCCCGGTCCAGGGTGACCGCGGCGATGCCGTCGGCGCGCTGCGCCATGACCTTCGGCGAGATGTCCATGCCCAGCGCGAAGCCGGTCGGCGTGCCGTCACCGCCCTCGACGCCCCGGGTGTGGACGAGCTTGAGCGCGATCTCCGCGCCGCCCGTCCAGTTGTCCAGCACGAGGTCCACGGCCCGCTCGAACGCGGCCCGGTCCGGCTCGGGCAGGTCGAGCATGGCCGCCGAGCGGGCCAGCCGGTCCAGGTGCGGACCGAGTTCCCGGGGCTTGCCGCCGACGACGAGGATGGTCTCGAAGACACCGTCGCCGCGCATCAGGCCGAAGTCGTCGACCCGGATCAGCGGGGCGTCGGGGTCGGCCAGCGTTCCGTCCAGTAGAGCGAGCACGCGCATACGGTGAGACTACTCACGGCCTACCATCGGTCCCGTGGACACCGCCGGCGCTCCGAAGGCCCTGCGCAAGACGCTGCACGAACGCGGCATGCGGATGACACCCCAGCGCCAGCTCGTGCTCGACGCGGTGCGCGACCTGGGCCACGCCACGCCCGAGCAGATCTGCCAGCGCGTCCAGGTCACCGCCCCCACGGTCAACATCACCACGGTCTACCGCACGCTGGACCTGCTGGACCGGCTCGGCCTGGTCCGGCACACCCACCTCGGGCACGGCGCGCCCAACTACTCGATCCACGCCCACGAGCACGTCCACCTGGTGTGCCACCGGTGCGGCCGGGTGGACGAGGTGCCGTGCGAGCTGCTGTCCCCGCTCGGGGGAACACTGAGGGACGCGTACGGGTTCGAACTGGATGCGAGCCACCTCGCGCTGTCCGGCACGTGCCGCGAGTGCCTGACCCCGAGCGCCCCGAAGGAGTCCGAGTGAACTCACCGCTGTTGACCGCCCCCGGTGCGGTCGCCCCGTTCGCGGGCGCCCCCGACCAGGGCGTGCCGTGGCACTTCGGCGACCCGTTCGCCGAGCAGCGCTCGGCCGCGCGGTCGGTGGCGGTGGTCGACCGGTCGCACCGGGCCGTGCTCGCCGTGCCCGGCGACGACCGGCTGACCTGGCTGCACTCGCTGACCAGCCAGCACCTCACCGCGCTCGGCGAGGGCGAGGGCACCGAGGCGCTGATCCTGGACGTGCAGGGGCGGGTCGAGCACCACGCCGTGGTGGCGAACGTCGGCGGTGTCGCCTACCTGGACACGGAAGCGGACCGGGCGGCCGAGCTGCTGGCGTACCTGACCAAGATGGTGTTCTGGTCGAAGGTGGAGCCGCGCGACGCCACGGCGGAGCTGGCCGTGCTGACCGTCGTCGGCCCGGAGGTCACCGACCTGTTCGCCAAGCTGGACGTGCCGCTGCCCGCCGGTCCGAACGGCGTGGTCGCGCTGGGGGGCGGGTTCGCCCGCCGCATGCCGTGGCCCGGTCACGACGCGGTGGACCTGGTCGTGCCGCGCGGCGAGCTCGCCGACTGGTGGGCCCGGCTCACCGACGCGGGCGCGCGGCCGGCCGGCAGCTGGGCGTTCGAGGCGCTGCGGGTGGAGTCGCTGCGGCCCAGGCTCGGCGTGGACACCGACGAGAAGACCATCCCGCACGAGGTGAACTGGATCGGCTCGGCCGTGCACCTGGACAAGGGCTGCTACCGGGGCCAGGAGACGGTGTCGAAGGTGCACAACGTCGGCCGCCCGCCGCGCCGGATGCTGCTGCTGCACCTGGACGGGTCGCGCGAGGTGCAGCCGGAGACCGGCGACCCGGTGCTCGTGGACGACCGCGTGGTCGGTCGGGTCGGCAGCGTCGCCCTGCACCACGAGCTGGGCACGATCGTGCTGGCGCTGGTCAAGCGGTCGGTGTCGCCGGAGACGGAGCTGCTGGTCGGCGCGGAGGACCGGCGGGTGCAGGCGCGGGTCGACCCCGACTCGGTGCCGCCGGACACCCCCGGGCTGGGCCGCGAGGCGGCGCGCGGCCTCGGCCGCTGATCATCCGGACCGGAAAACCGGCCACCGCCCCCGCCTGCGGTTCCGGGTCGTCCGGGCACCGCTGAGGCGCTAGCCCGAACGGGTTCTGTGCCAGGATCACGACATGTCCCGACCCGGATCCCACGGCACGCTGCTCACCGTCGCCCCCACCGGGGCCGAGCACGCGAAGGCCGACGTCCCCCAGCTGCCGGTCACCCTGGAGGAGCTGGTCCGCACCGCGCAGGCCTGCGAGCAGGTCGGCGCGGCGATGGTGCACGTGCACATCCGCGGCGCCGACACCAGGCCGACGTTGGACCTCGGCCGGCTCAAGGAGGCGGTCGCCGCCCTGCGCGAGCACACGAGCCTGGTCGTGCAGCTGTCCACGGGCGGCGCGGTGACCGACCCGGAGGCCGACCGGCTCCGGGTGCTCGACGCCCTGCCCGACTCGGCGTCCTGCACCATGGGCACGGTGAACTTCGGCGACGACGTGTTCCTGAACCGCTGGGAGTTCGTCGTGGCGTTGCACAAGGGGATGCAGGAGCGGGGCATCGTCCCGGAGTACGAGATCTTCGACATCGGCCAGTTGGCGTCGCTGCGGCGGCTGCTGGACCAGCACGGGCTGCCCGCGGGCGGCAAGGTGCACGTCGACCTGGTGATGGGCGTGCCGGGCGGCATGCCGGGCGACGCGGAGACGCTGGTGGCGGCGTTGCGGCTGCTGCCGGAGGGCGCGTCGTTCTCGGCGACGGGCATCGGGCGGACCACGCTGCCGGTGATGCTGACGGCGCTGGCCGCCGGCGGTCACCTGCGGGTGGGCATGGAAGACACCATTTCGTACGCCAAGGGCCAGCCGGTCCGCGACAACGCGCAACTGGTCGCTCGCGCGGCGGGACTGGCGAAGATCGCCCAGCGCCCACCGCTGTCGCCCGCGGACGCGCGTGCACTGCTGGGCGTGCGCAGTCCGGTACAGGTTTGAGACAACTTTGGAAGCAGGTTTGTGTTGGCGGGTGGACACGAACTACCTCAGGATGAGTACGTGATCGAGGTGCGTCCCGGCGGGCGCCGCCGTATCGACCGGGTGCTCGCCCCCGACTACGCGGAGGGGGTCGAGCGGCTCCCGCTCGCCGAGGTGCGCGCGTTGCGCGACGAGGCGGCGCAGGAGGAGACCGACCTGTCGTACCTGCGGCGGCTGCTCCACGCGCGCATCGACATCGTGCGGGCCGAGCAGGAGCGCCGGACGTCGGGCGGTTCGGCGGTGGTCGACCAGCTCGCGACGATCCTCGCGTCGAACGCCGTGGGGCCGGCGACCGGTCACGGGCGCTACCAGACGCAGGAGCCGTCCCGGGCCGAGGCGCACCGGCGGCACGTCGAGGCGCTGGTCTCCGACGTGGACCTGTCGGACGTGAGCGCGCTCTCGGACGACAAGCTGGACCTGGCGCTGCGGGTGTTCATCGGCGAGGAGGCGTCGGTCTCGGCGCGGCGGCGCGAGGTGCAGGCCGTGGTCGACCTGCTCAACGCCGAGATCGCCGGGCGGTACCAGAGCGGCAGCGCCTCGGTGGACGAGCTGCTGGCCGCCGAGCGCGGCTGGCCGGCCAACCCCGGTCGTTCCAAGGAGTAGGAACACACTCCCGTCATGTGAACCGGCCGCCTAACGTGGCAGGTCGATGGCACAACGACGCTCGACCTCGCCCGGGCACCGCTGGGTGGTGCTCGCGGTCGGCGCGGTCGCCCAGGGCACCAACGCCGCGGTGTTCCTCGGGCTGCCCGCGATCACGCCGCAGCTGCGCGCCCACTTCGACCTGTCGTTGCCGCAGGTCGGGATGCTGCTCGGCGCGGTCAACCTGGGCACCGCGCTCACCCTCGTGCTGTG
Organism: Saccharothrix saharensis; assembly: GCF_006716745.1. Lineage (NCBI taxonomy): Bacteria > Bacillati > Actinomycetota > Actinomycetes > Pseudonocardiales > Pseudonocardiaceae > Saccharothrix > Saccharothrix saharensis. The sequence goes on along the minus strand of NZ_VFPP01000001.1, from coordinate 5,141,606 downwards.
GGGCGCGGCGGCCGACCGGCGCGGCGAGCGGCTGGTCATGGCCATCGGCGGCTTCGGCGCGGCCGGGTGCCTGGCCCTGGCCGCGGTCGACGGGCCCGTGGTGGCGGGGTTGGCGCTGGTGGGCGTGGGGTTGTTCGGCGCGAGCGTGAACGCGGCCAGCGGTCGGGCGGTGCTGACCTGGTTCCCCGCGCAGCGGCGCGGGTTCGCCATGGGCATCCGGCAGACCGCCACGCCGCTCGGCGCGGCCCTGGCCGCCGCGGTGCTGCCGGTGGTCGCGCTGCACGCGGGCGTGCCGGTGGCGTTCCTGGTGCTCGCGGGCTGCACCGGGTTCGTCGCGATCGCCGTGGTGCTGTGGGTCCGGGAGCCGCCGTGGGCCGTGCGGTCCGGCCGGGGTCGGCACGGGGTCGTGCTCAAGGACCCGGACCTGATCCGGCTCAGCACGGCCGGCGGCCTGCTGGTCGTGCCCCAGTTCACCGCCGCCGCGCTCATGGTCGAGCTGCTGCACGACCACCGCGGCGTGGCCGTCGGGGCGGCCGCCGGGCTGTTCGCCGCCGCCCAGGTCAGCGGCGGTGTCGGCCGGCTGGTCGTGGGCGTCTGGTCGGACCGGTCGGCCACCCGGGTCGGGCCGCTGAAGGTGCTGAGCGTGCTGATCGCGGTCGGGTTCGCGCTGTGCGCGGCGCTGGACCGGGCCCCGGTCTGGCTGCTGGCCGCCGTGCTGGTCCCGACCGCCGCGCTGGGGCTGTGCTGGAACGGCGTCGCGATCACCGCCGCGGGCGAGCTGGCGCCTCCCGGCCGCACCGGCACCGCCCTGGGCATGCAGAACACCGCCAACTACGTCAGCGCCACCGTCACGCCCCCGCTGGCCGGGTGGGTCGCGGTGGCCGTCGGGTGGCCCGCCGCCCTGCTGCTGGCCGCCGCGGCGGCCGTGGGGGCCCGCGTGCTGCTAGCCGTGCCGTTCGCGGCGCGCCAGCTCGCCCCAGAACTCCCGTAGCCGCTCGTACCGGAGGGCGACCTCCTCGGCGTCACCGGTCTCCAGCGCGTCCACGATCGCGTTGACGTCCGTCGCCGAGCTGTCCTCAAGCAGGTCCTGGTCCTCGATGAGCTGCACCAGGCCGCCGTAGTCGAGCTCGACGGCCGAGTCCGGCGCGAAGTGGTCGAGCCAGCGCCCGGTGTCGGCGAGCACCTTGGCCGGGCCCGCGTCGCCCAGCGAGCCGGACACCACCCGGTGCGCCCTGGCCACCCGCTCGCGGGCGTCCGCCATGGACACCCGCCACGACACCTGCCGCTCGGGGTCGTCCCTGGGTGCCAGCACCACCCGCCGCGCCTCCGGCTCGACCAGCGCGAACCACGGCAGCGGCACCGTCCAGGTGGTCGAGATGACGTGCACCGCGCCCGCGGTCAGCTCGGCCATCACCGCCGACGCCCGCGACCGGATCGCCTCCGGCTCCACCGCCAGCGCCTCCTCGCGCAGCGGCCCGGTGGCCGTGGCGAGGAAGCCGACCAGCGCGGCGGCCGACCGGGCGCGCAGGTCCAGCGGGCAGACCAGCGGACCGGGGCCGACCTCTCCCGGCACCTCGGCGGGGCTGATGGTCATCACGTCGAACGGCGCGTCGGGGGCGACGCTGCCGTCCGACCGCTCACCGGGCAGGAGGCGGCGCGGCCGGGCCAGCTGTGATCGCAACCACAGCTCCCGTTCGCGCGCGCCGACGTCCGCACGGCTCAACGCCCCGTCTTCCAGGGCTTTCCGCACCTGATCCGCCAACGGTGCGTCAAGAGCCGACAGCGGTTCGTACACCCTGAGGTAGGCGACGAACGGTCGAGGCACCCGCGCATCCTCCCACGCGGAGATTTGGCGGTACGTGTCACGCCTACCGCGTCGCGGGGAACCCCTTCGACACGGTACGGTAGTTACCAGGAACTAGTTGTCGAGACGAGTGGGGCCGCCGTTCCCCCGGCCGCCCCCGTCCCTGTGCGAGGGGGTCGAGCCATGGGGCGCGGCCGAGCGAAGGCCAAGCAGACCAAGGTGGCGCGGGAGCTCAAATACAGCTCTCACAACATCGACGTCGACGCCTTGCAACGCGAGCTGTCCGGCGGCGAGTCCGCTGGTGGTCGCCGAAGCGAAGAACGCTTCGACGACCCGTCGGACGACGAATACGACGACTACCGTCGCTGACAGACACAACACCCGCTGCTGAGGTTGGGCTGCCGGTTGTCCAGACCGGCAGCCCGACCTTTGCAGCGGCCCCTACTACGCCCTGGCGTACTGCCTCGGCGGGTTGACCTGCACCCCCAGCTCCTGAGCCGCGCGCTGCGGCCAGTACGGGTCGCGCAGGAACTCCCGGCCGAGCAGCACCAGGTCGGCCGAGCCATCGGCGAGGACCTGCTCGGCCTGCCGGGCGTCGGTGATCATGCCGACCGCCCCGGTGGGCACGTCGGCCTTCCGCCGCACGGCCTCGGCGAACGGCACCTGGTAGCCGGGTCCGATCGGGATGTCGGCCGTGGGCGTGTTGCCCCCGGTGGACACGTCGATCACGTCGGCACCCAGGGCCGCGAGGTCGCGTGCCAGCACGACGCTGTCCTCGCCGGTCCAGCCGCCCTCGACCCAGTCGGTGGCGGAGATGCGCACGAACACCGGCACCCCCGTGCCCACGGCTTCCCGGACGGCGGCGGTGACCTCGCGCACCAGCCGGGTGCGGTTCTCGAAGGAGCCGCCGTAGGCGTCGGTGCGGTGGTTGCCGAGCGGCGACAGGAACTCGTGCAGGAGGTAGCCGTGGGCCGCGTGCACCTCGACCACCCGGAAGCCGGCCGCCAGCGCGCGCTTCGCCGCGGCGGCGAAGTCGGCGACCACCCGGGCGATGCCGTCGGCGTCCAGCTCGGCCGGCGTGCGGTAGCTGTCGTGGAACGGCACGGCGCTGGGCGCGACGGGCGTCCACCCGCCGTCGGCGTCGGCGACCCCGCCGCGGCGCTCCGCGAACGGGGCGTAGGTCGACCCCTTGCGCCCGGCGTGGGCGAGCTGGACCCCGGCGACGGAGCCCTGCTCGTGGATGAAGTCGACGACCCGCCGCCACGACTCGACGTGCGCGTCGTCCCACAGGCCCGTGTCCTCGGGCGAGATGCGGCCGACCGCCTGGACCGCGGTCGCCTCGGTGAACACCAGGCCCGCGCCGCCGACGGCACGCGAGCCGAGGTGGACCAGGTGCCACTCGTTCGGGTGGCCGTCCTGGGCGGAGTACTGGCACATGGGGCTGACCGCGATGCGGTTGGGCAGCGTGACGGCGCGGACGGTCAGCGGGCTGAAGAGCAAGCTCACGTGCGGCTCCTGGGTACGTTCCGGTATGGCAACGGCCTCTCGGCGCGTCACCTGGTCCAAGGTCGCCGCGACGGCCCCTTGTTCCCCGGTGTGGCGGCCGTCCCACCTCACGGGAGCTGCGCAATTCCATTCGATTCGGTATTGCGCGTGCATTCGCACGTGATCTTCAATGGGAGGTCGGTCGGCAAAACGCCGAACAAGAGGACACCAGTTACGCCCATTCGGGTGTACTGTCCGCAGCACGTTCGGGGAGACCATCACTTGCCGCCCGACGCAGGTCGGCCCATTGGAAGTTCCCGCCGGTCACGACAGTAACAGGATCCACATGCTGCCCATGCCGACCACGATGACACAGGATCCAGGGTGGCCCAGCAACAGCCTCCTGGGTCGCCTCCGAGACAACACCCGACAAGAGCTGTTGAACATCGGCACGGTCGTGCGGTACACGGCCGACCGCGAAGTCATCGAGCAGGACGCGAAGGACACTCATGTCCTTCTGCTGCTCGACGGCGTGGTCAAGGTGCAGACCACGGACGAGACCGGTGACACGGCGCTGCTCGCGATCCGGGTCGCGGGCGACCTGGTCGGCGAGATGGCCGCGCTGGACCAGAAACCGCGCTCGGCCACCGTCGTCACGTGCGGTGACGTGGTCGCGAAGCTGATCACCAGCGGTGAGCTGATGGGCTTCCTGCACCGGCGCAACGACGTGTTCGTCGAATTGATCGGGATGATCAACGACCGGCTGCGCTGGGCGAACCAGCGCCGGCGCGATTTCCTGTCCCACCCGGCCGCCGAACGGGTGGCCCGGGTGCTGGCCGAATTGGTGCAGACCTACGGCCGGGAAGAGGCCCACGGGTGGACGCTGGGAATTCCGCTGACGAAGGTGGAACTCGCCTCGATCGCCGGGATGAAGCCCCGAACGGCCGAGAAGGCGTTCTCCGATCTGCGAAAAGCGGGGGTGGTGGTGAGTCACCTGAGGCGTGACGTGCTGGTGCCGGATCTGGCCGGGCTGCGCAAATTCGCCGGCTTCTGACGCGAGACCGCACTTCTGCGGTATTCGCGCCGATGTCGTAGTCCACAGTGACTCTGCGCAGTCGTGTGCCCGCAGTGCGTCAACACCCTCCGTCGAAAGGCCTGGCCGATGAGCTTCCAGCGCAGCTTGCTGGTGTGTTGTGACCTGAAGAGCTACGGGTCGGCGGACGACCTGCTGCAACGCGAGCTCCAGGAGCTGCTGGTGCGCAGCCTGGACCGGGCGGGCGAGGAGGCCGGCCTGGACCGGGCGTCCTGGCGGCGGCAGGCCAAGGGCGACGAGGAGTGGGCGGTGCTGCCCGCCTCGACGCCGGAGGGCGACGTCGTGGACCGGTACGTGCGCGCGCTGGACGCGGAGCTGGCCAAGACCAACCGCTACCGGGTGCCGGAGGCCAAGCTCCGGATGCGGATGGCGATCCACTTCGGCACCACGGTCGAGGGCGCCAACGGCTACCCCGGTCAGGACGCCGTGCTGGTCAGCAGGCTGCTCAACAGCGAGCCGCCGCACGCGGCGCTGGAGCAGTCACCGGGCTCCGACCTCGTCGTGGTGCTGTCGGACACGCTGTTCACGTCGCTGGTCGCGGCCCGGTACACCACGCTGCGGCCGGAGGACTTCCGCCGCGTGGACGTGCGGGTGAAGGACTTCCGCGGCCACGGGTGGATGTGGCTGCCCAGCGGTGACGTGCACGCGCTGGTGCTGGACGACGGCACCGCCGAGCCGGGCCCGGCGGCCGAACCGGGCGTGGGCGTCACCGAGCCGGTGTCGCCGGTCGTCAACCCCGCCCCGGTCAACCAGCACGCGGTCGCCACCGGCGGGTCGACCGTGATCCAGGCCGGGCGCGACGCGCGCGTGTCCACCCAGAACGCCGACGTGATCCAGCACTTCGACCGCAACGACCAGCGGGGCTCGCACTTCGGCCCGGTCTACCGCCGGGACACCGACGAGAGGGCGTGAGATGCGCGAGGAACCGCTGAGACTCCTCGCCGGCGCCGCGGCGGGGGCGCTGGCGGCGGTCGCGGACACCGAGCAGTGGCCCGACCTGCGGACGCGGGTGGCCGCGGTCCTCGCGCCCGACCACGTCGACCTGGTCAGCGCCCGGTTGGACGAGGCGCGCCGCAGGCTGGTCGCCGTGCCGCGGGTGCGGCTGGAGCCGGCGCGGGCCGAGTTCACCACGGAGTGGCGCGGTTCGATCCACACCATGCTGTGGGAACGCCCCGAGGCCGCCGCTCCGCTGCGCGCCGTGCTGCACGACGTGAGCCCCGCCCTGCCGCGCGTGGTCGGGGACTTCGCGGCCGGTGCCACCGCGCGGCGGTGACGGACGACGCGGCCGGACCGCCGGCCGCCGTGGGCAACCACGTCAGCGGTGCCGTGAGCGGGCCCGTGGTGCAGGCGGGGCACATCGGGCACCTCCACCTGCGGCCGGACGCGCCCGTCGCGCTGGCCGGGCTGCCGCCGTCCGAGCCCGCGTTCACCGGGCGCGCCCGGGACCTGGCGACGCTGGCGCAGGCGTTGACCTCCCCGCGTCCGGTGCTGGTCACGGCGGTGGCCGGGGTCGCGGGCGTCGGCAAGACGACGCTCGCCGTGCGGGCCGCGAGCCGGTTCGCGGGCGGCGTGCTGTTCATCGACCTGCGCGGCTACTCGGCCAACCCGGTCCAGCCCGCCGAGGCGCTGTCGGTGTTCCTGCACGCGCTGGGCGTTCCGGGCGAGCACGTGCCACCGGACGCGGCGGCCCGCGCCAACCTCTACCGGTCCGTGCTGGCGGGCCGCGCCGAGCCGGTGCTGGTGCTCGCGGACAACGCCTCGTCCGCCGACCAGGTCCGCCCGCTGCTGCCCGGCGGCGGCGCGCACCGGGTGCTGATCACCAGCCGCGAGGTGCTGGGCGAGCTGAGCGCGCACCAGGTCCGGGTGGACGTGCTGCCGCCCGCCGAGGCGGAGGAGCTGATCAGGGCCGCCGTCCGCACCCGCAACCCCGACCGCGTCCTGGACGGCCCGGTGGCCGAGCTGGCCCGGCTGTGCGGGCACCTGCCGCTGGCGCTGGGCATCGTGGCGGCGCTGCTGGCCGAGGACGCCGACCTGTCCGTGCCCGACCTGGTCGGCCTGGTGGCCACCGCGACGAACCGCCTGGACGAGCTGGCGTACGCCGGGAACTACGCCGTGCGCGCCGCGTTCGAGCTGTCCTACCAGCGGCTGGGCGGCGCGGAGCGGCGGATGTTCCGGCTGCTGTCGCTCAACCCGGGCGCGCGGACGAGCGCCGAGGCGGCGGCCGCGCTGGTCGGTGAGCCGGTCGGCCGGGCGAAGCGCCTGCTGGCGGGCCTCAAGCGGGCGCACATGGTGGAACCGGTCGGTCCGGGCCGGGTCCGGTTCCACGACCTGCTGCGGATCTTCGCCGAGGAGTGCCTGGCCCGGGACGAACCCGACCCCCGAGCGGCGTTCGACCGCCTGCTGGACCACTACGTGACCGCCACCCGCCGGGCCACCCCGCGGTGGATCGAGGTGGAGCGCTCGAACCTCGTCGCGGCGGTGGAGCTGGCCGACGACGACCGCGCCGTCGACCTGGCCCTGGCGATCGGCCGGACGTTCGCGCCCCAGGAGAGGTGGGACGACTGGGAGTCCACCTACCGGGCGGCCGTCGCCGCCGCCCGCCGGCGGGAGCGGACGGCCGACGAGGGCACCCTGCTCAACCGGCTGGCCATGCTGGTGCTGGAACAGCGCCGCTTCACCGAGGCGCGCGAGCTGTGCGACCGGGCGATGGCCGCCCACCGGACCGTCGGCAACCGGCACGGGGTGGCCGTGACCTGGAACAACCTGGGCGACCTCGCGCTCGACCGGCACGACTTCGGCGAGGCCGAGCACCACTACACCGCCGCCGAGGCGTTGTTCCGCGAACTGGGCGACTCCCACTGGCAGGCGATCGTGCTCAACCACCTCGGCACGCTCCAGGCGTGGCGGCGGGACCTCGACGGTGCTCGGGACCTCTTCCGGCACGCCATGCTGCTCTACCGGTCGCTCGGCGAGGAGCGCGGTGGCGCGCGGGCGCTCACCAACCTGGGCAACGTCGCCCTGCAAACCGGTGACCTGGCCGAAGCGCGCTCGTCGTCGTTGCGGGCGCTGGCCACCTTCCGCGCCCTCGGTGACCGGTTGGGCGCGGCGAAGGTGCTGGTGAACCTCGGGATCGTGCACGAGCGCGCGCGGATGCCGGACAAGGCGCGCGAGTACTGGGCCGAGGCCCGGGACGTGTTCCGCGGGTTCGGTGACCTGGAGTCCGCGAGCCACGTCGAGCGGTGGCTCGCGGAACTCGACCGTCAAAGGTAGCGAATTTGTTTCGCTTTACCGGCGGCCACGTCGTCGTGGGCGGCGGTGATTTCCGGGCGGTGCGCCACGTCCGGCACGCCGACTTCCCACCACGCGCCCGCTTCGGTCCACGCGGACGGGTGAGTGCGGATCACGACCACGGCCGGGCGGTGCTCGGTCTTCGCGACTTCCCTCGCCCGCCGATAAGCGGCACGCAGGCCGCCGAGGTCGTCCACCGGGAACGTCGCGCACCCCATCGCGGCGGCGTGCGCGGCGAAGTCGGTGCGCGGCGGACGGGCGTGCGCCGTGCGGACGTCGTCGTAGAGGTTGTTGAACCCCGCGCCGCCGTTGCCGGTCTGGAGGCGGTGGATCACCGCGTAACCGTCGTTGTCGCACACGACCGCCACGAAACCGTGCCCGGCGAACGCCGCCGAGAACAGCTCCGAGTTCAACATCAGGTACGAGCCGTCGCCCAGCAGCGAGGTGACCACGCCGTCCGGTCGGGCGATCGCCGCGCCCCACGCGCCCGCCAGCTCGTAGCCCATGCAGGAGAAGCCGTACTCGACGTCCATGGTCGCCTCGCCGAGCGCCCGCCAACCGCCGATCAGCTCGCCGGGCAGGCCGCCGGACGCCGTCAGCACGTAGTCCTCCGGCGTCGACTCCTCGTTCACCACGCCCACGACCTGCGCGTACGTCGGCGTGCCCGCGGGGGTGCGCAGGCCGTCGACGTGCGCGTCCCACTTGCCGCGCTCCTCCGCCGCGCGGGCCGCCCAGTCCGCGTCGGCCCGCCAGTCGCCGAGTGCGTCGGTCAGCTCGCGGAGGCCTTCGTCGGCGTCGGCGACCAGCGCCAGGGCGCCGTGCTTCACGGCGTCGAACCGGGCCGTGTTGAGGGAGACGATCCGGACGTCCGGCGCGAAGACCGTCCACGACGCGGTGGTGAAGTCCTGCAGGCGGGTGCCGACGGCGAGGACCACGTCGGCCCGCGCGGCCAGGGCGTTGGCCGAGGCGGAACCGGTGATGCCCAGCGGGCCGGCGTGCAGCGGGTGGTCGTGCGGCACCTCCGTGCGGCCGGCCGTCGTCTCGGTGACGGGGACGGCGTGCTGCTCGGCGAAGCGGATCGCGCGGCCGGCGGCGCGCGAGTAGCGGACGCCGCCGCCCAGGACGAGCAGCGGTCTGCGCGCACCGCGCAGGGCGGTGGTGGCTTCGGCGAGGGCCCGGGTGTCGGGGCGGGGGCGTTGCGGGCGGTGGACGACCGGGGCGAACAGGGCGTCGGGGAAGTCGAACGACTCGGCCTGCACGTCCTGCGGCAGGGCCAGCACGACCGGGCCGCAGTCGGCCGGGTCGGTGAGTACGCGGGCCGCCTGCGGCAGGGTGTTGAGCAGCTGCTCCGGGCGCGTGACGCGGTCGAAGTAGCGGCTGACCGCGCGGAACGCGTCGTTCACCGTGGTCGACGGGTCGCCGAAGTGCTCGACCTGCTGCAGCACGGGGTCGGGCGCGCGGCTGGTGAACGTGTCGCCGGGGAGCAGCAGCAGGGGCAGGCGGTTGGCGTGGGCGACGCCGGCGGCGGTGACCATGTTCAACGCGCCCGGCCCGATGGACGAGGTGGCGACGCCGACCTGCCGGCGGTGGGTGGCCTTGGCGACGCCGACCGCGGCCAGCGCCATGCCCTGCTCGTTGTGGCCGCGCCAGACCGGGAGCGCCCGCCGGGACTCCTCCAGGGCGTTGCCGAGGGCGAGGACGTTGCCGTGGCCGAAGATCGCGAAGACGCCGGGGAACAGCGGTGCCTCGCGGCCGTCGGGCAGTTCGGTGCGCTGCGCGGTGAGCCAGCGGACCAGTGCCTGCGCGGTGGTGAGCCTCATCCCACCCGTCCTTCCGCGGTCGTGACGGGGCAGCGGGGGTCGAGGTCCTGGCTCGCCCAGGTGTCCCGGATCCAGGTGTGCGCGGGGTCGTCGCAGAACGCCATGGAGCGCTCGGGGTTCGGGCCGGCGAGGACGTTCAGGTAGTACATCGGGTAGCCGGGCGCCGCGACGCACGGGCCGTGGTAGCCGCGGGGGATGAGGAAGACGTCACCGTCGCGGACGAGCACGTCCTCGTCAACGTCGCCGTCGTCGGTGTAGGTGCGGTGGAAGCCGAAGCCCTCACGCGAAGGGGTGATCTTGTCGCGGCCGGCGATGCGGAAGTAGTAGATCTCCTCGTTGGCCACGTCGCAGGTCCGGTCGTGCTTGTGCGGCGGGTAGGAGGACCAGTTGCCGTCCGGGGTGATCAGCTCGCAGGCGATCAGCTTGTCGGCGTGGTCCCAGACGCCCGGCACGCCGAAGTTGGTGACCTGGCGGGTGGCGTTGCCCGCACCCCTGACCTCGACCGGGACGTCCTCGGCCGGGCCGTACCCTGGGTCGAGCCTGCGGTCGCACCGGGCCATCGGCAGCGCCACCTCGACACCGTCCTTCGTGGACAGGCGGACGGTGGCGTCCCGGGGGACGTAGGCGAAGTCGGAGACGCGGGTGAAGACGGAATCCCGGCCCCGCAGCACGAACCGCTCCCCGTCGACTTCCACCACGCAGCCACCGGAGAGGGGGAGCACGAACGCTTCGCAGTCGCCGGTCTCGAACGTGGTCACCCCACCGGGGTGCAGCAGGAGGACGCGCAACCCGGCGTGATCCCACCCGGCGACGTCGGGGGTGAGCTCGACGGCGTTCTCGCCGCGCGCCACCGTGCCCAGCGGTCGATGCCAGCTCATCCCCGCACACCACCCTCTCCGGCCGCCTGCCCCGTCGCGGACTCCCGCGCCGTGCGCAACACCCTCGCCGCCGCGTCGACGGCCGCCGCCACGTCACCGTCCGGCGGGTAGAGCAGCGCCCGCCCGACCACCAGCCCCCGCACGGTCGGGTGACGCAACGATCGCCCCCACGACTCCAAGTCTTCACTCAACCGGGCGGACGGCACCCCGCCGAGCACGAGCGCGGGCAACGTCGTCGCACCAAGCACCTCATCGGGTGACGGCGGCAGCTTCAACCAGGTGAACGCCGACGTCACCCCCAACCCCGCCGCGACACTCCCCGCCCGCGCCAACGCCGCGGCGTCCTTCTGCAGCACCAGTTCCCCGGCCGCGTCACGCGCGTAGGGCAGCGGCTCGACCATCGCCATCAGCCCGCGCTCGGCCAACGCCGACACCGCCGCCGCGCAGCTCTCCAACGTGGGCGCGGTGCCGGGATCGGAGTCGACCAGCCGCAACAACATCTTGCCGCCGTCCAACCCGCCGCCCGCGATCGACGTGGGGTCGTACGCCGTGAACCGGTCGTCGATCTCCCACTCCGCCCCCGCCAGCCCGCCGCGGTTCATCGAGCCGATGACGACCTTGTCGTGCAGGCCGTCCAGCAGCAGCAACTCCTCGATCACGTCCGGCGCGCCGAGCACCCCGTCCACGGCCGGGTTCGCCAGCGCGGTCAGCAGCCGGTCCAGCAGCGAGCGGCGGTCGGCCATGGCCAGCGGGTCGCCGCCGACGCCGAGCGCGCCGCGGGCCGGGTGGTCGGCCGCGACCAGGAACAGGGTGCCCCGGTCGGACAACACCTGCGTCCGCCGCCGTCGTGCCTGGTAGGCGCGGCGGATGGCGGCCGGGTCGGTGGCCCTGGTGTCCAGCAACCCCGTCCACTGCGCGTCGGTGATCACCGCGCACCTCCGGCTGCGGCCACCGCTGCGGCCATCCCTGCGGCCACCGTTGCGGCGGGTAATGGGCAGGAGGGGTGGTCGTCGGGCGCTCGGTGCGGTGTTCTCACAGGTGGGCCTCGATCTCCGGACCCGTCGGCATGGCGTCGGCGCAGGCCAGGCGGCCCGCGACCAGGGCGCCGGCGACGTTGGCGTAACGGGCGATCCGGTCCGGCGACCAGCCCGACAACAGCCCGTGCGCCAGTGCGCCGCCGAACGCGTCACCCGCACCCAGCCCGCAGACGACGTCCACCGGGTGCGGGGGGACGGTCCAGGAGTCGGTGGCCGTGGCGAAGAGGACGCCGTCGCCGCCCAGCTTCACCACGGCCAGCTCGACGCCGCGGGCCAGCAGGCGGGTGGCGGCTTCGGCGGGGTCCGGGGTGCCCACCGCCACCTCCACCTCCGCCCGGTTGCCCACGGCCACCGTCACGTGGTCCAGCATCCAGGCGATCTCGCGGCGCGCGGTGGTCGCGTCGGGCCAGAACATCGGCCGGTAGTCGAGGTCCAGGACGGTCCAGCGGCGGTGGGCGCGGTGTTCCAGGATCCGGCGTTGGGTTTCCCGGGCCGGTGAGGCCGAGACGCCCGTTCCGGTCACCCACAGCAGGGGGACGTCGGCCACCAGGTCCCACGGCACGTCCTCCGGCGTGAGGGACAGGTCGGGGGCGAGGGGCGCGCGGTAGAACAGCAGCGGTGGGTCCTCGGGCGGGTCCAGGGCGCAGAACACGACCGGGGTCTGGAGGTCGGGGGCGGTGCCGACGTGGGACGACGACACGCCGAACGACTCGAGCGCCGAGCGCACGTACGGGCCGAAGCCGTCCGGCCCGACCTTCGTCAGCACGGCGGCGGAACGGCCCAGTCGCGCCGCCGCCACGGCCACGTTCGTCGCCGTCCCCCCGAGCGACTTGGCGAACGTCCGCACCCGCGCCAGCGGCACGCCGCTCTGCTCCGGGTACAGGTCGACCCCGACCCGGCCGACGGTCAGCACGTCGACCGTCATCCGGCCACACCGCGCAGCTCGTGCGCCAACGCCTCCAGCTCCGCCCCGCCGGCCATCTGCCTGGTCAGCTCCTGCAGGTCGATCCCCGCCTTCTCGTACGACCCCAGCGCGCGTCCCCGCTTGAGCAGCAGGAACCGGTCGCCGACCGGGTAGGCGTGGTGCGGGTTGTGGGTGACCAGCACGACGCCGAGTCCTCGGTCCCGCGCCTGGGCCACGTACTTGAGCACCACCCCGGCCTGCTTGACGCCGAGCGCGGCGGTGGGCTCGTCCAGGATCAGCACCTTCGCCCCGAAGTGCACGGCACGGGCGATGGCGACGCACTGCCGCTCACCGCCGGACAGCGTGCCCACCGGCTGTTCGACGTCCCGCAGGTCGATGCCCATCTCGGCCAACGCCGTCCGCGTCACGTCCCGCGCCCGCCGCCGGTCGAGGAAGCCGAACCGGGTGGTCGGCTCGGACCCGAGGAAGAAGTTGCGCCACACGCTCATCAGCGGCACCACGGCCAGGTCCTGGTAGACGGTGGCGATGCCCCGGTCGAGCGCTTCGCGGGGCGACGTGAACCGCACCGGCGAGCCGTCGACCAGGAACTCGCCGGTGTCGTGCTGGTGGACCCCGGCCAGGATCTTGATCAACGTGGACTTGCCCGCGCCGTTGTCGCCCAGCACGCACGTCACCTCGCCCGCGTGCACCGCGGTCGACACGTCCCGCAGGGCGATCACGCTGCCGTGCGTCTTGCCGATCCCGCGCACCTCCAGCAGTGCCCGCCCACCACGTGGCCGCTTCATCGCCGCACCCTCTCCGCCCGCCGCCGCAGGGCGTTGTTGACGAGCACGGCGGCCAGCAGCATCACGCCGAGGAAGAGCTGGAACCAGTCCGAGTTCCAGTTGGCGTAGACGATGCCCTGCCGCGCCATGCCGAAGATCAGCGCGCCGATCGCCGCGCCGACGGCCGAGCCGAACCCGCCGGTCAGCAGGCACCCGCCGATCACGGCGGCGATGATGAACTGGAACTCCAGCCCGATGCCCTGGTTGGCCTGCACGCTGGTGAACCGCAGGATGTTGATCGAGCCGACGAGCCAGGCCGCGCCGGCCGTGGTCATGAACAGCAGCACCTTCGTGCGCACCACGGGCACGCCGACCGCCCTCGAGGACAGCGGCGACCCGCCGACGGCGAAGATCCAGTTGCCGAACCGGGTCCGCAGCAGCACCACCGCGGCGAGGATCGCGCACAGCACCCACCACACGATGGACACGTGGAACCCCGTGCCGCCGAGCGTGAACGTCGAGGCGAACACGAAGCCGGCCGACGAGTAGCCTTCCGCCGACCGCATGCCGGACACCTGCACGGTGCCGGTCACCAACCGCGTGACGCCGAGGTTCAAGCCCTGCAACGCCAGGAACGTCCCCAGCGTCACGATGAAGCTGGGCAGCCCGGTGCGCAGCACCAGCCAGCCGTTCAGCGCGCCGACCCCCAGGGCGAACGCCAGCGAGACCAGCAGCGCGAGCCACACGTTCCAGCCGAGGCGGGTCGCCAGGACCGCCGTGACCAGGGCGGTGGACGCGGTCATCACGCCGGCCGACAGGTCGAACTCGCCGCCGATCATGAGCAGCGCCACCGCGACCGCCATGATGCCGAGCGTGGACGCGTCGTCCAGCCACGTCGCCACCCCGCCCGCGCTGAGGAACCGCTCGGTCGCGACCGAGAAGAACGCGAAGACCAGCACCGCGCCGAGCAGCGCGCCGATCTCGGGTCGCAGCACCAGCCGGTCGAGCAGCCGGGCGGAGCCGACCCGTTCGTCCGCGGGTGCGGCCACAGGCGCTGATGTCACCGGCGTCCTCCTCAGCGGGTGCCGCGGGCGGCGTACTCGGCCACCTTGTCCACGTTGGACTCGTCGACGAACCCGGGTCCGGTGAGGACCGGCTTGCCGCCGCCGACGGTGTTGGCGTTGTCGCGGTAGAGCTTGAGCATCACGACCGGCAGGTAGCCCTGCTCGTACTGCTGCTGGTCGACGGCGAACAGCACGTCACCGGCCTTGATCGCGGCGGTGACGTCGGCGTTGAGGTCGAACGTGGCCACGGCCGCCTTCGCGGACGCGCCCTTGACCGCGCTCACGGACGACACGGCGACCTGCGGGTTCAGCGCGAGCACCGCGTCGACGGACGGGTCGGTCTGCAACGCGCCCTTGATGCGGGACTCGACGTCGGTCGGGTTGTTGATGTCGACCTGGAGGTTGGTGACCGTGCCGCCGAACCCGGCGCGCGCGCCGTCGCAGCGCTGGTTGAGGCCGACGTTGCCGGCTTCGTGGATGACGCACAGCAGCTTGGTCCGGCCGGTTTCGCGGAGCTTGCGCCCGGCCTGTTCGCCGGCGACGCTCTCCTCCTGGCCGACGTGCGCCAGCGCGCCGAACGCCGCGCTCTTGTCCGAGCCGGAGTTGATGGTGATGACCGGGATGCCGGCCTTGACCGCGTTCTCGATCGAGGTGCGCAGCGCGTCCGGATTGGCCATGGAGACGACGATGCCGCCGACCTCCTGCGACACGGCGTTGTCGATCAGCGTGGACTGCCGGCCGGGGTCGCCGTCGGAGTTGTAGTCGACCGTGACGCCGAGCTGCTCGCCCGCGTCGGTGGCCCCGTTCTTGACCACGTTCCAGAACGCGTCACCGGGGGTGCCGTGGGTGACGACGGCGACGCGCAGGTCACCGGTGGGCGCCGGGGCGGCGGTGGTGTCGCCGGTCGTGTCCTGCGCGCCCGGGCCGCTGCACGCGGCCAGCAGCGCGAGCCCGGTCAGGGCCAGGCCCGCTCGCAGGGCCGTTCGAGTGGACGTCACTGTCTCTCCTCGCTGGGTTCAGGCGGTGATCCGGGTGAGGTGCGCGAGGCTGCGCGCGGTGTCCCGCACCGGTGTGTCGAGCGGGCTGTCGGCGCCGAGCGCGGTGTCCTGCTCCAGGACGTACCAGCCGGTGTAGCCGGCGTCCCGGAGGAACGCCACCAGCGCCGCCACGTCCACGTCGCCGTCGCCGAGCGGCACGTACATGCGCTGCTGGACGGCGGCCGTGTAGCCGATGCGCCCTTCGCGGACGGTGGCCGCGATGTCGGCGCGCACGTCCTTCAGGTGGACGTGCCCGATCCGCGAGGGGTGGCGGCGGGCCAGGTCGACCGGGTCCGTGCCGCCGATGAGCAGGTGGCCGGTGTCCAGGCAGAGGTCGAGGTCGGAGTCGGCGAGGAACCGCTCGACCTCGGCGGCGCGCTCGACGTGCGTGCCGACGTGCGGGTGCAGCGCGGTGCGCAGGCCGTGGTCGGCGGCCCGGTCGCGGACGAGCAAGGCCGTGCCGACCAGGGTGCGCCACTCGTCGTCGGTGAGCGCGGGGCGCTCGTCGTAGCCGTCGAGGCCGGTGGCGGCGGCCAGCACGAGGACTTCCGCGCCCGCGGCGGCGAGGAGCGCGGCGACCCGGCCGGCCTCGTCCACGGTGGACCGCGCACCGGTGTGCAGCGGAACGGCCAGGAAGCCGCCGACGAGCGCGAGCCCGTGCTCGTCCAACAGGGACTTCAACGACGACGGTTCGGCGGGCAGGTAGTCGGGCGGACCGAGTTCGGTGGCCCGCAACCCGAGGGACGCCATCTCGGCCAGCACCGACGCCGGTTCGCGGACCTCGCCCCAGCCGGGTACCTCGCAGACACCCCACGAGATGGGCGCTCCGGCGATCTTCACGCGGCGACCTCCGTCCCGATCCGGACCGGCGCGCCCGAACGCCGCGACCGCTCGCACGCCTCGGCGAGCCGCAGGCTGACCAGGCTCTCCCGCGCGGGCGACGGGTTCGCCACCGCGCCCGCCACGACCTGCGTGAACACCGCCACCTCGGCGAGGTAGGCGCGGTGGAAGCGCTCGGGGAAGCCGGGATAGGCGTCGACCGCGGCCTTCGGGCCGTCGGGTTCCAGCGACGTCAGCGGCGTGCGCGGGTCCAGGCCCGCGGCCAGGGAGTCGCGGCTGCCCAGCACCTCGATGCGGTGGTCGTAGCCGAGCGGGTCGTGCCGACCACCCGCCAGCACGGCGTGCGCGCCGCCCGCGAACCTGAGCACCACCACGGCGTTGTCCACGTCGTCGGCGTCCGCGAACGCCCGGTCCACCAGCACGGACCCCGACGCGTACACCTCGACCACCGGTTCGCCGACCAGCCACGGCACCGCGTCCAGGTCGTGGATCAGCAGGTCGCGGAACAGGCCGCCGGACTGGGGCAGGTAGGAGGAGTCGGGTGGTCGGGCGTCGTTGCCGAGCGCGCGGACGAGGTAGACGTCGCCGACCTCCCCGGCGCGGACGCGCCGGTGCAGTTCGGACACCGCCGGGTCGAACCGGCGCTGGAAGCCGACCAGGACGTCCACGCCGGACGCCTCCACGTCGTCCACCAGTGCGCGCATCTCGTCCAGGTGGCTCGCGATCGGCTTCTCGCACAGCGTCGGCACGCCCGCCGCGATGGCCGCGCGCAGCAGCGCCGGGTGCGTGGTGGTGGGCGTGGCGAGCAGGACGCCGTCACTGGCGGTGAGCAGCGCGTCGAGGTCCGGCACGCTCCGGGTGCCGGGCAGCAGGGCCGACGCCTGCGCCGCGCGGCCGGGCACGGGGTCGAACAGGAGGACTTCGTCGACCTCGTCGAGGGCGGCCAGGTTGGTGGCGTGCATGGTGCCGATCCGACCCACTCCGGCTACTCCGATGCGCATGCCGCAGGTCTCCGTCCTGGTAGAGGCGCTCCGGCGTTAGAGCGCTCTATTTGTTGGAGCGCTCTTAGGCTGTAGCGTCCGTCACACGGGTGTCAAGGGCGCGTTTCTTTCCGGAGGAGAGGCACCGGTGGCCAGACCCACGATGGACGACGTCGCGGCCCGCGCCGGGGTGTCCCGCGCCCTGGTGTCGCTGGTCATGCGGGGGTCACCCAAGGTGAGCGACCAGCGGCGGGCGGCCGTGCTCGAGGCGGCCGAGGAACTGGGGTACTCGCCGCACGCGATGGCCCGTTCGTTGGCCAGCCGCACGTCCCACGTGCTCGGCGTGATGGTGTCCGACCTGCACAACGCGTTCTTCGCGGAGGTGGTGGACGGGCTCGACGCGGTCGCGGCCGAGCAGGGCTTCGACCTGATCCTCAACACCGGCGGCCGCAGCCCGGCGCGGGAGCGGCGGGCGTTGCGCAGCCTGCTGTCGTTCCGGCCGGCGGGCCTGGCGCTGCTCTCGCCCGTGGTGCCGTCGGCGGACATCGGCCGCGCGGCGGAGCAGACACCCGTGGTGCTGGTGGCGCGGTCGTCCCGACTGGCCACTGTGGACACGGTGAACGACGACGGCGAGCGCGGCATCAAGCTCGCCGTGGACCACCTGGTGTCGTTGGGGCACAAGCGGATCGCGCACCTCGACGGTGGCGGCGGCGCGCAGGCCGCGCCACGCCGGCGCGGGTACCTGGCCGCGATGGCGGCGCACGGCCTCACGCCCCGGGTGGTGGCCAGCGAGTACACCGACGCGGCCGGCGCGCGTGCCGTGCGCGGCATGTCGGCCGACATGCCGACCGCGATCGTCTCGTGCAACGACTTCAACGCCGTCGGCGCGATCTCGGCGTTGGAGGAGGCCGGGTTCCGCGTGCCGCGTGACGTGTCGGTGGTCGGTTACGACAACACGTCGCCGGCCGCCCTGCGGCACGTCTCGCTGACCACGATCGACCAGCCGCGCAACGAGTTCGGCCGGCTCGCCGCGGCGGCCCTGCTGCAACGGGTGCGCGGCGAGCGGGACGAGCCCGTGCGCCACCTGCTGCACCCGTCGCTGGTCGTCCGCTCGACCACGGCCCCGCCCGTCAGGTGAGCTTGAGGCCCGCCACGCCGAGCACGATCAGCGCCAGGCACGCCAACCGCGGCGGCGACGCGCTCTCGCCCGCGGTGATGCCCACCAGGACCACGCCCACCGCGCCGAGCCCGACCCACACCGCGTAGGCCGTGCCCACGGGCAGGTCGCGCATGGCGATCGCGAGCATCACGAAGCTCGCCGCCGCCGCGGCGATGCCGATCACCGTCGGCCACGGGCGGGTGAAACCGTCCGACCGGCCCAACGCCGTGGCCCACACGGCCTCCAACAACGCCGCGCCGAGCAGCAGCACCCAGGCCACGGCTACGCCACCGCGCCCGCGTCGACCACGAACGCCGCGCCCGTGACGTTGCGCCCGCCGTCGCCGACGAGGTGCGCGACCGTCGCGGCCACGTCCTCCGGGTCGCAGTACCGGCCGAGCGCGGTGAAGCGGCGCTCCTCGTCGGCGTCCGGCCCGCCTGCCGGGTTCATCCCGGTGTCGGTCGAGCCGGGGTGGACGAGGTTGACCGTGATGCCGCGCGGGCCGAGGTCGCGGGCCAGGGCCTTGGTCAGCCCGGTCAACGCCGACTTGCTCATCGCGTAGAGCGCCCAGCCCGGGTACGGCACCCGTTCGACCAGGCTGCTGCCGATGTTGACGATCCGGCCGCCCGCCACCATGTGCGGGACGACCGCTTGGGCCGGCACGAACGCCGCCCGTGCGTGGATCGCGAGGACCCGGTCGACCTCGTCGGCGGTGACGTCCTCGAACGGGCCGCACGGGGCGATGCCCGCGTTGTTGACCAGGACGTCCAGGCCGCCGAACGCGGCCGCGGCGCGGGCCGCGGCGTCACGCAGGGCGTCGACGTCGGTCGCCTCGGCCCGCACCGCGAGCGCGCGTACGCCCGTCGCGGTCATCTCCTCGACCACCGCTCCCGCGCGGTCGGCCGAGCGCGCGTACGTGATCGCGACGTTCACGCCGTCCCGTGCCGGCCGCTTGGCGATCGCCGCCCCGATACCCCGACTGCCGCCCGTCACGAGCGCGGACCTGCTTGTGCGCATGCGCTTCCCCCATTAAACGGAACTGGTTCCGCTTCAGCCTGAGCGGAACGAGTTCCGGTTGTCGAGGGGCGGGATAAGCTGCCGGCGTGACGCGGGAACGGGCCGACGCCGCCAAGAACCGGGCGAAGATCCTGGCCGCCGCCGACATCGTGGCCGAGCGCGGCATCGAAGGCCTCGCGATGGCCGAGGTGGCCGCCGCGTCCGGCGTCGGCGTCGGCACCCTGTACCGCCGCTTCGGCGACCGCTCCGGCCTGGCCCACGCGCTGATCGACGCCTCGGAGCGCGAGTTCCAGGCCGCCTTCCTCACCGGCCCGCCCCCGGTCGGCCCCGGCGCGCCACCCGCCGACCGCGTCCGCGCGTTCCTGCACGCCCTGGTCGACCGGACGCTCGCCCAGCTCGACCTGCTGCTGATGGCCGAGACCGCCGGCCCGCCGGCCCGCTTCGGCGGCGCCTACGACGCCCACCACCGCCACCTGACCGTGCTGATCGCCCGGGCCGCGCCGGACCTCGACGCCGCGTTCACCGCCGACGCCCTGCTCGCACCCCTGGCCGCGAACCTGGTCACGCACCGGGGTGTCGGGGCCGCCCGGCTCAAGCGCGGCCTCGACACCCTGGTGGACGGTCTGCTGCCGCGCTAGGCGTCGGCCTCCGGCCGTTCCGGCTCCGGTGCGGCCCCCGTCGGCGGGGCGCGGACGCCCGGTTCCGAGGTCGTCGGCGTGGCGCACGCCGGCGCGGGCGCCGTGCGGCTGGAGCACGACGGCACCGGGCGACCCGAGCGCCTCTACGCGTGGCTGGGCTGACCGGCCTTGCGCACGAGCAGGTAGCCCTGCGGTGTCTTCTCCCACTTCGGGTCGGCTGCCTCCCGCTCCACGCGGGTGTGCGGCTCGAAGCCCGCGTCGGCGAGCTGCCCGAGCAGCTTGTCCGGGTCGAGCCGGTAGGCGTCCGCCTCGATGTCGTGCCCGTAGGCGTGCTCGATCCGGCGGACCTCGTCCCCGACCTGGAACGCCAGGAGCAGCAGGCCGCCGGGCGCGAGGACGCGGTGGAACTCGGCGAACACCACCGGGTGCAGGTCCCACGGCACGTGGATCAGCGAGTACCAGGCGAGTGCGCCGCCGAGCGAGGCGTCCGGCAGGTCCAGGTCGAGCATCGAGCCGACCTCGAAGCCGATCCCCGGGTGGTCGCGGCGGGCGACGGCGACCATCTCCGGCGACAGGTCGACACCGAACACGTCCACGCCGAGGCCGCGCAGGTGGCCGGAGATCCGGCCGGGTCCGCAGCCGACGTCCGCGACCCGGCCGTCGACCAGCTCGGCGAACAGGCCGAGCACCGCCCGGTCCGCCGGGCTCTCGGCCAGGTGGTCGCGCAGGGCGTCGGCGTAGTCGTGGGCGACGGTGTCGTAAGCGGTGCGGGTCGTGGTCAGGAACTCGGGCTCGGTCACGACCCGGGACGCTAGTCCCAACCGCCGCCGCGCCGGCCCTGTTTCGTCTCGGCGCGGCGCTTCTTCTCCGCGATGCGGCGTTCCTTCGAGCCCTTGGTCGGCTTCGTCGGACGGCGCACCGGCGGCGGCGCGGCGGCCGCGTCACGCAGCAACCGGGCCAGCCGCTCCCGGGCAGCCTGGCGGTTCTGCAACTGGGCCCGGTGCTCGCTCGCGGTCACCGTGAGCACACCGTCGACCAGGCGCTTCTCCAGGCGGCCGAGCATCCGGGAGCGCAACCAGCCGGGCACCGCCGACGACGCAGCCAGGTCGAAGCTCAGCTCGACCCGGCTGTCCGCCGTGTTCACGCCCTGGCCTCCGGGGCCGGACGACCGGGAGAACCGCTCGCTCAACTCGGCCGCCGGGATCACCAGCGTCCGCGTCACGGTCAGGTCGTCGGCCACCGCCACAGGTTAGAAGACGAGCCCCGGCACGGTCACGATCTTTGCCAGCTGCTCCCAGGTCAGCGGCGGCGGCGTGCCGTTGCTGGTCGCCTTGTCGCTGCTGTTGGACGTCTGCGCCGACATCACCGCGCCGTCGGGCGTGGCCGTCCGGACCGTGAGCAGGGTGATCCCGTTGTGCTCCGACACCGACACCGACACCGACCGGCCGTCGTACTGCCGCTCCTGGCACGTCGGGTCGGTGGCCTCGCACCGCGCGTCACCCGGGTACAGGTGCAGCAGCACCGAACCCCGGCCCGTCGCGGTGGTGACGTCGGTGAGCGACAGGTACGCGTTGGAGTTGCTGATGCGGAACGTCCACGGGTCCATCGGGTCCTGCGGCACCGGCTTGGCCTGCACGACCGCCGGGAACGCCTCGGCGGCGGCGATCAGCGCGCCCAGCTCGCCCGCGCGTTCGGGCGTGACCGGCCTGGGCGGCGGCGGCAGCAGCGCCGACCCCGGCACGCCCGACGAGCCCGGCTTGGTGGTGAACCCCGTTTCGGGTACGGACGTGGTGGTGGCGGCGGGCGCGCTCGTGGTCGTCAGCGTCGGCCCGGTGGTCGAGGCCTGACCCGCCACGTCGAGCCGCTCACCCCCGCTGCCACCCCCGGCCCCGGACCAGAGCAACGCCGGGACGGCCACGGCGGCGACCGTGGCGAGCACGGCGGCGCCGGTGTAGCCGCGGCGGAAGGTCGCCTTGCGCCGGCCGCTCCTGAGGATCGCCGCCTTGTCGATCCGCAGCGGCGGCTCGTCGTCGAACGCGGTGGACAGGGTCTGCTTGATGTCGGTCATCGCTGCTCCTCGAATACGTGGCGCCCGAGAAGTTCGCGCAGCGCGGCGAGGCCCTTCGCCGCCTGGCTCTTCACGGTGCCTTCGGTCCGACCGAGCAGTCGGGCGGTTTCGGTGACGCTCAGGTCCTCCCAGTAGCGGAGCACCACGACGGTGCGCTGGCCCGGCGGCAGCAGGGCCAGCGCCCGGCGGACGTCCAGGTCGCCGGGCGCCGTCCCGGCCACCGCGGTGTCCGGGACGGTGTCGACCACGGTCTCCCGGCTGCGGAACCCGCGCCGGCCCTCGTCGATGGCCGCGCGCACCAGCACCTTGCGGGCGTAGGCGTCGACGCTGCCGCGCCGCACCCTCGGCCAGGCGACGTACAGCTTGGTCAACGCCGTCTGCACCAGGTCCTCGGCGCGGTGCCAGTCACCGCACAGCAGGTACGCGGTCCTCCGCATCACCAACGCGCGGGCATCGACGAACTCACCGAACTCGCGATCGCGTTCCACTCACCCTCCTCGGTCGCCGCTTAGTACGGAACGACGACCGCAGGAGGTTGCCGGTGACTAGAAACGCGGGTGCTCGCCCGTCAGCGCGGCGCCCGGCTCGTCGGAGCGGACCACGTCGCCGAGCACCCACGCGGGCACGTGACGGGCCGTCAGCACGGCCAGGGCGCGGTCCACGTCCTCCGGGGCGACCACGGCGACCATGCCGACGCCCATGTTGAACGTCTTCTCCATCTCCTCGCGCTCCACCCGGCCGCGCTGGGCGATCAGGGCGAACACCGGAGCGGGCGTCCAGGTGCCGCGGTTGAGGTTGGCGCGCAGGCCCTCGGGCAGCACGCGGGCCAGGTTCGCGGCCAGGCCACCGCCGGTGACGTGCGCGAACGTGCGGACCTCGGCCTCGGCGGCCAGCGCCAGGCAGTCCTTGGCGTAGATGCGGGTCGGTTCCAGCATCTCCTCGCCGAGGGTGCGGCCGAACTCCTCGACGTGGCCCTCCAGCGGCATGCGGGCGATGTCCAGCAGCACGTGCCGGGCCAGCGAGTACCCGTTGGAGTGCAGGCCGGACGAGCCCATGGCGATCACCACGTCACCCGCGCGCACCCGGTCCGGGCCGAGCATCGCGGACGCCTCGACCACGCCGACGCCCGTGCCGGAGATGTCGTAGTCGTCCTCGCCCATCAGGCCCGGGTGCTCGGCGGTCTCGCCGCCCAGCAACGCGCACCCCGCCAGCACGCAGCCCTCGGAGATGCCCTTGACCAGCGCCGCCACCTTGTCCGGCACGACCCGGCCGATCGCGATGTAGTCCTGCAGGAACAGCGGCTCCGCGCCGCACACCACCAGGTCGTCCACGACCATCGCGACCAGGTCGATGCCGACCGTGTCGTGCTTGTCCAACGCCTGCGCGACCGCGATCTTGGTGCCGACGCCGTCGGTCGAGGACGCGAGCACCGGCTCCTTCCAGCGGTCCAGCTTGAGCTGGAACAACCCGGCGAAGCCGCCGATGCCGCCGAGCACCTCGGGACGCTGCGCCTTCGCCGCCCACGGCTTGAGCTTCTCCACCGCCTCGTCACCGGCTTCGATGCTTACTCCAGCTGCGGCGTAGGTCGCCTTGGCGCTGTCCGTCACGTCTCTGTGCTCCACACTTCCGGGCATCCACATTTCCGGGCATCCACATTTCCGGGCACTGCGTTTCCTCCGGGCGCGCCCGGCTCTGCCGACACTCAGGGGCGTTGCAGGGCGTCCTCGGCACCGTACCCGTTCGTCAGCACGGGGGTGGCCGAGCCCGCGACGCCCCGGATGCCCTCGAGCAGGTGCTTGCCGATCAGCGCGTCGTCGGGCAGCGGGATCGGGTAGTCGCCGTCGAAGCACGCGCAGCACAGCCGCGTCTTCGGCTGCTCGCTGGCCGCGATCAGCTCCTCCAGCGACACGTAGCCCAGCGAGTCGGCGCCCACCGAGCGGCGGATGCCGTCGGTGTCCAGGCCGTTGGCGATCAGCTCGGCGCGGGAGGCGAAGTCGATGCCGTAGAAGCACGGCCACTTGACCGGCGGCGACGCGATCCGCACGTGCACCTCGACCGCACCCGCCTCGCGCAGCATCCGCACCAGGGCGCGCTGCGTGTTGCCGCGCACGATCGAGTCGTCCACGACGACCAGGCGCTTGCCCCGGATCACGTCGCGCAGCGGGTTCAGCTTGAGCCGGATGCCGAGCTGGCGGATGGTCTGCGACGGCTGGATGAACGTGCGTCCGACGTAGGCGTTCTTGACCAGGCCCGAGCCGTACGGGATGCCGCTGGCCTGGGCGTACCCGATGGCGGCGGGCGTGCCGGACTCGGGCACCGGGATCACCAGGTCGGCCTCGACCGGGTGCTCCGCGGCCAGCCGGCGACCGATCTCGACGCGGGTGGCGTGCACCGAGCGGCCGGCGATCGTGGTGTCCGGGCGGGCCAGGTAGACGTACTCGAAGATGCAGCCCTTGGGCTCGGGGTTGGCGAACCGGCTCGACCGCAGGCCGTTCTCGTCGATCGCGATCAGCTCGCCCGGCTCGACCTCGCGGACGAACGACGCGCCGACGATGTCCAGCGCCGCCGTCTCGCTGGCCACGACCCAGCCGCGCTCCAGCCGGCCCAGCACCAGCGGGCGCACGCCCTGCGGGTCGCGGGCCGCGTAGAGGGTGGACTCGTCGGAGAACGCGAGGCAGAACGCGCCGCGCAGCGTCGGCAGCAGCTGCATGGCCGCCTGCTCGATGCCGATGTCGGCGGCCTGGGCGGCGAGCAGGCCGCACACCAGGTCGGAGTCGGTGGTGGCGCCGTGGCTGGTGTCCACGCCCACCTCGCGGGCCTTGGCCAGCAGCTCGGCGGTGTTCACCAGGTTGCCGTTGTGGCCGAGCGACAGGCCCGAGCCGGTGGCCGTGGTGCGGAACGTCGGCTGCGCGTTCTCCCACGTGGTGGAGCCGGTGGTGGAGTAGCGGCAGTGGCCGACGGCGACGTGGCCGCGCAGCGACTGCAGCACCTGCTCGTCGAACACCTGGCTGACCAGGCCGAGGTCCTTGAAGACCACCACCTGGCTGCCGTCGCCCACCGAGATGCCCGCGGCTTCCTGGCCGCGGTGCTGCAGGGCGTACAGGCCGTAGTAGGTGAGCTTGGCGACCTCTTCGCCGGGAGCCCACACGCCGAACACGCCGCATTCTTCGCGGGGTTCGCGTTCTTCCTGGGTTTCGGGGTCAATGCGGCCGGTTGCTGAATGGTCGGTGACCACCGGGTTGCTCCCTAGCGACGAGGGTCGGGGCTGCACCGTCGAGTGTAAGGCTGATGGGGGCGGTACCACCCCCCTCGGACCCCCTCCGACGTGACCAAACGCACCCTCGGCCGCTGGTCAGTCCAGCTTGAGCGCGTACCAGACCCGTTCGTCACCGGTGTGCTTGAGCGGCAGGCGACCCCACAGGCCGTAGTGCACGAGTTGCGCCTCGCCGCTGACCTGGAGGTCCGTCTCCTCGCCCGGCCACGCCGCCCGCACCTCCGGCACGACGCCCGGCGCGAACGTCACCACCCACGCCTCCGGCACGTCGGTGAGCTGCACCAGGGCGGTGCCCTCGGCGGTCGGCGGCACGTCGGTGGCGTACTTGGCGGCCAGCAGGGTGGTGAGCGCCTCGTCGATGCCGTCGACGGCGAAGTCCGCGTCGCCCACCACCAGCTCCCGCAGCGCCGCCTGGGCGTCCCAGCGGCGCAGGTCCAGCTCGTGCGCGATGCGCCGGTGCCAGACCCACGCCAGGTCGGGCGAGGACGGGGAGAACGTCCACGCCGTCCGGTTGCCCGGGGTGGACGGCAGCAGCTCGGCGGCTTTGGCGAGCTGCTCGTCCAGGTAGTCCAGCGGCGCCACCCCGGCGGGCGGGCTCGGCAGGCGGAGCTGCACGGTGCTGCCGGTGCGCAGGTACTCCAGGGACGTCTCCAGGAACCTGCCGACGTGCAGCGCCAGGTCGGTGAACGTCCAGCCTGGGCAGCTGGGCACCGCGGCGGCGGGATCGGCCTTCCCGACCGCCGCCCGGAACATCGCCGCCTGCGCGGTGAAGACCTCGGTCCACCGCTGGGTGGTCCAACCTCCAGGCACGTCCAGCCTCCGCTCGAGTCGATCGCTGCGCGGCCATCGTGCCGCACGGACGTCCGTCGCGGCGGCGGATGGCCGACCTTCACCCCTACCGACGCGGGGACGCGGCCGGCGGTGCCCTCGGATCCCGGGCGGTCGCGCTCACCACAGCCGGTCGCGACCCTCGCCCCGGGCCACCGCGTCGAGCCGCGCGATGGCCTCGTCCCACCACCGGGCCAGGTCGCCGACCTGGAACTCCCACTCCTCCTCGGGCTCGGGCTCGGCGGGCGCGGTGTCGACGGGTGCGGTGCCGGTGGACGTGGTGTCGGTGGACGCCGTGTCGGCGTGACCGGGCTCGACGGCGGCGGGCCAGTCCGTGACGGGGTCGAAGGACGTGGTCTCCTCGGCGGACCACTCGGCGGCGCAGCCGGCGGTGGCGGGATCACCGGTGGCCGCCCACGTGGCGGCGAACTCGACGACGGGGTCGACGTGCGCGGAGCGGGCGGCCCGGTCGACGTACTCGCGCGGGGTGAAGAACTGCGCCACGCGAGGTCGCTCGAAGTCGGGGTTCTCGACGTGGCCGGCGAAACCCGCCTCGGCTCGCCCGGTCCACGGCTCGGCCCGGGCCCCGGTCTCCGGCTCGGCCCAGGACTCGGCCCAGGGCTCGGTCAGCGGTGCGGCCGACGCCTCGGACCACCCCCCGGGCTCCGCCGACAGCGGGCCGTGCGCACCGAAGCCCGGCTCGAACCCGGGCTCGAAGTCGGGCCCGAACCCCACCTCCCGGCCGGGCCCGGTGTTCGGCATGGCGTACGCGGCGGCCGACGTGCCGGGGTCGGTCGAGCAGTCGTCGTCGTGCTCGGCGACGGCCGGGGATTGGGCCGTTCGGGGCGGTGGGTGCAGGGCGCTCCACGGGGTCGGCCGCAACGAGAAGCCGTTCCCGCGGGGGTGCTTGAGCCGGTAGGGCGAGACACCCGGCCCCAGGCTCTCGTCGAGGCGGACGGCGAGCTCCACCTTCCAGCGCTGCCAGCGGATTTGCCGGGGCGAGCGCAGGCGGTGGCGCGGACCGGAGCGGCGCATCAGGAGGGCGCCGAGCATTTCCCGGAACCGCCACACCAGTTCCTGGGCGATGTGGACGACCACGGATCTGGGTGCGGGGAGCAAAAATGTCATGTGTCAATGGTCGAACTGGCGTTCGACGTGGGCAAGATCACCTTCGAGTGATCACCAACGGGCGGTTTTTTCACCTCCTTGGCCCATGGGGGCGAGGGAACCGAAGATGGGGGACGCGCGTCGCATTTCCGGTGGTTAGCGGCACGAAGGGTGGGCAATCGTGTTCGGGGTGCAACCAGAGACGTTGCGCGAGGCGTCCAAGCAGTTCCACGAGGGCGCGGACGCGACCGGCGACGGCGCCGAGATGATCTCCATGCTCAGGCTCGACGCCGACGCGCTGGGGCAGGTGCCCGCGGCGGCGGAGTTCGTCGACGCGCTGGCCAGGTGGTCCGGCGAGCAGTCCGACGACCTGCGCCGGGGCAGCGCCTGGTACCGCGACGCCGGTGACGGCCTCAACGAGAACGCCGACGCCTACCAGCGCGCGGACGACGACTCGAACTCCTCGTTCCGCGGCATCGAAGGGGGCATGGCGTGAGCTTCACCGACCCCGAGGTCCTGTACGGGCAGTTGGCCGCGGGTGACGCGGGCCGCGTCGCCGCCGCCGCCGACCCGATCACCGGCGCGATGAGCGCCGTCGGCCGCGCGGGCCAGGCCGTCTCCGCGGGCGGCAGCACCGCCACCTCGACCTGGAAGGGCGACGCCGCGTCGTCCTTCGGCGCGCGTGCCGAGCTGTCCGCGAAGTCCGCGACCGTGGCCGGCGAGCGGCTGGGCGCCGGCGCGGACATCGTCCAGGCCGCCTCCCGCGCGTACGCGCAGATGCGCGGCAGCGCCGACCAGCTCATCGACTTCTGGCGCGGCCGCTCACCCGCCCTCGACGAGGCGCAGACCCGGGAGCTCGCCAATCGGGTGAACGAGCAGCTGACCAACGTCAAGACGGGTTACGAACGGGTCCTCCGCTCCTACGCCGACGCCCTCGCCAAGGTCCGCCCCGGCTTCGGGGAGACGGCGGCCAAGGACGCCGGCTGGCAGACCGCCGTCACGGCCCTGCGCACCACCGCCACCGTGCCCGGCCCCGGCACGGACCCCAAGCAGGTCGCCTCCTGGTGGAAGTCGCTGACCAAGGAGCAGCAGGACGAGCTGCTGCGCACGAAGTTCCAGGAACTGGGCCGGTTGCGCGGCCTGCCGTCGGAGGTCCTGGACCAGGCCAACCGGATGCGCATCGAGGACGACGCCCAGCGCTTCGGCGCGCAGCGCGACCAGCTCGACGCGCAGATGGCCGAACGGGCACGGGAGCTGGGGCTCGACCCGGGCAAGTCCGAGGACATGACCAAGCTCCTGAACGACGAGCAGTACGCGTCGTTGACCGAGCAGCGCCAGGAAGCCGCCACCAAGGCCGAGAACGCCGAGAAGGTGCAGGAGAGCATCGAGCGGGCCGAGGAACTCGCCAGGGACAACGGCTGGCTCAACGCCGAGGGGAAGCCGGACGTGCGGATCCTGGCGTGGGACCCCTACGGCCCGCGCGGCGACGGCGGCACCGCCATCGCCTACGGCAACCCCGACACCGCCACGAACCTCGCGATCAGCGTGCCGGGCACCGGTTCGACGCTGGACGGCTTCTCCGTGGACCAGGCGGGCAACCTGCGGGCGGCCATGGGCGCGGAGGGCAACGCCACCATCCAGTGGCTCGGCTACGACGCGCCCGGCTGGGCGCCCGGCGAGGTCGACAACCCCGCGCAGGCCCGTGAGGGCGGCGCGAACCTCGTCGCCGACGTCAACGGCTACCGCGCCGCCGCCGAAGCCGCGGGCAACAACCCGCACGTCACCGTGATCGGCCACTCCTACGGCTCGACCACGGTCGGCTACGCGGGCATGAACGGCCTGGCCGCGGATGACATCGCGTTCGTCGGCTCCCCCGGTGTGGGCGCGTCGAACGTCAACCAGCTCTCCGCGGGCCCCGGTCACGTCTACGTCGGCGCGACCGAGCACGACCCCGTCGTGCAGGGCACGAGCCAGACCTGGTTCACCGAGGACGGCTCCTCCATCGGCCCCTACGACGACCGGTTCGGCGCCAGGACCTTCGGCACCACGGACGGCACGTCCGCGCTCGGCGCGCACTCGCAGTACTACGCCCCGGGCTCCGAGTCGGTGCAGAACCTGGCCCGGATCGCGACCGGCGACGGCGGTTCGGTGACCGCCCAGGACTGGGACGAGAACCCGCTCGGCCCGTCGCTGCCGGGCTCGCACATCCCGGGTGTCGGACCGGTGGTCGACTTCGTGGGCGGCACGGCCGTCGGCGCGGCCGACCTCGCGAAGGACGCGGGCACCGGGCTGTGGAACGCCGGTCGGGAAGCGGTGAACGGCAACTGGTCCGAGGCGGGCACCGGCTTGCTCGACACGGGCAGGGAGATCGTCAACGACACCGTGGACGTGGTCGTCGGCGGTGTCGGTGACGTGGTCGAACTCGGTCGTGACGCGGTGGAGGGCGTCGGCAGGGCCTGGGACAAGACCGTCGGGTCCTGGTTCTAGGCCAACCGCCACGGGCGTGGTGAACGGTTCAGCGCAGGCGGCAGGGCCCGACCTCGGTCTGGACGCCTTCCTGGTCGAAGCCGCCCCGGTCGGACTGCCGCACCGTGCACACGACGCGGTCGCCGACCTCGATCCCCTCCGGGAACCGGTCCAGGTCGGCGGACTTCTTGTCGATCCGCTCGATCCCGCCGGGCTGGTCCTGGTCGAGCTCGAGGTTCACGTACGACGGCTTGGTCTCGCCCATCGACTCGTACGGTGGGTTGATCTTCACGACCTTGAAGTCGACCTCACCCGTCCACTCGCTGCCGCACCCCCCGAGGAAGGTTCCGACCGCGAGAACGGCGACACACGCCTTGAGCGCCTTCACGCGGTCGAGCTTAGCTAGAAGCGGAGCACCGGGAGCAGGGTCGAGAGATCGGCCCGGCTGCCCGACGCGGTGACTCTGGCGTCCGCCAACGCCTGCGCCCACCCGAGCCGGCCCACCGCCAGTTCCAGCCACGTGCGCGGGTCGGTCTCGACCACGTTCGGCGGCGTGCCGCGGGTGTGGCGAGGGCCCGCCACGCACTGCACGGCGGCGAACGGCGGCACGCGCACCTCCACGCTGCGCCCGGGCGCGAGGAGTTCCAGCGTGCGCAGGCTCAGCCGCACGGCCGCGGCCAGGACCGGGCGGGCGGGCTGGTCCGCGTCACCGGTGAGCCAGGGCAGCACGGCCTCGACCGCGGCGCGCACTTCGTGGGGGTCGACGGGCTTGGACGGCACCCGCCCAGGCTATCGCCGCCGGTGCGGCGACCGGCCGGGCGTGGTCAGATCCGCGCGGCGCGCACCGCTTCGGCGAGCAGTTCGTCGACCTGGTGGGCGAGCCGGCGCGAGTCGGTCGGGCTGAACGTGCTCCACGGCGCGGTCCCGTTCGACGCCCGCCGCTGCTGGAGGTAGCGGCCGTCCTCGGTGTCGAAGAACGCGACCACCCGGTCCGGGCGGCACCGCTTGCCGTACTTGTCCCGCGCCGCCGCGCCGAAGTTGCCGGTGTGCACGAGCCCCGTGAACATCTTCACCAGCGTGGCCGCGTCCTCCTGCCGCACGCCGTGCGCGCGCAGGGAGTTCTCCAGGCTCTTGGGCGAGCCGTCGGACTTCTTGACCGCGGCCTCCAGGTCGGCGCTGGGCATGGTGACCGAGTGCCCGGTGCCGGCCGGGTGCGCGGGCAGCGCGCCGAGCACCGCCGACGGCAGGCCGCTGCCCGCCGCGCGGCGGAACGCGAGCCGGTTGTCGGTCAGGGTGGCCACCGCGCCGTCGTCGCCGTTGGCCACGGCCAGCACCCGCACGCTCCTGCCGATCCAGACCCGGCCGTCGACCTCGCGCTCGGGCCTGCTGAACAGCCGCAGCAGGTGGTCGAGCTCCGGGTGCAGCCCGGTCGGGTCGCCCAGGCCGCGGGCCCCGATCGACTGCCACACGCGCCGCTCCAGGTCGGCGCGCTCCGCGTGGGTCTTGCCCGGCGAGGGCACCTTGATCACCAACGGCATCTGGCCGAGGTCGAGGCGCTCCCAGAGCACGTCGAACTCCTCGGCCGAGAGCTCGATCGGCTCCCGCTCCGCGGACCCCCCGAAATACGTCACCGACATCCCCGTCCCCTGGACACCGGACACGGGCCCGCGCCGTGACGACGCGGACCCGTGCACCGGAGACTCGCTACTGCGGCATCTCGCCGATCACCGGCGGCGCGACGAGCCGGTCGTCGCCGAACACGTCGTTCGTCTCGACCAGGTAGTCGGCTGCCTTGTGCTCGATGTCGTCCTCGCCGTTGCCGCCCTGCGCACCGGGCACGCCACCGGCCATGCCGGGACCGCCCGCACCCGGACGACCCGCACCGCCGGGGCCACCCGCACCCGGGCCGAAACCCGCGCCGGGCACGCCACCGCGACCGGGCACGCCGGCCGGGTTGCTACCGCCGGGCATCCCCGCACCGGGCATCCCCGCGCCGGGCACGCCACCCGCACCGGGCATGCCGGGGCGCAGCGCGTTGGGACCGCCGGGACCACCCGGGCCGTGGGGACCGTTCGGGCCACCGGGCATGCCGGGCACCCCCGGCACCCGGCTGGTCGGCAGGCCGGGACGCGGACCGCCGGTGGGACCGGTCGGCACCTTCGGCGCGACCGGCGGGCCGCTGGTCGGCGGCTTCGGCGGCGTCCACATCGGAGGCGGCGTGCCGACGGGCGGACGGACCGGCGGGTTCACCGGCGGGTTGACCACCGGCGGGGTCGGCGTCGGCGTGCCGTTCGTCGGCGGTGCCCACGAGGGGTTCGTGGTGCCGCCGGAGCCGGGCAGCTGGCCGGGCGTCGGCACGACCGAGCCGGTCGAAGGCGGTGCCCACGACGTGTTCGTGGTGCCGCCGCCCCCGCTCGGCGCGGTCCAGGTCGGGGTGGAGTTGTAGTTCGCGCTCGAGTTGTTGAACTCGCCCGCGCCCGCGGGCGGCGGCGTGTCGATGACGACCTTCGGCGGCGGGACGAACCTGCCCAGCGTGTCGGCGTTCCACTCGCTGCTGGACTGGTAGTTGTTCATCACCTCGACGGCCTTGGCCTCGGCGTTGTCCTGCGCCGCTTCCTGCCGCTCGTGGTCCTGCTGCTGCTGGATGACGTGCATCATGCCGACCGGGCCGGTCAGCCCGCCCAGGATCTTGTCGCCCAGCGACGGCGCCTCGGTGGTCACCGGCACCGGCTCGGGCATCTCCTTGCGGGCGTTCGCGATGTAGTCCGCCTGCAACTGGGCGGAGGTCTCCATCGTGCTCGAACCCTGCTGGGCGTCCTGGGCCCACGCGGCCAGCGGCGACAGCGCGGCCGTCGTCGTGTCGGCGGTCTCGCCCTCCCAGCTCGCGCCGAGCTTGGCCAGGCCTTCCTGGATCGACGTGTCGATCTCGCCCAGTGCCTCGGACAGCGACTTCCAGGAGTCCTCGAGCGGCCGGGACGCGGCGACGCCCGGCCCCTCGTTGATCATCCGGTAGAGATCGGGGTGGGCATACCCGCGCCAGCGGTGGTCACCCATCGTGCTCGCCCCCCTCGGGTGCGTAGGTCAGCAGGTCAGCCGTTGTTGATGCGTCCCCAGGACGCGGTGTTGTCGCCTTCGACGCGCCGGTAGTCGGCCTCGATCGCGGTGAGCTGCTCGACGACGCCCTTGAGCTGCTCGCGGTAGGCCTTGAGCGCGACCAGGCCGGCCGAGTCACCCGCCTGGAACGTGTCCCGGTTGAACCGGTCGGCGGTCTCGCTGCTCACCGGGTCGCCCGCCCAGGGCCGTGCCTCGAGCTGCGTCATCGCGTCGGCGAGCCTCGTGTCGAGCTGGTC
The DNA here is from genome assembly GCF_006716745.1 of Saccharothrix saharensis. Taxonomy (NCBI): domain Bacteria; kingdom Bacillati; phylum Actinomycetota; class Actinomycetes; order Pseudonocardiales; family Pseudonocardiaceae; genus Saccharothrix; species Saccharothrix saharensis. The sequence goes on along the minus strand of NZ_VFPP01000001.1, from coordinate 5,108,684 downwards.
CAACGCCCGGGCGAACACCTCGCGCGCGGCCGGGATCGCCGAGGGCTCGATGCTGAGCTTCCGCTGCGCACCGGCGTAGTCGGGCAGCGTCGTCGGCGTCGTTCCCCCGCCACCACCATCCGCGATGAACACGGCACACCCCTCCTCAGTGCTGCACATACCCCAGCGTGTGCATGTGTGACGACTTTAGCTCTGATGCATGACGCGGATGGGCGGTTCCCTCCGCAAAGGGAGTAGTTCTACTCGTTCAAGGTGGTGACGACGGCCGCGGCGACCGGTTGCACGATCTGGCACAGCGCCGGCATGTCGGTCTCGCCCACGCTGCTCGCGCGCACGTCGACCACCTGGCCGTCGGAGACGTCCACCGGGACGGAGCAGGTGACGCCGAGGTCGGTGGTCGACTCGACCAGCAGCGCGGGGAAGCCGCCGACCTCCAGCTTCGTCACCTTGCCCTTCGACTTGGCGTAGTCGTCGATGCCCGCGGTGGAGTCGGTGACGAGGGCGACGAAGTACTTCCGGTCCTCGCGGCTCATCGTGCAGCTCTCCTTGTCCGGCGCGCCGCCCTGCTGCGGCGGCCGGTCCAGGCCGAACTCCGAGCGCTGCGGCCCGGTCAGCAGCGTGCACGGGTCGACGTCCCCGATGTTGATCGTCTTCGGGCGCTTCGCCCGCTCCTCCGAGGTCGCGGTCGGCTTGGTCGACGTGGGGCCGTCGGCCGCGGTGGTCGTCGTCGGCGTCGCACCACCGGGGTTCGCGGACCCGTCCGTGGATTGCGAGCAGCCCGCGAGCAGGGCCAGGGCGGCGAGGAGCGGCACGACACGGCGCATGAGCACCAACGTATCGGATCGACGTCACCCGGAAGACGCATTGCCGACAACGCGACCGGGTGACCGCGTCGTCAGCAACCCGCGTACCGGCACGCCACCGCGGCGGGCCGCTCCACCGGCCGCCCCGCGTCGATCGACCACGCCAGCCGCACGTACTGGGCGTGCGTCCAGGCCAACGGCGTCGCCGACGTCGTCCCCCGACCGGCCCAGACCTGCTCCGGCAGCATCCGGCCGTCGTTCGCGGTGGACGCGATGTCGGCCAGCCGGCGGCGGGCCGCGGCCACGTCGCCGGCCAGCAGCTCGTACTCCCCGCGCTCGCCCGCGAAGATCGGCCAGAGCCGGCCGTACGTGCGGCCGTGGCCGATGTTCCACGGCCCGCCGTCGGCGCGCTCGCCGTAGCCGTCGCCGTTGTACCGGTGCCAGAACCGGTCCACCTCCAGCTGCTCGTCCACCACCCGCACGGTGGTGCGGACGACCGGGTCGTCGTGCGGCCGCACGCCCAGCCGCACCAGTTCCAGGAAGCTCGGGTCGACGACGGCACGCTGGTCGACGTTGGTCGGGTGGTTGTCGCCGGGGTTGTAGGCGGTGCCCGCGTCGGGCCGGCCGTCCTTCGTCAGCCGCAGGTAGTACGGGTCGGGCGAGAACGGGCCGGTGCGCGTGACCGTCCAGCCCTCCAGGCGGCGCTCCCAGTCGTCGGCGACGGCCAGGTACCGCGCCGCGCGCGGGTCGCCCGACCGCCGCAACAGGTCGGCCAGGCACACCAGGCCGGCGATCTCGTGGGCGATCGTGCCGGGCGAGTAGCCGCTCTGGTTCTCCCACCGCTCCTGCTGCGTGGCCGGCGCGTCCGGCCGGCCGATCATGAACTCCGCCGCCGCCACCAGTGAGTCCACAGTGGACTTGTCGGCGCGGTCGAGCAGCCAGGCCAGCAGCATCGGCGCGGCCTGCTCGTCCTGCTGGATGTTCGTCCAGTACGGCTCGCCGTCCACCCTGGTGTTCTGCGGCAGGTGCCCGTCGGGCTGCTGCTGCACGTCGAGCATGAAGTCGAGCGCGCGCTCGGCCGCCGCACGGTCGCCGGCCGCGAGCATCGCGCTCGCCACCTGGTACAGGTCGCGCGGCCAGACCAGGGCGTACGAGCCGAACTCCGGCGCGATCGTGCGGTCGAACCCGAACGCCCAAGGGAAGCTCGGCGACGCGATGAACGCGCCGGGGTGTCCTTTGTCCTCGGTCGCCGCCAGCACCATCATCGACGTGTCGTAGAGGTCCCGGTCGGCGCTCTTCGGCCGCTCGAGGCCTGCCAAGTACTCGTCCCAGCCCTGGTCGTACCGGCGGGCGTGCCGGGGGAAGCCTTCGAGCAAGGACCTCTTCGCGCTGCTCAACGCCTGCTCGACGTGCGCGCCGAAGCCGATCGCCAGCGTGGTCGCGCGGTCGCGCACACCGTCCAGGCCCAGCGTCCCGGTCTGGATGACGTTGCCCTCGGTGGAGCTCCGCGACGTGATCGGCTCGTCGGCGACCAACGCGCTCGCGGACCGGTCGTCCCGGGCCACCAGCGCCCCGGGGTGCTCGACCGCCCGGTCGTCGTCACCGTCCCGGGACAGGTTCGGGTCGAAGACCACCCGCACGTCCACCGGCCGGTCGGCGCGCAGCCGCACGTCGGCCAGGACGGTCGGGCGGGACGGGTCGGTGGTGTAGGCGACCTCGGCCTGCCAGCCGTCGCCCCGGAACACCTGCCGGTAGCGGAGCCTGCCGACCGGTTCGGTGCGGCCCTCGGCCGTGCGGCCGTCGACCACCAGCCGCAGGTCGCGCGTCGCGGGCGTGCTCAGGTCGGGGTAGAAGACCTCGGTGAGGCCGGTGCGGCCGAGGGTGAACCAGACCGGGCTCGTCGCCTGGCGGGCCGTGCCGAACCCCTGCTTGTCGGCGGGTGCGTAGGAGGCCGGGGGACCGGGGACGGTCAACGCGCTCGCCAGCAGCACCGCGACTAAGGGGGTCATGTCCTTCTGGATGCGCAACGACGCGCGATGTCAAACGCGGGTACGTAGGGTCGGCGGGGTGGGAGACACGGGACCTGGACGGATCGAGGACTACGCGCTGCTGTCCGACCTCAGGACGGCGGCCCTGGTGGGACGGGACGGGTCGATCGACTGGCTGTGCATGCCGCGGTTCGACTCGCCGTCCTGCTTCTCGCGGCTGCTCGGCACCGAGGACGACGGGCACTGGCGGATCGCGCCGGTCGCCGAGGCGCTGTCGGTGCGGCGGTCCTACCGGGACGGCGGCCTGGTGCTGGAGACCGAGTTCGAGACGGTGGACGGCGTGGTGCGGCTGATCGACACCATGCCGCCCGAGCAGGACGACTGGGACGCCGACACGCGGGTCGTGCGCGTGCTGGAAGGCGTGTCGGGGCAGGTCGAGATGTCGTTGCGGTGGGTGCTGCGGTTCGCCTACGCCGACTCGGTGCCGTGGGTGCGCCGCGGCGAGCGCGACGGGCAGGAGTGCATCGTGGCGCTGGCCGGGCCGTCGGCCGTCGCGCTGTACGGCGACCGGCTGCCGTACCGGGTGCACGGCGAGCGCGCGCACGAGGCCGAGTTCACCATCTCGGCGGGCGAGCGGCTGTCGTGGGTGATGGAGTTCGCGTACTCGCCCGACGAGCCGCCCGCGCCGGTGGACGCGCTGGCCGAGGTGGCGCGGTCGGAGGCGTTCTGGCTGGCCTGGTCGTCCCGGATCGGCTACGACGGGCCGCACGCGCAGGCCGTGCGGCGGTCGCTGGTCACGTTGAAGGGCCTGTCCTACGCGCCGACCGGCGGGATCGTGGCCGCGCCGACGACGTCGCTGCCGGAGACGTTCGGCGGCGAGCGCAACTGGGACTACCGGTACTGCTGGCTGCGCGACGCCACGTTCACGTTGCTGGCGCTGGACAACTTCGGCTGCACGGACGAGGCGGCGGCGTGGCGCAAGTGGCTGCTGCGCGCCGTCGCGGGCGACCCGGCGGACCTGCAGATCATGTACGGCCTGGGCGGCGAGCGGCACCTGGTGGAGTGGGAGGTCGACTGGCTGCCCGGCTACCGGGGCGCGCGGCCGGTGCGGGTCGGCAACGCGGCCTACCGGCAGTTGCAGCTCGACGTGTACGGCGAGGTGATGGACGCGCTGCACCTGGCCCGGGAACGCGGGCTCGGCGAGACGCCCGACTCGTGGGCGATGCAGCGCGGCATGATGCGGCACCTGGAGAAGGTGTGGGAGCGGCCGGACAAGGGCCTGTGGGAGGTGCGCGGGCCGGACCGGCACTTCACCCACTCGCGGGTGATGCTGTGGGTGGCGTTCGACCGGGCGGTGCGGGCGGTGGAGGAGTTCGGCCTGCCCGGTCCGGTGGAGCGGTGGCGCGAGCTGCGCGCCACCGTGCACGCGGAGGTGCTGGCCAAGGGCTGGAACGAGGAGCTGGGCTCGTTCACCCAGTACTACGGCGGCACGGAGCTGGACGCGGCCACCTTGCTCATCCCGGCGGTCGGCTTCCTGCCCGGTGACGACCCGAGGGTGGTCGGCACTCTGGACGCGGTCGCGCGGGTGCTCAAGCGCGGCGACCTGGTCGACCGGTACGAGACGTCGCACGGCGAGTCCGAAGTGGACGGCCTGGCCGGTGTCGAGGGAAGCTTCCTGGCGTGCTCGTTCTGGTACGTCGACGCGCTCGCGTTGGCCGGGCGACGCGAGGAGGCGCTGGCGATGTACGACCGGCTGGTCGACCTGTGCAACGACGTGGGCCTGTTGGCGGAGGAGTACGACGCGGGCAGCGGGCGGATGCTCGGCAACTTCCCGCAGGCGTTCAGCCACCTGGCGCTGGTGAACAGCGCGGCGGTGCTGTTCGGCGGCCACACCCGCGACGAGCGCCACCGCGGCGGTGCGGCGTGAGGGCGGCGGAGGTCGTGCCCGGGAAGCCGTCGGCGTCGCGGGTGGTGGAGCGCGAGGTCGTGCCGGTCGACGGCGAGCTGGTGGTGGAGGGCCTGCTGGCGGGCGTGTGCGGCACCGACGTGGAGATCGTCCGCGACGGCTTCGGCTGGTTGCCGCCCGGCCGCGAGCACATCGTGCCGTTCCACGAGTCGCTGGGCCGGGTGCTGTCCGCGCCGGAGGACTGCGGGTTCTACGAGGGCGACCTGATCGCCGGGGTGGTGCGCCGGCCGGACCCCGAGCCGTGCCCGGCGTGCGCGGTGGACGCGTGGGACTTCTGCCGCAACGGCAAGTACACCGAGCGCGGCATCAAGGAGCTCGACGGGTACGGGGTGCAGCGCTGGACCGTGCCGCCGAAGTTCGCGGTGAAGCTCGACCCCACGCTGGGCGACGCGGGCGTGCTGACCGAACCCGCGTCGGTGGTGGCCAAGGCGTGGGCGCAGGCGTCGGCGGTGGCCGCGCGGTCGCACCTGCCGGTGCGGTCGGCGCTGATCACGGGCGCCGGCCCGATCGGCCTGCTGGCCGCGTTGCTGGGCGTGCAGCGCGGCCTGGCGGTGCACGTGGTCGACCGCGTCACCGACGGCCGCAAACCCGACCTGGTGACCGCGTTGGGCGCGACCTACCACCCGGACCTGGCGGAGGTCACCGCCGAGGTCGACGTGGCGATCGAGTGCACCGGCGCCGCACCGCTGATCTGGGAGTGCGCCCGCCGCGCCTCGATCACCGTGCTCGCGGGCCTGAGCGGCGACCACGCCCCCGTGCCGCTGGACCCGGGCGTGTTCGACGGCATGGTGCTGGGCAACAAGACGATCGTGGGCACGGTCAACGCGGGGCTGCCGGACTACCTGGCGGCCGCCGAGGCGCTGTCCGCCGCGAGCCGCCCCTGGCTGAACGGCCTGATCACCCGCCGCGTCCCGCTGGAGCGGTTCACCGACGCCCTGGAGAAGGAACCCGACGACGTGAAGGTGGTCGTGGACCTGACCTGACGGTGCCGGCCGTGAACCGGACTAGCGGCGCAGGAGTTCGTCGATGTCCTCCGGCTTCATCGGCTTGGCGAAGAACCAGCCCTGGCCCGTGTCGCAGCCGATCCGGTGCAGGCGCTTGGCCTGCGCCGGGGTCTCGACGCCCTCCGCGGTGACGCCCAGTTGCAGCGCGTGGGCCAGTTGCACGAGCGTCGAGACGATCTGGGCGTCCACCGCGTCCTCCTCGTCCGCCGCCCGCAGGCCCTCCATGAACGAGCCCGCGATCTTCAGCTCGTGCACCGGCAGGTGCTTGAGGTAGGCCAGGTTCGAGTAGCCCGTGCCGAAGTCGTCGATCGCGATCCGCACGCCCATCTCCGACAACGCCCGCAGCGCCTCCAGCGGCTCGTCGGCGGTGCCCATGATCGCGCTCTCGGTCAGCTCCAGCTGCAGGTGGTGCGGCGGCAGGGCGCACTCGTCCAGGATCCGCTTCACGTCCCGCACCAGCTCCGGGTCGCGGGACTGGCGCACGGCCAGGTTCACCGACACGAACGGCGCGGAGTCGCCGAACTCCTGCCGCCACCGCCGTGCCTGCTCGCACGCCCGCCGCAGCACCCACCGGCCCAGCGGGACGATCAGCCCGGTCTCCTCGGCCAGCTCGATGAACCGGTCCGGCGCGAGCCGCCCGAACTCCGGGTGCTGCCAGCGCACCAGCGCCTCGACGCCGACCACCGTGCTGTCCTCCAGCCGCACCAGCGGCTGGTAGTCCACGTAGAACTCGTCGCGCTCCAACGCCGCCGGCATCGTCGCCGACAGGGTGAAGCGGGCGACCTCCTTGGCGTTGCGCTCCGGGTTGTAGAGCGCCCACCGCGACTTGCCGTCCGCCTTCGCCCAGTACAGCGTGATGTCCGCGTCGCGCATCAGGTCGGCCGCCGTGGTGCCGGACAGCGCGCGCTCGACGATGCCGATCGACGCCGACACGGTCAGCTCGTGCCCGCCGATCCGGATCGGCGACTCCAGCTCGCGCAGCACCCGGTCGGCGACGTCGACGATGTCCTGCGTGTCGCGCGAGCCCTCCACCAGGATGACGAACTCGTCACCACCCATCCGGGCGACGAGCTTGCCCTCGCCGGACACCGAGTGGTCCAGCCGCCGCCCGACCTCGACCAGCAACTGGTCGCCGATGTCGTGACCGAGGCTGTCGTTGATCACCTTGAACCCGTCCAGGTCCAGGTAGCACAGGCCGGCGCGGTGGCGCGCCCGGTTGTTGAACACCCGGCCGAGGCGTTCCAGGAACAGCGCCCGGTTGGGCAGGCCGGTCAACGGGTCGTGCAGCGCCTGGTAGCGCAGCCGGTTCTGCAGCAGGTGGCGGTCGGTGACGTCCTCGATCATCGCCACCTGGTACTGCGGGTCGCCGTGGTCGTCGCGCACCAGCGACAGCGTCAGGTGCGTCCACACCTGCTCGCCGTCGGCGCGGCGGAACCGCTTCTCCGCCCGGTAGTGGTCGCACTCGCCCGCGGTGAGCTGGTCGTACAGCCGCCAGACGTTGCCGCCGTCCTCGGGGTGCATCAGGTCGCGGATGTTGTACTGCCGCATCTCCTCGACGCTGAACCCGAGCATGTCCTGCAACGCCTGGTTCACGTCCAGGATGCGGCCCTCGATGTCGGCGATGCCGATGCCGATCGCGGCCTCGGTGAACATGGCCCGGAACCGCGCCTCGGACGCGCGCAACGCGGCTTCGGCCTGGTCGCGGGCGTCCAGCACGGCCGCGCGGATCGCCTCCTGCTCGGCCAGCGTGCGCTCGCGCAGCGCACGGGCGTACCCGGCGGCCAACGCGCCCTGCAACGCCGCCAGGCGCGAACGCATCAGCTCGTCGGGCTGGATGCCCAGCTCGCCGAGCAGGTCGTCGCCGAGCAGCTGCACGGTGCGGCCCAGCGTGTCGGTGCCGGTGAAGTGCGCCTCGACCAGGCGGGCACCGATCTCGTAGCCCGGCGCGGTGCGGAACGGGCTGGCGTGCAGCGCGTGCACCAGCACCTCGGTCAACGCCTGGAGGTGCTCGGCGACCTCGGCCCGCGTCATGGGGACGTAGCTGCTGCCGATGACCGCGGTGGCCCAGGTGCGGGCGAAGGACTCCGCCCCGGCCAGTACGGCGGGGTCGAGGTTCGATCGGCCCGGTGCTGCCACCAGATGGTCAACCTGTTCCGTCATGTCCGCCGGCCTACCGCCACAACCCAGAGGATACGGCCGGTCGCGGGGCGCGGTCGACAACCGCGCCGGGTCCGCGACCGGCGCCGCGGCCGTTCATCAGGCCTTCCGCCCGACGCCGCCGAAGCTGATGAAGTGCGCCGCGCCCTCGTCCACGTCGTCCGGCGACTCGGGCCGCCACAGCGGCAGCCGCGCCACGCCCGGCTCGACCAGCTCGAACCCGTCGAACATGACCTCGACCTCGTGTTTCGGGCGGAAGCACATCTCGCTGACGCCCCGGTTGTAGACGACCTTCGCCTCGTCCCACGCCGGGTCCCACTCGCCCTCCTCGAACCCGGCGTGCGAGATCGCCAGGTAGCTGCCGCCGGGCAGGGCGTCGCGGTAGTCGGCCACGATCCCGCGCGGGTCCTCGTCGTCCGGCACGAAGTGCAGCAGGGCGATCATCAGCACGCCGATCGGCTCGTCGAAGTCCAGCAGCCCCTGCACCTCGGGCGAGGACAGCACCTGCTTGGCGTCGCGCACGTCGGTCTGCAGCACGTTGACCAGCTCGTTGCCGGTGAGGATGGCCCGGCTGTGCGCGACCGCGACGGCGTCCACGTCGACGTAGACGACCCGCGCGGCCGGGTCGGCGGCCTGCGCGATCTCGTGCACGTTGCCGACCGTGGGGATGCCGGAGCCCAGGTCCAGGAACTGGCGGATGCCCCGCGACAGCATGAACCGCACCGCGCGGCGCAGGAAAGCCCGGTGGTTGAGCACGATGCTCTTGATGATCGGCACGTCGGCCAGGACCTTGTCGGCCACGGCCCGGTCGACGGCGAAGTTGTGCGCGCCGCCGAGCCAGTAGTCGTAGACCCGCGCGATGCTCGGGCGGGCCAGGTCGATGTCGCCCGGCGCCCAGTTGGGCCGATCCACGCTGTCCACCCGAGATCTTCTCCTCTGACGTGCTCGTGTTCCCACCGTTGCGGTGACACCCACATCATGGGCCAATCCGGTGAGTTAGCACACCGTCGGTTTGCCGGAGTTCTCCAATCACCCACCACCGAGGTGATCACCGGGAAGAATGACGGCTCGTGAGGCACCTGTGGATCGCGGGCGCGGTCGTCTCGGCGGTGGCGGTCGTGCTGCTGGTCGTGCGGCACCGGCGCGGGCACAGCTTGCTGGTGCCGACCCTGACCGGCTCGATCGGCGCGTTCCTGCTGGTCGCGGGCTGGCTGTTCGTCGTCGACCCCGGCGCGCCGAAGAACGAGGCGATCAAGACCGGCGGCCTGGCGGGCGGCGCGCTGGTGGCGCTCTACGCGCTGTGGCTGAACGACCGGCGGCGTCGCACGGACGAGGAAAGGCAGCAGGTCGAGTCCGCGCGGCAGGAGCTGGAGAACGCGCGGGCCGAACACGATCGGTCGCGGGTCGCGGACGAGCGGTTCGCCCGATCGGTGGAACTGCTGGGTCACGACGCGGAGCAGGTGCGGGTGGGCGCGATGCACGCCCTGGCCGGCCTGGCGCGGTCCCGCCCGGAGTACACCCAGACCGTGCTCGACGTGCTGTGCGCCTACCTGCGGCGGCCGTTCGAGGGCCGGCCGGAGGACCGGGAGGAGCTGGAGGTCCGGCTCACCGCGCAGCGGCTGGTCGCCGACCTCCTGCCGCGCGCCGACGTCGAGGGCGGCCCGTCCTACAACCTCGACCTGACCAGGGCCTACCTGGAGTACTTCGACCTCTCGCACCGCCGGGTGGGTGAGCTGGTCCTGCGGGCGGCCCGGCTGAGGCGGTCGAACTCCTTCCACCACGCCGTCGTGCGCGGCGGCGCGTGGTTCACCGACGCCGAGAGCACCGGCCGGCTGTACCTGCACCACATGGCCTTCCACGACAAGGCCTGGTTCAGCCGGTTCTCGTGCGCGGACCGGGTCGACTGCACCGGGACGAGGTTCCTCGGCGCGAACAAGTTCGCCGGCGCGTCGTTCACCGGTGCGGTGAGCTTCGAGGGCTGCGAGTTCGCCGAGCCCATCGACTTCACCGACACGAGGTTCACCGGTGGCCTGAACCTGGCCCTGGGCAGGCCTTCGGTGGCCCGCACGCACGCGATGCACATCTCGCTGGCGCACGAGAACACCCTGCCCGACGGCTGGGTGGTGGAGCGCCGCGAGGACCGCGGCCTCGGACTGGTCAGGAGCTGACGTGCGGGGACGCTGGTTGCTGGTGGTGAGCGTGCTCGCGGCCGTCGTGGTGGCGGTCGCGACGACCGCGGTGCTGCTCCTGGTCGACCCGAAGCAGCCGAAGGCGGAGGCGATCAAGACCGGTGGGCTGGCGGGCGGCGCGATCGTCGCGCTGTACGCGCTGTGGCTCAACGACCGGCGCCGGCGCGTCGAGGAGGCGCGGCACGACCTGGAGAGCGAGAAGGCCGCCGACGAGCGGTTCGCGCGGGCGGTCGAGCTGCTGGGCAACGAGGCCGACCAGGTCAGGGTGGGTGCGATGCACGTGCTCGCCGGCCTGGCCCACACCACGCCCCGGTACAAGCAGACCGTGCTGAGCGTGCTGTGCGCGTACCTGCGGCGGCCGTTCGAGCACGCGGCGATCACCGCGAAGCCCGAGGACCCCGAGCAGGCGTTCTCCGGGAAGAAGCGCGCCGTCTCGCCCGAGGAGGACCGCGAGATGACCGTCCGGATGACCGCGCAGCGGCTCATCACGGACATGCTGCCCTGGGGCGAGGACGCGGACGACGCGCCGTACCAGCTCGACCTGACCGGGGCGAAGCTCGTGCACTTCCGGCTGGAGGGCCGCCGCTTCGGCCGGCTCGTCGCCCGCCGGGCGCACTTCTACGGCATCACGCAGTTCGGCGCGGCCGAGCTGAGCAAGCCCGCGCTGTTCTCCGGCGCCACGTTCCACGGCCGGCTGAACCTCCGCGACGCCCGGCTCGACGGCGGCCTGTCGTTCCAGGACGCCGCGTTCAAGGGCGAGGTCAACGTGACCGGTGCGAAGGTCGGCACGTTCCTGCACGTCGCGCCGCAGCCGCCGGACGAGCAGGTCGGCGAGCTGGAGGTGCTGCCGGGCACCGCGATGCGCACCGACCCGGCCGGCTGGCGGCTAACCGGCGACGGGCAGCCCCCGGCCCGCCTCCAGGACCATGTCCAGCAGGACTGACGCGGCGGCGCTCACCGTGGGCGTGGTGACCACGGCCGTCTCGGCGGTCGGCGCGTCGACCAGGTCCACGAACCGCGCCCGGGTCGACTTGCCCGCGAACGACGCGGGCACCAGCGCGACGCCGAGGCCGAAGCCGACGAAGTCGAGCAACGAGTGCACGTCGTTGACCTCGACCGCGACCTTGCGGTCCACGCCGGCGGTGGCCAGCGCGCGGTCCACGTCGTCCCGCGTGCCCCAGTCGCGGTTGAAGTCCACGAACGGCTGACCGGCCAGCTCGGCGAGCCGCACCGACTCCCGCTCGGCGAACGGCAGCTCCGGCGCGCACGCCAGCACCAGCGGCTCGCTGGACAGGGTCGACACCTTCAGGTCCTCGACCGCCCGGCCCGCGGTGACGAACGCGAGGTCCAGCCGCCCGGCCCGGACCAGGTCGACCAGCTCGCCCGAGCCCGCCTGCCGCAGCCGCAGCTCCACGCCGGGGTGCAGCTCGTGGAACCGGGCCAGCACCGCGGGCAGGTGGACGGCGTGCAGGCACTGGACGCTGCCGACGGCCAGCGTGCCGCGCAGCAGGCCCTGCACGGCGGCCACCGCGTCGCGCGCCGCGTCGATCGTGCCCAGCACGCGCCGCGCCTCGACCAGCAGCGCGCGTCCGGCCTGGGTCAGCTCCACCTGGCGGGTGCTGCGCACGAACAGCGGCGCGCCCAGCTCGACTTCCAGCGCCCGGATCGACGCGGAAAGACCCGATTGGGCGACGTGCATGCGCCGGGCGGCACGCGTGAAGTGGCACTCCTCGGCCACGGCGACGAAGTACTCGAGCTGCCGGAGTTCCACGATTCATCACCCGTACTGCTGAATTGCATCAGCTTCTTCTGTTGGACAGCTTAATGAGTACCGCCCAAGCTGGAGGAGCACAACCGCGACAGACGGAGGTACTGCCAGATGCTGACTCGCCGAATCGGAGGGGTCGAGGTCAGCGCCATCGGCCTGGGCGCGATGCCGATGTCGCTGGAAGGCCGTCCCGACCGCGCCCAGGCGATCGGGACGATCCGCACCGCCCTGGACAAGGGCGTGACGCTGATCGACACGGCGGACGCGTACTCGGCCGACGACAGCGACTTCGGGCACAACGAGGAGCTGATCGCCGAGGCGCTGAAGGGCGTCGACGGCGTCGTGGTCGCGACCAAGGGCGGCCACACCCGCGTTCCCGGCGGCGGCTGGGACGTCGACGGCCGGCCGGAGTACCTGAAGGCCGCGTGCGAGGCGTCGTTGCGCCGGCTCGGCGTGGACGCCATCGACCTCTACCAGTTCCACCGGCCCGACCCGAAGGTGCCGACGGCCGAGTCCGTCGGCGCGCTGGCCGAGCTGCTCGACGCGGGCAAGATCAAGCTCGCGGGCGTGTCCAACTTCAACCCCGCGCAGATCCGCGAGGCGAACGACGTCCTCGGCGGCCGGCTGGCGAGCGTGCAGAACCAGTTCTCGCCCGCCTTCCGGTCCAGCGAGCCGGAGCTGGAGCTGTGCGCCGAGCTGGACATCGCGTTCCTGCCCTGGAGCCCGCTGGGCGGCATGAGCGCGGCCGGGCAGCTGGGCGAGCGGTTCGGCGCGTTCGCCGAGGTCGGCCGGGAGCACGGGGTCAGCCCGCAGCAGGTGTGCCTGGCGTGGATGCTCGCCAAGGCGCCGCAGGTCGTGCCGATCCCGGGCTCCTCGCGGCCCGCCAGCATCTCCGACTCGGCCGACGCGGTGCACCTGCGGTTGTCGGAGGAGGAGCTGAAGCGCCTGGACGGGTGACGTCCTGCGGATGCGGCGGTGGGCGTCCGGCCTGACGATCCAGGTCGGACGTACCGGCACTGCCGACCGAATGGGGGCGCGGATGGCGACGCACACCCGGCTGCGCACGGTGATCGCCCGACCGGGTGCGCTCACGATCACGCTCGCGACCGTCCCGGCACCCGGCGCGGAAGCGCGGCCGGGGGTGCCGCGGACCACTTCGCGGGATCGCAGATCGCGAAGCACGAGGGCCGGGGCCGCACCGCGCGGCACCGGCCCCGCGCCGGGGCCTCCGTGCCCGTCCATCCACACGCCGACGAGCTCGGGCCGCTGCCGCACGGGTGGGACTACGAGACGATCCGGCAGTGGCGGGCGGCGGGGCGGTTCCCCGGCGACCGGAACCTCGTCAACGGCGACGACGGGCAGTTGCGCAGGATCGCGCTCGGCCGAGCGTTGCTCCGTTTTCGTGACTAATTAACACGAACCCTGGTGAATTGGTTAGAGGTGCCGCACACTGCCCAACGAGTCAACTCCCTGCACTGGCTCGAGGAGTCCCTGATGAACAACCTCGCACGCTCCGCAACCGCCTTGCTCGCCGCGGTCGGACTGGCCGTGCTCGGCCTGGCCGCGCCCGGATCGGCCAACGCCGCGCCCGTCGTCGAAGACCACGCCATGGGTTCCCAGATCGCCAAGCACGAAGGCCGCGGCGACCGGCGCGTCGTCATCCCGACCGACCCGAGCGCCCAGGCCGTCGTCTACGGCATCGACGTCAGCGGGCACCAGGGCAACGTCGACTGGAACTACTGGTGGGGCCAGGGCAAGCGGTTCGCCTACGTCAAGGCGACCGAGAGCACCACCTACCGCAACCCGTACTTCGCGCAGCAGTACAACGGCTCCTACAACGTCGGCATGATCCGCGGCGCGTACCACTTCGCGCTGCCGGACCGCTCCGCCGGCGCCACCCAGGCCGACTACTTCGTCAACAACGGCGGCGGCTGGTCCCGGGACGGCAAGACCCTGCCCGGCGCGCTGGACATGGAGTACAACCCGTACGGCTCCACCTGCTACGGGCTGTCCAAGGCGAGCATGACGGCCTGGATCAAGTCGTTCAGCGACCGCTACCAGGCCCGCACCGGCCGCTGGCCGGTCATCTACACGTCCACGAGCTGGTGGTCCCAGTGCGTGAGCGGCGACTTCAGCTCCACCAACCCGCTGTGGGTCGCCCGCTACTCGTCCACCGTCGGCACCCTGCCCTACGCGTGGCCGTTCTACACGTTCTGGCAGTACTCGTCGTCACCGATCGACCAGAACCAGTTCAACGGCGCCTACGACCGGCTCCAAGCGCTCGCCAACGGCTGACCGCCGGGTGGTCGGCCGGGGCGTTCCCCCGGCCGACCACCCTGCCGGATCAGTCGAACAACGCCGGGAGGGTGCCCTCCCAGGCTTCGCGCAGCTCGGCCAGCGGCAGCGAGCCCAGCTCCTGGACCTCCAGCGCGTCGGACTCCGGGTCCACCACGCCGACCTTGCGCCACGGCAGGCCGCGCGCGGTGCACATGTCGGTGAACCGCAGTTCCTCGGTGCGCGGCACGGCCACCAGCACGCGGGCCGTCGACTCGCTGAACAGCTCGGTGAACAGGTCGCCCTCGAGGAACACCCGCGCACCGACCTCGCCGATCAGGCAGGTCTCCACCAGCGCCTGCGCCAGGCCGCCGTCGGACAGGTCGTGCGCGGCGGACAGCATGCCGTCGCGCGAACCCGCCACCAGCACCTCGCCCAGCAGCTTCTCCCGCGCCAGGTCCACCTTCGGCGGCAGACCGCCCAGGTGCCCGTGCACGACGTGCGCCCACTCCGAGCCGCCGAACTCGGCGCGCGTCTCACCCAGCAGCAGCAGCGTCTCGCCCGCCTCCGCGCCGATCCCGGTCGGGATGCGGCGGCGGACGTCGTCGATCACGCCCAGCACGCCCACCACCGGCGTCGGCAGGATCGCCGTCGAACCGGTCTGGTTGTAGAAGCTGACGTTGCCGCCGGTCACCGGGATGCCCAGCTCGACGCACCCGTCCGCGAGGCCCTTCACGGCCTGCTCGAACTGCCACATCACCGCCGGGTCCTCCGGCGAGCCGAAGTTCAGGCAGTTCGTGACCGCGACCGGCGTCGCGCCCGTCGTCGCCACGTTCCGGTACGCCTCGGCCAGCGCCAACTGCGCGCCCGCGTACGGGTCCAGCCTGGCGTAGCGGCCGTTGCAGTCCGTGGACAGCGCCACGCCCCGGTTGGTCGACTCGTCAATGCGGATCATGCCCGAGTCAGCGGGCTGCGCGAGCACCGTGCCGCCGCGCACGTACCGGTCGTACTGCTGGGTCACCCACCGCTTCGACGCCAGGTTCGGCGACGCGGCCATGGTCTTCACCAGGTCGAGCAGCTCGTCCTTCGCCGGCTTCGGCAGCCGGTCCGGCGTGTCGGCCTGCACGGCGTCCTGGTCCGCGGGCCGCTCGATCGGCCGGTCGTAGACCGGGCCCTCGTGCGCGACCGTGCGCGGCGGCACGTCCAGCACGACCTCGTCGTGCCACGTGATCACCAGCCGGTCGCCCTCGGTGACCTCGCCGATCTCGGTCGCGATGACGTCCCACTTCGCGCAGACCGCCATGAACGCGTCCAGGTCCTCCGGCCGCACGACCGCGCACATGCGCTCCTGCGACTCGCTGGACAGGATCTCCGCGGGCGTCATGCCCGACGCGCGCAGCGGCACCCGGTCCAGGTAGACGTGCATGCCGCCGTCACCGGCGCTGGCCAGCTCCGACGTCGCGCACGCCAGGCCCGCGCCGCCCAGGTCCTGGATGCCGACGACGATCCGCTCGGCGAACAGCTCCAGGCAGCACTCGATCAGCACCTTCTCGGTGAACGGGTCGCCCACCTGCACGCTGGGCAGCTTCTTGCGCTTGCCCGCCGTGTCGTCGAACGTCTCGGAGGCCAGCACGGACACGCCACCGATGCCGTCCAGGCCCGTGCGGGCACCGAACAGGATCACCTTGTTGCCGGTGCCCGAGGCGTGCGCCAGGTGCAGGTCCTCGACCCGCATCGCACCCACGCACAGGGCGTTGACCAGCGGGTTGCCCGCGTAGGTCGCGTCGAACACGACCTCGCCACCGATGTTGGGCAGGCCCAGGCAGTTGCCGTAGCCGCCGACGCCCGCCACGATGCCCGGCAGCACCCGGCGGGTGTCCGGCGCGTCGGCCGGGCCGAACCGCAGCGGGTCCATCACGGCCAGCGGGCGGGCGCCCATCGCCAGGATGTCGCGCACGATGCCGCCCACACCCGTCGCCGCGCCCTGGTACGGCTCGACGTAGGACGGGTGGTTGTGGCTCTCGGCCTTGAACGTGATCGCCCAGCCGTCGCCGATGTCGACCACGCCCGCGTTCTCGCCGATGCCCGCGAGCATCTTCGCGCGCATCTCGTCCGTGGTCGTCTCGGAGAAGTACTTCAGGTGCACCTTGGACGACTTGTAGGAGCAGTGCTCGCTCCACATCACCGAGTACATGGCCAGCTCGGCGTCCGTGGGGCGGCGGCCCAGGATCTCCTTGATGCGGGCGTACTCGTCGTCCTTGAGGCCCAGCTCCTTGTAGGGCTGCTCCTGGTCCGGCGTGCTCTCCGCGTTCTTGACGGTGTCGACGGTCATCAGGCCTTCACCACCGAGTCGACGAGGGACAGGAACATGCCCAGGCCGTCGTCGGTCGGGCCGGTGAGCGCGTCGATCGCGTGCTCGGGGTGCGGCATCAGGCCGACCACCCGGCCGTTGGCGCTGGTGATGCCCGCGATGTCGTTGCGCGAGCCGTTCGGGTTCTCGCCGACGTAGCGGAACACCACGCGGCCCTCGCCCTCCAGCTCGTCCAGGGTGGACTGGTCGGCCTGGTAGCCGCCCTCACCGGACTTGAGCGGCACGAGGATCTCCGCGCCCTGGTCGTACCGGCTCGTCCAGGCGGTGGAGTTGTTCTCGACCTTCAGCCACTGGTCGCGGCACACGAAGTGCAGCTTGTGGTTGCGGACGAGCGCGCCGGGCAGCAGGTGCGCCTCGCAGAGGATCTGGAAGCCGTTGCAGATGCCGAGGACCGGCATGCCCTTCTTGGCCGCGTCGACGACCTCGGTCATGACGGGCGCGAACCGGGCGATCGCGCCGCAGCGCAGGTAGTCGCCGTAGGAGAACCCACCGGGCACGATGACCGCGTCGACGCCCTTGAGGTCGTGATCGGCGTGCCAGAGCTTGACCGCCTCCCCGCCCGCGTACCGGACCGCGCGCTCGGCGTCGACGTCGTCCAGCGTGCCGGGGAACGTGATGACCCCGACCCTCATGCCTCCACCCGCCTCACGACCCAGTCCTCGATGACGGGGTTGGCGAGGAACGTCTCGGCGATCTTGGCGAGCGTGGCGTCGTCGACGTCTTCGGCGACCTCCAGCTCGAAGTGCTTGCCCTGGCGGACAGAGGTGATTCCGTCGAACCCGAGACGGGGCAGCGCGTTGGCCACCGCCTGTCCTTGCGGGTCGAGGATTTCGGGCTTCGGCATGACGTCGACGACGACTCGGGCCACGACAGGCTGCTCCAAGGTAGGAGGGCTGGCGGTACTGCCAAAGCCTACCTGACCAGGGTGTTCATCAACTTCACCGGTGGCGGACGGCACACGTTCACCGGAGATCACCCGATCGTGATGCGGCGTTCGGCGCCCGGTTCCTGCTAACCTGATCACAGCCGAGGCTGTTGAGCCGAGGAAGTGAGCGCGGTCTCCCTCCGGACGGTGGGCGGCCGCGCTTCGCGCTGTCTACGGCCAGTCGAGCCGGATCACGGAACCGATCACCGGCGCGGCACGACGAGCCCACTCACCGCCCGCGCCGGTGCACCAGGCGGCGATGTCCGCCAGCCAGAGGAGCGGTTCGTCGAAACTGGCGCAGTGCTCGTAGACGAGTCGACTCTGCTCGGGGTACTTGTCCAGCACGCGGCGAATGGTGTGCGCGTCCAGGAAATCCCGGTCCTGGCGGCTGTCGAGGACCAGCCGATGTCCCTTCAGGTCGAGCAGGTCTTCCGCCAGCCTCGCCAGGCACTCCTGTCGAGCGCGTTCCTCACCCTGGCGGCAGTTCGACCGGTAGACGTCGACCCGGGCACCCAGCTCGACCACTTTCGCCAGCAGCAGCTTGCGCCGAGCCTGCTTCTCCTTGCAGAAGTGCAGTTCCCGCTGGCCGGGGAAGAGCAGGCGGCGAAGCCCCGACCGCAAGCTCCTGAGGTCTCCGGGTCGCACTACCGCCGCCGCCAGGTAGTACGTGTCATTTCGCCGGGACTCGTCCACAAATGCGTGCACACTCACGGTCGGGTATCGGCACCGCGCCGGTCGTTCCGAAGCGCTTCAGCCCGAACGTGCGTTCGCTGGACCACTGGTACCACCGGCCAAGCGGCCCGTTCGCTATCGGCTGATGTGGTGGCAGCACGGCCGGGTCGGCCGCAGGGTGGGGATCATGCGGATCCTGGTGCTCGGTGGGACGGTGTTCCTCAGCAAGGCGACGGCGGCCGAGGCGGTGCGGCGGGGGCACGAGGTGGTCTGCGCGGCGCGTGGGGAGTCCGGGCGGGTGCCCGACGGGGCGGTGCTCGTGCCCGTCGACCGGGACGTCGACCTGGGGCCGTTGGAGGGCGCGCACTTCGACGCGGTGGTGGACGTGGCCAAGATGTCGGTCACGTGGGTGCGGCGGGCGTTGAGGGCGGTGACGGCGGACCACTGGACGTTCGTCTCCAGTTGCTCGGTCTACGCCGACCACTCCGTCCCCGGCACGACCGCCACGCTGGAGCCGCTGGAGGACGACCCGGCCGCGCCGATGTCGTCCGAGCGCTACGGCGCGATCAAGGTCGCGAGCGAGCACGCCGTCCTGGACGCCGTCGGCGACCGCGCGTTCATTGTCCGCGCCGGCCTCATCACCGGCCCCGGCGACCCGAGCGACCGGTTCGGGTACTGGCCCAACCGGCTGTCCCGGGGTGGCCGGGTCGCCGTGCCGGACGCGCCCGACCAGCCGGCTCAGCACGTCGACGCGCGCGACCTCGCCACGTGGATCGTGGACGCCGCCGAGCGGCGCACCGCCGGCACGTACGACGCGGTCGGCCCGGCCAACCCGTTGTCGCTGGTCCTGGGCGAGGTCGCGGGCGCGGTGGCGCCACCCGGAACGGTGCTGGTCCGCATCCCGGAGCCGGTCCTCCAGCGGCACGGCGTGGAGCCGTGGACGGGGCCGAAGTCGCTGCCGCTGTGGCTGCCGCCGTCGCACCGGGCGATGATGTTCCGCGACGCGGGCCCCGCGCTGGCCGCGGGCCTGCGGGTCCGGCCCACGGCCGAGACGGCGGTGGACGCGTTGGCGCACGAACGAGCCCTCGGCCCGGACCGCACCCGGCGGGCGGGCCTGCCGCCGGACGTGGAGGACGCCCTGCTGCTCGAGGTGGGGTGAACCGGCCACGCCAGAGAGGAGCACCCGGATGCTGATCGCCCACTTCGGGCACTCGTGCCTGCTGGTCGACACAGGCGCGGCGCGGCTGCTGTTCGACCCCGGCGTCTACTCGTCGGGCTTCGAGCAGGTCGAGGGCCTGGACGCGATCCTGATCACCCACGAGCACCGCGACCACGTCGACCTCGACAAGCTGCCCGCGGTCCGCGCGGCGAACCCGGGCGCACGGCTGTTCGCCCCGTTCGCCCTGGACGGCGCGGAGGTCGTCGGGCCCGGTGCGGTGCTGGAGGTCGGCGGCTCGGTCGTCACCGTCCTCGACGCGCCGCACGAGGTCATCCACGAACGGGTCGAGCTGCCGGTGAACGTGGGCTACCTGGTCGACCACGGCGCGTTCTACCACCCCGGCGACTCGCTGACCGTGCCCGGGCAGCGCGTCGACGTGCTCGGGCTGCCCACGGCCGCGCCCTGGCTGAAGGTCTCCGAGGCGGCGGACTTCCTGGCCCGGGTCGGCCCGCGCAAGGCCGTGCCGATCCACGAGGCGGTCCTGGCGCAGACCGAGATCTTCTACCGCGTCCTGGTCGGCACCGCACCCGACGGCGTCGAGGTGGTCGTGCTGCCGCGCGGCGAGGCGGTCGAGCTGTAGGTCGTGGCCGACGCGCCGTGGTGCAGGGCCAGGTCCACGGCCTCCAGCACCGCCTCCCGCAGCGCGAGCCGGTCCAGGTCCGCCGCGTCCACGCCGATCCGGACGAGCCCGCCGCGCCGCGCGGCCCGGCCGACGCCGAGCAGGTGGCTCCAGTGCTCGCCGACCACCCGCACGCGCCCCGGCCGCACGTCGCCGGTGCGCAGGTCGCGCACGCCCGCCATGTCCGCGCACACCGCGAACCGGTGCCGCCGCAGCGCCACCACCGTGCCCGGCGACGCGAGCCACCGCGGTGGCGCGAACAGGTCCGTGGCCAGCCCCAACCGCCCGAGCGCGGCCCGTGCCGCGACCAGCCGCAGTCCCGCTTCGTGCGCGGGCAGGGCGGCGAACTCCGCACGGCGGCCCAGCGCCGAGGCCCGGCGCGCCGGGTCCGGCTGGTGGTCGAAGCCGTGGAGAACCAGCGCGTCACCGGCCGACACCCGCCGCCGCACCCAGGCCAGCGCCTCACCGGGCACGGCCTTGCGCGGCGCGAGGAGCAGCGACAGCGGCACCCGTCGCCGGTCGAGCTCGGCGGCGAGGTCGGCGCACCGGGCGAGCGTGCTCGGCCCGACGCCGGACAGCGAGACCACGAGTTCGGCGACCACGGCTCCAGTGCGCACCACCGGCGTGTCGCCCGCCTCAAGACGAGGTGACGCCGGGGTGCGCAGCCGGCGAACTATTCGGGGCTGGGCCAGTCCGCGAACGACCGCCCGGTGATCCGCTCGTACGCCTCCACGTACCGCGACCGGGTGGCGGCGACGACGTCGTCGGGCAGCGGTGGCGGCGGGGTGTCGGACGCCCGGTCCCAGCCGGAGGCGGGCGAGGTCAGCCAGTCGCGCACGTACTGCTTGTCGAACGACGGCTGCACGTGACCCGGCGCGTACCCGTCCAGCGGCCAGTACCGCGACGAGTCCGGCGTCAGCACCTCGTCGCCGAGCACCAGCGCGCCGGACCGGTCCAGCCCGAACTCGAACTTCGTGTCCGCCAGGATCACGCCGCGCGAGCGGGCGAACTCCCGCGCCGCGCCGTAGACCTCCAGCGTGACGTCGCGCAGCCGGGCCGCGAGCGACGCGCCGAGCTGCGCTTCGACGTGCTCGAACGACACGTTCTCGTCGTGCGCGCCGAGCTCCGCCTTGGTCGCGGGCGTGAAGATCGGCGGCGTCAGCTCCGACGCCTCCACCAGCCCGGACGGCAGTTCCACCCCGCACACCGACCCGGTCCGCCGGTACTCGGCCATGCCGGACCCGGTCAGGTAGCCGCGGGCCACGCACTCGACCTGGACCATGTCCAGCCGCCGCACCAGCAGCGCGCGGCCGCGCACCTCGGCGGGGATGCGCGGGTCGTCCCACGCCACCAGGTGGTTGGGCGTCAAGTCCGCGAACTCCTCGAACCAGAACACGCTCATCGCGGTGAGCACCCGTCCCTTGTCGGGGATCGGGGTGGTCAGCACGTGGTCGTAGGCGGAGATCCGGTCGGAGGCCACGAACAGCAGCAGGTCGTCGTCCACTTCGTGGACCTGACGGACCTTGCCTGCGGCGACCTGCTGGTAGTCAGCGAGCTTGGGCACGGGCCGAAGCGTACTTCGTCCCAGCTCATGGGCGGGCCTTCCCACCTGCGGCAAGATTCCTCCCATGCGTGCACCCGGACTGATACTCGCCGTGACCGCCGCCGTCCTCGCGGTCGCCTGCGCCCCCGCGGACCAGACCGCGCCGCCGACCAACCAGGTGGACGGCGTGACCTGCACGAAGGACAAGCTGCCCACCCTGACCCCGGGCAAGATCACCTTCGGCACGGACCAGCCGGTGTACGAGCCGTGGTTCGTCGACGACGACCCGGCCAACGGCAAGGGCTTCGAGTCCGCGATCGCCTACGCGCTGGCCGAGGAGCTCGGCTACGCCAAGACCGACGTGGTGTGGACGCGGGTGCCGTTCAACGCGGCGATCCAGCCGGGCAAGAAGACCTACGACATGGACCTCAACGAGTTCTCCATCACCGAGGAGCGCAGGCAGGCCGTGGACTTCTCCGCGCCGTACTACGACGTGGACCAGGCCGTGATCACGCTGAAGTCGTCCAAGGCCGCGTCGGTCAAGACGCTGGCCGAGCTCAAGCAGGTCAAGATCGGCGCGCAGGTCGGCACGACCAGCTTCGACGCCGCCGAGCGCCTGCAGCCCGAGCAGGACGTCGCGGTCTACAACACCAACGACGACGGCAAGGCCGCGTTGCGCGCCGGGCAGATCGACGCCCTGGTGGTGGACCTGCCGACCGCGTTCTACATCACGTCCGCGGAGCTGGAGGACGGCCTGATCATCGGCCAGGTCCCGGCGGGCGACGGCAAGCCCGAGCAGTTCGGCGTCGTGCTGGACAAGGGCAGCCCGCTCACCGCGTGCGTCTCGACGGCGGTGGAGAACCTGCGCGCCGACGGCACGCTGGGCCGGATCGAGCAGGAGTGGCTGTCGTCCGCGGGCACCGCACCCGAGCTGAAGTGACGAGCGAGCTGCAGCGGGAGCGCCTGGCCTACAAGCGCTCCCGCTCGCGGCGGTCCACCCTGGTCGCCCTGCTGTCGACCGCCGTGTTCGCCGTCGCGGTCGGGGTCACCGTCTCCCGCGCGCCGGGCTGGCCGCGGGTGCGGCAGTCGTTCTTCAACGTGGAGATCGCGTGGCGCTCGCTGCCCGCGGTGCTGGAAGGGCTCTGGCTGAACCTGCGCGTGCTGGCGGTGTGCGGCGCGCTGATCCTGGTGCTGGCGCTGGTCGTGGCCACGCTGCGCACGCTGCGGGGCCCGGTGTGGTTCCCGCTGCGCGTGCTGGCCACGGCGTACGTGGACCTGTTCCGCGGCCTGCCGCTGATCATCCTGCTGTACCTGATCGGGTTCGGGCTGCCCGCGCTGCGGCTGACCGGCGTGCCGAACGACTTCGTGGTGCTCGGTGGCGCGGCGCTCGTGCTCGCGTACACGGCGTACGTGGCGGAGGTGTTCCGGGCCGGGATCGAGTCGGTCCACCCGTCGCAGGTCGCGGCGGCCCGGTCGCTGGGCCTGGGCCCGCGCAAGACGTTGCGGCTGGTCGTGCTGCCGCAGGCGGTGCGGCGGGTGATGCCCGCCCTGCTGAACGACTTCGTGGCGCTGCAGAAGGACTGCGGGCTGATCTCCGTGCTGGGCGCGGTGGACGCGGTGCGCGCGGCGCAGATCGAGCACGCGCGGGCGTTCAACTTCACGCCGTACGTGGTGGCGGGCCTGCTGTTCGTGCTGCTGGCCGTGCCCACGGCGCGGTTCGCCGACGCGCTGGCCCGCCGGGCGCGACGCCGTCAGGGGGGACGATGACCGAGCCGGTGCTGAGCGTGCGGGGCGTGGTCAAGCGGTACGGCGACCACACCGTGCTGGACGGGGTCAGCCTCGACGTGCGCGAGCACGAGGTGGTGACCGTGATCGGGTCGTCGGGGTCGGGCAAGTCGACCCTGCTGCGGTGCGTGAACCTGCTGGAGGAGCTGGACGACGGTCAGGTCCTGCTCGACGGGGCGGACGTGTCCGACCCGCGGGTGAACGCCGACGTGGCGCGGCGTGCGATGGGGATCGTGTTCCAGGCGTTCAACCTGTTCCCGCACATGAGCGTGCTGGACAACATCACCCTCGCGCCGCGCGTGGTGCACGGCGTGCCGCGCGCGGAGGCCGAGCGCAACGCGCTGGAGCTGCTCGACCGGGTCGGCCTCGCGGACCGCGCGGGCGGCTACCCGGAGCAGTTGTCCGGTGGGCAGCAGCAGCGGGTGGCCATCGCCCGGGCGCTGGCCTACTCGCCGCGGCTGCTGCTGCTGGACGAGATCACCAGCGCGTTGGACCCGGAGCTGGTCGGCGAGGTGTTGGCGCTGGTCAGGGAGCTGGCCGAGGCAGGTCGGACGATCCTGATGGCCACCCACGAGATGGGGTTCGCCCGGCGGGTCGCCGACCGGGTGGTGTTCCTCGACGGGGGTCGGCTGGTCGAGTCGGGACCGCCCGAGCAGGTGCTCGGCGAGCCGGTGCACCCGCGCACCCGGCAGTTCCTGCGCCGGATCATCGAAGCGGGCCGCCTTTAGGCCGCTCGGGAGACGCCACTTGGGGTATCGGACGGGTGAGCCCTACTCTGCTGGGCGTGGTCCATCGGAAGGCATTCGCAGCACCGGTCGCGGCGAGCGGCGGGGTGCTCCTGCTGCTGCTCACGGGTGCCTGCGCGAAGCCGTCGGCGAGCCCGGAGCCGGTGGTGCTCCCGACGACGTCCAGCTCGGCGCCGGTGACCTCGATCCCGGCGGTGGCCGAGATCTCGGTGCGCCCGACGACGACCACCACCACGCCGCCACCGCCGCCGACGGTGGCCGGTACGACCGAACCGCCCCCGCCTCCACCTCCACCGCAGGTCCAGCCGCAGCCCGCACCACCGGCCGAGTCGACGACGACACCGCCCCGGTTCGACGAGGTGGCCCTGGAGGGCTTCCCGTGCGAGGAGGAGGGCGCGACGGCGGTCGACCCGGCGGGGCGCGACCTGGTGTGCGAGAAGACCCGCCGGGGCCGCCTGGTTTGGGACCGTGTTTGACGGCCGCTGCTCCGCGGACGGCGGCTCGGTCGCCGGGAAGTCGACCGTTCGCGACCGCGCGGGCTACAGGATGGGCTCGGGCACGTAGCCGGCGGCGGCCGGGTACTGCGCCAGCAGCTCCTCCACCTGCCGCACCACCTCCGCGACCTGCTGCTCGGCCACGCCGGTGAACGACAGCCGGTCGGCCAGCAGGGCGTCCAGGGCGGCCCGGTCCAGCGGGAGCCGGTCGTCGGCGGCGAACCGGTCCAGCAGGTCGTTGCCCGCCAGCCCCTCCTCGCGCATGGCCAGCGCCACCGCCACCGAGTGCTCCTTGATGACCTCGTGCGCGGTCTCCCGGCCGACGCCCGCGCGGACCGCCGCCATCAGCACCTTCGTGGTCGCCAGGAACGGCAGGTAGCGGTCCAGCTCGCGGGCCACGACCGCCGGGTACGCACCGAACTCGTCCAGCACCGTGATGAACGTCTCCAGCAGCCCGTCGAAGGCGAAGAACGCGTCCGGCAGCGCGACCCGCCGCACCACCGAGCACGACACGTCGCCCTCGTTCCACTGGTCGCCCGACAGCTCGCCGACCATGGACAGGTAGCCGCGCAGGATGACCGCGAAGCCGTTGACCCGCTCGCACGACCGGGTGTTCATCTTGTGCGGCATCGCGCTGGAACCGACCTGGCCCGCCTTGAAGCCCTCGGTCACCAGCTCGTGGCCCGCCATCAGCCGGATCGTCTTGGCCAGCGACGACGGACCCGCCGCCAGCTGCACGAGCGCGGAGACGACGTCGAAGTCCAACGACCGCGGGTAGACCTGGCCGACGCTGGTCAGCACGCTGGTGAAGCCGAGGTGCCCCGCGACGCGGCGCTCCAGCTCCACCAGCTTGTCCCGGTCGCCGCCGAGCAGGTCGAGCATGTCCTGCGCGGTGCCGACCGGGCCCTTCACCCCGCGCAACGGGTAGCGGGCGATCAGCTCGTCCAGCCGGCGGAACGCGACCAGCAGCTCGTCCGCCGCGGTGGCGAACCGCTTGCCCAGCGTGGTGGCCTGGGCGGCGACGTTGTGCGAGCGGCCCGCCATCACCAGGTCGGTGTGCTCCGCGGCACGGCGGGCCAGGCGGGCCAGGACGGCGGCGGTCTTGCCGCGCACGTGCTCCAGCGACCGCAGCACCTGGAGCTGCTCGACGTTCTCGGTGAGGTCGCGCGAGGTCATGCCCTTGTGCACGTGCTCGTGCCCGGCCAGCGCGTTGAACTCCTCGATGCGCGCCTTCACGTCGTGCCGGGTGACGCGCTCGCGTTCGGCGATGGACGCCAGGTCGACCTGCTCGACCACGCGCTCGTAGTCCGCGACGGCCGCCGCGGGCACGTCGATGCCGAGCTCTGCCTGCGCCTTCAGCACGGCGAGCCACAGCCGCCGCTCCAGCACGATCTTGTGCTCGGCGGACCACAGCGTGGCCAGCTCGGTGGAGGCGTAGCGACCGGCGAGGACATTGGCGATGCGGGGCTTGACCGTCACGTGACCAGCTTATTTCGCCCGGACGGGCGGCCGGACGCCGGGGAGCGTCACGGCAGGTTCAGGTTCGGGTCGGTGGCCAGCCGCACGAGCTGGTCGACCGTCAGCACCACGTGCCCCAGCTCGGACCCCATACCCGGGTCGTACCCGTAGGTGGTGACCTGCACGACCGATCCGTTCGCGCGCTGGTGCGCCACCGCGCGCGACACCACGACCTTCGTGCGGGGGTCACCGGTCATGCCGGTCGCGAGCCGCGTGCCGTCCTCGCGCCGCTGCGGTTCGTCGCACTCGAACTCGTCGCAGAACCGGTCGAAGTACTCCTGCCCCGACGGCGCGGTCAACCGCACCACCACCCCGCTCGGACCGATCCCGTCGATGAACCGCACCACCGCGCCGTAGTGCACCGGATCGGCGTCGAGCACCTCGCTGATCTGGACGGCCGTCACCTTCGACCCCGGCACCACCTCGGGGAACCGCCCGGTCAGGTAGCCCGAGAGGAACGACGTGACGCCGGCCGCGGACTTCGGCGCGGTGGTCGCCGGCGCCACGGTGGTGGGCGGCGGTCCGGGTCGGGCGGACGGCGCCGGGGACACCGTGGTCGTCAGCACCGACCCGCTCGCCGCGTCGACCGTCCGCCGCTCCAGCACGCCGGGCAGGCTCAGCACGGTGCCGGTGAGCGCGACCGTCACCAGCGCCACGGCGACCAGCGCGCGCCGCCGCCGGCGCTCGTGCTGGGCGCGTTGGATCAGCTCGTCGGGGTCGAAGCGCAACGGCGGCTCGTCACCGACCGCGGCCCGGAGACCCTCTCGCAGGTCTGCCTCGCTCATGACGCCACCACCGCCCCTCGCTCCAGCTCCTCGACCGCCGCGCGCAACGCCACGAGACCACGCGCCGTCTGGCTCTTCACCGTGCCCTCGGTGCACCCCATCGCCACCGCGACCTCGCTGACCGGGAGGTCTTCGAAGTACCGCAGGACCAGCACGGCCCGCTGGCCCGGCGGCACCCGCAGCAGCGCCGCGTGGATCAGGTCGCGCGCCCACAACTGCTCACCCGCCCGTTCCGGGTCGGCGGTCGCGTCGGCGACGTCGGGCAGCTCGCCGTCCCGCTGCTCGACCCGCCGCCACGGCCTGCGCTTCTCGTCCAGCCACGTGCGCAGCAGCACCTTGCGGGCGTAGGCCGAGGCGTTGTCGCGCCACTCGATCCGGTGCCACGCCTGGTACAGCTTGAGCAGGCTGGCCTGCATCAGGTCCTCGGCCATGTGCCAGTCACCGCAGAACAGGTACGCGGTGCGCCGCAACGACGCGGCGTGGCTCACCGCGAACTCGCGGAAGCCCTGCTCCTCGGCTTTGCGCATGCGTTCAAGTCCCCTTCCGCGCCCCCACCCCGTTCCACGCGGCCGGGGTCAGCGGGGTTGCACGGACTTGCGCAGCATCCGGCGGGCGGCGGCCCTCGGGTCCGGGCTGATCTCGATGAGCGCGTTCACCACGGCACCGTCGACGAGCGCGATCAGCTCCTCCACGCGCTCGCGGCTGACTCGCTGACCGGCCCGGGTGAAGATGTCGAACAGCAGGGAGTGCAGCTCGCCGGACATCCGGCGCATCAGCGGCCGCAGGTAGGGCCGCCTGCCGGTGGCGACGAGGCGTTCGTAGCGCAGCAGCACGGCTTCGGCGTCGCGGTCGCCGGACGGGCCGAGCAGCAGGTCGAGCACCAGCTCGACGAACGCGTCCCCGCCGCACTCGGCCGGGTCCAGCTCGTCGAGCCTGGCCTTGCCGTAGGCCAGCTCGGCGTTGCCGTGGAACTCCAGGGCCGCCGTCACCAGCTCGTCCAGCGAGTCGAAGTAGTACGTCGTGGAGGCCAGCGGCAGGCCCGCGCGTTCGGCGACGGCGCGGTGCCGGATCGCGTCGAAGCCGCCGTCGGCCAGGAGGCTCGCGGCGGCTTCGACCAGCGCCTGGCGCCGGCGTTCGCCCTTCGGCGTTGCGGCTGTCATTGCAGAAAAGGTACTAGTGCCCGCCACCGGCCAGGTTGAGACCGATGACACCGCTGACGATCAGGCCGAGGGAGACCAGCTTGAGGGTGCTGACGCCGTCGCCGAGCCAGACCATGCCGATCACGGCGGTGAGCGCCGCCCCGATCCCGGTCCACACCGCGTACGCCGGTCCGGCGGGCAACTGCTTCATCGCCCAGGCCAGTCCCGCGAAGCTGACCAGCGCGAACACCGCGAACGCCACCGTCCACCACAGCCTGCTGAAGCCGTCGGAGAGCTTCAACGCGACCGCCCAACCGGCCTCGAAGAAGCCGGACACGATGAGCACGGCCCATGCCATGACGACCACCTCCCAATCTGGTACGACCGTACCAAAATTAGTGGTACACCAGTACTGGAATGGTGGGTGATCCCGCTTTCCCGGTCAGAACCGGTCGGCCAGCCTCGACGCCAACCCCGGCAGCTCCCCCTGGAACGGGTCGTCCGCGCCCACGTCCGACCGGCTGATCACGAACAGCTCGTCGCCGCCGGCGGTCCTGGCCGACGCGTAGGCGTACGAGCGGTCGGGCAGCAGGCCCGTCGTGCCACCGGGCGCGATGACCACCGAGAGCGTGCCGCCGACGTCGCCGTCGCGCACGGGCAGGCTCGCGCCGCGCACGGCGCCCGGGCAGAAGGCGGTGGGGGCGAAGGCGTCGTCGGCGTTGGCGACCGGGAGCTCGTCGGCGAGGGCGACGGCGAGCTCCCGGTCCACCTCAACGCACCCGCGTTGGGCGCTGCCGGCCGACGTGCGGCCGGCACTCCCCGGCGGATCGTCCCCCTGCGTAGACGAGTCCTCGGGGATGCTCTCGGGCGACACCTCTCCGCTGCGGTCCGGTGACGCGTCCTTCGGCACCATCTCCGGCTCATCAGCGGTGAAAGGTGTGACGTTAGGGGACGAGGCGTCCTGAGCGGAACCCGCCGAGGCCAGTTCGCCGCCGGACGTGCTCCGCACGAGGTCGGCGCCGACGACCAGGCCGCCGAACACGAGCACGACCGCCATGACGGAGCCGACCGCGACGGCCGACCTGCGCCGCGCGCTCGCCCGCGCCGACGCCGACCGCACGGCGTCCACGTCGAAGGACGGCGGCGGCGCGTCGCGGGCCGCGTCGCGGAACAGCTCGCCCAGCTTCTGCTCGTCCACCTACCTCCTCCTCCCGCTCACGATGCCGGCCGCAAGTCCTCGATCGAGTCGCCCAACGCTTCGCGCAGGGCCTCCAGACCCCGGGAGGTCTGGCTCTTCACCGTGCCCTCGGAGCACCCGAGCGCCTCGGCCGCCGCCGCCACGTCCAGACCCTCCAGGAACCTCAGCACGAGCACCGCCCGCTGCCTCGGCGGCACCCGCCGCAACCCGGCGACCAGCGCCTGCCGCGTGGCCACCGAGTCGCCGAGCTCGCCGTCGCCCGAGGGCGTCTCCGGGACCTCGTCCACGAAGCGCTCCCTCCGCCACGGCCGCCGTGACTCGTCGATCACCGCGCGCACCAGGGTCCGGCGGACGTAGGCGTCCAGGGCCTGCTTGTCCCGGACCTTGCGCCACCTGCGGTGCAACGCGACGAACGCGGTCTGCGCGAGGTCGTCCGCCCGGTGCCAGTCACCACAGAGCAGGAACGCCGTTCGGCGCACGGCCTCCCGGCGAGCTGCGAAGTACTCCGCGAACTCCTGCTCGTCGCGCTGATCCACGCGGACTCTCTCCGCTCGTCGTGCTTGCACTTACCGGACGGAACCGGGGGCGGCAACGGTTGCACGCCGGTTCACCGAGACTTGCGTCACCCCCATCGTGGTACCGCCGACGCGACTGGGTCAGGGCTTGCCCGGTGTGATGTGATCCATTCGTGACCCAGCTCTCGCCGCTCGACTTCCGCTCCGACACCGTCACCCAGCCGGACGAGGCCATGAGACTGGCCATGTCCCGGGCCGAGGTCGCCGACGACGTGCTCGACCACGACCCCACCATGCGGCGGCTCGAGGACCGCGTCGCGGAACTGCTGGGC
The DNA here is from genome assembly GCF_006716745.1 of Saccharothrix saharensis. NCBI lineage: Bacteria > Bacillati > Actinomycetota > Actinomycetes > Pseudonocardiales > Pseudonocardiaceae > Saccharothrix > Saccharothrix saharensis. Next base: position 5,078,674 of record NZ_VFPP01000001.1, on the reverse strand, counting down.
GTGGAAGCGGCGCTGTGGGTGCCGTCGGGGTCGATGGGCAACCTGATCGCGCTGACCGTGCACCTGCGGCCCGGCGACCGGTTCCTCGCGCCGCGCGGCGCGCACGTGCTGGACAACGAACTGGGCACGGCCGCGTGGATCGCGGGCGGGATGCCGCACCCGCTGGACTGCGACGCCGGCCCCGGCCGGGCCACGCCCGACGCGGTGCGCGCGGCGGCGGGGACGTCCGGGCCGTACTACACGCTGCGCACGACGTTGCTGTGCCTGGAGAACACGCACAACGCCGCCGGTGGGGCGGTGACGCAGCCCGACGAGCACGCGCTGCTGGTGTCGGCGGCGCGGGAGACCGGGCTGCGGGTGCACCTGGACGGCGCGCGGTTGTGGAACGCGGCCGTGGCGCTCGGACTGCCGCCCGCGGCGTTGACGGTCGGCGTGGACACCGTGCAGGTGTGCCTGTCCAAGGGGCTCGGCGCACCGGTCGGGTCGGTGGTGGCCGGGTCGTCGTCCTTCGTCGCCGAGGCGCGGCGGGTGCGCAAGATGCTCGGGGGCGGCGTCCGGCAGGGTGGCGTGCTGGCCGCCGCGGGGCTGGTGGGGCTGGAGCGCGTCGACGACCTGGCCCAAGACCACGCGAACGCGCGTGCGCTGGCCCGCGGGTTGGCGGAGCTGGGCTGGCTGGTGGACGAGCCGGAGACCAACATCGTGCTGGCGGGCGTGCCGGACCTGGAGGTGACGTTGACCGGGCTGCGGCACCTGGGCGTGTTCGCCGGTCCGATGGCGGGCAAGGTGCGCTTCGTGCTGCACCGCGACGTGGGGGCGGAGGACGTGGCGGAGGCGTTGCGCCGGATCGGGTCGGCGAGCTGACGTGCCGGGTGGTGCTCGGCACCGCGGGCACCCGTCGCCCTAGCCGCCGCTCCGGGTTCGGGCGGCGCGCAGTTCCTCGCGCAGCTCGGCCAGCTCCGCCCGCACCAGGCGGAGCTCGGCGGCCGTCGCCTGCTCGGCCTCGGCGACCGAGTCCTCGACCCCGCTGAGGCGTTCGACCAGCCAGGACGCGATCGTGCCGGTGATGACACCCAGCAGCGCGATCCCGCCGATCATCAGCAGCGCGGCGACCAGGCGCCCCTCCCACGTGACGGGGTAGCGGTCGCCGTAGCCGACGGTCGAGATCGTGGTGAGCGTCCACCACGCGGCGTCGCCGAACGTGGTGATGGAAGCGTCCGGGTGGTGGCGCTCGGCGTCCAGCACGGCCAGCGAAGCGCACAGCCCGACCAGGACCGTGACGCCCGCGGCGTACACGCCGACCTGTTGCCGGAACCGGCCCGCGAACCGCTTGTTCAGCACCTTGAGCACGGTGATCAGCCGCAGCACGCGCAGTTGGCGCACCATCGGCAGCAGGACCGCCAGCAGGTCGAACAGGTGCGTGGCGAAGAACCTGCGCTTGTCGACGGCGAGCTTGAAGCGCGCGACGTAGTCCACCGCGAAGATCAGCCAGATGATCCAGAGGACGGCCTCCAGCACCACGTCCAGTCCGGCGGTCGAGCGGTTGTCCAGGACCTGCCACGCGTAGACCACCACGAACAGGACGGCCAGGCCCGTCAGGGGCCACTCGCCGCGGCGCTCCCACCGGGCGAGGCGGCGTTCATCGGTCTCGAACACCGACCCATGGTGCGGGTCGGTTCGACGTTTTTCCAGCTCGTGAGGACGAACGGGCGGGTATCAGGGCGTGTCAGGGCCCTTTGATGCCCTTCGGGCGCTTGGAGCTCTTGATGGCGCCGTACGCGGCCGTGCCGAGGAACAGCACGCCACCGATCACCGCGAGCCAGAACACGCCCTTGATCACGGCGCCGAGCACGGTGATCACGAGCCAGGCCGCGAGCAGCCACAGGATTATCCGGACCATGTCACCCGAACGAATGGATCACCGGTTCGGTTCCCCCGCCGAAGCTCCGATCGGAGTACTACTGTCATCATGATGACGACAGCCAAGCGCCCAGCCGCCGCAGAGCCTCTTCGATGTCGTGGCCGGCCCCCGCGAAGGACATCCGGATGAACTCGTGCCCGCGCACGGGGTCGAAGTCGACGCCCGGCACGATCGCGACCCCCGTGTCGTCCAGGAGGCGGCGGCAGAAGGCCATCGAGTCGTCGGTGAGGTGGGAGACGTCGGCGTAGGCGTAGAAGGCACCGTCGGCGGGGGCCACCTTGTCGATGCCGAGGTCGGCCAGGCCCTTGAGCAGCACGTCCCGGTTGAGGCGGTACCCCTCGACCAGGCGCTCGGTCTGCGCGTACGACTCGGGCTCGAACGCGGCGACGGCCGCGTGCTGGGCCAGGGCGGGCGGGCAGAGCGTGAAGTTGCCCGTCAACCGGTCCACCGCCCGGCGCAGGTCGGGTGGCAGCAGCATCCACCCCAGCCGCCAGCCGGTCATGGCGAACGCCTTGGAGAAGGAGTTGACCACGACGGCGTCACGGGAGGTCTGCCAGGCGCACGCGAGCGGCGTGCCGTAGCTGATGCCGTGGTAGATCTCGTCGCTGACCAGCCGCACGTCGTGCTCGGCGCACCAGCCGGCCAGGGCGGCCAGCTCGTCCGGTGACAGCACGGTGCCGGTCGGGTTCGCCGGGCTGGCCACCACGAGCCCGTCGAGCGGACCGGCGTCGTCCAGCATCGCCACCGTGGGCTGGAACCGCGTCTCCGGCCCGCAAGCCAGCTCGACCACCTCGCAGCCCAGCGCGGTGAGGATGTTGCGGTAGGCGGGGTAGCCGGGCCGGGCCAGCGCGACGCGGGCCCCCGCCTCGAACGACGCGAGGAACGCCAGCAGGAACCCACCCGACGACCCGGTGGTCACCACGACGTCGTCCGCCGAGACCGCCAGCCCGTACTGCCGGTCGTAGTGCCCCGCGAGGGCTTCCCGCAGCTCGACGATGCCCAGCTGCTCGGTGTAGCCCAACGTCTGCCGGCGCAGCGCGCGGTGCGCGGCCTCCAACACGGGCGTGGGCGCGGGGCTCGACGGCTGGCCCGCCGCCAACGACACGACGTCACCCACGACCCGCTGCCGCCGCGCCGTGGCGGACAGCACCTCCATGACGTGGAACGGAGGCACATCGGCACGACCGGCGACACCTGGCATGCCGGCCAGGTTAATCGACGGTCCGGGAGGATCCGCAGGTCACCACCACTGCCTCCGGCACGCACCGGAGCCGGGTACGCACTGCTGATCGACACGCCGGAAGCCGGAGCCGACCAGGCCGCGGCATCCTGGGCGGCGGCCCTCGGCGCGACCGCGCGCCCTGCCCGGCCTCGTCACCTCCGTGCAGTCGGTGGCCGACGCCCCTCGCTTCCACCCGGACATCGGAACCGTCGACGTCGGAGCCGGAACCGCCCGACCGCAGCCGGCAGCCCTGGTAACCGCCTCCACCCGCCATCGACCTCAGACCCGCGTGTCCGTCGAACCCGCCGTAGCGCGAGGACGTGTAGCGGACGCCGGCGATGACGTTGTCGACCGGGTTCCGGATGTCGTCGTGCCCGGGCAGCTCGTGCGCCTGGAACGTCGGGTCGATGCACCGCGTCGGTGAGTGCGTTCCCGCTCTTGGTGGAATCCCCGCCAGGTAGGCCGCGGCGAACCCGGCACCCGCCTCCCGGTCGTGCTCCGGCGCTGTTCCATCGCCTCGTTGACCTTCGCGACCGCCATTTCCCGGCCGTGGGGCGGAACCGGTGACCACCGGGGCGTTATCCGGTGACTTCGTCCACCAGGGCGGTGATCCCCTTCCGCAGCACGTCCGGATCGGTCGGTCCGTGGAAGTCGACCACGTCCGCCGCGCGCCGCCGCCGACCGCTCCGGTCGATGGCCGCCGCGCCGAACTGGCCGCGCAGGTCCGGTCCGCCCACCAGGCCGTCCGGGAGCTTCGGCAGCAGCCCGACCAGCGCGGTGGCGAGGTCGACCTCCACCTCCCGCACGGTGATCAGGTCGCGGGTCAGCACGGCCAGCACCGAGCCCGAGCCGGTGGACGCGGCCAGCGCGCGCACCGCGGCTCTGCCGATGCCCAGCCGCAGGTCCGCCGACCGGGGTGGGTGGGCGATGAGCTTGAACGCCGCGCCGAGCCACGGGTCGAGTTCGCCGCCGCGGGCCAGCCCCTGGGCGGTGAGGTGGCTCCACGGCGCGGGTTCGTCCGGCACGTGCAGCACGATCGGCATGGCGCCGAGGTCGAGGTGTTCCCAGGCGGTGCGGAACGCGGTGGCGCTGAGCGTCGCAGTGGTCACCAGACGTCACTCCCGAATGACGGCGGGCATTGCTCCGGCCCCCCAGGCCCGCACCGGAACTGACGCCGTGGAGCACGGTCGGGTTCCGCTCGGCCGCGCGGGAACTCAGACCTCCTGCACCAGCTCCCACACGCACCCGGCGAGCCGGGCGTTGTCGATCGGGGTGATCGTGCTCCAGTTGCGACCGTCCGAGCTGGGCCGCACCTGGTGCAGGTACCGGCCGGACGGCGTGTCGTGCCAGGCGACCACGCGGTTGGCGCGCACCGGCGGCGCGCCGTGGCGGGCGCGTTCGACGCCGAACTGGCCGCGGGTGCTCATCCCGTCGCACATGCCGGCCAGTTCCTGCGCCTCGTGCAGCGGCAGGCCGTGCCGCTCCAACGCCAGCACCAGCTTCTCCGCGTCCAACCCGGCTTCGCTGCCCGCCGCGCGCAGCACGTCGTTCGGCAGGCTGATCGACCGGCCGTGCCCGGCGGGCATCTCACCGGCCACCGACACGGCCGACTCGGCCAGCGCACTGGCCCGTGACTCGATCAGCCACACCTCGTCGCCGTCGACCACGGCGAGGACGGCCTCCTCACCGGCCGCCGCCGCCAGACCTCTGATCTTGCGGCGGTCGACCCAGATCCACAGGTCGATCGACAGCAGCGGGTTGGCCAGCAGCGCGAACGCGTCGGCCAGCTCGGGCGTCAGCCGCCGGTTGGCGGCCAGCCCGCGCTCGGCGAGAGACGCCCACGCCTGCTCCACGAACACGGCCCGCTCGGTGTGCGTGACGCCCGGGCTCGGCACGTCCAGCGCCACGTTGCGGCGGGTCAGCCGCTCGCCCTCCCAGGCGACGTCGAACTCGAGCGTGGACAGGACAACCGTGCCGGTCACTTCACTTCTTCTCGGTCTCGTCGCCGATGACCGACTGCACGACCATCCGCTCGTCACCGAACACGTCGTCGGAGTCGACGCCGTACTTGCGCACGTGCTCGCCGTCCTCCTCGCCCGGACCGCCCTTGGCGCTGGCCGCCGGCTGCAACATCGAACCGCCGGCACCCGCCTTGCCGGCCGCGGCGCCCGCCGCGCCACGACCGGGCACGCGCTCGTCGGGGTCGATCGCACCGATCGTCGCGGAGATGCCGGGCTTGCCGGTCAGCGTGCCGGGCATCCCGGGCACACCGCCCTTGCCCGCCGGACCACCGCCACCGCCACCGGTGCCCTTGCCACCGGCCGGGCCCTCGGGCACCTTGCCACCGCCGGGCATCGCCGGTGCCGGGTTGCGCACGACCCGCCCACCCCGCGCCTGCGTGGCCGCGAGCCCCAACCCGAGCCCGCCGGCCAGCCCGAGCCCGAGCCCCAACCCGAAGTTCGACCCACCGGGCTTCACCCCGCCCAACGCCGCCGGCGGCAACACCGTCGACCCACCGGGCGTGGGCGGCAGCAACCCCGTGGAGCCACCGGGCATGCCGGGCACCTGCGGCGGCACACCGACCGTGCCACCGGGCACACCGCCCGGCACACCACCGGGGAAACCACCGGGCACGCCACCGCCGGGGATGGAGGGCGCCGGCACACCGGGCTGCCCCACGGCCGCGACCGGCGTGCTGACGCTGGACGCGGTCGTCACCTCGAACTGCGGGGGCTTGTTCATGCCCTGGTACTGGTTCAACGCGTCCCGGCTGGCCTCGGTGTACTGGTCGAGCCCGCGGATGGCCTGCTCACGCGCCGCCTGGGTCTCCTTGACCTCTTTCGCGTGATCCGTCTCGTGCCCGAAGAACCCGAGGAACTCATCCCCGATGTTGGTCTCCGTGTCACCCCGCAACTTCTGCGGCTCGGGCATGCCGTTGCGGGTCTGGCTGTACGTCGCCCCCTGCACCGCCGTGGCCTTGGAGTTCCGCTGCGCCGCCTCATCCGCCTCGGACGCGTAGTCGGCCATGACCGTGGTCTTCTGCCCGGCCTGCTCGCCCGCCGCACCCTGCCAGTCGATGCCGAGCTTCTTGAGCTCCGTGCGCAGGGTCTCGTCCACCTCGATCAGGCTGGCGGACAGCTCGCGCAGCGCGTGCGACGCGTCGCTGAACTTCTGGGCCGCGTCACCCGCCTGGAACTGCTGGACGAGGGTCGCCAACGCCTGGTTGTCGTAACCCTGGAACCGGAAATCCGGAATGTCTCGATGCCCGCTCATGACTTCCCCCTCACGCCAATGTCGGCAAGGTGACGAGCGCCAGCTCGGCCGCCTTCTTCGCGTTGTCGCACATCTGCTCCTGGGACGGCGTCTGCCCGATGGACGAGAAGTCCACGTACAGCTGCTGGCCCTCGGCAACGTCGACGGAGACACCGCAATCCACGGTCGACGTGCCCTTGAAGGTGAGTTGCACGGCGGGGTAGCCGCCCACCTCGATCCGCTCCACCGCGACGTTTCCGGTGCCGCGCCAGTACTCGATGCCCTTGCTCGTCACCAGGCCGACCTCATAGGTGACGCGAGGCGAGTCGTTGTTGTCGTACGCGCAAACCGGCTCATCGCCGGCCTTCACGATGTCACCGTCGTTCCGCTCGGCTTCGACCACCGCGAGCTCTTTCATCTGCTCGGCGGTGAGAACCTTGCAGGGGTCGATCCCGTCGAGCTTCACCTCGCGCGGTCGCGACTTCTCCGGGGCCGCGGACGTCGCGCTGGACGTCATCGGCGTTTCCCCGGCCGGGGTGGCGTCACCGGGCTCGCGATTCGTGCAGCCGACGGCCACCAGTCCCAGGGTGACCGCGACCATCACGACGCGAAGAACGCTAGTGGACACTCTTCGCCCCGAACGCCGTGGTGACCTCTTCTTCGGTGAACCCGTACTGCTCGGCCACCGAGCGCAACTGCTTGACCAGGCTGTCAAGGCTCTCGATGTACTGCCGAACGCGTTCCGCGTACGAATCGTCGGCTTCCGTCAGCCGGCTGTTCCACGCCTCGGCGACACCGGCGTTCACCGGGTCGGCGCCTTCCCCGAGTTCGACCCTGAGGTCCTTGGTGGCCCGCTCCCAGGCCTTGCTCAACCGGTCCGCCTGGTCGTCGATGATCTTGCCCGCCTGGAGCACGGTGTCACGACTGACCTCGAACCTCTGGCCCGACATCGGACCCGCGGACAGTGCGTCGCCCAGTTGCTTCTCCGCCGCGAACATCGCGCCGACCGCCTTGCCGACGGCTCCCCCTGCCGCGGCGACGGCTCCTAGTAGGCCGGTCTCCGGTTCCACGACGTCCTACCCCCGTACGGTCGGTAACGGTTTGAACCCGGTTCGAGGCTACCAACGACCGCGTGAGCCGGGTCTGAGGTTGGACGAAGAAACCTCCGACCCGGTTCCGCCGGGGCGGTGGTCGGAGGTTCTCGTGGTCGGGCGGGTCGGGCTCAGGGGACGGTGATCTCGTCGTGCGCGGCGCGCAGGGCGATGTCCGAGCGGTGGTGGGAGCCGGTCAGGTGGACGCCCGACACGCGGCGGTAGGCGTCGGCGCGGGCGTCGGACAGGGTGGGGCCCGTGCCGACGACGGACAGCACGCGGCCGCCGGTGGAGACGACTGCGCCGTCCTCGCGGCGGCGGGTGCCCGCGTGCAGGACGCCCTCGGCTTCGGCGCCGCCGATCACGTCACCCGTGCGCGGGCGCCCCGGGTAGCCCTCGGCGGCGACCACGACGGTCACCGCGTAGCCCTCGGCCCACTCCAGCGGCGGCACGGTGGCCAGGACGCCGGTGGCGGCGGCGTGGAACAGGGCCGCGGGCGGGGTGCGGAGCAGGGCCAGCACGGCCTGGGTCTCCGGGTCGCCGAACCGGCAGTTGAACTCGATGACCTGCGGGCCGGTGGAGGTCAGGGCCAGGCCCGCGTACAGCAGGCCGGTGAACGGGGTGTCGCGGCGCGCCAGCTCGTCCACGACCGGCTGGACGCAGGTGGCGACGATCTTGTCCACGAGGTCGGCGGGTGCCCAGGGCAGCGGCGAGTAGGCGCCCATGCCGCCGGTGTTGGGACCGGAGTCGCCGTCGCCGACGCGCTTGAAGTCCTGCGCGGGCAGCAGCGGCACCACGGTGGCGCCGTCCACCAGGCAGAACAGCGACACCTCGGGACCGTCCAGGAACGACTCCAGCAGCACCGGGTGGCCGTGGTCGAGCAGCGTCATGGCGTGCGCGCGGGCCACGGCGCGGTCGGCGGTGACGACCACGCCCTTGCCGGCGGCCAGGCCGTCGTCCTTCACGACCCAGGTCGGGCCGAACCGGGTCAGCGCCGAGTCGAGCCGGGCCGGGTTGTCCACGACCTCCGACACGGCGGTCGGCACGCCCGCGGCGGCCATGACGTCCTTCGCGAACGCCTTGGAGCCCTCGATGCGGGCCGCCGCGGCCGACGGGCCGAAGCAGGGGATCCCGATCGCGCGCACGGCGTCCGCCGCACCCGCCACCAGGGGCTGCTCCGGCCCGACTACGACCAGGTCGGCGTTCCACTCCTCGGCCAGCGCCGCGACGGCGCCGCCGTCGGTGACGTCGACCCCGTAGGTCTCCGCCACCCCGGCGATGCCGGCGTTGCCCGGCGCGCAGGCCAACGCGATCACCGAAGGGTCCCGCGACAAGGCGAGGACTAGGGCATGTTCACGGGCGCCAGACCCGATGACCAGGACACGCACGGTGCGGAAGCCTAGATGACCCGGCCGGTCAGCCGCCCAGTGCGTCCAGCGAGCCGGGGTGCAGCGGCACCGGGTCGGTCATGCCGGCCTTCTCCTCGACGATGTCCTTGGCCGCCGGGTGCACGGCCTCCAGGTCGGACTTCTTCTCGAAGATGAGCTTGGTCACGGCGCACGCGTCGCCGTCCGGGAAGTCCGCGCGCACGAGCAGCACGTTCGGCACCGCCACGGTCGGCACGTCGGCCGGCTGCCCGTAGGTCGCGGCCGGGATGACGCCCCGGTCGTAGACCTCGTTGACCTCCTTCAACGCGTCCAGCTGCGGCGTGATGTCGATGAACTTGACCTGGTCCTTCAACGAGGTGGTGATGTCGGTGATCTGCGCGGTGGGCAGGCCGCCGGACCAGACGAGGCCGTCGATGCTGCCGTCCTTCATCCCGTCCGCGGTCTTGGCCAGGTCGAGCCGCTGCGCCTGCACGTCGGTCTCGGGGTTCAGCCCGGCCGCGGTGAGCAGGCGGTTCGCGATCACCTCGGTGCCCGACTTGGGCGATCCGGTGGAGATCCGCTTGCCGCGCATGTCCGCGACCGACTCGATCCCGGAGTCGGCCCGGACCAGCACCTGCGTGTAGTTCGGGTACAGCCTGGTCAGCGCCTTGACCTGCTGCGGCTTGCCGTCGAACGCGCCCTTGCCCGCGACCGCGTCGGCCGCCGTGTCGGCCAGCGAGAACGCCACGTCGTAGTCGCCCGCGACGAGCTGCTGGATGTTCTGCACGGACGCGCCGGTCTCGGCGGCGGTGGCCTTGAGCTTGGTGTTGTCGCTGATCAGCTTCGCCAGCCCGCCGCCCATGACGTAGTACACGCCGCCGGAGTTGCCGGTCGCGATGGTGATCCGGCCGTCCGCGGCCTCGCAGGCGGCTCCGCCCGCGTTGCCGTCGGACGACGCGTCCGGGGTCCGCTTCCCGCCGCACCCGGCGGCGACGAGGCCGACCGAGAGCACGCCCACGGCGACCTTAAGCGTCCAGCTGCGCATGCTGTTCCTTTCCCGAGGGGGTCTTCCGGCGTAGGACGACGTGCACCGCCACCGCGGCCAGCAGGAACGCCGAGCCGACGGCGATGGTGACGGGTTGCAGGTAGAGCAGGGCCACGGCGGCGGGCGCGCACAGCACGCGCTCCGGCCACCGGGCCGGTCCGAACAGCCAGCCGCCGGTGAGCACGGCCAGCGCCGCCACGCCCAGCGCGGACGCGGCGAACGCCCACACCCCGTCGAGGAACGACGTGCGCAGCAGCAGCCCGGAGCCGTTGTCCGTCAGCACGAACGCCAGCGGCACGAGGAACGCGGGCAGCGTGTACTTCCACGTCCGCCACATCGTCTTCATCACGTCGCCGCCGGTGATCGCGGCGGCGGCCACGGCGGCGAGCGCCGTCGGGGGCGTCACCTCCGACAGCACCGCGTAGTAGAAGATGAACATGGCCGCTTCCTCGCGCGCCACGCCCAGCTCGATCAGCGCGGGTCCGATGACGACCCACGAGATGATGAACGACGCCGTCACGGGCACGGCCAGGCCGAGCAGGCTGACCGCGAACGCCGCGAGCACGACCGTGGCGAACAGGACCACCGCCGGGTTGGACGAGATCGCGCCCGCGACGTCCACCAGCGTCGACGCCAGCACCAGGCCGAGCCCGGTCTTGGTGATGGTGGACGTGATCACGCCCGCCGCCGCGCACACCGCGATGACCGGCAGCGCCGACCGCACGCCCTGCGAGAGCGAGTCGACCATGGCCCGCAGCCACCCGCGCACGTCGCCGCGCCGGGCGATCAGCGCGAACACCGCCGCGACGCCGGTCGCGTAGACCACGGCGGAGAACACCGGGATGTCCATCGCCAGGAACACCACGATCACCGCGAGCGACAGGAAGTGGTAGCCGCCGCGCTTGAGCAGCACCCACGGGCTCGGCGAGTCGATGTCCACCGGCTTCGCGCCGAACTTGCGCGCGTCGATCTCCACGGCCAGCGCGATGCCCAGGTAGTACAGCAGGGTCGGCAGGATCGCCCAGATCAGCACCTGGAGGTAGGACGTCTCGAGGTACTCGGCGATGATGAACGCCGCCGCGCCCAGGGTCGGCGGCGACAGGATCGCGCCGATGCCGGACGCGGCGAGCAGCCCGCCCGCGTTCTCCTTGGGGTAGCCCGCCTTCTTCAGCATCGGCCACGTCACCGCGCCCAGCGACACGGTGGTCGCGGTGCCGGAGCCGGACACGGTGCCGAGCAGGAACCCGGCGGTGGCCGCGGTGCGGCCGGGCGCGGTGCGGGACTTGCGGAACGCGGCGAAGCTGATGTCCACGAAGAACGTGCCCGCGCCGGACGCGTTGAGCACCGCGCCGTAGATCGTGAACAGCACGATGTAGGTGGCGGCGACGTCCAGCGGCGTCCCGTAGAACCCGGTCGCGTCGTTGTAGCAGCCGTTGACGATCTGGGAGAAGTCGACGCCGGCGTGCGAGATGTCCCAGGACGGCGGCAGGAACCCGCCGTAGTAGGCGTACGCGATGAACCCGACGCAGACGATCGGCAGCACCCAGCCGGTGGTCCGCCGGCACGCCTCCAGGATCAGCACCAGCAGCACGGTCCCGGCGACGACGTCGAGGGTGGTGAGCTGCCCCTGGCGGTCGAGGAACGCGTCGAACCCGCCGAACAGCGGGTACGCGCCGACCAGGAGTGCCAGGACCGCCGCGACCCAGTCGACGACACCGGGGTCGTCGGCGTCACCACGCCTGCCGCGCGGCCGGTAGCAGAGGAAGACCAGCGGCAGCGTGACCGCCAGGAAGATCACCAGGTAGTACTGGCCGCCCTTGCTGAACGGCCAGAACACCTGCTTGAGCACGAGCAGCGCGATGGCGAGGCCCGCCACCCACACGCCCAGCTCCCACCGCCGGGACAAGGCGCGCGACGGGCGCTCCTCGTCGTACTCGGCGAGCAGTTCATCGACTTCGACCTGCGGCTTGGTCGTCACGCGCACCCCTTCGTGTCGCGCCTGGTGAAGCGCTCACGAAGCTACTTGTGTCGCGGGTCACAGCCATAGACCGACCGGCTAAAGGGACTGTAAAGACAGCCCGGCCGGGTCCCGCCGGGATCACACGATCCGGGCGTCCAGGTAGCACCAGCGCCAGTCCTCGCCCGGCTCGAACGACCGCATCACGGGGTGTTCCGAGGCGTGGAAGTGCGCGGTCGCGTGCCGGCGCGGGCTGGAGTCGCAGCAGGCGACGTGACCGCACGACAGGCAGATGCGCAGGTGGGCCCAGTTGTGCTCGTCGTTGGCGAGGCAGTCGGCGCAGCCCTCGGGGTTGTCCGGGGCGACGGAGTCCGGGAGCTCTGAGACGTGAGGACAGGTCATACCGGCCATCATCACGCAAGATTGCGCCATGCACGGACCGGAACTGCTCCTGTTGCTCGTCGGCGCGCTGCTCGTCACGGCCGCGGCGAAGCGCCTCAACTGGTCGGCCCCGCTGGTGCTGGTGGGCGTCGGGCTCGCGGTGTCGTTCATCCCGGGCCTGCCCGAGTTCGCGCTGGAACCGGAGCTGATCCTGGTCCTGGTGCTGCCGCCGCTGCTGTACTCGGCCGCGCTGGACAGCTCGTACCACAACATCCGGGCCAACCTCCGGCCGATCGGGCTGCTCGCGGTGGGGCTGGTGCTGGCGACCACGATCGCGGTGGGGCTGGTCGCGCACCTCGTGCTGCCCGCCCTGTCGCTGCCCGCGGCGCTCGTGCTGGGCGCGGTGGTGGCGCCGCCGGACGCGGTCGCCGCGGTCGCGATCGGGCGGCGGCTCAACCTGCCCCGCCGGACGATGACGCTGCTCACGGGCGAGAGCCTGATCAACGACGCGACCGCGCTGACGGCGTACAAGGTGGCCGTCGCGGCGGCCGCGGGCGTCACCGCGACCTGGGTGGACGGCACCCGCACGTTCGTGATCAGCGCCGGTGGCGGCGTGCTGGTCGGGTTGGCGATCGGTTGGGGCGTGCGGTGGATCCGGGACCGGCTCGACGACGGCGTGCTGGAGAGCGCGCTCGGCATGCTGGTGCCGTTCGGCGCGTACATCTTCGCCGAGGAGCTGCACGCGTCCGGCGTGCTCGCGGTCGTCATCGCCGGGCTCTACATCGGGCACTACGCGCCGCGCAGCTCCTACTACACGCGCTTGCAGGACACCGCGGTGTGGCGGTCGGTAAACACGTTGCTGGAGTCGTTCGTGTTCGCGTTGATCGGCTTGCAGCTCAACAGCGTGGTGCGGGACGTGGACATCACCGCCGGGCTGCTGTGGGCGGCGGCGACCGTGCTGGCGGCGACGATCGTGGTGCGGTTCGTGTGGATGTACCCGGCCGCGTACCTCCCCCGGCTGCTGTCGAAGCGGATCCGGGAGCGCGAGGGCGCGCCGGGGTGGCGTGGCGTGACCGTGCTGTCGTGGGCCGGGATGCGGGGCGTGGTGTCGCTGGCCGCGGCCAGCGCGTTGCCGCTGGACCTGCCCGGGCGCGAGGTGATCGTGTTCTGCGCGTTCGTGGTCACCGTGGGCACGCTGCTCATCCAGGGGCTGTCGCTGCCGTTCGTGATCCGCAAGCTCGGGTTCCGCGGTGACGAGGAGCGGACCGACGCGCTGGCCGAGGCGCAGGTGCAGCACGCCGCCGCGCAGGCCGCCGTGCGCAAGCTGGACGAGCTGGTCGGGGACGACCGCGACACGCCGGAGCACGTCGTGGACCGGCTGCGGGTGATGGCCGAGCACCGGGGCAACGCGGCGTGGGAGCGCCTGGGCCGGCAGGAGGAGGAGAGCCCGGCGGCGTCGTACCGGCGGTTGCGCCGCACGATGCTGGAGGCCGAGCGCCAGGTGTTCATCGAGGCGCGCGACGAGGGCCGGATCGACGACGAGGTGTTGGTCCGGGTGCTGCGCGAGCTCGACCTGGAGGAAGCGGCCATATCCAGGGAGTGACGACACCCGAAGCGCCCACCACGCGTTCACCGTGACGTGTCCTGCACTTCGCCCTAGCGTGACCGGGACGTCGCGGTGCGCGACGAGGCTGCCGCGCGTCAGAGGTGGAGTCGAGGAGGTCGGCGATGGTGCGGACGAGGATCGTGGGGGCGGCGCTCGCGGCGCTCGCGGTGGCGGGGGCGGTGGTGCTGCCCTCGGCGTCGGCGAGCGGTGACGCGGAGGTGGCGTCACCCCGCAGGGGCCCGCTGGTGATCGGCCACCGCGGGGCGTCGGGCTACCGGCCGGAGCACACGCTGGCCGCGTACGAGCTGGCCGCGCGGATGGGTGCCGACTACATCGAGCCGGACCTGGTGGTGACCAAGGACGGCAAGCTGGTCGCCCGGCACGAGAACGAGATCGGCGGCACCACGGACGTCTCGACGAAGCCGGAGTTCGCCGGGCGCCGGACCACCAAGGTCATCGACGGCGCGTCGGTCACCGGCTGGTTCACCGAGGACTTCACGCTGGCCGAGCTGAAGACCCTGCGGGCCGGGGAGCGCATCCCGGAGGTGCGGCCGCGCAACACCCTCTACGACGGCCGGTTCGAGGTGCCGACGCTGGAGGAGGTCATCGACCTGTCCCGCCGGCTGAGCCGCGAGCTGGGCCGCGACATCGGCCTGTACCCGGAGACCAAGCACCCGACGTACTTCCAGGACATCGGCCTGCCGCTGGAGCCGCGCCTGGTCGACGTGCTGACCCGGGCGGGCCTGAACCGGCACGGCGCGAAGGTGTACGTGCAGTCGTTCGAGGTGGCGAACCTCAAGCAGCTCAAGGGGAAGCTGCGGGTGCCGCTGGTGCAGCTGGTCAACTCGTCGGGCGCGCCGTACGACTTCGTCAAGGCGGGCGACAAGCGCACCTACAGCGACCTCGTGACGCCGGAGGGGCTGCGCGAGATCCGCACGTACGCCCACGGCGTCGGCGCGGCGAAGGACCGGATCATCCCGCGTGACGCGGCGGGTTTCCTGCGCGAGCCGACCACCCTGGTGCGCGACGCCCACACCCGCGGCCTGATCGTGCACGCGTGGACGTTCCGCAACGAGAACACGTTCCTGCCGGCGGACTTCCGCACGTCCACCGACCCGGCCGCGTACGGCGACGCGTTCGGCGAGTACGCGAAGTTCTACGCGACCGGGCTGGACGGCGTGTTCGCCGACAACCCCGACACGGCCGTGGAAGCCCGCAACAGCCGCTGACCCGCACCCGATGAGGTTCGGCCGGGGTTACGACCCGGCCGGACCTCATCGTCCGGGCCGACGACCGATCGGCCCCGACCTCCAACCTCCCGGTGTGGCCATCGAGACGCTCATCGCCGACGACACGCTGATGGACCGACGAGTCGCGCTCGGGGTCGTCGGAGAGCGGCAGCTGCGCGGGACCCCGGGAGCGGCCGAGATCCTGGGGGACGAAGCCAGGACCGGCGGAAAGCTCCTGGGCCACCCCCGGGTCGTCGCCGTGCTCGATCTCCTCGACGTCGGCAGCGGTCTCCACCGCGGCCCGGCCGTCGTCATGGAGCACGTCGACGGCTGCGACGTGGCTGAGTGGATCTCGGAGCACAGCCTCCGGGTGGACGCCGCCACGCGGCAGCGCCTCGGCCTCTACATCGCTCCCGAAGCCACTGAAGCGCTCAGCGAGGCGCACAAGATCGGCGTCCTGCACCGGGACTCGAAGCCGCAGAACACCTTGTGTGCGACCTCGGGCAGGGTCGAAGTCGCCGACTCGGCTTGGCACGGGTCGTGGAGGCCATCACCCGCTCCCGCACCGTCCGGGCGCACCACACTCCCCCCGAGCAGTGGAACGACGTGACCACGGGCGTCCACCGGCTCTGCGCCACGATTTACCACGTGCCGGCCGGACAGCCGCCGAACCAGGGGAAGAACGTCGCGGGGTCGTTCCACTGGCCCGAGAAGGGGGAGGCAATCCCTCCGACGGACCTGGTGCCGGGTGTGGACCACGCCGTTTCCGACCTCGTCATGCAGGGGTTGGGCAAGAACCGCGAGGACCGGCCGGAGCCGTGGTGGATCTTCGACGCCCGGTCCGCCGCGCTGATGCGCCGGATGAACCTGAGCGTCGACGTGACCGGCTGTGCGGACGACGTCGTCCACGACGTCGCGAAGCTGACGGAGTACGACCACGCGCGACCGGTGGAGAAGAAGCACGGGGAAGCCGACTTCACCACTCCGCTCGAAGCTCTCCGGGAGGCCTTGGGAGTGGTCGTGCTCGGCGTCGTGGCGGCCGTCCGGGATTCCGAACCGGAACCCGAGGCGGTGTCCCGGCCCCATCGACGACCTGATCGTCGGGGACGCCCGAACCTCTCGCGCGGCCGGACGTCCCCGGTGATCAGGACCCGCCGTGAACGGCTTCGCGCGGGTCCCCGCCAAGGGGAACCCTTGCTGCGATTCTACCGACGGGGTCCGACAGTTCCGGGCCGTCGAGGGCCGGTGAACCGGCCAGCAGGCCGCGCCGCGCCAGGATCGGGAGGACGCCCTCGCCGAACCAGTAGGCCTCCTCCAGGTGCGGGTGGCCGGAGAGCACGAACTCCTCCACGCCGAGCGCGTGGTACTCCCCGATCAGGTCCGCCACCTCCTCGTGGCTGCCGACCAGCGCCGTGCCCGCGCCGCCGCGCACCAGGCCGATGCCCGCCCACAGCCCGGGGTGGACCTCCAGGCCGCGCACGCCCCGGCTGAGGTCGCCGCCGTGCAGCGCCACCATCCGCTGCTGCCCCACCGACTGCGACGTCCGCAGCTGCTCCTGCGCCTTGGCCACCTGCGCCGGGTCCAGCGCCTCCAGGAGCTTCTCCGCCTCGCGCCACGCCTCGGCCGACGTGTCACGGCTGATCGTGTGCAGCCGCACGCCGAACCGGATCGGCCGGTCACCCGCGAGCGCCCGCACCCGGCCGATCTTCTCCGCCACCTGCGCCGGCGGTTCGCCCCACGTCAGGTACACGTCGGCCCGCCGCGCCGCGACCGGCAGCGCCGCGTCCGACGACCCGCCGAAGTAGATCGGCGGCACCGGGTCCGGCGCGGCCGACAGCGTCGCACCCGACACCCGGTAGTGCTCACCGGTGAAGTCGACCGGCCGCCCCGACCACACCGCCCGCACCACGTGCAGGAACTCGTCGGTCCGCGCGTACCGCTGGTCGTGGTCGAGCCAGTCGCCGAACCGGCGCTGCTCCACCTCGTCCCCGCCGGTCACCACGTTCAGCAGCAGCCGACCGCGCGAGATCCGCTGGTAGGTCGCGGCCATCTGCGCGGCCAGCGTCGGCGAGATCACGCCCGGCCGGAACGCCACCAGGAACTTCAGCGTCGACGTGCGCGCCAGCAGCGCCGCCGTGGTCAGCCACGCGTCCTCGCACCACGTGCCGGTCGGCGTCAGCACGCCCGCGAACCCGTTGTGCTCGGCCGCCCGCGCGACCTGGGCCAGGTAGTCGATGTCCGGCTCGCGCGACGCGGCCGCGCCGAGCGACCGGTTGGCGTGGAAGCGCTCCACGACGGTCCGCCCGTCGCCGGAGGTGGGCAGGAACCAGTGCGGCACGACGGTCACGACAGCTCCCCTTGGAAACGGGTGTCCACGAACTTCCGGAAGTCCACCTTGCCGGGCAGCGCGCCGTCCGCGGTGAACGCGTCGGCCAACTCCTGCTCGGACGCGATCACCGCGTCGTCCAGCGGCACGGGCAGGTCACCGCCGCGCTCCACGGCCGCGCGCGCCACCTCGAGCTTCAACCCGGTCTCCGCCGCCCACACGCGCGCCCACTCCTCGCGGTGCGTGTCGGCCCACCGCTGCGCCTGCCCGATCCGCTTCACGAACTCCCCGACCGCGGCGCTCTTGCCCGGCGAGTCCAGCGCCGCCCGCCCGGCCACCTGGAACGTGTAGCCGTTGGACTTGCCGCGCCCGTCGGTCAGCACCCGCGCGCCCGCCTCCTGCTGCGCCTGTGCCGTGTAGGGGTCCCAGACCGCCCACGCGTCCACGCGCTTCTGCGTGAACGCCGAGTACGCGTCCGACGGCTGCAGGAAGTTCAGCGTCACGTCCCTGGTCGTCAGCCCGGCCGCGGCGAGGGTCAGCAGCACCTGGCCGTGCGCGGAACTGCCCTTGGCCACCGCGATGCTGCGCCCCTCGAGGTCCGGCACCGCCCGCAACGCCGAGTCGGCGGGCACGAGCAGGGCGTCGCTCTCCACGTTGCCCTTCGCCGAGTACACCGCGGCGATCTTGGCGTTCGCCGCCGCGGCGAAGATCGGCGGTGTGTTGCCGACCCCGCCGACGTCGATCGCGCCCGCGGACGCGGCCTCCAGCAACGGCGGTCCGGACGTGAACGTGGACCACTCGATCGGGTAGGGGAAGTCGTCCAGCAGGCCGGCGGCCGTCAGCAGCGCCTTCGAGCCGCCCTTCTGGTCGCCCACCTTGAGCACCACCGGGCCGTCGGACGACCCGGCCGTGCCGCAGCCCGCCAGCACCAGCACCGCGACCGCGACCGCGCTAAGCAGCTTCGACATCGTCCACCCCCAGGTTCGACAGCACGTGCGAGCGCAGGTCCGCGAACGACGCGCGGCGGCGCGGTCGCGGCAGGTCGACGCGGTGCTCGGCCACGATCCGACCTTCGTCCAGCACCACGACGCGGTCGGCCAGCAGCAGTGCCTCGTCCACGTCGTGGGTCACGAACAGCACGGCGGGCCGGTGCTCCCGCCACAGCTGCTCCACCAGGTGGTGCATGGCCAGCCGGGTCAACGCGTCCAGCGCGCCGAACGGCTCGTCCAGCAGCAGCAGTTCCGGCTCGCGCACCAGCGCCCGCGCCAACGACACGCGCTGCGCCTCGCCGCCGGACAACGTCAACGGCCACGCGTCGGCGTGATCGGCGAGCCGCACCTCCGCCAAGGCCCGCTCCGCGACCTCACGGCCGTCGACGCCGCGCAGCCCGAGCGTGATGTTGCGCCACACCCGCCGCCACGGCAGCAGCCGCGGCTGCTGGAACGCGACGGACACCCGTTCGGGCACCGTGAACGTCCCCTCGACGTCCGGGTCGAGCCCGGCCAGGATCCTCAGCAACGTCGACTTGCCGCACCCGCTGCGCCCCAGCAGCGCCACGAACTCGCCGTCCGCCACGTCGAGGTCCAGCCCGGCCAGCACCCGCCGCGGCCCGAAGTCCTTGACCAGCCCCCGGATCCTCACCGCGCCCGCCACCGCAGCACCCTCCTCTCCAGCGCGCGCACCAGGGCGTCCGTGGTCAGCCCGAGCAGCGCGTAGACCAGCAGGCCGACCACGACGACGTCGGTGCGCAGGAACTCGCGGGCGTTGTTGATCAGGTAGCCGATGCCCGCGTCCGCGTTGATCTGCTCGCCCACGATCAGCGACAACCACGCCGTGCCGAGCGCGATCCGCAGCCCGACCAGCGTCTGCGGCACCGCCGACGGCAGCACGACGTGCGCGATCCGCTCGAACCTCGTGTAGCCGAGGACGCGTGCGGCCTCCAGCAGCGCCGGGTCGGTCTGCCGGATGCCCGAGTGCAGGTTGAGGTACAGCGGGAACGCGACACCCGCCGCGACCAGTGCGAGCTTCGGCTCCTCGCCGATGCCGAACCACAGGATGAACAGCGGGATCAGGCCCAGGTGCGGCAACGTGCGCAGCATCTGCACCGGCGGGTCGAGCAGCCGTTCACCCCACCGGGACAGCCCGGACGCCAGGCCCAGCGCCCCACCGACGACCGCTCCGAGGGCGAACCCGACCGCGACCCGGCCGGCCGACACCAGGAACGCCTCCACCAGCTGCCCGTTCGCGACCAGCTCGTACGCGGACCGGAACACGGTCACCGGCGACGCGAGCTTGTCCGGCGGCAGCACGCCCGTGCTGCTCGCGACCTGCCACAGCACGACCAGCCCGACGGGGCTCAGCCAGCGGCGCAGATCGGGCCACTTGCGTTGTTTTGCTGCGGGCGCACGCGCGGGCACCACGGATTCGGGACGCGCGACAACACCCGCGGTGGAAACCGACACGGATTTCTCCCAGCGGATTTCGGAACAGGGACGCGCTGATCAGCGAGTCACAGTGTCGATATCCGACCGGAAGCAGTCAACGCCTCCCGAATTGTGAAAATGCCTCCGGCACCGATTGCGTCGGTGCCGGAGGCATTGTCGATCCGGGGTGTCAGCCGCCCAGCATGTCGTGGCGCACGATGGTCTGGTCGCGGCCCGGGCCGACGCCGATCGCGGACATGCGGGCACCGGAGATGTCCTCCAGGTGCTCGACGTACGCGCGGGCGTTCGCGGGCAGCTCCTCGAACGTGCGGCAGTGGCTGATGTCCTCGAACCAGCCCGGCAGCTCCTCGTACACCGGCACGGCGTGGTGCACGTCGGTCTGCGTCATCGGCATCTCGTCGACCCGCTCGCCGTCGATCGTGTAGCCGACGCAGACCGGCACCTTCTCCAGGCCGGACAGCACGTCCAGCTTGGTCAGGAAGTAGTCGGTGATGCCGTTGACCCGCGCCGCGTACCGGGCGATCACGGCGTCGAACCAGCCGGTGCGCCGCGAGCGCCCGGTCGTGACGCCGAACTCGCCGCCGGTCTTGCGCAGGTGCTCGCCCATCTCGTCGTTCAGCTCGGTCGGGAACGGGCCCGAGCCCACGCGGGTGGTGTACGCCTTGAGGATGCCGATGACCGTGGTGATCCGCGTCGGTCCGATGCCGGAGCCCGCGCTGGCGCCGCCGGAGGTCGGGTTGGACGACGTCACGAACGGGTAGGTGCCGTGGTCGACGTCGAGCAGCGTGCCCTGCGAGCCCTCCAGCAGCACGGTCTCGCCGCGCTCCAGCGCCTGGTTGAGCAGCAGGCGGGTGTCGGCGATCCGGGAGGTGAACTTGGTGCCGTGCTCCAGCACGCTGTCCACGACCTGCTCGGGGTCGAGCGCCTTGCGGTTGTAGACCTTGACCAGCACCTGGTTCTTGAAGTCCAGGGCGGCTTCGACCTTCTGCCGGAGGATCTTCTCGTCCAGCAGGTCCTGGGCGCGCACGCCGACGCGGGCGATCTTGTCCTGGTAGCACGGGCCGATGCCGCGGCCGGTGGTGCCGATCTTGGCCTTGCCCAGGTACCGCTCGGTGACCTTATCGATCGCCACGTGGTAGGGCATGATCAAGTGCGCGTCCGCCGAGATGAGCAGCTTGCTGGTGTCGACGCCCTGCTCGTCCAGGCCCGCCAGCTCTTCGAGCAGCACGCCGGGGTCGACCACGACACCGTTGCCGATGACGCTGGTCACGCCAGGGGTGAGGATGCCGGAGGGGATCAGGTGCAAGGCGAACTTCTGGCCGTCGGGCAGCACCACGGTGTGCCCGGCGTTGTTGCCGCCCTGGTACCGGACCACCCACTGCACGCGGTCACCGAGCAGGTCGGTTGCCTTGCCCTTGCCCTCATCGCCCCACTGGGCACCGATCAGCACGACGGCCGGCATGTGAAACTCCAAGCGGTTGGACGGGTAAGAGCCGAATGCCTGCGACGGCCGAGCCGTCAGTGGACGGCTGTTGAGGGTAGACCAGGAGATGAAGGTGCGCGGAATCGTGCTGGCCTGCGGAAACTCGCAGTCGCCAATGATCACGGACGGTGACCGTTTCGAGGTACGCCGAGTGGCGGAACGGCCGGGAAAGGCCGAGGTGGACGCCGTGCTGGCGGATTCGGGTGACAAACGTCTCGTCGTGCACGGCACCGACGCCGACCTCAACGCGGTCGTCCTGCGGCTGCTGCGCACCGAACGGCTCGCCGACGTGCCGATCGGGTTCGTCCCGGCGGACCCGCGGTCCGAGGTGGCCAGGCTGTGGGGCCTGCCCACCGACCAGGGCCGCGCGCTCGACCTCGCCCTGTCCGGTGATCCCGATCGGGTGCCGCTGGTGCGGGACGACGTCGGCGGCGTGCTCGTCGGCCTCGGGTCGCTCGGTCCGGTGCGCGGCGTCGGCTACGGGGACGACACCGTGGTGCTTCGGGGTCAGGCGTCCCGGCTGGAGGTCACGCCCGACCCGGAGGGCGGGCCGGGCCTGGTCGTGCACGTGATCCACAAGCGCCTGTTCGGCAAGAAGGTGACCAGCACGGCGGCGCGCGCGTTCCAGCTCGGCTGCCTGCCGGTGCAGGTGAATTTGGACGGCGTCGCGCACCCGCGGCCGATGGGCAAGTGGACCTGGTACCGCCACACGGAGGATTTGCGGCTGATCCGCGGGGTGCAGTGACGGAGGATTTTTCCCGCGCGCCATTCAGGCGTCACTCGAAAGCGTTGTAACGGAAGGAGAATTGACCCAAGGTAATTCCGACAGCTTCCAACTAGGAAGGTCGGAATTATGTCAACGGTCAACAAAACCGCACGGTTCACCGCAGCACTGCGACTTCCGGCTTTTTCCCTGCTCCTGGCTGGTGTGCTGGCAGTCGGCCTGGTCACCCCCGCCCAGGCGACGCCGCCGAGCATCCCGAGCACCAGCACCGCGCTCGCGGAGCTGGCCGCGCTGAGGGTCGCGACCGAGGGCTCCACCAGCGGCTACTCGCGGGACCTGTTCCCGCACTGGACCACCGTCTCGGGCGCCTGCAACACCCGGGAGACGGTCCTCAAGCGCGACGGCACGAACGTGGTCACCGACTCCGCCTGCGCGGCCACCTCCGGCCGCTGGTACAGCCCCTACGACGGGGCGACGTGGAGCGCGGCGTCCGACGTGGACATCGACCACGTCGTGCCGCTGGCCGAGGCGTGGCGCTCCGGGGCGTCGTCGTGGACCACGTCGCGGCGGCAGTCGTTCGCCAACGACCTGGGCGGCCCGCAGCTCATCGCCGTCACCGACAACGTCAACCAGGCCAAGGGCGACCAGGACCCGGCGCTGTGGAAGCCGCCGCTGACCTCCTACTGGTGCACGTACGCCAAGATGTGGACGCGCTCGAAGTACAAGTGGGGTTTGAGCGTGAACTCGGCGGAGAAGACTGCACTGCAGAGCATGCTCGGGAGGTGCTGACCACCGATGGCTGACCTGTCTTCCGCGTTCGTGGCCGGACCCGGCGGCGTCATGACCGACGAAGTCGGCGTGGTGACCGGCGACTTGGAGCTGCGCACCACGCTGGACAACGGCGAGCTGCGCGCGCTGGTGCGCTACGAGGGCGCGGAGGAGTGGTACGCCGTCACCGGCGCGTCGTGCCGCCTGGCCGACGAGAAGGACCACGAGGCGGTGCACGCCGTCCTGCTCGGCGTGCTGAACCGTCCCGAGGGTTAGACGTCGTCGCCGCCCTTCCTCGTGAGGGGCGGCAACGAGGACGCCGCCTCGTTCCGCGACAGACCGGTGGCCTGCAACAGGTCCACGGCCACCGAGCGCACCTGCGCCAGCACCACCTTCGTGGAGAACCCCTCGCCGCCCAGGTGCCGCGCCGTGGCGCACGCCGCCGCCGAGCAGATCGCCGCACGCGCCTTCTTCGGCTCGTCACCGCGCCCCAGCTCTGCCCGCAGCACGTCCACCGCGTCCGCGTACCGCCGCAGCACGTCGGGCAGCACGTCCGGCATCCGCTCGCCGTCGCGCAACGCCGCCAGCGCCCGCCGGGCCAGCACCCTGGTGTTGCGCAGCGCGTAGTCCACCGGCACCGCGGCCGTCTCGTACCGGCCCAGCTCGTGCCGCCGCCGGCGGCGGATCGGCGCGATGGTCGCGATCTCGCCGCCGGTCCTCAACGCCGACGCGAACTCGTCCACCGCCTCCTGGCTGTCGCGCAGCCGCGCCAGCACGCCCGCGGCCTGCACGGCGTCGTGCTCGGACACCGCCGTCGCCACACCGCGCAACGCCTCGGTCAGCTCGCCCAGCACCACCTTCGCCTGCCGGTGCGCCACGGTCAGCGGGTTGGCCGGCAGCAGCGCCGTCACCGCCAGCCCCACCAGCCCGCCGACCAGGGCGTCCACCATCCGGTCCAGCCCGCCGCCCGCGCTGGGCGGCAGCAGCGTCGCGACCAGCACCGCCGACGACCCGGACTGCAGCGCGATCACCGCGCCACCGTCGAGCAGCACGGCCGTCGACATCGCCAGCGCCACGACCAGCGCGATCTGCCACGGCCCCGAGCCGATCAGCGAGATCAGCACGTCGCCGACGCCGACACCCACGGACACGCCGACGACGAGCTCCACGACGCGCCGCAGCCGCTGCCCCAGCGACACGCCGAGGCAGACGACGGCGGCGATCGGCGCGAAGAACGGGTGCGCGTGGCCCACCACCTCGGTGGCGACGAACCAGGACAGGCCGGCGGCGAGCGCGGCCTGGCCGATCGGCAAGGCCGTGCTCCGCCACCGCTTCAGCCTGCGCGCCACCTCGTCGCGCACGGCCACCACGAGGTCAGCTCAGGCCGAGCGCGGCGGGCGCCGCCGGGTCGCTGTCGGCGAGGAACTTCCGGCAGCGCTCGTACTCCTCGGTCTCGCCGATCTCGTCGGCGGCCCGGGCCAGGGCCGCCAGCGCGCGCAGGAAGCCCTGGTTGCCGCGGTGCGACCACGGCACCGGGCCGTGGCCCTTCCACCCCGAGCGGCGCAGCTGGTCCAGGCCGCGGTGGTAGCCGGTGCGCGCGTACGCGTACCCGGCGACCGGGTCGCCGGTCTGCAACGCCCGCTCGGCGAGCAGCGCCCACGCCTCGCTGAAGTCGGGGTAGGCGCGGACGATCTTGGCCGGGTCGGTGCCCGCCTCGGCGGCGGCCTGCGCCTCCGGGCGGTCGGGCAGCAACGTGGGTTCGGGACCGAGCAGGTTCTCCATGCCGTCAGCTTAGGAATACCCGGGCCACCGCAGCGACCAGTGCCAGCACCAACGCGGTGACGACGACGCCGGCCACGACCTTCTTGCCCATGCACGCGCTCCTCGGTCCTCAGTGAACTCTCAGGGCGCACCTTTCCCGGTCGCGGCCATTCGGAGCAACGCCGATCACCTGTTAGCATGAGCCGAACCGGGAATCCACTGGTCACGACCACCCCCTAGGGGAGATCCCGGGAAATACCAGGGCGGGGCACCCTTCCAGCCACCCCCACCGGGACGCATCATGGGCGGGTGAACATGGGGGTAACCAACCGCGTCGCGCGTTTCCGCGACCAGTACTGGGAGCGCGGCGAGCCGGGGCGCGAGACGCCACCGGCGCTCGTCGCCGGGCTCTACAAGCTCTGGCTGGTCGGTCTGCTGCTCAAGCTGATCGGCTCCTCGTGGGACGTGGCCTGGCACTTCAAGTGGCTGCGCGACGAGCTGGCGCCACCGCACCTGATCAACACCGTGGGCACGGTGATCGTGGTCGGGTTGACGCTGTTCCACACCTACACCGGTTACGGCGCGGACAGGACCGCGCTGCGGCTGATGCAGTGGGGCACCGGGATCTTCCTGGTCGCGCTGCCCATCGACCTGATCAACCACCGGATCAACGGCCTCGACATCACGTCGTGGAGCGGGTCGCACGCCCTGCTGTACCTGGGCACCGCGATCATGCTGGCCGGTGCGATCCGCGGCTGGATCAAGCTCTACCCGGACGGTGGCCGGTGGCGGCGGTTCGGGCTGGCCGGGCTGTGGTTCTTCTTCCTGGAGAACATGTGGTTCCCCAACCAGCACCAGGAGTACGGCGTGCTGGAGATCGCCTCGTGGGACCGCGGCGACCCGTACGCCGAGCCGAGCCTGCTGCAGTTCGCCGCCGACCAGATCGGCCGCCCGGTCGACCGCGAGTCGATCGTGCAGTTCTCGCTGCCCATCGCCGACTGGGTGTACCCGGTGTGGGGCCTGGTCGCGGCGGCCCTGGTGCTGGTCTTCGCCCGCCGCACGATCGGCACGCCGTGGGCCGCGACGGCGGTGGCGGGCGGCTACGTCGCCTACCGCCTGCTGATCTGGCCGCTGCTGGGCGTCGCCGACTTCCCGCTGTCGACCGTGCCGGTGTTCCTGCTGCTCATCGGCCTGGCCGTGGACGCGGCGCACCTGGGCGGGCTGCCCGCGCCGCTGGCCGCGGTGCTCGGCTCGGCGGCCGTCACAGGTCTGGGCTACGGCGGCATCTGGGCGCAGCAGGAGCTGGACGCCGCGCCGCCGATCCTCTACCCGTCCGCCGCGGCGACGTTCGTCGTGCTGGCCGTGCTGTGGTTGGTGGTGGACCGGGTGAAGGTGGGGCAGACCCCCCGACGATCACTGGTGACCGCCTGATCCCGCTCGACCCCGCTCCCCCCGAGGATTGACCGGGCAAGTCCCGATCCCGAGGGGGGAGTCCCATGCGGACACTTCTGCGCACCACGACCGCGGCCGTCCTGGCCGCCGCGCTGGTGGGCACCGCGGCCGGCCCGGCGTCCGCCACCGACCGCCTCACCGACCTGGCCGAGGAGCTCGTCGCGGCGGGCGCGCCGGGCGTGATCGTCCGGGTCGACGACGGCCGCCGCGTCACCGAGTTCGCCAGCCAGGCGCCCTGGACGCGCCGCGACCACCGCCTGCGCCCGGACGACCGGTTCCGGGTCGCGTCCAACACCAAGACGGTGACCGCGACCATCGCGCTCCAGCTCGTCGCCGAGGGCCGGCTGGCCCTGGCCGACCCGGTCGAGCGGTGGCTGCCCGGTGTCGTGCCGAACGGCGGCGCCATCACGGTGGAGATGCTGCTCAAGCAGACCAGCGGCCTGTACGACTTCCTCGACGACCCGCGGCTGGTCGGCCTGATCACCGGTCAGGAGCCGCGCCGGTGGCGGCCCGCCGAGCTGGTCGCCGTCGCCGTCGAGCACCCGCCGCTGTTCGCGCCCGGCGAGCGCTGGGACTACAGCAACACCAACTACACGCTCGCCGGCATGGTGCTGGAGAGCGCGTCCGGCGTGACCTACGGCGAGCTGGTCGCGCGCCGCGTCACCGGCCCGCTGCGGCTCACCGACACCCACCTGCCCACCGACGCGACGTTCCCCGGCCGGCACGCCCACGGCTACGAGCCGGACGCCGAGCACCTCGCGCCGCACCTGCCGCCGGGCACCCCGCCCGGCCTCGGGTTCGCGGGCCCCGAGCACCACGACCACGTGGACGTCACCGGCATCGACGTCAGCCCCGCGTGGGCGGCGGGCGGCATGACGTCCACGGCCCGCGACTGGCAGCGCTTCCAGTCCGCCCTGCTCTCCGGCCGGCTGCTGCCGCGCGAGCAGCTGCGGGCCATGCTCGCGACCGTCCCGCAGGACGCGGGGACCGACCGCTACGGCCTCGGCGTGATGGAGGTCGGCACCCCGTGCGGCACGGTCTGGGGCCACACCGGCGGCCTGCCCGGCTACTCCACCCACGCCTTCGCCGACCGCACCGGCACGCGGACCGTCACGGTCCTCACCACCCGGATGGAGCGGTTCGCCCCGGAGAACACCGCGGTCGAGCAGGCCCTGTTCCACGCCGCCGTCTGCCGCATGTACGGCCGGTAGGACCTGCGCGAACGGCCCCCTTCCGGAAAACCCGGAGGGGGCCGTTCGGACGTGCGGGGGACCGTCAGCCGGCGATCATGCGGCCGGACGACTTCAGGTGCTCGCACGCCTGGGCGATGCGGGCGGCCATGCCCTGCTCGGCGGCCTTGAGGTAGGACCGCGGGTCGTAGGCCTTCTTGTTGCCGACCTCGCCGTCCACCTTCAGCACGCCGTCGTAGTTGGCGAACATGTGGCCCACGATCGGCCGGGTGAACGCGTACTGCGTGTCCGTGTCGATGTTCATCTTGATCACGCCGTACGTCACGGCCTCGTGGATCTCCTCCAGCAGCGAGCCGGAGCCGCCGTGGAAGACCAGGTCGAACGGCTTGGAGCCGGCCGGCAGGCCCAGCTTCTCGGCCACCACGTCCTGACCCTGCTTGAGGATCTCCGGGCGCAGCTTCACGTTGCCCGGCTTGTAGACGCCGTGCACGTTGCCGAACGTCGCCGCGACCAGGTAGCGGCCCTTCTCACCGGCGCCGAGGGCGTCCACCGTCTTCAGGTAGTCCTCGGGCGAGGTGTAGAGCTTCTCGTTGATCTCGTGCGCGACGCCGTCCTCCTCGCCGCCGACGACGCCCACCTCGATCTCGAGGATGATCTTCGCCTTGACGGTGAGGTCGAGCAGCTCCGAGGCGATCTTCAGGTTCTCGTCCAGCGGCACGGCCGAGCCGTCCCACATGTGCGACTGGAACAGCGGGTTGAGCCCGCGGTCCACCCGCTCCTGGCTGATCGCGACGAGCGGCCGGACGTAGCCGTCCAGCTTGTCCTTCGGGCAGTGGTCGGTGTGCAGCGCGATGTTCACCGGGTACTTCTCGGCGACCACGTGCGCGAACTCCGCCAGCGCAACCGCGCCGGTCACCATGTCCTTGACCTTGGTGCCCGAGGCGAACTCGGCACCACCGGTCGAGACCTGGATGATCCCGTCGCTCTCGGCTTCCGCGAATCCACGGAGGGCCGCGTTGAGGGTCTCGGACGAGGTGACGTTGATCGCGGGGTAGGCGAACTCGTTCGCCTTCGCGCGGTCGAGCATCTCGGCGTAGACCTCGGGGGTTGCGATGGGCATCTGTGGGTCCTCCTCGGGTGCCCGGAACGCGGTGTCGGCAGCATCCTACGGCCACCACCCGGCGGACGAAGATGATCAACGGCATAGTGGTGTCATGGCGATCGCACGGTGGAACGGCGAGATCATCGCCGAGAGTGAGAAGACCGAGATGGTGGAGGGGAACCACTACTTCCCCCCGGAGTCCGTGCACACCCAGTACTTCAGGCCGTCGGACACCACGTCGGTCTGCCCCTGGAAGGGCACGGCGAGCTACTACACGCTGCACGTCAACGGCGCGGAGAACCCCGACGCCGCCTGGTACTACCCGGAACCCAAGGCGGCCGCGGCCAACATCAAGGGCCACGTCGCGTTCTGGAACGGCGTCGAGGTCACCGCGAGCTAGTCGGCCAGCGCGGCGGCGATGTCGCGCAGCGCCCGCCGGGCGTCGGAGGCGCCGACCACCCGCACGGCGACGTGGTCGGCGCCCGCCTCGTGGTGCTCGCGCAGGCGTGCCGCGACCCGCTCGACCCCGCCCCAGGCGACCAGGGCGTCCACCAGGCGGTCGCTGCCGCCGCCCGCCAGGTCCTCCTCGGTGAACCCGTCGCGCAGCCAGTCGGGGGTGTGGTCGGCGCGCGCCAGGTACTCGGCCAGCGCCTCCCGTCCCAGGTCACGGGCTCGTGACGGGTCGCTCTCCAGCACCACGTGCTGCCCCGGGGCGAGCAGGACGCCGGCGCCGACGGTCTCCCGCGCCCGCGCCGTGCAGTCGGGCGTCACCATGTAGGGGTGGGCGACGCTGGTGCGCGCGGCGGCGAGCCGGAGCAGCCGCGGTCCGAGCGCGGCCAGCGCGAGGCGGTCGCGCGGCACGTCCAGCTCGTCCAGGTAGTGGATCAGCTTCTGGTAAGGGCTGTGACGCACCTCACCCGCCGGCTCGCCATGGCCGGTGCCGATGCCGACCAGGAACCGGTCGGTCCACGCCAGCGCCCGGTAGCCGTCGTTGACCTCGCCTGCGGGTGTCGTCCAGACGTTCACCGCGGCGGTGGCCACGGCGATCTTCTCCGTGGCGTCGAGCAGCTCGGAGGCCGTGGTCAGGACGCTGCCGTCGGGCGATCCGCCCAGCCACAGCGCGCCGTAGCCGAGCTCCTCCAGCTCCGCGGCGTCCGACCCGCGGCCCACCCAGCGCGCGGCCCGGTCCCACACGCCGTACCTGCCCAACTCGACCGTCATTTCGTCTCCCCGCGAACTAGACTCCGTCGACTGGCAACCGCGCCGTCCCGGGATTTAGTCCTGGCTGCGCCATTCGGCACGACCGGACCACCCGGCTTAGCTTCGCGACATGACGAAACTCGGAACCAGCGACCTCGACGTGTCGCGCCTGTGCCTGGGTGGCAACGTGTTCGGCTGGACGGCCGACGAGGAGACCTCGTTCGCCGTGCTGGACGCGTTCGCGGCGGCCGGCGGCACGTTCGTGGACACCGCGGACGCGTACTCGGCGTGGGCCGAGGGCCACGTCGGCGGCGAGTCGGAGACGATCATCGGCAGGTGGCTGCGCCGCCGCGGTGACCGGGACTCGATCGTCGTCGCGACCAAGGTCGGCATGCTGCGCGGCTTGGACGACCTCAAGGCCGACACGGTCGAGCGCGCCGCGGAGGACTCGCTGCGCCGCCTCGGCGTGGACCACATCGACCTGTACTACGCGCACCAGGACGACCCGGGCACGCCGCAGGAGGAGACGCTGGCCGCGTTCGACCGGCTGATCCGCAGCGGCAAGGTCCGCCACGTCGCCGCGTCCAACTACACCGCCGAGCGGCTCACGTCCGCGCTGGCCGTGTCCGAGCGCGAGGGCTTCGCGAAGTTCGTGGCGCTCCAGCAGGCGTACAACCTGGTGGACCGCTCCTACGAGGGTGAGCTGTCGCGCGCGGTGGCCGACCACGGGCTGTCGTCCGCGCCGTACTGGGGCCTGGCGAAGGGCTTCCTGACCGGCAAGTACCGGCCGGGCGTCACGGTGGAGAGCGCGCGGGCCGCGGCCGCCTCGAAGTACCTCGACGAACGCGGGCTGCGCATCCTCGCGGCGTTGGACGAGGTCGCCGGGAACCACGGCACCACCCAGGCGGCGGTCGCCCTGGCGTGGCTGGCCGAGCAGCCGACGGTGGCCGCGCCCATCGCGTCGGCCCGCACGACGGAGCAGCTCGCGGACCTGCTCCCGGCCCTGCACCTGGAGCTGGAGGCGGACGAGGTGGCGGCGCTGACCGAGGCCAGCGCCGTTTAACTCTCCAGTAGCTTACTGGCGGTAAGTTGCGTTACGGTGGCTTCCCTGGCTGGTACTCGCTGAGGAGGTCACCGTGGACGTTGCGGGCAAGGTTGTCCTGATCACTGGCGCGGCCAGGGGCATCGGCGCGGAGGTGGCGCGGCGGTTGGCCGCGAAGGGCGCGAAGCTCGCGCTGGTCGGCCTGGAGGGCGAGCAGCTGCGGCAGGTGGCCGAGCAGTGCGGCGGCAGGGCGTGGGAGGCCGACGTCACCGACTGGGAGGCGCTGGAGACCGCGGTGAACGGCGTGGTCGACCACTACGGCGGCATCGACGTGGTGGTGGCGAACGCGGGCATCGCGGCCACCGGGTTCATCCGGTCGATGGACCCGGCCGCGTTCGAGCGGGTCATCGAGGTGAACCTGCTCGGGGTGTGGCGCACGGTCCGCACCTGCCTGCCGCACCTGATCGCGAGCCGGGGCTACTGCCTGGTCGTGTCGTCGTTGGCGGCGATCGTGCACATCCCGGGCAACGGGGCGTACTCCGCGGCGAAGGCGGGCTGCGAGGCGTTCGCCGACAGCCTGCGGGCCGAGGTGCGGCACCTGGGCGTGGACGTGGGCGTGGCGTACTTCTCGTGGATCTCCACGGACATGGTGAACAGCGCCGACGAGCACCCGGTGTTCGGGCCGCTGCGCAGCGGCATGCCGGGTCTGGCGGGCAAGAAGTACCCGGTGTCGGACGTGGGCAAGGCCGTGGTCCGGGCGATCACGCGGCGGTCGAAGGCCGTGCACGTGCCCGGCTGGGTCGGCGGCCTGAAGCTGTTCCGCGCGTTCACGCCCAAGGTGGTCGACCGGCAGGCGCCGAAGTCGGTGCCCGCCGCCGACCGCGAGATGGCGGCCAACGACCTGTCCGGTCTGGTCGGGCCGGGCGGTACCGCGGCCGCCACCTCCGCTCGGACCTCGGCGAAGAAGGGCTAGAGCCAGGCACCCAGCACCGTCTGCCACTCGTGCACGCGCGTCTCCTTCGCGACGCCGGCGTGCGTGTACGGGTCGGCGGCGATGACCGCGCGCAACTCCGCCTCGTCGGCGACCTCGTAGACCAGCAGCGCGCCGGTCTGGTCCGCGTAGGGGCCGGACACGAGCAGCACACCCCGTTCGACCAGCGTCGCCAGGTACTCGCGGTGCGCGGGTCGGACCGCCAGCCGCTCCTCCGTGTTGTCGCCGTACACCAGTTCGACCGCGAACCGTGCCATCGAAAGCCCACCTCCGTTGTGCAGCGCCGCGCCGAAGCTACCGGGTGAGGAGGTAACGTCTTTTCCGTGGTCGGTCCCGATCGGAACAGCGGCGGCATCGCGCGTGTGCAGGACACGCTGACGAACCTGCGGATCCAGGACGGCGCGGCTCCGGCCTCGACCGGCCCGCTGACCCTGGAGGACCTGTACCGCCAGCACCGGATGCGGCTGGTCCGGCTGGCGCTGCTGCTGGTCGACGAGCCCGCCACGGCGGAGGACGTGGTCCAGGAGGCGTTCACCGGCCTGCACCGCAACTGGTCGAACCTGCGGGACGCGCAGGCGGCCGTGGGTTACCTGCGGACGGCGGTCGTCAACGGCTCGCGCAGCGTGCTCCGCCGCCGCAAGACGGCCCGCGACTACACCCCGCCGCACGTGGCGAACGCGCGTTCGGCCGAGAGCCTGGCCATGCTCACCGCCGAGCACCAGGCGGTCGTCCGGGCCCTGTCCCAACTGCCGCCGCGGCAGCGGGAGGTGCTCGTGCTGCGGTACTACGGCGACCTGTCGGAGGCCGAGATCGCCGACGCCACCGGCATCAGCAAGGGCACGGTGAAGAGCACCGCGAGCCGGGCGCTGGACGCGTTGCAGAAGATCATGGCCGGCAACTAGCCGCAGCCCGGCCCGCTCCGCACGACCACCACACGCCTGCCGCGCCTGTTCCGCCACCCGGGCCCGCTTCGCCCGGCACGGCTCCCGGGCCTGGCCCACCGGCCGCCCCCGGCCCTGGCTTCGGCGACCGCGCCTCCCGGACCGGTTCGGCCGGACGGGCCGCTCCCACCCACGCCTCGCCGTGCCATGCGCGTGCTGCGCAGGGGTCCCCGCCCAGGGGGAACCCCTGTTCTTGATCCTGCCGGCTGACACCGACGAATCCCGCCCGCCGGACGCGCCCTGTGGACAACTCGGCGCCGGGGTCGCACGAGGTCCCGGTGACGCCGGAAGAGCCCAATCGGACACTTGGTATAGACCAATGGCGGTCGGATGCCGCAGTATCGGTCCTCGTGGCGCGCACAAGACACGTGATAGCCGTCGATGTCGGCGGGACCGGGACGAAGGCCGCGGTGGTCGCCGGCGACCACCGCGGGGTGCGGGCGGTGGCGCAGCGGCGTCGGCCGACCCGGCCCGGTGGGGACGCGGTGGTCGCGGACGTCACCGCTCTGATCAGCGAGTTGCGCGCCGAGTCCGGGCAACCGGTCGACGCCGTCGGGGTGGTCGTGCCGGGCATCGTGGACGAGGTGGCCGGCACCGGCGTCTACTCGGCCAACCTCGGCTGGGCCGACTTCCCGTTCCGCGACGAGATCCGGGCCGCGACCGGGCTGCCCACCGCGTTCGGCCACGACGTCCGCGCCGGTGGCCTGGCCGAGCTCCGCCAGGGCAACGCCCGCGGCCTCGCCGACGCGGTCATCATGCCGATCGGCACGGGCATCGCGGCCGCCCTCGTGCTGGACGGGCGGGTGTCGTCCGCGCCGGGCGAGATCGGGCACGTCGACGTCGGCCACGGCGACCCGTGCGGGTGCGGGCAGACCGGGTGCGTCGAGGCGCGGGCGAGCAGCGCCGCCATCGCCCGCCGCTACGCGGAACGCACGAACCGCCACGTCGACGGCGCGGCGGACGTCGCGGCACGGCTCACCGCGGGCGACACCGACGCGGCGGCGGTGTGGCAGGAGGCCGTCGACGCGCTCGCGAAGGGCATCCTGCTGCTGGCCGCACTGCTGGGGCCGCGAGCCGTGGTGCTGGGCGGCGGCCTGGCGCTGGCGGGTCCGAAGCTGACGGATCCGCTGGGCGGACGACTGGACGAGCTGATCACGTTCCAGCGACGCCCGGAACTGCGGCTGGCGGCGTTGGGCGACGAGGCCGGGTGCCTCGGAGCCGCGCTGCTGGCCATCGACATGCTGGAGGAGAGATGAGCACGTGGGGTGGACCCGTGGACGTGACCCTGACCGGTGGTCGGGTCGTCACGCCCGACGGGGTGCTCGAACAGGGGTGGGTGGCGGTGCGGGACGGCCTGATCGCGGCCGTCGGCGAGGGGGCGCCGCCGGACGGCCCGACCTCGGACGTCGGCGGCGGCTGGCTGGTGCCGGGCTTCGTGGACATCCACTGCCACGGTGGCGGCGGTGAGGCGTTCACCAGCGCCGACCCGGCCCGGGTGATCAAGGCGGCGAACGCCCACCGCAGGCACGGCACCACCACGATGCTGGCCAGCCTCGTGTCCCGGCCGATCCCCGAGCTGGCCGACCAGGTCAAGGCGCTGGCCGAGCTGGTGCGGGACGAAGTGGTCGCGGGCATCCACCTGGAGGGCCCGTTCCTGTCCGCCGCGCGCTGCGGCGCGCACGACCCCGCGATCCTCCGCCCACCGGACCGGGCGTCGATCGACAAGCTGCTCGGCGCGGGCGGCGGCGCGGTCCGCATGATCACCGTCGCGCCCGAGCTGGAGCACGGCGTGGACGCGGTGCGCCACCTCGTCGACAACGATGTCCTGGCCGCGATCGGGCACACCGACGCCACGGAGGCGCAGATCCGCCCCGCCGTGGAGGCGGGCGCGACGGTCGCCACGCACCTGTTCAACGGCATGCGCCCGCTGCACCACCGCGAGCCCGGCCCGATCGGCGCGCTGCTGGACGACGAGCGCGTCACCGTGGAGCTGATCTGCGACCTGGTGCACCTGCACCCCACGGCGGTGCGCCTCGCCGCGCGGCACGCGGGCGTGGACCGGACCGTGCTGGTCACGGACGCGATCGCGGCGGCGGGCGTGGGTGACGGCGTCTACGACGTGGGCGGTCTCGAGGTGCGGGTGGTGGACGGCGTGCCGACGCTCGCCGGTGGCGCGTCGCTGGCGGGGAGCACGCTGACCATGGACGCCGCGTTCCGCAACGCGGTGCAGTCGTGCGGCCTGACGGTGGAGGAGGCCGTGCGCGCCACGTCGACCCGGCCGGCCCGGTTGCTCGGCCTGCAGGACCGCACGGGTGAGCTGCGCGCCGGTCTCGCGGCCGACGTCGTGGTGCTGGACGGCGAGCTGAAGCCGCGCGAGGTGATGGTCCGGGGCGCGTGGGTGAAAGACTGACCGGGTGCCCGAAGACCACGAGAAGCTGGTGGCCGACGCGTTGCGCGCCCAGGCCACCAGCACCGGCGCGCACCCGCACGTGCCCCTCCGGCGGACCCGGCCGTCGTTGGGCGCGGGGTGGGTCTTGTTGTTGGCGGTGCTGCTCGGGCTGGCGGCGGGCACGGTCGTGGCGGTCATGACGCTCAGGTGATGCCTGTACCGTGGTCGCCGTGACGGTCGCGCCCACCTCCACGGTTGCCCTCGGTCCGGACTGGTTGGACCCGCAGATCCTGCTCCAAGGACTCGGCCCCTACATGCTGGTCGGGCTGTGCTTCATCGTCTTCGCGGAGTGCGGCCTGCTGGTGGGCTTCTTCCTGCCCGGCGACTCGCTGCTGTTCACCGCGGGCCTGTTCGTGGCCTCGGGGCTGCTGGACTACCCGTTGTGGCTGGTGTGCGTGCTGCTCACGGCGTGCGCGCTGCTGGGCAACGTGGTCGGCTACTGGATCGGCCACCGGGCCGGACCGGCGCTGTTCAACAAGCCCGAGTCGAAGATCTTCAAGAAGGAGTACGTCGACAAGACGCACGAGTTCTTCGACAAGTACGGCGCGCGCGCGATCGTGATGGCGCGGTTCGTGCCGATCGTGCGCACGTTCATCACCGCGATGGCGGGCGTGGGCCGGATGGACCCGCGCAAGTACTTCACGTACTCGCTGATCGGCGGCATCGCGTGGGCCGCGGGCCTGACGGTGCTGGGCTACTTCCTCGGCCAGATCCAGTTCGTGCGCGACAACCTCGAGATGATGCTGATCCTGATCGTGCTGCTCTCGGTCGTGCCGATCATCATCGAGGTCGTCAAGGCGCGGCGGGAGAAGAAGTCGCTGCTCGCGCAGGAGGCGGCCGACATCACGCAGGTCATCGACCGGGTGGACGACCGGATGGACGAGACCCAGCGGATCAAGCGCGTCGTCGACTAGGCACTACCCGAGGGCGTCGAACATCGAGCCCGGGTTGAACAGGTTCCCGGGGTCCAGTGCGTGCTTGATCTCGCGGTGGACCCGCAGGCCGACGGGGCCGATCTCGCGGGCCAGCCACTCGCGCTTGATCTTGCCGACGCCGTGCTCGCCGGTGATCGTGCCGCCCAGGGCCAGCCCGAGCTCCAGGATCTCGTCGAACGCCCGCCGCGCCCGGGCGAACTCGTCGGCCGACGTCGGGTCGTAGACGATCGTCGGGTGCATGTTGCCGTCGCCGGCGTGGCCGACCACGGCGATCCGCAGCCCGGCCGCGGCGCTGATCCGCTCGCAGCCGGCGATCAGGTCGGCGATCTTCGTCCGCGGCACGCACACGTCATCGGTCAGCCAGGCGCCGTAGACCTCCAGCGCGGTCAGCACGGCCCGCCGCGCGGCGAGCAGGTCGCGGCCCTCACCGAGGTCCTCGGTGGCGTAGACGAGTTCCGCGCCCGCCGCGACGCACGCCTGCTCGATCGCGGCCAGTTCGCGCCGCCCCGCCTCGCCGCCCGAGTCGGACTGGCACAGCAGCAGCGCGGCGCCGGCGTTCAGGTCGGTCTTCAGGTACTGCTCGACGGCCCGGATGGTCGTGCGGTCCATGATCTCCATCAACGACGGCACGATGCCCTCGGTGACCACGCGGCTCACCGCCGCGCCCGCGTCGGCCGTGCGGGCGAACGCGGCCACCAGCGTCGCGGGCGCCTGGGGCAGCGGCCGCAGCGCCAGGGTCGCCCTGGTGATCACGCCGAGGGTGCCCTCGCTGCCGACGAACAGCTTGGTCAGGTCGTACCCGGCCACGCCCTTCACGGTCCGCCGGCCGGTGCGCAGCAGCTCGCCGTCGGCCAGCACCACGTCCAGCCCGAGCACGGAGTCCGTGGTCACGCCGTACTTCACGCAGCACAGCCCGCCCGCGTTGGTGGACAGGTTGCCGCCGATCGTGCACCAGTCGTAGCTGGACGGGTCGGGCGGGTAGAACAGCCCGTGCTTCTCCACCGCGCCGCGCAGGTCGAGGTTCACCACGCCCGGCTCGACCACGGCCAGCCGGTTGTCCGGGTCGATCTCCACGATGGCGTTCATCTTCGTGGTCACGAGCACCACGCAGCCGTCGACGGCGTTGGCCGCGCCGGACAGGCCGCTGCCCGCGCCGCGCGGCACGATCGGCGTCCCGGTCGCGGCGCACGCCCGCACGACGGCCTGCACCTGCTCGGCGGACGTCGGCAGCACCACCGCCAGCGGCTGCCCGTAGGGCGCGAGCGGCATCATGTCGCGCTGGTAGCTCGCGGTGACGTCGACGTCGGTCAGCACCGCGTCGGGGCCGACCGCGGAGCGGAGTTCGGCGAGCAAGGCCTCCATCCGTCCACGCTAACCCCCGTGACGCCGATCACTCCAGTGCGTGTTCGCCCCCGCACGCACCGCAGCGACGCCGCGGCTTCGGCAAGGCGTTATCCCCATGTCGCCCAGTCGACGCCGCGGTCCCACGTAGGCTGCATGGCGTGGTGTTGTCCGCAACGTCCGAGACTGTCGCATTCGTTCAGCTCGATTCCGCAGGCCCGATGGCCGTGTGGCTCATCACGCTGAGCTTCATCTTCTTCGAGTGCGCCTTCATCTTCGGCCTGTTCCTGCCCGGCGACTCGCTGCTGTTCGCCGCCGGTGTGGTGCTCGCGTCCCACGACGC
The DNA here is from genome assembly GCF_006716745.1 of Saccharothrix saharensis. Lineage (NCBI taxonomy): Bacteria > Bacillati > Actinomycetota > Actinomycetes > Pseudonocardiales > Pseudonocardiaceae > Saccharothrix > Saccharothrix saharensis. Next base: position 5,041,114 of record NZ_VFPP01000001.1, on the reverse strand, counting down.
CGAGCTGTCCGCCTGGCTGCTCTCGGGGGCCGCGCTCGCCGTGGCCGTCGTGGGCAACCAGATCGGCTACTACATCGGCCGGCACACCGGCACGCGCCTGCTGGCCCGCCGCGGCGGCAAGGTCCTCAACAAGCAGAACCTCGCCAAGGCCCGCGACTTCCTCGACCGCCGGGGCTTCTGGGCGATCGTGCTGGCCCGGTGGATCCCGTGGGTCCGCACGCTGGCGCCGATGATCGCGGGCGCGGCGCGGATGGACCCGAAGCGGTTCATGCTCGCCACGACGATCGGCGCGATCGCGTGGGTGCCGACGCTGGTGCTGGCCGGCTACTACGGCGCGGGGCTGCTGCAGGCCGTGCCGTGGCTGGAGACGGTCGCGGTGGTGGTCAGCATCGCGTTCTTCGTCGGCGGCACCGCCTACGGCCTGTACCGGTACCGGCAGGAGATGAAGAAGCCGGTGGACGAAGAGGTCGCGGCCGCGTCGTAGCGCCGTCTCACAGCACCTCGGTGATCACGAGGTCCGCGACGGACTTGGAGGCGTTCACCATGAGCGCGTTCACGTGGTCGGTGCCGTGCAGGACGCGGTCGCGCGCGGCCTCCGGCGACCGGCCGTACCGGACGTGCCGGTCGATCAGCCGCGCCACCCGCAGGTCCTCGTCGATCATCAGGAACCACGCCTCGTCCAGCACGACCCGCACGCGCTTCCACTTGTCGTACTGCAGCAGCAGGTAGTTGCCCTCGGTGACGACCAGCGGCACGGACGGGTCGACCGGCACCGCGCAGGCGATCGGCTCCTCGATCTCGCGGCGGAACTCCGGCGCGTACACCACGTCGGGCCCGCACGCCTTCAGCCGGCCGAGCAGGTCGACGTAGCCGGGGACGTCGAACGTGTCCGGCGCGCCCTTGCGGTCGGCCACGCCGAGCCGTTCGAGCTCCTGCCGGGCCAGGTGGAAGCCGTCCATGCCGACCAGGGCGGCGTCGTCGCCCAGCGCGTCGACCAGCCGCCGCGCCAACGTCGACTTGCCCGAGCCCGGCGCGCCGCCGATGCCCAGGAGCCTGCGCTCGCCGGTGTCCACCAGCAGCCGCGCCCGGTCGACCAGCTCGTCGAACCTCACCCGCTGTCCCGCCACCGTCCCAGCTCCTCCACCCAGTCCCACGCGGTGTGGCGCACCCGCACCGCGGCGACCTCGTTCGCCCACCGGACGGCGTCGTCCACCGCCAGGCCCCGGGCGACCGCGACCGCCAGCGCACCGTGCCACACGTCGCCCGCGCCGTTGGTGTCGCGCGCTTCGACAACAGGTACCGGTTGCGCGCCGGTGGCACCACCACGCGACCAGGTGACGGGACGCGGGCCGTGGGTGCGGATGACCAGCGGCACGCCGCGGGCGTGCACCTCGGCCTCGGACAGCTCGAACGCGGCCGAGCACGCGGCGACGTCCACCAGCGGCAGCAGGTCGTCCAGCACCGGCTTCCAGCTACCCGCGTCCAGCACGACGGGCACGCCCAGGCGCTTCGCGTGCCGTGCGGCCCCCAGCGCGAGCGGACCGAGGTGGCCGTCCACCAGCACCACGTCGGCCGCCTCGACCAGCGCCGGGTCGACGGCCACGTCCACCGCGGACCCGGCGGCGTTGCGGGAGATCACGGTCCGCTCGCCGTCGCGCTCGCGCACCGCGACCATGCTCAGCGCCGGTCCACCCGCCCCGACCGAGTGCACCTCGACCGGGTGCAGCCGGGACCGGGCGAGGTCGCCGAGCTCGCCGCCCACCGCGGTCAGCAGCACGGCCCGGTGCCCGAGGGCGGCCACCGCGCGTGCCGCGTTGGCCGCCGGACCGCCCGGCGCGAGGTGCACGCCGAGCGACTGCACCTTCTGCCCCGGCACCGGGAACTCGGCCACCCGCTGGCTCACGTCCACGGTCGTCAGCCCGACACACAGCACCGAAACCACGGCACGCCCCTCCTACCCGGTAAAGTCCCCACGCAATCGCTTGCGCAAGCCCGAACGGGGACGAGTCCATGGTCACCATGCGGGAGGTCGCCAGTCTCGCCGGCGTCTCCATCACCACGGTCTCACACGTGATCAACGAGACCAGGTCGGTCGCGCCGGCCACCAGGGAACGGGTGCTCAAGGCGATCGAGGAGACCGGCTACACCGGTGACGCCATCGCCCGCTCCCTCGTCACGGGCGGCACGAAGTCCCTCGGTCTCGCGGTGTCGCTGGTGTCGCACCCGTACTTCGCCGAGCTCATCGCGGCGATCGAGAGCGAGGCCACCAGGGCGGGCTACACGCTGGTGCTGATCGACACCCGCGACACCGCCGAGTCCGAGCAGGCCGCGGTGCGGATGCTGCGCTCGCGGCGGGTGGACGGGGTGCTGCTCACGCCGACGTCCGGTTCGGCCGCGTTGCCCGAGCTGCGCCGGCTGGGCGTGCCGACGGTGCTGGTGGACCGGCTGACCGTGGCGCGCGACGTCGACCAGGTCGGCCCGGAGAACGTGCAGGCCACGTCCACGCTGGTCAGGCACCTGGCGGAGCTGGGGCACCGGCGGATCGGCCTGGTGTCGGGCCAGCCGGGGCTCGCGACCACCGACGAGCGGGTGCTGGGCTACCGGCTCGGCCTCGGCCGGGCGGGGCTGGCGTGGGACGAGGACCTGGTGCGGCCGTCGTTGGGCCCGCTGCTCGGGCTGGTCTCGGGTGTCGTGGTGAGCGACCACCAGGTGCTCGTGGACGTGCTGCGCACGGCCCGCGCGCGAGGTGTGCGGGTCGGGTCGGAGCTGGCCCTGGTGACCTACGACGAGGTGGAGTGGGCCGAGCTGGTCGACCCGCCGTTGACGTCGATGGCGCAGCCGGTGGAGGAGATCGGCCGCACCGCGGTGCGGCTGCTGCTGTCCCGCATCGAGGACCCGGTACGGGAGCCGGAGACGATCCGGCTGCCGCCCGAGCTGCGGCACCGCGGGTCGTGCGGCTGCCACTCAGCGGCGTGACGGCACGACGTCGTGGCGCTCCAGCAGGGCGGCGGCCTCCAGCGCCATCCACCCGCCGAGCTGCACGGACAGGTCCCGTTCCGGCTCGCCGTCCCTGTCGGCGGGCCGTGACCAGTCGGGGCCGAACAGCGGCCCGCTGACCACCGCGGTCCGGTTCGCCCACACCGCGTCGGCCGAGGCGAGCACGATGTCCGCCGCCCGGGCCGCCTGCGGCCGGTCCAGCCGCAACGCGGCCTGCGCCAGGTAGCGGGTGAGGATGCCGCCGAACAGGCCGCCGTCGCCGCCGCCGTGCCCGCGCAGGACGCCGCCGACGGCCAGGTGCCGGTCGACGCCGTCGATGATCCGCGCCGCCACGTCCTGGTAGCGGCCGCCCAGCTCCACGCACGCGCCGAGCAGCACGCCCTGGCAGTAGGTGTAGAGGTTCTTCTCGATCTCGCGGATCGTGCCGTCGGGGTGCACGTGCAGCCCGTCCCACGCCAGCCCCGTCCCGGGGTCGACCAGGTTGTCCTCGATCCAGTCCACCGTGGACCGGGCGCGGACGAGGTCGGCCCGCGCGCCGAGGCGGGCGAAGAAGATCGCGGCCGGGCCGTTGGCCGGGACGTTCTTGAAGTCGTCGTCGCGCTTCCACCAGATCCCGCCGCCGGCGTGGTCGGTCCACCCGGAGCGGAGCCGGTCGGCGATGGTGGCGACGGCCTTCGGCCGGGCGATGCCGACCTCCCGCTCGGCGCGCAGCAGCGCCAGCCCGAGCCAGGCTACGTCGTCGTAGTAGTCGTTGGTCCACCCGGTCAGGTTGCGCACCCGGATGCCCCGCACGAGCCGCCGCACCAGCGCCACGCGGGTCTGCCGGGGCGAGCGGAGCTGGGCGTCGAGGACGCAGTCGAGCAGGTGCGCCTGCCACCAGTAGCCGAACCGGACGTGCGCCCGGCCGGACCAGTCGAGCGGCCAGGAGACCGCGCCGAGGACCGTGCCCGGCACGCCCCAGACCCGGCGCAGGTGCCGCGACTCGACCGCGCGTTCGGCGACACCGGCGCGCGCGGCGAGGATCTTCGTCGTGGTCACCCCACCAGCCTGCGCACTGAACCGGTCAAGAAGCTCGTCGGAACAGTTCCCAGTGGTAGAGCCCCATGGCGACGCTGGTGGTGAGGTTGTAGCTCGACACCTTCGGCCGCATGGGCAGCGAGACGACGAGGTCGGCCCGCGCCCGCACGCCGGCCGACAGTCCGTGCCGCTCCGAGCCGAACGCCAGCACCGCGTCGTCCGGTATCCGCAGGTCCCGCAGGTCCCGCCCGCCCGCGTCGAACGCGATCACCGTGCCGCGGACCTCGTCGAGCCCGTCCAACCGACCCACGGGCAGCGCGAAGTGCAACCCGGCACTGCCCCGCAGCACGGTCGGGTGCCACGGGTCGACGTCGCCGAGGGACACCACCCCGCCGGCCCCGAGCCCGGCCGCCACCCGGATCACCGCGCCGAAGTTGCCCAGGTTGCGCGGGTTGTCCAGCAGCACCAGGGGCGCACCGTGTTCCCGCACCCCCACCGCCGGCCGTTCCGCGAGCCCGCCGACCCCCGTCGGGTGCGACCGCCCGACCACCCGCTCGAACTCGGCGACCGACACCACCTCGGCCCGTTCGAAGACCTCCACCAGGTCCGGCGCGTGGGACCGGGCCAGCGCCACCGCCTCGTCCCGGTCGAGCACCACCACGGTCCCCACGGCCGCGCCGAACCGAACCGCGTGCTTGACCGCGTGAAACCCCTCGAGGACCACTCGCATGCGGCGATCATGACCGACCCGGCCGGGCCCGACCAAGTCAGTCGGGACACCGGGTAGCCTGATGCGTCCGACCTACCGGGATGCCATTACGAGATGAACTCGCATTTTGCCGATCTCCCTCTTTGCGGCATGATTCCGGCTCGGCAGGAATACTCGGTCCGGCGGCTTCACGCGGTCGGCGAGCAGAACAGGAAAAACCTCGTGTTCGCAGGTGGGGAAAGCGGCAGCGGCGGCAGCACCGACAAGTGAGGTCGGATCGCCGGTGACGGGCCCACTCCGCGATACGGGCCCGTCATGCCAAGTCCAACCGCACACCGAACTTCCGGTAGGCGGGCAGGTCCCGGACCGTCAACGTCGTTTCCAGGTGCCCCGACTGGTTCAGCTCCCGGGTGAGCGAGCAGTCGTCCTGCTCGGTCAGCATCCCGACCTTCTCGAACGAGGCGCGTTCACCGACCGGGAGTCGGATCACGTACTGCGCGAACGGCACCGGCTCGGCGAACGAGGCCAGGAACTCGTCCGCCCGGTCGCCGCGCATCAGCGGCAGGCACTTCGCCGGCCAGAACATGTCCACCGACAGGCTCACCTCACCGCCGAGCGGCACTCCCCCGTGGAGGTGGACGACCATCTTCAGCACTCCGTTGTCCAGCCAGGACGTGGTGAAGTCGTACCGGGTCCCGCCCTCACCGCGGACCTCGACGCTGCGCACGTGCGCCTGCACCCGGCGGCGGTGGCGGCGGGGCCATTCCCAGTTGGCCCGGTCGTGGAACGTGCAGAAGTACAGCACCTCGCACAGCGCCACAACGGTGAACGAGATGCGCTGCCGGACATCGCCGTTGGGTTGGACGTCGACTTCCTGCACCCAACTCCGGACCGACCATTTCTGACCGTGGACGTTTTCCAGTCGGTCGCAGTACGCCAACAGCAGGCGGCGTTCCACGACGTCCCGATCGCGCCACACCACCCGGTTGACGACGAGCATCGCGAACACCGCCACCCCGGCGCAGGCCACCAATCCCAAACCGAACACCCGCAGGTGCCCGTGGCCCACCAGAGCAGCCGTGAAACCGCCGGCCAAGGCGAGCGCCGCGCCGCCCTCCACCGGCCCCACCACCGGCGTGTACACCACGTAATCCCGCAACCGCGAACCGACCGCCGACCTGCGCCTGCCGCGGTGCACCGGTTCGCGAACGTCAAGACCTGCCCGAGCCACCCCCATCGCCGCCCACCCTTCCCCGACCCACAGCTGAAGGGTAAGGCACCGGACAGCTCCGGAAATGAGATTGGTACGGACGGGTCCGGCGATTACGCCACCCCGGTGAGGGACGAATGGTGACTTTATCGCTGATTGGTGAACTGCACTGAATTACAGGCCCGTTCATCGCGGCGTCTGAGGTAGTAGCCGGTCCACGAGGTCAGCACGACCAGGGCCACCAGGACCTGCACCAGGCGGGCCGCGGAATCCGGGTAGAGGACGCCGTCGATGTAGGTGTCGATGAAGCCGCTCGCCAGCTCGGGCTGGCCGGCGGCGGCGCGGAACTCGTTCTCCAGCCAGGTCAGCGGGCACGCCAGCGGGAACAGGACGATCAGCAGGCCCCAGGTGGCCATGGCCAGGTGGGCGTACAGCACCTTCGGCCAGCGCCAGGCCAGGAATCCCCCCACGACCAGGAACACCAGAACGCCGAAGTGCACCACCATGACCAGCTCGGCGAACGCGCGCGCGACCATAGCGACCTCCCTGTCAGCCAGAGTAGGCCGCCCGGCGATCACGTGCCCGTCAATTCCGGGCCGGGCTTCAGCCGCGGGGCAGCGCCTGCCACGGCACCCGGCCCGCCACGTCCAGCAGCAGGTCGGCCAGGTGCGCCAGCGGTGCCTGCAACAAGGGGCCCGGCACGGCGGCGGCGAGGTTGTGCTCGTCGAACGCGATCGCCACGCCGTTGGCCCGCGGGTCCTGCAGGAGCGCCTGCGTGAGGCCGGAGCCGAGCAGCGCCGAGGCGAACGCCGGGTTGCGGCGGCGCACCTCGTAGCGGGCGTCGAACACCGGGTCGCCGCTCGCCACGAACTGCTCGAACAACCCCCACACGCGGTCGTCGCGCGGGCTGATCAGCACCCACGGACCCGGCATCGGGCGCGGCACGACGACCACCGCGTACGTGCGGTACTCCGACGTGGCCACGTTGTCCGCGCGGAGCACCACCTCGACGGCCAGCACGGGCACGCCGCGCCAGTGGCCGACGAGCTGGAACTTCACCCGGCTCCGGTCGGCCTCCAGCATCCGACCGACCTGCGGCACGCGTTCGGCGAAGCCCTGGTCCTCGGCGACGAACCGCCACCCGAGCGAGGCCTCCAGCGCCCGCATCCGCTGCTCCCACTGGCTCACGAACTGCTGGTTCGTGAACGGGTTGCGCTTGCGGCGCGACAACCCCACGGCCACCCCGACGCCCAGGATCGCCACGATCACCAGCAGCAGGACCAGCGCGCTCGCCATGTCAGGCCAGGCCCAGGTCGGCCAGATCCAGCAGGTACCGGTACGGCAGGCCGGCTTCTTCGATCACCTCGCGCGCGCCCGTGCCGCGGTCCACGACCGTCGCGACGCCGACCACCGTGGCGCCGTGCGCGCGCAGCGCCTCCACGGCGGTCAGCACGCTGCCGCCGGTGGTGGAGGTGTCCTCGACGGCCAGCACCCGCTGCCCGGCGACCTCGATGCCCTCGATCTGCCGCTGCATGCCGTGCTGCTTGGCGGACTTGCGCACGACGAACGCGTCCAGCACCTCGCCCGCGCCCGCGGCGGCGTGCATCATCGCGCAGGCCACCGGGTCGGCGCCCAGCGTCAACCCGCCCGCCGCGACGTAGTCCCAGTCGGCCGTGAGCTGCCGCAGCAGCTTGCCGATGAGCGGGGACGCGGCGTGGTGCAGCGTCGCCCGGCGCAGGTCGATGTAGTAGTCGGCCTCGGCGCCCGAGGACAGCGTCACCTTGCCGTGCACCACGGCCAACTCGCTCACCAAACGCGCCAGCTCGGCCTTCGCCGCGGCGTCCAGGACCACTTCAGTTCGCACGGGTGCCAAGAGTGTCATACCGGGCCGTACGCTGGCACACCGTGACCCTTCCCGGCACCGACACGTTGATCATCGAGCAGCCCTGGGGCGTGCTGCGGCACCTGCTCGGCACCCGGTACCGCAACGACGTCTACGACCAGCACGGCACGCTGCTCGCGTCGGTGTCGGAACGCCGGTTCCTCGGACCGCTGCGGAAGTTGTTGCGCGCCACCGCGTTCTCCGGTCGGACGACGTTCGACCTGGTCCTGGCCGACCGGGGGCGGCAGGTGCTGCTGATCCGGAAGGGCTCCGGCAAGCCGCCGACACGCGTGACGTGGCCGAACGGCGCCGCGGTCGGGTCGGTCCGGCACGAGGGGCACGGCGCGTACGGGCTGCTCGACGCGACCGGGCAGCGGCTGTGCCTGCTGCACGAGGTGGCGTCGTTCCGGCCCGGTGAGATCGCGAAGCGGGACGGCCGGCGGGTGCGGCGCGACGTGCTGACCCTGCGGCCGGGCACCCCGGACCCGGTCCGTTCCCTGGCGATCGCCGCCGCCGCGGCCTACGACGTGGTGCGCGGCGTGGGCACGAACCACACCAGCCCGGGCGGCTTCGACTTCCCCACCCTGACCTGAGCGCGGACGGGGTGGTCGGGCCGGCGGACGACTCCGCGCGGCCGGCCCGACCCCACCCCGCCTACCAGGCGTCCTCGGTGAACTGGCTCGGCTCGTCGCCGTCGTCGTCGCGGCGCCCGCCGGGCCGCGAGGAACCCGCCGACACGACGTCCTCGGGGTCGTTGCCCTCCTGGATCGCCGTGTACGCACGCTGGAGGTCCGGGACACCGGTCTGCAGGGCGCGCTGCACGCCCTCGTCGTTCACGGCCTTCCCGGTCGCGATGTCCTCCCAGGACATCTCGCCCGCGTCGACCCGCCGGGCCAGCTCCTTCAGCTCCTTGGGCGCGCCGGGGCTGTGGGCGAACCGCGAGATCTCGGCGAAGTCGGCCTGCGTCAGCCCGCGCGACCGCAGCTGCACCTGGCTCGCCGCCCGCGCGGTCTGCTCGACGTTCGCCAGCCGCTGCTCGACGTCGGCGACCAGCGCGTCCAGCCGCGCCTTGTCGTAGGGGAACGTCACTGCCCGTCACCTCCGCCCGCACCGGAGCCCGAACCGCCACCGGATCCGCCGCCGCCACCCGAACTCGCGCCGGCCGGAGCGGGCGCGGGCGCTGTGGGCGGCGGCTGGGTGTAGCGGCCGTGCGCCGCGACACCGGCCTTGCCCAGGCTGTACCCGCCCAGCGCGGCCCCGAGCGCGCCGGACTTCGCCGCCGACATGCCGTTGTCGAACTTCTCCCTGCCGTCCTGGTACCCGTCGACCACGTCGAGCAGGTCACCGACGTCGCGCACGTCCTTCAGCTTGGACAGCGCGGTGCCCATGGCGACGATGCCGTCGATCATGCCCTGGACGCCCTCGATCAGCGTCTGGATCGAGATGATGATCTTGCGGATGGCGTCCACGATCTGGATCGCGTCGTAGACCATCCACACCGCGCGGCCCCAGCCGACGACCGGGATCCACGCCGTCATCGCGGCTTCCATCAGCTTGCCGACCAGCATGTCCAGCAGCGTCAGCGCCAGGCCGCACGCCGTGCGGCAGGTGCTGGCCGTCGAGCGGAACTTGTTGCCGATGATCCGCGCGATCTGCGAGTCCGCCTCGATGGCGATCACCCACATGGTGCCCATGCGCGTCTCGAACGCCTTCGCCGCGTCACCGTCCCAGTGCGACGACAGCTGCTCCGCGCCCGAGTCCACGTTGTGCCGCACGGAGTCCAGCGCCTTGGCGACCCGGTCCCACGCGTTGGCGTTCTCGTCGATCTTCTCGAAGTCGCCGAGCAGCGGCTTGATCAGCGCGTCCAGCAGGTTCTCGCCGGTGACCTTCTCGTAGATCCAGTTGACGCCCTGGATCTTCCAGCCGGCCTTCTCGATGAGCTCCTTGGTCGTCTGCCGACCGGGGCGGTTCTCCGCCGCCGCGCCGAGCGCGACCGACGGGTCCTCGACGTCTGCGTACGCGGTCATCGCCCGCCACCCCCGAGGGACGGCGCCTCGGCGACGGCGTGGAGCTGGGCGAGCACCCGGTCCAGGGCGCTCATGACCATCTCCTCGTTCTTCTCGTACATGTCGGCGGCCTTGTTGAGGGCCTCCGCCTCCTTGACCATCATCTGGTTCGCGAAGTCGAGGGTCTCCCCGTACAGGGACGCCACGCCGGTGACGATGGGCTGGAGCAGCGAGAGCAGGCCGGTGAACCCGGAGGTGTCGCCGCCCTTGGAGATCGCGTGGTCCTTGATCGTCATGAAGTGCTGCGCGTTGCGCGTCAGCAACTCGCCGTAACCGCGGAGCTCCGGCGGCTCCACTCTGAACTGCTCGCCCATCGACGGTTCCTCCCTGTTCCAACTAGTGGAGTGGGACGGACCGGACCGGGTTCAGGTTCCCGGCAGTTCTCAGGTGCGACCCCGTCCGCCCGCGACGCGCGAGGCTATCCGCCTGACCAGCGCACGCGGAACCAGTCGGGCGAACACCGTGATGGCTTTGTACTGCGGGCCCGGCACGGACAGCACCTTGCCCGCGCGCAGGTCGGCCAGGCACTCGTGCACGACCCGGTCGGCGTCGAGGTAGAGCAGGTCGGGTGTCCGGGACATGTCGATCCGCGCCCGCTGGTGGAACTCGGTGCGCACGAAGCCTGGGCACAGCGCCAGCACGCGCACACCCGTGCCCGCGGTGGCCATCGCCATGCCCTCGGAGAACGACGTCACCCACGCCTTGTCCGCGCTGTAGGTCGTGCCGCGGCCCGGCAGGAAACCCGCGACGCTGGACACGTTGACCACCGCGCCGCGCCCGCGCGCCACCATCCCGGGCAGCGCCGCGCGGGTCAGCCGCAGCACGCTCGTCACGTTCACGTCGAGCTGGGACTGCAGGTCGAGCGGGTCGGCCGTGGAGAACTCGGACGAGATCGCGAAGCCCGCGTTGTTGACCAGCAGGTCGACCTCGCGCTCGGCGAGGAAGTCGGCCACCTTGGCCCGGCCCGCGTCGGTGGCCAGGTCGGCGGGCAGCACCTCGGCCGTGATGCCGTGGGCGGCGCGCAGCTTGGCCGCCGTCTCCTCCAGCCGCCGCTCGTCGCGGGCGACGAGCACCAGGTCGTGGCCCTCGGCGGCGAGCCTGCGGGCGAACGCGGCGCCGATGCCCGACGAGGCGCCCGTCACCAGGGCGGTCGGCGGCGTCACGGCTTGCGCCCGAACTGCGGGCGGTGGACCTCGCCACCGGCGTCGGCCTCGGGGTCGGCCTCGAACGGGTCGATCACGTCGGCCAGCTCGCCGAGGTCGCGCAGCAGCCGTTCCAGGCGCGCGGGGGTCGAGTTGGGCGGTGCGGCGGCGAGCACCCAGTCCTCCTCCAGCCAGACGACGGTGACGTCGCCGCCGATCTCCTCGGCCGCGTCGACCAGGTCGGGGGTGATGAGCTTGCGGGCGGCGGGCAGCTCGCTGACGAACGCGTACCGCGAGCCGACCGGTCCGAGCAGGTCGGGCATCTGGTCGCGCTGGAACGGCACGCTGGGCAGCCACAGCTCGACGACCACCGGCAGCGCCCGGCGGCAGCGCACGCCGACCAGGACGGAGTTGACCTTGCCGTTGGTCTCGTGGTCGAGCACGTAGACCTGGCGGCGGCCGTCGGCGGTGAAGGTGGAGCCCGCGACGACGTCCTTGGCGACGCCCGCGCCGTAGTAGGCGATCGCGCCGCTCTCCCAGCGGGTGGGCAGCACGTGGTCGGTCTCCTCGAACTGCCAGCCGCGCAACGCCGCCCAGCGGCGACGTTCGCGGTTACGCGCGGTTCGCTGTGCCCGGTCGGTCGCGAGCAGGGCGAACCCCGCGACGCCCGCTACCGCGGCGACGGTGAACCAGACCCACGCCGGTATGCCCACGGTGCGAGAGTAGCGGGCGGCGGTGAACAAACGAAGATCACTTGGGGCGTGGTTCGCGCAAACGGATCAAGCTGTTACCCGGATCGCGGACCGCGCCCGCGGGCGACCGCGACCCATCGGACGACCGCGTGGCCGGACTTATCCACAGGCCACAGCGTTGTCCACAGGCCGGGCCCGGCCCCACCCCCGCTGTCGGTCCTCGCCGGCAGAGTAAAAACAGGGGTCCCCCGGTCGGGGACCCCTGCGTAGCCGGCTCGACCCGCGGGGCGGGACGCCGGCGGCGCCGCCCCGTGGGGGGTGACGACACCGACGGGCGGCGTGCGCTCGGAGCCCGGAGGTCGCCGAGCGCAAGCCGCGCGGTCAGGCGGGGCCGGCGGTCAGGACCGGCCGACGATCAAGCCCGAGTGGTCGTCCAGCACCTCGACCTTCACCGTGTCGCCGTCCCGCACCTCGCCCGCCAGCAGCTCCTTCGCCAACTGGTCCCCGATCGACGACTGCACCAGCCGCCGCAGCGGCCGGGCGCCGTACACCGGGTCGAAGCCGTTCAACGCCAGCCACTCGCGCGCCGCCGGCGTGACCTCCAGGGTCAGCCGCCGCTGCGCCAACCGCCGCCCGAGCCGGTCCACCTGGATGTCCACGATGGACGTCAGCTCCTCCGTCGCCAGCGAGTGGAACACCACGACGTCGTCCAACCGGTTGAGGAACTCCGGCTTGAAGTGCGTCCGCACGACCGCCATCACGGCGTCCCTGCGCTGGAGCTCGTCCAGGGTCGCGTCCGCGATGACGTGCGACCCGAGGTTCGAGGTGAGCACCAGGATCGTGTTGCGGAAGTCCACCGTGCGGCCCTGGCCGTCGGTCAGCCTGCCGTCGTCGAGCACCTGCAGCAGCACGTCGAACACGTCCGGGTGGGCCTTCTCGACCTCGTCCAGCAGCACCACCGAGTACGGCCGGCGCCGGACCGACTCGGTGAGCTGGCCGCCCTGGTCGTAGCCGACGTAGCCGGGGGGAGCGCCGACCAGGCGGGCCACCGAGTGCTTCTCGGAGTACTCGCTCATGTCGATGCGGATCATCGCCCGCTCGTCGTCGAACAGGAACTCCGCCAGCGCTTTGGCAAGCTCGGTCTTGCCGACGCCGGTCGGGCCGAGGAACAGGAACGAGCCGGTCGGCCGGTCCGGGTCGGCCACGCCCGCGCGGGTGCGCCGGACCGCGTCCGACACGACCCGCACCGCCTCGGCCTGCCCGACCACGCGCTTGCCCAGCTCGTCCTCCATGCGCAGCAGCTTCGCCGTCTCGCCCTCGAGCAGCCGGCCCGCCGGGATGCCCGTCCACGCGGAGACCACGTCGGCCACGTCGTCCGGCCCGACCTCCTCCTTCAGCATCACGGCGGCGTCCTGCGTGGTGCGGGTCGCCTCCTCCAGCTCCTTCTCCAACGCCGGGATGCGCCCGTACCGCAGCTCGGCGGCCCGGCCCAGGTCACCGTCCCGCTCGGCCCGCTCCGACTCGCCGCGCAGCTGTTCGAGCTGCTCCTTGAGGTCGCGGACCTTCTCGATCGAGCCCTTCTCGTTCTGCCACCGCGCGGTCAGCCCGGCCAGGTCCTCCCGCTGCTCGGCCAGCTCGGCGCGCAGCGCGGCGAGCCGTTCCACCGAGGCCGCGTCCGACTCCTTGGCCAGCGCCATCTCCTCGATCTCCAGCCGGCGCACCGCGCGCTCGACCTCGTCGATCTCGACCGGGCGCGAGTCGATCTCCATGCGCAGCCGGGACGCGGACTCGTCCACCAGGTCGATGGCCTTGTCCGGGAGGAAGCGGGCGGTGATGTACCGGTCGGACAGGGTGGCGGCGGCGACCAGGGCCGCGTCGGTGATCCGCACGCCGTGGTGCACCTCGTAGCGGTCCTTGAGGCCGCGCAGGATGCCGATCGTGTCCTCGACCGACGGCTCGCCGACGAACACCTGCTGGAAGCGGCGTTCCAGGGCGGGGTCCTTCTCCACGTGCTCGCGGTACTCGTCCAGCGTGGTCGCGCCGACCATGCGCAGCTCGCCGCGCGCCAGCATCGGCTTGATCATGTTGCCCGCGTCCATGGCGGACTCGCCGGTCGCGCCCGCGCCCACGATCGTGTGCAGCTCGTCGATGAACGTGATGACCTGGCCCGCGGAGTCGGTGATCTCCTTGAGCACGGCCTTCAGCCGCTCCTCGAACTCGCCCCGGTACTTCGCGCCCGCGACCATCGCGCCCAGGTCGAGCGCGACGACCTTCTTGCCGCGCAGGCTCTCGGGCACGTCACCGGCCACGATCCGCTGGGCCAGGCCCTCCACGATGGCGGTCTTGCCGACGCCGGGCTCACCGATCAGCACCGGGTTGTTCTTCGTGCGGCGGGACAGCACCTGCACCACGCGGCGGATCTCGGTGTTGCGGCCGATGACCGGGTCCAGCTCGCCCTTGCGGGCGCGTTCGGTCAGGTCGACGCCGTACTTCTCCAACGCCTGGTAGGTGCCCTCCGGGTCCGGGCTGGTGACCCGGGCCGAACCGCGGACCTTGCCGAACGCCTCCTTGAGCGCCTCGGGGTGCGCGCCGTGGCGGCGCAGCAGGTCGGCGACCTGGCCGCCGTGGTGGGCGAGGCCGACCAGCAGGTGCTCGGTCGACACGTACTCGTCGCCCATCTCCGTGGCGAGCTCCTGCGCCTTGGCCAGCACGCGGGCCGCGTCCCGGGAGAACCCGGGCGCCGACACGGACGACCCGCTGGCCGCGGGCAGCGCCCTGGCCAGCTGTTCCAGCTCCTTGTGCACCTGCTTCGGGTCCGCGCCGACCGCGGACAGCAGGGGCGCGGTGAGGCCGTCGCCCTGGGCCAGGAGCGCGCCGAGGAGGTGGACCGGGCCGACGTCGGGGTTGCCCGCGATGGTCGCCGCCTGCACTGCGGCGGACACGGCCTGTTGCGTCTTCGTGGTCGGGTTGAAAGCGTCCATTCCTCACCTCGGTCGGGTGTTCGTGCGCAGCGGCCGGCGTTCCGCACAGCCATCATCCAGGACAACGTCAGAAAAGTTGAGCCAGTTCCGCTCAACCCAGGGGAAGTCGTGTGGTGTGGGCCACCGTCGTCGCCGGGCCGGAAACCCGGGTGCGCCGATCGTCCCCGGTCGAGACGATCACCGCATGACCTCACTCGTGCACCACATCACCGTCGACTGCAAGGACGCCTACGCGCTGGCCGGCTTCTGGAGCCGGGTCACCGGTCAGCCGATCTCCGAGCACGACCACCCCGGCGACCCCGAAGCGCTGGTCGCGCTGCCCGAAGGACCGGGGCTGCTGTTCATCCAGGTACCGGAGCCCAAGTCGGTGAAGAACCGGGTGCACCTCGACCTCCAGCCGGACACCACCCGCGACGCGGAGGTGGAGCGGCTGCTCGGGATCGGGGCCGCGCTGGTGTCCGACATGCGCCGCCCCGACGGCACGGGCTGGGTCGTGCTGGCCGACCCGGAGGGCAACGAGTTCTGCGTTGAACGCAGCGCAGCGGAGCGCGCCCAGCAGGGCTGAGCCCCGTCACCCACATGTCGCAGCCGGTTGTCCACACCGACAGCCGAGTTGTCCACAATCCGCAGGTGGGAATCCACAGGCGATTGCGGCCCACCGCACCGGGGCGGTCGGCCGGCCGCCACCAGGGTGAACGTCGTCCGGGGAAACCCGGCGGGACGCCGCGGGGGCGTCGCCGGCGTGTCAGGTTGCGCACGTCTTGGAGGGGACGCGCGCCTGACGGTGGGCCGCGAGCGGCGGATTCGGTATATGTGGAAGGGAATGTCCACCCGTTCGTTGCAACGCCGTGCGACCATCCGTAACCGCACTGCACTCGAAGGTGGCATCAAGGAGTCGACCGGCCAGTTGGCGGGTTAGTGTCCCCTCGTCGGGGATGGAAGCTTGACGAGGACGTAGCGCCCTTGCTGGCGCCGCCAGAAACGTGGAGACTGCGCCCGGACCATGACTGCGAACGCCGTGTTGAGCCCCATCCCGAGCCCGCCACACCGCGAACCTCCTCCTGGTGTCACCGCTATGGTGCGGATGATCCGGGAGAGCTTCGCGGTGGTGGAGCCGCGCGCCGAAGAGGTAGCCAAGTTCTTCTACGGCATGCTCTTCAGCCTCGCGCCGGCGACCCGTGAGATGTTCCCCGTGAACATGGAGGTCCAGCGCAGCCGACTGCTGCGCGCCCTGGTCCACGTCGTGCAGATGGTGGACAGACCCGACGACCTCATCCCGTTCCTGCGGCAGCTCGGGCGCGACCACCGCAAGTTCGGCGTGGTGAACGTGCACTACGAGTCCGTCGGCACGGCGCTGCTGGCGGCGGTGAAGAAGTTCGCCGGGCCCGCGTGGACGCCGAAGGTCGAGATGGCCTGGGCCGAGGCGTACACGATCATGGCGCGGGCGATGCAGGAGGCGGCGGCGGCCGACGACGGACCGGCCTACTGGCACGCCACCGTGCTGGAGCACCAGCGGGTGAGCTGGGACCTGGCGGTCGTGCGGTTGCAGCCGGACCACCCGGTCGGGTACCGGGCGGGGCAGTACGTGAGCGTCGAGACGCCGCAGCGCGCACGGCTGTGGCGGTACTACTCGCCCGCGAACGCGCCGCGCGACGACGGCATCATCGAGTTCCACATCCGTTCGGTCGAGGGCGGGTGGGTCAGCCGCTCGGTCGTCGGGCACACCCAGCCGGGTGACGTGTGGCGCATCGGGCCGCCGATGGGGCGGTTGGGCGTCGACCGGAAGTCCGGGCGGGACGTGCTGATGGTCGCCGGTGGGACCGGGGTGGCGCCGATGCACGCGATCATCGACGAGATGGCGCAGTGGGGCGAGAACCCGCGGGTGCACCTGTTCCTGGGCGGGCGGACCCGTGAGGACCTGTACGACCTGGACAACCTTCAGCGGTTCGCGATGACCAACCCCTGGCTGACCGTCGTGCCGGTGCTGGAGTCGGATCCCGGTGCGCGCGGCGTCGAGCAGGGCACGCTGGCCGACGTGGTCACCCGCTACGGGGCGTGGGAGGACCGGGACGTGCTGGTGTGCGGCTCGCCGTCCATGATCCGGGCGACCGTGTCCCGGATGCTGGTCGCCGGCACCCCGCTGGACCGGATCAAGTACGACCCGTTCACCCTGGACTGACCCTCTTATTGAAATTTTTTCACGTTCGCCGCTCGCACGTCGGGGTGACATCCGGCCCCGTCACGGCCGAGCGGGCCGCACCGCCCCCAACACCCCCGCCAGCGTGCTCGGCCGGCTGGTCTGCGGGCAGTGCCCACCGTCGACCTCGATCGCCTCGACCCCGAGCCGTTCCCGCGCGGCCTGCCGCATCCACGACGGCCGCAGCGTCCGGTCCTCGCGCGGCAGCACGTAGGTCGACGGCAGGTCCGGCAGCTCGTGCACCTCGCGGTACGTCGCCGCGGGGTAGAACAGGCGCAACGTCCGCAGTCCGGCCCGCACGCCGGCCAGGTCGCAGTCGTGGAACAGGAAGTACGCCGCCACCACCGGGTCCGCGGTGGGCGGCTCGGTGAGGGACCGCCACTCCGGGTTGAACATCTCGCCGGTGTCCACGGTCAGCTCGTCGGCCAGCGACACGGGCCCGGGGATCATCGCGGCCACCCAGACCAGGTGCGACGCAGCGACGGCCCGCGCGATGGCGGGCATCAGCAGGCCCGCGCCGGAGTGGCCCACCAGGACCGGGGCCAGCGCGTCGCCCGCTTGGGCGCGGACGATCGCGGCGTAGTCGACGGCTCGCAGGTCGGGCCGGTCGGTCGGCAGGTCCACGGCCACGGTCCGGTGGCCGCGGTGGCGGAGCAGCTCCTCCACCGGCCGCCACGACGCCGGCGACTGGGTGGTGCCGTGCACGAAGACGTAGTCCACGGGGTCCAGTCTGGCCCGAGTCCGGCCTGGCCTGGCCCGAGTCCGGTTGGCGGGTCCGGTCCGGCCGGTGTGGCGGCGGGGGTCGGGGGGCGGGTGGGAGCGGATCGGGGTGGTTGGCGGGGCTCCTCATGGTTTAACCGAGGAGCGGTAACAGTGTTTCCGTACATTTTCGCACCATGATCACCCTATTGGGCGACCTGAGGTGGCCTCAGCGCTTGGAGTTCGGCTTCCAGACGACCAGGGCCGTTTCGTGGCGCACGGGGACCAGGTCGCGGCGGTAGGAGGCGTGCACGGAGGCGGCGGCGTGTTCGGCGGCGGCCATGGCGGAGGACAGTTGTTCGGTCAGTTCCTGCACCTTGGCGCGCAGGGCGCCGACCTCGTTCTCCAGCTCGATGATCCGCTTGATGCCCGCGAGGTTCACGCCTTCCTCCTGCGAGAGGCGTTGCACCTCGCGCAGCAGCACGATGTCGCGCATCGAGTACCGGCGCCCGCCGCCGGACGTGCGGCCCGGCGACACCAGGCCGAGGCGGTCGTAGGCGCGGAGGGTCTGCGCGTGCAGACCGGACAGCTGGGCCGCCACGGAGATGACGAAGAACGGGGTGTCCTCGTCGGTGCCGGGCGGGAACGGGAAGCTCACACCGACCTCTTCTCCAACAGGGCGTTGAGCTCCGCGCGCGGGTCGTGCTTCGCCGTCACCGACGCGTAGTTCTCCAACGCCTCCCTGGCTGCGGCGTCCATGTTGTTCGGCACCGCCACGGTCAGCGTGATCAGCAGGTCGCCGACCTGGCCGTCACGCCGGGCGATGCCCTTGCCCTTGGCCCGGAGGACACGACCGCTGGCCGTGCCCGCGGGCACCTTCAAGGTCACCTTGCCCTCCAGCGTGGGCACGGTCAACGTGGTGCCCAGCGCCAGCTCGGGGAAGGTCACCGGCACGGTCACGGTCAGGTCGTTGCCCGACCGCCCGAAGATCGGGTGCGGGTTGACGTGCACGCGCACGAACAGGTCGCCCGCGGGTCCGTTGTTGCGGCCCGGCTCGCCCTGGCCGGCCAGCCTGATCCGCTGGCCGTCGTCCACGCCCGCCGGGATGCGGATGGTCAACGTCCGGGTCTTCGTGCTCACGCCGTCGCCGTCGCACTCCGGGCACGGGTCGTCCACGATCCGGCCGGTGCCGCGGCAGTCCGCGCACGGCTCGGAGAACGCGAACGCGCCCTGGCTGCGGGTCACCAGGCCGGCGCCGTTGCAGTTCGGGCAGGTCCGCGGCGACGTGCCGGGGCGCGCGCCGGAGCCCGCGCACGTGCCGCAGGTCGCGGGGCTGGACAGGCGCATGGGCACGGTCGCGCCCTTGACGGCTTCGGTGAAGTCGATGCGGACGTCGGTTTCGACGTCCTCGCCGCGGCGCGGCCTGGTCGCGGAGGCGGACGTGCCGCCCCGGCGGTTGAACAGGCCGCCGAGCAGGTCGCCGAGGCCGCCCATGCCGCCGGGCTGCGCGCCCTGGCGGCCGAACAGGTCGCCGACGTCGAACCCGCCGCCGCCCGTGCCGAACCCGCCGGGGAACCCGCCGCCTCCGGAGAAGAGGCGGCGGGCCTCGTCGTACTGCTTGCGCTTCGCGGTGTCCGACAGCACGCCGTACGCCTCGGACACCGCCTTGAACCGCGCCTCGGCCTTGGCGTCACCGGGGTTGGCGTCGGGGTGCAGTTCCCGCGCCAACTTCCGGTACGCCTTCTTGATGTCGTCGGCCGAAGCGTCGGAGGTGACGCCCAGCTCGCGGTAGAAGTCCTTCTCGATCCAGTCGCGAGCGCTCAACGGACGCCGCCCCCTTTCTCAGTCCTGCTGCTGCTCTTCGACCGGCTTGTCGGCGGCCTCGTCGACGACCGGCTGCGCGGCGGCCGGTTCGTGGTCGGTCACGGCGACCAGCGCGGGCCGCAGCACGCGCTCGCCGAACCGGTAGCCGCGGCGGAGCACGGCGGTGACGGTCGGCCCGCTGACGTCCGGCGAGGTGCCGTGCTGCACGGCCTCGTGGACGGACGGGTCGAACTCCTCGCCCTCGTGCCCGAACGGCTCGAGCCCGGTGCCGTGCAGGGCGGCGACGAGCTTGTCGGCCACCGCCTTGAACGCGCCGGTGAGGTCGCCGTGCGCGCCGGCCCGCTCGATGTCGTCCAGCACGGCCAGCAGCTCGCCGGCCACCTGCGCCTTGGCCGTGGTGATCACCAGTTCCCGGTCGCGCTCGACGCGCTTGCGGTAGTTGGCGTACTCCGCGGTCAGCCGCTGCAGGTCGGCGGTCCGCTCGTCGAGCTGCGCCTTGAGCTCGACGGACGGGTCGACGGACACGACCGACGCCTCTTCGGGCGACCCGGGCGTCCCGGGCGACTCGGGCGCGGCGTGCTTGCCGCCGCTCTCGGACTCGGTGGCGCCGGTCGGGGCGCCGGCCGACGACGCCTCGGCGTGCTCGTCGGCCGGTTCCTGGCGCACCTGACCCGTCTCCGGGTCGACGCGCCTGCGGTCGCGCACCACCACGTGGGGCTGTTCCTCGGGCTGGGTCACTTCTTCTCGTCCTCGTCGACGATCTCCGCGTCCACCACGTCGTCGGCCTTGGGGGCGTCACCGGCGGACGTGCCGCCGGCGGCGCCCGCGGCGTCGGCCGTGGGTGCGGAGTTGGCGTACAGGGACTGGCCGATGGCCTGGGACTCCGTGGCGAGCTTCTCCACGGCGGCGCGGATCTTGGCGATGTCCTCGCCCTTGAGCGCCTCGGTGGTCTCGGCGACGGCCGCGGTGACCTTGTCCTTGACCTCGGCCGGGATCTTGTCCTCGTTCTCCTTGAGGACCTTCTCCGTCTGGTAGACCAGCGTCTCGGCCTGGTTGCGGACCTCGGCCTCGTCGCGGCGGCGCTTGTCCTCCTCGGCGTGCGCCTCGGCGTCCTTGATCATCCGCTCGATGTCGTCCTTCGGCAGCGCGGAGCCGCCGGTGATCGTCATCCGCTGCTCCTTGCCCGTGCCCATGTCCTTGGCGGACACGTGCACGATGCCGTTCGCGTCGATGTCGAAGGTGACCTCGATCTGCGGGACGCCGCGCGGGGCCGGGGGCAGGCCGGTCAGCTCGAACATGCCGAGCTTCTTGTTGTCCCGGGCGAACTCGCGCTCGCCCTGGAACACCTGGATCTGCACGGACGGCTGGTTGTCGTCGGCGGTGGTGAAGATCTCCGAGCGCTTGGTCGGGATCGTCGTGTTGCGCTCGATGAGCTTGGTCATCACGCCGCCCTTGGTCTCGATGCCCAGGGACAGCGGGGTGACGTCGAGCAGCAGGACGTCCTTGACCTCGCCCTTCAGCACACCGGCCTGCAGGGCCGCGCCGACCGCGACGACCTCGTCCGGGTTCACGCCCTTGTTCGGCTCACGGCCGCCGGTCAGCTCCTTGACCAGCTCGGCCACCGCGGGCATGCGGGTGGAACCGCCGACCAGCACCACGTGGTCGATGTCGCCGACGCTGATGCCGGCGTCCTTGATCACGTTGTTGAACGGCGCGCGGGTGCGCTCCAGCAGGTCGTTGGTGATGCGCTGGAACTCGGCGCGCGACAGCGTCTCGTCCATGAACAGCGGGTTCTTGTCCGAGTCCACGGTGATGTAGGGCAGGTTGATGGAGGCGTTGTTCGAGCTGGACAGCTCGATCTTGGCCTTCTCGGCGGCCTCGCGGATGCGCTGCAGCGCCATCTTGTCCTTGGTCAGGTCGATGCCGTTGCTCTGCTTGAACCGCTCGACCAGCCAGTCCACGATCCGCTGGTCCCAGTCGTCGCCGCCGAGGTGGTTGTCACCGGAGGTCGCCTTGACCTCGACGACGCCCTCGGCGAGCTCCAGCAGCGAGACGTCGAACGTGCCGCCACCGAGGTCGAAGACCAGGATGGTCTGCTCCTTGTCGCCCTTGTCGAGGCCGTAGGCCAGGGCGGCGGAGGTCGGCTCGTTGACGATGCGCAGCACGTTGAGGCCCGCGATCTGGCCGGCCTCCTTGGTGGCCTGCCGCTGGGCGTCCTCGAAGTAGGCGGGGACGGTGATGACCGCGTCGGTGATCTCCTCGCCCAGGTAGGCCTCGGCGTCGCGCTTGAGCTTCATCAGCACGCGCGCGCTGATCTCCTGCGGCGTGTACTGCTTGCCGTCGATGTCGGCGGTCTTCCAGTCCGTGCCGATGTGGCGCTTGACGGACCGGATCGTCCGGTCGACGTTGGTCACCGCCTGGTTCTTGGCGGGCTGACCGGTGAGCACCTCGCCGTTCTTGGCGAAGGCCACGATGGACGGGGTGGTGCGCGACCCCTCGGAGTTGGCGATGACCGTCGGCTCGCCACCCTCGAGAACCGCGACGACGGAGTTGGTCGTCCCCAGGTCGATGCCGACCGCTCGCGCCATTGGATTCCTCCTGGTAGTGCGTCTGTGAGAGCCCCGCGTTGAGCGGTACCGACTCAAGTTTAGCCGGCTCGGCCGGACTTGAGTCCACCCGGCTCAATCTTTCTGCCTGTCCAACGGACGGGCCGGTCCCGGTGTTCCCGGGCCGGGGTGATCCGGGACACCTCACCCGCCGGACGAGCGCGTCGGCCCCGGCCGGGCGACGCGCGGGGCGTCACCGACCGGGGCCGACGATCAGGGGGAGGAGCCGCCTAGGCGGCCGTCCGCACGGTGACGTCACCGCTGCTCGAGCGCAGGGTGAGCGTGGCGGCGGCGTTCGGGTCGTGCTTGACCTTGATGTCCTTCTCGCCGCTGCCCGTCTCGACGTCGATCTTGAAGGCGCCCTCCGGCACGTCCACCGTCACGCTGCCGCTGCCGACGTCGGCCCGCACGGAGTTGACCGCGGCCAGCCGCACGTCCACGTCGCCGGACGTGCTGTCGATGGTCACCGGGCCGCGCATGCCGGTCAGCTTGGAGCTGCCCGAGCCGACCTTGCCGGTGAACTCGCCACCCACGTCGGACACGGTCAGGTCGCCCGAGCTGGTGTCGACCCGCACCACGCCCGCCACGTCGCGGACCGTGGTGTCACCCGAGCCGACCTCGACCTCGACGCTCGCGACGCTCTCCAGCCGGACCGTGCCGGACGTGTTCTCGCCGGTGATCCGGACGTCCTTGGACGGGACGGTGACCTCGTAGTTCACCGTGCAGCGGCTGCCGCAACCGTCCAGCACGAGGGTGGAGCCCTCCACGCGGTGGGAGACGCCGCTGGGCTTCTCGGCGTCCTTGGGGTACTCGACGTGCCGGCGGACCTCGGTCTCGGTCGCGCCCTCCTTGCTGCGGACCACCACGTCGCCCGAGCCGTTCTGCAGCCGCACCTCGGTCACCTGGTCGGTCACCGAGTGCCGGTCGTCGAAGCCGTTCTGCACCAGTCGCACGCACGACGACAGCGCCAGTGCGGCGGCCACCGCCACCCCGGCCACCAACGCGATCCGCTTAACCACCGCTGCCCCCCTCGGACGTCAAGGTCTGTCGACGTTCAAGTTAGGGGTACCCGGCGGCCCGGCCCACCAGGAAGACCCCCGACCGGATACGGGGGTTGTCCCTACCCCCGCGGTCAGCGATCCGTCAGCGGGGAGGGGTCAGGCCAGGGACTCGACGACGGCGCGCAGGGCGGGCGCGGAGCGGGCCGGGTCGACCAGGAAGCGCTGCGAGGCGATGACGTGCGTCTCCGTCATCCGCTCCCACACCAGGCCCTGCACCGGCACCTCGGTGATCACCAGCCGGAACGGCCGCACGTACCGCCCGATCCGGCCCTCGACGCCGCGCACCACCTCGCCGATCGGCAACGCGCCCCGCGACGTCACGTACCGGTGGTCGAACTCGGCCGCCGCCGGGCCCAGCGCCAGCACCGCCGCCCGCAGCGCGGGCCGCACCTGCAACGACTGGCCGGACGGGTCGGTGGGCGTGCCGCCGGGCAGCTCGACACGGGCGTAGTCGAGCACGT
Organism: Saccharothrix saharensis; assembly: GCF_006716745.1. NCBI lineage: Bacteria > Bacillati > Actinomycetota > Actinomycetes > Pseudonocardiales > Pseudonocardiaceae > Saccharothrix > Saccharothrix saharensis. Next base: position 5,017,570 of record NZ_VFPP01000001.1, on the reverse strand, counting down.
CGGCCCACCAGCCGAGCCACTCCTCGGCCGCACCCGCCCGGTCGACCCCCGGCGGCACGACGACCGGCACCGACGGGTCCAGGCCCGGCAGCTCGGGCACGGTCTCGACCGAGAGCGCGAGCGTGTCACGGATGAACAGAGCGGTGTTGACCGTCTGATTCGTCCCGTGCGACACCTGCCACGACTCACGACCGGCGAACCTCATGCCACCAGTGTCCCGCGCGAAGGTCATCCGCCGGGCATCAGAAGGGACACGACCGGTTCCAAATCCTCCGCCATTGGGGGGAATTCCGCGATCAACGCCTGGATCAGCAGCCCGTCGAGGCCCGCGAGGGCCGCCCGCAGCGCCACCGGGTCGCCCGGGCCGGCCACGTCGGCCATGAGCGAGATCCACCGCCGCGCGGCCGGGCGCAGCTCCGGGCGGCGTGCCGCCAGCAGGTACAGCTCGTACTCGGCGAGCGTGCGCCCCCGGTGCGCGCCCGCGGCGTCGGCGATGAACCGGGCCACGGCCGCGGGCGTCGGGGGCACGTCGCGGAAGCTCGCGGCCATCTCCTCCGCCGACCAGGTGAGCGTGGCGATCAGCAGGTCGTCCAACGTCGCGTAGTAGTAGGTCGTCGAGGTCGTGGGCACGCCCGCCTCACGGGCCACGGACCGGTGGCTGACGCCCGCCACGCCGTCCCGCTCCACGACCCGGAGCGCGGCCTCCAGGATGGCCCGCCGGCGCCGGTCGCCGCGGGCCCGGCGGCCGTCAGGCGGCGGCACCGCTGCCCACCTCGATGGCCACCACGCCCGCGATCACGAGCACCAGCCCGACCACCATCGTGGCGTTCAGCGGCTCGCCGAACACCAGCACGCCGACGCTCGCGACCGCGGCGATCCCGAAGGCGCACCAGATCGCGTACGCCACGCCGATCGGCATGCCCAGTTGCAGCACCTTGCTCAAGGCCCCGAACGCGATCAGGTACCCCACGACGACCACGACCGACGGGAGCGGCTTCGAGAAGCCCTCGGACAGCTTGAGGAACACGGTGGCGGTGACCTCGCCGACGATCGCCACGGCCAGCGCCAGGTACACGAGCACGTCCCGCCCCCAGAAAAGTTGAACGATTGTTCCACTAGTCTACCGACCGTATGCGATCTGCCACGTCCAAGTGGTTACCGGCCAGTAATCGGGCGTAGGCTGCCCAGCCAGGAGAACGGACGAGAAAGGCCGCCACCACAATGGGAGCCCTCCAGCTCACCCTCGGCGCCATCGGCGTCGCCGTCAGCGTGTTCGCCTGGGGTCTGTTCGTCGCCGGTGTCATGCGGATGATCAAGATAATCCGCCTCGGCCAGCCCGACGCCACCCGCAACGGGCCGTTCGTGCCACGCCTGCGCACGCTGATCGTGGAGTTCGTCGCGCACACCCGGATGGCCAAGTTCCGCAAGGTCGCGCCCTGGCACTGGATGGTGATGTGGGGCTTCCTGATCGGCTCCGCGGTGCTGTTCGAGGCCTACGGCGAGGTGTTCGACCCCGGCTTCCACTGGCCGGTCATCGGCACCTGGTCGCTGTGGCTGCTGCTGGTCGAGCTGCTCGGCATCGGCACCGTGGTCGGCGGCGTCGCGCTCGCGATCATCCGCCAGCTCAACCACCCGCGCCGCGCCGACCGGGTGTCGCGGTTCGCGGGCTCGGACTTCAAGTCCGCGTACTTCGTCGAAGCGGTCGTGATCATCGAGGGCCTCGGCATCCTCGGCGTCAAGGCGTTCAAGCAGGCCTCCGGCCTGGAGGACCCGCCGCTGTGGACGTCGTTCGTCACCGCGCCGCTGGCGGACATCCTGCCCGCGAGCCCCGACTGGGTCTCGATCATGGCGATCACGAAGCTGCTGTCCGGCATGGTCTGGCTGATCGTGGTGTCGAAGAACCTCACCATGGGTGTGGCCTGGCACCGGTTCAGCGCGTTCTTCAACATCTACTTCAAGCGCGAGGACGACGGCGGCGTCGCGCTCGGCGCGCTCAAGCCGATGATGAGCGGCGGCAAGGTCCTCGACCTGGAGGAGGCCGACCCCGACAAGGACGTGTTCGGCGTCGGCAAGGTCGAGGACTTCTCCTGGAAGGGCTGGCTGGACTTCAGCACCTGCACCGAGTGCGGCCGCTGCCAGTCCCAGTGCCCGGCGTGGAACACCGGCAAGCCGCTGTCGCCGAAGCTCGTCATCACGCAGCTGCGCGACCACGCGTTCGCCAAGGCGCCGTACCTGCTGGCCGGTGGCTCGCGCGACATGGCGGGCGACGAGGTCGGCCTGGTCGAGGACAAGTACGAGGACTACAAGAAGCGCCTGGAGTCCATCGACGTGCTGGCGATGGCCGAGTCCGAGCGCCCGCTGGTCGGCGGCGCGGACGAGCTGGGCGTGATCGACCCCGAGGTGCTGTGGTCGTGCACGACCTGCGGCGCGTGCGTCGAGCAGTGCCCGGTCGACATCGAGCACGTCGACCACATCGTCGACATGCGCCGCTACCAGGTGCTGATCGAGTCGAACTTCCCGTCCGAGCTCGGCGGCATGTTCAAGAACCTGGAGAACAAGGGCAACCCGTGGGGGCAGAACGCCAAGGACCGCCTCGCGTGGACCGACGGCCTCGACTTCGAGGTGCCCGTGTTCGACGGCGAGCTGGGTGACGCCGAGTACCTGTTCTGGGTCGGCTGCGCGGGTGCGTTCGAGGACCGGGCCAAGAAGACCACGCGGGCCGTGGCCGAGCTGCTGCACACCGCGGGCGTCAAGTACACCGTCCTCGGGCCGGAGGAGAGCTGCACCGGCGACCCGGCGCGGCGCGCGGGCAACGAGTTCCTGTTCCAGATGCTGGCGCAGCAGAACGTCGAGGTGCTCAACACCGTGTTCGACGGTCGCGAGCCCGGTCAGCGCAAGATCGTCGTGACGTGCGCGCACTGCTTCAACACCCTGGCCAACGAGTACCCGCAGGTCGGCGGCCAGTTCGAGGTCGTGCACCACACGCAGCTGCTCAACCGGCTGGTGCGCGAGCGCAGGCTGGTGCCGGTGGCCGAGGTCGCCGAGGACGTCACCTACCACGACCCGTGCTACCTGGGCCGGCACAACAAGGTCTACGAGGCGCCGCGCGAGCTGGTCGGCGCGTCCGGGGCGACGCTGCGCGAGATGCCGCGCCACGAGGAGCGCTCCATGTGCTGCGGCGCCGGCGGCGCGCGCATGTGGATGGAGGAGCGCATCGGCAAGCGCATCAACCTCGACCGCGTGGACGAGGCGCTGGGCACGGCGCCGTCGAAGATCGCGACGGGCTGCCCGTTCTGCCGCGTGATGCTGACCGACGGCGTCACGGCCCGGCAGAACGAGGGCACGGCGGGCTCGCACGTCGAGGTCGTGGACGTGGCCCAGTTGCTGCTGACGTCCGTGCGCCGGGGCCTGGCCCTGGAACGCGGCGACGTCCCGACGGACGAGACCCCGACCGGCACGCCGCTGCCGGACGAGGACAAGGCCTCCTCGAACTAGTCGGTCGTGGACGGACGCCCCCGGTCCTGTTCGGACCGGGGGCGTTCGTCGTGTCGAGGTCAGTCGCGATCGGTGACGCGGTCGTAGACGATGTTCAGGACCCAGCCCGCGAGGGCGACGATGATCGCGCCCCAGAACGCGGGCCAGAAGCCGGTGACGTCGAACGGCAGGCCCAGCTCGTTCGCCAGCCAGCCGGTGAGCCAGAACAGCAGGGCGTTCACCACCAGGCCGATCAAGCCGAGCGTGACCAGGTAGAACAGGCAGCCGAAGAACTTCACCAGCGGCTTGACCACCGCGTTGACCAGGCCGAAGAGCAGCGCGACGCCGATCAGCGTGCCGATCTTCGCGGGCGTCGACGCGCCCTCCTCCAGGTCGATGCCCGGGATGAGCGTGGCGACCCAGACCGCCACCGCCGTCAGCAGTACCTGCACCAAAATGCCCATGCCGCAGGCTAACGGCAGCGGTCGTCCGAACGGGTCAGGCGCGACGACGCCCGCGTGCCGCCAAGAAGGCCAACGCGCCGCCGCCGATCAGCAGGCCGCCGACGACCAGCAACGGCAACGGCGCCGCGCCCGTGCGCGCCAACCCGCTGGTGCCGCTCGACACCCGCACCACGGCCGGAGCGGTCGTGGTGGTCGAGGTCGTGGGCGTGGGCGCCGTCGTCGTCGGAGGCGTGGTCGTGGTCGGCTGTTCCCCGGTCGTGTACTTCAACGGCACGATCGCGTGGTTGTCCGCGAAGTTCGTCTCCTTGTGCCCCAACACCGACACCGGTCGGATGAGCAGGTGGAACCGGTCGAACGCCGGATCGCCCAACCGGTAGGTCAACCGCACGTCGACGGTCTCGCCCACCGCGATCGGGTCACGCAGGCTGAACTCCTGACCCGGCGTGATCACCCGGACGTGGTCGGCCGCGCCGACGAACTCCGGCGTCGACCCGAACACCACCATCTCCGGGTTGTCCCGCGCCTCGCCCCGGTTGGTCACCGGCACGACCAGCGTGACGACGTCACCCGGCCGGTAGGCGTCCTCGGCGGGCTCCAGCCGCGGCGCGCCGGCCACGAAGTCGGCGTCCAGGTGCGTGTAGCGGACGTCCACGCGCGTCGTCTCACCCGCCCGCACCACGATGTCCTTCCGGCGGGTGGCGGGGTCGACGTCGTGCTCGCTCACCGGCGCCGCCACCTTCATCTCCGGCACGGTGTCGGCGACGACCGACGTGTGGACTCCGACGGGCACGTCGGTGAACTCGTACTCGCCCCGCACACCGCGCGTGGCCGGCGGGACCTTCGTCTTGGGGTGCTCCAGCCGCACCGTCGGCCCACCCGGCACGTCGGCCTCGTGCGTCTGCCGCACGCCGTCGCGGTTGGCGTCGTCGAACGAGAACCCGCGCACGGTCCCGCCGCGGAAGCCGAAGTCCAGCGTGCCGCCACCGCTGTGCGGGTTGACCGTCGACGGCGTCGTGGCCTGGTAGAACTCGGTGTTGTAGTTGTAGATCGCCAACGGCACGTCCGGCAGGCCCTCGGCCCGGTACCGGCCGCTCGCGTCGGTGCCGTACTCGCCGATCAACGCCTTGGTCCTGGCGTCGAAGACGGACACCCCGAGCCCGTCGGCCAGCGGCGGCTCGCCCGCGTCGACCACGCCGTCGGCGTCGCGGTCGAACCACACCAGGCCCTCGATCGTGACGGTGTTCTCCGCCGCCACCGCGAGCGGGCCCACGAGCGTCGCCACTCCCACGGCCGCGAACGAGGCCGCGAGACGGCCGGTCAGGTTGCGCACCTGGATTTCCCCCCGGAAGAAAGACCCTGTCACCTCGACGTCGTCCCGGTGATCGCGATCGTTTCGTGAGGGCGGTCACACCCGGCGGAACGCGCCGGTCGCGCCTAACGTCGGGGCATGGCAGCCGATCAGTCGAAGGGCGGCGGGAGCACCCTCACCGTCCTGCTCGCCCTGGCCGTGAACTTCGCCATCGCGGTGATGAAGGCGATCGCCGGGGTGATCACCGGGTCGGCGGCGATGATGGCCGAGGCGGCGCACTCCGTCGCCGACACGATCACCGAGGCACTGCTGCTGACCGCGTTGCGCAGGTCGGCGCGGCCCGCGGACCGCAGGCACCCGTTCGGCTACGGCAAGGACCGGTACTTCTGGTCGCTGCTCGCCGCCGTGTCCATCTTCGTGTCCGGTGCGGTGTTCGCGTTCTACGAGGGGTTCCGGACCGTGTTCGGCGCGCCGGAGGAGCAGGGCAACCCCGTCGTCGGGTACGTGGTGCTGGCGTTGGCGTTCGCGCTGGAGTCGGTGTCGTGGACGCAGGCCGTGCGGCAGGTGCGGCGGGAGGCGCGGGCCGAGGGGCGGTCGATGCTCGCGTTCCTGCGCGTGTCGGACGACCCGACGGTGAAGACGGTGTTCCTGGAGGACTCGGCCGCGCTGGTCGGGTTGTTGCTGGCGTTCGGCGGGCTGGGGCTGCACCACCTGACCGGGTCGTCGGTGTGGGACGGCGTGGCGTCGTTGGCGATCGGCGTGCTGCTCGCGTTCGCCGCGTACACGTTGGCGTCCACCAACCGGGGGCTGCTGATCGGCAGGCAGGCCGACCCGGTGCTGGTGCGGGCGGTGTGGTCGCAGCTGCGGGAGGCACCGGAGGTCGAGCAGGTGGTGGACCTGCTGACGATGGCCGTCGGCACCGACCGGGTGCTGGTGTGCGCGCGGCTCGACTTCGACGACACCCTGGGCGCGGCCGACCTGGAACGGGCGTGCGTGCGGATCGACGCCGAGCTGCGGGCCGCGCACGCCGAGCTGGACGAGGTGTTCCTGGAACCCGTGCCGCGCACCGATCCCGAGCTGAGGTCGCGGGTGCTGGCCCGGTACGGCGACCTGGAGCTCTAGCGCCGCGTGTCCGTGCGGTGGAAGTTCAGGTACGCGCGCGACGGCGTGGGACCGCGCTGCCCCTGGTACCGCGAGCCCGCCTGGGTCGAGCCGTACGGGAACTCGGCCGAGCTGCTCAGCCGGAACAGGCAGAGCTGGCCGATCTTCATGCCCGGCCACAGCGTGATGGGCAGGTTGGCGACGTTCGACAGCTCCAGCGTGATGTGGCCGGAGAAGCCGGGGTCGATGAAGCCCGCCGTCGAGTGCGTGAGCAGGCCGAGGCGGCCGAGCGACGACTTGCCCTCCAGCCGTCCCGCCAGGTCGTCGGGCAGGGTGACCAGCTCGAACGTCGAGCCGAGCACGAACTCGCCGGGGTGCAGCACGAACGGCTCGTCGTCGACCGGCTCGACCAGCGACGTCAGGTCGTCCTGCTGCATCGCGGGATCGATGTGCGTGTACCGGGTGTTGTTGAAGACGCGGAAGAACCGGTCCAGCCGGACGTCGATGCTGGACGGCTGCACCATGACGTCGTCGAACGGCTCCAGCACCAACCGGCCGGACTCGACCTCTTTGCGCAGATCACGGTCACTCAGCAGCACGGGCACAGCCTAGGTGACGCCCCACCCGCCCCCGCGCCCACCGCCTTTGTGTGTATGATCGGTGCCGCACGCACGCGGGTGTAGTTCATTGGTAGAACGACAGCTTCCCAAGCTGTAGAGGCGGGTTCGATTCCCGTCACCCGCTCAGCGCGCGAAGGGCCCGGGTCGAGACCGACCCGGGCCCTTCGTCTGCGAGCCGCGCGGCACCGGGCGCCCCGGACGGCCGTCTCCTCCGCCCGATCTCCCCGGATGCGTTGCCGTCGGCGCCTCGGAGGCCGGAGCTCTCGAAGGAATGCGCGAAGCGGTGCGGCTGCACCTCGAGTTGCGTCGAGAGCGCGGTGAACCGCTTCCGTCCGGTTCCACCGCCGAGGCACCGGCACTCGACGGCAGCACGTTCGATCTCGAGGACCGCATCCCTTGGTCGGCCGCACCGACGGGGCGTCCGGTGCCTCGCGGTCAGCGGAGGCGGGTGGTCCGGGTGACACCGAGACCGAACGCGGCCGCCGTCCGCCACTCCACACCACCGCACGCCAGGGCACCGGCCCGCGAACTCAGGACCCGTTCTCCGGCGAACGCCAAGCCCGCTCGTAGCGCTCCTGGTCCCGCGCCGCCCGCTCCTTGCGCACGGCCGCCGCCGCGCCCGCCGGGTAGCCGTACTTCGTCATCCGGTGGTCGGTGCTCTCGATCGCGTACGACACGCCGAAGTACACGCCGACCACCAACCCCAGCGACCCGCACGCGAGGGCCAGCGGCCACGGCGAGCCCAGGCCCAGCACCAACGCCAGCGCGATGACCACCGTCAGCGGCAGGACCTGGAGGAACATCCGCACGCCGAACCACGCCAGCCACGTCGGCTTGGTCGCCTGCCGGAACACCCACTCCCGGTGCCGCATCGGCAGCCGGCCGCCGAGCAGGTACCACACCCGCAGCGGTGCGGACGGCCCCTTCACGACCGCTCCGTCGCGGCGATCACCCTGGTCAGCACGGCGTGCAGGTCGCGCAGCTCGTCCAGCGACATGCCCAACCGCTCCACCACCGCCGGCGGGATGGCCAGCGCCTGCTCGCGCAGCGCCGCACCCTCCTCCGTCAGCGTCACGGCGAGCTGGCGCTCGTCGGCCGCGTCCCGCGAGCGGGTCACGTACCCGATCGCCTCCAGCCGCTTGAGCAGCGGCGACAGCGTCGCGGGCTCCAACGCGAGCAACCGGCTCAGCTCCTTCACCGACAACGGCGCACGACCCCACAGGGCCAGCATCACCAGGTACTGCGGGTGGGTGAGCCCCATGGGCTCCAGCAGCGGCCGGTAGACGGCGACCACGTTCCTGGACGCGATGGACAGCGCGAAGCAGACCTGCCGTTCCAGGGCCAGCGGGTCCTCGACGTTTTGTGCACTAATCATTAGCACCCACACTACATCGGGCGCGCGGCCGCCGTGATGAGGTGTGACGAGGCGCCCAGCACCGACTCCTCCTGCTCGACCTGGCGCAACGCCCACATCAGGTAGTCCAGGACCGGGGGTCGGCGAAGGCGTCGTCCAGGTCGGCGTCGGACCGCAGCCAGGCCACGCCCTCCAGCGCGAACGTGCCGACCACGTCCAGCCCGGCCTCCCGCGCCTCCTCCGCCGCCTCCGCGGGGTGGTGCAGGTACGCGGTGGTGAACCAGGGCGTGTCGGTCGGCGGCAGGTGCCGCCCCGTCCGGATCCCCCGCGCCACGACGTCCCGGTACCGCGGGTCGAGCACGAAGTCCCTGCGCAACCCGTCGAGCAGCGCCGCGAACCGCCCGATCACCGCGCCCAGCACCACCCCGCCGGGCCGCACCACCCGCAGCGCCTCCCGCCACGCCCGCAGCCGGTCCGCCCGCTCGGGCAGGTGGTAGAGCGGCCCGAACAGCAGCACCACGTCGAACGGCCCGTCGACCGGCAGGTCGCGCGCGTCGCCCACGACCGCCGACACCCCGGGCAGCGCGCCGGCCACCTCGACGTGCGACGGCATGGCGTCCACCAGCACCACGTCGTGCCCGTCCCGCGCCAGCCACTCCGCGTGCACGCCGGTCGCCCCGCCGACGTCCAGCACACGACTGCGCTCACCGACGAACCGCCGCACGACGTCCTGCGTGCGCAGGAACTCCAACCGGCCGTTCCCGCCGACGCGCAGCCGCTCGTCCTCGTAGCCCAGCTCGTAGAACTGCCTGATCCCCTGGTCCATCTCCCGACGGTATGACCGGGGGCAATCGGTTTAGCGGGCATCCGGCTCCGCCGACCGCTGCGCGGGCGCACGACGGCGCCCGCACAGCGGGAACGACCCGAGGACGGTGATCAGGCGCGCGTGGGCACCTTCTCCTCGTCGGGGTCCGTGCGCAGCGACTCGACCAGCGCCTCCCGCTCGGCCGACGGCTCCGGCTTGATCAGCAGGCCGACCACCAGGTACAGCACCAGCGACACCAGCAGCGGCCAGGACACGATCACCGCCTGGGTGACGAACTCGACCTTGTTCTGCTGCAGCACGTACAGCACGGCCCACGTGCCGAGGCCGCCGATCACCGAGCTCGTCGCGGCGGTCGGGCCGACCTTCTTGAACCACGGCAGCATGCCGAGCATCAGCGGGATCGCGATCGGGCCCATCGTGGCCGCCACCAGGGCGATCACCACCTTGAGCACGAAGCCCTTGGTGTCGGCGGTCAACGCGATCGTCATGCTCAGCCCGATGAACAGGAACGTGGTGACGCGGGCCAGTTGCAGCTGGGCCGCCTCACCCAGCCGCGTCACGCCCTTCCACAGCTTGGGCAGCATGTCCCGGGTGATGACCGCGGAGATCACGTTGGCGTCCGACGACACCATCGCCATGGTGTGCGAGAAGAATCCCGCCAGCACCAGGCCGACCATGCCCGCGGGCAGCATGGCCTTGCCCATCTCGACGTAGGCCTGCTCGGCGTTGGCCTCCATGCCCGGCACGATCAGCGGCGCGGCCCACATCGGGAAGAACAGGATCAGCGGCCACACCAGCCACAGCACGCTCGACAGCAGCGCCGACCGCTTGGCCGCGGCACCGGACGGCGCGGCCATGTAGCGCTGCGCCAGGTTCCACATGCCGCCGTTGTACTCGAGCGTCTTGATCAGGAACAGCGCCATGAAGAAGATCAGCGTGTACTGGCCCGACAGCGGGTCGGAGTGCGACTCGGGCAGCTCGTCCCAGATGGTCCACATGAAGTCGAGGCCGCCGAAGTGCGCGGCGACCGCGACGAACATGGCCACGCCCGCGAGGCCCTGGATGATGAACTGGCCGAAGTCGGTCAGCGCGTCGGCCCACAGGCCGCCCATCACCGAGTAGACCATGGTGACGACGCCGACCAGCGTGATGCCGAGCCACACCGGCACACCCGCGAAGCCCTGCAGCAGCAGCGCGACCGCGACCCACTTGGCCGCGATGTCGACGACCTTCAGCGCCGCGCCGGCCCACGCCATGATCTGCTGGGTCGGCACGTTGTAGCGCCGGGCCAGGTACTCCAGCGGCGACTTGACGCCGTGCTTGGAGCGCAGCCGGTTCCACGTGCCCGCCCACAGGAACGCGCCGATGCCGACACCGACACCGATCGTCAGCGCCCACCAGATGTAGACGGTCAGCCCGAGGCGGTAGGCCTCGGCGGCGAAGGCCACGAACATGACGGCGCTGTAACCGGACATGTGGTGCGAGATGCCGGACAGCCACCAGGGCATCTTGCCGCCCGCGGTGAAGAAGTCGGCGATGTTCTTGATCCGCCCGCGTGACCAGTAGCCGATCGCCACCATCACGAAGAAGTACCCACCGACGACGACCCAGTCGAGGGTTTCCATGAGGCCTCCACGAGTGTTCGGCCCATGGGTGGCTGCGCGTGTTGGGAGCGGCGGCGGTGCGCGGCGCCCCACATGGGTGTGTGACGTACGTCTTACGAGGCCGTTGCGCCGCGCGGAAGGCTACGAACAGTCATTGAGTCACACTTGTGATCGTTGTTCATATACATGACCAGCAGGGAACCGCGTTTCTACGGAAAGAAGTTGGGCGGAATCGCGTCATGGCTGGTCGCGGACGTGGTCGCACCCTCATGCGAACCGGTGTCAACGTGCGTCCGCTCGTGCCAGGCGGGGATCGGCGCACCCCCGCTCCCGTCCCCGGCCCGGGGGTCGCGCTCGTCGACCCCGTGCCCCTGTTCCGCGAGGGGCTCGCCGCCGTGGTCCGGCGCACGCCCGCCATGCACTGGCTGGGCGCGACCGGGCACCTGCACACCGCCGTCCGGCTGCACGAGCGGCTGCGGCCCGACGTGCTGCTGGTCGACTCCGTCCTGGACCCGCAAGGCCACCTGGCCACGCTGCTGACCGGCAGCGACCCGTCGCTCGTCGTGGTGTCACTGGTGCGCGAGCCGCACCGGACCGCGAAGTACGTGCGCTCGGCCTTGACCGCGGGCGTGTGCGGGATGGTGCCGCGGGAGGGCGGGATCACCGAGGTGCTGCAGGCCATCTCCCGCACGCACGCCGAGCGGACGTACCTGGACCCGACGCTCGCACCCCTGGCCGTCGGCTTCACCCCGACCGCCGAGGCCGGCACCCGCCGCTCCCTGTCCCGTCGCGAGTACGAGGTGCTGCAACTCATCGCGGACGGCATGGAGAACCAGGCGGTCGCGAACGAGCTGTACGTCTCCGTGGAGACCGTGCGCACCCACGTCAAGAACATCCTGCGCAAGCTCCGCGCCCGCGACCGGACGCACGCCGTCTCCCTGGCCTACCAGGCCGGCCTGCTGTCGGGTGGCACCGTTCGCCTGGTGTGACGTCCCGCGCTCGGCGGCACCGAAGGAACAAGTCGATCTCCGGCACGAAAACCGCAGCTCAGTGACGTCTGGTTCGCCACACCCCGCTCCTCGGCCTTGCCGGGGTTACTGACAGGTAATACCCTGTTGTTACCGGTCAGTAGGGGGACCGCCCCGACCAGCATGGAGTGAGCGACGAGATGGGTCACTACAAGAGCAACGTCCGGGACCTCGAGTTCAACCTGTTCGAGGTCTTCAACGTGCAGGACCACCTCGGCACGGGGCCGTTCGAGCAGTCCGACGAGGACACCGCGCGCGGCGTGCTTGCCGAGCTCAACAACCTGGCGGTCGGGCCGCTGGCGGAGTCCTTCGCCGACGCCGACCGCAACCCCCCGGTCTTCGACCCGAAGACCCACTCGGCCACGCTGCCGGAGTCGTTCAAGAAGTCCTACCAGGCCGTCTGGGACGGCGAGTGGTACCGGCTGTCGCTGCCGAACGAGCTGGGCGGCTTCGGCATCCCGCCGTCGGTCCAGTGGGCGGCCTCCGAGCTGATCCTGGGCGCGAACCCGGCCATCTACATGTACCTGGCCGGCCCGAACTTCGCCTCGGTCGTCTACCGCAACGGCACCGAGCAGCAGAAGCGCTGGGCCGAGATCATGATCGAGCGCGGCTGGGGCGCCACCATGGTGCTGACCGAGCCGGACGCCGGTTCCGACGTGGGCGCGGGCCGCGCCAAGGCCACCCTGCAGGACGACGGCACCTGGCACATCGACGGCGTGAAGCGGTTCATCACCTCCGCCGACCAGGACATGACCGAGAACATCATGCACCTGGTGCTGGCCCGTCCCGAGGGCCCCGGCATCGAGCCGAAGCCGGGCACCAAGGGCCTGTCGCTGTTCCTCGTGCCGAAGTGGCACTTCGACCCGGAGACCGGTGAGTCGACCGGCGAGCGCAACGGCGCCTTCGTCACCAACGTCGAGCACAAGATGGGCCTCAAGGTCTCGACCACGTGCGAGCTGACGTTCGGCCAGCACGGCGTCCCGGCCAAGGGCTGGCTGCTCGGCGAGGTGCACGACGGCATCGCGCAGATGTTCCAGGTCATCGAGTACGCGCGGATGATGGTCGGCACGAAGGCCATCGGCACCCTGTCGACCGGCTACCTCAACGCCCTGTCCTACGCCAAGGAGCGGGTGCAGAGCGCCGACCTGACCCGGATGACGGACAAGACCGCGCCGCGCGTCACCATCACCAACCACCCGGACGTGCGCCGCCTGCTGATGCTGCAGAAGGCCTACGCCGAGGGCCTGCGCGCCGTCTACCTCTACACCGCCACGCAGCAGGACAAGATCGCCCTGGGCGGGGCGGACAAGGAGCTGGCGGAGAAGGTCAACGACCTGCTGCTGCCGATCGTCAAGGGCGTCGGCTCGGAGCGCGCGTACGAGCAGTTGGCACAGTCGTTGCAGGTCCTGGGCGGTTCCGGCTTCCTGCAGGAGTACCCGATCGAGCAGTACATCCGGGACTCCAAGATCGACTCGCTGTACGAGGGCACCACCGCGATCCAGTCGCTGGACTTCTTCTTCCGCAAGATCATCCGCGACAAGGGCCAGGCGCTGGGCTTCCTCAACGGCGAGATCCAGCAGTTCCTCGACAACGAGGGCGGCAACGGCCGGCTGAAGGAGGAGCGGGCGCTGCTCAAGCGGGCGCTCGAAGACCTCCAGGGCATGCTCGGCGCGATGATCGGCTTCCTGACCAGCTCGCAGGAGGACGTCCGCAACCTCTACAAGGTCGGCCAGAACACCGTCCGCCTGCTGATGACCGCCGGTGACGTGCTCGTGGGCTGGCTGCTGCTGCGCCAGGCCGACGTGGCGCTGGCCAAGCTCGACGGCCCGGTGTCGGCCAAGGACAAGGCGTTCTACGAGGGCAAGATCGCGGTGGCGTCGTTCTTCGCCAAGACCGTGCTGCCGGAGCTCACCGCCCGCCGCAAGATCGCCGAGGCCACCGACAACGCCCTCATGGACGTGGACGAGGCCTCCTTCTGACCCGGCCGGACAGCCGGAATTGTCAGACCCCTCGGGCAGGATGAAAGCAGGGGTCCCCCTGGGCGGGGACCCCTGCGCGTGCTTCGACAGGTGAAAGGGCGGCACCCCGCGGGGTGCCGCCCTTCCGCTGTTGCCGTTCGCGCGCGGCTCAGCCCTTGTGCGCCTTGGCGGCCGCGAAGCAGTACGCGCCGAAGCCCAGGAAGCCGACCGCGATCACCGCCAGCGCGATCACGCCGTACGGCTGCGCGGCCAGCGTGTGCAGCGCCTTGTCCATGCCGCCGGACTCCGACGGGTCGGCGTTGATCGCGGCGAACGCGACCAGGACGCCGATGAGCGCGTACGACGCGCCCTTGCCGATCCAGCCGATCCGACCCAGCCGCTCCACCCACGAGCGCGTCGCCGGCGGCAGCTCCGACATGTTCAGGTCGTCCTCGAAGGACTTCTTCACGCCCTTGCGGGCCACCATGACACCGAGGCCGATGACGAACAACGCCACCAGACCCACCAGGACCTGACCGAACGGCAGCGCCAGCAGCCGCGCGGTCCACGTCTGGGACTGCTCGGTGCCGCTCTTCTGGGACGTGCCGGTCGCGTAGTTGATCGCGGCGATGCCGATCACCGTGCCGGTGATGGCACGGCCGACGGACCCGCACCGCCGGTAGATCCGCTTGCGCTTCTTCGTGACCCACCCGTACCCGCCGGCGGCCATGGCGAGCTGCCACACGGCGAACGCGAACAGGCCGAGGGCCAGGACCCACAGCAGGACCGGGCCGAGCGACGTCTCGGCGAGGGTGGCGACCGCACCCTTCTGGTCGGTCTTCTCCCCGGTGTCACCGAGGACGACCTGTGCCGTCAACGCCGCCAAGAGGACGTGGACGAGCCCGTAGCACACCATCCCGGCGCGGCCGAAGGCCTGGACCGCGGGATGTCTCCGCACCTCTTGCACGTTGGTAGCCACGACCGGGTGATACCCAATCGTGGCTACCGTGAACCGTCGTGCCTGCTCAGCCGCCCGGGGGCGGCGGCTCGCACACGATCTTGTACTGCGGGTCGTACCGGACCGTCCGGCTCTCCTGCCGGCTCTGGCCCGTGCGGCGGTCGGTGATCGTGCGGGTGTCGGTCACCGAGAAGCCCGGCGAGCCGGCGCTGGCCTGGCAGTCCGGCTTGTCGACCTTGCGCTCCTGCGGCTGCGTGTGGTTGAACTCGGCGCTGGTCGAGCCCGTCACGTCGTAGTTCTTGGTGCCCCACAGCACGATCTTGATCGAGGACGGGGTCCAGATCGTCTGGATCGCCACCCCGGTCTCGTCCGGGTTGGTGAACTTGATGTCGATCAGGCTGTTGCCCGCGCCGTCCATGAACACGGTGGCCTCGCGCCCCTTCGGGTACCGCGAGATCCAGTAGCTGTGCTCCTTGTGGCCCGCGTCCTTCATGCCCGCGTGGTAGGCCGCGTTGTAGAGCGTGGTGGCGAACTGCGAGATGCCGCCGCCCACCGCCTTGCCGGGCACGCCGTTCTCGATGATGCCCGCCTCGACGTAGCCCTGCGCGGTGCCGCGCGGGCCGGTGTAGCCGTTCAGGCTGAACGTCTCGCCCGGCTTCACGATCGCGCCGTTCACCTTCTCGGCCACGACGCGGATGTTGGTGCCGGACGCGGCCACGAAGCCACCGGTCTGGAACTCGCCGATGACCTCCTTGATGCCCATCTTGTTCGCCTGCTCGGTGGTCACCTTCGCGGGCGTGTGCTTGTACTCGGCCTTGATGGCGCGCTCGTTGTCGCGCTTGAGCACCTCGAGCGCCGTGGCCAGGGACTTGTCCCAGTCGATGCCGAGGCCGTCGACGGACTCCTTGACCACCGGCCGGCCGCCCTCGAACACGATCTGGGCGTCCTTGCCCTCCTTCTCCGTGTCCTTGAGCTGCGGACCGGCGTGCTCGACGACCTTGCCGTTGTCGACCTTCGCGGTCAGGCTGCCGTCGTCGGCGGGCTCGAACACCAGCACGGTGGCCAGCTGCTCGGGCGTGAGCGTCGCGTCCTTGCCCTCGCCCTGGATGATCAGCGGCGCGGCGGTGGCGGGCTTGGCGACCTCCTCCAGCGCCTTCGCCACGCCCTCCTTGGTCGTCTTGACCGGGGTGGTGGCCACCGGCAGCTCGACCGTGCCGCCGTCGGCCCAGTCGGCCAGCAGCTTGTCCGTCGCGCCCGGCACGTCCAGCTTCTGGCCCTGCTTCGGGTCGACCGCGACCGGCGTGGCGCCCTCGAAGCGGATGGTGCCCTCGGCCGGGTCGTGGTCGGTCTCGGCGCGCAGCGCCTCCAGCGCGGCGGTCAGCTTGCCCGGGTCGCCCGCGGTGGCGAAGCCGACCTCGCGGGAGGTGAAGAACGAGGTGATGCGGGTGACGGGGGACAGCGGCTGGCTGCCCGCGCGGTCCAGCGTGGCGGTCCAGTCCAGCTCCAGGCCGGCCGCCTTCGGGTCCACCGCGGTCTCCACGTCGCCCGCGCGCGCCTTCACCGGCGCGGCCAGGCGGGGACCGATCTCGTCCCGCAGCTTCTGCTCGGCGTCGGGGCGGCTCAGGCCGCCGACGTCCACGCCCGCCACGGTCACGCCGCGCGGCACGTCACCGCCGGAGATGACCAGGTCCAGGCCGTAGAGCACGACCAGCACGCCGAGCACGGCGGCGGCGATCAGCCCGCCCTTGCGCAGCCGCTTGCGGCGGGCGTCCGCCTCGTCGGCCGCCTCGTCGCCGTCGACCATCACCGGGCCGTGGACGGTCGCCTGCGGCTCCGGGCCCGGGGGCACGGACACCGGCGCGGCGAAGACCGTGGTGGCCTCCGACGGCGACGGCGGCCGGTCGAAGCCACCAGGCGGGGTGTTGATCATCTGGGTCCGCTCGGCGGACGGCGGGGGTGCGAGGGCGCGCGTCCGGTCGCCGGCCGGCGGGATCGCCTGGGTGGCGTCCGGGCCCCTCGACGGGTTCTGCTGCGCGTTGCGCGGCGGGTGCTGCTGCGTCACATGAGGAGAGACGCTCGGCGGGGCCGTCGCGTTGTCGCCGGCGGTCGACGGCGGCGTCACGTTGCGGACCGTGGCCGAGGAGTCCTCGCGGGTGTCCGGTTCGGTGTCCGGCTCCTCCTGGGGCCACTCGGCCTCGGCCGCCGACCCGGCGGTGATCTTCGTCGTCCGCTCCGAAGCGGTGCCCGACGGGCGGACCGGCTCCATCGCCTTGGTCCGCTCAGCGTCGTACTCCGGTCGCTGGTTCTCCGGCACCGCTCCCCCTCTTGCCTCTCGCAAGGTCCTGGGACTGCTTACCCGACCGTCGTCACGCGTCGATCACGGTCGGGTGGTTCACAGGTCTCACCGCGAATCTCACAGGTAGAGCCCGGTCCCGTGGTCGGTCCGCTCGGTCGCGGTCGCGTGCACGTCCCGTTCCCTCATGACGAGGTAGGTGTTGCCCTGCACCTCGACCTCGAACTGGTCCTCGGGGTTGAACAGCACCCGGTCGCCGACCTTGACGTGCCGCACGTTCGTGCCGACGCCGAGCACGTCCCCCCAGGCCAGGCGCTTCGCCATCTGGGCGGTCGCCGGGATCACGATGCCACCGCTGCTGCGGCGTTCTCCGTCCTCCGGCGATATCCGCACCATCACGCGGTCGTGCAGCATCTGGATTTCGAGCTTGACATCGGGCACTCGCAGAGTCTAGATGCCTTCGTCGAGGCCGCCCATCATGAGGGGTAGCCGCCGGGGCCCGTCCTCCACCACCCGGACCGGCACGCCCCAGTCCTGCCGGGCCAGCTTGCACACCGGGTGCTCGACGCTCGGGTCGTCCGTGCAGCTCGCGGCCTGGGCGACGATGTGCAGGACGCCCTCGGTGAAGCCCTCGGCGACGCGCAGCGCCCGCACCAGGTCCGTGCCGACGCCCGCGCCCTCGGCCAGCAGCTCCGGCGGGGAGCTGGTGATCTCCAGCCGCGTGGACGGGCCGAACCGGTCGTCCAGCTTCTGCCCGGTCGGCGGGGTGAACACGACCGCGATCTCCACGTCGCCGGACGCGATCACCGACGGCGGCCGGCGCACCTGGTGCGCCTCGCCGCTGACCAGCTTCGCGCCGGGCGCGACCGGGCGTTCCAGGCGGTGGGCGGCGGAGGCCACGACGACCAGCTCGCCGTCGACCAGGACCGCGTCGGACGGCTCGGCGACGTCCGTGGCCAGGGTGGACACCTCGCCGGTGGCCGGGTCGTAGCGGCGGATGGCGCCGTTGTAGGTGTCGGCGACGGCGACCTGGCCGCCGGGCAGGACGGTGACGCCCAGCGGGTGCTGGAGCAGCGCCTGGTCGGCCGGGCCGTCGCGGTGGCCGAAGTCGAACAGGCCCTTGCCGATCGCGGTGTGCACGGTGCGGTCGGCGTCCAGCCAGCGCAGCGCGGACGTCTCGGAGTCGACCAGCCACAGCCGGTCGCCGTCGGCGGCCAGGCCCGAGGTCTGGGCGAAGAACGCCTCCGCGGCCGGGCCGTCGTGCAGGCCTTCGACGGTGGTGCCGGCGAGCCGCTCGACGCGGCGCTCCCGCGGCCGGAACAGGCCGAGCGTGTGGTTGCCCGCCATCGCGATGGCCACGCCGCCCGCGGGCTCCCACCAGGCCACGTCCCACGGGCTGGTGAGGTCGACGGCCTCGGCGGGGCCGTCGGTGTCGCCGTCGCGCCACTGCTCGCCGGTGCCCGCGACGGTGGTGACCTCGCCGGTGTCGAGGTTCAGGCCGCGCAGCAGGTGGTTGACCGTGTCGGCGACGACCGCGTGGTAGCCGACCCCGGCGGCGACGTCGGCGGGCAGCAGCGCGATGCCGGCGGGTTCGGAGAAGGTGGGCTCCAGGCCGTCGCGGCGGCCGCGTTCCCCGGTGCCGATGCGCCGGAGGACGGTCTCGCCGTCGAGGTCGAGCTCGACCAGGCTGTGGTGCGCGGAGTCGCTGACCAGCAACGTGTGGTTCGGCGTGAGGACCGCCTTGGCGGGGAACCGGAGCTCGGTCTCGCGGGGCGGCGGGGCGACGTACGGGCCGTCGCCGCGGTGCAGGGTGCCCTTCGCGTCGTGCTCGGCGACGATCTCGGACACGATCTGGCGCAGCGCGTCGAGGTGGCCCTCGCCGGAGGCCACGTGCACGACGTAGCCCTCGGGGTCGACCAGGACGAGCGTGGGCCACGCCTTCACCGCGTAGTTCTGCCACGTGGTCAGCTCGGGGTCGTCCAGCACGGGGTGCTCCACCTCGTACCGCTCGACGGCCGCTTCGAGCGCGGCGGGCTCCGCCTCGTGCGCGAACTTGGGCGAGTGGACGCCGACCGTGACCAGGACGTCGGCGAACTCGGCTTCGAGCGGGCGCAGCTCGTCGAGCACGTGCAGGCAGTTGATGCAGCAGAACGACCAGAAGTCGAGCAGCACCACCTTGCCGCGCAGGTCGGCCAGCCTGATGTCGCGCCCACCCGTGTTGAGCCACCCGCGACCCACCAGCTCGGGGGCGCGGACACGGGCACGGCGTCGTTGTGCGGTCGTCACGTCCCGATCCAACACGACTCGCGCACTGGCTTATTTCAGACGTCCACCATGTGGATGAACGATCTTTCGTTCTGTTCGTTTCGCGCTACTGTAGCTACATGACAGCGACCATGGGAGAACGCACGCTGCTGCCGCCTGCGAGTTCGGAAGCGCTGTCGTCCTGGGTCGCGGCATTGGCCCGCCCAGGTGGCGGAACCGCCGCACTGCTCGCCCCGGACGGCACTCGACTGGAACTGCCCGCTGAAGTGTTCGACGTGCTCCGCAGCGTCGTGGCCGCCATGTCCCAAGGCTTGGCGATCACCGTCGCACCCCAGCACACCGTCCTGACCACGAGCGAGGCCGCGCAACTGCTCGGTGTTTCGCGGCCGACCCTGGTGCGCCTGCTCGAAGCGGGAGAGATCCCGTACGAGCAACCGAACCGGCATCGCCGGGTCCGACTGGCCGACCTGCTCGCGTACCGGGAACGCGCCCGCCGGGCACGGGCGGTCGGTCTGGACGAGATGGTGCGGGCCGGTGAGGAAGGCGGCTTGTACGACCTGCCTCTGGACACGCCGTTCGAGCGGATGCCGACTGACGAGCACAGGTGATTCTTGTTCCCCGTCTTCCTCGACACCTGCGTGCTGCTCAAGCCATACCTGTGCGACACGCTTCTGAGCGTCGCCGAGAGCGGAGTCTACCGACCGCTCTGGTCTGAGGGCGTGCTCACCGAACTCGACCGCAACATGCTCAAGCGCGGTGCGACAGCAGAACAGGTGGCCCACCGCGTCGACCAGATGACCTGCCACTTCCCCGATGCGCGAGTTCTGGGCTACGAGCACCTGATCGACTCGATGGAGAACCACCCGAAGGACCGGCACGTCCTCGCCGCCGCTGTTCGAGGGGGAGCCGAAGTCCTGGTGACCGAGAACTTGAAGGACTTCCCGGACAGCGTGCTCCAGGAGTACGACGTGGTAGCGGTGCACCAGGACGACTTCCTACAGGACCAGCTCGACCTGTTCCCGGACGCCGCTGCGGCGGCAGGTTTCCCGTTACCGCCGTGCTCCGCGGTCAGTGGACGACCTGCTTGACGTGCTGGGCAACGAAGGACATGGTTGTCCAGGCTTTGCGGAGGTCTGTCGGCGACACCGCAGCACTTGGAGAAGTTGACCTACTGGCAGCAGAACGACCAGAAGTCGAGCAGCACCACCTTGCCGCGCAGGTCGGCCGGCCTGATGTCCCGCCCACCCGTGTTGAGCCACCCGCGACCCACCAGCTCGGGGGCGCGGACCCGGGCACGGCGTCGTTGTGCGGTCGTCACGTCCCGATCCGACACGACTCGCGGTCCGAGCCATTTCCCCGTCCACCGATTGGGACGGTGCGGGTTCGGGGCCACTACGGGCGGCGGCGGACCGTGCGCGGGCCGAGGACGGTGGCGTGCAGGGCCGTCACCCGATCGCGCAGCGCGCGGTCGGCGGTGATGACGGTGCACGGGCGGTCGGGTGGGGTGGCGCGGACGACCTCCACGATCGCGTCATCGCCCGAGGCGGGCGCGGAGACGACCCGGACGCCCGGGACCGACTCGACGTGCCGGGCCCTGCCCTCCACCACGAGGACGACCTCCAGCGGGCCGGGCAGGTCCGGCAGGCCGTGCTCGGCCACCTCCACCAGGTCGTCGCGGAGGCGGGCGGTGGCGCCGGCGCGGTCGCGCCACCAGCCGTCCGGGACCGAGCCCACGACGTTGGCCGCGTCGACGACCAGCAGCGGGTGCGTCATCGGGTCATGCTCTCAGCAAACCCTCAAGAAATTGTCGTACCCCGATGGCACCATGGAGTGGTCCATTGGGGGACAGCAATGAACACGCAGGGGGACATAGTGATGATCAGGCGCGCCCGCCGGACGACGGACGACGACTGGAACGGTTCGGCCACGGCCGAGTAGCCGGACACGGGAAACCCCGCGGTGCTGCCAGGTCGGGGGTCCGACAGCACCGCGGGGTCATCTGGAACATCGATACACGATCGGGGTCCGTTACATTCCCTATCGGGTGTGACGGAGATCACGTTTTGACAGAACGAAGCCCTGCCGCGCGGGAGGTGCGGCAGGGCTTCGTCGTTCCCCCTTCGCCGGAGCGCGGACGACGGGGCGCGCACCCGGTGTCGATCGGGTGGTCGTCACGCGCGCCGGAGGAAGGCCTTCCCTCAGCGGAGGGAGCTGACCTGAGCCTGGGCGATCGCCATCAGCTCGTGCCGCATGGCCGGGGTGGGCGCCATGTCGATCGCACGGGCGACGGCCTTGCGGTTGCGAGCCTCGACACGACGAGCGCGGAGCTTCGCAGTGAAGTTCATCGGGGGTTCATCCCTCTCAAAGGTGTTCCTCGGTGTGTGCCTCAAGTATGCACCCTCGCGCGTCCGAACGCACCCGATTATCCGGTGAGGTGCCGCACATGCCGGCGAATCATCGGCGTACACCCCGTGACCCCCGATGATTCGCCTGGGGGACACCTGCCGGACCGGATGCGGGTGACCCGACTCCAGAGCGTGGGCGCCGGAACGCACAACGCGACCGGAGCACCCGGAAAGCCGCGGCCCAGCGGGTCGTCAGTCCTCGCGGCCGAGCAGGAACCGGCCGAAGTGGGGCACGGTGAACGCGATCTGCCCGCGTTCCGCCGAGTACACGAGCCCCTTCTTGATCAGGCTGTCCCGGGCGGGCGACAACGAGGACGGCTTGCGGCCCAGGTGGTCGGCCACCTGCGCGGTGTTCACGCCCGCGTCCTTGCCGTCGGTCAGCTCCGCCATCGCGCGCAGGTACTCCCGCTCGGCCGGCGTCGCCCGCTCGTAGCGCGACCCGAAGAACCCGACCGCCAGCTCGGCGTCGGCCTCCGGCGCGGCCACCGCCACGTCCGTCGCCGTGATCGGGTCGTCGGGCGCCGCGTCCCACGCCGCCTTGCCGTAGGCCTGGATGAAGTACGGGTAGCCGCCCGAGGCGTCGAACAGCGCGTCCAGCGCCTCCGGCTCGATGCCCGCCTCCTCGCGGTCGACCGGGGCCAGCACGGCGCGGTCGGCGTCCTCCCGCGACAGCCGGTCGATCCGCACGTACCGGAACAGGCGCTCGGAGTACGACTTCGACGCCGACAGCACGGCGGGCAGGTGCGGCAGTCCCGCGCCGACCACGACCAGCGGCGCGCCCGACTGCGACAGCTCGTGGCACGCCGCGCACAGCGCCGAGACGTCGTCCGCCGGCACGTCCTGCATCTCGTCGATCAGCAGCGCGACACCCGTGCCGACGTCCTGCGCCAGCTCGGCGACCTCGGTGAACAGCTCCACCAGGTCGATCTCGATGTCACCGGAGTCGGCCCGGCCGACCGCCGCGGGCACGTCGATGCCCGGCTGCCACCGGTCGCGCAGCTTCGCGTCCTCGGGGTTGGACCGCAGCGCGAACGCCTTGAGCACGCCGAGCACGGACTCCACCCGGTCCGGCGCGCGGTGCCGCACGGCCAGGTCGCGGACGGCCCGGTGCAGCGCGGCCGACAGCGGGCGGCGCAACCCGGCGTCCGGCCGTGCCTCGATCTTCCCTGCGCCCCAGCCGCGCTTCACCGCCATCGACCGCAGCTCGCCCAGCAGCACGGTCTTGCCCACGCCGCGGAGCCCGGTGAGCACGAGGCTGCGTTCCGGCCGGCCGCGGGCGACCCGTTCCAGCACGACCTCGAACGCGCTCAGCTCCTTGTCGCGCCCGGCCAGCTCGGGCGGCCGTTGGCCCGCACCGGGGGCGAACGGGTTGCGCACCGGGTCCATCCTCGGAAGGTATCGAGGTGTCTACGGCCGATCCAATACTCGGACCGTGTCGCGGATTATTAGGCAATCTAGCTGTGCAGCTATATAGGGCTATCGACTGACATCACCGGTAGCGTCGAGCCATGGCTGAGGTGGTGACGAAGGGCGTCGGCAGGGTCGAGCGGACCGCCGACCGCGCCGAGGTGCAGGCGAGCTTCGAGACGGTGGGCTCGACGCGCGACGAAGCGGTGGAGCGGCTGACCGCGCGAATCGCCGCGGTGGAGCCCGCGCTGGGGCGGTCGGGCGTGGAAGTGCGGTCGCGGCAGCTGAACGTGCACGACAACTGGGACGGCAAGCGCCGTTCCGGCAGCCGGGCCGCGCAGAACTACGTGCTGCGGGTGGACGACCCGGCGGAGCTCGACGGTCTGCTCGGCGCGCTCGTGACGGCCGAGCCGACCTGGCTGAACGGGCCGACGTGGCAGCTCAAGGAGGACGCGGAGGCCGTGCGCGAGGCGCAGCGGGAGGCCGTGCGGGACGCGCGCCGACGTGCCGAGGGGTACGCGCAGGCGCTCGGCGTGCGACTGGGGCCGTTGCTGCGGCTGACCGACGGTGACGCCGAGGGGTGGGCGGTCGAGTCGTCGCACCGGATGCTCGCGGCCGGGTACGGCGGCTCGCCGGGCGTGCCGCCGCAGGTGGACCAGCTCAACCTGGAAGCCCAGCAGATCACGGTCACGGTCCGCTGCACGGCCTCGTGGACGCTGCTGGACTGACGCCCCGCGTGTTCCGAGCGTTGAACTCGGGGGTCCTGGACGTAGGACTCCCGGGTCCTGGGCGTGGGACACGCGGGGCCTGGGGGTTCGACTCGCGGGTCAGCCGCTGGTGCGCGGGTCGGCCAGGTCGACGACGACCGAGCGGTTGCGGGCGGCGGCACCGGGGATCAGGTCGCCCGAGCCGTCCAGGTCGGGTTCGAGCGGTGAGGCGAAGCCCGCGCCGAGCACCTCGGTGAACGCCGCCCGGCTCACGCCCAGCTCCACCAGCGTCGACACCACCCGCTGGCTGCGCCGCTGGGTCAGGTTCACCGCGGCAGGCGCCGACGCCGAGGTCGCCGTGCGGGCGACCACCCGCGCGGTGGTGCGGTTGTCGAACTTCTCCGCCACCTCCGCCAGCACCTCGCGCGCACCCGGTGCCAGCTCGTCGGTGCCCGCCTTGAACAGCACCGAGTTCGGCAGGTGCACCGACGCGTCCTCGTGCACGACCCCGCCGACGTCCACCACCGGCACCTCGGCCCGGCCGATCGACGCGCCGCCGGCCACCGGCTCCGCGTCGTGCGCGCAGCTCTTCGCGTGGAACCTCGCGCAGATCCCCAGCCACACCGCGACCAGCGCGTCCCGCGCGGCGGGCGGCAGCGGCGGCTGGTCGCCGAACACCTGGCCCAGCCCGGAGAAGATCACGTCCTTGCCGGTCAGCTCGGGCAGCGCGTCGTCGGGCACCGACGCCACCACGGCGGGGACGTCGAGGTCCAGCCCGAGCCGGGTCAGGTCGAGCGGGTCGGTGGTCTGCAGCCCGCTGGTCTGCAGCACGAGCACCGCCGGTCCCGGCGCGGACGCCATGTCGCTCAGCACGGCCAGCGGGTCGAGGTCGTCGTCGTCCCCGGCGAGCCCGCCGAGCTGACCGGTCAGCCGGTTCAGGTTCTGCTCGAAGCCCAGTTCGCGCAGCGCCCCGTCGCTCTCCACCTCGTTGCCGTCGCGGACGGTGAAGTCCTGGTCCGAGTACGCGCCGCCGGAGTCCTCGCCCTGGCGGTACACGACGACCCGGGTCACGCCCTGCTCGACCGCCTCCGACAACCGGTCGACGACGGTCCTGGTGAGCGCGACCCGGGGCTCGTTGGCCGACGCGGTCACCCCAATGCGCACGGTGGTGGTTTCGCGGGACGCTTCCCCGCAGGCAGCACAAGACGCCGCCACCAGCACGACTGCGGCGAAGAGCCGTGAGTGGTTCATGCCTGAAAAACGGAACGGGAACGCATTGTGTTACCAATAACACCCGTTCGGCCTAATCTCAGGCATCAGCGCTCCACGATCGCCGTAACTCCCTGACCACCCGCCGCACAGATCGAGATGAGCCCGCGACCCGAGCCGCGCTCGGCCAGCAGCTTCGCCAGGGTGGCCACGATCCGCGCGCCGGTCGCCGCGAACGGGTGCCCGACGGCCAGCGACGAGCCGTTGACGTTGAGCTTCGCCCGGTCGACCGCGCCCAGCGGCGCGTCCAGCCCGAGCCTGCCCTTGCAGAAGTCCGCGTCCTCCCACGCCTTCAGCGTCGCCAGCACCTGGGACGCGAACGCCTCGTGGATCTCGTAGAAGTCGAAGTCCTGCAACGTCAGCCCCGCCCGCGCCAGCATCCGCGGCACCGCGTACGCGGGCGCCATCAGCAAGCCCTCGCCGCCGTGGACGTAGTCGACCGCCGCCGTCTCGGTGAACGTCAGGTACGCCAGCACGGGCAGGTTGCGCGCCGCGGCCCACTCCTCCGACGCCAGCAGCACGGCCGACGCGCCGTCGCTGAGCGGCGTGGAGTTGCCCGCGGTCATCGTCGCCCCCTCGCCCCGGCCGAACACGGGCTTGAGCTTCGCGAGCTTGTCCACCGACGAGTCCGGCCGCAGGTTCTGGTCGCGGGTCAGGCCGAGGTACGGGGTGACCAGGTCGTCGAAGAACCCCCGGTCGTAGGCGGCGGCGAGGTTGCGGTGGCTGGCGGCGGCCAGCTCGTCCTGGTCCTCGCGCGCGATGCCCCACTCGCGGGCGGTGATCGCCGCGTGCTCGCCCATGGACAGGCCGGTGCGCGGCTCGCCGTTGCGCGGCACGTCCGGCACGACGTGCTTGGGCCGCAGCTTCAGCGCCGCCCTGAGCTTCGCGCCCGCGCTCCGGGCCCGGTTGAACTCCAGCAGCACGCCGCGCAGGTCCTCGTTCACGCCGATCGGCGCGTCGCTGGTGGTGTCCACGCCGCCGGCCACGCCCACCTCGACCTGACCGAGCGCGATCTTGTTGGCCACCGCGATCACCGCCTGCAGGCCGGTGCCGCACGCCTGCTGCACGTCGTAGGCGGGCGTCTCGGCGGACAGCCTGCTGCCCAGCACGGCCTCGCGGACCAGGTTGAAGTCGCGGCTGTGCTTGAGCACCGCGCCCGCGACGACCTCGCCGAGCCGTTCACCCTGCAGGCCGAACCGGCTGACCAGGCCGTCCAGGGTGGCGGTGAGCATGTCCTGGTTCGACGCCGTGGCGTAGGGGCCGTTCGAGCGGGCGAACGGGATGCGGTTGCCGCCGAGGATGGCTACTCGGGCCATGTCGTCCTCCAGGGTGGTGGGCACGGTGATGACCAATGTTACCTACTCATCAGTAGACTTACTAGCGAGTAGGGAGTGTGATGGTGGGCATGGATCGTTACCAGTCGTTCGCGAGGTCCGGCCTCGGGCGGTTCGTCGTGGGCAAGCTCGGCTTGCCCGACCCGTACCCGCTGCGCCGCCACTCACCCGGAACACCCCCGCTAAACGGGCCCGTGCTGATCGGTGGCGGCGGTCGGCTGGCCGACCCGCTCCGGGCGGCGGTGACGTCGACGGGCCTGACCCCCGCCACCGGCGCGGCCGACGGCGAGCGGTACGGCGCGCTGGTGTTCGACGCGTCCGGCATCGACTCGGTCGAGCGGCTGCGCGAGCTGCACGCGTTCTTCCAGCCGGTGATCCGGTCGCTCCGGCCGTGCGGCCGGGTGGTCGTCTTCGGCACCCCTCCCGAGCAGGCCGAGTCACACGTCGCGCAGCGCGCGCTGGAGGGGTTCACGCGCAGCGTCGGCAAGGAGCTCAAGCGCGGCGGCACGGCCCAACTGGTGTACGTCGCGCCCGGTGGTGAGGACGCGATCGGGTCGACGGTGCGGTTCCTGCTGTCGGGCCGGTCGGCGTACGTGTCCGGGCAGGTGATCCGGATCGGGCCGGCCGACGTCGAGCAGCCGGTGGACCCGGACCGGCCGCTGGCCGGGAAGGTCGCCCTGGTCACCGGCGCGGCCCGCGGCATCGGCGCGGCGATCGCCGAGGTGCTCGGCCGGGACGGGGCGAGCGTGGTGTGCCTGGACGTGCCCGCGCAGGGCGACGAGCTGTCCGCGGTGGCCAACCGGGTCGGCGGCACGGCGATCCAGCTCGACATCACCGCGGCCGACGCGCCCGCCCGGATCGTGGAGCACCTCACCCGACGGCACGGCGGGGTCGACGTCGTCGTGCACAACGCGGGCATCACCCGCGACCGCACGCTGGGCAGGATGGACGCGGACCGGTGGGACGCGGTGGTCGCGGTGAACCTGGCGTCGCAGGAACGGGTCAACGAGGCACTGCTCGCGGCCGACGCGCTGCGGCCCAACGGGCGGATCGTCGGCGTGTCGTCCATCGCGGGCATCGCCGGGAACGTCGGCCAGACCAACTACGCCACCACCAAGGCGGGCGTGATCGGCATGGTCGACTCCCTCTCGCGGCGGCTCGCGGGCCGCGCCACGGTCAACGCGGTCGCGCCGGGGTTCATCGAGACCAGGATGACGGCCGCGGTGCCGTTGTTCATCCGGGAGGCCGGGCGGCGGATGAACAGCATGTCGCAGGGCGGCCTGCCGGTGGACGTCGCCGAGGCCATCGCGTGGTTCGCGCACCCGGCGTCGGCCGGCGTGAACGGCAACGTCGTGCGGGTGTGCGGGCAGAGCCTGTTGGGGGCGTGATGGCGAACCTGACCCTGCTCTACGCCAAGGCCGCGCTGACCGGGTTCACCCGGCGCGGCGACGTGCTCCCGGAGTCCTCGCTGGACGCGGAGGTGACCGTCGACCCCGAGCACCTGGCGCGGTACGACAAGGTCTGCGGGTTCGGCGTGCGCGACGAGCTGCCGATCACCTACCCGCACGTGCTCGGGTTCGGGCTCCAGATCCGGCTGATGACCGGGCCCGGCTTCCCGTTCCCGCTGCCCGGCCTGGTGCACGTGGCCAACCGGATCAGGCAGCACCGGCCGCTGCGGGCGACCGAGCCGCTGTCGCTGCACGTGGCGCTGACCGACCTGCGGCCGCACGAGCGCGGGCGGCAGTTCGACGTGGTCACGACGGTGGCCGTGGACGGCGAAGAGGTGTGGGTCGACGTGTCGACTTACCTCCGCAGGGAGGGTGCCGCCGCGAAGGAGCCGTCGCCACGCGCCGAACCGCCCGAGCCGACGGCCCGGTGGCGGCTGCCGGCCGACCTCGGCCGCCGGTACGCCGACGCGTCCGGCGACCGCAACCCCATCCACCTGCACCCGCTGACCGCCAAGGCGTTCGGCTTCCCGAGGGCCATCGCGCACGGGATGTGGTCGAAGGCCCGGTGCGTGGCCGCGTTCGAGGGGCGCCTGCCCGACGCCTACGAGGTGGACGTGCGGTTCAAGGCCCCGATCCTGCTGCCCGGCGAGGTCGGCTTCTCGTCCGCGCCCACCGGTGACGGGTGGCGGTTCGCGCTGTGGTCGAGCCGGCCGCACCTGGAAGGCGTGATCAGCGGCTGACGTTGTCGGCCAACGTGCGCAGGAGGGCACGCAGCCGAGCCGTGTCCTCCTCGTCCAGGTTCATCGCGTCGCCCATCGCGGGCGGCACGTCCTTGGCGCGTTCCCGCAGCTCTTCGCCCGGTCCGGTGAGCACGAGCCGGACCGAGCGCTCGTCGTCGGGGCGGCGCTCGCGGCGGATCAGGCCACCGGCCTCCAGCCGCTTGAGCAGCGGGGAGAGCGTGCCGTAGTCGAGCTGGAGCGCCGCCGCGACGTCCTTGACCGGGACCGCGTCGCGCTCCCACAGCACCAGCATCACCAGGTACTGCGGGTAGGTCAGCCCCAGCTCGTCCAGCAGCGGCCGGTACCGCGCGGTGACGGCCCGGGAGGCCGCGTAGAGCGCGAAGCAGAGCTGGTCGTCCAGTTCCAGGCTGAAGTCCCGCATGGCCGACTTCCCTCCGGTGGTGACGGCGTGCTCCCGGCTGTGACGGAACCCACGATACACCTGCGCCCATTTAGATTGTGCACGATGTAATCGCGGCCTATGTTTCTTGGTGACAGGTTCGACCGCCACACCGAGGAGTCCGAGATGACCGTGCTGGAACCGGCCGCCGCCGAGTTCGCCGCCGCGACCGCCAACCCGCCCTACCTGTTCGACCTCGGCCCGGTCGAAGGACGGCAGGCCGTGGACGGCGTGCAGGCGGGCGAGGTGTTCAAGCCCGAGGTGGACGAGGAGTGGGTGACCGTCGGCGAGGTGCCCGTCCGGGTCGTCCGCCCGGCCGGCTCGACCGGGCCGCTGCCCGTCGTCCTCTACGTCCACGGCGCCGGATGGGTGTTCGGCAACGCGAAGACGCACGACCGGCTGGTGCGCGAGCTGGCCGTCGGCGCGGGCGCGGCCGTGGTGTTCCCCGACTACAGCCTCTCGCCCGAGGCGCACTACCCCGTGGCGCTGGAGGAGAGCTACGCCGTGGCCCGGTGGATCGTCGCCGAGGGCGCGGCCCGCGGGCTCGACGCGTCGCGGCTGGCCGTGGCGGGTGACTCGGTCGGCGGGAACATGGCGATCGCGCTGACGCTGCTGGCCAAGGCGCGCGGCGACGTGGCGTTCAAGCAGCAGGTGCTGTTCTACCCGGTGACCGACGCGTCGTTCGACACGCCGTCCTACCACGAGTTCGCCGAGGGCTACTTCCTGCGGCGTGACGCGATGCAGTGGTTCTGGGACCAGTACACGACGTCGGAGGCGGAGCGCGCGGAGATCACCGCGTCACCGCTGCGGGCCACCACCGAGGAGCTGACCGGCCTGCCGCCGGCGCTCGTGATCACGGCCGAGGCCGACGTGCTGCGGGACGAGGGCGAGGCCTACGCCGACAAGCTGCGTGAAGCGGGCGTGCCGGTGACCGCCGTGCGCTACCAGGGCGTGATCCACGACTTCGTCATGCTGAACGCGCTGCGCGGGACCCACGCCGCCGAAGCCGCGATCAGCCAGGCGGCGGCCGTGCTCAAGGGCGCGTTGGCCTAGGAGCCCTCCTCGGCGCCGGACCGCCGCGACGGCGGGTGCCACACGTCGCCCGCCACCAGGTCCCCGAAACCCATCCACACCAGGTTCATGAGCCGGGCGGCGACGACGCCGGCCGGCTCCTGGGGGTTGTCGAGCCACCAGTCGGCCAGCGACTCGCCCGCCCCGACCAGGGCGGCGGCCAGCGACTCGGCCTCCTTGTCGCCCGCCCGCGGCACGTCGCCGAAGTCCGACGAGTGCACCAGCAGCGCCGCCACCAGGCTGATCGCCCGGCCGCGCATGTCGGCCAGCTCCTCGGCGAACGGCCCGCCCTGCGAGGACGCCTGCCGGTGCAGCACCTGCCAGCTCGCGCGGTTCTCGCCGACGAACCCGAAGAACGCCCGCAACCCGCTCCACAGCTGGACGTCCGGCGGTTCCTCGGCCTCGACGCCGTTCGCGATCGCCTCCATCATCCGGGTCGCCTCACGGCGGATGCAGGTGGCGAACAGCTCTTCCTTCGAGCCCAGGTAGGCGTACAGCATGGGCTTGGAGATGCCCGCGACCTCGGAGATCTCGTCCATGGACGCGGCGTGGAAACCCAAGCGCGAGAAGACGTCCACCGCGGCGTCCATGATCTGCCGCTCGCGCACCGCGCGTGGCAGCCTCTTGGCCCGACCGGAGCGAACCGGTTGCTCTGCGTGCATCGCACCCCCTGGATGGCTGCGACAAGATTACTCCGCGCCCCTTGCCGCCTTACCTACTCACCAGTAGGCTTACCTGCCAGTAGGTAGCGGAGGTGTCACACATGACCATCGACCTCACCACCGAGGCGATCGCGAAGCTCGGCCCGCAGGAGCTGATCTCGACGCTCAGGCAGGTCGACCCGGCCGACCCGGCGCTCAAGGACGTCGACATCGACGTCATCGCGCGCGGCATCGACCCGAAGAAGCTCGGCCGCGACGAGTTCGCCGACCTGCTGGACGCCCTGGGCGCGCTGGCCGACGGCGGCGCCGACCTCGACCTGGCCAAGATGGACCCGCAGAACTTCGCGCGGATCATCTCGCGCGCGTCCAAGGACCAGATCGAGGCCGTGACGTCACGGCCCGGCCTGCGCGAACGCGTGCTGGACGAGGTGTTCCGGCGCATGGAGGTGCACTTCCGCAGCGAACGCGCGGGCGCCACGCGCGCCGTCGTGCACTTCCGGCTGACCGGCGGGTTCGACGGCGACGACGTGTACGAGGCGATCATCGAGAACGCGGCGTGCACGATCAACAAGGGCGAGACCCGTGACCCCAGGGCCGTCGTCACGTTGGGACCGGTGGAGTTCCTGAAGCTCGCGACCGGCAACGCGTCGGCCCCGGTGCTGTTCATGACCGGCAAGCTGAAGGTCAAGGGTGATCTGGGCTTCGCGGCCGGGTTCATGAGCTTGTTCAACATTCCGAAGGCGTGAGGGGACCATGGGCGGCTTTTCGCTGGAGCTCAACGAGGACCAGCTTGACCTGCGCGAGTGGGTGCACGGCTTCGCGAAGGACGTGATCCGGCCCGCGGCGTCCGAGTGGGACGAGCGCGAGGAGACGCCGTGGCCGGTGATCCAGGAGGCGGCGAAGATCGGCCTGTACGGGTTCGAGTCGCTGGCCACCTGGTTCGCCGACCCCATCGGCCTGTCGCTGCCGATCGCCACCGAGGAGCTGTTCTGGGGTGACGCCGGGATCGCGTTGGCGTTGATGGGCACGGGCCTGGCCGCGGCGGGCATCTTCGCCTCCGGCGAGCCCGAGCAGTTGGCCGAGTGGGTGCCCGAGTGCTTCGGCACGGAGGACGACCCGAAGCTCGCGGCGTTCTGCGCGTCCGAGCCGCAGGCCGGGTCGGACGTGGCCGGGTACCGGACGCGGGCGGTGTACGACGAGGCCACCGACGAGTGGGTGCTCAACGGGCAGAAGGCGTGGGCCACCAACGGCGGCATCGCCAACGTGCACGTCGTGACGGCGGTCGTGGACGGATCGCTGGGCGCGCGCGGTCAGGCGGCCTTCGTCGTGCCGCCGGGGACGCGCGGGCTGTCGTCGCCGGGGAAGATCCGCAAGCACGGGATGCGGGCGTCGCACACGGCCGACGTGTTCCTGGACGACGTGCGCGTGCCCGGCCGGTGCCTGCTGGGCGGCAAGGAGAGGCTGGACGCCCGGCTGGCGCGTGCGCGCGAGGGCCAGAAGGCCGGCGGGCAGGCGGCGATGGCCACGTTCGAGACGACCCGCCCGACCGTCGGCGCGATGGCCGTGGGCGTGGCGCGCGCGGCTTACGAGTACTCGCTGGAGTACGCGAAGGACCGTTCGGCGTTCGGCCGCAAGATCATCGAGAACCAGTCGATCGCGTTCGACCTGGCGAACATGAAGATGGAGATCGACGCGGCCCGCCTGCTGGTGTGGCGAGCGGCCTGGATGGGCCGCAACAACGTCCCGTTCACGGCGGGCGAGGGTTCGATGTCCAAGCTGAAGGCCGGTGAGGTCTCGGTGTGGGCGACCGAACGCGCGATCCACATCCTGGGCGGTGCGGGGTACACGCGCGAGCACCCGGTGGAGCGCATGCACCGCGACGCCAAGATCTTCACCATCTTCGAGGGGACGTCGGAGATCCAGCGGTTGGTGGTGGCCCGGGCCATTTCCGGCATGCACATCAAGTGAGTTGATCGTCCCAGGCCGTCCTCAGGCCGCCTGGGAAGCGGACGGGGTCTTCGGGACGCGGAAGACCCCGTCCACTGCTCCGTGGCCCGGCGCCGTCAGCGGCAGGCCTCGGTGAGCCACGCCCGTTCAGCGGTGGTGTCGGGGATCTGCGTTTCCCAGCCGTTGACCTTGGCGATCAGCTGCCAGTAGCGCTCGGCCCGCGGGTCGCCGAACTCCTCCAGACGGCGGGACAGCTCCGGTCCGGCCGGGGCGTCCACGACCGACGCCCACTTGTCGTTGATCGCTGCGACGATGGTGGCCGCTTCCGGTGAACGCGGGTCCACGCCCGCGTCCAACGCCTCACGCGCCCGCGTGAACGCGTACTGGAACGCCTCCACCTGCGCCGGTGAGCTCGGGCCCAGGTCGGCGCCCTCGGCCCGCATCTCCTGGTGCCGTTCCGACATCCGCCGGATCGACGCCCGGAAGTCCGGGTCGCGCACCAGGTTCGCCAGCTCGATCCACGCTTCCAGCTGCTCCGCCGACGGGTCGTCCGGCAGCTCCACCCGGACCGACCGCATCCGCTGCTCGAAGGTCGGTTCCAGGTCGAGGCCGCCGAACACCTCCTCGAAGAAGTCGTCCAGGATCGCCTGCCGCTCCTCCTCCGACAGCCGCGCCAACTCGTGCACCATCTCCACCTCCCCGTTCCGCGCCACGACCCGCAGCACGGCCCGGCGCAGCCGGAGCGTGCGCATCTGCGCGTCGATGGCTTCCGCGTGCGCCCGCGCCACCTCGGCGACGGACAACTCCCGTGCCAGCACCCGTTGCGCCGTGGGCAGGTCGACGCCCAGGGCACGCAGGGTCCGCACGAGCTTCAGCCGCGCCAACCCGTCGACGTCGTAGGTGCGGAACCCGCCCGCCGTGCGCCCCGCCACGGGGATCACGCCGGAGTCGGAGTAGAACCGGATCGTCCGCGTGGACAGCCCGGTCATCCGCGCCAGTTCGCCGATCGAGTAGTGCGTCACGGGGACCACCCTGAACTCTCCAGTCACTGGAACTTCAACCGATTAACGCACGGCCGCGCGGAGAGCGGGAACCGCGACCGCCGCCTCTCCCGATCCGGCACGATGACTGCTCGTGCCTTCCGCCGTCTTCCCGTACCTGCCCGCCGCGGTGGCGTCGGGCGTCCTGTTGACGGCGTGGTGGGTGGCCAAGCGCAGGCCGAGGTTCCGCCTCTCCCGGCGGCGCCGCCGGGAGGACGGGCACCAGGGCCCGGTGTGGCGCTCGGTGCTGGCGTGGTTCGCGGTCGCGCTAGTCGTCGGTGGCGCGGCGGGCGCGGGGCTGCTGTGGCTGCTCGGCTGGCCGAAGCTGCCGCGGGGCGTCGCCTTCAGCACCACCGAGGCGCTCGACGTGCTCAAGATCGGGCTCGCGGTCGTCGCGGGCTTCGGCGGTGTCGTGGCGCTCGCGGTCAACTACCGCAGGCAGCGGGTCACCGAGGCGGCGCACGTGCTGACGATCAGCCAGGAGGAACGCGAGCGGACCAAGCTCTTCAACGAGCGCTTCGCCACCACGACCGCCCAGCTCGGCCACGACCAGGCGGCCGTCCGGATCGCGGGCGCGTACGCGCTGGCCGGCCTGGCCGACGACTGGGCCGCGCAGCGGCAGACCTGCGTGGACGTCCTGTGCGCGTACCTGCGGCTGCCCCGCGAGCGCGACGAGGGTGAGAAGGAGGTCATCGCCACGATCTTCCGCGTGCTGCGCGCCCACCTCGGCAGCCCGCACGACGGGACCGTGGTCCGGCCTGGACCTCGACTTCACCGGGGTCGAGTTCCACGAGGCCGACTTCAGCGAGATCACCTTCGAGGGCAAGGTGGTGTTCGACGGCGCGGTGTTCCGCGGTCCGCACACGTCGTTCGAGCGGACCGTCTTCCGGGACATGACGCTGAGCTGCCACGGCACCACGTTCACGTCCGACCAGGTCAGCTTCCGGCACGCCCTGTTCGACCACGCGACCGTCGAGTTCGTCGGCACCGACTTCACCGGGACCTCGATCGACTTCGCCGCCAGTGGGATCCGGGGCCGGACGATCGACTTCTACCGCGCGACGCTGACCGACGCCCTGATCGGCTTCCGCAGCAGCGAGGTCGCGGGCACGACCATCCGCTTCGAGCGGTGCGCCGTGACCGGGAGCCGCCTCGACTTCTCCTACCTCTACCCGGACTCGGAGGCCAGCAGGTCGGTCAGCAGGCTCGTGCTGGAGGGGTGCGCGGTGCGGCGGTCGGAGGTCGACCTGCGCGGCATGGCGCCCGACGGGACCGACGTGTGGTTCACGGACAGCAGCTTCGACGACGTGCACGTGTTCGCCGACAAGCGGTCCGACGGCAAGGGCTTGAAGGTCCGCCGGGTGGAGTCGGTGGGCAGCATCCTGCCGGTCGCGGCGACCGAGCGGAATCGGCCGTCCGCGTGACGGAACGGGCCGGCGCCCGAGGTGGGCGCCGGCCCGTTCGCGGTCGACCGGTCAGTACGTCATCGCCACGCCGGGGTCGGCCAGGAGCGCGCCGACGTCGGCGAGGAACTGCGAGCCCTGCTGGCCGTCGACCACGCGGTGGTCGAAGCTGAGGGCCAGTTGGCACACCTTGCGCGGGACGACCTGGCCGTCCACCACCCACGGCATGTCGCGGATCGCGCCGAGGGCCAGGATCGCGGACTCGCCCGGGTTGATGATCGGGGTGCCCGTGTCCACGCCGAAGACGCCCACGTTGGTGATGGTGATCGTGCCGCCCATCATGTCCGCCGGGGACGTCTTGCCGTCGCGGGCGGTCGTGGCCAGGTCGTCCAGGGCGACGGCCAGCTCGCGCAGCGACATGCGGTCGGCGTCGCGGACCTTCGGCACCACCAGGCCGCGCGGGGTCGCGGCGGCGATGCCCAGGTGCACGTAGTCCTTGTAGACGATCTCCTGCGCCGCCTCGTCCCACGTCGCGTTGACGTCGGGCGTGCGGCGGACGGCCAGGGTGACCGCCTTCGCGGCGAACGCCAGCGGCGTGAGCTTCACGTCGCGGAACTGCGGCGCGGTCTTCAGCCGGGCCCGCAGCTCCATCATCGGCGTCACGTCCACGGTCAGGAACTCCGTGACGTGCGGCGCGGTGAACGCGCTGTCCACCATCGCCTGCGCGGTCGCCTTGCGGACGCCCTTGATCGGCACCCGGCGTTCCCGCGACCCGCTGTCCACCGCGGTGGGCGCGGCCTGCGCCGGGGACGCCACGGCCTGCTCGACGTCCTCCCGCGTGATCACGCCACCCGGGCCGGAACCCGCCAGCGCGTACAGGTCGACGCCCAGGTCCTTGGCCAGCTTGCGCACCGGCGGCTTGGCCAGCGGCACGTAACCGCCCCGCGGTGCCACCGGTTCCGCGACCACCGGAGCGGGCGCAGGCGCGGGCGCGGGCGCGGGCACAGGAGCGGGAGCGGGCGCGGGTGCCGCGGCGACGGGAGCCGGGGCGTCCTTGCGCGCACGGCGCTTCGCCGCACCGGCCCGCGGCCCGTAGCCGACCAGCGTGGCGATCCGGCCGCCCGGCATCTCCTCGCCGATCTTGCCGTTCGACGCCGCCGGGGCGGGCGCGGGCGCCGGCGCCGAGCCGGACGGGTCCACGTCGATCGTGATGATCGGGACGCCGACCTCGACCGTCTGCCCGACCTCGACCAGCAGCTCGGTCACCACGCCGTCCCACGGGCACGGCAGCTCGACGGCGGCCTTGGCGGTCTCGATCTCGACGATGACCTGGTTGACCTTCACCGCGTCACCCGGCTGGACGTGCCAGGTGAGGATCTCGGCCTCGGTCAGCCCCTCTGCCGTGTCGGGCAGGGGGAATTGCTTGTACTGCGGCACAGCTATCCCCTTACCAGGCCAGCGAGCGGTCGACGGCGTGCAGCACCCGGTCGAGGTCGGGGAGGAACTCCTCCTCCAACTTCGACGGCGGGTACGGGGTGTCGAACCCGGTCACCCGCAGCACCGGCGCCTGCAGGGAGTAGAAGCACTCCTGCTGCACCTTGGCGGCGATCTCGCTGGAGATGGAGGACTCGCTGGGCGCCTCGGTCACCACGACCAGCCGGCCGGTGCGCCGCACCGACTCGTACACGGGCGCGAGGTCGAGCGGGGACAGCGTGCGCAGGTCGATGACCTCCAGCGAGCGCCCCTCCTCCTCGGCCGCCGCGGCGGCGTCCAGCGACGTGCGCACCATCGGCCCGTACGTCACGAGCGTGACGTCCGTGCCGGTGCGCAGGGTGCGCGACTCGAACAGCGGTCCGGGCGCGGCGGTGGTGTCGACCTGGCCCTTCTCGTAGTAGCGCCGCTTCGGCTCGAAGAACAGCACCGGGTCGTCGCAGTCGATGGCCTGCTGGATCATCCAGTAGGCGTCGGCCGGGTTCGAGCACGAGACGACCTTGAGGCCGGCGGTGTGCGCGAAGTACGACTCGGGCGACTCG
Source organism: Saccharothrix saharensis (assembly GCF_006716745.1). Taxonomy (NCBI): domain Bacteria; kingdom Bacillati; phylum Actinomycetota; class Actinomycetes; order Pseudonocardiales; family Pseudonocardiaceae; genus Saccharothrix; species Saccharothrix saharensis. Next base: position 4,980,411 of record NZ_VFPP01000001.1, on the reverse strand, counting down.
GAGTGGTGCTCCACCGCGCCGATGCCGCCGCCGAACGGCACCCGGATCACCATGGGCACCTTGAGCCGGCCCTGGGTGCGGAAGTGCAGCTTGGCGACCTGCGACACGATCTGGTCGAAGCCGGGGAAGATGAACCCGTCGAACTGGATCTCGCACACCGGCCGGTAGCCGCGGATGGCCAGGCCCACGGCGGTGCCGATGATGCCCGACTCGGCCAGCGGGGTGTCCAGCACGCGCTGCTCGCCGAAGTCCTTCTGCAGGCCGTCGGTGATGCGGAAGACGCCGCCGAGCTTGCCGACGTCCTCGCCCATCACGATGACCTTGGGGTTGGCCTCCATCGACGCGCGCAGGCCGTTGTTCAGCGCCTTCGCGATGGTCAGCGTCTGCACCGCGGCGGGCGCGGCGGACGTCGAGCGGTCCATGGTCGGAGCGGCCATCAGTGCTCACCTCCCGCGAACCCGGCGTGGTAGGCCAGGAACTCGTCGCGTTGCGCCTCCAGGACGGGGTTGCCCTCGGCGTACACCTCGCTGAAGATCCGCCCGGCCGGCGGGTCGGGCAGGTTCACGCAGTAGTCCCGCAGCTCGATCGCGATCTGCTCGGCCTCGGCCTCGATCGACTCGAAGAACGCCTGGTCGGCCCACTGCTGCTTGACCAGGTGCACCTTGACGCGCTCGATCGGGTCCTTGAGCTTCCACAGCTCCAGCTCGTCGGACAACCGGTAGCGCGACGGGTCGTCGGACGTGGTGTGGGCGTCCATCCGGTAGGTGAACGCCTCGATCAGGATCGGGCCGTTGCCCTGGCGGCACTCCTCCAGCGCCCAGCGGGTGACCGCGAGGGTGGCCAGCACGTCGTTGCCGTCGACCCGGATGCCGGGGAAGCCGTAGCCGCGCGCCCGCTGGTAGAGCGGGAGGCGGGACTGGCGCTCGGTCGGCTCGGAGATCGCCCACTGGTTGTTCTGGCAGAAGAACACCAGCGGCGCGTCGTAGACCGCGGCCCACACGAAGCCCTCGTGCACGTCGCCCTGGCTGGTCGCACCGTCGCCGAAGAAGCAGATGGTGGCCTCGCCGTCGGCGTCGCCGACCTTGCCGTCGAACTTCTGCCCCATGGCGTACCCGGCGGCGTTGAGCACCTGGTTGCCGATGACGATCGTGTACGGGTGGAAGCGGTGCTCCACCGGGTCCCACGTGCCGTTGTCGGTGCCGCGGAAGATGCCGAGCAGCTCGGTCGGCTTGACCCCGCGCGTCCACGCGATGCCGTGCTCGCGGTAGCTGGGGAACGCCATGTCCTCGGGCCGCAGCGCCCGGCCCGCGCCGATCTGCGCGGCCTCCTGGCCGAGCAGCGGCACCCAGATGCCGAGCTCGCCCTTGCGCTGCAGCGCGTTGGCCTCGCGGTCGACCCGGCGGACCAGGACCATGTCGCGGTACAGCCCGCGCAGCTCCTCGGCCGTGATGTCGATGTCGAAGTCCGGGTGCTGGACGCGCTCGCCCTCGGGGGTGAGCAGCTGCACCAGGTCGGCGCCGCCCTCGTCTGTCGCTCGCAAGCCTGCGATCACCTGTTCCGCTGTCGGTTTGGCAGCAGTGGCCGGCGCGGCATCCGGCCCTGGGTGCGTCCATTTCTCGGGGGACGACATGCGCCTTGTCTCCTCGTCTACGAGGCCGCCCGGTCGCTTGTGGCGACCGTGCGCGGCTGCACCGCCAGTCGCCGCCGCCCCCGGGGTGTGGGGGCCGGGCAACCGTCGGCGCTGACGGTGTTCTCATCCACATCCTGACATGGCGTCACCCGTCATGGTGAGCCCCGTCCCAGTTCGTAATCTCCGACGCAACGTTCTGACGTGCGGTAACGGTTGGACGGCCAATCTTCGGCAGTCCGAGTAGCGCGTTCGACCATCGAACGTCCGTGTCCCGGTTACCGATCGTTAACCACCTTCCGTAGGGCTTCGGACACGCCCGGTGGCCCGGAATCGCCCACGTCGGCCCGTCCGCGTTGGATGGACTACCGACCATCGGCCGCCCAGCCCATTTCCACCACGCGAAACCCGCGCGCGGCCCGGTTCACGGCGCGCGGCCGTGACAGGATCGGGGCGTGGACCGTTCAGCGCTGACCCGTACCGTTCGCGGGCTCTGGGACGACGACATCCTCCCGAGCCTGTCCGCCTTGGTCGCGGTACCCGCGATCTCCCCGATCTTCGACCCGGCGTGGGCCGCGCACGGCCACCTGGCCGCCGCGGTGGAGCACGTCCGCGCCTGGCTCGCCGACCGCGACCTGCCCGGCACGACCGTCGAGGTCGTCGCACTGCCCGACCGCACGCCGCTGCTGCTGGTCGACGTGCCCGGCACCGCGCCGACCTCCGACACGGTGCTGATGTACGGCCACCTGGACAAGCAGCCGCCGGTCGGCGGCTGGGGCGAGGGGCTCGGGCCGTGGACGCCGGTCGTGCGCGACGGGCGGCTCTACGGGCGCGGCGCGGCCGACGACGGCTACTCCGGGTACGCGGCGATCGCCGCGATCGAGGGCGTCCGGCGGGCGGGCGGCACGCACTCGCGGTGCGTCGTGCTGCTGGAGACCGGTGAGGAGTCCGGCAGCCCCGACCTGCCCGCCTACCTGGAGCACCTGCGGCCGCGGCTGGGCGACGTGTCGCTGGTGGTGTGCCTGGACTCGGGCGGCAACGACTACGACCGGATGTGGCTGACCACGTCCCTGCGGGGGCTGGCCCAGGCCACCATGACGGTGCGGGTGCTGGAGAGCGGGCTGCACTCGGGCATGGCGAGCGGGATCGTGCCGTCGTCGTTCCGGATCGCCCGGCAGCTGCTGGACCGGCTGGAGGACTCCGCGACCGGCGAGGTGCTGGTGCGCGAGATGCACGTGGACGTCCCCGAGCACCGGGTGGCGGAGGTCCGCGACGCGGTGGCCAGCACGCCCGGTGTGCTGGTGGGCAGCGTGCCGTGGGCGGCGGGGACGCGGCCGATGGGCGAGGACGAGGTGGAACTCGCGCTCAACGCCGGGTGGCGGCCGACGCTGTCGGTCACCGGCGCGTCCGGCCTGCCCGAGCCGGACGACGCGGGCAACGTGCTGCGGCCGTTCACCACGCTGGTGCTGAGCTTCCGGCTGCCGCCGACGGCCGACTCGGCGGCGGCGATCGAGGCGGTGCGGCGGGCGTTGACGACCGACGTGCCGTACGGCGCCTCGGTGGAGCTGTCGCGCGTCGAGTTCGCCGACGGCTGGAACGCGCCGGAGCTGGCACCGTGGCTGCGCGAGACGCTGGACCGGGTCGGCGAGGAGGTGTTCGACGCGCCGTGGCGGACGGTGGCGCTGGGCGGGTCGATCCCGTTCATGGGCCTGCTGCACGAGGCGTACCCGCGGGCGCAGTTCCTGGTCACGGGCGCGGTCGGGCCGGACTCCAACTGCCACGTGCCCGACGAGTGGCTGCACCTGGCGCACGCCGCCCGGATCACCGAGGCCGTGGCCGTGGTGCTGGACGCGCACGCCCGCCGCTGACCGGGACGCAGGTGGGGCGTTGTCCACGGAGCGTGACGACGCCCCCACCTGACAGGGTTTGCAAACACCGCTCAGGGCTGTGACCTAACCCGTCGGTAACCGGTTTACTGAACCGATGCCGCACACTGGCCGAGTGAACGAGCACAGCCGGCAAGCCGAGCGGACGCGGTTGGCGGAGTCCGACTCCCCGACCGCGCCCTGGCGTCTCTGGGGCCCCTACCTGGCCGGACGGCAGTGGGGGACGGTCCGGGAGGACTACTCGGCAGGCGGCGACGCGTGGACGTCCTTCCCGTTCGACCACGCCCGCTCCCGTGCCTACCGGTGGGGCGAGGACGGCATCGCGGGCATCTGCGACGTGCACGGCTTCCTCAACCTCGGCGTCGCTCTCTGGAACGGCCGCGACCCGATCCTCAAGGAGCGCTACTTCGGGCTCACCAACAACGAGGGCAACCACGGCGAGGACGTCAAAGAGCACTGGTGGGTGACCGACGGCACGCCGACGCACTCGTGGATGCAGGTCGTCTACCGGTACCCGCAGCGCGAGTTCCCCTACGCCGAGCTGCGCGAGATGGCCGAGCGCGCCGGCCGCAACGAGCGCGAGCCCGAGCTCTCCGACACCGGCGCGCTGGACGGCAACCGGTTCTTCGACGTGCGGGTGAGCTACGCGAAGGCGGGCCCGAAGGACGTCTGCGTCGAGCTCACCGCCACCAACCACGGCCCGGACCCGGCGCCGCTGCACCTGCTGCCCCAGTTCTGGTTCCGCAACACGTGGGCGTGGGGCCGGGACGACCGCAAACCGGGCCTGCGCGCCTGCACGCGGGACGGCTGGCGCCGGATCACCGCCGAGCACGGCGCGCTGGGCCGCTACACGCTGCACGTCGAGGGCACCCCGACGCTGCTGGTCACCGACAACGAGACCAACGAGGTCGAGCTGTTCGGCACCGGGCGCAACCCGACCCGCTACACCAAGGACGGCATCGACCGGTACGTGGTGGGCAACGACGCGACGGCGTGCCAGGTCGTCGGGCCGGAAGACACCAGCGAGCCGGGCACGAAGGTCGCCGCCTGGTACTCGTTCGACCCGGTCGAGCCGGGCGAGGAGGTGACCGTGCGGCTGCGGCTGGTGGAGGGCGACGGGCACCTCGACGCGTTCGGGCCGTCGTTCCAGGACACGCTCGACCAGCGCAAGGCCGAAGCCGACGAGTTCCACCACACCGACCTCGACCCCAAGCGCGCCGCCGTGGTGCGGCGGGCGCTGGCCGGCCTGATGTGGACCAAGCAGCACTACCGGTTCCGCACCGCCGAGTGGCTGGACGGCGACCCGGCGCAGCCCGCCGCGCCCACGTCGCGCAAGAACATGCACGCCCGCAACGCGCACTGGCGGCACTTCGACGTGGCCGACGTGATCTCCATGCCGGACGAGTGGGAGTACCCCTGGTTCGCCGCGTGGGACCTCGCGTTCCACACCGTGCCGTTCGCGAAGGTCGACCCGGCGTTCGCCAAGGAGCAACTGCTCCTGCTGTGCCGCGAGTGGCTGATGCACCCCAACGGCCAGCTCCCGGCCTACGAGTGGGAGTTCGGCGACGTGAACCCGCCGGTGCACGCGTGGGCGGCGTTGCAGGTCTACCGGTCCGAGGAGGTCAAGGACCGCAAGTTCCTGGCCAAGGTCTTCCACAAGCTGCTGCTGAACTTCTCCTGGTGGGTCAACCGCAAGGACGCCGACGGCAGCTACCTGTTCGAGGGTGGCTTCCTCGGCATGGACAACATCGGCCCGGTGAACCGGTCGGAGCCGATGCTGGGCCAGTGGCGGCTGGAGCAGTCCGACGCCACGTCGTGGATGGCGGCCTACAGCCTGCACCTGATGCAGATCGCGTTGGAGCTGGCGCGGCACGACGAGTCGTACGAGGACGTGGCCACGAAGTTCGTGGAGCACTTCCTCAGCATCGCCGAGGCGTCCACCCAGTTCGGTTCCGGCGGGCGCGGCATCTGGGACGAGACCGACGGCTTCTGCTACGACGTGGTGTCGCGGCGGCTGCCGGACGGGCACGTCGAGTCGAAGCCGGTGCGGGTGCGGTCGATGGTGGGCCTGATCCCGGTGCTGGCGTGCGCGGTGCTGGAGCCGTGGGTGTTCGAGGAGCTGCCCGACTTCGCCCGGCGGCTGGAGCACCTGCTGGCCAAGCGGCCGGAGTTGCAGCAGTTCCTGAGCCGCAGCGGCGGCGGCGCCCTGCTCAGCCTGCTGGACGAGCGCAAGCTGCGGCGGGTGCTGAGCCGGATGCTGGACGAGGGCGAGTTCCTCTCGCCGCACGGCATCCGCAGCCTGTCCGCGGCGCACCGCGAGGGCCTGGAGGTGCAGGTCGCCGACCAGGAGCACCGCATGGGCTACGAGCCCGGCGAGTCGCGCACGCCGATGTTCGGCGGCAACTCGAACTGGCGCGGCCCGGTGTGGTTCCCGACGAACGCGCTGCTGGTGGAAGCGCTGCGCACGATCGAGGAGTTCCACGGTGGAAGGTTCCACGTGGAACTTCCCACCCGCAGCACGCGGCAGGTGACGGCGGGCCAGGCGGCGGACGAGCTGGTCAGACGGCTGGTGTCGTTGTTCCTGCCCGACCACGACGGCCGTCGGCCCGCGGACGGCAAGAGGGTCGAGGCGACCGATTCACCCTTGTGGCGGGAGCACGTCACCTTCAGCGAGTACTTCGACGGCGACACGGGGGAAGGATTGGGCGCGACTCACCAGACCGGGTGGACCGCGCTGGTCGCGAGCCTGTTGACGGATCGTCGCCGAACCGGCGCTCTGGGTGAATCAACTGTGTGATTAAGGCCAAACGGCTGAACGATTTGCGGCTGTTCAGGTCCTGTGACGCAAGATTGATGCACACCGAAGTTCTGTAACACGCACGTGCTGTGCACCCAGTCACCCAAGTGGCAGTATGCCGAACACTCGACCGACACAGTTACGAGGAGTGACGCCGTGGCCCGTCGTACCAGGCACGCTGCGCTCGCCCTGTTCCCCGTGCTCGCCCTGGCGGCCACGATGACGGCGTGCGCGACCAAGGTCAACACCGGCTCGCAGGACAACGGGTCGGGCATCTCCCTGGTCCAGAGCGGCAAGCTGGTCACCTGCACCCACCTGTCCTACAAGCCCTTCCAGTTCTCCGAGGGCGACAAGACCGTCGGCTTCGACGTCGACCTGGTCGATCTGGTGGCCAAGGAACTGAACGTCACTCAGGAGATCTTCGACACGCCGTTCGAGACCATCACCTCCGGTGAGGTCTTCAACACGGGCAAGTGCGACCTGGCCGCGGCCGGCATGACGATCAAGCCGGACCGCGCCGAGGTCATCGACTTCTCCGAGCCCTACTTCGACGCGTCGCAGGCGCTGCTGGTCAAGAAGGACTCGCCGGTCAAGACCCTGGACGACCTCAAGGGCAAGAAGATCGGCGTGCAGCTCGAGACCACCGGCGAGATCTACGCCAACGAGAACGCCGCGAAGTACGGCTACACGGTCGTGCAGTTCGAGGACCTGCCGCTGATGGAGACCGCCGTGCGCACCGGCGCGGTGGACGCGGCCATCAACGACAACGGCGTGCTCCTCGACTACGTCAAGGAGTTCCCGGACACCGCCGTGGTCGCGGAGTTCGACACGCAGGAGAAGTACGGCATCGGCATGAAGAAGGGCAACACCGCCCTGAAGGCCAAGGTCGACGAGGTCCTGAAGAAGGCCAAGGACAGCGGCAAGTACGACGAGATCTACGAGAAGTGGTTCGGCAAGAAGCCGGAGTCGAAGTAACCGGCTGACCCGGGGCCGGTGCTCACGAAGCACCGGCCCCGCGCCTTGTCCACCCCACCCACGAGGTAATCCACATGGCACTCTCCAAGCGACAACGGGCCAAGGCGTTCCGCGTCAGCCAGTACGCGCTGCTGGTCGTGGTGGCCGCCGTCCTCGCGGTCGTCGCCGACTGGAGCGAGATCCAGCGCAGCTTCTTCAACCTCGAGATCGCCGCGGAGATGTTCCCCAACGCCATCACCGTGGCGTTGAAGAACACGCTCGTCTACACCGCCCTCGGCTTCGCGTTCGGCCTGGCGCTGGGCCTGGTGCTGGCGCTGATGAAGCTGTCGCCGGTCGCGCCGTACCGCTGGCTCGCCACCATCTACATCGAGTTCTTCCGCGGCGTGCCCGCGCTGCTGGTGTTCATCGCGCTGAGCTTCGGCGTGCCGCTGGCGTTCGGCCTGCAGTTCGACATCTACTCGACGGTGATGCTGGCGCTGGGCATCGTCGGCGCCGCCTACATGGCCGAGACGATCCGCGCGGGCATCCAGGCGGTGCCCAAGGGGCAGATCGAGGCGGCCCGCTCGCTGGGCATGTCGCCGGGCCGCACGCTGCTGACCGTGGTGATCCCGCAGGCGTTCCGGATCATCCTGCCGCCGCTGACCAACGAGCTGATCCTGCTCACCAAGGACTCGTCGCTGATCTACATCATCGGCCTGGCCCGCGACCAGTACGAGCTGACCAAGTTCGGCCGCGAGACGCTGAGCCGGTCGCCGTCGCTGACCCCGATCCTGGTGGTCGGCCTGTGCTACCTGCTGATCACGCTGCCGCTGGGCCACCTGTCGCGGTACCTGGAGCGGCGCACGGGCGGCAAGAAGGTCAGCACGCCGGAATCGACCGGGTTGGGGGTGTCCGCGTGAGCGAGCCGGCAGTCGAGATCACCGGGCTGAAGAAGTCGTTCGGCACGCTGGACGTGCTCAAGGGCATCGACGTCCGGGTGGACCGCGGTGATGTCGTGTGCATCATCGGGCCGTCCGGCTCGGGCAAGTCCACGCTGCTGCGCTGCGTGAACCTGCTGGAGGAGCCGACCGCCGGGCGGATCGTGGTCAACGGGGTCGAGCTGACCGACCCGGACGTGGACATCGACGCCGCGCGAACGAAGATCGGCATGGTGTTCCAGTCGTTCAACCTGTTCTCGCACCTGAGCGTGCTGAACAACCTGACCGTGGCGCAGCGCAAGGTGCTCAAGCGCGACGCCAGGCAGGCGCAGGAGGTCGCGCTGCGCAACCTGGAGCGGGTCGGGTTGTCCGACAAGGTCAACGCCATGCCCGGCCAGCTGTCCGGTGGCCAGCAGCAGCGCGTGGCCATCGCGCGGGCGCTGTCGATGGACCCGGACGTGATGCTGTTCGACGAGCCGACCTCGGCGCTGGACCCCGAGCTGGTCGGCGACGTGCTCGGCGTGATGCGGCAGCTCGCCGACGAGGGCATGACGATGCTCGTGGTGACGCACGAGATGCAGTTCGCCCGCGAGGTGGCCGACCGGGTGCTGTTCATGGACGGCGGGTACGTCGTCGAGGAGGGCCCGGCCGAGCAGGTCATCGGCGCGCCGCAGCACGAGCGCACGCAGTCGTTCCTCGCCCGCGTGCTCGACCCGACGCACCAGGGACCGCGCGGGGCCTGATCGGCGAACCCGCCACGGGGGACCCGTCGGGGCCCCTATTGTCGGTCGCATGGCTGAGGTGGGGGCGCGGGGGCTGGACGTGTTCGACCCCAGCCCGCCGCGCTCCGCCCGGATGGCGGCGGCCGAGGTGCTGCGCGGGGTGGGCGAGGCGGACGGGACGTGGCGGTTACCCCGGCGGCGGGCCGGGATGCCGCCCGTGGTGCGGGTGGCGGACCGGTTCCTGACCGGTGTGCTCGACCTGCGGGCGGTGGAGTTCCCCTACCTGCTGGAGTTCGTGCGCTGCCGGTTCGAGGAGCCGCCGGACCTGCGGCAGGGCAAGCTGGCCGGCATCGAGTTCGCCGAGTGTTGGCTGCCGGGCCTCTCGGCGCGCAACCTCAGCTGCGCCAACGAGGTCTCGCTGGCGGGCAGCACGGTCGAGGGCCTGGTCGACCTGGTCGACGCGGACGTGGCCGGGTCGCTGTCGTTGCGCGACAGCGCGTTGGTCGTGCCGGACGGGATCGCGCTGCACGCCGACCGGTTGAAGCTCGCGGGCGGGTTGCTGGCGCAACGGGTGCGCGTCACCGGCGAGCTGCGGATGGCGGGCGCGCACGTCGGCGGCTACTGCAACCTCAGCGGCGGCACGCTCACCAACCCGCTGGGCCACTCGGTCAACGGCACCGGGCTGCACGTGGGCGGCAACCTGCTGATGAACGACTGCGCACTGCGCGGCACCGTGCTGCTCGCCGCCGCGCGGGTCGACTCGGCGCTGACGTTGCGCGGCACGTCCGCCGCCGACGGCCGGGCCGACGACGACGCGCTGGACCCGCACTCCGACCCGGACGCCACGCTCGTGTTCGACCGCATCGCGGTGGGCGGCGACGTGCAGCTCGACCGGGGCTTCACCAGCGCGGGAGCGGTGCGCATGGTCAACGCCACGCTCGGCGGCACGCTGTCGCTGTCCGGCGGGACGTTCGACGCGATGGGCGAGGCGGACAGCGAGCCGACCGGCTACGGCCGCGCCCTGGCCACCGACACCGCCGAGCCCACCGGCTACGGGCGGGCGCTGCACCTGGACGGCACGACGATCGGCGGCGACGTCATCGGCAGGCAGGCTTCCGTGCGCGGCCAGCTCCGGATGGTCGACCTCCAGGCCAAGGGCAGCCTGATCCTGGACGGGTCCACGTTGGACAACCCGCGGGCGGACGCCGTGCTGGGCAACCGGTCCCGCATCGGCAGCAACTTCGCCGCCCGCGAGGTCGAGGTGACCGGCGGGCTGGAGCTGCGCGGCGTGCACGTGGGCGCGAACCTCGACCTGCGCGGCAGCCGGATCACCAAGCCGGGCCGGTACCGGCACCAGCCGGCGGGCAAGCCGTCGCTGGACGTCGGCGGCGCGGTCATCGGCCGCGACCTGATCTGCGCGCGCGGCGCGAAGGAGTTCGTCGCGCACGGCGGCGTGCGGGCCAGGCGAGCGCAGGTCGGCCGGATGGCCACGTTCACCGGCGCGGTGCTGGGCGACAAGCTGGACGCGCACGCGGTGAACCTGCTCGGCATGCAGGTGCCGGAGCTGGAGCTGAAGCCGATCGGCCCGCCGCGCGGCGACGTGACGCTGCGGCAGGTGCGCTGCACCGTGCTGGACGACAACGAGCACTTCTGGGGCGCGACCGGCTGGATCGACCTGGAGGAGTTCCGCTACGACTCGCTGCGGCACCCGATCGACCTGCGTGACGACGGCGAGGTGGAACGGCGGCTGCGCTGGCTGCGGCAGGCCATGCGGCGCACCTACCGGCCGGGGCCCTACGACCAGTTCGCCGAGATGCTGCGGGCGGGCGGCAACGACGAGCACGCGGCGATCGTGCTGGTGGAGAAGCAGCGGCTGCGGTACCGGGCGGTCGCCGAGGGCCGCCGCTGGCTGCGGCCGCTGGTGCTGCTGTGGAGCTGGCTGCAACGCGCCATGGTCGGCTACGGCTACCGCCCGGCCCGCGCGTTGGCGTGGCTGGTGGTGGCGTGGCTGCTGGGCAGCACCTGGTTCGCCGCCGGGCCGGAGCTGGCCGAGATCAACGCCGACGACGAGCTGTCGTGGAACGCGTGGCTCTACACCATCGACCTGGTGGTGCCGATCGTCGACTTCGGCAACAAGAACCGGTGGAACCCGCCCGGTGTGTCGCAGTGGATCGCGTCCGGGCTGATCGTGACGGGGTGGGTCCTGGCCACGACGGTCGCGGCGGGCGTCACGCGGCTGTTGAAGCGCTGACCCGCACTGGTCGGCGGGTGCCGGCGCGGCGGGTTCTAAGGTTGCCGGCATGACGGACTTGGTGCTGGCACTGGACGTCGGCGGCACCAAGATCGCAGGCGCGCTGGTGGACCGGGGTGGCGCGGTGCGGCGGGCGGTGCGGGTGGCGACGCCGCTCGGGTCGGCGGAGGACACCTGGGGTGCGGTGGTGTCCGTGGTCGACGAGGTCGTGCGGGGCGAGGACGTGGCCGGGGTCGGCATCGCGTCGGCCGGCCCGGTGGACGCCGGCGCGGGCACGGTCAGCCCCATCAACGTGCGCGGGTGGCGGGGGTTCCCGCTGCGGGAGCGGGTGTCGGAGCTGCTGCCGGGCGTGCCGGTGGAGCTGGCGGGCGACGGGCCGTGCATGGCGCTGGGCGAGCACTGGCTCGGCGCGGGGCGCGACAGCCGGTTCCTGCTCGGGCTGGTGGTCAGCACCGGTGTCGGCGGCGGGCTGGTGCTCGGCGGGCGGCCGTTCGGCGGGCGCACCGGCAACGCCGGCCACATCGGGCACGTGGTGGTCGAGCCGGACGGCGAGGCGTGCGCGTGCGGTGGGCGCGGCTGCGCGGAGACGGTGGCGGGCGGGCCGCGGATGGTGGCGTGGGCGCGCCGCCAGGGCTGGCAGGCGCCGGACGGCGCGGACGCGGCGCTGCTGGCCGCGGCGGCCAACGCGGGCGAGGAGGTCCCGCGGGCGGCGTTCGAGCGGGCCGGGCGGGCGGTCGGCCTGGCGATCGCGGCGACGGCCGCGGTGGTCGACCTGGACCTGGCCGTGGTCGGCGGCGGGGTGGCGCAGGCGGGCGAGCTGCTGTTCGACCCGGTCCGCCGGGCCGTCGCCGAGCACTGCGGACTGTCCTACCTGGACGCGTTGCGCGTCGAGCCCGCCCGGCTCGGTGGCCGGGCGGGACTCGTCGGAGCCGCGCGGTTGGTGCTCGGCTAGCCGGTGCGGCCGGCTAGTGGACGGCGATGGGCTTGACCCGGTCGCTGTCCTCGTCCACGTGGTAGTCGTCGCCCTGCGTCTCGTCGGTGCCGTTGGACAGCTTGGCCCGCTTCGCGATCAGCGTGACGACGACGGCGACCACCAGGTTCGCCACGACGGCCACCGCGCCGACGTAGATCTGCACGGTGGAGCCGTCGAACGGGTGCCAGCCGAACAGCGACAGCTTGCCCAGCGGCAGCGCGGAGCCCGCGAAGTGCGCCTTGCCGACGGCCGGGTTGCCGATGTTGTACAGCAGCCACATGCCGTAGCCCATGCCCACGACCCAGCCGGCGACGAGGCCCCACAGGTGGAACCACCGGGTGTAGAGGGCGATCGCCACGGCGGGCAGCGTCTGCAGGATCATCACGCCGCCGATGAGCTGGAGGTCGATGGAGAACTGCGGGTCGATGAACACGATGAACGCGACCGCGCCGAACTTCACCACCAGCGACGCCAGCTTGGCCTGCTTGGCCTCCTGGGCGGGGGTGGCGTCCTTCTTCAGGTACTCCTTGTAGATGTTGCGGGTCCACAGGTTCGCCGCCGCGATCGACATGATCGCCGCGGGCACCAGGGCGCCGATCGCGATGGCCGCGAACGCCACGCCCGCGAACCAGGCCGGGAACTCCTGGCCGAACAGCACCGGGACGATGGTGTTGGTGTCCGGGCGGCCGGTGGCCTGGTTGGTGATCGGCTTGGCGCCCGCCGTGATGGCCACGAAGCCGAGCATCGCGAGCAGGCCCAGCAGCAGCGAGTACGCGGGCAGCGCGACCATGTTCCGCTTGATCACGTTGCGGCCGCGCGAGGCGAGGATGCCGGTCAGCGAGTGCGGGTACAGGAACAGCGCCAGCGCCGAGCCCAGCGCCAGCGTCGCGTACTGGAGCTGGTTGGTCCCGGTCAGGACGATCCCGTCGGCCTTGCTCTCGGTCGCGGCGAACTTGGCCTGGGCGCTGTCGAAGATCGCGCCCCAGCCGCCGAACTTCGACGGCAGGTAGATGACCGCGACCAGGATCACGATGTAGATCAGCGTGTCCTTGACGAACGCGATCAGCGCGGGCGCGCGCAGGCCCGACTGGTAGGTGTACAGCGCCAGGATCACGAACGCGATGAACAGCGGCAGGTGGCCGAGGATGCCGGAGCCGTTGAGGCCCATCGTGCGCAGCACGGCCTCCAGGCCGACGAGCTGCAACGCGATGTACGGCATCGTGGCCACGATGCCGGTGATGGCGACCAGCAGGGCCAGCCAGTGCGACCCGTAGCGGCCGCGGACGAAGTCCGCCGGCGTCACGTAGCCGTGCACGCGGGACACCGACCACATGCGCACCAGCGGCAGGAACACGATCGGATAGAGGATCACCGTGTAGGGCAGCGCGAAGAAGCCCATCGCGCCCGCGCCGAAGACCAGGGCGGGCACGGCCACGAACGTGTACGCGGTGTAGAGGTCACCGCCGACCAGGAACCAGGTGATCCAGGAACCGAACTTGCGCCCGCCCAGGCCCCACTCGTCCAGGTGGTCGAGGGTGTCGCCGGCCTTCCACTTCGCCGCGATGAAGCCCAGGACGGTGACCAGCAGGAACAGCGCGCTGAACACCGTCAACTCGATCCACTGCATTACTTGGCCCCCTCGTCCAGGTCGTCCACGCCGAGCAGGTCGGGCTTGCCCTTGACCACGGGTTCGTCCTTGGTCTTGACGTAGACCAGGCCCACGCAGAGGACGCCCACCGGCACCCAGGCGAACTGGTACCAGTAGAAGAACGGCAGCCCCAGGACCCTCGGCTCATCGGAGTTGAACCAGGGCGTGACGAGCATGAGCAGTGGAATCAGCAGCAGCAGGTTCCAGTTGCTCCAGCGGAGGCTGGATTTTCGAGCAGACGGCATGTGCCCCTCCGTACGGCGGCCCGGTAACGCGGTGTCGCGCATGGTAGGTCGGACGGGGGATGGTAGTCACCATGTCGGGTGGGTTACCGACGAATGACGTAGTTGGATCGTGACCAATTACCGCTCGGACCGCAGGCCGGTGACCAAGTGCTTCTCTGCGCGGTCGAAGTAGGTGAGCAACGCTTCTTCGGCCTGCCGAACCTCGCCGGCGTCGAGCCGGTCCACGATGGACTGGTTCAGCGGCAGGTAGTCGCGGTGGAATTCCTCGGGGTCGCCCATCACGTGGAACGCCAGGCGCACCTCGGCGAGCAGCCGCTCCATCTCCTCGTCCAGCCGGGCGCTGCCGGCCAGCGCCGTGACGGCCTGGTGGAACTTGACGTTCGCGGTGCCGACGCCGGTCCAGTCGGCCCGCTCGCGGCAGGCCAGGCCGAGGGCGACGGCGTCGCGGACGGCCCGCCGGGCGTCCTCGTCCACGTGCGGCCAGCGGCGGATCGCGCCGCACTCGATCACCCGCCGCGCGGCGTAGAGGTCCACGATGTCGGGCACGTCGGGGCGGCGGACGAACACGCCCTTGCTGTACTCGTGCACGAGCAGGCGTTCGTGGGTGAGCAGGCGGAACGCCTCGCGCAGCGTGTTGCGCGAGACGCGGAGGGCTTCGCCCAGCGCCTTCTCGTTGAGCTGCTGGCCGGGCGTGATGTCGCCGTCGAGGACCCTCGTGCGCAGCTTGTCCGCCACGCGCTCGGCGGTGCTGGAGCGGTCGAGGTCGTCGCGGTCCTTCGCGAGGGCGTTCAGCCAACCGTCCGCCTGAGCCGTGGTCATGGGGAAAGTCTAGTTGTCGCACGAGTCAAATGGAGTATTGAAGGATTGTTGAACAATCCCTACATTGAGCAGTGGTACGAGGGGAGGGCTCATGGACCTCAACGCGGATCTGGGCGAAGGCTTCGGCCGCTGGGCGCTAAGTGACGACCGGGCCCTGCTGGACGTCGTGACCAGCGCGAACATCGCCTGCGGCTTCCACGCGGGCGACCCGGAGACGATGCGGCGGACGTGCGAGCTGGCGGCGGCGCGCGGCGTGGCGGTGGGTGCGCACGTCGGGTACCGCGACCTGAACGGCTTCGGCCGGCGGTTCGTCGACGTGCCACCGGAGACCCTGACCGCCGAGGTGCTCTACCAGGTCGGCGGGCTCGACGCGTGCGCCCGTTCCGCCGGGACGCGGGTCGGGTACGTCAAGCCGCACGGCGCGCTCTACAACGCGCTGGTGACGCACGAGGCGCAGGCCGACGCCGTGGTGGACGCCGTGCGCGCGTTCGACCCGACGCTGCCGGTGCTCGGGCTGCCGGGGGCGGTGTGGTTGAAGCGGGCGGAGGTGGCCGGCCTGCCGGTCCGGTACGAGGCCTTCGCCGACCGGGCGTACACGGCGGCGGGGACGCTGGTGGACCGGCGCCGGCCGGGTGCCGTGCTGCACGACGTGGGCGCGATCGCGGCGCGGTGCGTCGTCCTGGCGACGGAGGGCCGCGTGCGGGCCGTGGACGGCCAGGTGCTGCGGATGCCGGTGGACTCGATCTGCGTGCACGGCGACAGCCCCGGCGCGGTGGCCGTCGCGCGGGCGGTGCGGTCGGCGTTGACCGACGCGGGCGTGGCGCTCGGGCCGTTCCCGGGCGGACGGGACCGGCTGAGCGCCTGAGCCCGCGTCAGCGCGGCGGGCGGCCCGGCGCGCCGCCCATCCGGTCGCGCGGCGTGCCTTCGAGTGGCACTCGCGGTGGCAAGGGGACAGCCCACTTCGTGCCCGAACGAGTGAGAAAGGTGGACGGACGAACCGAGGGCCGTTCGGCGGGTTCCTCGACCCGACCGCGGTTGGGCAGCATCGGCGGGTGACCAGACGACTCCGCGCAGTGATGACACTCACACTCGGTCTGTCCCTCCTCACCCTCCCCGCCGTGGCGCACGCGCAGCCCGCGCCGTGCTTCGACCCGAACGCTCCCCTCACCGTCGAGGAGCAGCGGCTGGACGACCGGCTCACGCCGACCGGGCCGGAAGTCGGTCCCGAGCTGGTGCGGCTGGCCGGGTTCGACGACGACATCAGCCGGTTCACCGCCCGGCTGTGCGAGCCGATCTCCCGCGCGCAGGCGCTGTACCACGTGGTCGGGCGCGGCGCGGAGCTGTGGCGGGCGGCGGTGCAGCGGGCGCAGTCGGCCCAGGCCTGGGACTCCTACGACGACCGGCCGCTGTACTGGGCCCGGTTGCAGGCGACGAAGGCGCTGCGGCAGTGGCAGCCGCGCGACTGGCGGCCCGACGCCGCCGAGCGGGCGCGGCTGGTCGAGCTGTTCGACCGGACCTCGCGCGGCGTGGAGGACGTGCGCTTCGCCGACGGCGTGCGGCGGATCGCGGTCACCGGGTTCGACCCGTTCCAGCTCAGCGGCACGTCCGTGCGGCGCAGCAACCCGGCGGGCGCGGCGGCGCTGCGGCTGGACGGGAAGGTGGTCGACACGCCGTCCGGGCCCGCCGTGGTGGAGGCGGCCGTGCTGCCCGTGCTGTGGGGCGCGTTCGACCGGGGCGTGGTGGAGCGGTTCTACGGCACGGCGCTCAACTCGCGGGCGAACGCGCTGGTCACGGTCAGCCAGGGGCGGCCGGGGCAGTTCGACGTCGAGCGGTGGGCCGGGCGGTGGCGCGGCGGCTTCCCGGACAACGACGACGTCTCGTCGCGCGGCGTGGTGCCGGACGCGGCCGGGTGGCCCCAGCCCGCGCTGGAGTTCATCGAGACGACGTTGCCGCACGAGCGCCTGGTCGCCGCGACCACCGGGCCGTTCCCGGTCCGCTACAACCGCGAGTTCTGCGAGTGGCCGCTCGGCACGGTGCCCGGCACGGGCACGCCGAGCTGCCGCACCGACGAGCCGACGCCGGGCGCGGCCGCGGCGAGCGGCAGCGGCGGTGACTACCTGTCCAACGAGTCGATGTACCGGGCGAACCGGCTGCGGCTGGGCCTGTCGGCCACCGCGGTCCTCGGCGGTCACCTGCACACGCCGGTGCTGGGCC
Source organism: Saccharothrix saharensis (assembly GCF_006716745.1). Classification (NCBI taxonomy): domain Bacteria; kingdom Bacillati; phylum Actinomycetota; class Actinomycetes; order Pseudonocardiales; family Pseudonocardiaceae; genus Saccharothrix; species Saccharothrix saharensis. Next base: position 4,963,337 of record NZ_VFPP01000001.1, on the reverse strand, counting down.
AGCCCGTCGACCCGACCGCGCTGACCGACGCGGCGTTCGAGCGGGACCGCCGGGTGATCGCCGACCAGGTCGCCGCACTGGTGTCAGTAATCTGACCGCGTGACGGGCTGGCGGGCGGCGGTGGTGGCTCTGGCCGCGCTGTCGCTCGCCGCCTGCACGGCGCCGGTCCAGGGCGTGCCGGACGCCGAGGTCGTCCGCCCGTCCATCACCCCGTCACCCGACCGGCTGCCCAAGGCGGGCCAGTGCACGGACACCGGCCTGGAGGTGCTCGACTGCGCGGCCGAGCACGAGGCCGAGGTGACCGAGGTCGGGGTGCTGGAGGGCCTGGGCGCGGGGTACCCGGACGACCGCGACCTGCGCCGTGCCGCGCTGCCCGCGTGCCGCGCCGCCCTCACCGCGTACCTGGGCAGCCCGGACCACGACGCCACCCGGTTGCAGGCGCACGCGTTGTGGCCGAGCCGGGACGGGTGGGCGAAGGGCGACCGCTGGCGCGTGTGCACGGTGGTGGAGCTGAAGCCGGACGGCAGCCGCGTGCGCCGCAAGACCAGCGCCAAGGACCTCCTCAAGGCGGCCGGGTTCGGCACGGTGCAGTTGTGCGCCGCCGCCTCGCCGGGTGAGGCGAAGGACGCCGCGATCACTGCGTGCGACCAACCGCACCGGGCCGAAGCCGTCCCCGGAGTGCTCGCCCTGGGTAGCCCGCAGGACCCCGCGCCGTCCGTCGACCAGGTGAACGCCAAGGCGGCGGAGCACTGCGCGCGAGCCGTCAGGAACTACGTCGGCGCGGCCCGGGACGACGTGTTCGCGTCCTGGCGGGCGTTCGGCAGCCAGGCGTGGTCCGAGGGCTACACGTCCGCCGTCTGCTACGCCGAGGCGACGCGACCGTTCACCGGCCGGCTGTGGGGACTGGGCCGCAACCCGCTGCCCGCCTGAGGACAACCGACCCACAGGCTGTGCACAGCTCTGTCCACAAGCTGTGGACAACTAGCGCCGTCGCCAGGACAACACCACCAGCAGCACGCCGACCAGGACCGGGCCACCGCTCTCGAACACCGGCCTGAGCACGGGCAAGAAGGGAAAGGTACCCAGTTCGAACAGCACTGAACCCCCCAGTGCGGCCAGGCCGGCGGCCAGGGGCGCGGCTGGGGACAGCTTCCCCAGCGACACCAGACCCACCAGCAGCCCCGCGAGTCCCAACGCCACCAGCCCGCGCAGCCGCACCTCGTCGAGCTGGTCCAGCGCGTAGCCCCACGCGAGGGCACCGAGCGCCGCGGCGACCGCGCCGAGCACGAAGCCGGCCACGTGCCACCACGCCGACACCCGCGGCCGCGCCGACCCGGAGCGCACCCCGGCCGGGGGATACCGCACGACGCCGGGAGCCGGTCCGACCTCCGCCTCCGGCACGCGGTCGTAGTGCAGGCCGCCCAGGAAATCGTCCCGCTGGGTCACTCCTCCTTGGTACCTCCGGACGAGCCGGAAATCACCCGGAGCAACCAAAAAGAGACCCGGTGGACGCCGTTGGCCACCGGGTCTCACGCCGAGAACGTCTCGGGGGTGCGGGCTCAGCCGAGGCGGAGCTTCAACGCCTCCAGCTCGTCGCGCAGCGAGGTCGGCACCTTCTCACCGATCTTGGCGAACCACTCCTCGATCATCGGGATCTCGGCCCGCCACTCGTCGGCGTCGAACTCCAGCGCCGCCTCGATGTCCGCGCGGGGCGCGTCCAGGCCCTCCAGGTCCAGCTCGGCGGCCGTCGGCACGTGCCCGATCGGCGTCTCCACCGCGGCGGCCCTGCCCTCGATGCGCTCGACGGCCCACTTCAGCACGCGCGAGTTCTCGCCGAACCCGGGCCAGAGGAACCGCTTGTCCTCGCCCCGGCGGAACCAGTTGACGTAGAAGATCTTCGGCAGCTTGTCCGCGTCGGCCGACTTGCCGGTGTCGATCCAGTGCTGGAAGTAGTCACCGGCGTGGTAGCCGATGAACGGCAGCATGGCCATCGGGTCGCGCCGCACGACACCGGTCTTGCCGACGGCCGCGGCGGTCGTCTCGCTGGACAGCGTCGCGCCCATGAAGACGCCGTGCTGCCAGTCGCGCGACTCGGTGATCAGCGGGATCGTGGTGGCGCGGCGACCGCCGAAGAAGATCGCCGAGATCGGCACGCCCTTCGGGTCCTCCCACTCCGGCGCCTTGATGTCGCACTGGGCGATCGGCGTGCAGTAGCGCGAGTTCGGGTGCGACGACAGCTCGTCGCCGCCGGGCGTCCAGTCCTGCTTCTTCCACGAGGTCAGGTGCGCGGGCGGCTCGCCCATGCCCTCCCACCACACGTCGCCGTCGTCGGTCAGCGCCACGTTGGTGAACAGCGAGTTCCCCTTCGCGATGGTGCGCATCGCGTTCGGGTTGGTGTGGTAGTCGGTACCGGGCGCGACGCCGAAGAAGCCGTTCTCCGGGTTGACCGCGTACAGCCGGCCGTCGTCGCCGAACCGCATCCAGGCGATGTCGTCGCCCAGCGTCTCGACCTTCCAGCCGGGGATGGTCGGCTCCAGCATGGCGAGGTTGGTCTTGCCGCAGGCGCTCGGGAACGCGGCCGCGATGTAGTAGGCCTTCTGCTCCGGCGAGGTGAGCTTGAGGATCAGCATGTGCTCGGCGAGCCAGCCCTCGTCGCGCGCCATCACCGAGGCGATGCGCAGCGAGTAGCACTTCTTGCCCAGCAGCGCGTTGCCGCCGTAGCCCGAGCCGAACGACCAGATCATCCGCTCTTCGGGGAACTGCGTGATGTACTTCGTCTCGTTGCACGGCCACGGGACGTCGTCCTGGCCCGGCTCCAGCGGCGCGCCGATCGAGTGCAGCGCCTGCACGAAGTCGGCGTCGTCGCCGAATCGCGCCAGCGCCTTCGTGCCCATGCGGGTCATGATGTGCATCGAGACGACGACGTACTCGGAGTCGGTGATCTCCACGCCCAGCATCGGCTTCTCGGCGTCGAGCGGGCCCATGCAGAACGGGATCACGTACATCGTCCGACCGCGCATGCACCCGCGGTACAGCTCGGTCATGATCCCCTTCATCTCGGCGGGATCCATCCAGTTGTTCGTCGGGCCCGCGTCCTGCGGGTCCACCGAACAGATGAAGGTGCGCTCCTCGACCCGCGCCACGTCGGTCGGATCCGAGGCCGCCCAGAACGAGTTGGGCTTCTTCTTCAGCGGGACGAAGGTGCCCGCGTCCACGAGCTTGGCGGTGAGCCGGTCCCACTCGTCCTGGGAGCCGTCGGCCCACACCACTTCATCGGGGCAGGTCAGCTCGGCGACCTCGCGCACCCAGGACACCAGGCGCGCGTGGTTGGTCGGTGCGTGGTCGAGACCGGGAATGGTCACTGCCGTCATCTCGTCTCGTCTCCTAGCTGAGCGCCAGCCCACGGTGGACGCCGTTGTCCTGGTGGGACGTCCTCGGGAATGGCTCCGCCCGCCCGGTGGAGGGCGTGCCGATTAAGGGGATAGACGGAGGTTAGCCGGGTTAATCCCGGGTAACGCACATCTGACCTGTCGGCTGGCTCACAAAACCGATTCTGTAATCGATTCAGCACCCGATCACCACAAATCGGCCTGTGACCTGGGCTTTAGTCGGCGGAATGCAAGGGCGCCCCGGTGCGTCGATCGCCACACCGTCGAGTGGCCCGACCGAAGGCTGTGAGAGCGCTCTCACGCTCACCCGGAAAATTCACTCATGTGAAATGTCCGGATTTCTCAACCGTTCCAGAAAGGGCGCGCGGGTCGTTCCCGCTAATACCGGGAGCGACTCTTCCGGTTGCCCCACAAGGGATTCACGAACCCGACCGGCACCGGTTCCACCGGCAGGTCCGCGAGGTCACCGGTCGAGCCGCCGGTAGTACTGCACGTGGGGGAACGGGGTGAAGCCCGCGCGCTCGTAGGTGCGGCGCGCCGGTGCGTGGCCCGGGTCGCCGCCCGTGCCGACGACGGCCAGCGTGACGCCCGCTTCGCGGAGGCGCTCGACGGCGAACGAGGTGAGCGCGGAGCCGATGCCCTGCCGCTGGTGGTCGGGGTCGACGGCCAGCATGTGGATCTCGCCGTCACCCACCCGGACCGCCACGAAACCCACGGCGCGGCCCTGCCGGTCGGCCACCCACACGGCCGTCGCGTCGTCCCGGCAGACGTCCTCGACGGCGCGGGCTTGCGTCGACTCCCAGTCCGGGAACAGCGCGGTGTAGACCGGAACGCCCAGGACGGCGCGGAACGAGTCGAACACCGGAGCCCACGCGCGCAGCGAGAACTCCACGACGGTGCCGACGTCGTCGGCCGTCAGCGGGCGGATGACCATGCGGCCATCATCACGACAGGAGCCCGACACCGCACCCGGATTCGCGGTCGGGTGCGGTTCCGCGAGCGTTCGCGGCCCGGTGGACGGCGTTCGTGGAGCAGGTCGACCCGGCGGTCAGTTGGGGCTGATCCACTGGCCGGTGACGGAGTCGATGCGGACCACGCCCGACACGGTGACCTTGTCCTCCGAGCCGTCCGACCAGGCCTCGTCGCCGTCCGGCGCGTACTTGCCGTCCTCGCCGATGCGGCCGTGCTCGACCTGGGTCCACTCGTCGTCGCCGGTGTGCTTGGACACCGTGACCTCGCCGTCCTGGGTGATCTCGGTGGCCAGGTCGGCGCTCCCGTCGCCGTCGGCGTCGGTGAACAGCCAGGTGTCGCCGTCCTCGTCCTTCACCACCGCGGTGTCGGCGCGGCCGTCGCCGTCCGTGTCCTCGGTCGCGGGGCCGACGTTCTGGTCGGCGCCGTCCTCCATGTCGACCACGATGGCCTTGCCGGCGTTCGTGTTGGTCTGCTCGGCGCGGTCGTCCCCCGGGTCCACGGCGACCCACTCGCCGGAGTCCTCGTCGAACTCGGCCTGGCTCGTGAGCTCCCCGTCCGCGTCGAACGTGCTCATCAGGTCGGCTTCGCCGTCACCGTCGGTGTCGCTGAACGCGAGGTGCCCGCCGTCGTCGGTCTCCACGACCGCGCTCTCGTCGACACCGTCCTGGTCGAGGTCGTAGGTCGCCTCGGCGGTGTACTCCTCGTCGCCGACCGTGACCTTCAGCTCGCCGTCGGCCGCGCCTGTCTCGTCGATGTACACCGTTCCCACCCTCCTGCGTCCTGTACCGGTTGGACTCACGTTATGCCCGTTCGGTTCCGCCGGGGAAGCTCCCACGCGGGGTCACAGGGGGTTCACGCACGGTCGCGGACGGCGCGGATGCGGGCCAGCAGCTCGTCGACCTTGGTGCGGCCGGCGGTCAGCTCGGCCAGGCGGCGGGTCACGGCCTGCAGCGCCTTCGCCCGTTCGCCCGCCTCCATCCGCAGCGCCTTGTCCACCTCGCGCAGTTCCGCCTCGATCGCCTCGACCCGCTTGCCCAGCGCGTCGTCCAGTACCAGCGACAGCTGCTGCTCGGCCTCGATCAGCTGCTCGGCCACCAACTGGTCCACAGTGGACCGGGCGTCCGCGATGGCGTCCGACAGCCACTGCTTGAGGTGCTGCTTGTCGGCCGAGTGCTTCCTGGTCCGGGCCATCCACCAGCCCGCGCCCAGCCCCAGGGCGATGGTCACCGGCAGCACGATCGGGTTCAGCGCCGCCACCCCGAGCCCGGCCAGCGGCAACGCGGCCAGCCGGCCCGCGCCCAGGCCGCCGGACACGCCCATGAAGACCAGCAGCTTGTCCTCGGCGGTCGGCGCGCGCTTCTCCGGCGGGCGCAGCACGACCGGCGGCGTCGCGCCGCGCGCGAACTGACCCCGGATCACGGCCAGCTCCTCGGGCGAGAACAGGTCGGCCAGCGCCGAGTCGGCCACCCGGGACAGCCGCACCGCCAGCCCGGCGCTGATCCGGCCCGACACGAGCTGCAACGCCGTGTCGACCTCCTGCGGCAACGCCGCCAGCCGCTCCCGGTCGGCCGAGTCGATGGCCGTGCGGAACCACGTCTGCACGTCCCGCATCTGCCGGCTGACCTCGTGCGCGCCCTCCACCCGGGCCCGCTGCACCTCACCCCGCAGCCGCACCTGCCAACTGCGCGTCGACGAGCGGCGCTGCGAGTTCAGCTCGTCCCGCCGGTCCCGCAGCGTCTCGGCTTCCTCCTCGCCCGACGACAGCGCCCGCTTGTCCGCCTCGTTGCGCGCGATCAGCTCGTCCAGCACGGTCGCCAGCGCGCGCAGCCCGTTGGCCTCGCCGAGCATCGCCGCCCGGCCGACCACCAGCTCCTGCAACGCCTCCTGCAACGCCCCGATCCCCGACCGGTCGCGCAGCATCGCCGCCGCGTCCGGGTTGGGCGCCTTGGCCGCGAGCTCGAACATCCGCGACGACACCGGGTGGAACGTCGCGCCGCGGAACCGGGGCGCGTGCTCGGCCAGCAGCGCCTGGTCGGCCTCCAGCACCTGCCGCCAGCCGCGGTACTGGTCGACCTTGGTCAGCGCGAACACGACGGTCTCGACGCGTTCGCCGACCGTGCGCAGGAACTCCAGCTCACCACGCGTGAACGGGGCCGAGGCGTCGACCACGAACAGCAGCGCGGTCGCGGTCGCGGCGGCCTCGGCGGCCAGCTCGCCGTGCGCGGAGTCGAGCCCGCCGACGCCGGGCGTGTCCACCACCGACAGCCGCTCCAGCAGCGGGATCGGTGCCTCGACCTCGACGTAGCGGGGTGGCAGCATGCCCTCGGGCAGCTCGTGGGCCGCCGACACCCAGTTCACGATCTCCGACCGCTCGAACGGCACCGGCGACATCGACCCGGCGTAGCAGGCCCGCCCCGACCACTGCTCGCCGTGCCGGAACACCAGGTAGGTCGCGGTGGCCACCTCGGCGTCCACCGGTGACAGGTCCGGCGTCGCCAGCAGGGCGTTGACCAGCGAGCTCTTGCCCCGGTTCGTCTCGCCGACCACCACCACCGACGCGGGGCCGGCCTTGCGGGTCTCGACGAACGACGCGGCCGACGGGTCGAGCGAGCGGACCAGGGCGGTCAGCTTCTCCCTGGTCTGCCGGACCGTCTGCGGCAGGCCGCTCATCGCGCGGTGTAGACGGTGACGACGGGCGCGCGCAGCGTTCGGCCGCGGTCGGCGAAGCCGACCACCTCGGTCTCGGCGACCACGCCGTCCAGCGACGCGTCCGGCGTCGGCAGGGTGCCGCCCGCTTCGTGCCGCGACGGGTCGAACCGCTCGCCGTCCGGCCGCAACGCGGTCACGCCGATGGCCGCCAGGCCCTCTTCGAGCCGTTCCACCACCCCGGCGCTGCGGGCGCGGTCCAGCGCGTACAGGCAGAGCTGCACGAGAGCGCGCCGCTCGGCCAACGCCTGGTCGAGCAGCTCGTCGGCGATGGTGGTCTCCAGCGTCGTCTCCACAGCGTGGTCGGACGCCGCGCCGCCCTGTTCCGTTCCGCTCATCGCCGTCCCCGCAGTTGTTGCCAGATCAGGAAGTACGCCCGGTGCACCACGTGGGCCACGCGGCTCTGCGCGGGCGTCGCGCCGAACGACGCGAAGGAACGCCACCAGCCGGCGCGTTCCAGCGCGTACGCCATGAGCTCGTGCGGCGGTCTGCCGCGCAGGCCGAGCTGCTCGGACACCTCCGGCGAGCTGCCGAACCGCAGCACCTCTTCCACCAGGTCGTTCGGCATCGCCACGGCCCCCGACGCGACCAGCGTCAACGCCTCCAGCAGCCGTAGCTGGTGCGCCTCCGGCTTGGCCAGCAGCACCTCGATCGCGTCGTGCACGCGCTGCCGCTCGTTCGGGTCGCCGGAGGCGGCGGCCAGCGACGTCACCGACGCCAGCGCGGCGGCGGCCTTGATGCCGTCGGCCCGCGACCGGAACACCGCGTTCAGCTTGGCCCGCACGCCGTCCAGCCCGGAGGCGTCGAGCAGCTTGCGGCGCAGCGCGCCCGCGGTGATGGTCGGCTCGGCGTCCACGGCCTCCAGCGCCTTGCGGATGCCGTAGAGGTCCAGCTTCTCCAGCAGCCGGGTGCGGGTGCCGACCGGTACGTCGCACTCCCAGCCCACGAACAGGTCGGCCGAGATCAGCATGGTCTCGCGGGTCGCGTCGTCCAGCTCGGCCAGCTTGCGCAGCGCGTCGGCGTCGGCCGAGGTGAAGCCGCCGGTCTCGGTCGACTCGGCGACCAGGCCGATCACCGGCAGCACGTCCGCGACGCGCGGCTTGAGGGTCCGCGCCTGCCGCTCGGCCAGCAGCACGGCCGCCTGCCACGTGTCGCCGTTCGCGCCCTCGACGGTCTCCGCGGCGATCGTGTCGGCTTTGTTCAGCACCGCGATGGCGTTCACCGGGCCCGCTTCACGGCTCGCGGTGGCGGCGGTGAACGCGGCCAGCGCCTGCTGGTCGTCCGACCGCACGCCCTGCGTGACGACGTACAGCACGGCTTCCGCGCCGGCCACGGCGTTGCGCGACACCGGGTCCAGCTCCCCGCTCAGCAGCGCCTCGGTGCGCGCCACCGACGCCGCGTCGAGCGAGCCGAGGCCCGGCGTGTCGATCACGGTCAGGTCCCGCAGCACCGCGTTGGTCAGGTAGGCCTCGACGTGCGACACCCGCTCGACGTCCACGCCCAGGTCCGGCGGGATCGAGCCGTTCGCCTCGAACGGCAGCACCTGCTTGCGGCCGTCGGTGAACACCACCTCGATCCGGTCCACCGTGCCGTACTGGAAGCGGGTCACCAACCGGGTGCACTCGCCGACGTCCGTGGGCGCGACACGACGCCCGATCAGCGCGTTGACCAGCGTCGACTTGCCGGACTTGATCCGGCCCGCGACGGCGACCTGCAACGGCGCGGACAGCCGCCGCAGCACCTCGCGGAACCCGGCCGCGGTCGCCGGCGAGACCTGCGGCTGCAGACCGACGCAGAGGTTCGCGACCGCCGCCGAGAGCGGACCGGCGAGCTGCTTGGCCTGCGTCGTCACGCCGGAGATCGTGCCACGTGCGGGTGGCGCCCGGTTTGCGAACGCGGTGACCGGGGTATTTCCGCGACCGACGAGGGAGGTCCGCCATGGAACAGGGATATGCGGTGTTCCTGCTGCTCGGCGTGGTGCTGGTGCTGATCGACGGTCAACTGATCTATCGCAGCGGCAAGGGGTACATGAGCCGGGCGTACGGGGACCCGGAAGCGGCCAGGTCGATGACCCGCCTGGCGACCGTGCTGTTCCACCTCGTGGTGCTCGGGCTGCTCGCCATCGTGTCGATCATCTCGGTCGACACCGGCGACCCGGTCAAGGACGTCGTGGTCAAGCTCGGCGTGATGCTGCTGGTCCTGGCGCTGGTGCACGCGGTCACCATGATGATCCTGGGTCGCATCCGCGACCGGCAGCTCCAGCAGCAGCTGGCCGACGAGATGGCCGAGGAGCACCGCCAGTACGAGCAGCAGCGGTCCGTGCCGCCGCAGACGCGGGTCGAAGCGGTGCACGGCGCGCCCGCGCCGCGCGTGGAGCCCGCCGAGCAGAAGATCGACCCGACGCAGATCAAGACGATCAGGTAGGACGCGGGCGGCGACGTCCGGTCATCCGCCTGGAGGATTAGGCGGGGGTCAGCCCGTGGCGCGACGCGCGCCCGCCGGACCGGTACCTAACCTGGTCACGTGCGGCGGCTGAGCCTGTGGATGCGAGCGCACCCGGTCTTCGGGGACTCCCTGATGGCCGGGTTGCTGCTCGTGTTCGACCTGGGCGTGCTGGGCGCCAACCAGTCGACGGTCCCGGGGTCCACGCTGCTGTTCGTCGGCGCGATGATGATCGTGCCGGTGGTGTTCCGCCGCAAGCACCCGCTGGGCTCGTCCTACGTGATCCTGTTCGGCGGGGCGGTCCAGCTGCTCACCCACGGCGACCTCCAGACCGGGATGCCGATCCGGCTGGCGGACTTCTCGCTGGCCATCGCGCTCTACACGGTGGTCGCCTACGTCGGCAGGCGGCAAGGCCTGCTCTACTCGATCTGGCTCGCGGTCGGCACTTTCGTGTGGGCGCTGTGGCCCATGGGCGCGGGCGTCGAGGCCGCGTTCATCGTGTTCGTGATCGCGGTGATCTTCGGGTTCAGCTGGGCGATGGGCGAGTTCGTCGGCGCCCGCCGCGCCTACAACCGGGAGCTGGAGCAGCGGCTCAAGCTGCTGGAGACCGAACGCGACCAGCAGGCCCGCATCGCGGTGGGCGAGGAGCGGTCGCGGATCGCGCGGGAGCTGCACGACGTGGTCGCGCACGCGGTGAGCGTGATGGTGGTGCAGGCCGACGGCGCGAGCTACGCGATCAGGACCAACCCGGACCTCGCCGAGGCCGCCGTGCGAACCATCGCCGACACCGGCCGGCAGGCGTTGACCGAGCTGCGGCGGTTGCTGGGCGTGCTGCGGTCGGAGGACCAGTCCGGCACGCAGTGGGTGCCCCAGCCGGACGCGGGCGACCTGCACGAACTGGCCGAGAACTGCCGGGCCGCCGGGCTGCCCGTGCGGCTGGAGACCGCCGGCGAGCTGTCCGCGCTGCCCGCGGGCCTCGGGCTCGGCGTCTACCGGATCGTGCAGGAGGCGTTGACCAACACGCTCAAGCACGCGGGCTCCGGCGCCACCGCGACCGTCCGCGTCACCCAGGCGGCCGACCAGGTGGAGGTGGAGGTGGCCGACGACGGGTTCGGCACGCCCCACGACCTGGTCGCGGTGTCCGGCGGCAACGGGCTGATCGGCATGCGCGAACGCGCGGGCGTGCTCGGCGGCACGCTGGAGGCGGGGCCCAACCCGGGCGGTGGCTGGCGGGTCCGCGCCGTGCTGCCGCTGGTCCCGTCGTAGGGTGCGGGAGTCTTACGGAAGGGACGGCGTGATCCGCGTACTGCTAGTGGACGACCAGGAGCTCATGCGCATGGGCTTCCGCATGGTGCTCGGCGCGCAGGAGGACGTCGACGTGGTCGGCGAGGCCGCCAACGGGCTCGACGCCGTGCAGCTCGCCGACCGCCTGCGACCCGACGTGGTGCTGATGGACGTGCGCATGCCCGTGCTCGACGGGGTCGAGGCGACCAAGCGGATCGCCGAGGCGGGCACCGCGAAGGTGCTCGTGATGACCACGTTCGACCTGGACGAGTACGCGTTGTCGGCGCTGCGCAACGGCGCGTCCGGGTTCCTGCTCAAGGACACGCCGCCGGGTGACCTGGTGTCCGCGTTGCGGGCGGTGGCCAGCGGTGACGCGGTGGTGTCGCCTTCGGTGACCAAGCGGCTGCTGAGCCGGTTCCTCGGCGAGGGCGGCGGCGAGCTGCGGGACGCGGCGGTGCTGGAGGCGCTGACCGAGCGGGAGCGCGAGGTGCTGGTGCTGATCGCCAAGGGGCTGTCGAACACCGAGATCGCGCGCAAGCTGTTCCTGTCGGAGGCCACGGTGAAGACGCACGTGGGGCGCATCCTGGCCAAGCTCGACCTGCGCGACCGCGTGCAGGCCGTGGTGCTGGCGTACGAGACGGGGCTGGTCCGGCCCGGCGACGTCTGACCTGCGACGCCCGACCGGGCCGGACCGCCCGCGTCAGCGGTACTGCGACGCGTCCGCCGTGGTCGGGTCCACGCCCGCCTTGAAGACCTCCTCGTACCAGCGGCCCCAGTCCGGCCGTGACCCGTCCAGGTCGGTGAAGCCGTACTCCCGCATCAGGGTCCAGGACGCGAGCGCCTTGCCGGTGAACCGGTGGCGGTCGGGGTCGGCGGCCAGTGCCGCGACGCCGCGCCCGACGTAGTGCGGCGTCTCGGACATCGCGTAGTGCGGCTCCTTGGCGATCGCGTCGCGCCAGTTCTCCTCCGTCACGCCGAAGTGCTCCAGCATCTGCTCCGACCGCAGGAACCCGGGCGTGACGGCGACCGACGTGCCGCCGAACGCCTCCAGCTCCTTCGCCATCACGGTGCCGAACCGCCGGATCGCGACCTTCACCGAGTCGTAGGCCAGCGACCCGCTGTAGAACTCGTCGCTGTCGCCGTCGGTCACCTCGACCAGCAGGCCGCCCGGCTTGGCGACCAGCAGCGGCAGCAGCCGGTGCAGCGCGACGAAGTGCGCCTCCAAGCTGTTGCGCCACATCCGCAGCTGGCGGTCCAGGTCCTGCTCCCAGAACACCTTGAACTCGGTGTCCGCCTCACCGCCCCACACGTCGTCCACCAGGACGTCCAGCCGGCCGTCCACTTCGGACTCGATGCGGGCGCGGAACGCGTCCACGTCCGATGGCGCGGTGAAGTCGCACCGCACCGGGATGCCCCGGCCACCCGCCGCCGTGACGAGCTCCGCGGTCTCCTCGATCGTCTCGTCCCGGCCGATCGGCGACTTGTGCCCGCGCGTCGACCGGCCGCCGACGAACACCGTCGCACCCGCCGCGCCCAGCTCGACCGCGATGGCACGCCCCGCGCCCCGCGTCGCCCCCGTGACCGCCGCGACCTTGCCCTCCAACGACGCCATCATCTCCCCTTCCAAGCGTCCAACACCGCGTCCACGTCCTCCGCCAGCCGGTCGGCCAGCTCGCCGCGCGGCCGCACCGACCAGTCCATCGACCCGCCGTAGAGCAGCCCGGTGAGCACCCGCGCCGCGCGTTCCGGCCCGGGACCGCGCGGGAGGTCCACCCGGCGGGTGAGCTCCAGCACGGTCCGCTCGGTCACCTCGTAGAGGTCGGCGAGCAGCGCGCGCAGCTCCGGGTCGATCAGGTCGACACCGAGCTGGGCCAGGTGGTTCTGCGCCTCGGCCGGGTCCACCATGCCCTCGAACCAGGTCAGCAGCGCCGCCCGCAGCCCCTCGGCCGGGTCGACCGCCGCATCGGCCGCCGCGCGCATCCGCCGCACGTTCTCCGCGCTGGTCTGCCTGGTCAACGCCTGGAGCAGACCGCTCTTCGAGCCGAACCGGCCGGCCACCGTGCCCACCGAGACGCCCGCCCGCTCGGCCACGTCCGCGACGGTGAACCCCGGTCCCTTGTGGGCGATCACCTCGCCCGCGGCGGTCAGCAACCGCTCGTCCGTGATCGTCTTCGGTCGGGCCACGGCGTTATTGAACCACGGTTCAGTAATGCTCGCCCAGTAGGGTGACACCAGTGACCTGGAGACCACGCCTGATCGCCCTGGACATCGACGGCACCATCACCCCGGTCGGCCGCGAGGACGTCGCCCCCGCCGTGCGCGCGGCCATCGGCCGAGCCGTCGACCACGGCGCCCACGTCGTCCTCTCCACCGGCCGCAGCCTCGTCGGCACCCGGCCGATCGTCGACGACCTCGGCCTGCGCGGCACCACCGCGATCTGCTCGAACGGCGCGGTCTGGTGGGACACGACCACCCGCGAGGTGATCCGCAAGGTCGAGTTCGACCCCGGGCCGTCGGTCGAGCGGCTGCGCGCCCTGCTGCCCGACGCGGTGTTCGCGGTCGAGCTGACCGGCGTGGGCAACCTGGCGTTCGGCCGGTTCCCGGACGGCGACCTGTGGGGCGAGGTGCGGGAGGTGCCCTACGAGGAGCTGGTGGCCACGCCGACGTCCCGGCTGGTCATGCGGTGGGTCGGCCGCACGCCCGAGGAGCTGGCGCTGCGGATGCTGGACATCGAGCTGCCCGGCGTGACGGCGTCGTGCGACCACAACGAGCCGTGGCTGACGTTGACGCCTCCCGGCGTGACCAAGGGCGCGGCGCTGGAGGTCCTGCGGTCCGAGCTCGGCGTGCCCGAGCAGGACACGCTGGCCATCGGCGACGGCTCCAACGACGTGGCGATGCTGCGCTGGGCCGCGCACGGCGTGGCGATGGGCCAGGCGCCGGTCGCCGTCCAGGAGGTCGCCGACGCGGTCACCGGCACCGTCCTCGACGACGGCGCGGCCATCGTGCTGGACCGGTACTTCGGGGCGTAGGCGATCCGACCTCGGCGGGCGCGGGGTCCTGAGCGTTGAACTCAGGGGTCCTGGACGTTCGACACTCGAGGCCTGGGCGTTCGACTCGCGTGGTTTGTCGGGTTTGGACCCTGAGGTGGGGGCGTGACGACCTAGGGGACGACTCAGGGTGAACACGGATTACTACAACCGAGGTAGCGACGACGATAAGACTGAAGTCGCACGGATGAGTCAACTACAGACCGATGTGCGAGACCCGGTGGACCGGGCAGAGTTCACCCTGGTCCGGGGGATGTGTCGTCCAGGGGAGAAACCATGATCGAGGCTATCGGCCTCACCAAGCGCTACGGGAAGACGGTGGCGGTGGACAACTTGTCGTTCACCGTCGAGCCCGGTCGGGTCACCGGCTTCCTCGGCCCGAACGGGGCGGGCAAGTCCACCACCATGCGCATGATCCTCGGCCTCGACCGGCCGAGCGCGGGGCAGGTGCTGATCGACGGCAAGCCGTACGCGCGGCTCGACCGCCCGCTGCGCACCGTCGGCGCGCTGCTCGACGCCAAGTGGGTGCACCCGAACCGGTCCGCCCGCGCGCACCTGCAGTGGCTGGCCAAGTCCAACGGCCTGCCCGACCGCCGGGTGGACGAGGTGCTGGAGATGGTCGGCCTGACCAAGGTCGCCAAGCGCCGCGCCGGCGGCTTCTCCCTGGGCATGTCCCAGCGGCTCGGCATCGCGGGCGCCCTGCTGGGCGACCCGAAGGTGCTGCTGTTCGACGAGCCGGTCAACGGCCTGGACCCCGAGGGCATCCTCTGGATCCGCCAGTTCATGCAGGGCCTGGCCGCCGAGGGCCGCACCGTGCTGGTGTCGAGCCACCTGCTGTCGGAGATGGCGCTGACCGCGCAGGACCTCGTGGTGATCGGCCGCGGCAAGCTCATCTCGCAGTCCAGCACCACCGAGTTCGTCGAGCGGTCCACCGAGAACACCGTGCGGGTGCGCAGCCCGCACGCGGACAAGCTGGGCGCGATGCTGGTCGACAAGGGCTTCACCGTCCGTGAGGACGCCGACGGTTCGCTCACCGTGTCGGGTGCGCTCAGCGACGAGATCGGGGACATCGCGGCGAGCGGCGGCGTGGTGCTGCACGAGCTGAGCCCGCAACGCGGTTCGCTCGAACAGGCATTCATGCAGCTCACCGGCGATTCTGTCGAGTACCACGCCGAACTCGCCGAGACGGGGAAGTGACCACCGATGACTCTGCTCGCCGTTGAACGGATCAAGCTCTTCTCCACCCGCTCGCCGTGGTGGTGCATGCTGCTCGCGCTCGGGTTGACCGTCGGCATCACCGCGATCATCGCGGCGAACTGGTCGGGCTCGCCGATGCCCGTGCTGGGCGCGGTGTTCACCCACACGTTCGGGCTCTACGTGATCATGGTGATGGCCGCGCTCGCGGTCACCACCGAGTACCGCTTCGGCACGATCAAGTCGACGTTCCAGGCGGTGCCGGACCGGATCTCGCCGATGATCGCCAAGGCGGTCGTCGTGGTGCTGCTGTCCGGCCTGGTCGGCCTCGCCTCCGCGTTCGGGTCGTGGGGCCTGAGCTGGTTGCTCGCCGAGGACACTTCGGACCTGGCCCTGACCACCGCCAACGACTGGCGGCACGTCGCGGGCGTCGGCCTGGTGTTCGCGGCGGGCGCGCTGCTCGCCCTCGGCGTCGGCGCGCTGGTGCGGCAGACCGCGGGCGCGGTGTCGATCATCCTGGTGTTCGCGCTGGTGGTCGAGAGCGTGGTCGGGTTCATCCCGAACATCGGCGACGACATCCAGAAGTGGATGCCGTTCACCGTGGTCAGCAAGTTCATCTTCGGCGACCCGGACCCGAGCGCGATCCCGGAGGGCGCCGGGCCGCCCGCGATCGGCGAGCTGAGCCCGTGGGGCTCGTTCGGGTACTTCGCCGCCATCGCGCTGGCCGTCTACATCATCTCGCTCGTCGTGGTGAAGCGGCGGGACGCGTAACGGGGAGCCCACACCGCCGGCGTTCGGGCGCCGGCCGCGGGCAGCCGGGGGAAAGGGGGAGCTCGGGTCACCTTCGGGGGGTGGCCCGAGCTCTTCTGCTCTAGGTTTCGCCACAAGCGTTAGATCGGACGGGAGATGTCATGATCGAAGCGACCGGCCTCACCAAGCACTACGGCAGGACCGTGGCCGTGGACGACCTGGCGTTCCGCGTGGAGCCGGGCCGGGTCACCGGGTTCCTCGGGCCCAACGGGGCGGGCAAGTCCACCACCATGCGGATGATCCTGGGCCTGGACCGCCCCACCCGCGGCCGCGTCACCGTGAAGGGGCAGGACTACCGGTCGCTGCGGGAGCCGTTGCGGGTCGTCGGCGCGCTGCTGGACGCGAAGTGGGTGCACCCGAACCGGTCCGCCCGCGCGCACCTGCTGTGGCTGGCCCGGTCGAACCGCATCCCCGCCGCGCGCGTGGACGAGGTGCTCGACATGGTCGGCCTCACCCAGGTCGCCAAGCGCCGCGCCGGCGGCTTCTCCCTGGGCATGTCCCAGCGCCTGGGCATCGCGGGCGCGTTGCTGGGCGACCCCGAGGTGCTGCTGTTCGACGAGCCGGTCAACGGCCTGGACCCGGAGGGCATCCTCTGGATCCGCCAGTTCATGCACCGGCTCGCCGACGAGGGCCGCACCGTCTTCGTCTCCAGCCACCTGCTGTCGGAGATGGCGCAGACCGCGCAGGACCTGATCGTGATCGGGCGCGGCCGGCTCATCGCGCAGACCAGCACCGAGCGGTTCATCGCCGACGCCACCGAGGACACCGTCCGCGTCCGCTCGCCGCAGCTGGACCGGCTGCGCGAGCTGCTGGACGGGCGGGCCCGGGTGGCCGAGGCCGCCGCGCCGGACGGCGCGCTCGTCGTGCACGGCGTCGAGCCCGCGTTCATCGGCGAGCTGGCCGCGTCGAACGGCATCACGTTGCACGAGTTGAGCCCGCAACTCGGTTCCCTGGAGGAGGCCTTCATGCAACTCACGAAGGAATCCGTGGAATACCACGCGGCCGACTGACCGACGTTCCCGCGCCGTTCGGGGTAAACGGATTCGCCGACTCGCGCGGACGTCAGAACCGGTCGCCGCGCCAGAAGTCGTCGGACGGCGGCGGGATTTCGGTGACGACCGGCACCGGCACCCGCCGGATTCGACTGCGCCGGGCCAGCAGCAGGCTCACCACGGCCACCACGACGCCGACCGCGGTCAATCCGCCGAACGCCACCAACAACCTGGTGCCGCCGTCCGCGACGGGCGGTGGCGCGGCCAGTTCGCCTTCCGCCGTCGTCGGTGGCGGTTCGGCCGACGACGTGCGCGGCGGCGGCGCGAGCGGGTTGCGCTCCACCCGCGGGACGTCGGCGGTCAGCGCGGCCACCGGGTCGACCTGCCCGAAGCCGGTCGCGTTGTCCCGGCCCGGCGCGAGCAGGTCGGTCGCGGTGGCGATGAGCCGGTTCACCACGTTGCCCGCGTCCAGGTCGGGGTAGCGGGCGCGCACCAGCGCCGCCGCGCCGGAGACCAGGGCCGTCGCCGCGCTCGTGCCGTCCACCTCGGCGTAGCCGGTGTCCACCACCTTCACCGGCACCGCGGTGACGATCCGCTGGGCGGGCGCGGCCAGCACCGTCTCGGGGCCGGTGTTGGACTCCGGCCACGGTCCGTTGCCCTCGACCGTGCCCGAGACCGCGATGACGCCTTTGATGTTGGCCGGCGCGCCCACGTGCTCGTCGCCGTCGTTGCCGGTGCCCGCGACCACCACGGCGTCGTGGTCGAACGCGTAGTTGACCGCGCGCAGCAGGTCCGGGGTGAGCGTGGCGAGCGAGGTCAGCGACAGGTTGATCACGTCGGCGCCGTGGTCGACGGCCCAGGTCACGCCCTCGGCGACGGACGCGGTGGTGAACTTGTCGCCGTCCGCGCCGACCGAGACCGGCAGGATCATCGCGCCCGGCGCCACACCCAGCGCGCCGCCGTCCACCGCCCGGCCGGCGATCAGCGTCGCCATCGCGGTGCCGTGGCCGTCGTTGTCCTCCGTGCCGTCGGTGCCGGCCGCCGAGCCGAACCCGGTGCCCGGCAGCAGCGCGCCCGCGAGGTCGGGCCGCGTGTCGTCCACGCCCGAGTCGACCACCGCGACGACCACCCCGTCACCGCGCGTGGTGGCGTGCGCGGCCGGGACGCCCAGGGCGGCCAGGTGCCACTGCTGCTCCTCGATCGTCTGCGCGCGGGCAACCCCCGGGCACACCAGCGCGATCAAGACGGCGGCGACCACCGCTCTCCCCGTCACCCAATTCCCCCTGTGCTCGGGATCACACATATTCCATGTCGATGATGTTTCACAGTTCCGGATTCGGGCAAGCGGAGTAAGCCGTTCGTTAAGACGTCGTGAACTCCGGCACAGCCCCATGACAAGCGCTTCTGAACCGGGTCAGATGGAAAGCGCGAATCGTGAGGCAGGCGCCTGCCCGCACGCGAATTCGGATACCCCCCGTCAAGGAACCCCCCGGAGGTGAACCCGTGACGGTGCTTGATCCGGACCTGAACGCCGACCGCTCGGTGACCCGGTCCCAGGAACCGCCCAGGAAGGTGTTGCCCAGTCAACGCGACCACGCCCTTCGCGTCGAACCGATGTTGGCGCTGGAATGGTCGCACGCCATCGAGGCCGCGGGCGCGGTCGGTGTCGCCGACTCACCCGCCCAGACCCGTCGGGCTTGGATCCACAAGGCCGACGAGCAGCAAGTGCTCGCCATGTTCCGCGCGGTGGGCCCGGACGCACCCGCACCGTGGTGGCTCCGAGCCCTGGACCGGGGCCGGATCGCCTCGCGCGCGGCGGCGTTCGCCCTGGAGGACGAGGTGACCCGGTTGCTGGGCAGCCGACCGGGTTGGGTGTTCGTCCCCTGGACGACCGAGGGCGAGGTCGGTTACTGGGAGTTCGTGCCGTCCGAGAGCGGCGTGTACGGCCCCGCCGAGCCGACCACCGTGCAGTTCACCGACCGGCACCCCGGTTTCGTGGACCTGCTCCCCGCGCACCGGGGCCCCGGTCAGCGCCACCCCATCGAGTTCACCCCCGCCGAGCTGCGCGAGCAGATCGAGGACCTGGAGAACATCGCTTAGCGCACCACCTAGGCTGTACGCCCGTGACGTCCAGCCACCAGCGACCGCCGCACCACCGATCCGTCGTCAGCTACGTGCAACGCGGCGAACGGATGACCGTGGGGCAGCAGCGCGCATGGGACCGCCACTGGGAGCGCTTGGGCCGCGAGGTCAAGGCGCTCCCGGCCGGTCCCGTGCACTTCGACGAGTGGTTCGGGCGCGAGGCCCCGGTCGTCCTCGAGATCGGCTCCGGGATGGGCGAGACCACCGCCCGGCTCGTCGCCGCCGCGCCCGACGTCAACTACGTGGCCGTCGAGGTCTACAAGCCCGGCCTGGCGCAGCTGCTGCTGCGGGCCGAGGCGCTCGACGTGACCAACCTGCGGGTCCTGCGCGGTGACGCGGTCGACCTGCTCACCGAGCACGTGGAGCCCGGCGCGCTGGCCGAGGTGCGGATCTACTTCCCCGACCCGTGGCCGAAGAAGAAGCACCACAAGCGCCGGCTCGTGCAGCCCGCGTTCGTGCACCTGGTCGCGACCCGGCTCGAGCCCGGCGGCGTGCTGCACCTGGCGACGGACTGGGAGGAGTACGCCGAGCAGATGCTGGAGGTGTGCTCGGCCGAGCCGCTGCTGCGCAACCGGCACGACCGCTGGGCACCTCGCCCGGACTGGCGGCCGGTGACGAAGTTCGAGCAGCGGGCCGTCGAGGAGGACCGGGTCAGCCACGACCTGATGTTCGAGCGGGTGGAACTCACCTGACCGTGGCATAAAGGCAGGCCCTCGGCCGGACGACGCGGCGACTCCGCGTGGATTCGTCACCGGATCGAGTGGGTTTTGTCGATCACCCGATGTGCCCCGTCTGGCAGTGACGCGTGACAACGATCGGCAACTACGGTTGCCGCCCGTGACCGCAGTGGACAACGAACCGATAACGCTCGACGTGGACGCGGCGGAGGGCTTCCTCCGCATGTTCCACATCGCCCACCCCGAAGCCGGCCCCGTCGGACCACGCCTCGCCGAGGTCCGCGAGGAGGTCGCCGAGACCGGCACCTACCGGCACACCACCCACGAGCTGGCCTACGGCGCGCGGATCGCGCTGCGCGACTCCGGCTGGTGCACCAGCGGCGTGCCGTGGCGCCGGCTCAAGGTCCGCGACCTGCGCGGGTTCCGCAACGCGGGCGCGGTGGCCGCCGAGTGCGTCGAGCACCTGCGCCTGGCCACCAACGGCGGCGAGATCCGCCCGCTGGTCACCGTGTTCGCGCCGGACACCCCGACCGCGCCCGGCCCGTGCGTCTGGAACGAGCAGCTGGTCCGGTACGCGGGCCACGGCGACGGCTCCGGCGACCGCCGCTACCGCGAGTTCACCGACGCCGTGCGGGGGATGGGCTGGCGACCGCCCGCCCCGCCCGGCCGCTTCGACCTGCTGCCGCTGGTCGTGGAGACCGCGCACGAGGGCGTGCGGCTGTTCGACGTGCCGCCCGACGTGGTGCACGAGGTGCTGCTGGAACACCCCGACCTGCCGTGGTTCGGCCGGCTCGGCCTGCGCTGGCACGCGGTGCCCGTGATCACCAACATGCGGCTGGTGATCGGCGGCGTCACCTACCCCGCCGCACCGTTCAACTCGTGGTTCGTCGGCTCCGAGATCGGCGCGCGCAGCCTCGCCGACGAGCACGCCTACGGCGCGGCCCGACCCGTCGCCGAGGCACTGGGTCTGGACACGTCCACCGAGCGCTCCCTGTGGCGCGACCGCGCCGTGGTGGAGCTGAACCGGGCCGTGCTGCACTCGTTCGACCTCGCCGCGGTGACCATCACCGACCACCACGCCGAGTCCCGGCACCGGCTGTCCTGGCTGCGCTCCCGGCAGCGCCACTCCGGCAACCGGCCCGCGTTCCGGCTCGACCCGGCGGCGGCCCGCCGCGCCCGGGCGGGCGGACCCGCCCGCTTCTCCCCCGCACCCGAGGAGACGACGCAGCCGCAGTCACCCGGCCGCCTCGCCGAACTGCTCCGGCGACGCGTCGAAGGCGTCGGCGGAGCAGTCGGCGGTTGACCCCCGAGCGCTCAGCGCTCCGAGTCGACCAGCACGCCCGACAACGCCATCAGCACCAGCACCAGCAGGCCCAGCACCGCACCCGCCCACGTCGCGACCACTCCGAACATGGTGTTCCTCCCGTTCCCCGACTCGCCACTCAAGAGTCACCCCGGGATTCGTCATCCGACATCGGCCACTGGTGTGTTTCGTCAGGCGTTCGGGTCAGCCTCGCGGCTGACGGCCCACCCGACCGGGGTCGGACGCGCCCTCCGCCGCGACCACCTAACGTGAGGCCCCGTGGAGAGCACTCACCTCGGGTGGCGGACCCTGCTGCGCCGCCAGTGGCCGCTGGCGTGCGCCCTGCTCTTCTTCCTCGGCGGCGAGGTGCTCGGTGAGGCCGGGTGGTGGCAGCTCCCCGGCTCGGTCGTGGTGTGCGCGCTGGCCGTGCTCGCGCCCCGCCGCCCGTTCGACGCCGCGCTGGCCGCCGCCACGGCCGTGGCCGCGAACTCGGTCGTGCTGCGGGTGCTGGACGTCGCGCCGGTGGTGCCCGCGATCAGCGGCCTGGTCGTCTCCGAGACCGCGGCGGTGATGGCGATCACCGCCGTGGTGGTGCGGCAGGCGCCGCTGCCGCGGGCCGCCGTCGCGGTGGTCGTGCTGATCGCGGTGGCCGCCGGCTCGCAGGCCGTGCGGCCGGACTACTGGTCGCGGTACTGGCCGGACGACTACAGCGGGCCCGGACCGTGGCAGCAGGTGGTCGGCGGCGCGGTGCTGCTGGCGCTGTCGCTGGGCACCGGGCTGTACTTCCGGGCCCGCGACCGGGAACGCGCGACCGCCGTGCGGGCCGAGGTGGCGGCGGCGCAGCACGCCGAGCGGATGGCGCTGGCCCGCGAGCTGCACGACGTGATCGCGCACTACGTGACCGGGATGGTGGTGCACGCGCAGGCGGCGCAGGCCGTGCCGTCGGCGGCGGGCGAGGCGCTGCCGATCATCGTGCGCAGCGGCAACGAGGCGTTGACCGAGATGCGTCGCCTGGTCGGCACGCTGCGCGGCACCGACGCCGACGCGCCGACCGCGTCCAGCGACCTCGCCGACGACGTGCGCGGCGTGGTCGAGCGGTCCGGCCAGCCCGTGCGGCTGCACGTCGACCTGCCGGTGTCCGTGCCGCCGTCGTTGGGCCGCTCGGTGCTGCGGTTGGTGCAGGAGTCGTTGACCAACGCGCGCAAGCACGCCGAGGCCGTGTCCGCCGTGGACGTCTCGGTGTCCGTTTCGGACGGTGTGGTGCACGTGCTGGTGGCCGACGACGGGCGGCCGCGCAAGGCCGCGCCGGTCGGCGGGTCCGGTGGCTACGGGTTGGTGGGCATGCGGGAGCGGGTCGAGCTGCTGGGCGGGCGGTTCAGCGCGGGCGCGCGCGCCGGTGGGGGCTGGGAAGTGCGCGCCGCCCTGCCCGTGACGGGGTGAGGCTCACCCCGCCGTGGGGCGTGTCGCGGGCAGCTCGGCGGGCAGCGGGTAGGTGAAGGTGCGCGCCGGGTCCTCCACCGCGAGGTGCCGGTCGGCGACGGCGGGACGGCGGCTGCGCGGGCCGCGGTCCTGGTCGGGGATCGCCGGCCGGTAGTCGCCGAGCCAGGTGGTGACGTCGCCGGAGAGCCGGGCGTTCTCCGCGTGCAGCAGGCGCACCTGGTGCTCCAGCTCGGCGATGCGCGCTTCGGCGTCGCGGTGCACCCGGACCACCGTCCACAGCAGCTCGTACGCCATCGATCCGGGGTCGCGGGCCTCGGCCGGCTGCGGCTCGTCGCTCGCGGGTGCGGCCAGACCGTACTTGCGCGCCCACTCCGGGCCGCCGATCATCGCCGTCGTGACGTTGTCGACCTCCGGGTCCAGCCAGCGCGGACGCGGTTCGTCGGTCGGCCCGCCGGTCACCAGGGCGTGCAGGTAGCGGGCCGTCGACAGCACCTCCGGCACGTCCTTGGGGTGCACGGCGGCGTGCACCAGGCTCGCCACCCGCTCCCACGGCGGCACGCTGTCGGGCCGCGCCTGCGGGCCGATCCAGCGGGTCACCTCGGCCCGGACCGCGCCCAGGGACCGGCCGTGCGCCCAGTGCCCCGGTGTTCGCGCCGCGCGCCGCAGCACGCGCCGGTACGCGGTGCTCATCCGACCCTGGTCGTCCACCAGGTGCACCAGCAGGAACAACGCGAGCCAGCGGCGTTCCCGGGACAGGTCCGGTTCGGAGAAGTCAGACTCCGATCGCAGGACCGCCGCCGCGGGCTCACCCCTCCCGCGCCGCTCGCCGGGTTGACCACTTCCACCGTTACGAGCCACTGTCACTCCTTCGCCGGATCAGCGGGACCACCACCTCTCCCAACGTTTCGGAGATTACGTCCACCTGGCGGGTGAACACCGCCCGAGAAGGTCAAACCCACTGTTCGGGTTACGGCGTGAGGCGTGCACCGCCACGTTGTGTGTAGCTCGATCGAGTGCGGCAGGATCGTGGGCATGTCGCTGCGCCTGCACGCCCCCGTGGTCCTGCCCTGCGATCCCGCCTGCACCGTCCTGCGCGACGCCGTGGTCGACGTCGTCGACGGGCGGGTCTCGTTCGTCGGGGCGGAGGCCGACGCGCCGGAGTTCACCGGCGAGGTCCGCCGGTTGACCGGGATCCTGCTCCCCGGCCTGGTGAACACCCACGCGCACAGCCCGATGGTGCTGCTGCGGGGGATGGGCGGCGACCTGCCGCTGCTGCGCTGGCTGCGTGAGGCGATGTGGCCCGCCGAGGCGAAGATGCAGCCAGCGGACATCCGGGTCGGCATGCTGCTCGGCGCGGTGGAGATGCTGCGCAACGGCGTGACCACGAGCGCGGAGATGTACTTCCACGGCGAGCAGCTCGCGGACGCGGTGCTGGCCGCCGGGTCGCGGGTGCTGTTCGGCGCGGCGATCATGGACCTGCCCGGGATGCCGTGGCGGCCGATGACCGACGAGATCACCCGGTGGATCGACGCCGACGGGCTGCGGTTCGGGCCGGACGAGCGGGTCGAACTGAGCTACGGGCCGCACTCGGCGTACATCCTGTCGCCCGAAGCGTTGGGCGAGATCGCGGGCCAGGCGCGTGATCGCGGGGCGTTGGTGCAGGTGCACGTGGCCGAGTCGCCCGAGGAGGACGTCGAGCAGCGGGCGTCGCACGGTTCCGTGCCGCGGCTGCTGGAGCAGGCGGGCGTGCTGGGCGGGCGGGTGCTGTCGGCGCACTCCGTGCACCTGTCGCCGGAGGACGTGGCGATCTACGCCAGGCACGGCGTCGGGATCGCGCACTGCCCCGGGTCGAACACCAAGCTCGCGTCCGGCATCGCGCCGCTGCGGTCCTACCTGGACGCCGGGGTCGCGGTCGGGCTGGGCACGGACGGGCCCGCGTCCAACGACGACCTGGACCTGTTCGAGGAGGCCAGGCTGGCGGCGCTGCTGGCGCGCGTGACCACCGGTGACGCGACGGCGATGCGTGCGGCGGACGCGTTGCTGCTGGCGACGCGCGGCGGTGCGGCGGCGTTGGGGCGGGACGACCTCGGGGCGTTGGAGCCCGGCCGGTGGGGCGACGTGGTGCACGTGGACGTGGACGACCCGGCGTTCGCCACCGGCTTGGACGCGCCGGACGAGCAGGTGCTGGCGAACCTCGTGTGGGCGTCGGGCACGCGGCGGGTCAAGGACGTGTGGGTGGCCGGCAAGCAGGTCGTGGCCGACGGCGAGACGACGCGCGTGGACCGGCGGGAGGCGCAGGCGGGCGTGCGGGAGGTCGCCGCCCGGCTGCGGTAGGTCAGCGGGGGCGCGGGCGGACGACGACCTCGGTGACGTGGGCGTCGTCGCCCGCGTGGACGGCGGTGGCGACGGCCCGGGCGACGGAGTCCGGGGTCAGGTAGAGGTTCGGCTGGTAGTCGCCGCTCTCCTGCTCGCGGACGCCGCGCTGCATGTCGGTGTCGACGCGTCCGGGGTGGACGGACGTGACGCGGAGGTCGTCCTCTTCGGCGCGCAGGGCGTCGGCGAAGGCCCGGAGGGCGAACTTCGAGGCCGCGTAGACGCCCCAGCCGGGGTTGGCGCGCAGGCCCGCGCCGGAGTTGATCAGCACGACGTGGCCGCGGGCGGCGCGCAGCAGGGGCAGGGTCAGCCGGGTCAGCTCGGCCACCGCGACCACGTTCACGTCGAGGGTGCGGCGCCACACGTCGGCGTCGGCGTCGGCGAGCGGGCCGAGTTCGGCGATGCCCGCGCTGTGCACGAGGACGTCCAGGCGGGTGAGGCGGGCGGTGGCGGCGGCCAGGGCGTCCGGGTCGGTCAGCTCGACGGGCC
This sequence comes from Saccharothrix saharensis, assembly GCF_006716745.1. Taxonomy (NCBI): domain Bacteria; kingdom Bacillati; phylum Actinomycetota; class Actinomycetes; order Pseudonocardiales; family Pseudonocardiaceae; genus Saccharothrix; species Saccharothrix saharensis. The sequence continues at coordinate 4,938,077 of NZ_VFPP01000001.1, read as the reverse complement.
AGGGCCGTGCCGACTCCAGCGACCCGGCGAGCTCCCCCAACGCTCCCTCGTCACGCCCGCCGAGCAGCAGGTCGTGCGTGGGCGCGAGGACCCGTGCCACCGCCGCACCGATCCCCCTCGACGCACCGGTCACCAACGCCACGGGTCGACTCATACCAGCACCCTAAACCGCGCGAGTCGAACGCTCAGGTCCCGAGTGTCGAACGCTCAGGACCCCCGAGTTCTACGTCCAGGTCGGCGGCGATCGTCCTGAGCGTTGAACTCGGGGGTCCTGGAGGTTCGACACTCGGGACGCGAGGGTTCGACACTCGGGACCCGGAGGTTCGACACTCGCGGGGGTGGAGGGCTCGGGGTGAGCGAGCCCCCCACCGCGGGGTCAGCCGCAGATGCGGCCCTTGTCCTTCTTCCACACGGCCACCACGGACGGGCGCGGCTGGGAGGTGCCGCCGTCCGGCCAGTGCGACAGCGGGTTGGCGGCCGACGCGCCGTCGACCTCGCCGGGGTGCTGCACGGCCACGAGCACGAAGTCGTCCTCGATCACCGGGCCGCACGTCTCCGCGCCCTTCGGCACGGTCAGGAACTGCTTCACCCGACCGCGGTACGGGCCCTCGACCGGCACGGCGAACAGGCCGTCGTTGGACTTCAGGGCGTTGCCGTCGGTGGAGATCCACAGGTTGCCCTGGTTGTCGAACGCGACGTTGTCCGGGCACGAGATCGGCGAGACCTGGGTCTTGTCGTAACCGCCGAAGTACGTGTCGGGCGAGGTCGGGTCACCGCAGACCAGCAGCAGCTTCCACGAGAACGACGTGGCGGTGTTGTCGCCGCGCCGCTCCTCCAGCTCCAGCACGTGCCCGTGCCGGTTGTTCAGCCGCGGGTTCGGCTCGGTCGCGCCTTCCTTGCCCGCCTTGCCGCGGTCGGTGTTGTTGGTCAGCGCCGCGTACACCCGGCGGTTGCGCGGGTTCGGCTCGACGTCCTCGGGGCGGTCCATCTTGGTCGGCCCGACGGCGTCCGCCGCGAGCCGCGTGAAGACGTAGACCTCCTCGGCGGTGAAGCCGGGCACGAACGACCGCGTGCCGCTCGCCAGCGGGATCCACTCGCCGGTGCCGTCGAACTCGCCGTCGGCGGGCAGCTTGCCGGAGCCGTCGATCTCGGCGACCGGGCTGTCACCGGTGAACCGGGCGACGTACAGCGTTCCCTTGTCCAGCAGCTTCTTGTTGTGCTCACGGGCGTGCTTGCTGTTGCCCGGCTTGTACTTCTCGTCGGACACGAACTTGTACATGTAGTCGAAGCGCTCGTCGTCGCCCATGTACGCGACCACGCGGCCGTCGCGGGCGATGATCACGTTCGCGCCCTCGTGCTTGAAGCGGCCGAGCGCGGTGTGCTTGACCGGGGTCGAGTCCGGGTCGAGCGGGTCGATCTCGACGACCCAGCCGAACCGGTTGACCTCGTTGGGCTCCTGCGCCACGTCGAACCGCTTGTCGAACCGCTCCCACTTGCGGGTGGACGCCGCGCCGGACAGGCCGTACCGGGCCAGCCGCGCCTTGGTGACGGGGTCGGTGACCGAGCCCGCGTTGGCGAAGTACTGGTTGAAGTTCTCCTCCCCGGACAGGATCGTGCCCCACGGCGTCACGCCGCCCGCGCAGTTGTTCAACGTGCCCAGCACCTTCGTGCCGGTCGGGTCGGCCGAGGTCTTGAGCAGCTTCGAGCCCGCCGCCGGGCCGGTGACCTTGAACTCGGAGGTCGCGGTGATGCGGCGGTTGTAGCGCCGGTCCAGCTTGGGCACGAGCTTGCCGCTGCGCCGGTCGCGCTCGACCCGCACGACGGACAGGCCGTGCGCGGCCCACGCGATCTCGGTCTGCTCGCGGGTGGGGTTGTCCGCGTCCCAGTTCTTGAACAGGAACTCCTCGCTGGTGTACTCGTGGTTGGCCACCAGCACCCACTCGTCGTGCCGGCCGACCGGCACCAAGCCGAGGAAGTCGCAGTTGTAGCCGAACTGCTTCGCCTGCGCCGCCGCGGTCTGGCGGTCGAAGTCGAACGCGGGCGCGCCGGGCACCACCGGGTCGCCCCAGCGCAGCACGACGCCCTGGTCGTAGCCCTCGGGCGTGACGACGCGGTCCTCGGTGTTGGGCGCGACGGCGGCGAAGTTCAGGCCGTCGCGGCGACGACCGCCGCCCAGGTCGGCGTCCCGCTCGACCTCGGGCTTCGCGGCGGCGCTGCCGGCACCGACCAGCCCGACACCCGCGCCCGCGACGGCGAGCACCGCGCCGGCCTTCAGCAGGCCGCGACGGCGCACGACTTCGCCGACGACGTCACCGAAGTAGGCGTTGCCGGACGTGTTGGGCGCTTCGTGCGCGCACGCGTCACCGCAGCGGTACTTGCAGGTGACCGCCGAACGCCCGAGGGGGTGGTTGGGCAGCAGGGGCAGCAGGCGCCGCCCCCGATCGGTGGATGAGGACACGCGGACCTCCGAGATCGCTCAGTGGGAACCGGGCGACCGTAAGAGGGCAAGTCCTCCGGCAGCGGACTTCGAGGTGAACGCGAGGCGAACACCTGGGTCGAAACCCGCAGCTCACACGCGGTGTGGTCGCCCGATCGCACCGGGCGACCACACCGGTGGCCTCACTCGCCGACGCGACGTCCTTCCCGCCACACCGCCACGACCGACGGCCGCGGTTGCGAGTCGCCGCCGTCGGGCCAGTGCGAGGCGGGGTTGTCCGCGCTCGCGCCGTCGACCTCGCCGGGGTGCTGCACGCACACCGTGACGACGCGTTCGCCGATCACCGGGCCGCACGTCTCCGCGCCGCGCGGCACGGTGAGGAACGCCTTGAGGTGGCCGCGCCGCGACCCGGACACGGGCACCGCGTACAGGCCGTCGTTGTAGCCGTTGAGCGCGCCGCCCGAGTCGCTGGAGATCCACAGGTTGCCGTGCCGGTCGAACGCCACGTTGTCGGGGCTGGAGATCGGCGACACCCGGCTCTTGTCGTAGCCCGCGAAGTAGGTGTCCGGCGCCGCCGGGTCGCCGCACACCAGCATGAGGTTCCAGGAGAACGCGAGCGCGAGGGCGTCGCCGCCGCGCTCGGTCAGCTCCAGCACCTGGCCGTGCTTGTTGTCCACCCGCGGGTTCGGCTCGGTCGCGCCTTCCTTGCCCGCCTTGCCCCGGTCGACGTTGTTGCTCAGGGCGCAGTAGACGACGCCGGTGTGCGGGTGGGTCTGGATGTCCTCGGGACGGTCCATCCTGGTCGCGCCGACCTTGTCGGCCGCGAGCCGGGTGAACACGTAGACCTCCTCGGCGGTCATGCCCGGCACGAACGAGCGGTTGCCGGACGCGAGCGGCACCCACTCGCCGCGGCCGTCGAACCTGCCGTCGGACGGCAGGCGGCCCGTGCCGTCGATCTCGGCGGGCGGGCTGTCGCCGGTGAAGCGGGCGACGTAGAGGGTGCCGTCGTCCAGCAGGGTCATGTTGTGCCGGCGGGCGGCCTTGCCGTTGCCCTTGCGGACCTTGCCGGTGGAGATGAACTTGTAGATGTACTCGAACCGCTCGTCGTCACCGGAGTAGGCGACCACTCGTCCGTCGGCGGCGAGGCGGACGTTGGCGCACTCGTGCTTGAAGCGGCCCAGCGCGGTGTGCTTGACGGGGGTGGAGTCGGGGTCGGTCGGGTCGAGCTCGACCACGTAGCCGAACCGGTTGACCTCGTTCGGCTCGCGGGCGAGGTCGAACCGCTCGTCGAACCGCTCCCACTTGCGGGTGGTGGCCGTGCCGGTGACGCCGTAGCGGGTCAGGCGCGGGTCGGCGAGCGCCTCGGCGTTGGCGAAGTACTGGTTGAAGTTCTCCTCGCCGGACAGGATGGTGCCCCACGGCGTCACGCCGCCCGCGCAGTTGTTCAACGTGCCGAGGACCCTCGTGCCGGTCGGGTCGGCCGAGGTCTTGAGCAGGTCCGAGCCCGCCGCCGGACCGGTGAGCTCGAACGGCGTGGTGGCGGTGATGCGGCGGTTGTAGCGGGAGAACCGGGTGGTGAGGCGGCCGTTGCGGGCCTGTTCGACCTGCACCACGGACAGCCCGTGCGCGGCCCACGCGATCTCGACCTGCTCGCGGGTGGGGTCGGCCTCGTCGTAGCCGCGGAACATGAACGGCTCGCCGGTGTACTCGTGGTTGGTGACGAGCAGGTTCGTCCGGCCCGTCGCGTCCAGCGGCAGCAGCGCGGCGAAGTCGCAGTTGTAGCCGAACTGCCTGGCCTGGGCGGCGGCGGTCTGGTGGTCGAAGTCGAACCGGGGCGCGTCCGGGAACAGCGGGTCGCCCCAGCGGATCACGACCTCGTGGCGGTAGCCCTCGGGGACGACGACGGCGTCGAGCGTGTTCGGCGCGACGGGTGCGAAGTCCAGCCCGAGGGGGTGCCGCCCCGCCGACTCGGGCTCGGCGGCAGCGGTGGCGGTGGCGGTGGCCGCTCCGCTCATCGCGCCGCCGAGGGCTCCGACGACCACGGCCGCCTTGATGGCGGTGCGCCGGTCGACCAGGTCGCCGAAGTAGGGGTTGCCCGAGGTGTTGGGCACGTCGTGGAAGCACGCGTCACCGCAGCGGTACTGGCAGGTGACGGCCGCGCGTCCGGGGGAGTGGTTGGCCAGCAGTGGAAGGTGTCTCACCACTAGAACGCCTCCTGGGTCAGTTGGGGACCAACGGACCGTAGGCCGGCGTTCACTTCTTGTTAACCCACCAGGTCCTCTCCGACGAGGATGCCTTCGGTCGGCACGGCGTGCCGGGACGGGCGGCCGACGGCCGTCAGGCAGGCCGCGAGCACGCAGCAGCAGGCGGCGACGACGAACGGCTGGGCGAGGTGCCCGACGAACGTCGCGGCCAGCGCGCCGCCGAGCCAGCGCAGGAGGTTGTAGCCCGCGCCGGCCACCGGTCGCGGCGCCGGGCTGACGCTCATCGCGGCACTGGTGAACAGCGTGTTGAGCAGGCCGGACACCACGCCGCTGACGATCACCGCGACGACCAGCAACGGCTTGCTCGGCACCGCCATGACCAGCATCAGCACCGCGAACGCGAGCACCGCGACGACGGTCGTGCGGCGGTCGCCGAAGCGGTCGGCCAAGCGCGGCGCGAGCCAGACGCTGGAGACCGCGACGCACGCGCCCCAGCCGAAGAACACGAGCCCGATCTCCACCGCTCCCCAGCCCAGCACGAACGGCGACCAGGCCAGCACGGCGAAGAACGCGGCGGTGTAGAGCGCGGAACCGATCGCCGTGCGCAGCAGGCCGGGGTGGCGCAGCGCGCGCAGCGGGTCGAGGAGGCGGACCGAGTGCCGCGGCTCGTCGTCGGTGAGGAAGACCGAGCAGAGCACGAACGCGACGGCCATGAGCACCGCCGTGCCGATGAACGGGCCGCGCCACGAGAAGCCGCCGAGCAGCGCGCCGAGCAGGGGCCCGACGGACAGGCCCAGGCCGAGCGCGGCTTCGTAGAGCAGGATCGCGCCCCTCTGGCCACCGGTGGCCGCGCCGACGATCACCGACAGCGCGGTCGCGATGAAGAAGGCGTTGCCCAGGCCCCAGACGGCGCGCAGGCCGACGAGTTGGCCGATGTCGCTCGCGAGGGCGCAGAGGGCCGCGGCGAGGACGATCAGCGCCAGGCCGCCGACGAGCGTGCGCTTCGCGCCGAAGCGGGCCGACGCGACACCGGTGAACAGCATGGCCGCGACCTGGACACCCAGGTACGAGGAGAACAGCAGGGTGACCTGCGACGGCGTGGCGTGCAGGCCTTCGGCGATGGACAGCAGGATGGGGTCGACGAGCCCGATGCCCATGAACGCGATGACCGCGGCGAACGCCGTGACCCACACCTGCCGGGGTTGGTCGGGGAATTTCACTTAGCCAGGCTAACTTATTTCGTTTAGCATGGCGAAGTAAGTGCGCTCACACTACGGTCTGGGGTGTGGATGCGGTGGTGTTCGACCTCGACGGCGTGCTGGTGGACTCCGAGCGGATGTGGGACGAGGTGCGCCAGGCCTTCGCCGCCCGGCACGGCGGTACCTGGACACCCGCCGCGACCAGGGCGATGCAGGGCATGAGCACACCCGAGTGGGCGACGTACCTGGTGACCGAGGTGGGCGTGCGCCTGACGCCGGCCGAGGTGGCCTCCGGCGTGATCGGCGAGATGGCCGAGCGCTACGCCGAGGGGCCGCCCGTGCTGCCCGGGGCGGTGGACGTCGTGCGCGAGGTGGCGTCCCGCTACCCGGTGGCCATCGCCAGCTCGTCCCCGCCGGTGCTGATCAAGTCGTTCCTCGCCGCCACCGACCTGACCGACGTGGTGCCGGTGGCGATCTCCAGCGAGCAGGCGGGCGCGGGCAAGCCGGCCCCGGACGTCTACCTCCTGGCCACCTCGAAGCTGGGCGCCGACCCCACCCGCAGCGCCGCCGTGGAGGACTCGACCAACGGCCTGCGCGCCGCCCTGTCGGCCGGCATGACCGTCTACGCCGTCCCGAACCCCCACTTTCCCCCTGATCCGACCGTGCTGGCCCGCGTCACGGTGCTGCGCGACCTCTCCGCCCTGCCCGCCGCACTCGCCTCCCGCACCTCCGGGTGAACACCCGTCCCGGTCGACCAGAAGTGTGGCCGGAGCCCCTCGCCGAGGTGCCGAGCCGCCAGGTCGGTCGACCCCGGGACCGCTTCGCCACCGTCCTCCGGGCGGAGGCACCGAACCACGACGGACTCGCCCCCACGACCGTCTCGGCGAGCCTCAAGTCGGCGGCGGTGGCGCTCGAGCGCGCGGGGAGGTGTTCGCGGCCGTTCGACCGGGACGTGTGCGTGCCGTGCCGGACCGCCTAGCGTTCAGGCCATGGAGCGACGAGTTGCGGTGGTCACCGGGGCGGCGCAGGGGATCGGGGCGCGGGTGGCCGAGGTGTTGCGCGGTGACGGGTACGAGGTGGTCGGGTTCGACCTCGTCGAGACCGAGGGCGGGGTGGTGGGGGACGTGTCGTCACCGGCCGACGTGGCCCGGGTGGCGGAACGGGTCGGTGAACGGGTCGACGTGCTGGTCAACAACGCCGGCATCGCGGGGATCGTGCCGTTCGAGGACACGTCGCTGGAGCAGTGGGAGCGGATGGTGGCGGTCAACCTGACCGGGCCGTTCCTGCTCACGCAGGCGCTGGGGCGGGTGATGCTGGCCCGCGGGCGGGGCGCGGTGGTGAACATCGCGTCCGTGGCCGGGTTGCGCGGTGTCGCGGACCGGGCCGCCTACAACACCACCAAGCACGGGCTGATCGGGATGACGCGCACGCTCGCGGTGGAGTGGGGCGGGCGCGGGGTGCGGGTCAACGCGGTGTGCCCCGGCTGGGTGAAGACCGAGATGGACGTCGAGTCGCAGGCGGGCGGGCACTACGGCGACCACGACATCACCGACCACGTGCCCATGGGCCGGTTCGCGGTCCCGGACGACATCGCGCAGGCGGTCGCCTTCCTGGCCGACCCGGACCGCAGCGGGTTCGTCAACGGCGTGGCGCTGCCCGTGGACGGCGGCTGGACGGCCGACGGGTCGTGGCAGTCGTTGCGGCTGTCCAAGCGCTGACCTGCGAGAAGACCCCCTGCACCGGGTGCAGGGGGTCCGTCACGAACGCGGGAGGACTCAGCGCTCCACGTCGCCGCGGATGAACGCCTCGACCGCCTCGTGCGCCTCGGAGTCCGAGTACTGCACCGGCGGCGACTTCATGAAGTACGACGACGCCGACAGGATCGGGCCGCCGATGCCCCGGTCCAGCGCGATCTTCGCGGCGCGCACCGCGTCGATGATGATGCCCGCCGAGTTCGGCGAGTCCCACACCTCGAGCTTGTACTCCAGGTTCAGCGGCACGTCGCCGAACGCCCGGCCCTCCAGCCGCACGTAGGCCCACTTGCGGTCGTCCAGCCACGCGACGTAGTCGGACGGGCCGATGTGCACGTTGCGCTTGCCCAGGTCCCGGTCGACCTGCGAGGTCACGGCCTGCGTCTTGGAGACCTTCTTGGACTCCAGCCGCTCCAGCTCCTTCATGTTCAGGAAGTCCATGTTCCCGCCCACGTTGAGCTGCATCGTGCGGTCCAGCTGCACGCCGCGGTCCTCGAACAGCTTGGCCAGCACGCGGTGCGTGATGGTGGCGCCGACCTGCGACTTGATGTCGTCGCCGACGATCGGCACGCCCGCCGCGCGGAACTTCTCCGCCCACTCCGGGTCGGAGGCGATGAACACCGGCAGCGCGTTGACGAACGCCACACCGGCGTCGATGGCGGCCTGCGCGTAGAAGCGGTCCGCCTCCTCCGAGCCGACCGGCAGGTACGACACCAGCACGTCGACCTCGGCGTCGCGCAGCGCCTGCGCCACGTCCACCGGCTGCTCGTCGGACTCCTCGATGGTCTCGCGGTAGAACCGGCCGAGGCCGTCGAGCGTGTGCCCGCGCTGCACGGTGACGCCGAGCGGCGGCACGTCGGCGATCTTGATCGTGTTGTTCTCACTCGCCCCGATGGCCTCGGACAGGTCCGTGCCGACCTTCTTGGCGTCCACGTCGAACGCGGCGACGAACTCGACGTCGCGCACGTGGTAGTCACCGAACCGGACGTGCATCAGACCCGGCACGCGGGTGCTCGGGTCGGCGTCGCGGTAGTAGTGGACGCCCTGCACCAGCGACGCCGCGCAGTTGCCGACCCCGACAATGGCCACTCGAACAGTGCGGCGGTTGTCGCCCATGCCGAGTCCTCCTTAGTTCTTCCGTGCTCGTATTCGGGGGGTTATTGGTCCCGCTCGCGCTGTTCGGCCTGCTCATGGGCGATCAGCTCGTTCAACCACCGCACTTCGCGCTCGGTGCTCTCCAGCCCGAGCCGGTGCAGCTCCCGGGTGTACCGGTCGATGCGCTCGCTGGTGGCCGATAACGAGGTGCGCAGCCCTTCCCGGCGCTCTTCGACGCGGCGCCTGCGGCCCTCCAGGATGCGCATCCTGATCTCGGCCGGGGTGCGGGAGAAGAACGCCAGGTGGACGCCGAACGAGTCGTCGTCCCAGGTCTGGGGTCCGGCGTTGGCCAGCAGTTCGGCGAACCTCTCCTTGCCCTCCGCGGTGAGCTTGTAGACCTTGCGCGCCCGCCGGCCCCACCGGGCCGAGTCGTCCTCGGGCACTTCCTCGACGATGAGGCCGCCGCGTTGCAACTTCCGCAACGTGGGGTACAGCGTCCCGTAGGAGAACGCGCGGAACGCACCCAGCAACTCGTGCAAGCGCTTGCGCAGCTCGTAGCCGTGCATGGGCGCTTCGTGCAGCAGGCCGAGGACCGCGAACTCCAGCACGGAGCACCTCCCGCTCGAGTGAGCGCCGATGGGTGCGGTCAGTATATCGGTGCGATACATCCACGCACGCCGACGACGTGTCGCGTGGCACACAGCCACCCCTGCGTTCGGGGCACTGCCCTGAACGGCCCATCGGCGGGGTCGGGGCGGCACGTACTCTGGTCGTCGTGTCGACCCAACGCCAGGTCGTGGACTACGCCCTGCAGCGCCGTGCGCTGCTGGCGGAGGTCTACGCGGGTCGAGTGGGCACGATGGAGGTCTGCGACGCCAGCCCGTACCTGCTGCGAGCTGCGAAGTTCCACGGCCGACCGAGCGAGGTGACCTGCCCGGTCTGCCGGAAGGAACCGCTCACCCTCGTGTCCTGGGTCTACGGCGACGAGCTCAAGCACGCGGCCGGATCGGCCCGCACCGCCGACGAGCTGGCCCGCATGGCGACCCTCTTCGAGGAGTTCACCGTGTACGTGGTCGAAGTTTGCCGCACATGTAGTTGGAACCACCTGGTGCAGTCATACGTCCTGGGAACGCGCGGCCTGAACTCTCGCAAGCCGCGCAGGAGGACCGCGGCGGAGTGAACCTGCTCCGACCACGGGCGCCGCTCCGGCGAGGAGCAGCGGCGTACGACCACCGAACCGCGTGCACCGGCACGCCGGTCTGGGAGGCCTTTTCGTGAACGACCAGCATGACGACAGGCATCGTGGCGCGGAGCCGCAGTGGCCGACCGGGGAGGACCCGGACGGCGGCGGTCACCCACCGCGCCGCGGCGCCGGGGATCAGCCGGCGCGTCCGAACACCCCACCAGGTGGTTTCGCGCGCTCGCCGGCCGATGGCCCCGGGCACGGCACGCCGCCGGGCGGCTTCGCCCGGCCGCGCACGCCACCCGGTGGCTTCCCGCAGGCGGGTGGCACCCCGCCCGGCGGCATCCCCCGCGGCGGTCCCCCGCCGCGCAGGCCTGCCGGTCCCGGCGGTCCCGTCCCGGGCGGCAGGCCCGGCGGCCCGCCACCACCACCCGGCGCGCGTCCCGACGGCCCGCGGCCCGACGGCCAGGCCGCCGCGGGCGGCGTGCCCGGCCGGCCGAGCACGCCTCCCGGCGGCCTGCGCCGACCCGGTGCCCCCGGCGGTCCCGTGCCGCCCGGCGGGCGTCCCCCGGTCGCCGGCCCCGGCGGCCCGCGCAGGCCGGCGGGCCCCGGCGGGCCCCAGCGGCGTCCCGGCGAGGAGCCGACGGACCTGCTGCCGCCCGTCTACCAGAGCACGCCCCGCGAGCCCGAGCTCCTCACGCACCGCGAGGACGAGGTCGAGCTGGAGCCGTTCTACGACGACGACTACGACGTGGAGCTGACCGCTGAGGAGGCCCGCGTCGTGCGTCGCAAGAAGGTCTGGCGCCGCGTGCGCCGCACCAGCTACGTGACCCTCGGCCTGATGCTGCTGGCCCCGGTCGTCGCGTTCGCCGTCGCCTACCAGGTCGTCGAGGTGCCGAACCCGGAGGCCGTCGCGGCCTCGCAGGGCAAGGCGATCACCGTCCTCTACGCCGACGGCACGGAGATGACCAAGATCGCCCCCGGCGACGCGAACCGCAGCATGGTCAAGTACGAGGAACTCCCGGAGACGCTCAAGCAGGCCGTCTTCGCGGCGGAGGACCCGACGTTCGAGACGAACGTCGGCTTCGACCTGACCGCCATCGCCCGCGCGGGCTGGTACCAGCTCAAGGGCGAGCAGAGCGGTGGCTCCGGCCTGACGCAGCAGTACGTCAAGGAAGCCACCGACCAGGACGACATGACGCTGACCCGGAAGTTCACCGAGGCCGTCACCGCGTACAAGATGTCCCAGCAGCAGGACAAGCGGGACATCCTGACCGCGTACATGAACACGATCTACTTCGGTCGTGGCGGTTACGGCATCAAGACCGCGGTGAAGGCGTACTTCGGCGACGTGCAGCTCAAGGACCTCACCCACTCGCAGGCCGCCCTGCTGGCGGGGCTGATCCAGAACCCGGGCCGGTCGGAGCAGCAGGCGTACCGGGATGAGCGCTGGAACTACGTGATGGACCAGATGCTCAAGCACGGCTGGATCGACCAGACATACCGGACGACCGAGCCGATGCCGGTGCCGGTGGAGCTGACCGACCAGTCCGGCCTGAGCGGGCCGCGCCTGCACATCCGCGAGCAGGTCATCCAGGAGATGGCCAAGGTCGAGTGGGACGTGGAGAAGGCGCAGAAGGTCGGCGTCACCGTCCACACCACCATCGAGCCGCCGAAGCAGGCGGCAGCCGAGCAGGCGGTGGCGGACGTCATGGGTCCGCAGCCCAAGGAGCTGCGGTCGTCGCTCACCGCGATCGACCCGCAGACGGGCGCGGTGCGGGCGTACTACGCGGGCGCGGACGGCACGGGTCTGGACTACGCGACCAACACGCTGCAGGAAGCGGGGTCGTCGTTCAAGCCGTTCGACCTGGTCGCCGCGCTGAAGGCGGGTAAGGGCCTCGGCTCGACCTACGACGGCCGGTCGCCGAAGAAGTTCGACCTCGGCGGCACCAGCATCACGATCCGCAACGCGTCGGACCCGACCAACAAGTGCGGCGAGAAGTGCTCCATCCGCAAGGCCATGGAGCTGTCGCTGAACACCGTGTTCTACGAGATGGTGATCGACATCGGCACCCAGCCGGTCGCCGACGCCGCGCGTGCCGCGGGCATCCCGCCGTCGGTCGAGGTGCAGGGCGTGAAGAAGGACCTGCTGGTCGGCGAGAACGGCGGCCCGCCGAACGTCGGTATCGCGCTGGGCGGCGGTGAGGCGCAGGTGCGGCCGTTCGACATGGCCTCCGCCTACGCCACGTTCGCCGCGCGCGGCACCTACCACGAGCCGTTCTTCATCTCGAAGATCACCAACGCCGAGGGCAAGGCCGTCTACCAGCACGTCGACGTGTCCCGGCAGGCGTTCGACCCGGACCCGAAGAAGAACCAGGACATCGCCGACAACGTCACCGAGGCGCTCCGGCCCATCCCGAAGTCCTCGAGCATCCCGTGCGCGGGGCGCGAGTGCGCGGGCAAGACCGGTACGCACGAGCTCCCCGACGACGCCACGCAGAACTCCAAGGCGTGGATGGTCGGCTACACCCCCTCGCTGTCCGCGGCGGTCTGGGTCGGCCGCGACGAGGGCAACGTGGCGCTGAAGAACGCCGAGGGCAAGCCGGTCTTCGGCAGCGGCCTGCCGGGTCAGATCTGGAAGAGGTTCATGGACAAGGCGCTCGAGGGCACGCCCGCCGAGCCCTTCCCGAAGCCCGCGAAGCTGAACACCTTCGACGACCCGAAGCCGACCACCACGACGACGACCACCACCACGACGACGGACAAGAAGGACGAGGACAACCGGCCGACGACGACGGACCCGACGACGACCCGGCAGTCCACTCCGACGACGACCCGCACCGGCCGGCCGTGCCAGGGCCTGGTCTGCCCGACCGAGCCGACCACGACGACCAACGACCAGCCCGATCCGGGAATCGGCAACGGGGCCGCGCCCACGGGTTAGCGCCCGGGGCGCGCACGGAGGGAGAGGGGTCCGGCCGGGTGCCGGGCCCCTCTTCGCGTGCCGGGCGCGGCTCGTCGGGCGCGGCTCGTCGGGCGCGGCTTCGCGGCGACCTCACATCTTCCGTTGACCCGTGCCCGTAGCATCCGTCCCCGTGGCCAGCCCCTCGCAGCCCTCGCAGGCGAACGCCGACGACACCGACTCGCTCGGCCCCGAAGAGCGGATCAACCCCACGTGGACCGAGCCGATGGCGCGGGCGGCGAGCAGGCCGCTGGGCGGGCCGGTCGGCGTGCACGCGGCGGTGGGCCGCCAGTGGTTCTGGACGCCGCTGCGGGTCGTGCTGCTGTTCGCGGTGGTGACGCTGGCGCTGGCGTGGTTCCAGAAGTCGCCGTGCGTGCAGCAGTACGTGGACGACAACGGCGTGGTGCAGCTGGACTGGCGGGGCAGCAAGCAGTTCACCGCGATGTGCTACTCCGACACCGTGCCGCTCTACACGGCGGAGCGGTTGGACAAGCCGGACACGTTCCCCTACAAGACGTCGTGGGTGGACGACGAGGGCAAGCCCACCGCGCACGTCCGGTACATGGAGTACCCCGTGCTGACGGGCATGTTCCAGCTGCTCAACGCGCGCATGGCGCAGGGCTGGACGGCGATCGCCGCGTCCGGGTGGCTGCCGAACCCGATGACCGTGATCGTGTACTTCAACATCACCGCGCTGTGGCTGGCGCTGGCGTGGCTGGTGACCGCCTACGCGGTGGCGCAGCTCGCGAGGCGACGGCCGTACGACGCGGTGCTGGTGGCGGTGTCGCCGCTGGTGGTCGTGCACGCGTTCACCAACTTCGACACGCTCGCGACGGCGTTCGCGACCGCGGGCATGCTGGCGTGGGCGCGCAAGAAGCCCGTGCTGGCGGGCGTGCTGCTGGGGCTCGGCGGCGCGGCGAAGCTGTACCCCCTGTTCCTGCTCGGACCGTTGCTGCTGCTGTGCTGGCGGGCGGGCAAGCTGCGGGCCGGGTGGACCACGCTCGGGGCCACGCTGGCGACGTGGGCGGTGGTGAACGCGCCGATCGCGTGGCTCTACCCGAACGGTTGGCGGGAGTTCTTCCGGCTGAACACCGAGCGGGGCGTCGACCCGGACTCGATCTACAACGTGATCGCGCAGTGGACCGGGTGGCCGGGCTTCGACCCCGGTCTGGCGCACGGGCAGGCGCCCGAGGTGTTGAACACGGTCAGCGCGGTGCTGTTCCTGGTGTGCTGCGCGGCGGTCGGGTTCGTGGCGCTGTCCGCGCCGCGCCGGCCCCGGTTCGCGCAGCTGGCGTTCCTCGTGGTGGCCGCGTTCCTGCTGACGAACAAGGTGTGGAGCCCGCAGTACTCGCTGTGGCTCGTGCCGCTGGCGGTGCTGGCCCTGCCGCGGTGGAAGCTGCTGCTGGGGTGGATGGTGGTCGATGCGCTGGTGTGGGTGCCGCGGATGTTCTTCTACCTGGGCGTGGACAACAAGGGCCTGCCGATCGACTGGTTCCTGGGCGCGGTGGTGGCGCGGGACGTCGCGGTGCTGGTGCTGTGCGGGCTGATCCTCCGCGAGATCTACCGGCCCGGCCTGGACAAGGTGCGCCAGGCCGGTGACGACGACCCGTGCGGTGGCTTCATCGACGGCGCGCCGGACCGGTTCGTGCTGCGGTTCGGCCGGTCGCGCAGGCCCGCCGAGGTCGAGCAGCCCGCTTAGCGGGCGGTGAGCCGGGCGAGGCGCTGCTCGACCGGCACCCGGCGGGCGGCGTCCAGCCCGTCGAGCACGCGGGCCAGCGGCGGACTGCCCGGCACGTCCAGCTCGTCCGCGGCCACCACGTGCGGGAACGCGGCGAGCGCCGGGTGCTCCCGGGTCAGCGGCTCACCGCCGGTCCGGGGCAGCACCGCGCCGGGCACGGGGTCCGACAGCGAGGCGTCGAGCACCACCAGCGTGTCGTCGGTGCGGCCCTCGGCGGTCAGGGCGTCGAGCTCGCGCGCGAGCCCGGGGCTCAGCTCGGCGGCCCAGACGATCACCTGGTCGGCGACCGCGATCAGCGTGGACACGGTGTCGAACCACGTCTCGTCCGGCAGGTACAGCCGCACGGGGGCGGTGAACTGGCCGAAGTCCGGACCCAGCTCCAACTCGCCCGCGGTCGTCGAGGCGACCACGACCAGCGGCACGGCGGCGGCCAGCTCGCCCAGCACCCGCCCGCCGCGGCTGAGGTTGATCACCTGGACGTGGTCGGCCGGGTCCTCCGGGTCCTGCCACCACCCGTCCCGGGCGATCCCCGACCGCTCGGTGAGGTCGAAGTTGCGCAGCAGCAGGACGAACGGCTCCCCGGCGCACAGCCACGCCCGGACCTGGCCCGCGGACTTGCGGTGCCGGTCCCGGGCGCGGCGGACGAGCTCGCGCAGGTGGTTGCGGGGCGCACCGCCGAGCAGCCACCGCGCGAAGCCGAGCCCGGTGAACCGCCTGCGCCGGTCCCAGTGCCGCTGGCGTTCGAGGTAGTCGAGCTTCAACTCGGCCTCGCCCACGGAGAACCGGTCCAGCACGGTGGGAGCGAGCCGCGCGCGGACCACCCACACGTCGACGTCCGGCGACACGCCCGGCCGGTCCGCGCCGAACTCGGCGGTGATCACGGCGAACAGGCGGCGCGCGTGGTCCTCGCGGTCGGCCTGGAGCCACAGCAGTGCCTCGTTGCCCACCGCGTGCGCCCGCCAGTCGCGCAGCTCCGGGTCGGCGCTGCCGCGGCACCGCTCGGCCAGCTCGCGCCACAGCGCGGCCAGTTCACGGGTCTTGGCGCGGTCGAACGTCACGCCCCCGCCGGTCAGGTGCGCCACGCTGGACAACGCCCGGCACACCGCCCGTTCGACCCGCACGTCCTCCGGCGCGCGGGCGGCGTCCACCACCTCGCGCAGCACGCCGATCGCGGCGACCTCCGCCTCCTGGTCGACCGCACGCCCGACGCACGTGTCCGTCAGCGCCATGATCGCCCGGACGCGCGTGTCCGCCCGGACGCCGGCACCCGTGAAGTGCCGCCCCAACCAGCGCAGCACCAGGAACGCGTCACCGGCGCGACCGCGGTCGAACAGCTCGGTCGCCACCTCGAACGACAGGAACGCGTGCGTGTCGGTGTCGTCCCCCAGGCCCGCCAGCACCGGCACCTCCTCGAAGAACCACGTGCGGAACCGCTCGTCACCGGCCCGCGGAGCGGCCTCCCGCACCTCGTCCCACCGGTCGAGCGCCGCGGCCACGATCCCGGCGGTGGACATGTCGTCGGTCACCGGCGTCACCCCCTAGGTGGGGCCATCCTCCCGAACCCGCGCCACCGCGGTCGAGGACTCGCGCCCACCGAACGAGACCTCCGACTTCAGGAACACCAGGAACAACGCCGCCAACAGCGCCGCCCGGCCCCACACCCCGATCACCACCGCCTGCGCCGAGAAACCGTCGTAGATCCCGGACGGCTCGCCGAACTCGATGGCGTAGTACCAGCGGAAGATGCCGACACCCATGGCGAGGTCGGCGGCGAAGTACGCCGCCACCCAGCCCCAGTCCACCCGCAGCAGCACGAACATCGGCACCAGCCACAGCGTGTACTGCGGCGAGTGCACCTTGTGCAGCAGCAGGAACCCGCAGAGCATCGCGGCCGACACCGGCACCCACGGGTAGGTGCCCTCCCGCAGGTACCGCCGCCACCCGAGCCAGGCCGCCAGCCCGAACGACGCCAGGATGCCCATCGGCGACAGCACGCCCACCACGGCCTGCATGGTCTCGTCGGCCATGAACGGCCGCATCGACCAGAACCAGATCGAGTTCGTGGTGATGTCGACCCGGCGCAGCCCCTGGAACGTGAACGACGCCGCCCAGCCCTCCGGCCCGGCCACCGCGAACGGCAGGTTGACCACCACCACGGTGACCACGGACGCCACCGCGACCTTCACCGCGCCCGCGACGTCGTACCGGTCGGCGCGCGGCCGCCACCGCCCACCCGGACCGCCGGTCAGCACGTACAGGCACAGCGGCAGCACGAAGATCATCGGGTAGAGCTTGAACGCGCACCCGATGCCCAGCAGCACGGACGCGACCACGCCGCGCTCGACCAACGACCGCTCGCGCCCGCCCCGACCGCGGTGCACCACGTACACCGCGGCGACCGCGCAGAACACGACCGGCAGGTCCCAGTTGTGGAACGCGTACAGCACCACCGGCGGTCCCAGCGCCCAGATCAGCGCCCGCCACCGGCTCAACCTGCCCAGCAGCCACCCGGCGGCCAGCCCGAACGGCGCCATCAGCAGCGCCGAGTACAGCAGGAACGCCGCGTCGGTCCGCGCCGGGATCGCGCCCGCCCAGATCAGCAGCCCGGTCAGCACCGGGTACTCGACCACGCCGCCGACCAGCACCCCGTTCTCGGTGATGCCGCCGTCGACGTACGGGAACACGTGCCGGTCGACGTCGCGGCCGATCCACAGGTGCTGGATGTCGGAGTAGCAGACGTCGGCCTTGTTGCGCTTCTCGTAGTCCGGCGCGCTGCGGCCCCACTGGTCGAACTCCGGGCCGGTGCAGCGGTCCTTGTTGAGGAAGCCGAGGAGCATCGTCAACCCGCTCAGCAGCACGATCGCGGCGAGCGCGCCCGCGCCGAACCGGCGCGACCGCGACCGGGCGCCCGCGCGCTGCCGCACGGCCACCACCTCCCGCGTCACCCTCAGCGGCCCAGGTGCTCGCGGAGGAAGGCGATGTCCTCGGCTTGCCCCTCGTCCGGCGTCTCGACCAGCACCGGCGAGCCCGCCGCGGCGGCCACCGCGACCAGCTGCTCGGGGTCGATGGTGCCGGACGCGATGTTGGCGTGCCGGTCGCGCGAGGAGCCGAACCCGTCGCGGGAGCTGTTGAGGTGGACCAGGTCGATGCGCCCGGTGATGGCCTTGACCCGGTCGACGATGCCGACCAGGTCCTCGCCGGAGGCGAACGCGTGGCAGGTGTCCAGGCAGAACCCGGCGTCGAACTCGCCGACCGCGTCCCACAGCCTGCCGAGCATGTCGAACGTGCGCGCCATGGCGTTCTCGCCACCCGCGGTGTTCTCGATCAGGATCGGGACGGCGAAACCACCGCTCTCGGCCTGCCGCTCGAACATCTTGCGCCAGTTCGCGATGCCCTCGTTCGGGTCCTCGCCCTTGGTGACGTGCCCGCCGTGCACGATCAGGCCCTTGGCGCCCACCTTGGCCGCCGCCTCGGCGTGCTGCAGCACGATCTTGCGCGACGGGATGCGGATGCGGTTGTTGAGCGACGCGACGTTGGCCAGGTACGGCGCGTGAACGAAGACGTCCAGGTCGGAGGCCAGCAACCCGTCGGTCTGGGGGTGCGGCTTCGGCGCCTTCCAGCCCTGCGGGTCGGCCAGGAAGAACTGCACGACGTCGGCGTCGCGCTCGGCGGCGGCGCCGAGCGGGTCGTCGTCGCGGACGTGGGCCCCGATGCGCATGGGTGTGGAGGGTAGTCGGGCGCTGCAACGCCCCGCCGACCGCCGCCGATAGGAAATTTGTCATCGCGGGGGATGGTCCGCGTCACTATCAGCACCTACGCTCGTTACTTGTAAGTAGGAAACGGGAAGCGCGTGCGGTACGCCAGGAGGCCAGACATGCGGATCCGGCTCACTCGACTGGTGGGCGCGGCGGCCGTCGTGCTCGCGGTCGGCACGGCCGGTGCCGCGGCGGGCTCCGGTTCGGCCGTCGCCGCCGAACCCGTCGTCGTGGGGAGCTGCGCGACCACCGTGCAGGGCGCGCCGGGCACACCGGTGGCGCTGAGCCCGGCCGCGGTGCTCGACCCGGTCGTCCAGCTCATCCGGGCGGTCCCGCTGCTCGGGCCGCCGCTGGCGGAGCCGTTCCGCCAGGCGTTCACGGCCCTGCCGCCCATCCCGATCGGCGCGATCGGAACCGGCACCGGCGTCATCACCGGCGGCGACATCGCGAACAAGGTCAACGCCGAGCTGGTCAAGCTGCCCCTGCTCGGGCCGATCATCGTCACCCTGTCCAACGGCGTGCGCACGGAGCTGACGAAGCTGTGCGGCGTCACCGTGCAGGCGGTCAACACCGCCGCCGCGCCCGTCCAGGACGGGTCGCGGGCGCTCGCGGACGCCTCCGGGCAGGCCACCGGCCAACTCCCGGGGCTGCCCACCCTGCCCGGGACCAGGCCGTCGCCGAACCAGCCTCCGCAGACCGGCCAACCCGGCGGCACCCCCGGCACGTCGCAGCCCGGGACCAGCCCGACCGGCTCGAACCCGGCCACCAGCCCGGTCGGCGGCGTCGACGCGCCCGACGTGCCGCTGTACGGCGCGAACCCGTGGGGCGGCAACTTCGGCCGCGTGCCGCTGTTCAGCTACGGCTCGCTGCCGTTCGCCGTGGCCGGGGAGTTCGCGCCGTCACCCGGCGTGCGCTACGGCGGCGGCGTCAGCGGCTACCGGCCCGGCTACGGCGTGCCCGGCGCGGACGACTCCGACAGCGTGCAGACCGCGGGCCGCGCGCAGGCCCTGCCCGGCTCCGGTCGGATGGGCGGCGGCGTGGCGGCTCCCGTGCTGCTGGCCGTGCTGCTGCTGTCGTGCGTGACCGGCGCGCTGGTGCGCACCTGGGTGCTGCGCCGGGCCGTCGCCTGACACCCGGCGCCGGAGACCTGGTCAAAGGCACCGTTCACCACCTGTTACCCTTCTCGGGTTGCTGACGCGACGACCCTCCTGCCACGGAACGTCCGTGGCCGCCGAGTCCACAGGAGGTGAGTGGTCTTCATGCGTCATTACGAAGTGATGATCATCCTCGACCCCAGTCTCGACGAGCGCACGATCGCGCCGTCCCTTGACACGTTCCTCAACGTCATCCGCACCACGGGTGGCAACGTGGAGAAGGTCGAGGTGTGGGGCAAGCGCCGGCTGAGCTTCGAGATCAACAAGAACGCCGAGGGCATCTACGCCGTCCTCGACCTGATCTCGACCCCCGACGCGGTGAAGGAGCTGGACCGCCAGCTCGGCCTGCAGGAGACGGTGCTCCGGACGAAGGTCATCCGGCGCGAGCCCGCCAAGGCCGCGAAGACCGCGGCGCGGATCGCCGCCAAGGCCGCGGCCAAGGCCTAGGAGCGCCCTCGACATGGCAGGCGAGACGACGATCACGGTGGTCGGGAACCTGACCGCTGATCCCGAACTCCGCTTCACCCAGTCCGGCGCCGCGGTGGCGAGCTTCACCGTGGCCTCCACCCCCCGCACGTTCGACCGGGCGAGCGGCGAGTGGAAGGACGGCGAAGCGCTGTTCCTGCGGTGCAACGTGTGGCGGCAGGTCGCGGAGAACGTGGCCGAGTCCCTCACCCGCGGTTCGCGCGTGCTCGTGACCGGGCGGCTGCGCCAGCGTTCCTTCGAGACGAAGGAAGGCGAGAAGCGCACCGTCATCGAGCTTGAGGTCGACGAGATCGGCCCCTCGCTGCGCTACGCGACCGCGAAGGTCAACAAGGTGAGCCGCGGGGACGGCGGCGGCGGCTTCGGCGGCGGCGGTCAGTCCCGTGGCGGCGGCGGTGGCGCCCCGGCCGACGACCCGTGGGGCTCCGCGCCCCCGGCCGGCTCCGGTGGCTTCGCCGACGAGCCCCCCTTCTAGACCGGCACCGGTCCACTCCACACTTCACTGCGTAATACCAGGAGTCCACACATGGCCAAGCCGCCTGTGCGCAAGCCCAAGAAGAAGGTCTGCGCGTTCTGCAAGGACAAGAACGCCAACCTGATCGACTACAAGGACACCACCCTGCTCCGGAAGTACATCTCGGACCGGGGCAAGATCCGCGCCCGCCGGGTCACCGGCAACTGCTCCCAGCACCAGCGCGACGTCGCGGTCGCCGTCAAGAACGCCCGCGAGATGGCGCTGCTGCCCTACACCTCGACCGCTCGCTGAGAAGGGGGACGGCATCGTGAAGCTCATCCTCACCGCTGACGTGACCGGCCTCGGCGGCCCCGGCGACATCGTCGAGGTCAAGGACGGCTATGGCCGCAACTACCTGCTGCCCCGCGGCCTGGCGATCCTCGCCACCAAGGGCGCGGCCAAGCAGGTCGAGGTCATCCGCCGGGCGCAGGAGACCCGCCGGGTCCGCGACCTGGACCACGCCAAGGAGATCAAGGCCTCGCTCGAGGGCCTGGGCTCCGTGACGCTGAAGGCCAAGGCCGCGGCGGGCTCGAAGAAGCTGTTCGGCTCCGTCACCTCGTCCGACGTCGTGTCGGCCGTGCGTGCGGCCGGCGGCCCCACGCTGGACAAGCGGGCCGTCGAGATCGCGGGTCACATCAAGACCCTCGGCAAGCACTCGGTGAACGTCCGGCTCCACCCGGAGGTCACCGTGGCGCTCTCGGTCGAGGTCGCGAACGCGCTCTGACGCTGTCCGGAAGCGCCGTTCGACCAGGTGTTCTGGTCGGGCGGCGCTTTCGCGCGTCCGGCTGTGGACAACTCCTGTGACACGTCGTGCGCGACACGCCGTGGACCCGGTTACACACGACACGCCGAAGGTGTGACGAACGACTTTTCCACAAACTTATCCACAGGCCTTGACCTGCGCTGACTTTCGTCTGGGCCCGAGTTGTACCCAGGTTGTCCACAGCTTTCCCCAGCCCTGTGGTCAGCTCGACCCGCCCATCCCCAAGCTGTCCACCGCGTTGTCCACAGGTGGGTTTGCCTACGCCATCCAGGTGGCTCTAGCGTCGCTGGACCACGGGGCGTGGCGTGGCGGACATTGTCGGACCCACGAGGTACAACAAACCGCACGGCAGCAGATTGGGGTGAGCTCACGGTGGCGCTGGTGGACGACCGGGGCATGGCCGAGCCCGGCTTCGAACGGCAGCCGCCGCAGGACCTCGCCGCCGAGCAGTCGGTGCTGGGCGGGATGCTGCTGAGCAAGGACGCGATCGCCGACGTGGTCGAGGTCCTGGCGCCCAACGACTTCTACCGACCCGCGCACCAGGCCGTGTACGACTGCATCCTCGACCTGTACGGGCGGGGCGAGCCGGCCGACCCGATCACGGTGTCCGCCGAGCTCGAACGCCGGGGCGAGCTGCTGCGCGTGGGTGGCGCGCCGTACCTGCACACCCTGATCGCGACCGTGCCGACGGCCGCCAACGCCTCGTACTACGCCGAGATCGTGGCGGAGAAGGCGGTGCTGCGGCGGCTGGTCGAGGCGGGCACGCGGATCGTCCAGCTCGGCTACAACGGGGCCGAGGGCGCCGACGTGGACGAGGTCGTCGACCGCGCGCAGGCCGCGATCTACGAGGTCACCGAGCGCCGCACCACCGAGGACTACGTGGTGCTGGAGGAGCTGCTCCAGCCGACGATGGACGAGATCGACGCCATCGCCTCGCGCGGCGGCTCGTCACTGGGCATCCCCACCGGCTTCGCCGACCTGGACGAGCTGACCAACGGCCTGCACCCCGGCCAGATGATCATCGTCGCGGCCCGCCCCGGCGTGGGCAAGGCGCTCGCGCTGGACACCCCGCTCGCCACGCCCACCGGGTGGACGACCATGGGCGAGGTCACCGTGGGCGACCGGCTCATCGGCGCGGACGGCCGGCCCACCAGGGTGGTGGCGGCGACCGACGTGATGCTCGGCCGACCGTGCTACGAGGTGGAGTTCTCGGATGGCTCCGTGCTCGTGGCCGACGCCGAGCACCAGTGGCTCACCGAGACGCGGGCAGCACGCCGCTCGGCGTCGGAGGTCGGGTCCGAGCGCGCCCGTGGCGGCATCCGCACCACCCGGGAGATCGCCGCCACCCTGCGCTGCGAGACGGCGGAGCGACGGCTGAACCACTCGGTGCCGAACGCCCGAGCACTGGACCTGCCCGAAGCACCGCTGCCGGTCGGTCCGTACACGCTCGGCGCGTGGCTGGGCGACGGGCACTCCGCCTCCGCCAGGATCACGACGGCGGACCCCGAGATCGCCTGGAACATCGAAGCCGAGGGCTACGACGTCGTGCCCGAGAGCGGCTTGGTGCACAGCATCCGGCTACCCGCGGCGGATGCGCCCGAGACCCGCGCGTGCGTCGTCTGCGGCACCCTCTTCACTCCGGCGACCGCGCAGGTCGAGACGTGTGGCCGCAGCTGCGGTGGCACGTCGCGCTTCACGTCGGCCCCCGTGCCGGCGTCGACCTGCCCGGACTGCGGTGCTCGTTCCTCCGGCCTGCGACGCTGCCAGGCCTGCCACCACGACCACGGCACCGTTCAGGCACTCCTGCGCAGCCTCGGCGTGCTGGGTGACAAGCACATCCCCGCGTCCTACCTCCGGGCATCCGTCACGCAGCGGCGTGCGCTGCTCGCGGGGTTGCTCGACACCGACGGCACGGTGACGGCAGGCGGGTCGGTGCAGTTCTGCGTGACGAACCGCCGCCTGGCCGAGGACGTCCGTGAACTCGTGGTCAGCCTCGGCTACCGGTGTTCGACCGGCAGCAAGTCGGTGCGCGGGCGCAACGAGCAGACGTCCACCGCCTACACCCTGACCTTCGGCACGGACGACGACGTGTTCGGCATCGAGAGCAAGCGGCTGGTGTTGAAGGAACGGCGCCGCAGCCGGAGCTCCGTCCGCACGGGGTCGCGGTTCATCGTCGACGTGCGCCCGGTCCCGAGTGTTCCGGTGCGGTGCGTCGAGGTGGACAACGAGGACCACCTCTACCTCGCGGGACGCTCCATGATCCCGACCCACAACTCGACGCTGGGACTGGATTTCGCCCGGTCCTGCTCGGTGAAGCACGGGTTGACCAGCGCGATCTTCTCGCTGGAGATGTCGCGCACGGAGATCGTCATGCGCATGCTGTCAGCCGAGGCGCGCATCCGGCTCGGCGACATGCGCGGTGGGCGGATGAGCGACGACGACTGGACCCGGTTGGCGCGGCGGATGAGCGAGATCTCCGAGGCGCCGCTGTTCGTGGACGACTCGCCGAACCTGACCATGATGGAGATCCGGGCCAAGGCGCGGCGGTTGAAGCAGCGCCACGACCTGCGGTTGGTGGTGGTCGACTACCTCCAGCTGATGTCGTCGGGCAAGCGCAGCGAGTCCCGCCAGCAGGAGGTCTCGGAGTTCTCCCGGAACCTGAAGCTGATCGCCAAGGAGCTCGAGGTCCCGGTGATCGCGATCAGCCAGCTCAACCGAGGTCCGGAACAGCGCACCGACAAGCGCCCGCAGCTGTCCGACCTGCGCGAGTCCGGCTCGCTGGAGCAGGACGCGGACATGGTGATCCTGATCAACCGCCCGGACGCCTGGGAGCGCGACGACCCGCGCGCCGGCGAGGCGGACCTGATCATCGCCAAGCACCGCGCCGGCCCGACCGCCACCATCACCGTGGCCCACCAGCTCCACTACAGCCGCTTCGCCGACCTCGCCCAGGGCTGACACCGCCCGCCGCGCGGGGCGGTCAGGAATCGAGAAGCGCAGGTCAGCGTGCCGATCTAGGCTCACCGCCATGGACCTGACGATTCACACGACCGTCCTGCCGCACGACGACCCGGACGCCTCGGTGGCGTTCTACCGCGACGTCCTCGGCTTCGAGGTCCGCAGTGACGTCGGGCAGGGCTCGATGCGGTGGATCACGGTCGGTCCGGTCGGGCAGCCGGGCACGTCCATCCTGCTGGCGCCGCCCGCCGCCGATCCGAACATCACCGAGGACGAGCGGCGCACCATCACCGAGATGATGGCCAAGGGCACCTACGGCTGGATCCTGCTCGCGACGCCCGACCTCGACGGGGCGTTCGCGAAGGTGCTGGGAGGTGACGCCGAGGTGGTCCAGGAGCCGACCGTGCAGCCGTACGGGGTCCGCGACTGCGCGTTCCGCGACCCGGCGGGCAACCTGGTCCGCATCCAGGAACTCCGCTGACCCGAGGAGCCACCACCATGTGCCACCCCGCGTGGGCACGTGCCCGCACCGCGGCGAAGCGCCGGGAAGACCTGGCGCGGTTGT
This sequence comes from Saccharothrix saharensis, assembly GCF_006716745.1. NCBI lineage: Bacteria > Bacillati > Actinomycetota > Actinomycetes > Pseudonocardiales > Pseudonocardiaceae > Saccharothrix > Saccharothrix saharensis. Next base: position 4,913,316 of record NZ_VFPP01000001.1, on the reverse strand, counting down.
GCCGCGTGCGCGACCGGATCGACCGCGACCACGCGCTGCCGCTGGACGTCGAGGCGCTCGGCCGCATGGTGGAGCTGCCCGGCCGGGTGCTCAGCCTCGCGTTCCGCCGCGCTTATGGTCGATCGCCTTACTCCTACCTGCTGGCACGGCGCGCCGAGCGGGCGATGGCGCTGCTGCTCCGCGGTGACCGCGCCGGGCAACCGGTCACGTCGGTTGTGGGTCATTCCCGCACCGCAGAACTGCGCATACGATCGAAAGATGCCACCCGACGCGGCGCGGCGCAGCGACCGTTCGAGGCGGGCGATCCTCGTGGCCGCGTTGGAGTTGCTCGAGGCGCTCGGCCACTCCCGGTTGACCATCGAGGCGGTGGCGGCGCGGGCGGGGGTCGGCAAGCAGACGATCTACCGGTGGTGGCCGTCGAAGGGGCCGCTGCTGTTCGACGCGTTCCTGGAGTACGGGCCGGCCGGAGCTGACGCGCTGCCCAGCGGCGTGCCGGTGGTCGACCTGAAGCGGGAACTGCGCGCGGCGGCCGAGGAGTTGGCCGAACGGCGGTTCGACCAGGTGTGCCGGGTGCTGGTGCACGAGGAGCGCACGGACCTGGTGACATTGCTGCTGATGCCGCGCCGGATGGCGCTGGAGGAGCGATTACGCACCGCCCAGCGGCTGGGTGAGGTGCGGGCCGACGTCGACGTGTCGGCGGCGGCGGAGTTGTTGTTGGGGCCCGTCTACCAGCGGTGGTTCCTGCGGACGGCGCCGTTGACCGGGGAGTTCGCCGACGCCGTGGTCGATCTCGTGCTCCGCGCGCTGACCGGGTGACCATGATCGGTAAGGTCCGTCGATCATGGGGTACGCCGTGGTCGACGTGGAGACGACCGGGTTCGCCGCGCGCGGTTCGGACCGGGTGGTCGAGGTGGCCGTCGTCGGGTTGGACGACGCGGGTCGGGTGACCGACGAGTGGTGCACCCTGCTCAACCCCGGGCGCGACCTCGGACCGCAGCACGTGCACCGGATCCGCGCGGCCGACGTGTGGCACGCGCCGACGTTCGCGCGGGCCGCGGGCGCGGTGGCGGCACGCCTCGCCGGACGCGTGGTCGTCGCGCACAACCTGTCCTTCGACGCCCGGTTCCTGACCGCCGAGTTCGCCCGCGCCGGGGTGGACCTGCCGGTGACCGGCCTGTGCACGATGCGCCTGGCCGACCGGTACCTGCCGAACCGGGTCGGGCGGTCGTTGGCCGCGTGCTGCGAGGCAGCCGGGGTGGTGCTCGACTCGGCGCACTCCGCGTTGCACGACGCCCGCGCCACGGCCCGGTTGTTCGCCCACTACCTGGGGTTCGGCGTGCCCGACGCCCAGCCCGTGCCGCGGCTCGCGCTGGACGACGACGTGACCGAGGTGCGGCGCGGCGCGGCCACCTCGGCGCCGCGTCGGTCGGACCCGGTGGCGTTGACCCCCGGTGACCGGGTGGTGTTCACCGGTCGGACGCGCGCGCCGCGCGAGGAGTGGCTCGACCGGGCCGCGTCCGCCGGGCTGGTCAGCCAGGGTTACGTGACCAGGTCGACCCGCGTGCTCGTGGCCGCGGACCCGTTCACGCTGTCGAGCAAGGCGCGTCGGGCGCGGGCGTACGAGGTGCCCATCGTGTCCGAGGAGGACTTCGCCGCGATGCTGGCCCGGCTCGGCGTTACACCGCCCGCCAAAGATCACCGGACCGGGTGGCGTCGGGGCTATTGAAAAGCCCGCTACCCGCAGGGAGGCTCTTCACGGACAGGCCATGCCTCAGCGGAGGGCACGAGTCCTATGAGTACCGTGCAGACAACGGCTTCCCGTGCGGTGTGGGACGAGTTCGTCTCGGAACTGCCGGTCGGGGTGCTGCTCCAGGACGAGCACGGCGTGGTGCTCGCCGCGAACGCGATGGCGTCCTCGCTGCTCGGTGACGCCCGCGCCCGCGACGACTCCGGGGCGCCGCTGCCCAGTCGCGCCGAGCTCGCCGCCCAGGTGCTGCGCACCGGGTCACCGCTGACGATCCCGGTGGTGCTGCCGCACGCCCAGGTGTGGGCCGAGTACTACCCGATCGTCGTGCGCGGACAGGTGCTGGTGCTGCTGCGGCCGGTGCAGGCCGACGTGCCGCACAGCGCCGGGCTGCTCGACGCGCTGACCGGGTTGCCGGGGCGGGCGCTGCTGCTCGACCGGCTGGACCAGGCGTTGATCCGGGCCCGCACCCGGGGCACGTTGGCGACCCTGGTCCTGGCCGACGTGCACCGCATGGCGGCGGTGAACGCGGCGCACGGCTTCAAGCGCGGCGACGAGCTGCTGACCGTGCTGGCGAAGCGGCTGCGGCAGGGTCTACGAGCCGACTACACGGTGGCGCGCTACGGCGGCGACTCGTTCGCCGTGGTCGCGGAGCACCCGAACGGCAGCGGCGAGGAGGTGGCGGCCCGGGTGCGCGAGCTGGCGGGACGCGCGGTGCGGCTCGGCGGTGAACGGGTGCGGACCGGGGTGCGGGTGTGCTGGGTGACCAGCGACGGCGAGGCGGCCGTGCACTCGGTGATCGCGCACGTCGAGGAACGCCTGCGCCGCTGACCCCCGGACGCGGACCGGGCCCCTGGCACGTGAGGTGCCAGGGGCCCGGTCGTCGGGGGTGCGTCAGATGCGCGGGATCACCGTGGTGTCCTCGATCGAGTTGAACACCGTGCGCGCGTCCATCGCGGCCAGGGCGGGAGCCTGGGTCTCGGTGAACCGCGTCGGGCCGACGCCACCCTGCAGCGGGCTGACGTTCATGCCGGTGAGCGCCATCGGGGGCACGACCGGGGACTGGGTGCGCGGCTGCGCGACCCCCGGCACCGGCAGCACGAACGGCAGGCCGGCCGGCGCCGCGACGGGCAGCGACGACACGGTGCGACCGCCCTCGGCCAGGCCGTCGACCGGCAGGCCGTCCACGGCCGGGAGGGGCTGGGTCGGGGCGAGGTCGCCGAGCACCGGCAGGGTGCCGCCGAACGAGCGCTCCTCGTCGTCCGACCGCACGGCGCGGACCAGCGTCGACGCGACGGGCACCGTGCGCAGCGCGGCACGCGCGGCCTCACCGATGGCCGGCAGGCCCTGCCGGACCTGCTCCAGGTTCGCCAGCCGCGGCAACTGCTGGGTCGGCAGCTCCGCCTGGGACAGCGCGCCCAGCGGCCCTTCCGACGGCAGCTTCGCCTGGGACAGCGCGCCGACCGGCGCGGCCGGCGACGGCAGCTCGGCCTGCGACAGCGCGCCGACCGGGCCCTCGGCGGTGGGCAGCTTCGCCTGCGACACCGCGCCGACCGGGTTGCCGGCCTTCGGCTTCGCCGCGTTGATCGCGTCCACGTCCGGCCTCGGCACCGTCCGGCCCAGCAGGGCGCTGCCCGGGAGCTGCGCCTGGCGCAGGCCCTGGATCGGCAGGCCGCGCAGCTCGTCGAGACCCGGCGTGCCCAGCGGCACGGTGTACTGCGACAACCGGCTCACCAGACCCAGGTTCGGCAGCTCGGTGACGCGCAGCAGGCTGTCGACACCGGCCGGGAGCTGGATGCCCCGGCTCGCGTCGGTGACCCGCGTGTCGTCGCCCTTGTCGTCACCGGTGCGCACGTCGTTGCGGTCCTGCGCGTTCGCGGTGGCCGTGCCGAGCACGTCCACCGGGATGCCGAACACGCGGGCGAACGCCTCGGTCGGCACCTCGAGGTCGTGCGTGCTGACCGGGCCGCGGCCCGTGGTGGCCGTCTTGCCACCGGACTGGCTGGTCGACCGGCTCGCCGTCGCGGCGTCCGCGAGACCCGCGACGGTCACCGCGTCACCGTGCACCGACGGCGTGACGCCGGCGGGGGCGGTGAGCAGGTTGCCCGACCACGCGCTGTCCTCGGCGGAGGTCAGGTGCTCGCCGCCGGCGATCAGGCCGGTCCGGTTGTCCGTGACCGAGGAGCCGTTGCCCGCGGCGGTGACGGCGTCGCCGAACACCTGCAGCGGGACCGACGGCTGCGCGCCGATGCCGTTGCCGGAGAACGACCCGTCGTCGCCGGAGGTCTGCACGTCGCCGCCGGAGTAGGAGCCGAACTGGTTGCGGCTCTCCGACTCCACGTTGCTGCCGGCGCCGACCGCGCTGCCGAACACCTGCGGCGAGGACGCCTCGGGCAGCGACAGCACGTTGCCCGACAGCGAGCCCTCGTCGCCGGTGGTGATGGCGGTGCCGCCGGAGCGGGAGTCGAGCTTGCTGTCGGTGTCGGACGAGCCGTTGCCGACCGCGACGACCGAGTCGCCGAAGACCTGGGCCGGGTTGGAGGTGGGCACGTGCACGATGTTGCCGGAGACCGAACCGTGCTTGCCGTTGGCCTTCGGCGGGTTGCCGAGGTCGATCTCGGTGTCGCTGTCGGTGGTCGACGTCGGGTTGGCGACCGCGCCGCCCGAGTTGCCGAACACCTGGCCGCCCAGCGCGGTCGGGGCGGACACGACGTTGCTGGACACGGTGCCGTTGTCGTCGATGCTGTTCGCGTACCGACCGGAGCGCACGGTCTTGTTCTCGGTGGCCCGGCCGGTGGGCGTGCCCGCCGCGCCGACGCCGTTGCCGAACGCCTCGGCGGGCGCGCCGAGCGGCACCTGGCCGATGTTGCCCGACCCGACCGCGTCGTTGCCGGTCGTGCCGTTGTAGCCGCCGGAGTCCGCGGCGACGTCGTTGCGGCACTCCGCGTCGGCGATGCCGCCGCCCGCCAGGCCGTTGCCGCACAGGTCGACCGCCCCGGCGGGGGGCAGGTTCGCCGAGTTCGCCGCCAGCACCGACCGGTCGCCGGTGGTGAAGGTGTCGCCGCCGGCGACCGCGGTGGCCTCGTTCGAGTGCCGGGCCGAGGTGGTGCCCACGCCGGACAGCGCGTTGCCCGCGCCGGAGACCGGCAGGGCGACGGGCGCGTCGGCGAAGGTGCCGGACAGCACCGCGTCCTGGCCCGAGGTGTAGCTGTTGCCGCCCGCTTCGGCGTCGTGCGCCATGGCGTTGGCGACCTGCGCGTTGCCGCTGCCCGCGAGGGCGTTGTCGCCCGCGGCGACGGGGCCCGCGAACGCCGGCTGGACCACGTTGCCCGCGAGGGTGCCGTCGTCGCCGCTGGTCTCCGACCACATCGTGGTGCCGAGCCGGTCGCGGTGGGTGGTGCCGGCGTCGGACGAGGCGCGGTTCTCGGTGGAGGTGTCCGCGTTGCCCACGGCGCCGACGCCGTTGCCGGTGACCGCGAGGACCGGTGCGGCCGGCACGCCGAGGACGTTGCCGCCGCCGGTGCCGCGCCGGCCGGTGGTGCTCAGCGACCCGGCGGCCTGGGCGTCGTTGGCCGTCGCGGCCCCGCTGCGGGAGTTGCCGCCGGCGGCGACCGCGTTGTTGGTCACCTGGGCGGGCAGCGCGCCTTGGACGGCGGCGATGTTGCCCGACAGCGAGCCGTCCTCGCCCGACGTCCGGATCTCGTCGCCCGCGACGGCGCGCTGGTAGGACGTGGCGCGGGACTCGGCGTTGGCCACGGCCGCGACGGCGTTGCCGTTGACCTGCGGCGAGACGGCGGCGGCGGCGTGGGCCACGTTGCCGGCCAGGGTGCCGCGCGAGCCGTCGGTCCTGATCCGGCCCGTGCTGGACGCGGACTGGGCGCAGACGCCCTCGGTGTAGGCGTCGCCGCCGGCCGCGACGGCGTTGCCGCAGGCGCTCACCGGCACGACCACGTCCGCGTCGGCGGTGTTGCCGCGGGCCAGGCCGACGGTGTCGACGCCGGTCAGCCGCTCCTGGGTGGCGCGGACCAGGGGGTTGTCCGGCAGCGTGAGGTCGCGCACCGGCCGGCTGGTCGCGCTCGGCGTGCCGATCTCCTGGTGCACGGCCGGCAGCTCGTGGCTGCCGACCGGGGTGCCCAGGGTGTTGTGGTCGACGTCGACCGGAACGCGCACCTTCGCGTCGAGCGGGTTCGGCTTCGCGTCGGGGTTGACGTTCTCCTGGGCTGAAGCGATGCCCGTACCGAGCATCAGCAAACCACCCGTGACAAGTGCGGTCTTCAGACCGCGCTTGGCCCAGGTTTGCATGGGTTCTCCTTCTTCCAATGTCCCTTGCGGGAGGTGAGGGGTGGTCGGACGCGGCTACCGCGTCGGAGACGACGACCACCCGGGTCATCTGGAGGGGTGGGAAGCGCGGCATCGACCGGGAGGGGAGCGCACGCGGAGCGGCGCGACGGTCGATCACCGGGTCAGCTCGACGATGAGCTGCCGCGGACCGCGCGCTGGGTCAGTCGGGCGTGATGCCGGGCTGCTTGCCCGGCATCACGACGTTCCGCTCGGTGGCGGGGAACAGAGCCCGGGCCACCGCGGCGTCGATGTGGTCGGCGGAGACGACCGAGAACGGGCCGTTGCCGCCACTCGAGGAACCGGAGCCGTCGCCACCGCAGGAGCAGTGGACCGGCGCGCCGAGGGGCGCGAACGGCATCGACGGCAGCCCGGACGGGTCGCCCGGCAGGGACGACCCGTTGTCGCCCGGCGGCGCGACGACCGGCCGCCGGGGCGCGTCCAGCCAGGTTCGGCTGAGCTTGGCGAACACCCCGTGCACCACCGGGGTGCCGGCGGAAACCGGCACGGCGGTGGCGGCCGGGGTGGTTTCGGTGGCGTCCCGCGTCACGACGCCACCGACGACCACGTCGGCGGGCGCCTGCACGGACGCGGGGTGCCGGAGCCAGTCGCGCACGCCTCCGACGGCACCGCGGATGTCCTCCGCGACCTGCCGCAGGCGGGGCGGGCTCGGCTCGGGCACGCGCGGGGTGCGCAGCGCCGTGTCGAGCTCCTGCACCGCTCGGCCGACCTCGCTCGCGCGGACCGGGGCCAGCGCGGTCTCGACCCGGCTCGGCGCCGCGTCGGGCGACAGCGCGTCGTGCGCGACCTCGGCGACCTGGTCGACCGGGACCTGCGCGGACGCCGGTGCCGTCGACAGCGCCCAGGCCGCGGCGGTGCCCGCCAGCGTGCCGCCGACGACCAGCAGGGCCCGGGAGAGCAGCCGCCGAACGCGGCTCGCCCCCGTTCCCGCTCGCTGGTCAACGCACGACATCGCTGGAACCTCCGCCGAAAGCACTGGGATTCGCCGGCGACGCGATCGAGGTGATCAAGCCGACGACGAGAGACTGCCAGTCGCGGGGCGCGCGGCGCACTCCATTCACACCTGGTTCGCCGGATCGTGTGACGAACACGCTGTGTTCTCGAGCGTTACTGGCAGTGATCAGACGCGCTTGAGGACCCTGGCCGCGCCGGCGGCGGCCGTGGACGCCAGGATCCAGCCGACCGCGATGAGCGTGCTGGAGATCCACTGCGAAGCACCGCTGAACTTCCACTTGCCGTCCTGGCCGAGGTCCACGATCGGGATCAGCAGGTCCATCGACAGCAGCCACGCGTTCCACGACGGCGACTCGTCGTCGTTCAGCTTCGGCATCTCGTGGCCCAGGAACCACAGCGCGCCGAGCAGCCAGAACGCGGTCAGCCAGGCGATCGCGAGCCACGGCCGGTAGCCGTAGCCGACCGTCCAGCGCTGGAGGAACCCCCAGACCCGGCCCGCGACGCCCAGCTCGGAGTAGCGCCGGTGCTGCTTCTCCACCTGCACGAGCTGCGCCAGCTCTTCCTCGCCCCCGTCCCGGTACACGGCGGCCAGCTGCTCGTACGGGCCGGGCGCGAAGTCCGGCTGCACCTCGCGCAGCCAGCGCAACCGGGTGCGCACGTCCACGTGCGGCGTGGCGGAGATCGAGCGGAACGTGAAGTCCTCGACGTCGACGCCGCCGGTGGCGGCCCACAGGCCCGGCCCGTCCACCACCGTCGTCGCGGCGACCCGGGTCAGCACGACCCGGCCCACCGGGGTCCGGTCCTCCGACAGCCGCAGCACGAGCTGGCTCACCGTGAGGCCGTAGGCGTTCAGCGCGATGTCGCTGCCCGGACCGCCCAGCCGGGCGCCCGCGAACGTGGCCATCTTGCCCACCTCGGCCAGCCTCAGCCGCACGCCGCCCGCGGCGGTGAAGCCGTGGCTGCACAGCAGGTCCTTGCCGATCCCGGCCACGCGGGCGTCCAGCGACGGCTTCACCGTGCCGTCCGGGCGGCGGCGCGGCGAGAGCAGGGACGCGCCGGAGCAGTCGAGGGTGGAGCCGATCTCGGCGTTCTGCAGGCGCAGCGAGCCCTCGGCGCGCAGGTCGCGGAGGAACAGCGTGCCGCCGACGCGGAGCCGGTCGGCGAACAGGACGTCGATGCCGGGTCCGTGCAGTCGCACGCCGGAGAGCGAGGCGCTGCCCCGCACGTGCGCGTCCACCAGGCGCACCTGGCCGTAGGCGCGCAGCGCCGCGTCACGCTCGCCGTGGCCGTGGAACCCGCCGTTGACCGCGCCGCGCGCTTCGAGGTCGCCGCGCACCTGGATGCCGTCCGCGTGCAGGGCCACCGGGATGCGCTGGACGTCCTCGCCGGTGTGGCCGGCCAGCTCGTCCACCACGTCCCGCCGGCCGATCACCGCCCCGGACAGCCGCAGGTAGCCGCCGATCTCGGCGTTGGGCAGGCGGACCGTGCCGGAGGAGGTGAAGCCGTCGTCCAGCTCGACGTTGCCCTCCACCCGCATCCGGTCGGCGACCAGCGCGGCGGCCTCGTCGGCGGTGCCGCGCGGGATCACCAGGACCGGGCGGTCGACCACGCTGGCGTGCAGCCGGGCGCCGGAGAAGACGACGCTGCCGCCGACCCGCGCGCCGTCGAGCAGGATGCGGCCCTCGGCGGTGAACCGGCCGCCCTCGGCGTCGCAGAACAGGGTGCCCGCGATGGTGACGCCGGTGGCGTCGAGTGCGTTCTGGCCCGCGTTGAGCAGGCGCGCGCCGCCGAGGTGCACGTTCCCGCCGACGTTCGCGCCGCGCAGCCGCACCTCGCCGCCCGCGCGCAGCGCGATGGCCTGCAACGAGCCGGACAGCCGGATGCGGGCGGCGAGCAGGGCGTGGTCGCCGCCCTTGTTGCGCAGCACGGCGCCCGCCAGCCGGCACGTGCCGTCGACCGAGGCGTCGGTCAGGTCGACCACGCCGTCGCTGGTGAACCCGGCCTCCAGCACCAGGTCGCTGCCCACGCGCAGGTTGCGGCCCCACAGGCCGGGCACCTTGCAGCCGCGCAGCCGAAGGCCGACCAGCCGGGCCATGCGCAGGTCCGGTGGCCGTTCGAAGGTGCAGTCCTGGAGGTCGACCACGTGGTCGACCTGCGCGCCTTCGAGCGCGAAGGAGCCGACGACGTTCGCGCCGACCAGTCGCAGCGCGGCGGTCCGCGGCCCGCCGAGGAGCAGGTCGGACAGCAGCTCGCCGCGGACCGTGCGCTCCCGCTGGGGCGTCCTGGGGTCGAAGCGCAGCGTGCGCCCGGCGGCGAACGCGGCCCGGACGGCGTCCTCGACGGTGCTCTCGGCGGTCACGCCCGCGATCCGATCACCCGGCGCGCCGGTCGCGCCGGCGTTTGACCGAATCCGAAACGTGGGGTCCGCCATGCCGCCGGCCGTGCCCGACCGACCCGCCCGCGGGTCCGCGGCCGACTAGCGTGGTGCGCGTGACGGGGACGGAACGGAAGATCACCGACAACGTGCCGGCGCTGCTGCGCGTGTCCGCTGCGCTGAGCTGGCGGTTCGTCGCCGTGGTGGCGGCCCTCTACGTGGTGTTCCACGTGGTCGGGTTCCTGGCCACCATCGTCATCCCCGTGGGGGTGGCGCTGCTGCTGGCCGCGTTGCTGTCGCCCGCGGTGTCGCAGCTGGCCAGGGCGGGCATCCCGCGCGGGCTGTCCACGGGCGTGGTGCTGGTCGGCGGCATCGCGCTGGTCGGCGGCGTGCTCACGTTCGTGATCAACGAGTTCTCCAAGGGCTTGCCGCAGCTGCAGGTGCAGGTCGGCAAGAGCCTGGAGCAGATCCGCGACTGGCTGCGCGACGGCCCGCTGCACCTGAGCGACGTCCAGCTCCAGGAGTACCTGGACGAGATGGTGAGGACCATCCAGGACAACCAGGCCGACATCACCTCGGGCGCGCTGACCACGGCGGCGACGCTGGGCGAGATCCTGACCGGTCTCATCCTGGCGCTGTTCACGCTCATCTTCTTCCTGCACGACGGCGACGGGATCTGGCGGTTCCTGGTCCGGATCGTGCCGCGCGACGTGCGCGACCGGGCCGACGTGGCGGGGCGGCGGGGTTTCGCCTCGCTGGTGTCGTACGTGCGGGCGACCGCCCTGGTGGCCGTGGTGGACGCGGTCGGCGTCGGCATCGGCCTGTGGATCGTGGACGTGCCGCTGGTGGTGCCGCTGTCGGCGCTGGTGTTCCTCGGTGCCTTCATCCCGATCGTGGGCGCGGTGATCACCGGCGCGGTGGCGGTGCTGGTGGCGCTGGTGGCGGTGAGCCCGGTGGCGGCCCTGATCGTGCTCGCCATCCTGATCGGCGTGATGCAGCTGGAGAGCCACGTGCTCCAGCCCCTGCTGCTGGGTCGCGCGGTGAAGCTGCACCCGCTGGCCGTGGTGCTGGCGATCACCGCCGGGTTGGTGGTGAGCGGCATCGCGGGTGCGCTGCTGGCCGTGCCGCTGCTGGCGGTGCTGAACTCGGGGATCAGGTCGTTGCTGTCGGAGTCGGACCGCGACGTCGCGCCGCGCCAGGTCGACGTGCTGGAACCGCAGGAGAGCGGACCCGTCGACACCGGCGGGGATCGGATCGAGGACATCGACGACACCCAGGGGCCGACCGCGGACCACAGCGGGCGGCAGTAGCGGTCAGGCCATCTCGACCAGGTTGCGGCCGTAGCCCTTGGCGGCTAGCAGGGCGGCGTCGGCGGCCACCAGCAGGTCCGGCAGCTCGTAGCCGAACCGCTGGGTGGTCGCCACGCCGATGCTGACGGTCAGGCCGGTCAGCAGGTGCTCGCGGCCGTCCGTGCGGACGGTCGGCACGGCCAGGTCGGCGACCGCGTGCCGGACCCGTTGCGCCACGGACCGGGCGACGGCCGGTTCGGCGTCGGGCAGCAGCACGACGAACTCCTCGCCGCCGAAGCGGCCGACCAGGTCGCCGCGCCGGACCGTGCCGGTGAGCAGGAGCGCGACCGCGCTGAGCGCCGAGTCGCCCGCCAGGTGGCCGACCTCGTCGTTGACCCGCTTGAAGTGGTCGAGGTCGAGCAGCATCACGGCCATCGGCCGGTCGCGGCCCCGCGCCTTGGCCAGCTCGTAGCGGGCGCGGCTGTCCCAGTGCACGGCGTTGGCCAGGCCGGTCTTCGCGTCGCGCTGGGCGGAGCGCCGCCACTGCGGCAGCTGCGCCGCCCGTTCCAGCAGGGCCAGGGGCGGTCCGGCCATCAGGGCGTGCACCGGGGTGGTCACCGCGACGAAGCCCATCAGGCCGCCGATGCTGACCGCGACGATGCCCAGCACGACGTCGATCGGCTCGCCGATGACCTCCTCGCCCTTGGCGCGCGGGCTGCGCAGCTTCAGGCCGACCGCGATCAAGGCCGCGCGGACCACCAGCAGCACGGTCGCGCCGAGCACCATGACGACCAGGTCGGTGCTCGGCTCGGCCCAGCCGATGACGTAGCGGGTGGTGAACACGGCCAGCGTGGTCGCGGACAGGGTGAACACCCAGCGGTGCGATTCCGGGCGCTGGGTCAGCACGCCGTGCAGCGCGGGGCCGAACAGCAGCAGGACGAGCAGGTTGCACGGCAGCGCGACCAGGCCCGCGGTGAGGTAGCACAGGTGGGCGGCCCACGGGTTGCGCGCGGCCTCTCCCACCCGGTGGCTGTGGATGGAGCTGCCGACGATCACCGCGCCCGCGGTGCCCGCGATGGCCGCGAACCGGCCGATCTGCCCCGGTGTGGGCTGCGGTGACGTCACGATGGAGTAGGCGACGGCCGCCAGCGCCAGGGCGTCCACGAGCAGCCAGTAGACCAGCGCGGAGCGCTTCAGCGTCCACATCGGCCAGTGGCGCACGCTCGGCCCTCCCTCGCCACAGCGGTCCGCGGACGTGATCTCCACCCCCGGAGGTGAGCAGTCCACGAGATCACGCTCGGTGACTCCGGCCAGCCTTCCACAGGTGTCGGTATCGGAACAGACGGCCACCTGGGGGTTAGCTGCGCCACTCCGACACGGCAAGATTGCGCGTGAAGGGAGCACACCGTGCACACGAAACCAGCCGACCAGGGGACAGCGGTCATGGAGGACCCGGTCGCGCACCTCTGGCGGGGAACGGTAGCGCTACGCGTAGTGACGTTCCTGTTCGCCCTGGGCAACGCGATCGACCAGCACGGTGAGTACGAGCGCCCGTGGCTGGCGTGGTGCGCCATCGCCGCGATGGCCCTGTGGTCGGTGTTCACCATCCAGGCCTACAGCCGGGAGAACGGCCGGCGGACGTGGGTCGTGGTGGCGGACGTGCTGATCACGTGCGGCCTGATGTCGCTCTCGCGGCTGATCATGACCGATGCCCAGTTCCTGTTCGACGTCCCGCTGATCACCACGATCTGGGCGGCCGGCCCGCCGGTGGCGGCGGGTGCGCTCGGCGGTCAGGTCGCGGGCGCGGTGTCCGGGTTCGCGGTCGGGTTGAGCACCTACCTCACCCGCGGCGAGCTCAGCGTCGACATGGTGCGGGACGTGGTGCTGCTGTCCTGCGCCGGGTTCGTGGTCGGCATGGCGTCGACCACGGCGCGCCGCTCGGCGGTGCGGCTGGCGCAGGCGTTGCGGACCGAGGCCGCCACGGCGGAGCGCGAGCGGCTGGCGCGGTCCATCCACGACGGCGTGCTCCAGGTGCTGGCCCGGGTGCGCAAGCGCGGCACGGAGCTGGGCGGCGAGGCGGCGGAGCTCGCGGAGCTGGCCGGCGAGCAGGAGGTCGCGCTGCGGTCCCTGGTGGCCGCCGCGCCGACGGAGTCCACCGTGGACGGTGACGCCGACCTGCGGCCCGCGCTGCAACTGCTGGCCACGTCCCGGTTCCAGGTGTCCACCCCGGCCACGCAGGTGATGCTGCCGGCCGCCACGGCGTTCGAGCTGACCGCCGTGGTGCGCGAGGCGCTGTCCAACGTGGACAAGCACGCGGGCCCGGACGCGCGGGCGTGGGTGCTGCTGGAGGACCTCGGCGAGGAGGTCGTGATCAGCGTCCGCGACGACGGCCCCGGCATCGCCGAGGGCCGGCTGGCCTCGGCCGAGGCGGAGGGCCGGATGGGCGTCGCCCAGTCGATCCGGGGCCGGGTCGAGGCGCTGCGTGGGACCCTTGAGCTGCAGACGGGGCCGGGGGAGGGCACCGAGTGGGAGGTGCGGGTCTACAGATGAGCGTGTCCGTGATGGTGGTGGACGACCACCCGCTGTGGCGTGACGGTGTCGCGCGCGACCTGTCCGAGCGCGGCTTCGAGGTGGTCGCGACGGCCGGTGACGCCGCGTCGGCGGTGCGGATCGCCCGCGCGGTGCGGCCGGACGTGGTGCTGATGGACCTCAACCTCGGCGAGACGACGGGGGTCGAGGCGACCACGATGATCACCGGGTCGCTGGCGGGCACCCGGGTGCTGGTGCTGTCCGCGAGCGGCGAGCACAGCGACGTGCTGGAGGCGGTGAAGGCGGGCGCGTCCGGTTACCTGGTGAAGTCGGCGTCGGCCGAGGAGCTGGTGGAGGCGGTGACCCGGACCGCGGCGGGCGACGCGGTGTTCACCGCCGGGCTCGCGGGCCTGGTGCTCGGGGAGTACCGGCGGATGGCCGCCACGCCGGACGAGGACAAGCCGCAGCTCACCGAGCGGGAGACGGAGGTGCTGCGGCTCGTGGCCAAGGGGTTGACCGCGCGGCAGATCGCGAACCGGCTGGTCATCTCGCACCGCACGGTGGAGAACCACGTGCAGTCCACCCTGCGCAAGCTGCAACTGCACAACCGCGTCGAGCTGGCGCGGTACGCGATCGAGCACGGGCTCGACGTCGAGCCGGAGGGCTGAGCCATGACCGACCCCAGGGACTTCCGGGTGTCCGACGCCGAGCGCGAGCACGTCGTCGGCCTGCTGCAGAAGGCGATCGGCCGCGGGCTGATCACGCTGGACGAGTTCACCGAGCGCACCGACACCGCGCTGGCCGCCCGCACCCGCGGCGAGCTGAACGCGGTGCTGCTGGACCTGCCGGGCATGGTGCACAACGAGCAGGTGCTCGCGATGCCCGCGGACCGGCAGGAGCTCAAGGCCACCATGTCGACGGTCAACCGCAAGGGCAACTGGGCGGTGCCGCGGCAGCTCGTGGTGCGCAACCGGATGGGGTCGACGGACCTGGACTTCCGCGAGGCGTCCATCCCGCACGCGGTGGTGGACATCGAGCTGGACGTGACCGCCGGGTCGGTGAAGCTGGTGCTGCCGGAGGGCGCGACGGTCGACGCCGACGGCGTGGAGCTGGCCGCGAGCAACCTGAAGGACAAGGTCGGCACGGGCGTGAACGGCCGGCCGCACTTCGTGGTGCACGGCCACGTGCGCGCGGGCAACGTGGAGATCAAGAAGAAGGCGCGCTGGTTCCGGCACGCGTGACGGCGTCGTGCGCGCCGTCGTGCGCGCGGGCCGGTGCCCGGTGAGGATTGCGGTGTGCACTGCCTCGTCACCGGCGCGACCGGCTACCTCGGCGGACGGCTCGTGCCCCGGTTGGTCGCGGCGGGCCACCGGGTCAGGTGCCTGGTCCGCGACCCGCGCAAGCTGCGGGACGTGCCGTGGGCCGGGCAGGTCGAGGTGGTGCGCGGCGACGTGCTCGACCCGGCGTCGCTGGGTGCGGCGATGCGCGACGTCGACGTGGTGCACTACCTCGTCCACTCGTTGAGCGACCCGGACTTCGCCGACGCGGACCGGCGCGCGGCGGCGAACACGGCCCGCGCGGCGGCGGACGCGGGGGTGCGGCGGATCGTCTACCTGGGCGGGCTGCACCCACCCGGGGTGGCGCTGTCACCCCACCTGGCCTCCCGCGAGGAGGTCGGTGACGTGTTCCTGCGCGGCCCCGTGCCCGCGGTGGTGCTGCAGGCGGCGGTGGTCATCGGGTCCGGGTCGGCGAGCTTCGAGATGCTGCGCTACCTCACCGAACGCCTGCCGGTCATGGTCACGCCCCGCTGGGTGGGCAACCGGGTCCAGCCGATCGCGGTGCGGGACGTGCTGCGCTACCTGGTGGACGCGGTGGGGCTGCCCGCCGGGGTGAACCGGACGTTCGACATCGGCGGCCCGGACGTGCTCACCTACCTGGAGATGATGCTGCGGTACGCGCGGGTGGCGGGGTTGCGCCGCCGACGCGTCCTGCCGGTGCCGTTGCTGACGCCGCGCCTGTCCGCGCACTGGGTCAACCTGGTCACGCCCGTGCCGCGGTCGATCGCCTCGCCGTTGATCGACTCGCTCGTGCACGAGGTGGTGTGCCGGGAGCACGACATCGAGCACTACCTGCCGGGGGAGAACACCGGCTACGACCAGGCGGTGGCGCTCGCGCTGGCGAGGGTCCGCGACGCCGAGGTGGAGACCCGCTGGTCGGGCGCGTCGGTGCCGGGCGCGCCCGCCGACCCGCTGCCGACCGACCCGGATTGGTCCGGCGGCTCGTCCTACGTCGACGTGCGGGAACGGCGGACCGCCGCGTCGCCGGACCGGCTGTGGCAGGTCGTGGAGGGCATCGGCGGCGAGCACGGTTGGTACTCGTTCCCGCTGGCCTGGGCGGTGCGGGGGTGGCTGGACCGGCTGGTCGGCGGGGTGGGGCTGCGGCGCGGCCGGCGTGACCCGAGGCGGCTGCACGTCGGCGAGGCGCTGGACTTCTGGCGGGTGGAGGAGCTCGACCGCGGGCGGCTGCTGCGGCTGCGCGCGGAGATGCGGGTGCCCGGCCGGGCCTGGTTGGAGCTGCGGGTCGCGGCGGCGGACGGCGGCGGGTCGACCTACCGGCAACGCGCGGTGTTCGTCCCGCGCGGGTTGGCCGGGCACGTCTACTGGTGGCTGGTGTGGCCGTTCCACGGCGTGGTGTTCGGCGGCATGGCGCGCAACATCGCCACTGAAGCTGAACTTACGAGTGAATTCAGAAAGTCCTGATGGACTGCACAACGGGCCGGGGGCACACTCGCCCGCATGAAGGCACTGGTCAAGGCGACCGCCGGGCCGGGGCTGTCGTTGACCGACGTCCCGGATCCCACCCCCGGCCCCGGTGACGTCGTCGTCCGCGTGCTGCGGACCGGCATCTGCGGCACGGACCTGCACATCGACTCGTGGGACGAGTGGGCCGCGCACAACATCCACGCGCCGCTCGTGCTCGGGCACGAGTTCGTCGGCGAGGTGGTGGAGACCGGCGCCGCGGTGACCGGGGTCGAGGTCGGCGACCTGGTCAGCGGCGAGGGCCACCTGGTGTGCGGCACGTGCCGCAACTGCAAGGCGGGCCGGCGGCACCTGTGCGCCAACACGCGCGGCCTCGGCGTGCACAGCGACGGCGCGTTCGCGCAGTACGTGGTGCTGCCCGAGGAGAACGCCTGGGTGCACCGCGCGCCCGTCGACCTGGACGTGGCGGCGGTCTTCGACCCCTTCGGCAACGCCGTGCACACCGCGCTGTCGTTCCCGGTCATCGGCGAGGACGTGCTGATCACCGGCGCGGGCCCGATCGGGATCATGGCGGCGGCGGTGGCCAAGCACGCGGGCGCGCGCAACGTCGTCATCACCGACATCAGCGAGCACCGGCTGGCGCTGGCCCGGGAGGTCGGCGTCGACCTCGCGCTCAACGTCGCCGAGCGCACCATCTCCGAGGCGCAGTCCGAGCTGGGCATGTCCGAGGGCTTCGACGTCGGCATGGAGATGTCCGGCAAGCCGATCGCGCTGCAGGAGATGATCGGCAACATGGCCCACGGCGGCCGGATCGCCATGCTCGGGCTGCCCGCCGAGGAGTTCGCCGTCGACTGGAGCAGCGTCGTGCTGAAGATGCTGCACATCAAGGGCATCTACGGCCGGGAGATGTTCGAGACCTGGTACTCGATGTCGGTGCTCCTGCAACGCGGCCTGGACCTCACGCCGGTGATCACGCACCGGTTCGACTACACGGCGTTCGACGAGGCGTTCGCGACGGCGCGCGAGGGCAAGTGCGGCAAGGTCATCCTCGACTGGACGGGAGCTCACTGATGTACGGCGCGATGCGCGAGGACCTGCGGGCCGGGCTGGACGAGATCCGCGCGGCCGGCCTCTACAAGGCCGAACGGGTGATCGGCACGCCGCAGAACGCGGCCGTCCGGGTCGGCTCGGGCGCGGAGGTGCTCAACTTCTGCGCCAACAACTACTTGGGCCTGGCCGACCACCCCAGGCTGGTCGAGGCCGCGCACGAGGCGCTGGACCGGTGGGGCTTCGGCATGGCCTCGGTGCGGTTCATCTGCGGCACGCAGGAACCCCACAAGGAGCTGGAGCGGCGGCTCTCGGAGTTCCTGGGCACCGACGACACGATCCTGTACAGCTCGTGCTTCGACGCCAACGGCGGCCTGTTCGAGACGCTGCTCGGCGCGGAGGACGCGATCATCTCCGACGAGCTGAACCACGCGTCGATCATCGACGGCGTGCGGCTGTCGAAGGCGCGCCGCTACCGCTACCGCAACCGGGACGTGGAGGACTTGGAGCGGCAGCTCAAGGACGCCGCCGACGCCCGCTACCGGCTGATCGCCACCGACGGCGTGTTCTCCATGGACGGCTACCTCGCGCCGCTGGACGAGATCTGCGACCTGGCCGAGCGGTACGACGCGCTGGTCATGGTGGACGACTCGCACGCGGTCGGCTTCACCGGGCCGACCGGCCGCGGCACGCCCGAGCTGTTCGGCGTGCGGGACCGGGTGGACGTCGTCACCGGCACGCTCGGCAAGGCGCTGGGCGGCGCGTCCGGCGGCTACACGTCCGGGCGCGCGGAGATCGTGGAGATGCTGCGGCAGCGGTCGCGGCCCTACCTGTTCTCCAACTCCCTGGCGCCGTCGATCACGGCCGCCGCGATCGCCGCGCTGGACCTGCTCAGCTCGTCCGGCGAGCTGCTGACCAGGTTGCGCGAGAACACCGCGCTGTTCCGGTCCCGGATGACCGAGGCGGGCTTCGACCTGCTGCCCGGCGAGCACCCGATCATCCCGGTGATGATCGGCGACGCGGCGGAGGCGTCCCGGATGGCCGACCTGCTGCTGGAGCAGGGCATCTACGTGATCGGCTTCTCCTACCCGGTCGTGCCGCACGGCAAGGCGCGCATCCGCACGCAGATGTCGGCGGCCCACTCGACCGACGACGTGAACCGCGCGGTGGACGCGTTCATCGCCGCCCGCGACCGGATGTGAGGTCTCACCTCTTCCCGCTGCCGCCCCAGATGCCCGCGAACACGAGCAGGATCGCGGTCACCAGGATCGAGAGGATCACCACGACGCCGTTCACCTCGAACCCGCCCGCCCGGGCGCTGGGCACGACGAAGCCGAACACGACCAGCACGATCAGACCGACACCGGCGATGACCGATTCGGTGGTGCGGAGCGAGCGCATGGCCCTTGGTACCGCACGCGCGACCGGCGTGCACGTCGTGACAATGGGCTCGTGATAGACCCACGGCGTCTGCGGGTGCTGCGCGCGCTGGCCGACCACGGCACCGTGACGGCGGCGGCCCAGGCGCTGCACCTCACGCCGTCCGCGGTGTCGCAGCAGTTGGCCGCCTTGGAGTCGGAGGTGGGGCACGAGCTGCTGCGGCGTCGCGGGCGGCGGGTGTCGTTGACGGCGGCGGGCGAGCTGCTGGTCCGGCACGCCAACGCGGTGGCCGCCGAGCTGGAGCGGGCGCAGGCGACGCTGGCGGCGTTCGGCTCCGGCGCCACCGGCCGGGTCGAGGTGGGCAGCTTCGCGTCGGCGATCACGCAGGTCGTCGCGCCCGCGCTGGCCGCCCTGCGGGTGTCCGCGCCGGACGTGACGCTGCGGGTGCGCGACGTGGAGGGGCACGCCAGCGTGCCGCTGCTGCTCGACGGCGAGATCGACCTGGCGATCACCGAGGAGTACCGGCTGCGCACCGACGACCGGCGGTTGACCCGGTTCCCGCTCTACACCGAGCCGTTCGACGTGCTGCTGCCGCCGGTGCACCCGCTGGCCGGCCGGGCGGAGGTCGACCTGGCCGACCTCGCGGACGACGACTGGGTGGTGACGCTGCCGGGCAACCCGGTGCGCGACGTCGTGCAGCTCGCCTGCGAGCAGGCCGGGTTCGCACCGCGGATCACGCACACGTCCGACGACTTCCGGGCCACCGGCGCGCTGGTGCGGGCGGGCGCGGGCGTGGCGCTGGTGCCGCGCAACGCCGTGCGCGGTGTGCCGGTCCGCGGCACGGCGCCGCTGCGGCGCGTGGTCGCGGCCGTGCGCCGGGGCAGCGAGGACCACCCGTTGATCGGGCTGGTCCGGAATGCCCTGCTGGCCGCCGTGGGTCAGCCCGCCAGGACGTACTCGGAGTCGTAGAACCAGACGAGGTCCTCGACGTGGGTCGAGTGGTAGGTGTCGAACTCGCCGTCCTCGTCAGCTTCGACCAGGAACGCGTGGTAGAAGCCGTCCCGGTGCTCGCCGCCGCGGAGCAGCCTCGACGCCCACGGCCGCAGCCCGGCGACGGACTCCTCGACCGTCGCGCCGGGCTCCACCGCCTCGGTCGCCACCGTCTCGCACCACTGCCAGGTCCGGCCCGGGTTGCGCACTTCGCTCAACACGTACAGGTTCGCCAGGTCGTAAGGCTTACAAATTAACCTTGTGGCGTCCAGTCCCGATCAGGTGGCCCCGGTCGGCTGAGAGACTGCCCACGAGCAGAAGGAGGGCCGTGACGGACACCGATCCGCTCGTGCTGAGCCCCACCGTGGGACGGCGCTGGCTCGCCCAGGAGATCCGCCGGCTGAGGGAAGCCGCAGGACTGAAACAAGCCGACGTCGCGAGACGCCTGCGCTGCAACCCGACCAAGATCACGCACTTGGAGAGCATGCGCACGCCGGTCAACGGGCCGGACCTCGAAGTGATGCTGCCGTTCCTCGGCGTCCCGGCCGAGCGGATCGACTGGTACCTGAAGGTGTGCGACCTCTCGCGGGAGAAGGGCTGGTGGGACGGTGACCGCTCGATCCCCAGCTGGTTCTCCCTCTACGTGGGACTCGAAGCGGGGGCGAGCGAGATCCACTGCTGGGACGCGGGCTACGTCACCGGACTGTTCCAGACCACGGCCTACGCCACGGCGATGTTGGCCGACGACGACGCGGCCGGAATCCGGCTCCGCCGCCAGGAGGCACTTCGGCGCGACGACCCGGTCCGCGTGCACGCGATCCTGGACGAGGCGGTGCTCCACCGCCGCATCGGGGACGCCAGGCTGATGCGCGAGCAGCTCGACCACTTGGGGACGCTCGCCGCGATGCCTAACATCACCATTCAGGTGATGTCCTTCAGCGCTGCGGACCACCGGGGCCATCTCGGGTCGTTCAGGTGGCTGGGCTTCCCCCAAGAGGGCGATCCCGGCGCGGTGTACCTGGAGAACCAGCTCGGGGGTTGGTTCCTGGAGAAGCCCGAGGAGTTGGCGGTCTTCGGCGCCGACTTCGCCGATCTGGGCGCACGCGCGCTCGCACCGGAGGACAGCGCCGCCCTGATCGCCCGGCGAGCGGAGGAAGTGCGATGAACTGGCGCAGGAGCAGCCACAGCGGGCCAAACGGCGGCGAGTGCGTCGAGGTCGCGCACACCGTCGAGATCACGGGTGTGCGCGACTCCAAGAACGCCGAAGGCCCCGTGCTGCGGTTCGGCGCGGCGGCGTGGGCTCGCTTCCTAGTGCGGGGCGCGGGCGGCGAGCTTCGCTGATGCCGGGTCGGCCGCCGCCACCGCGCCGCGCGCCGCCAGTTGGCACAGGTCGAAGCTGGTCGTGGCGAGCTTCGCGCCGACGCCCGCCAGCGCCGTGTGGTTCATCGACAGGCTCGTCACGCCCAGCCCGGTCAGCACGCACGCCAGCAGCGGGTCGGCGGCGGATTCACCGCACACGCCCACCGGCTTGCCCGCGGCCGTGCCCGCGTCGCCGACCAGCTTGACCAGCCGCAGCAGCGCCGGCTGCCACGGGTCGTTGAGCGCCGCCACCGCGCCCACCTGCCGGTCCGCCGCGAACACGTACTGGGCCAGGTCGTTCGTGCCGATGGAGACGAAGTCGACCGCGGCCAGCACCTCGGCGGCGACCAGCGCCGCCGCCGGGACCTCGATCATCACGCCCGCCCGCCGGATGCCCGCGGCACGCGCCCGTTCGACGAACCACGCGGCCTCGGCGGCGGTGGCGACCATGGGCGCCATCACCGACACCTCGGCGTCGGTGTCGGCGGCGGCCAGGGCGATCGCTTCGAGCTGGCGTTCCAGCACGTCGGGGCGGTCGAAGGCGACGCGCAGGCCGCGCACGCCCAGCGCCGGGTTCGGCTCGGGCTCGGGCGCGAGGAACGGCAGCGGCTTGTCCGCGCCCGCGTCCAGCGTGCGGACCACCACGGGCTTGCCCGCGAACGGCGCGAGCACCGCCGCGTACGCCGCGCGCTGCTCGGCCACGGACGGCTCGGTCGCGGCGGACAGGAAGCAGAACTCGGTGCGGAACAGGCCGACGCCCTCCGCGCCGCCGGCGGCCGCCGCGACCGCGTCGGCGGGCGAGCCGACGTTGCCGAGCACCTTCACCCGGTAGCCGTCGCGCAGCGCGCCGACGCCGTTCCACTCGGCCCGCCCGGCGACGTGCGCCGCGCGGACCGTGCCGTCGGACGCCTGCACCACGCCGGTGTCGCCGTCCACCAGCAGGGCGGGCACGTCGAGGTCCAGGACGCCGCGGCACGCGACCACGGCCGGGATGCCCAGCGACCGGGCCAGGATCGCGGTGTGCGAGGTGGGGCCGCCCTCCTCGGTGACCAGCGCGAGCACCTTCGCCGGGTCGAGGCCCGCGGTGTCGGCGGGCGCGAGGTCGCGGGCCACCAGCACGGACGGCGAGGTCAGCGACGGCACGCCGGGCGCGGCCACGCCGAGCAGCTCGGCGACCAGCCGGTCGCGCACGTCGCGCACGTCGCGGGCCCGTTCGGCCATGTACCCGCCGGCCGCCTCGAGGGCGGTGATGAACCCGGCCGCGGCCTGGTGCACGGCCCGTGCGGCGGGCAGGGCGTCGGCCGTCACGAGCTTCTCGGCCTGGGACAGCAGCGCGGGGTCGGCCGCCATCGCCGCCGTCGTCTCCAGCACGTCCTTCGCGTCACCGCTCGCCGCCGCGGCCCGCTCGTGCAACCGGGCCACGACCACGTCCGCCGCCGGCCTGATCCGCGCGGCCTCGGCCGCCGGGTCGCTCGGCGCGGGCCCGGCCGGGGGCTCCCCCAGGGGTTCCGCGACCCGGACCACCGGCCCGGACGCCCGCCCGGAACTGACCCCGACACCGCTCAGCCGCGCACTCGACATGGTCTAGACCATACCCTCAGGTCGATCGGACGTGGAAGACAAGCCAACGCCACCCGGCCCGGGCGCGCTACCCCAGCAGGTGCCGCAACCACCGCAGCGCGGGTCCGGCCTGCGCCGCCTGGAACGCGCGCACCGTCGGCAGGCCGGGCGGTGGCGGCAGCAGGGACGAGTGGACGAAGTACCCGGCGCTCGCCGCGGCGACCGCGATCACCGCGTCCGGGTCGGCTCCCCGCGCCAGCGGTGACGAGCGCCAGACGTCCTCGGGATCCGGCCCGCCCTGCATCGCCAGCGACGGCAGCAGCAGCGCCAGGTCGACCCAGGGCGCGCCCGCGCCCGCCTGCGGCCAGTCGACGAACACGACACCGGACGAGGTCAGCAGCACGTTGTCCGCGCGCACGTCGCCGTGCACCAGCGCCGTGCCGGTCGCGGCCTCGGCCCACCGCTCCTCCCACGCCGCCAGCTCGTCCAACCGGGCCAGCGCCCACGGGTCGACCCCCGGCAGCGGCGCGGCCGCCAGCGACCGCCACCCGGACAGCGCGGCCGGGTCGGCCGAGATCGACCCGAGCTCCGCCGGGGCGGGCACCGAAGCCAGCGCGACCAGGGCCGCGTGCACCCGTTCCCACTCGCGGGCGACCCACGGCAGCGCGGGGGTGCGACCGTCCACCTGCTCGAAGACCAGGGCCACCCAGTCGCCCTCGGCGCCGGACCAGAGCAGCCGCGGACCCGGCACGAGCGAGGC
Organism: Saccharothrix saharensis; assembly: GCF_006716745.1. NCBI lineage: Bacteria > Bacillati > Actinomycetota > Actinomycetes > Pseudonocardiales > Pseudonocardiaceae > Saccharothrix > Saccharothrix saharensis. The sequence goes on along the minus strand of NZ_VFPP01000001.1, from coordinate 4,890,212 downwards.
GATCCCGGCTTCCCGCCGGTGCGCGGCCGCGCTGCGCGGGTTCGCGGCGGCGCTCACCGCCTTGGCGAACACCGACCGCCCGTCGGCCAGCCGGAGCCGTGACGCGAGCCCCGGCGAGAACCCGCCCGCGCAGCTCACCGCCCGGACGACCGGCGACCCGAGCCCGTCCTCCACGGCCGCGCGCACGGACTCGGGCAGCTCCGCCCACCCGACCCGGTTGCCCCCGATGCCCTCCACGCCACGATGGTGCCGGTTCCACCGTCCGCGATCACCCGGATTTCCGCACCTGCTCCAGGGTCGGGTACGACGGTTGCGCGCCGGCCGAGGTCACCGACACGGCGGCCACGCGGGCGGCGAAACGGGCGGCTCCCGGCAGGGACGAGCCGGACGACAGCCCGAACGCCAGCGCGCCCGCGAACGCGTCGCCGGCACCCGTGGTGTCCACAACGGACACGTCCGGCGCGTCGACCTCCACCACACCGGACGGCGTGACGACGGCCGCGCCGCGCGCGCCCAGCGTGACCACGGCGGACCGCGGGCCCAGCGCCAGCAGCCCCTCGAACGACGACGCCAGCGACGCGGCCTCGTGCTCGTTCACGATCAGCGGGTCCAGCAGGGCCAGCGCGTCCGCGGGCACCTCGACCACCGGCGACAGGTTCAGCACCGGCCGCACGCCGCGGGAGGCCGCCGTCCGCACGGCGTGCGCCACGGTCGGCACCGGCACCTCCAGCGAGCACACCAGCACCGAAACGTCGTCCCAGGTCAGGGCGTCCACATCGGACACGCCCAGGTCGGAGTTCGCGCCGGGTGCCACGACGATCGAGTTCTCGCCGTCCGGTGTCACGGTGATGTACGCCAGGCCCGTGGGTCGGGACGACGTGCGCACGAAGTCGGTCCGCACACCCGACGACGACAACGACTCCAGCAGCAGCCGCCCGTACTGGTCGCCGCCCACCGCGCCGACGAACGCCACCGACGCGCCGAGCCGGGCGGCGGCGACGGCGGTGTTCGCGCCCTTGCCGCCGGGCAGGACGACCGTGTCGCCACCGAGCACCGTCTCACCGCCGGCGGGACGGCGGGGCACCGGCACCACGAGGTCCGCGTTGGCCGAACCGAGCACGAGAACAGTCACGGTGGAACTCTGCCAGGTCCGGCCGTGACCCGTTCGGTACCCGGTTGAGTAGTGGTACGGATTCCGGATACACCGATTCGAGGCGACCCTGGTCACATGACCGGTACCGGGCAGGACCCGCTGACGAGGCTGGCTGACGAACTCGGGCACCTGGGTCGCCGCTTGGAGGCGGTCGGCCTGGAGCTGCACCGGGTCGGCAGCGCGCAGCCGGTGGCGACGGCCTCCGCGCCACCCACCACGACCACGGCCGCCACCACTGCCACGGCCACAGCCGCAGCGCCGACCACCGCAGCGCCCGCCTCCGCAGCGCCCACTTCCGCAGCGCCCACTTCCGCAGCGCCCACTTCCGCAGCGCCCACTTCCGCAGCGCCCACTTCCGCGGCAGCACCGACCACCGCTGCCGTTCAACCGGGTGCGTCGACCGCCCCGCAGGCCGAACCCCTTCGGCCTGCGCAGTCCCAACCGGTCCGGTCCGCACCGGCGCAGCCGAGGCCGCAGCCGCCGGTACCGCCGCAAGCCACCGTGCCACCCCACGCGTACCCGGCCGCTCCGCCCCCGCCGACCGCCGGCGGCTGGGGTCCGCCGCCCGTCCCCCACTGGACGCCCGCCCCTCCGCCGCCGCCCGGCCCCACCCTCTTCGACCGCCTCGCCAAGGACGGCGCGGGCAGCAAGCTCCTCGCCTGGGTCGGCGGCGCGGTGACGCTGCTCGGCGTCGTGCTGCTCCTCGTCCTGGCCGTGCAGCGCGGCTACCTCGGGCCGCTGCCGCGCGTGCTCGGCGGCGCCGCGCTCGGTGGCGCGCTGGTCGGCCTCGGCCTGTGGCTGCACCGCACCCCGGCCGGCCGGACCGGCGCGTTCGCCCTCGCCGCCACCGGCATCGCCGTGCTCTACCTCGACGTCATCGCGGCCACCTCGATCTACGAGTACCTGCCCGGGGGCGGTGGCCTGGCCGCCGGCCTGCTCATCGCGGGCGGTGGGCTGCTGCTCGCGCTGCGCTGGGACTCCGCGGCCCTCGCCATCGGCGTGGTCGCGGCCTGCGCCCTGTGCGCCCCCGTCCTCACCCAGGGCTTCACGCCGCTGCTGGTCGCGTTCCTGCTGGTCCTGAAGATCGCGGCGAGCCCGGTGCACCTCAAGCGCGACTGGCCGTGGCTCGCGGTCACCGCCGGCGTGCCGCCGCTGATCGCCTCGGTCCTGGTGATCAACCGCGCGGACGAGCTCACCCTGGCCGGGATCTCCCTGCTGGCCGCCGTGATCGGCGTCGCGGCCGCGGTGCTCACGGTCAAGGTCCGCCCCGACGACGTCACCGCGCTCGCACTCGCCGTCGGCTCGCCGTTGCCGGCCCTGCTCACCACCGCGGTGCTCGACCGCCGCCTGGGCGCGGGAGTCGCGGGCGCGGTCGCGGTGCTGATGCTCGCGTTGTGGGCGGCGGGTCGGCGGTCGTTGCCGGGGAACTTCGCCGCGGCGGTCGGCGGGGTCGGCGTGTTCGCGCTGTTCCAGGCGACGGCGCTGGCCCTCGACGGCGGCACGCGCGCCGCGGTGGTGCTGGCCGAGGCGTTGGTGCTGGCGTTCCTGGCGAAGGTCCTGGCGTCACGCGGTCCGCTGCTCGGCTCGCTCGTGTTCGGCGTCATCGGCACCCTGCTCACCCTCGGCACCGCCGTGCCGCCGCGACTGCTGCTGGACGAACCGTGGCGCGCGGACACCGCGGGGTTCCTGGTGTCCGGCGTGCTGACCGCACTGGTCCTCGGTGTGCTCGCGGTCGTGCTGCCGTGGGTCGCGTCGGGCCTGGGCGTGCTGGGCAGGCACCCGTTCCCGTGGGTGGTGGCCGGTGTCGTGCTGCTGTACGCGGCGGCCGGGGTCGTGCTGTGCGGCGCGCTGCTGGTGTCGCAGGACGTGACCGGATTCCTCTTCGGTCACTCGATCGTGACCGTGTCGTGGACGGTCGCCGCGCTGGTGCTGCTGGTGCGCGGCATCGACCGGAAGTCACTGCGGGTGGCCGGATTGGTGCTGGTCGGGGCCGCGGTGGCGAAGCTGCTGCTGTTCGACATGGCCGCGCTGGACGGCATCGCGCGCGTGCTCGCGTTCATCGGCGCGGGCCTCGTCCTCCTGACGGCGGGCACCCGTTACGCCAAGCTGGTGGCAACTCGACGAATTTCGGCTGATTCGTAGCTCTCGGGATCCAAAACGGCCCGCACTGCGTCAACCTGGTGGTAGAGGTCTACGTCGTCGGGGTACGACCACCGGTGCTCCGGCACCGGCAGGGGTCCGGCGTCGGTCGTTTCGCCCCCCGAGCGACCGGCGCCGGGCGCACCGCCGCCGTTGCCGCCCGCCCCGCCGCCGCGGGCGGCAGCCAGGACCTCATCACCCGGTCCGGCACAAATGGCACCCGTCCGTAGGACCAGGGTGGAAGCCGACCGCGCGGCGGTGTTCCCATCCAGCCATGTGGGGACGACGACGCACCGCAGCCCTCGGCACCGCCGCTGTCCTCCTCGCCGCCGCGCTCTCCGCCGCGGGCCAGGAGCGGTCGCACGTCGTCACGGCCGCCGGCACGCCCGCGCCGAGGGCGTACGTGGTCGCGCACGGCGGTCAGGTCCAGGTGCTGGACACCTCCGACGGACGGGTCGTGGCGGGCGCGAACACCGGCGCGTGGACCACGGGCGCGGCGGTCGGGCCGGGTGGCCGCCGGGTGTACGTGGTCAACGGCTGGGCGGGCGTCATCACCGCGGTCGACCCGGTGGCGGGCAAGGTGGTCGGCCGCATCGACACCCGCGCGCAACTGGCGCAGGCGGTGCTGCGCCCCGACGGCGGGCGCCTCTACGTCACCGGCAGCGGCGCGGTCGCGGTGGTGGACCCGGTGACGTTCCGCCTGGTCGCCGCGATCAAGGCGGGCGGTCAGCCGCAGGGCATCGCGGTCACGCCGGACGGGCAGCGGCTGTACGTGGCCAACGCGCAGGACGGCACGGTGAGCGTGCTCGACACCCGGACCGCCGGCCCGCGGACCACCATCGACGTCGAGGGCATGCCGCAGCACGTGGCGATCAGCCCGGACGGCAAGGCCGTCTACGTCAGCTCGCTCGACCTCGGCGAGGGCGCGGGCACGGTCTCGATGATCGACCCGAACGCCGACGAGGTGCGCTGGTCGGCGCCGGTCGGCAAGGGCGCGGGCAGCATCGCGGTGACCCCGGACGGGCGGCGCGTCTACGTCGCGCTGGACCGCCGCGTGGCCGTCCTGGACACCACCACCCGGACGGCGAGGACGTTGCGGCTCAGGGCGAAGACGTTGGCCATCGCGCCCGGCGACCGCCGCGTGTTCCTGTCCACCGGCGACACCGCGACCGTGCTGGACAGCGCCGACAACCGGGTGCTGAACACGTTCCAGCTCAGCGGTCTGCGCGGCGATGGCCGCGGCTTCCAGGCCACGGCCATCGCGTTCGAACCCCTCGAGCAGCCCTAGGCGGGTTGCGCCACCTTCGCTTCGTCGCCCGGCACTTCCTCGTGGATCGCCATCCGCTCCTGGATCCGGCGCAGCGGGCCCGGAGCCCACCACGCGGCGTCGCCGAGCAGCTTCATCACCGCGGGCACGAGCAGCATCCGCACCACGGTGGCGTCCAGCGCGAGCGCCAGGATCATGCCGACGCCGACGAACCGCATCATGGTGATCTGCGAGAACGCGAACGCGCCCGTCACCACGATCAGCAGCAGCGCCGCCGCCGTGATCACCCGCCCGGTCTTGGCCAGGCCCGCCGTCACCGCTTCCTCGGTCGACGCGCCACGACCGCGCGCCTCGACCATCCGCGACAGCAGGAACACCTCGTAGTCCGTGGACAACCCGAAGACCACGGCCGCCATCAGCACCACGATCCCGGACTCCAGCGGCGCGGGCGTGACGCCGAGCAGCGAGGCGCCGTGCCCGTCCTGGAACACCCACACCAGCACGCCGAACGTGGCCGACAGGCTCAGCGCGCTCATCACCACGGCCTTGATGGGCAGCAGCACGGACCCGAACGCCAGGAACATCAGCACGAACGTCGCGCCGACCAGCAGCACCACCATCAGCGGCAGCTTGTCGCCGATGGCGTCGAGGCTGTCGGACACCATGGCCGTGGTGCCGCCGACGAGCACCTCGTCGCCCGGCCCGGCCAACGCGCGCACGTCCCGCAGCGCCTGCTTGGACTCGTCGCTCAAGGCGTCCTGGTCCAACCCGGCGTTGACCAGCCACACGCCGTTGGCGGGCTCGGCCGCCACCTGGGCCTCGCCGACACCGGGCACCGCGGCGACCTCGCCGACGAACGCCTGCACGTCCGCGGGCGACGGGTCGCCGGTGATCACGACCTTGAAGCCGGAGTTGGACAGCGCGGCGAAGTCGCGGTTGACCGTCTCGGCGGCGACCCGGGCCGGGTTGCCCTCGGGCAGCACCTTCTCGGTGACCTCGCCGAACTTCACGCCCAGGAACGGAGAACCGAGCGCGAGCAGCACGAGCACGATCGGCAGCGCGAACAGCACCGGGCGCTTCATCACGCGACCGGCGAGCCGCCGCCAGCCGCCCTCGGACGGCTCCTTCTTCTTGCGCCACGGCACGGCGAGCTTGTCCACGCGGTGACCGAGGACGGCCAGCAGCGCGGGCAGCAGCGTGAGCGACACGACCGCGGCGATGGCCACCGCGGACATGCCGCCGTAGCTGAGGGACTTCAGGAAGCCGTGGGGGAACAGCAGCAACCCGGCCAGCGCGATCACCAGCAGCGTCGCGGAGAACAGCACGGTGCGGCCCGCCGACATGACCGTCCGGCGCACGGCGTCCGGGGTGTCGCGGCCCGCGGCCAGCTCCTCGCGGAACCGGCCGACCATGAACAGGCCGTAGTCGATCGCCATGCCGAGGCCGAGCAGGCTGGCCACGTTGACCGCGAACGAGTTCACGTCGGCGACCAGCGAGACGGCGTGCAGCACGCCGAGCGAGCCGGCGATGGCCAGGCCGCCGACCAGCACCGGCAGCGACGCGGCGACCAGGCCGCCGAAGATGATGATCAGCAGGATGAGCACGATCGGCAGCGACACCGCCTCGGCCTTGGTGAGGTCGGAGGCGGACATGTCGCTGATCGCCTTCTGGGTCGGTACCAGGCCGCCGACCTGCGGGTCCAGCCCGTCGACCACGAGCTCGCCCGCGATCTGCTCGTACTGCTTGAGCTGCGTGTTGGAGTCGCCCGAGCGCAGCGTGACCACCACGAGCGACTTGCCGCTCTCCGGCGACGGGAACGGCGGCTGCACCTTCAGCACGGCGTCGGTCGGGAGGTCGGCCAGCTCGGCGGCGATCCGCTGGAGCTTCGCCGGGTCGGTGGTGTCGTAGACCGCGAGGACGTCACCGCCCTGCCGGCCGAACGCGTCCTGCGCGACCTCGTTGGCGCGGGCGGCCTCGCTGGTGGGCGCTTCGTAGCCGCCCTGGCTGAGCCGGTCGAACACGCCGAGCCCCCAGATGCCGCCGACCACCGCGAGGGCCGCCGTCGCGATCAGCACCACCCACCTGCGGCGGTACGCCAGCGATCCCCACTTCGCGAACACGCGTCCTCCCGGGCAAATGGGCTACCGTTGCGTGAATGGCGTGAACTACGTAAACAGCGTTCACTGACCGACGCCGAAGTTATACCCGGGTGAACAGTGTTTACAACCTGATTGGGTGACATATGACCGAGGCCACTCGCCGTGAGCGACTCCGCGCCGAGACAGAGCGCGACATTCGGCGACAGGCCCGTGCCCTGCTCGTGGAGCGCGGCCGGGACGCCGTCACTCTGCGTGCCATCGCCCGTGAGGTCGGCATCACCGCTCCGGCGCTGTACCGGTACTACGACTCACGCGAGGACCTGCTCCGCCGGCTCGCCGAGGACATCTGCGCCGACCTCGCCGCGCAGCTCGAAGCCGACCTCGACCGGATCGACCCGGGCGACGTCACCGCCCAGGTCCACGCGGTGTGCCGGGGCTTCCGGCGCTGGGCCCTCGCGCACCCGCAGGAGTTCGCCCTGGTGTTCGCGTCCACGGAGGACGCCCTCGGCTCGTGCGTGCCGAACGAGGACCGCAGCCAGGTCGGCGACCAGTTCGGCCGGGTGTTCCTCGAGGTCGCGGGCCGGTTGATCGCGAGCCACCCGCTGCCCGAAGACCTCGGCGGCGACGACGTGCCGGTGAACCTGCACGGTGACCTGGCCGCGTTCCAGAAGGTCCTGCTGGCCACCGTCGCCGAGCGCGGCGTCGAGGTGGACGAGCACGTGCTGCCGCTCGGCGCGGTCTACCACATCACGCAGTCGTGGGTCCGCATCTACGGCCACGTGGCCCTGGAGGTCTTCGGCCGCTTCCCGTTCGCCGTCACCGACCTGGAGCCCATGTTCGACTCGATGCTGGCGCAGATCCTCGGCGAGATGGGTTTCCCTCCGCAACGGTGAAGTGCGACTTCCGGGCATACCTGCTGGGCCGTTCGAGCGCTTTTCGTCCCCGCGCCGCAACCAGGGGCACCCGGCGGGGTTGCATGGGTTGGCCGCACGGCGAGAACGTCTCGGGGCGGGGGGATGGTGGCGAGGAAGAGTTCCGACAAGGGATCCGGCGGCGTGGCGTTGGTGGCCGCGGTGCTCGTCGTCCTCGCGGGCGCGGGCGGCGCCGGCGGCGCCGCGCTCAACTCCGGCGCGAGCGGTGGCGGCGGCGCGGCCCCGGTGGAGAGCATCGGGGTGCGCAAGTGGGACGCCAAGCGCGCCGCGCGCGGCGGTGACGCCGCGGGCGCGATGGGCCACCTCGGCGTCGGGATCAGCAAGCAGGCGGTCAAGCAGGAACTCGACTGCGTGGCCAACGCCTTCGGCCAGGTGCGCGACTTCCTCGCCCGCACGCCGTGCACGTCCCTGGACCGCCTGCTGCTCGCCGTCGGCGACCAGGCGGGCAACGCGGCCGTGGTGTCCGTGGTCTGGGTGACCTTCCCCGGCCGCAACCAGGCCAGGCAGTTCGACCGGGTGATCGACGTCGCGGGTTCCGGCGACGTGCAGCCGTTGAGCGGCGGGGTCGTCGGCCTGCCGGACGTGCGGTTCACGGCCGAGCACTACTACTCGGAGATCAAGGACACGACGATCACCATCGCCGAGTCCGAACCGGCAACCGGGCACGTCGAGCCGGACCTGCTCGACGCGATGACCGAAGTGGCCGCCCAGTTGCCCCGTCCGTGACCCCCGTCCGTCCCGCTACAGCACCACGTTGACCAGCCGGCCCGGCACCACGATCACCTTGCGCGGCGTGCCGCCGTTCAGCAGCTCGGCCACCTTCCCGTCGGCCAGCGCCGCCGCCTCGACCTCACCGGGCGACGCCGACGCGGGCACGACCACGCGGGCCTTCACCTTGCCGTTGACCTGGATCGGGTACTCGACCGTGTCCTCGACCAGGTACTTCTCGTCCGCGGCCGGGAACGGGCCGTGCGCCAGCGAGCCGGAGTGGCCCAGCTTCGACCACAGCTCCTCGGCGACGTGCGGGCTCAACGGCGCCAGCATCAGCACCAGCGGCTCGGCCACCGCGCGGGGCGCGCCGGCCGGGAAGTGCTTGGTGACGTGGTTGTTCAGCTCGATCAGCTTCGCGCCCGCCGTGTTGTAGCGCAGGTTCGCGAAGTCGTCGTGCACGCCCGCGATCGTCTTGTGCAGCAGCCGCAGCGCGTCCTCGCCCGGGTCCTCGTCGGTGACCCGCGGCTCGCCCGTGGTCTCGTCGACCAGGTTGCGCCACAGCCGCTGCAGGAACCGCTGCGCGCCCACGACGTCCTTGGTCGCCCACGGCCGCGAGACGTCCATCGGGCCCATCGACATCTCGTACAGCCGGAACGTGTCGGCGCCGTACTTCTCGCACATCTCGTCCGGCGTGACGACGTTCTTCAGGCTCTTGCCCATCTTGCCGTACTCGCGCTTGACCTCTTCGCCGTCGAAGAAGTACTTGCCGTCGCGCTCCTCCACCTCCTCGGCGGGCACGGGGGTGCCGCGCGAGTCGCGGTAGGCGTACGCCTCGATGTAGCCCTGGTTGAACAGCCGCCGGTACGGCTCGTCGCCGGACACGTGGCCCAGGTCGAACAGCACCTTCTGCCAGAACCGCGCGTACAGCAGGTGCAGCACCGCGTGCTCCACGCCGCCGATGTACAGGTCCACGCCGCCGGGGTCGGACGCGCCGTGCTCGGCCGGGCGCGGGCCCAGCCAGTACCGCTCGTTCTCCGCGTCGACGAACCGGTCCGGCTCCGTCGGGTCCACGTACCGCAGCTGGTACCAGCACGAACCGGCCCAGTTGGGCATGGTGTTGGTCTCGCGCCGGTACCGCTTCGGCCCGTCGCCCAGGTCCAGCTCGACCGTGACCCAGTCCTCGGCGCGCGACAGCGGTGGCGACGGCTCGGAGTTCGCGTCGTCCGGGTCGAACGTGCGGGGCGAGTAGTCGTCCACGTCGGGCAGCTCGATCGGCAGCATCGACTCCGGCACCGCGATCGGCGTGCCGTCGGCGTCGTACACGATGGGGAACGGCTCGCCCCAGTACCGCTGCCGGGAGAACAGCCAGTCGCGCAGCTTGAACTGCACGGTGCCCTCGCCGCGGCCCTGCTGCTCCAACCAGGCGATGATCCTGGTCTTGGCCTCGTCGACGCCCAGCCCGTCCAGGCTCACGCTGCTCTCGTGGCTGGAGTTCACCGCCGGACCGGATCCCGTGTACGCCTCGCCGTCGAAGTCGTCCGGCGGCTGCACGGTCCGGATGATCGGCAGGTCGAACGCCTTGGCGAAGTCCCAGTCGCGCTGGTCCTGGCCGGGCACCGCCATGATCGCGCCGGTGCCGTAGCCCATCAGCACGTAGTCGGCGACGTACACCGGGATCCGCGCGCCGTTGACCGGGTTGACCGCGTGGGCGCCGGTGAAGACGCCGGTCTTCTCCTTGTTCTCCTGCCGGTCCAGCTCGGACTTGCGGGCCACCTCGGCGCGGTAGGCGGCGATCGCGTCGGCCCGCTCGGCGGACGCGATCACGTCGACCAGCGGGTGCTCGGGCGCCAGCACCATGTACGTCGCACCGAACAGCGTGTCGGGCCGGGTGGTGAACACCTCGACGTCGACGCCGTCGTGCCCGGCCACGGCGAACTTGACCCGGGCGCCGTGCGAGCGCCCGATCCAGTTGCGCTGCATCGCCTTGATCTTGTCCGGCCAGTCCAGCCGGTCCAGGTCGTCGATCAGCCGGTCGGAGTACGCGGTGATCCGCATCATCCACTGGCGCAGCGAGCGCCGGAACACCGGGAAGTTGCCGCGCTCGCTGCGGCCGTCCGCGGTGACCTCCTCGTTCGCCAGCACGGTGCCCAGGCCGGGGCACCAGTTCACCGGCGCCTCGGACAGGTACACCAGGCGGTGCTGCCCCAGCAGCTTCTCCCGCTCCGGGCGGGACAGCTCGGCCCACGGCCGGTCCGGCGTGGCCCGCTCACCCGAGGCGAACTGCGCCTCCAGCTCGGCGATCGGCCGCGCCCGGCCCGCCGCCGGGTCGTACCAGGAGTTGAAGATCTGCAGGAAGATCCACTGGGTCCACTTGTAGTAGCCCGGGTCGATGGTGGAGATCCGGCGGCGCTCGTCGTGGCCCAGGCCCAGCCGGCGGATCTGCCGCAGGTAGGTCTGGATGTTGTCCTCGGTGGTCTTGCGCGGGTGCTGCCCGGTCTGCACGGCGTACTGCTCGGCGGGCAGGCCGAACGCGTCGAAGCCCATCGTGTGCAGCACGTTGCGGCCGTTCATCCGGTGGTACCGGGCGAACACGTCGGTGCCGATGAAGCCCAGCGGGTGGCCGACGTGCAGTCCGGCGCCCGACGGGTACGGGAACATGTCCTGCACGAACAGCTTGTCGGCGGGCACGTCGCCCTTGAGCGGCCCGACCGGGTTCGGCGCGTGGAAGGTGCCCTGCTCCTCCCAGTGCTGCTGCCAGCGCCGCTCGATCTCGCCCGCCAGCTCGGCGGTGTAGCGGAAGGCGGGCGTCGCGTCCGCCGCGTCGGTGCTCATCGGGATGTCCCTCTCCATCGGTACCTGCCCCTGACATGACGAAACCCCCCAGCCCGGAAGGGCGTGAGGGGTTGCCGCGCGGACCCGGTTGTCGAGGTCTGCGCGGCTAGCTAAGGAGCAGGCGGGCCTTGCTCATGCCGTCAACGGTATCAGCGCAGCGCAAGCGCGATGAACCGGGTGAACTCCTCGGCCGCGAAGTTGTCGTCGCTGACCAGCAGGAGCGTGCGCTCGCCGGACGGCAGGCGCGGGCCCCAGGTGAGCCCCTCGACGTTGTCGATCACGGGCAGCGGGAAGTCGTGCAGGTCGGCGAGCTGCTTCTTGCGGACCGGGCGCACGTCGTCGGCGAGCACGTCCTGGTCGCGCACGTCGGTCGCACCCGCGATGTCGACCTGGAACAAGCGCACCTTGTAGTCCGCGCCGGGCACCCAGCTCCGTTCCAGCGCGTAGTAGCGACCGGGGACCTTCGGGTCGGCCAGGATCGCGGGCACGCCGGTGTCCGGACCCCACGGGCCCGGCTCGGGCTCGGCGAACAGCGGCTCCAGCGGGTAGGCGTGCTGGCGGACCACCGCGCCGTCGCGGGTCTGCACGGTGAGGCGGGTGAGCGCGCCCCGCTCGGCGGTCGGCTCGTCGCCGTCCTGGAGCAGCGGGCCCTCGACCACGCTGGTGACGAGCGCGCCGTCGGCGGAGAACGCGATGGCCTCCAGCGCGAGGTTGCGGCGCGGGCCGCGGTCGGCGGTGTAGGCGTAGTTCGCGGGCAGCGGCAGGGCATCCACGTAGGCGCCGTCGCGGGTGGCCCGCTGGATGGACGGCTGCACCACGACCGGCCCCTCGGTCTTGGGCCGCTCGCCCTCCTGGCTCCACCAGTAGTCGCCGGTGACCGGGTCGACCCGGATCTCCTCCGGGTCGACGGTGCGGCCGTCGTTCGCGGGCGGCGACGAGTAGGTGCCGCCGTCGGGGTGGCGCAGGGCGTGGGCCCCGGTGATGCGGACGTCGTGCACGCCGGAGCCGTCCAGCCGCAGGTCGGCGGTGTAGAAGCGGGCCGGGTTCGTGTACGAGCGGTCGTCGCTGATCAGCACGTACTCGCCGGTGGCGGGATCGCGGTCGACGCCGGACAGGCCGCCGACCGTGGTGCCCTCGAACTGCCACGCGTGCGGCAGCGTGGTCTGGCCCAGGAAGCGCACGGTGGGCGCGGCGGAGGCGGTGGGTGCGGCCGTGACGAGCACGGCGACGACACCCGCCGCGGCCACGCAAGATCGAATCCTCATGGTGGTGAGCCTCCCGAGCCGGCGGGCCCGTCCATAAGGACACCTTCGGGTGAAGTCGGGGCTGGTTCGACCAAGATCGAAGGACCGGCCTACCCTCGGACGCGTGAACATCGTGCTGCCTGTGGTGCTGGGTCTGATCGGTGTCGCTTTCGCGACGATCGGCTTCCTCGGCGTGCGGGGCGGACTGCACCGCAACCGGTTCTTCGGCGTGCGCACCAAGGCCACGCTGCGTGACGACGACGCGTTCGCGCTGGCCAACAAGATCGCCGGCGTGCCGAACGTGGCCGCGGGCGCGATCGCCGTGGTCGCGGCCGTCGCGGCGGCCGTCAACCCGGCGTTGGCGCTGCTCATCGGCCTGATCGGGCTGGTCGGCAGCATCGTGGTCGCGGGCGCGGGCGGCGTGCTGGGCCACCGGGCCGCCGAGGCGATGCCCGAGCCGGCCCCCGCCGGGTGCGGCGGCTGCGCGTGCTCCGGCGCGGGCGGCGGTTGCGGCGTGCTGACGCGCGCCTGAGCTTCAGTTGCGGCGGATGTCCGTCGGGAACGTCGCCAGCAGCGCCGTCGGCATCCCCTGGCGGCGCAGCACCCGACCCCACAGGTCGACGTTCGGCGGCGTGAGCACGTCGTCGGGCAGGCCCTTGACCACGATCCAGTCGCCGCGCGCGATCTCGCCGGCCAACTGGCCCTCGCCCCAGCCCGAGTAGCCCGCGAACACGCGCATGCCGCGCACCTTCGCCACCAGCGCGTCCGGGTCGGCGTCCAGGTCGACCAGCGCCACCGGGCCGTGCACGCCGACCACCCCGTCGAGCGACGCGAGGTCCTCCCCGGTGCGCAGCGCGGCCAGGCACAGCGCCGTCTTCTGCTCCACCGGCCCGCCGATGTAGACGGCCTGCGGTCGGCTCACGTGCGGGCCCCACGCGGGCAGCACGTCGTGGACGGCGACCTCGCTCGGGCGGTTCAGCACCACGCCGAGGCTGCCCTCGTCCCGGTGGTCGATGACGTAGACCACCGTCCGGCGGAAGTTGGAGTCGGTCAGAGTCGGTGCCGCGACCAGCAGGGAACCCGGTTCGACGTCGGCATCAGGGCGCACACCACGCATGATCCCAGACGACGGCCGCGGGCCAGGCGACGCAGCGCACACACCGCACGTCCGCGCAGGCGGAACATCCGGGCTACCGTGTTCGTTGCAGTGAACGTCAGGCGCCATCGAGTCCCCCGGGCCCACTTGAACGCCTACGCGGAATACCGTCCGGCTGGAGCCGCGTAGTGCCACCCGCCGAGAGGCGACCGGGCGCCTGGCGCCAGGGAGGCCGGACCCCACGCGGGTCCGGCCTTCGTGGCTCCCGGCCCGGGAAGGCATAGGCTCACCACCGTGACCACTGCCGGCACCACTGCGGCGAAGCACCACCTCGGGGTCCGGAAACTCCTCGCGCTCGCGGACTTCCGCAGGTTGCTGGCCTCCCGGCTGGCGGCCCAGTGGGGCGACGGCCTCTTCCAGGCGGGTCTCGCGGGCGCGGTGCTGTTCAACCCCGAGCGCCACGCCGACCCGCTCGCCGTCGCGGCCGGGTTCGCCGTGCTGCTGCTGCCGTACTCGGTGGTCGGCCCGTTCGCGGGCGCCCTGCTGGACCGGTGGGACCGCCGTCGGGTGCTGGTGGTGGCGAACCTCACCCGCGCCGTCTTCGTGCTGCTCACCGCGGCGGCCGTCGGGTTCGGCCTGGACGGGGTGCCGCTGTACGCCTCGGCGCTGTTCGTCACGGGGGTGAGCCGGTTCGTCGGCTCGGGCCTGTCCGCGTCCCTGCCGCACGTGGTCGACGGGGACCACCTGGTGGAGGCCAACGCGTTCGTCACCACGCTGGGCGCGTTGACCGCGGTGCTCGGCGCGGGGTGCGCGGTGGTGCTGCGGGCGGTGTTCGGCTCGGGTGACGGCGGCTCGGCGTGGACGACGGCGTTCGCGGTCGTGGGGTCGCTGGGCGCCGCTTTCCTGGCCTCCCGCTTCGCGCGTGGGGCCCTGGGGCCCGACGAGGTGGACGAGCCCAGCGGGACGCTCACCGCGGTCGCCCTGGGTCTGCTGGACGGCGCACGGGCCGCGTGGCGCGCGCCCAGCGTCGCCGCCGCCCTGGTGGCGCTGCTCGCGCACCGGCTGGCGTTCGGCGCGTCGCTGCTGCTGACGTTGCTGCTGATGCGCAACTCGTTCACCGACTACGGGCCGTTCCGGGCGGGCATGGCGGGGCTCGGCGAGGTCGCCGTCGCCGGTGGTGCGGGCATCCTGCTGGCGGGGCTGGTGACCGACCGGGTGGTGGACCTGCTGGGCCGGCGCGGCACGGTCAGCTGCGCGCTGCTGCTGGCCGCCGCCACCCAGCTCGGCCTCGGGCTGCCCATGCTGCTGCCCACCATCCTGGCCGCGTCGTTCGTGCTCACGTTCGCGGGCCAGGTCGTGAAGCTGTGCGTGGACGCGGCCGTGCAGGGCGACATCGGCGACGAGGTCCGCGGCCGGGTGTTCGCCCTGTACGACACGCTGTTCAACGTCACGCAGGTGGCGGCCATCACCGCCGCGGCGGCCGTGGTGCCCTTGGACGGGCGGTCGCCGGGCCTCGTGCTCGCCGCGACGGCCGCCTACCTGCTGGGCCTGCTCGGCTACCTGCTGCTGGTCAAGAGGTCAGCGCGGTAGGGGCAGGCGGATGATCCCCGTCTCGTGGGCGTAGACCACCGCCGCCATCCGGTCCCGCAGGTTCAACGCGCGCAGGATCTCCGACACCACCGCCCCCACCTGGTGCTGGCTCAACGCCAGCACCCGCGCTATCTCGTGGTCCGCGAGCCCCCTGGCCAGGCAGCGGAGCACGGCCCGTTGCCGGTCGGACAGCTCATCCAGCCCTTGCGCCCGGGTGCCCCCCTCGGACAGTCCCCAAGCGTTCATACGACACCACCCCCAGTGCGCGGTTGACGCACACAGTCATGGTCTCGCAACAGGCTGTCACTGGCCAGGCCAAAAGTACGAGATTGGTCACTTGGTGTCAGTCGCCCGGCGGCTGGACACCCTCCGCACGCGCCCACGCCAGCAGCTCGGCGACCGCCTCGTCGTGGTCCAGCGGGCCGCGGTCCAGGCGCAGCTCCTTGAGGAACTTCCACGCCTTGCCGACCATCGGCCCGGGTGGCAGGCCCAGCAGCCGCATGATCTCGTTGCCGTCCAGGTCCGGTCGGACCCGCTTGAGGTCCTCCTCGGCGGCGATCCGCTCGATGCGGCGCTCCAGGTCGTCGTACGTGCGCTGCAGCGCGTTGGCCTTGCGCCGGTTGCGCGTCGTGCAGTCGGCGCGGACCAGCTTGTGCAGGCGGGGGAGCAGGTGACCCGCGTCGGTGACGTACCGGCGGACCGCCGAGTCGGTCCACTCGCCGCTCCCGTAGCCGTGGAAGCGCAGGTGGAGGTACACGAGCTGGGCGACGTCCTCGACGATCTCCTTCGAGTACTTCAACGCGCGCAAACGCTTGCGGACCATCTTCGCCCCGACCACCTCGTGGTGGTGGAACGACACGCCGCCGCCCTCCTCGAACCGCCGGGTGTCCGGCTTGCCGATGTCGTGCAGCAACGCGGCCAGCCGCAGCACCAGGTCCGGCTCGGCGCCGCCGTCCGGGTCCGCCGCCTCCAGGTCGATGGCCTGGTCGAGCACGACCAGCGAGTGGTGGAACACGTCCTTGTGCTGGTGGTGCTCGTCGATCTCCAGCTTCATCGCGGGCAGCTCGGGCAGCACCACGTCGGCCAGCTTCGCCTCGACCATCAGCTCCACGCCCGCGCGCGGGTGCGCGCCGGTGAGCAGCTTGGACAGCTCGACCTGCACGCGCTCGGCGGTGATGCGGGTCAGCTCGCCGGCCATGGCCGCCATCGCCTCCAGCACCCGGGGCGCGACGGCGAAGCCGAGCTGGGAGGTGAACCGGGCCGCGCGCAGCATCCGCAGCGGGTCGTCGGAGAACGACTCCTGCGGGGTCGCCGGGGTGTCCAGGACACCCGCCCGCAGCGCCTCGCGGCCGCCGGTCGGGTCGATGAGCTGCCGGTTCACCACGTCGTAGGCCATCGCGTTGACGGTGAAGTCGCGCCGGACCAGGTCGCCCTCGATGCTGTCGCCGAAGGTCACCTCGGGGTTGCGGGTGACGCCGTCGTAGCTGTCGGCGCGGAACGTGGTGATCTCCACGGTCTGACCGTGCTTGGTCGCGCCGACCGTGCCGAACGCGATGCCGGTGTCCCAGATCGCGTCCGCCCAGCCCTTGAGCAGCGCCATGATCCGCGGCGGCCGGGCGTCGGTGGTGAAGTCGAGGTCGCCGGACAGCCGCCCGATCATGGCGTCCCGCACGCTGCCGCCCACCAGGTACAGGCGGTGACCGGCCGCGGCGAAGCGGGCGGCCAGTTCCTCGGCGA
This sequence comes from Saccharothrix saharensis, assembly GCF_006716745.1. Taxonomy (NCBI): domain Bacteria; kingdom Bacillati; phylum Actinomycetota; class Actinomycetes; order Pseudonocardiales; family Pseudonocardiaceae; genus Saccharothrix; species Saccharothrix saharensis. Next base: position 4,873,412 of record NZ_VFPP01000001.1, on the reverse strand, counting down.
CGGGGAGGGCGCTCAGCAGTTCCACCACGGCATTGTCCTGCTCAGGCGGAGTGGCGGCGGAGGCGAGGGGTCCGGACACGAGGAGCCAGCCTACTGGTCCGCGGCCGCCGCTCCGAACGACTTGACCACCTTGTTGATCACCTCCCGCCACCGGGCTGTCACGTCCGGTGAACGCTGGTCGCCACTACCATCAGGGCATGCCCCAGTCGTCCGGTCGCTCCGGCGGTCCCAAGCCGAGGCGCCGGAACCGGCGTCGCGGCCGAAGGCTGAAGACCGTCGACGAGACCTCGGCGGGCGGACTGGTGCTGGACTTCGAGCAGCACGTCGCCGCGATCATCGGGCGGCTGGACCGGCGCGGGCGGTTGCTGTGGTCGCTGCCGAAGGGCCACATCGAGGCGGGCGAGACCGCGGAACAGACCGCGGTGCGCGAGGTCGCCGAGGAGACCGGTATTCATAGCAGGGTCCTGCGCCCGCTCGGCTCGATCGACTACTGGTTCGTCGCCGAGGACCGGCGGGTGCACAAGACCGTCCACCACTTCCTGCTGGAAGCGCTGGGCGGCGAGCTTTCCGACGAAGACGTGGAGGTCACCGAGGTGGCGTGGGTGCCCCTGGGCGAACTGGACGACCGGCTCGCCTACGCGGACGAGCGTCGACTGGTGCGCCGAGCCGCCGAACTGCTCGCCGAGTTCCAGGCGGACGGGGCGGAGTCGGCGTGAAACGGCTGCTGTCCGCTCTGGCGGCGGCGGGGGTCCTCCTCGTGACCACCGCGTCCGCCGCGCCCGCCGCGCCCGTCGACGGGGGGCGCCTGCCCGTCCGGCCCGCGCCCGCGACCCAGGTGTGGGCGACCCGGGCGCTGTCGAGCCAACCGGGCCAGCAGTCGCAGGTGTGGCTGCGCCTGGACGTCGAGGAGATGACCCCCCGGGTGGTCACCGCCGACGGCCCGGACTCGATCACCATCTCCGGCAAGGTCGTCAACGTCGGCGACCGGGCCCTGGAGGACATCGAGCTGCGCCTGGAGCGCGGCCAGCCGCTGACCAGCGAGGAGCAGGTCCGCAAGGCGCTGCGCGAGCCGACCGACGCCGAGGTCGTGCAGCCGAACTTCACCCCGGTCACCGACCGCCTCGAGCAGAACGAGTCCAAGCCGTTCCGGCTCACCGTGCCGTTGCGCGGCACGGACCCGACCTCGCTGCGGATCACCGAGCCCGGCATCTACCCGATCCTGGCCAACATCAACGGCGTCCCCGACTACGGCGGCCGCGCCCGCCTGGCCGCGCTGAGCACCCTGCTGCCGGTGCTCGCGATGCCCGGCGGGCAGGCGCCGACCCCGCCCGCCAACCCCGCGAAGCTCACCCTGCTCTGGCCGCTGGCCGACCGGCCGCGCCTGGTCAACGAGAACCCGCCCGTCCTCGCCGACGACGAGCTGGCCGGCTCGCTGGCCATGGGCGGGCGGCTGTACGGGCTGCTCATGGCCTACGAGTCCGCCTTGACCAGCCCGCTGGGCACCGGCGTGTGCCTGGCCGTCGACCCGGACCTGCTGCGCACGGTCGAGGCGATGAGCCAGGGCTACGAGGTCAGCGGCCAGGGCGCGGGCAAGGGCAAGAGCGCCGCCGGGATGTGGCGCGACCGGTTGCGGCTGCTGGCCGCCGGCCGGTGCGTGATCGCGCTGCCGGACGCGGACGCCGACCTCGTCGCGCTGTCCCGCGCCGAGCTCACCGGACTGCTCGACCTCTCGCTGGCGGGCGCCGAGGTGGTCCGCCGGGTGCTGGGCGTGCAGCCGACGTCGGGGCTGGTCTGGCCCGAGGACGGCGTGCTCGACCAGCCGACGCTGGCGAACCTGACCGCCCGCGGCGTCACGTCCCTGGTGCTCGACCAGTCGGCCGTGGCGGGCACCCCCGGCACCGGTCCGGTGCGGTTCGACGTCGCCGAGGGCAAGCCGGTCACCGCCGTGCGCGTCGACGGCATGGTGTCCGACGCGTTGCAGGGCGCGGCGACGACCCGGCCGGTCGCGGGCGTGACCACGCCCAGCGAGACCCGGCCGGTGTCGGTGCAGAACGCGCTGGCCGCGCTCACGTTCCGGGCCGGGTTCCAGAGCACGGGCCAGCACGTGGTCGTCACGCCGCCGCGCCGGTGGAACGCGCCGACCGGCGAGGTCGACCTGCTGCTGCGCACGGCGAAGTCCCTGGTCGGAGGCGGGTTCGCGACGCCGGTCGCGCTGGAGTCGCTGCTCGCGTCACCGCCGGAGCAGACCGCCGCGCTGAGCTACCCGGTCGACGCGGGCGCCCGCGAGGTGCCGCCGACCGTGACCGCGTCGGTCGCCGAGTCGTGGAGCCGGCTGCACCAGCTCGCGGAGTCGATGAGCCAGCCGGACGCGGAGTCCGCCGAGCCGGCCGACCTGGTCGACCCGCTGCGGTTGGCACTGCTGCGCGCGGTGTCGGGCGCGTGGCGCGGCAACGAGGACGGTGCGCGCGCCGCGCTGGCGGTGGGCCGCACGCAGCTCGACGGGCTGCGGGACCAGGTCACCGTGACCGAGCCGAACAGCCCGATCCTGCTCGGTTCGGGCGACAGCCCGATCCCGCTGTCCATCAAGAACCGGCTCGACGTGCGGGTCACGGTCCGGATCGTGATCGAGGACACACCGGGCATCGTGGCCAAGGACCTCACCGACATCGAGCTGCCCGCGCGTGGCGACCGCCTGGTGCGGGTACCGGTGGAGGTGCAGCGGTCCGGGCGGTTCCCGGTGCACGTCCGCCTGGTCACCACCAGTGGTGTCGAGCTGGGCGAACGGGCCCGGTTGGAGGTGTCGTCCTCCGCGTACGGGACGATCACGGTCGTCATCACCGGCCTGGCGGGCGCCGCGCTGGTGCTGCTGTCCGCCCGGCGCATCTACCGCCGGGTGCGCGCCGCGCGGGCCGCGTCCGCGCAGGTGCCGAACGACGCGAGCGAGGTCACGCCGGAGAGGTCGAGCACGAGTTGAGCGGAACAACCACGGTGACGCAGGAACAGCCGCAGGGCCCGTCGCTGGCGCGCGCCAGCGGCTCGATGGCCGTCGCCACGATCGTCAGCCGCGCCTCCGGGCTGCTGTCCAAGCTGCTGCTGATCGCGATCCTCGGCGTCGACGCCCTGAACGACTCCTACCAGGTCGCCACCACGCTGCCGACGATGATCAACGAGTTGCTGCTCGGCGGCGTGCTGACCAGCGTGGCCATCCCGCTGCTGGTGCGCGCCGAGAAGGAGGACGGCGACCGCGGCGAGTCCTACGCCCAGTGGATGATCACCATGTCGGCGGTGGTCCTCGGCATCGGCACGCTCATCGCGGTCGCGTGCGCGCCGCTGCTGACGGCGCTGTTCATCGACTCGTCCGACGCCGAGCCCGAGCTGGTCACCGCGTTCGCGTACCTGGTGCTGCCGGGCATCGTGTTCTACGGGCTGTCCGCGCTGATCGGCGCGATCCTCAACACCCGGCACGTGTTCGGCCTGCCCACGTGGGCACCGGTGCTGAACAACGTCGTGGTGATCATCACGCTGGGCGTCTACTGGCTGATGCCGGGCGAGATCTCCCTCGACCCGGTGCGGATGGGCGAGCCGAAGCTGCTCGTCCTCGGCCTGGGCACGATGCTGGGCGTGGCCGTGCAGGCGTCCGTGCTGGTCCCCGCGCTGCGCCGGACCGGGTTCCGGTTCCGCTGGCGGTGGGGCTGGGACCGGCGGCTGTCGGAGTTCGGCGGCCTGGCGTTCTGGGTGCTGCTGTACGTGGCGCTCGGCTTCGTCAGCATGGTCGTGCTGACCAAGGTCGCCACGCACGACCGCGGCGCGATCACCGTCTACAACATGCAGTGGCTGATCGCCCAGGTGCCCTACGGCGTGCTCGGCGTGTCGCTGCTGACCGCGCTGATGCCGAAGATGAGCCGCGCGGCGGCGGCGCACGACACCGACGCGCTGGTCGGCGACCTGGCGTTCGGCAACCGGATGTCGTCGATCCTGCTGATGCCGTTCAGCGCGCTGATGACGGTGTCGGGCGTGTCGATCGGCCTGGCGGTGTTCTCGCTCGGCGCGTCCGGCGTCGAGGGCGGCGAGGCGATCGGCACGGCGCTGGCGCTGTCGGCGTTCGGGCTGGTGCCCTACGCCATCACGCTGCTGCAACTGCGGGTGTTCTACGCCTTGAAGGACGCCCGGACGCCGACGATCATCCAGGCGATCATCGTGGTGGTGCGGATCGGCCTGCTGTACGGGTTCCTGGCGTTCTCGCCACCGGACAAGCTGGCGGTCGGCGTGTCGATCGCGATGTCGCTGAGCTTCGTGGTCGGCGCCCTGGTGGGCCAGCTGTGGCTGCGGTTGCGGCTCGGCCGGCTGCGCACCGGTTACACGGCGTGGACGATCTGCCTCACGGTCGTGGCGTCCGCGATCGCGTTCGGCGCGGCGACCGGGCTCGCGTGGGCGGTCGTCGGAGGCCTGGGGATCGAGTCCCCCGTCGCGGGTGCCTGGGTCGAGGTGGCGATCCAGACGATCGTCGGGTTGCCGGGCAGCTTCCTGCTGCTGGCGCTGTTCCGAGTACCCGAGGTGAAGCCGGCCGTCGCCAAGATCAGTCGTTTGGTGGGTCGCCGATGACCCCTGCGACCCGACCCGGTCACGTACCCTCGGCCCCGTGAGCAGCGGTCCGATCCAGAACACCTCGCTGGTGCCCGGCGGGGTGATCGGCGACGGCCGGTACCGGCTGCTGGCGCAGTCGGGTGTGGACCGGCGGTGCGACGCGCACCTGTGGCGAGCCCGGGACGGGCAGCTCAACCGGGACGTCGCGCTGACCGTGCTGGTGGGCGACCCCGCCGACCACGCCGCCGCGGGCCGCGCCAAGCGGACCGCCGAACGCGCGATGCACGCCGCCAGCTTCACCCACCCGGGTGTTTCGCGGGTGATCGACGTGCTGACCCCCGGCGCGGGGATCCGGCTCGACGAGGGCATCCTCGCGGTGATCGTGGCCGAGTGGACCCAGGGCACCGACCTGCTCGACCTGGTGGCCGAGGGCCCGCTGCCGGCGGGCGCGGCGACCCGGCTGCTGGAGCCGCTGGGCGCGGCGATCGAGGGCGCGCACCACGCGGGTCTCGTGCTCGGCGCGGACCACCCGCAGCGCATCCGCGTGACGTCGGACGGCAGGCTGCGGCTCGCGTTCCCGGGGCCCCGGCCGGAGGCCATCGCCCGCGACGACGTCAAGGGCCTGGGCGCGATCCTGTACCTGCTGCTGACCGGGAAGTGGGCGCTGCCCAACGGCCCGGACGGCGTGCCCGTCGCGCCCACGGGACCGGACGGCTCCGTGCTCGCGCCGAGCGCGCTGCACCCGTACGTGCCGCACGAGCTGTCGTCGGTCGCCGTGCGCAGCCTGGAGGACACCAGCGTCGGCGGCATCCGCACCAGCGCGGCGATCCTGCAGGTGCTGGACCAGATCGCCCAGTCGGAGGCGCAGACCGCGCTGATCCAGCCGGTCCAGGACGACCCGGCGGACGACGGCGCGGTGTGGACCACGCAGCGCCCGGTCCGGGACAAGGACCACAAGCGCAAGCTGATGATCAGCGTGGCCGTGCTCGCGGTGGCGACCCTGGCCGTGGTCGTCTGGCTCGGCGTGCAGATCGTGAGCTTCTTCAGCGACGAGCCCTCCCGCGGCGGCGGGCCGACGGTGGTGATCGGCCAGTCGACCACGCCGGGGCAGAGCGGCCAGCCCGCGCCGCCCCCGCCCCAGCCGGCCGGTCCCGTGCAGCCCGCGTCCGTCGGCGTGTACGACGTGACCAACCAGCCCGACAACGCGACCCGGGCCAACCGCGCGGTCGACAACAACCCGACCACGGTGTGGCAGACCGAGAACTACTTCCAGCCGTTCCCGGCGCTCAAGCCCGGCATCGGGCTGATGGCCGGCTTCGCCGAGCCGGTGAAGCTGTCGTCGGTGACGATCACGTCGCCCAGCGAGGGCACGGTGGTGGAGATCCGCGTGGCGGGCGCGCCCAACGCGCCGCTGCCGGAGACGAAGGTCATCGCGACGGCGACGCTGTCGGCGGGGCAGACCCAGATCCAGCTCGGCGACCACGAGCCCACCCAGCACGTGCTGGTGTGGATCACCAAGCTCGGCGGCAGCGGCAAGAACAACCGCTCCGAGGTCGCGGAACTGGTCTACACCCGCGCCCAGTAGCCCTCACGCGCGGCGGGCGTAGCCGCCCAGCGCGGGTCCGAGCAGGGCGAAGACGCGCTCGGCGGACGTCGTCGCGGTGGCCGCGAGTGCGCGCGTCGTCGTGCCCCTCGACGGTCAGCCGCGGCACTTCGCCGAACAGCAGCCGGTGCGCGCCGCCGAGCTGCGTGGCGACGGCTCGGGGCGTGATGTCCACCGGTTCGGCGGCGGTCCCGGCGGCGAGGGTGGCGGCCGGTGCTCCCTCGCGGGAGCCGTGGAGCTCGCGCAGGCGCGCGGTGAGGGTGGGGCTCCCGATCACCGGGTCGTGCCGGGCGGCGGCGGCCACGAACGCGGTGCGGGGCGCGGTCGGCGCCGACTGGCCGACCTCCCGTGCGGCGACCGTGCGGGCGAGTCCCGCGGTGGACTCCTCGTGCTGGTCGAGGGCCGGGTCCTCCTCGCGCCGACGGGCTGTGGAAGCCGGCCGAGTCCGGGCCGGGCGTCGACACCGGCTGCTCCATCAGCTGGATCCAGCTCCACTACTGACCCCCGGAGTGACGGGTGGTGGGCGTCGCGGTGCCCACCACCCGTGCCCGTCCACCTCGCAGGTGATCGGAGTGGTGTCGTCCCAGCCCGATAGGCTCCCCGCGTGACCGCCGCAGCCAGCTCGGACGCAGACCTCATCACGGCGCACGCCGCGGGTGACCCGCACGCCTTCTCCGAGCTCGTGCGCAGGCACCGGGATCGCATGTGGGCCGTCGCGCTGCGCACGTTGCGCGACCCCGAAGAGGCCGCGGACGCGTTGCAGGAGGCGTTCATCTCCGCCTTCCGCGCCGCCGCGAGCTTCCGGGCCGAGTCCCAGGTCACGACCTGGCTGCACCGAATAGTCGTCAACGCCTGCCTGGACCGGATGCGCAGGCGACAAACCAGGCCGACCGTGCCGCTGCCCGAAGCGGGCCCCGGCGAGCCGGTCGCGCCGCGCGACGCGATGGCCGAGCGCGAGACCCGCCTGGTGGTCCAGGCCGCCCTCAACGAGCTGCCCGAGGAGCAGCGCGCCCCGATCGTGCTGGTCGACGTGGAGGGCTACTCGGTGGCGGAAACGGCCCAGCTCCTGGGCATCGCGGAGGGCACCGTCAAGTCGCGGTGCGCCCGCGGACGGGCCAAGCTCGCCAAAGTTCTGGGGCACCTCCGGAACCAGGGTGCAGAAGCGAACGTCCCACTGAACGATGTGCAGGTGCAACAGGGACGTCAGTTGGAGGAACGATGACCGGCAATGCGCGGCGTTCAGGGCCGCCGTGGTCCGTCGACCTGCTGGCTGATCTGCACGCGGGGGCCCTGGACCCGCGGACCGAGGCCGAGCTGCGGCCGCTGGTCGAGAACGACCCCGAGGCGCAGGCGATCCTGGCCGCCCTCGACGCGACGCTCGACGACCTGCACGACCTGCCGCCCATCCCGATGCCGCGCCACGTGGCCGAGCGGATCGACGCGGCGCTGGCCGAGGAAGCGCGCCCGAGCGCGCCGGTCATCGACTTCGCGCAGGCCAAGGCCAGGCGCGCCAAGCGGCTCGGCTGGGGCGCGGGACTCCTCGCGGCGGCCGCGGTCGCCGTCGGCGTCGCCGTGATGACGATCCCGCGGGACACCACCGCGGGTGACGGCGGGCTCGCCCAGGAGGACACGACCCAGAACGCCCCGGTCACGGGCAGCGCCCAGCCGCCCGGCGGCGCCGACCTGCCCGCGGTGCGCGGCGAGAACTTCGGCCCGGTCGTCGGCGACGTGCTCAAGGCGCAGAACTACGGCCCGCTGGAGAACCAGGAGAAGCTGGCCGACTGCCTGCGCGGCGCGAACATCACGGCGGGCAAGCCGCTCGGGGTCAGCCCCATCACGCTGGACGACAAGCCGGCCGTGATGGCCATCCTGCCCGCGGGCGCTCCCGGCGCGTACCGGATCGTGGTCGTCGACCCGCGCACGTGCGGTCCGGACAACCCCGACGGGGTCCTGGCGAACAGCACGATCGAGCCGTAGCCGAGGGGCGTTGCCCAGCTCACCGTGAAGGCGTGGAATTACCGCGCCCTACGATCCGTTGTGCGAAGTGCCGGGCCTGGTGATCCAGGTCCGTCAAGCGACTAACGGAGGTCGAGGGTGTCGGACGTTCGGAACCTGATCGTCGTGGGATCGGGGCCCGCCGGGTACACCGCGGCGGTCTACGCGGCGCGTGCCCAGCTCGAACCGCTGGTGTTCGAGGGCTCGCAGTACGGCGGCGCGCTGATGACCACGACCGAAGTCGAGAACTACCCCGGTTTCCGCGACGGCATCATGGGCCCCGACCTCATGGAGCAGATGCGGGAGCAGGCCAAGCGCTTCGGCGCCGAGCTGCGCGCGGAGGACGTCGAGGCCGTCGAGCTGGACGGCCCGGTCAAGTACGTGACCGCGAACGGCAAGCGCTACGCCGCCCGCGCGGTCATCCTGGCCATGGGCGCGGCGGCCCGCTACCTGCACGTCCCCGGCGAGCAGGAGCTGCTCGGCCGCGGCGTGTCGGCCTGCGCCACGTGCGACGGCTTCTTCTTCCGCGACCAGGACATCGCGGTGATCGGCGGCGGCGACTCGGCGATGGAGGAGGCGACGTTCCTGACCAGGTTCGCCCGGTCCGTCACGGTCATCCACCGCCGCGAGGAGTTCCGCGCCTCCAAGATCATGCTGGAGCGCGCGCGGAGCAACGAGAAGATCAAGTGGCTGCTCAACGCCGAGGTGGTCGAGGTGCTGGGCCAGGACTCCGGCACGGTGGCCGGCGTGAAGACCCGCGACACCCGCACCGGTGAGGTCACCGAGCACCCGTTCACCGGCTTCTTCGTCGCGATCGGCCACGACCCCCGCAGCGAGCTGGTCAAGGGCCAGGTCGAGCTGGACGGCGAGGGTTACGTCCAGGTCATCGGCCGCACGACTCACACGAACGTGGACGGGGTGTTCGCCGCGGGCGACCTCGTCGACCACACCTACCGCCAGGCGATCACCGCCGCCGGCTCGGGCTGCGCCGCCGCGATCGACGCGGAGCGCTGGCTCGCCGAGCACGGGACCACGGAGGCCGCCGTCACCGCCGAGCACGTCGGCGGCGGCTACGGCGAGCCCGTCACCACCAGCTGAACCCCACCTTTCTTCGAGGGAGAGAAACGACATGGCAGGCACCCCCGTGGTCACGTCCGCTCAGACGTTCACCGATGACGTGCTGACCAGCGACAAGCCGGTACTGGTCGACTTCTGGGCGACCTGGTGCGGCCCGTGCAAGATGGTCGCCCCGGTGCTCGAGGAGATCGCCGCCGAGCACCCCGACAAGATCACCATCGCGAAGCTCGACATCGACGCCAACCCGTCGATCGCGCGGGACTACCAGATCATGTCGGTGCCGACCATGATCCTGTTCCAGGGCGGCAAGCCGGTGAAGCAGATCGTGGGCGCGAAGCCGAAGGCCGCGCTGCTCAAGGACCTGTCCGACGTGCTCTGAGTGCAACCAACCGGGTGACCCGTCCGTCTTCACGGAAGATGGACGGGTCACCCTTTTGTGGAGCCGTCACCACTCGCAGTAGCCCCATCCGTGGCATCGCCGCGAGCAAGGCACAATAGGGCGTCAAGTTCGCGTCGACGGATGTCGGCGCCTTAGTGAGCGAGGGGTGCATGCTGCTACTCCGCCGCGGGGATTTCGGTCCGGACGTCGCCGAGGTCAGGGCAACGCTGACGAAGCTCGGTCTGCTGTCCGATCCGCAGCCGTCCCAGGTGTTCGACCTGCCGGTCGAGCACGCGGTGCGCGCCTTCCAGCAGCAGCGGGGCCTGATCACCGACGGTGTCGTGGGTCCCGCCACCTACCGCGCGCTGCGCGACGCGACGTACCGCCTGGGCGACCGCCCGCTCGCGTTCCTCATGGCGCAGCCGGTGACCGGCGACGACGTGTTCGCGCTGCAGGAGCGGCTGCTGGAGCTGGGCTACGACGCCGGACGGGCCAACGGCGAGTTCGGTCAGCAGACCGAGCAGGCGCTGCGCAGCTTCCAGCGCGACTACGGCTTGATCGTGGACGGCATGTGCGGCCCCGACACGGTCCGCGCGCTGCGCCAGTTGCAGCCCAAGGTGCGCGGCGGCCGGCCGGTCTTCCTGCGCGAGCAGGAACGGGTGCGCCGGGCCGGGCCGAGGCTGTCCGGCAAGCGGATCATCATCGACCCCGGTCACGGCGGCGAGGACCGCGGTGTCGTGGTCGACGGCGTGTCCGAGGCCGACGTGATGCTGGACCTGGCCAGGCTGCTCGAGGGCAAGATGGCGGCCACCGGCATGGAGGCGCTGCTCACGCGCGGCCCGAACCACAACCCGGACGAGGGTGAACGGGCCCGGTTCGCCAACGAGGCGGGCGCGGACCTGATCCTGTCCCTGCACGCCGACCGCAACGCCTCACCGCTGGCGTCGGGTGTGGCGACGTTCCACTTCGGGACGGGCAACGGCACGTCGTCCACGGTTGGCGAGGCGCTGGCCGGGTTCATCCAGCGGGAGATCGTGGCGCGGACGGGCATGCTCGACTGCCGCACCCACCCCAAGACGTGGGACATGCTGCGGATGACCCGCTGCACGGCCGTCCGGGTCGAGGTGGGCTACCTGACCAACACGGGCGACCGCCAGCGCCTGGCGAACCCGTCGTTCCGCGACGTGGTCGCCGAGGGCATCCTGGTCGCGGTGAAGCGCCTGTACCTGCTCGGCAAGGACGACCAGCCGACCGGCACGTTCACCATGGACGACCTGCTGCGGCACGAGGTGGCCACCGGCAAGCTCCGCTGATCCCGGAGTCACCGGCTCGCCGGGGGTCCGCCGCCGTGACGGCGCGGACGTGCTCGTGACCCGCGAGGACCGGGTGCGGTCCGCCTCGGAGGGCTCGGTTGCGGCGGCAACGTCGTGCGGAACGTGCCGGCCCGGGAGATCGCCGGGCGAACGCTCGTCCAGTGGCAGTACGAGGTCACGGCCGGCCGCACCCGGTTCTGTCCCGACCCGGACAAGCGGGTCGTCCGGGTGGTGTCGGCGAGCACGGATCACCCGAAGGCGACCGGACGGGCGACTAGTGGCCCGTCAGCACGTCCACCACCCGGGCGACGGCGTCCTCGTCGTCCGCCCGGTTCTGGGCGCGCAGGTCCAGCATCAGGTCGGTGAGCTCGTCCACCAGTTGTCCGGCCGCGATGCCCTGGTCCTGCCAGCCGTCGAGCAGTGTGCGAATCTTCACGAAGTCCCGCGAGCCCTCGATGATCGCGAGCACCTCGCGCTGGATCTCCACCCCCACGTCCACGAGTCGATCTTATTGGCCGGCCACCGCCGGTGAGGAGCACGATGGAGTTCTACCGCCTCGAACCCGAGGTCGCCGGTGTGCTGGACGAGGGGACCGTGATCGACGCCGCGGCCCAGCCGCCGCGCGTCGAAGCGGTGCACTACGAGATCACCGACTGGACGGGTGACGACCTGGTCGAGGCGTTCCCCGTCTACCTGGTGACCGACGACCTGGCCGACACGCTGGTCGACAGCGGCCTGGACGCGTTCCGCGTCCGCCGCGCCACGGTGACCCTGTCGGACGAGGCGCAGGAGCTGCTGGACGGCCGGGAGCTGCCCACCTTCCACTGGCTGGAGGTGACCGGCCAGGCCGGGGTGGACGACCTCGGCGTGACCGACCAGGGCCAGCTCGTGGTGAGCGAGCAGGCGCTCGACCTCCTCCAGGGCGGCACGCTGGAGAACTGCGAGATCGACCGCTTCTAGCCGGAGTGGGCGGGCATCTCCCACGGGATGCCCGGCAGCACGTGCCCGGTCTCCAGCAGCGACTTCAGGTTCGACAGCACGGCCGCCCAGCCGGACGCCGCCTGCGCGCGCTCGGCCTCGTCGGCCAGCCCCTCGTGCGTCACGGTCAGCCGCACGATCGCGCCGTACGCCTCGATGCGGAACGTGACGGTGGAGGTCACCGCGGGCTCCGCCGGGTCGGCCCACGTCGTCACCAGGCGCCGCGGCGGGTCGGCCTCGACCACCTGGCCCACGACGTCGTCCACGTCCGACCCGTCCGCGCGCCGGTGCGCCCACGGCGACCCCGGCTGCCAGTCGGAGACGTTGCGGTGGCCCCAGTACTGCGCGGTGACGTCCGCGTCGGTGAGCGCCTCCCACACCCGTTCGGGCGTGCTCTCGATGTACGTCACGTACACGAACTCCGGCTTCACGGGTTCCTCCGCTCGTCGTTTCACGTCGCCGAGCAGCCGCAACCGGGGCCGCTCGAACTTGTCCACCCACCGCTCCTGCACCTCGTGCAGCGGCACGGGGTTGAGGTAGTGCAGCTTCTCCCGGCCGCGGCGCACGGTGCTGACGAGGTTCGCCGCCTCCAGCACGGCCAGGTGCTGGGTGACGGACTGCCGGGCCATGCCCAGCCGGGCGCACAGCTCGCCGAGGGTCTGGCCGTTCTCCTCGTGCAGCCGGTCCAGCAGGTAGCGGCGGGTCTCGTCGGCCAGGGCCTTGAACACCTTGTCCACACGGCACGTTATGCAGGCATTTACCTGCATGTCAACCCGAGCGAAGAAAACCCCGGCTCAGGAGGCACATCACACGGGCTTGAAGCTCGGTTCCGCCGCGGTCGACACGGTCACCGAGCTGAGCAGGCGCTCCAGCGCCGCCTCGACGTCTTCCTTCCACGACGACGCGCTGCGCAGCTCCAGCCGCAGCCGCGGCCACCGGGGGTGGGGGCGCACCGTCTTGAAGCCCACCTGGAGCAGGAAGTCGGCCGGCGTCACGCAGCTCGGCCCGTCGACCTCCGGCCGGTTGTCGCCGAACGCCTCGATCGCCTTCACCCCGCGACGGGTGAGGTCCTTGGCCACGGCCTGCACCAGCACCCGCCCGAGACCGCCGCCGCGGAACTCCGGCAGCACCTCGAGGCCGGTCATCAGCACGGCGTCGGGGCTGGCGGGGGAGGTGGGGAAGGCCAACGACCTGGGCACCGCCGCCGGGGGCGCGTAGAACACCGAGCCGGCGGGAATCCCGTCCAGGTAGATGATCCGACCGCAGGAACCCCACTCCAGCAGCACGCTGGAGACCCAGGCCTCCTTCTCGAACTCGGTGTCCCCGAACTCCTCGGCCTGCTCCTTCAGATGGGGCGCGAGCTCCCAGAACACGCAGGTCCGGCTGTGCTTGGAGAGGTGCTCCAGGTTGTCCAAGGTGACGCCCACGACACGACGCGACACCCGGACCTCCAAGCCCCCGAACACATCCCACCACGAGGATAGGCGGATGTGACCCCCGCCCGGAAGCCGGATGCCCCGAACGGGACGGCCGTTACACTCGGGCGGGAACAAACCCGCCGGTAACGCCCACCTACGGAGTTTCCCGTGAACCTACCCGGACAGCCTCCCAAGCAGGGAGCCAGAAGCCTCGACCCCCACCTGCGCCGGTACGCGGCGCGGACGGCGGGCATGACGGCATCGGAGATCCGGGCGCTCTTCGCGGTGGCGAGCAGGCCTGAGGTGGTGTCCCTGGCGGGAGGGATGCCCCACCTGGCAGCACTGCCGCTGGACTCCCTCAGCGCGGAAGTGGCCGACGTCGTCGCCACGGAAGGGCTCGTCGCGCTCCAGTACGGCAGCGCGCACGGCGTGCCCGAACTGCGTGAGCAGATCTGCGACGTGATGGCCCTGGAGGGCATCAACGCCCACCCGGACGACGTGGTGGTGACCGTCGGCTCCCAGATGGGCCTGGACATGGTCACCCGCATCTTCTGCGACCCCGGTGACGTCGTGCTGGCCGAGGGCCCGTCGTACGTGGGCGCGCTCGGTTCCTTCGCCGCCTACCAGGCCCAGGTCGTCCACGTCGGCATGGACGCCGACGGGTTGGTGCCGGAGGCCTTGCGCGAGGCCATCGCCTCGGTGGAGCGCTCCGGCCGCCGGATCAAGTTCCTCTACACGATCCCGAACTTCCACAACCCGGCCGGCGTCACGCTCGCCGTGCAGCGCCGCGCCGAGGTGCTGGACATCTGCCGCGCGCACGGCATCCTCGTGGTCGAGGACAACCCGTACGGCCTGCTGGGCTTCGACGGCGTCACCTACCCGGCGCTGCGCTCGACCGACCCGGACAACGTGGTCTACCTCGGCTCGTTCTCCAAGACCTTCGCCGCCGGTCTGCGCGTGGGCTGGGTGCTGGCGCCGCACGCCGTCCGGGAGAAGCTCGTCCTGGCCGCCGAGTCGGCCACCCTGTGCCCGCCGACCCTCAACCAGCTGATCGTGTCGCGCTACCTGTCGACGCACGACTGGAAGGGTCAGATCAAGACCTACCGCGAGGCCTACCGGGAGCGCCGGGACGCGGCGATCTCGTCGCTCGAGCAGCACATGCCGCTTGGTTCCACGTGGAACAAGCCCACCGGCGGCTTCTACGTCTGGGTGACCGTGCCCGAGGGCATCGACACCAAGGCCATGCTGCCGCGCGCCATCACCCAGCGCGTGGCGTACGCGTCGGGCACCGGCTTCTACGCCGACGGCCTCGGCAGCCGCCAGTTGCGCATCTCCTACTGCTACCCCACGCCCGAACGCATCCGCGAGGGCGTGCGACGGCTCGCGAACGTCCTCAAGGACGAGATCGAGCTGCACGAGACGTTCGGCCCGACCGTGGGCCGCGCCGTCTCGGGCCCGCACAGCCCGTCGCCCGACACCGCTTGATCAGGAGCACACGTTGTCCAACCGCTGGGTCGCAGTCCTGTCCGGGGGCCTTTCGCACGAGCGGGAGGTGTCCTTGCGATCCGGTCGCAGGCTGTCCGCCGCGCTGCGCTCGGCGGGCCTGGTCGTGGAGGAGTGGGACGCCGACGGCAGCCTCCTCACCCGCCTGAAGGAGCACCGCCCCGACGCCGTCGTGGTGGCGCTGCACGGCGGCGAGGGGGAGAACGGCTCGGTCCAGACGATCCTGGAGCTGATGGACGTCCCGTTCGTCGGCACGGACTCCCGCGCCTGCCGCCGGGCCTGGGACAAGCCGACCGCGAAGGCCGAGCTGGCCCGAGCCGGCCTGGCCACCCCCGAGTGGGCCGTCCTGCCGCACGCCACGTTCCGGGAACTCGGCGCGCAGCCCGTGCTGGACGCCATGGTCGACCGCCTGGGCCTGCCGCTGATGCTCAAGCCGGACCAGGGCGGCTCGGCGCTCGGCGCGCACGTGGTCCGGGACGCGGCCCAGCTACCCGCCGCCATGGTCGGCTGCCTGGCCTACGGCAACACCGTCCTGGCCGAGCGGTTCGTGGCGGGGGTGGAGGTCGCGGTGGCGGTGGTCGACGGTCCGGACGGGCCGTACGCCCTCCCGCCGGTCGAGATCGTCCCGGAGAACGGGGTCTACGACTACACCGCCCGCTACACCGCGGGGCTCACCGACTTCCACGCCCCGGCCCGGCTCGACGACAAGGCGGCGCAGGCGGTCGGTGAGCTGGCGGTGGCCGCGCACCGGCTGCTGGGGCTGCGGGACGTGTCGCGGACCGACGCGATCGTCGCGCCGGACGGGACGGTCCACTTCCTGGAGGTGAACGTCTCGCCCGGCCTGACCGAGACCTCGCTGCTGCCGATGGCGGTCGAGGCGGCCGGCGAGTCGCTGGGGGAGATCTACGCGGGGCTGATCGAGCGCGCGGTGAACCGTTAGACCCCCTCACTCAAGAATGACGGCCCGTGTCCTATTGGACACGGGCCGTCATCGTCACCGTGACAAAAGACCCCTGGGTGATCCCTTGCACCCCGAACGAATCCTAAATGTCCGTTTTTTGCGCCCGGTGGGCTGCTTCCGGTGACATGAGCTGGATGATGCGTTCGAGGTCGTCGACGGACCCGAACTCGACCACGATCCGGCCCTTCCGCTGCCCCAACTCGACCTTCACGCGAGTGTCGAAGTTGTCCGACAGCCGCTCGGCCAGTTCCTGCAACCCGGGTGCCTGCATCGGCTTGCGCCGAGCGGCCTTCGCCTTGGCGGGCTCGGCCCCCTTGGCGAGGGTGACGGCTTCCTCGGTGGCCCGGACCGACATCCCCTCGGCGACGATCCGGGTGGCCAGCTCCTCCTGCACCCCCGGGTCCTCGATCCCCAGCAACGCCCGCGCGTGCCCGGCCGAGAGCACGCCCGCCGCGACCCTGCGCTGCACCGGCAGCGGCAACTTCAGCAACCGGATCGTGTTGGTCACCACCGGCCGGCTGCGCCCGATCCGGTCGGCCAGCTCCTCGTGCGTCACGCCGAACTCCTCCAGCAGCTGCTGGTAGGCCGACGCCTCTTCCAACGGGTTGAGTTGCACGCGGTGGATGTTCTCCAGCAGCGCGTCCCGCAGCATCACGTCGTCGGCGGTGTGCCGGACGATCGCCGGGATCGTCTTCAACCCGGCCAGCTGGGTGGCCCGCCACCGCCGCTCGCCCATGACGAGCTCGTAGGTGTCGGTCCCGGTCGCGCGCACCACGATGGGCTGCATCAGCCCGAACTCGCGGATCGAGTGCTCCAGCTCCCGCAGCGCCTCTTCGTCGAACACCTGCCGCGGCTGCTTCGGGTTCGTGCGAATGGCCGTGACCGGCAGCTCCTGGTACACCGCGCCGGCCACCTCCCCGGTGGGGTCAGGGGAGGGCGCAGGGATGGACGTGCCGTTGGACGACCCGTTGGCCACGCCCCGGGCCGGTGACGACGACGGCGTCGCCGGCGTGCCGGGCGGCGGGCCGCTCGGGATCAGGGCCGCGAGCCCACGACCCAGGCCACCCTTGCGCTGTTCCGTCATGCCGACCTCATCTCCGCGCCGTACTCGGCGATCTCCCGTGCCGCGTCGAGGTAGCTCATCGCGCCCCGTGAGCCGGGATCGTAGGTGAGCACCGTCTGACCGAATCCTGGTGCCTCGGAGACCTTCACGCTGCGCGGGATCACCGTTCGGAGGACCGTGTCGCCGAAGTGGCCGCGCACTTCGCTGGTCACCTGGTCGGCCAGCTTCGTGCGGCCGTCGTACATCGTGAGCAGGATCGTGGACACGTTCAACGTCGGGTTCAGGTGCGCCTGCACCAGCTCGATGTTGCGCAGCAGCTGGCCCAACCCCTCCAACGCGTAGTACTCGCACTGGATCGGGATCAGCACCTCCTGCGCGGCCACCATCGCGTTGACGGTCAGCAGACCGAGCGAGGGCGGGCAGTCGATGAACACGTAGTCCGGCTTGATCGGGTCCAGCGCCTCCGGGCTCAGCGCCTCCTTCAACCGCGACTCACGGGCCACCATCGACACCAGCTCGATCTCCGCGCCCGCCAAGTCGATGGTGGCGGGCACGCAGTAGAGGTTGGGGGACTGGTTGCTGACCTGAGCGGCTTCCGCCACGGACAGCTCACCGATCAGCACCTCGTACACCGACGGCGTGCCGGACCGGTGCTCGACGGCCAGCGCCGTGCTCGCGTTGCCCTGCGGGTCGAGGTCGATGACGAGCACCTTGAGCCCGTGGATGGCGAGCGCGGCGGCCAGGTTCACCGTGCTGGTCGTCTTGCCGACGCCACCCTTCTGGTTCGCGACCACCATGACGCGCCGACGGTCCGGGCGGGGGAGTTGGAGGGAGTCGGGGTGCAGGACGCGGGTGGCGCGTGCCGCTTCTTCCGCGATGGGGGTCCACACGGTGCTGTCTCCTGCCGGTTCCACGTTGTTGGCCAGATCTGGGCTGGGTCCAGGACGGAGCACTTCGCCCGCGCCCACCACACCTTCAGGTTCGGTTTCACGTGGAACACCGGCCGCTTGGAACACCGGGTGCAGGGGGTCGGGGTACACGTTCACCGATCCTTCCTCTTGCGACGCGCGCCTTCACGGCGGCTCGCCTGCTCATCGCGCTCCACGAGCACGACCGTCGTCGGCAGTTCGAGTACTTCACCACCGCAGGTGGTGACGCGCGGTCGGATCCCTCCGGCCCGACGCACCGCCTCGGCGTCGCGTTCCAGTTCTTCCGCGGCGCTCTCGCCCTTGAGAGCGACCAGGCGTCCACCGGGCCGCAGCAGTGGCAGGCACCACCGCGTCAGCCGTTCCAACGGAGCCACCGCGCGGGCCGTCACGACATCGCTGTCGGATAGCTGCTCCCGCACAGGACCTTCTTCGGCCCGGCCGCGCACCACGGTGACGTCCAGCCCGAGCGCCTCGACGCACTCGGTCAGCCACGCCACCCGCCGGGCCATCGGCTCCAGCAGGGTGAGGTCGAGGTCCGGGCGCGCGATCGCCAGGGGGATGCCCGGCAGTCCCGCGCCCGAGCCGACGTCCACGACGCGGGCGCCTTCGGGCAGCAACTCCGCCACGACGGCCGAGTTGAGGATGTGCCGCTCCCAGAGCCGGTCGACCTCCCGCGGACCGATGAGCCCGCGTTCGACGCCGTGCTCGGTGAGCAGTGCCGTGAAGGCGACCGCCTTGTCGTAGTGGTCACCGAAGACCTTCTTCGCGCGGTCTTCCACCTCTGCGGCCATGTCTCCGTCCGGGACGTTTCACGTGAAACCACACCGGACGCCGGCAGCGGCCGGGTGTGGGCGATGGGGTTGGGCGTCTCGCCAAGAGGCGCTGAGCCCCACGAGATGTGCCGGCCCCCACTATGACGGATCACCCCGGCGACACGCCAAATCCGAGTCGCGTTTCACGTGAAACTTTCAATCCGACCGTCCTTCGGCAACACGCGGAGGAGCTCCAACGCGTAGTCGACCGACTCGACGTGGTCCAACGCGGGCACGTCGGCGAGCGGGAACCACGCCGCCTGGTCCGTGCTCCCGTCGACCTCGAACGTCAGCTCGCCGCCGACCACGTGCGCCTCGTACATGATCCGGATGCGGTGGTAGTCGACCTCCACCCCGTCCCGCACCATCGGCCCGTACACGTTCTGGATGCCGAGCAGCCGGTCGACCTCCGCCCGGTAGCCGGTCTCCTCGAACACCTCGCGGACGACCGCGTCGTACGGGTCCTCACCGTGGTCGAGCCCGCCACCCGGCAGGATCCACCGCGGCCGGTCCGGACCGAGCCAGCGGGAGAGCAGCATCCGATCGTCTTCGATGATCACGGCGTAGGCGGCGACCCGGAGGTTGCGGACGTTCCCAGTCATGCCGCGACCGTTTCACGTGAAACGCGACGAAGGGAAGGGATCGGATGTACAAGATCGGACCGGGGTGCTCGGCACGATGGGGCACCCGTACGGCTTGGAGCACGCCACGCCTGGTCTGTGCCGGTCCCTCCGCGGCCTGCGGGCAGCGGGACGTCTGGCGCACGGCCGGGACGTCCCGGAGAACGACGAGCAGCGGACGTGGCTGACCACGTGCACCGGATCCGGCCGCGACTTCCCGGTGAAGCGGAACGGCCCCGACCCCCACGGCGGGGGATCGGGGCCGTTCCGGCAGAACCCGTTCAGGGCTTCGGCAGCACCACCACGCGACGCTGCGGCTCCTCGCCCTCGCTCTCGCTGTGCACGCCCGCCACCGCGGCGACGGCGTCGTGCACGACCTTCCGCTCGAACGGCGTCATCGGGTGCAGCCGCACCTTCTCGCCCGTCGCCACCACCTTCTCGGCCGTGGTGCGGCCGAGGTCGGCGAGCTCGGCGCGCCGACCGGCGCGCCAGCCGGCGATGTCCAGCATGAGGCGGCTGCGCACACCCGTCTCCTGCTGCACGGCGAGCCGGGTCAGCTCCTGCAACGACTCCAGGACCGTGCCGCGGGGACCGACCAGCTTCTCCAGGTCGTCACCGCCGTCGATGCTCACGATCGCCCGACCCGCCTCGACGTCGAGGTCGATGTCGCCGTCGTAGTCGAGCAGGTCCAACAGTCGCTCGAGGTAGTCCCCGGCGATGTCGCCCTCCTGGACGAGCAGGTCCTCCGAACTCCCCGACCGCGCCGGGGGGACCTGGTCGGCCTCCGGTGCGTCCACGTCGGCCGCCTGCAACGTCTCCGACACGATGTCTCCTCTCCAGGGTCAACGACGCTTCTTGTTGCCCTGCTTCTTGCTTGGGGATCGGTCTGGGCTCAGACCGGGAACCTCGGTGGACGGCTTCGCGTCCGGTGCGGACCCACTCGCGTCCGGTGCCGACGTGTCGTCGGCGGCGGGCTGCGTCGACTGGTTACCCGCGGGCTTGCGCTGCGGTTGCGGCTTCTGGCCGGGCTTCGGCTTGGTCACCGGCTTGGCGCCCGGCTTGGGCGCGAGCGCGGACCGCTGCGCGGTCGCCTCGACCTTCTTCGCCTCTTCCTCGCGGTCGATGCGGTGGTACACGACGTACTGCTGACCCAGCGTCCACGCGTTGTTGCTCAGCCAGTACAGCAGGATCGCGATGGGGAAGAACAGGCCACCGACGAGCACACCCAGCGGGAAGATGTAGAGCGTCAGCTTGTTCATGATCGCGGTCTGCGGGTTGTCCGTCGCGGCCTGCGTCTGCCGGGCCACCGAGTGGCGCGCGGTGAAGTGGGTCGCGATCGAGGCGACGATCATCAGCGGGATGGCCACCAGCAGCACCGCGTTGCGGTCGGTGGCGAAGTTCGCCAGCTCGTTCGCGGGCATCGTGATGAACGTCGACAGGTTCGCGCCGAACAGCTTCGCCTGGACGAACGACTCCACGCCCTGGGCGTCGAAGAAGTAGACCTCGCCCCAGCCGGGCCGGAACGAGCGCAGCACGTGGAACAGGCCGATGAACACCGGGATCTGCACCAGCATCGGCAGGCAGCCGCCCAGCGGGTTGACGCCGTGCTCCGACTGGAGCTTCTGCATCTCCTGCGCCTGGCGCTGCTTGTCGTTCGCGTACTTCTTCTTGATCTTCTGCAGCTCGGGCGCGAACTCCTGCATCTTGCGCATCGAGCGGACCTGGCCGACGAACGGCTTGAACAGGATCGCGCGCAGGGTGAAGACGAGGAACACCACGGCCAGGGCCCACGCGAACCCGCTCGACTCGCCGAAGACGTGGCCGAACACCCAGTGCCAACACCACAGGATGAAGGACACCGGGTAGTAGATGAAGTTGAGCACTAGCTACTCCTCGGCAGGAAGGTCGGGGACCGCGTTTCGCCTCGGCGGAACCGGGTCCAGGCCACCAGGGTGCCAGGGTCCGCAGCGACCCAGCCGGCGCAGGGTCAGCCAGGAACCGCGCAGCGCACCGTGGACGGTCAACGCCTCCACCGCGTACGCACTGCAACTCGGGTGGAAACGGCAGGTCGGGGGCAGCGCCGGCGAGATGAACTTCCGGTAGAAGCGCACGGGCAGGAGCAGGACCCGCACGACGGGGTTCACCTGGACGGTCGTCATCGCAGCACCTTGTGCAGCGCCGCGTCGAGGTCACGGCCGAGCTCGGCGCTGTCCGCATCGGCTGACGGTGCCAACGCGCGCACGACCAGCGAAGTTCCGGGCGGCAGCGCGTCGAGGCGGTCCCGCACCACGTGGCGGAGCTTGCGGCTCACCCGGTGGCGGACCACGGAGTTGCCCACGGCCTTGCTCACGACGAAGCCCACCTTGGACGGGTCCAAGGTGGGCTGCGCCGACGTCAGGACGTGCACGACCAGCCGGGGCCGGCCGGCCCGGCGGCCTCGGCGGACCACCAGGCCGAAGTCCTGGCTGCGGGTCAGCCGGTTGGCCGCGGGTAGCACGGCGCTGCGGCGATCAGGCGGACAGCTGCTTGCGGCCCTTGCCACGGCGCGCGGCCAGGATGGCGCGACCGGCACGGGTGCGCATGCGCAGCCGGAACCCATGGGTCTTGGCACGGCGGCGGTTGTTGGGCTGGAAAGTGCGCTTACCCTTGCTCACGGTCGGACTCCCGGTGCTTAACTGCCAAGCAGGTCTGTGGTTGTCCCCAGCGAACAAGCCTTAGGCGCGCGAAAAGCACCCCACGCAAGCGGGAGACGGTTACGAGGGTACGCAGCCCCGGGGGCGCGGTTCAAATCGGGGTCGCACCCAGGTGCGGGGACGGCGGCCGGCCGCCGTCCACCGGGCGGAAAGGGGTTGCGCCCCCGTACGCCTTGTGGCAGGGCCCGCACCTTGTTAGCGTGCTGCCTTCGCGGGTGGATGCGCGTCGAAGCGGGCCCGTCCCACGAGGGACGGCAGCCGCCGCCACGGCCGGCCGCAGGTGCTCGGGAGCAACGGCGGGATCCGCTGCGCCCCGGGCCTCGTTCGTGCACAGTTGTGGATAACTCTGTGGATGCCTCTATTCTCCGTGTCCACGTCGTGGAAGTTCCCCGGGGGACTGACCGCGGAGCCGTCACGAGGGGAGGGGAGCGCGGAGGTGTCCGACCACCAGGCCGATCTGGGTCTCGTGTGGGAGCAGGTCGTGCAGGAGCTCGCTGCCAGCACGTTGTCTCCCCAGCAGCGCGCCTGGATGCGCGTGACCCGACCCATCGGGCTGCTCGACGGGACCGCGCTGCTCGCCGCGCCGAGCGACTTCGCCAAGGAAGCGATCGAGCGCGCGCTGCGCGAGCCCATCACCGCCGCCCTGTCCCGCCGCCTCGGCCGGGCCGTCTCGCTGGCCGTGAAGGTCGACTCGCCCGATCCCGGTCCGGCGACCATCCCGATCCCCGTGCCCGGTCCGCCGCCCATCGGCGCGCCCGTACCCCTGCCCGGCCCGCCGCCCGGCGCGGTCCCGATCAACGGCCTGGCCGTCGAGGCGGAGACCGAGGGTGACGCGGAGGGCGAGGGCGAGGAGGTCGACGAGGAGGGCGAGGCGCTCGCCGCCGTCACCGAGATCTGGCCGACGTTCAGCGGTGGTCACGCCGCGCCGAGCGGCACGCCGTACACGCGGCCCGCCAACCCGGCGTCCTCGCAGACCAGGCTGAACGAGAAGTACAACTTCGACACGTTCGTCATCGGCGCGTCCAACCGCTTCGCGCACGCCGCCGCGGTCGCCGTCGCCGAGGCGCCGGCCCGCGCGTACAACCCGCTGTTCATCTGGGGTGAGTCCGGGCTCGGCAAGACGCACCTGCTGCACGCCGTGGGGCACTACGCGCAGCGGCTGTTCCCGGGCATGCGGGTGCGGTACGTGTCGACCGAGGAGTTCACCAACGACTTCATCAACTCGCTGCGCGACGACCGGAAGGTCGCCTTCCAACGCCGGTACCGGGACATCGACGTGCTGCTCGTCGACGACATCCAGTTCCTGGAGGGCAAGGAAGGGACGCAGGAGGAGTTCTTCCACACGTTCAACACCCTGCACAACGCGAACAAGCAGATCGTGGTGTCCTCCGACCGGCCGCCCAAGCGGCTGGAGACGCTGGAGGACCGGCTGCGGACCCGGTTCGAGTGGGGTCTGATCACCGACATCCAGCCGCCCGAGCTGGAGACCCGGATCGCCATCCTGCGCAAGAAGGCCGCCCAGGACCGCCTGGCCGCGCCCGCCGAGGTGCTGGAGTTCATCGCGGCGCGGATCGAGCGGAACATCCGCGAGCTCGAAGGGGCGCTGATCCGGGTGACGGCGTTCGCGTCGCTGAACCGGCAGCCGGTCGACGTGCAGCTGGCGGAGATAGTGCTGCGCGACCTGATCCCGGACTCGCACGCGCCGGAGATCACCGCGCCGACCATCATGGCCGTGACGGCCGAGTTCTTCAGCGTGTCGATCGACGACCTGTGCGGGCCGGGCAAGACCAAGGTCCTGGCGCAGGCCAGGCAGATCTCCATGTACCTGTGCCGCGAGCTGACGGACCTGTCGCTGCCGAAGATCGGCCAGACCTTCGGCGGCCGCGACCACACCACGGTCATGCACGCGGACAAGAAGATCCGCAAGGAGATGGCCGAGCGCCGCCGGGTCTACGAGCAGGTCCAGGAGCTGACGTCGCGCATCAAGCAGCGCGCCCGCCACACCCCCTGACCTCCCGCAAACGCTTGCCACCCCGTTTCCCGGGGTGCTGACGCGCGCCTGCCCGCGCCGCCGCGACCACCCGCGCCCCGCCTCACCGACCCCTGCGTGCCGGCGGAACGACTCGGGGGGTGGGGGAGTCCGCCGCGATCCGCTCGCGCCTGCGGCACGCCTTGGCACGGGGACCGCCGGCTCCCGGCTCCCGCGCGCGGACCCCGGTGGTGCCGAGCCCGCACCCGAGGATGGTCCCCCGCTCCGCCCGACCGCCTCGTGCAGCCGCCGCCCACGGAGCCCCACCGCCCGCGACCGACTCCCGTACGGACGGGCGGCACCCGGCCCTTCCCGCACCCGGGTGCCGCCCGTCGCACCCGGGGACGACCCGCTCCGCACCCGGGTGCGATCCGGACCCGCCGCCGGCACCCGGGTGCGGCAGCCGTCGCACGCCGCCCGGAGGCACTTCGCAGGCATGAACACCCGGGCGTGGGGGTAGGGACCAGTGGGGGTCATTTCGTGTCCCCCGTGTGAGGTACCTCCGCCCCACCGGGGCCGGGTCCAGGGCGTTCCCGAGGCGCCCCAACGGCCCGGCCCCGCACGACGGCGCTGGTGAACGGCGGGCCACGAGTTGTCCACAGGCCCGGAAAAGTGCCCCATGGGGGGAGATTCGCCCCACCTTCACCCTGTGCAACACCCGGGTACAACTCGGCCCACACCCGGGGATCAACCCGGGGACAACTCGGCCTTCCTGTGGACCGAACGGACGAGCTCCGGAGTTCTCCCCGGGGACGCCGACTTGTCCCCGGGTGACACCCCGTGTCCGTCCACACCTCCAAGCGGGCGACGAGCTGCGAGAACGGCGGTTGTCCACACAATCCACAGCCCTTACTGCTGTTGCTGTTGTCTTCCCTTGAAGAGAAGAACAAAGAAAAAACAGCTGGGGGTCGAGCCCGGGGACGAGCGCTCGGCGAGCGCCTTCCCCCGGGGCAGCCCCGAGGTGACGAAGTCGGCCCCGACGCTCTACGGTGGGGAGCCTCCGCGCCGAGGGTCGGAAGATCCGGCGAGGGCCGCGGCTCCCCAACCCCCACCGCAACGCATGCTGTTGTTGGTCATGCCGACTTGAGGAAGGACGCCTCATGAAGATCCGCGTCGAGCGCGACGGCCTGGCCGACGCCGTCGCCTGGGTCGCCCGCAGCCTGCCGTCCAGGCCGCCTGTCGCGGTGCTCGGCGGAATCCTGCTCGACGCCGGGGCGGAGGACGGCTCCGGCGAGGCGCTGACCGTCTCCGGGTTCGACTACGAGGTGTCCGCCCAGTGCGGCGTCCCGGCCACGATCGCCGACGGCGGCAAGGCGCTCGTCAGCGGGCGGCTGCTGGCCGACATCACCAAGGCGCTGCCCAATCACCCGGTCGAGATCGCGGTCGACGGCTCCCGGATGACGATCTCCTGCGGCAGCGCCCGCTTCAGCCTGCCGACCATGCCGGTCGAGGACTACCCGCAGCTGCCGTCCATGCCGCAGCTCGCCGGGGAGCTCCCGGGCGAGGTCTTCGGCGAGGCCGTGGCCCAGGTCGCCGTCGCGGCGGGCAAGGACGACACGCTCCCGATGCTGACCGGCGTCCGGCTGGAGATCGGCGAGGGCAAGGTGACGCTGGTCGCCACCGACCGCTTCCGGCTCGCCATGCGCGAGTTCCCCTGGGAGCCGAACGAGTCCCTCGGCGAGGTCGCCGTGCTCGTCCCGGCCAAGACCCTGAACGACTCGGCGAAGACGCTCGGCGCGTCCGGCGCGAAGATCGAGTTGTCCCTGGCCGCGAACGACGGCCTGCTCGGCCTGTCCGGCACGGGCCGCCGCACGACCACCCGGCTGCTCGACGCCGACTTCCCGAAGTACCGCCAGCTGCTGCCCACCGAGCACTCGGCCGCCGCGATCATCGAGGTCGACGCGCTGGTGCAGGCGATCAAGCGCGTGTCGCTCGTCGCCGAGCGCGGCACGCAGGTGCGGCTGGAGTTCGTGGACAGCGGCCTGCGCCTGTCCGCGGGCGGTGACGACGAGGGCAGCGCCGAGGAGGAGCTGCCGGTCGAGTACACCGGCGACCCGGTGACCATCGCGTTCAACCCGACGTACCTCCTGGAGGGCCTGCAGGCCGTCCGCACGCCGAGGGCGCACTTGTCCTTCACCACACCCAGTCGGCCCGCATTGCTCAAGCCGGTGGACGAGGATGGGAACGTGGCGCCGGGCTACCTCTACCTGCTGATGCCCGTGCGCCTGCCCGGCTGATCCACAACGCCATCCACAGACGCTAGGGAAGAGGAACGACCGTGCAGCTCGGACTCGTCGGCCTCGGCAAGATGGGCTTCAACATGCGCGAGCGGATCCGCCGCGCGGGGCACGAGGTGGTCGGCTACGACCGCAACCCCGAAGTCTCCGACGCCGACTCGCTCGCCGACATGGTCGGCAAGCTCGCCGCACCCCGCGTGGTGTGGGTCATGGTGCCCGCCGGTGACATCACCCGGCAGACGATCGCCGAGCTCGGCGACCTGCTGGAGCCGGGCGACCTGGTGATCGACGGCGGCAACTCGCGCTTCACCGACGACGAGGTCAACGCCGAGGCGTTGGGCGGCAAGGGCATCGGCTACGTCGACGCGGGCGTGTCCGGTGGCGTGTGGGGCCTGGAGAACGGCTACGGCCTGATGGTCGGCGGCGACGCGGAGCACGTCGAGCGCGCGATGCCGATCTTCGACGCGCTGCGCCCGGAGGGCCCGCGCGAGGAGGGCTTCGCGCACGCGGGCTCCGTCGGCGCGGGCCACTTCGCCAAGATGGTCCACAACGGCATCGAGTACGGCTTGATGCAGGCCTACGCCGAGGGCTTCGAGCTGCTCGAGGCCTCGAAGCTGGTGCAGGACGTGCCCGCCACGATCAAGGCGTGGCAGCGCGGCACGGTGGTCCGCTCGTGGCTGCTCGACCTGCTGGTCCGCGCGCTGGAGTCCGACCCGGAGCTGGACGACCTGCGCGGTCACGTCGAGGACTCCGGCGAGGGCCGGTGGACCGTCGAGGAGGCCATCAAGCACGCGGTGCCCGCGCCGGTGATCTCCGCCGCGCTGTTCGCCAGGTTCGCCTCGCGCCAGGAGGACTCGCCCGCGATGCGCGCGGTCGCGGCGCTGCGCAACCAGTTCGGCGGCCACGCCGTGCAGACCGCCGGTCCCTCGTCCGGTTCCGGCACGACCCAGAGCTGACGAGTTGTACGTCCGGCACCTGCAAGTCACCGACTTCAGGTCGTGGGAGCACGCGGACCTGGCGTTCGAGCCGGGCGTGAGCGTGCTGGTCGGGCGCAACGGCCAGGGCAAGACGAACCTGGTCGAGGCGCTGGGGTACGTGGCCACCCTCGGTTCGCACCGGGTGGCCACGGACGCCCCGCTGATCCGGCACGGCGCACCGCGCGCGGTGGTCCGTGCGGCGGTGGTCAACGAGGGGCGCGAGCTGCTGGTCGAGCTGGAGATCACGGCGGGCAAGGCGAACCGGGCGCGGATCAACCGCGGCCCGGTGCCGCGCCCGCGCGACGTGCTCGGCATCCTGCGCACCGTGCTGTTCGCGCCGGAGGACCTGGCGCTGGTGCGCGGCGACCCCGGTGAGCGCCGCCGGTTCCTGGACGAGCTGCTGACGACCCGCGCGCCGCGGTACGCGGGGGTGCGCGGCGACTACGAACGCGTGCTCAAGCAGCGCGGCGCGTTGCTCAAGAGCGTGCGCGCGGCGCGCAACGCCGACATCGGCACGCTCGACGTGTGGGACGGGCACCTGGCCCGGCACGGCGCGGAGCTGCTGGCCGCGCGGCTGGACCTGGTCGCGGACATCGCGCCGCACGTGGCCGCGGCGTACGCGGAGGTGGCGCCGGAGTCGCGGCCCGCGCGGATCGCCTACCGGTCGAGCCTGGGCGAGGCGTTCCCGTACCCGGTCGCCGGTCCCGACGGTGGCGGTCGCCACGACCGGGACGTGCTGGAGGACGCGTTGCTCGCCGAGCTGCACCGGGTGCGCTCGCAGGAGCTCGAACGGGGCGTGTGCCTGGTGGGGCCGCACCGCGACGACCTCGACCTGGCGCTCGGCGACCTGCCCGCGAAGGGCTACGCCAGTCACGGTGAGTCATGGTCGTTCGCGTTGGCCCTGCGTCTCGGCGGGTACGAGTTGCTGCGTGTCGAGGGGGCCGAACCGGTGCTCGTGCTGGACGATGTGTTCGCCGAACTGGACCGCGGCAGGCGTCGCCAGTTGGCGAAGGTGGCCGCCGGCGCGGAGCAGGTGCTGATCACGGCGGCGGTCGCGGAGGACGTGCCCGAGGAGTTGGACGGGCTGCGGTTCGACGTTCGCCACGGGGAGGTGCGCCGTGTCTGACGAGTTGCCCCGAACGGGTGTGACGGGCCGCACATCTGGGGACAACCCTGTGGATGGTGTGGATAACTCACCGCCCGAAACGGACATATCCACAGTCGGGGTCCCACCAGAGGGTGGTTTGCGGGGTTCGGACCTCGCCCGCGCCGCCTTGGAGGCCGCCCGTGCGTCGGCCAAGGAGCGCGGTGCGCGGGGTGCGCGCAAGGGTGTCGCGGGTGCGGCCGGCCGTCGTCGGCGCCGCCGCTGGTCCGGTCCCGGCCCGGACGACCGCGACCCGCAGCCGCTCGGCCGGATCGCCTCCCGCATCGCCGCCGACCGCGGCTGGGCGGAGCGGCTGGCGGGCGGCCAGGTGTTCGCGCGGTGGCCGAAGCTGGTCGGCGAGGACGTGGCCGAGCACGCGCAGCCGGTAGCGCTGAGTGACGGTGAGCTGACCGTGCAGGCCGACTCGACGGCGTGGGCCACGCAGTTGCGCCTGCTCCAGCGCGACCTCCTCAAGCGCATCGCCGCCGGCGTCGGCAACGGCGTCGTGCAGAAGCTGAAGGTGCAGGGACCGGCGGCCCCCAGTTGGCGGTACGGCCCCAGGCACGTTCCGGGCCGCGGACCACGTGACACCTACGGGTGACCGACGACAGGGCCGCAGCGGCGATCCTGTGGCGCGGTGAGCGCTCATCAGTCGATTCGGACCCCGTGAGCGGCGGTCGGCACCCATCGACGTTCACTTCGGGCCGCCTGTGAGCGAACCAGGGGTGTCCTAAGTGGGTTTCTGTCGGTCCGCCCCGGTAGAATCGTGGGGTAGCGCAACCCAGCGTCGCCCGGCGACGGTCCCAGTCGCGTGAAGTCCGAGGAGACACCAGGCCCGTGGCAGTCAAGAAGAATGAGTACAACGCGTCCTCGATCACCGTCCTGGAGGGCCTGGAAGCGGTCCGCAAGCGCCCCGGCATGTACATCGGGTCCACCGGCGAGCGCGGTCTGCACCACCTGATCTGGGAGGTCGTGGACAACTCGGTCGACGAGGCGATGGCGGGCCACGCCACCGTCGTCGACGTGACGCTGCTGGCCAACGGCGGGGTCCGGGTCATCGACGACGGCCGCGGCATCCCGGTCGGCATGCACCCCGTCGAGAAGAAGCCGACGCTGGAGGTGGTGCTCACCAAGCTCCACGCGGGCGGCAAGTTCGACAGCGACTCCTACGCGGTGTCCGGCGGTCTGCACGGCGTCGGCATCTCCGTGGTGAACGCGCTGTCCAGCGCGGTCGACGTCGAGGTCAGGACCGACGGTTTCACGTGGAACCAGCGGTTCGAGGCCACCAAGCCCGCGCACGAGCTGCGCAAGGGCGAGCCGACCGACGCCACCGGCACCTCGATCACCTTCTGGGCGGACCCGGAGATCTTCGAGACCACCGAGTACAACATCGAGACGATCTCGCGCCGCCTGCAGGAGATGGCGTTCCTCAACAAGGGGCTCACGATCATCCTGCGCGACGAGCGCGTGCAGGCGGGGGACGAGGAGGCCGACGCCGAGGGCCACGTCGCGGCCGTGCGCGAGCGCACGTTCCACTACCCCGGCGGCCTGGAGGACTTCGTCCGCCACATCAACCACACCCGCGAGGCCGTGCACCAGAAGGTCGTCTCGTTCGAGGCCAAGGGCGAGGACCTCGAGGTCGAGGTGGCGATGCAGTGGAACACCGGCTACACGCCGTCGGTCTACACGTTCGCCAACACGATCAACACCCACGAGGGCGGCACGCACGAGGAGGGCTTCCGCGCCGCGCTGACCCGCGTGGTCAACGAGTACGCGCGCGACAAGAAGCTGCTCAAGGAGAAGGACTCGAACCTCACCGGCGACGACATCCGCGAGGGCCTGGCCGCGATCGTGTCGGTCAAGCTCAAGGAGCCGCAGTTCGAGGGCCAGACCAAGACCAAGCTGGGCAACAGCGAGGCCAAGTCGTTCGTGCAGAAGTCGACCAACGAGCACCTGGCCGACTGGTTCGAGCGCCACCCGAACGAGGCGAAGACGATCGTCACCAAGGCGGTGTCGTCGGCGCAGGCCCGCATCGCCGCCCGCAAGGCGCGCGAGCTGGTGCGCCGCAAGGGCGCGCTGGACATCGGCGGCCTGCCGGGCAAGCTGAAGGACTGCCGCTCCACCAACCCGGAGGAGTGCGAGATCTACGTCGTGGAGGGCGACTCCGCGGGCGGCTCGGCCAAGGAGGGCCGCGACTCCATGTTCCAGGCGATCCTGCCGATCCGCGGCAAGATCATCAACGTGGAGAAGGCGCGCATCGACCGCGTGCTGAAGAACAACGAGGTCCAGGCGCTCATCACGGCGTTCGGCACGGGCATCCACGAGGACTTCGACATCTCGAAGCTGCGCTACCACAAGATCGTGCTGATGGCCGACGCCGACGTGGACGGCCAGCACATCCGGACGCTGCTGCTGACCCTGCTGTTCCGCTTCATGCGGCCGCTGATCGAGCACGGCCACGTGTACCTGGCGAACCCGCCGCTCTACAAGATCAAGTGGCAGCGGGCCGAGCCGGAGTACGCCTACTCCGACCGCGAGCGCGACGGCATCATCCAGGCCGGTCTCGCCGCGGGCAAGAAGATCGGCAAGGACGACAACATCCAGCGCTACAAGGGCCTCGGTGAGATGAACTCCTCCGAGCTGTGGGAGACGACGATGGACCCGGCCAACCGGGTGCTGACGCAGGTGACCATGGACGACGCCGCGACCGCCGACGAGCTGTTCAGCGTGCTCATGGGCGAGGACGTGGAAGCCCGCCGCGCGTTCATCACCCGCAACGCCAAGGGCGTGCGGTTCCTCGACGTCTGATCCTCCCCGGCCCCTGTTGAAGGAAGTAGAACCTTGAGCGAGACGACGCTGCCCCCCGCCGGTGGAGACCGCACCGAGCCGCGCGACATCCAGCAGGAGATGCAGAACTCGTACATCGACTACGCGATGAGCGTGATCGTGGGACGAGCGCTTCCCGACGTGCGCGACGGCCTCAAGCCCGTGCACGTCCGCGTGCTGTACTCGATGTTCGACTCGGGCTTCCGCCCGGACCGCAGCTACAACAAGTGCGCCCGCGTGGTCGGCGACGTGATGGGCAACTACCACCCGCACGGCGACTCGGCGATCTACGACGCGCTGGTCCGCCTCGCCCAGCCGTGGGCGCTGCGCTACCCGCTGATCGACGGCCAGGGCAACTTCGGCTCCCAGGGCAACGACCCGGCCGCCGCCATGAGGTACACCGAGTGCCGGCTCACGCCGTTGGCCATGCACATGCTGGCCGACATCGAGGAAGACACGGTCGACTTCCGGGACAACTACGACGGCCGGATCCAGGAGCCGACGGTCCTGCCGTCGCGCGTGCCGAACCTGCTCATCAACGGCAGCTCGGGCATCGCGGTCGGCATGGCGACCAACATCCCGCCGCACAACCTGCGCGAGGTCGCCGACGGCGTGGTGTGGGCGCTGGACAACCCCGACGCCTCCGACGAGGAGACGTTGGAGGCCATGATCGCGCGGATCAAGGGCCCCGACTTCCCGACCTACGGCCAGATCCTGGGCACCGCGGGCATCGAGGACGCCTACCGCACCGGCCGCGGCTCGGTGAAGATGCGCGCGGTCGTCGAGATCGACGAGGACGCCAAGGGGCGCGTGATCCTGGTCGTCACGGAGCTGCCGTACCAGGTCAACCCGGACAACCTGGTGGAGAACATCGCCACCCTGGTCCGCGACCAGAAGCTCACCGGCATCGCGAACATCGCCGACGAGTCCAACCGCCGCTCCGGCATGCGCATCGTGATCACGCTCAAGCGCGACGCGGTGGCCAAGGTCGTGCTGAACAACCTCTACAAGCACACCCAGCTGCAGTACTCGTTCGGCGTGAACATGCTGTCGCTGGTCGACGGCGTGCCGCGCACGTTGCGCCTGGACCAGATGATCCGGCACTACGTGAAGCACCAGGTCGAGGTCATCGTCCGGCGCACGCGCTTCCGGCTGCGCAAGGCCGAGGAGCGGGCCCACGTCCTGCGCGGCCTGGTCAAGGCGCTCGACCAGCTCGACGCGGTGATCGCGCTGATCCGCCGGTCGGACACGCCCGAGGTGGCGCGCACCGGCCTGATGGAGCTGCTCGACGTCGACGAGATCCAGGCCAACGCGATCCTGGAGATGCAGCTGCGCCGCCTGGCCGCCCTGGAGCGGCAGAAGATCGTCGACCAGTTGGCCGAGATCGAGCTCGAGATCGCCGACTACAAGGACATCCTCGCCAAGCCCGAGCGGCAGCGCGCGATCGTGCGCGAGGAGCTGCTGGCGATCGTGGAGAAGCACGGTGACGACCGGCGCACCCGGATCGTGCCGTTCGACGGCGACGTGTCGATGGAAGACCTCATCGCGGTCGAGGACGTCGTCGTCACGATCACCCGCACGGGGTACGCGAAGCGCACCAAGACCGACCTGTACCGCTCGCAGAAGCGCGGCGGCAAGGGCGTGCAGGGCGCCCAGCTCAAGCAGGACGACATCGTCCAGCACTTCTTCGTGTGCTCCACGCACGACTGGATCCTGTTCTTCACGAACAAGGGCCGGGTGTACCGGGCGAAGGCCTACGAGCTGCCCGAGGCCAACCGCAACGCGCGCGGCCAGCACGTGGCGAACCTCCTGGCGTTCCAGCCGGAGGAGGAGATCGCCCAGGTCATCCAGATCAAGAACTACGACGTCGCGCCGTACCTGGTGCTGGCCACCAAGAAGGGCCTGGTCAAGAAGTCGAAGCTGTCCGACTTCGACTCGAACCGGTCCGGCGGTCTGATCGGCATCAACCTGCGGGACGACGACGAGCTGGTCGGCGCGGTGCTGTGCGCGGCGACCGACGACCTGCTGCTGGTGTCGGCGGACGGCCAGTCCATCCGGTTCCACGCCAGCGACGAGGCGCTGCGGCCGATGGGCCGGGCCACGTCCGGTGTGCTGGGCATGCGGTTCAACACCGGGGACGAGCTGCTGTCGGTGGGCGTCGTCCAAGAGGGTCTGTTTGTTTTGGTCGCCACCGACGGTGGGTACGCCAAGCGCACGCCGATCGAGGACTACCCCGTCCAGGGTCGCGGTGGCAAGGGTGTGCTCACCATCCAGCACGACCGCAGGCGTGGGAGGCTGGTCGGCGCGCTCATCGTCGACGTCGACGACGAGCTGTACGCGATCACCTCCTCGGGCGGGGTCATCAGGACCAGCGCCAAGGAGGTGCGCAAGGCAGGGCGGCAGACGAAGGGCGTCCGGTTGATGAACCTCGGTGAAGGGACCACCCTGATCGCGGTGGCACGCAACGCCGATGAGCCGGCGGACGTCACCAGTGGTGACGGCGGTTCGGTCGTCGACTCCGCGGACGCGGGCCGGACGGTCGACCCCGCCGAGGCGAGTCCGGTCGTCGACCCCGCCGACGGTGATCCGATCGTCGGCTCCGCCGACGGTGACCAGGCCGAGCCTGCCAACTAGCGCGAACGAGAGGTTGAGGGACTGCTCGTGACTCCACCCGAGAAGCCAGAGGACAAGACCGCGGTGATCACCCGGCCCGGTGCCGAGCCGACACCGGCGGCCGGGGCCGACACCGGCGCCGACAAGCCTGCGGTCGACGCCTCGGGGGCGTCCGAGCAGCCCGAGACGCCCGCGGCCGGCGCCACGCCGGCCGACAGCAAGACCGAGAAGGTCGACCGGTCGGCCTTGGCGGACGACAGCCACCACGCCGCGGCGCCCCCGCCCTGGCAACGTGTGACGAGCGACACGCAGTACGGCGAGGCGCAGCAGGTGGGCCCGGCCGACCTGATGTCCCCGCCGGAGCAGCCGTCGGGCGAGCCGGCGCAGCCCGCCTACCCGGCCAGCGACCCGGACACGGTGGCCGTGGCCAGGCCCGTGGTGACGGGCTCGGCCGCCGCCGGTTCGGCCCGCACGCAGGTCAACCTGGGCGCGGCGAACGGCAGGCCGGCCGCGTCGGCCCCGACCGCCCGTCGTCCCGGGCGCGGGCCGCGGCGGGCGAGCCTGCAGGTCAAGCGGGTCGACCCGTGGTCGGTGCTGAAACTGGCCCTGGTGCTCAGCGTGGCGCTGTTCTTCGTGTGGCTGGTGGCGGTCGGCGTGCTGTACGGCGTGCTGAACGGCATGGGCGTGTGGGACAAGATCAACAGCACCGCGAACGACCTGCTGCAGGGCAACGAGCCCAGCGGCGACCCGCTGATCAGCGCCGGTCGCGTGTTCGGCGTGGCGGCGATCGTGGGCGCGGTGAACATCGTGCTGTTCACCGCGCTGGCGACCGTGGCCTCGTTCGTCTACAACGTCTCGGCTGATCTTGCCGGGGGTCTGGAAGTGACCCTGTCCGAGCGGGAGTGATCTACGACCACCCGATTTGGGGCGGCGACGGGGGGTGCTGTAGTCTTGCCGTCGTTGCCCCGAGGGCCTATAGCTCAGACGGTTAGAGCGCTTCGCTGATAACGAAGAGGTCGGAGGTTCGAGTCCTCCTAGGCCCACCGGAAGTTCACAGGTGTTGCAGAGGGGAATCGCCGTGAAGAAGATCATCGCACTTGTCGCCGTCGCCGGTGCGGTCCTGTTCTTCGTCAAGCGCAGCCGCTCGGCCAAGGCCGACGCGGACCTGTGGCGCGAGGCCACGGCTCCCACCAGCTGACCCGCGAGGGCGGTTCGCCTGCCGCCCCCGTACGGGGACGTAGCTCAATTGGCAGAGCACCGCCTTTGCAAGGCGGGGGTTAGGGGTTCGATTCCCCTCGTCTCCATCCTCTCGCTCGGGCGAGGTGGATCGCGAACCACGCGAACCACCTCGCCCGGAGTGCTTTGTGGGGGGTGTGAACCCCCGAACGCCGTGACGATCCGGCGGTCGGCGCCGCAGAACGTGAAAGTCTCGTCGGCGCCGGGGGACGCGAAAGTTTCGGGTTTCGTGTTTTACTGGGAGAGCCCCGGACATCGGATGGCTGGGGTTCTCGCGGTTAGGCGACAAGTGAGGGCCCGCACCCAATGCCGCTGGGTGCGGGCCCTCGGTTTGCCCGCTGCTATGCGGTGACGAGCGCCTGTTCCTGCTTGCGGGAGGCGATCACCTTGTCGACGGCCCATGCGCCCGGGCCGGTGAACGCCAGCAGCAGGAACACCCACGCGTACACGGCGGCCAGCTCGCCCTTGTTCTGGATGGGCAGGAGCCCGGCGTGCTGGTGCACCACGAAGTACGCGTAGGCCATCGCACCGGACGAGATCAGCGCGGCGATCCGGGTGCCGAGGCCGATGACGATCAACGCGCCACCGACGAACTCGATCAGACCGGCTGGGCCGGACGGCCAGTCGGTGATCGACACGGCACCCTTGGAGCCCAGCACGCCGAACAGCTTCTGCGCGCCGTGGCACATGAACAACACGCCGACGACAATCCGGAACACAGCGATGGCTTGCTCGCGGCCGCGGTCAAAGATGTTCATCTTGACTCAGTCCTCACATTGCAGGGGCGGCCGGCAGGGTAAGGACACCCTAATGCGGTTGACCGTGCGTGCCTAGGTGGTCACCGTGTCGATTGGCTGTCGGCCATCTGATTGACTGGCGCCCCTATGAACCGAGTGCTGCTGACCGCCCTGCCCTCCCTGCTGGTCCTCGGCGCGCTGGCTGCCTGCGCCACCGCCGAACCCTCCTCGGCCCCCACCGCCGGGACCACGACCAGCGCAGTGGCGAAGACGACCACGACCGCGCCCGCCGGGCCGCCTCCCGTGCCGGAGCCGGCCGCCGACGGCCAGTGCCCCTACCTGGCCTCTTCCGTCGTGCAAGAGGCGAACGGACAGTTGGTGAGGAAGGTTCGGCTTTCCGCCGACCCGTCACGACCGGCCTGTTTCTTCTACGCGAACGCCACGGACGTGCAGCTGTCCGTGTGGGTGTTCGAGGGTGAGCCCGCGACCGCGGAAGCGGTGGTCGACCGTGCCGCGCCGGTCGCCGACTCCAGCCCGGCGTCGGCGCCCGCGGGGTGGGCCGGCGGCTCGCTGACCACCGACACGGGCGCGGTCTACGCCGTGGCCAAGGGTGGCCGCGCGGTGGTCGTGACCAGCAACCAGAAGCAGACGATCAAGGCGCGCCGGATCGCCGAGACCGTGGTCGGCAACCTCGGGCTGTGAGCGGGCACGACTCCGCGCCCGTCCCGGGCCGGGACGGGCGCGGAGGTACCTGCGGTCAGCTGCGGCTGTGCTGGTCGGAGACCTGCCCGTTGCGGGCCGCGTGCGGGCGCACGGACTCGGCGGCGGCGGGGGTCGTGGTGGTGTCGGACGTGATGTCCACGTCCTCCTCCGCCAAGCGCACCTCCTGCGGCCGCTTGGTCAGCGCGAGGTACCCCGCCACCGCGGCGGCGGCGAACACACCCAGGACCCACGGCCAACGGCGGCGCTGGGGGTGCTTGGCCGCGGCCAGCTCCTTGCGCGCCTGCTTCGCGGCCTTGCGCACGTCCTTCGCGCGCACCTTGGCCTCCCTGCGGGCCCGCTCGGCGGCCTTCGCCACGTCCTTGCGGACGCCCTTCGCCTTCTTCGCGAGCTCCTTGCGACCGCGCCGGGTGGACTTCTCGTACGCCTCGGCCTTCTCCACCAGCACGCCCGCCTTGTCGGCGACGACACTCCGGACGTAGTCCTTGGTCACACCGCGCTCGGCGAGCTTGCCCTCGGCGCGCTGCGCGAGTTGAACAGCCGCGTCCGCGCCGACGTGACCAGCGCGGACGGCGTTGCGGCGCACGGTCCGCACCGCCTTGCCGACCGACTCCCCGGCCCGGGTCATGGCGTCTACCTCATCCATATCTCGCTCCAGAAGCTGTCGGTCAGTCACGTCCAGGCAATACCCATCGTGCCCCTTCCCCAACCACGTCGCCCGGTGATGGCACGATGGGGTGCGTGGCAGACAGCAACGAATCGTTCGTCGGGACCAAGGTGACGGCGACCCTGCACACCTCGCAGGGCGACATCCGCATCAACCTCTTCCCCGACCACGCCCCCAAGACGGTGGCCAACTTCGTCGGCCTGGCCGAGGGCACGAAGAGCTACACCGAGCCCAACGCGAAGGGCGAGCCGTCCGGTCCGTTCTACGACGGTGCGATCTTCCACCGGGTGATCGCGGGCTTCATGCTCCAGGGCGGTGACCCAACCGGCACCGGTCGCGGTGGTCCGGGCTACAAGTTCGGCGACGAGTTCCACCCGGAGCTGCAGTTCAACAAGCCCTACCTGCTGGCGATGGCGAACGCCGGGCCCAACACCAACGGCTCCCAGTTCTTCATCACGGTCGCGCCGACCACGTGGCTGAACTTCAAGCACACGATCTTCGGCGAGGTCGCGGACCAGGACTCGCGCAACGTGGTGGACGCGATCGGTCGCACGCCGACCGGTTCGGGCGACCGCCCGGTCACCGACGTGGTGATCGAGAAGGTCTCGGTCGAGCGGGCCTGAGTGGCCGACTCGCCGATCTCCCCGCCGCCCGGTGAGCCGGTCGGGGCGCAGCAAGGCCTGCCGGCCTGCGTGCGCCACCCCGATCGGCCCACCGGGCTGCGGTGCGTCCGCTGCGACCGGCCGTCGTGCCCGGACTGCCTCCGCGAGGCGTCGGTCGGCTACCAGTGCGTCGACTGCGTGAACGAGGCGCGCGCCACCGTGCGGCGGCCGCGCACGTTCGTCGGTGCGGAGTTCTCCCGGCGCATGGTCGTCACGCCGGTGCTGATCGCGGTGAACGTGCTGCTGTTCGCCGTCACCGCGGTCCAGGCGGGCAGCGCCTCGGCCAACCAGCGGTCGGCGCTGTTCGAGCACCTGGTCATGTACACGCCCGCGGTCGCCGCGAACGGCGAGTGGTGGCGGCTGCTGACGTCCGGGTTCCTGCACTTCGGGCCGCTGCACCTGGCGTTGAACATGATCGCGCTGTACGTGCTCGGCCGTGACCTGGAACCGGTGTTCGGCAAGCTGCGGTTCTCCGCGGTGTACGGGGTGTCGCTGCTCGGCGGCGGCATCGCGGTGTACCTGTTCGGCGGCGTGTTCACGGTGGTCGCCGGTGCGTCCGGCGCGGTGTACGGCCTGATGGGCGCGATGCTGGTGGCCGTGCTGCGGCTCAAGCTCAACCCGGGGCCCGCGCTGGGCGTGATCGGGTTGAACGTCGTGCTCAGCTTCACGCTGCCGGGCATCTCGCTGCTCGGGCACATCGGCGGGCTGGTGGTCGGCGCGGCGCTGACCGCCGGGCTGGTCTACGCGCCCGCCGCGAAGCGGAACAACTGGCAGGTGGCGGCCGTCGTGGCGGCGGTCGTGCTGCTGGTGGTGCTCGCGGTCGTGCGGACCGGTCAGCTGGTCTGACGGTGCGGCTGACCGTCCTGGGCGGCGTCGGCGCCTGGCCGACCGCCGACCAGGCGTGCGGCGGTTACCTCGTGGAACACGACGGGTTCACGCTGCTGGTCGACCCGGGTTACGCGACGTTCCCGGCGATGCAGGCGCTGGTGCCCGCGGCGGCGGTGGACGCGGTGCTCGTCAGCCACGGGCACCCGGACCACTGCGCGGACCTCAACCCGTTGCTTCGGGCCCGCGCGCTCGGGCCTTCGGTCCCGGTGCTCCCGGTGCACGCGCCGGAGGGCGCGCTGGACCGCGTGCTGGCGCTGGACCAGGTGCGGGTCGACCACGCGTGCGTGGTGCACGTGGTGGAGCGGTCGTTCGAGGTCGGGCCGTTCCGGGTGGACACCTGGGACCTGCCGCACTTCGTGCCCAACGCGGGCCTGCGGCTGACGGCCGGCGGCCGGGTCATCGCCTACACGGGTGACACCGGGCCGAGCCCGGCGCTGGTGGACCTGGCGCGGGACGCGGACGTGTTCGTGGCGGAGGCGACGTTCGCGCGGCACGTGCTGCCGGCGGACAACGCGCCGTACCTGTCGACGGCCGAGCAGGCGGGCGCGAACGCCCACCGGGCCGGCGTGGGCCGGCTGCTGCTCACCCACCTGTGGCCGGGCGTCGACCCCGCCGAGCACCTCGAGGCGGCGGGGCACCCGTCGGAGGTCGCCGTGCGCGGGCTGGTCGTCGAGCTGTAGTCAGGGGCGCAGGGCGTGCAGGACGTCCGCCACGTCCCGCGGGTCCGTGCCCAGGTCGAGGGTGGTGAGCACGAACAGCTGCTCGTCCTCGCCGTGCCGCCAGTCGAGCTCCAGGGTGGGCGTCTCGCGGCCGAGCCTGCGGGTGCGGGTGATGCGCACCTTCACCTCGTGCCACGGCAGCCGGTGCGTGCCGTTCAGGGTGCGGACGGTGAGCCCTGAGTCGTCCACCAGGAGCCTGGGGCGCACCAAGGTGCCGTACGCGCCGAGCCCGATCTGGATGAGCGCGGCGAGACCGAGGAAGACCCGGCTCATCGGGTCCGGGCTGAGGATCGTGACCAGCAGGAACACGGCGGCCAGCCCCCAGGCGAGGCCGACCATGCCGGGTTGGGGCGACCAGGTGCGCGGTGGGTTCACGCCTTCGAGTCTGCCGCACTTGTGGACAACTGGGGGCTCCGACCGGCGCTTGTGCAATTTGGCGCAAAGTTGTCCACAGGAGTTGTCCCCATTGGGGATGACTTACACCTGTGTGCTTCG
Organism: Saccharothrix saharensis; assembly: GCF_006716745.1. Classification (NCBI taxonomy): domain Bacteria; kingdom Bacillati; phylum Actinomycetota; class Actinomycetes; order Pseudonocardiales; family Pseudonocardiaceae; genus Saccharothrix; species Saccharothrix saharensis. The sequence continues at coordinate 4,833,534 of NZ_VFPP01000001.1, read as the reverse complement.
GTGACCGTCCGGTGAACCCGGTGAACTACCGGGTAACGCGGAACGGCCCGGACGTGGTGCACGTCCGGGCCGTCGGCCACTTGGCGTAGCGCGTGGTCAGCGCCATTTCATGGTCATCAGCAAGCCGACGATCATCAGGGCGAACCCGATGCCGAAGTTCCAGGACCCGAGGTCCATCATCACCGGGACCTTCTCGCCCGCGATGTAGTTGACCACCAGCCACGCCAGCCCCAACAGCATCATGCCGAGCATCACGGCGACGTAGACGGGGTGCGACGGCCCCGCTGCCTTGACCTTCACCGGGGTGCGGCGATCGGCAGGCGCCGTGTAGACGGCCTTCTTGCGGACCTTGGACTTGGGCATGCTGTCCTCGCCTGACGGGTGGATAGGCCTCCAGTGGCGCGAGTTCACGTCCACTGCTGGATGAACACGTTAACGTAACCGAGCAGGTCCCTGAAGCACCGTGTAGTCCTGGAACGTTCGGCTTGGGAGGTTTTCCGGTGAGCTACGACCCGCCTCCGCCGCGAGGCGGCCCGCCGGGCCGACCGCCGCGACCCGGGCCACGGCAACCCCACGTCCCGGGCGAACCTCCGCTCCCCGGCCACCGCCCGCCCACGCCCCCGGGCGGTTTTTCCAGGCCATCGACCCCTCCGGGCGGTGTCGACCGCCCCGCCGCCCCGAACCGCCCGCCCACCCCGCCGGGTGGCTTCGACCGGCCGCCGACGCCGCCGGGCGGTGTCGACCGCTCCGCCGACCGTCCCGGCGACCCGGACCGGCCCGCGACGCCGCCGGGAGGTTTCAGCCGTCCGGGGGAGCCGTTCACACCCCCCACCGACCCGCCGCCGACCGGCCGCCGGGCCAGGCGGGACGATCCCGAGCCACCGGCCGGCCGCCGTGCGCGTCGGGACGAGGTCGAACCGGTCGAGCAACCCGGCGCGCGCCGTGCGCGTCGTGACGACATGCCTCCGGTCGAGCCGCCCGCCGCCCGCCGCGCGCGTCGCGACGACGCCACGCCACCGCCGGCGGAGTCGCCGTACGGCGAGCCGCCTGCCGCCCCCCGCCGCGCGCGCCGCGACGACGCCGTGCCGCCGGTCGAGCCGCCGTACGGCGAGGCACCCCAGTTCGAGGCACCCCGGTTCGAGGCACCCCGGTTCGAGGCACCCCAGGTCGACCCACCGCCTGCCGGCCGTCGGGCGCGCCGCGACGAGATGGGTCCGCGCGCCGAACCGCCCGGTGGTCGCCGGGCACGGCCGAACGTGCCCCCGGTGGCTCCCGACGCCCAAGAGACCTCGTACGTCGAACCGGTCCGCGTCGAGCCGCCCGGTGGCCGGCGCGCGCCCTCCGAAGTGGCCGCACGGCTCGGTGGGCCCGCACCCGCCGCTACCGCCTCACCGCGTCCCCGGCCGGCACCGCCGGAAGCCGACGCCACCCGCTACACCAACGCGTTCTCCGGCAGCCTCCCGCCGCCCCCCGGCGGCCACCCGCCCGCGCCCCCCGGTCGACCCCGCCCGCGTCCCCGCCCCGTCGACCCGCCGACCGAGGTCATCGCACCCGTCGACGACTACGACGACGAGTACGAGGACTACGACGACGAGTACTACGAGGACGACGACTACTACGACGACGAGGACGACCAGCCGCCACCGCCGCCGGACAGCGCGGCGCGCAAGACCGTCCGCACGGTCGGCGAGCTGCTGATCACGGCCGGCCTGGTCATCCTGCTGTTCGTGGTCTACGAGGTGTACGTCACCGACCTGATCTCGGCGGGCAAGCAGGACGACGCCACCCAGGCGCTGGACGACCAGTGGAACGCCAACACCGTCGAGGCGGACCCGGAGCGCCAGGTCAAGTACGACCTGCTGGACGGCCAGGCGTTCGCCAAGATGTACATCCCGGTGTTCGGCCCGGACTACAAGTTCTCCATCGTCGAGGGCACCACCGACAAGGACCTGGAGATCGGCCCCGGCCACTACAAGGGCACGGCGCTGCCCGGCGACCCCGGCAACTTCTCCGTCGCCGGTCACCGGGTCGGCAAGGGCGCGCCCTTCAACGACCTCGACCTGCTGAACTCGTGCGACGCGATCGTGGTCGAGACGCAGACCCACTGGTTCGTCTACCGGGTGCTGCCCAAGTCCGGTGAGGCGGCGAACTGGGCGCCGCGGCAGTCCGACCCGAAGTGCGAGAAGGTCTCACCGCTGGGCGCGCCGTACGACAAGACGGTCGGCCAGGAGATCGTGCTGCCCACGCAGGGCGAGGTGATCAGCCCCGTGCCGCACTTCGAGGGTGAGCTCCCCGCGGCGCAGCAGGCGGCGCTGATGACGCTGACCACCTGCCACCCGCGGTTCTCCGACAAGCAGCGGCTGATCGTGCACTCGGTGCTGACGATGAGCTACCCGAAGGCCCCCGGTTTCGTGCCCGAAGAGATGAAGGAGCAGTGATGTACGGGTGGATCTGGCGGCACCTCCCCGGCCCGCTGCCCGTGCGCATCCTCGAAGCGCTGGTGCTCGTGGCCGGGGTGGTGGCGCTGCTGATGTTCGTGGTGTTCCCCTGGGCGGAGCCGAAGCTGCCGTTCAACAACGTGACGACGCCGCAGTAGCCCTCACGGCCGGCAGATGCCGGTCATCTCCGCCCGGTCCACGACCTTCACCCGGTCGCGGCCGCGCGCGGCGCCGAGGGCGATCTCGTGCGCGTCCAGCCTGCGCCACCCGTCCACGGTGGTGAACGGCACGGCGCGCTGCTCCAGGAACCGGACCACCGCGTCGGGTTCGCGGGCGGGCGCGGCGGGCAGCAGCGGCGCGTCGGCGAGCAGGCTCGTCACGGTCTCCAGCGCGTCGCCCTTGGTGTGCCCGATGAGCCCCACCGGGCCGCGCTTGATCCAGCCGGTGACGTAGACGCCGGGCATCGCCTGCTCGTCCAGGTCGAGCACCCGGCCCGCCTGGTGCGGCACGGTGCCGGACGTGTGGTCGAACGGCAGGTCGACCAGGTGCGTGGACAGGTAGCCGACGGCCCGGTACACCGCCTGCACCGGCCAGTCGGTGAACTGACCGGTGCCGCGCACGCCGCCGTCGCCGTCCAGCTCCATCCGCTCGGTGCGCAGCCCGGTGACCTCCGACGACCCCAGCACCCGCACGGGGGCTTCGAGGAAGTGCAGGTGCAGCCGGCGCGGGCGCGAGCCGACGTCGCGGATCGCCCACTCCTGCAGCGTCTTGACCACCATCTCGACCTGCTTGTTCGACCGGATCGCCGCCATGCTGGCCGCGTCGAAGTCGATGCCCTCGGGGTGGACGACGACCTCGACGTTCGGCGAGTGGTCGAGCTCGCGCAGCTCCAGCGGCGTGAACTTGGCCTGCGCCGGGCCGCGGCGGCCGAACACGTGCACGTCGGTGACCGGGCTCGCCTTCAACCCGTCGTGGACGTTGTCCGGGATGTCGGTGCTCAGCAGCTCGTCGGCGGTCTTGGCCAGCACCCGGGCGACGTCGAGCGCGACGTTGCCGACGCCCAGGACGGCGACCTCACGAGCCCGCAGCGGCCAGGTGCGCGGCACGTCCGGGTGGCCGTCGTACCAGGAGACGAACTCGGCCGCGCCGTACGAGCCGTCGAGGTCGATGCCGGGGATGTCCAGCGGGCGGTCCTTCTCCGCGCCGGTGGAGAAGACCACCGCGTCGTAGAAGTGCCGCAGGTCGTCGAGCTTGAGGTCGACGCCGTACTCGACGTTGCCGAAGAACCTGATCCCCGGCCGGTCCAGCACGCGTTGCAGGGCGTTGACGATCCCCTTGATGCGGGGGTGGTCCGGCGCCACGCCGTACCTGATCAAGCCGTACGGCGCGGGCATCCGCTCGAAGAGGTCGATGCCCACGTCGGTCCCCGACTCGGCGGCGGACTTGGTCAGGATGTCGGCGGCGTAGATGCCGGCGGGGCCGGCGCCGACGACGGCGACGCGCAGGGGTCGGGTCATACCTCAAGGTTAGGTGAGCCTAAGCTCACTTCTGGCGAGAGGTTCGTCACGGCTACGCTGGTGGCATGCGCGTGCTCGTGGTCGACAACTACGACAGCTTCGTCTACAACCTCGTCCAGTACCTGGCCCAGCTCGGGGTCGAGTGCGTGGTCCGCCGCAACGACGCCGTCGAGCTGGACGAGGTCGACGAGGTCGGTGGCGTCCTCGTCAGCCCCGGACCCAGCACGCCGGACAAGGCGGGCAAGAGCATGGACGTCATCCGCCACTGCGCGGACCGCGGCGTCCCGGTGTTCGGGGTGTGCCTGGGCCACCAGGCGATCGGCGCGGTGTGGGGCGGCACGGTCGACCTCGCGCCGGAGCTCCTGCACGGCAAGACCAGCGTGGTGCACCACAACGGCGCGGGTGTGCTGAAGGGCGTGCCCAGCCCGTTCACCGCGACCCGCTACCACTCCCTGACCGTGCTGCCGGACACCATCCCGGCCGAGTTCGAGGTGACCGGCCGCACCGAGTCCGGCGTGGTGATGGCCATGCGGCACCGCGAGCTGCCGGTCGAGGGCGTCCAGTTCCACCCGGAGTCCGTGCTGACCGAGGGCGGCCACCGGATGCTGGCCAACTGGCTCGCCGTGTGCGGCTTCGAGGTGCCCGAGGCCACGGTCGGGCAGTTGGAGAACGGCATGCGCGAACTGGCCGCGGCCGCCAACCGGAAGTAGCCCGAACCCCCGCAACGGCGAAAGCCCCTCCGGAACGTGGAGGGGCTTTCGCACGGCCTGCGGTCCGGCTACCTCGTGGACGTGGGTCCGCCGATCTTGAAGTCGGACACGATCACCGAGATCCGGGCGTTCTTGCCCACCGGCTCGTTCGGCTTGATCTCCTGGTCCAGGATCTTCTTGTCCTGGCTGATATCGGTGGTGGGTTCCTTGGTGGTGGTCAGGTCGTTGCCCGTCCAACCCGCCTGGTTGAGCTTGGTCCGCGCCTGGTTCTCGGTCAGGCCGCGCAGGTCGGGCATGAGGAACTGGTTGTTCTTGGACACGCTCAGCGTGATGAGCGAGCCCTTCTCCGCGCGTCCCGGACCGGGGTTCTGGGCCACGACCTCGTTGAGCGGCTCGGCGCTGTCGACGTCCTTGGTCTGCACCTTGAACCCGTTGCCCTCGAGGGTGGCGCGCGCGTTCTCCAGCGTCTGGCCCGTCACGTCCGGCAGCTGCACGGTGTCCGGGGCCTTGCCCAGCGTCACCGTGATCGCACTGCCCTTCGGGGCGTTGATGCCCGCGTCCGGGTTCTGCCGGACGACCTTGCCGACCAGGTTCGGGTCCTCGGTCTCGATGGTCTCCGTGGCCTGCTGGTAGACCCACTTCTCGGCTTCGAGCTTCTTCTGCGCGTCCTGCGGGGACAGCCCGGTGACGCTCGGCACCGGCGCGGGTTCCGGCTGGGTGCCGATCACCAGCTTGACCTCGGAGCGCTTGTCCACCTCTTCGTTCGCCGGCGGGTCGGTCTCGACGACCTTGCCGATCTGGTCGGCGGTGCAGGTCGGCTCCGAGCCGGGCTGGCAGGCCCTCATCTCGACCGTCCAGCGCAGTTCCTTGGACTCCAGCTCGGCCAGCGCCGCCGACTGCTCCTTGCCGATGAGCGACGGCACCGACACCTTCTCGGTGCCCGCGCTCTTCTCACCCTCGCTGAGCAGCGTCGTGGTGATCCACGCGGCGAGCGCGAGCACGGCGATGCACAGCAGGACGACCAGGGTGACCATGAGCGCCTTCTTGCGCCGGGCGCGCCGCTCCTCCTCTTCCTCGGCCAGCGGGTCGTACTCGGCGGGCTCCTCGCGCTGCGCCGACGGCCGGTGCCGACCGCCCGTCGAGGGCGCGATCTCGGTCCGCGGCGACGCCGCCTGGCTGCTGAGCACGGCCGTGCGGTGGTCCTCCGCCGTCATCACGGCGGGCGCGGACGGCCGCTGGCCGGACAGCACGCGCACCAGGTCCGCGCGCATCTCCGCGGCCGACTGGTAGCGGTTGGCCGGGCCCTTGGCCATCGCCTTGAGCACGATCGCGTCGAGCGCGGGCGTCACCTTCGGGTTCAGCGACGACGGCGGCTTCGGGTCCTCCCGCACGTGCTGGTAGGCCACCGCCACGGGCGAGTCGCCGGTGAACGGCGGCTCGCCGGTCAGCAGCTCGAACAGCACGCAGCCCGACGCGTACACGTCCGACCGGCCGTCCACGGCCTCGCCGCGCGCCTGCTCGGGCGACAGGTACTGGGCGGTCCCTATCACGGCGGCGGTCTGCGTCACCGCGGCCTGGCCGTCGTGCACCGCGCGCGCGATGCCGAAGTCCATCACCTTCACCGCGCCCGACCGGGTGATCATCACGTTGGCCGGCTTCACGTCCCGGTGCACGATGCCGTGCCGGTGGCTGAAGTCCAGCGCGGCCGACACGTCGGCCATGACCTCCATCGCCCGCTTGCCCGACAGCGGTCCCTGCGTCTTGACGATGTCGCGCAGCGTGCGGCCGTCGACGAACTCCATGACGATGTAGGGCAGCGGACCGTACTCGGTCTGGGTCTCACCGGTGTCGTAGACCGCGACGATCGCGGGGTGGTTCAGCGCCGCCGAGTTCTGCGCCTCCCGGCGGAACCGCTCCTGGAACTGGGCGTCACGGGCGAGGTCAGCGCGCAGCACCTTGATGGCGACGTCGCGGCCGAGCCGGACGTCCCGGCCCTTGTGCACCTCCGACATACCGCCGTAGCCGAGCGTCTCACCCAGTTCGTAGCGGTTGGAGAGCAGTCGCGGAGTGCTCATCAGTGCTTCGTCCCGCTCCTCGTCAACGGTCTCACCATCAAGCCTTGCGTTCGCCTTCGTACCGTTCGGGCATCAAGTCGGTACACACGTCACCGTGACCCGTGAGCCGATCGCAACCTCACCGGTCGGCGCCAGGTCCGACACCAGGCACCGCTCGGGGTCCCGCGGCGCGCCCCCGTCCTCGGAGTGCACCTCGGGTTCCAAGCCGTGCCCGGAGAGCTGTTTCGCGACTTCGTCCACCGGGAGGTCGACGTAGTCGGACTTCGTGATCGTCACCTTCGGTTTGCCGGGGAGACGATCGGTCGAGTGGTCCAACGGGCGGGCGCTCGTGGTGCCCTGCTGGTTCGCCCCTCCGGGCACCTCGTCGTCCTTCAGCACCCAGCGCAGGACGACCACGCCGAGCACCAGCAGCGCGACCACCAGCACAGCGACCATAACCCACAGCACGGCGCGGTTGCGCCCCGGTGGCCGTGCGCCCGGTGGCAACGGACGGAAAGCGCCCGTGTGCGGAGTGTTCATCGCTGGTGGGACCGGTTGCATGCCCGGGCGCGACCCGGGATGGCTCACCGGGTTGCCCAAATGGGGGTGCTGGGGGTGGGTGCGCTGAGCGGGCGGTGGCGTGAGGGGAGCGGCCATCGGCGCGCCGACCGCCATCGCCAGCCCGGACGGCGCGGGCAGCGGCTGGCCCGCCCGCACCGCGCTCACCGCGGACGCGAACTCGCCGCCGTTGCGGTAGCGCTGCCGGGGGTCCTTGACGAGGGTCGCCTCGATCAGCGCCCGCGGGCCCGGCGGCACGTCCGGCGGCAGCGGCGGCGCGATGTCGCGGATGTGCATCATCGCGACCGTCACCGCGTTCTCCGACAGGAACGGCCGGTGCCCCGTCAGGCACTCGTAGCCGCACACCGCCAGCGCGTACACGTCCGACGCGGGCTCGGCGGCGTGGCCGAGCGCCTGCTCCGGCGCGATGTAGTGGGCCGTGCCCATGACCATGCCGCTGTGCGTGACCGGCGCCGCGTCGGCGGCCTTCGCGATGCCGAAGTCGGTGATCTTCACCTTGCCGGTCGGCGTCACCAGGATGTTGCCCGGCTTCACGTCCCGGTGCACCAGCCCGCGCTCGTGCGCGGCCTGCAACGCGTTGCCCGCCTGCTCCAGCACGTCCAGCGTGCGGTCGGCGTTCAGCCTGCCGCGGGCGATGATCGCGGCCAGCGGCTCGCCCTCGACCAGCTCCATCACCAGGTAGGCGGTGTCCTCCGGCCCGTCCGGGATCGACGCGGTCTCGCCGTAGTCGTGCACCGCGGCGATGCCGGGGTGGTTGAGCGAGGCGGTGGTGCGCGCCTCGATGCGGAACCGGTTGAGGAACTCGGCGTCGCCGCTGAGCTCCGCCTTCAGCACCTTCACCGCGACCTTGCGGTCGAGGCGGGTGTCGTCGGCCTCCCAGACCTCGCCCATGCCGCCGACCGCGATCCGCTTGGTGAGGCGGTACCGCTCGGCGAGCAACTGGCCGGAGGTCAGCATCAGCGTCCCCCGAGGTAGGCGCCGATGACCGCGCGGCCGATCGGCGCGGCGACCCGGCCGCCGGTGGCGGACAGGCCCTGCTGGCCGCCGTTCTCGACGATGACCGCGATCGCGATCTCCGGCTTCTCGGCCGGGGCGAACGCCACGTACCAGGCGTGCGGGTTGGTCGACTTCACGTCGTCGCCGTGCTCGGCGGTGCCGGTCTTGGACGCGATGGTCACGCCGCTGAGCTTGCCGCCGCCACCGGTGTTGTTCTCCGAGGCGATCATCATGTCGCGCAGCGCCTTGGCCTCGTCGGGCTCCATGGCCTCGTCGACCTCGTCCGGCTTGGTCTCGCTGATCGCCTGCAGGTCCGGCGCCAGGATCTTGCCGACCAGGTGCGGCTGCATCCGCACGCCACCGTTGGCGATGGTCGCCGCCATCACCGCGTTGACCAGCGGCGTCACCCGGACGTCCTTCTGGCCGATGCCGGTCTGGTAGATCGCCGGCTTCTCCGACATGGGGCCCAGCGTCGAGGGCACGACGGACAGCGGGATCGCCAGGTCCGGCTCGCCGATGCCGAACTTCGCGGCCTGGTCGCGCAGCTTGTCCGCGCCCAGCTCGGCGGCCAGCACCGCGAACGCCGTGTTGCACGACTTGGCCAGCGCCTCCTGGAGCGAGGCGGTCACGCCGTTGCCGCAGATGGTGTCGTTGAAGTTCGGCAGCGGGGTGTCGGTGCCGGGCAACGTGATCACCGGGCGGCCGTCGACCTGGGTGTCCTTGTTCTTGCCCTCGGCCAGCGCCGCCGCCGTCACCACCAGCTTGAACGTCGAGCCGGGCGGGTAGTTCTCGTGGATCGCGCGGTTGAGCATCGGCTTGGACTTGTCCGCGTCGTAGCCGGTCCAGGCCTCTTCCTGCGTGTCCACGTCGTGGCTGGCCAGCACGTTCGGGTCGTAGGACGGGGTGCTGGCCATGGCCAGGATCTCCCCGGTCTGCGGCCGGATCGCGACCACCGTGCCGGTCACGCCCTGCAGCCGGTCGAACGCCGCCTGCTGGAGCTTCGCGTCGATGGTGAGCTGGAGGCTGCCGCCCTTGGGGTCGCGGCCGGTGATCAGGTCCGACACCCGGCGGGCGAACAGCCGGTCGTCCGAGCCGTTGAGCAGGTCGTCCTCGGCGCGCTCCATGCCGCCCGCGCCGTACAGGGTGGAGAAGTAGCCGGTCACCGGCGCGAACACCGGGCCGTTGGCGTAGGTGCGCAGGTACTTGAGCCGGTCGTCGACCCGCTGCACGCTGGCCAGCGGCGTGCCGTCGGCGGCGATGATCTGGCCGCGCTCCCGCGAGTACTGGTCCAGGACCACCCGCCGGTTCAGCGGGTCCTTGCGGTAGTCGTCGGCCTTGATCACCTGCACGTAGGTCGCGTTGCCCAGCAGCAGGAGCATCATCGCCATCATGGCGAGCCCGACCCGGCGGAGCGGTGTGTTCATTTCGGACGCTCCACCATGACTGTGAACTGGTCGGCGATGGCCGGTTGCTGCGGGCGCGGCTTCGGGGTGGTCTTCGGCGCGCGTGCCGCGTCCGAGATCCGCAGCAGCAACGCGACCAGGATGTAGTTGGCCAGCAGCGACGAACCGCCCTTGGACAGGAACGGCGCGGTGATGCCCGTCATCGGGATCAGCTTCGTCACGCCGCCGACGACGATGAAGATCTGGAACGCCACGGCGAACGCCAGGCCGCCGCCGAGCAGCTTGCCGAACGTGTCCCGGACCGACAGGGCGGTGCGCAGGCCCCGCATCGCGAACACGGTGTAGATCAGCAGCACCGCGGCCAGCCCGACGAAGCCCAGCTCCTCGCCGATCACGGCGGTGATGAAGTCGGTGTTGGCCTCCGGGATCTGGTCCGGCCGCCCGCCGCCCAGGCCCGCGCCGAACAGCCCGCCCGTGCCGAGCCCGAACAACGACTGCACGATCTGGTAGCCCGTGCCCGTCGGGTCGGCGAAGGGGTCCAGCCAGTTCTGCACCCGGATCTGGACGTGCCCGAACAGCTTCCACGCCACGACCGCGCCGACGCAGAACATCATCACGCCCAGCACGACCCACGCGGCCCGCTCGGTCGCCACGTACAGCAGCACCAGCACGATGCCGAAGAACAGCAGCGAGCTGCCCAGGTCCTTCTGCAGGACCATGATGCTCACGCCGACCGCCCACGCGGCGATCAACGGACCCAGGTCGCGGGCGCGCGGCAGGTCCAGGCCGACGACCCGGCGGCCCGCGATGGTGAACAGGTCCCGCTTCGACACCAGGAACGCGGCGAAGAACACCATCAGCAGGATCTTCGCGAACTCGCCCGGCTGGATGGAGAACGCGCCGAAGCTCAGCCAGATCTTCGCGCCGTTGATCTCCGGCGCGATGAAGCTCGGCAGCACGCCGGGCAGCACCAGCGCGACCAGGCCGAGCAGGCCCGCGGTGTAGCCGTAGCGCGCCAGCGTGCGGTGGTCGGACAGCACCTTCAGCACGATGCAGAACAGCGCCAGCGCGATCGCCGTCCACAGCACCTGCTTGGGCGCGGCGGGCGACCACACCTGGTTGCCCGGCAGCTTCACGTCCGCCATGGCCAGGTCGATCCGGTGGATCATGACCAGGCCCAGGCCGTTGAGCAGCGCCACGCACGGCATGATCACGGGGTCGGCGTAGGGCGCCCACTTGCGCACCGCGAGGTGCGCCACGGTGAGCAGGCCCAGGTAGGCCAGGCCGAGCCACAGGATCTGGAGGCTCAGCTCCTGCTCCTGGTTGGCCTCCACCAGGATCAGCGCGCCGGTCACCAGCGTGGCGGCGAACGCGAGCATGAACAGTTCGGTGCTGCGTCGTGTGGGCGGCCTCAACCCGGGCGACGTGCTGCTCGCCGCCGCGAGCGGTGTGCCCTCAGCGCCGGTGACCGGCGAACCCATGCGACTACTGACCCTTTCGGCAATCCGTGCCCGGCTTCTGCACGGGCGTGGTGAGGGGTGTCCCCTCCACGGTGGTGGACGTCGTCGCCTCGGTCGAGGTTGCGGTCGGCGGCGCGGCGGTGGTGGACGTCCCCGTGGTGCTCTCGGCGGTGTCCTTCGGGCAGAACGGCAGCGTCTGCTCGGTGCGCAGCCTGCGGATCGCCTCCCGGGCGCCCTCCAGGCCGTCCACGTCGGTGATGCCGTTGCGCACCACGTCCCGGGTGGCGACCTTCAGGTCGTCCACCGTGATCGGCTCGCACGCCTGCGCCCCGGGCGGGCAGGAGCCCTCCACCTCGCGGTGCAGGTCGAAGCCGAACACGCTGCCGGTGACGCCGCGGAACACCGACACCTCGCCGTTCTCGCCCGCGCCGACGTAGTACTGGCGCAGCACGTACCAGCGGGTGCCCAGGCCGGCCGCGACGACCAGCAGGAGCAGGAAGACCACCAGGGCCAGCGCCTTGAGCCGGTTGCCGCGCGAGCGCCGGGGGTCCGGCGGCGGCATCGGCTCGACCCGCTGCGGGATCGGGCGGGGCCCGGTGATGGAACTCGCCCGCGAGGCGGGCGAGTCGGGGGGTGGTGGGTCTTCGCTGCCGTCTCCGGCCGCGCCGCCCACTATGGGCGCGTCCTCCCCGAAGTCGACGTCGACCACGTCGGCGACGACGACCGTCACGTTGTCGGGGCCGCCGCCCTTGAGCGCCAGCTCGATCATCCGGTCCGCGCACGCCTGCGGGTCCGGGATCCGGATCGCCTCTTCCAGCGTCTCCATGCTGACCACGCCGGACAGGCCGTCCGAGCACAGCAGGTAGCGGTCGCCCGGACGGGCTTCCCGCACCATCAGCCTCGGCTCCACCTCGTGGCCGGTCAACGCGCGCAGCAGCAGCGACCGCTGCGGGTGCGTGGCCGCTTCCTCTTCGGTGATCCGTCCCTCGTCGATCAACGACTGCACGAACGTGTCGTCGTGCGTGATCTGCGTGAACGTGCCGTTGCGCAGCATGTAGGCGCGGGAGTCGCCGATGTGCACCATGCCCAGCCGCGAGCCCGCGAACAGCACGGCGGTGAGCGTGGTGCCCATGCCGTCGAGGTCGGGGTCGCTCTGCACGAGCTCGGAGATTGCGCCGTTGCCGGCGATCACCGCGTCGCGCAGCTGGCCGAGCAGGTCGTCGCCCGGCTCGTCGTCGTCGAGCGGGGCCAGGGCCGCGATGACGACCTTGCTGGCGACCTCGCCCGCGGCGTGGCCGCCCATGCCGTCGGCGAGGGCGAGCAGGCGTGGGCCCGCGTACACGGAGTCCTGGTTGTTCGAACGGACCAGGCCCCGGTCGCTGCGGGCCGCGTATCGGAGGACGAGGGTCATGAGCGCAGCTCGATCACCGTTTTGCCAATTCGGATCGGGGAGCCGAGCGGGACCCGGAGTGGGGCCGTGACCTTCGCCCGGTCGAGATAGGTGCCGTTCGTGGAGCCCAGGTCCTCCACGTACCAGTCGGTGCCGCGCATCGACAGCCGCGCGTGCCGGGTCGACGCGAAGTCGTCGTCCAGCACGAGCGTCGAGTCGTCGGCGCGGCCGATCATGATCGGCCTGCCGTCCAGGGAGATGCGCGTGCCCGCCAGCGCGCCGTGCGTCACGACGAGCTGCCGGGCCGCCTTCGCCCCCCTGGCGGCCTTGCTAGCGCCTCTGCCGAACTTCGGCGTCGGGACGCGGAGCCCCGACGCCGCGTACAGGTCGGAGCGGACCACTCGAAGCGCAGCCAACACGAACAACCAGAGCAGGACGAGGAAACCCGCTCTGGTCAGCTGCATCACCAGCTCTGGCACCGGTTGTAACCGCTCCTGACTTGAGTGCCGTCACGCCTTCGCCCGAATCGACGCGCCCAGAATGTACTGGTCAGCCCTGGGTGCGGTAGACCAGCGAGGAGTGGCCGATGCGGACGACGTCGCCTTCCGCGAGCTGCCAAGTCTGCACTGGGGTGCCGTTCACCGTGGTGCCGTTTGTCGAACCGAGATCAGCGAGCATGGCACTGTGCCCGTCCCAGGTGATCTCCAGGTGCCTCCTGGAGACCCCGGTGTCGGGGAGCCGGAAGTCCGCTTCCTGCCCGCGGCCGACCACGTTGCCGCCCTGCTTGAGGTTGTAGGTGCGGTTGGAGCCGTCGTCCAGGTGCAGCGTCGCGTTCAGCTGACGCGGGCCGGACTGGACCGCCGGCGGCGCGTAACCCGCGGCCGGGTCGCCGTAGCCCTGCTGGCCGTAGCCCTGGTCGTAGCCGGGCTGCTGGCCGTAGCCCTGCTGCCCGTAGCCCTGGTCGTACCCGGGCTGGGCGTAGCCCTGGTCGTAGCCCTGCTGGCCGTAGCCGGGCTGCTGCTGGCCGTACCCCTGGTCGTAACCGGGTTGGCCGTAGCCCTGGTCGTAGCCCTGCTGCTGCTGGCCGTAGCCCTGGTCGTAGCCGGGCTGCTGCTGGCCGTAACCCTGGTCGTAGCCCTGCTGCTGCTGGCCGTAGCCCTGGTCGTACCCGGGCTGCTGCTGACCGTAACCCTGCTGGTCGTAGCCCTGCTGCTGCTGGCCGTAGCCGCCCTGTGCATAGGGGTCGTAGGCGGGCTGGCCCTGTCCTTGTCCGTAGCCGGGAGGCTGGCTCATGGATCCGTCTCCTGCAGTGCGAGGTGGTGCTGACCGTCGGCTGGCAACTTTCACGTCGGGGTCGACGGACGAGCTGGTTCGGAACTGTCCCGTGTGCAGCGCGTCGGAGCGCTCCAGGGAGACTACGACGTCACCATAGGTATCCCATCCGCTCTCTTCGAGGTGCTCCCGGATGGAGTCCCCCAGAAGCTGGGTGATGCGTAGTTCATCCTGACCGTCCCCGGCAAGCCGATCGTGGTCCTGCGGACCCAGCAGGACCTTGAAGTGGTTCGGAGCGAGCAACCTGCCACCCGCCAACTCGCGGATGCTGCTCTCCGCCTCCCGTTGCAGTGCCTGGGCCACTTCCTGCGGGACGACGTTGCCACCGAACACACGCGCGAAGGTGTTGCCCACGATGCCTTCGAGACGGCGCTCGAAGCGCTGTACGAGGCCCACGGCAACCCTCCGACCCGGTCGACTTCTTGCTCCGATCGTATCCGGGCTGACGTGGCGGGACACGGGGCAATTGGTAACCCGGACGGGGACCGTGCTAGTGTTCTCCACGTCGCTCCGGGCGAGTGGCGGAATGGCAGACGCGCACGGTTCAGGTCCGTGTGTCCGAAAGGACGTGGGGGTTCAACTCCCCCCTCGCCCACAAACGAGAAGCCCCATCCACACCGGTGGATGGGGCTTCTTCGTTTTCCACTCCCTTTCCACCGCCGGCGTCGGCGTGATGTCTGTCACCCGTCCGGCCGCGGCCGAACGTGGTGGCCGCCGGGGCGGTCGGTCGGTTTCGCGCGGCGAGCGGTCGGCGTGCGGTCGGCGACGGGGGCGGCGGATCCGGTTCGGCGGTCGTTCCAGGCGAGCGACGCACACGCTGAGCAGTCTTCCGGGGCTCGCGGAGCACCGGGGTCACCCAGACGGCAGCACCGCCGGACCGAAGTCGCCCCGCCCGCCGCCGACCGGTTACCGACCGCTCGGCGCCGTCGATCGCAGGACGCCTTCTGCCCCGGGGGTGCGACCGGTCCCACCTGGTACGCCTTACCCAGAGCACGAGTCGAAACGCGGCGGACAGCCCGCCGTGGTTGCCGAGGAGGCCCTGGCGTGAGCAGCACACCAGCACGGATCGCGGACACCGACGACGCCAGGGCGCTGTCGGCCACCGCCGTTCCGGTTCCCGAACTGCCCGGTTCCGTCGAGGAGCTGGCCGCGTCGGCGGCCGTGCGCCTCGGCTGGCACGGCGTGGTGCTGCCCGAGATGGTCCTCATGGGGCGCAGGGTGATCGTGGTGGCGGAGCTGCTGGCCGACGCGCACGCCGAGCGGTTGTGCCTGGGCGCGGGTCCGGAGCCGGACCGCACCACGGTGTCGACCTGGGTGTGGCCGGAGATGGACGGCCGGGTGCCGCCCGCCGCGGTGCGGATCGTCGGCGTGCTGGCGGTCGCCCGCCACTGGCGCACCGCGCTGGCCTCGGCGGTGCCGTTCGCCCGCTTCGGCAACGCGGCCGCCGTGCTGCCGACGTCGGTCGTCTTCACGCACGACTACCTGGCGAACTGCCTGCCGCGGGTGCGCCGCTACGGCGTCTCGGTGCTGCTGGCCGACGAGGAGCTGCAGCTGAGCACGGACGTCGCGGGCCGCAACGAGACCGTGCCGGTCGAGGACACCGCGACCACCCGCTGGGTGAACGAACTCGTGTACGAGCAGGTGCTGGCGACCGCGTCCTGACCTACGGTCGGACCATGCGGGTAGTGATCGCGGGCGGACACGGCAAGATCGCGTTGCGGGTGGAGCGGCTGCTGGCCGCGCGGGGCGACAGCGCCACGGCGCTGGTGCGCAACCCCGACCACCACGCGGACGTGCTGGACGCGGGCGGTGTCCCGGTCCACTGCGACCTGGAGGCGACGGACGTCGCTTCGGTCGCGGACGTGATGACCGGCGCGGGAGCGGCGCTCTTCGCCGCGGGCGCCGGGCCGGGCAGCGGGGTGGCGCGCAAGGACACCGTGGACCGGGCGGCGGCGGCGCTGTTCGCCGAGGCGGCGGAACGGGCGGGCGTGCGCCGGTTCATCCAGATCAGCACCACCGGCATCGGCCGCACCACCGGTGACGAGGTGTTCGACGCCTACCTGGCGGCCAAGGGCGCCGCGGAGGACGACCTGCGGGAACGGGACCTGGACTGGACGATCGTGCGGCCGGGCAGGCTGACCGACGACGAGCCGACCGGCCTGGTCGAGCTGTCCGAGAAGCCGCTACGGGGTTCCGTACCCCGCGGTGACGTGGCGGCGGTCGTGGTGGCCCTGCTGGACCGCCCCGGGACGGTCCGCCGGACCTACGAGCTCATCAGCGGCGACACCCCGATCGCCGACGCGTTCTGACGTCGCGCCTCGTCAGCCGAGCACCCGGTCGAGGTAGGCGTTGGTGAACTTGCCGGTCGGGTCCACGTCGGCGCGGACCCTGCGGAAGTCGTCGAAGCGCGGGTAGCGGTCGCGCAGGGTCTGCGCCGTGAGGGTGTGCATCTTGCCCCAGTGGGGCCGGCCGCCGACCGCGCCCGCGATCCGCTCGAACGCGTCGAAGTAACGCCGGTACGGCATCCCGAGGTACTGGTGCACGGCGATGTAAGCCGTGTCACGTCCGTGCGCCGTGGACAGCCAGATGTCGTCGCCCTGGGCCACCCGCACCTCGACCGGCACGATCACGCCGTGGTCCAGGCCCGCGACGGCCGCGCGCAGCTCGCGCAGCACGTCGTGCAGCGCGGCCCGCGGCACCGCGTACTCGGTCTCCACGAACCGCACCCGCCTGGGTGTGACGAAGACGCGGTGCGAGACGTCGCGGTAGTCGCGCTCGGAGATGAGCGACCCGCAGACCCGGTTGAGCGTCCTGGTGGTCGCCGGCACGGCCTTCGCCAGCTTGCAGACCAGCCCGAACGCGCCGTTCTCCACCACCTCGTACTCGTAGAACCGGCGCGCGGCCGACAGCGGCGCGGCCGGGTGGTCGACCCGGTTGTTCCGCTTCACGATCACCCGGTCGGAGTGCGGGAACCAGTGGAACTCCACGTGGTCCTCGACCGCGGTGAGGTGGTCGAACTCCTCCAGCACCGCGTCGAGCCGGCCGGGGTACTCGCGGGCGTGCAGCACGAACGACGGCACGCACCGCAGCGTGACCGTGCTGATCACGCCCAGCGCGCCGAGCCCGACCCCGGCCGCGTGGAACAGCTCGGGCCGCTCGGCGGCCGAGCAGCGGACCAGCGACCCGTCCGCGAGCACGAGCTCCAGCGCGACCACCTGCGTGGCCAGGCCGCCGAGCTTCGCGCCGGTGCCGTGCGTGCCGGTGGAGATCGCGCCCGCCACCGTCTGGGCGTCGATGTCGCCGAGGTTGGCCAGGGCCAGCCCGAGCACGTCCAGCAGCGCGTTGAGCTGCCGCAACGTGGTGCCGGAGCGGACCGTGACCAGCGTGCCGGACACCTCCACGATGCCCGTCCAGGCGTCCAGGTCGATGGCCACGCCGGGTGCGACGGCGATGTCGGTGAACGAGTGCCCGCTGCCGCGCGGGCGGACACTGGAGGCGCCCGCGACCGCCGAGGCGAGTTCGTCGACGCTCGCCGGGCGTTCCACCCGGTGCGGGTTCGCGGACGCCGTGCGTGCCCAGTTCGTCCACGGGGTCCCCATGCCCACCTCCGGGTGTGACGCGTTCCACGAACCGTAGGTGAAAGCTATTCACCTTTCAAGTACGGTGAGGCCCATGCAGCACCGCACGCGCCTGGACGTCGCGACGGAGGAGCACGACCCGCCGTTCGCGATCGTCGACCTGGACGCCTTCGACAGCAACGCGGCCGACCTCGTGCGGCGCGCGGGCGGGCGGCCGATCCGGGTGGCGAGCAAGTCCGTCCGGGTGCGGGCGCTGCTGGAACGGGTGCTCGCGCGGCCCGGCTTCGCGGGCGTCATGTGCTACTCGCTGGCCGAGGCGCTGTGGCTGTCGTCGGTCGACCTGTCCGACGACCTGCTGGTCGCGTACCCGACCGTGGACCTGGCGGCGCTGTCCGAGCTGGCCGAGGACGACAAGGCGCGCGAGCGGATCAGCATCGTGGTCGACTCGACCGCCCACCTCGACCTGGTGCAGGCCGCGCTCGGCGCCGCGCACCCGGAGATCCGCGTGTGCCTGGAGCTGGACGTGTCCTGGCGACCGGTGCCCGGTCTGCACATCGGCCCGCGCCGCTCACCCGTGCACACGGCGCGCGAAGCCCGCGCCCTGGCCGAGGAGATCGCGCGCCGGCCGGGGTTCCGGCTGGTCGGCGTGATGGCCTACGAGGGTCAGATCGCGGGGCTCGGCGACCGGCCGCCCGGCAAGCCGGTGCGCGGCGCGGCGCTGCGCTGGATGCAGCGCCACTCCGCCGCCGAGCTGGTCGAGCGCCGGGCGGCGGCCGTCTCGGCCGTGCGCGGGGTCGCCGAGCTGGAGTTCGTCAACGGCGGCGGCACCGGCAGCCTGGAGGTCACCGCGGCCGACCCGTCGGTCACCGAGCTGGCCGCTGGCTCCGGCCTCATCGGCCCGACCCTGTTCGACGGCTACCGCGGCTTCCGTCCCAGGCCCGCCGTGCTGTTCGCGCTGCCGGTCGTGCGCCGGCCGACGCGGCGGGTGGCCACGCTGTTCTCCGGCGGCTACATCGCCTCCGGCACCGCGACCGCCGACCGCCAGCCCACCCCGTACCTGCCGGTCGGGCTGAAGCTGCTGCCGCTGGAGGGCGCGGGCGAGGTGCAGACCCCGGTGGTGGGCCGGGCCGCCGACTCGCTGCGCCTGGGCGACCGGGTGTGGCTGCGGCACGCCAAGGCGGGCGAGCTGGCCGAGCGGTTCACCCACTACCACGTCGTGCGGGGCGACGTGGTGGAGCGGACCGTGCCCACCTACCGGGGCGAAGGTCGCTCGTTCGGCTGAGAAAGGGCGCTAGTCCGGGAGCCTGGTCGACAGGTAGCCCCGCACCAGCGCCTTGGCCTCGTCCAGGATCCGCTGGTCGCCGGCCGGGTCACGGCGGAACGCGAGGTTCAGCACGCCGTCCGCCGCCTCGACCGCGATCGAGATCGGGAGCTGGATCTCGGTGAACGGGATGTCGAACTTGGCCGAGATCATCTCGGCGATGCGGTCGGAGATGACCGTGTTGTTGTCGCGCCGGTCGTCGAGCAGCCGCATGTCGACCACGTCGCCGAAGTGCAGCTTCGAGAACGCGGGCACCTCGCGGTGCATCGAGACGTACACGTCGAAGATCGAGTCGACGGCGTCCCACCAGTGCTCGAGGGTGGTCGAGGTGAACCGGCCGTCCACCGTCTGGATGAACTTCTCCAGGTTGCGCAGGGTCAGCGCCTGCACGACCGCCCTCTTGTCGGGGAAGAACTGGTAGAGCGAGCCGACCGCGACGCCCGCGCGTTCGGCGATGAGTGTCGTGGTGACTCCGTCGTAGCCGACCTCCTCGATGAGCTGGGCGCAGGCTTCGAGCATCCGCTCGACGCGCTTGGCGCTGCGCTGCTGCACCGGCTGGCGGCGCAGTGGGGTCGTACTGGTCACGGCGACTCCTGCTGACTGGGTGGCGGGTCTCCATAGTGCCCGGTCCTGGACCTTTCCACTTCACTTCACGGCGCAACACGCCTACGATCCGAATCACTTTCATGTTTGGAGGCCGGTGTGAGCGCGTCCGAGGAATTCCTGTGGGGTGTGTCGACCTCCGCGTTCCAGATCGAGGGGGCGTTCACCGCCGCCGGGAGGCGACCGTCCGTGTGGGACGCGTTCCCGGCGTTCGAGGGGCAGGACGCGTCGGTGGCCTGCGACCACTACCACCGCTACCGCGAGGACGTCGGCCTGATGCGGTCGCTGGGCGTGAACGCCTACCGGTTCTCCGTGTCGTGGCCGCGGGTGCTCGCGGGCGACCTGGTGTTCTACGACCGGCTGGTCGACGAGCTGCTCGAATCCGGCATCGCGCCCGTCGTCACGCTGTACCACTGGGACACCCCGCTGGAGGTCGAGGAGCCCGGCGGCTGGCTCCACCGCGACACCGCCTTCCGCTTCGCCGACTACGCCGCGCGGGTCGCGGACCGCCTGGCTGACCGGGTCGCGCTGTGGATCCCGATCAACGAGCCCGCGATGGTGACGCTGCTCGGGTACGCCACCGGGCAGCACGCGCCGGGCCAGGCGCTGCTGTTCGACGCGCTGCCCACCGCCCACCACCTCAACCTCGCGCACGGGCTCGCCGTGCAGGCGCTGCGTTCCGCCGGAGCGCGCGCTGTGGGCACGGCCAACAACCACACACCCGTGTGGCCCGCGGACCCCGCCGACCAGCCGGCCGCGCAGGCGTACTCCGAACTGCACAACTGGCTCTACGCCGACGCGCAGCTGGCCGGCCGCTACCCCGACGCGCTGGCCGACCGCTTGCCGATCGTGGACGGCGACCTGGCGATCACCTCCGCGCCGCTCGACTTCTACGGCGTCAACTACTACAACCCGACCCGCGTGCGGCGGCCGTCCGAAGGCAACCCGCTGCCGTTCGAGCTGGTGGAGATCGACGAGTACCCGAAGACCGGTTTCGGCTGGCCGGTCGTGCCGTCCGGGCTGTCGGAGATGATCTCCCTGTTGCGAGATCGATTTGTCGACTTGCCTCCGGTGTACGTGACCGAGAGCGGGTGCAGCTACCCGCACTCCCTGGACGACACCGAGCGGATCGAGTACCTGGACGGGCACATCGAGGAAGCCTTGAAAGCGGACGTGCGCGGGTACTTCGTGTGGTCCTTGATGGACAACTTCGAGTGGGACTCGGGGTACTCGCAGCGGTTCGGCCTGGTCCACGTCGACTACGAGACGCAGCAACGCACCCCGCGCGCCTCCTACGAGTGGTACCGCGATCGGATCAGGAGGTGACCGCCGAGGCACTGGCGGAACCGGTCGTCCCCGTCCGCCGGTCGTGGATGACGTGGCTGTTCCTGGCCAACCTCGGCTTGTGGCTGGCGATCTACGCGCCCATCCAGGTACTGCTCCCGCACCAGGCCGAACTGCTCGACGCCACCGCCAAGGAAGCGGTGTTCGGGCTGGTCACCGGCGTGGGAGCGCTCGTGGCGCTGGTGGCGAACCCGCTGATCGGGCTGTCGTCGGACCGCACCACGTCACGCTTCGGGCGGCGGCACCCGTGGACCCTGGCGGGCGCGTCGACCGGGGCGGTCGGCCTGGCGGTGCTGTCGTCCGCGTCCTCCGTCGGGGTGATGGTGCTCGGCTGGTGCCTGGTGCAGGCGGGGCTGAACGGGATGCTCGCCAGCCTCACCTCCGCCGTGCCCGACCGGGTGCCCGTGCGGCAGCGGGCCAAGGTCGGCGGGCTCGTCGGCGTGTCCCAGATGCTCGGCACCGTGCTGGGCGCGGTGGTGGTGACGGTGCTGGTCAGCGGCCTGGCCCAGGGGTACCTGGCGTGCGCGGCGCTGGTCGTGGCGGGCGCGCTCGCGTTCGTGCTGATCACCCCGGACGTCCGGCTGCCGCGAGCCGACCGCCCGCCGCTGCGGTGGCGCGAGCTGTGGGTCTCGCCCCGGCTGCACCCGGACTTCGCCTGGGCCTGGTCCGCCCACTTCATGATCAACCTCGGCAACGCGTTCGGCACGCTGTACCTGCTGTACTTCCTCGACGACGTGGTCCGGCACCCCTCGCCCGAGGACGGCCTGCTGGTGCTGATGCTGCTCTACGGCGTGGCGCTGGCGATCGGCGCGTTCGCCGTCGGCGCCCGCTCCGACCGGACCGGCCGGCGCAAGCCCTACGTGCTCCTGGCCGCCGGCGTGATGGCGGCGGCGGCGCTGCTGCTCGTCGCCTGGCCCACCTGGACGGCCGCGCTGATCGCCGCGCCGCTGCTCGGCGTCGGCTTCGGCGGCTACTGGGCGGTGGCGCTGGCCCTGCTGACCCAGGTGCTGCCCGCCGCGTCCGACCGGGCCAAGGACCTCGGCGTGGTCAACATCGCCAACTCGCTGCCCCAGGTGGTCGCGCCGCTGCTGACGACGTTCGTGCTGGCGTCACTCGGCGGGTACCGGGGGTTGTTCGCCGTCTCGGCGGCCGCCACGCTGTGCGCGGCGGCGCTCGTGATCAAGGTCCGTTCGGTGGCGTAGGGGGAGTCCAGGTGCGGTTGGCGGGTAGGACGGTCGTGGTGACCGGCGCGTCCCAGGGCATCGGCGCGGCGACCGCCCTGACGCTCGCGGGGCGCGGTTCGGTTGTCGTGCTCGTGGCACGCAGCGGTGAAGCGCTCGACGAGCACGTCGAACGGATCAGGGCGACCGGTGGGCGTGCGCTCGCGGTACCGGCCGACCTCGCGGACGTCGATCAGATCCACGCGCTCGCCGAACGGGTGATCGCCGAGGTCGGCGTGCCGGACGTGCTGGTCAACAACGCGGGCGTGGGCCGCTGGCTGTTCCTGGACGACACCCCGACGCCCGAGCTGGCCGGCATGATCGCCCTGCCGTTCACCGCGGCGCTGCACCTGACCAGGGAGTTCCTGCCCGGCATGCGGGCGCGCGGCACGGGCCGGGTGGTCAACGTCAACTCGCCGGTGTCCCGCCTGCCCATCCCCGGCGCGACCGGCTACGCGGCGGCCCGCTACGCGCTGCGCGGGCTGACCGCGGCCCTGCGGCTGGACCTGCGCGGCACCGGGATCGGGGTGAGCGAGGTCGTGCCGGGCAAGGTGAGCAGCCGGTACTTCGTCAACAACCCCGGCGCGGAGGCGCGGATCCCGGCGCTGGCCAGGGTGATCCCGACCGTGACACCGCAGGACGTGGCCGCGCGGATCGCCGAGGCGGTGGAGCGGGAGCGCGACGAGGTGGTGTTCCCGTGGCAGCTGCGGGCGTTCGACCTCGCGGGCCGGCTGTTCCCCGGGCTGACCGGCTACCTGACCTGGCGCACCGGCACGCACCGCTGACCTCGTGAAACGGCCCCGATGCCCGCGCGGGAGGTGCGGACATCGGGGCCGGGTTGGTGCCCGCGGACCGGTGCCGGTCGGGGAGGGAAGGTGTGCACGACACCGGCCCGCGGATGTCTGTGGAGTTGTCTTTCAGCTGGCCGGCGGTCCGTTCGTCGCGGTCGGGGGTTCGCACGTCCCGGACCGCCGGCCAGTAGGCGGGTGCTCGACCTGGTCGCGTCGGGGGAACGACAGGTCGGGGCCGCCCGTCAGTGGGCTCGCATCACCATTCCCCGGCGCGACCGGGTGACGGGAGGCGTCACCGGCGCCGATCGGAGGTGCCGAGCCGGACGCGGGGCCAAACCGCCCGCGACCAGGTGTTCGTACGCGGCGCGCCACACCGAGCAGGGGCTCTTCTGCTGCCGCCACCGCCCGGAGCACTCGGGGCAGTTGCCCTTCTCGTCCGGTTCGTGCGCGGCGAGCAGGGCCCGCCACCCCTCGGTCAGCCGAGGGAGCTCGGAACGCGCCACCGACAGCAGGGACGGGGCGTCGGCTTCGTTGGCCAGCTCCGTGAGCAGGTCGAGCCGCTCCCACACCGCGTTGCGAAGAACTTGTCCGAGGATCTCGTCCACCGAAACGTCACCGTCACCTTTCCGCCTGCTCGGCGGCCTCACGTAGCGCGGCCCTGAGTTGTACGAGTTGGTCGGCCGAGAGGACCGCCGTCTCCCCGGGAGGCCCGACCAGGACCACGCGGCCCCGGTCGACCATCACGGTGAGGCAGCGCTCCCGGTCGACCACGTCGCTGCAGCGGATGCGCCACCAGCGACGGTGCCCGGTCGTGCCGCGCCATCCGGAGTCGAGGTCGGTCGACTCCCGGACGGACATCGATGAAGGGGAGGAGGCCGTCGCGACGGCAGGCGCGGCCGACCCACCAGGGGTGGTCACCGCCCGCTCGATCAGGTCCACGACCATGTTCCTCTCCGTGCTCGCTCGCTTACCGGAACCCAGATTGCGATGATTCATGCCGGATCGGGACGTCACAGCGCTGGCCGGTGGCCGTTCCACGGTAAGCGGTCAGCGGAGTTCGGCAGGGCCGATCAGCCTCGCCGATCGGTACTTCTCGCAGTCGGGGGAGTGCCCCTACTCTGCCGTTGACGCCCAAAGGACTGTGAGGGGGCGCAATTGAACACCATCGGTTCGCCGAGCTCTCCTGTTACACCAGACGTCTGGGACCAGCAGGAGATGCGTGACGCCCTGGCCAGACGAGAGATCAGCGCGGTCTACCGGCTGCTGCGGCGGCACGGTGTGTCGCAGCGCCAGATCGCGGCGTTGACGGGCCAGTCGCAGTCCGAAGTCTCGGAGATCCTCAAGGGACGTCAGGTCATGGCCTACGACGTCCTCGCGCGGATCGCCCAGGGCTTGGGTGTCCCAAGGGGGTACATGGGCCTCGCTTACGACGAGGCCACGGCAGTGAGGGTGGCCGCCACGGCGGAGTCACCCCATTCTGAGGAGGACGAGTCGGTGAAGCGAAGGAAGTTCCTCGCGCACGCCGCCGCCATCACCGTCGGCGCGGCCGTGTTCGGTACGGACTCCGGGTCTTGGGCTTCATCGCCCGCGCAGACTCCGGCCCCTGGCCGCATCGGCATGACCGACATCCGACAGGTCGAGGCGGCCACCAGGGCGTTGCGCACGCTCGACTACCAGTACGGCGGCGGCTCGTGCCGCGACGCCGTCGTCGCCCAGCTGTCGTGGGGCCAGCAGATGCTCGGCGCGAACGCGACCGACCTGGTCAAGGAACGCCTCTACGTCGCGCTCGCCGACCTGCACAACCTGGCCGGCTGGACCTCGTTCGACACCGGCCTGTACGACTCGGCCCGCAACCACTTCGGCCAGGCGCTCGGCCTCGCCAAGCAGGGCCGCAAGGAAGAGCTCGTGGCCAACATCCTGTACCGGATGGGCCGCGTCTACCTGCACCAGAACGCGCCGGACGACGCGCTGAAGGTGTTCCAGCTCGGCCAGTTGGCCGCCCAGAACTCCGGTTCGGAGCTCGCGGTCGGCATCCTGTGCGCCAACGAGGCGTGGGCCTACGCGAAGATGGGCTCCGACGACCAGGCGCTCAAGCTCCTCGGCCGCGCGCGCGACGAGTTCGCCCGCGCCAACATCGCCGAGTCGCCCGCGTGGGCCAAGTTCTTCGACGCCAACGACCTGTCCGCGATGATCGGGACGGTGCACACGGAGCTGGCGCAGACCGTGGACGCGAAGTACACGCGCACCGCGGTGCCCGCGCTGACCAAGGCCATCAGCGGCTACGGCGACGAGATGGCTCGCAGCAGGTCGTTCAACCTCACGTCGCTGTCGATCAACCACCTGCTCGACGGCGACATCGACCACGGCGCCCGGCTCGGCCGGCAGGCGATCGAGCTGTCCGAGGGCTTGAAGTCGGTCCGCACGAAGGACCGGATGAAGCCGCTGCAGCACGAGGCGGAGAAGCGCCGCAACAACCCCGATGCCCGTGAGCTGGCCGAACGCCTGGCGAAGTTCACCGGCAACGACAGCGCGGCCTGAGCCGCGGGGAGTCGGGGTCGGTGGACGGCAGGTTCACCTCCGCCGCGTTGACGGCCGTGCTGGCACGGCTGTGCGCCCAACTGGGGTTGGCGCACCGCGGCGCGAGGCTCGTGAAGTTCACCAGCAACGCCGTGTTCGACCTGCCCGAGGACCGGGTGGTGGTCCGCATCGTCGGTTCCACGACGCTGCGCCACCGGGCGCGCAAGGTGGTCGACGTCGCGCGGTGGCTGGCGTCGCACGGCGTGCCGGCGGTGCGGCTGGTCGAGGACGTGCCGCAGCCGTTGGCGGTGGGGGAGCACCTGGCCACGGTGTGGCACGCGGTGCCGTCCGGCGGCCGGCCGGTCGACGGCCGCGACCTGGGGCGGGTGCTGCGCCAGGTGCACGCGCTGCCCGCGCCGGAGTTCGAGCTGCCGCGCTGGACGCCGCTGGACGACGTGCGCCGCCGCATCGCCGACGCCGAGGAGCTGTCCGCGCCGGACCGCCGGTTCCTGGAGGACCGGTGCGCCGAGGCCGACCACCGGCTGGCCGAGCTGCGGACCGTGCTGCCGCAGGGCGTGCTGCACGGGGACGCGCACCTGGGCAACCTGATCCCCAGCCCCGACGGGCCGGTGATCTGTGACTTCGACTCGACCAGCGTCGGGCCGCGCGAATGGGACCTGAGCACCCTGCCGGTCGGCGTGGCCCGCTTCGGCCACCCCGCCGAGTGGTACCGGCAGTTGGCCGACGAGTACGGCTTCGACGTGGTCAGGTGGGCCGGTTTCCCGGTGTTGCGCGAGGTCCGGGAGTTGAAGCTGACCACGAGCGTGCTGCCGATCATGCGCAGCCACCCCGGCGTGCGGGACGAGCTGCACAGCCGGCTGAAGGCGTTGCGCGTGGGCGACACCACGACACCCTGGACGCCCTACCGCTGAAACCGGGGTCGTGGGGGAACGAACCGGTAACACTCGCCGCGCGTCCTACGACTGAGGCATCGAGAGTGCGGTCCGGGGTCGGCGAGGTGTGCGTGGTCGGGAATCTGCCGGTGTTGCGGCGTCGGAGGGCCAGGCGTGCCCTGCGCGCGGCCCGGATGTTGGACGAGGTCGTGGACACCCAGCTGCCGTTCCTGGCGCAGTTCGACCAGCAGCGCCGCGAGCGCTCGGCGAACTACCTGGCCGAACTGGTGAAGCTCGCGCAGGACTACCGGTACTTCGCCAACGGCTGGATCGACGCCAAGGAGCTCGAACGGCGCGGCCAGGACGCGATGGCGGCGCTGAACCGCCTCCGCGAGGACACTTCCGCCCGACCGGTCACCGACTAGCGCGTTCGGCGCAGTTCGCCGCACCGAACAGACCACTCACCGACGCTCAGCCGCGCCATGCGCCTCCTTCCCACGCCCGCAGGGCGTAGTCGTGGAAGCTCTTGGGCTCTTGTCCCGTGATCCGGGCGACCACGTCGGTCGGCTCGCCGTCACGCAGCGCGTCCCACGCCCGGATCTGCGCCTCGGCGAGCTCGACGGGCATGACGGCCCGGTAGTCGTCCGGCGTGCCGCGGAACGCGATCCGCCGGCCGGTGATCCGGGCCAGCACGTCCAGCGCCTGCGGGAACGACAGCGACTCGGGCCCCGTCACCTCGTAGGTCTCGCCCTCGTGCCCGTCCTCGGTGAGCGCGGCCGCGGCCACCGCCGCGATGTCGTCCGCGTCGACGAACGCCTGCTTCTTCCCGCCGAGGGGCAGCACCAGCTCGCCCGCGAGCACCGACGGCCGGAAGAACCCCTCGTCGAAGTTCTGGTCGAACCAGTCCGGCCGCAGCACGGTCCACCCGACGCCCGACTCGCGGACCAGCCGCTCGGCGGCGAGCAGCCGCTCGTCGCCCATCTCCACCACACCGCGCGTGGACAGCAGCACGAGCCGCCGCACGCCCCGCGCCACGGCGTCGTGCACGAAGTCCGGGTCGACCGGCAGCTCGTGCGGCGCCATCAGGTAGACCCGTTCGACGCCGTCGAGCGCACCCGCCCACGTGCCGCGGTCGGACCAGTCGAAGCGCACGTCGCCACGGCGTGACGCCCGGCGCACGCCGTGGCCCGCCGCGGTGAGTCGCGCGGCCACCCGCCTGCCCGTCGAGCCGGTGGCACCCAGCACCAGGATCGGTAGATCAGCCATGGACGCACCCCACCACAGGGGTCCGACAATCCCGCGCGACCCGGCGGCGCGTCCGAGCGGGTCAGGCGACCGGTGCGCGGGAGAGCACGACCGCCAGGCCGAAGGCGATGCCCATGATGGCCAGTTCCACCGCGGCCCAGCCGACGATCGCCGTCGTCTTGTGCTGCGCGATGTGCGGCAGGAACCGCCAGCGGATGTTCGCGCCCAGCAGCGCGAGCAGGCCGGCGCACACGATCTTGCCGACCAGCACCACCCCGTACGAGGTGGTGAAGAGCGAGCCCGGCAGGCCGATCACCGGGTTGAGGGCGAGTTCCAGCAACCCGTTGAACAACCCGGTGACCGACACCAGGACCAACGCGATCGTGGCCAGCTTCGAGAATTTCGGCAGCGCCTCGGCCAACAACCCGCGGCGGTGCGCGACCAGCACCACCAGAGCCGCCAGGCCGCCGGTCCACGCGGCCGCGCCGAGCACGTGCAGCTCCATCGAGATCATGGAGTAGTCGTGGTACTTCCAGTTCGACGCGTGCCCGGTCACCGGCAGCGGCAGCAGGCCGAACATGGCGATCAGGATGCGCAGTTCCGCCGGCACCGATTCGCCGCGGCGCACCGCCATCACGCCGATCCACAGGTACACCAGCGCGCACACCGCGCTGAACAACAATCCCTGCCCCGCGCCGACGCGTTGCACGTAGTCCACGACCATCGGCATGGTCAGTTCCGCGTCCGGTCGCGTTTCGTACGCGCGGATCACGATCGACAGCAACGCGGTGAACGCCCACACCGCCGCGGCGACCACGGCGGCCGGCCGGGCCACGCGCAGGACCGGCTCGGTGAGGGCGGGCCGGCTGAACCCGAGCAGCTTCGGCAGCAGGGACAGGCCGACGACGACGGTCGCGGCGAGGTCCAGCAGCGTGCGCACCAACGGGTGCGCGAACCGGACCACCACGCCCGGCTCGGCCACGCCCACCGCTTCCGGTGTGGTGGACAGGCCCAGGCCCAGGAACACGCCGACGGCCCCGCCTGCCAGCAGGCCGCCGACGACCCAGTACCTGTTCGCGATCGTGGTGGTCCGGTTCACGGTCATCGCTTGCCGTTCTCCCCGGTGCCGCCGCCGCGCAGCGCGAGGAACGCGCCACCGGCCAGCAGCACGGCCGCGCCGACGATCCACACCCAGATGGGCACGCCGCCGTCGGACGACGCGGAGCCGGGGTCCTCGCCGTTCGCCGCGGCGGGCGCGGGCGTGCCGCTGCCCGCCTTGGTCAGGGTGAACTTGAGCGAGCCGGTCACCGGGTGCCCGTCCGCGGACAGCACCCGGTAGCCCACCGCGTACTCGGCGGCCGGACCGAGGGGGCGGACACCGAAGACGACGCTGTTGTTCTTGACCGTCGGCTCGCCGTCCGCTTCCCAGCGCGTGCCCTCGGGCCCGGTGACGGTGACCGTGTTGAACTTCTCCCCGGCCTGCACGGGCTGGTCGAAGGTCAGCGTGATGGTCGCCGGCCCGGCCTCCAGCTGCGCCCCGTCCTTGGGGTCGCTGCTGATCAGCACGTTGTGCGCGGACGCCGGTGCGGCCGTGCCGAGCGCGACGGCACCCGCGACCAGGCCGGTCAGCAGCAGCGAGACGACGCGCCTCATGCCGTCGGCTTGCCCGCGCGGCGGGACCGCAGCACGGCTCCCGCGCCCAACCCGAGCCCGAGCGCGCCCACGACCAGCCCGGCGCCGCCCAGCCAGCGGGCGGTGTCGTCGGTCGCCGCGGCGGCGGCCGTGTCGTGGCCGTCGTCGGCGACCGCCGTCGTCGTGGTGGCCGTGCCGTGGTCGTCGCCGCCGGTCTTGGCGACCAGCTTCAGCACGGGCGCGGGGCGTTCCGGCTCGTCCGCGCCCTCGGCGGGCGGCGCGTTCCAGTCCACGACCTCGCCGCTGTCGTAGGTCTGCTTGGCGGGCATGACCAGTTGGTCGGTGTTGTCCGGCAGCGGCCCGATGGACAGGTCGAACTCGTTGAACTGGCCGGGCTCGATGCGGGTGCCCGGGTCGGCGGTCCACGTCACCGTGCGGACGGCCTCGGTGACCTCGCGGCCGTGGCTCTTGACCGGCGTGGCCAGCTTCTCCTTGACCGCCTCGACCTTCCAGCCGGGCGTCGGCCTGGTGCTCACCGAGGCCAGCGGGTACTCGGCGGGCAGGGTCACCTCGAGCTTGACCGTGCCCGCGTCGGGGCGCTCGTTGGGCACGCGGAACGTGACCTTGGTGTAGCCGCCCTGGACGGCGTCCTTCGGGGTGGACGCGGTGACGTGCGCGGACGCCGCGCCGGCGGTGGTCAGCGCGAGGATCGCGGCGGCGGCGAGCACGGCGCCGCCGCGGGCGAGCGTGCGCACGCCGAAGTGATTTGTCGACATGTAGTCGTGGCTCCTGGGCCTGAGTTGCGTGGGTACGGGGACTCTGGTGATCAGGAGCGAGGAGGGCCGCGACGGCCGTGCACCCGCCGCAGCAGCACGTCGACCAGCGCGTTCCGCGACGACGACGGGGTCGGCGACCACAGCGCCCCGGCCGGTGCGACCGGCGCGGGAGGCAGGGGCAGCAGCCGGGTGACGGCGACGGCGAGCGCGTGCAGCACCGCGTCGGCACGGGCCAGCAGCAAGCCGGTGAGCAGTGCGGCGACCACGTGCGCGGCGGCCATGGCGGTCGGGCCGAACCCGAGCCCCGGTCCGTCGGCGGTGTGGTGGCCGAGGGTGAGCAGCGCGTGCTGCCCGAGCTGCGCGACACCCAGCGTGGCCAGCACCGACCACGGCCGCCGGCCGCGCTCGGCGAGCGCCGTGCCCGCGAACGCGACGAGCAGCGTCAGCGGCAGCGCGGGCGCGAACTCGGTGACCGAGCCGCCCGCCGCACCGTGCGCGGTGACGCTGAGTGCGGCCGAGGTGACGGCCAGCAGCACGGCCCGCGCGAGGCGGGTCGGAGCGGGCCGGCTGGTCACACCACAGAGAGTAGGAGGTGACGGGGTGCGGGCGTGAGTCCCCACCCGCACCCGCGGGTTTTCCCTAGGCCGAACGGGGGTATGGGTTACCCGTGACGACCGAGAACAAACCTGTCAACGAGCCTTTGCCCGGAGATCCGAAAGCGGATCGACCGGGTCGCACGGACCGTGTGGTCTTCGGTGTCGCCGCCGTCGTCACGCTCGCGTTCGTGGCCTGGGGCATCTTCGGTACGGCGTCCCTCGCCACGGCGTCGAAAGCGGCCCTGACCTGGGTCATCACCAACCTCGGCTGGGCGTTCGTGCTCACCGCGTCGGGCTTCGTGCTGTTCGCCCTGTGGCTCGCGGTGAGCCGCTACGGCCGCATCCCGCTCGGCCGCGACGACGAGCAGCCGGAGTTCCGCACGATCTCGTGGGTCGCGATGATGTTCAGCGCGGGCATGGGCATCGGGTTGATGTTCTACGGGGTCAACGAGCCGCTGTCGCACTTCGTGCAACCGCCGCCCGGCACCGTCCAGGGCGGCACGGACCAGGCCGTGCAGACCGCGATGGCCACCACCCTGTTCCACTGGACGCTGCACCCGTGGGCGATCTACGCCGTGGTCGGCCTGGCCATCGCCTACGGCAGCTTCCGCCGCGGCCGCAGCCAGTTGATCAGCGCCGCGTTCGCGCCCCTGCTCGGCCGCCGCCGCGCGGAGGGACCGGCGGGCCGGGCCATCGACGTGCTGGCGATCTTCGCGACCCTGTTCGGGTCGGCCACCTCGCTCGGGCTGGGCGCGTTGCAGATCGGCAGCGGCCTGCGGGTCGCGGGCTGGCTGGGCGAGGTCGGCAACGGGGTCGTGGTGGGCGTCATCGCCGTGCTGACCGTGGCGTTCGTCGCGTCGGCGGTGTCCGGCGTGGCCAAGGGCATCCAGTGGCTGTCGAACACCAACATGGTGCTGGCCCTGGTGCTGGCCGCGTTCGTGTTCGTGGTCGGGCCGACGGTGTTCGTGCTGAACCTCGTGCCCACCGCGATCGGCGACTACTTCCGCGAGCTGGCCGACATGGCGGGCCGCACCGCCGCGTCCGGCGGCGACGCGACCGAGACGTGGCTGTCCGGCTGGACGATCTTCTACTGGGCGTGGTGGATCTCGTGGACGCCGTTCGTCGGCATGTTCATCGCCCGCATCAGCCGCGGCCGCACGATCCGCCAGTTCGTGGCGGGTGTCATCGGCGTGCCCAGCCTGGTGAGCCTCGCGTGGTTCTGCGTGTTCGGCGGCACGGCGATCTTCGTGCAGCGGTCCGGCATCGACCTCGCGGGCACGGCCTCGCCGGAGGGGCAGCTGTTCGGGCTGCTCGACCGGTTCCCGCTGGCCGGCGTCGCCGGTGTCGTCGTGATGGTGCTCGTGGCGATCTTCTTCGTGTCCGGCGCGGACGCCGCGTCCGTCGTGATGGGCACGCTGTCGCAGCGCGGCTCCATCCGACCGGCCAAGGCCGTCGTCGTGTTCTGGGGCGTGCTCACCGGCCTGGTCGCGGCGGTGATGCTGCTGGTCGGCGGGTCGAGCGGGCTGACCGGCCTGCAGAACCTGACGATCATCGCCGCGCTGCCGTTCCTGGTCGTCATGGTCGGGCTGTGCGTGTCGCTGGCCCGGGACCTGCGCAGCGACCCGCTCATCCGGCGCGAGGAACGGGTCGCCGAGGTGATGGAGGAGGTCACCGCCCAGTTCGACCCGGCCGACCCCAACCCGGAGGAGACCGCCTACCGGACCGTGGAGGAGCTCACACGCCGAGGCGTTTGAGCAGGTCCGCTTCCATCGCGTCCAGGTCGACCGAGATCGCGCGGTGCGCCGCCTTGCGCCGCGGTGCGGGCATCCGCTCCGACGCCCGCACCGCGGCCAGCAGCTGCGCCAGCCGCCTCTCGGTGTCCTGGACGTAGGTCCGCTCGGAGTCACCGAGCTGGGCGAGCGCGTCGGAGAACCCGGCGATCCGGGCGTGCAGCCGCGCGCCCTTCCCCGAGTACCTGGTCAGCTGGTCGACCGGCACCCCGAGCCGCGAGGCCCGGTAGTGGTCGTAGCGGTCGCCCAGGAGCGCGGCGGCACGAGCCGCGACCGGCGCCATCACCGGGATCAACGCGGGCGCCAGCACCTTGGCCACGCCCACGAGGTTCTTCGCCCGGCTCGGGGTGAACCCCTTGCCCTTCTCACGTGCCACGGCCGCACCTCCTCAACCGCAAACCCTAGGCCGGTTCCGGCAAAAGATCGACTCGACTCGGCGAGGTTGCCGGTACAACCGCCCGCCCGTCGTCATACGCTGCACCGGTGACTTCCCAGGTGCAGCTCGACGCCGGCGTGGTCACTCGTTGCCGGCGGCGGGTGCACCTCGAACACGACCCGATCATGCGCGACGTGCCCACGTTGCCACCGGACCCCACCGGCCAGCAGCGCAAAGCCGACGCGACCGAGCACCGGCACGCGGTCGCCGCCGCCCTCGGCCGGGTCGTCGGGTCCGACCTGATCGAGGTA
This sequence comes from Saccharothrix saharensis, assembly GCF_006716745.1. Lineage (NCBI taxonomy): Bacteria > Bacillati > Actinomycetota > Actinomycetes > Pseudonocardiales > Pseudonocardiaceae > Saccharothrix > Saccharothrix saharensis. The sequence continues at coordinate 4,800,662 of NZ_VFPP01000001.1, read as the reverse complement.
CCGCAGGACGTGCCGTCGGCCGACCGCGAACGCGTCACGGCCGCCGCGATGCAGGCCGGTGTGCCCTTCATCTGGGGCGCGGCGCTGCCCCGCGACCCCCTGGGCGGGCGGCGCGGCGGCATCGACCTGCTCGTGAAGGAGAAGACCGGGTACGTGCCCGTCCTCGTGGTCCGGCACAAGGTCAGCGACCCCGGTCAGGGCGCGCGCACGTCACCGCTGACGCACCCGCTGCCCGGCGGCGCCCGGGTCGACCCGCTGCGCAAGGTCCGGCCCCAGCCGCGCGACCAGCTCCGCCTCGCGCACGCCCAGCGCCAGCTCCAGGCGTCCGGGTTCGCCGCGCACGGCCGGTCGACCGGCGGCGTGATCGGCATGGACGCCGACGTCGTCGTCTGGCACGACCTGGAGGCGCCGACCTGGCCGGGCGGCCGCAACGCCCTCGCCGAGTACGACGCCCGGTTCGCCGACCGGCTGGCCGTCGCCACCGCCGCCGCGACCGGAGCCGACCCGATGGCCCGCCCCTCCCGGATCGTCGAGTGCCGCAGCTGCCCGTGGTGGCCGGTGTGCGAGACCGACCTGAAGGCCGTGCGGGACGTCAGCCTCGTCGTGCGCGGCGAGGACGCCGTGGCGCTGCGCAAGGTCGGCGTGCACACGGTCGACCAGCTCGCCGCCCTCGACCCGGACGAGCAGGTCATCCCCCTGGTCGGGATGCTGCACTCGGACGCGGTGATCCTGGCCCGCGCCTGGCTGCGCGACCTCACCGTGGTGCGCCGCGTGTCCCGGATGGACGTGCCGCGCGCGGACGTCGAGGTCGACGTCGACATGGAGAGCTTCGGCGACCTCGGCGCGTACATGTGGGGCTGCTGGCTGTCCGGCCAGGACGTCGGCGAGGAGCACGGCTACCGCGCGTTCGCCACCTGGGACCCGCTGCCGTGCGCCGACGAGGCCCGGTCGTTCGCCGAGTTCTGGGGCTGGCTGACCGGCGTGCGGCTGAGGGCACGCGCCCGCGGGCTGTCGTTCAAGGCCTACTGCTACAACGAGCTGGCCGAGAACCGCTGGCTGCTCGGGTCGGCCGAGCGGTTCAAGGGGCAGCCCGGCATCCCCACCGTGGCGCAGGTGCGCGAGTTCATCACGTCCGACGCGTGGGTCGACCTGTTCGGCATCGTGCAGGACCAGTTCCTGTGCGCCCACGGCAAGGGCCTGAAGACCATCGCCCCGGTCGCCGGGTTCCGCTGGCGCGACCCCGAGGCGGGCGGCGAGAACTCCATGCGCTGGTACCGCGACGCCGTCGGCATGGACGGCAAGCCGGCGGACCCCGCCCAGCGCCGCCGGCTGCTCGAGTACAACGAGGACGACGTCCGCGCCACCCACACCCTGAGGCTGTGGATGACGTCGGACGCCATGGACGACCTCCCCTTCGCGGGAGATCTGTGACATCGCCGCCCTACCGGACCACCGCGCGAGGTCGCGAACGATCGCCTTCCAGGCGACCGAGCCCGCCGTCCGCGGAGCAGCGGCAGTTCAACGCGGTGCCATGCGGAGAGCGCCGTCCATGCGGATGACCTCGCCGTTCAGGTAGTCGTGCTCGACGATCGACACGGCCAGCCGCGCGTACTCCTCCGGCTGCGCCAACCGCTTCGGGAACGGCACGCCCGCCGCCAGACCCGCCCGGAACTCGTCCGACACGGTCGCGAGCATCGGCGTGTCCACGATGCCCGGCGCGATCGTCATCACCCGCACCCCGACCGACGACAGGTCACGCGCGGCCGGCAGCGTCATCCCGACCACCGCGGCCTTCGACGCCGCGTACGCCACCTGCCCGATCTGCCCGTCGAACGCCGCGATCGACGCCGTGTTGATCACCACGCCCCGCTGCCCGTGCTCCAGCGGCTCGGTCGTGCCCATCGCCGCCGCCGCCAGCCGCAGCACGTTGAACGTGCCGACCAGGTTGACGTCGATGACCTTGCGGTACAGGTCCAGCGGGTGCGGACCGCTCTTGCCGACCGTCCGCGTCGACGGGCCGATGCCCGCGCAGTTCACCACGACCCGCAGCGGCGCACCCGAACCGGCGGCCGTGTCGACGGCGGCCTGGACGTCCTCCTCCGAGGTCACGTCCGCCGCCAGGTACGTGACGCCCTCGACGTCGGGCGCGTTGTCGGTCGAGAGGTCCAGCGCGAACACCGACGCACCCCGTGCCGCCAGCGCCCGCGCGGTCGCGAGGCCCAGACCGGACGCGCCGCCGGTGACGATCGCCGCGGTACCCGAGATCTCCATACATCCTCCTGTCCCTGCGGACAGGAGGTTAACGGTCGTTCAGCCCGCGGCGCTCGGAGAAGTGGAGCAATGCGACCAACGGCACGGCCGCCAGCACCGCCAACCCCACGAAGAGCAGGGAGAAGAGGACGAGTTCCATACCCACGACTGTGCCCGCGTCCGAGCGGAACCGCGTCCGCCGCGAGGGGTGTTTCCCCGTACACCCAGGGGACTACCCACCTCACTCTCCGCATACGCCTGGTGTTTGACCCACGGCCAACTTCGGGTGCCACCGTCAGCACCATGTTCGTCCGACGGATCGCGGTCGTGGGAACGGGTTACGTGGGCCTGACGACGGGGGCGTGCCTGGCCTCCCTCGGACATCGGGTCGTGTGCGCCGACGTGGACGCGCTGAAGGTCGCGCGGCTGCGCGCCGGGCAGGTCGACATCCTCGAACCGGACCTCGCCGACCTCGTCGTGGCGGGCCGGTCCGCCGGGCGGCTGGAGTTCGTCGAAGGCGCGCGGCACGCCGTGGCGGACGCCGAAGTGGTGTTCCTGTGCCTGCCGACACCCATGGGCGCGGGCGGCGCGGCCGACCTCGGCGCGGTCGAGGCCGTGGCTCGGGAGGTCCGCGACGTCCTCCCCTACGGCGCGGTCGTCGTGTGCAAGTCGACCGTCCCCGTCGGCACGTCGACCCGGATCGCCGCCCTCCTCGGCCGCGAGGACGTCGCCGTGGTCTCCAACCCCGAGTTCCTGCGCGAGGGCAGCGCCGTCCGCGACTTCCTGCACCCCGACCGGATCGTGGTCGGCGCCGACTCGCCCCAGGCCGCCGAACGCGTCGGCGCGCTGTTCACCCGCCTCGGCGCGCCCACCGTGCTCATGGACGCGGCCAGCGCCGAGATGGTCAAGTACGCGGCCAACTGCTTCCTGGCGATGAAGCTGTCCTACGTCAACGCGGTCGCCGAGCTGTGCGAACGCGTCGGCGCGGACGTCACCTCCGTCACCGAGGGCATGGGCTACGACAAGCGCATCGGCCAGTCGTTCCTGAAGCCCGGACCCGGCTGGGGCGGGTCGTGCCTGCCCAAGGACACGCATGCCATGGTGCGCATCGCCGACGCCGTAGGGGTGGACTTCTCGCTGGTCAGGGCCACCATCGAGACGAACGGGCGGCAGCAGCGCCGGGTGGTGGAGAAGCTGCGCCGGGCCATCGGGCCGCTGGCCGGTGCGCGCATCGGCGTGCTCGGGCTCGCGTTCAAGGCGGGCACGAACGACCTGCGCGACTCGCCCGCCCTGGCGGTGGCGGAGCTGCTCGCGTTCGAGGGCGCGGAGCTGGTCGCGCACGACCCGGAGATCAGCCGACCGCTGGTGGGCATGACCGTGGTCGACTCGCCGTACGAGGCGGCGCGCGACGCCGACGCGGTCGTGCTGCTGACCGAGTGGCCGCAGTTCCGCGCGCTGGACTGGGCGCTGGTGGCATCGGTGATGGCGGGGTCGGCGGTGCTCGACACGCGCAACCACCTGGACGCGGACGCGGTGGCGCGGGCCGGGCTCGTGCTGCACGGGCTGGGACGGGAGCTGCGCGTCCCCGACCAGGCGATGTGAGAGCGATTCAGGTTCAGAAGATCTTCAGGGAACGGTTTCGTTAGCCGGGGTAACAAAACGGGCCGGGCGCACGTACGTTGTCGAAATGTTCACCACCCGTCCCGAGCTCGTCGGCACCCACGGCATGGTCGCCTCCACGCACTGGCTCGCCTCCACCGCGGGCATGGCCGTCCTCGAGGACGGCGGCAACGCCTTCGACGCCGCGGTCGCGGTCGGCTTCGTGCTGCAAGTGGTGGAACCGCACCTCAACGGCCCCGGCGGCGAGGTGCCCGTCGTGTTCGCCGCGGCCGGCGAGACGTCACCGCGCGTGCTGTGCGGCCAGGGCGTGGCCCCCGCCGGCGCGACCACCTCGCACTACCGGGGCCTGGGCCTGGACCTCGTACCCGGCAGCGGGCTGCTCGCCGCGACCGTGCCGGGCGCGTGGGACGGCTGGCTGACGCTGCTGCGCGACTACGGCACCAAGTCGCTGCGCGACGTCCTCGGCTACGCGATCGGCTACGCGCGCGACGGGTTCCCGCTGCTGGAGCGGGTGTCGTTCACCATCTCGACGGTCGCCGACCTGTTCCGCGAGCACTGGACGTCGTCCGCGGCGCTGTGGCTGCCGGGCGGCACCCCGCCGGAGGCCGGGTCGCGGTTCCGCAACCCCAAGCTGGCCGACACGTGGGAGTGGCTGCTCGCCGCCGCCGAAGCCGCCGGGTCGGACCGGGAGGCGCAGATCGAGGCGGCGCGGCGGGCCTGGTCGCAGGGGTTCGTGGCCGCGCAGGTGGACGAGTTCTTCCGCATCGCGCACCGCGACGACTCGGGCGCGGACCACGCGGGCGTGCTGACCGGCGAGGACATGGCGTCGTGGGAGGCGTCGTACGAGGACGCCGTGTCGGTGGACTTCGGCTCGTGGAGCGTGGTGAAGCCCGGGGCGTGGACCCAGGGGCCCGTGCTGCTGCAGCAGTTGTTGCTGCTGGAGGGGTTCGGCGACCGGCTGGCGTACGCGGACGGCGTGCCGACCGCGGAGACCGTGCACCTGGCGGTGGAGTGCGCGAAGCTGGCGTTCGCCGACCGTGAGGCCTGGTACGGGGACAGCGGCGACGTGCCCTTGGACGTACTTCTTTCGAGGGACTACGCCGGGCAGCGCCGGCAACTCGTCGGTGATCGCGCTTCACTCGATCTACGGCCCGGATCACCCGGTCCGGTCGAAGCACGCCTTCCCGGGCACGTTCTGCGAGGCCCGCGCGTTGCGAGCCGACAAGACAGCGGCGGCGCGCTCGGCGAACCCACCGTGTCCCGCGCCGGCACGGTCAAGGGCGACACGGTCCACGTCGACGTCGTCGACCGCTGGGGGAACGTCGTGTCGGCCACCCCGTCCGGCGGCTGGTTGCAGTCCTCGCCGACCATCCCGTCGCTCGGGTTCTGCCTCGGCAGCCGGGCCCAGATGTTCTGGCTGGACGAAGGACTGCCGAACTCCCTGGCCCCCGGCAAGCGCCCCCGGATCACCCTGTCGCCGACCCTGGCCCTGCGCGACGGCCTGCCCGCCATGGCCTTCGGCACCCCCGGCGGCGACCAGCAGGACCAGTGGCAGCTCGGGTTCTGGCTCGCGCACACCGTCGGCGGGATGAACCTGCAGCAGGCCATCGACTCGCCGATGTGGCACACCAACGCGTTCCCGAGCTCGTTCTACCCGCGGCCGTGGACGCCCGGCGAGCTCGTGATCGAGTCGCGGATCGGCGACGCCGCCCTGGCCGAACTGCGCGAGCGGGGCCACTCGGTGGTCGACGCGGGGCCGTGGACCCTGGGCCGGATGTCGGCCGTGGCGCGGGATTCGCGTGACGGCCTGCTGCGTGCCGCCGCCAACGCGCGCGGAGCGCAGGGCTACGCCGTCGGCCGCTGAAGCACCGCCCGACCCGACGCGGACCGTGGTTGGAGCGGCCCCCGGCCCGAGGGGGGAGGGGGCGAGGGGCCGCTCCGGTCCCTGGGAGGGATCGTGGCCGTCGGCGGTGGCGCGGTGCGTCAGCGGCCCAGGCCGATCCTCAGGTCCAGCGGGGCGTCGGTGGTGCCGTTGCCCAGGATCAGCGGGCCCGTGACGACCGGGCCGGTCGGGTTCGCGGTGTCGACGCGGACGATGTCACCGATGTTCGCGACCTTGCCCAGCTCGCCGTCGAGCTCGGGGCTGGTGTGCGCGCCGAGGTCGACGGCCTGCGCGGTGCCGCCCAGGCCGAGCATGACGGCCGTGCTGCCGACCGCGACCGCTGCCCCGGCGATGGTCTTCCTGAGGTTCATGGGCGGGAAAGTGGCGCAACGCGGGTGCCGGCTTCAAGCTCGCTAATCCGACGGGGTGGACTACTTCACCCGGTCGGCTGGGAGACCCGGCCAGTGCAACCCCACCGTGCAGACCCGCGTCCCACCACGCCACACCGCCACCGAGTAGACCCCTCGCGGCGCGCCCGTCCGCGCAAGGAAGTCCTCCGCGCACGCCCGCGTGTACCGGTCCCGCCACGCTGCCCCGCGCTCGATGTACCAACCATGGTCATCGGCGGTCTCCACGTGCTCGCGCACGAGCGAACCGTTGTCCTGCCGCCGGAAGTACTCGACCCGGTGCAGGTAGGCCGTCTCCGTCATGGAGCAACGGTCACCGTCGGAAGCCCCCGGTGGGATTCCCACCCGCTGTTTCCGCCGCCGTAGCGTTGCGCGGTCGGATGATCACCGGCTGAACGGGAGGTGGATGCGCATGACCCGGAATGAGCCGACCCATCGCATGCGCAGGTTGGGTGAGACCCTCCGGGAGCTGCGCAAGCGCGCGGGCATGTCGCAGCAGGAGGCGGCGGACAGGCTCAACTACAACCACCGGAAGATCAGCCGGATAGAGAAGGGCCAGCGACCCGACTACCACGGCATGCGGGCCATGCTCGACCAGTACGGGGTGCCGGTTTCGGAGTGGGACCGGTACATGGACTTGTACGCGTGGTCTCTGGAGAAGGGCTGGTGGACCAAGTACGACATCGGTGACCACGGCTACATCAGCCTGGAGCACGATGCCCTCCGCATGAGGACTTTCGAACTGGCCTACGTACCGGGGCTGCTGCAACTGGAGAGCTACATCCGGCAGATCACCGCCGCCGCGCGGGTGCAGCGGTCGCGCAAGTCGATCGACAACCAGGTGACGGTCCGCCTGCGGAGGCAGGAGAGGTTGTGCGGCGATGATCCGCTCGTGCTGCACGCGGTGGTGGCCGAGCCGGCGCTGGCGAAGGCAGACAGGCGGCAGTTGACCCACATCATCGAGCGGGGACGGCTGCCCAACGTGACCGTACAGGTGCTGCTCGACAGCGTCGGGTCGCATGACGGGGACAACGGCGCGTTCACGGTGCTTGACCTGGCGGGCAAGGAGAGGCGGTCGGTGCTCTACGTGGAGCACGCGGCCGGATCGCTGCACATCGAGAACCCGGCAGAGGTCAGGATCGCTACACTCACCTTCACCCACCTGTCGAAGCTGGCGTTGCCCCCTCACGAGTCCGCCGAGTGGATCGAGGCGCTGGCCGCTGAGCGGTAGAGATCGAGGTGTGACTGTGTGGCGCAAGAGCAGCCGCAGCAACAACGGGAACAACTCCAACTGCGTCGAGGTCTCGCTGGTGGGCCGTTCGGCTCGGGTCCGGGACTCGAAGAACCCGACAGGGCCGACCGTGGCGCTGCCCGACTGGCAGGCGTTCCTGGACGCGGCCAAGCGCGGACGGTTCGGGGCCTGAGCCGCGTAGTGACGACGAAGGCCGACCAGTCGGTGCTGTGCGTCGAGCGCCGCTGAACGATAGGGGTGTCGCCGTGTGGCGCAAAAGCAGCCGTAGCAACAACGGTGGGAACGGCAACTGCGTCGAGGTCTCGCTGGCGGGCCGTTCGGCACGGGTGCGTGATTCGAAGAACCCGGCCGGTCCGACCGTGGCGCTGCCCGACTGGGTGGCCTTCGCGCAGGCGGTCAAGTGCGGGAAGTTCAACGCCTGAGCGAGTTGGTGGTAGCCGGTCACGTGATCGCGCCGGTTCGCACCGGTCCGGTTGCGATGCCGCCGGCCGTGGAAGACCCGGCGATCGATGTCGCCGCCGAACTCGTCGCGGCTCGCGATGCGGAGCGCTGCTGATCACGGCGCGTACGACGCCTGACGTACGGGCGCGTGCCGCCTCCGGCACGACGCTGACCTGCGTCGAGGTCCCGTACCGTCGTCGGCATGGCGTGGTTGGCGTGGGTCTGGTTCGCGGCGACGTTCGTGCCGCTGATCTGGCGCAAGCGCTTCCCCGTCGCGGTCATCGCGATCACCGGCGGGTCGACCTGGCTCTACTACGTCACCGGCCACTGGGGTCCGCTGATCGCCGCACCGGCCGTCGCCGTGCTCTCCCTGCGCCGCACGCGTGTCCTCGAACAGCGGAGCCGCCAGGTGGAAGAAGAACGGCTGCGGATCGCGCGGGAGGTGCACGACGTGGTCGCGCACAGCCTCGCCATGATCAACGTGCAGGCCGGGGTCGCCGCGCACGTCGCCGACCGCCGTCCCGACGAGGCGGTGAAGGCGCTCAAGGCGATCAAGGAAGCCAGTGGTCGCGCGTTGGACGACCTGCGGGCGACCCTCGGCGTGCTGCGGACCGGGCAGGGCACGACGCCGGCGCCCAGCCTCGACCGGCTGGACGAGCTGGTGCGGCCGGTGCCGATCGCGCGGGTCGTCGGCACACCGGGGGCACTGCCCGCCCCGGTCGACGCCGCCGCGTACCGGGTGGTGCAGGAGTCGCTGACCAACGCGCTGCGGTACGCGCCGGACGCGTCCGAGATCGTCATCTCGTTCGAGCACACCGGGGACGCCCTGGTCCTCACCGTCACCGACGACGGCCGTGCCCGGTCCGACCAGCCGCCGCAGGGCGCGGGCTCCGGCATCCGCGGCATGCGGGAACGGGTGGAGGCGCTCGGCGGCACGCTGGACGCGGGCCCGTCGACCGGTGTCGGGCGGGACCGGGGCTTCACCGTCAGGGCGGTCCTACCGTGGGAGGTTCGTGGTGATCAGGGTGGTGCTGGCCGACGACCAGGCGTTGGTGCGCGCGGGGTTCCGCCTGCTGCTCGACACCGAGGACGGGTTCGAGGTCGTCGGCGAGGCCGGTGACGGCGCGGAGGCGGTGCGGCAGGCGCACGAGCACCGGCCGGACGTCGTGGTGATGGACATCCGGATGCCGGGCACCGACGGCCTGGCCGCCACCCGGCAGGTCTGCGCCGAGCTGCCGGACGTGAAGGTGCTGGTGCTGACGACCTTCAACGTGGACGAGTACGTGTTCGAGGCGCTGCGCGCGGGCGCGTCCGGGTTCCTGCTCAAGGACACCGACCCGGTCGAGCTGCTGCACGCCCTCAAGGTGGTCGCGGAGGGTGACGCACTCCTCGCACCGAGTGTCACCCGTAAGTTGATCGAGGAGTTCGCGAACCGCCCGGAGCACCGCCGTCCCGACCCGAAGGCGCTGCGCGAGCTGACCGCGCGGGAGCGGGAGGTGCTGGCGCTCGTCGCGGCCGGCATGTCCAACGAGGAGATCGCCGAGCACCTCGTGATCAGCCCCGCCACCTCCCGGACCCACGTCAGCCGGGTGCTGACCAAACTGGGTGCGCGGGACCGCGCGCAACTCGTCGTGCTCGCCTACGAATCAGGTTTGGTGTCCCCGCGCCGAGGGTGAATATTCATTGTTGGGAACGTGCTGGATGCACATGGACCGGCCACGAAACTTCTGCGTTAATCGCACAAAAATCACGGACAGTGACCGAAACGCCGGTACCCGCCGCATTGTGTGTGCGGCGGGTGACGTTAACCGGGGATGACTAGGCGATAGCGCCGGGCGGCAGCTTCAGCTTGAACGGCAGCGTGGTCACGACCGCGAGGTCGGACGCCGTCTTCTTCATCAGCGTCGGTGCGTTGCGCGAGCCGGGCTCGGGCAGGTCGAGCAGCCGGTCCACGGCCTCGACCAGCGGACCCTCGTAAATCCAGACGGCCTGGGCGGCGCGCTGGCTGTCCCGGACGGCCGGCAGCCTGCCCGCGCGGGCCTCGGTCTCCGACCAGAACAGGATGGAGTCGATGAACCCTCTGCGCTGCTTGAACGCCATGATGCGGTCGAGCTGTCCGTCCTCGTCCCGGAGGTGGAGGAACTGGAACCCGCTTTCGCGCAGCTCGATGACCTTACTCAGTGCGAGATCCATGACGCACCTACCTCTGTTCTGAGGTCCCCTAGCAGGCACAGGTCGTACGACCCGGAAATGATCGTACGGCAAGTGGACAAGCCGCCATAGGGACTAGGCCGGCGGGGCGGTCTCAATACGGGGTTGCCCAGCTTCCGATTTCGATGCGGATCGCAGGACCCGGACGGTTCGCACTAAAAAAGCCAACGCCCCTGAAGTGACCAGCATCACAGTGGGCCACATGTCGTTCCTCCGCCGCATCGGCTGTCCGGTCACCCGAAGAGACGTCTGCCATGGCCGGTGGGTTGCACGCGCCGCCGTTCGTCAATCCGCTCCTTGAGGTGAACCCCGAACAGGTGATCCGTCCGCCGGCTACGCTGTTCGGCGTGAGCACCGAGCCGCCCAAGCCTCTGAGCCTCCCGCCGGTGCCCGAGTCGCTGCTGCCCCGCGAGCACGTTCTCTACCGGCCCCGGCACAGCAGCCGCCAGCGCACCGCGCTGACCCTCGCGATCATCTTCTTCTGCACTCCCGCGTTCCTCCTGCTCGCGGGCGTCCGCCCCGGTGAGTTCGAGAACCGCAAGCTCGCCGAGTTCCCGTCGGTCACCGACGGCTGGGCCTTCTTCACCGGCCTGGACGCCTGGGCGACCGACCACCTGCCGCTGCGGCAGCAGGCCGTGATCGCGGCCGACGGGATCAGCCGCGGCGTGTTCGGCGAGCCGCCCAAGCTCCAGCGGGAGACGACCGTCGCCGGTCCGGTGCAGGCGCCCGCGCCGCCGACCCCCGAACCCGAGGACCGCGACACCCCGATGCCCTCGGACTTCCCCGACGTGATCGAGGGCAGGCGCGGCTGGCTGTACTTCGGCGAGGACATGCGCGGCGCGTGCAACCCGACCCGCTCGCTGGACGAGGTGCTCGGCAGGCTGCGCGACCTGCGCACGGCCGTGGAGTCGTCCGGTCGGCAGTTCGTCCTCGTCGTCGCGCCCAACAAGTCGACCGCGGTGCCCGAGCACCTGCCCACCCGGTACTACGGCGCGGACTGCGCGGCGCGGACCCGCGAGGAGTTCTGGCGCAGGCTCTCGACCGAGACCGGCGCGCTGGACCTGCGGTCGGGGCTGGACGCCGCCGCCCGGCGGACCGGCGAACCGGTCTACTCGCGACTGGACACCCACTGGACCTACCGGGGCGGCCTGGTGGCGGTCCGCGCGATCGTCGAGCGGATCCGCCCCGGCGCCACCAAGACCTGGAAGGTCGAGGACGGCGACGTCGTTGAGGTGCCCGGCGACCTGTCCAGGCTGCTCGGCCGGACGGAGAACGTCCAGCTCACGACCCACAAGCTGGCGCCGGACGGCAAGCGCTCACGCTCCCGCGCGGTGGCCAAGCCGCAGGAGGAGCCCAAGCGGTACGTGCAGCTGCCCGGCACCGGCATGGTGAACACGTCGGTCGGCATGCTCGGCGACTCGTTCAGCCTCTACGTGCTCCGGGACCTGGTCGCGCCGTTCTCCGACCTCACCCTCCAGAACACCGACAAGGTGCCGCAGAACCCGCAGCGGGTCGCCGACATGCTCGCCGGGAGGAACGTCGTGGTGCTGGAGGCGTCCGAGCGCAGCCTGGTCAGCGGCGTCAACCCGATGCTGGACCAGGACGTGATCGGTGTGATCGGCGCTACTCTCGCCGCCCGGCCAAAGTAACGACATGGCCGACCGACCCGTCCGCCCCGAACGCCCTCACTACAGTCTCGACGTGTGAGCAACAGCCAGGACACGACCCGGCCGGTCGGCACGGTCGCGGTGTGGGGGACGTTCGACCTCGACAACTTCGGCGACCACCTGTTCCCGCGGGTGACCGAGCACGAGATCACCCGGCGCTTGGCGGGGTGGCGGGTCCGCCCGTACTCGCCCTACGGGCACGAGCACCCGTGCCGGATGGACGGCGGGTTCGTGGCCGACTCGTTGGGTGACTGGAGCCCGCGGCGGGTGGCGGAGCTGTCGACCGAGGTCGACCTCACCCTCATCGGCGGCGGCGAGATCATCCACTTCCGCGACGACCTGCTGGCCGACGCCTACCACACGACCGCCGAGGCACTGGCCGCCCGTGCGCCCAGCCGGTACTTCGTCGACGGCCTCGGCGCCTACGAGGCCGAGCACCCGGTGGTGTGGAACGCGGTCGGGATCCCGTTCGTGCCCTCCGCCGAGCACGCGGGCATGATCAAGGACGCCACCGCCCGCCGCGAGTACGTGGCGGTGCGGGACGAGCTGTCGCTGGAGCGGTTGCGGGCCTGCGGCGTGGAGCGGGACGTGGCCGTGGTGCCCGACCTCGGCTTCCTGCTCGACCGCCTGGTCGAGCCCGCCGTGCTGGAGGAGCGCCTGCGGTACCTGCGGTTCATGGGCTGGTACCCGACCGATCGGCCGGCGCTGATCGTGCAGGCCAACCGGTCCGCGGTACACCGCGCCGCCGACATCGCCAAGGTCCTGGACTGGACGCTGGCCGAGGCGGTGAACGCCGACGTCGTGCTGCTGGAGACCGGACCGTGCCACGGTGACGACCGGTTCGCCGACGCGCTCGCGGCCCGCCTGCCGCACCGCACCGTCTACCGGATGCCCGGCGGCCAGCCGCCCGAGGACATCCTGGCCGCCATCAAGGGCTCGGCCGGTGTGGTCGCGATGAGCTTCCACGCCAACATCGCCGCGTTCGTCTTCGGCAAGCCCTGGGTGGTGCTCGACCTCTCCGACCAGAGCAAGCTGCGCGCCCTCGCCGAGACCATGGGCGCACCGGACCAGCGGGCCGTCGACCCCGACACCCTGGCCAACGCCATCCGGGCCGCGTTCGGCCGCGAGGCCGACCCGGAGCGCCTTCGCCGCCTGCAGGCCGCCGTGGACGCGCACTTCGACCGCGTCGCCGAGCTGGCGCTCGCGTCGTGGGAGAAGCGCGGCGGTGACCCCGCCGCCCGGATCGCCGAGCTGGCCAGGGAGAACGAGCTGCTGCGCCGCGCGTACCGGCAGCTGCGCAAGCGCCAGGCCGCCGAGCGCGTCGCACTGGTGGAACGGTTGGAGCAGGCCGAGAACGAACGCGACGACGTGCACGTCCAGTGGCGTGCGGCGATCGACGAGCTGACGGCGAGGTACGAGCACGACAGCAGGGAACTGGCCGCCCTGCGCGGCACCAAGCTGCTGCGCTGGAGCGACCCGCTGCGGTCGGTGTACGGGCGCGTCCGGAAGGCGGGCTCGTGACCGACGCCGCCTACGAGGTCGAGACCCCTCCGCTGGTGTCGATCGTCCTGGTGTCCTACGGCGGTCGCGCCATGCTCAACCACTGCCTGTACCTGGTCGAGCAGCACACCACCGTGCCGCACGAGGTGATCGTGGTCGACAGCGGTTCGCCCGACGGCACCGACCGGTGGGTGCGCGACCACCTGCGCAACGCCCGGGGTCACGTGGTGAACCGCAACATCGGGTTCGGCGCCGGGTGCAACCTGGGTGTCCTGGACGCCCGCGCTCCCTACATCTGCTTCCTCAACGCCGACGTCGAGGTGGGCCCGCGCTGGCTGGAGCCGCTGATCGAGGTGCTGGACCGGCAGCCGTCGGTCGGCGCGGTGGCACCGCTGATGCGGGACCAGTCCGGCGCCGTGCAGGAGTTCGGCTCCGTCGTGGACGCCGACGGCTGGTGCCGCGCGTGGGGTGACGGCGCACCGCTCGGACCGGAGGAGGCGTTGTTCCCGCACGCCGTGGACTACGCGTCGGCGGCCTGCCTGCTGGTCCGCCGCCGGGCGTTCCACCAGGTCGGCGGGTTCTCCACCGACTACGACACGGCGTACTTCGAGGACGTCGACCTGGCGTTCGGCCTGCGCGCCGCCGGGTGGTCCACCGTGGTGGAGCCCAAGTCGACGGTGGTGCACCAGCGGCACGGGTCGTCGAACTCCGAGGTCGCGAACGACCTGATGAAGGTCAACCACAGCACGTTCCTGCGGCGCTGGGGCGCGGAGCTGGCCGGGCGTCCCGCGCTGCCCGCGCCGGACCGGCCCTCGCCGCGGTTCTACCTGGCCCGCGACGTGCTGGTGGACGAGCGGGTGCTGGTCGTGGACGACCGGGTGCCCAACGCCGACCGGGGCAGCGGTGACCCGCGCACCCAGCGGATGCTGGAGGCGCTGGCCGCGCCCAACCGGCGGATCACCCTGCTGGCCCGCGACCTCATGCGTGCCGCGGAGTACGCGCCCGCGTTGCTGGAGCAGGGCATCGAGGTGGTGTGGGTGCACGCCAACCCGTTCCAGGTGCTGCGGGAACGCGCCGGGCTCTACGACGTGGTCATCGCGGCCCGGCCGCACAACTTCCAGTGGATCGCCGACGCGGTGGCCGAGAGCCAGCCCCAGGCGGTCAAGGTCTACGACTCCGAGTCGCTGTTCCACCGGCGCATGGACCAGTACGTGGAGCACGCGGAGTCACCGGTCGAGCGGACCCGCCTCGCCGTCGAGGCGGCCGAGCAGCGGGCGGTCGAGGAGGCCGCGTTCCGCTGGGCCGACATCGGCATCTGCGTCACCGAGCAGGAAGCCGAGTGGGCCCGGGGTGTCGCACCGGACACGGCGGTCAAGGTGGTCGGCTACCCGGCGGACCGCCCGGGACACGTGCCGGGGGTGGAGTCCCGCACGGGCATCGCCTACTTCGGCGGCTTCATGGCCGGACCCGGCAGCCCCAACGAGATCGCCGTGCTGGACCTGGTGCGCGACGTGCTGCCGCCACTGCTGGCCAGGCACCCCGACCTGCGGCTCGGCGTCGTCGGCGCGGACCCGACACCCGCCGTCAAGGCGCTCGCGTCGCCGCACGTGGAGATCGTCGGTCGGGTGCCGAACCCGGCGTGGGTGCTCGGCCGCTACCGCCTCCAGGTGGTGCCGATGCGGCTGGGCACCGGGATCAAGCTGAAGTTCCTCGACTCGATGGCCGCCGGGCTGCCGTTCGTGACCACGAGCGTCGGTGCGGAGGGGCTGCACCTCGGCGACCTCGCCAAGTACCTGGTGGCGGACTCGACCGCGGAGCTGGCCGACCGGGTGGACGCCCTGCTGACCGACGACGAGCTGTGGTTGGACGTGCAGCGGGAGCTGCTGCGCATCGCCGACGAGCGGTTCTCGTGGTCCGCGTTCCGGCGCGAGCTGGACGAGGTGCTCGCCGAGGCCGGGATCGCGCCGCCGCCGCGGGAACGCTGACCGGGGAGGGGCCCGGACCGGGCCCCTCCCACCGGTGTCAGGACGTCGGCGGGTGCTCTTCCAGCTGGCGCGCGAGCAGCTCGTCGAACGCCGCCTTGGCCGCGGCCTCGTCCGGGCCGTACGCCTCGACGCGGACCACGAAGTCGTCCACCGCGTAGTGCGCGCGGTAGATCGCGGTCGGGTTCTGCGGCGTCAGCGCCAGGTTGCGGGCGATCACACCGGTCGGCGCACCCGGCACGACCTGGAAGTTCGCCGCCGCGTACAGGTTGTCCACGGTGCTGAGCAGCGCGTCGGGCCGGTCGGTCTGGAACGCCCAGATGCCCTGCACCAGCTTGGTCGCCTCGTCCCTGGACACCACGTACCGGACCTCGGTGGCGCCGCCGCTCTGGACGAGCTGCGCCTCCTCCAGCGTGGGCAGCTTCGCCGCGAGCGCGTCCTCGATGGACAGGGTCTTGAACTGGCTGAGCTTGCCGGGCACCTCGACGAACGGGCCGTCCGGTGTCCGCTTGGGCGGGGTCGTGGTGGTCACCGTGGTGGTGGAGGGCGTCTGCGAGCTGGTGCCGCCCGCGCCGGTCGTGCCCGAACCGCGGCCCCAGATCATGTAGGCGCCGAAACCGAGGCCGACGACCAGCACCACGACCAGCACGACCGCGATGATCCGGCCCTTGCCGCCGGACTCCTCCTCGAAGACCTCCGGACCCGCCGTGCCCCACGGGGAGCCGCCGCCGAAGTCCCCGCCGCCCCACGGCGGGGTCGACGCGCCACCGGACCAGTCGGGCTGGGGCTGGGCCGGGAAGCCACCGCTGGTCGGGCCCTGCGGCACGACCTGCGTGCGGTCGACGTCCGGGCGGGGGACGGCCACCGGCTGCACGTACTGCGTGCGGTCGGCGTCACCGGGCTGCTGCTGCGGGACGTCCGGGCGCACCACCTGCGTGCGGTCCGCCTGGCCGGGCTGCACCACCTGCGTGGCGTCCGGTCCGCTGTTCCACTTGAACGGCTCGGGGAACGGCGAGGGCGGCTGCTGCGGCTGCGGGCCGGACGCGTTCGCCAGCACCTGGTCACGCCGCACGCGGTACTCGTCGGCCGTGATCTTCCCGCTGGCCAGCGCGTTGTCCAGCTCCTGCAAGTCCTCTTGCCAGGACATGTACCGCCCCTCCCGGTGTGCTCAGGCGGGAGCCATTGTCACCGATGACGCGATACCGCCTCATCGCGCATGGCACTTCGCAACCTTGCCGTGTCCTACTCCGTGCGGTGCTACTTCGCCGGCACGGCTTCCAGCACCTGCTTGAGGAACTTGTCGAACGCCTCGGTCACCTTCGGCTCGGCGAGCTTGGCCGACCCGAGCAGGCCGACGCGGACCGTGGTGTCACCCGTGACGTACACCGCGCGCAGCAGGTACTGGTTCGAGTCGGGCAGGCGCACCTGCATCACCGACACGTTCTCCGGCACACCGGACAGCTTCAGCGGCGCCATGCCGATGGAGGTGTTCTGGCGGACCAGCGCGTCGCCGAGTTCGGTGGCCGCGCCGTCGTCCTTGGTGGGGAACGCGCTCACCGCGTAGCCCAGGCCGTTGTCGCTGGACGACTTGTGCGGGAACTTCCCGGTGCCCGCCGCGGCGACCGCCTTCTGCTCGTTCGCGCCGACGATCTTCTTGGTCTTGGCCTCGTCCAGGGTGAACTCGCCGGTGTTGGCCTCGTTGGCCTGGCCCGGCGGGTTCGGCAGCCGGTCGAGCTTGATCGGCTCGGGCTTCGGCGTGCTGGCCGCGGTCGAGGTCGTGCCCGCCTGGTCGGAACCGCCGCCGTTGAACCCGAAGTACCAGACCGCGCCGCCCGCGAGCAGCAGCACGACCACCAGACCGACCAGCAGCCACTTCTTGCCGCCGCCGGACGCGGTGTCCTCGAACACCTCCGGTCCCTGCCGGGCGTAGCCCCAGTTCTGGCCCGTGCTGCCGAACCCGGCGTCCGGGCTCGCCCACGGCGGGGCGACCGGTTGGGCCGGCGCGAACTGCTGGCCCGGCTGCTGACCCGGCTGCCGGCCGGGCTGCGGGGGCTGGGGCGCCTGCTGGTTGGGCGGCGGGAAACCGCCGCGCGGCACCTGCACGTACGCCGTCTTGTTCGGGTCGCCGCCGGGCACCACCTGGGTGCGGTCGGCGTCGCCCGCGGGCGCGCCCTGACCGGCCGCCGTCGGGTTGCTCGCCTGCCACTTGAGCGCACCCGCCGCCGGCGCGCTGGACACCGCGGCCAGGATGCGGTCGCGCTCGGACCGGTGCTGGTCGGCAGTAATCCGGCCCTGGGCCAAGGCTTCGTCCAGAGCGGCCAACTCATCCTGCCAGGCCATCGCGGTCCCTCTTCTCCTCAGGTGCAGCAGCAGTGCGTGCCCGCCGGGCGCGGCGGGCGAGCCGGCGCTCGAGCGGTTTCTCGACCAACCGGTAGAAGCCCTCGGTCGCCAGCACCATGGCGGCGAACGCGACGACCATGGCCCACCCCACGCCGATCACCTTGTGCAGCAAGGTCATCACCGCGAAGCTGACCGGCATGTGGACCAGGTAGGAGCTGTAGGTCCGCTTGGCGAGCGCCTTGATGACGGGGGACCGCACGAGCGGGCCGTCGGCCGTCATGCAGAGCGACACCACCATGATCATGATCAGCAGCGTGATCGGGTATCCACCACCCGGGCGGAAGATACCGGTGCTGACCAGGTCCGCGCGGACGAACAGCATGAAGTGGACGGCGCCGAGCAGCAGCGCGGTGCCGAACGAGACCTTCTTCGAGTGCGCCAGCGAGATCATCTGGCCGATGAAGACGATCGGGATGAACGCGACCATGGTCCGCAGCGGCCCGGCGGCGGCCTGCGGCACGAGCGACGTGATGGTCGAGATCAACGCGGCGGCCAGCGCCGAGGGCAGCCACGGCCACCGGCGCAACAGCGGGATCGTGGCGGCCGTGTAGCAGTAGAAGATCATCTGGAGCAGCAGGGTCCAGATGACCGGCAGCAGCAGCGCCGAGCCGGGGATGAAGTACGCGCCGAACCACAGGGTCTTGAAGAAGTTCGAGAACGTGGCGGCGTTCGAGCGCACCATCTCCGGCACCAGACCGGTGGAGGCGATCAGGAACGCCAGCAGCACTCCGGCCCACAGCGGCGGCATGATCCGCACGGCGCGCCGGCGCACGAACTCCAGCGGGCTCTCGCGGAACGAGACCTTCGTCACGACCAGGCCGGAGATGAGCAGCAGCAGCGGCACGCCGATGAAGCCGAGGTCCGGGCGGGTGTGCAACGACCCGGTGACGAGGTTGAGGAAGTCGCCGACCGGTGTGTGCATCTTCTTGCCGGTGACCCACCGGCCGAGGTGGGTGTAGACGATGATCACCGCGCCGACCACGCGCAGCAGGTCGAGCCCGTGCAGGTAGCCGGTCTTGGCGGTCGGGGTGGCGCGCGTCTCGGTGGCGGTCACGCGGGCACCCTCGCGAGGGCGCGGGCGGTCCCGACGCGGTGGGCGGCCTCGGCGGCGCCCGCGGTGGCCGCGGTGGCCAGGGCGGCCGAGACGGCGAACGGCGCGGCGGCGGACACGTGCAGCACGGCCCAGCCGACCGTGCCGGTGGCGGCCAGCAGCCAGCGGGCGCGGGTGGCGAGCCACAGCACGGCGCGGTGGGTCGTGCCGACCCGCAGGAGCAGGGCGAACAACAGCACGGCGTAGCAGGCGGCCAGCGGGTACCACCAGCCGTTGACCAGGTCGGACCGCGTCTCGGCCCAGGCCACGATCACCCACGCGGCGATCCCGAGCGCACCGGGCACGACGGCGTTCGGGACGCGGCCACGGCTGCCCATGAGCTGGCCGATCACCGCGACCGGCAGGAACGACAGCCACAGGCCCTCGGTGAACGGGACCAGGGCGGCGACCACGGCGAGCTGGGCGGCCGGGACCAGCCAGCAGGCGTGCCGGTGCAGCTTGGTGAGCGCGCCGGTGACCACGGTGATCAGCTCCACGGTGAGCACCCAGCCGAGCGCCAGCACCGCCGGCGCGCCGGGCGCGAGGTGGGCGACCAGCGTGAGGTCCCACAGCACGTCGGTCGGCACGGGGACGGCGCCGGTGCGGTTGGGCAGCACCTCCACGTGCAGCGCGATCAACGCGGCCGCGAGCACCGCGCCGGCGACGAGCGGCACGTAGACGCGGACCAGCCGGTGCACCACGTCCGCGTCGCGGCTCGTGCCGAGGTAGCCGGAGACCAGGAGCAGGAGCATCACGCCCAGCGGCCCGAAGTCCTCGCCGAGGCCCACCGGCCGGTTGAACCACTCGCGCACCTCGACCACCGGGTCGAACAGCTCGCCGTGCACGTCCGGCCACAGACCCCAGAGGAAGCTGTAGGCGACCATGACGATGCCGATGGCACGGGCGACCGCTGTCGTGCTCGACGGCCCGTGCGGCGGCCCGACGTGCTGCTCTGACATGCGGCCTTCCTTGCTGTAAGTGCTCGTTCGCCTGGCGTGCGGCGATCGGCCGCGGTGGTGCGCTGTGTGTCCCCCCGGACCCCGATGCAGGCTATGTCAGGGACCGGGCGGCCCGGTCACGAGAGCTGAGGAGTGTTGTCAAGCTGGGATTTGAGCAGGTCGGTGAACGCGACCCGGGTGGCCTCCGGGTCCGGTCCGTAGGCCTCGACCCGGATCAGGCCGTGCCTGCTCAGGTAGTGCGCCCGGTAGGTCGTGGTACCGGTCGGCGGCGTTACCGCCTGCACGATCGGGTTCACGGACAGGGTCTCGAACCCCGAGTCGGTGTAGAGCCCGGTGACGGCGTCCAGCGCGGCCGCGGGCTCCTGCCCGGACTTGAGCTCGAACAGCCAGATCCCGGTGGTGACGCCGGTGTTGTCGGTGACCAGCAGGGTCACCTTCGACACGTGCGGTTCGAGGACTTCGAGGTCGCGCGGCGCCAGCACCTGCGCCTTCTCGACGTTGCGGAACGTGTCCGCGGTGTCCAGCAGCACCGTGCCCCCGGGCTGGACCAGCGGCGGGTTGGGCTTCGGCGTGGCCGGCCGCCGCGGATCCCCCTGCACCTGGTCGGTCCGGGGTCGGCTCGGGTCCCCGCCGTCCCCGCCGAAGACCCACGCGATCCCGGCGCCCACGACGAGCACCAGGGCGACCGCCACCTGGGCGAATCGGGACGTGCGCATGGCGTTGGCTCCGGCAGGGATCAGCAGCCGACCAGGCGGCTCGGTTCGAGGATTGGTCAGATGGTGACACAGGTCGACACTCTTATGGGTGACGACGGCGCGCTTGGTGGCCGCCGACACGCTGTGCCACCGGACCGACCGCCCGGGCGGTCGCCGGCCGGAGGAGCCCTAGCTCCTCTTCGTGAGCAGGGTGGGGCCGACGATGCGGCGCGCGATCCGGCGCAACCGGCTGCGCGGTGCGGGTGGCGGCGTCGGCTTGGCGGTGGGGGCCGGCTGGGCGGGCGTCGGCTGGGCGGCGGTCGGCTGGGCGGGGGTCACCGGGGCGGGCTCGGCCGCGGGTGGCGCGTCGGCGGCGGGTGCCGGGGTGCCGGGCGCGGGGGCGTTGGGCGGGGAGGCCGGCAGCGCGGTTCCCGGTGCGGCGGGTGCCGGGGCCGGGGTGAAGGCCGCTGCGGGGTCGACGCCGGGTGCGGCGGGCGCGGGCGGGAGCACGGACCCGTTGGTGGCCGGTGCGGGCGCGAAGAGCGAGCCGTTGGTGGCCGGTGCGGCG
This sequence comes from Saccharothrix saharensis, assembly GCF_006716745.1. NCBI lineage: Bacteria > Bacillati > Actinomycetota > Actinomycetes > Pseudonocardiales > Pseudonocardiaceae > Saccharothrix > Saccharothrix saharensis. The sequence goes on along the minus strand of NZ_VFPP01000001.1, from coordinate 4,779,738 downwards.
GGGGATCCGTTGGCGGCCGGGGTGAGGGCGGGGGTGCCGTTGGCCGAGCCGTTCAGCCTGCCGTTGAACGCGCCGCCGAACGCGCCGTTGGACAGGCCGGTCACCGGCTCGAACTTCGTGGTGGCAGCGGCGGCGGGGGAGGTGGGGATGGGCGGGAGGTTGGTCGCGGTCATCGGCTCGGTGGTCGGCCAAGCCGGTTCCGGCGCGGGGGCGACGGGCTGCACGCGGACCGTGGGCGTGTCGTTGGTTCGCTGGGGCTGGGTGGGCACCTGGCTGGACGTCACGCCTCGATCTTGCCAAAACACGTTCGGTGATCCGGTGCCGGGCGATCAGCAGAAGATGATCCCGCAGGGTCTGCGAGTCGTCGTCGTAGTGGTCGTAGTGGTGGTGGGACGCCGTGTGGTGGTCGTGGTCGGCCGCACGGTCGTGGTGGTCGTCACACTCGTCGTCGTGGTGGTGACGCCGGAGGTGGTCGTCGTCGTGGTCGTGCTGCTGCCCGACGTCGTCGTGGTGGTGGTCGTGCCGGACGTGCTGCTCCTGGGCCCGGTGGTGGCGGTCGCCGTGACCGTGCGGCTCGGCTGCTCGCTGCGCTTGACGACCACGACCTCGCCGGCGTCGGTCGGCTCCAGGCCGCGTGGCGCCCGGGCGATGCTGCCGTGCGCCGCCAAGAGGGCGGCGACCGCCGCGCCGATCAAGGCGCCGAAGGCGAACCGGCCGGAACCACCCAACGCCGTGAGCATCCCCAACGACTACCGGCCTCACCCGTGGGGGTCAAATCCTCCCGGACGACTGGTACCGGCCTGACACTTCGGGTATCAGGCCGGTACCAAGAGGTCAGCCGTCGGCCGGGGTCACTGCTGGAGGGTGGCCGTCAACGTGATCTCGGTGCCCGCGAGCGCCTTGCTCACCGGGCAGTTCTGCTTGGCGTTCTCGGCGGCCGCCGCGAAGCCCTCGGCGTCCAGGCCGGGCACGACCGCGGTGACGGTCAGGTGGATGCCGGTGATGCCGGTGCCGGGCTGGAACGTCACCTCCGCCGAGGTGTCGACCTGCTGCGGCGGGGTGCCCGCCTGCGCGAGGCCGTGCGAGAGGGCCATCGAGTAGCAGGACGAGTGGGCCGCCGCGATCAGCTCCTCCGGGCTGGTCTTGCCGTTCGCGGCCTCGGCGCGGGAGGGCCAGCTGACGTCGAACGCGCCGACGCCCGACGACTCGAGGGCGACGTTGCCCTTGCCCTCGAGCAGGTTGCCTTCCCAGTGCGTGGTCGCCTTGCGGGTGGTGGCCATGTGCGCAACTCCGTCTTCGACGAGGAAACCTTCGACGCCAACCTAACGGTGATCACCGGGACGTGCCGTCACCGGACATGCGAAAGGGCCCCGGTGGGTTACCGGGGCCCTTTCGAAGAGCGGATGACGAGACTCGAACTCGCGACCCTCACCTTGGCAAGGTGATGCGCTACCAACTGCGCTACATCCGCCTGTTGGTGACAACTATAGACCACCCTCAAACCGCGTTTCGACCGGGGGGTCCCGACTGCGCCAGCAGCCGGTCCACCTCGGTCAACCGCTCCTTCGGCCAGCGCCACTCCCACAGCGGCCGGACCCGGTCCACGACCTCCGCGGGCAGCCACGGCGCCACCTCGTCGCGCAGCTCCCACTCGTCGAACACGTGCTCGTAGAAGCTGACCACCGAGGCGTCGGACAGGAACCGCTCGGGCTGGCGGAAGCACCAGTGCGCGAAGCCGTACACGCGGCCGAGCACCTCGCGGTCGCCGTCGCGGTGCGCGTCCAGCGCGAGCTGCCACAGCTCGGACAGGAACACGTGGCAGGACCACGACTCGCGCTCGACAACGGCGCTCAGCTCGGGGAGGAGGGCGGAAGCCCTTGCGCGCCAATCGACCACGCGGCAGGAGCGTACTCGTCACCGGTGGTCCCGCAGCGCGGTCGGCGACCAGCCGACGCCCACCCGTGACCGCCCCGTCACCGGCAGCGAGCGTCGCCGCCGGACCGCGCGGGTGCCCTGATTAGGCCGAACGGCCGACGTCGTCCGTCGGGTGTTCGGTATCGGCTCGCTATCGCTTCGGGCCGGAACCAGCCGACTGTGGCATCTTGACCACTGGACCAGGTGCAGGGCGGGAGGTGCCGGGCGGGATGGCCGGAGATGCCGATTTCGACCGGGAACTGCTCGCCAGGGTCAGGGTGGGCGACGACGGCGCGTTCGGCGAGCTGTTCACCCGCCACGCCGACGCCGTCCGCCGGTTCGCCCTCCGGCACGTGCGCGAGCACGCCGAGGCCGACGACCTGACCGCGGAGGCGTTCTTCCGGGTCCTCCAGGCGATCCGCCGGGGCAACGGCCCGACCGACCACGTCCGCACCTACCTGCTGACCGTCGCGCGCCGGGTGGCGTGGGAGTGGAGCGGGCGGCGGCGGGACGTGCCGGTGGACGACGAGGAGCTCAGCCAGCGGGTCGAGCCGTTCCCGGACGTCACCGCGAACCGACCGGAGCACGCGCTGATCTCCCGCGCGTTCACCAGCCTGCCCGAGCGGTGGCGCACGGTGCTGTGGCAGGTCGAGGTGGAGGGCGAGCGGCCCGCCGCCGTCGCGCCCAGCTTCGGCCTGAGCCCGAACGCGATGGCGGCGCTGGCCCGTCGGGCCCGCGAAGGGCTGCGGGCGGCGTACCTCCAGGCGCACCTGGCCGCGGACACCGGGCCGCGCGCGTGCAACTCGGTGGTCGCGAAGCTCGGCTCCTACACGGCCGGCGGCGCGCAGGGCGCGGAGCGCAAGCGCATCCGCAAGCACCTGCAGACCTGCTCCTCCTGCAACGCGCTGCACGCCGAGCTGGTCGAGGTGTGCTCGACGCTGCGGGCGCACGCGGCGAGCATCGCGGTGCCGGTGGCGGCGACCGCGCTGCTGGGCCCGGCGGTGGTGGGTCCGGCGGTGGTGGGCCCGGTGGTGGCGGGCAAGGCCGCGTGGCTGACCGGGCGGGTGAAGCTCGCGCTGGCGGCGACCGCCTCGGCGGCGGCCGTCGGCCTGTTCGGGGTGGTGGCCGGGACGTTCACCGGCGCGCCCGGGCCGGCGCTGGTCCAGTCGGGTCCGGAGGGCGCGCCCGGTGAGCACGTGCTGGCGCTGTGCTCCCCGACCCCGACCGCGACCGGCACGGCGACCAGCGCGACGTCCCCGGAACCGCCGGTCGACGCGCGGCAGGTCGTGCACACGAAGGCGGCCCGGGCGCAGCCCCCGGCGCCGACGACGACGGCGACCGCGGCCACCCCGCCCCCGGTGGAGCCGACCGGCTCGACCCCGCCCGCCGCAGCGCGCTCGCTCGACGACGTGACCACGACGTCGTCGCCGGACCCGACGCCGGATCCGACCCGCACGGTGCTGCTGGCCACCACGACGACCGGCACCACGGCGGTGACCAGCACCGAGCCGCCCAAGTCGGCGGGCACGACCACGTCGACCGAGCCGTCGAAGCGGACGCTCACGCCGACGACCGTGACGCTGCGGCCGACACCGGGCCGCCTCGGGCCCCGGTGACGGCGGGTTTCACCCACGAGGTGCAAGACTTTGCCGGTAGCGTGGGGAACGCTGAGTGATCGCTCGACGTCTTGAGGAGACGGTGATGACGCGGCTGGTGCGCGGGGCCGACGGCCGGATGTGGACGGTGCGCAGCCAGATCGAGTGGCGCAACCCGTCGACCGACGCCGACTTCGAGCACGACGTGAGCGGCGGCCACGGTCCGGGCGTGCTGATGCTCGCCATCGTCATCGGGATGGGCGTCATCCTGGTGGCGTGGACGCCGCCGGACGTCGTCGTGCCGGCGTGGCTGATCGTGGCGCTGATCCTGGTGTTCCTGTTCTTCCCGGTGCGCTGGGCGGTGCGGCGGCCGTGGCTGGTGGCGGCGGAGTCGAAGAAGACCGAGGAGCTGCCGCCGGAGCGGTGGGTCGGCTCGGTGCGCGGCTTCCTGACCGTGCGCAACGAGGTCGCCAACGTGGCCCGCAAGATCGAGATGTACTCGTTGCCCGACCTGGACGGTCCGCTGCAACCGGTCGACTGACGGCCGTTCGCGGGTGACACTGTCGGGGTGCCGGAACTGCCCGAGGTCGAGGCGCTCGCCCACCACCTGCGCGAGCACGCCGTTGGACGGCGCGTGCACCGGGTGGACGTCGCGTCGTTGCAGGTGTTGAAGACGTTCACGCCACCGTGGACCGAGCTCCAGGGACGCGAGGTGACCGGCGCGGGCCGGTTCGGCAAGCACCTGGACCTCGACTGCGGCGGCCTGCACCTGGTGGTGCACCTGGCGCGGGCCGGGTGGCTGCGCTGGTCGGAGCACCTGTCGGCGGCACCGCCCAAGCCGGGCCGGGGTCCGCTGGCGCTGCGCCTGCACCTGGGCCCGCCGGGCGAGGGGCCGGGGTTCGACCTGACCGAGGCGGGCACGAAGAAGGGCCTGGCCGCGTGGGTGGTCGAGGACCCCGCGGACGTGCCGGGCATCGCGCGGCTGGGACCGGACGCGCTGTCCGTGACGCGCACCCAGCTCGAAGACCTGTTCTCCGGTCGGACCGAGCGGCTGAAGACGGCGTTGACCGACCAGGCGGTGCTGGCGGGCGTCGGCAACGCCTACTCCGACGAGATCATGCACACCGCGCGGCTGTCGCCGTACGCGACGGCGGGGAAGCTGTCGGCGGAGGCGCTGGACCGGCTGCACGAGGCGTTGGTCTCCGTGCTGAACGACGCCGTGGCGCGGTCCGTCGGCCAGTCCGCGGCGACACTGAAGGGTGAGAAGCGGTCGGGGCTGCGGGTGCACGCGCGGACCGGTCTGCCGTGCCCGGTGTGCGGTGATGTCGTGCGCGAGGTCTCGTTCGCGGACAGGGCTTTCCAGTACTGCCCGACGTGCCAGACGGGCGGGAAGCCGCTGGCCGACCGGCGCATGTCGCGGCTGCTCAAGTAGGTCACACGGACGAGTGGCTTGCGCCGTTCGTCGGCTGAGCGCCGCCGTGGCGGGAACTTCCTCCAGGAGTCCGCACGACAACTGGAGGAGCTGTGAACCAGCGCATCGCCGCCGCGTTGATCGGTACCACCATGGGACTGGCCACGTTCGCCGGTTCGACCATCGCCGTCTCGGCCGCCTCCCCGGAGCCCGCGCCGCCGCAGTTGCAGCAGGACCAGGTGTCGGAGGTGATCTGCCAGGTGCTCGAGCGGCTCGAGCTCCTCGACCACCCGGCGCTGGAGGACCTGGTGACGGGGTTGAAGTGCAAGGAGTCGGAGAAGCCCACCACGACCACGACGACCGGTGCGCGTTGACCGGGGGACGGGACGCCTCGATCGAGGGGTGCGGCCCGAGTGATCGGGTCGCACCCACGCTCCGTGAGCGCAAGTCCTGGTGATCACCCGATCGGGTAAGCGTTCCGCCACGGTTGCCGCCAATTCATCGGATGTGCACGTCTCGCCCCGCCGCGCCCCTTGCCTATACCGGCCCCACGGCACAGCATGGACGCCGTGCGGGACCTCCTGACCGAGCGCGCTGTGCTCGGACTCATCGCGACCCTGGCCGTTCTCGGCCTCTTCGTGATGCTGTGCCGTGCCCGCCGCGTGAGCACGTCGGTCGAGGACGCCGTGATGGACATGCTGCACCGCATGTCCAAGGCGTCCGCCGACCTCCGCGAGGGCCTGACCGAGGACGCGGCGAACAAGGCGACCCCGCACCTGCGGGAGATGCTGCGGTGCGTCGCGGTCGGCATCACCGACCACGAGGGCACGCTGCTGTCCTGGGACGGCGGCGCCAACGACCACTACGAGTTCCTGCGCGCGTTCATCGAGCGCGCCATCGGCGAGGGCCACAAGGAGCACGTCGAGCACCGGAAGCTGGAGTGCGAGCTGCCCGGTCCGTGCTCGCTGCACAGCGCCGTGATCGTGCCGCTGGTGGTGGAGGGTGACGTCGCCGGCACGTTGATCGTGGTCAGCGGGGTGGCGAACAAGCGGCAGATCCGGATGGCGGAGGAGACCGCGCGGTTCGTCTCCACGCAGCTCGAGCTGGAGGTGCTGCAGAAGTCGCGGCAGGCGCTCGCGCAGGCCGAGGTGCGGGCGCTGCGGGCGCAGATCTCGCCCCACTTCGTCTACAACGCGCTGAACACGATCTCGTCGCTGATCCGCACCGACCCGGGGCACGCGCGGGAGCTGCTGCAGGAGTTCGCCGAGTTCACCCGGTACTCGTTCCGCACCGACGGCTTCTTCACCACGCTGGCCGACGAGCTGACCAACATCCACCGCTACCTGACCATCGAGCAGGCGCGGTACGGGTCGCGGCTCAACGTGCGGCTGAAGATCGCGCCCGAGGTGCTCCAGGTCGTGCTGCCGTTCCTGGTGCTGCAACCGCTGGTGGAGAACGCCGTGCGGCACGGCCTGGCGAAGAAGCCCGGCGGCGGCGAGCTGACGATCATCGCCGAGGACAACGGCGCGGAAGCGCTGATCTCGGTCGAGGACGACGGCGTCGGCATGGACCCGGACCGCCTCTTCGACGACCTGAAGGACGCCCACCAGACCGGCGCGCACGTCGGCCTGGGCAACATCAACCACCGGATGCGGGCCGTGTTCGGCGACGACTACGCGCTGGTCGTGGAGACCGCGCCGGACGCCGGCATGAAGATCATCCTCAAGATCCCGAAGTACCGGCCGGGCGTGCAGACCAACCTGCCGCTGGTGCCGCCGCGGCTGGAGGACACCACCGAGCAGCCCGTCGTGAACGCCTGATCAGCGGCCCGGCCGGGTCACGCGGCGGCGATCGCGAGCACCGTCACCGTCATGACCGCGCACACGCTCCACGTGATCCACATCCAGTAGACGTGCATGGCGGTGGGACCGTCCGCATTCTTGCGGCCCCGGTCGTCCCACCACTCGACGTAGCGTTCGAGCCACCGGAACGGGTTGAACGTCACCGGTCGATGTTAGCCGTGTCACCACCCTCGCGTTGACACGTAAGGTCGGAGCCATGAGCGTGACGGACAAGATCGCGGCCCGGCTGCCCAGGATCGTCGCCGAGCGGACCGAGCGCGGACCCGTGGTGGCCGCCGTCCGACTGCACGGCGTGATCACGCCGACGCCGACACCCATGGCCCGCAACACCATCAGCATGCAGACCGTGGAGAGCGCGCTGACCCGCGCGTTCGAGCACGACCGGCTGGTCGCCGTCGCCCTGCTGATCAACTCGCCCGGTGGCGCGCCGACCCAGTCCGCGCTGGTCGCCGAGCGCGTCCGCGAGCTGGCCGCGAAGAAGAAGGTGCCGGTCCTGGCGTTCTGCGAGGACCTGGCGGCCTCCGGCGGCTACTGGCTCGCGTGCGCGGGCGACGAGGTCTACGCGCACGGCACGTCCCTGGTCGGCTCGATCGGCGTGGTGAGCGCGGGGTTCGGCCTCAACGGGCTGATCGAGCGCTACGGCGTCGAGCGGCGCGTGCACACCGCCGGGGAGAACAAGGTGCGGCTCGACCCGTTCAGCCCGGAGAAGCCCGAGGACGTCGAGTGGCTCAAGGGCCTCCAGGCGCAGCTGCACGAGCAGTTCGTGGCGTGGGTCCGGGAGCGCCGCGGCGCGAAGCTGACGGCGACGGACGACGAGCTGTTCAACGGCGAGGTGTGGACGGGCGCGAAGGCGGTCGAACTCGGGCTGGTCGACGGCCTCGGCACGCTGCGCAGCGTCGTCGCCAAGCGCTACCCGGACGCGGAGATCGCGATCGCCGAGCCGCGCCGGCCGCTCCTGGCCCGCCTCGGACTCGCCGGCGCGACCACCCGATCGGGGGACTTCCTGGCAGAGGGGTTGGCGGCGCTGGAAGAGCGGGCGCGCTGGTCGCGATTCGGGTTGTGAGGTCACGCCCCGGTGGCCGTCCGGCAACCGGCGTAGACAGCGACCCCGCCGGGTCGGCAAGATGCGCGGCACAGTGAGCACCCCAGTGATGAGTAGCGCAGTGAACAATCGCACGGACAGCACCGGCCTCCTCGTTCTGGCGGTGGACGACGAGGCGCCCGGTCTGAGCGAGATCAAGTACCTGCTCGAGAGCAGCCCGCACATTCGACGTGTGCTCACGGCCTTCGACGCGGCCGAGGCACTGCGCATCCTCCGGGGTGACTACGACGTCGAGGTGATGGACCGCACCCGGGCGGGGCTGCCGCCGGTCGACGCCGTGTTCGCCGACATCAACATGCCCGGCCTGAGCGGGACGGACCTCGCGCGCGTGCTGGGCGCGTTCCGCCAGCCGCCCGCGCTGGTGTTCGTCACGGGCGTCGAGCACTCGGAGGCCGTGGTGGCGTTCGAGGTGGGCGCGCTGGACTTCGTGACCAAGCCGATCAACTCCGACCGGGTCAACAAGGCGATCTCGCGGGTCGTCGACCGGGTCGCCGCGACTCCGGCGGCCACCCCGGAGCCGACCGCGGCGGAACCGCAGGACGACGAGGTGATCCCGGTCGAGCTGGGCGGCACCATCAAGCTCGTGCCCCGGGCGACCGTCCGCTACGTGGAGGCGCAGGGCGACTACGCCCGCCTGCACACCAACGACGGCGCGAGCCACCTGGTGCGCATCCCGTTGGCGCAGCTCGAGGAGCGCTGGGAGAACGCCGGGTTCGTCCGCATCCACCGGTCCTACCTGGTGGCGCTGCCACTGGTGACCGAGCTGCGGATGACGTCGAACGGCTACGCGGTGGTGATCGGCTCCGGCGAGGGCGCGAAGGAGCTGCCGGTCAGCCGGCGGCACACGCGTGAGCTGAAGGAGAGGATCGTGCGCCCCCCCAAGAGCAGTTGGGGATGACCAAGCACTCCGGCCCACCCGGGCAACCGGACCAGCCGCAGCCGGCCGAGCGCGACGCCTGGCTGTCGGTCTCGGCGCGCAAGAACCGCCGCCGGCGGGTGGTGCTGGCGGACCCGCGCGGCCGCGGGCGGGTGCTGCGCACGATCATCGAGCTGGAGGAGCAGACCAGCGTCGGCGAGAAGCTGATCCGCGACCTGATCCGCACCCAGTTGCGCACGGGCCTGGCCCTGGGCGGTACCACGTTGCTCCTGCTGGCGACGTTGCCGGTGGTGTTCTACGCGGTGCCGTGGCTGGCGGAGGTCGAGTTCGTGGGCGTGCGGCTGCCGTGGCTGCTGCTGGGCCTGCTGCCGTTCCCGCTGTGCTACGGCGTCGGCTACGCGTACCGGAGACTGGCCGAGCGGCACGAGCAGGACTTCGTGAGTTCGGTGGACCGGTGATCGACAACCCGTGGAGCCTGGTGCTCGTCGGCGTGATGGCGGTGCTGACGTTCTCGTTGGGCTACGTGGGTTCCCGCCGCGCGAACACGACCCCGGACTTCCTGGTGGCCCGCCGCGCCGTGCCGGCCACCCGCAACGCCGCCGCGATCTCCGGCGAGTACCTGTCGGCCGCGTCGTTCCTGGGCGTGGCGGGGCTGGTGCTCAAGGACGGCGTGGACGCGCTGTGGTACCCGATCGGCTTCACCGCGGGGTACCTGGCGATGATGCTGTTCGTGGCCGCGCCGCTGCGGCGGTCGGGCGCGTACACGTTGCCGGACTTCGCCGAGGCGCGGCTGGGACCGTCGAACCTGCGGAAGTTCTGCACGTTCTTCGTGATCTGCATCGGCGTGCTGTACCTGGTGCCGCAGTTGCAGTCGGCCGGGTTGACGCTGAACACGATCACCGGCCTGCCCGCGTGGCTGGGCGGTGTGGTCGTGACCGTGATCGTGGTGGTGAACGTGCTCGGCGGCGGGATGCGCGCGATCACACTGGTGCAGGCGTTCCAGTACTGGGGCAAGCTGTTCGCCATCGCCGCGCCGACGTTCGTGCTGTTCACGTTGTTCCTGGCCGGGCCGGGCAACGGGGCGCAGCCGGTGGACGCCTCGGGCGTGCTGCGGTTCCCGGAGCGGGTCGAGGTGACCACGGTCGACCCGGTGCGGGTGCGCGTCGACGTGCCCATGGAGCTGTCCGCGACCGGGCTGGTGGACGGCTACCCGACCGACGGCCGGGTGTACTGGACGCCCGGCCTGTACGAAGTGGGCCCGGACACCGAGCTGCGGTTCGCGGCGGGTTCGCCGGTGCCGGTGGTGGAGGGCTCGCCGACTTCGAACCACGACTGGCTGCGGCCGCAGACCGAGGGCCTGTCCGGGCTGTTCGAGACGTACTCGCTGATCTTCGCCACGTTCCTGGGCACGATGGGGCTGCCGCACGTGCTGGTGCGGTTCTACACCAACCCGGACGGTCGGGCGGCGCGGCGCACGGCGCTGCACGTGCTGTACCTGCTGGGGCTGTTCTACCTGTTCCCGACGGTGCTGGGCGTGATCTCGCGCCAGTACCTGCCGCAGTTGCTGGTGACGGGGAAGACGGACGCGGCGGTGCTGCTGCTGCCGACCACGATGCAGCCGAACCTGCTCGGCCAGGTGCTCGGCGCGGTGGTGGCGGCGGGGGCGTTCGCGGCGTTCCTGTCCACGTCGTCGGGTCTGCTGGTGTCGGTGGCGGGGGTGGTGTCGACGGACATCCTGCCGGGCAAGGTGCGCGACTTCCGGTGGGCGACGGTGCTGACGGGCGCGGTGGCGATCGGGTTGGCGCTGGTGCTGCCGCGGGCGGACGCGTCGTTGACGGTGGCGATGTCGTTCGCGTTGGCCGCGTCGACGTTCTGCCCGTTGTTGTTGTTGGGCATCTGGTGGCGCGGGTTGACGTGGGTCGGCGCGATGGCCGGTCTCGTGGTCGGCGGCGGGCTGGTGATCGCCTCGCAGGTGGTCACGGTGGTCAGCTCCTACACCGGGCAGTGGGCGCCGTCGGTGTTCTCGCAGCCGGCGCTGGTGACCGTGCCGGTGGCGTTCCTGACCATGGTGATGATCAGCAAGCTGACCGCGCGCCGCAAGCCCGAGGACGTGAACCAGATCCTGCTGCGGTTCCACGCCCCGGATCCGCTGGGTTTCATGCGCGACCGGGAGTCGCGCTTCGGCGGAACCGAGGAGAACTCGCGAGCGGCGCGCGGCGACGACGTGAGCCCTTCTTCCTGATTTGTGAACTGCCTCACAGCGGTGTTTGAGGTGGCGGCACGCGGCTAGGCCTGGTGCGGAGCCTCCCGGACCCGCGTCACCCCGTGATGACCTGCGATGTCCCCGCTCGGCCTAACTGGTCAGTGGCCGAGAGTGGGCATAGGTCTCGATCGGGTGAAGATAACCACACCGATCCGGTTATCGGTGACTTCGATCACCCGAGTGGCAGTTCGTCTCAGCATTACTACCGCTCATCGCATCACTCGACTGTTGAGCGCAAGGTCACACGAAAGGTCTTTCAGGCGTGAGCCAGGTCTCCCTACGGTGCACGGCGTATCAGGAACGCACCAGGAGGCCTTACGTGCCGTTCACACCGTCGTCAAGTACGCGAGGAGGGGACCGTGAGCACCTCTGAGCAGCACTCCCCAACCGACGCCCAGGGCAACCACGACTGGGTGGAGGTGCAGAACAGCCCCGACTTCCGCGAGCTCCGCCGGCGGCTGCGCACCTTCGTCTTCCCCATGGCCGGCCTGTTCCTGGCCTGGTACCTGCTGTACGTCCTGCTCGCCGACTACGCCCACGGGTTCATGTCGACGAAGGTCTTCGGCAACATCAACGTCGGCCTGATCCTCGGGCTGCTGCAGTTCGTGTCGACGTTCGTCATCACGACGCTGTACGTGCGCCACGCGAACAAGAAACTCGACCCCCTGGCGGAGAAGCTCCGCAACGAGCTCGAAGGGGGGCAGGCGTGAACGGCAACGCACTGCTCAACATCGGCATCTTCGGCATCTTCGTCGCCGCGACCCTGGTCGTCGTCATCCGGGCCAGTCGCAACACCAAGACGGCCGCCGACTACCTGGCCGCGGGTCGGTCGTTCACCGGCCCCCAGAACGGTGTCGCCATCGCGGGCGACTACCTGTCCGCCGCGTCGTTCCTCGGCATCGCGGGCGCGATCGCGCTCAACGGCTACGACGGCTTCCTGTACTCCATCGGCTTCCTGGTCGCGTGGCTGATCGCGCTGCTGCTGGTCGCCGAGCTGCTGCGCAACACCGGCAAGTACACGATGGGCGACGTGCTGAGCTTCCGCATGCGGCAGCGCCCGGTGCGCGCGGCGGCGGCGACCTCCACCATGGCCGTGTCGTTCTTCTACCTGCTGGCGCAGATGGCGGGCGCGGGCGGCCTGGTCGCGCTGCTGCTCAACATCACCGGCAAGCTCGGCCAGGCGATCGTGATCGCGGTGGTCGGCGCGCTGATGATCGCCTACGTGCTCATCGGCGGCATGAAGGGCACGACCTGGGTGCAGATCATCAAGGCGGTGCTGCTGATCGTCGGCGCCGGCGTGATGACGCTGTGGGTGCTGGCCAAGTTCGGCCTGAACCTGTCCAGCCTGCTCGGCTCGGCCGTGGAGAACGCGCCGAAGGCCGGCGAGAAGCTGCTCGGCCCCGGCCTGCAGTACGGCGCGACCGGCACGTCGAAGCTGGACTTCCTGTCGCTGGCCCTCGCGCTGGTGCTCGGCACCGCGGGCCTGCCGCACATCCTGATGCGCTTCTACACCGTGCCGACCGCGAAGGAAGCCCGCCGCTCGGTGGTCTGGGCGATCTGGCTGATCGGCCTGTTCTACCTGTTCACGCTGGTCCTGGGCTACGGCGCGGCGGCGTTGGTCGGTCCGGACAAGATCAGGTCGGCCCCGGGTGGGGCGAACTCGGCGGCTCCGCTGCTCGCCGAGGCGCTCGGCGGGCCGCTGCTGCTCGGCCTGATCGCGGCGGTCGCGTTCGCCACGATCCTCGCCGTGGTGGCGGGTCTGACCATCACCGCGTCGGCGTCGTTCGCGCACGACATCTACGCCAACATCATCAAGAAGGGTGAGGCGGAGGACAAGGACGCCGAGGTGAAGGTCGCGCGGCGGACCGCCATCGTGATCGGCATCGTGTCGATCCTCGGCGGCATCGCGGCCAACGGCCAGAACATCGCGTTCCTGGTGGCGCTGGCGTTCGCGGTGGCGGCGTCGGCGAACCTGCCGACCATCCTCTACTCGCTGTTCTGGAAGCGGTTCAACACCTCCGGCGCGCTGTGGAGCATCTACGGCGGCCTGGCGGTGACGATCACGCTGATCGTGCTGTCGCCGGCGGTGTCGGGCAAGCCGACCTCGATGTTCAAGAACGTCGACTTCGCGCTGTTCCCGCTGTCCAACCCCGGCATCGTGTCGATCCCGGTGGCGTTCCTGCTCGGCTACCTCGGCACCGTGCTGTCGAAGGAGGACGACAAGAAGAAGTACGCGGAGATGGAGGTGCGCGCCCTCACCGGCGTCGGCGCCGAGAAGGCGGTCGCGCACTAGTCGCCGCCCGTCCCCGCTGGAATCCGCGCCGGCCATCATCCCTTCGAGGGAAGGTGGCCGGCGCTCCTTATCCCCGGCTTATGGGCGCCGTGGCAGCATGGTCGCGTGACCGTTCCCAGCGTTGAAGTGTCCGAGGTGCCGGCGCAGCTGCCGGAGGGCAAGGTGCTGCTCGACGTGCGCGAGGCCGACGAGTGGCAGGCCGGCCACGCACCCGGCGCGCTGCACATCCCGATGAGCGAGCTGGCGGGCAGGCTCGACGAGCTGCCCGGCGACGCCGAGTTCTACGTCGTGTGCCGCGCCGGCGGCCGGTCCGCCCGGGTCACGCAGTACCTGAACGCCAACGGCTGGGAGGCGACCAACGTCGACGGCGGCATGCAGGTGTGGGCCGCCAACGGTCGTCCGCTGGTCGGCGAGGTCGACGGCGCGGAGCCCGAGGTCATCTGACATGGCGCTGCGACCGCTGCGGGTGGACTGGGTGGCGACCCCGCCACCCGGCGCCTACCCGCACCGTCGCCAGGGCGCGCCCCGGCGGGCCTACACCGGCCCGCCGTCGTACCCGGTACCGCCGCGCTGGGGCTTCCCGCTGCTGGCGTGGCGCTGGCCGACGTCCGTGGCCATCGACGACGACCGGCCGGCCGGCTCGATCGACCAGGCGCAGCGGGCGGCCCGCACGGCGTCCCACGCCCTCGGCCTGGCCGCGTTGACCGCGGTGTGGGCGGCGGGCAGCGAGCTCTGGCGTTACGTGTTGTTGCTGCTCAGCCGCTACGGCGCGATGTCGGAGACCACGGTCGGCGTGTCCGACGCGATGGTCGTGTCGTCGTCGGTGGTGACGGTCGTGGCGTCCGCGCTCGCGCTGGTCTTCACGCTGCTGTGGCTGCGCCGCGCCCGCAACGCCGCCGCCGCGGAGGCGGGCTACGGCCCGTCCCGGTCCGACCGCGAGGTGCTGGTCGGTCTGGTGGTCCCCGGCGTGAACCTCGTGGTCCCGGGATCGGTGCTGGCCGAGCTGGAGCACGCGGCGCTGCGCGAACCCGCCACCACCCGCCCCGTGCCGTCCAAGCTGCTGCGCTGGTGGTGGGGCCTGTGGGCGGCCACCGGCCTGTTCGTCGGGTTCACCCTGGTGTGGGACCTGCGCGACAGCGTGCAGGCGATGGCGGACGGCGTGCTGCTGCACGCGGTCGCCGACCTGCTCGCGGCGGCCGTGGCGATCGTGACGGCGGTCGTGGTCCGCCACATCACCACGCTCCTGCTGCCGGTGGACGCCGGTGCCATCCGCCGGATGAGGGTGGTCGACGTCAAGGACGCGCCCACCCCCGTCCTGCGCCCGGTCCGGCCTTCGGGCTCGCCCCGCTGACGGTGGGTTCGCTGACGCCGCACCCGCGTGGTCACGGGGGTGCGACCACCCGATCGGCGGGGAAGTCCACCCAGGCCCGGGTGCCCTTCGCGGCACCCGCGCCCGACGGGTTCTCGCCCGCGCGGTAGGCGCGGCCCGCCTTCCCCGGCATCCGCACCGGCAGCAGCGGGCGCTGCCGGCCACGGGCGGTGAGGTAGCTCCGGACCAGGTCGGCCGGTGCGCCGGGGGTCGGCTCCACCACGGTCACCGACGGTCCGCCGCGTCATGGTGTTCACCGTCACGGCCGGCCGGATCGCCGCCGTCGACGTCCTGGCCGGCGCCGAACGCCTCCAGCGGGTCCTCGTACTCCCAGACCAGCGCGAGGGGGATGCGCCTGCCGTACCGGTTGAGGGCTGATTCGGCGGACGAGTGCTGGCCGAGGAAGGTCCGGCCGGTCTCCGGGTCACGTCGGTAGACGATCGCGTCCGTGCGGTCGTCGTCCAGGACCTCCATGCCCCAGGCGAAGATCCGGGTGCGGTCGGTCGCGTCCACCAGGCTGAAGAGGTTCGCTTCCACGCCGACGACTGTGCGACCGGGAGATCCGCCCGATGCGGTGAAGCACAACGGGAATCCCGCATCCGCGATTCCCGCCGGATCATGCTGCCCTGTGCCCACCCCGCCACCGTTCCGCCGCCGTCGGCTGGGGCGCAAGCTCACCCGGATGCGGACGCGAGCCAAGCTGACCCTCGAAGAGGCCGCCAAAGCCCTGTACCGCAGCAAGTCCACGCTGCACCGACTGGAGAACGGGGAGACGATCCTGGACGTCCACCTGGCCAAGTCGATGATGGACCTCTACGACCAGTACGACCCCGACCTGGTCGACCAGGTGCTGCGCGCCCGCGAGCCCGGCTGGTGGACCACCTACGGCATCGAGAACCAGGGCTACATCGACGTCGAGACCGAGGCCTCCCACGTGCGGGACCTCTCACCGCTGATCATCCCCGGCCTGCTCCAGACCACCGGTTACATGCGGGCGATGTTCGAGGCGCACCGACTCAAGCGCACCAAGCGGTGGCTCGAGAACGACATCCGCGTCCGCCAGATCCGGCAGCAGCGACTGGTCGAGCCCGAGGACCCGCTGAGCCTGCACGCGATCCTCGAAGAGGCCGCGCTCCGCAAGGTGGTCGGCAGCCGCGAGGTCATGAACGAGCAGTTGGTACACCTGCTGGACATGGCGGAGCGGCCGAACGTGAACCTCCAGTTGGTGTCGAGCGAGCAGGGCGTGGTCGATGGGATGGCGACGGCGTTCACGCTGCTGGGCTTCGCCAGGCCGGACGAGCCGGAGGTGCTCTACATCGAGTACCTGACCGGAGCGCTGCACATCGAGGAGGAGCGAGAGCTGCAAGAGGCTAGACTGACGTTCGGTTTCGTGGCCTCCCGGGCGTTGAGCCCGCAGGATTCGGTGGCCTTGATCGAACGGGTTCTGGCCGAGTGAAAGAGGCGGTGGACGTGTCCACAGTGGACCTCTCCGACGTGTCGTGGCGCAAGAGCGGCCGGAGCAACGGCGCGAGCAATGCCAACTGCGTCGAGGTGGGGTTCGCGGGACCGGAAGTGGTGGCCGTGCGGGACTCGAAGAACCCGGACGCCGCAGCGCTCGTTTTCCCCGTCGTCGGTTGGTCCTCGTTCCTGCGCGCCGTCGACTCGCCGCGGTCCACCGCCTGATCAGCTCGTCCCCAAGCGTGCGCGTGCCACCTCGACCTCCGGCGCGCCGACGCGCTCCAGCACCACCAGGGCTTCGGACCACTGCCTGCGGGCGTCCGCCGCATCGCCCAGCGCCGCCAGCACGTCCCCGAGGTTGAGCAGGCTCAACCCCTCTTTGTGCGGGTGGTCGAACCGGCGGAACACGGACAGCGCCTCCCGGTGGCATGCCAGCGCTTGCGGGTACTCGCCCGCTCCCAGGTGCGAGAGCCCGAGGGAGTTGAGCGCCAGTCCCACGGACAGCCGGTCCTCGGTCTCCCGGAACACCGCCGACGCCTGCCTCCCGTAGTCGATCGCCTCCCCGAACCTGGCCATGGCGCGGTGGCAGTCGCCGAGGCTGAGCAGGCACATCCCCTCGCCGCGCCGTGCGCCGGCGCGTCGCAGCGTGACCAGCGCACGTCGGTAGTGCTCGGCGGCGACCTCGAACCGCCCGACCTTCTCCTGCACCAGCCCGATCCCGCGCATCGCGAAGCCCTCGGCGCGGCTGTTGCCGATCCGCCCCGCCAGGGCGGCGGCTTCCCGGTAGTGCGCCAACGCCTGGTCCGACTCGCCCAGGATGTGGTGGGCGTCTCCGAGCCCGACCAGGTTGGCCACGGTCCACGGGGCCGAGCCGATCTCCTTCGCCGAGCGAAGACCCGTGGCGTAGACGTTGCGGTAGTCCGACCAGTGGGCACGGACCTCGAAGAAGCCCGCCATCGCCTTCGGCATCGTGGCGGCGATGTCGTGGTGTCCGAGCGCGGACGCCTGGTCGAGGGCGTCGAGCAGGTTGAACCGCTCTGCTTCGAACCACCGCAGCGCGGCGTCCGCGTCGGCGAACACGAGCGGGGTGACCTCGTCCGCCGGGTCGGCGGCGGCGACGTCGAGGACCAGGTCCGGGAGGAAAGCCCGGCGGGCGTTCGCGGACGACAGGAGGTACCAGCGCAGGCTCCGGCGAACGGCGCGACGCCGTTCGGCCCCGGTCTCGTCCACCACCGCGCGATCAGCGGCGTAGGTGCGCAGGAGGTCGTGCAGCCGCCAGCGGTCGGTGGCCGTCTGCTGGAGGAGGTTCGCGGTGGTCAACAAGCCGAGCAGGCGGCGCACCGGGGTCGGGTCGGAACCGGTGAGGGCGGCCGCGACGGCCGTGCCGAAGTCGGCTCCGGCGTGCAGGCCGAGCAGCCGGAACAGCCGTGCTGCGTCAGGCGGCAAGCGGTGGTAGGACCATGAGAAGACCGTGCGCACGTCGGCGGGTTCGTCGTCCGACGCGAGGGCGTCCAGCCTGCGGTACTCGTCCGCCAGCTCGTCGGCGAGGTCGGCCAGGGACAGGTACTCCTGCTCGATCAGGCGTTCGGCGACGATCCGCAGCGCGAGCGGCAGGTGGCTGCACCACCGTGCGATCCGTCCGGCCGCCTCGGGTTCGGCGTCCACCCGGCGGGCGTCAACCAGGCGGCGCAGCATCTCCAACGACTCGGCCGGCGTCAGCACGTCCAACACGACCGGTTCAGCTCCCTCCACGGCGATGAGACTGGACAGCCGGCTGCGGCTCGTGATGACGGTCATGCAGGTCGGCGAGGCGGGCAGCAGAGGCCGGGCCTGAGCGGCGCTGACCGCGTTGTCGATCAGGATCAGCACCCGCTTGCCGTCGAGCAGGGAGCGGTAGAGGGCAGCGGCGGATTCGAGGTCCGCCGGCACGCGCTCGGCCGGCACGCCCAACGCGTGCAGGAAGAACTCGACGCCCTGCAACGCGGTCAACGGCGGACCGGCCCCGTAACCCCGCAGGTTCAGGTAGAGGTCGCCGTCCGGGAAGCGGTCACGGACGCGGTGCGCCCAGTGCAGCGCCAACGACGTCTTGCCGATCCCCGGCGCGCCGGCGACCGCGGTCAGCACCACCGTCCCGACGCCCTCGGCCGGTCGGCCGGCCATGAGGGCGTCGAGTGAGGCGAGCTGGGCCTCCCGGTTGACGAATTTCGCCGGAGCCATCGGCAGCTGGCGGAGGGAGGCGGGGCCGGCGTCACCGGACCGGTGGACGGTGACGCCGCCGTGGACGGTTCCGGCCTGCACCACGGCGGCCACCGGACCGGAGACCGCGTTGCTCGTCCCCTCAGGTCGCTGTTCGACCATCTTCATCGGTCCTGACGAGGCTACCGCTTTCTCGTCGGAGGTATCGGTGGAATGGCGTGCTGTGCGCCAGGGCTGATTCTTTGTAGCGCACGTAGTTCGCGGGATCGGTGTCCGCGAGTAATTCGCGACCGATCTGCAGGCCGTCCTGGTAGTGCATGAGGACCACCACCCGGTCGTCGAAAAGCCAGAAATCCTGCGCCGGCAGTTCCCGCACCACGTCGTCGTCCTGGTCCAAGACGCGAATGTCCTCGCCGGCCGAGGAGTTGCCGGGGTAACCCCATTCGAACTGGCTGCGCTGGTAATCGGTCGGCGGTCGCGTCACGACCCGGACGCGTTGCACCACCCGGCCGGAACTGCGGTAGGAGCGCAGGCGCTCGTGCCAGGCCGAGTTGAACCCGCTGGGCATCGGCAGGCCGGACCGGAAGCGCTCCAGGAGCCCGTCCTCGCCGGCGACCCGGTACTCGGGCAGCGTCTCCAGCCTGAACGCCGATGTCGTGAACTCGCGCCACACGCGCGCCCAATCGTCGCCCGCCAGCCAGTTCCCGCCGGCGCGCAGGTGGGGTTCACCCGGCCGCACGAGCGGCCTCCCGCAACAGGTCGACCGAAATCTCGACCAACGCCTCGCCCGGGGAGAGTCGGACCCGGCCGGGGTCGGTCACGATGACGCCTTGGACGGCGATGGTGCCGCGATCGGTGGCGTACACGGTGGGGCAGTCGTCGTACTGGCAGTCACCCGCCAATCGGATCATTTCCACTCGAACCCCCTTCGGATAGCCTGGGAGTTACACCGTACCCACACGTTCTGTTAAGGCTCCAGCGCTGAACGGGTACTTCCGCTGCCATCATCCGCAAAAGTGGGGAGATCCAGATTCCGGTGGTGTGAAGAATTTCTCCTGAAAGGGTGCCCGGTTGACGCTGCGTGTCATCCGTGGGGAGAAATGCCAAGCGATGTCGACTGGAATGGGGCGGTGTTCACGCTTTGCGGTGAACCGCCGCGCGGTCCGGTGTTCACCGTCCGGACTCCCGTGCTTCGCGCTCCCGCGACGTCCGCGTGCCACCGTGGCCACATGCGGGTACTCGCGGCGGCACTGGTCCTGTCCCTGCTCACCTCCGGTGTGGCGAGCGCGGGCAACGCCAAGGAGTTCGACCTCCAAGCCCACCGGGGTGGGATCGGGCTGACGGTCGAGAGCACGTTGGCGGCGTTCGGCAAGGCGCTCGAAGTGGGCGTCACGACGTTGGAGCTGGACGTCCAGATCACCAAGGACGGCCGTGAGGTCGTCACGCACGACCGCAGGACCAACCCGGCCAAGTGCGTCGACACCGCTCCCGCGTTCCCCGGCGACCCGGCGTTCCCGTACGCGGGCAAGTACGTCAAGGACCTGACGTTCGCGCAGGTCCGGACGCTGGACTGCGGTTCGCGGCGGTGGGCGCAGTACCCGGACCAGGAGCTGTCGCCGGGCGCGCGGATGCCGACCCTGGCCGAGGTCTTCGCCCTGGCGCGCCGCTACCGGGCGTTCCACGTGCGGTTCAACATCGAGACCAAGGTCGAAGCCGCCGCCCCGCACGAGACCGCGCCGCGCGAGCAGTTCGTGCAGGTCACGGCCCGTGAGATCCGCAAGTCCGGCTTCTACCGCAACGTCACGATCCAGTCGTTCGACTGGGGCACGCTCATGCTGTGGCGGCAGGCCGAGCCGCGCATCCCGCTGGTGGCGCTGACCCAACCGGAGTTCCTGCGCCCCGGCTCGCCGTGGACGGGCGGCCTGGACCTGGCCGACTTCGGCGGCAGCGTGGTCAAGGCGGTGCGGAGCTTCGGCGCGTCCGCCCTCTCCCCGGTGCACGGCAACCCGCAGGGCGGCAAGGTGGGGGACCCCGACTACGTCCCGTTCACCACCAGAGCCCTGGTGGACGAGGCGCACGCGCACGGCCTGGAGGTCGTCCCGTGGACGGTGAACGACCCGGCGACCATGCACAAGCTGATCGACGACGGCGTGGACGGCATCATCACCGACTACCCGGACCGCCTGCGCGCGGTGATGGCCGAGCGCGGCTTCAAGCTGCCGAAACAGCACCGCCCGCACCGGTAACGGCGTCCGCCGGACGGCGGATAGCACCGGTATGGCGTTAGCCCAGGAGTCACCCAAGAGCCTGATCGACCAACTGCGGGAGCTGGTGCCGTTCCTGCCCGACTGGTTGCTCAAGGCGCTGCTCCTGGTTCTGGTGCTCGGGCTCGTGATGGCCGGTCTGATGCACTGGCTGCCGACGATGCGCTTCGTCGGGCGCTTGGTGAGGCGCTTGTCCGGTGGGGCGAACCGCCGCCGCGCGCACCGGCGGGCGCGGTTCGCCGACCACGTCGAGAGCCAGATGCGGCGGCTCGGTGAGAAGGAGGAGTGGCGCGACTCGCGGTACGCGGAGCTGGAAGCCGAGCTCGAGATCAGCGGGGGCGGGAAGCGCTTGTTCCGCAAGCGCCCGTTGCGGGCGCTGCGCCGGGTTCCGTCGCTGTCGGTCGCCCTGGAGGAGAGCGACGAGCGGATCGTGCTGCTGGAAGGTGAACCGGGCGCGGGCAAGAGCGTGGCGATGCGGCACCTCGCGCAGCGCATGGCCGCGAGCGTCCTGCGACACCCCAGCGAGGACGGCGTCATCCCGATCTACGTCAACCTCAAGACGTTCACGCCGGCCGCGTGGCCGCCGAGCGCCGACGACGTCCGCGAGTTCGTGCTGCGCGCCGTCAACCAGGTCCGTGACCGGGACGTCGAGCGATTCCTGGCGGACGAGTTCCAGCCGGGTGTCGAAGCGGGCACGTGGCTGTTCCTGTTCGACTCCTTCGACGAGATCCCGGCGATCCTGAGCGCCACCGAGGCGGACGAGGTCATCACCGGGTACGCCGACGCGGTGCACGGCTTCCTGCACGGCATGAACAAGTGCCGCGGCGTGGTCGCGAGCCGGGAGTTCCGCGGCCCGGGGAGGTCCGAGTGGCCCCGGTTCCGCGTCGTGCCGCTGTCGCGGAAGCGGAAGATCGACCTGATCGAGAAGGCCGAGCTGCCCGTCGACGTCGAGCGGATGCTGATCGCGGACCTGCCCACGGCCGACATCGGTGTGCAGCAGATGTCGGACAACCCGCTGTTCCTCGGGCTGCTGTGCGAGCACATGCGGGAGGGCAACGTCTTCCCCACGAACGTGCACTCGGTGCTGGAGACCTACGTGGAGCACCGGCTGCGCCGCGACGAGGCGCAGGTGTCCAGCCACTACCGCGTGAGCCGGGAGGAGCTGCGCGAGGTGGCGGAGGAGCTGGCGTTCACCATCGCCGAGCAGGAGTCGATGGGCCTCGACGTGGACAAGGCGGTGGCCGTGGCGGTGGTGAGCGCCAACCTGCAGCGGTCCGCGGACGAGGTGGCGCGTGCGGTCGAAGCGCTGATCTACACGAAACTGGCGCGGACCGGGGACTCCGAGTCGAGCGTGACGTTCTCGCACCGCAGGTTGCAGGAGTACTTCGCGACGTGCGTCGCGATCCGGGATTCGGCACGGGTGGACGTGCGCCTGCTGCTGACCGACGGGCGGTGGCGCGAGACGGCCGTGACCATCCTGCAGACCCAGGACCCGAGGGAGTACGGGGAGCTGCTGGTCGCGGTGCGCGCGGTGGTGGCCGAGGGCTCCGACGACGCCCTCTGGCCGCCGCGCGTGCTCTACGTGCTGCACCTGCTGGCCGAAGGCGGGAACAGGCCGGGTCCGGACGTCGCCGAGCGGGCGGGGCGGATCCTGCGGCGGGCCTGGCGGGACGGGCAGCGCTACGACCGGAAGTGGGCGTTGGAGGTGGTCGCCGCAGCGGATCGCGACACGGTGGTGGAGTTGCTCCGGGAGGCGTTCAAGAGCCCGAGCGAGTGGCTCCGGCAAGAGGCGTACAAGCAGGTGCGCAAGGTGCCGGACGTCGCGGGCGAGGTGACCGCGGGCATCCGGCAGACGCTGCTGGACCTCAGCGTCGGCGGGGTCCTGTGGCGCAACCGCCGGTCGGTGCTGAGCCAGGTGAGCCGCCTGCCGGACTCCGCCGGGGTCGTGCGGTACTTCCGGTCCCTGCTGCTCGCGCCATTCCTCCACGTGGTCACGTTGGTGCTGAACCTGGTGTTGCTGACCCGCCGCGGGGGTCACCCGTCCGTCCTGGACCTGTCCAGCAGCCTCGCCGTGGGCCTGATGGTGTTCTACGCGTTGCGGCTGTCGCTCGCCTCCGCGTCGGTTCGCGCGAGCAGGCTCCGCTACCTGCACTGGCTGATCGCGCCGCGGGACGACTCGAACTTCACGGCGGTGTTGCGAGTGGTCGGGATGAGCCTCTACCTCACGATCCTGGGTGGCTTCCTGGTCGGTGCGGTGTTCGCCGGCTCCCTGCTGGACGCCGCCCTGAGCCTGGCGGCCGCGGCCAACGTGCTGTTGGTCGCGGTCCTGCTGACCGGGCTGCACGTCGGCGGGAACGTGTGGTCCGAAGCCAGGAGGCTGGCCGGGGTCGCCTGGAGAGGGCTGCTCGGCAGCGTGCGACCGGTGCTCGCGGGATGTGCGTCGGTCGCGGGCCTGGGTGCCATCGCGCTCGTCTCCCGAGACACGTTCTTGATCGTCGTGGGAGGGCTCGTGTTGACGTCCCTGCTGGGAGCGGTGGTGATGTTCACCGCTGGATTCGTGCGGGGGCGGGTCGAGTCCGTCACGGTGCGAAGGTACCTGCGCTCCGCCGAGAGCGAGCCGGTGACGAGGGCCGGGCTGGTGCGCTTCCTGACCGGTGTGCGGAGCGAGGCTTCGGTGCTCCGGCTGCTCGCCGTCATCGGTCGGTCCGAAGGCGCGGTCGACGGTGAACTCGGTGACGCGCTCGACGAGCTGGCCGCCGCCATGGGGAAGCCGGGCGAGGTGCGGGCCCTGCTCCACCCCGGTCAGCCGGAGGCTGCCTGGTCCGAGCAACGGGGTTGGGTGCGCAGCACCACCGTCCTGGACGAGATCAACGTGCTGCTCGAACGATCGCGACGGAAGGCGGAGTTCGGTGTCACCCCGCCGTCAGCGGCAGGTCGTGCAGGCCGCGGATGACGAACTCGGCGCGGCGGCGGGGTTGCGCGGCCAGGGTGGCGGTCGGGAGCTTGCGGGCCAGGGAGGACAGGGCGGCCTGGACCTCGATGCGGGCCAGGGGCGCGCCCAGGCAGTAGTGGATGCCCATGCCGAAGCCCAGGTGGGGGTTGGGGTCGCGGGTGATGTCGAACCGGTCCGGGTCGGTGAAGACCTCCGGGTCGCGAGCGGCCGCGCCGAGCAGGGCGGCGATCTTCTGGCCCGGTTCGACGCGGTGCCCGGCGATGGTGACGGGCTCGGTGGCGGTGCGTTCGAACAGTTGCAGCGGCGAGTCGTAGCGGATCAGCTCCTCCACCGCGGTCGGCAGCAGGGCGGGGTCGTCCACCAGGCGGCGCCACTCGTGCGGGTGGTTCATGAGCGCTTGGACGCCGTTGCCGATGACGTTGACCGTGGCCTCGTGGCCGGCCATGAGCAGCAGCACGGCGGTCGCGACCAGTTCGTCCTCGGTCAGCCTGGCCCCGTCGGTGTCGGTGACGGCCACCAGGTCGGACACCAGGTCGTCACCGGGTGAGCGCCGCCGCAGCGCGACCAGGTCCCGCAGGTAGGCGACGAACTCGGTGGCCGCGTGCTCGGCCGCCGCCTGCTTGTCGTCGGCCAGGTCGTACTCGTACATCTTCACGATGGCGTTCGACCACGGCTGGAGCAGCGCGCGGTCCCCGGCGGGCACGCCCAGCAGTTCGGCGATCACCTCGACCGGCAGCGGCGCGGCCACGTGCGACAGCAGGTCGGCCTGACCCTCCGACGAGACCTTGGCCGCCAGCTCGTCCACCAGCCGGTCGGCCAGCTCGGCGATCCACGGCCGCAGCCGCTCCACGTGACCGCGGCCGAACGCGGCGGCCACCAGCCGGCGCAGCCTGCCGTGCGTGGGCGGCTCGTTCTCCAGCAGCGAGTTGCGGTGCAGCAGGTTGAACGACGTGAACCGCTCGACCGGCTTCGCGTCGGTCCAGATCCGGCCGAGCGACCGGTGCCGGAGCACGGCGGACGCGGCCGCGTGCGACACCGCGACCGCGACGCCCATGTCCTCGTGCCAGTGCACCCCGCCCTGAGCGCGCATCTCGGCGAACGCGGGGTACGGATCCGCGATGAAAGCGGGATCGTGCTGGTCGAAGGGTGCCACGGTCACGGACGGTAGGTCTTGAGCACCACTCGCGTCCATCGGAGTGTGGTTGTTGTGGCAAACATTCAGCGAGCTGTGACATGGAGTAGTCGAGTTGACCTCGTACGTACTCCGCCAGGAGCATCCCTGTCGTGTCACCTGAAGTCGTCGCCCACCGCGGTGCGTCCACCAGACGACCCGAGCACACGCTCGCCGCCTACGAGCTGGCCCTGGCGCAGGGCGCGGACGGGCTGGAGTGCGACGTCCGGCTCACCAAGGACGAGCACCTCGTCTGCGTGCACGACCGCACGATCGACCGCACCAGCAGCGGCACGGGGCTCGTCGGCGCGATGACCTTGGAGGAGCTGCGCCGCCACGACTTCGGCAGTTGGCACGGCGGCGAACCGGCCGAGGTGCTGACCCTGGACGCGCTGCTCGCGCTGGCCGCCGACCACGGCAAGCGGGTGTTCGTCGAGACCAAGCACCCCGTGCGGCACGGCGGCCGGGTCGAGCGCAGGCTCGCCGAGCGGCTGGGCCGCCACAAGCTCGACGTGGTGATGATGTCGTTCTCGGTCTTCGCGGTGCACCGGTTCAAGGCGCTCAAGCCCGAGGTGCCGACCCTCCTGCTCTACGACCGGCTGTGGCCGAAGGTGAAACCGCACTTCGCGGACTTCGCCGGGCCGGGCGTTCACCTGCTCAGGCGTCACCCGGGCAGGGGGCGGGACGCCTACGTGTGGACGGTCGACGATCCGGCGGACGTCGCGTTGTGCCGCGAACGCGGTGTCCGGTTCCTCGCGACCAACAACCCGGAGGAGACGCGCGAGCTGCTTGCGGATAACTTGACGCCCGACCAGCCCTGAGACCGAGGAGGCGCGCGGTGGCGAAGCGGACAGCCGTGAAGGACAAGCCGGCGGACGGCGTCAACCCGCGGCAGCCGTGCCCGTGCGGCTCCGGTAAGCGCTACAAGGCGTGCCACGGCTCGGCCGGTGGCGCGGCGGACGTCATCGTCTCGCGCCCGTTCCAGGGCCTGGCCGCCGAGGCGGAGCTGATCGCGCTGCGCGAGTTCGTGCCCTCGGCGACGGTGAAGCTGCCGCTGAAGGACGACTCCGGCCGCGAGATCGTGCTGGCCACCGTGCTGCCGATGGCGGCGGCGGGCCTGGTCCGCGCGGACGGCACCGCGTTCGTCGGCCTCCAGGTGCAGACCCGGTCCGGCGACCTGAGCCGCGACCTGGCCCGTGCCGTCCAGTGGGCGCGGGCCGCGAAGACCGGTGACGCCCTCGCGGTCGTCGGCCCGGACGACGGCTCGAACCCCGGCCGGCTCCAGGACCTGCTCGACCCGGAGGCCACGCTGAGCCCCGAGCTGCACGCCGACTTCGCGTGGTGGCTGCCGCCGGACAACGAGCCCGCCGGCGAGGTCGCCCTGTCCCTGGAGCGCGCCAACGCCGCGATCCTGCCCACCGAGCGCCTCGACGCGCCCGGCGTGCAGGCCGCCTACTGGGTCGACGCGGGCGACAAGGCGCACCTGCGCTGGGTCCGCCCCGAGCCGGAGGAGACGCTGCTCGCGGCGCTCGCCCGGCTGTCCGTGCGTGGCGAACTGGACCTCGGCGAGGGTTCCCGGTACGCCGGGTCGTTCCGCGCGCACGGCCTGCTCGTGCCCGTGTGGGACCTCGACCGCGAGCTGCACTCCAGCGAGTGGGCACCGGGCGCCGAGGCGTTGGGCAAGCGTTTGCAGGAGGCTCTGACCAGCGTGGACGCCGAACCGCTCACCGAGCAGGAACGGCGGGCGCGCGACGGTCTGCGCGGCAGGCAGATCACCCTGCGCTGAACCTGTCCACAGGTATCCCCAGCTTTGTCCACAGTTCCTGTGGACAGGTGAGGAGGCGGAGTGATCCTGCGGATCAGTTCGAAGGCGGACTGGCGGCGGGCCCGCGAGGACGGTGCGATCCCGCTCGACCCCGACGGCTTCGTGCACTGCTCGGACCCGGGCACGGTGCACCTGCCCGCCAACCGCCTGTACCCGAACCGGCACGACCTCGTGCTGCTGGTGATCGACCCCGGTGGCCTGCCCGTGCTGTGGGAGCCGGGCGAGACCGAGGACGGTCCGTGGTTCCCGCACGTCTACGGGCCGGTCCCGGCCGACGCGGTGGTGGCCGTGCACGAGTTCACCCCGGACGCCGACGGCGCGTTCCGGCCGTTGCCCGTCCTGTGACCCGGGGCTGAGGCGACCGGCGCCCTCCTCGAACGCGCCCTCTCCGACGGTGGTCGAGGTCCACCCGGGTGGCGTGCCGTGCCCGCGGGGCTCCAGGGTGTGGGTGGACGAGGTGAACCGCGCGTCCCGGGGCGGGAGGATGGACCGATGAAGCTGGTCGTGCTGGCGGCGGTCCTGCTGCTCACCGCCTGCGACGCGTCCGCCCCGGAGTCCGGCGCGCCGACGGCGGACGTCGGCGTGACGTCGGAGGCGGGCGGTACGGCCGTGCTCGGCCCGCGCGGCGTCGGCGCGGTGCGGCTGGGCATGACGTCGGCCGAGCTGGAGGCGACCGGCGAGATCGGCGCCGACGTCACCACGCCGGAGTTCGCCTGCGTGATCCGGGAGTTGACGGCCGCGGACGGCTGGGTCGGCCTCCAGGACGGCGTGGCGGTGGAGATCCGGGTCGACGGCGCCGCCCGCACGCCGGAGGGTCTGCGCATCGGCGACTCGCGGGCGCGCATGCACGAGGTGTACCCAGGCGTGGAGCAGTACCCGCACGGCTTCATCCGGCCGCTGGACGCCGAGACCGGCTACAAGTTCTTCTTCGAGAACGCGGGCGACACGCTGACCGGCATCGGTCTGGTCCGGGCCGATCGGGGCTGCCTGACCTGAGCACGCGACGACGCCCGCCACCGGGGAGGTGACGGGCGTCGTCCGCTGTCGTCGGTGGCTGCTTACAGGGCGCCGCCCGCGGCCCGGGGCGCGCCGCCGTCGGCTTCCTCGCCCACGGACTCGCGGGTCAGGAAGTTCTCCACGTGGAACAGGTTGCCGTCGGCGCGGTCGATCACGGTGAGCAGCGTGCTCATCGACGCGACCTCCTCCACCTGCTCCTTGAGGAACCACTGGAGGAACTGCTCGCCGATGTAGTCGCCCTCGTCGCGGGCCGTCTTGGCCAGCGCCACGATCTGCTCGGTGACCGTCTTCTCCTGCTCCAGCGCGAGCGCGACCGGCTCGCGCGGCGCGGTGAAGTCGTTGCGCACGTCGTCCACACCGGGAATGGCCACCGGCAGTCCGTTGTCCATCAGGTACTGCACGATCATCATCGCGTGGTTGCGCTCTTCCAGCGCCTGCTTGTAGAAGTGCGACGCGAGGCGCGGCAGGTCGTTGGCGTCGAACCAGACCGCGATGGCCACGTACTGCTGCGAGGCCGTGAACTCGTTGCGCACCTGCTCCTGCAGCAGGCCGTGGAACTTCGAGGAACGCGCGGAAGCAATCTTCTTCAGGTTGACAGCCATACTCGAAGAATACCCGGAAGTGGGGTTTAAAGCATTTCAGGTAAGGCTTACGAGGGTAAGGAAAGGGTGCCCGAAGAAAGCTTAGGCAAACCTTTCCGGGATGTCCTCAGACAAGGGGTGCGCGGTCGATCGGGCACGACATGCAGCGCGGTCCGCCGCGGCCGGAGCCCAGCTCGGAGCCGCTGATCCGGATCACCTCGACGCCCGCGTCCTCCAGCCGCGCGTTGGTCTCCACGTTCCGCTCGTAGGCCACGACCAGGCCCGGTCCGACGGCCAGCGTGTTGTTGCCGTCGTCCCACTGCTCGCGTTCCGCGGTCACCGGGTCGAGTCCCGTGTCGATCACGCGCAGCTTCTCGATGCCCATCGCCTCGGCCGCCGCCTCCAGGAACGGCCGCCGGTCGTCGACCACGACACCGCCCGCGCCGTCGGACCGCACGGGGTAGGCGAACAGGTTGTCCCGCACCGCCGGGTACATCACCACGGCGTCCCGGTCGACCATCGTGCACACCGTGTCCAGGTGCATGGTCGCCCGCTCTTGAGTGATCGGCACGGCCAGCACGGTGTGCGCGAGGCCGTCGGCCAGCGCGGACCGGGCGAACGACTCCGCGCCCGCCGGCGTGGTCCGCTCGCCGACGCCGATCGCCAGCACGCCCGGCGCGAGCAGCAGCACGTCACCGCCCTCGACCGGCGCGGAGTGCGCCCCGTAGGCGCGGCCGGTCCGGCGGAACCGCGGGTGGTAGGCGTAGATCAGGTCGGTCAGCGCGGTCTCCCGGTCGCGCGCGGGCAGCGCCAGCGACGTGATCGCGACCCGGTCGCCGACCCACACCGACGAGTCGCGGGTGAACAGCAGGTTCGGCAGCGGGTCGACGGCGAAGTCGATCGGGTGGTGCATCTTGCGCACCAGTGACGCGCCCTCGGCCGCGGGCAGCTCCTCGAACGTCATGCCGGTCATCAGCGCGGTGGCGAGCTGGTCCGGGCCGATCGAGGCCAGGTGCGAGCGCAGCGCGTCCGCCAGGTCGATGCCGAGCCGCCGCTCGTTGACCGCGCTGTGGATGCCCGCGATCCGGGCCCGGTCGTCGTGCAGCGCGTCGACCAGCAGGTCCGCCAGCAGCAGCACCTCGACGCCGCGTCCGCGCAGCAGCTCGGCGAACGCGTCGTGCTCCTCCTGGGCCCGGTCGACCCACGGCACGCCGTCGAAGAGGAGCTGGTCGTTGTTGCGGGGGGTGAGCCGCTTGAGCTCGGCGCCGGGACGGTGCAGCAGCACCGTGCGCAGGGGGCCGACTTCGCTGTCGACGCGGGGCGCCGCTGCCGGCTCGCCGTCGGTGGACGCGGTCTGGGCGATGTGCGCAGTCACGCCAACGAGGGTAACCCGTGGTCGGTCGGATCAGCAGCTTTGAGTGGCCCATTCCGGCGTAACTCGATCGTATGTCGGGCTTGTATCGGCGATTCGTTGCGCCTTGAGCCCTTTCTGCTTAATGATCGTTGCTTTGTCGCGTGGACTGGCGGTCCGACGGCGCGGTTGCGGGATGATCGTGTTCTGACCGGGGGAGGACCAGTGGCGGAGTTCCGCTTGTTCGTCGACGCGCCGGGCCGGGCCGCCTCGGCGACGAGCCAGTTGTCGCAGGAGCTGATCAGGGGCGCGAGGGTCGACGCGCGGCCCGCGCCGGCCGAGGCGCCGGAGGGCGCGAAGAGCGGCGCCGGGGCGACCGTGGCCGAGCTCGTGCTCAACGGCGCGCTGCCCGCCGCGGTGGCCGCCGCCGTCGCGTCCGTCGTCACGTCGTTCGTGCAGCGCGGCAGCGCCCGCAAGGTGACGATCAAGGAAGGCGACGACGAGATCACCGTCGAGGGCGTGGACGCCCGCTCGCAGAAGGCACTGCTGGAGGCGTGGCTGCGCGAGCACGAGAGCGAGGGGTGAGGTGGGTCGGTACGCCCTCCTGGTCGCGACCGGCCAGTACGAGGACGTCCGGCTGAGCGGGCTGCGCGCGCCCGACCAGGAGGTGGGCCGGCTCGCCGCCGTGCTGGAGGACCCCGATGTCGGCGGCTTCACCTCGGTCGAGGTGCTGCGGGACCGGACCGATCACGAGATCCGCCGCGCCGTCGAGGACCTGCTCGCGCCGCGCGAGGCCGACGACCTGGTCCTGCTGTACTTCTCGTGCCACGGCCTGACCACGGCCGCGCGGCGGCTGTACTTCGCCGCGTCGAACACCGTGCAGGACCGGCCCGCGGGCACCGCGATCCCCCGGTCGTTCCTCAACGAGCAGCTGGAGGACTGCCGGGCGGCCGGGCGGGTCCTGCTGCTGGACTGCTGCTTCAGCGGCGCGTTCGTCGAGGGCTTCAAGGCGGCCGGGACGGCGGTGCTGGACGACGTCGGCGAGGGCTACGTGGTGATGACCGCGTCCAACGCCTACGAGTACGCGTTCGAGCAGGACTCGCTGTCGCTGGACGCGCCGGTCGCGTCGCTGTTCACCGACGTGCTGATCGAGGGATTGGCCGGCGGTGCCGCCGACCTCGACGGCGACGGCTGGATCGACGTGGACGAACTGTTCAAGTACACGCGGGGCGAGGTGCGGGCGCGACGGCCCGACCAGACACCGCAGTACTTCGCGCACGGCTCGTCGCAGCCGCTGCGGATCGCGCGGGCCGGTGGCGCGTCGGACCGCCGGCCGCGGGGCAAGGCGTCGTACACGTCCGGGCAGTGGCTGGTGGCGCGCGGCTTCCGGGCCGCGGCCGAGCCGGTGTGCCGGACGTTGGGTCCGATGGGCCGCCGCGCCGTGGTGTTCGTGGACCGGCGGCCGGTGGAGCTGGCCGACGCGGCGGCCATCGCGGCCGCGTTCCGGCCGGACGACCCGCGCGACTCGCTCGGCGCGGAGTACGTGCGCGACCTGGTGGTCCAGGTGCGGCGGGAGGCCGGTGACGGCGCGGCGTCGGCGGTGGCGGTGGCGCGCGGGGCGATCGGCGGGCTGATCGACGCGATGCGTGACGGCCACAACCCGGTGCGGCTGATGCGCGGCGTCACGGCCGCCGCTGCCCGTGCGACCGAGCTGCTGGCGAGGGTGGCTCCGCCGCTGGCGGCCGAGCAGGTGTCGGCGCTGGCCACGGCGGCGTCCGGTGACGCCGAGATCGGCGCGCTGCTCGGCGAGGTGGTCGCGGTGACCGGTCCGGGTGGGGCCGTGCTGGTGGAGGAGGGCCGGGGCCGCCTGCTGGAGCACGAGGTCGGCCGCGGGTTGCGGTTCGACAGCGGGTACGCCTCGGCCCTGTTCGTGACCGACGCGGCCCGGGACGAGGCGGTGCTGGCGGACGCCCGCGTGCTGCTGGTCAGCGGGCCGCTGACCAGGGCCGTCGACCGGATGGTCGAGCAGGCGGGCGGGCCCTTGTTCGTGGTGTGCGAGGCGTTGCCGCACGACGCGCTCACGGCGTTGACGAGGTCGGCCACCCCGATCGCGGCGGTGGTGGCCGACCAGGAGCGGTTGACCGAGCTCCGGGACGTGGTCGGCGGCACCGTCCTGGACGCGGACTTCCTGCCCACGGCGGACGAGCGCTCGCTCGGCCGGGCGAGGAAGGTCGTGGTCACGTCCCGCGAAACCCTGGTCCACGGCGACCGGTCCGCGACCGGTCCCTCGGCAGCCGTGATCCGCGCGCCCGCCTCGACCGCGCCGATCGTGGAACGGGCCGTGCGCGCCGTCCGCGGCGCCGCCGCCGAGGGCGTGATCCGGGGCGGCGGCGTGGGCCTGTCCGAGCTCGGCGCGCTCCTGGCCGAGGATGCCACGGGCACCCCGGAGGAGATCGCCGGCTGGCAGGCCTTCGCCGCCGCCCTCGCCGAACCGGCCCGGCGGATCGCCGAGAACGCCGCCGTGCCCGTCACCGACCTCGACCCGACCCTGCTCGACTCGGCCGGCACCGCCCGCACCGTCGTCGTCGCCGCCGCCCGCACCACGTCCCGCTTCCTGCTGGTCGGCTGATCGGGCCGGGACCTCGGCTCAGCCGATGAACCGGACGTCCGGGTGCCGAGGCGAGCTGCCCCGGAACAACCCGGTGTCCCGCCCCTTGAGGTGCAGGTCGAAGAACCCGGCGAAGTAGTCGTGCTGCGCCGCCAGCGACCGGGCCGCGTCGATCTCGCCCACCACCTCACGCTGCTTCCCGGGTGTCACCACACCACCGAGCTGCGGCACGGCGAACTGGAGGTCGGTGAAGCCGTAGTGGGTGGCCCGGTCGAAGTGCAGGTCCCGCTTCCACCCGCGCTGGTTGGGCCAGAACCGCGCCCACGTCGGGTCGAACTCGGGCGTGCGGTGCGAGTGCTCGACCCGCTCGCCCGTCACCGGGTCCACGAAGTCCGCGCCGACCAGCATGAACGGCCGGTCCAGACCGCGCGTCACGACCTCACCCGGACCGGAGCCGTGCGCCATGGCCCCGTCCACGTTGATCCCCGCGTCGATCCGCCGGTCGCGGACCATCGTCTCGCCCGCGGTGAACCCGCCGTACGAGTGGCCGAACATGCCCACCCGCGACAGGTCCAGCGCACGGCCCAGCCCGCGCGGCAACGGGTCCCGCCGCGCGTCCGGGTTCTCCCCCCGGGCGATCCGCTCCAACTGGTCGAGCACGAACCGCGTGTCACCCACCCGCGCGTCCAGCGCGGTCGTGAGCTGGGTCGGGTCGGACGGGTCGACCGCGGGCGGCACGACCCGGCCGTCCGGGAACTCCACCGCCATCGACTCGTGCGTGTGCGACATCGACACGACCACGTACCCGCGGCTCGCCAGGTCGTCGTCGAGACCCGCGTTCAACTCCCGCGCCGACCCGAAACCGGGTGAGAACAGCACGACCGGCCACCGGCCGAGCACGGGTGCGCCGGTGCGGGCGTGCCGCCGGGTCGCGGCCCAGGCGACCGAGCCGGACGGCGCGCCGAGCACCTCCGGCTTCGCCGCCTCCGCCTCGACGACCGCCGCCACCCCCGGGGTCATCCACGGCGCGCGTGCGCCGTTCGAGCGGTGCGCCGGGTAGGTGACGGTGACCATCACCTCGCGCTCGACGTCGGGCCGCCACGGGTCCGGCCGCCGGTCGACCAGGTGCAGCTCGACCGTGCCGACCGCGTGGTGCCCGCTCAGCCCGGGCATGGAGATCGCCACGCCCGTCGTCGCGGCGGCCGGTGCCGCCACACCGACGGCCACGACCGCCGCGACCGCTAACGCTGTGGTGCGCCTCATCAGGGTCCCCCTTCATCGGATCACCCGATGCTGTCGCGCCGAGCGTGCGACCCGCGTCCACCTCACGACTGACCGCCACGTACTCCCCGCGGAGGACTCAGGGCAACCAGGACACGTGACCGCGCAGCAGCGTGTAGCCGACGAACGCGACCACGTCGAGCAGCGCGTGCGCCACCACCAACACCCACAACCGGTTCGTGCGCTGCCACACCTTGCCGAACACCAACCCCATCACCACGTTGCCGACGAACCCGCCGAACCCCTGGTACAGGTGGTACGAGCCGCGCAGCACCGCGCTGGCCAGCAACGCCGTGTTCTCCCGCCACCCCAACTGCCGCAGCCGGGTGATGAAGTACCCGACGACCAGCACCTCCTCCGCCCACGCGTTCCCGATCGCGGACAGCACCAGCACCGCGGCGCGCCACCACGACGAGTCCAACGTGGACGGCAGCACCGCCAGGTTCAACCCCAGGTTCCACGCGACCAGGTAGAAGACCAGCCCCGGGATGCCGATCACCGCCGCCAACCCCAGGCTGCCCAGCGCGTCCGGCCCGATCCGCGTCCGGTCCAGGCCCAGCGCCCCCAGCTTGATCCCGCCCTGCCACAGCAGGTACAGGCCCAACCCGCCCCACGCCGCCAACTGCGCGACGCCCAACAGCTGAGCGACCAGGTCCAGCAGGTCGAACCGCGCCCGCGGGACGTTGATCGCGACCTTCTGCTCGTTCAGCGGCACCGGGTCCAGCAGGCTGTCCAGCAACCGCACCAGGCTGCGCGCCCCGGACAACCCGAGCGTCACGGCGAAGACGAGCAGCAGTTCGAGCCGGTAGCCGCGGCGCGTCCGGGCGTCGAGGTCCTCCATCACCCCCCTACGCTAACCGCGCCGCCGTCAGCGCCGTTGCGCCAGGAACGGACACCCCATCAACCGGCGCAGCTCGGCGGCCAGCTCCTGCGCCGTGCCGACCGGCCGGGAGAACGCGATCCGCACGTCGTGGTCCTCGTCGGCCATCTCCACCCGCAGCCGCAACCCGAACCGGTCCAGGCCCAGCGGGCGGACGTGACCGCCCTTCAAGTCCGCCGGGAGGTGCTGCGCGAGCAGACCCACCACGTCCCGGTGCGACAGCTCCAGGTGACGCAGCCAGTGGTCCTCGTGCGCCGCGAACGGGTCCGGCTCCGCCTGTGCGAACAACTCCGGCCGCAACGACGTCGTGCCCTCCGCGTCCGCCACCACCAGCGACGCGGGCGACAACCGCAACACCGACGCGCCGTGCCCCACGTCCAGCAACCGCGGGTCCGGCCGTGCCTCGGCCACCAGGACGCTCGCCACCCGCGCCTGCTCGGCGGAGAGCGTGCGCAACCACCCCGTGATCCACAGCAGGCCGCGCACCGGCTCCCGCAACGCCACCGGCGCCTGGTCGGCCACCTCCAGCATCGCCGTCAGCTCGGACCGGCGCGCCGCCTCGACCAGCGGGTGCTCGTCCGGCAGCACGATCGTCGCCTCGCCGTCCGGGTGCACGTGGTGCAGCACCGGCGTGATCCGGGTCTCCGCGCCGTCCGACGGCAACAGGGCCGCGCGCCCACCCCGGGCGGCGATCGTGCGGGCCCGCTCCGCCGGGTGCGGCGTCGGCGGTCGCCGTGTCTCGTTCACCCGCCCACCTCCCAACTTAGGCGAGCCTAACTTGATTCGCCGTGATGACGGTAGTCCCACGACCGGCTTACCGCCGACGACGGGTCCGGTTGGCCGATTCGGCGGCGGGCGCACCCGTCGTAACCTTGGCTCGATCTCCGGCTCGCCTCGCGGAGGTGGTGGCCCGTGACCGTGCCGAACGCGCCGACCAGCCGCGGCGCCGCCCTCGACGACCGGTGGACCCGGTACTGCATCGAGATCGCCGGCCGACGGGCCCTCGGCTGGGTCCTCGTCGGCGCGCTCGCGTTCGTCCTGCAACTCGCGTTGATCTTCGTGTTCGCCGTGTCGTCCGCCCTGCCGCTCGTCCTGCTGCTGTTCTCCGTCCTCGTCCTCGGGTTCGGCCTGACCCGACGCCAACCCTCCACCGCCGTCCTGGGCGACCACGCCTGGGTCCACGTCCGCGTCCACTGGCGCGGCGGCCTGCTCGTCGTCCACGGCACCCGCCCGCTCGTCCTCGACGTCAACGCCGGACCCGTCACCCGCGGCCGGATCAACCGGCACCGCCGCGCCTGGGTCGTCGCACCCGACCGCGCCGGGAACACCGTGGTCACGTTCCGCGGCGTCCCGAAGCTGTTCCCCGCGAAGGTCGTGCGCCGCTGAGTTTGTTGATCGGCTAATCGGCTACCCCCGGAGGGGACTTCTGGTTTGCTGGGAGCAGTGGTGGGCGAGGCTTGGGTGGACAAGTGCCTGACCAGCGCGGATCGACGCGCCGTCGGGTTCGTCGGGCTGGGCTTGTTCGCCTTGCTGACGCTGTGGGTCGTCTCGGAGTGGATCGGCTCCCGCTGGGTGTTCCTGCTCACGCCCCTGTGCGTCGAGTTCGCCGTGCCCGGCCTGCGGCACTTCTTCTCCCGGCGCTCGCTGCGCCGCCTCCTCGACACCTACCCGCGCCACGCCGTGGCGGTGCACTTCGTCCCGGGGCGCACCCGCGTGGGCCGGCAGACGTACCTCGAGACCGCGGGCTCCGACCGCACGTTCCTGCGCCTGGCCGAGATCCCCGAACGCGTCCGCGAGAACATCCGCCGCGGCGGCCGCGTGTGGCTCGCCGGGCCCGACCCGCGCGGCCGGACCGTCGTGCTGACCCGCGGCGCCCCGTTCATGACCCTCGGCCGGGTCGTCATCCGCTGACCTACCGGCCCACCGGGATACCGCTCTGCTCCGCCCACGCCGCCACGTCCTCGCGGCGCAACGCCGTCGCCAGCAGGTCCGGGAACCGGTCCGGCGTGCAGGCGAACGCGGGCGCGCCCAACTCCGACAGCTTCGCCGCCAGCTCGTGGTCGTAGGCGGGCGTGCCGCTGTCGGACAACGCCAACAGCACCACCACCGTGACGCCGCTCTGCACCAGCTCCCGCACCCGCCGCTGCAACTCCCGCGCCACCCCACCCTCGTACAGGTCGCTGATCAGCACCATCACCGTGTCCGTCGGCCGGCGCACCAACGACTGCCCGTACGCGACCGCGCGGTTGATGTCCGTGCCGCCGCCGAGCTGCGTGGAGAACAGCAGGTCGACCGGGTCCTTCAGCTCCTCGGTCAGGTCGACCACCTCGGTGTCGAAGACGACCAGCTTCGTGTCGACGGCCTTCAGCGACGCCAGCGAGGCACCCAGGACGGCGGAGTACACGACGGACTCGGCCATCGAACCGGACTGGTCGACCAGCAGGATGACGTCGCGGAGCGAGGCCTGGCGGCTGCGCCGGCTGTTGCCGACCAGGTCCTGCACGATCACCGTGCCCTGGTCGGGCTGGTAGTGGCGCAGGTTCTTGCGGATCGTGCGGTTCCAGTCCACATCGGACAGCCGCGGGCGGCTGGTGCGCCGTGACCGGTCGATCGCCCCGTGCACGGCGGCCAGGAGGCGGTCGGCGAGCTTGCGCTCGATGTCCTCGACCACCTTCCGCACCACCGCCCGCGCCGTTTCCCGGGTGCGTTCGGGAATGGCGCGGGACAGGGAGACCAGGGTGCCGACCAGGCTCACGTCCGGCTCCACGCTCGAAAGCAACTCGGGTTCCAACAACAACTGCCGCAATCCCAGCCGTTCCACCGCGTCCTTCTGCATCACCTGGACGACCGAACTGGGGAAGTACGTGCGGACGTCCCCGAGCCACCGGTGCAGCACGGGCGACGACCCGCCCAACCCGGCACTCCGCTTCCCGCCCGCGTCCACCGGCTCCCCGCCACCGTAAAGCCCGGTCAACGCCGCATCGCGCCGCTGGTCGTCCTCCCCCAGAGCCCCGAGCTCCCCGGCAGCCCCGCCGAGCAACAACCGCCACCGCCGCTGCCGCTCAACCGCGATATCCTGCGTCACGCGAACCCCGCCCTCCGGGCCACCGCAGGCCCTTGTCACACAATCGGGTGATCATCGCCCGACAATGTACGGAAACACTGTTACCGCCCCTCGGTTAAAACATGAGGAGCCCCGCCAACCACCCCCCACTGCCCACCCCCCGAACCCCCACCCCCGCCACCCCGACCCGCCTACCGTCCCCCCGCCGACCCACCCACCAACCCCGCCCGCCACCTCGGTGCGACCACCCGGGTCCCCGGTCCCCGGGCCTCCCGGCCGGCGCCGGTCGGCACCCCGCCCCGTGCGCCCGTCGTGCCCACAAGGCCGCCGGACCTCCGGCCCGCCCGAGCCGCGGACCCCGCCGACCCGTCACCGGAAGCCAGTTCGGCCCCGTGACACCCGGCTCCCCCGTGACGTCCGGCTCGCCCCGTGACGTCCGGTCGCCCCCACCGGCCCCAGCCGCGCCACCCGACTGCCCTGCCCCAGCTCACGGGCCGCGTTCGCCGTGCCCGTGAACCAGCCCCACCGGCCCCGACCACGCATCGCCTCGCCCGCGCCCCGGCGCGCCGCACATCGGCACACGCCGCGCTGCGCGTGCATCGCCCGCACCGGCCCATCTCGCGCACTCGCCCTCGCTCGCGCCGCGTCCGCGCGCGTCACGCGCCCACTCCCAGCAACTCGCGCACGTGGCCCACGAGCCGGGTCGCGAGTTCTTCGTCCCAGTCGCTCGCCGCCGCCGCACCACCCGCCGTCGTGCCCTTGACCCGGTCGCCCAACATGCGGCGCTCGGCCGGGCTGAAATCGCCCACCGCGCGGCGCAACAGCGGCAGGGCGGCGGCGAAGTCGGGGCCCGACAGGCCGGTCAGCCACTCGTCCACGACGCCGAACAGGCGCGGGTCGGCGGTGAGCAGGGCGGCTGAGCCGCGCAGGAAGCCCGCCACGAACGCGGTCGCGCCGGCGGCCAGGGAGACGGCGCGGTGCAGGCGGGTGGCGACTTCGTCGGAGTCCAGGGCACCCGCCTCCCACAGCAGACGGGTCGCGCGGCCGGTGGGCAGCCCGTGGGCGTCGGGCATCGCGACCAGCGATCTCAGCGCACGCTGCCACGTGTCGCGGTGCTCGTCGTCGGCGGCCAGCCGGACCGCGTCGTCCGCGCCCTCGACCGCCCGGACGGCGCGTTCCGCCGTGTCCTCATCCACCCCGCGGCACGCCAGCGGCAAGCCGACGGCACCGCGCGCGAGCAACCCGTGCAGCGCAACGCGGAGCAGCTCCGGGTCCGTGCCGCGCACCGAGCCGTAACGCACGGTCGTGGCCAGGTCCGGCAGGGCGGACAACAGCTCCAGCGCATCGGTCGCGGCGGCGGCGCAGCGGTCCAGGGCCTGGCGGGACGCGGCGACGGCATCCGGGATCTCGCAACCCACGGCCTGGCTGAGGGTTTCGGCGGCGTCGACCACGCGGGTGGCCGCCGCCGCACGGCCGATCAGCACGGTGCCCGCCGCGGCTTCGACGGTCGTGCCGTGCCGGGCCGCCACGGCCAGCGCCACCGCGAACTCCGGCCGCCAGTGCAACTGCCACGCCTCGGCGAACGTGCCCAACGTCCGCGTCGTGTCCGGCGTGCCCCAAGGAACGTCGAGAACCCGCAAGCGCCGCAACAACTTCGAGCGCTCGCGGTCGGTGTCCTTGCGCAGGTCGAACCGCACCTGCTTGATCGCCGCACCGGCCGGCATCCGCAACCTGCGCTGCAACCGCGCCAGGTCCGCGGCCAGCGGCGACGTCGGCACGTCGTCACCGACCTCGCCCAACCGCTCACCGACGACCAACTGCTCGTGCACCAACCGCAGCGGCGTCGCGTCACCGCCGCACAGCACCGCCAGCGACGCCTCCATCACCTCCGACAACCCAGGCGACGGCCGCCCCCGCATCGCCGCCAGCGCGTCCGCCAGCCGCACCGCCTCCACCGCGCTCGCCGTCGACGCGGGCAAGTCCTCCGCCCGCAACACCGCGGACGCCTTCGCGAACCACCGCGGCACGGCGTCACCACGTCCGGCGCACTCCCACAAGTGCGCGTACCACCCCGGCGAAGCGACCCCCGCGCCGTAACCCGACGACGACGCCAGCCGACCGTGGCTCCACGGCACCCACGTGCCGGAAACCTTCCTGCGCGGCAACCCCTTCAGCGCGGCGGCATCGACCGACGCGGGCGGCAGCGCGCGCAGCGCGGGCACGTGCCACGCACCGGCGACCACCGCGATCGGACCCTCGACGTCCTTCAACGCCTGCCGGACGTTCTGCCGCATCGCGGCCTCCCGCCGCAACGTGCGCGCGTCCACCTGATCGGCGAACTCCTCCCGCAACGCGCCCATCGCCTCCGCGACCGCCTCGGCCAGGTCACGCGGGTCGGTGTGGTGCTCGACCACGTCCTCCCACCAGCGCTCCGGGTCGTCGAACCCCGCCGCCTCGGCCAACGTGCCCAGCGGGTCGACCGCCGCCTTCGGCTCGTCATCGGGGGACTCCGGCTCCGGATCACCCAGGGACGCGCCCGCGGGCAAGTCGAAGAACCGCACCGGCACGCCGTTCGCGTGCGCCCACGTCATCGCCCGCCACTCCGGCGAGAACTCGGCGAACGGCCAGAACGCCGCCCGCGCCGGTTCCGCCTCGTCGTGCAGCAGCAACGCCACCGGCGGCGTCAGGTGCGGCACGTGCGGCAGCAGGGCGTCACCCTCCGGCGGACCCTCGATCAGCACCACCTCCGGCCGCACCGCCGCCAACGCCGCCGCGACCATCCGCGCCGACCCCGGGCCGTGGTGCCGGATCCCGAGCAGCGTCACCCGCTCGGGCAACGGCTGTTCCCGCGCCATCAGCCCACCATGTCCTGGCACGCCCGGTACAGGTCACGCCACTCGGCGCGCTCCTTCACCACCGCCTCCAGGTACTCCTGCCACGCCGCCGTGTCCGACACGCGGTCCTTCACCACCGCCCCGAGCAGCCCCGACGCCAGCTCGTCCGCGGTCATCGACCCGGTGCCGAAGTGCCCGGCCAACGCCATCCCGCTGGTCACCACCGAGATCGCCTCGGCCGTGGACAGGCTGCCGCTCGGCTTCTTCAACTGCGTGCGGCCGTCCACAGTGGACCCGTTGCGCAGTTCGCGGAAGATCCGCACCACCCGGCGCACCTCCTCCAACGCGGGCGGCTCGGCGGGCAGCTGCAACGCCCGGCCGAGCTGGGCGGCCCGCGCCGACACGATCTCCACCTCGTCGTCCTCGGTCGCGGGCGGCGGCAGCACTACCGTGTTGAAGCGTCGGGCGAGCGCCGACGACATCTGGTTCACGCCCCGGTCCCGGTCGTTCGCCGTCGCGATCACGGTGAACCCCGGCACGGCCTGCACCTGCACGCCCAGCTCCGGGATCGGCAACGTCTTCTCGGACAGGATCGTGATGAACGAGTCCTGCACCTCCGCGGGCATCCGGGTGAGCTCCTCGACGCGGACCACCGCGCCCTCCCGCATCCCCGTCATGATCGGGCTCGGCACCACGGCGGCCTCGGACGGGCCCTCGGCGATCAGCCGCGCGTAGTTCCAGCCGTAGCGGACCTGGTCCTCGCCCGTGCCCGCGGTGCCCTGCACGACCAGCGTCGAGTTGCCGCTGACGGCCGCCGCGATGTGCTCCGACAGCCACGACTTGGCCGTGCCCGGCACGCCGACCAGCAACAACGCCCGGTCGGTGACCAGCGTGCCGACGGCGACCTCCACCAACCGCCGGTCGCCGACGTACTTCGGCGTGATCACCGTGCCGTCGGCGAGCGTGCCGCCGAGCACGTAGGTGACCACCGCCTGCGGCGACATCCGCCACCGCGGCGGGCGGGGCCGGTCGTCCGCCGCCGCCAGGGCCGCGAGCTCGGCGGCGTACTGCTGTTCCGCGGCGGGCCGCAGCACGGATTCGGTGGTCACTGGCTTTCCTCCCGGTGGTTGAACGCCTCGCGCAGCTGCATGCGCAGGCGCAGGACGTCGAGTTCGACGGTGTGCTCGGGCCAGCGCTCGGTGATGCGGGCCCAGCCCGCGCCGAGCACCTCGGCGTCACCCCTGGCCAGCAGCACCGCGGGCGGCCGGCCGGCGCGCCACCTCGGGTCGCGCATCCCGGCGTAGCGGTCGAGCAGGTCCGCGGTCGCCTGCGCGCTCCACGGCGCCGGCAACTGCGAGCACGCGTGGTCGAGCAGGTCGTAGTTCCACTGCCGCGACACCTCGACGACGGTGCGCGCGGCCAGCTCGGCGGGCAGGCCGCCGAGCATCTCCAGCTGTTCCATGCCGGTCAGCGACCGGGTCGCCGCGACCGCCCACGGCCGGGCGTCGTCGGCGAGCCTCAGGTTCTGCGCCACCCCGCGCAACAACGAACTCGCCCACGGACCGCGCGCCAACTCGGTCGCCGCGCCCTCGTCGTCGGTGTCGAGGCGACTGGTCCAGTGCTGCGGCGGCACGCTCGCCGCCGCACCCCGCAACCGACCCGCGACCCCCGCCTCGGAACCGTCTTTCAGCAGGTCACGGGCCTCGTCCGGCTCGGGCGCGGTTTCGGCCCACAACTCGTCGGTCTGCACGTCGAACCCGTCCGCGGTCAGCCACAGGCCGCGGTGCAGGCGTTCGGCGGCGCGGGCGGCGAGGGCCGACGTGGGCAGGGTGCGCAGCAGGCGCAGCGCCTCGTCGTGCACGCCGATCGCGCGGTCGTCCAGGGCGCGTTCGAGCAGCGGCTCGTCGTCCGGGCCGAGGCCGGCTTCCAGGGCGCTGATCAGCACCTGGCGGTCGGTGGCGCGGCGTTGGACGTCGAACTGGGCGGCCAGGAA
Organism: Saccharothrix saharensis; assembly: GCF_006716745.1. NCBI lineage: Bacteria > Bacillati > Actinomycetota > Actinomycetes > Pseudonocardiales > Pseudonocardiaceae > Saccharothrix > Saccharothrix saharensis. The sequence goes on along the minus strand of NZ_VFPP01000001.1, from coordinate 4,737,576 downwards.
CGCGCGGGCCTTCGCCGGGTCCTGGAGCCGCGCGCGGCGCAGCGCGGCGAGGCGGGACGTGCCGGGCAGGTCGAGGGCCTGGTCGAGGTCGACCTCCTCGGTGACCGTGCCGGCCGCCGCCCAGGACCAGGCCGGGCGGATGCCCGCCAGCCACCGGCCGCGGGCGCCGAGGACGGCGGAGACGGCCGGGCGCAGGCCGGGGTGGGCGGTGCCCAGACCCAGCAGCGCGGGCAGCGCGCGGTGGTCGGCGACGACGCGTGCGGCCTTCGCCATGCCGCACCACTCCGTGAGCAGCATCTGGTCGTCCAGGGCCAGGATCTGGACCAGCACGGACCTCGCGGCCGGGTGGGCGCGCACGTCGTCGGACGCGGGGGCGCTGGGCAGCGGTGGGGTGTCGACGGGGGGTGGGAGTTGCGCGCCGTGGGCGGCGACGCCCAGGGCCGCGACGCGGTCGAGCAGGGCGGTCGGGCTGGTGCCGGCGCGGTGTGCGCCCACCAGGGCGGCTTGGACGGCCTCGTCCCATTCGGCTTGGAGGGTCATCGGCGGCCGTCCGCGGTGGCCGGGGTGAGAGCCGGGGTCGGGTCGGCGGTGATGGGGTGGGTGGGCTTCCGGTGGTGGCCGGTCGGGTCGGTCGGGTCGGTCAAGCTGACCGGTGGGTGGGGTTGGTGGGTCGCGGTTCCTCGTTCGCAACCGAGGTACGGGAACAGTGTTTCCGTACATTGTCGGGCGATGATCACCCGATCGAGCGATGGGACGGTGTGCTTGACCTGCGTGATCATCCCACGACCTCCGGTGCTCCGCCTGCCGTGGCCACGGCGCCCAGGCGCAGTTCGCGGCCGTTCCACAGCGCCCACGCGTCGAACGGTTCGCCGCCGGTCAGGGCCAGGGCTTGGTCCAGGGCCAGGTCGCCGCGGACCGGCAAGCCGCGACCCGTGCGGTCGACCACGTGACGGCAGTCCTCGGTGACCCGCACCGACGCGCAGCCCAACGGGTGCAGGCGCTGCCACGGGTCGGCCTTCAGGTGCTCCTCCAGGCCGGCCAGCGCCGCGCGCCACGACTCCGGCGCGGGTATCGGCTCGGGTTGCCGCTCCACCAGCAGCTCGCCCACCGCCACCCGGTGCGGCGGGACGCCGGGATAGGGGTGCAGCACCCCCTGGACCTGCACCCCGTGCGTCAACGGCGGCGCGGGGCGGCCGCCGCCGCCCAGGTGGCGCACCGCCACCACCCACCCGTGCGCGCGCCCCCACGCCCACTGCCGCACGGTCCGCACCAAGCCGTCGTCGGACTCCAGCTTCAGCAGCGGCGCCCACAGGTCGGACCAGCCCGGACCGGCGCGCACCTCCTCCTCCGCCACGGAGAACCCCAACCGGCGGCGCACCACGGCATCCACGGCACCGGGTGACGACGACAGCCGCGCCAACAGGTGCAGCCCGCCCAACCGGTCCGCCGCGTCGTGCGCCCAGCGCGGACCACCGGCCGCGACGATCCCGCGCACCTCGTCCACCGCCGACGCCAGCCCCTTGGCCTGCGCGTCGACCATCCGCGCCTGGATCGAGTGCCACCACGCCGCGTCCCGCGCGGGCAACCCGGCCAGCCCCGCGCCCGCCACGTCGCCCAGCCAGTCGGTCAGCCCCGCGACGCCGGCCCGCACCGCGTCCTCCCGCGCCCGGGCCGTCTTCTCCTTCGCCTTGGCGCGCCGCGCCACCGCTTCCGGCGACTCGTCCGAGGAGGCGGAGGAGGGCGCGGCGGCGCGGTTGCGGCGCGCCAGCCACTCCGTCACCCAGTCGGGCGCCTCCGCGACGGGCAACGGCTCGCGCACGTCCCGCAGCTGCAACGCCAACGCGTGCTTGCACGGGAACTTCCGCGACGGGCACGAGCACTTCGTCGCCCGGTCACCCAGGTCGACGCACACCTGGTACGGGTTCTTCCCGCTGCCCTTGCACAGACCCCACAGGGCGGTGTCGCTGCGACCCGTCCCCTGCCAGCCGGAGGACCCCGCCAGCCGGGTGGCGCTGCTCGCCACCCGGCCGTCCGGGGCCTGCTCCAGAAGCGCTTGTGCGTCCATGTCGGCAGACGGTAGAGGCACCCACCGACAAAGAGTCGATCAACCCAGGTCAGGACCCCGACGTGCCCAGGACCAGGCGTACTTCGGGTCCTCCGACGCCAGCGCGGCCTCGCCCAGGTCCAGCGGCCGGAACGTGTCGACCATGACCGCGGTCTCGTCGAAGTAGTCGATCCCCAGGGACGCCTCGACCGCGCCCGGCTGGGGTCCGTGGGTGCAGCCCGACGGGTGCAGCGACAGCGAGCCGAGGCCGATGCCGGAGCCCTTGCGCGCCTCGTAGTTGCCGCCGACGTAGAACAGCAGCTCGTCGGAGTCCACGTTCGCGTGGTTGTACGGCACGGGGATCGACAGCGGGTGGTAGTCGACCTTGCGCGGCACGAACGAGCACACCACGAAGTTCGGTCCCTCGAACGTCTGGTGCACCGGCGGCGGCTGGTGCACGCGGCCCGTGATCGGCTCGAAGTCGCGGATGTTGAACACCCACGGGTACAGGCAGCCGTCCCAGCCGACGACGTCGAACGGGTGGTTGGCGTAGGTGAACCGGGTGAGGCCCGCGCGGTGCCGCACGAGCACCTCGACGTCCTCGCCGTCGACCAGCAACGGCTCCGCCGGCCCGCGCACGTCCCGTTCGCAGTACGGCGAGTGCTCCAGGAACTGGCCCTTCGCCGACAGGTACCGCTTCGGCGGTCCGATGTGCCCGGTCGCCTCCAGCACCAGGATGTTCATGGGCTCGGACGGCACGACGCGGTACGTGCACGACGTCGGCAGCACCACGTAGTCGCCCTCGGCGACCGGCAACGCGCCGTAGATCGTCTCCACGACGCCCTCGCCGGACTGCACGTACAGCAGCTCGTCGCCGGCCGCGTTGCGGTACAGCGGGCTGGGTGCGGTGGCGGTCACGAACCCGATCACCACGTCTGCGTTGCCGAACAGCGTGCGCCGGCCGGTGACCGCGTCCACCTCGGGGTTCTCCCAGGTCAACGCGGGTGTCTTGAAGTGCCGGGGCTTGAGCGGGAGGTTCGGCGCCAACGCGCCGCGCGTCTCCTCGACGGTGACCGCGTCGACGATCGCGGTCGGCAGGTGGCGGTGGTAGAGCAGCGCCGAGTCGGCGGAGAAACCCTCGACCCCCATGAGCTCTTCCGCGTACAGCCCGCCCTCCGGCGTGCGGAACTGCGTGTGGCGCTTTCGGGGGATCTCACCCACCTGGCGGTAGTACGCCATGGTTCACTCCGGGCGTTCGATAGTCGGACATCTTTGTTCATTGACCGGTACGCCACTAGCGTGTCAGCCGTGTCAAGCGCCTTCGAACTCCGTGCGCCCGGTCCACGCGGCACTCCGCCCCTGCTCGCGAGGCTTGTCGACGACGCCGCACTGTTCCCGCCGGGCAACGCCTCCATGCCCGACGCGGTCCGCGGCCACCTCGACGCACGTGCCGGGGAATGGGCCGGTGCGGTGGGCCTGTTCCTGTGCCCCGCCTCGCGGCTGGCCGAGCTGATCACCGAGCTGATCAAGGTCAAGCCGGTGAAGCCGGTCGCCCTGTCGCTGGTCATCGACACGGGCCTGGGAGGTGTGCCCAAGGCCGTGTCGATCGTCGAGTCCCGCAGTGAGCTCCTCGCGCTGCGGATGGTCGAGATGCCCGCACCGTCCGACGTGGACGAGGTGTGGCTCGAACGCGTGTCGGAGTTCGTGCCCGAGGACGTCATCCGGGTGGTCGAGCCCCGCCGGGGCGGCGCCGAGTGGCTCGACGGCGTGCGCCGCGTCATCGAGCACGGCAGCTGGCCCAAGCTGCGGTGCGGCGGGGTGAGCAAGGAGAACTTCCCCAGCGTCGACGAGGTCGCCGACTTCCTGTCCGTGGTCAGCGGCGGCGGCGTCGCCTTCAAGGCGACCGCCGGCCTGCACCACGCCGTGCGGCACACCGACGAGGACACCGGGTTCACCCACCACGGGTTCCTCAACCTGCTCGTGGCAACCGCGCGTTCGCTCTCCGGTGGAGATGTGCGGGAGGCGCTGTCCAGCACGGACGCGGTCGCGCTCGGCGAGGAGGCGTCCGGGCTGTCCGACCAGGCCGCGCACGCCGTCCGCGGCGTGTTCGCCTCCTACGGGTCGTGCTCGCTGGACGAGCCGATCGCCGACCTGGAGGAGCTGGGGCTGCTGTGAGCTGGATCGACGACCCCGCGTTCACCGCCGACGAGCCGTTCGGGCCGCAGACGCTGCCCTACGGCGTCGTGCCCGGCGGTGTCGCGGTGCGCGTGGGCGACCGGGCTCTGCTGCTGCGCGGGCTGGCCCTGGGTGAGCGGCTGGAGCCGCTGATCGCCACCGGCGCGCTCGACGCCCTGCTGGCGGCCGGGCGGCCCGCGTGGAGCGAGCTGCGGGCGCGGCTGGTCGAGATCGTCTCGGCCGCCTCCGCGCCGCGCGGCGCCGAGCTGGTCGGGCTGGACGACGCCGTGCTGCCGTTCGCCGTGGCCGACTACGTGGACTTCTACTCCTCGCGCCACCACGCGGAGAACGTCGGCCGGATCTTCCGCCCCGACGGCGAGGCGCTGCTGCCGAACTGGACGCACCTGCCCATCGGCTACCACGGCCGGGCCGGGACGGTTGTCGTGTCCGGCACGCCGGTCGTGCGGCCGCACGGGCAGCGCCGCACGTCCGCCGGTCCCGTGTTCGGGCCGACGGGCCGGCTGGACATCGAGGCCGAGGTCGGGTTCGTGTGCGGCGGGCCGGTCGCGTCCCGGCTGACGCCGTCGCAGGCCGTCGACCACGTGTTCGGCGTGGCGCTGGTCAACGACTGGTCCGCGCGCGACGTGCAGGCGTGGGAGTACCAGCCGCTCGGCCCGTTCCTGGGCAAGTCGTTCGCCACGTCGATCTCGGCGTGGATCACGCCGCTGGAGGCGTTCGCGGTGGCCCGCGTGTCGCCGCCGCCGCTGGGCAACGACGTGCTGCCGTACCTGGCCGAGGAACGGCCGTGGGGCCTGGACATCGACCTCCAGGTCGAGTGGAACGGCGTGGTGGTGTCCCGGCCGCCGTTCCGCGAGATGTCGTGGACGTTCGCGCAACAACTCGCGCACCTGTCGGCGAACGGCGCTACCGTTCGGCCGGGCGACCTGATCGCGTCGGGCACCGTGTCCGGCCCGGCCCGCGACGAGCGCGGCTCCTTCCTGGAGCTGAGCTGGGGCGGGAAGGAGCCGGTGGTGCTCGACGGCGACGAGCGGACGTTCCTGGAGGACGGCGACACGGTGCGGATCACCGCGACGGCCCCGGGTGAAGGCGGTTCGGTCGTCGGGCTGGCCGAGGTGGTCGGCACGGTCGCGCCCGCCGACGAGAGGTAGAGCGTGGTCAGACCCGATCCCCGCGGCCGGCTGCCGGCGCCCGCGTCCAAGGAGAGCTCGCTGACCCTGGAGCGGGGCCTGGCCCTGCTCCAGGCGGTCGCCGACGCCGAGTCGGAGGCGCCGTCGATCAGCGAGCTGGCGTCGGCCATCGGCGCGTCGCGGGCGGCCGTGTACCGGCTGCTGGTGCCGTTGCAGTCGCGCGGCCTGGTGCGGCGCGAGGGGTCGAAGGTGCGGCTCGGGCTCGGGGTGCTGCGGCTGGCGTCGAACGTGCTGCCGCAGTTGCGGCTGGCCGCGCAGCCCGCGCTGCGGACGTTGGCCGAGACCGTGGGCGCGACCGCGCACCTGACCGTGGCCGACGGGAGCGAGGCGCAGGCGGTGGCCGTGGTCGAGCCGTCGTGGACGGCGTACCACGTGGCGTACCGGGTCGGGTCGCGCCACCCCGTGCACCGGGGCGCGGCGGGCAAGGCGATCGGGCTGTCGCCCGAGGGGCGGCAGTGGGTCCACTCGACGGGCGAGCTGCAGCCGGGTGCGTTCGGGGTGGCGGCGCCGGTGCGGGGCGTGCCCGGGTTGCGGGCCAGCGTGGGCGTGGTGGCCTTGGAGAAGCTGGACGGTGACGTGGTGGGGCCCCAGGTGGTGCGGGCGGCTCAGGAGGTCGCTGACGCGTTGCGCTGACGCACAGTGACGGTGTGCAACTCTCTCGGTGAGAGGCAAGGAGAACGAAGTGACCGCTCTGCCTGAGGACATGACGAACTCGGCCGGCGAGCCGCACTTGTTCACGGTCGCCGAATACGCCGAGCTCGGGGAACCCGGGTCCGGGTACACCGAGTTGCAAGAAGGTCGCATCCTGATGTCGCCGAGTCCTTCGCCGAACCACAACCACGCGTCGTTGCGACTCGCGATGCAGTTCGTGGACCAATTGCCCGCCGACTTGGAAGTCATCCAGGACGTCGACGTCGACGTCGACCTCGAACTCGTCCCCGACGGTGATCCCGGCTTCTCGCGCCGGCCCGACATGGTGGTGATCCCACGCAGCGCGCGGGATCGCGTTCCCGATGAAGGCGGAATGCTGAAGGCATCCGAGGTGCTGGTCGTCATGGAGATCGTGTCGCCCGGCTCGAAGAGGATGGACCGGGTGGTCAAGCGCGGGGAGTACGAGGACGCCGGCATCCCCCACTACTGGATCGTCGACCTCAACCACCCGGTTTCGTTGGTCGCCTGCCACCTCGCGGGCGAATTCGGGTACCAGGACGCCGGTGACGTCGTCGGCGAGTTCACCACCTCCGTGCCGTTCCCGGTGACGCTCAAGCTCGACGGGCTCGTCTGAACGTCACCGGGGCGGGAAGGGCCGGTCGGTGATCCGTGGTCAGCCGCTGATCGCCTGCCACAGCGCGACCGCGGCGAACGCGGCGAAGACGAAGCCGCTCACCCGCTGGATCAGGTGCGTCGGGATGCGGGTGGCGATCTTGCGGCCCACCAGGACCGCGATGGCGGCGACGGTGGTCAGGGCCAGGAACGCGCCCAGGCCCACGAACACCGGGCTGGCGTAGCGGGCCGACAGGGCGGCGGTGGCCAGTTGGGAGGCGTCGCCCCACTCGGCGGCGAACAGCACGCCGAACGAGGTCAGCGCGGCGCGCACGAACGTCACCCGGTCGGCACCGGCGGAGGTCGCGTCCGCCTCGTCGCCGTCCTTCGAGAAGCCTTCCTTGAGCAGCAGGAACGCGCCCACGCCGAACAGCACGGCGACCACGCCCGCGACCACCCGGTCCGGCAGCAGGGTGAGCACGCCGCCGAACGTGGCGGCCACCACGCACTGGATCGCGAACGCGGCCGTGACGCCGACGAACACCGGCCACGCCCGGTACCTCGTGGTCAGCACGAGGGTGGCGACCATGGTCTTGTCCGGCAGTTCGGCCAGGAAGACGATCGCGAAAGCCGTCGCCAGGGCGATGAGTTCGGGTGCCACGGGTACCTCCGACGTCCGATGTGAACCCGGACGGAGGCAGCACGACCCCGACCGGGCGTGGTGCGCTGCCCGGCCGGAGGTCTCGTTCGCCCGCTCCTCGACGAGGAACGGGTGAGGGACCGGATCCGCGCGCGGCGGATCAGTGTGTCGATCTCCTCGCCCCGGTCGTGGTGACCCGGGGGAACTACTCCCCTCTGGCGTGACTCATCGTAACCCGTCGGGTGAGCCGGAGGGGTGTGACGACGACCATCACGGCCAGGGGCCGGCGTTGCAGATCACGCCGCCGGTGCCGGTGACCGAGCCGGTGGCGTCGGAGACCACGGCCTGGGCGGTGACGTACGAGCCGGCCGAGCAGCCGCGCTGCCCGGTGAACGTGCGGTTGTCCAGGAACGGGATGTAGTTGCCGTTGACGTACCAGCGGATGGTCGAGGGCGCTTGGGCGTCATGGAAGGCGAAGCACATGTACTTCGAGCCGCCGCTTTCGCACTGCACGTCGACGCTCGTCACGGCGTTCGCCGTCGGGGTCAGGGCCAGGGCCGCCGCGGCGGCCGTGAGTAACGCCGCCAGGCTGGGCGCGGTTCGTCTCATGATCTCCTCCAGAACAGGGGGTCCTCGACGTTAGCGGTCGGCGTCCGGCCTGCTCAACGGCCGTTCGGGGGCCAGGACGGGACCTTGGTCCCGGGTACCGGGGGACCCTCGTACCTGAGGGAGGGACCCCTCCCCGACCTACGTTCGACCCGTGGACGTCCTCGACCTGGCACGGTGGCAGTTCGGCATCACCACCGTCTACCACTTCCTGATGGTGCCGCTGACCATCGGGCTCTCGCTCCTCGTGGCGGTGATGCAGACCGCGTGGGTGCGCACGGGCAACCGCAAGTACCTGGCGATGACCAAGTTCTGGGGCAAGCTGCTGCTGATCAACTTCGCCATGGGCGTGGTGACCGGCATCGTGCAGGAGTTCCAGTTCGGCATGACCTGGAGCGCCTACTCGCGGTTCGTCGGCGACGTGTTCGGCGCGCCGTTGGCGATGGAGGGCCTGGTCGCGTTCTTCGTCGAGTCGACGTTCCTCGGCCTGTGGATCTTCGGCTGGGACCGGCTGCCGAAGAAGGTCCACCTGGCGTGCGTGTGGGCGTTCTCGCTGGCCACGATCGCGTCGGCCTACTTCATCCTGGCCGCGAACTCGTGGATGCAGCACCCGGTCGGCGTGGAGCTGGTCGACGGCAGGCCGCGGCTGACCTCGATCTGGGCGGTGCTGGGCAACAACACGACGCTGGCCGCGTTCCCGCACACGATCTTCGGCGCGTTCGCGGTCGCCGGGACGTTCCTGGTGGGCATCGCCGCGTGGCACCTGTGGCGGCGCGGTGACGACGGGCCGGTGTGGCGCGCGTCGGTCAAGCTCGGCACGTGGGTGGGCGTCGCCGCGTTCACCGGCCTCGCCATCAGCGGTGACGTGCAGGGCAAGCTGATGTTCGAGCAGCAGCCGATGAAGATGGCCGCGGCCGAGGCGCTGTGCCACACCGAGCAGCCCGCCGCGTTCTCGGTCTTCGCGATCGGCGACGTGTCGCGGCCCGACTGCGAGAACGTCAAGAGCGTCACGGTGCCCGCGCTGCTGTCGTTCCTGGCGCACAACGACTTCACCACCGAGGTGAAGGGCATCGAGGACCTGGTGCCGATGTACCAGGAGAAGTACGGCACCAACTACCCGGTCGACCCGAAGCTCGGCGAGCTGTCCGGCAAGCCGATCGACTACGTGCCCAACCTGCCCGTCACCTACTGGGGTTTCCGGCTGATGATCGGCTTCGGTGGCCTCGCGGTCGGCGCGGGCCTGCTGATCCTGTGGCTGACGCGGGGCGGCCGGACGCCGGGCGGCCGGTGGTTCAAGTGGCTGGCGCTGGGCAGCATCGCGACGCCGTTCCTGGCCAACAGCTTCGGCTGGATCTTCACCGAGATGGGGCGGCAGCCGTTCGTGGTGGTGCCGAACCCGAGCGGGGTGGACGGTGTGTGGATGTTCACCGCCCGCGCCGTGTCGTCGTCGACACCGGGGGAGGTGTTGACGTCGCTGATCGCCTTGACGCTGGTCTACGGGGTGCTGGCCTGCGTCGAGGTGTTCCTGATCCGGCGGTACGTCCGCGCCGGAGTCGCGGGCGTGCTGCCGGCTCGGGCGCCGGACGACGACACCGGGAAGCGTGACGACACCGAGAAGCGTGACGACGACGTCCTGTCGTTCGCGTACTGAGGGGGACGGACGTGGAGACGTTCTGGTTCTGCGTGATCGCCCTGCTGTGGCTGGGCTACCTGTTCCTGGAGGGGTTCGACTTCGGCGTCGGCATGCTGCTGCCCGTGCTCGGCCGGTCCGAGCGCGAGCGGCGGGTGCTGATCAACACGATCGGGCCGGTGTGGGACGGCAACGAGGTGTGGCTGCTGGTCGCGGGCGGCGCCACGTTCGCCGCGTTCCCCGACTGGTATGCGTCGCTGTTCAGCTCGGTGTACCTGCCACTGGTGCTGTTCCTGCTGGCGCTGATCGGGCGCGGCGTGGCGTTCGAGTACCGGGGCAAGGTCGACTCGGCGCGGTGGCGGCGCACGTGGGACGCCGTGATCGTCGCCGGGTCGTGGGTGGCGCCGCTGGGGGTCGGGCTGCTGCTCGCGACGACCGTGTTCGGGATGCCGCTGGACGCCGCGGGCGACCGGGTCGGCTCGCCGTTCGCGTCGGTCCGGTGGGAGACGCTGCTCGGCGCGGCGGCCGTGGCCGGGTACGCGCTGGTGCACGGCGCGGTGTTCCTGTCGCTGAAGACCGAGGGCGAGGTGCGGGAACGGGCCCGCGCGCTGGCGTTGAAGGTCGCGCCGTTCGCGCTGCTGCCGTTGGTGGTGCTGCTGCTGACCGTGCAGCTGCGGTTCGGGTCGGTGTGGACGTGGGCCGCCTCGATCGTGGTGGGGCTGGCAGCCTTCGGCGCGTACGCGCGGCTCGTGCTGCGGCGCGAGGGGCAGGCGTTCGCGCTGATGGGCGTCGCGGTGGCGGCGACCGTGGCGGCGTTGTTCGGCGCGCTGTACCCGAACGTGCTGCCGTCCACCCTGGACCCGGCGTGGTCGCTCACCGTGGCGGGCGCCGCGTCGAGCCCTTACACGCTGACCGTGATGACCTGGGTGGCCGCGTTCGGCACGCCCGCCGTGCTCGTCTACCAGGGGTGGACGTACTGGGTGTTCCGCAAGCGGATCGGCACCCGGCACATCCCGGATGTCCACGTGCCCACCGGGTCGAGCCGGTGAACTTCCCCGGAGCCCCTTCCGCCAAGAAGCCGGGGACGGGCCCGCTCGGCGCGCTGCCATCGCTCTCGCGGTCGGCGCGCCGGGCGTTGGCCTGGTGCGCGGTGCTGGCCGCGCTGACCGCCGTCGCCCTGGTCTGGCAGGCCGTGGCGCTGGCGTCGGCGTTGGTGGGCGGCGGGTCGTTGGCGGTGCTGGCGGTCGCGGTGGTGGCGCGGGCCGGGCTGGCGTGGGCGACCGAGTCGGTGGCGGCGCGCGCGGCGGCGGGCGCGAAGGAGGAGCTGCGGGCGGCGGTGCTCGACCGGGCGCTCGGGCTGGGGCCGTCGTGGATCGTGGCGCGCGGCCCGGCGTCGCTGGCGGTGGTGGCGACCAAGGGGCTGGACGCGCTGGACGCGTACTTCACCCGGTACCTGCCCGCGCTGGTGACGACGGCCGTGGTGCCGGTGGCGGTGGGCGGCTGGATCCTGGTCACCGACCCCACGTCGGCGGTGCTGGTCGCGGTGACGCTGCCGTTGATCCCGGTGTTCGCGATCCTGATCGGCCGGTTCACGTCGGCGCGGGTGGAGGCGGCCGCGTCGGCGCTGGAGCGGTTGTCGGGGCGGCTCGCGGAGCTGGTGCGGGCGCTGCCGGTGCTGACCGCGTTCGGCCGGGCGGCGGCCCAGGCGTCGGCCGTGCGCGAGGTCGGCGAGCGGTACCGGCGGGCCACCATGGGCACGTTGCGGGTGGCGTTCCTGTCGGCGCTGGTGTTGGAGGTCGTGGCGTCGCTGTCGGTGGCGCTGATCGCGGTGGGCATCGGCCTGCGGCTGGTGTCGGGGGAGATGACGCTGCTCACGGGCCTGGTCGTGCTGATCCTCGCGCCCGAGTGCTACCTGCCGCTGCGGGCCGCCGGCGCCGCGCACCACGCCTCGGAGGACGGTGTGGAGGCGGTGCGGCGGGTCGCCGAGATCCCCACGCCCCAGCCCCGCGCGCACCGCGCGGAGTCGGTCGAGGGCGTCGAGGTCCGCGACCTGCGGGTGCGGCGGCGGGGGCGGTTCGCGCCCGACGGGGTCGGGTTCCGGGTGCGTCCGGGCGAGGTGCACCGGCTGGACGCGCCCAGCGGCGCGGGCAAGTCGACGCTGTTCGGGGTGCTGCTCGGCTTCGTGGAGCCGGACGGCGGGTCGGTGGCCGTCGACCGGTCGGCCATCGCCTGGGTGCCGCAGCGGCCCGCGTTCGCGGGGCGGACCGTGGCCGACGAGCTGGAGCTCACCACCGGCCGGGTCGACCACGACGTGCTGGCGTCCGTGGCCGCGGACCACCTGGTGGCGCGGCCGATCACCGAGCTGTCGACCGGGGAGCGGCAGCGGGTCGCGGTCGCCCGCGCGCTGACGCGGGTGCGGGACGGCGCGACCGTGCTGCTGCTCGACGAACCCACCGCGCACCTCGACCGGGCGACGGCCGCGAAGGTGATGGCCGCCGTGCACCGGGCCGCCGACGAGGGCGCGGCCGTCGTGCTGGCCACGCACCGGCTGGTGGGCGAGCCGGCCGGGGACGTGGCCGCCGCACGGGCGGTCCGCGTCGTGGACGACCGGCCGGCCGCGCCGCGGACACCGCGCCCCACCCGCCGGCTGCTGGCCGGTGCGGCGCTGGGCGCGGCGGCGTCGTTGAGCGGCGTGGCGCTGACCGCGCTGGCCGCGCACCTGATCGCGAAGGCGGCGACCCAGCCGCCGATCCTGACGCTGTCCGTGCTGGTGGTGGGCGTGCGCACGTTCGCGCTGGCCAAGGGCGTGCTGCGGTACCTGGAGCGGCTGGTGTCGCACGACGCCGCGTTCCGGCACGCCGAGTCGTTGCGGGTCCGGCTCTGGCGGAGCCTGCGACCCGGGCGGGCCGAGCTCACCCGCCTGGTCGACGACGTCGACACCGTCCGCGACCTGGTCCCGCGGGTGCTGCAACCGCCGTTGATCGCGGTGGGGGTGTCGGTGGCGGCGGTCGTGCTGTTCACCGCCATCGAACCGGTGGCCGGTCTCGCGCTGGCCGTGGCGCTGGCCGTCGGCGGCACGCTCGCGCCGCTCGTCGCGGTCCTCACCGAACGCCGCGCCACGGCCGTGCTCGCCCGCGGTCGGCGGCACGTGTCGGAGCAGGTGCTGACCCTGCTCACCGCCGCACCGGACCTGATCGCGTTCGGCGCGGACGGCCGGGTGCGCGCCGAGCTGGCCCGCCGGGACGCCGCGCTCGCCCGGCTGGCCCGCCGCCAGGCGCTCGGCGCGGGCGCGGCGATCGGCATCGTGCACCTGACCACCGGGCTGGCGTCGGCGGTGTGCATCGGCCTGGCCGGCGGCGTCGACCCGCTGCTGCTGCCGGTCCTGGGGCTGGCTCCGCTGGCGCTGGCCGAGGTGCTGAGCGCGCTGCCCGCCGCCGCCCAGCACTGCGCGGCGCTGCGCGAGGCGTACGGCCGGATCGTCGAGCAGCCACCGGTCACGTCGGCGGCCCGGGTCGAAGTGGGCTCGGTCGGCGGCGCGGTCTCGCTCGAAGGCGTGACGGCGCGGTGGCCGGGCAGTGCGGACCCCGTGCTGGAACGGGTGTCGGTCGACCTGCCCGCCGGGGCGAAGGTGGCCGTCGTCGGCCCGTCCGGCGCGGGCAAGTCGAGCCTGTTCGCGCTGCTCCTGGGGTTCCTCGAACCCGAGCGAGGGCTGGTGTGGAGGCCCGACCGGGTGGCGTGGTGCCCGCAGGAACCCCTGCTGGTCACGACCACCGTCCGGGAGAACCTCCGGCTGGGCGACCCCCGGGCGGACGACGACCGGCTGCGGTGGGCGCTCGACGTGGCCGGCGTCCGGCTCGACCTGGACGCGGTGATCGGCCCGACGCTGCTGTCGGGCGGGGAGGCGCAACGGGTCGCGCTGGCCCGCGCCCTGCTCCACGACGCCGACCTCGTGCTGCTCGACGAGCCGACCGCCCACCTGGACGAGCCGACCGCCGCCGCGCTGCTGGCGCGCCTCGACGACGTGCTGCGGGACAAGACCGTCATCCACATCACCCACCGGCCGGGCGAAGCCGACCGCGCCGACCTGGTGCTGGACGTCGCCGACGGGCGGGTGCGGGCCAGGGCCTACCGTTGACCGCCGTGGACCCCGCACGCGTGCTCGCCGCGTCGACCGAGATCACCTCGGCGGCCCTGGCCGGTGACGACCCCGACGCCGTGCTGCCGCTCGTGGTGCGCAGCGCCGTCGAGCTCGCCGGCGCGGACCTCGGGCTCGCCATGGCCACCGCCGACGACGGCACGCTCACCGTCGAGGCCTCCTCCGGCGACGACGACCCGGTGGGCGTGGTGCTGTCGAGCCGTTCGTCGGCCGCACGGGCGGCCAGGACCGGCGTGCCCGTGGTCGCCGACGACTTCACCACCGACCCCCGCACCGCGCCGTTCGTGCCCAAGGCGCTGCGCGGCTACGGGCCGTTCGCGGTCGCGCCGTTCGGCACGAAGGAACGCCGGATCGGCGCGCTGGCCGTGTACCGGCGCAAGGGCGCGCAGCCGTTCAGCCCGGACACCGTCGAGGTGCTGACCGCGTTCGCCGCGCAGGCCGGGCTCGCCGTCGTGCTGGCCGAGGGCTCGACCGCGCGCCAGCGGGTCGCGGTCTACCAGGAGCGCGAGCGCATCGCGCGCGACCTGCACGACGTGATCATCCAGCGGCTGTACGCGACGGGCGTGCAGCTCGACCTCCTGGACCGGCGGCTGAAGCTCGAAGGCCGGGAGGCGCGCCGGCTGGCCGAGTGCGTGGACCAGCTCGACCGGACCATGGCCGAGGTCCGCGCCACCGTGCGGGCGCTGCGCAGCGCCGACCCCGGCCACCCCGGCGACGTCGACCTGAAGGGCTCGGTGCTGGCCGAGGCGCGGACCGCGGGCGAACTGCTCGGGCACGAGCCGGACGTCCGCATCGAGGGCGACGTGGCGTCCGTGCCGACCGACCTGGCCGACCACGCCCGTGCGGCGCTGCGCGAGGCGCTGTCGAACGTGGTGCGGCACTCGGGCGCCCGGCACGTCGGCATCGAGCTGCGCCGCACCGCCGACCGGCTGGACCTGCGGGTCACCGACGACGGCTGCGGCATCCCGCGCGGCGTCGCCCGGCGCGGTCTGCGGCACCTGGAGGAACGCGCCCTGGCCGCCGGCGGGGGCTGCGAGATCACGTCCTCCCCCCGCACCGGCACCACGATCACCTGGCACGTGCCCCTAGCGTGAGCGGCGGGCGACCCAGGCGGCGGCTTGGGTGCGGCGTTCCATGCCCAGCTTCGACAGCACCGCGGTGACGTAGTTCTTCACCGTCTTCTCCGCCAGGAACAGCCGTTCGGCGATCTGGCGGTTCGTCAGACCCTCGCCGATCAGGTCCAGCACCCGCCGCTCCTGCTCGGTCAACGCGTCCAGCACGTCCACCTCGGCCGGGCGGCGCAGGCGGTCCAGGACGCGGGCGGTGGTCTGCGGGTCCAGCAGCGAGCGGCCGGCCGCCACCTCGCGCACCGCGGTCACCAGGTCCTGCCCGCGCACCTGCTTGAGCAGGTAGCCCGACGCGCCCGCCATGATCGCGCCGACCAGCGCCTCCTCGTCGTCGAACGCGGTCAGCACCAGGCACCGCGGACCGTCCGCCGACGCGCGCAGCCGACGGCACAGCTCGACCCCGCCGCCGTCGGGCAGCCGCACGTCCACCACGGCCACGTCCGGCCGGGTCGCCGCGGCCCGGACCACGGCCTCGCCCACCCCGCCCGCCTCGGCCACCACCGAGATGTCGTCCTCGTCCTCCAGCAACTCGCGCAGGCCCCTGCGCACCACCTCGTGGTCGTCTACGAGCAACACTCGCACCGGCACGAACCAACCATAGGTCGAATGCCGGTACCCACCGCGCCCGCCCGCCAAGACAGTGCAGGAATGCTCGTACGCGCGATCGAGGAAGCCGACCGGATCGTCGTCGGCAGGCTGGTGCTGGAGCTGTGGGGCGCGCACACCGCCGTCGCCCACGGCCAGGTGTTCTTCCCCGCGAGCCTGCCCGGGTTCCTGGTCGAACAGCAGGACACCGTGGTCGGGCTGCTCACCTACGCCGCCGCCGACGGCCACCTGGAGATCGTCACCATCGACGCGTTGCGAAGGGGCAGGGGTGTCGGCAGCTCGCTGGTCGACGCCGCCGTGCACCGGGCCCGCCAGCTCGGCTGCAACCGCGTCCGGCTCACCACGACCAACGACAACCTCGACGCCCTGCGCTTCTACCAGCGGCGCGGCTTCCGGCTGGCCGCGCTGCGGCCCGACGCGGTGCGCGAAGCCCGCCGCCTCAAGCCGGAGATCCCCAGCGTCGGCGAGTACGGCATCCCCATCACCGACGAACTGGACCTGGAGCGTTGGGTCGCCCCGCGCTAGTTGTCCACAGGCCCCAGCCGGGCTGTCCACAGGTTGTGCACAACCGAAGCGGGTCCCGTCACCGGCTGGGCAGCGGGCTGAACACCTCGTCCCACGCCGCGGCGACCTGCCGGGCGCACGTCGCGGGCGCGACGCCGCCGACACCCGTGCCCAGGCCCGGCATGGCGATCGTGCGGACGACCGAGCGCAGCGGGCGGCCGTCGTCCAGCCGACCCACCGACCACAGCCGCAGCACGGCGCGGGCGGCCAGGTACGGGTGCACGGTGTCGCCGGGCAGCAGCTCACCGGGTTGCCGCATGGTCGGCGCGCTGATCAACCACTCCGGCTCGGGCTCGCCGGTCGGCACGACCAGCGCCTCGCCCACCGGCAGCTCGCCGCCGTGCAACCCGAGCACGGCACTGCGCACGTTGCCCTCGACCTGCGGGAACGCCCGCGCGTACACCGCGTCGATGCCCCCGCGCATCCAGCCGGACGAGTTCGCGGGGCTCACCACGGCCTCGGCGACGATGTCGAGCACCGAGCCCCGGTGCACCTCGACGCCGGTCCGGCCGTCGGCCACCGCGAGCCAGGCGCGGGCCAGCGGTTCGTCGACGGCGCACAACACCAGACGGGGAACTGCTACCGGAGCGTTGATCTCACCCTCCGTATCGGCGGCGGACACATCGCCCAGCATTCCAGGAGAACCCAGTAGTGCGGAACGGGGGCCCGCACCCACCGGGCGGGTGATCCTCGCCTCAACGACGGTCACCGGCCGTGGTCCTCGTATCGTTGCGGCCGTGCTCGCCTACTTCGGACCGCAGGGAACCTTCACCGAGCAGGCCGCACGCGGCTTCGCCTCTCCGCAGCAGGAGCTGGTCCCGTTCGACACGGTGCCCGCCGCGCTGGCCGCCACCCGACGCGGTGAGACGCAGGCGGCGTGCGTGCCGGTGGAGAACTCCGTCGAAGGCGCGGTGCCCGCGACGATGGACGCGCTGACCGAGGGCGAGCCGCTGGTCGCGGTCGCCGAGGCGGTGCTGCCGGTGCGGTTCAGCGTGCTCGTGCGGCCCGGCGGCGCCCCGGTGCGCACGGTCGCGAGCCACCCGCACGCCCTGGCCCAGGTCCGGCACTGGCTCGCCGAGCACCTGCCGGCCGCCGACGTGGTCGCCACGACGTCCACCGCCGCCGCGGCGCGGGCCGTGCTCAACGGCGAGTTCGACGCGGCGGTCAGCGCCCCGGTGGCCGTGCGCCACTACCCGCTGGAGGTGCTGGCCACCGATGTCGCCGACGTCCGCGACGCGAAGACCCGGTTCCTGCTGGTCCGCCCGCCCGGCGAGCTGCCCGAGCCGACCGGCCACGACCGCACGTCCGTGGTCTGCACGGCGGCCGACCGGATCGGCGCGCTGTCGGAGCTGCTGACCGAGCTGGCGCTGCGCGGCATCAACCTGACCCGGATCGAGTCGCGGCCCACCAAGGGCAGGCTCGGCGAGTACCGGTTCTACATCGACTTCGACGGCCACGTGACCGAGCCCAGGGTGGGCGACGCGCTGGCCGCGCTGCACCGGCACTGCCCGCAGACCCGGTTCCTCGGCTCGTACCCGAAGGCCGAGCCGGGCGGGGCGGTCGCGGGCAACGAGCAGTTCGTGGCGGCGGCCGAGTGGGTCGAGACGGTCCGGAGGGGGCACGGCGCGTGAGGTTGATCCTGGTCAGACACGGCGAGACGGCGTCGAACGTGAAGATGGCGCTGGACTCGCTGCCACCCGGCCCGCCGCTGACCGACGCGGGCGTCGCCCAGGCCGCCGCGCTGGCCGAGCAGCTGACCGCCGAGCCGGTGTCGGCCGTGTACGCCAGCACGGCGGTGCGCGCGCAGCAGACGGCCGCGCCCGTGGCGGCCGCGCACGGCCTGGAGGTCGAGGTCGTGGACGGCGTCCAGGAGATCTTCTGCGGCGACCTCGAGGGGCGGCACGACCGCGAGGCGTTCGAGGTCTTCATCGCCACGGTGAAGCGGTGGGCCGAGGGCGACCTGGACGTGCCGCTGCCCGGCGGCGAGAGCGGCCGGCAGGTGCTGGACCGCTACCTGGCCGCGGTGGACAAGATCGCCGCGAAGCACGACGACGGCGACACCGTGGTCCTGGTCAGCCACGGCGCGTCGCTGCGCATGGGCGCGCTCGCGCTGGCCCGGAACGTGAGCCCCGCGCTGGCCGAGGCGGGCCTGCTGCCCAACACCGGCCGGGTGGTGCTGGACCGCTCCGGGACCGGGTGGCGCTGCACGTCGTGGACCGGCGTGGACGTGGTCGAGGGCTGATCAGCACACCGCGGTGACCGGCTTGGTCAACAGCACGGCGTCATCGCGCACGGGGCCGCGCCGGTAACCGGAGCGCTCGTAGAGGGCGATGTTGCGGTGGCTGCGCGCGCCGGTGTGGAGCCGCAGCGTGCCGACCCCGGCCGGCACCTGCCGCTCGGCGAAGCGGAGCAGCCAGGTGCCGAGCCCCCGGCCCGCGAGGTCGGGGGCGACCATCAGCCGCCCGATCTCCCACGTGTCACCGTCGCGGCGGGCGCGGACGGCGCCCACCAGCCGGCCTTCGAGCCGCGCGCACCACACCGCCCAGTCGTCCGCCCAGGCGCGGACGTCGTCGCCGGTCTCGTGCAGGGGGCCGAGGTCGAACGTCTCGTTGGCCACCGCCTCGGCCACCCAGCAACAGCGCTGCAGGACGACGAGCTCGGCCGCGTCGGAGGCTTCGGCGGGCCGCACGCGCACGCCGGGCAGCGGCGGCCGGGAGCCGTCGGGCGTGGCCGGCTCGGCGTCCGGTCCGGCTTCCGGCCGGTACAGCGGGCGCAGGACGCGGGCCAGGCGGACGAGCTCGCGGAGGGTGCCGCGTGCGGCGTCGTCCCGGGCGGGGTCGTCGAGCATCCGGCCCTCGGCGACGTGGTCGCCGATGCGCAGCGCCACGGTGGCACCCGTGGGCATCATGCGCAGGGTGGTGGCGACCTGCTTGGCCATGTGGACGGCGCGGGTGCCCGCCGAGGTGTGGCCGTACCCGACGAACGACACCGGCTTGCAGGCCCACTCCGCGGACAGGTGGTCCAGGGCGTTCTTCAGCGCCGCCGGCATCCCGTGGTTGTGCTCCGGGGTGACGATCACGAACGCGTCGGCGTCGGCGACCAGGCGGCTCCACGCACGGGTGTGCTCGTGCTGGTAGATGCCGGTGGAGGGGTGCTCGGGCTCGTCCAGCAGGGGCAGCCCGATCTCCCGGAGGTCGGCGACCTCGACCCGGGCGCGGCTGTCGACCGCGACCGCCGCGGTGACCCGGGTGAACCACTCGGCGACGGTGGCGCCCAGCCGACCGGGTCGGGTGCCGGCGATGATCAGGAGGACGCGGACCGCATCGTTCTTTGACATGTCAATGAGCGTAGCCCCAGTTTCTTTGACATGTCAAAGGTGGCAGGATGGTGGCATGTCCGACGTGCCGTGGTTGACCCCCGACGAAGAGCGGGCGTGGCGGGCGTTCCGCCGACTGCTCACCGTCCTGCCCGCGCGCACCGCCCGCGACCTCACCGCCCTCGGCCTGTCCGCGACCGACTACGAGGTGCTGAGCACGCTGTCGGAGAAACCGGACCGGCGCTGGGGGCTGCGGGACCTCGCCGCGAAGATGCAGTGGTCGCGCAGCCGGCTCTCCCACCACGCCGCCCGGATGGAAGCCCGCGGGCTGCTCGACCGCGAAGAGGACGTCAACGACGGCCGCGGCAGCATCTACCACCTCACCGACCACGGCTTCGCCGTGCTGGAACAGGCCGCGCCCGGGCACGTGCGATCGGTGCGGAGGCGGTTCGTCGACCACCTGTCCGCCGACGAGCTGAAGACCCTGGAGGCCATCGCCACCCGCATCGCCGACCTGCCGGACTGAACGGGCGGGAAGCCGGGGCGGGCACCCGGCCGGCCCCTAGCCCCAGCCCAGCTCGTGCAGCTTGGCGTCGTCGATGCCGAAGTGGTGCGCGATCTCGTGCACCACGGTCACGACGACTTCCTCCACCACGTCGTCCTCGTCGTGGCAGATGTCCAGGATCGCCTCGCGGTAGATCGAGATCCGGTCCGGCAGCACGCCGCCGTAGTCGGTGGTCCGGCTGGTCAGCGCGATGCCGTGGTACAGCCCGAGCAGGCTCGGCACGTCGGCGTTGCGGTCCTCGACCAGCACGACCACGTTGTTCATCGCCGCCGCGAACTCCGGTGGGATGAGGTCGAGCGCCTCGGCGACCAGCTCCTCGAACCGCTGGCGGGTCATCTCCACCGGCATGCCGTCACCTCGTGGTCGTGGTCGTGGGCGTGGTGGTCGTCTCGTTCGACTTCGGCGGTTCGGAGTCCGACGACGACGGCGGTGCGGCGGAACTCGAGTTGGACTGGGAGTGCAGCGGCGCGCCGGTCGGCTCGTCCTGCTCCACGGCGGTCGTCTGCGGCGGGTTCGACGTGGTCAGCGGCGGCGCGTTCGGGTTGCGCACGCTGCCCTCCCACGCGACCAGGACGTTGTCCGCGGGCAGCGCGCCGACCTTGCAGTTCACCAGCCGGGAGCCGGCCGCCCAGCTCTCCGCGACCCGGGTGTCCCAGGCGACGATCAGGCCGCGGGCCTTGAGGTCCGCGCCGCCGCTGTACTCGGCGGTGATCCGGGTGCACTCGCCGACCAGCAGCTGGTCCTGCTGCTCGGGCGACGGGAACTCGCCCGGCGGCATCGCCACCACGCCGGTCATCTCGAACGTGTGGGGCTTCGCGCAGTCCACCGGGTCGGCCACGGACTTGGTCTCGGTGATGCCCAGGCAGACGCCCGGGTCGTAGACGTCGGACTGGTCCTGGGTCCGGGCGGTGCCGTAGGCCGGGAGCAGGCCGCCCGCCGGACCGGCCACCTGCAGGCCGCAGCGCAGCGTCCGCTGACCCTCGCCCCACAGCCGCTCGCCCGGGTTGAGCGGGCCGACCGTGTACTTGCCGAACGGGTCGAACTTGCCGCCGAGGTAGTCCAGCGACGTCTGCGCGCACCGCTCCTGGCTGATCTGCTGCCACTGCGCGTCGTCCGGGAACGGCGCACCGGGTCCGTGATCAGCGGAGATGTCCGCCACGCCGGTAACCTCGAACAGGTGCTGGGCCGCGCAGTCGACCTTCTGGACGTCCGACAGGTCCTTCTTCGTCCAGTTCAGGCAGTCGCCGGCCTGGGCGGCCATCACGGGGTTCACCGTGGTCGTGGGGGTGCTGCCGAGACCGCCGGCGCCCACCGGCCAGCCGGTGAGCGTGCTCAGGGCGAGCAGGACGAGCGCGCCGGCGAACGCGCCGAGCATGACCATGTGGTCACCCCGACGAAACCAGCGCAAGGTCGCGGACATCTACTCCATGATGCCTGTGTAGGCCGAGGAACCGTTCGGGCGGGTGGAGAGTGTTGCTTTTGGGACACTCGTCACCCATTCGGCGGCCGATCTCTGTACCGTCCCCGCCGGGAGTGGCTGATGACTGAGAACGACAACACCGGTAACGCGGCGCCCGGTCAGGGCGGGGCGAGCGGACCGAGCGGACCGGGTGCGCCGGGACCGCAGAGCGGTGGCGCGTCGCCGCCGCCGTACGTGCCGCCGACGCCCCAAGGCGCGCCGGACGGCCCGCCCGCGGGTGGGCGCGGCCAGATCCGCCAACAGGAGGCCGGGCGGACCAAGCCGCGGCCGCCGACCCTGGCCGAGCAGCGGGCCCGCGCCGCGGCGATCGAGGAGCAGCGCGAGCAGCAGCTCGCCGTCGCGGCCGAGGAGGCCCGCCGCAAGAAGCTGCGCAAGCGGCTGCTCATCGGCGGTGGCGTCGCCGTCGGCGTGGCCGGCGTGGTGGCCATCTGGTACGCCGCGTCCAGCCCCGACGACGTGGTCGCCCAGTGCACCCAGGACGACGTGGTGGTCGAGGACCAGTACTGCGACGAGAACTACGCCCGCTCGCACGGCGGGTACGTCAGCGGCGGGTTCATCTACATCGGCGGCAGCTCCTACCGGTACAACTACGGCGCCCCGAGCACCCCCGTCGGCCAGAAGATCAGCGGCGGCACCTACACCATGCCCAAGGGCGCGAACATCTCCACCAAGTCGGGCACGGTCGTGCAGCGCGGTGGGTTCGGCGTGTCCGGCGGCAGCAAGAGCGGGGGCAGCTGAGTGCGTCGGGAGACCTCCACGCCCCGGCCCGACTGGCAGCGCACCGTCTCCGAGCAGGGACTGGTGTTCGGTGCGCCCGCCAGGGCCGCGGACGGCAGCCCGCGCCCGTACTGGGACGAGTCGGCGCACTACGTGTTCGACATGAGCGACGTGCTGTCGCTCGAAGCCGACGTCGAGCTGCTGCACAACATGTGCCTGGAGGCCGTCGACAACGTGGTGCTCACCGAGCGCTACCGGGACTTCGGCATCAACGAGTGGCTGTGGCCCGCGATCGCCGAGTCGTGGAAGCGGCGCGACCCGCACGTGTACGGGCGGTTCGACCTGCGCTACGACGGCAGCGGCCCGGCCAAGCTGCTCGAGTACAACGCCGACACGCCCACGTCGCTGCTCGAGGCGTCGGTCGTGCAGTGGAACTGGAAGACCGACGTCTTCCCCGAGGACGACCAGTGGAACTCCATCCACGAGAAGCTGGTCGAGCGCTGGGCCGAGATCGGCGGCCGGCTGCCGTCCAACGAGCTGCACTTCACCTGGTCGGGCGCCGACCCGTCCGGTGAGGACCACGTCACCGTGGCGTACCTGCAGGAGACCGCGGCCGAGGCGGGCATGGACACCGTCGGGCTGGCGATCGAGGAGATCGGCTGGGACGCGCTGCTGCGGCGGTTCGTCGACCTGGAAGACGCCCCGATGGGCACGGTCGTGAAGCTCTACCCGTGGGAGTGGGTGGTCGACGAGCAGTTCGGCCGCTACGCGGTGGAGAGCCTGCCGGGCACGCTGTGGGTCGAGCCGCTGTGGAAGATGCTGCTGTCCAACAAGGCGCTGCTCGCCGTGCTGTGGGAGATGTACCCCGGCCACCCCAACCTGCTGCCCGCGTTCCTGGACGACCCGGGCCTGCTCACCGAGTACGTGCGCAAGCCGAGGCTCGGCCGGGAGGGGCAGAACATCCAGATCGTCGCCCCCGGCTACGAGACCCAGACCGGCGGGGTCTACGGCAAGGAGGGGTTCGTCTACCAGCTGTTCGACCCGCTGCCCGAGTTCGACGGCTACCGGCCCGCCCTCGGCGCGTGGGTCGTCGGCGACGCCTCGGCGGGCCTCGGCATCCGGGAGACGGTCGGCCTGGTCACCGACGACGGCGCGGCCTTCGTGCCGCACAGGATCGTCGAATGAGCTCCTCGCCCGTCCCCGCACCGAACACGTCACCGGATCCTTCACCGGCGGCACAACCGATCAACCTGCACATCATGGAGGGTCTGTGATTCCCCCACTCGCCTTGGACCCCGGCTTCGGGTCCGCCATCGGCACCGGCGTCGGTGCGATCGCGCTGTACGCGATCGTCGGCCTGATCCTGATGGTCGTCGGCTTCTACGCCATCGACTGGACCACGCCGGGCAAGCTGAGCGCGCTGGTCCGCGGCGGCGCGCCGAACGCCGTCATCGTCACCTCGGCGGGCCTGGTGAGCATGGCGCTGATCGTGGTCGTGGCGATCTACAGCTCGGCGGGCAAGCTGGCCGAGGGCCTGCTGTCGGCCCTGATCTTCGGCTTCGTCGGCATCATCGTCCAGGTGCTCGCGGTCCGGCTGCTGGAGTGGGTGACCCGCCTCGACATCGGCTCGCTGATCGAGTCCGACCGCTTCGCCCCGGCCAGCGTCGTCGTCGCCTCGGCGCACGTCGCCCTCGGCCTCGTGGTGGCCGTCGCCATCTCCTGATCCGGGCGCCCGGCGGGCCGGTTCCGTCCGGCCCGCCGAAGCCGCGCGGCGGCCACCGGTATGGTGGTCGCCAAGGTCGGCAGCAGACACCGGGGGGCGTCCGCGACGTTCTCTCGGGGTACCTGCCGCGCGCCACGGAAGCGAACCACGGACGGGGGTCGTCGTGCTGATCGATGCCGCCGGCCGCCGCCGCGCACCCGGCAGGACGGGTGGCGCCACCCGCGCTGCCCCGGCACCGCGGCCGACCAGCCCCAGCTCCACCTGCCAGCGCCGCCGCGACCGGCGGGTCGAACGGCGTTGCGCACCGGTGGACGACCGGTCCTCACCCTATGGCCGAAAGTCGGTTGAATCTTCCCATGGGTTACCACGAGTGGCATGCCAAGCCCGGCACTTACAACGATGTCGTCCGGCACTTCAGGCCGGGCTCGCGCATCCTCGACGTGGGGTGCGGCACGGCCTGGGTCGCCGAGTTCTTCCCCGACTACGTGGGGCTGGACAACTTCGAGTCGACCGTGCTCAAGGCCAAGGAGCAGGGCATCGACGTCCGCCTGGCCGACCTGGAGCGCGAACTGCCCGTCGGTGACGCCGAGTTCGACGGTGTGATCCTGAAGGACGTCCTGGAGCACCTGCTCGACCCGGTGTCCCTGGTGCAGCAGGTGTACCGGGCGGTCAAGCCGGGCGGCCGGGTGTTCGCCTCGTCGCCGGACGCGCAGCGGTGGGTGTGGAACGACTACACGCACCGCCGCCCCTGGACCCGCGCGTCGATGCGCCGGCTGTTCGAGGACCAGGGCTTCGACGTCCGGGCCGTGTCCTACGAGTCGGTCATGCCGGGCACCGGCATCGTGTCCGGCATGCTGCCCGGCAAGCGCCGTCCCGCGGTGCTCCAGGCGGCCGCGTGGCTGCCGGGCTGGCGCCGCAACGTCTGGACGCTGGCCGTGCGCCCGAAGGACTGACCCCGCGGCGATCCGGTGCCCGCGTCGAGGGCACCGGATCAGCCGATCGCGGCCCGCTGCGACTTCGCGGCGCGCAGCAGCATCCGCAGCGAACCGGAGTGCGACGCGGTCTCCACGACCACCAGGGCCGAGCCGATCGCGATGCCCGAGGCCGTGATCACCTGCCACGGCGAGCCGTGCAGCAGGCCCAGCAGCACCCAGTGCGCGACCGCCGCCGCCACCAGGCCGACCACCATCCGCTTGCTCTTGCGCGCGATGGCGAACGTCAGGTGCACCCACAGCACCGCCGCGGCCGTCATGACCAGCGCCAGCGCCGGCAGCAGCGGCTTGGACTCGGCGTACTCGGGGCCGAACGTCACGGTCAGCACCCACGTCGGCATCAACCACAGCACCAGCGCCACGGCGAGCCCGGCCGCACCGGTCAGGGCCAGCGTCCGCAGGACCGCGCCCTCGGCCGACTCGCCGCGCTCCAACGCCGCCGCCGCCCTCGGCAGCAGCACCATGGCCAACGCCGACGGCGCGAACAGCGCCACCTTGCCCAGCAGCACCGCCCCCGCGTACAGGGCGCGGTCGTGCTCCGGCAGCATCGCCTGCGCGACCAGCAGGTCGACGTTGGTCAGGGACGAGAACGCCAGCAGCCCGATCATCGTGACCAGCGTGTTCGTCGACGCGGGCACCGTCGTCGGCGCGGGCTTCGCGGCCCGCGCCACCGGCCTGACCAGCACCGCCAGGCCGACGAGGGTCGCACCGAGCATCGCCCACATGCTGCCCGACATGCCCGCGACCAGCAGGCACAGCGGCAGCAGCAGCGGGCGCAGCGCGCCCAGCGGCCCGGCCAGCGCGAACGCCACGTACCCGAACCGCTCCATGCCCTGCACCGCGCCGGTCATGACGAGCAGCACGCACGTCGTGGCGATCCACATCGCCGCCAGGATCACCGGCTGCGCCGAGCCCAGGTGCAGCCGGTGGGCCAGCACCGTGCTCAACCCGGCGATCACCGCCGCGAGGACCAGCGCGACCACACCCATCCGTCGACCCTGTTGCCGCAGGTAGGCGGACAGCTCACCGGGTGTGCCGGAGGTGCGCAGGACGGCCACGTTCCGGGTCACCGACATCTGCACGCCGTTCACCGGCATCCAGGTCATCGTGCCGAACGCGATCAACGCCGAGATCGCGGCGAACTCCGGCGGCGTGACCATGCGCGCCGCCACCACGTAGAACAGGTAGTTGCCCCCGTGCCCGGCGAAGCTCGCGATCAGCACCAGCAGCCCGGCCCGCCTCCCGTCGCTCATCGGCGGACCCGGGCGGGCGAGAACGGCGGACAGGTGGCGGTGATGGGGAGGGGCACGGCGCTCATCGTAGGCGGGCGGCCTTGACCAGCCGTTCCAGGATCTGCCGGGCCGCCGCCTGCACGGTGTTCGTGCTGCTCACCCGGACGTACCAGTCGTGGGTCGACTTGCGCATGGTCTCGCCCGCCGTGACGGCGTCCACGATCGCCGCGCCGATGCCCGCGGGTGACCGGGCCACGTACCCGTTGACGCCCGGCTCGATCAGCTCGACGGCCGCGTTGTCCTCGGCCCGGACCACCACGACGGGCGTGCCGACGGCGCACGACTCGACCACGACCAGGCCGTAGCCCTCCCGCTGCGACGGGTTGACCAGCACCGCGGCCGTGCGGATGCCCTCGTCCAACTCCTCCTGGGAGACGAACCCCGGCGTGTCGATCACGTCCCGCAGGCCGAGGCGGTCGATCTCGGCCAGCACCGCGGGCTTGGACGGCCCTTCGCCGTAGATCGTGGCGGTCAGGTCCGGGATCTGCCGGCGCGCCTCCGCGATGGCCGCGGGCAGCGTCTCGACCCGCTTGTCCGGGATGTGCCTGCCGACGTAGACGACCCGCGGCGGGGCCGTCACGGCCAGGGTGGGCTCCACCTCCTTCGGGTCGATCAGGCCGGGGCTGACGATCGGCTCGCCGCGGAAGCCGCACGCCCGCAGCCGGCGGGCGCTGAACCGGGAGTGGCAGGAGGCCAGCGGGCTGAGCTTCAACCCGAGCCACTGCAGGACGCTCGCCACCGTGCCGACGACCGGACCGGAGTACTCGCGCCACTGGTCGGCCCGCCACACCTCCAGCCAGTCGACGTCGACCACGGTCCGGGAACCGAGCAGCGCCGCGCGCACGGCCAGCACGTTCGTGCTCGGCTGGCCGGCCACCACCACGGCGTCGTAGCGCCGGCGGTTCGCCCGGAGGTGCTTGGCCAGGCCGGCGGCGTAGCGGAGCGCGGGCCCGAGCCTGCGGACGCCGTTGGCGTCGTACATCTCGCGGTCGTTGCTGACGGCCTTGACGGTGATGCCCTCGATCACCGGTTCCTCGTCCCACTGCAGGCGGGTCAGGTAGGTGACCTCGTGGCCCGCGGCGACGAACTCCTCGGCGAACTGCCGGTACTGGCGCTCGCCACCGCCTTTGGTCCACGGGAACAGGAAGTCGTAGGCAATGGCGATACGCACTAGCGCTCCTCGGTCGTCACTGGGGGCGGTGCGATGGTATCGACGGCCGTCCGCTGACGTGGCCGGGGAGCCACCCGGGTGCGGCAGGGGCCCGCCGGTGAGCGCGGTCCACGGGCGTCGGGCCGGCGGACGTCCCGGAAATCGCGTGGACGGCGAGTACTACCCTTCCCCTGTGATTGACCTCAAGGCACTGCGCGAGAACCCGGAAGCCGTCCGCGCGTCGCAACGCGCGCGTGGCGAGGACGAGACCGTGGTCGACGCGCTGCTGTCCGCCGACGAGCGCCGCCGGGCCGCCATCGCCCGCGCCGACGCGCTGCGCGGCGAGCAGAAGGCGTTCGGCAAGCAGGTCGGCCGCGCCAAGGGCGAGGAGCGGGACGCGCTGCTGGCCAAGGGCAAGGAGCTGGCCGCCGAGGTCAAGACCGCCGAGGCCGAGCAGTCCGCGGCCGAGGCCGAGTTGGCCGAGCTGCACCGCGCCGTGCCGAACGTGGTCCACCCCGACGCGCCCGAAGGCGGCGAGGACGACTACGTCGTGCTCAAGCACGTCGGCGAGCAGCGGGAGTTCGACTTCGAGCCCGCCGACCACCTCGACATCGGGCTCAGGCTCGGCGCCATCGACATGGAACGCGGCGCGAAGGTGTCCGGCTCGCGCTTCTACTTCCTCACCGGCATCGGCGCGCAGCTGGAGCTGGCGCTGCTGAACATGGCCGTCGCCCAGGCCACCGCCGCCGGGTTCAAGCTGATGATCACGCCGACCCTGGTCCGGCCGGAGATCATGGCGGGCACCGGGTTCCTCGGCGCGCACGCGAGCGAGATCTACCGCCTCGAAGCCGACGACCTGTACCTGGTCGGCACGTCGGAGGTGCCGCTGGCGGGCTACCACGCCGACGAGATCCTGGACGGGCCGAAGCGGTACGCGGGCTGGTCGTCGTGCTACCGCAGGGAAGCGGGCTCGTACGGCAAGGACACCCGCGGCATCATCCGGGTGCACCAGTTCAACAAGGTCGAGATGTTCTCCTACGTCAAGCCGGAGGACGCCGAGGCCGAGCACGCCCGGTTGCTGGCCTGGGAAGAGGAGATGCTGGCCAAGATCGAGGTCCCGTACCGGGTCATCGACACGGCGGCGGGCGACCTGGGCACCTCGGCGGCGCGCAAGTTCGACTGCGAGGCGTGGATCCCGACGCAGCGGGCGTACCGGGAGCTGACGTCGACCTCCAACTGCACCACGTTCCAGGCCCGCCGGCTGAACGTCCGCTACCGCGACGAGAACGGCAAACCGCAGATCGCCGCCACGCTCAACGGCACCCTGGCCACCACCCGCTGGATCGTCGCGATCCTGGAGAACCACCAGCGGGCGGACGGTTCGGTGGTCGTGCCCCAGGCCCTGCGCCCGTTCCTCGGCCTGGACGTCCTCGAGGCCGGCTGACCGCGGCGGCGGGTCAGCTCCAGCTGAGCTCGACCCGGCCGGCGACGTGCCCGCCGATCTCCAGCGCCGAGGTCGCGGCGGGCGAGGGGGCGTTGAGGACGTGCACCTGGCGTGGCGCGGTGTCGATGAGGAAGTCGTCGACGAGTGAGCCGTCGGCGCGCATCGCCTGGGCGCGCACCCCGGCCGCGGCGGGCACCAGGTCGTCCTCGGTGATCGCGGGCACGAGGCGGGCCAGGCTGCGGGCGAAGCGCTTGCGGGACAGGGAGCGCAGGACCTCGTCCACGCCGGTCCGGGCGAACCGGCGGGCGAGCCGCCACGTGCCGGGGAACCGGGCCACGTCGGCGACGTCGGCGGGGGAGACGTCCCGTCGCCGGTAGCCCTCGCGGTGCAGGGCGAGCACGGCGTTGGGCCCCGCGTGCACGCTGCCGTCCAGCATCCGGGTCAGGTGGACGCCGAGGAACGGCAGCGCCGGGTCCGGCACCGGGTAGATCAGGCCGCGCACCAGGTGCCGCCGGTCGGGGCGCAGCTCGTGGTACTCGCCGCGGAACGGCACGATCACCGCCGACGGCGTCACGCCCGCCAGCCGGGCGATCCGGTCGCTGTGCAGCCCCGCGCAGTTCACCAGTGCGTCCGCCCGCACCACGCCGTCCGGCGTGGCCACCTCCACGCCACCGCCGCCGAGCGCACGCCGGATCGCCACCGCGCGCGTGCCCAGCCGCAGGTCGTGGCCGTCCAGCTCGCGGACGAGGGCCGCGCACACGGCCGGGAAGTCGATGATGCCGGTGCTCTCCACCCGCAGCGCCGCGACCGCCGCGACCTCCGGCTCGTGCTCCCGCGCCTCGTCCGCGCCGATCCGCCGGGCCGGCACGCCGTTCGCCGCGGCGCGCTCGGCCAGGGCGTCCAACCGCGGCACCTCGTCCGGCGAGGCGGCGACGACGAGCTTGCCGCACACGTCCACCGGCACGCCGTGCTCCCGCGCGTACGCGACGATCGAGGCGTTGCCGGCGACCGACATCCGCGCCTTCAGCGACCCCGGCTTGTAGTACAGGCCGGCGTGCACCACGTTGCTGTTGTGCCCGGTCTGGTGAGCCGCCCAGCGCGACTCCTTCTCCAGCACGATCGGCTCGTGACCGCGCCGCGCCAGCTCCCGCGCGGTCGCCAGGCCGACGATCCCGCCACCGATCACCACGACCCGTCGCGCGGTCACGCGGAGTACATCCACTCCAGCGTCTGCGCCAACGGGATGACCGGCTCGTCGCCGAGGGTCCGCACGAGCCGCTCCCGGCTGCCGACCAGCCGCACGACCTCGTTGGCCCGCACGAACGCCGGGTTCACCTCGACCTCGATCTCGTACCCGGCGATGCGCGCCATCATGGCCAGCACCTCCGAGAGGGAGTGCGCGACCCCCGAGCACAGGTTCACGGTGACGCCCGCCGGAGCGACCTCGACCAGCCTGCGGTAGTAGCGGGCCACGGTCCGCACGTCGCCGAAGTCCCGCCAGACCTCGGTGTTGCCCAGCTCGATCTTCCGCTCGCCCCGCCGGAAGTGGTCCACGATCTTCGGGATCAGGAACTTGGGGTCCTGGCCCGCGCCCGTGTAGTTGAACGGCCGGGTGATCGCGATCGGCAGCCGGTCGGCCCACAACCCGGCCACGTACTCCATGGCGAGCTTGCTGACCGCGTAGTCGTTCACCGGCGCGGGCGGCACGTCCTCGTGGATCGGCTCGACGGTCGCGTTGCCGTAGACGTTCGCGCTGCTGGCCAGCGCCACGATGCGCGGCTGCCGCGGCGCGTCGCCGAGCACGTCGAGCAAGTTGCGGGTGCCGACCACGTTGGCCCGGTACAGCTCGTCGGCGTCACCGTGCGCGACGAACGCGACGGCCGCCAGGTGCACCACGGCGTCCGGTTCGACCGCGGCCACCACCGACCGCAGACCCTCCCGGTCGAGCAGGTCGGCCCGGTGCACCTCGACCCCCGGCACCGGCGCGGCCGACGAGGCGGCGTGCGCCAGCCCGACCACCCGGTGACCCGCCTCGACCAGCTCGGCGGCCACGTGGCGCCCGGTGAACCCGGAGACACCCGTGACCAGGACCCGAGCCGGATCAGAAGGAGAACCCACGCTCGTTCCTCTCGACGTCGGCCTCGACCATCATCCGGGCCAGCTCCTCGAGGGTCGTCCGGGCTTCCCAGCCGAGCACGTCGCGGGCCTTCGCCGCGTCGCCGATGAGCAGGTCGACCTCGGCGGGGCGGTAGAACCTCGGGTTGACCCGGACCAGCTCCCGGCCCGACCCGGCGTCCAGGCCGCGCTCGGCCTCGCCGGAGCCCTCCCAGCGCAGCTCGATGCCCGCCGCGGCGAACGACAGCGTGACGAAGTCGCGCACGGTCACCGTGCGGTTGGTCGACAGCACGAACGTGTCCGGCTCGTCGGCCTGGAGCATCCGCCACATGCCGTCGACGTACTCCTTGGCGTAACCCCAGTCGCGCTTGGCGTCCAGGTTGCCCAGCTCCAGCACGTCCAGCTTGCCGAGCTTGATCTTGGCGACCGAGTCGGTGACCTTGCGGGTGACGAACTCCTGGCCGCGCAGCGGCGATTCGTGGTTGAACAGGATGCCGCTGGAGGCGAACAGGTCGTAGGACTCGCGGTAGTTCACCGTGGTCCAGTGCGCGAACAGCTTGGCCACGCCGTACGGGCTGCGCGGGTAGAACGAGGTCGTCTCGGTCTGCGGCACCGCCTGCACCTTGCCGAACATCTCCGACGTCGACGCCTGGTAGAACCGCGCCTGCGGGCGGACCGCGCGCATCGCCTCGAGCAGGTTCAGCGCGCCGATGCCGGTGATCTGCGCGGTCGTCGCGGGCTGGTCGAAGGACACGCTGACGAAGCTCTGCGCGGCCAGGTTGTAGATCTCGTCGGCGCCGGTGCTCTCCAGTAGCCGGATGCTGTTGCCCAGGTCGGTGAGGTCGTACTCGACCAGGTGCAGGTTCGGGTGCTGCTCGATGCCCAGCTCGGCGATCCGCCAGAAGTTGATGGAGCTCGTGCGCCGGTACGCGCCGTAGACCTGGTAGTCCTTCTCCAGCAGCAGCTGGGCGAGATAGGCGCCGTCCTGACCGGAAATACCGGTGACGAGTGCGGTTCGCATGACGGTGCTGACTCCTCGTTCTCCAATGCATCAAGCGACGCACGAAAGGTGTTTTCCGAACATCCGACGCGCGGGAGTCTAACGGTGGCGGGCCGAGCCCTCCGGTCGGCCGCAACCGGGTCAGACCAGGCGGCGGTAGACCTCGGCGGTCGCGTCGGCGGCGCGCTGCCAGGTGAAGGTCGCGGCGCGCTTGCGGCCGGCGGCGGCCAACGCGTGCTGCGCGTCGACGTCGTTGACGACCTTGCGGACGGCGGCGGCGATCGACGCGTGGTCGTACGGGTCGAAGTAGACCATGTCGTCGCCGCCGACCTCGTGCAGCACCGGGAGGTCCGAGCCGATCACCGGGCAGCCGCGGGCCATGGCCTCCAGCACCGGCAGCCCGAAACCCTCGAACAAGGTCGGGAACACGTACGCGCTCGCCCGGTCGTAGAGGGCGGCCAGCTCCTCCGAGCTCACCCACTCGCGCAGTTCGACGTCCTCGGTCAGGCCGAGGCGCCGCACGACCGGGCGCAGCGGGTCGTCGCCGTGGCTGCCGGTGATGACGAGCTTCGGGCGCTCGGCGGCGGGGATGAGCGCCCACGCCTCCAGCAGCCCGTCGAAGTTCTTGTGCGCCATCCGGTTGCCCCCGGACAGCACGAACGGCCGGCCGGTCCGCTCACCGGAGCGCTCCAGCACGTCCACCGGCTTGACGCCGAGCTGGATGACGTCGATGTCGGCCCGCGACCGGCCGAGCAGCTCGTGCACGTCGGTGGCGGAGGCCTCGCTGTCGGTGATGATCCGGCTGGCCGCGCGCACGGTCGCCCGGCTCATCGCCTGCACGCCCCGGGCCAGGCTGCCCTGGACCCACTCGGGGTGCCGGATGCCCAGGATGTCGTGCACCGTGACCACCGTCGGCAGCAGGCGCACGACGGGGCCGAAGTTCGACGGGCAGTGCAGGACGTCGGCGCCGATGGCACGCGCCCGCGGACCGACCGCGAGCGCCACGGCCGCCGCCCACGCCGCGCGGTTCTCGCCGGACACCGGCAGCGCCACGATCTCGCCGGGGAACCAGTCCGGCGGCTGCTCGGCCAGCTCGCGGTTGCCGATGCCGACGAACCGGAAGTCGTCGTTCGCGGCGGCCAGGGCCGGGAACAGCCCCCGGGCGTAGCTCTCGGTGCCGCCCTTGCGGCCGGTGAAGTAGACGAGGTCGACCGCGATCCGGAGTGACACGGCGCTCATCGTAGGCCGGCGGCCGGTCACCGCCCGGAGGGGCCGTCAGGCCGCCGGGCCGGCGACCAGCTCCGGCAGCACGTCGGCCGCGACGCGTTCCAGCACGGCCTCGCTGCCCGCGTAGACACCGTTCTCCCGCGGCCAGTGCACGACCAGATCGGTGAAGCCCAGCTCCCGCGCCCGGCCCGCGACCTCGCGGAACCGGTCGACGCTGGTCAGCGAGTACACCGGGCACGAGTCGGCGTTGAGGTGGAAGTCGATCGACTCCGCGGCCCGCCCGATCCCGGCCAGCACCTCGCGGAACCGCGCCGCCATCGCGGCCACGCCGTCCCACCAGGCGTGCTCGTCGTCGGTCTCCGGCCCGGTGGTGACCCAGCCGGTGCCGTACTTCGCCGCGACGCCCATGGCCTTCGGCCCGTTCGCCGCGACCACGAACGGCAACCTGGGTCGCTGCACGCACCCCGGCGCGCTGCGGGCGTCCCGGATCTCGTAGTGCTCGCCGCGGAACGTGGTGCGGTCCTGCGCGAGCAGCATGTCGAGCGCGGCCACGAACTCCTCGAACCGGCCCTGCCTGCTGCCCGGTGGCGGGCCGCCCATCACCTGCGTGTCGTACCCCACACCGCCCGCGCCGACCCCGAGGGTGAAGCGGCCGTCGGAGACGTCGTCGAGGGCGAGCAGGTCCCGGGCGAACGGCACCGGGTGGCGGAAGTTCGGGGACGCGACCAGCGTGCCGAGCCGGATCGTCCTGGTCACCGACGCGGCCGCGGCCAGCGTCGGTACCGCGCCGAACCACGGTCCGTCGACCAGCGAGCGCCAGCCCATGTGGTCGTAGGTCCACGCGTGGTGGAAGCCGTACTCCTCGGCCGCCTTCCACTTGTGCTCGGCCATCCACCAGCGGTGTTCGGGCAGGATCACAATCCCAGTGCGCACCCGGCGACGGTATCCGAGAGGCACGATGGACGGGTGCAGAGACCTTCCCTTGTGGCATCCGACGTCGACGGCACCCTGCTCACACCCCTCGGGCGGGTCAGCCCGCGCACGGCGGGCACGGTGGGCCGCGTGCTGGCGGCCGACGTCCCGTTCGTGCTGGCCACCGGCCGCCCGCCGCGCTGGGTGCCCGACGTGGCCGCCGCGGCCGGGCTGTCCGGCTACGCCGTGTGCTCCAACGGCGCGGTGATCTACGACATCGGCGCGGACCGCGTCGTCTCGGCCGAGCTGCTCACCCCCGAGCAGCTGACGACCCTGGCGGCCGTGCTGGACGAGGCGCTCCCCGGTTGCGCGATGGCCTCGGAGCGGGTCGGCGAGACCGCGCGCGGCTCGGCGGAGCCCGAGTTCATCGCCGACGAGCACTACCTGCACCCGTGGGACGAGGGCGCGCAGCCGCTGCCGGGGCACCAGCGGGCCCAGGTGCTCGGCAAGCCGGCGGTGAAGCTGCTGGTCCGGCACCCGAACCTGAGTTCGGACGAGATGGCGCGGGCGGCCGGGCCGCTGGTCGGCGACTCGGTGGCGATGACCTGGTCGACCGACGAGGGCCTGCTGGAGTTCGCCGCGCCCGGTGTGACCAAGGCGACCGGCCTGGCCTCGGTGGCCGACCTGCTCGGGGTGCCCGCGAGCGGCGTGCTGGCGTTCGGCGACATGCCCAACGACGTGCCGATGCTCACGTGGGCCGGGCACGGCGTGGCGATGGCCAACGCCCACCGCGACGCCCTGGCCGCCGCCGACGAGGTCACCGCGGCCAACTCCGAGGACGGGGTGGCGCTGGTGCTCGAACGGTGGTTCTAGGCTGCCCGTGACGACTCCCCGACCCATCCTGGAGACACACCCGTGCGCGCACTCGTGACCGGCGGTGCCGGCTTCATCGGTTCGACCCTGGTCGACAGGCTCCTGAGGGACGGGCACGAGGTCCACGTCGTCGACGACCTGAGCCGCGGCAAGCGGACCGCGCCCGCCGACCCGGCGCACGCCGACCGCTACTCGTTCTCCCGGGTCGACATCACCTCGCCGGAGCTGGCCGACGTGGTGTCCTCGTTCGGTCCCGAGGTGGTGTTCCACCTGGCCGCGCAGATCGACGTCCGGGTGTCGGTGGCCGACCCGCTGCTCGACGCCACCAAGAACGTGCTGGGCACGGTGAACCTGGCCGAGGCCGCCCGCCGCGCGGGCGTGCGCAAGGTGCTGTTCGCCTCGTCCGGCGGGTCGATCTACGGCACGCCCGACGAGCTGCCGGTGGCGGAGACCACGCCGATCAACCCGAAGTCGCCCTACGCGGCGTCCAAGGTGTCCGGCGAGGTGTACCTGAACACCTACCGGCAGCTGTACGGCCTGGAGTGCACGCACCTGGCGCTGGCCAACGTGTACGGGCCGCGGCAGGACCCGCACGGCGAGGCGGGCGTGGTGGCCATCTTCGCGTCCGCGCTGCTCGCGGGCCGTCCGACGAAGGTGTTCGGCGACGGCGGCAACACCCGCGACTACGTGTTCGTGGAGGACGTCGTGTCGGCGTTCGTCGCGGCGTCGGGCGAGGCGGGCGGCGGCAAGCGCTACAACATCGGCACGGCGCACCAGGTGTCCGACCGCGAGCTGCACACCCTGGTCGCCCGGGCGGCGGGCGTGGCCGACGACCCCGAGTTCGCCCCGGCCCGCCTGGGCGACCTGCGCGCGTCGGCGATCGACCCGTCGCTCGCGCGGGCCGAGCTGGGCTGGAAGCCCGAGGTGGACATCGCCACCGGCGTGCGGCTGACCGTGGACTACTTCCGCTCGCCGCAGTCCTGACCGAACGCGAACGGGCCGGTCCGCCCCCGCCGGGGGCGGACCGGCCCGTTCGCGTTCGTCCGGGTCAGGCGCTGTGCGCCGGGTCCTCGGCGTCCTTGGGCGCGGGGGCTTCCGCGTTGCGCAGCGCGATCGCGCGGGCCAGGCGCGCGTAGCGCAGCTCCAGCTCCTTGAACCGCAGGTAGGTGTTGATGGTCTGGAAGCCGAACGCCACCACCAGCGCGTAGAGCAGCAGGTCGGTGCCGCGGCCGACGCCGACGAGCTCGGCGACCTTGGACACCTCGACCGGCCTGATGACGGCGACCACCGCGAGCACCAGGAACAGCAGGAAGCCGATCTTGACGCCGGCCGCGGTCTTGGTCGTGCCGTGGTTCTTCAGGAAGAACACCAGCAGCACGACGACCGCGGCGATGAGCAGGAACTGGATCAGCATGTCAGCGCCTGGACCCCGTCTTGAGAGCCGAGTCGAACAGGATGTTCACGCCGTTGATCAGCGACTGGCCCTTGGACATCGAGTACTCCGTGTAGAGGATCTCGACCTGTTCCTCGGTGACCCGCCACCCGCGCTGCGCGATCATGTCGACGATCTGCGACGCGTGGCCCATCCCGTTCAGCGTGATGCGGAGCTCGTCCGCCACCTTCTTGTTGAACACCCGCAGCCCGTTGTGGGCGTCGGACAGCTTGAGCTTGCGCAGCTTGGGGCTGACCGCCACCACGGTCTTGAGCACCACGCGCTTGATCAGCGGGATGTGCGAGTCGTCGCCCTTGAACCGGGTGCCGACGATGATGTCGACCGGTTCGGCGCGCAGCCGCTCCAGCATCCGCAGCACGTCGGCGACCTGGTGCTGGCCGTCCGCGTCGAACGTCACGAAGTACTCGGCGCCCGGCTGCGACCGGGCGTACTCGACCCCGGTCTGGATCGCCGCGCCCTGCCCCAGGTTGACCGGGTGCTGCACCAGGTGGGCGCCGGACCCGCGGATCGCCTCGGCCGAGCCGTCCCGACTGCCGTCGTCGACGCACACGATGTTCGGGAACGTCTCCAGCGCGTTGCGCACGACGTCGGCGATCACCTGTGCCTCGTTGTAGACGGGCACGACCAGCCACACGTCAGACTGGTCCGCCACAGCGGCCTCCTTAGCCGAGCTTGCACGAGCTGGTTGGGGTGTTCTGCCGGATAAGGCTAGCGTGCCCGCCCGCCCGCCTACTGCGTGGCGGTCGTGGGCGCCATCTTCGACCAGTCGACCTCGTACAGCGCGATGTCGGCGTTGGCGTACTTCAAGGTCAACTGGGGTAGTCCGTCCAGGTTGGTCAGACCGGGCGCGCGCCGGAACTGGCCCATGTAGCCGGTGCCGACCAGCACGTAGTGCACGTTGAGGTCGCGGACGGCCTGGGCCACCGACGGGTTGGTGCCGAGCTCGTCGAAGTCGTCCAGCAGGAGCTGCCGCCGGGGGCTCGGCTTCTGCGAGATGTAGTGGCCGACGACCGGCTCCACGCCGGTGAGCGCGTAGGTCCACACCGTGCCGTCGCCGCCGTCGTTCATCACCCGCTCGCCCGGCTTGGCCAGCGCGGCCAGCTCCCGCAGCCCGTCCTGCTCCAGCTTGGACAGGATCGGGCTGTTGAACGCCCAGTACAGCCGGACGGCGTTGCGCTTCACGTACCCCTTGGTCTCGCCGACGTAGGCCGCGGCGAACAGCACCGCCACCACGCCGAGCAGCGCCACGGCCGCGCGCCCGGTGCCGAGCCTCGGGTCGACCTTGGCGGGCAGCCCCGCGACCGCCTTCACCGCCGCCTGCAGCCCCCAGCCGGCGGCGATGGTGGCGGGCAGGATGAGCGCGGCGCCGAGGCGGAACCGGTCGTTCCACCACGGCGAGGTGACCGCGGTGGCCCACGGGAAGTCGATCGCGGAGGCGGCCACGAACAGCACGAGGAAGATGCCGTAGGCGGTCGCGAGCCAGCGCACCACGCCGTCGCGCAGCATCAGGAACAGGCCGAGCAGCACGAACCCGGCCAGCAGCCACTGCGGCCAGTCCGCGTCGCTGCCCAGCAGCACCCCGTCGCCCAGCGCCTTGGACGGCGACGTCACCGCCGGCCAGTCGAACGCGGCCGTCGAGCCCGCCGACGCGCCGGCGCCCACCAGGTAGGGCCAGCCGAGCAGGCCGACCGCGATGCCGACCCCGGCCAGCCGCGGCAGGTCGTGCCGCACCCACGCGCGGGGGCCGGTGGCGATGCGGTGCACGGTGTAGCAGAGGCCGAGGATCGCGGCCACGAAGACCATCGCGGAGTGCGTGCCCGCCAGGCCGACGCCGACGACCGCCACCAGCACCACGACCCGGTCGAACCCGGAACCCAGCCAGTGCGCCATCAGCGCGAGGAAGGGCAGCACCAGCGACAGGCCCGCCGCGTACGGGAACAGCTGGCCCCACTGGTAGAGGTCCCAGGGGTAGTTGGCGAACGACGTGGACACCAGTGCCGCCGCCGCCGCGAACCCGGCGTTGCCGCCGACCGCGCGGACCAGCGCGACCGTGCCCAGCGGCACCACCAGCGAGGTGGTGACCAGCATCCCGGTGTTCATCACGCGGGGCACGCCCGCGTCGGTGAGCTGGTAGATCAGCGCTTCGAAGCAGTGGTAGACGTGCGGGTAGAAGGCGCCGGCCGGGCTGTCGGGCTGGTCGATCCAGCCGAGCACCCTGGTGCCGGACTGGCCGGTCTCGGCGATCCGGCGGATGGCGTTGCCGTGGAACGGCGCGTCCCAGGCCTGCGGGACCGAGCCGATGCCCTTCGTGGCCTCGTGCACCAGCACCACCGCGATGCCGAAGCCCACCACGACGCCCGCGAGCACGCTCAGCGAGCCCAGCCGCGACCACGGGATCAGCGGGGTCGAGAGCGGCAGGCCGCGTCGGCGCAGGAGTACCAGGCCGCCCGCGGCGAGCACGACGACGAGGGCGGTGAACGACAGGAAGTACAGCGTGTTCCAGCGCAGGCCCAGCCCGGAGGCGAGCGGCGCGGCGAGCGCGACCAGGCCCATCGTCACGGCGGGGGCGACACCCGCGAGCAGCCAGCCGCGCAGCCCGACCAGCGCGGCGAGCACCGCGCCGGGCAGCCACAGCAGTGCTGCCGTCACCGCGGTGGCCACGAGCGTGACCTGGGCGGTGTCGGTCACGATGTCGAGCATCAAGCCCCCTTGTGCGGCGTACGGCCTCGGGTTGCCCCGGGGCAACATACTTGAGCGCTCACGCGGCCTTCTCCTCAGCCGGTCGACCGGCAAGCACTCGAACGAGTGAAATGCCACCGGGGATTTCCGCAGCCCGGACGGGCCGCCCCCCTGCGGCCGCCGAGTCGCACCAGGCGGTGGCCGCCGCCGGGACTTCGGTAGCATCATCACTGTTCCAGACCGTGTCCGAGCACGTCCGCGTGCGTTACCCCTTCGAGAGCTGTGACTGAGCCGACGCGTAACGCGAACCCGAGCACTCCTTTCGAGGTGCTCGACGAGACCGGTGTCGGCCTCGTCGAGGGCCGCGGTCTCCTGGACGAGCGGGAACGCCGCCTGGTCATCGGAGCCGCCAACTTCCACGCGCTGGCCGGACCGGGTGACACCTTCCGCCTGACCGTCCTGCGCGGTCCGAAGGGCACGATGCCCTCCCTGACCGACGAGGAGGTGCGCTCCATCGAGTGGGAGGACGACCGCGAGGTCGTCGGTTCCATCGTGGTGCGCAGCACGGTGCACACCACCGCGACCTCCACCGGCGCCAAGGGCCTGATCGACCTCGCCATCGACCTCGGCGGCGAGCCGGAGACCGCGTCCGCCTACCACCAGCTGACCGGCCTGCTCGGCAAGGTGCGCCGCTCGGTGCGCTTCGTCGCGCCCGTGCAGTTCGACGTGCTGCGGCAGTACCGCACGGACGTCACCGAGCGCCGCTACCGCAGCCGCGAGGTGCCGCGCAAGGCGCCGGTCCGGCTGGCCAGGGGCGCCGAGGCCACCCCGCACGGCACCGAGCCCGCCATCCTGTTCGGCGTCCACTGGCTGGAGCTCGGCGGCGCGGAGCGGTTCGCGCTCGAGACGATCAAGATCGCCCGCGAGGCGGGGTTCACCCCGATCGTGGTGACCGACCGGCCGTCGACGCACCCGTGGATCACCCGGCCCGAGCTCGACGGCGCGGTGGTCGTGCCGCTGACCCTGCCGACCGCTCCGGAGCAGGAGTCGGCGTTCCTCAACGGTGTGCTGTCGGCCTACGACGTGCGCGGGATCCACCTGCACCACAGCACGTGGCTCGCGCAGCGGCTGCCGTGGATCAAGTCGATCCGCCCGGACATCCCGGTGGTCGACTCGCTGCACATCCTGGAGTGGCGGACCGGCGGCTTCGTCGACATCTCGGT
The DNA here is from genome assembly GCF_006716745.1 of Saccharothrix saharensis. NCBI lineage: Bacteria > Bacillati > Actinomycetota > Actinomycetes > Pseudonocardiales > Pseudonocardiaceae > Saccharothrix > Saccharothrix saharensis. The sequence continues at coordinate 4,697,396 of NZ_VFPP01000001.1, read as the reverse complement.
GCGCATGACGAACGTGATCGACACCCACCACGTCATCTCGCCGATGCTGCGCGACTACCTGGTCGGCAAGCAGGGCATCGACCCCGCCCGGGTGAAGCTCGCCACGCTGGCGAACCTCACCACCGGCGGCCTCGACCGGACCACCCCGGTGAGCAAGCCGCAGGACGGCACGTTCACGGTGGCGTTCGTCGGCCGGTTCACCCAGCAGAAGCGCCCCTACCTGTTCCTGCAGCTCGCCGCCGCGCTCAAGGAGTCCTCGCCCGGCGACATGCGGTTCATCGTGCACGGCGACGGCGAGCTGTCGGGCGAGGTGCACGGCCTCGTCGCCCGGCTCGGCCTGGCGCCGGTGCTGGAGCTGCGCGGCTCGGACCAGCCGGTGTCGCGGACGCTGTCGGACGCGGACGTGCTGGTCATCTCGTCGGACAACGAGGGCCTGACGCTGACCACCTTCGAGGCGACCGCCGCGGGCGTGCCGGTCGTCTCGACCGACGTGGGCTCACAGGCGTCCCTCATCGCCGAGGACCTGCTGGTGCCCAGGCACCCCTACCCGTTCATCTCCACCGCCGCCGAGCGGATCCGCACCATGATCACCTCGCCGGAGCAGCGGAAGGTCTGGTTGGACGAACAGGCAGGCAAGGCCGCCGCGTTCGCCGCGCTGCCCGACGCCCGGACCTGGGTCCGCGAAACCTACCAAGGATGGCTCTCGTGAGCACCGTTGCCGCCGTTGTCGTCACCTACAACCGCAAGGACAAGCTCCGCAAGGTCCTCGACCACGTCCTCGCGCAGAGCCTGAAGCCCGAGTGGGTGGTCGTCGTCGACAACGCGTCGACCGACGGCACCGACGAGGTGCTCCGGGACTACGAGTCCGTCGACGGCGTGGTGATCGTGCGGCTGACCGAGAACACCGGTGGCGCGGGCGGCTTCGCGACCGGCATGAACAAGGGCTACGAGCTCGGCGCCGACTTCGTCTGGATCATGGACGACGACTGCTACGCCAACGCCGACGCGCTGGAGGAGCTGGTCAACGGCCTCACCAAGGCCGAGGAGTCCATGGGCATGCAGTTGCCGTTCGCGTGCTCGCTGGTCAAGTGGGTCGACGGCAGCATCTGCGAGATGAACAACCCGGTCACCACCTGGGACTGGGGCCGGCTGATCTCCAAGGGCCAGGAGGCGGTGCTCGTCCAGCACTGCTCGTTCGTCTCGGTGCTGTTCCCGCGCTGGGCGCTGACCAGGCACGGCCTGCCGCTGCGCGAGTACTTCATCTGGTTCGACGACCAGGAGTACACCCTGCGGCTGAACAAGTCCGGCCCCGGCGTGCAGGTGCTGTCCAGCGTCGTGGTGCACGACCTCGGCGTGAACCGCGGCGTGAACTTCAGCGACGTCAACGGGTCGAACCTGTGGAAGTTCGAGTACGGCGCGCGCAACGAGGCGTCGTTCCGGCTGCACCACGAGAACCCGGTCGCGTTCGCCAAGTTCGTGCAGCGGGTGTTCTCGGCCACCCGGGCGGGCGGTGTCCCGTGGAGCCTGCGGGTGAAGCTGTTCCGCAAGATCGTCGAAGGCGTGAAGTTCAACCCGAAGCCGGAGATGCCGCGCTCGGTGCTCTGACCGCGTTCCCCCGAAGGGCCGCCCGACTCCGGACCGGAGCACGGGCGGCCCTTCGCGCATGTCCGGGGCGAGCCGGTCACGGGCGGTAACTGCCGTAGGCTTGCTCGGCGTGAGCCTCGCTGGATTTGACCTGGTCGTCGTCGGTTCCGGTTTCTACGGCCTGACCGTCGCGGAACGCACCGCCTCCCAGTTGGACAAGCGCGTGCTGGTGCTGGAACGCCGCCACCACATCGGCGGCAACGCCTATTCGGAACCCGAACCCGAGACCGGCATCGAGGTCCACCGCTACGGCGCCCACCTGTTCCACACCTCGAACAAGCGGGTGTGGGACTACGTCAACCAGTTCACCGAGTTCACCGGCTACCAGCACCGCGTGTTCGCCATGCACGCCGGCCAGGCCTACCAGTTCCCGATGGGCCTCGGCCTGATCTCGCAGTTCGTCGGGCGCTACCTGTCGCCCGACGAGGCCAGGGCGTGGGTCGCCGAGCACGCCGCCGAGATCGACTCCAGCGAGGCGCGCAACCTCGAGGAGAAGGCGATCTCGCTCATCGGCCGCCCGCTGTACGAGGCGTTCGTGCGCGACTACACGGCCAAGCAGTGGCAGACCGACCCGAAGGAGCTGCCCGCGGCGGTCATCAGCCGCCTGCCGGTGCGCTACACCTTCGACAACCGCTACTTCAACGACACCTACGAGGGCCTGCCCGTCGACGGGTACACCGCGTGGCTGGAGCGGATGGCCGACCACCCGAACATCGAGGTGCGGCTGGACACCGACTTCTTCGACGTGCGGGACGAGATCCCGGCCGGCACGCCGATCGTCTACACCGGCCCGGTCGACCGCTACTTCGACTACAGCGAGGGCTGGCTGGGGTGGCGCACCCTCGACTTCGAGCAGGAAGTGCTGCCGACGGGTGACTTCCAGGGCACGCCGGTGATGAACTACAACGACGCGGACGTGCCCTACACCCGCATCCACGAGTTCCGGCACTTCCACCCGGAGCGGGAGTACCCGGCCGACAAGACGGTCATCGTCCGCGAGTTCTCCCGGGCGGCGGACAAGGACGACGAGCCGTACTACCCGATCAACACCGCCGAGGACCGCGCCAAGCTGGAGCGCTACCGCGAGCTGGCCAAGCGCGAGGCGGCGGAGCGCAACGTGCTGTTCGGCGGTCGCCTGGGCACGTACAAGTACCTCGACATGCACATGGCCATCGGGTCGGCGCTGACCGCGTTCGACAACCGGATCGCCCCGCACCTGACCGGGGGCGCGCCCCTGGACGGCTCGCTCGACTGACGTACCGCCCCCCACCGCGCACGCGAACGCCCGGCCGGATCACCGGCCGGGCGTTCGCGTCACGTCCCCCTTGTCAGCCCTGCGCCGGGGTCAGGCCTTCTTGCGCCGGCCGGACCACAGGACCGCGCCGCCACCGGCGGCGAGCAGGCCGCTGCCCATGCCGACCAGGCCGAGCGCCGACGCGCCCGTGTTGGCCAGCGGCGTGGTGTTCTGCGAGATCGGCACGACGACGGGCGCGGTCGTGGTGGTGGTCGGCGCGGTCGTGGTCGGCTCCGCGGTCGGCTCGGTCGTCGGCTCCGTGGTCGGCTCCGTGGTCACCGGCGCGGCCTCGGCGCTGAACGGGCGGCTCATCGTGTCGTTGGCCAGGTCCGGGTCGGACTTGCCGAACACGCCCTTGTACACCTCCAGCTTGATGTCGGCCGCGGAGATGGGCTGCTCCACGACCACCCGGGCGCCGAGGAACTCGACCAGGCCGGAGTAGCGGCGGTCGTAGAAGAAGCCCGTGACCTCGTTGGGCTTGTGATCGCCGACGTACGAGGGCATCCCGCCGATCCGCTCGAGCTTGCGCACCCCGTCCGGCAGGACGAGCCTGGCGCCGAACTGGTCGTTGGCGTTGCCGGTGAAGTACGCGCTGCCCACGATGTCCACCACGTCGCCGACCTGGTAGACGGGCTTCGTGGTGTGGTCGGGCAGCGAGACGATGATCTGCGACGTGCGGTAGTCGTTGACGGTCAGGACCAGACCGGTGTCCGCGTTCTGCTCACCGGCCACGAAGCTCGCCTTGCCGTCGGTCGGGGAGAAGTCCGAGCCGTTGGGCGACAGGGACCGCAGCGGCGACCAGCCGTGGCCGTCGAGCATCGACCGGTCCATCGAGCCGACCCGGTAGCTGTGGCCCGGCTTGAGGCCGGTGAAGGTGTAGCGCCCGCTCTCGTCGGTCTTGACGGCGATGTCGGTGTCCACCAGGTACATCGTGTGGCCGGCGAATCCGGGCTCCCCCGCGTCCCGGAACCCGTCGCTGTTCTGGTCGAGCCACGCCACGCCGGAGATGCTGTTGCCCTGCCCCCGGGCGGCGGCATCGTCCTCGGCGAGCGCGGGAGCGGCCGCGATGAGGGCGAGCGGAGCGGCGACCGCCGCGGCGGTGGCGACCCGGCGAGTGGTGGTCCGGATGTTCATTTCTTTCCCCCTGGGTGGTGTTCCCCCTGCTGACAAGAATGAGTCTGCCGGGGAATCGGGGGTAATGCCAGCGAATGTGCTTTCAATCCGACTTTGCCATTCAGGCGCAACCGCGGTGCCGGATCGGACGTCCTTCAGAGATTTGGATAATTCGAATGTATCGTCCTGGCATCCACGGGCAACCTCGCCGTGCCCCGCGCGTCTACCAGGGGTTTAGCCTCGATTCGAAGGTATCGCAACCGCATCTGCGACGTCCCTGGGAGCAACCTTACCGGACCGCGCGCGTCCACGGTGGATTTGGGTTATGCGAAATGGGCGGCGACCACGTGGGCGAAGTTCACCACGAACTCGTGGCCGTCGACGGTGGCCACCGCATGGGTGTGCCCGTTCCGCACGACCTGCACCAGGCGTGGCTCCAGGTCCGCCGCGGCGTCCGGGGTGAGCCGGATCGAGATCGGGTTGGGGTTGGCCGCGAGGTGCAGCACGAGGGTCCGCGTCTTACGCGCTTCAGAAGAGGTCATGCGCACAGTCCACCGCTGTGCCGGGGTGGGGGCAACACCGGTTCGCCGACGGCGATTCCCCCGTCGGCGAACCGGTGCGGCCGCACCGGGGTGTCACTTGCGGAAGAAGCGCTCCCGCCGGCCGAGGCGCACCAGGCGGACCCACTCGACGAAGGCCTTCGGGTCGCGGCGCACGCCGAGGAAGTACAGCCCGAACCGGACCGCCTCCAGCAGCCCCAGCTTCCGCATGCCCGGCTGGGAGAGCAGGTAGCCGCGGTTGCGGTAGGTGTAGTACCGCTTCACCGCGTTCTCCGGGTCCTGCGCGTGGAACCGGCCGCCCAGCATCGGCTTGAACTCGTCCGAGCCGTCCGGGTGCAGGTAGGCGGCCTTGAGCGAGGTGCCGAACGGCAGGCCGGTGCGCACCATCCGGCGGTGGATCTCGACCTCGTCGCCGCGGAAGAACAGCCGGTAGTCCGGCACGCCGATGACGTCGACCGTCGAGGCGCGGAACAGGGCACCGTTGAACAGCGACGCGATGCCGGGCAGGAAGTCCGTACCCCCCTCCCCGGCGCCCAGCTCCTCGGTGCGCCGCTTCCAGGTCAGGCCGCGCCGCAGCGGGAACGCGAGCTTCTCCGGCCGGTCGATGTTGGCCACCACGGGGGAGACGGCCGCGAGCCGGCGTCGCTCGGCCACGTCGAGCAGGGTGGCGAGCACCGTCTCGTCGGCGGGACGTCCGTCGTCGTCGGCCAGCCACAGCCAGTCCGCGCCCAGTGACAGCGCGTGCAGCATGCCGAGGGCGAACCCGCCCGCGCCGCCGAGGTTGCGGTGCGACGCGAGGTAGGTCGTCGGGATGGGGCACTGCGCGACGAGGTCGTCCACGGGCTGGTCCGGCCCGTTGTCCACGACCACCAGGTGGTCCAGCGGCCGGGTCTGCGAGGCCAGGACCTTGAGCGAGTGCGCCAGCAGCTCGCGGCGGTGCCGGGTCACCACGACACCGACCACGGAGCCCTTCGGCAGTGCGCTCATGAGTTACTCGCCACCGTTCCCGCTCATGACGTTCGACTGGCCGAGCCGTGCCAGCGTCTCCTCGCTCAGGTGCTCGAAGGGGTCGCGCCCCTTGTAGGTGGTCAGCACCTCGCGCAGCCCGCCGTGCATCTTCACCCGGCCCTCGTCCATCCAGATGGCCGAGTCGCAGAACTCCACCAGGAACTCGTCGGAGTGGCTGGCGAACACCAGCAGGCCGGACCGCTTGACCAGGTCCTTGAGCCGGTCCCGGGCCTTGGCCATGAACGCCGCGTCGACCGCGCCGATGCCCTCGTCCAGCAGCAGGATCTCCGGGTTGATCGAGGTGACCACGCCCAGCGCCAGCCGCACCCGCATACCCGTCGAGTAGGTGCGCAGCGGCATGGACAGGTAGTCGCCGAGCTCGGTGAACTCGGCGATGTCGTCGACCCGCTTCTCCATCTCCTTGCGGCCCATGCCGAGGAACAGACCGCGGATCATGATGTTCTCGTACCCGGAGATCTCCGGGTCCATGCCGACGCCGAGGTCGAACACGGGCGCGACCTTGCCGACGATGCGCGAGCTGCCCCGGGTCGGCTCGTAGATGCCGGACAGCAGCCGCAGCAGCGTCGACTTGCCCGCGCCGTTGTGGCCCACGAGGCCGACGCGGTCGCCGTGGCGCAGGGAGATGGTGATGTCGTGCAGGGCCTCGATGATCGGGACCTTGCCCTCGGAGCCGATCTTGCCGCCGACCTTGCCGAGGGCGAGCTTCTTCAGCGACCTCGACTTGGCGTCGAAGATCGGGAAGTCGACCGAGGCGTTCCAGACGTCGATGCTGACCATGTTGCTTCTGGCCTCACTCAGACCCAGTAGGAGACGCGGGCACGGTAGTTGCGCAGCGCCACGAGCGCCACCGTCCAGCCGACGACGGTGAACGCGCCGACGACGACCCAGTGGTGCCAGCTCTGCTCGTGGCCGAGCAGCGGGGCGCGCACGATCTCCAGGAAGTGGTAGAGCGGGTTGAGCTCCGCGATCAGCATGCGCCAGTCACCGCCCGCGCCGACCTTCTCGAGCACACCCGTGTGCCACACGATCGGTGTCATGAAGAACACCAGGTTGATGAAGCTGTGCACGACCGGGGGGATGTCGCGGAACCGGGTGCTGATGATGCCGAACAGCAGGGCGACCCACACCGCGTTGACCGCCACCAGCGCGAACGCGGGGATGGCCAGCAGGATCGCCCAGCTGACGCCGGGGTGCCCCTGCGTTTCGCCCGCCATGTGGTACGGCTCGGTGAGGTCCGGGAAGAAGATCGCCAGCACGATCAGGTAGACCACGAGGTTGTGCACGAAGAACAGCACCTGCCGCCACACCAGCCGCAGCACGTGCACGGTGATCGGCGCCGGCAGGTGCTTGATCAGCCCCTCGTTGGCGATGAACACGTCGGTGCCCTCGGTGACGCAGCCGACGATGAAGTTCCAGATCACGAAGCCGGCCGTCACGTACGGCAGGAACGTGTTGATCTCCTGGCCGAACAGCGCCGAGTACAGCAGGCCCAGCGCGAGCGCCGTGGTGCCCATGGAGATGGTGATCCACAGCGGGCCGATGACCGACCGGCGGTAGCGCTGCTTGATGTCCTGCCAACCGAGGTGCCCCCACAGCTCCCGGTGCTGCCACGCCTCGCGCACGTCGCCGAAGGCGCGCTGGAACGTGCGGGAGTTGGACTCGACGGGAGCTGGGGGTCGGTCGACCGTCTCGGTGGGCTGCACGAGTGGTGAGCCTACCGGCGCGGCGCCGACGGCCCGACGCTGGCTGGTCACGTTGCGATTACCGGGTCGGCGACGTTTCGGCAACACGGGGTACGTGCGCGATCACCTGTTCATGGTCGGGTGTGCACCCCCGGTAATCGGCCTCGTGCGCGGCGTGGGTGGGGTGGTCGCGGACGGTGAGCGTGGTGGAGGGGTCCTCCCCGAACCGGCTCCACCACGCGCCTCAGAGGTACTGACCGGTGCCCCGGATGTGGGGCGTCTCGGAGCCGTCACCGGCGCCCGTGCCGGCGGGCAGCGCGCGGCCGCGCATCTGCTCGAGCTGGACGCGTGCCGCCATCTGCTGGGCGAACAGGGCCGTCTGGATGCCGTGGAACAGGCCCTCCAGCCAGCCCACGAGCTGCGCCTGGGCGATCCGCAGCTCCGCGTCGGAGGGGGTGCCCTCCTCGGTGAACGGCAGGGACAGCCGCTCCAGCTCGTCGCGCAGCTCCGGCGCGAGGCCGTCCTCCAGCTCGTCGATCGACCGCTTGTGGATCTCCTTGAGCCGGTTGCGGCTGGCCTCGTCGAGGGGCGCCGCCCGCACCTCCTCCAGCAGCTGCTTGATCATCGTGCCGATGCGCATGACCTTCGCCGGCTGCTCGACCAGGTCGGTCACGTCCTGGCCGCCCGCGTCGTCGCCGGCCGGCACCCTGGCGGCACCCACCGGGGTGCCGTCCGGGCCGACCACGACCACGTGCCGCTCGTTCTCCACCTGATCACCTCGGGGTGCCTCGCTCATGCCTCCCATCCTGGCCCGATCGGGTGGCGAGCGCCGAACCGGGTCACGGATCGGGTGGCAAACCCGCCGCCCCTGCTGTCGCTCCCGCCGACGTCCTCCGTACGGTGTGCGGCATGGCGTTCGACGTCGCCCGGGTCCGTGGGCTGTTCCCCGCGCTCGGCGACGGCTGGGTTCACCTGGACGCTCCCGCGGGGATGCAAGTACCCGAACAGGTGGCCACGGCCGTCTCCACCGCGCTGCGCGCACCCGTCTCCGGGCCGGGTGGCATCTTCCCGGCTTCGCAACGCGCCGAGGCCATCGTCGACGCGGCCAGGCGGGCGGTGGCCGACCTCGTCGGCGCCGACCCGGCGGGCGTCGTGCTCGGCCCGAGCTCCGCGGTGCTGCTGCAACGGCTGGCCGACGCGCTGTCGGAGGGCTGGTTCCTCGGCGACGAGGTCGTGGTGTCGCGGCTGGACCACCCCGGCAACATCGCGCCGTGGCAGCGGGCCGCGCAGCGCACCGGCAGCGTGGTGCGGTGGGCCGAGGTCGACATCGAGACGTGCGAGCTGCCCGCCTGGCAGTACGACGACCTGGTCACGCCCAAGTGCAAGCTGGTCGCGGTGACGGCCGCGTCCGGCTCCGTGGGTACCCGCCCGGACCTGCGCAAGATCGCCGAGGCCGCCCGCCGCACGGACGCGCTGGTCGTGGTGGACGCCTCCTCGGCCGCGCCGTTCGTGCCGCTCGACATCACGGCCATGGACGCCGACGTGGTGGCCGTGTCGGCGAACAACTGGGGTGGCCCCCCGGTCGGCGCGCTGGTGTTCCGCGACCCGTCGATGCTCGACCTGCTGCCCTCGGTGGCCGTGGAGCCCGGCGCGCGGGGTCCCGAACGCCTGGAACTGGGCCCGCACGCCTACCCGTTGCTGGCCGGTCTGGTGGCATCGGTGGAGTACCTGGCCGGTCTGGACGACGCCGCCGTGGGTCCGCGACGCGAGCGCGTGCTCACGTCGCTGGGTTCGGTGAAGGCCTACCAGGCCGGACTTCTGGCTAATCTCATCAACGAACTGCGATCGCTCCGTCACGTCATGGTGATCGGCGACGCCATGCGCCGGGTGCCGGCGCTGGCGTTCACGGTGGCCGGCGTGAAGGCGACCGACGGCGTCGAGCACCTGTCCGAGCGCGGCGTCTGCGCGTTCGCCGACTCGGGGCAGCACGGCGTGTTCTCGGTGCTGGGCGTGGGCGAGGTCGGCGGGGCGATCCGCGTCGGCCTGGCGCACTACACGAACGCGGTCGAAGTGGACGAGCTCGTGCGGGCGGTCGCCGAGCTGGGGTGAGTTCGGGGGGTTGGGTGGACGACCTGCTGTCACGGGAGCTCGCCGACCTCGCCGCACTGCACCGGCTGGCGCCCCTGATGTCGGAGTACCTGCCCAACACGGCCCACGAGCTGCGCCCCGCCGCGCTGGCGGCGGTGGTGGACGAGGTGCTGCTGGGTTCGCGGACGGTGCTGGTCGAGTGCGGGTGCGGCGCGTCGTCGGTCGTGCTGGCGCGGTTGCTGGCCCGGCGCGGGTTCGGGCACCTGCTGTCCGTCGAGCACGACGAGCGCACGGCGGCTTTCGTGGCCAGCCAGCTGCGGCGGGAGGGCTTGGGGCACGTGGCGCGGGTCGTGCACGCGCCCCTGACGCCCCATCCCGCGGCGCTCGGGAACGCGCAGTGGTACCACCCCCAGCTCGTGCACGACGAGGTGTCGGCGTACGTGGAGCGGTACGGGTTGGTGGACCTGCTGCTGGTGGACGGTCCGTTGCTGGGGGACGCGCGGTACCCGGCGCTGCCCGTGCTGCGGGGCGTGCTCGCGCCCGGCGCGGCGGTGTTGGTCGACGACGCCGAACGGCCCGGTGAGCAGACCGTGCTGGTGCGGTGGGCGGAGGAGTTCGCGTTGCGCTTCCGGACGACGCCTCGGACGTTCCTGGCCACGGCGACGGCGTTGGAGTAGAGGAGGCGCGTCGCCGGGGCCGTCCGGACGCGCTCCTCACACCTTCAGGACGAGCTTCCCGAAGACGTCGCCGTCCTCCAGCGCCCGGTGGGCGTCCCCGGCCCGTTCGATCGGCAGCACGTCGTGCACGACGGGCTTGACCCGACCGGAGGAGACGAGGGGCCACAGGTGCTCGCGCACCTCGGCCACGATGCGGCCCTTGCCGTTCGGGCCGTCGACCGGCCGGAACCGCAGCCCGGTGCCGGTCACGCTCGCCCGCTTGGACAGCAGCTTGCCGATGTTCAGCGGACCCTTCACGCCGCCCTGCAGGCCGATGACCACCAACCGGCCGTCCGGCGCGAGGACGTCGACGTTCCGGTCGAGGTAGGCCGCGCCCATGTTGTCCAGGACGACGTCCGCCTGCCCGACCTCGGCCACGAAGTCCTGCTCCCGGTAGTTCACCAGCACGTCCGCGCCCAGCTCGGCGCAGCGCCGCAGCCGCTCCGCCGAGCCCGCGGTCACGGCGACGCGGGCGCCGAGCGCCTTGGCGACCTGGATGGCGTGCGTGCCGATGCCGCCGGCCCCGCCGTGCACGAGGAACGTCTCGCCCTCGCGCAGGCCGGCGACCATGACCACGTTCGACCACACCGTGCACGCGACCTCGGGCAGCGAGGCGGCCGTCACCAGGTCGACGCCGTCGGGCAGCGGCAGGAGTTGCGCGGCCGGGACGACGACACGTTCCGCGTAACCACCGCCGGCCAGCAGCGCGCACACCTCGTCGCCGACGTTCCACCCCGTGACGCCGTCGCCGAGCGCCGCGACGGTCCCGGAGCACTCCAGGCCGGGCGACTCCGACGTGCCCTTCGGCGGTGGGTAGTGGCCCTGGCGTTGCAGCAGGTCGGCCCGGTTCACGGCGGTCGCGGCGACGTCCAGGAGCACCTCGCCCGGCCCCGGTTCGGGGTCCCGAACCTCCGTCCACGCCAGCACGTCCGGTCCGCCGGGTTCACGAATGGTGATCGCGCGCATGGGCTCGACGGTAATCCGGTCGCACGACGGGCGCGCGGTCGCCACCATCGACGGGCATGGACCACTGGCCGCTCCACGACCTGGTGCTGCGCACGCCGCGCCTCGACCTGCGCCCCGACGACGACGCGGGCCTGGCCGAACTGGCGGACGTGGCGCTCGACGGCGTCCACCCGCCCGACCGGATGCCGTTCGGGGTGGAGTGGACCGACGCGCCGCGCGACCGGTTGGGCCGCAACACGCTCCAGCACTTCTGGCAGGTGCGTTCGACCTTGTCGCCGCGGCGGTGGACGGTGAACTTCATCGTGCGCGTCGACGGCCGCGTGGTCGGCATGCAGTCGCTGGGCGCCGACGACTTCCCCGTGCTGCGGGAGGTGGTCAGCGGGTCGTGGCTCGGGCTGCGGCACCAGGGCCGGGGGATCGGCACGGAGATGCGGGCGGCCGTCCTGCTGTTCGCGTTCGACCACCTCGGCGCGGTGGCGGCGCGGTCGAGCGCGTTCGGCGACAACCTCGCCTCGCACGGCGTGAGCCGCAAGCTCGGCTACCGGCCGGACGGCACGTTCCAGCAGGTCAGAAGGGGTGAACCGGCCGAGCAGACCCGGCTTCTGGTGACGCCGGGGACGCTGCGCCGGCCGGAGTGGGAGCTGGGGGTGAGCGGTGTCACACGGTGCTTGCCCCTGCTCACAGCGCGAGAACCCACCGAGTGACGGATTGCGCTCCTCCCCGTGACTTGTGAGGGTTCGGCATCCGAGTGAAGGGGAACTCGATCATGTCAGGTAGAACCGGGATCCGACGCGCGGCGATCCTCGCGGCGTCCGCATCCCTCGCACTGGTCGCCGTTCCGGCCGTCAACGTCGCGTCGGCCTCGACGCTCGACGGGCCGAAGCTGGCCAGGAACCTCACCAAGAACGTCACCGCGGACGGGGTGAACCGCCACCTGATCGCCTTCCAGCGCATCGCCGACCGCAACGACGGCAACCGCGCCGCGGGCACGTCCGGCTACGACGCCAGCGTGGAGTACGTGGCGGGCAAGCTGCGCGGCGCGGGCTTCGACGTCACCACGCCGGAGTTCACCTACCCGGTGCAGATCACCGACGCGGCGATCGCCAAGGTCGGCACGACCACCTACGAGAACATCCCGCTGGAGTTCTCGCCGCAGACGCCGGTCGGCGGCGTCACCGGCCCGCTGCGCGTCGTGCCCGAGGACACGACCCCGGGCTGCGAGGCGTCCGACTTCGCCGGGCAGGACTTCACCGGCGGCATCGCGCTGATCCGCCGCGGCTCCTGCACGTTCGACGTCAAGCACCGCAACGCGGCCGCCGCGGGCGCCATCGCGGTGATCATCTCCAACAACCGCGAGGGCACCCTGGCGGGCGTCACGCTCGGCGCGCCGGGCGTCGTGCCGACCGGTGGCGTGACCCAGGCGGACGGCGACGCGCTGGCCCAGCTCGGCGGCCAGTCCGTCACCGTGGACCTGCGCTACCACGAGGAGGACCGCGTCTCGCGCAACGTGATCGCGCAGACGAAGACCGGTCGCAAGGACAACGTCGTGATGGCGGGCGCGCACCTCGACAGCGTCGAGAACGGCGCGGGCATCAACGACAACGGCACCGGTTCGGCCGGCCTGCTGGAGACCGCGCTGAAGCTGGGCGGCTCGCCGAAGGTCAACAACGCGGTGCGGTTCGGCTGGTGGGGCGCCGAGGAGCTCGGCCTGGTCGGCTCGACGAAGTACGTGCAGTCGCTGACGTTCGAGCAGCAGTTGGACATCGCGCTGTACCTGAACTTCGACATGATCGGCTCGCCCAACGCGGCGTACTTCGTCTACGACGGCGACGACTCCGACGCGGTCGGCGCGGGTGCCGGCCCGTACGGCTCCGGCCAGATCGAGCAGGCGTTCGTCGAGTACCTGACGGTGGAGAAGGGCGTGCAGACCGAGGGCACCGACTTCACGGGCCGCTCGGACTACGGCGAGTTCATCCTCCAGGGCATTCCGGCCGGTGGTCTGTTCACCGGCGCGGAGGGCATCAAGACCGAGGCGCAGGCGGCGAAGTGGGGCGGCACGGCGGGTGTCGCCTACGACCCCAACTACCACGGCTCCGGTGACAACCTGGGCAACGTCGACCGCGTCGCCCTGGACCGCAACGCCGACGCGTTGGCCTGGGTGACGGCGTCGTACGCGATCAGCACGGAAAGCGTGAACGGCGTGCCGGCGCGGACCGAGCGCGCTTCGGCGCGGGCGGCTTCGATGCGTTCGATGCACGTCGAGGCGCACCACCACTCGCACGCCGACGTGGCGTAAAGCACGTCCGAACGAGTAACGGAGGCCGGTTTCCCGAGGGGAACCGGCCTCCGGTGCGTCCTGGCGACATATGCGGCCGGTCGCATTGTTATCGAATTCCCCTCGGAGCGCCGCGTGGTGGTGGGTTAGCTTTCGGCGACCTTTCACCACAAAGGGGGGACTTCTCCATGTCCATGTCCGTGCGCCCTGCCGCGCGAAGATTGCTCGCCCTCGGCGCGGCCGTGGCGCTCGCCGCCACGCTGTCCGCGACGGCGCGAGCCCAGGACGCCGGGTCCGCGGCGGAGGTGACGACCACCGACGCGCCGGCGACCACCACCACCACCACCACCGAGGCTCCGGTCACGACGACGACCGGCGCGTCCACCACCGCGACGTCGGAGTCGGCCGCCGCGCAGGCCGCCAAGCTCGCCATCTCCGCCGCGGTCGTGGGCGGGCCGTTCCTGGTCGGCGAGCGCGTCCCGGTCGAGGTGACCATCACCAACACCGGTGACGCCGACGCCACCACCGTGAAGGCGGGCGAGTACACCCTCTCGGGCTCGTACTTCTCCATCGACTCCGCGGAGTGGGGCGACCTGCACACCTGGCAGGGCAAGGGCATCACCGTGCCCGCCGGCGAGAGCGTGACGGTCACCGTCCACGGCGAGGCTCAGCGGTGGACCGGCGCCGTCCCGGTGGCCCGGTTCCACCTCCAGCTCGTCAACGGCTGGGCCGACAGCTTCGACCTGACGATCCCGCTCGTCGACCCGGCCTCCGCCACGGACGACGCGGCCGGTCTGGTCTACGGCGACCGGAACGCCAACGGCGCGCCCGACGCCGGTGAGGGCATCGCGGGCGTCAACGTGAACGTCTACGCGTCGGGTGGCGAAGTCCTCCGGACGAGGACCGACGCCGAGGGCCGGTTCCGCTTCGCCGGCCTGCCGGTGTCGACCTACACGCTGTCGATCTACGAGGCGCCGGACGGCTGGGTCGTCGAGGGCGGCAACACCGAGCTGACCGTGGACGGTTCCGGTTCCGCCGCGAACCTGGTGCTGCGGGCCGTGCGGCCGTTGAGCGACCGGCTGACGGCGGCCATGCGCTTCACGCAGGACACGTACCGGGTCGGCGACCAGGCCGAGGTCGAGGTGACGCTGACCAACCGCGGCACCGAGGACGTCACCGGCATCAAGGCGGGCTGCGACCGCAGCGGCGGCGAGGGCCCGGAGCTGCGTGACGTCGACCTGGGCGACATGGCGTGGAACGCGAGCGGCGTGACGGTGCCGGCGGGTGAGACCCGGACGTTCACCTTCACCGGCAGCATCTCGGAGGAGACCGCCGAGCACGGCGCCGTGAGCTGGCCGTGCGACTTCGGCCCCGGCGACGGCGGCCCGTGGGGCTACCCGTCGGCCAACGCGTGGGCGAGGGTGGTCGGCGCCGGTCCCGGCGACTCGGCGATGCACTTCTTCCACGACCGCAACGACGACTACACCAGCCAGCCCGGCGAGCAGGTCGGGGACCTGGTGGTCGGCCTGGCGGACGCCATCAGCGGCAAGCTGGTGGCCAAGGCCCGCACCGACGCCGACGGCCGGCTGAAGTTCGTGGACATCCCCGCCGGTCCGTACGAGGTCCGCGTGTACGGCGCCTGGAAGCACTACTCCAACTGGCCGTTCGTCATCTACGTCGGCACGTGCCGCCACTGCCAGTCGGAGCTGGCGGTCCGGGTGGTCCCGTCCGACGTCGTGACGCCGGAGGAGGTCGCGCCGGGCGAGCCGGGGACCGGCGGCGGCGTCCCGACGACGACCACCGCACCGGCCGCCGCCGGCGCTGCCGGCGGCGGCGGCCTGGCGGACACGGGCGCGAGCGTGCTCGGCCTGGCCGGACTGGGCGCACTGGCCCTCCTGGGCGGACTGGGCGCCGTCCTCTGGAGCCGCAGGCGCACGGCAGGCTAGCGGCCGACCAATCGCAGAACGGGGGTGCGGCCGGTCCTCAACGGACGGTCGCACCCCCGTTCGGCTGCGCGAGCGGAGGGGTGGGAGCCCTCGGACGGTCGTCGGCCTCCGAACCTCCGGCGGCTCGCTGCTCGGCGGCCAACGCCTCCTCCACCCAGGCGAGGAACGCGGGCAAGCGCCGGTCGACGCTGAAGCAGTCCCTCTCCGTGCCCGCGATCTGCTCGTGGAGGTGCGGCCAGCCCCGACACAGGGCGACGTAGTGCGCCTGCCCTTCGCGCATCTCCGGGTCACGCCGCATCTCGGCCTCGACCAGGTCGAGGTACCTGCCCACCAAGTCCACAGCTCCTCCTGACCCGATGCCGACCGCGCGCGGACGGCGGTGCGTGGCGGCGTGCGCGTGCGGCCGTTCACGATGGCGGTCGAGGACCGGGCCACCTGCGAAGTCCGCTACCTCCCGGTGCCGTTGCGGGTCGACGGTCGCAGGCGTGTGTGCGCCGTGCGCCCCGGAGGCTGTGCGACCAGCGCCCCTCCCCGGTTGCTGCACGGAGGGAGTGCGACCAGGTGCCGGAACCGGGTCGCACCCCCCTTGGACCTGCGGAAGCGGAGGGATTTGAACCCCCGGACGGTTGCCCGTCTCCCGCTTTCAAGGCGGGTGCATTCGGCCGCTCTGCCACGCTTCCCGGTGTGCCGGAGCAGGTTACCCGTCCAGCTCGCGCAGGTGCGTGATGACCCGGTCGAACACCCTGGCCACGACCTCCTGCTCGTCCCGCGACAGCAGGTCGATCATGTGCTCGCGCACGCCCTCGACGTGGGTCGGCGCGGACGTCTCCAGCAGGGCCATGCCCTGGTCGGTCAGCTCGGCGAACACGCCGCGGCCGTCCTCCCGGCACTCCTCGCGGCGCAGCAGGCCCTCCCGCTCCATCCGCGCCACCTGGTGCGACACCCGGCTCTTGGACGACGCCACCTCGTCGGCGAGCTGCGACATCCGCATCCGCCGCCCCGGCTGCTCCGACAGCCGCACGAGCACCTCGTAGTCGGCCAACGACACGCCGTGCCCGTCCTGCAGCTCCCGGTGCAGCCGGTCGGCGAGCATCGACGCCCCGACCACGTAGTTGCGCCAGGCGCGCATCTCCCCATCGTCGAGCCAACGCGGCTCCTGCTCAGTCACGTGACCAGGTTAGGCCGCACATATCCGTTAACGGACGATCCACCGCCATGTCTGGTGCCGGTCAGCTCCGCCAGGCAAACTCCTGCGCCGTACCGCGCCCTCCTACCGGGGCGCCGCAGGGAGGACCCACCCCATGACCTCGTTCAGACGCACCGCGCAGCGCTCCGCCGCGCTCGCGGTCACCGCGGCGGCGGCGCTGGCGGTCACGCTGGTGCAGAACCCGGCGATGGCCGACAAGGACAACCGCCCGGCGCGCACCGTCGACGTCCGCCTGATCGGCATCAACGACCTCCACGGCAACATCGAGCCGCCCACGGGCTCCTCCGGCCGCGTCACGCTGGCCGACGGCTCGCAGGTCGAAGCGGGCGGCGCGGCGTACAACGCCACCCACATCCGCGCCCTGCAGGCCGAGGTGCGCAACTCGGTCATCGTCGGCCAGGGCGACCTGATCGGCGCGTCCCCGATCGTGTCCGCGCTGTTCCACGACGAGCCGACGATCGAGGTTCTCAACCGGGTCGGCATGGACACCACGGCCGCGGGCAACCACGAGTTCGACGAGGGCTACCGGGAGCTGCTGCGCATGCAGCGCGGCGGCTGCCACCCGACCGACGGCTGCCAGTTCCGCGAGGACTACGAGGGCGCGGACTTCCCGATCCTCGGCGCGAACGTCACCCTCGCCGCGAACGACCGGCCGGCGCTGCCGCCGTTCTGGGTGGAGTTCCGCGACGGCGTCCCGATCGGGTTCATCGGCATGCCCCTGAAGGACGTGCCGATCCTGGTCGACCCGAACGGCATCAAGGAGCTGGAGTTCGGCGACGAGATCGCCGCCGCGAACCGGTACGCCGACCTGCTCAACTGGCTCGGCGTGAAGTCGATCGTGCTGCTGGTCCACCAGGGCGACAACACCGCCGGCGGCGGCCCGGACGACTGCCGCACGGTCGCGGGCGGCCCCGGCCGCAAGATCGCCGAGCAGGTCAGCCCGAAGATCGACGCGGTGTTCTCCGGCCACAGCCACCAGCACTACAACTGCACGGTCACCGACCCGGCGGGCAACCCCCGGCCGTTCATCGAGGGCCTGGCGTTCGGTCGCGAGCTGTCCGTGGTCGACCTCAAGATCGACAAGCGGACCCGCGAGGTCATCCGCTCGGCCACGGTCGCGCGCAACCACGTGGTCACCAAGAACGTCACCCCGGACCCGGAGGTCCAGGCGATCATCGACCTGGCCAAGTCGAAGTCGGGCCCGATCGCGAACCGCCAGGTCGGCACCATCGCGCAGGACGTCCTGCGGGCGCAGAACCCGGCGGGCGAGTCCGCGCTGGGCAACCTGATCGCCGACTCGCAGCTCGCCGCCACCGCCGGCAACGGCGCGGTGCTGGCGCTGATGAACCCGGGCGGCGTGCGCGCCGACCTCACCCACGCCTCCTCGCCCGCGGGTGAGGGCAACGGCGTGGTGACCTACGGCGAGGCGTTCACCGTGCAGCCGTTCGGCAACATCCTGCAGACGGTCACGTTGACCGGCACGCAGATCAAGGCGGCGCTGGAGCAGCAGTGGCAGGTGGTCAACAACCAGCCGAGGCAGATCATCCTCCAGCCGTCGGCCGGCCTGACCTACTCGTGGTCGGCGTCCGCGCCGATCGGCTCGAAGGTCTCGGGCATCGTCCTCAATGGCGCGCCGTTGGACCCGAACGCGAACTACCGCGTGACGATCAACAGCTTCCTGCAGGGCGGTGGTGACGGCTTCAGCGCGTTCACCGGTGGCACGGAGATCACCGGCGGCGGCATCGACCTCGACGCCTTCACCGCCTACCTGGCCGCCCACCCGAACACCGCGCCGCCGGCGCTCGGCCGCATCACCACGACCCCGTGACGTCACGCGTGGTGAGCGGGCTCCCCCCGGGTCCGCTCACCGCGCGTGCACGGGTCGCCACCACCGCCCCACCGAGCCGGATGAATCTCGTTTCACCAGTTCAGGGGCCTGCGCTCGGGTTGTGCGCCGGGCCGGAAAGGCGCATGCTCGTGACAGGACCTGCCACCGGCGGAACCCGAGCCGACCCGCCGGCGGCACGCCCGGAAGGGGTAGGTGGTGCGGTGCAGGTAAGTCCTCGCGGTGACGAACCGCGGTCGAACCGCAACCCCGCGGGCGGAGCGGTCTCCAGACCGGCCCGATCGCGAACGTGAGCGGTTCCGACGAGGTTTCGAGCGCACGGCGCCACCGGCGCCATCGCCGCGCTTGACGATGTTGACCCGGGTTAGAGTCAGGGCGCCGTCTCCACCGTCGGCGCCGACCGTGGTCCACGCCGACCTCGTCACGCAGGTTTCGTCACTTCCACATGGGAAATCCCGGGTGCGGTGCCCCGACGTCGGGCCCCGCACCCGGGGCTTGTCCTGTCCGGGTTCGGTGCGCAGCTGGGAGGACACGCGGTGCAGTTCAACGAGAACGCCGAGCTGGACACGTCGCAGGTCAGCGATCAACGCGGGGTCGGGGGCCGGGTCGCCCTGGGCGGCGGCGGGCTGGGCATCGTCGGCCTGATCCTGTACTTCGTGCTCTCGCAGATCGGCGGCGGCGTGCAACTGCCGACCGGCTCCGGGTTCAACGACGTCGGCCAGGGGCAGCAGGTCGGCTCGGAGGCCATCAAGGAGAAGTGCCGGACGGGCGCGGACGCCAACCGCGAGTCGGACTGCCGCGCGGTCGCGTTCATCAACTCGATCCAGGGCTACTGGACCGACCAGTTCGCCCGCTCGGGCAAGACCTACCAGCCCGCGCAGACCAACTTCTTCTCCGGCAGCGTGTCGACCCGCTGCGGCAACGCGTCGTCCGCGGTGGGGCCGTTCTACTGCCCGGCGGACGCGCAGGTCTACATCGACCTGGGCTTCTTCCAGGAGATGCAGCAGAAGTTCGGCGCGACCGGCGGGCCGTTCGTCGAGGCCTACATCCTGGCCCACGAGTACGGCCACCACGTGCAGAACCTGCTGGGCACGTCCGACCGGGTGAACCACGACTCCGGGCCGACGTCGGGCTCGGTGCGGCTGGAGCTGCAGGCCGACTGCTACGCGGGCGCCTGGGCCAACCACGCGGAGACCGTGCCGACCGCGTCCGGCCAGCCGCTGATCACCGGCGTGACGCAGGACGACGTGAACGCGGCGCTGGACGCGGCGTCCCGCATCGGCGACGACTTCATCCAGGGCGAGCTGGGCGGCGGCCGGGTCGACACGACCAAGTTCACCCACGGCACGTCGGCGCAGCGGCAGAAGTGGTACACGACCGGCTACGAGACCGGCGACCCGGCGCGCTGCAACACGTTCGACACGAACAACCTCGGCTGAGCCGGCCCGGTCACGGCCGACCCGTCAGGGCCTGCGAGCACCGCGCCAGCAGTGCCCGCAGGGTCTCCCGCTCGTCCGCGCTGAACTCGTCGGCCAGCCGGCGTTCCACGGCCGACGCCCGCTCGTCGGCCACCTCGAACGCCGCGCGCCCGGCCTCGGTCAGGCGCGTCTCCAGCACGTTGCGGTGCACCTCGTGCGGCACGCGGGCGATCAGGTCGGCGGCTTCCAGGTTGCGCAGGATCGTGGTCATCGTCTGCGGCGTCACGCGGCAGCGCCGGGCCAGCTCGGCGGCCGACACGCCGGGGCGTTCGTTGAGCACCAGCAGCGCGGCGTGCTGGGCCACGGTCAGCCCGGCGGGCCGCACGGCCTGCTGCTTGACCAGCGTCAGCTCGTGCTCGACCCGCTTGATGTCGCCGCCCAGGCGCTCCTCGAACGGCATTCCCATGCCGCTGATCGTAAAGCGCGTTGACGTCCATCAGAGTTCTGATCCAGCTCCGTGCACGTACTCCGGCAAGCGGCGGAGTGGCATGCGACGCCTGATCGCTCTCGTGCTGGTCGTCCTCACCGCCACCCCGGCCGCGGTCCCGCGCTCGTCCGACGACCGGGGGACCGCCCGCACCACCCACGGCACCGCGCCGTGGGGCGACGACGAGCCGACCACCATCGTCCGGTCACCGCGCGGCGGCTACGTCGTCGACGGCGAACTCGGTGCGCTGGTCGGTGGCACGGGCACGTCGGACGCGTACTCCTCGCGCCGGTTCCGGGAAACCGCTGTGCGCTGACCACCCGGCGAGGTAGTTTCCGCGGGATCACAGGCCCTGCCCGGCGGCGGCTCGGGGGACGTCGGCATCCCGCGGTGGGCGAGGACCTAGCTATGGGGGGACATCCTTGTCCAGCAGTGCTGTCGCGCGCCCGAACGGCGCGAGACGATTCCCGCGCGCGGCGACGGCGGGCGTGCTCGCGCTCGCCGTCGCGCTGAGCGGTCCGGTCGCGTGGGCCCAGGAGACCGGACCCGCGACGACCACCACGACCGAACCGGCCGCGCCGGCGGAGCCGACCACGCCCGCCGAGCCGACCACTCCGACCGGGACACCGGCGGACACCCCGGCCGGGACGCCGCCCGTGACGACCGCGCAGCCACCGGCCGACCCGACCACCCCGGCCGGACAACCCGTCGAACCCGAGACGGAACCCGAGACCGAGACCGAACCCGAGACCGAGACCGAGACCGAGACCGAGGTCGGCACCCGGGCGCTGCCGCCCGCCACCCGGCCGGACCTCCAGGTGTCGGTCTCCTTCGACCAGGCCGAGTACGCGCCCGCGTCCGACATCGGCGTCACGGTGACCGTCCGCAACGTCGGCACCGCGCCCGCCGTCGACGTCCGCTGGCGGGAGGCCGGCGAGCTGACGCTCAAGTCGGGCGGCACGGACCTGCGCCGCATCCCCGGCCCCACCCTCGCACCGGGCGAGAGCAAGACCTACCGGCTGGTGGGCAGGCAGAACAGCGCGCTCGCCGACAGGGTCGGCTACACGGTGGAAGCCCGCACCGGCTTGCAGGAGGGCGGGCCGACGACGGACCCGACGCCCGCCGACAACCGGGCCACCGCCACCGCCACCGTGCGGCAGGGCCGCGGTTCCGCCGCCGGCGTGGTCTACCGCGACACCAACGGCAACGGCCGGTTCGACGCGGGCGAGGGCGTGGCGAACCTGCCGGTGTACGCCACCGGCGGCGCGCCGGACACGTGGCTGAACGGCCGCACGGACGCCACCGGCCGGTTCACGTTCGGCGGCGACATCCCCACCGGCACCTACCGCGCCTACCTGCAGAGCTACCCGGACCCGGGCGGCGTCATCGCCGCCGGCCGCGCCTGGTTCACCATCGAGCACGGCGTCGCCGCGACCCTGGAGTTCCCGCTGGCCGCGCCGGTGCTGGAGGTGCTGCGCCCGCGCCTGCGGTTCGACCGCGACACCTACCGGGCGAACGACCCGGTCGGCATCGAGATCACCCTCACCAACTCCGGCACGGACCCGCTGACCGGTGTGGTCGCGGTGTGCGACGAATCCTGGTCCGACGGCAGCCTGGACGGCCGCTCGCCCGCCTGGGCGCAGTTGAGCCCCGAAGGGCCCGGCGTCTCCCTCGCCGCCGGTGAGACCAAGGTCGTCACGATCACCGAGGCCGTGCCGGAGGCGGCCGTGCTCTCCGGCCGGATCTCCGTGGCCTGCAACTTCGGCAACAGCGGCCGCGCCACCGCGGGGTACATCGGCTCGTCGGACTCCGCCGAGGTCGGCGCGTTCGGCGCGGTCGAGGGCACGCTGGAGCTGGACGCGGGCGACGGCGAGCAGCCGCTGGACGGCGCCCGGCTGATCGCGCTGAGCCGGCGCACCGGGCTGAAGGTCGCCGAG
Organism: Saccharothrix saharensis; assembly: GCF_006716745.1. Lineage (NCBI taxonomy): Bacteria > Bacillati > Actinomycetota > Actinomycetes > Pseudonocardiales > Pseudonocardiaceae > Saccharothrix > Saccharothrix saharensis. The sequence goes on along the minus strand of NZ_VFPP01000001.1, from coordinate 4,675,188 downwards.
GCCGTGTCGCACGACGGCGGCGCGTTCGCGTTCGGCCGGCTCCCGGAGGGTGCCACCAGGGTGCTGGTGCTCGGCGACTACCGCGACAAGGCCACCGGCAACGGCTGGTTCACCGCGGACGTCGTCGCCGACGGCACGGTCCGGGTCGCCTTCGTCGCCACGGCGGGTCCCACCGTGACCGAGCCGATCGCGCACGAGGAGCTGGAGGTCACCGCCTCCTTCGACAAGGCGCACTACACCGGTTACGAGCCGGTGACCGCCAAGGTCAAGGTCACCAACGCGGGCGCGGGCCACCGGACCGAGCTGCGGTTCGAGCCCTCGTCCGACTACCACACCGGCCTGCGCTACGACCCGACCCAGTGGGGCCTGCTCGACCGGAGCTACCGCCCGGGCGGCTACCCGCCGACCCTGTACCTGTGGCCCGGCGAGTCGTACGAGGTCACGCTGGTCGGTCACGCGCCGACGTGGTCGCGGCACGACGTCGTCACGCTCAAGGGCAGCATCGTCACCGGGTACGGCACCTCCGCGCCGATCGACCTCAGCGCCTCGGTCGCGTACCCGACCGGTGACGCCACCGTCCTGGTCTTCGCCGACACCGACCGCGACGGCGTGCGCGACGCGGGCGAGCAGCCGTTGCCGGACGTGGCGGTCACCCTCAGCGGCGGCCTGGCGAGCAACGGGTGGCACACCGGTCGCACGGACGCCGACGGCCGGTTCCGGGTCGAGGACATCGGCCTCGGCGACTACTGGGTCTACACCGAGCACGAGGGCGGCTGGATCGAGGCGGACAACTCCTACCAGGGCCTCACCATCACGGCGGACGGCGACACGACGTACGAGACCGGGCTCGTCCGGCCGATCTCCGACGACCTGACGGCCGAGGTGTCGTTCGACCGGGACACCTACCTGCCGACCGACTCGCCGACGGTCCGGGTCACGATCACCAACCGGACCGGCCGCGACCTGACCGTGCACGCGTTCTGCGGCGGGGCCGGCGACGGCCACGAGATCGACAACTCCACCGAGGCGTGGGGCCCGTTGCGCTACGGCGGTGCCGGTCTGGCGATCGCGGACGGCGCGACGTGGACGGCGGACGTGACGACGCCGATGCCGGCGTGGGCGGCCGACCACGGTCGCGTCACCGCGCACTGCTCGATCGGCCCGCTCGGCGTGGACGGCGGCATCGTCGACGGCGCGCCGACGGCCGTCGACCGGGCGGAGGTGCCCGGCGCGGTGTGGACCACGACCGGCCAGGTGCTGGCCGGCGACCGGCCCTACCAGCCGGTGCCGAACGTGAAGGTCGTGCTGTTCGACCGGGACACCGAGGAGTTCGCGACCGCGACGACGACCGACGAGTCGGGCACGTTCACGTTCGTCGACCTGCCGGTGGGGGACTACACGCCGGTGGTGGTGGGTCCGTGGAAGCTCCGCACGACCATGCAGTACCCGTTCCTCCGCGTGATCCGGAACAACCCGTGGACGCAGAACATCCACGTGGAGCCGGGCCCGGACGTCGCGGACCCGACCCCGGTGGCGCCCGGTGAGGCGCCCGGTGGGGCGCCCGGTGGGGGGAACGCCGCGCCGCCCGCCGGTCACTCCGGCGGTGGTTCGGTGCAGGACGCCCTGGCCAAGACCGGGGTGAGCGTGCTCGGGCTGGGGCTGGTCGGCGCGCTGCTGCTGGCGTTCGGCATCGGGGCGCGCACGATCGGGCGTCGCCCCGCCTGATGGACGAACCCCTGATCGGCGGGGCGCGGTGTCGCACGTGCCACACCGCGCCCCGCCGATCGCGGTGTTAGCGTCGCTAACCAACTGCGACACCAGGGGAGCGTGGCCGTGACGGCGTTGGAGGCGATCGTCGTCGTCCTGGCCGGTGTGTTCGCCGGTGGGATCAACACCGTGGTGGGCTCGGGCACCCTGGTGACGTTCCCGGTGCTGCTGGCCGTCGGGTACCCGCCGGTGGTGGCCAACGTGTCCAACAGCCTCGGCCTGGTGCCGGGCTCGCTCAGCGGCGCGTTCGGCTACCGGCGCGAGCTGACCGGGCAGGCGGACCGGGTGAAGCGGCTGCTGCCCGCGTCCGTGCTGGGCGGCATCGGCGGCGCGATCCTGCTGGTCGTGCTGCCGGAGGACGCGTTCTCCGCGATCGTGCCGGTGCTGATCGCCATCGCGCTGGTGCTGGTGGTCGCCCAGCCGTGGCTCAACCGCAAGCTCGCCGAACGGGAGCGGCACGAGCACGGCGGGGTGGCGCTGTGGATCGGCGTGTTCCTCGCGGGCATCTACGGCGGCTACTTCGGCGCGGCCCAGGGCGTGCTGGTCATGGGCCTGATGGGCGTGCTGATGAACGAGCACATCCAGCGGATGAACGCCCTGAAGAACGTGCTGACCGCGTTCGTGAACCTGGTCGCGGGCGTGCTGTTCATCTTCATCGCCGACGTGGCGTGGCTCGCCGTGCTGCTGCTGGCGGTCGGCTCGGTCGTCGGCGGTCAGCTCGGCGCGAAGGTCGGCCGCCGACTCCCACCCACCGCGCTGCGCGCGGTGATCGTCGTGGTGGGAGTCGTGGCCATCGCTCAGATCCTCACCCGCTGACCGCTCAGCCGCCGAAGGACCGGGCCGCCGCCAGGAACGCGTCGTTCTCCTCCGGCTCGCCGATCGTGACGCGCGCGCCGTCGCCCGCGAACGCCCGCACGACCACCTTGTGCGCCAGGCAGTGCTCGTTGAACGCCGCGGTCCGCTCGCCCAGCGGCAGCCACACGAAGTTCGCCTGCGACTCGGGCACCTCGAACCCGGCGGCCAGCAGCTCGCCGCGCACCCGCGCCCGTTCGGCCACGATCGCCCGGCACCGCGCCATCAGCTCGTCCTCGGCGTCCAGCGACGCCAGCGCGGCGGCCTGCGCCAGCGCGTTCACGCTGAACGGCACGTAGACCTTGCGCAGCGTCTCGGCCACCGCGGGCGAGGCCACCGCGTACCCCACGCGCAGCCCGGCCAACCCGTAGGCCTTGGAGAACGTGCGCAGCACGGCAACGTTGTCCCGACCCGCCGCCCACTGCCGCTTGGCGAGCTCGACGCCGTCCGGCACGTCCGGGTCGTCCACGAACTCCTTGTAGGCCTCGTCGATGACGACGAGCACGTCCGACGGCACCCGCTCGACGAACCGCTCGATCTCCGCCGCGCGCAACGCCGTCCCGGTCGGGTTGTTGGGGTTGCACACGAACACCAGGCGGGTCTTCGGCGTGATGGCCGCGGCCATCGCGTCGAGGTCGAGGCCGTGGCCCGGCGTCAGCGGCACCCGCTGCTGCCCGGCGCCGACGACCGCGGTGACGAGCGGGTACGCCTCGAACGAGCGCCACGCGAACACCACCTCGTCGGCCTCGGTGCAGGTCGCCTGCACGAGCTGCTGGCACAGCGTCACCGAGCCGCAGCCCACGGCCACCTGCTCCGCCGGCACGCCGAGCTTGTCCGCCAGTCGCGCCACGAGGTCGGTGGCGGCGGTGTCGGGGTAGCGGTTCACGGCGGTGGCCGCGTCCGCGATCGCCCGCACCACGCTGGGCAGCGGTCCGGCCGACACCTCGTTGCTGGCCAGCTTGATCGCGCCGGGGATCGTCTTGCCGGGCACGTATCCGGGCAGCGCGACGAGGTCGGCGCGGGTTCGCACGGTCATCCAAGGACTCCCTTCGGGGTTCTGAGCTGGACGTTATCCGGTGAAAGACCCGGATGGGGCATACCCGCCGTACGGATGCTCACGTTGACTGCCGTTCACCCCCACGTGGAAGGGTTGGCCCATGACTGCTACCCGCACCGAGACGCTCTCCCTCACCGACGGCCGCGAGCTGCGGTTGACCGTCGCCGAGCCGGAGAACGCCGTCCGCGGCGGCTTGGTCGTGCTGCACGAGGCGCGCGGCGTGACCGACACCGTCCGCGGGTTGGTGGGCTCGCTCGCGGCCGAGGGGTGGCTCGCGGTCGCGCCGCACCTGTACGACGAGGTGTCCGGCGACGAGGCGCCCGCCATGGTGAGCGGGCTGTCCGGCGAGGACGTGCTGGCCGACACCGACGTCGCGTTCGTCTGGCTGGGGCAGCGGGGCGTGAGCCAGGACCGGATGGGTGTCATGGGCTTCGACCTGGGCGGATCGGTCGCGATGGTGGTTGCGGGAAGCCGAACCGTCGGTGCGGCGGTGACCGTCGGGGGCGGTGGGATCCTCCAGCCGCTGGCCGAGGGGCTGCCGTCGCTGGTGGAGGTGGCGGAGGAGCTGACCTGCCCGTGGCTCGGCCTGTACGGCGACGACGACGCCGAGATCCCGTTCGATGACGTGGAGAAGTTGCGCGACGCGGCGGCGGCGGCGCCCGTGGCGACCGACGTGGTCCGGTTCGCCCGCACGAGCCACCGGTTCGACACCACGCCGGAGGTCAGCGCGGAGGCCTGGCAGCGGGCGTTGAACTGGTTCGACTCACATCTTCGCTAAGCCTCTGGTCGGCGGCTTGGAACCGAACGGGCTTCCCGGTACATCTAAGGAGGGCGTCCGGAACGCCTGATTTTCCGATCGTCGCCGGCTAACGCGCGGAGAGCTCGCGGCGAATCGCAGTGCAGGGGGTAGTGATGAGCGACGGGAACACGGTCCCACTCGCGGGCTCGCAGACGGTGCGGATCCCGCCTGGCTTCACGCCGTCCGCGGCGCCGCAGCCCGCGGTCGTGGCGGACGCGCCGGCCGCTGCCGCGCCCGCCGTCGCGCCACCACCGGCCGCGGCACCAGCCGCGCCACCGCCCGCCGACGCGACCGTGACGCTGCCGGCCGCGGCCGTGGCCGAGGCGGTCAAGCCCGCCCCGGAGAGCTTCGCGAAGGCCGCGCAGACCGACCTGGACAAGGCCACCACCGCGTTGGGCGCGGTGGACAAGGAGTCGGTCCAGCTCGACCTGGACAAGCAGGGCGTCGACGACCTGCTCAAGCTGATCTCGCAGGCGCGCAGCCTGGTCGACACCGTGCACGGCCGGGCGGTGAACAACCTCGACGTCGAGCTCAAGTTCGGCAACAACTGGGTGAGCGACGCGATCAGCAGGCGGCTGCGCGAGGTGGCCGTGGGCAACGAGGAGTCGGCGGTCAAGGTGATCGGCGACTTCATGCAGGTGCTCTTCGAGGTCGAGGAGACCATCCGCGACGCGGCGCGGAACCTGGAACGGGCCGACGACGAAGCTGCGGACGCCTTCGGAGCCGCAGGGGAGGCCAAGGGCTGATGGGCGACAACAAGCACGGCGGCAACCACGGCGGTGGCCAGGGCCACGGCGGCGGTCACGGTCACGGTGGCGGTCACGGTCACGGTGGCGGTGGTCACGGCGGCAACCACGGCAACGGGTACGGCGGCGGCCAGGGCGGTGGCCAGGGCCACGACAAGCCCACCGACCTCGGCCAGAAGGTCGACTGGATGACCTACAGCCACCAGCAGCTGTGGGAGATGATCAACACCGGCGTCGACCTGAAGGTCGCGAGCAGCGCCCAGGCCGACTGGGCCGCCGTGGGCAAGGCCCTCGGCGAGGTGCAGGAGTTCCTGGCCAAGGCGATCAGCCAGTCCAGCCAGGCCTGGACCGGCGAGTCGGCCGAACGCGCCCGCGAAGCCCTGGAGTCGGTGGAGAAGTGGGCCCTCAACACCAGTGAGCACGCCGACAACGTGGCCAAGTGCATCGCCACCGAGATCGAGCACGTGCAGACGGCGCGCGAGATGATGCCGCCGCCCGCGCCCGCGCCGCCGGTCGTCACGCCGGTCGCCGACGCGCCGGTCGCGGTCGCCACGCCGACCCCGGTCGCCGTGCCGCGCTCGCCGCTGGTCCGCAACCAGCCCGTCGACGACGCGGGGTTCCGCACGCTGTCCCCCACGACCCGGGACAGCCTGGTCGACAGCACCACGCGCACGCCCGGCGCGTTCACCGGCCTGGAGACCGTCGGCGCGCCCGCGCTCGACTCGGTCGCCACCGCGGACGCGACGCACCGCCAGGCCGCCGAGGTCATGGCGATGTTCCAGCTGAACTCCTACGAGGTCGACCGGACCGTGCCGTCGTTCGCCCCGCCGACCAACCCGCTCGCCCCGCCCCCGCCGCCGCCCGTGGTCGTCACGCCCACCCCGCCCGTCCCCGACGGCGGTGGCACCGGTGGTGGCGGCCAGGTCGTGGTCAACAACCCCGGTGGTGGCACGCCGAACCAGCGTCCCGGCAGCACCCCCGCCCAGTTCGGTCGCGGCGGGTTCGCCGGCGGTCGCGGCGGGTTCGCCGGTCGCGGGGTCGTGCCCACGCCCGTCGGCGCGGCCGGCGGTGGTGGTGGCGGCGGTGGTCCGGTCGCGGGCCCCGGCGGCACCACGGGCGCGCTCGGCGGCGACCGCGGCGGTGCCAACCCCGGCAGCGTGACCAGCCAGTTCCAGGCGCCCAAGTCGGTGACCCCGCAGTCCGGCATGATCGGCGCCGCGCCGATGGCCGCCCCGCCGCCCGTCGCGTCCGGCGGCGAGAAGGACCGCAACCGACCCGGTTACCTGGAGGACGACGACAACGTCTTCGGCGTCGACCGCAAGGCCGCACCACCGGTGATCGGGCTGTGACCGATCGCGTCTTCCGGCTCAGCGAGACCGAGTTCTTCCTGCTCTGGCAGGCGGTCCACCGCGACGCCCACCCGGTGCCGCTCGGGACCAGGCACTTCGGGCACACCCAGCGGGAGCGGGACGCGCTGGTCGAGACCGCGTCCCGCGACCTGGCCGCCCGCGGCCTCGGCACCGTGCGGCGACCGGACGAGGAGCTGTACGGGCTGCTGCGCGGCCTGGCCGAGTTCGAGGTCGGCCTGGAGGTGTTCTTCACCGTGCGCGGCGCCCAGGCGCGCGGCCTGGCCACCGCCGCGTGGCACGGCGCGTTCGCGGGCCGGCTCGGCAACCAGGTCCAGGTGGCCGGGTTCCGGCCGACCGCCCTGGCCGCCACCACGGTCAACACCCTGCCGCCCGCGCCGCCCGGCAGCGGCCGGTCGGTGAACGTGCGCTGGGACGACTACCTGGCCGCGGGCCAGGCCGGGCAGGACGACGGCAGCGAGGGGTTCCTCGACGCGCTGCGGTCCGCCGGCCTGCGCGAGCCGGAGGCGAACACGCTGATGCGCGCCGTGACCACGCGCAGCGGCGGCGGCCAGGTCGGCGTGATCGCCCGCAACCGGGCGGGCTACCTGCACCCGACCGGCGCGGTCGTGTCGTGGCTGGACACCGAGGAGGGGCGCTACCTCGTGCGGCGGGACGACGGGTGGCTCGTCGTCGCGCCCGCGGACGCCCCCCGGCTGATCTCCGCGGTCGAGGGACTGGTGGCGGGCGCCGGCCGGAACTGACCCGGTGTGTGGATGCCAACTGTGGTTCCGGGCCGTCCCATCGGCTAGGAACTTCAGGTATGACCGAGATGCGTGCCGGCACCGCCGCCGGCGAGGCGGAAGTCCTGTGGCGCCCTGACCCCGACCGGGTCGAGGACAGCAGGATGACCGCGTTCCGCTCCTGGCTGGCCTCGACCAAGGGCCTGGACCTGCCCGACTACGAGTCGCTGTGGGAGTGGTCCACCTCCGACCTGGAGGGGTTCTGGGGCGCGATCGCGGAGTTCTTCGAGGTGGTGTTCCACAGCGCGCCCACGCGCGTGCTGGAGGCGCCCGTGATGCCCGGCGCGTCCTGGTTCCCCGGCGCGACGCTCAACTACGCCGAGCACGCCCTCAGGGGCCCGGACGACGACCTGGCGGTCGTGTTCCACCGCGAGGACGGGCTGTCCTCCCGACTCACGTACGGCGAGCTGCGCCGCAAGGTGGCCGCCGTGCGCGCCGGGTTCCAGGCGCTGGGCGTGCGGCGGGGCGACCGGGTGGTGGCGCTGGTGCCGAACTCGCCGGAGGCGCTGATCGCGTTCCTGGCGGCGGCCTCGCTCGGCGCGACCTGGTCGTCGTGCTCGCCGGACTTCGGCGCGCGGGCCATCGCCGACCGGTTCACCCAGATCTCGCCGACCGTGCTGGTGGCCGTCGACGGGTACCGGTACAACGGGCGGGCGTTCGACGTGCGGGCGACGGTGGAGAAGCTGCGGTCGGAGATCCCCTCCCTGCGCGCCACCGTGGTGGTCGACTACGTGGGCGGCACCCCGCTGCCCGGTGCCGTGACGTGGGACTCGCTGCTGGCCGAGCACGCCGAAGCGCCCCTGGCGTTCGAGCCGGTGCCGTTCGACCACCCGTTGTGGGTCCTGTACTCGTCGGGCACGACCGGGTTGCCCAAGGGCATCGTCCAGGGGCACGGCGGGATCGTGCTGGAGCACCTGAAGATGCTGGCGCTGCACAGCGACCTCGGTCCCGGCGACCGGTTCTTCTGGTTCACCACCACCGGCTGGATGATGTGGAACTTCCTCGTCTCCGGCCTGCTCGTCGGCTCGACGATCGTGCTGTTCGACGGCAGCCCCGCGCACCCCGACCTGAACGTGCTGTGGCACCTGGCCGAACAGCACCGCGTGACGTACTTCGGCACGTCCGCCCCGTACATCCAGTCGTGCCTGAAGGAGGGCGTCCACCCGGCCGAGCGCTACGACCTGACGGGCCTGCGCGTCGTCGGCTCCACCGGCGCGCCCCTGACGCCGGAGGGCTTCCGCTGGATCGCGTCGGCCGTCGGTGCCGAGGTCCAGATCGCCTCGGTCTCCGGCGGCACCGACCTGTGCACCGCCTTCGTCGCCGCCGCGCCCGACCTGCCGGTCTGGCTGGGCGAGCTGTCGTGCCGGGCGCTGGGCGCCGCCGTGGAGTCGTACTCGGAGTCCGGCCAGCCCGTCGTCGAGCAGGTCGGCGAACTGGTGATCACCAAGCCGATGCCGTCCATGCCGGTGTTCTTCTGGGGCGACGAGGACGGCTCGAAGCTGAGGGATGCCTACTTCTCCACCTTCGAGGGGGTGTGGCGGCACGGCGACTGGATCCGCATCACCGAGCGGGGCTCGGCCGTCATCTACGGCCGCAGCGACTCCACCCTGAACCGCGGCGGCGTGCGCATGGGCACCAGCGAGTTCTACCGGGTCGTCGAGGGCATGCCGGGCGTCGCCGACTCCCTGGTGATCGACACGTCGGGCGCCGGTCGGACCGACGGCGAACTGCTGTGCTTCCTGGTCCTGGACGACGACGTGACCCTCCCGGACCTCGAACCGAAGCTGAGGTCCGAACTGCGCACCAACCTGTCACCGCGCCACGTCCCGAACCGGTTCGTCGCCGTGGCCGAGATCCCCAGGACCCTCAACGGCAAGAAGTGCGAGGTGCCGGTGAAGAAGATCCTGGCCGGCACCCCACCTGAGCGCGCCGTGAGCCTGGACGCCCTGCGCAACCCGGCCGCCCTGGACCCATTCCTCGACTTGGCACGAGACCTACCTCACGTCAGCAGCCCCTGAGCCTGCTCCAACGCCCCCCTCGACCCCTTCTGACCAGCGCGGATGCGGTTAAGAGGGGGGCGTTTTGCTAGAGCACGGGGGGCATGTGTAATCTATGCGTCGTAGCCGAGGGCTCCGGGAGGCTTCGCCTAGTCTGGTCTATGGCGCCGCACTGCTAATGCGGTTTGGGTTTATCGCCCATCCCGGGTTCAAATCCCGGAGCCTCCGCAACACCCGGCTTCGGCCGGGTGACAACTGAAGAACGATGCGCTCGTAGCTCAACGGATAGAGCATCTGACTACGGATCAGAAGGTTGCAGGTTCGAATCCTGCCGAGCGCGCACTGGTCAGAGCCCCTGTGGAGAATCTTCCACAGGGGCTCTGACCGCATTGGTGACCGCAGTTCACTTCTCGGTGGCCTCATCGAACAGCACGCCCATCCGGTTGACCGCATCCTGCTGGACGCTCTCGATCACCTCGATGTACGTGCCGGTCGTCACACTGATCGAGCTGTGCCGCAAGATCCGCTGGACGCCAGCTTGGCTAGACAGATCAAGCAAGTGCCGCCCGTTGGGCTGCCTGGCCAGCTCTCTAGGCGAGCTAGCTAGGCTGCCCTACCCTGATTTCCGAAGTTGAGGAGAACTTGGTTGAGGTTGATCAACCCAGGGGAGATGAGATGGCGCTGGACCCGGACGACCCACGACCGCCGTACATGCAGGTGGCGAACGCCCTCCGAGCCGCGATCCTGACCAAGGTCTTCAAGGCCGGAGACAAGCTGCCGTCACGCGCCGAACTGGCGAAGAAGTACGACGTCGCACCGATGACCGTGCAAAACGCCCTGCGCGAGCTGCGAGACGAAGGCTTGATCGTCTCCCGACAGGGCAGCGGCGTCTTCGTCCGCGAGCGCACCGAGCGCCCGGTGGGTCTGCGCCCTCACATCGAACAAGCCTTCGAGTCCGACCGCGTCACCATCGACTTCTCAGGCTTCTCCGGCGAAACCCTCCACGGCATCCTTCAAGAGCCATTGGACAAGATCCGCATCGGCCGCCTGACCCCCGAGGCGATCCACGTGCGCATCCTGGTCCCGGACCCCACCGTCCCGTGGTCGGTCCCCTGCACGGTCGAGGACCAGGCCGACAACCCAGCCTTCCGCGAACACGCCGCCGAGATCATGCGCCGCCACACCCTGGCCATCGTGGACAACATCACCGAGTTGGGCGCACTCGGCCTGGTCAAGGACGCCACCGCAGAAGTCCGCGTCCACCGAACCGCCCCACTGTTCAAGCTCTTCCTGATCAACAACGACGAAGCCTTCTTCGGCTTCTATCCCGTCCGCGAACACGTCCTATCCCTAGACGGCCAACCCCAAGCCATCTACGACCTCATGAGCAAAGACGCCATCCTCTTCCACCACAGCACCACCGACGACGACACCAGCACCGGCAGTCAATACGTCGCGCAAGCTCGCACATGGTTTGACAGTCTTTGGGACTCTATTGCTGCGGAGTACAAGCGATGAGCACGATCAAGGTGCCAGTCGATGATCGAACGACACTAAGAACGATCCTTGATAACACCGATGCCCTGTTGTTGGATTTCGATCGTCCGGTCTGCTCTGAGTTTGCTCACGTGTCAGCTGGTCGGATCGTCGTTACGCAGCAGCATTTGGTAACGGCATGAATCGTACTATCGAGTCGCTTGTTCAGGGCTCGTGAAGTCGAAGCTGTCGATACCGCTGTTCCAACGGGTAGGGCGCACGAGTTGATCATCGAGTGGCACCGGAGTGGTAGGATTGTTGGAATAGTTAGCAACAATTCCGCAGCGGCTGTCAGGAAATATCAGAAGCTCCACAGATTGGAGAGCGCCGTCCAGGTGGTGGCCGCTCGCACCTCGTCTGATCCCAATTTCCTTAAGCCTTCAGCCCATCTCGTTCGCCGTGGAGTTGGCGAAGCGGGCGTCGACTCTGCTCGGAGTACGCTGATAGGCGATTCGCCAGCGGACATTCAAGCCGCTCAACGTGCGGGTGTCACGGCCATCGGCTATGTGAATAAGCCGGTAAATCTGAAGATCCTGAGTGACCTTCATTCGAATGCACTAATGCGATCTGTGTCCATCCTTCGGAGACTTTGATGCAGGATAGCTATGGCCTATTTCCCTGGGTGTTAGCCCCAGGTCCTGTGCTCAAGGAAGGGGGCTTCAGTCTTGTTCAGTCTGTCAGCCCAATCGGGGATTATTGGCTGCACCCCCAGTTCAATGGCAGCCCTGAGTACCTGTTCCACTGACACGCGTCCGGTCGGGACGTGAATCTTGTTCGTTAGAACAGAGTCGTTGGCTAGCTCGTTGGTGCCAACGTGGATATGTGGCTGCTTGTTGTGAGACTTACCGCTTGGATGCCAATGAAAGTTGAGGACGGCCTCGCCACTTTTTCGCGCCAGCAGGTAGTCATAAGCCAAGGTCGTCACCCGAAACGGGCCTTTCTCGAGCGATTCATCACGAATTATCTTGTAGCGCATTCGGATGCCTAGTTCGAGACGTGCGGGTCCTTTGAGTTCTACGGCTGTCGCACGGTTGAGATAAAGCGAATGTTCTTCATCTACAACCGTGCGACCACCATGAGTGACATTGATCTTGGCATGAGCAAGGCAAGACAGTGCTTCCTTGAGTGGATCAACGAAGGCATCGAAGGCTTCGCTCGGAGTCCTACCAGGCACGGGGGTAGAGCATAGCCAGGCGCGCAACGCGCGGGTCGTCGGCGTCATCGAACTTGCCTGCGCGAACTTGCTCCTCAAACTCCACGCCAGACATGTTGAACTCGCGACGCGCCTCAGCGTCAAAGATGCTCCAAGCTTCCGTCTCGCTGAGCTCTTCGACCGCAATGTGCGCCGTTGCGTAGTCAGTGGCCATCGTGCTGCCTCCCCGTCGACAGGTCGAGCCAGAGTCTTGCCTGGCTCGAAAACTGTGTCCACCCCTCAGTACAGCGTAGACGCGTGTGCGTGTGTTACAGATCCACTGATGGTGTGGTTCCGCAGCGACGAAGCGTGACCTACCGGTTACCGTCAGTAGGATTGCTGTACCTGTATGTAGTTTTCTGTTGATGATTAGTGACTAGTCGGAGTGGCATGTCCACCGGGTGGGTTCCCTGGTCGTACCAGTGTCATGCCTGGTGGCATGATCGAAATTAGCCCGATCGGGTGAAAAATCTCACTACCTTCCAGGCCGCGCCACGCGCCTTCCCTTAAGAGTCATGTTTGCCGAGCTTAGCTCTATTGGATCAAGGCGCGCCGCCGTCGGCGGCGCGCACGGTGCCTGTCGTGCTGGCACCGAGGCAGCATCCATCCCGGCACGCCGGGCTCCCGCTTCGCTCACGCCCGGCGGCCGGACGGCGCGGCCCGAGCTGCACCAGGCAGCGCGCCACCGACGGCGGCGGGTTGCACAGAGCTTCCAGCGACCACGACTCGGGACGATCGCGCGGTGGGTCACCGCGGAGTAGTGGGCACGGCGATCGACGCCCCGCCGACGCTCCGCGCCAGCGGCCAACGGGAGATGTGTGCCGCTCCGGAGCCAGCTCACCACGGACTCAACGCAGGTGACAGGAGAGGTGGTAGCCCGAGGCCGACCGCAGTTGTGACCGCAACGGGATGCCATCGAGGGCTACTTGTGCACCATCTGCACCGAAGACCGATGAGGAGGAATGCCTGGCCAGTGCGTTGACCGGTTCCTACGGATCAGAAGGTTGCAGGTTCGAATCCTGCCGAGCGCGCAAGAGTAAGTCCAGGTCAGGGCCTTGTTCCGGTTAACGGAACGGGGTCCTGATTTGTTGTGTGGGGCTGCTGTCTCGCATCTTCACACGAACGCCCGTACTGCTGCTCAGCCGTAGAGCTCGCCGAGCGCCTCGGTGCCGCTGTGGAGATCCTCCACTCGCGTGGACGTAGGTCGAGTACGTGAACGCGGTGTCGTAGTGCCCGGCCGTCCCTGTCGCCAGTCGAGGCAGCTTTGGCAACCACGCTGAGAGGCGGCCACACCACAGCGGTCGTGCGCGTCCGGCGAGGACAGGGCGCCTTCCGCAGCCGCCTGCTGAAGGAGTATGGCGACACCTGCGCGTTCACCGGCCCCAGCCCGCATCGGCCACGGCGGGCACTTAGCACCCATTCCCGGTGGACGTCGACGGCAACTGCTGCTGCGGTTCACCGCCGCTGAGCTAGCCGAGGTGACAGGCCGCGCCGCCGTCTACGGGGTGGCTCCGGCGGCGTTCGCGCACATCACCGCAAGGTTCTTCGAGCCCACCGCCCGCGCGCTGCGGCGGCTGCGCCCGCCGATGAGTCGGCAGGACGCGGTCGCCTTGGCGGCGGACCTGGTACCGCTGCGCCGGACGCTGTCGGGGATCGGCGCCAACCTCAACCAGCTCGCCCGCGCCGCCAACGCCAGCGACCAGGGTCAGCGCGGTGCAGCTCACGGCCGCGGTCGAGTACCTGGCACACGTGCTCTCACGGATCGAGGACCGGCTGGACCGGCTCGACCCTAATTGGGCCGTGCACCGGCGCGGCCCGCGGTGAGCCGGCGATGCTGGCCAAGCTGCTGCCGCGCCACTCCAACCTGCGCGAGACCGTCTCGTAATTGTTCGCCGTCGGTGGCCGCACGGTGCACACCGACCCGCACATCGTCGCGGCGTGGGACGACGACTTGCTGCACTCCGATGTTGCCCGACCCAACGACCAGGGCGAGGACCGGGAGATTGTGCTGCGGGAGATCATTACGCAGCTCGACGCACCGCGCCGTCTGCGGCACAAGACGGTGGCGGCCGGGCACGTGCTGCACGTGCCGATCTCCGCGCACCACGACGACGGGCTGCTCGGCGACCAGCCGGTGTCCCGGCCCCCGCGGGGGCCGGGACACCGGCGTTCCTCCTGGGTGGGTCAGCCGCAGTGGCCGACGGCGGCCTGGGCCTCGACGAGCGAGGAGTGGACGTAGGCCTTGTAGACCCCGACGCTGGGGACGTCGACCTTGAACCAGCGGTTGGAGGAGTAGTCGGAGTTCGGCGGGTGGACCCACTGGGTGTCGATCCAGCAGACCATCGTCACGGAGGTGCCGTTGCCGACGTACTTGACCTTGTACTGGTCGCCGAGGTAGGCGGCGTTGCGCAGCCAGGCGCCGCCGGAGTTGGAGCCGATGTAGGGGCCGGCGGCGATGGCCGGCCCGGTGTCGGTGGACGGGGCGGTGGGCTCGACGGCCAGGGCGGGCACGGTACCGAGGGCACCCAACGCGATGGCGGCGGCGGTGGTGGCTGCGCCGCGGCCCAGGCGCCGCAGCGCCCGACTGGGCTTGATGGTGTCGGTGGACATGGTGGGACCTTTCTTCTCGTGGTGGGAGCACCGGTGATCGCCGACGGGCCCGGGTGGGCGCACCGACGTAACCGGATGTGTGAGCGCAGAGAGGTCTGTGCGGATGCCTGCCCGGCTGCCGAGTGCGTGGTCGGGTGCCGGGGAACGGGCGAGTCGGTGAGGGGGCGGCCGGGACACCGCCCCCTCACCAAGATCAGCCGATGTTGCTGTTCGCGCCGTGCAGGTCCAGCGCACCGGGGATGAGCTTGCCGGTGCCCTTCCAGTGGTTGGTCTGGGTGTTGAGGCACTTCGAGGTGCCGTAGTTGAGCCAGTTGGGGTCGGGCAGGGGGGCGTGCCAGCTCTCGAAGTCGAAGGTAGGACCGGTGAGGCCGTTGGCGCGGCCGTAGTAGACGTGGCACTCCAGCTGCTGCCACACGCTGTCGGCCAACTGGTGGTAGAGGCCGGGCACGCAGCCCTGCACGGCGTGCCACATCGACACGGTGGCGTCCCACGCCTTGCGGTGGAGGGTGGCGTTGCGCGCCGCCTCGGTGGGCTTGAGCTTGATGGTGAAGTCCGGCCCGGGCCCCTGGGTGACCGTGATGTTGTGGACGTAGGTGTTGGCGCCGCACCGTTGCTCGGCCTGCGCTGTCCCGGTGAACACCGCCGACGTCATCGCGGCGGTGAACAACGCCCCCGCGGCGATCATCGCGACGCGGCGGTGTGGCCGGGTCGTGGCGGTGCCGCTGTGGTGCGCGGCGTGGTCGACGGACATGAACCGCTCCCTTCCTGCCCACCGCCGCAGATGTGCCGCGACGGCGAATCGGTGTGGGTCGTGATGGTGACGCACTGTCTGCGCCTGCCGGTGAAGTTGTAGCTCGCCTCTCCGCCGGCAACACCAGAATGCCTGGTCAGACAGGGCGAGAAAGGGTCGAAGCCGACTTTGGACGGGACTTGGACAGCCCTCCGCCGAGCCTTGGACATCGAGCACTCTGTAGCGTGTCCGGCACCGCACGTGACCGGTCGCCGCCCACCGCAGGAGTCGTCGTGGAGCCGCAGAACCCCGCGTTACCCTTCCCCGAGATCACCACCCGCGAGGCATTCGGCCAAGCCTTGCAAGCGCTGAACACGACCGGCTGGACCTACCGCGACCTGATGGACAAGTGCCGAGCCTCGGGAGCGGGACTCGATCACCGGACCATCGGTACCTGGTTCACCGGCAGCAACCTTCCCTCCCGCAAGCTGTGGGACGATTTCCGCATCCTGCTCGGCCATCTGGGGGTCTATGACGAGCAGGCCGAGCGGTGGATCGCCACGGCACGAAAGGTGAGCAAGGCCCGCAACTCCGGCGACGTCGTGCCCTACCGGGGCCTGGACAGCTACGGTACCCAGGACGCGCCGTACTTCTTCGGCCGCGACACCCTGGTGCGCTCCGTGCTGTCCAACCTGCGGGAGCTGCACGAAACCGGCGGCGGTGCACTGCTGGTCGTGGGCTCCTCCGGGGCGGGCAAGACCTCCCTGCTGCAAGCCGGGGTGCGGCCCGCCCTGGCCGCAGGGGACATCGAGGGCAGCGCCGAGTGGTCGGTGTTGTCGTTCGCGGCCACACCGGCCCCGCTGACCGGACTGGCCCGGACGCTCGCCGACCGGTCCGACCAGTCACCCGAGGACGTCGCCGCCGACCTGCGTGCCAACCCGAACCGCGCCGCGTACCACCTCGACCGCATTCACCCGCTCACCCCCGCGCCCGTACCTCGTGGACGCGGTGTGCTGGTGATCGTCGATCAGGTCGAACAGGCGCTCATCGCCGACCGAGAGCAGCCCACCAGGGAACTGACCGGCTTTCTTACGGCACTGGAGGCCATCACCGCCGGGCCCGGCGGCGCGATCGTGGTGCTCGGACTGCGTGCCGATCAGTACGGGGCGGCCCAGGACAACCTGCGGCTGCAGGCGTTGACCCGCGGGCGGCAGGTCTCGGTCACGCCGATGGACGACCACGAGCTGAGAGCGGTCATCGCGGAGCCCGCTGTCAGAAACGGCGTCGTCCCCGAAGCGGGGTTCGTGGAACTGGTGATGCGCGAGGTCACCGCCCGCACAGACCGCACCGGCCACCACACGGTGCTGCTGCCCCAGCTGTCGCACGCGCTGCGCACGACCTGGCTGGCCGGCGGCGGCAGCCGCATGACCGTACAGGACTACCGCGACGCCGGCGGCCTGGACCGCGCGATCACCGACACGGCGGAATCGGTGTTCACCAGGCTGAACGAGGTGCAGCGCTCGATCGCGCGCAAGCTGTTCTGCCGACTGGTGCTGCTGCACCCGGCCGCCGCCGACACCCGAAGACAGGCGAGACTGGGCGAGTTGTCCGACGAGGGCCATGACGCCGACCTCTACGAGGTCCTCTACCGCTTTGCCAGCCCCGGCCTGCTCACCGTCGAGGCCGAGACCGTCGAGATCACCCACGAGTCGCTGATCTTCACCTGGAAGCGGCTGCGTCGGTGGCTCGACACCGACCGGGCCGGACGCCTGCTGGCCCAGCGGCTGGCCGAGGACGCCGCAGAATGGGAAGACCACGGCCGCGATCCCGATCGTCTCTACCAGGGCACCCGCCTGCACAGCGCACGCGAATGGGTGGACGAGCACCCCGACGAATCATCCAGACCCGTTCAAGCGTTCCTGCAGGCTGGCGTGCACCGCTCCCGCAGACGCACTCGCCGCCTCCAGCAGGTCATCGGCCTGCTCACCGTGCTGCTGCTCGCCGTGGCCGGCCTGGCCGGCGTGGTCGTCGCCCAGGAACGCGCCGCCTCCCGTGAACGCGACGAAGCCGTCTCCCGGATGATCGCAAGCCGGACCGTCAACCTGCGCGGCGTGGACGTCTCCCTGTCCAGGCAACTGGCCCTGGCCGCCTATCGGATCTCCCCCACCGTCGAGGCCCGCTCCGCGCTGATCGACGCCACCGCCCTGCGCCCGGCCATCCGGATGCGGGTCGACGGCGACACCAAGACCATGTACGCCGTCGCCCACCACCCGACGGCACCGGTCGTCGCAGTCGGCCTGAACGACAGCCTGCTGCTGTGGTCGGTCGAGGACCCCGGCCATCCCTCACCACTGCCCCCACCCCCGTCCGCGACCTGCGCCCGCATCAACGCCCTGGCCTTCCACCCCGACGGCGATCTGCTCGTCGCCGGCTGCCGCGACCAGCGCCTGCTGATCTGGGACACCACCGCCACGCCGCCCGTCGCCGTGCCCGCACCCGACGGGCTGGGCGGCAACGTCCGCAGCGTCGCGTTCAACACCGACGGCACACTGCTGGCCGCCGCGATCAGCGAAACCACCGCCGACCAGCGGAGTCGCGGCACGATAAGACTGTGGCGCGTCACCGCCGACACCCTCACCCCCCTCGGCGAGGCCCTCACCGTCGACCAGGCACCGGCCAAATCCGTGGCCTTCCACCCCGACGGGCACCACCTCGCCGTCGGCACCGCGAGCGGCGCCGTGCAGATCTGGGACATCCGTGACCCCGCCCGACCGACCGACCCGGTGACCGCCACCGGCCCCACCAAGGAGATCGGCCAGCTAGCCTTCAGCTCCGACGGCCACCACCTGGCCGCAAGCGGCGCCGACGCCCGCGTCCACCTGTGGGACAGCACCGATCCACGCAACGTCGTTGCCGCGGGCGACCCCATCGACGGCGCTGAATCGTGGACCAACGCCGTGGCCTTCAGCCCCGACAGCACCAAGTTCGCCGTGGCCAGCTCCGACGCCAGCGTCGGCGCCCGGGTCTACGACACCACTACACGCGCACTGCTGGCAACCATGCCGCACCCCTCCGCGGTCACCTCGGTCAAGTTCACCCCCGACGGCCGCGACATTCTCACCGGCGCCAACGACGGCGTCACCCGGCTGTGGCCCGTCGACGCGCCCGCTCTGCCCCCGACCTCCTACCTCGTCAGCTCCACCCGCTTCAGCCCCGACAGCCGCATCCTCGCCGTGGGCAGCGCCGACCTGCGCCTATACGACCTCGCGGATCCCCAACGACCACGACTGCTCGGGCCCGCGATCACCAACACCGACGGCTTCGCCGGCGCACTCGCGTTCAGCCCCGACAGCCGCGTCCTGGCCGAAAGCCACGGCAGATCCGGCACCGTCCAACTCCACGACCTCACCGACCCCGCCCAACCCAAAACCCTGGGGCCGCCGCTGGTCGCACACCAAGGCCAAGTCGAACACCTGTCGTTCAACCCCGCCGGCACCGTCATGGCCACCGGAGGACGCGACGGCGCGGTGCACCTGTGGAACATCAGCCGACCCGAGGCCCCGACCCGCCTGTCCACCCCCGGCACCTTCGGTGGCTACGTCCACTGGACCGCCTTCAGCCACGACGGCACCATGCTGGTCGCCGGCAGCTCGGACCGCACCCTGCGCATCTGGGACATCACCCACCCCGACGCACCCCGGCAACTGGGCACACCGCCGCCCGCCAACCACTACGTCTACTCCACCGTCTTCAGCCCCGACGGCACGATCCTGGCCGTCAGCCTCGGCGACAGCACGGTGCACCTCTACGACATGACTGACCCCACCCACCCCGCCCGGATCGGGACACCGCTGACCGGCCCGATCGACTACGCCTACTCCGTGGCCTTCACCGACGACGGCACCACCCTCGCCGGCGCCTACAACGACGGCACCATCTGGATCTGGGACATCCGTGACCGCACCACGCCCCTACACCTGGCCACACTGACCCTGCCCGCCAAACAGGTCTTCACCATCCAGTTCCGACCCGGTCACACCACACTGGCCGCAGGCGGCGGCGACAAGATCCCCCGGGTCTGGACCACCGACATCGACCAGGCCGCGGCACAGGTCTGCCGGAGCACCGGCACCCCCATCACCCCCGAGGAGTGGGCACGCTACGTGCCAGACCACGACTACCAGCCACCCTGCGACTGACCATGACCCTCAAGACCGCAGCCGCACCGACACTGCGCAGCCGCCGATGCGGTCTCCGGGGCCGGTGGTCACAAGCTGGGCCCGTCTGGCGCGGGTACGTCGGTGAGTCCGAGGGCGAACAGGACGCCGGGGTGGATCTCGACGTCCGGGTCGCCGGTGGGGTTGGCCGCGGCGACGGCGACGCGGCGGCCGACGAGGTCGACGGCGTCGAAGGACTTGGTGCGGCCTTCCCCGCGTTCCTCCTCGTGGTCGGGGAAGGGTTGCAGGATCTTCTCCCGCACCAGCCGCACCACCTCCACCGCGGTGGTGGGGTCCAGCGTGTGGGCGCGGGTGTCGTGGTGCTCGAAGCGGTCCAGCAGGTAGGCAGGCACGATGCTGGGACGCAGCATGAGCAGCAGCCTGTTGTCGGTGGCCACCACGCGCAGCGCGGTGGGCGCCAGGTGCTCGCCGAGCACGGCCAGGGCGGCGTCCAGGCGCTCGTGGCTCCAGCCCAGCAGGTACAGCACGCGGCCGACGGACAGGCCGTTGTAGCTGGACACCAGCCCGAGCAGCAGGTGGTCGTCGCCCGGCAGGTCCGGCTCGTCGTGGCTGGCCGGGTCGTGACCGGCGGTGTCCAGGGCTTGCGGCGTCGGTGGGCGCGTGTGCGGGTCGATGGTGACGACGAGGTCGTCCAGGCGAAGGTCGAGCAGCCGGGACAGGCGCACGAGCATGGTCAGCGAGACCGTGCGGTGATAGGGGTCGCCGGACAGGTGGCGCAGGGTGACCCCGAGCCGGGCTTCCAGCCCGTCCGTCCCCAGGCCGAGTTCGGCCAGGCGGGCCCGGATGCGCGGCATGTCCAGCGCCGCGCGGGTGACGACCCCGCCGGAGCCGAGCCCGTCGGTGTCCGTCGGCGCGGCCCGGGCCGGGTCGGGACGGCCGGTCACGGAGCCGCCTCGCCGTGCTCGCCGGAGTGGTGCAGGTGGCTGCCGACCCGCCAGGCGCTGGAGCGGGCTGGCCACGCGGAGATCATCTGTTGGTCGGTGACCGGCAGCGGCAGTCCGGCCGCCTCGGCGCTGGCACGTACCACCTGCCCGTCGTGGCCGATGCCGGTCGAGAACAGCCGCTTGGTCGAGGGCGTGCCGCGCAGCACCAGGAACCGGCGGGCGGCATCGAGCAGCGGCCGGGCCGGCGTCGGGACGACGAACACCGCGACGTCGGCCAGGTCGCGGCGGGCCTTGACGCCGGGAATGGTGAAGGTCGCCGCGTCCGGCGCGAGTTCGCCGATGCGCACGTCGGCCAGGTCGGTGGGGCGGCAGCCGGTGAACAGCGCCGCGGCCAGCGCGGCGGTGTGCACGGGCCCGGCGATGCGGACGCGGATGCGGTCGGCGGTGTCGTAGTCGAACGGGACCGCAGTCAGCCCGGGTCCGTCGGCGTGCGCCAGGTCCTCGGGCAGGGCCAGCAGCAGCCCGTGCAGCAGCGCCCCGGCCTGGGCGCCGCGCAGCAGGGCGATCGCGTGGCGGCGGCTGAGCGCCTCCACGGCCAGTCCGCCGAGGAAGGTCTGCACGCCGGTCTCGTCGGCGAAGCGGTGCGGGAAGGAGCCGCCGTCACGCCCCCGGCCCGCGCACAGCAGCCTGGCGGCCAGCGAGCGCAGCATCGTGTCGGGGTAGTGCTGCTCCAGCAACGCCGCCCCGGCGTCGGCCTCGGCCAGCGTGCGAGGAAGCAGCCTGCGCAGGTAGTGGGCCGACCCGAGCGCGGTCGTGTGGCGGTGCATCTCGGGGTGGGACGACAGCCACCGGCAGGCCGCCTCCAAACCGGCCCGGTAGACCGCGTCGACGGCGTGGAACTGGCAGGAGGTGAGCCGTCGGTAGCACTCGGCGCGGAAAGCGAGCACGTCGCCCTCGGGCAGCGGTGGCAGCGTCCACCGCGGACCGTCCGTCTCCACCGGGTCTCCGCCGTCGGCTGGATCCGGGTCCACGCCGTCCTCGCCGGATTCCTCGTCGTCGGGGTCCTCGTCGTCAGGCGGCAGCGTGGCGGGGTCGACAACCTGTGCGAGGTCGGTGACCACCCGGTACTCGACGCTGCGCTCGCAGCACCGTGACCTGCTCGACCTCGTCGGCGGCCACCCACGCCGCGATGGCCTGCCAGGCCGGGACGATGCCGCTGATCTTCTCCTCGCCCAGCCGGGTCACCGGCCGTCCCAGCGCCGCCAGCACGTCGTAGGCCAGCGAGTTCGCGCCGGTCGCCGACGGGGTCGGGTGCACGGTGATCCGACCGGCAGCCGGCCGGTGCGCCGCCAGCAGCGCACGGGTGACCACGACGTCGTCGGCACCGTCGAGCAGCACGCTCACCGGCGCCGGACCCGGTCGCGGGCCGTCCTAGTCCTCCCAATCGTCCAGCAGCGCCCGCGACGCCGCCAACGCCGCGCTCCTGCCGTCGCGCCCGCCGCGTGCCAGGACCGCCAGGTGACCGGGTACGCGCCCCTCGGTGACGACGTGTCCCGGCTGCCCGGGGCCGGGATACGTGTCGACGGCGGGCTCGCGGTCGGCGCTCATCCCGCACGTCCGGACAGCTTGGAGAGCACCCAGCCCAGCACCTCGCGGTCCACCGCAGGCCTGTCCAGCCGCGCCAGCGCGCGGGCGGCGTGCGCGGTGATCTTCGCCCAGGCCCGGAAGTTGTCGTGCCCGGCGTGGGCGTCGGCGAAGCCGATCACCTCCGCATCGGCGCCCGCCAGATCGAGTGGTAGGCCGGGATCACCCGCAGCACCTGCTCGCGCGGCATCCGCCGGAACTCCTGCCACACGTACACCCGGCTGGACAGCATCGGCTCGCGGCGCAGCACCTGGTAGCAGTCGCCGCCGACGAACACGATCGCGATGTCGGTGGCCCGGTCGTGCCACAGGTGCCGCCAGTACTCGAGGCACTCCCGCGACAGCCACCGCGCTTCGTCGCACACCAGCACCCGGAACCGCTGCCCCAACACGTCCTTGAGCACCGCGTCGAACTCGATCTGCTCGCTCGGCGGCTCCCCACCGATCCCCAGCGCCCGGAACAGCTCGTGACGGATGTCGCGCGGCGTGGGCCGGGCCCGGAACTGCACCCGGCACACCGTCCCGTCCGCCAGCTCGCGCAACGAGGCGTTCACCGACAACGTCTTGCCCAGCCCTGCGTCGCCGTGCACGTACATCATCGCCTCTGCCGCCAGCACGTCGGCCAGGTTGTCGCGCACCGTCAGCAACGCGTCGGTGGCCACGATGTGCGCGCCGGGCAGACCCAGGTAGTGGTCGGCGCGGTCCTCGGCGATCTCCAGGTCGGGGTTGCGTGCTCCGGTCACACCGACTCCTTCCCGCGACTGCCCGCGCTGTCCCCGACACCGCTGTCCCCGACACCGTCGGCGGCGTCGCCGGGGCCGTGCCCGAAGGTGTGCCCGGCGGGCTCGGCGGCGAGCCGGTCCAGGTCGACCGGCAGCACCCAGCCCGCCGGCGGCGGCGCGTGCGGCAGCAGATCCGGCCGCGACAACCGCGTCAGCTCCTCCAGGCCGTGCCCGCCCAACTCCGACTCGGCCTCGGCCGCGGTGACCGCCCCCAGCCGCTTCGCGGGCGCCGCAGTGGTCACCGCGGCATAGCGGGCACGGCGCGACCGCTCGGCCGCCGCCAGATTCGTCCGCAGCCGCTGCGCCTTACGCGCCCAGGTCCGCAGCAACGCCGCGACCTGCTCCCGCGTGGCCTGGTCGGCCGGCGTCGCCGACCCCAGATGCGCGCTGGTGGCGGCGTCGAACACCTCGACCTCGTGCTCGTGGTGGGCATGTACCGCAACCGCACCGCCGTGCCCAGCCGGCCGAACACCCACTCCGCCACGTAGTGACGGCCCCGCCCACGGGCCACGCCCTTGCCGGTGATCTTCCGGGTCTTGCGGTCGTCCTCCAGGGTGGACATCCACAACAGGGCGGGATCGACGTCCTCCACCGGCGCCGAATCGGCCAGCCACGAGCGGGCCGGGGTCGCGCCGCCCAGCTCGTCCATTGTGTGGTCGCCGTTCCACCACGCCACCCACGCCAGCACCTCGGCGGTGAACGCCTCGAACGTCAACGCTGGGCTCTGACCGCATTGGTGACCGTAGCCGCGGCGCATGACCCGGTGGATCGTCACCGGGTCAGCGGGCGAGTGTGGTGGCCTCGGTTGCCGCGGCTTTGAGGACGGGGTCGGCCAGGGTGCTGCCGGGGGCCCGTTCGGCTTGGGCGAGGACGATGGTGGTGCCGTCGATCCCGGAGGCGTAGCGCAGTCCGGTGAAGCGGATCCCGTCCTTGGTGAGCTCGGTGATGTTGCCGGTCCCGTGGCGGTCGACGAGGGCTTTCAGCTCTGCGGCTTGGCCGGCGTCGGGCATGGTGACCCAGGCCACGGCGACACGCGCGGTGCCCGTGCCGTCGGAGGCGTCGTAGAGGACACGGGTGAGGCTGGTGCAGGGGTGGGCGGCGAGGTAGTCGCGGACCTGGCCGTAGGACGACTCGGCGCACGAGCCGCCCTCGACGCGGTTCAGGTGGGTGTGCGTGAAGTCCGCCGGCGACGAGGCACCGAAGCCCGCGGTGGAGCCGAGCCCGCCGCCCAGGGCCGCGAGGCCGACGAGGACCGTGAAGAACACCGCAGCCGGATTGTCGGAACGACCGCCGGTACGGGTGGGAGCGGATCGGTGATGGCCCTTGACGTTGACGCCACCGCGGACGTGAGGCCGAACTCGAACCATGTACCACTCCTTCGGTAGTGGGGCGGAACCCGCGTCATCCCCGGAATTCGGTGGTGCGTCGGAGTCGCCGCTACGTGGCGGTGCTTCATCCGGCGGCACGGCCGTTGCTCGCGAATCCGTGGCGAATCACGACACGGGATTCCGGCGGCTCGGTGCGGGCCGTGCGGCAGTTGTCGGCGGGAGGGTCGGTCCGGTGCTCGAAGACCGGACCGACCCGTGCGCTACCGGGGTTGCGGCGTGCGGGCCTGCTCCAGCGTCGCCGCGAGGCGGTCGATCTGGGCGTCCACCTCCATGCGACGGCGCGCCTTGGCGGTCCGGTCCTCGCCGCCGATCTCCTCGATGCCCGTCCTCAGCTTCTGCCGGAAGCGGAGCTCCTGGAGCTCGAAGTCGACCGAGTCGCGCTTCTCACTGGCCCTCATCTGCAGGTCGTGGAGCCGGCCTGAGACGTCGAGCTGCCGGCGCACCCGGGAGTCGTACTCGGTGCTCGCGCTCATCATCTTGCTCAGCACCGGCAGGCAGTCGAGCACGATGAGGAGCAGTGCCAGGAACACGTGCGCCATCAACACCGAGAAGTGCTTGGAGGACAGGCTGCCCAGCGCCTCGAACTCGTCGAGCAGACCGCGCTCGGTCAAGTTCCCGCGCTTCTCGTCGATCTTGGCGTTGATGGCGGCGTTGACTTCGCGCTCCGCCTGGCTCGAGGCGTTCGAGACCTTCGTCGTCAGCTCCGACACCTGCCGATCGGCGGTCACGAGGTCCGCGTTCAGCTGGTCGACCTGGCTGTCGCGGCGGAACTGGTCGGCCTTCTCGCGGTTGCGGGTGCACTCCGGTCCCTCACCCGGCACGGCGGTCAGGCCGGGACCGCCACGACCCGCGCACTCGTCGCGGGCCAGGCGCTCCAGCTCGTTCAGCTGAGCGTTGACCTCGCCGATCCGGGTGGCCAGCTGGTCGCGGTGCGCGGTGGCCCGCCCCAACTCCTCCACCGCGCTCTGCGGCCGTTCGCTGATCACCACGAGGAAGCCCGCGCAGGACGGGTCGGTCGAGATCTCACCGGTCGGCGGGTTGCACCGCTTCACCGCACTCCCGTAGGCGTCGATGTCCGCCTTGCGCGTCTCGCTGATCTCGTTGTCGATCGACTGGTGGAACACCGCCAGCACCAGCGGTTCGGCGATCACCGCGCCCAGCAGCACGGAGAGCAGCAGTCGGGGCAGGTAGGTGCCGAACAGCGACGTCCGCGCCGCGCCGTGGGTGCTGGCGATCAGCCAGCTGTCGGCGGTCACGATGATCATCGCCCACACGAGGTCGGCGAACACCAGCCACCAGTGGGAGCCCAGCACGCTCACGAGCGCCATGTGCATCGACACCGCCGCCAGCAAGCCCGTGTTCAGCACGATCAGGCCGAGGCGGGTGTAACGGGGGCGTTCCTCCGGCACCCAGTCGAGCACGTCCTCGTTGACGCCGATGATGCGCCGCAGCAACCGGGGTACGCCCCGCTGCGGCATCACCGGGCGCAGGGCGCCGATCGCGACGTCGTTCGGCAGCGACGCCCGGACGGGGCGCTCGACCGGCGGAGTCCCGACCGGTGGCGGGCCCGCCCGGCCCCGCAGCGGCGGCTGCTCGTCGACGGACGGACGGTCGTCGAGTGCCGTCATGCCTCCACCTTCGTGCTGCGGTCGTCGTCCACGATGTCGTCGTCCGCCGGCGCGTCCGGTTGTGCCGGCGGCGCGGGGATCGCCCGCTCCTCATCGGGGGAAGCAGTCGCGTCGACCGCCCTCGTGCGGCTGCCGAGCAGGTTGGTGACGAGCTGGTGCACGCCGGGCCCGAGGTTGGCGGTGTCGAGGTGGCCGCTCGCGGCCAGCGCCTTGACCGCGTCCAGTTGCGCGTTCAGCTTCTGCAACGCCTCCGCCCGCGCCAGGTGCCGGTCCTCGCGCTCCCACTCGGCCCGGCGCAACTCGTCGGCGCGCTCGGCCTCCCGCCTCACGCGGGACTGCTCCAGGCCGAACTGCCGCTCGGCGTCCCGCCGCCTGGCGGTCGCCTCGATCTCGAACCGGTGGTCCTCGTGCGCCCACGTCTCGAGCCGCAGCTCGCTCTCCTGCCGGTGCCGCACGTCGGCCCGCTCCGCCTCCCACCGCAGCTGGTCCCGCGCCCGCTCGTTCGCGATCGCCTCCCGCAGGTCCTCGCGGTCCTGCTCGACCTCGCGCTCGCGCAGCCGGCGCAGCTCGTCGGCGACCTCCCGCGTGCTGATCTCGCCCGCGGCGTGGGCGAGGTAGAGCGCGGCGACCGGGTCCGAGCCCACCGCCCGCGTGGTGCGGTCCAGCTCCCGGCGCGCGTGCGCACGCCTCAGCGCGTCGAGCGAGCTCGCGTGCTCGGTGTCCTGCACCTCGGCGGACTGCCGGTGGATCTGCTCCAGGTCGTGCAGCCGGTGGTCGTGGCCGAGTTGCGTGGTCTTCACCACGTGCGTCCCCTCGGCCTCCCGCAGCCTCGCCCTCAGCTCGGCGACCTGCTCGGGCGTCATGACCTCGACGCTGGCGAGCGTGACGGCGAGGCCGGCGAACTCCGGCGGCTCGATCGTGTGGTACGCCCGGACCTGCGCGTCGAGCTTGCGGCGCAGGTCGTTGATGTCCGCGAGGTCGTAGTCCAAGCCGAGCTGGAAGATCCGCTGGTGCCCCTTGAGGTAGCCGGTCAGCAGTGCGACCGCGTCACTCCCGCCGGCGCCGACGACCGCGACCGGATCCACGACGGTGCACAGGAACGCCACGCGGAGCGTGAAGTTCGCCGCGTCACGCGACGGGATGACCAGCTCGGCGACCACCTCGGTGTCCGCGGTGACGTCCACGACCGAGACGTGGGAGGCGTCCACCACGGTCGGCGAGTCGAGCGGCAGGTCGGTCGTGTCCAGGACGAGCTGGTTGCGAGTGCGGTACACGAGCTGGTGCCCGGCGAGCACGAGCGGCACCTCCTCCCGCAGGCGACCGCGGCTGCGGCTGAACAGCCGCTTCGGCGGCAGCGGTTCGAGCACGCGTTCGGTGATCACCGGGTACGGCTGCTTCTCCATGCGTCGTCGCTCCAAGTCAGGAGACGCGTCCCTTGAGCGCGTCGAGAACGGCGTCCACGAGGGACTTGATGTCGGTGTCGGGCCGGCGCGCGACCACGACGCGGAAGTCCGCGTCCAGGGCCGCGTGCTCCCCGGCGGGCAGGGCGGAGTGCAGTGACACGCCCAGGTCGCGTGCGCTCGTCCTGGCGCGGGGGTCGTTCTCGGCCATGTCTTCCAGCAGGGCACGCAGCGCCTTGATCGCCCGCAGGCGCAGCGGTCGGAAGACCAGCACGCGCGCGAGCAGACGAGCGACCACGTCGCGGTGCTCCGGGTGTTCTTCGAGGTGCAGGAGCACGGCGGACCGCTTGGCGTCCGGCTTCCGCGCCTCCAGCAACGCGAGCGCGGTGCGCATGGCGACCGCACGGCTCGCCGGTCGCACACCCGGCGCGGTGAAGTGCTCCACCTTGCCCCACAAGTAGTGCAGGACCAGGTGGGCGTTGTCGGTGTCGCGAACCAGCGTGGCGAACAGCTCACCGAAGACGTGCTCGACGTCACCGTCCACCGCGTGCGACTGGGTGCACACGCGCCAGAGGCGGCGACGCGCGTCGTGCGGGTAGCGGGCGCCGAGCCCGCCGATGAACGCCATCGCCGCGACCCACCGCTGCTGCGGCTTGCCCTGCTCGACCCAGCCCGTCGCGATCTTCAGCGCCGCGGGCGCCAGCACCTCGTCGTAGGCCATCAGGTGCAGGACGTAGACCGCCACCCGTCGACCCGCCGCACGCCGGGCGCCACGTGCCCACCGGTCGAGCACGCGCACCACCTCGTCCAGGGCGATGGCGGCGAGTTCGGCCAGGCCCACCGCGATCGGCACCTCGTACTCCGGCTTGGTGACGACCTCGTCCAGCCACTCGACGACCGCATCCCAGAACACGACGTCCATGCGCTGCCACAGCTGCGCCAGCACGTGTCGGTGGTGCTCGGGCCGGGCGAACCGCAACGCGCCGCGCG
Organism: Saccharothrix saharensis; assembly: GCF_006716745.1. Lineage (NCBI taxonomy): Bacteria > Bacillati > Actinomycetota > Actinomycetes > Pseudonocardiales > Pseudonocardiaceae > Saccharothrix > Saccharothrix saharensis. The sequence goes on along the minus strand of NZ_VFPP01000001.1, from coordinate 4,646,800 downwards.
TGCCCAGGTCGGTGTGCAACGTCGAGGTGGCCACCAGCTCGTTGGTCAGCAGACCCCGGCGCAGCTGCGGGAGGCGGTCGTGCTCCTGCGCCTCGTCCGCGGCCGGTGGCACGTCGCGTTCCAGGACCTGCTGCAACAACCCCAGCGCGGCCTCGAACGTCCTCTCGTCCACACCGGCGCCGAACGCGAGCGCGGTGACCTCCAGCACCCGGCGCCGGTCGGCCTCCTCGAACCACTCCTCCACCTCGAGCCGGATGCGCGCGTCGAGGTGCTCGAGCGCCTGGTCGAGAGGCAGTCCCCGGCCGAGTCGCTCGGCGAGCCCGACCACGTCGCGGACGCTGTCGATCGATTCCAGCGCCTCGTGCAGCACCGGTTCCTCGTCGGCAGGCAGCGTGCCGTCCCAGTACGCCCGCAGCACGCGCTCGGCCGCCGGCGGGTGCCAGACGACGTGGCAGGCACGGTCGACGGCGGGGGTCGGCGGCTCGGTGATGACGAGGTAGCACTTCCGGTCCCGGACGCGGTCGCGCACGACGCGCCACTCGAAGTCGGGGTCACCGCCGTACTCGGTGACGCGGTCGACCACGAGGTAGCCGCACCCCGACTCGTACTCGTACTCGGCCAACTCGGTCGGTGACACGTGCGGCGACATCAGGTAGAGCGGCTGGTCGGTGACCTGGCGCAGCAGCGACAGCGCCGACGACCGCTTGCCCGTGCCCGGCGCGCCGCACAGGACCAGGAGGTGGTCGACGGCGAGCCGTTCGACCGCCGTGCCGAAGCCCTCCGGGCTGACGAACCGGCTGAGCGCGGAGATGTCGCCGTCGTCGACGCGACCCGTGGCCCGGGTGAGCGGCCGCCCGGACCACCCGGCCACCGTCTGCGCACCGAGCACCGCGCGCTCGAACCGAGGGCTGTAGAGGTTGACCTGGACCTCGTTCAGCGTTGCCCGGTCGTACCGCGGTGCCGGGTTCTCCACGGATTCGTCGGTCGGAGTCGGAGCGTGCTCCTGCGTCTGCTGCCCGGTCATCGCCCGACCCGGTTCTGCACGCCGATGACGACGTTGTGGCCGTGCACGCCACCGTGCACCGTCGTGTTGTGCCCATTCGGCGCGAGCGGTGCTCCCGGCGTGGACGCGGGTCCGGGTCCGGGTTCGGGTCCGGCGGCGGGCCGCCGGACCGTGTCCAGGGCCAGTGACCGCACGTCGGCGCCCGGCACGTGCAGCCAGGCCGTGCTGTCGAACGTCTTGGCGACCACCGGCACCTCGCGGAAGTCCCGCGGTGACAGCCTGGTGTGGCCCTGCACCACCAGGTCCGCGTAGAGCAGCGGCGACAGCAGGAGCACCAGGTCGGCCGCGGGGCACTCGCGCAACGCGAGCCGACCGGGGTCGCTGTCCAGGATGCGGCTCACCATCGTCACGCCCGCACCGGCGTGGCCGTACGGCGTCTCGCGCACGAGTCCTTGGTGCACCGCCACGCGCAGCCGCAGCTTCAGCTCGTGCGGCGCACCGCCGTTGTGCGCGGCGAGCGACTCGGCCAACGCCCGGGGCAGGTCGTCGATGACGCGTTTCTCGGGGGTGTCCGCGGGCAGCACGGAGAGCTCACCGTCACCGGTGCCCTGGACCGACCACCGGGACCGGTCGAAGCCCGCCCGCTCGGCGGTGTCCCGCATGACGTCCGCCAGGGCGTGCTGCACACGTTCCTGCTCGACGTCGGTGCGCGCGCTGTAGTTCTCCACGTCCAAGCTGAGCAGGACGCGCCGGGTGAAGTCGTCGTCCACGGTGGCTTCCTCCGCGTGTGGTGGTGTGCGAAGAGTCTGCGTGGCGGTCGTGCCGCACACTTCGGAAAAATCCGGGATCCAGCGAAGTCGGGATCAGTCGTCATCCGCGGTGCGGCGCAACGCCTCGAGGTCCCGGATGCGGACACCCCGGTAGCGCGCCGTCACCAATCCCTTGGCCTTGAGCGCTTTCAGCGCGATGCCGACCGCATCCGGCTTGGCGCCGATCAGCCGACCCAGCTCCTCCTGCGAGACGTCGACGCCGAGGTCGATCCCGAGTGGACCCGGTACGCCGTGTGCCTCGGCCAAGTCCAGCAGCACGCGCACCAACCGCACCTTGACGTCATACGAGGCGAACTCGGCGCGTCTGCGGTTGGCCCACTCGAGGCGATCGGTGATCAGCCCGCACAACGCTTGCCACGCCTCGGGGTTGCGGTCGAGGTAGGCCAGGAACTGCCGTCGTTCGACGACTTGCACGAGGAGGTCGGTGCAGGCCGTCACGGTGGCCGAGCGGGTCCGGTCCTGTCGCAGCGCGGCACCCTCGCCGATCACGTCACCGGTGACGCGGACGCCGAGCAGCGCTTCGGAGCCGTTGGGTGCCAGCCGGGTGACCTTCGCGCACACCGCGCCTCCGGAGGCCGCCGACCGGAGGAGGAACACGCCCGTCTCGCGGTCGCCCTGCCGGGTCAAGTGCTCGTTGGTCCGCACGACGCGCTGGCCGCCGAGAGAAAGCAGGCCGTTCCGCACGTCACCGCTGAGGCGGAAGAGGTACGTTCCGGGCAGCCAGGCGTGGTGGTCTGATGCTTGGGACAATGCGATCTCCCGTCGCGGTTCCCCAGCGAGAACCGCACCTTGATCGACTCTGTGCGTGACGGTTCATGCCTTCAGTTGCCCACCGATACGTCCGATTCGGTGCTTATCGGGGTGATGTTTCTGTCGTGGGTGAAGCGGAAGGTTACATGGTCGCCGGAGGTGCGCACGTGGGGGTGGCGCTTTGGTTCTTAACGGTGAAGATCCACTTGTTAGTGATCTTGAACTACTGGCGTGAAGTCCGCATTTATGCAGGTAGCTCTCCTGGTGGGAGTCCGTGAAAACTATTTGTATTCCCGTCGACTGCGAATTCCGAGTGGTCGGTGCCGATTCGACACCCTGTCGATGAACGATGTTCGGAATGGGGTCGCGGTGCCCGGTTTTCCCTGCGTGCGCTCAGTGCGTCGGTGCGGTCGCGGAATCGTCGAGGCAAGCGATCGCCCGGCGGTCGGTGTGCGATGTCGTACGAGGAGAAGAGGATCCTGGTGTACCCGGGTACGGCGTGGTCGTCCTGGGCCGTGCCGGTGACGGGCTACCGGCGGAAGAACCGCACGTGTCACCCCTGGACGCGTACGGCGTCCCCGAAGAAGTGCTGCGGCTGCGCGCCGCCGCGGTCCCCGGCTCGGACCGGCACATCCTGCGCGGCCTGCCCTGCGCGGCACGGCCGGTGGCCGGGGTGCGGCAGCCGCGCAACGAGGTGCCCGGCTCGTAGCTCGCCGGCACGGTGGAGGCGGTCGGCGCCGGTGTGACCACGACGGAGGTGATGGGGCCCGAGCGGTGGTTCCGGGCGCTGCCGGCCGCGCCGTTCCCGGGCACCGGGGCCCGGCCGCTCGTGCCCGAGGACCGGCTGGACGACCTGGTGCCGCTCCGCGACCTGGTCGAAGCCGGCGCGGTCACGCCCGTGCTGGACCGCACCTATCCGCCGGACGAGGCCGCGAGCGCGGCCACGCCGTCGTCACGCCCTGGTCACCACCGCGAGGGCGCGGGCGGCGGCACGACCACCGGCCGGTCGTCGCACGTGATCGTGTTCGGCAGCAGCCACGGCGCGAGCCAGCCGTCGTTGCCGCCCCGGTCGGTCAGCGCGAACTCCGACCCGGTGGCCGGGAAGTGGAACGACCCGCAGTTGTTCACCGGCACCGCGCCGACGTTGCGGGCGTCGACGTTCTCGAACGACGCCGACCCGGCCGCCCGCGCGCTCACCACCGACGTGCCCGTCCCGTCCACCCGCACGTCCCGGAAGTGCACGTTGGTGATCGAGTGCAGGTCCTTCACCGACCACTCGCTCACGAACATGATCGCGTTGTAGGTGTTGTCCAGGAAGTGGTTGCCGACCACCCGCACGTCCGCGTCGAGGTCCCGCTCCAGCGCGTAGAACCAGATCGCGCCGAGCCCGATCCGCCAGTTGAGCTCGAACGTCCCGGCCCGCGCGGTCGTGTTGTCGGTGATCAGGACCTGCCCGGTGAACGGTTGCGCGCCGAACCGCGACCCGAGCTGGATGCCGCTGCCCTCGCGCACGGGGTCGGCGACCAGGTTGCCGACCACCGCGTTGTCCGTGCCGCCGTACAACGCGATCCCGTTGGCCAGCACGGGCGACTGCACGGTGTTGCGCTCGAACCGGTTGCGGGCGTTCTGCCGGTGCTCCGACCACATGGCCAGGCCGTCGTCACCGGTGTTGCGGATGAAGTTGTTGCGCACCACCGAGTCCGTGACACCGGTGTGGAAGTTCAGCGCGTCGGCGACCTGGTCGACCACGATGGTGTCGGTGATCGACACGTTCGACATCGGACCGTCGAACCACAGGCCGACCTTGGTGTGGCGGATGTGCAGGCCGCTGATGGTGGAGTCGCGGAAAGCCCCGCCGATCCCGTTGACCTGGTCGGTGTCGATCCGCTCGCGCACGTCCCCCTCGATGGCGAACCCGCGCAGGTGGACGTCGCGGCTGCCGCCCTCGGCCGCGGGCTTGCCGTAGAAGCCGACTCCGGTGTGGACGGAGCCGTCCGGCGCGGGTGCCGGGAGGGCGACCTCCCGGCCCTTGACCGCGGTGTGCCAGTTGCCCGCGCCTTCGATGGTCACGTCGTCCACGACGATGTGCCGGTTGACCTGGAACGTGCCGGGCGGCAGGTACACCGGGAGCCGGTGGCGCCGGGCGAACGCGATGGCGCGGTCGAGGGCGTCGGCCGAGTCGCGCCGGCCGGTCGGGTCCGCGCCGAACAGCAGCACGTTCGCCGCGTACGGGTTGACGTGCGGCGGGGCCACCAGCTCGGTGTCCAGCAAGTCGATCACGGTCCACTCGGCGTTCGTGCCCGAGGGTGCGGTGAGGCGGACGCGGTCGCCGGCGCGGAAGGTCCGGCCGAGCTTCAGGCGCTGCTCGTCGTAGAAGTGGCTGGGGCGGAACGGCTTGTGGATGACGGGCGCGGGCGTGGTCCGGGACGGCACGCACGCGCACTCGGTGATCCACCAGTCCGGGTGCAGCAGGTCGGCGTTCGGGTCGTTGGTGAAGGGGTACTGGTTGTAGAGCCACGCGTACTGCGAGGTCAGCGTCATCGTGCGGCGGTGCTTGCCGTTCACCGTCACGTCCAGGGGCGCGGTGATGCCACCGCCGGTCGGCGCGTCCGGGATGCTGTAGCGGACGGTGATCGCGTTGGCGGCCGCGGGCAGGGTGAACTCGACGTGCTCGCCGGGCGCGAGCCGGACCGCCATCCGCCCCGACGCCTCCGACGGCAGCGTGTAGGCCGTGCGGTCGGGTCCGATGACCGTGCCGGTCGTGGCCGCGTTCTCGGCTTCCTGCTCGACGAACGCGACGTCCGCGCCCCGGCCCGCGACGAGCGCGGGGTCCAGTGCGGCCCGGGTGGCGACGGGCGCGGGCGCGGCCTGGGCGGCGGGCGTCGCGAGCCCGGCCGCCACCACGGCCACGACCAAGCCGAACCTGGCAGACATCCGCGGCATCGGGATCTCGTTTCTCTCGCGATGGCAGGGCGACGTGACCCTAGGCGGGTTGTGCGCTGCATCACAAGAGGTTGTCGAGAAATTGCGCGAATCAGTCGGCTACTTGCGTAGGCTCACCGCGCGTGGCCGAGTTCCGCCAGCACGCCGTCGGTGAACGCGGGCCACGCCGACACGGCCCACTCGCCGAACGCGCGGTCGGTCAGCGTCACGCACGCCACGCCGGCGTCCGGGTCGACCCACAGGAACGTGCCGCTCTGCCCGAAGTGCCCGGCCGTGCGCGGTGAGCTGGCCGACCCCGTCCAGTGCGGCGACTTCGCCGCCCGGACCTCGAACCCGAGGCCCCAGTCGTTCTCCTTCTGCAGCCCGAACCCCGGCAGCACGCCGCGCAGCCCCGGGAACGCGACCGTCGTCGCCTCGGCCACCAGCTCCGCCGACACCAGCTTCGGCGCCTGCACCTCCGCCGCGAACCGCACCAGGTCCGACACCGTGGACACCCCGCCCGCGCCCGCCGAACCGGTCAGCTCCGACGACGCCATGCCCAGCGGCTCGAACACCGCCTCCGCCAGGTACCGCGCGAACGGGATCTCCGTCGCCGCCGCCACGAAGTCCGCGAGCACCTGGAAGCCGGTGTTGGAGTAGATCCGCTTGGACCCCGGCGCGGCCTGGACGTCGGCCGAGTCGAACGCCAACCCGGACGTGTGCGCGATCAGGTGCCGCACCGTCGACCCCTCGGGCCCGGCCGGCTGGTCCCACTCGACCGCGCCCTCCTCCACCGCCACCAGCACCGCGTACGACGTCAGCAGCTTGGTCACCGACGCCAACGGGAACCGGTGGTCGACCGGCCCGTGCGTGCCCAGCACCTCGCCCCGCGCGTCCACCACGGCCGTCGCCGCGGTGTCCACCGGCCACGACGACACCGCCTGCAAGCTCTCCATGCCGCAGACTCTGCCACGTGTCACCACGAGAGCTGGTCGTGCTCGGCACCTCGAGCCAGGTGCCCACCCGGACCCGCAACCACAACGGCTACCTGCTGCGCTGGGACGCGGAGGGCTTCCTGTTCGACCCCGGCGACGGCACGCAGCGGCAGATGGTGCGCGCGGGCGTGGCGGCCACCGACGTCACCCGGCTGTTCATCACGCACTTCCACGGCGACCACTGCCTCGGCGTGCCGGGTGTCGTGCAGCGCATGTCCCTCGACCGCGTGCCGCACGCCGTGCACGCGCACTTCCCGGCCGAGGGCGCGGAGTACTTCGACCGGCTGCGGCACGCCAGCTCGTTCCACGACGTCGCGGACGTGCGCGCGCACCCCGTCACCGGGCCGGGTGTGCTCGCCGAGGGGCCGTTCGGCCGGGTGGAGGCGCGCCGGCTCGACCACAGCCTGCCCGCCTACGGCTACCGCCTGGTCGAACCGGACGGCCGCACGATGATCCCCGAACGGCTGGCCGCGCGCGGCATCCGCGGCGCCGCGATCCGCGACCTCCGGCCGCCGCTGCTGGACGAGGTGAGCGTGCCGCGCCGGGGTCAGCGGTTCGCCTTCGTCATGGACACCCGGCTGTGCGACGGCGTCTTCGAGCTCGCCGACGGCGCGGACATGCTGGTCATCGAGTCCACCTTCCTGCACGGGGACGAGGCGCTGGCGGTGGAGTACGGCCACCTCACCGCGCGCCAGGCGGCGACGGTCGCGGCCCGGTGCGGTGTGCGCAAGCTCGTCCTCACCCACTTCTCGCAGCGCTACACCGACCCCCGGCTGTTCCACGACGAGGCCGCCGAGGTGTTCGACGGCGAGGTCGTGGTGGCCGCCGACCTCGACCGCGTGCCGCTGCCCAAGCGGCGCGACGCTCAGGTCTGAGCGGCCTCGGCCGCCCACTGGTCGCCGACCAGGACGTCCAGGTCCGAGCAGGTCGGCCGCCAGCCCCACGCGCGCAACCGGGTCGTGTCCGCCCGCAGCTCGCGCGCCTCGCCGGGGTGCGCGGGCCGCCGCACGACCGGGACCTCCCGGCCGCTCACCCGGCCCGCGGCGGCCAGCACGTCGGCCACGCTCGCGGGCGTCGCGCCCACGTTGACCGCCGCGTAACCCTCCTCCGCGCGCTCCACCGCCGTCACGAACGCCCGCGCCACGTCCCGCACGTGCACGAAGTCCCGCACCGCCGACCCGTCGCCGAACACCTCCATCGACGGCAGCCGGCCGGACGCCGCCCCGCACGCCCTGGTGATCACGCGCGTGTCATCGGAGTCGCCGCCGCCCGCGACGTTGAACAACCGCAGCGCCACCCCGCGCACCCGGCCCGCCGCGGCGGCCCACGCCAGCACGTCCTCGGCGGCGGCTTTCGAAGCCGCATAAGGGTTGGCCGGTGCGCGCGGGCAGTCCTCGCCGATCGCGGCGACCCCCGGCGACCCGTACACGCCCGCCGTGGACGCCAGCACGAACCGCGACGGCGGCGACCGCAGCAGGTTCACCGTGCCGCCGACGTTCACGTCGTAGTACCGCACGGGGTCGTCGAACGACTCCCGCACCCGGGTGAGCCCGGCGAGGTGCACGACCGCGTCCACCGGCCCGGCGATCGAGCCGGCCCGGACATCACCCGAAAAGGGGACAGGCACGTGGCCCGCGGCGGCCAACTCGGCCAAGACCACTCGTCCGACGTACCCGGTTGACCCGGTGACCAGAACGCGCATGGCGACATCCCAGCACGTCCGGCCGGTCGATCACGTCCCTGAACTCGGTGCAAATTCACCCTAAAGGTCGGGACCGGTGGGGCCGATACAACCCAAGTGAGTTACCCGCATCCAGCCATGCACACGAGCATCGAGGGCGTTCTCGCCGAGTACGCCGTGCAGGAGGCCAAGCGGCAGCGGTTCCTGGAGACCGCCGCCGAGATCGTGGCCGCCGCGCCGCCGTCGGTGGACGACACGCTGCTGGGCCTGCTGCTCCCGTTCCCCAAGGCCCGGGGACCGCGTGCCTTCCTGAACCGGGTTGACCAGGTCCTTCGCGACGCCGCTCGATGATCTCGCGCACGCGCCGCTGAGCCCATCGGCAAGTTTCATGCGGTCGTTGCCGGACCGTGCTGGGCCGATCCCATCGCCTGCCTCTACAGTGCGTGACACCCGGCGCTCGCCGGCTGTCTCGTCTGCTTCTCATAAAGCGAGTTCTCGGCGATGGATGACGTCCTTTCCGCGCTTCAAGCGCGCCTCGGCACCCTGTTCGGCGACCGGTTGGTCGTGCTCGCGGGCGGCACTCGGCTGAGTAGTCGCGCCGGCGAGCTGCACCAACTCGGTGCCCGCCATACGCTCGTGCTGTCGACGGACGACCACGCGCCGCTGCACGACTCGGACGTGGCCCGCTGGGTGCCGCTCGGCATCGCGGGCGGTTTCGTCGCGGTCGAGCAGAACCGGCTCACCAAGCTGCTCACCTCGCCCAACCGCCGGGTCCGCGCGGTGCTGGAGGAGTTCGACCCGCGCGGCGAGGCGCTGGTGATCAGCACCCCGTACGTGCACACGCCCGAGTTCGCGGGCCGCCCGGTGCTCAACGCGCGCCGCCCCGAGTGGGTGGAGCTGGAGAACAAGACCACGATCGACGGCCTGTGGGACGAGCTGTCCGCGCCCCGCGCGCCCGCCGTCGTGCTCGGCCTGGACTTCGACGGCCTGTGGGCCGCGACCCAGCAGCTGGACCGCGGCGCGGGTGTCGTCTGGTCCGGTGACGGCCCGGCGATCAACGGCGGCGCGAACTTCGTCCGCCGCGTCCGCGACCGGCAGGAGGCGCAGGACGCGTTCGACGTGCTCGCGGCCAAGTGCGACTTCGTCCGGGTGATGCCGTTCCTGGAGGGCATCCCGGTGAGCGTGCACGGGATCGTGTTCCCGGACGGCACCGCCGTGCTGCGGCCGATCGAGATGGTCGTGCCGCGCCGCGCGGGCCAGGCCCGGTTCCTGTACGCGGGCTGCGCGTCCTACTACGACCCGCCCGCGTGGATCCGCGAGGAGATGCGCAACCTGGCCCGCCGGGTCGGCGAGCGGCTGCGCGAGACCGTGGACTACCGCGGCACGTTCACCCTCGACGGCATCGCCACCGCCGACGGCTTCCTGCCCACCGAGATCAACACCCGCTACGGCGGGGCGATGGTGTGCTTCGAGGACGCCCTGCCGCAGCTCCCGCTGGCGCTGGTGCAGGTCGCCCTGGTCGCGGGCCACGACCTCGGCGTGTCGTCCATCCAGTTCGAGGAGCTGCTGGTCTCGGCCGCGGACGACTACCGGCACGGCTCGGTCGGCGCGAACGTGCGCGCGGTTCACCCGACCGAGGTGGTGGAACGCTCGATCGTGTTCACCGAGTGGTCGTGCCGGTTCGCGCACCCCGACGAGACGCCGCACGGCGTGCTGCGGCTGCGCCCGTCGCCGCTGGGCGCGCGGCTGGAGCTGGACTTCTACGCGGACCAGCTACCGCCCGCCCGCCCGGTCGTGGCGCTGACCGTGGCCGCGTTCGCCCTGGCCGACCAGGAGTGGGGCACCGCGCTCGGCCCGCTGGAGCCGGCGGTGCCGGTCACCGACGTCGAGGCCGCCACGGTCGCGGTCGTGGAGCCGACCGCCGTCACGGCGTGATCGTCACGCCTTCCTCGCCGCTGGAGGGATCGCAGTCCCCGTACGAGGGTCCTTCATATGCGGCGAGGAAGGCGTACCGGTACCCCATCAGCTGCAACGTGACAGCGGGCGGCTGGTGGGGCGGGTAGGCCTTGTCCCGGTAGGCGCGCATCAGGTCCGGGTTGCACTGCGCCGTGGCGCGCAGCAGCGCCGGGGTGACCGGGCTGTCGCACACCAGGTGCAGCGCGACCCGCGCGGCCAGCGCGAGCAGCCGCGGCGACCGGTCGGCGGAGGACAGGTCCTCGGCCACCGCCACCACGTGCCGCGGCACGACCTCGGGCACCGCGATGGCCAGCGCCATCGAGCACGCCACCTCCGCGCCCGCGAGCGCCTCGAAGACCTTCGGCGCCCCCTTGGCCACCTCGTACCGCGTCTGCGTGATCCAGTCCGGTGGCCGGCGCGGCAGCTCGCGGCCCAGCGCGTTCCACCGGCGCCGGGTGCGCTTGCCGTCGTCGGTGAAGCCCCAGCTCGCCAGCGCCAGCGCGGCCAGCAGGAAGATCACCCGATCGCGGCTGTCCGCGGGGACCCGGTAGCTCGCGCCCATCTCCACCAGGAACGGCACGGCCCAGACGCTCGCCTCGGACACCGTGTCGTCGACCAGCAACCGGTCGGCGAGGGCTTGGCAGGCGACCTCCCGCGTCACGCGCTCGCCGTGCACGACGCGGCGCATCAGGTCGTCCACGCCTGCCCCGTGGGCGAGCACCGACCAGGGCATGTCCTCCAGTCCACGCAACGGGTCCGGCCGTTGCCACGCAGGTGGGAGCTCCATGGCGGGCAACGTACGCGATCGCGGCGATCGGTACCGGCGGGATCACTCGCCTGTGCGTTCACCGTACGATCACGCGGTGCGCGGACCCACCTTCAAAGTCGTCGACCTGTTCTCGGGCGCCGGTGGCATGAGCCTCGGCTTCCAAGCGCACCGCGACTTCACCATCGTGGGCGCGGCCGACGCGCAGATCGGCAAGCCGTCGTCCCGGTTGGGGTCGTTGCGCTGCAACGGGATCTACCGGGACAACATCGGCGTCGACCCGCTGCAGGTCGACCTGGGCCGGCTGGACCCGGCCGTGCTGCGGCAGGTGTGGAACCTGCGGCGCGGCGAGCTGGACGTGCTGGTGGCGTGCCCGCCGTGCTCGGGCTTCACCCGGATCGCGCCCGCCAACCACCTGCGCGACGACCCGCGCAACTCGTTGGTCGGCCGGGTCGCCGCGTACGTGGCCGAGTTCCGGCCGCGCGTGCTGGTGCTGGAGAACGCGCGCGAGCTGGTGAAGGGCAAGCAGCGGCACCACCTGGACGGGTTGGCCGAGCAGCTGCTGGAGATCGGGTACGAAGTGGACGCGAGCACGCACATGCTGTCGCGCTTCGGGCTGCCGCAGCTGCGCGAGCGCGCGATGGTGGTGGCGGTGGACGCGGGCGTGCCGCTGCGGACGCTGGAGGACCTGTGGCAGGGCTGGGAGGTCCGGCCCGGCGCGGTGACCGTGCGGCGGGCGATCGGCAAGCTGCCGCCGGTGGCGGCGGGTGAGGCGCACCCGGAGGACGCGATGCACGTCTCGCCGTCGTTCCGCCGCGACCGCTCGCTGGACCGGATGCGCGCCATCCCGGCCGACGGCGGGTCGTGGGGCGACCTGGTGGGCTCGGCCGCGGAGCTGCTGCTGAACCCGGCCCAGCGCAAGATCATCGAAGAGGGCAAGTGGGGCTCCCACCCGGACGTGTACGGGCGCATGTGGTGGGACGAGCCGGCGCGCACGATCAAGCGGGAGTGCGGCCACGTCGGCAACGGGCGGTACGCGCACCCCGAGCAGCACCGGCTGTGCACGGTGCGGGAGATGGCGCTGCTGCAGGGCTTCCCGCGCCGGTTCCGGTTCGACGTGTCGGTGATCGGCAACGCCTACCGGCACCTGGGCGACGCCGTGCCGCCGTTGATCTCGTTCCAGCTCGCGGCCCTGGTGAAGTGGATGCTGACCGGGGAGCCGCCGACGGCCCGCGACCTGTGCCTGCCGGGCACGTCGCTGCGGGTCGGTGACATCCGCCCGGTCACTCCGTCCGCCCTGGTGGCGTAGATCACCGTTTGACAACGGTGTGGCGTCGAAACCGGGTCGGCGCGGATTACGTGCAATCCACTGTGGACCGTGTGAGCTGCGCGAACGTCATCGCTGCGGTATCGCGCACCCGGTTCGCGGACCGTCGAAACAGGGGCCCGGAGTCCGCTCCCGACAGGCCGTCGAATATCATTCGATCATCCATTGTGGAGGGAGCACGGGTGTTCGCGCTGCTGGCAGGTGGTGCTGCACGCGGTATCGTCCTTTTTCGACCGGATGAACACCATCGGCTAATGTTCGGCTGATTCCTGTCGCCTCGGTGTCGGAGCGCTCTGCCAAGTAGCTCCCCGGGCGACACGGACCGCCGCCTTGAACCACACCAACGGGCTTCCCTCGCGAGCCTCAAGGAGACAAATGGCTTCCCGGTCGACTGTGAAGCGCCTCGGCGCTGCGATCCTCGGTGCCGGCCTCGTCCTGATGTCGGCCCTCCCGGCGGCCGCCGCCGACAAGGTGAAGGTCGAGCCGGACAAGGGCGCCGACCAGCCCGGCATGGGCATCTACCTGGAGCGCGACGGCAAGCCCGTCGAGCTGCCCAACCACAAGACCGGCAACCCGGTCAACGCGGAGCTCATCGGGCTCAAGATCGTGGAGGGCGGCCAGGGCCAGACCGCGCGGGCGTACTGCGTCGAGCTGCCCACGCCGCTCTACGACGGCAAGAAGCTGGAAGAAGTGCCGTGGGACCAGCACCCGAACCCGAACACCAAGTTCAAGGTGAACGCCGCCAAGGTCAACTGGGTGCTGCAGAACAGCTACCCGGCCCTGGAGGAGAAGGACGCGGAGGCCCTGTACGGCCTCGGCGACCTCCGCCGCAGCACCTTGATCGCCGCCACGCAGGCCGCCGTGTGGCACTTCAGCGACGGCGTCGACCTGCGCAAGGGTGACTCCACCGCCGAGGACGAGAGCACCGAGAACGGCACGATCGACGAGCTCGTCTACAAGGTCTACGAGTACCTGATCACCAAGGCCGTGGACATCAAGGACGTGAAGCCGAACCTCGGCATCGAGCCGGGCTCGCTCAAGGGCGAGGTCGGCAAGACCTTCGGTCCGTTCACCATCACCACCACGGCCGAAGAGGTCGTGCTCTCCGTCTCCCTGCCCGCCGGCGTCACGCTGGTCGACAAGGACGGCAAGCCGTTGGTGGTCGCGAAGTCCGACGAGATGGGTGCCGCCCAGACGACCAAGGCCGCCGAGGTGTGGGTCAAGGTCGACGAGGGCGTGGAGCCCGGCGAGCTGGAGCTCGTGGTCAAGGCGGGCGCCAAGCTGCGGTCCGGTCGCCTGTTCGTCTCGGCGAACCCCAAGCAGGAGACCCAGTCGCTGGTCATCGCGACCTCCGAGCCGGTGAACGTCGAGGTCAAGGCGAAGGCCGAGTGGGTCCGGTCCACCGTCGTGACCACCACTACCGAGGCGACCACGACCACGGCGCCGACCACCACCACCACGACCACCGCACCGACGACGACCACCACGGCCGTCGCGTCCGGTGGCGGTGACGACGACCTGGCCAACACCGGTGCGTCGATCTTCGTGCCGCTGCTGATCGGCGTCGGCCTGCTGGGCGCGGGCGCCGGGGCGCTGCTGTTCGTGCGCCGCAAGCGCACCGCCTGAGCGGAGCGGACCGACCGGAACGGCCCCCTGGGACTCGCCCAGGGGGCCGTTCCGGCGTGCGGGGCGGACCCGGGGGTACGGTTTTGCCGCTGGGGAGGCCGGGTCGATTCAGGTAGCCTGCGTCAGGAGTGCGAAGGAGCACGATGAACTTCGACGAGATCAAGAACAAGGCGTCCGAACTGCTCGAGCAGCACCACGAGCAGGTCGATGCGGGCATCGACCAGGCCGCCGAGTTCATCGCAGGCAGGTTCGGCCACGAAGAGCAGGTCAAATCGGTGGCCGAGAAGGCCAAGGACATCCTTCCGGGTGGAGAGTGAACTCGTTCAACACGGCTGAGCGGGCCACCCCCTCCGGGGAGTCCCGCGCCGCGGCCGCGCAGATGGTGACCTGGCAGGGCTACGACGTGCCCCGGCTGGAGCAGGTGCGGTTCCTGCTCTCGGAGCGCAAGCTCCGCGCCTCGGGCAGGTTGGTGACCGCCGGTCCGTCCGAGCAGTTCAGCGGGTCGTTCGAGGTGTCGGTCGGTGAGGCCGGCGCGGTCACCCGGCTGCTGCTGCGGACGGCCACGGTGTCGGAGGAGCGGCAGATCTCGGTCAGCCGCTCGTCGGAGGGCATCTGGCTGGTCGATTACGGCCAGGGCGCCGAGCGGGCCGACTTCGACGGCGCGGTGGACGTGGACGTGCAGTTCGCGGTCCTGTTCAACGCCATCCCGATCCGCCGCCTCAACCTCCAGCGGGAAGAGGGCGAGCACGAGATCCCGGTGGTCTACGTGACGCTGCCCGACCTGTCGGTCCAACTGGTCCGCCAGCGCTACCGCACGGTCTCGATCGGCGAGGACCGCTCGGTCGTCTCGTTCACGCACGGCGAGTTCGAGCAGGACATCACCGTCGACCGGACCGGCCTGGTCGTCGACTACCCCCGCATCGCCTACCGGATCTGACCGCGGCCGGGGGGCAACGTCGCCCCAGCCGGACACTCGATCATCAGATCGGGCGAGCAATCGTTTGCCCGGCGTGCGAGCGCGCAACGATCGTGGGGTGCACACCCACGTCTTCGTCGACGAGTCCCGTCGATCCAGCTACCTGCTCGTGGCCGCGTTCGTGGAAACGCGGCAGCTCCCGGCGGTTCGCAGCCTCATGCGCCGGCTCCGCGTGGCCGGCGAGCGCAGGCTGCACTTCGAGAGCGAGAGCGACACCGTCCGCGAGGACGTCATCGGGCGCTTGGTCGACGCCGGTTTCCGCATCCGCACCTACCTCGGTCACGGGCTCTCGGAGGCGGTTCGGCAGCGGTGCCTGGCGGGGTTGGTGGCGGACCTGGTCGACGAACGCGCCACGCGCCTGGTGCTCGACGGGCGTGGACCGGTGGAGGACCGCATCGACCGCCGTGTCATCACCCGTTCGCTGCGGGAGAGCGGTGTGCCGGACGACTCGATCTTGTACGAGCACCTGAGCTCGCACGGCGACCCGGCGTTGTGGGTGCCCGATGCGATCGCCTGGTGCCACGGTGCCGGGGGTGAGTGGCGCAAGCGCGTCGCGCCGCTAGTGGAAGCAGTGGTCGACATCGGTGTCGTCACCCGACGCGAACAAGTGCGGTGAAAAGCGCGAAGCCCTGGCTCCCGCCGTCCGACGGGCCTACCAGGGCTCACTTCCTCGGTCGAGCGACCTCGGCTGTGGCCAAGCTTAGCGAGCCGTCGATCGCGGTGACGTCCCTCGATCAGGCGATCTTCACACCCGGACCGCGATGGCCATGCCCTGGCCGACGCCCACGCACGCCGCCGCCACGCCCACGCCCCCACCGCGCGCCCGCAGGTGCCGGCACACGTCCACGATCACGCGCGGGAACGAAGCGCCCAGCGGGTGGCCGTACGCGATCGCGCCCCCGTGCACGTTGACCTTCTCCCGGTCCACCTCGGGCAGGTGGTGCAGGACCGACAGGGCCATCGCCGCGAACGCCTCGTTGATCTCCCACAGGTCGACCTGCGACACCTCGATCCGCAGCCGCCCCAGCAGCTTCCGGATCGCCGACACCGGCGCCAGGGTGAACCGCTGCGGGTCCTCCGCCGTCACGGCCGAGCCGAGGAACTCGCCCAGCGGCGCGACCCCCAACGACGACGCCACCTCCTCCGACCCCATCAGCACGGCCGCCGCGCCGTCGTTCAACGGCGACGAGTTGCCCGCCGTCACCGGCCCGGCCTCGGAGAACGCCGACTTCAGCTTGCCCAGCTTGTCCGCCGACGTCTCCGGCCGCACGGACTCGTCCCGCCGCACCGGCGCGCCGTCCCGCAGCTGCACGGGGAACGCGAACCCGTCGTGCACCCCGGCGTCCCAGGCCGCCGACGCCCGCCGGTGCGACCGCAGCGCGAACAGGTCCATCTGCTCCCGCGTGATCCCCAGCTCCACCGCGACGTCCTCCGCCGCACGCCCCAGCGGCACGGTCCACTCGGTCTTCATCCGCGGGTTCACCAGCCGCCACCCGAGCGCCGTCGACACCGACTCCAGCCGGTCGGCGAACGGCTTGTCCGGCCGCGGCACGACGAACGGTGCCCGCGTCATCCCCTCGACACCACCGGCGACCAGCAGCGAAGCGTCCCCGAGCGCCAACGCCCGCGCCGCCTGCACGATCGCCTCGCCGCCGGACGCGCACAGCCGGTTGACCGCGACACCGGGCACCGACGTGGGCAGCCCGGCCAGCAGCGCCGCCATCCGCCCGATGTTCCGGTTCTCCTCGCCCGCGCCGTTGGTGTTGCCCAGCAGCACGTCGTCGATCGACGCCGGGTCGAGCGAGGGGTGCCGCCGCAGCAGCTCCACGATCGGCAGCGCGGCCAGGTCGTCCACGCGCACACCGGACAGCCCACCGCGGTAGCGGCCGAACGGGGTGCGGGCGGCGTCGAGGATGAGGGGGCGCGACATGCGCCCCATCCTCTCACCGGCCGACGAAGAACGGGATGTAAGCCGAGGTGGGACGGGTCTCACCGGACGTGCCGAACAGCCGCACCTCGATCATGTGCGGTCCGAGCGACAAGCCGCCGGTGTTCAGCGCGAACCGGTACCGCCCGGCGATCCCGGGCCCGCCGGACGCGGTGGGCACGACGGCCACCCGCTCGTCGTCCACGCGCAGGCTGAACCCGGCCAGCCCGGCCTGCGCCAGCCCGGGCCGCCCCTCCAGCGCCAGGTCGAACACCATCCGCCCGCGCTGCACCGCCGCGCCCTCGGGCACGGCCTGGCCGCTCGCGTCGAGCACCGTGCCGTTGATCCGCGCCAACTCCGGCTCCAGCCCGATCAACGGTGCCTTCTCGGTGCTCGGCGGCGCGCCGGCGGCCGAGCCGGTCAGCTCCAGGTCCACGTGGGTGGCCTGCACGCGCAGCCCGGTCACCAGCGTGACGGCCAGCTTCCCGGACGCGCCGACCCGCAGCGCCTCCGCCGGCAGGTCCGCCACCACGGGGTAGGCGACACCGGCCCGCCACGGGGCACCGTCCAGCGCCGGCCGCAGCGGCACCGTCACCCCGGCCACCGACACGCTGAACGGCGGCGCTTCCGGGGACGCGTCGGTGTGCAGCAACGCCATCCGCAACTGCCCGCCGGTCACGCCCGGCAACGCCCGCACCGGCCCGGCCGCGGGCGGCTCCACGGCCACCGCCACGTCGACCTGGGGCCCCGGCACCCACTTGGGCGCGGACGCCTCGGCCGCGTCGAACGCGATCAGGCTGACCCCCGCGCGCTGCCCCGTCGGCCCGGCCACGGACACCAGCGCCGTCGCCTCGCGCCACGCGGGCACCGCCGGGCTGGTCGCGACCACGTCGCCGTCGAACAGCACCAGGACCCCGTCGCGGCGCAGCGCCAGCTCCCACCGGTGGCTCATCCCGGTCTCCAACGCGGGCACCGCGCGCACGGTCGTGGTCGGCGTCCCGGCGGGCACGACCACCTGCACGGACGTCGTCCCGGCGCTCGTCGCCACCCGCAGCCGGACCGCCTCCGGCGGCAGCGCGTCACCGCTGACCAGCGACACCGGCCCCGGCACGAGGTCCAGCACGAGCTCGCCGTCACCGCCGGGCGCGTCGGTCTCCACCACCAACCGACCCAGGTCGTCGGCGTCGCGCAGCACGAACGGCGTGCGCGAGCGCAACGTCGCGGGCGCGGCCGCGCAGTTGCTGCTGAGCACCAGCCGCCGTCCGTCATCGCCCTGGCCGGGGGTGGCGCGGGCGCAGTTGCCCCGCGACGCCAACCGCCACCGGGTCGGGTCGGGCGCGTCGGGCTGGTCGAACCGGTCTGCCAGGGCGTAGTCGTCGGAGGAAGGCGCGTGCGGCGTGCCGGTGGCCCGCGCGGGCGACGACCGCTGCCCGAACGCGTCCACGGCGTGCACCACGACCTCGTACATGCGCTCGTCCTCGAGCCCGTCGATCTGGATCGCGGAGTCGGTGGTCAACCGCGAGCGGTCGAGCCGGCCGGGCTCGCCCCACCGCACCTCGTACCCGGGCGCGTCCCCCGTCCACCGCACCTGCAGCCGGCGGGGTCCGGACGTCACGGTCAACCGGCGCGGCTCCGCCGGCAGCGGGCCCGCAGCCGGGACGATCACGCCCTCGGCGGCGTAGGGCGACAGGGAGGTGGGCGGCGGCGTGGACGTGCTCGTCGCGGTGGCGGGTTCGCCGACACCGGTCGTGCGCAGCACCGCGACCACCCCGGCGAACAGCACCACACCGGCGGCGATGAGGGCGACCCGGCGACGTTCCATTGAGTCAAGCTAGGTGCCGAGGTGACCGCGATCACCCGGTCGTTGCCGACCCGAGACCAAGAACGGCCGGTTGCGGACCACCCGGTCGCGGACTACAGGGGGCGGATCTCGAACGTCTGCTCGTACGACTGCACGCCCCGCCGCTCGTCCACCGGGAGCACGCGCACGTCCAGTTCGTGCCGTCCGCCGGTCAGCCCGGAGACGTCGACCAGGAACTCGTGCCGCCCGCCGGCGGAGCCGTTCGTGGGCAGGACGACGAGCCGCTCGCCGTCGAGGTCCACCTCCACGCCCTTGACGGCGGCGACCTCGCGCGCCCGCGTGTCGGCGAGCTCGACCGCGAGCCGCACCTTGCCCCGGTTCGGGAAGCGGGGGAACTCGGAGTCGTTCACCGACTCGTGCACGATCGAGACCGACGGCGGCGGCACGAGCGGTGCGGGCAGCTCGCGGTCGGTGAGCCGGGGCAGCGGGTGGCGGGCGTCCTGGCCGTCGGCGATGACGGCGTGCGCCAGGTAGGCGGTGATGCCGCCGTCGGAACGCAGCCTGACCTTGGGGTTCGGGTCCGGTGCGGGCAGCGGGAAGTCGGCGTAGACGACGGTGGGGCGGTTCGGGTCGAGACCGCGGTCCGGCGGCATGACCACGGCGGGCGCGGACCGCGTGCCCAGCTCCACCGTGATCGGCGCGGTGCGCTGGGAGACCACGGAGGCCACGACGCGCACCGAGGACGCGCCCGCCAACCGCGAGTCGGCGACGTTGCCCAGCGCCGCCGCGCCGTTCTCCGTGGTGCTCGGACCCAGCGGCACGACGGACGCGGCCACCGGCGTGCCCGGTACGCCGCCGACGCCGAACACGTCCAGGTGCGTGCCCTGGGCCTGCCGGAACGCCATGCGCGCCCGTGCGGACGTCCACGGCAGGTCGGCGGTCGCGGTCGCCACCTCGACCCCGTCGCGCAACGCCGCCACCGAGCCGGCGCGCACGCGCAGCTCCCAGCGGTGGCGCACGCCCGGCGCCGGGGGCGCGTAGGTCGCGCCCATCGGGTTCTCCGCGTCGCCCACGAAGAACTGCGCGCCGAACGGCGTGACGCGCAGGACCACGGCGTCCGGCGGGAACGGGCGGGCCAGGTGGCCCAGGTCCTGCGCCGGGTCGGGCAGCAGGGCGATCAGCAGCTCGCTCTCGCCGGGCCGGTTGCCGACCGGGCCGTCGGTGGTGAGCGACACGCGGGCGGTCGTGCCGTCGGGCGCGGGCGTGCCGAACCGCACCGGCACGTTGGACTGGAGGTCGACGATGTCGCAGGTGACCTCCAGGCGCTTGCCGTTGAGCGGGCGCAGGCCGAGGCAGTCGGTGTTGCCGCCGTCCAGCACGCGCCACCGACGGGTGGTGAGCGACTCGGGTCCGTCGAACACGTCGACGGGCTGCACCAGGCCGTCCTGCCAGGTCTCGTCGTACGCGAGGCGGGGCACGGCGGTCGCGGTGACCGCGTCGGAGCGGCGGCCCGTCGCGTCGAGCGCACGCACCTCGACGTGGACGTCGGCGTTGGCGTCCAGCTCGGTCAGCTCGGTCCCGGTGCCGCGGACCAGGCGCGTGCGACCGTTCCAGCGCACTTCGAAGCCGCCGTGGCCGATGCCGTCGGTGGCCGTCCAGGTGGCGCGGAGGCTGGTGCGGTCGAGCGCGGTCAGCTCCAGGTCGGTGGGCGCGGCCAGGCGTTCGGTGTCGGGGACGTGCTCGACGGTGTCGGCGAGGAACCGCTCGAAGGTCCGCGGGGGCGGGGGAGCGGACTCGTTGCGCAGCACCACCACCGCGCCGCCGAGGAGCGCCAGGCCCCCGACCGCGGCGATGATTCTGCGACGCTCCACCGCTGCACCCTATGGGGTGAGCGCGAGCGCGGTCGTGCCGTTCAGCGCAACGATCCGGCCGCCGCGCGCGCCCAGGTCGCGCAGGGTCCGCGGCGCGTCGGGGGCGGTCAGGTCGATGGTCAGGTCGGTGAGGGTCGGCTTGTCCACCAGCGCGCGGCGGGCGGCGTGACCGGCCTCGATGGTCTTGGCCAGGCCGCCGGTCGAGGCGAGCGAGCCGCGGGCCGCGCCCAGCCTGCCCAGCGCGTCGTCCACGGCGTCGAGCAGCGCGCCGCGGTTGCCCTCGCACATCGCGCGGACGAGTTCGGGGCGGCTGCCCGCGACGCGGGTGCCGTCGCCGAACGAGCCGGCGGCCAGGGAGAGGGCCAGCGGTCCGCCGTCCGCGCCGACGCTGGCGAGGACGGCGGCGAGCAGGTGCGGCAGGTGGGAGATGCGGGCCACCGCGGCGTCGTGCTCGGTGGCGGTGGTGGGGACGACGTGCGCTTTCGCGGCCAGGGCCAGGTCGACCACGTCGGTGAGGACGTCCCGGTCGGCGTCGTCCTCGGTGGTGACGACCCAGGCGGCGTCGTGGAAGAGGTCCGCGCGGCCCGCGGTCCAGCCGGAGGAGGAGGTGCCCGCCATCGGGTGGCCGCCGACGTAGCGGGCGTGCGGCGCGACCCGGCGGACCAGGTCGGCGACCGGGCCCTTGACGCTGACGACGTCGGTGAGGCGGACGTTCGCGGGGAGCGCGCGGAGCACTTCTTCCACAGCCGGCAGCGGGACCGCGACGACGACGAGCGCGTCCTCCGAGTGCGCGCGGTCGAGTGCCGAGGCGAGGTCGAGGACGTCGTGGCCGTCCTGCCGGGCCGCCTCCGCGTCGGCTGTCGAAGCGGTCGCGCCCCAGGTCACGCGCCCTGCGGCGGCTGCCGCGCGCAACACCGAACCGCCGATCAACCCGAGCCCGACCACGCAGACGCTTCGCACGGCGCCCATCCTGCCGGCGCGGGCCGCTGCCCCCTACTTGTCCACAGGACAGGAGTTGTCCACAGATCCCGGGTCGGCCATCGCCGACCCCCGCGATCGAGGGCAGGGTCGAAGCCATGAACACCACCACAGCCCGGACCGTGCCCCCGATCCCGTCCCCGTCCCCGTCCCGCGGTCGGCTCGGCCGGCTTCGGGCTACCGCAGGGCGTCCAGGGCGAACGCCGTGTAGACGACGACCCCGTGCTCCATGGCGGCTTCGTCGAAGAGCACGCGGTTGGAGTGGTTCGGCTCCGCCCGTTCCAGCTCGACCCCACGCGGGCAGGCGCCCAGGAAGGCCATCGCGCCGGGCACCCGTTGCAGCACGTAGGAGAAGTCCTCGGCGCCCATCAGGGGGTCGTCCATGGGCGCGGCCCACCGCGAGCCGAGGGCCGCCGCGGTGATGTCGACGACGTGCGGGCCGACCACGTCGTCGTTCACCGTGACCGGGTAGCCGGGGACGATCCTCACCTCGGCCGTGCAGCCGTGCGCGGCGGCCACGTGCGTGACGACCTGCTGGAGCTCGCGGTGCACCAGGGCCCTGGTGTCCTCCGAGAGCGTCCGGATGGTGCCCTCGACCAGCGCGGTCTCCGGGATGATGTTGGTCGTCGTGCCCGCGGCGATGCGCCCGATGGTGACCACGGCCGGCTGGTGGACGCTGACCCGCCGGGCGACCATCGTCTGCAGCGCGCCGACCATGGCGGCGGCGGGCGGCACGGGGTCGAGCGCGTCGTGCGGCATGCCGCCGTGCCCGCCGCGGCCCTTGACCGTGATGTGGAAGGTGTCCGCGGAGGCCATCGTCGGGCCGGGGCGGCAGATGACGACGCCGGACTGGAGCGTGGAGGTGATGTGCAGGGCGAAGGCCTTCTCCACCGGCGTGCCCGCCGCGTCGAGCACGCCCTCGTCGAGCATGTGCCGCGCGCCGTGCTGGCCCTCCTCGCCCGGCTGGAACATGAACACGACCTGGCCGGCCAGCGCGTCGCGGCGTGACGAGAGCAGGCGTGCGGCGGAGGCGAGCATGGCGACGTGCGTGTCGTGGCCGCAGGCGTGCATGGAGCCGTCGATCTCCGAGGCGTAGGCCAGGCCGGTCTCCTCTTGGAGCGGCAGCGCGTCCATGTCGCCGCGCAGCAGCACGGTCGGCCCCGGCTTGCCGCCGCGCAGCACGGCGGTGACCGAGCTGCTGGACGTCCCGGTGGTCACCTCGAGCGGGAGGCCGGACAGCGCGTGCTGGATCGCGGCCTGGGTCGCGGGCAGGTCCAACCCCTGCTCCGGGTGCCGGTGCACCTGCCGTCGCAACGCCACTGTCCTGGGCTGGAGGGCTCGGGCGGCCTCCACGAGCCCGGTGAACCGGGGCTCGGGGGCGGTCGTCTGTGCGTTCGGCAGAGTTGTGCTCATCCCACGATAGTGGCACCGCCAGGCCCCCCGTGCCCGTGGCCGAGGCCCCCGTGCTACCGGGTGCGTCGGTGTGGCCCTACGGTGTGCACATGGCACACCAGGAGCCGGTCAACGGCTTCGCTGTCGCGGTGGTTCGTGAGGACGGCCGATGGCGGTGCAGCAAGATGGACAGCTCGGCGCTGTCCGAGCTCGACGCGGCGATCACGGAGCTGCGCCAACTGCGCTCGACGGGTGCCGTCTTCGGGCTGCTGGCGGTGGACGACGAGTTCTTCATCGTCCTGCGCCCGGTGCCCGGCGGGGTGTCCCTCCTGCTCTCCGACGCGGCGGCGGCGCTGGACTACGACATCGCCGCCGACGTGCTCGACCTGCTCCGGGTGGACCCACCGGACGAGGAGGACGACGAGCTGTGGCCGGAGGGCGACCTGGCCGTCCTCGCCGACCTCGGCATGCCGCAGCACGAGTTGCAGGTGATCGTGGACGAGGTCGACCTGTACCCGGACGAGCAGCTGCAGATGATCGCGCAGCGCTGCGGCTTCGGCGACGAGTTCACCAAGATCCTGGACAGCCTGCAAGCGTGACCCGCGCACCCGGCCCGACGAGCCCACCGCGGTCCCACCCGCCCTCGACGAGCACCCCTCCGCGTCCGACGGCGGTACCCCCGACGCCCGCCTGGGGTCCGACCGCCGCGACGGGGGCGTCCGCGGTGGACCGGTCGGGACCCGGCGGCGCCGACCGGAGTCGGCCGCTGTGACGGAGGGGGCAGCGTGATCAGCCAGGCGTCCGACGAGGCGATGGTCGAGGCCGCCCTGGAAGTCGCCGCGCGCGCCCCCGGTACCGGCGACATCCCGATCGGCGCGGTCGTCTACGGGCCGGACGGGGGCGAACTGGCACGGGCCTGCAACGCGCGCGAAGCGCTGGGCGACCCGACCGCGCACGCCGAGGTCCTGGCCCTGCGCGCCGCCGCCGCGGTCCACGGTGATGGTTGGCGGCTCACCGGTTGCACCCTCGCGGTGACCGTGGAGCCCTGCACGATGTGCGCGGGCGCGTTGGTGCTGGCCCGGGTCGACCGGGTGGTCTTCGGTTGCTGGGAACCGCGCACCGGTGCCGTCGGCTCGCTGTGGGACGTGGTGCGTGACCGTCGTCTCAACCACCGGCCGGAGGTGGTCGGTGGGGTCCTGGCCGGGCGCTGCGCCGCCCTGATGGAGTCGTTCTTCGCCGACCTCTGACCGCCCACCGTCCTGACCAGCGTGGACACCACAAGAGCCCCCCGGTTGGGTGTCACCGCACCGGTCTTGTATTGTTCTCGGCGGTGGCGTGTCCGAGCGGCCGAAGGAGCACGCCTCGAAAGCGTGTGAGGTGAAAGCCTCCGTGGGTTCAAATCCCACCGCCACCGCTCAGAACGGGGTCTAGCTGCGACAACGCAGCCGGACCCCGTTCCTGTTTCTGGTGTGCCACCACCGGGACGGGTTCGCAGCGAACACAACTGCGCACCTCGAACCGGAGCACCTGTGGGTACGAAGGCCCTGCTGGAATGGGATCTCGGTCACTCCCTCCACCGCCACTGGCACGCGCTCGCCCGCGACTGGCGACGCTCCCTCCGAGCGGACGGCAAGAGCGACGCCACCATCCGGATCTACCTGACAGCGGTCCGGCACCTCGTCGCGTGGCTCATCGCGGAGGACGATCTCTGCACCGCTGATGAGGTCACTCGGAGTCGGATTCGGGGCTGGGTGGCGCACATGATCGAGACGCGCTCCGCCGCCACCGCGAACACCAACTACCGGGCGATCCGGCCGTTCTTCGCGTGGCTGATCGGTGAAGGCGTCATCCCGCGTTCGCCGATGGAGGGCACGCGGCAACCCAAGACGCCCGACAAGCCGATTCCCGTCATCCGCGACCGGGAGATGACCAAGCTCCTGAACGCCTGCGCCGGACGCGGGTTCCTGGCGTTGCGCGATCGGGCGATCATCCGCCTGCTCGCGGACACGGGTGTGCGTCGAGGCGAGATCGCCGGTCTGGACGTGGTGGACGTGGACTTGGACTACGACTTCATCCGGGTGACGGGCAAGGGTGGCCACGTGCGGACCGTGCCGTTCGGCGCGAAGACCGGCAGGGCGCTCACGCAATACCTCCGGACGCGGGAGACGCACAAGCTCGCGACTCTGCCCGCACTCTGGCTGGGCGCGTCGAGCAGGGGACGGCTGAGCCCGGTCGCGCTCGGGCACATGCTCACCAGACGCGGGACCGCAGCGGGCGTCGAAGGACTCCACACCCATCAGTTCCGGCACACGTTCGCGCACACCTTCCGCAAGCTCGGTGGCAACGACTCCGACCTCAAGCGGCTGGGCGGGTGGAAGTCGGACGCCATGCTGGAGCGCTACGGCAGGAGCGCAGCCGATGAACGCGCGCACGAGGCGCATCGGCGATTGGCCATCGGCGACCGCTACTAGCTGCGACTTCAGCCACCTGGAACGGCAACTCCCAGCAGGGACGCGATCGTCTTCGGATTCGATCCAGCCAGTGACTTGCATCACTCCAGGTTGTAGGAGGGTCTTCCACGTGGGGTGTACCCGGTGACAGGCACATCTGTCGCTCGCTCGCAGCAGAACCCAGGAGAAGGCACGTGCCTATCAACCTCGGTGGCCTGACGTGCGCAGCCGTCGCCTACACGCCGCCGGATGAACCACCCCGTCCCGATCCGATCCACGAGGCCGCGACGCTCATGAGGGAGGCCATCGAACACGACAGATCAACAGGCATGACCCGAGAACTTGAGGTGAGCACGCCCGACTACTGCGCAGGAGCGCTCGAAGCCCTGGCAGGTATCCGAATGGTGGCCATCGCGCAAGCACGAACGCGCGCCAACGCCCGGGCGGCAGATGCGGTATTCGCCGTGTCGCACCACTACCGGTGCA
Organism: Saccharothrix saharensis; assembly: GCF_006716745.1. NCBI lineage: Bacteria > Bacillati > Actinomycetota > Actinomycetes > Pseudonocardiales > Pseudonocardiaceae > Saccharothrix > Saccharothrix saharensis. The sequence goes on along the minus strand of NZ_VFPP01000001.1, from coordinate 4,621,063 downwards.
ACGCCGAGTTCAGGGCCGCGTTCGAGGCCCGTACCGCGGAGCTGTTGAAGGAGGCTCGATCGGGTGAGTGAGACCGGACGCAAGATCACGAAGCAGCTCGGATCGACCGATCTGAGCTTGGCGCTCGACCTGGCGCGGCGGATGAACCACCTCGTTCACCACGTGCCGGAACTGGGCTTCCTCGTCTGGGACGACACGCGGGGGCACTGGCGGTTGGACAAGCTCGGTGGCACGTCCCGCGCTGCCAACGCGATGGCATCCGATCTCGCCGCGGCCGCGCTGGCCGTGGGCACCCGAGCGGAGGAAGCCGCCGAGCGCGACCCGAGGGCACAGGGGACCCTGGAGCTGAAGGAGGTTGCCGCACTCGCGTTGCAGCAGGCTCGCCGTGCGTCGTCCTACCAGGGCATCACAGCGGTGCTCCGGACTCTGAAGACCTTGGAGGGGAGTACCGAAGGCGGAACGCGGTTCGTCGTGCCTCGCGACTTGGAGGACTTCGACGCGAGCCCGGAGCTGTTGACCGTCTCCAACGGCACCGTCGACCTCACCACGGGCGAGCTGTTCGAGTCCGATCCCGCCGAGTTGATCACTCGGGGGCTGGCCGTGCCGTACGACCCGGACGCGGGGGCTCCGCGCTGGACTCGGTTCCTCGCGGAGTGCCACCCGGACCGGCCGGAGGTGCCTGCCTTCCTGCAACGCCTGTACGGCTACGGGTTGTTCGGCCACACCGATGAGCACGTGTTCGCGGTGCACTACGGCAAGGGGCGCAACGGCAAGAGCGTGTTCGCCGAAACCCTGAAGCACGTCACCGAAGGGCACACGTTCACCGCGCCGTTCACGACCTTCGTCGCGGGGGAGCGGAAAGCCGGCGGACCGTCCAGCGACCTCGCGGCCATGCGGGGTGCGCGGTACGTGTGGGCGTCCGAGGGGCCGAAGCGCGCGGAACTCGCAGAAGCTCAGATCAAGGAACTGACCGGAGGTGACAGCGTGTCCGCGCGGTTCCTGCACCGCGAGTTCTCCACGTTCAAGCCGCAGGCGTTGATCTCGTTGGTGTCGAACTACCGACCGACGATCGCGGGCACCGATGACGGGATCTGCGAACGGGTCCTCCTCGTCAGGTGGGCACGGAAGTTCGAGGCGCACGAGCGCGACCCGAAGTTGGCGGAGGCGTTGCGCGCGGAGGCTCCGGGCATCCTGGCGTGGTTGGTGCGCGGAGCGGTCGAGTACGCCCGTGACGGGCTTCAGGTCCCTGCGTGCATCCGACGTGATCGGGACGGCTACCGAGCCGATCAGGACACCCTGGACGGGTTCTACGGCCCGGACATGATCCTCGCGCGGGCGGAGTCCGGCAGCGTGCCGCTCAAGGAGGTGCACGAGGCGTACTTCGACTGGGCGGAGGAGGAAGGCCACGCTGAGCGGTACCGCTACACCCTGCGCAACCTGAAGACCGAACTGGAGAACCGTGGGTTCACCTTCGGTCGAACCGGCGGGCGGCAGATGATCCGCAACGCCCGGTTGAACCGTCCGGGCACCCACCCGTCATTGCCGGTCGCCGGCGTCTGATTGACGCGGTGAGGTGCGCAGGTGCGTACCCGGGCTTCATCGGCAATTTATGATTAGCGTTCTGACCTGACCCTACAACTCCTTGAGTGCAAGAGAGGATCTATTTGCACCTGCCCACCTCCGCGTGAATGCGGCGGTTTGGTCGGCGGCAGGTTGATCCGACGGGGAGGGCGGTCCGAAAGTTCAGGGCTGCTCTCCTCGTCGGACACCCCGGTCCCTCTTCTCGCACACCCTGAGTGAGGTGGCATTTTTTCGACAGAAGGCGCTGGTCACAAAGCTGTCCGGCCTGTATCAGCAGGTCGCTAGATGCTCTTGAGCGGGTGTTAACAGGTGTTGAGTGCGTGATAGCGGCTCATTCGGTGCCGCGTCCACATGCGTGCGGCTGTGGTGGTCGCGGTGCTCGGAAATCGGCGTTCCCAGATTCGGACTGCAGACGCGGCCAACGCGGTAAGAACATCGGGTGGTGTCGTGGCGAAATCCGGCGACTGCTGTGCCGCCCAGTGTTCGGCCGCGTCGGGTTGGTGTCCGGCGGCGATGAGGCGGATGACGAGCAGTGCGGGATCGATCCACGTTGCCCCGGTTCGCCACCAGGCCCAGTCGATCACCTTCGCGGTGTCGGTGATGAGGAAGTTCGCCGGGTTGAGGTCGGAGTGGACCAGGTGGTCGCCGTGCATGTGGTCGGGGGCTTTCGCGGCCCAGTCGGTGATCAGGTCGGCGTTGGTCGCGGACCACGGGTCGGTGTTCGGGGGTGGCGTGGCGAGTTCGGCCTTGAGGGCGTGCGCCCACTGGTTCGCCATCGGGCGTCGCGGGGTTGGCGGTGGTGCGATTCGCCGGATCCGGGTCACCGCGTCGGCCACCGCGGGGAGGTCGTCGGAGTCGGGGGAGAGGTCGGCGTGGTGACCGGCCGCGTGCTCGAAGCCGAGGATCAGCCAGTCGTCCTGCTCGACGTGCCACAGCAGCCGCGGGGCGAGGTCAGCGGGTAGGTACGGGCTGATCGCGAGTTCGTTGCGGTGCATGGCGGCCAACGGCGAACCCGTCGTGATCCCCTTGCAGAACACCGGCCCGGACGGCGTGGTCAGCGTGACGGCGAGTTCGGAGTTCCGGCCACCATCCGGTGACGTCGCCTCCGACACTGGACCGGTGTGCTGCTCCACGGCCTGCCGCACCCCTTCGGGCAGGCCGTGCCAATCACGACGGGTCGCCATCCCTGTTCCTGTTCCGGGGCTAACGCCCCATCGTCACAAGCGTCCGGCGTTGTGCCGCCGCACCGTCGCCGTCACCGCCTTGACCGCAGTTGGTGCACCCCGCGTGGCACTGGGAGCACTGGGCGGACTCCGCGGTGGCCCACAGCTCCGGATCGACCGTGAAGCCGGCGGCACGCATCGCGTCCACCGTAGGTGCGAGCACCTTCGCGGTGTCGGAGCGCGTCGCACGCGGTGGGGTGAACTCCTCGGGCACGTGGTGCAGGAACCGACCCGCCACCCGCTCGCAGAACTCCGCGTAGTCGACGGTGTTCAGGATGAACTGGTGCCACCCGAGGTCGACTCGCAGGCTCGGGCGGAAGTGACCGTCCGGATTGTCGGCGCACACCTTCAGGAAGGCCACGGTCGCGTCCACGATGCGAACCGCCTCATCCCCGGTCATTCCCGCATGCTCGTTGATGAGTTGTCGGATCAGACGATTGCGGACGTCGTCGGAAATCAACGCCTCGGTTGGTGGCTTGACCACGGAAAGTGTCATCGCTCCCTCATTCCCCACGTGAGCCATCCGGGTGGCGGGACCGGGGATTCCTGTCGGGGAAGCAATTCCCGGTCCCGCTGTTGGGGCTTGTGCCCTACGAGTAGCGTGGCTGTAGCGGAGCGTCATTGGAACGGTTCCGGCGTCCACAGCCGTCCACAGCGCGGGGGAGACGGTCTTGATGTTCGAAACGGCGAGAGCACTGCGGGCGGCTCGGCAAGCCGCAGGGATGAGTCTGGGGGTGTTGGCGCAACGCACTCACTACAGCAAGTCGTTGCTCGGGATGGTGGAAAATGGTCAGCGCACGGCGACACCTGAACTGGTAGCGGCCTACGAGCGTGCGCTTGGCGCACAGGGGTTGGGTGAGGACGTGAACAGGCGTGAACTGTTGGCGGCAGCCGCTGCGGTGCTTGCCGGGACCGCCACCCCCGATCCGCTGGTCCGACTGCTCGACGGGCTCGGTGCGTCCGGTGTGCCGGGGAGGGTGGGTCGGTCCGAAGTGGAGGCCGTGCAGCAGGCCACGACGGTGTACACGACGATGGACCTCCGGTATGGGGGTGAGGTCGCGGCGGACGTGTCCAGCGGCGCACTCAGGTGGGCCGTGAGCCTCCTGGACGCTCCGATGCGTGCCGACACCCGCGTGGAACTGTGCGAAGCGGTGGGCGCACTTGCGGACCGGACCGCGTGGACGCACTTCGATTCCGGCCGGACCTACTCCGCGCGGAGGCTGTCCACGCTCGCGCTTCGCACTGCGGACGAGGGCACCGATCCGGACCTTCGTGCGCACGTGCTGCTGAACATGGCTGCCCAGGTCGGCGACGCCCTCCCCGATGAAGCCGTCCGCCTGGTCGAGTCCGCGCTGTCGGACCAACGGGTCTGCGGCTTGGAACGCGCGAACCTGCACGCGGGCCTTGCCGGTCACCTCGCGAAGACCGGCGGGCACGACGACGCGCTTCGCCACATCACGCAGGCGGAGAAGCTCGCCGAACGCGGTGGCGATCGACCCGAGTGGGCGGGCTTCCTCACCACCGAGCACTTGGACTCGATCATCACCCTTGCCCTGGCGTCGGCGGGCGAGGACGACGAGGCGATCCGCCGCTTCGAAGACCTGATCCCGCGCATGGGCGCGGACCGGCTGCGCGGGAAGGCGGGACGGATGATCGACCTGGCGGGGCTCTACGCGAAGACCGGTCGGCTGGACGAGGCGCGGGACTTGGCGGATCAAGCAGGCGCGGCGCTGAGCGACGTGCGCTCCACACGGGTGACCGATCGGCTCGCGACGTTGCGTCGGAGCATCGCCGCCTGATGGCGGGAAGGCTTGCCGGAGCGACACACAACTTGGCAAGATCGTGAGCAGTGGGGCTGCGACCAGCCCCGGCGATCTCGTCCTGATGGCGCCGGTCGTGCGGATCGAAACCGCTGGTCAGAGCGGCACCCGGCAAGGTGCTCGTTGTTCTCGGCGGTGGCGTGTCCGAGCGGCCGAAGGAGCACGCCTCGAAAGCGTGTGAGGTGAAAGCCTCCGTGGGTTCAAATCCCACCGCCACCGCTGCTCAGAGCCCCGGTTGCCGATCACGGCAGCCGGGGCTCCGACGTTCGGTGGCGTTCCTGGTGGCAGTCGACGCCGGCGGAACGGCCTCGCGGCCGCTTCTCGGGACGTGCGGTACCACTTCGGAGCGGTTCGCAGCGCGTGCAGCACGCTCGCGGACTTCCGCCGGGGTCAGGTCCCACGGCCACCGCTCCGCAGCGCCCCGAGTGCCATCACGGCACCTGGGACCCCTGCTTCGCCGCCTCCCGCACCTCGGCCAACCGCGCCGCCCACCGCATGACGATCTGGTTGCCGTCACCCACGAGTCGCTTGTACTCCTGCTCCAGACCGACGAGCTCCCGGAAGGTCCGGCTGAGCTTGACGTGCTTGGCGTAGAAGTCCACGACGTCGATCCGGTCCGGCCGGAGCTCTTTCCCGGCCTCGATGTTGACCACCGCGTCATCGATCGCGTGACCGATCGACTCGATCAACTCCACGCCCGCGGGGTGTTCGGACGCGTCGCGCAGCAACTTGGTCATCACCGGGTCGAGTTCGATCGAGCGCGCGGAGTACCGAGCCGCCTCGCTGGTGTGGCGGAGACTCAGCGGCAGGCTGTCGTTCGCGAACCGGATCAGGTTGGCGATGTGGGCGGACTGCTTCGCGCGGCGGGCCCGCAGTCGTATGTCGTTGTCGTAGTACGTGTCGGCGGTGGCCAGGCGCTGGGCGACCGTCGTCCGGGCTCCCACGACCGCGTCGTGCCAATCCGGCAGCAGCGCCTCGACCTTCGCGATCAAGCCGAGCAGGTCGTCCTCTTCGTCTTCCGGTGCCGCCGGCCGCTCGTTGTCCCGCTGCACCTCGGCCAAGCGGGTCTCGATGTCGGTCAGGCGCGTCACCAACCGGTTCACCGACAGCCGGTACTCGCTCGAGTCGGGGCCGAGCAGGCGCAGCGAGGACCAGTCCTCGTACTGGGTCCGCGCGACGCTGGCCACCAACTCGTCGGTGCTGTCCACGTCCAGGCCCGCGACCGGTACGTAGAGGACCGGCAGGATGAACTCCTGCAAGCCCAGGCTGGTGGCCTGCGCGGAGAACTCGATGAACTCCCGCCGGCACTCGGGGCGGCTGAAGTACCTCGGCGTGATGATCGGGATGAAGAAGGTCGCCGCCGACAAGCCCGTGTCGATGCGTTCCTTCCAGTTGTCACCCCACTGCAGCGCGGTTCGGTCGACGAACAGTTCCAGCGTTCGGCCGGTGAGCAGGTCGTATTCCTCGGCGATGCTCTCGGCGAGCTTCAGGATGCCACCTCGCGCCGAGCGGTCGTCGTCGTGCGCGTAGCTCCAGAAGCCGATCGCGTCACTGGTCGTCATCCCCGCGAGGGTAGTCGGCGCGCCGCACGCGCACGGGCGCCGAGCCGGACCTCGTCAGGTCCGGGTCGGCGCCCCTGTCGTGCCTGTCGTGCCCGTGCCGGCGCTGGGAGGGCCACCGGGGAGGGCACGGCCGTGACCCTACCCTACGTTCGAACACACGTTCGATAGCGGGTAATGGTCAACCGTTAGTGATGGCGTCTTCCGTCGTTCACTCGATACGGGGAGGATGCGCGCAGCCGCCAACTACGGAGGACCCGTTGAGACCTACCCCGCTCCGCGTCGGGCTGGCGGTCACCGCCGCCTCGGCCGTGACGTTCGCCCTCGCCACGCCGATCCTCGCGGCACCGAGCCAGGACGCCCTCGTCGCCGAGGTCTACGGAGGCGGCGGCAACTCCGGTGCCACGTTGACCCGGGACTTCGTCGAACTCGGCAACGCGGGCGCCACGCCGCTCGCCGTCGACGGCTGGAGCGTGCAGTACCTCCCGGCGAGCGCGAGCGCCTCCAGCCAGTGGCAGGTCACCCCGCTGACCGGCTCGATCCCCGCCGGCGGGCGGTTCCTGGTCGCCGAGGCCAAGGGTGCGGGCGGCACGGTGGAGCTGCCGACGCCGGACGTCACCGGCACGATCGCCATGGGCGGCAGCGGCGGCACGATCGCCCTGGTCACCGCGACCACCCCGTTGACCTGCAAGACCGCCGCCGACTGCGCCGCCGACACCCGTGTGCGCGACCTGGTCGGCTACGGCTCGTCCACCGTGGTCCGGGAGACCTCGCCGACGGCCAACCCCGGCAACACCACGTCGGCCGCCCGGCCCGCGTTGACCGACACCGACGACAACGCGGCGGACTTCGCCGTCGGCGCGCCGACCCCGGTCAACTCGCGGGGCCAGGGCCCCGGCACCCCGGATCCGGACCCGGAGCCCGAGCCCGGCGACAAGCGCATCCGCGACATCCAGGGCACGACCCGCGTCTCGCCGCTGCTGGGCCAGAAGGTCAGCGGCGTGCCCGGCGTCGTCACGGCGACCCGCGCGATCGGCGACCGCGGATTCTGGATCCAGGACACCGCCCCGGACACCGACCCGCGCACCAGCGAGGGCGTGTTCGTCTACACGGCGGGCCTCGCCCCGACCGTCGAGCCCGGCGACGCGGTGCTGGTCTCCGGCACGGTCGCGGAGTACCGGCCGGGCGGTGACGCGGCGAGCAACTCCAACCAGACGCTCACCGAGATCACCGGCGCGACGGTCACCGTCACGTCCCGGGGCAACGCCCTGCCGACGCCTGAGGAGCTGACCCCGCCGCCGGGCTACCTGCCCACCGCGAACGGCGGCAGCATCGAGGCGCTCCCGCTCGACCCGGCGACCTACGGCCAGGACTACTACGAGTCCCGCGAGGGCATGTACGTCCAGGTGGACGACGCCCGCGTGGTCGGACCCACGAACAGCTTCGGCGAGACGTGGATCACCACCCTCCCCGACCAGAACCCGACCGCCCGCGGCGGCACGATCTACCTCGGCTACGACCAGCCCAACAGCGGCCGGATCAAGGTCAAGCCGGGTGCGGCGACGCCGCAGGCCAGCAACGTCGGCGACGTGTGGCGCGGCGCGACGGTCGGCAACGTCGAGTACACCAACTTCGGCGGCTACACCCTGGCCGCGAAGACCGTCGGCGAGCACGTGTCCGGCGGCACCACGCCCGAGGTCACCGACGCGCAGCGCGCGTACGAGCTGTCGGTGGCCACCTACAACGTGGAGAACCTGGCCGCCACGAACGACCAGGCCAAGTTCGACCGCCTCGCCGCGGCCGTGGTGGACAACCTGCGGAACCCCGATGTCGTCGTGCTGGAGGAGATCCAGGACGACAACGGCGCGACCGACGACGGCACGGTGGCGGCGGACGCGACGTTCACCAGGTTCACCGACGCCATCGTGGCCGCGGGCGGCCCGCGCTACCAGTGGCGCCAGATCGACCCGGTCAACAAGGCCGACGGCGGCGAGCCGGGCGGCAACATCCGGGTGGCGTTCCTGTTCAACGCGGCGCGGGTGTCCTTCGTGGACCGCGCGGGCGGCGACGCGACCACGCCGGTGTCCGTCGTGCGGCAGCACGGCCGCGCCGCGCTGTCGGTGTCGCCGGGCCGCATCGCGCCCGCCGACCCGGCGTGGACCAGCAGCCGCAAGCCGCTGGCCGGCGAGTTCACGTTCCGCGGCCGCAAGGTGTTCGTGGTCGCGAACCACTTCAACTCCAAGGGCGGCGACCAGGCCATGCACGGCCGCTACCAGGAGCCGGTGCGCGGCTCGGAGGTGCAGCGCGCTCAGCAGGCCGCGCTGCTGCGCGGTTTCGTGGACCAGGTCAAGGCCGTCGACAAGGGCGCCAACGTGGTCCTCGCGGGTGACATCAACGACTACCAGTTCTCGCCCGCGGTCCGCACGCTGACCGGCAACGGCGACGTGGTGGCCCTGATCGACACCCTGCCCGCGGCCGAGCGCTACAGCTACGTGTTCGAGGGCAACTCGCAGACCCTCGACCACATCCTGATCAGCGCCAACATCACCCGGTACCGCTACGACGTGGTGCACATCAACGCGGAGTTCGCCGACCAGGCCAGCGACCACGACCCGCAGGTCGTGAAGCTGCGCCCGAGCTCCGGCAACGCGCACGTCGACCAGCTGCTGTTCCTGCTGGAGGACATCGCGGCGCACCTGCCCCGGCCGTAGCGGCACGCGAGGACGAGGCACCCTCGGACGCGGAGTCCGGGGGTGCCTTTCCCTGCCCCGGTCAGCTACCGGCGGGCGCGACCCTCGTGGTCGTGGGCCTCTCCGTGGTCGTGGGATTCCCCGTGGTGGGGTAGGTCGTCGTGGTCGGCGGCAATGCCGTCGTGGTGGGCCGCGGCGTGGTGGTGGGTGCCTGCGTGGTGGTGGTCGGCCTCTCCGTGGTGGTCGGGGGCTGCGTGGTGGTCGGGGGTTGCGTCGTCGTGGTGGGTCGCGGGGTGGTGGTGGGCGGCTGGGGCGCGTCGGCGCAGTACGCGTCCTTCGGCAGGTTGGCGAGCGCGTCGCCCTTGAAGTAGATGGCGCTGGACCACTGCGAGCCACCGTCCTGCCTGCCGACGTTGAGCCACACGTCGTTGGTGTAGCCGAAGTCCGTGACCGACTCGCCGTGCACCCAGCAGTAGACCCCCACCGTCCAGCCGACCAGGATCGGGCTGCCCGGCGCCGTCGTGCACGACGTCGAAGGGCAGTGCCGGACGTTGACGTCGTGCCACGCCGTGGCGCTGTACTGCGGCGGCCCGCTCGCCCCCACCTCGGCCGCCGCCGTGGCCACACCACCGGCGATCAGGCCGGCCGCGGCAGCGGCCACCGCGGCGGCCGTCGTGACGATCCTCATGCGTTCCTCCCCGTAATCGGTCGATCACTGGTTTAAACGCGGTCGGGGGCCCGGAACGTTGCATCGGGTTCACGAGAAGGAGCCCCGGTCACCTGGTGGTGACCGGGGCTCCGGTGTGCGGAGGATACGGGATTTGAACCCGTGAGGGGGTTAACCCAACACGATTTCCAGTCGTGCGCACTAGGCCGCTATGCGAATCCTCCGTGGCGGAGTCTAACGGAGGGTCCGCGCGGCTCCCAAAACGGGTGGTCGGTCGCATCGGTCGTCGATGGGTTCGGTTAGGCTTGCCTAATGAAGCGTGGACTCGTGGTCGTCCTGTCCGCCCTGCTCCTGGCCGCTTGCGGTGGTGGTGGCGGCGGGTCCGAGCCGGCGTCGTCCGGGGTGACGGTCGACACGCGGTTCGGTCCGGTGACGGTCGAGGAGCCGCCGACCCGCGTCGTGGCGTTGGGCTGGTCGGACGCGGAGACGGCGCTCGCGCTCGGTGTGCGGCCCGTGGGCGCGAGCGACTGGCTGGCGTTCGGCGGCAAGGGCGTCGGGCCGTGGGCGGAAGGGCTCTACCAGCAGGCGCCGACGCTGCTCGGCACCACCGAGATCGACTACGAGGCCGTCGCCGCGCTCCAGCCCGACCTGATCCTCAACACCCGGTCGGACAACGACCCGAAGAAGCACGAGACGCTGTCCAGGATCGCGCCGACGATCGGCGCGCCGAAGGACGTGATCCCGTACGGCACGTCGTGGCGGCAGCAGGTCGCCCTGGTCGCGAAGGCGCTGGGCAAGGTGTCCGAGGGCGAGGCGATCGTCGCCGACCTGGACGCGAAGTTCGCCGCGAACAAGAAGTTCGAGGGCAAGACCGCCGTGGTCGGCGCGTACTTCGACGGCAAGTTCGGCGCGTACGTCTCCGGCGACCCCCGTGCCGACTTCATGAAGGCCATCGGCTTCACGCTCCGCGAGGACGTCGAGGACCTGGCCTCGGGCACCTTCTACGTCGACATCTCCGCCGAGCGGCTGGACCTGCTCGCCGCCGACCTGAGCGTGCTGTTCCCCATCGGCGGTGACGCGTCCGCGCTCAAGGCCAACCCGCTGGTGCCGGAGAAGGCGTTGGTCCTGGAGGACAAGAACCTCGTCAACGCCTTCTCCAGCGGTTCGTCGCTCGGCATGGCCTACGCGCTGGACCACGCCGTGCCGCGGTTCACCGCGGCGCTCGGCTAGCAGAACCAGCCGTCGGCCACCCAACCGTTGGCGTTGATGTGGCCGTAGGCGAAGCCGTAGACGTAGTTGCCCGACTTCGGGCCCTTCACCAGGAACGTCTGGCCCCGGTAGAGGGTGCCCATCCACGGGCCGTCGTGCGGGGCGGTGCGGACGTAGAGGTCGTTGGCGCACACGGTCTCGCGTTCGCCGACCGTGCCGTTGGCGGCCCGGGCGGGTGTCGCGGTGACGACGAGCGCGACCGCGGCGACCAGGGCTGCTGCTGCCTTCACCACGAGTCGTACCCCCCGATGCACTCGATCCGGATGTACCCCCAGTCGTTGGGGCCGAAGTCCATGCTCGCCGCCCACCCGTTGTAGACGGGGTGCGCGCCGGGTGTGTGGCCGATCTTGTTGCCGTAGGTGAGGGTGCGCTTGAACTGGACCGGGCCGACGGCGTGGTCGTAGTTGCCGTAGAAGCTCGCGGTCTGGCAGACCACGACGGCGTGCCGGGGCGGTACCGGGTCGGCCGCCGCGGTGGTGGCTCCGAGCAGCAGGGCGGTGCACGCGAGGACGAGCGCCCTCATATGGTTCCTCCTTCACCGGGTAGTGCCACTGGCCGGTGAAATTCTCCCGTGCGCGGGGTGGGTGGGGACAGGTCCGGTGGGGCGACCGGCTACACTGGTCCCGGACCTCGTGCGGCACACATCTCGCGAACCTCCCCAGGGCCGGAAGGCAGCAAGGATAAGCGGGCTCTGGTGGGTGCACGGGGTCCCCTTTCGTTGTCGGACCCTCCCGGTAAGGTCGCCGACGTGGCGCTCGCCCTCTACCGCAAGTACCGTCCGGCGACCTTCGGCGAGGTCGTCGGTCAGGAGCACGTCACCGAACCGCTGCGCACCGCCCTGGCGGCCGGTCGGGTCAACCACGCGTACCTGTTCTCCGGGCCGCGCGGCTGCGGCAAGACGTCCAGCGCCCGGATCATGGCCCGCTCCCTGAACTGCGTGCAGGGCCCGACCCCCGACCCGTGCGGCGAGTGCAACTCGTGCGTCGGCCTCGCGCCCAACGGTCCCGGCAGCGTGGACGTGGTGGAGCTCGACGCGGCCAGCCACGGCGGCGTGGACGACGCCCGCGAGCTGCGGGACAAGGCGTTCTACGCGCCCGCCGAGTCGCGGTACCGGGTGTTCATCATCGACGAGGCGCACATGGTCACCACGCAGGGCTTCAACGCCCTGCTGAAGATCGTGGAGGAGCCGCCCGAGCACCTGATCTTCATCTTCGCCACCACCGAGCCGGACAAGGTGCTGCCCACCATCCGCTCGCGCACGCACCACTACCCGTTCCGGCTGATCCCGCCGAGCTCGATGCGGGCGCTGCTGGAGCGCAACTGCGCCGCCGAGGGCGTGGCGGTCGAGCCGTCGGTGTTCCCGCTGGTCATCCGCGCGGGCGGTGGGTCGGCGCGGGACACGCAGTCGGTGATGGACCAGCTGCTGTCCGGCGCGGGCCCCGAGGGCGTGCGCTACGAGCGGGCGATCGCGCTGCTCGGCGTGACCGACGTGGCGCTGATCGACGACGTGGTGGACGGCCTCGCGCAGGGCGACGGTTCGGCGGTGTTCGGCACGATCGACCGCCTGGTCGACGCCGGGCACGACCCGCGCCGCTTCGCGTCCGACCTGCTCGACCGGCTGCGCGACCTGGTGCTGCTGCACGCCGTGCCGGACGCGGCGGAGCGCGGCCTGGTGTCCGCGCCGGACGACGAGCTGGCCAAGATGATCGCGCAACGCGACGCGACCCGGCCCGCGACGGTCACGCGTTGGGCGGAGATCCTGCACCAGGGCTTGACCGAGATGCGCGGCTCGACCGCGCCCCGCCTGCTGCTCGAGCTGGTGAGCGCGCGGATGCTGCTGCCGTCGGTCGGCGACGCCGAGTCGGGCCTGCTGCAACGCCTGGAACAGCTCGAACGCCACGGTCCACCGGCCGGTGGCGCGTCGGCGGGGCCCGCGCCGGAGACCCGCTTCCAGCGCCCCTCGCAACGCGCCGCGGACCCCGCGCCGGCCCAGGCCGCCGCACCGGCCGCACCCGCGACGAGCACCGCTCCGGCCTCGCCCCCGGTCGCCGCGCCCGCACCGAGTGCCGGCCCGCCCGGGCTGCCCCCGCCCCCGGTGCTGCGGTCGGCCGCCATGAGGTCGGCGGGCAGCACTCCGAGCGCCGGCGAAGGCACTCCCGCCGCACCGCACGCCGCCGGGTCACCCGCCGCCGCGCCGCAGGCCGGTGGGCCGTCCGCGGTCGCGCCCCAAGCCGGCCCACCGCACGCCGCCGTGCCGCACCCGGGTGCGGACGAGCGCGGCCAAGGTGCCGGTCCGCACGCCGCGCCGCCGTCCGGTGCGCCGGGCGAGTGGCCGGCCGCCACGCCGCCCGCCGGCGTGCCCGCGGCCCCCGCACCGGCGGCCCAGGCCGCACCCGCGCCGTCCGCCGGCGGCATCGACGCGGCCGAGGTGCGTCGGCGCTGGTCGGAGCTGTTGGGCGTGGTCCGCGGCGCCAGTCGCAGCACCGAGGCGATGCTCACCAACGCCACCGTCGCCGACGTGGACGGCACCACCGTCACCCTCGCCCACACCTCCGCGCCGCTGGCCCGCCGGCTCGCCGAACCGCGCAACGCCGACGCCATCGCCGCCGCGTTCGCGCAGGTCCTCGGCGGCACCTGGCAGGTGAAGTGCGTGCACGGCGACGCGAGCGCCGCCGCACCGACCCGCCAGGCGCCGCAGAAGCCGCAACGGCCCGCGCCGACCAGGCCGAGCCAGGCGCAGCAGCCGGGGCAGGACCAGGGCCGGCGAGCCGAGCCGAGCCGGTCCGCGCCGTCGGGCCGCCCGCCCGTGGACGACGTGCCGCCGCCGCCCGAGCCGCCGGAGCCCGATGAGCCCCTCCCGCCGGAGCCGGTGGACGAGGAGGAGATGCTGGCCGAGGCCGCCCTCCCCGGCGACGCGGACGACCAGCGGCTCGACCCGGAGGCCGTGGTGCTCAAGCTCCTCGCCGACGAGCTTGGCGCTCGGCCGTTGAAGGGCTGATCGACGCGACTACGCTGGTGAACGGCGGCAGACCCCGAAGAGAGGAACCCGCGGTGCAACCCGGTGGGCCCAACATGCAGCAAATCCTCCAGCAGGCGCAGAAGATGCAGCAGCAGCTCGCTGAAGCCCAGCAGGAGCTGGCCGAGGCCGAGGTGACCGGCACCGCCGGTGGCGGTCTGGTCACCGCCGTCGTGTCCGGCGGTGGCGAGCTCAAGAGCCTGGACATCGATCCGAAGGCGGTCGACCCGGACGACGTCGAGACGCTGTCCGACCTGGTCGTCGCGGCCGTGCGGGACGCCAACCGCGCGGCGCAGGAGTTGGCGGCCCAGAAGATGGGCCCGCTGGCCAGCGGCATGGGCGGGATGGACGACCTGGGCGGTCTCGGGAAGCTGTTCGGCTGATGTACGAGGGGCCCGTCCAGGACTTGATCGACGAGCTCGGCAGGCTGCCGGGCGTCGGTCCGAAGAGCGCGCAGCGCATCGCCTTCCACCTGCTCGCCGCGGACCCGGCCGACATCGGCCGGCTCCAGGACGCGCTGCAGAAGGTCAAGGACGGCGTGGTGTTCTGCGACGTGTGCGGCAACGTCTCGGCCGAGACGACCTGCCGCATCTGTCGCGACCCGCGCCGCGACCTGACCCTGATCTGCGTGGTGGAGGAGCCGAAGGACGTGCTCGCGGTCGAGCGGACCCGGGAGTTCAAGGGCCGCTACCACGTCCTGGGCGGCGCGCTCGACCCGTTGTCGGGCGTCGGGCCGGACCAGCTGCGGATCAGGCAGCTGCTCACCCGGATCGGCACGGAGGTGTCGGAGATCATCATCGCCACGGACCCGAACACGGAGGGCGAGGCCACGGCCACCTACCTGGTGCGGATGCTGCGGGACTTCCCCGGCCTCACCGTGACCAGGCTCGCGTCGGGCCTGCCGATGGGCGGGGACCTGGAGTTCGCCGACGAGCTCACCCTGGGCCGGGCCCTGTCGGGCCGGCGCAGCATGTGAGGCTCGTCGCGGTCGACGGGCCGTCGGGCTCGGGCAAGTCGACGTTCGCCGCGCGCCTGGCGTTGAAGCTGGGCGCGACCGTGGTGCCGACGGACCACTTCGCCACCTGGACGGACCCGGTGTCGTGGTGGCCGCGCCTGGTCGCCGAGGTCCTCGACCCGCTCCGGCACGGCCGCGCGGCCCGCTACCGGCGCATGGAGTGGGCCGGGGGCTGGGCGCGCCCCGGCCCGTGGGTGGACGTGCCGGTGCCGGACGTGCTGATCATCGAGGGCGTGTCGGCGGCCAGGCGCTCGATCGCCCCGTGCCTGGACGAGGTGATCTGGGTCGAGGTGCCCGACCCGGAGGAGCGGCTGCGCCGTGCCGTCGAACGGGACGGCGAGGCCAACCGCGCGCACCTGCGGCGCTGGCAGGCGTTCGAGCGCGGCTGGTTCGCCGTGGACGGCACGAAGGCGCGCGCCGACCGGTTCGTGACGCCGGACTGAGCGACCGGGCGACCCCGGCCCGCGTCAGTCCCGGTCGCCTCCGTCCAGCGCCGCCCGCACCGCGTCCGCGTCGGGCGACCCGATCGCGGTGAACCACTCCAGAGCCGTCTCCCAGTGCTGTCGTGCGCCCGCGCCGTCGCCCCTGGCGGCCAGGACGTCACCCGCCAGGTGGGCGGCCCGTGCGTGCACGCACCGCTGCCCCGTGGCGCGGCTCAGCTCCAGGCACCGCAGCGCCAGGTCGAGCGCCTGGGCCAGGTCGCCCTGGTCGAGCCGGACCCGCCCGAGCACGGCCAGCACATCCGCCTCGGCGATGCGCAGCCGGTAGCGGGCGGCGCTGTCCAGCGCCTGGGTCGCCGAGTACCGCGCCTCGTCCAGCCTGCCCGCCGCCCGGTGGGTCAGCGCGAGGCTGCGCCGCGCCGCGACGATGCCCAGCGGGTAGCCGGTCTCCTCGGCGATGCGCAGCGCCTCCGTGGTGCGCTCGACCGCCTCCGCCAGCCTGCCCAACCCGCACAGCGCCTCACCCAGGGCGTTCTTCGCGTCGCACAGCCCCTTGAGGTTGCCCAGCTCCTCGGCGATGCCGACCGCCCACTCGGCTTCGCGCGCGGCCTCGGCCCAGCTGCCCCGCATGACGTGCGCCAACGCCAGACCCTCGTGCGAGAAGTGCGCGAACCGGCGTGCGCCGGCCCGTTCGTACAGCTCACCGCACCTCTCGTACAGCTCGGCGGCCCGCTGCGGTCGACCGAGGAACAGGTGCGCCTCGGCCAGCGCCCGGTGGCTGTCGGCCTGCGTCATCCACGCGCCGAGCCGGTTGCCGACGTCCAGCGCGCCCTCGAACGACGACACGGCCCGGTCGAGCTGCCCGAGCTGCATGTAGACCCCGCCCAGGTTGAGCTGGGCGATGCCCTCCTGCTGCAACGCCCCGATGGCCCGCGTGATCACGAGAGCCCGCTCCAGGTGTTCCGCGGCCTGCTCCAGGTCGCCCACCTCGATGTAGACGGTGCCGAGGTTGGACAGCACGGCCGCCTCGACGGCGGGCGCGGCGCCGGTGCGCTGCTGGATCGGGATCGCCCGGCGGAAGTAGTCGACGGCCACCCGGTGCTGCCCGATCGCCCAGTACAGCGTGCCCAGCGACGACAGCATCGCCACCTCGCCGACCGCGTCCTGTGAGCCCTGCGCGACCGCGAGCCCCGCCTTGGCCGTCGCCAGCCACTCGGCGGGTAGCCCGATCGTGTAGAAGTAGCGCCGCAACGCGTCGGCCAGCTGCCACACGTCCCGGTCGGGCTGGCGGTCGGCGGCGTGCACGACGAGGCCCACCAGGTTGCTCCGCTCGGCGTCCAACCAGGCCAGGGCGTCGGCCGAGGTGGAGAACAGGCGCGGGGTGACGCCCGCCACCACGTCGTTGCGCGGCAGTCGCAGCAGCGTGCTCTTGAACGCGTCGGTGGCGTTGTCGACCGTCCGGATCGACCAGTCCAGCAGCCGCCGCGACGCCTGCGCGCTCTCCGCCGCGTCGTCCTCGACCTCGCGCCGCTCGGTGGCGTAGTCGCGCAGCAGGTCGTGGAACTGGTAGCGGCCGGGCGCGTGGTTGTCGACGAGGTTCGCGGTGGCCAGCCGGTCCAGCCGCCGCCGCGCGTCCTGAGTGGTCAGCCCGCCCAACGCCGCCGCCACGTCCGGCGTGATGTCGCCCGGCGCGAGCGACAGCAGCCGGAACAGCGACGCCAGCTCCGGCTTGAGCGCCGTGTACGACAGGTCGAACGCCGCGTGCACGGCGGCCCGCTCGTCGCCCTCCACGGCCAGCGCCGCCAGCCGGTTGCCCGCGCGCAGCTCCTCCACGTACGAGGCGATGGTGATCTCCGGCCGGGACAGCAGGTTGGCCGCCGCGATCCGCAGCGCCAGCGGCAGGTGCGCGCACAGCTCGGCCAGCTCGTCGGCCGCGTCGGACTGCGACGCGACCACCTCCTCGCCGAGCATCCCGGCCAGCAGCGCCCGCGTCTCGGACCGGTCGAGCACGTCGAGCCGCACGTTGGACGCGGCGTGGCTGACCGCCAGCCCGCGCAGCGTGTCACGGCTGGTCACGAGCACCGCGCAGCCCGGCGAGCCGGGCAGCAGCGGCCGGATCTGCTCGGCGTTGGCCGCGTTGTCGAGCACCAGCAGCACCTGCTGGTCGGTCAGCCGGGACCGGAACATGGCCTCCTGCTCGTCCTGGTCCAGCGGCACGGACTCGGGCGGCACGCCCTGGGCCCGCAGGAACCGGGGCAGCACGTCCACCGCGCTCAACGGCGGGCCCTGGGCGTAGCCGCGCAGGTTGACGTAGAGCTGCCCGTCGGGGAAGAAGTGGCGCAGCTTGTGCGCCGCGTGCACGGCCAGCGCCGTCTTGCCCACGCCGGGCGGACCGGCCAGCGTCACCACCGGCACGCCCTGCGCGGTCCGCAGCAGCGCCTCGATCAGCTGGACGGCCTGCTCGCGGCCCACGAAGTCGCCGATGTCGGCGGGGAGCTGCGAGGGCACGACCCGGTCGCGCCGCGCGGTGGGCGCGTTCTGCCCGTGGTCGAGCGCGGGCGACCCGCCGAGCACCTGCTGGTGCACGCGCCGCAGCTCGTCGCCGGGGTCGATGCCGAGCTGCTCGGCCAGCAGCCCGCTGACCCGCCGGTACGCGCCGAGCGCGTCGGCCTGCCGCCCGGACCGGTACAGCGCGACCATGAGCTGCGCCCACAGCCGCTCCCGCAGCGGGTGCTCGCTGGTCAGCCGGGACAGCTCGGGGATCAGCTCGGCGTGGCGGCCCAGCTCCAGGTCGACCTCGACCCGCCGCTCCTCCACGTGCAGCCGGCGTTCACCCAGGCGGGGGACTTCGTCGCGGTGCAGGACCTCCGACGGCACGTCCACCATCGCCGGGCCGCGCCACAGCGCCAGCGCCGCGGTGAAGATCGCCGACGCCGACTCCAGCCTGCCCGCGGCCCGCTCCCGCTCGCCCTCCTCGACGAGCTGCTCGAACCGCATCACGTCGATCGTGCGCTCGTCGACGTCGATCAGGTAACCGTCGGGGACGGTCCGGATCGGCACGGCCGGGCCGAGCACCTGCCGCAGCCGCATCACGTAGGTCTGCAGCGTGCCGCGTGCCCGCGCGGGAGGCTCGGCGCCCCAGATGTGCTCCGCCAACTCGTCCACCGAGACACCGGCCCCGGCGCGCATGAGCAGCGACACCAGCAGCGACCGCTGCCGACCCGCCCGCACCACGACCTGCTCGCCGTCGACCAGCACCTGCAACGGGCCGAGGACGCGGAACTCGACCACTGGGCTCACCGGCGACCTCCCTCCGCACCTGTGCGGGTTTCTGTTGTCCGTTGTACAGCGTAGGAGGACGTTTGCCCGATCGTCCGTGGTCACGTTGGGTCAGCGGAGCTGTGCCGCCCGTGTGTTAATGCTGATTCACGTGGCCGGATCGTGACCTGGGCCGAGTCGGAAGGGTGTTGGTGACCGGTTAGGGTCCGTGACCACACCGTGAGATCCCGGATTTCCCTAGGGGTGTGTCAAATGCTTCAATTTCGAACGGCCCGGCGCCGATGGTTGGCCGCGATCGGCCTGACCGGCGTCGCGGCACTGGCACTGTCGGCCTGTGCCCAATCCGAGCGCACGGACGACTCGGGGTCCGGCAAGGTCGGCGGCACGATGGTCTTCGGCGCCGCGGGCGAGCCCAAGAACTTCGACCCGATCTTCAACGACGACGGCGAGAGCTTCCGCCCCATCCGCCAGATGTTCGACACGCTGGTCACCTACAAGCGTGGCACCGCCGACCTCGCTCCGGGTCTCGCGGAGAAGTGGACGCCCAGCGAAGACGGCACGTCCTGGACGTTCGACCTGCGCAAGAACGTCAAGTTCCACGACGGCACGCCGTTCAACGCCGAGGCCGTGTGCTTCAACTTCGACCGCTGGTTCAACATGAAGGGCGCCGCCGCCCAGAGCCAGATGATCTACTACGGCGACGTCTTCGAGGGCTTCGCCAAGAACGAGGGCGACGCGGCCGGTGACCCGGTCTACAAGTCCTGCGAGGCCAAGGACGAGCACACCGCGGTCCTGAACCTGAACAAGTACAAGGGCGCCTTCCCGGCCGCGTTCGGTTTGACCGCGCTGTCCATCTCCAGCCCCGAGGCGCTGACGAAGTACGACGCGGACAACGTCGCGCAGTCCGGCGACTCGTTCACCTACCCGGCTTACGCCACCGAGCACCCGACCGGGACCGGCGCGTTCAAGCTGGAGAAGTTCGACAAGGCCAACAAGACCATCACCCTGGTCCGCAACGACGACTACTGGGGCGAGAAGGCCAAGCTCGACAAGCTGATCTTCAAGATCATTCCGGACGAGAACGCGCGCAAGCAGGAGCTCAAGGCCGGCACGATCGACGGCTACGACTTCCCGAGCCCGGCCGACTACAACTCGCTGAAGTCCGACGGCTTCAACGTCACGCCGCGGCCCGCGTTCAACATCCTGTACCTGGGCATCAACGGCGCGAACAACCCGGCGCTGAAGGACCTGCGGGTCCGCCAGGCCATCGCCCACGCGGTCAACCGCGACCAGCTGGTGAAGACCAAGCTGCCGCTGGGCGCCGAGGTGGCGACGCAGTTCATGCCGAAGACGGTCGCGGGCTACGCCGACGACGTGCAGCAGTACCCGCACGACGTGGCCAAGGCCAAGGAGCTGCTGACGCAGGCGGGCGTGTCGGACCTGACGCTGAACTTCTACGTGCCCACCGAGGTCAGCCGGCCGTACATGCCGAACCCGTCCGAGATCGCGGCCGTGATCGCGGACGACCTGAAGGCCGCGGGCATCAACGCCCAGATCGTGTCCCGCCCGTGGAACGGCGGCTACAAGGACGACGTGCAGAAGCTCGGCAAGCACGACCTGCACCTGCTCGGCTGGACCGGTGACTACAACGACGCCGGCAACTTCGTCGGCACGTTCTTCGGTCGCGAGAAGAAGGAGTTCGGCTTCGCCGACCAGGGCATGTTCGACGCGATCGCCGCGGCCGACGCGGTGGTCGACCAGGACAAGCACGCGGACGCCTACAAGCAGGTGAACCGCGACATCATGAGCAAGTACCTGCCCGCGATCCCGGTGTCCCACTCGCCGCCGGCGATCGTGGTCAGCAGCAAGATCACGGGCCTCGTCCCGAGCCCGCTGACCGACGAGCGCTTCGACACGGTGAGCAAGGGCTGAACCGAACGGTAGGCGGGTGGTGGCGTCCGTGACCCGGACGTCACCACCCGTGCTGTCCAGAGGGTTTCCATCATGCTGCGATTCATAGTCCGACGCCTGCTGCAGGCGATCCCCACACTGCTGATCCTGTCGCTGCTGGTCTTCGTCTGGTTGCGGTCGCTGCCCGGGGGACCCTCGGGTGCCCTGCTCGGCGACAAGGCGACCCCGGAGAAGATCGAGGCGCTCAACAAGGTCCTCGGTCTCGACCAGCCGATCTACATCCAGTACTTCAAGTTCCTGGGCCGCATCCTCAGCGGCGACTTCGGCAGCTCGCTGATCAGCGGCGAGCCGGTGGTGGCCGAGATCAGCCGCGCGCTGCCCGCCACCATCGAGCTGTCGCTGGCCGCGCTGCTGTTCGCCGTGGTGCTGGGCATCCCGCTCGGCTACCTGGCGGCCAGCAACCGGGGCCGGTTCCTGGACAACTCCACCGTCATCGGCACGCTGGTCGGCGTGGCCGTGCCGGTGTTCTTCCTCGGCATCCTGCTCAAGCAGCTCTTCGCGCAGGACCTGGCGCTGTTCCCGCCGTCGGGCCGGCAGGACGTCACGATCGACCCGACGCACGTGACGAACTTCGCCGTGCTGGACGGCCTGCTCACCCAGGAGTGGGACGCCGCGGCCGACGCGCTGTGGCACCTGGTGCTGCCCGCCATCGCGCTGGGCACCATCCCGCTCGCGGTGATCGTGCGCATCACCCGCGCCTCGGTGCTCGACGTGCTGAACGAGGACTTCGTCCGCACGGCGAACGCCAAGGGCCTGCAGGCGACGCTGATCCGGCGCCGGCACGTGCTGCGCAACGCGATGCTGCCGGTGTCCACGACGATCGGCCTGCAGACCGGCCTGCTGCTGGGCGGCGCGGTGCTCACCGAGCGGGTGTTCGTGTGGGGCGGGCTGGGGTCGCTGCTGGCCCAGGGGATCGAGCGCCGGGACTACCCGCGGTTGCAGGCGTTGCTGCTGCTCGCGGCCGTGGTCTACGTCCTCGTGAACCTGCTGGTCGACATCTCCTACGCGATCATCGACCCGAGGGTGCGGGCATCATGACCAGTCTCCTCAAGCGCAAGCAGGCGCGGGTCGACGCGCTGGCCGAGTCGGCGGGCACGAGCCTCGCGGCGGACGCCCTGCGGCGGATGCTGCGCAGCCCGGTCGCGCTGCTGGGCGCGTTCATCGTGCTGGTGTTCCTGGCGCTGGCGGTCGTGGCGCCGTTCATCGCGCCGAAGGACCCGTACCAGCGGTACCCGGAGCTGCTGGAGGACCTGCGGCCGGACTTCATCCCCGGCGCGCAGCCGGGGTTCCTGCTCGGCGGTGACGAGCTGGGCCGCGACTTCTTCAGCCGGCTGCTGGTCGGCGCGCAGCAGTCGTTGATCGTGGGCGTCGGCGCGACGTTGATCGGCCTGGTCCTGGGCATGATCATCGGCGGCCTGGCGGGCGCGTTCGGCGGCTGGGTGGACAGCTGGCTGATGCGGTTCACCGACATCATGCTGTCGATCCCGAGCCTGCTGCTGGCGATCTCGATCGCCGCGCTGGCCAGCCGGGGCAGCCAGACCACGGTGATCATCGCGGTCGCGGTGACCACGGTGCCGATCTTCGCCCGGCTGCTGCGCGGCGCGATGCTCGCGCAGCGGCACAGCGACCACGTGCTCGCGGCGACGGCGCTGGGCGTGCGGCGGCGGACGGTCGTGTTCCGGCACATGCTGCCGAACTCGCTGGGCCCGGTCATCGTGCAGGCGACGCTGACGCTGGCGACCGCGATCATCGAGGCCGCGTCGCTGTCGTTCCTCGGCCTGGGCGACCCGGACCCGTCGCGGGCCGAGTGGGGCCTGATGCTCGGCAACTCGCAGCGCTACATCGACGTCAAGCCGGAGCTGGCGTTCTACCCGGCCATCGCCATCATCATCGTCGCGCTGGGCTTCACCCTGCTCGGCGAGTCGTTGCGCGAGGCGCTCGACCCGAAGAACCGGAGGTGAACCGCCATGGCGTTGCTCGAAGTGCGTGACCTGCGGGTGGTCTTCCAGCGCAGGGGCACCGAGCCCTTCACCGCCGTGGACGGCGTCTCCTTCGACGTCGACCCCGGGCAGACGGTGGGCCTGGTGGGCGAGTCGGGCTGCGGCAAGTCCGTGACGTCGCTGGCGATCATGGGTTTGCTGCCGTCGCGCGGCAACAAGGTCACCGGCGAGGTCCGGTTCGAGGGCACCGACCTGCTGACCCTGAGCGACAAGGAGATGCGCAACCGGCGTGGCCGCGACCTGGGCATGGTGTTCCAGGACCCGCTGTCGTCGCTCAACCCGGTGATCCCGATCGGGCTGCAGGTCACGGAGGTGCTGGAACGGCACCGCGGCATGGCCCGCAAGACCGCGATGGTGGAGGCGGCCGAGCTGCTGGGCCGGGTCGGCATCCCGGACCCGCAGCGCCGGTTGAGCGAGTACCCGCACCAGCTCTCCGGCGGGATGCGGCAGCGCGCGCTGATCGCGATCGCGCTGGCGTGCCGGCCGCGGCTGCTCATCGCCGACGAGCCGACCACCGCGCTGGACGTGACGATCCAGGCGCAGATCCTGGCGCTGCTCAAGGAGCTGGTGCAGGACACGGGCACGGCGCTGATCATGATCACGCACGACCTGGGCGTCGTGGCCGGGCTGTGCGACGAGGTCAACGTGCTCTACGGCGGCCGGGTGGTGGAGAAGGCGGCGCGGTACCCGCTGTTCACCGAGCCGCGGCACCCGTACACGCACGGCCTGCTGGCGTCGATCCCGCGACTGGACGGCGCGCGCGGCGAGAAGCTGGTGCCCATCAAGGGCTCGGTCGCCGACAACATCCCGTGGGACCACGGGTGCGCGTTCGCACCCCGCTGCCCCAACGCGCTGCCGGTGTGCCGCGAGGTCACGCCCGCGCTGGAGGCCGAGGACGTGCGGTCGCTGCGCTGCCACAACCCGGTGCTGCCGGGTACGCCCGCCGCCCAGGAGGTGTCCGCATGACCGCCGCCGTCGAACCGGCAGCCACCGACGCCCCCGTGGGCGACGCGCTGGTGTCGGTCGAGGACCTGAAGATCCACTTTCCGATCAAGCGGGGACTGCTGGTCGACCGCACGGTCGGCCACGTGTACGCCGTCGACGGCGTCGACCTGCGGATCAACCGCGGCGAGACCTACGGCCTGGTCGGCGAGTCCGGGTGCGGCAAGTCGACGCTGGGCCGCGGCATGCTGCGGCTGGTCGAGCCGACGGGCGGCCGGGTGCTGTTCGACGGCACGGACCTGGTCGGCCTGAAGGGCGAGGAGCTGCGGCGGATGCGCCGCCGGATGCAGATGGTGTTCCAGGACCCCATGTCGTCCCTGGACCCGCGGCAGTCGGTGGAGTCGCTGCTGGTGGAGGGCCTGCGGGCGCACGGCCTGGACAAGGGGCGCGAGGCGACGGGCAAGCGCCTGCGCGAGCTGCTGTCGGCGGTCGGGCTGCCGTCCACGTCGCTGCGCAAGTACCCGCACGAGTTCTCCGGCGGCCAGCGGCAGCGCATCGGCATCGCGCGGGCGCTGGCGGTCGAGCCGGACCTGATCATCGCCGACGAGCCGGTGTCCGCGCTGGACGTGTCGGTGCAGGCGCAGGTCGTCAACCTGCTGGAGGACCTGCAGGCCGAGTTCGGGCTCACCTACCTGGTGATCGCGCACGACCTGGCCGTGGTGCGGCACATCTCCGACCGGGTCGGCGTGATGTACCTGGGCGGCCTGGTGGAGGAGGCGAGCTCGGACGACCTCTACGCCGAGCCGCTGCACCCGTACACCAAGGCGCTGCTGTCGGCGATCCCCGTGCCGGACCCGGCGGTGGAGGACCGGCGCGAGCGGATCCTGCTCACCGGTGACCTGCCGTCGCCGGCCAACCCGCCGCAGGGCTGCCGGTTCCACACCCGCTGCCCGTGGAAGCAGGCGACCCGCTGCGACACCGAGCGGCCCGCGCTGCGCGAGGTGCTGCCGGGGCACAAGGTGGCGTGCCACTGGGCGGAGGACATCCGGGCCGGGAAGATCCGGCCGCACGCGGTGGAGGCCGAGCTGGTCGAGGAGAGTGGCATCTCGCCCGACATGCCGCTGGTCGGCCCGGCCTCGATGACCGAGGTGCTCAACCCGTAGTGCCGGGTCCGGGGGACGCCGCCGTGCGTCCCCCGGACCCGTTCCGTCAGACCACCTGCGGGTAGAGGGTGCGCGGGTCGGCGGACAGCGCGGCCTTCAGGGCGACCACGCCCTGGTCGGCCAGCACCTCGACGAGGTCGGCCTCGACGCCGTCCAGGGCGGCGCGCACGACGTCGGCCGGGTCGTTCTTCGGCACGTCGACGCCCGCGGTCATGTCGGTGTCGGTCGGGCCCAGGAGCAGGCCGGTGACCAGCGTGCCCTGGCCCGCGAGCTCGACCCGGACGCCGTTGGTGAGGCTCCACTGGGCGGCCTTGGCGGCGCTGTACGCGGTCGCGCGGTCGTAGGACACCCAGGACATCGAGGACAGCACGTTCAGGATCGCGCCGCCGCCGTTGGCCGCGAGGACGGGCGCGAAGGCGCGGATCACCTCCAGCGTGCCGTAGAAGTGCGTGTCCATCTCCCGCCGGATCGCGGCCGGGTCGCCGGTGACCAGGTTCTCCCCGGTGATGATGCCCGCGTTGTTGACCAGCAGCGTGACGTCGCCGGCGGCGGAGGCCGCCGTGGCGACGGAGGCCGGGTCGGTGATGTCCAGTGGCAGCGCCTCGACGCCCGGCAGGTCGACCGAGGTCGCGTCACGCGCGGTCGCGTAGACCTTCGCCGCGCCCCGCTCCAGCAACTGCCGCGCGAAGTGCCGGCCGAGGCCGCGGTTGGACCCGGTGACCAGGGCGACCGAGTTGGCGATCTTCATCGGAGTCTTCTCCCAGGGGTGAGTTGGCTTTGCCAACCTAGCCCTGCTGGCTTGGAATGCACAACCGAGCCATACTGAACGGGTGACGGACCCCGACGAGGCGACCTGCTCCCTGATCAAGGCGGTGGACCTCGTCGGCGAGCGCTGGACGTTCCTCGTGCTGCGGGAGGCGCTGGCCGGCGCCTACCGCTTCTCGGAGTTCCGCGCGCGCCTGGGCATCGCGTCCGACGTGCTCGCCGCGCGGCTCGCGAAGCTGGTCGACAGCGGGTTGATGACCCGGCGGACCTACCGGGAGCCCGGGCAGCGGCCGCGTGACGGCTACTGCCTCACCGAGGCGGGCCGGCAGTTCAACGTGGTGCTGTGCGCGTTGCAGCAGTGGGGTGACGAGCACCTGCCGCGGACGACGTCCACGGTCGTCTACCGGGCGGCCGACGGGCGGCCGGTTCGGTTGCGGTTCGTGGACGACGGTGGTGTCGTGGTCCCGGCGGGTGACGTGCGCCCCGGGCCGGGCTGACGGGGTCGGTGCTGACGGGGCCGGTAGAGCGCGCGGACGACGGCGAAGCAGGCGGCCTGGAGGCCGAGCGCGATCAGGGCGTGCACGGCCCACGCGCCGGCGAGCGTCGGCCCGCCCCACGCGCCGCCGAGGCCGGGGTCGGCGGTGAACGGGTGGCCGACGGCGCCGACGGTGTCCGGCCACAGCGGGTACAGCCAGCCGCGTGCCACCAGGTAGAGGGCGAGCAGCGCGGGCACGGCGGCGACGAGGGCACGCGCGACTCCGGGCCGCGGGTGGATGCCCCAACGGGTGAGCGTCTTCATGCGGGTGACGCTAGGTGCGCGCGGGGCGCGGGTCGTCACACCGGGGAGCCAGTACCGGGGTAGCGGGTCGGGGGCGCCTCCCCCTGTGGCGGCGCCCCCGACCCGGTGGTCACGCGGGCCAGCGCGGCGAGCGGCCGAGCAGGCCCACCAGGCGGTCGGTGATCGGCGCGTCCTCCGGCACGTCGACCGGGAGGGCGAACGCCTTGCCCGGACCGCGGACGTCGGGCGTGTTCGGGAAGTGCCGCGCCATCCGGTAGGCGGCGGTGGCCAGCTCCGGGTCGAGGGTGCTGTCGACGCCGAGCGCGCGGCACAGGTCCCAGAGGTGCACCAGGTTGTCCACGAAGTGCCCGACCACCAGCTCGCGGCCCCGGCGCAGGCCGTAACCGGGGAACTCGGCCTCGCGCTCCAGCGCGCCGTCCTCGCGGAACGCCTCGGTGGCCGCGTCGGTCGCGACCCGGTAGGCGACGGTCAGGTCGTCGCTCGCGGGTGCTTCGACGTCCTCGTGCCGGATCGACGCGGTGAACGCCAGCGTGGACTCGACCTGGTGGCGCAGCAGTTCGTAGACGGTCCAGCCGGCGCACGGCGTGGGCAGGTCGAGGTGCGCCTCGTCCAGGTCGGCCATGAGCTTCAGGTTCAGGTCGAGCGACGACCGGTTCAGGTCCAGGAGATCCATGGTGTTCCGCCCCTCAAGTTGTACGAACGATCGTACAATTAGTTTGCGAGCGGTCAAGGGGGCTAGCGTGGAGACCGTGAAGGTCGACGGACGGGTGGAGCGCGGCGAGCAGACGCGCCGGCAGATCCTGCGGCGCGCGGCCGAGATCGCCTCGGTCGAGGGCCTGGAGGGCTTGTCGATCGGGCGGCTGGCCACCGAGCTGGAGGTCAGCAAGAGCGGCGTGTTCGCGCACTTCGGGTCGAAGGAGGAGCTGCAACTGGCGACCGTGCGCGCGGCGGCGGCGATCTTCGCGCGCGAGGTCGTGGAGCCGGTGGCGGAGGCTCCGGGCGCGGCCCGGCTGGCGGCGCTGCTGGACCGGTGGCTGGCGTACTCGGAGGGCCGCACGTTCCCCGGCGGGTGCTTCTTCTACGCCGTGCAGGCCGAGTTCGACGCCCGGCCGGGACGGGTGCGTGACGCGATCGCCGGGTACGGGCGCGAGTGGAACGCCTACGTGCGCGAGACGGCCGCCGCCGTCCCGGGGATCGCCGACCCGGACCAGGTGGCCTTCGAGCTGATCGCGTTCCTGGAGATGGCCAACGCCCAGTCGGTCCTGCACGACGACCCGCACGCCTACGAACGGGCCCGCGTCGCCGTGCGGGCGCGCCTGGCTCAGGCGGGCACGGCGGCGTCCACGACCCCGCGCTGAGCGGCCTTGACGGCCATCCCGACCGGCACGCTGGTCACCGAGGCCACGCCGAACGAGATCAGCGTCGCCACCACCGGGTCGCGGAAGAGCTCCGTCACCTCCGGCCTACGAATCCGCCGGCAGGGCGTCCACGATGTGACGTGCAGCACTGGTCTCGCCGTCGTCCTCGGTGAAGAACGCCGCGGTCAGGTGCGCGTGGAAGACGATGTCGGGGCCTTCCGGCATCAGGAACAACGTGAACGGCCGCGTGCCGTGCGCGACGGTGTGAACCCCGGTGGCCGTCGCGTGCAGGAGGTCGAGGACCCGCGTCGCCTCCACACCCCACGTGCACCGCAGTTCGGCCAGGTGCGCCTCCTGCGAGGCCTGGAACAACCGTTGGTACCGGTCCCCGAGGACTGGCGCGCACGCCACCATGTCGGGGAACCGGATGGGCACGTGACCGGCTTCGACGCGCTCGATCTGCCGCACGCCCCCGCGGGACCGGGCCGCCAACTCGGCCACGGTGAGCCCGGCCAACTCCCGCATCGCCCGGACCTCCTGGCCCACCAACCGGCCTCGCAACGTCGGTGGCACCCGGCCGCCTCCCCGCTCGTCGTCATCGAAGGCCAAAGCTAGGCAAAAAGACTTTGGACCGATAGTCGCCTGATCGGGTACACCGGGCCACGGCAGGATGGCGGTCATGTCCCGACGCGACACCGTCGCACTCAAGTGGCTCCTCGGCGCGACCCTCCGCAACCACCGCAAGGCGGTGCGGAAGACGTTGGAGCACAGCGCCGCGCACCTCGGCGTCTCCGAGAGCAAGATCAGCAACATGGAGTCCGGGCGGTACGGACAGCCGCCCGACGAGGTCGCGAAGCTGCTCGCCTTCTACGGCGCCGACCCGGACCGCGTCGAGCGGATCGCGGCGTTGGCCCGGGAGGAGGACCCGGGGAGCTGGTGGGCTCCCTGGTCCGGTGTCATCCCGAACTGGCTGCGGCTCTTCGCCGGCCTGGAAGGCATGGCCCACTCGGCGTTCGTGTACTCGCCCCTCTTCGTGCACGCCCTGCTGCAGACCGAGGAGTACGCCACCGCGGTGGCGAGTTCGGCACGTCGGGTGCGACCGGTGGACATGGACCGGATGGTGGCGTTCCGCCTGGAGCGGCAACGGCGGCTCGTCGACGACCAGAGCCCGCTGAGGCTGCACTTCGTGATCGAGGAGACGGCGCTGCGCCGCCCGATCGGGGGCAAGGACGTGCTGAGGCGGCAGGCGGAGCACCTGCTGGCGGCGGCCGAGCTGCCCACTGTGGACATTCAGGTGATCAGGGCCGAGGTCGGCATGCACCCCGGTCTGACCGGTGAGTTCACCTTGTTCGGGTTCGAGGAGTTCGACGAGACGGTGTACGTGGAGCTCCAGGAGGACGCCGTCTATCTCCACGACTCGGCGAAGGTCAGGGCCTATAGCATGACTGCGAATACCCTTCGCGATGTCGCCTTGGACCGGCAGGAGTCCGTTTCCCTGATCCGGGCGCTGTAGCAACTGGAGGTCGCCTTGACCACCTCGGTCCGCTGGGTCAAGTCCAGCTACTCGATGGAGAACGGCAGTTGCGTCGAGGTGGCCGTCACCGACACCGTGACCGGGGTGCGGGACTCCAAGAACGCCGACGGCCCGGTGCTGACCTTCCCCACCCACCGCTGGGCCGCGTTCCTCGCTAGGACCTCCTGACCGCGCGCAGGCACCGGTCACCGTAGGCGCGCAGGGCGTCCACCAACCCCTGCGGCCCGTCGACCACGGTGAAGTCGACGTCCACCGACGTGATCATCCACGCCAGGTCGCGGGCGGTGTCGGCGCCGACGTGCAGCAGGCAGCTCCCCTCGTCCACCGGTTCGACGACGCCCGTGCCCGGCCACAGCCGGTCGGCCACGGCGGGCGCCGAGGCGTGCAGCGCCACGGTCGCCCGCACCGGCCAGGCGTGGGACGAGAGCCGTTGTTCCAGGTAGGCGGCCACGTCGCCGTCGGGTGGGTCGCGGGGCGCGAAGCGGGGGCCGTTCGGGGTCCGCAGCACCAGCCGGTCGACGCGGAAGCTGCGCCAGTCGTCGCGGTCGGTGTCCCAGGCGACCAGGTACCAGTGGCGGGTGAAGCTGACCAGCCGGTGCGGCTGCGCGGACCGGGTCGTCGTGCCGCCGCGCGGGCTGGTGTAGTCGAACCGCAGCGACTCGTGCCGGCGGCAGGCGTCGGCGATGGCCACGAGCACGTCGGCGTCCACGCGCGGCCCGCCCTCGCCGACGCGGACGGTGGCCGAGTGCAGCGTGCCGACCCGGTGCCGCAGCCGGGCGGGCAGCACCTGCTCCAGCTTGGCCAGGGCCCGCAGCGACGTCTCCTCGATCCCGGCCACCGACCCGCCCGCCGCCGTGCGCAGCCCCACCGCCACGGCCACGGCCTCGTCGTCCTCCAGCAGCAACGGCGGCAGCGCGGCTCCCGCGCCGAGCCGGTAGCCGGCCGTGCCCCGGGCCGAGTGCACCGGGTAGCCCAGGCCGCGCAGCCGTTCGACGTCACGGCGGACCGTGCGGGTCGTGACGCCCAAGCGTTCGGCCAGCTCGGCCCCGGACCGGTCGTGCCGGGCCTGCAACAGCGACAGCAGTCGGAGCAGCCGCGCGGACGTGTCCACCATGCCGTGCAGCCTGCCCGACCGTTAGGACCGGACCTGTCCGCACGTCTCCCTAGCGTCGCCGCCATGACAGACATCCGCCCGTTCCGCATCGACGTGCCGCAGGCGCAGCTCGACGACCTGAACGCCCGCCTGGCCGGCACCCGCTGGCCGGCCGAGCTGCCCGGCGTCGGCTGGAGCCGGGGCGTGCCGGTGGCCTACCTGAAGGACCTCGCCGAGCACTGGCGCACGACCTACGACTGGCGGGCGCACGAGGCCGAGCTCAACGCGCACCCGCAGTTCACCGCCACCGTCGACGGCCAGAACGTGCACTTCCTGCACGTCCGCTCACCCGAGCCCGACGCCCTTCCGCTCGTGCTGCTGCACGGCTGGCCGGGTGGCGTCACGGACTTCCTCGACGTCATCGGCCCCCTGTCCGACCCGCGCGCGCACGGCGGCGACCCGGCCCGCGCGTTCCACCTGGTCGTGCCGTCCCTGCCGGGCTTCGGGTTCTCCACGCCGCTCGCCGGGCCGGGCATGGGGGCGGCGCGGATGGCGGGCGTGCTGGTCGGGTTGATGGACGCGCTGGGCTACGACCGGTACGGCGTGCAGGGCTACGACACCGGCGCGTGGGTGGCGCCGGAGCTGGGCAGGCAGGCACCCGACCGGGTGGTGGGCGTCCACCTGAACGCCCTGCTGGCGTTCCCGGACGGCGAGGTCGAAGGGCTCACCGAGGTGGAGCAGCGGCGGTGGGCGGCGATGCAGGACTTGAACGACGGCTACCTGCAGTGCAACGCGAAACGGCCGCAGACCGTGGCCTACGGGTTGCACGACTCGCCGGTGGGGCAGCTGGCGTGGATCGTGGAGAAGTTCAAGGAGCTCACCGACCCGGTGGACGGCCTGCCCGAGGACAGCGTCGACCGGGACCGCATCCTCACCGACGTGACGCTGTACTGGCTGACGGGCACGGCCGCGTCGGCGGCGCAGGTCTACTACGAGGAGATCAGCGCCAAGGGGTGGGGCGAGCAGGCCCGGACGACCGTGCCGACCGGTGTGCTGGTGTCGGCGCACGACGTGACGATCCGGCGGTGGGCCGAGCGCGACCACGACGTCGTCCACTGGACCGAGCTGGACCGCGGCGGCCACTTCCTCGCCCTGGAACAGCCCGACCTGCTGGTCGCGGACGTGCGCGAGTTCTTCGCCGGTCTGCGCTGAACGAGTCGTCCCTTCACCCCTCCGTGTGACTGGCTCGGTATTCGATCCGGCGGTAGCGTCGCATTGTCGGCGTATTCGGGGAAGGAATTCCGGTTACCTCGGCGAGTGGTGCGCCCGGCTGATCGCAGACCTTTCGGAGGTAATTGTGAGAACGAGCCGTCCACGCGTGTTCGCGACCATTCTGGGGTTTTTCACGACGGTGGCCTTCGTCGGCTTCTCGGTGGCGGTGCCCGGCACCGCCGCCGCCCGCTGCGCGGGGTCCACCGTCGTCCGCAGCAACCTGGTCATCGACCAGAACGGCAAGAAGGTGGAGGTCGCTGCGGAAAAACCCCTGTCCGGGACGTGCAACGGGAACAACGTCTACCAGGGCACGGCCGTGAGCCAGTGGCCCGGCTGGCGGCCGACCGTGTGGATCTCCGAATACCCGGGCGACAAGTGGGTCCCTTACCGGGGCTCTTACAGCAGCCCGTCGTTCAGCTACGTCCACCACGACAGCGACAAGAATTCTTCCTCCCGCATGATCCTGTGCATCGACAAGGACGGCTTGGACATCTGCGGGTGGGGGAACGACTGGGGCTGGTCGGACGAGGGCGTCATGTACAACGGCGCTTTCGGCACCAATCACGGCTACTGATCCCGGCGCGTGGTCGCCCCGCCGTCGTGGAACGGCGGGGCGACCACCGCCCCACTACCTGTTGGCGCGGTTGATGGCCGAGACCAGGGCGCGCAGCGACGCGGCCACCGTGGAGCTGTCGATGCCGACGCCCCACAGCACGCGGTCGGAGACGGCGCACTCCAGGTAGGCGGCGGCGCGGGCGTCGTCGCCCGAGGACATCGCGTGCTCGAAGTAGTCCAGCACCCGCACGTCGTAGCCGACGGTGGCCAGGGCGTCGACGAACGCGGCGATCGGGCCGTTGCCGGTGCCGGTGACCTCCTGCGTCTCGCCGTCCACCACGACCACGGCCTTGATCGTCTCGTGGCCGCTGCCGTCGCCGGACACCTTCTGCCGCAGCAGCTTCAGCGGCGCGGTGCCGTCCAGGTACTCCTCGGAGAACGCGTCCCACATGTCCTTGGGGCCGATCTCGCCGCCCCTGGTGTCGGTGACCTCCTGGATGACCCTGGAGAACTCCACCTGCAACCGGCGCGGCAGGTCCAGGTGGTGCTCGGTCTTCATCAGGTACGCCACGCCGCCCTTGCCGGACTGCGAGTTCACCCGGATCACGGCCTCGTAGTTGCGGCCGACGTCCTTCGGGTCGATCGGCAGGTACGGGACGTCCCACTGGAACTCGTCCACGTGCTGCCCGGCGGCCTTGGCGGCGTCCTCCAGGGCCTCGAAGCCCTTCTTGATCGCGTCCTGGTGGGAGCCGGAGAACGCGGTGAACACCAGGTCGCCGCCGTACGGGTGCCGTTCGGGCACGGGCAGCTGGTTGCAGTACTCGACCGTGCGGCGGATCTCGTCGATGTCGGAGAAGTCGATCTGCGGGTCGACGCCCTGGCTGAACATGTTCATGCCCAGCGTCACCAGGCACACGTTGCCGGTGCGCTCGCCGTTGCCGAACAGGCAGCCCTCGATCCGGTCCGCGCCCGCCAGGTAGCCCAGCTCGGCCGCGGCCACGCCGGTGCCGCGGTCGTTGTGCGGGTGCAGCGACAGGATGATCGACTCCCGCCGGGCCAGGTTGCGCGACATCCACTCGATCGAGTCGGCGTAGACGTTCGGCGTGGCCATCTCCACGGTGGCCGGCAGGTTGATGATCAGCGGCTTGTCCGGCGTCGGCTGGATGATCGCCGAGACCGCGTCGCAGACCTCCAGCGCGTACGACAGCTCGGTCCCGGTGTAGGACTCGGGGGAGTACTCGTAGCGGAACTCGGTCTCCGGGTAGTGCTTCTCCTGCTCCAGCGCGAACGCGGCGGCGTCGGTGGCGATCTTCTTGATGCCCTCGCGGTCGGACTTGAACACGACCCGGCGCTGCAGGATGGACGTCGAGTTGTAGAAGTGCACGATGGCCTTGGTCGCGCCGCGCAGCGCCTCGAACGTGCGGGTGATCAGCTCGGGCCGGCACTGGGTCAGCACCTGGATGGTCACGTCGGGCGGGATCGCGCCGTCCTCGATGATCTCGCGGACGAAGTCGAAGTCGGTCTGCGAGGCGGCGGGGAAGCCGACCTCGATCTCCTTGTAGCCCATGCGCACCAGCAGGTCGAACATCTTGCGCTTGCGCGCGGGCGACATGGGGTCGATCAGGGCCTGGTTGCCGTCGCGCAGGTCGACCGCGCACCACAGGGGCGCCTTGGTGATCCGCTTGGTCGGCCACGTGCGGTCGGGTACGTCGACGGTCTCCACCTGTTCGTGGAACGGCCGGTAGCGGTGCACCGGCATCGAGGTGCCGCGCTGCGGGTTCCACGCGGGCTGGCCGGGCACGGGACGGGCCGGGGGCCGGATGCGACTGGTGCCGGAGACGTACGCGTCGTGACTCGGGCTCATCTTTGAACAGCTCCTGCTGATGCCGGTGGTGGGAGACGACCGGCGGCAACGCTCGATCCCGCGACGGGGGGCCGGTCTGATCAGACCCCGTCACGGCGGCGAAGCAGGAGGGCACGTGCCACGCCGGACAGGTTAACCGCATTCCGCGCCGAGGTGGAACCGAGCGCCCAGATGGTGGAACTTCACCCACACGAGTTTCACTCGATCGTGGGGCGGGCATCTTCTTGACATGTCCAGATGGCGAACCTCAACGCGCAGCGGGAGCTACACCGCTGCCCGAGTGATCCGCGGTGTCGGTGCCGTGTTCGCGGCCATCGAGGTGCTGTACATCCTGATGCTCCTCATCGGGGTGAACACGGCCAACGCGTTCTTCCGCTTCATCCAGCAGCTCGCCGAGCCGTTGGCGCTGTTCTTCCCGGGTTTGTTCCAGACGGGCAACGGGAGCGTCGACGTGATCTTGAACTACGGGCTCGCGGCGGTCTTCTGGCTCGTCGTGACGGGTGTGCTGGCCCGTCTGGTCGCCCGCTAGCTCACGAGTCGGGAAACGCGGGTTCACCCCAACGACCTGCGAAGGCGGTTTCACCCAACGGCTTGCGCACCCGCGCCCGCTGTTCCCGCCTTCGCAGGTCGTCCGGCAGTTCCGCGGCGTCACCGAGCACGCCGACCGCGATCACCACGACCGGCCGCACGTGGTCGGGCATCCCGAACGACTCCCGGATCACGTCCGGGGAGAACCCGCCGATCTGGTGCGTGACCAGGTCCAGCTCCACGGCCCGCAGCACCAGGTTCTGCACCGCGAGACCCAGCCCGAACTCGGTGTTCGGCATCGGCCCGCGCTCGTCGACCTCGGCGGCCGCGGCCACGAGCAGCACCGACGCCCGACCCGCCCACGTCCGGTTCCCCGGTCGGAGCGCGGCGAAGATGCGCTCGAACGTGTCATCGCCGCGGTAGCCGACGAGGAACCGGGCGGGTTGCGTGTTGCCGTGCGAGGCCGCCCACCGGGCCGCTTCGAGGAGCACGCGCACGGTGTCCGGCGACACCTCCGCCGTGCCGTCGAACGACCGCGGGCTCCAGCGCCGCATGATCGGGTCGTGGCCGTCCATCACCCTCATACTGTCATCAGATCGCGTACTGCCAAGCCGTGATGGCGTACGCGCCGAACCACGCGCTGAACACCGAGACGCCCACCAGCACGCCCACCACCGTGCCGGTCCGCCGCCGGGCCAGCGCCAGCGCCACCGGCACGAGCAGCGTGAACGCGGGCAGCAGCAGCCGCGCCTTGGAGTTCATCAGCCCGTTCGACCCGAGGTCCATGGCGAGCACGCCGACGCCGTAGACGATCAGCGGCCACTCCAACCCGCGCCGGAAGCTCAGCACGACCAGCGCCAGCGCCACCACCAGCAGCCACACCGTGGCCAGCTCCAGCACCGACCTCGGCTCGCCGAGGATGAGCAGCGCGAACTTCCAGGTCGCCGCCCCGCCGTCGAACCGCGAGTCCCAGCCGTGCTGCTGCACCGCGAACCAGCCGTCCCACCGGCCGGTGCGCAGCGCCACGTACGCGAGGTAGCCGAGCAGGCCGAGCGGCGCGACCAGCGCCCCCACCCACGGCCGCCAGTCGTCCCGCCGCTGCCAGATCGCCACGGCCGCCGCCGCGCACACCGCCAGGACCAGCGCCGCCGCCGTCGGCCGCACCAGCCCGGCCGCCGCGCAGCACACCCCGGCCAGGATCCAGCGCCGTTCCACCACGCCGACCAGCGACCAGGCGGCCAGCGCGCAGAACGTCGCCTCGGAGTACGTCATCGACAGCACCACGGCCATCGGCGACGCGGCGAACAGCACCACCAGCACCAGCCCGGCCCGCCCCGACCCGCCGAACACCCGCGACCCGAGCCGCGCCAGCCCGTACGCGCAGAACACGCCGCTGACCAGGCTCACCGCGAACGCGGCACCGACGGCGGGCACGCCGGGCAGCCCGTCGGCCCACCGCACGAGCGTCGGGTAGCCGGGGAAGAACGCCAGCGGCGTCTCCGCCGTGCGCCGCCCGAACGCGTCCACCAGCGACCGGGGCACGTCGGCGTAGCCGCCCTCGGCGATGCCCAGGAACCACTGCCCGTCCCACGACGTGAGCGCCCGCGTGACGTCCTTGTCCCAGCGCGCCGCCATCAGCTGCAGCACGAGCAGCCCGAGCTCGCGGACGGCCAGGTAGAGCAGTCCGGGCGCCAGCACGACGACGACCCGGTGTCTGGCCAAGCCCGCCAGCCGCTCACGCGCGCCGGGCGCGTCCTCGGGGTCCACGCGAACGGCCTCCAGGGTCGACACGGGGTCGAGAGTAGTGGGCGTCACGGCGACCGCTGTCCACTCCTTGGGCCAGGTAGTCTCCCCGATGAGCTGGGCTTGAAGCACCTGGGAGGAGTGGGTCTGTGGCGCTCGTCGTCCAGAAGTACGGCGGTTCCTCGGTCGGGAGCGCCGAGCGGATCAAACGGGTGGCCGAGCGCATCGTCGCGACCCGCAAAGCGGGCAACGAGGTCGTCGTCGCCGTCTCGGCGATGGGCGACACGACCGACGAGCTGCTCGACCTCGCCCGCCAGGTGTCCCCGGTGCCGCCCGCCCGCGAGATGGACATGCTGCTCACGTCCGGTGAGCGCATCTCCATGTCGTTGCTGGCGATGGCGATCAGCTCGCTGGGCGCCGAGGCGCGGTCCTACACCGGCTCGCAGGCCGGCGTGATCACCACGTCCGTGCACGGCAAGGCGCGCATCATCGACGTGACGCCCAGCCGCATCCAGGACGCCCTGGCCGAGGGCGCGATCGCGATCGTCGCGGGCTTCCAGGGCGTCAGCCAGGACAGCAAGGAGATCACCACGCTCGGCCGCGGCGGCACCGACACCACCGCGGTGGCGTTGGCGGCCGCGCTGAAGGCCGACGTCTGCGAGATCTACACCGATGTCGACGGCGTGTTCACCGCCGACCCGCGCATCGTGCCGAACGCCAAGCGGCTGGAGACCATCACCTACGAGGAGATGCTCGAGATGGCGGCGAGCGGGGCCAAGGTGCTCATGCTGCGCTGCGTCGAGTACGCCCGCCGCTACGGCGTCCCGGTGCACGTCCGATCTTCGTTCAGCAACAAGCCCGGGACCATCGTGTCCGGGTCAGTGGAGGACCTTCCCGTGGAACAGGCGATGATCACCGGCGTCGCGCACGACCGGTCCGAGGCCAAGGTGACCGTGACCGCGGTGCCCGACCTGCCCGGCATGGCGGCGCGCATCTTCCGCGTCGTGGCCGAGGCGGAGCTCGACATCGACATGGTCGTGCAGAACGTCTCGCAGGCCGTGTCCGGCCGCACCGACGTGACGTTCACCCTGCCGAAGGACGACGGGCCGCGCGCGGTCGCCGCGTTGGAGAAGGCGCGCGAGGAGATCGGCTTCGACCAGGTGCTCTACGACGAGCACGTGGGCAAGGTGTCGCTGGTCGGCGCGGGCATGCGCTCGCACCCCGGCGTGACCGCCCAGTTCTGCGAGGCGCTGGCCGCGGCCGGCGTCAACATCGAGATCATCTCCACCTCGGAGATCCGGATCTCGGTCATCTGCCGCGACACGCAGCTCGACGACGCCGTGCGCGCGCTGCACGACGCGTTCGAGCTCGGCGGCGACGAAGAAGCCGTGGTGTACGCGGGGAGTGGACGATGAGCACCGGTCCTGTGCTGGCCCTGGTGGGTGCCACCGGTGCCGTCGGCACCGTCATGATCGACATCATCAACGGCCGCGAGTCCGTGCCGTGGGGTGAGATCCGGCTGATCGCGTCACCGCGCTCGGCGGGCAAGAAGATCACCGTGCGCGGTGAGGAGCTGACCGTCGTCGCGCTGTCGCCGGAGGCGTTCGACGGCGTCGACATCGCGATGTTCGACGTGCCGGACGAGGTGTCGGCCGAGTGGGCGCCGGTCGCCGCGGCCAAGGGCGCGGTCGCGGTGGACAACTCGGGCGCGTTCCGGATGGACCCCGAGGTGCCGCTGGTGGTGCCCGAGGTGAACGCCGACAAGATCGGCGAGCGCCCCAAGGGGATCATCGCGAACCCGAACTGCACGACGTTGTCGATGATGGCCGCGCTGGGCGCCCTGCACCGGGAGTTCGAGCTGCGCGAGCTGGTCGTGGCGTCCTACCAGGCGGCGTCGGGTGGCGGCCAGGCGGCGATCGACCGCCTCTACGCCGAGACCGCGGCGCTGGCGGGCAAGGAGGTCGGCGTCCGCGCGGGCGACGTCCGCGAGACGCTGGAGGCCGCCGGCCTGCCGGTGTCGGACTCGCCGTTCCCCGCGCCGCTGGCGTTCAACGTGGTGCCGTGGGCCGGGTCGCTGAAGGACGAGGGGTGGACCAGCGAGGAGCTGAAGGTCCGCAACGAGTCCCGCAAGATCCTGGGCATCCCGGAGCTGAAGGTGTCGGCGACCTGCGTGCGCGTGCCCGTCGTGACGACCCACTCGCTGGCCGTGCACGCGACGTTCGCCCGCGAGGTGACCGTCGAGCAGGCGCACAAGATCTTCGCGGCGCAGCCGTCCATCGTGCTGGTGGACGACCCGGCGGCCAAGGAGTTCCCGACGCCCGCGGACGTCGTCGGCGGCGACCCGACCTACGTGGGCCGGGTGCGGCAGGCGCTGGACTTCCCGAACACGCTGGACTTCTTCGTGTGCGGGGACAACCTGCGCAAGGGCGCGGCGCTGAACACGTACGAGATCGCCGAGGAGCTGGCCGGCCGCCTGTAGGTTCACTCCTATGGCGGACGTAGTGCTCGCGATCGACCTGGGGACGACGTCGACCAAGGTCATCGCGGTGGACCGGGACGCGGGCGTGGTGGCATCGGCGGAGCACGGCTACCCGATGCGCACCACGCCCTCCGGTGAGGCGACGCACGACCCGGTCGAGGTGTGGGACGCGGCGCTGCGGGCGTTGCGGGAGGTGGCGGCGCAGGGGCACGCGGTGCGTGCGCTGTCGTTGACCGGCGCCATGCACACCCTGGTGGGGCTGGACGCGGACGGCACGCCCGTCACGCCGTCGCTGTCGTGGGCGGACAACCGGGCCCAGGAGCAGACGGCGCGGCTGCGCGGCACGGCCGACGGCGGCGCGCTGCACCGGGCCACCGGCACCCCGATCCACACCATGTCGCCGCTGGTGAAGCTGGCGTGGTTCCACGACCAGGGGTTCTCCGCCGCCCGGTGGTGCGGCCTCAAGGACTTCGTCGCGCTCCAGCTGACCGGTGTGCTCGCGACCGAGCACTCGTCGGCGTCCGCGACCGGCCTGATGGACCTCGTGTCGCTGGACTGGCACCCGGACGCGCTGGCGTTCGCGGGGGTGCGCGCCGAGCAGCTGCCCGCCCTGCACGCGCCGGTGGACTCGCTGCCGCTGACGCTGGACGTCCCCGGCCTGCCCACCGGCCTGCCGGTCGTGCTGGGCGGCGGTGACGGGCCGATGGCGAACCTCGGCGTGGGCGCGGTCGTGCCGGGCGTGGCGGCGGTGTCGCTGGGCACGAGCGGCGCGCTGCGCGTGGTGCGCTCGTCGCCGGCGGTCGACGAGCAGGGGCGGGTGTTCTGCTACGCCGTCGCCGAGGACCTGTGGGTGCTCGGCGGGGCGGTCAGCAACGGCGGGGTGGCCGCGCAGTGGGCCGCGGAGGCGTTCGGCGTCGACGTGCGGGACCTCCTGGAGGAGGCCGCCGCCGTGCCGGTGGGCGCGGCGGGCGTGGTCGCGCTGCCGTACCTGCTGGGCGAGCGCGCCCCGTGGTGGGACGCGGACGCGACGTCGGCGGTGGTCGGGCTGCGGCGCGAGCACGGGCGCGCGGAGGTCACCCGTGCCCTGGTGGAGGGCGTGGCGCAGCAGTTGGCGCTGGTGCTGGACGCGGTGCGGTCGGTGGCGGACGTGCACGCGGTCCGCGTGACCGGCGGCGCGTTCCGCAGCGACCTGTGGGCGACCGTCCTGGCGTCCGCGCTCGGCCTGGAGCTGGAACTGGCCGACGACAGCGAGGGCTCGGGCGTCGGCGCGGCCCTGGTCGCCTGGCGCGCCCTGGGCGGCATCCCGTCCCTCACCGTCGCCGCCGACCTGATCACACCGGTCAAGACGATCGCCCCGGACCCCGACGCGGTGCGCCACTACGCCGCGGCCCGCCCCGCCGTCGAACGCCTCTACCGGGCGCTGCACGAGCTGGGGCGGCAGGCTTAGCGCGCGCGGAGCAGGAAACCGTGCTCCACGAGGCTCGCCAGGCCGAACTTCTCCACCATCCGGTGGTCCGGCCTCGGCTCCGCCGCCAGGTGCTCGACGTCGAACGCGTGGCCGAAGCGCTCGACGACCTCCGCCGGCCCCACGGAGAACGGCGGTGACGGCAGCCTGGGCGCGTACTCCAGGGTGTTGATGAAGTACCGCGTGCCCGGCCGCACCAGCCGGGTGATCGTCTCGGCGTAGCGCTGCCGCATGTCGTCCGGGAACGCGATCAGCGACGCCCGGTCGTAGACGAGGTCCACCGGGCCGATCTCGTCGGGGCCGAGCCGGAAGATGTCCTGGCGGCGGATGACGAGGTTGCCGCAGCGGAACACGTCGGGCTCCTCCTCGACCGGGTCCAGGCCGTTCTCGGCGAAGAACTCGGCGACGGCCCTGGGCACCAGCTCGACCCCGACGACCTCCGCCGCCGTCTCGGCGAAGAACCGCAGGTCAGTGGTCTTGCCGCACAGCGGCACCAGGACCCGGGCACCGGCCACCAGGCCGAGCCGGTCAAGCATGCGCGCGTGCTCGTGCACGTCCCTCAGGTGGAAGCTGGTCTTCGTGCCGCCCTGCTCCCAGGAGTCGAACCAGAACTCGGATTCCATGTTGGAGTAGAGGTGCGCGGAGCGTGCTGGAGACGGGTCCGAACGGGTGATGTTCTTCCCGGTCAGCTCACCGGGACCGCCGACGTGCGGCGACCGAGCGCGACCGTGGCCGCCGCGATCGCCACCGCGCCCAGGCCCGCCACCGCGAAGCCCCACGCCGGCGACGAGTGGTCGATCACGAACCCGGTGACCGGCTGCCCCAGCGCCACGCCCAGCGTGAACGCCGACCCCTGCAACCCCATCGCCACCCCGCGCGCCGACGCCGGCGTGTGCCTGGTGATCAGCTCG
Organism: Saccharothrix saharensis; assembly: GCF_006716745.1. Lineage (NCBI taxonomy): Bacteria > Bacillati > Actinomycetota > Actinomycetes > Pseudonocardiales > Pseudonocardiaceae > Saccharothrix > Saccharothrix saharensis. The sequence continues at coordinate 4,580,062 of NZ_VFPP01000001.1, read as the reverse complement.
CCGGTCGCGGTGATCGTCGGGGCGCACAGGAAGTTGGTCGGCACCAGGGCCAGCGCCAGCCACCACGGCGACCCGCCGAACAGCCCGATCGGCACGGCCAACACCCCCATGCCGCCCATCAACGCCCACAACGGCGGCACGCGCGTGAGCCCGCCGTAGACGAAACCGCCCGCCAACGACGCCACGCACATCACCGCGACCATCGCGCCGGTCCACCCGGTCAGCCCGAGCCCGCGCATCGACGCCACCACCGACACCTCGACGCCCGACAGCACGAACGTCGCACCGCCCGCGCTGATCAGCACGCCGAGCAGCCGCCCGTCCAGCCACTCCCGCCGCGGCACCCGCGCGCCGGTCTCGCCCTCGTGCCGCACGGGCGGGTTCACCGCGTACAGGATCGCGCCGATCACGACCATCGACGTGCCGACCGCCCACATCGCCGTGCGGCTCGACGCCTGCGTGGTGAGCGCCACGCCCAGCGCGGGCCCGGCCATGAACGACAGCTCCACGGCCATCGAGTCCATCGCCAGCGCGGTGCGCCTGCGGTCGTCCGGCACGAGCGCGGTCAGGATCTGGCGGCCCAGCGACATCACCGGCATCACGGTGATCCCGGTGACGAAGCACGTCACCAGCAGCACCTCGTACGACAGCAGCGGCGCGACGAACCAGAAGACCCCTTCGGTGGCCATCGACAGGGCCAGCATCGCGCGCAGGCCGCGCCGGTCCACCAGGTGGCCCATCAGCGGCGAACCGACCGCGATGCCGACCGTGCTGACCGCCCCGACCAGGCCCGCCGCGCCGTAACCTCGTTCCAGGCCGAGCAGGACGTGCATGGTGACCGTCATGCCCGCGGCCGTCGCCGGCACGCGCGCCACCAGCATCAGCAGCATGAAGCCGGGCACGCGCGGCGTTCGGAGGACGGCCAGGTAAGGGGAGACGTTCACCCGCTCATCTTCACTCGGGACGGCAACAGGTTTAACCGTTCGTTTTCTTGACCAGTTCCAGAAAGCGTGATGGAGTGGTGGAGCCATGACCCCAGGACCCCGCGAGCTGCTCAAGAACGCCGGACTGCGCGTCACCGCCCCGCGCGTCGCGGTGCTCGACTGGCTCGCCGAACACCCCCACGCCACGGCCGACGCGGTCGCCGAGGGCGTGCGGGCCCGGTTGGGGTCCGTGTCCACGCAGGCCGTCTACGACGTGCTGCACGCGTGCGCGCGGACCGGGTTGCTGCGCCGGATCGAACCCGCCGGGCACCCGGCGCGGTACGAGACGCGGACCGGCGACAACCACCACCACCTCGTGTGCCGGGTCTGCGGCCGCACCGAGGACGTCGACTGCGTCCACGGCGCCGCGCCCTGCCTCGAACCCTCCGACACGGCCGGCTTCTCCGTGGACGAGGCGGAAGTCCTGTTCTGGGGTCGGTGCCCGGACTGCCAGGGGCCCTGACTGCCGAACCCCACGCGAAGGAGCTGACCACGTGACCGAAGCGCGTCACACCACCAACAACGCGGGCATCCCGGTGGCGAGCGACGACCACTCGCTCACCCTCGGCGCCAACGGCCCGATCCTGCTCCAGGACCACTACCTGATCGAGAAGAACGCCCAGTTCAACCGCGAACGGGTGCCCGAGCGGGTCGTGCACGCCAAGGGCGGCGGCGCGTTCGGCCACTTCGAGACGACCCAGGACGTCAGCCGCTACACCAGGGCGGCGCTGTTCCAGCCCGGCGTGAAGACCGAGGTGCTGCTGCGCTTCTCCACCGTCGCCGGTGAGCTCGGCTCACCCGACACCTGGCGCGACCCGCGCGGGTTCGCGGTGAAGTTCTACACGACCCAGGGCAACTACGACATCGTCGGCAACAACACCCCGGTGTTCTTCCTGCGCGACCCGATCAAGTTCCCCGACTTCATCCGCTCGCAGAAGCGCCGCGCCGACACCGGCCGCCGCGACCACGACATGCAGTGGGACTTCTGGACGCTGCAGCCGCAGACCGCGCACCAGGTGACGTGGCTGATGGGCGACCGGGGCATCCCCCGCACGTGGCGGCACCAGAACGGCTACGGCTCGCACACGTACCTGTGGGAGAACGCCGCCGGTGAGCGCTTCTGGGTGAAGTACCACTTCAAGACCGACCAGGGCATCGAGAACCTGACCTCCGAGGACGCGGCCCGGATCGCCGGCGAGGACGCCGACGCCCACCGCGCCGACCTGTGGCACGCCATCGAACGCGGCGAGTTCCCGTCGTGGACGCTGCACGTCCAGGTCATGCCCTACGAGGACGCGGCGGGCTACCGCTTCAACCCGTTCGACCTGACCAAGGTGTGGCCGCACGCCGACTACCCGCTGGTCGAGGTGGGGAAGCTGGTGCTCGACCGCAACCCGTCGGACTACTTCGCCGAGATCGAGCAGGCCGCGTTCGAGCCGACGAACCTGGTGCCGGGCATCGGCACGTCACCCGACCGGATGCTGATCGGCCGGATCTTCGCCTACCCCGACGCCCACCGGTACCGCATCGGCGCGAACTACCACGAGCTGCCGGTGAACCGGCCGAAATCGCCGGTCCACTCCTACGCCAAGGACGGCGCGATGCGGTTCACCAACGCCGCCGACCCGGTGTACGCGCCGAACTCCTACGGCGGCCCGCACGCGTCCGCGGCGGCGGCCGGCGAGGTGGCGTCGTCGTACGGGGTCGAGGACGCGGTCACCCGTTCGGCTTACAAGCTGCACGCGGAGGACGACGATTTCGGCCAGGCGGGCACCCTGATCCGCGAGGTGATGGACGAGGCGCAGCGCGAACGCCTCGTGCGGACCGTGATCGCGCACGCGTCCAACGGCGTGTCCGAACCGGTGCTGGAGCGCGTGTTCGAGTACTGGCGCAACATCGACAAGGAAACGGGCGACAAGATCGCCGCCGCGTTCGGCAAGTGACCGGTGCACCCCTGATAGTGCACCTCCCGCAGGGCCGCCCGAGTCCTCACGGGCGGCCCTGCCTTGCCGTCGGTCGCGGTGCCGGTCAGCCGTGCAGCCGGACGGGCAGCGCGGTCAGCCGCCGACCCTGGATGCCGCCGATGCCGTGCTGCCGCAGGTCGGCGTAGGGGATCGCGAGGCGGGCGTCCGGGAAGTCGGCGCGCAGCACGGTGACGGCCGCGCGCAGTTCCAGCTGGGCGAGCCGTGCCCCGACGCAGAAGTGCGGCCCGGCCCCGAAGGCCAGGTCGGGACCGTGCGCGTGGGCGTTGACGGTCTCGATGTCGACCAGCACGGGGGCCCGCGCGGGCAGCCGCACGCCGCCCACCTCGACCTCGGTGGCGGTGAAGCGCCAGAGCGTGAACGGCGCGGGCGGGTGGCTGCGCAGGCTCTGCCGGACCAGCTCGTCCACGGGGGTTTCGCGGTCCACGAGGGCGCGGGCGAGCACGAACCCCAGCGAGGCGTCGGTGGTGAGCTGCCCGGCGAAGATCAACGCGAACAGGTGGTAGTTCACCTCGTCCGCGGTCGTCCCCGGTGGCACGCGCTCGCGCAACTCGTCGGACAGCCCACCCCGGCCCGCCGCGCCCAGCTCCACGAGGGCGGCGATGGCGGCGCCCTGGTCCGCCGGGTCGGCGCCGAACATCAGCCGGCACGCCGCCGCGGCCCGGTCGACGTGGTCGAGCGGCACCCCGGGCAGGTCCAGCAGCACGGTGATCGGGTAGCGGGTGGTGAAGTCGGCCGCCAGGTCGACCTCCGGCGGTGACCCGTGCAGCAGCTCGCGGGCGAGCGCGTGGACCCGTTCGGACTGCCCGCGGATGCGCTTGCCGGTCAGCAGCGGCACGTGCGCCCGCCGCAGCCGTGCGTGCTCCGGCCCGTCGAGGGTGGTCAACGACGGCTGCTCGGCCGCGGTCCGCTCCAGGCCGGCGGTCCGCCGGTCCCAGCTCGGGGGCGCCAACGCCGGGTCCTTGACGATCCGCGGATCACCGAGCACCTGCCGGGCGAGGTCTTCGTCGGTGACGATCCACACCCGACCGCCGGCCGGCGCGTCCACCTGCACGACCGGCCCGGCCGCCCGCAGCGCGTCCCCGGTGCCGTCCCGTTCGTCGATCCCCCGAGCCGTCGGGCCGAACGGATCGACCCCGACATGCGGTGCCTCCACCACGTCACCCCCAGCTTCACCATGAAATAGCTTCACCGTGAAGCTATTCAGGTCGCGGGTAGGTTGTCAACACACCGCGCGCTCACCCGACAACCGGGCGCGCCGCACCGGAACGAACGGCGGTGACCGTGGACCAGCAGGTGGACGACGAACGCCCGGCCGACTACCCACCGCCGGCCGACCTCGCCGCCCGAACCGCGCGCCTCCTCGACGGCCTGCGCGCCTTCGGCGCCCTCTACACCGACTTCACCGCCCGCTTCGCCGCGTGGCTGGGCCTGCACTCGACCGACGCCACCGCCCTGGTCGAGATCCTGTACGCGGAGGACCGGGGCGCCCCGCTCTCCCCGACCCGCCTCAGCGAACGCCTGGGCCTGACCACGGGCGCCACCACGAACCTGCTGAACCGCCTGGAATCCCTGGGCCACATCACCCGGACCCGCGAACACCCCGACCGCCGCCTCGTGACGCTGCGCAGCAGCCCGACCATCGAACAACCGGCCCGCGAGTTCTTCGGCCCCCTCAACCACCACCTGCAAGCCCTGGTCGCCCACCAGGAACCCCGTCGACTGGCCGACTTCGAGGGCTTCCTCCACGACCTGCGCGCCACCATGGACGACGTCCTGACCGGCCCACCACCACCCCCGCCACCCGCAGACCCGCGGCACTGAGCCCACGCGGCCCGTGAGGTCAGGCCGTTTCGGGGATGTCCTGCCGGGTGTTCGCCAGCGCCAACCCGGTGCGCAGCGACCCCACCGCCTCCGCCACCGCCTCCCGGAACACGCCGCCGACACCGAGGATGTTCGCGTAACCGTGGAACAGCCCCTCGTGCCGACGCAGCACCACGGGCACGCCCTGCTCCGCGAGCTTCTCCGCGAACGCCTCGCCCTCGTCCCGCAGCGGGTCGAACCCGGCCGTCGCCACGTACGTCGGCGGCATCCCGCTCAGGTCCTCCGCCAGCAGCACCGACAGCCGCGGGTCGGTGTGCGTCTCGCGGGACGGCGCGTAGTGGTCCAGGAACCAGTCCATCTTCTCGTCGGTGAGGAAGAACCCCTTGCCGAACAGCTCCCGCGACCGCCGCCGCACGGACGCGTCCACCGCCGGGTAGAACAGCAGCAGGAACACCGGCTTCACCCCGCCCGCGTGCAGCGCGGTCACCGCCGCCAGGTTCCCGCCCGCGCTGTCACCGCCCAGCGCGATGCGCCGCGGGTCGATCCGCAGCTCCCCGGCGTGCGCGACGGCGTACTCGAACGCGGTCCGCGCGTCGTCCGCGGCGGCCGGGAACGGGTGTTCCGGCGCGAGCCGGTAGTCCGCCGACAGCACCCGCACCCCGCCCTGCACGGCCAGGAACCGGCACAGGTTGTCGTGGCTGTCCAGGTCGCCGCTGACCCACCCGCCGCCGTGGTAGAAGACCAGCAGCGGCGAGCCCGCGGCCAGCCCGGTCGGCTCGTAGAACCGCGCGCCGACGCCGTCCAGCGACAGCGGGCGGACCGCGACGCCGCCGATGACCGGGCCGCCGACCAGCGTGCTGCTGCGGGTCAGGGCCAGGCGGTTGGCGGCGGGCGTGGTCGTGCGCCAGTCCTCACCGCTGAGCTGCTGCAACCGCAGCAGCAGCTGGGCTTCGGGGTGGAGCCGCTGGCCGTCCACCGTGATGGGACGGCCCGAGATCAGCCGGCGCAGCGGCGCGGGCAGGCCGAACGCGAAGCGCAGGGCACCGGCCAGGACAGCGGGAGGGATCGACTCGGCGAGCTTCGACATGAGACGTATGTTACTCGTCGGTAGGGGTCTGCACGAGCGACTGGACCTCCATTTAGCTGGAGGTGGCAGGATCGGACACCATGACGGTCACCGTGGTGGGCATCGGCGGGTCCCTGCGCCCCAACTCGCAGTCCGAGCGGGCGATGAGGATCGCCCTGGAGGGCGCCGCGGACGCGGGCGCGAAGGTGGTCGAGGTCTCCGGGCCCGACCTGGTGCTGCCGTTCTACGACCCCGCCATCCCCGAGCGCACCGAGAACGCCCACCGGCTGGTCGAGGCGCTGCGCGGCGCGGACGGCGTGGTGCTCGTCTCGCCCGGCTACCACGGCACGGTGTCCGGCCTGGTGAAGAACGCCCTGGACTACGTCGAGGACCTGCGCGGCGACGCGCGTCCCTACCTGGACGGCCGCGCGGTCGGCTGCGTGGCCACGGCCCGGGGCTGGCAGGCGTCGGTGACCACGCTGACCGCGTTGCGCTCCATCGTGCACGCGTTGCGCGGCTGGCCCACGCCGTTGGGCGCGGCGGTGAACTCGGGCGAGGTCGAGTTCGACCTGGAGGGTGGCTGCACGGTGCCGTCGGTGGCCGACCAACTCCGCACGATCGGGCGACAGGTGGCCGAGTTCGCCGTGTCGAGGTCCCGCTGAGCGGGTAAGTGTTGGTGGGGCGTGAGCTGCCGCACGACCGGGTGTGGTTCGGCTTCGGCCGGGTGTTGGGCTGATCGAAGGGCCCGTTCACCAGCTCGAAGGAGAGCGTTGAAGATGCAGGTGCTCTACACCGCGGAAGCCATCGCCGTCGGGGACGGCCGCAACGGGGAGGTCCGCTCCTCCGACGGCGTGATCGACGAGCAGCTCTCCACGCCCAAGGAGCTGGGCGGCCCCGGCGGCGACCGGACCAACCCGGAGCAGCTGTTCGCGGCGGGGTACGCGGCGTGCTTCCACAGCGCGCTCAAGGTCGCCGCACGTCAGGCCAAGGTCAAGATCGGCGAGACGTCGGTGACGGCGAAGGTCGACCTCGGCGCCGACGGCGGCGGCGGCTTCCAGCTCGCGGTGCGGCTGGCGGCGCACATCCCGGGCGTCGAGCACGACGTGGCCGAGCGACTGGCGGCCGCCGCGCACCGGATCTGCCCCTACTCCAACGCCACGCGAGGCAACATCGACGTGGCTGTCACGACCACCGTTTAGGAGGCGTCAGACCCATGAGCAAGCCTCAGAAGTCTCCGATCACCAGCCCCCTGTCCGACGCGGACAAGGCGTCGGTCGGGGCGGTGCTCCAGGCCACCCTGGTGGACTTGGTCGACCTGTCCCTGGTGGCCAAGCAGGCGCACTGGAACGTGGTCGGCAAGAACTTCCGCAGCGTCCACCTCCAGCTCGACGAACTGGTCACGACCGCCCGCACGTACACCGACGAGGTGGCCGAACGGGCCGCCGCGCTCGGCATCTCGCCCGACGGCAAGGCCAAGACGGTCGCCGCGGGCTCGGGCGTGCCGGACTTCCCCGGCGGCTGGCTGAAGGAGGACCAGGTCGTCACCGCCGTCGTGACCGCGCTGGGCGAGCTGATCGGCCGGCTGCGCGACCGCATCGACGAGACCGACAAGTCCGACCTGGTCACCCAGGACCTGCTGATCGAGATCACGAAGAACCTGGAGCAGGCCCACTGGATGTGGCAGGCCCAGCAGGCCTGACCCGACCTTCGGGAGCCGCCGGACATCCGGCGGCCCCGAAAATGTCGGACCCCACCGGTAAAGTGAAGAACAGGGGTCCCCCGGGCGGGGACCCCTGCTCGTCGTCGTTCGGTGAACGGGTCCGCTCAGAGCACGCGCCGTGCGAACGTCAGAGCACGCGCCGCACGAACGCGACCTCCGCCGCCGTCTGCCGGATCGTCTCCGCCACCACGAGCGAACCGTGCCCCGCGTCGTACCGGTACACCTCGTACGCCGCACCCCGCGCCGCCAGCCGGTCCAGGTAGTTGTCGATCTGCCGGATCGGGCAGCGCGGGTCGTTCTCGCCCGCCAGCACCAGCACCGGCGCGCGCACCGCGTCCACGTACGTCAACGGCGAGCACTCGCGGTACCGGTCGGGCAGCTCCTCCGGCGACCCGCCGAACAGCGCCCGGTCGAACGCCCGCAGCGGCTCCATCTCGTCCTCGTACGCGGCCAGGTAGTCGGCCACCGGCACGCCCGCGACACCGGCCGCCCACCGCTCCGGCTGCGTGCCCAGCGCCAGCAGCGACAGGTACCCGCCCCACGACGCGCCGTTGACCACGCACTTCGCCGGGTCGGCGAACCCGGACCCGACGGCCCAGTCGTGCACCGCCGCCACGTCCTCCAGCTCGGTCAACCCGGGCCGGCCCTCGATCGCGTCACGCCACTTCGACCCGTACCCGGTGGACCCCCGGTAGTTCACGTGCACCACCGCGTACCCGGCGTCCAGCCACACCGCCCGGTACGCGGAGAACCGGTCCTCGTCGGCCGAGTGCGGCCCGCCGTGCAGGTGGAACACCGTCGGCAGCGGCCCGTCGGGCGCACCGGCCGGCCGCGCCACCAGCGCGTGCACGTCACCCACGAACACGTCGGTCAGGTCCACCGACGGCGGAGCCTCGTGCCCGGCCGGCGCCAGCAGCACCCGCTCGTCCCCGTCGACGTCCAGCACCCGCACCACACCCGGCCGCGCCGCCGACGACCACGAGTACTCCACCGCGCCGTCCGGCCGCACGCTCGCGCCGCCCACCGACCCGTGCGGGGTGTCCAGCGCGTGCAGCACCCCGGTCTCCAGGTCGTAGCGGTGCAGGGTGTTGCGCGCCTGGAACGTGTGCACGACCAGCAGCGACTTCGCGTCCGGGTACCAGTCGGCGCTGATCTCACCCGGCAGGTCGACCACGACCTCGGTCTCGGTGTCCGCCGCGACGTCCCAGATCAGCAGCTCGTCCTTGCCGCGCCGCTCGTGCCCGACCAGCAGCCGGTTGTCGCCGCGCACCGGGCTGAACGCGATCGCGTCCAACCCCTTGCCCGGCCCGTCCCACTTCTCCGCCACCTTGTCACCCGACGGGGTGATGACGCGCAGCGCCGCGTGCCGGTTGTCGCCGTGCTCGGAGTGGGACAGCACCACCAGCGTCTCGTCCTTCGACAACGCCGACACGCCGCCGTCGTTCTCGTGCGCGTAGACCACCTCGGCCGGACCGCCGTCCCGCGCGACGTACACCGTGGTGCCGTCGTCGGTGGACGTGCCGACCGCCACCACCCGGTGCCCGATCTCCAACCCGGCCGGGTAACCCGCCTGCACGCCGTCCACGGCGGGCTTCGGGTCGCCGCCGGGGTGGAACGGCTCGCTGACCCACGTGCCGAACTCGTCGCCGTCGGTGTCGGCGAACCACCAGATCGTCGCGCCGTCCGGGCTGAGCGCGCCGTGCGACGTGCCGTTCGGGCGGTCGGTGACCTTGCGGTGCGTGTCGCTCGCCCGGTCCCAGGCGTAGATCTCCCACACGCCGCTGGAGTTCGACAGGTACAGGCTGCGGTCGGGCGCGTCGTCGGCCCACCCGGGCAGGCTCACGCGCGGGGCCGTGAAGCGGGCCCGCCAGCGGGCTTCGGCCTCGGCGTCGGCGAACAGCGGGTCGGGCACTTCGGCGGTCGGGTGCGTCGTCACACCCCCGATCCTGCCGGCTTCCGCGCGGTGACCAGGTAGTAGTCGAGCAGACCCCGCTCGAACGCGGGTAACCAGTTGCGGTCCCAGCCGTCGGGCCGCGGCCCCTGCGCGAGCCACCGGTCCAGGCCGCGCCACACGTGCTCGCCGATGCCGTCGGCCCGCACGTCGGCGAGACCGGCCGCCCGCAGGTCACGCACCACGTCGTCGACCCGGTGGGCCTGGTCCAGGCCGGTGGCGAACGTCTCCAGCACCCCGGCCAGCCGCGCGCCCGCGTCCCCGGTCCTGGTGAAGAACGTGGTCACGGCCAACCGGCCGCCCGGCCCGAGCACACGGGCGCTCTCCCGCGTGAACGCCGCCACGTCCTCGAAGTGCTGGGCCGCCTCCACCGACAGCAGGGCGTCGAACGAGCCGTCCGGGAACGGCAGGTCGTCGCACGAGCCCCGCACGAACGCCACCCGCGGGTCGTCGTTGGCCCGCGCCGCCCGCGCCACCTGCTCCGGCATCAGGTCCACGCCCCGCACCAGCGCGGGCCCCCGGAGCAGCACCCGACGCGCGCCCACGCCGCGCCCCGAGCCGACTTCGAGCACCCGGTCGCCCGGCCCGACGCCGAGCGCGTCGACGACCAGGTCGTACAGGGCCCGCTGCGAGGCGACCCGCTGCTCGACGGTCAGCTCGCCGTCCAGCGGGATGCCCGCCCAGTAGCCGAAGTTGATGAAGCCGCCGGCGAACACCGGCAGCGCCGCCAGGTCACCCTCGCCGTAGGCCCGTCGCAGTTCGAGGTCTCCCATGACCTCGATGTTCCCGGTTAGCGTCCGGGTATGACGGTGGAGAGCTTCGACTTGGCGCAGGTGAACGTCGGCCGCATGCGCGCGCCGCTGGACAGCCCGGTGATGGCGGGTTTCGTGGCGGCGCTGGAGCCGGTGAACGCGGTGGCCGACCGCGCGCCGGGCTTCCGGTGGCGGTTGCAGACCGAGGACGGCGACGCGACCGCGTTGCGGGTCTTCGACGACGAGTGGCTGCTGGTGAACATGTCGACGTGGGCGTCGCACCGGGCGCTGGTCGACTACGTGTACGGGCCGGAGCACGTGGCCGTGCTGCGGGAGCGCCGGCAGTACTTCGAGCGGCCGGTGGAGGCGATGACCGCGCTGTGGTGGGTGCCCGCCGGCCACCGGCCGACCGTGTCGGAGGCGCAGGAGCGGCTGGTGAACCTGCGCGAGCACGGCCCGACGCCGTTCGCGTTCACGTTGCGTGAGGCGTTCCCGGCGCCGGGCGCGACGGAGGGTGACGTGGTGGTGCGCGACCTGGCGGGGTGCGGGGTCGACTAGCGGTCGAGCTCCTCGGCCAGGATCCGGTCCAGCCCGGCCGACGCGCGGCGCAACGCGCGGTGGGCCAGGGCGATGAGCGCGACGGCCGTGCCGACGAGGACGGCCGCGACGGGCGAACCCAGAACCGCGGCCACACCGGCTAAACCGAGCGCGACCTGGGTCCACGCGACGACGGGGACCCAGCTCTTGGGGGCGGTGGTGGTGGTCATGGTGCATCTCCCTGCTGGCGGTGGCGGGCGCCGGAGCGGACGCGTCGACTCGTCGTCGTTCCGAGCCCCCTCGCTCGTTACGCAACGTCACATGAATCGTCAACCTTCACTCGATCGGGTTAACAGAACGTGACCGGGCCTCGCACCGCTAGGCCATTCGCCAATTAGGCAACAGCGAGGAGTAGTTCGTAACGCTCACGTTGGTCCGAACGAATCACGGGTTACACGGTGGTGGGAGCGCAGGGAGGTCTGACCGATGATCGAGAACACGGTTCGGCAGGGCGGTCGCGTCGGGTGCGTCGACGCCCTGGGTCGTCGGCGCACGCTGGAGGTGTCGCTCACCGAAGAGGGCAACGTCTGCATCCACACCCCGCCCGGCGAGTCCGCGAAGCTCGACTGGAACGAGGTCGGCGAACTCCTCCGACGCCTCGCGGAACTGCGACCGCACGTGAAGTGACGCCGGGTCGACCCGGCCGGGAGGACCCGGCGGACCTCCCGGCCCGGTGAAATCCGCTCGCCCGCCCCCGGCCACGCCGGTCCAATGGGCGGATGATCGACCACACGGAACTCAACCGCCGCCACTGGGAAGAGCACGCTGCCGCCGCGCACGGACCACTGGCCCGCGAGCACTGGTCGCGGACCGAGCCGTGCTGGGGCCTGTGGGCCACCCCGGAGTCGGAGCTCTCCGTCCTGCCGCCCGACCTGTCCGGCATGGACGTCGTCGAACTCGGTTGCGGCACCGCCTACGTCTCGGCCTGGCTGGCCCGCCTCGGCGCACGTCCCGTCGGCATCGACATCTCCGCCCGCCAACTCGACACCGCCCGCGAGATGCAGGCCGAGTTCGGCCTCGACTTCCCCCTGATCCGGGGCGACGCCGAACAGGTCCCCCGCGACGACGCCAGCTTCGACCTCGCCATCAGCGAGTACGGCGCCTCCCTCTGGTGCGACCCGCACCGCTGGATCCCCGAAGCCGCCCGCCTGCTGCGCCCCGGCGGCCACCTGGTCTTCCTCACCCGGTCCCCGCTGTTCGCCCTCTGCGCCCGCCCCGGCACGACCGCGTCCACCGCGCTCCAACGCCCGCAATTCGGCCTGCGGCGCGTCGACCACGGCACCTCCGCCGAGTTCACCCTCCCGCACGGCGACATGCTCCGGCTGCTGCGCTCGTCCGGCTTCACCGTGGACGACCTGATCGAGATCCAGGCACCCGAACCGGCCCACCGCGAGTACTTCGAGGTGTCGTCGTCCTGGGCCCACCAGTGGCCCAGCGAGGAGATCTGGAAGGCGCGTCTGACGTCCCGGCAGGTGAGGTAGTCGGAGTCACCCGAACGAGGAAATCTATGATCGTTGGAGTAGACATTCGCACACAGCCGCGGGTAGTGTGGTCGTTGTAGGAGAGAGAACGTCGATCGGCACGGGAGATGACGAACTACCCGTGATGCAGGAGGGCGGGCCGGCACAAGCAATACCGGGAACGCAACCGATTTAAGTCGGACAGCAGTGCGCGACCCCGCGACCGACCGCCGAACCACGACCGGAAGTCAGGCAATCAAGAGGAGAAGGGACGGGTTGCACACCATCGGATCGCCTGCCTCGGGCTGAAGTCGAGCCGGGCGGGTACCGCAGTCCAGCACGATTGGAAGGTGGTCTCCGGTTACACGAATGCGATCCTCGCGGTCTCCGCAGCCCGTGCGGATGACGCGGACACAGTGAGCCGGCCTCACGGCCGGTTGGTGGAAACCCATAACCCTGGGGCCCCGGCGCCGAGCGGCGCCGGGGCCCCTCGCGACGCGGAGGTGCGATGCCCCCAGGACCGAACGAGCCGCGACCCGCGGCCGACAAGTTGGACGACGACCACTACCCCGCCTACACCATGGGCAGAGCCGCGGAGATGCTCGGCACCACGCCCGGCTTCCTGCGCAGCCTGGACGAGGCGAAGCTGATCGAGCCCCAGCGCTCATCCGGCGGACACCGCCGCTACTCCCGCAACCAACTCCGCCTGGCCGCCCGGGTCCGGAAACTGGTCGACCAGGGCACCGGCCTCGACGCCGCCTGCCGCATCGTCACCCTGGAGGACCAACTCCAGGAAGCCAGGGCCCTCAACCAGCAGAACCGCCCACCGACACCGGACCAGGCCTACCCGCCCCTGCGCGGCGTCTGACCCGCCACCACGCACGAGAGCCGTCGCCGACCCACCATCCGTGACGAGCCCGGCGAGTGCCCCGAAACACACCCGGGGCCCGCACCCCGCACACCAAAAGACCCGGCCCACCTGACGGTGGACCGGGTCTGACCGGTCGGGGTGACAGGATTTGAACCTGCGACCTCTTCGTCCCGAACGAAGCGCGCTACCAAACTGCGCCACACCCCGGTCTTGCTCTCGAACGAGGAGAACTCTACCTGACGTTCCCGCCCACTCCGAACCGGGTATCCCTTTCCGCGTCCGACACGTCCTGACCTGCGTCGACAGGCCGCGGCACCAAGGTCAGCAGGCTCGCTTCCGGCGGGCACGCGAAGCGCACCGGCGCGTACGGCGACGTGCCCAGGCCCGCCGAGACGTTGAGCCACATGTGCGCACCCCACCGCGAGACGCCCCGAGCGCGCGACCGGTCCAGTTCGCAGTTCGTCACGATCGCCCCGTAGCCCGGGATGCGCAGTTGGCCGCCGTGCGTGTGACCCGCCAGCACCAGGTCGTACCCCTCGGCCGCGAACGGGTCCAGGACCCGGGGCTCCGGGGAGTGCGTGACGCCCAGGCGCAGCGGCACGTCCGGCAGCGGACCGCTGATCTCCTCGAACCGGTCCCGCTTGAGGTGCGGGTCGTCCAGGCCCGCCGCGAAGACCTCCAGGCCGTTCACCGCGAACCGGCGACGGGCGTGGGTCAGGTCCAGCCAGCCGTGCTCGATCATCGCCGCGCGCAGGTCCCGCCACGGCAGCGGGATGCCGTGGATGCGCTTCGTCTTGGCCGAGGGCAGCAGGTAGCGGGCCGGGTTCTTCGGGCGCGGCGCGTAGTAGTCGTTGCTGCCGAACACGAACACACCCGGACGGTTCAGCAACGGGCCCAACGCGCGCACCACCGCCGGCACGGCCTGCTTGTGCGCCAGGTTGTCCCCGGTGTTCACGACCAGGTCCGGCTCCAGCTCGTCCAGCGCGGCGACCCACCGCTGCTTGGACTTCTGCCCCGGCATCATGTGCAGGTCCGACAGGTGCAGCACCCGCAGCGGCGCGGAACCGGGCGCGAGCACCGGCACCGTCGCCTCGCGCAACGTCCACCGCCTCCGCTCGATGCCCGCCGCGTAGGCGAGCGTGGCGGCGCCGAGGGTGGTCGTGGCAAGCAGCGTTCGGCCGAGCGTCTTCACGTGGTCGAGGGTAGGGGGTTAACCGATTCGGGGTGCGACGGGCTTCCCGGTACCGTTCCGGCCCATGGCGGAGTTGAAGGCGCGGTTGCAGGCGGACCTGACGGCGGCGATCAAGAACCGGGAGACGGTCCGGGCGGGCGCGCTGCGGATGACGCTGGCCGCCCTGACCACCGAAGAGGTCTCCGGCAAGAGCGCTCGCGAGCTCAGCGACGACGAGGTGCTCAAGGTCATCACCCGCGAGGTGAAGAAGCGCAAGGAGGCGGCGGACGCCTTCGCCGGCGCCGGTCGCACCGAGCAGGCCGAGCTGGAGCAGGCCGAGTCCACGGTGCTGGAGGCCTACCTGCCCGCCCAGCTGGACGACGCCGAACTGGCCACGCTCGTCGACGCCGCCGTCGCCCAGGTCGCGGAGCAGCTCGGCGAACGACCGGGCCAGCGCCAGATGGGCCAGGTCATGAAGGCCGTCAACGCGCAGGTGGCGGGCCGCGCCGACGGCGGCCGCGTCGCCGCTGCGGTCAAGGCCAAGTTGATCTGAGGTCGACGACGCCGAAAGGCGCTCCGCCCGGCCGCGGGCGGAGAACGGTCAGCCCAAACACGATCGGGTGAACATCGCCCGACAATGTACGGAAACACTGTTCTCGTACCTCGGTTGAAAGACCAGCGGAGCGCCTCGACCACCACCACCCGACCCCCGACCCCTCGACCCCCAGGACCAGCCCTCGACTCTCGGGCCCTGGGACCCGGCCATCGGCCCACCAGCCGGGCAAGGACCGAAAGCGGGCCGGACGGAGGACCCGGACACCAGCCGGCCGGGCGGTGCGCTCGAGCCGGCTGGGTGGAGTCCGCGCGGCGGGGACCTGCTCGCCCGGGCAAGGCGCTAGGGGTGCGGGATCCCCGGCCCGCGCGGCGGGGACCTGCTCGCCGCACTCGCGCCTGCCCGCGTCAGTCCTGCCCACGAGCCGAGGTGCGACGGGCCGGGGCGGTGTCAGCGGCGCGGTGGGTCGGTGGGGATGGTGATCTGCGGTGGCCCTGTGGGGCGGCCTGGGTCGGGGTTGCCGGGGTTGCCTTGGCCCGGGGCCGGGGATTCGGTGGACGGTGGGGGGTCGGTCGGTTGGGGTGGGGGGACGTAGCCCGTCGAGACCAGGAGGGTGATCACGGTGCCCTTCAGGGCGCTGCCGCGCGGTGTCTGGCTGACGACCTGGCCCTTCGGCTGCTCCGAGTTCCGGTTCTGGGCGGAGACCTTGTAGCCCGCCTGCTCGAGGATCCGGGTGGCGTCGTTGACGTTCCGGCCGACCACGTCGGGCACGCGGATCTCGTTGCCGCCCTTCAGGTAGCGCTCCTCGACGGCCGGGAGGCCGCGCACCGGCAGTCCTTCGTGGACCTTCGTCATCGTGTCGAACCACGTCCGCGCGGGCACCGTGCCGCCGTAGATGTCACCCTTGCCGCACAACCGCGGCGGGCCGCCGTTGACGCAGATGCCGCGCGGTTCCACGCCGTCGTTGAACGTCTGCACCGCACCCGCGAAGTCCGGCGTCGCGCCGATGAACGCGGCCGACTTGTAGTCCTCCGTCGTCCCCGTCTTGCCCATCATCGGCCGCGTCCACTTGAACTGCCGGGCCGCGGCCGCGGCGGTTCCGCTGCCCTGGTCGTCCTTCGACATCCCCGCGGCCAGGCCGTTGGCCAGCGGCTCGGCCACGACCTGCTCGCACGGCGCCTCGTTGATCGGCACGGGCTGGCCGTTGCGGTCCACGATCTGGCTGATCGGGGACGGCGGGCACCACACGCCGCCGCTCATGATCGTCGCCGCCACGTTCGCCAGCTCCAGCGTGCTCACCGGCGCGGGGCTCAGCGTGAACGACGCGTTGCCGCCGTTGGACTTGTAGAACTCGGTCTGCGAGATCCGCAGCTCCTTGTTCTTCGCCTTCGGGTCCGGCCGCACGCCCGCGATGTTCGTCGCCATGGTCTCGCGCATCCCCAACCGGGACGCCATGTCCACCACCGGGTCCATGCCCAGCCGCTCTTCCAGGATCACGAAGCCGGTGTTCGGCGACGTCTGCAACGCCGTCTGCAACGACATCTGCGCCGGGTACGTGGACGACGCGTTGCCCAGGCAGTACCACCGCGTGTTCGGCTCACCGGTCGGCGGGCACTTGTCCCCACCGCCCTTGAACACCCGCGACACGTACGAGTTCGGCGTGGCGATCGTGTTCTCGATCCCCATGCCCTTCTCCAACGCCGCCGCGGCCGTGAACACCTTGTAGACAGACCCCGCGCCGAACTTGTTCTCCACCCCGGACGGCAGGTCGAACTGGGTCTGGAACTGGTCGGCCTTCAACCCGTAGTCCCGGTTCGCGACCAGCGCCACGACCTCGTGCCGCTCCTTGCCCGGCCGCACGACCGCCATCGTGTTCGCGATCCCGTCGGTGGACTTCGCGACCTGCCCCTCCGCCGACCGCTTCGCCTGATCGGTGATCGTGCGGTCCAAAGTGGTCCGGATCGTGTACCCGCCGGTCTTCAACTGCTCCAGGCTGAACCCGTTGCGCTCCAAGTAGGTCAGCGCGTACGAGCAGAAGAACCCGTGCTCCGGCCCCGCCCCGATGCACCCGTTGGGCGGCGTCCGCACCGGCGTCGCCAACCCCAGCGGTTCGGCCTTCGCCGCCTCCGCCGCGTCACGCGACAGCTTGTCGTTCTCGACCATCTTGTCGATCACCTGGTTGCGCCGCTCCAACGCCTTCTCCGGGAACACCTCCGGGTTCAGCGCCGACGGGCTGTTGACCATGCCCGCGAGCATCGCCGACTGCGACACGGTCAACGCGTCGGGCGTGGTGTTGAAGTAAGCCTGCGACGCCGCCGCGATGCCGTAGATCGTCGACCCGAACGGCACCACGTTCAGGTACCGGGCCAGGATTTCCTCCTTGCCCAGCTGGCTTTCCAGTTGCAGCGAGATCCGCCATTCACGCGCCTTGCGGGCGACCGTCTGCTCCTGCGCCTTCTGCTGCTCCACCTGGTTGTTGCGCGCGACGACGTGCACCAGGTAGTTCTTCACGTACTGCTGGGTGAGGGTGGAAGCACCCTGCGTGACCGAGCCGCTGAACTGGTTGGTCAGCCCGGCCCGGATCGTGCCCCGCCAGTCGACGCCCTGGTGCTCGTAGAACCGGCGATCCTCGACGGAGACCAGCGCGGCCTTCATCGTCGGCGAGATCTTGTCCGGCGGGACCAGCACCCGGTACTGGTCGTACAGGTACGCGATCGGCGCGCCGTCCTTGTCGGTGACCGTGGAGATCAACGGCGGGTCGGTCGTGACCAGGTCCGCGGAGATGCTGTCGACCGTGTCGCTGGCTCTGTTCGACACCATGCCCAGCGAGCCCACGACAGGGAACAACATGCCTGCCAGCAGCACCCCGGCCAGCAGACACAGTCCGAGCAGTTTCAGCACGCCGTTCCTGGCTCGCATGCAGGTCAGCGTACGCGGCACCTGAAGAGGTGATCGAGATCGCGCACAGTTGATTACCCAGGATGAGTACTCGTACTCAAGACAGGTAACAGGTGGGCAACCCAGGGTTGGAGGTGGAACCGGAAGGCTCTACAGTCCGTCACTGTCCAAGACAGCAGCCCACGGCATGACCACTCGTTGGTGAGCCTACGGCATCCGCGGCAGGGGTGTGGCGGATTTAGGAAGTCTGGACACTGTGTGAACTGAGGTGGGGGAGATATGCAGCAGGGGGATTGGCGGATCAAGGCGTCGTGCCGTGATGAGGAGCCGGACCAGCTCTTCGTCCGCGGTGCGGAGCAGCGCAAGGCCAAGGTGGTGTGCCTGGGTTGCCCGGTGCGCACCGAGTGCCTGGCCGAGGCACTGGACAACCGGATCGAGTTCGGTGTCTGGGGCGGTATGACCGAGCGTGAACGGCGGGCGCTGCTGCGGCGTCGCCCGGACGTCACCTCATGGCACGAGCTCCTCGACACCGCACGTCAGGAGCACCACGAGGAGTCCAAGGTCGGGTAGCCGACCGGGCTCCGCTACTCGCCCGCCAACCTCCGACCGATCTCGTGCAGGCCGTCCAGGTCGTGCACGTCGGTGGGGAGCGCGGGTACTCCGATCAGCGGAACACCAGGGTGCGCACGGGTGAATCGCGCGAGCAGTCGCTTCTCCCGATCGGCGACGGCCACGCGGTCCGCGTGCACCCGCAACACCGCGGCAGCCAGCGGGGCGTCCCCAGTGCGCTCGAGCCGGTCCGCCGCCGCCAACGCACCGGGTGCCGGCAAGGGGGCCAGCACCGGGTGCGTCCGGTTCGCGACCAGGCCGGTCAACGGCATCCGTTCCGCGCTCAACCGCTCGACGAAGTAGCTGGCCTCGCGCAACGCGTCCGGTTCCGCCGCCGCGACCACCAGAAAACCGGTTCCGGGTGATCGCAGCAGCTCATAGGTGGCCTGGGCGCGTTGCCGGAAGCCACCGAACATGCTGTCGAACGCCTGCACGAACGTCGACGCGTCCTGCAGGAGTTGGCCGCCGACGATGGTGGACACGGCTTTGGTGAACAGGCCGAAGCCCGCGCCCACGATCTTGCGGATGCCGCGCCCGCCCGCCCGGGCGGGCGCCGACAGCATCCGGATCAGCTTGCCGTCGAGCACCGTCGACAGTCGCTGCGGCGCGTCCAGGAAGTCCAGCGCCGACCGGCTCGGCGGCGTGTCCACGACGATCAGGTCCCACTCGTCGCGTTCGACCAGTTGGCCCAGCTTCTCCATCGCCATGTACTCCTGCGTGCCGGAGAACGACGTGGAGATCGTCTGGTAGAACGGGTTCGCCAGAATCTGCTCGGCCCGCTCCCGACCGGCGTGCTGCCACACCATGTCGTCGAACGTGCGGCGCATGTCCAGCATCATCGCGTGCAGCTCGCCCCGGTCGGCCCGCAACGCGTCGACCCGCCGTGGCTGGTTGTCCAGCTCCCCGAGGCCCAGCGACTGCGCCAGCCGCCGTGCCGGGTCGATGGTGAGCACGACGGCGCGCCGGCCGCGTTCGGCGGCGCGCACGGCCAGCGCCGCCGCCGTGGTCGTCTTCCCGACGCCACCGGATCCGCAGCACACCAGCACCCGGGTCTCCGGGTTGTCCAGCAGCGCGTCGACGTCCAGCCGGTTCACCGCACACCTCGCGCGACCAGCACCTCGGCCAGCTCGTAGAGCGCGGCCACGTCCACCCCGTCGGTCAGCTCGGGCAGCTCCAGCGTCGGCAGGTCCGACTCGGCGAGCTTGTCCTTCGCCCGTTCCTCCATGCGGATGCGCAACGCGTGCTCCACGGTCTGCTCGACCAGCCCGTCCAGCACGTCGACGTCCACGTCGAGGCCCGCCGCCGCCAGCCCGGCACGCACCCGCCCGGCGTCGACCCGCCCCTCGGACGCCGACGTGACCGACCGCGCGGGCAGCCGCGGCGGGCTGACCCGGTTCACGAACACCGCGCCGGGCCGCAGGTCCGCGGCGTCCAGCTCGGCCACCGCGTCCAACGTCTCGCGCACCGGCATCTCCTCCAGCAGCGCCACCAGGTGCACCGCCGTGTCGCCGGAGTGCAGCAGCTTCACCACGCCCTCGCTCTGGCCCTTGATCGGCCCGACCTTGGCGAGGTCGGCCATGGCCCTGGTGACGTCCAGGAACCGGACCACCCGGCCGGTCGGCGGCGCGTCGAGCACGACGGCGTCGTACTCGTGCCGCCCGGTCTTGCCCGCGCGGCGCACGCACTCCTTGACCTTGCCGGTGAGCAGCACGTCCCGCAGGCCGGGGGCGAGGGTGGTGGCGAACTCGATCGCGCCCATCTTCTTCAACGTCCGGCCGGCGAAGCCGAGGTTGTAGAACATGTCGAGGTACTCGAGCAGCGCCGCCTCGGGGTCCACGGCGAGCGCGCGCACCTCGCCGCCACCGGGCGCGGACGCGATCCGCTCCTCGGAGTAGGGCAGCGGCGGCCGGTCGAACAGCTGCGCGATGCCCTGCCGGTTCTCCACCTCCACCAGCAGCACGCGCCGTCCGCCGGTGGCCAGCGCCAGCGCGAGCGCGGCGGCGACCGTGGTCTTGCCGGTCCCGCCCTTGCCCGTCACCACGTGCAACCGCGCACGCGCGAGTTCGTCGGTCCAGCCGTTCACCGGATCAGCCTATGCGCGCCGGCCTGAGAACCGCTGGCCACGCCGCCCGCCACGGTCAGTCCCACATGGTGACGAACACCACCGCGATGGCGGTCGCCGCGACGACGCCCCAGGCCAGGACCGACGGCAGCACGTACGCGATCAGCACCGCCACGACCGCGACGGTCACCGCTCCGACCAGCAACGCCCGCCTCACGTCGGACCGCCTGGCCCCCTTGCGATCCCGCGCCTGCGCCATGCCGACGAGGATCATCACCAGCCCGCCCAGCAGGAACGCGCCGGTGGCGACGAGCCGCCACGTTTCCACGTGATCAAGCTAGCCCGGAGTGACCGGCCAGTCACGTCACGCTTTGGTGCTCCCGCATCACCTCCTCGGCCCGCTCCACCCACACCAGGCGCGCCCGCGCCGTCTTGTCGATCGCGAAGTACCACAGCGCCCGCTCCGCGCTCGTGGTCGAGATCCGCAGGCCCGGACCGCCCTCGGGTCCCGTGACCTCCGCCGTGCCGTCCCCGAAGTCCAGGCCCCACGCCGCGACCCACCCGTCCTCGGCGTCCTCCTGGACGATCGCGAACAGCTTCGGTGCCTCCGCGACCACTTCTGCGTCTTCCATGGCTGAATGCTAGCGTTCGAGCAGTTCAAATCCCCGAAATCGAACGAGTGAAGTTCGGGCGATCAATCGTCACTGACAGTGGTTAAGGTGATCGAATGGCTATCGGCTCGACGCGGGGCAAGCGCCGCCTCGGACGTCACATCCGCCCGATCCTGGACAGGTCCGGCCTGAAGGTGGACGAGGTGGTCAAGCAGTCGCGCGTGTCCCGCCCGACGATCACCCGGATGCTGTCCGGCGAGGCCTTGGCGCGCTGGCCCGCGCTGTCGATGGTGCTCGACGTCATCGGCGCGACCCCGGAGGAGAAGACGCGGGCGCTCCAGCTCTGGGAGGTCGCCGACGTCGACCCGTACGCCATCGAGCACGCCCGCGACCTGCCCGCCGGCTACAAGCGCCTGCGGATGGACGAGTTGGAGGCGGTGCGGGAACGCACCCTCGACTCGGCGTTGGTCCCCGGGCTGCTCCAGACCGCCGGCTACGCCGAGGCCCTCGCGCGTGCCGCGCGTCGGCGGATCGTCGGCGAGGGCTGGGACTCGCACGCGGCGGCCGAGCGATTCGACCGACAGGCGGCTCTGACGAGGGACAACCCGGTCGAGTACCACGCCCTGATCGACGAAGCCGCGCTCCGCCGCCTGGTCGGTGGCCCCGGGGTGATGGCCGAGCAGTTGGACCACCTCGTGGCCATGGCGGGGCGGCCGAACGTGACGATCCAGGTCCTGCCCTACGCGGCCGGGGCTTACGGAGCCCAGGTCGGGGCGATGTTCCTGCTCGACTTCGACCAGTCGGACGAGCCGCGCGCCGCCTATGTGGAAGCCCTGACCGGGATGGTGCCCGTAGAAGATGAAGAGGCCGAGGTGCTGTCAGCGGTCTGGGACGACGCTGCGCGCCTCGCGCTCACGGCGCAGGACTCCGTGAGCCTCATCGGGGCAGTACGGCAGAGGCTGGGAGACAGATGATCGGCCAGACATGGCGCAAGAGCAGCAGGAGCGGTTCCGACGCCCAGTGCGTCGAGTTGGCGGTGACGGACCGGGTCACCGGGGTGCGGGACACCAAGAACCGGGACGGCGGGACGCTGGTGTTCGGGGCGAAGGCGTTCGCCGCGTTCCTCGCGGACGTGAAGCAGGCTCGTATCTGAGCACGGCGTGACACGAATGGGGGTACTCGGAAGGGTGCCCCTGTTCGCCGTCCCGCTAGGCTGCGGCCCATGCAGAAGTGGGAGTACGCGACCGTCCCGCTGTTGATCCACGCCACCAAGGCGATCCTGGACCAGTGGGGTGCGGACGGCTGGGAGCTGGTCACCGTGCTGCCGAACCCGAGCGGTGAGCAGCACGTCGCCTACCTGAAGCGGCCCAAGGCATGAGTTGGACGGCACGTCTGGCCGAGTTGGGTGTCGAACTGCCCCCGGTCGCGGCGCCGGTCGCGGCCTACGTGCCCGCCGTGCGCACCGGGCAGCTCGTCTACACCTCCGGGCAGCTGCCCTTCGTCCAGGGCTCCCTCGCGGCCACCGGCAAGGTCGGCGGCGACATCAGCCCCGAGGAGGCCAAGGCCCACGCCCGCACGTGCGCGCTGAACGCGTTGGCCGCCATCGACGCGCTGGTCGGGCTGGACTCCGTGACCCGCGTGGTCAAGCTGACCGGCTTCGTCGCCTCCGCCGACGGCTTCACCGGCCAGCCCGCCGTGGTCAACGGCGCGTCCGACCTGCTCGGCGAGGTGTTCGGCGAGGCCGGGCAGCACGCTCGGGCCGCGGTCGGCGTCGCCGAGCTGCCGCTGGGCGCGCCGGTCGAGGTGGATCTGATCGTCGAGATCGGGGAGTGAGATGTCGGACACGTGCCACGAGCTGTTGCTGAGGCTGGCCGGGCGGCTGCCGGACGACCTGCTGTGGAGGTTCCGGGACTGGGCCGCCACGGACGCCGTCGCGGTGCTCGCCCGGGCGCTGCCGCGCACGTTGCTGCACGACCGGATCGGGCTGACGGACCACGAGCAGCGCCTGCTGGCCGACGCCCTCGTGCCGCACGGGGCCGACCGGTCCACGATCAGTTCTGTCAAAGGGCTGGACGAACTGCCCGAATCCGGCTACACCTTCTCCCCGGAATCACCCGATCGGGTGTCGATGGGTGATTCCGCGACCGTGGTGCTCGGAGCGACCCTGCGGGGACGCCTCGGGGTCGGCGAAGTCCGGTCCTCGTGGCGGCTGGGCGGGGGCGAACCCAGGAGGCTGATCCTGGTCACCGCCACGACCGGCGCAGCCCGGTTGACCGGTGAGCTCCAGCGCGTGCTGCGGGCGCTCGGCGAGCACGACCCCTGCGTGGAGGTCCTGCCCGCCGGACTGGACCTGCCGCCCTACCACCGGGCGGCGTTGGCGGCATCGGAGCTGGTGTGCACCGGCGCTGAGGCCGACGGGCACCTGGTGCCCGTATAGAGCTCGGCGCTCCCGCGCGAGCCGGAAGGAGAACAGGCGTGACGAACGACGGAGTGGGACTCCCCGTCCGTTTACACGACCTCCTGTTGGCGTTGGCCGGCCGTGTCGACGACGACGCGTTGACCCAGGCCCGGGAGCTGCTGGCGGTCGCCGAGCTGGACAGAGCCGTGGAGCTGGTCGTCGGCTGCCTGCTGGCCGGTCGCATCCCGGTGTCGTCGGACGAGCGCCACGAGCTGGGCTGGCTGCTGACCGAGGTCCGCTCCGACCGGTCGCTGGCCGACAAGCTGTTCGCGGTGGAGCGGGTGCCGGTGGCCAAGCACCGGTTCAGCGTGGACTCCGACCCGGCCGAAGGCCTCGGCGAGGTGCTGGGCAAGACCGTGTCGGTGCTGCCCGACGTGCGCGGTGTCCGCGCCACGTGGCGGTCCAGCCCGGCCGGCGCGACGCCCGGGCCGCTGCCGCAGCGCGTCGTCCTGGTGGACATCGGCCCGTCGGGCTTCGCGCCCGCGACCGCGTACCGGGTGGACACCGTGCTGCGCAAGGCGGGCATCCGCGCGGCGGTCGAGGTGCTGACCGTGGGCACGCAGCTCGGCGAGTACCACGCGGCGGCCGTGACGACCGCGCGCGAGGTGTTCTTCCCGTCCGGGTCCACCAGCCCCCAGCCACCACCGGACTCGGCCACGTGGTTCGACGGTGAACCTCGGGACCAGGCACCGGTGGTCGAGCCGGAACCGGTGCCGGTGGAACCCCAGAACGGCTCCAAGTCACGTCGGGCGCGCGTCGAGTCGTACGAGGGCGCGCAGCCGTTCCCGCCCAAGCCGGTGAAGCGGTTGCCGGTGCGGGAGCCGGTCGAGGACGTCCGCGTCGAGGACGTCCACGTGGAGGAAGTCCGCGCGGAGGAGATCCGGGTGGACGACGTCCACGTGGAGGAGATCCGCGTCGAGGAGGTCCGCGAGCCCGAGGTACGGGTCGAGGAGGTTCCCGTCGTCCAGGAGGCACCCGCCGAGGTGCCGCCCGTGGTCGAGGAGCGGCCGCCCGCGCCGGTGTTCGCGTTCCCGGACGACCACCCGCTGTCCCGGGCCGAGGTCACCACGGAGCTCGGGCCGGACGACCTGGCCGCGTTGCAGGCCGCGTTGGCGGACGGGCAGCCGCCCACCTCCGTTCCGCTCCCGCCGACCGTGGACGCGAAGCTCAGCGACCGGGAACGAGCGTTGTTGCAGCAGCTGCACGAGGAACTGGCGCAGCGGGAGCAGCAGTCGTGGCCGGGCGGCGGCCCCGAGTTCGTCAACGGGATGCCGAAGCCGACGAACGGGAAGTACCCCGGCTAGAGGTTCTTCAGGTCGTCCCGCAGCTCGGCCCTGTCGTCCCTGGTGAGGGGGCGGTAGGGCCGAGCTGCTCTGCGGTCCGTGGCGGCTTCGACCCGGCGGCGGACCGGGTCGTCGGCGGGCAGGTCCCGGACCTCGATGCCCTCGTCGGCCCACGCGGCGGCATGCGCGTCGCCCCGGTGCTGCCGCAAGGCCCTGAGCTGGTCGAACAGGCGTGCTCCGGGCGTGTCGCCGGTGTGGGCGGCGCTCATCGGGTGGTCCACCGGTGGGACCTTGATCGCCGGCGGTGACGGCCACAGGTCGGCGGCGGCCCTCGTGTGCGCCTCGTTGACCATCTCCAGGAACGCGCGGCACCGCGGCGTGGCGATGACCTTGCCGTCCTCGACCACCAGCCAGTCCGCGTCGGCCAGCGCGGCGTCCAGGTGCGGGTGGTAGCGGTGCACGTCCTGCACGGCTCGCAACGGCATCGGGCCGTGGGCGAGGACGCTCGCCAGGTCGGCCAGGACCGGCGCGTGCGGCGGGCGTTCGCCGTGCAGGTAGCGCACGCCGTGCCGGTGTACGGGCGGGATCAGCCGGTGCAGCTCCACGGCGACCTCGGCGGCCGTGGCGCAAGCGTTTGCCGCGTCCAGCGCCAGCTCGCTCGACGCCCGCAGCTCCGGATCCCCACGCAGGTCGAGGGCGGCTTGGAAGTGCCGTTCGGCGGCACGCCAGTCGCCCTGGTCGTAGCGCGACTTGCCCGCGTGCTGGTGGGCGAAGTGGCCGAGGACCGGGTGGTCGAGCAGGTCGGCGAACGCCCGGTCGGCCTCGGTGAACCGGCCCTGCCACTGGTGCACGTGCGCCAACCGCAGCCGCGTCGCCGGGGTGTCGTCGGCCTGCCGGAACGCGTGCTCCGCCTCGTCCAGGCGGTGGAGGAGACGTGCGGCCTGGCCGACCTCGGTCCACTCCGCGTGCGTGGTCGGGCGTTGCCGGTCCAGCCAGGCCGTCAAGCCGTCCGGGTCTTCGGGGACCTCGCGCAACGTCTCCGGGTCCGTCCGGTACCTCACGCCTCCGCCTTCCTGCGCGCCAAGTCGATGATCCGCTGCAGGTGCAGGCCGCGGCGGACGTCCAGCGGGTGCTCGGTCGTGCCGCTGTCCACCATGGCCACGAAGTCGTCCAGCAGGTTCGTGAACGCCTGCAACGCCGTCGTACCCCGGTCGGCCAGCACCCGGTGGCCGTGCTCGCCGTAGACGATCACCTCGGCGATGCTCGGGTTGAGCGGCAACGTCATGGTCATCGTGGCCACGCTCGTCGCCCCGCCCTCGTGCCGGAACACGATCTGCCACACCCCGCGCTCGGACTCGTTCGCCGCGACGACGTCCGTGATCGTGCCCAGGGTCGCGTCGAGCAGGTCGAACGCGTGCGGACCGATGTCGTCCAACGGACCCCGCTCGTGCCGCCACGGCGAGTTCGAGAACGGACCGCCGAGGAGCGCTCCGTTGAGCCAGCGCGCGCTGCCGCCGACCCAACCGCCCTGTTGTTCGAGCTGGGCAAGCTGTTCCCGGGTCTCCGGGGTGTAGCGCTTGGTGAGGACCACCAGGGACGCGACACCGTTCGCCTTGACGGCGTCGGCGAGCCGTTCGGCGTCCTCCAGGGTGCCCGCGATCGGCTTCTCCAGGACCAGGTGCCTGCCCTGCTCGGCGGCCCGGGTCGCGATCTCGGCCTGCACCTCCGGCGGCACGGCGAACGCGACCGCGTCGACCTCCGAGATCAGGTCCTGAGGGGTCTTGGCGACGGTCGCGCCGTGCGCCCCGGCCAGCTCGGCGGCCGCCTCCTCCCGGCGAGCCCAGACGGTCGTCAGGCGGGTGCCCGGGTGGTCGGCGATGCCCGGTGCGTGCACCGCGGTCGCCCACGGGCCGGCACCGATGAGTCCTACGCGCAGCTGTTCGTCCACTCGGTCCATCCTGCCTTTCATCGGCCGCCGACGTAACTCGACTCGGGCACGAAGATCCGGCCGCCGTGGTCGAACCCCAACTCCACGCCTCCCGGTCGGCGGTCGACCTCCGGGGTGGCGTCCCAGCCGTTCGGGATGGTGACGACATGGCCGTGGTCGGGGGACCGGCCGAGCCACACCTCGTGGTCCGTGCCGCCGACCAGGCTGGAGCGCTCCTTGGTGTAGACGTTCGGTGAGCCTTCGTTCGTGCTGGTCACCGTGGTGCTGGGGAGGAAGAGGAGGACGGCGGCCGTCGCCGTGAGGCCCGTGCCGACGATCGCGCCGACGACGAACAGCAGGACGTTGATCAGGCAGCCTTTGCGCGTGGTGTCCACATGCGGATGATCCTCGTAGGCTCGGGTCGTGCGCGAACTCCCCGAGGATCTGGTGCTGCCCGGTCACCTGGCGCCCGTGGACTTCACCGGGCCGCCCGTGCAGCCGCGTGACGCGGCGACCGTGGTGCTGGTGCGTGACGGCGCGGCCGGGCTGGAGGCGTTCCTGCTGCGGCGGGTCGCCGGGATGGCCTTCGCCGGGGGGATGACGGTGTTCCCCGGTGGCGGGGTCGACCGGCGTGACGCGGACACGTCCGTGGCGTGGAGCGGGCCGCCGCCGTCGTGGTGGGCGTCCCGGTTCGGGTGCTCGGTGGAGCTGGCGACGGCGTTGGTGTGCGCGGCGGTGCGGGAGACGTTCGAGGAGTCCGGGGTGCTGCTGGCCGGGCCGTCGTCGTCCACGGTGGTCGGTGACACCGGCGTGTTCGCCGCGGCGCGGGCGGCGTTGGTGGCGCGGGAGCTGTCGTTGGCGCAGTTCCTGGCGGCGGAGGGGTTGGTGCTGCGGGCCGACCTGCTGCGGCCGTGGGCGAACTGGTTGACGCCCGTGGAGGAGCCGCGGCGGTACGACACGTACTTCTTCGTCGCCGTGCTGCCGTCGGGGCAGCGGGCCGACGGGGCGACCACGGAGGCGTCGGACGCGGCGTGGCAGCGGCCGGCCGACGCGATGGCGGAGTGGAAGGCCGGGCGGCGGGCGTTGATGCCGCCCACTTGGGTGACGTTGGCGGAGTTGGACGAGCTGGGGACGGTGGCGGCGGTGCTCGCGGAGCCGCGGACGGTGTCGAAGGTGATCCCGAAGCTGGTGCGGGAGGGTGACGTGCTGCGGGTGGTCGTGCCGTGAGCGGGTTGGCGTACGGGGTGTTGCGGGAGGTCACGCCCACGGCTTCGGTGCTGTTGGCGGAGAACCCCGGCGTGATGACGTTGGACGGGACGAACACGTGGGTCCTGCGGGCGCCCGGGTCGGCGTCGTGCGTGGTCGTCGATCCGGGGCCGGCGGATCCGGTGCACCTCGGGCGGATCGCGTCGCAGGCGCCGGTGGAGGTCGTGCTGTTGACGCACGGTCATCCCGATCATTCGGAAGGGGCACGTTCGTTCGGGCGACAGGTCGATGCGCCCGTGCGGTCGGTCGACCCGGCGTTCCGGTTGGGTGGGGAGGGGCTGGCGGAGGGGGACGTGATCTCGGCGGCCGGGTTGTCGATCCGGGTGTTGCCGACACCGGGGCACACGGCGGACTCGGTGTGCTTCTTGTTGGACGACGCGGTGTTGACCGGGGACACGGTGCTCGGGCGGGGGACGACGGTGGTGGCCCACCCGGACGGGCGGCTCGGTGACTACCTGGAGTCGTTGCGGCTGTTGACCACGCTTCCGGCGGGCACGATCGGGTTGCCGGGGCATGGGCCGGAACTGCCGGACGTGGTGGCGGCGGCCGGCGGGTACCTGGTGCACCGGGAGCAGCGGTTGGCGCAGGTCCGGGCGGCGGTGGCGGCGTTGGGCGGTGCGCCGACGGCACGTGAGGTGGTCGAGGTGGTGTACGCCGACGTGGACCGTTCGCTGTGGCCGGCGGCCGAGTGGTCCGTGCGGGCGCAGCTCGAGTACCTACGCGACGCCTGACGGGTTGTCGATCGCATACCGCCAACCACCATCGGGGCCGCGGCGGGCGACGTCGGTGGCGGTGCCGGTGACGTCGCCGATGCTCCAGTCGACGATCAGCAAGGCCAAGTCACCTCTTGTGATCACCTTCCGGGTGACGACAGTCATTCGATCGCGGAGCTCGAGGTGCCCGTCCAGCTCATCCGGCCGGGCACCGGGCTCGTGGAGGCCACTCGGGTCACCCTCGTTGAAGGCCTCGGCGAACAGGGCGGGCAACTCTTCGGGGGTACGCGCGATCATGCGCAGGACGCTAGGAGGACGCCGCGTGACCAACCAAACGGTGAGTGCCGGCCTTCGCACCGCACCTCGCCCACCCGCCTCCGCCACCGCGTGGTCGGGCGACCCCCACGGCGAAGTCGACCACCCGGTGCCGACCTGCCCGGTCGAGGTGACGTTGCGGGCGTTGCGGGGGCGGTGGACGACGTTGGTGGTGCGGGAGCTGTTCGCGGGCGAGCGGACGTTCGGCGACCTGGCCACCGCGCTGCCGGCGTTGTCGGACAAGGTGCTCGCCGACCGGCTCGCGCAGCTCGTCACGACCGGCGTCGTGGTGCGGGTGCGCGAGCCGGGATGGCCCACCCGGGTCCGGTACTCCCTCACCGCCCGCGGGCGGGCGCTGCGTGAGGTCCTGGAAGCCATGTGGGCCTGGGGTCTCGGGGCGACGGGGGCCGCTGCGCCCCCGGGCGGCGCAGACCCCGTCGCGCTCCGGGGCTAGGAGACGGTTCGGAGGGGCACGACCAGGTAGGTGAGTGCCACACCGTCCTCGCCCGGTCGGCTCGTCAGCACGGTCGAGCGCAGGCCGTCCTGGATGCGCAGCTCCACGCGGCGGCCGCCGAAGGCGCGCAGGGCGTCGGACAGGTACCTCGCCTGGAAGGTCTTGGTGATCCGGTTGCCGTCGATCGTGGCCTTGACGGACTCCTCGGACTCGCCGCTCTGCGGGTCGCTGCCCCGCACCCGCAGCTCGCCGTCGTCCACCTGGATGGTGACCGAACCGTGCGGCCCGGCGTACGGGACCGCCCGGCGCACCGCGCCGGCCAGCACATCGGCCTCCACCACCACCGTGCTCTCGATGACCGCCTCCAACAACTTCCGCACTCGGTCGTCGGGGAACGGCGCCGCCAGCAGCGCCGTGCTCACGCTCCCGCCCGCCCACGACAGGGCGATCCGGTCCGCGTCCGCGTGCACCGTGACCTCCGCCGCACGGTCCGGTTGCCGGGACGCCTCGGCCAGCACCACCGCCGGCGCCAGCACGTCCAGCTCCCCCGCCGGCGCCCACGGCAGCGAGGCGAACGCCATCCGGTAGCGGTCGGTGGCGATCAGTTCCAGGCGACCGCCCGGGGCGCTGTGCAACCGCACCCCGGTGAACATCGGCAGCGCGTCGTCCTTCGACGCGGCCGACGAGACCGGGGTGAGGGCGGCGGTCAGGGTGCGGGCCGGGAGCACGCCCGCGGCGGGCGGGAGGGGCGGGATGCCCGGGTGGGACGCCAGGTCCAGGAGCGGCAGGGCGAAGCGGGCCGTGGACGTGCGCACGGCCAGGCGGGAACCCTCGACCACCAGGCGCACCTGCGGGTCTTCCAGGCTGCGCAGCGTCTCGGCCAGCGGGCGGGCGGGGACGACCACCGCACCGTCGGTGTGGACGGTCGCGGCGCGGGTCAGGCGGACCGCGTGCTCGCGGTCGCTGCCCGCCAGCTCGACCTCGCCGCCGGCGGCGCGCAGCACCAACCCCGCCAGCACCGGGTCGTAGACCCTGGTCGGGAGCAGGCGGGCGACGTCGGCAGCGGCGGCGGCGAGGTCGGTGGTGGTGGCGGTCAGGTCCATGCCGGACAAGCTAGACCCGACCACCGACAATTCACGGTGCGACGAGGGCGAGGTCGTCCTGGCGCGCGGGGACGCCGGCCGCGACCGTGCCGCGGAAGACCCACACGAGCGCCGCGATCACCAGGCCGGAGGCCGCCGCCGCGACGAACGCCACGCCGGTGCCGTAGACCTCGACGAGCTGACCGCTGGCCGACTGGCCGATCGCCAACCCGACCGTCACCGCCGTCACCACCCAGCCGAACGCCTCGGTGGCCGTCCCGGCGGGCGCGACCTGCTCGATCGCGGCCGAGTGGGTGGTGGCCTGCGGCGTGATCAGGGTGCCGACCACGAACAGCGCGACACCCAGGCCGACCAGCGTCGCGGGCACGGCGAGCAGCAGCGACAGCAGCGCGAACCCGCCCAGCAGCACGGGCAGCCGCAGGTGCATCGCCCGCGGGAACGGCCTCATCGAGTACAGGATGCCGAACAGCACCGAGCTCACCGACCACAGGCTCAGCAGCAGACCGCCCATGCCGACGTGACCGGCCTGCGCCGCCGCGGCGGGCACGGCCACCTCGATGAACCCGATGGTCACGCCGAAGCCCAACGCCGCCAACGCGACCGTGCGCATCCCGGGTGACGCCAGCGCCCCGAGCAGGTTGCGGCTCATCGCCACCGGGCGGACGCCGCGCACCGTCGGGTTCAACGCGAACCACAGCGCGCCGACCGCCATCGACACCGCGCCGATCACCACGCCGGTCCCCGCCCACGGCGCCGTGACCAGCAGCCCGGCCAGGCCGGGGCCGAGGATGAAGAACACCTCCATGCTGATCGCCTCGTAGGCGTACCCGGCCAGCCGCGCGGACCCGGCGGGCAGCACGTGCGACCACAGGGCGCGCGACGCGGAGCCGACCATCGGCTCGGTGAGCCCGACCAGGAACGCGACCGGCACCAGCACGGCCAGCGTCGCGCCCGCCTCGACCGCGCTGATCGCCAGCGCCACGAACACCGCGAACAGCGCCACCGCGCCGAGCAGCGGCCGGGTGGGCCCCAACCGGTCCATCAGCCTGCCCTGCACGATCGACCCGACCGCGACGCCCACCAGGGACGACGCCGACACCAGGCCCGCCGCGGCGAACGAGCCGGTCTCCCGCTGCACGTACAGCAGCAGCGACAGGCCGACCATCGCGATCGGGAGGCGGGCGAGCAGGGACGCGACGACGGGGCCGCGCATACCGGGCGTGGTGAGGGCGGTGCGGTAGTCGGAGAGGCGGGCAGAGTGGGACATGCGTACCAGTATGCCCCGCAGTGGTACGCCCGTACCAGTCATTACCCGGTGTGATCCGTCACCGGCGCCGAAAACGGTCTTGGGGCGTCCACCGGCTGGGAGTTCGTTGCAGTTCGATCACAACAATGGGATGACCGGGTGAAACCACGCGGAGAAACCGCTGAACAGAGGGTCCTTGAGGGTGAACGGGCTTGAGTTGCGGGGGAGGTGGCGTGCGATCGTGGAAGCAGCCACCCAAGCCACCCCCACCGGCGTTTCGGGTGTGGTCGCAGCGGGTAACCAAGCCTCCTTCCGGCGCCACGAGGGTCGGGGCCTGCGGGTGCCGGAGGTGTGGAAGGCGCGGTCTGTCGGGGGATGGGCCGTGCGGCAACAAGACCGGTGCGCCGCGTCGGGGGCGGCGCCCGGTCTTGTTGTTCTTCCCGGGGTTCTCGCTCAGCGAGCGCGGCGGGCCAGCCGCTCCGGGTCCAGGATCAGCACGCTCTTGCCCTCCAGCCGCAGCCAACCGCGGTGGGCGAAGTCGGCCAGGGCCTTGTTCACCGTCTCGCGCGAGGCGCCCACGAACTGGGCGATCTCCTCCTGCGTCAGGTCGTGCGTGACCCGCAGCAGACCGGCTTCCTGGCTGCCGAAGCGCTGCGCGAGCTGCAGCAACGCCTTGGCCACGCGGCCGGGCACGTCGGTGAAGATCAGGTCGGCCAGCATGGAGTTCGTCCGGCGCAGCCTGCGGGCCAGCGCCCGCAGCAGCTGCTCGGCGATCTCCGGCCGGTTGGTGATCCACTGCCGCAGTGCTGGGCGGTCCATGCTGACCGCGCGCACTTCGGTCACCGTGGTGGCGGTGGACGTGCGCGGACCGGGGTCGAAGATCGACAGCTCGCCGAACATGTCGGACGGGCCGAAGATCCCCAACAGGTTCTCCCGGCCGTCCGGCGACTTGCGGCCGATCTTCACCTTGCCGGACTGGATGATGTAGAGCCGGTCGCCCGGCTCGCCTTCCGCGAAGATCACGTGGCCACGCGGGAATTCAACAGACTCCAGCGTCTGCGCCAGCGCCTCCGCCGCGGCCTGTTCAACCCCCTGGAAAATGCCCGCGCGGGCCAGGGTCTCGTCCACCTCGTCCCTCCTGTCGAGACGCGGCGGCATGGTTGAGCGCGTTCCGCCTTCTGGCGGATCAGCGCCTGCCGCCGATCACTGAGTGCAGTCTAAGGGCTGTGGTCGGGATCGCCTTTCGGCGCGCCGTCCACGCAGCCCGGACAGCCCGATAAGGCCCGCGGGGGTTGACCCCGTGGGCCTCGCCGGTCCTTGCCCCGCTAGCGGCGGGTGCGCCGCTGACGCAGGTTCCTGGCACGACCGCCCAGCCTGCGCAGCCGGAACAGTTCCAGCGCGCGGCCGATGCCGTGCCCGTAGAGCGCCCTGACCTCGTCGGGGCGGGCCGACTCCAGGAACTCCTCGACCTCGTCCTCCTGCACGGCGACGTGCCGAAGACGAGCTTCAACGCGCTCCATGAAGAGCGCGAAGAACATGATCACGATCGGAACGGCGATGACGAACCAGGCAGTCATGATGGCTCCGATCCTTGCGCATCCGGTTCGGCGCGCGGTCAAGGGGGGTCACTCCGGCGTGTCGGTTCGAGGTCCCTCGGTCGTGTATCCGGTTGGTCGAAGGACGTGCGCGGTCGGCCGGTGGTTGCTTGCCCACGATCGTCGCGGTTCAAACGGAGAGCCGCCCGCCGGAGCGCATCCCCCGCGAGGGTGGGATTCCGCCCGGCGACCGGGTCGGGGGGAGAGCCCGCGACCGAGCCTCCGCCCACGCGCCGTCGGCCAGTAATCTCGTCGCATGGCCAAGAGCGCGGTGAAGCAGCCGGAGACGAGGCTGGGGTTGGTCCGCCGCGCGCGTCGGATGGTCCGGGTCCTTCATCAGGGCTACCCGGACGCGCACTGCGAGCTGGACTTCGCCGACCCGTTGCAGCTCCTGGTGGCGGTCGTGCTGTCGGCGCAGACGACGGACGTCCGCGTGAACCAGGTCACGCCCGCGCTGTTCCGGCGGTACCGCGCGGCGGCCGACTACGCCTCCGCCGACCGAGCCGAGCTCGAGGAGCTGATCAGGCCGACCGGCTTCTACCGCAACAAGGCGACCTCGTTGATCGGGCTGGGTTCCGCCCTGGTGGAGCGGTTCGGCGGCGAGGTCCCCGGCCGGCTGGAAGACCTCGTCACGCTGCCCGGTGTGGGGCGCAAGACCGCGAACGTGGTGCTGGGTGACGCTTTCGGTGTGCCCGGGATCACGGTCGACACCCACTTCGGCCGGCTGGTCCGCCGCTGGGGCTGGACGCGGGAGGAGGACCCGGTCAAGGTCGAGCACGCGATCGGCGCGCTGGTCGAGCGCAAGGAGTGGACCTTGCTCTCCCACCGCACGATCTTCCACGGCCGCCGCGTGTGCCACGCCCGCACCCCCGCGTGCGGCGCGTGCCTGCTGGCACCGCTGTGCCCGTCCTACGGCATCGGCCAGGTCGACCCGGTCAAGGCGCAGAAGCTGGTCAAGGGTGACGAGGCACCGCACCTGATCGAGCTCGCCGAACGCGTGCGGGCGGGGGAGAAGCTGGCGTGAGCGCGGGAGCGCGGTGGGCCGTCGTCGTCCTGGTGGTGGCGGTGGCGGCTGTCGTCGCGTTGTGGCCCCGCTCACCCGATCCGGCCGAGCCGGGTGCGATCCCGACCCGGACCGCGCCCACCGTGGACCTCGACGCGGCACGCGGCAAGGCGGCGTTGCGGCCGTGCCCCCCGGGCTCGCCGGACGCGCCGGGACCGCAGCCGCTGCGCGGCGTCACGGTGACGTGCCTGGGCGACGGTCGTCCGGTCGACGTGGCGTCCACCGCCTCGGGCCCGGCTGTGGTGAACTTCTGGGCCACCTGGTGCGTTCCCTGCCAGGAGGAGCTCAGGGTCCTCGACGCCTACGCGCGGGAGCCCGGTGCGGTCCCGGTGGTGGCGGTGCTGGTGGAGAGCGAGGAGGCGGACGGCCTGGAGCTGCTGGCGAAACTCGGCGTGCGCCTGCCGGCGGTCGCGGACCCGGCCGACGGGGTGCGCCGGGCCGCCCGGGCGCCCCGGACGCTGCCCCTGAGCTACGTCGTCGGTGCGGACGGCTCGCTGACCCAGGTCACCGATCCCGTCGTGTTCAAGTCGGTCGAGCAGGTGCGCGAGGTGGTCGGATGACGGCCCTGGTCACTCCGGACGACGTCCCGGCGTGGATGGGCGGGCTGGTCGAGGCCACCGCGGGGATCGACGCCCGCGCGTTCACCCGGATCAAGCCGCCGCCCGACGGCAGCGGACGTCCCGCGGCCGTGCTGATGCTGTTCGGCGAAGGCCACGACGGGCCGGACGTGCTGCTGCTGCGGCGCGCCGACACGCTCGGCTCGCACCCCGGCCAGGTCGCGTTCCCCGGCGGCGCGGCCGACCCGACCGACGACGGGCCGGTCGACACGGCGCTGCGCGAGGCGTTCGAGGAGACCGGTGTGCTGCGCGAGGGCGTGCGACCGGTCGTCACGCTGCCGCAGCTGTACGTGCCGGTGTCCGGGTTCGTCGTCACGCCGGTGCTGGCGCACTGGGACGCGCCGTCGCCGGTCGCGCCGGTGGACCCGGCCGAGACCGCCGCCGTGGCGCGGGTGCCGATCGCGCACCTGTCCGACCCGGCGAACCGGTTCCGGGTGAGCCACCCGTCCGGCTACGTCGGGCCCGCGTTCTCCGCGCCCGGCATGCTGGTGTGGGGCTTCACGGCCGGCCTGCTGGACGGCCTGCTCACCCTGGGCGGGTGGGCCAGGCCGTGGGACACCTCGGACGTGCGGGACCTCGACCTGGCCCTGCGAGCGGTGGAGGTCTGAGTGAACTGGGTCGACCTGCTCGTGCTGGCGCTGGCCGCCTTCGCCGCGGTCTCCGGTGCCCGGCAGGGCATGGTCGTGGCGCTGCCCGCGTTCGTCGGGGTGCTCATCGGCCTGGTGCTGGGCACGCAGCTCGCGCCGCTGGTCGTCAGCCAGTTCGACAACGTGGTGACCAAGGTCGTGTTCGCGGTCGGCATCGTGGTGCTGCTGGTGGCGCTGGGCGAGACGCTGGGCGTCTACATCGGCCGCGGCATCAAGCCCAAGGTCAACTCGACCCCGCTGCGGGGCGTGGACAACGCGCTGGGCGCGATCGTGCAGAGCGCGGTGGTGTTCGTGGTGGCGTGGATGATCGCGCTGCCGCTGACCATGGTCGCGGGCCTGCCGGCGCTGGCGAAGACGCTCAACCAGTCGGTGATCCTGTCCACCGTCGACGACACCATGCCGCCCGCCGCCCGGACGCTGGCCGACGACCTGCAGAACCTGTTCGACGTGTCCGGCTTCCCGGCCGCGATGAACCCGTTCGACCGGACCCCGCTGCGGGAGGTCGGCCCGCCGGACCCGGCGCTGAGCGCCAACCCGGTCGTGCGCAAGCTGGAACCCAGCGTGCTGAAGGTGCGCGGGCGCGCGCCGTCGTGCTCACGGGCGTTGGAGGGCACGGGTTTCGTCATCGCACCGGAACGGATCATGACGAACGCGCACGTGGTCGCCGGCACGACGGACGTGACGGTGGAGGTCGGCGTCGGCGAGTTCGACGCCACGGTCGTGCACTACGACGCGCAGACCGACATCGCGATCCTGGCCGTGCCGGACCTGGAGGCCACGCCGCTGGAGTTCCGCACCGACGAGATCGCGCCGGGCGAGGACGGGATCGTGCTCGGCTACCCGCTGGACGGGCCGTACACGGCGTCCGAGGCG
Source organism: Saccharothrix saharensis (assembly GCF_006716745.1). NCBI lineage: Bacteria > Bacillati > Actinomycetota > Actinomycetes > Pseudonocardiales > Pseudonocardiaceae > Saccharothrix > Saccharothrix saharensis. Next base: position 4,543,392 of record NZ_VFPP01000001.1, on the reverse strand, counting down.
CGGGTGCGCGAGCGGATCAGGATGCTGCGGGGACCGGACATCTACGACGCGCAGACCGTGACGCGGGACGTGTACACGGTCCGGGCGAAGGTGCGCAGCGGCAACTCCGGCGGGCCGTTGGTCGACCCGCAGGGCCGGGTGATGGGCGTGGTGTTCGGCGCGGCCGTGGACGACCAGGAGACCGGGTTCGTGCTGACGGCCGACGAGGTCGCGGCGGAAGTGGCGAAGGCGCCGACGATGGTGCGCCGGGCGTCCACCCAGACCTGCGCGTCGTGACGCGGTCAGCGGTACGCGCGGATGACCTGCCCGGTGCCCGTGCCCTCGACGCAGCGCAGGTAGTGGTCCACGAGTTCGCCCATCGGCACCGGGCGCAGGCCGGGGAAGTGCTCGCCGAAGGCGTCGACGGAGTCGCCGACGAGGGTGGGGCTCACCACGTTGATCCGCATGCCGCGAGGCAGCTCGACCGCCGCCGACCGGGTGAAGCTGTGCAGGGCGCCGCTGATCACGCCACCGCCGGTGACGTGCGGCCACGGCCGGTCGGCGAAGATGCCGGACGTCAGGGTGAACGACGCGCCGTCGGCGCAGTGGTGCTGACCGGTGAGGACCAGGTCGACCTGCCCGAAGAACTTGGCCCGCATGTTCTCGCGCAGCGCGTCCGACGTCAGCGTGCCGAACTCGTCGAGCGCGCCGTGGGCCGCGACGCTCACGACGCCGTCGACCGGCCCGACCTCCCGGTACAGGGCCTCGACCGTCGCCGGTGAGGTCAGGTCGACGTGGACGTCGCCCGAGGTGCGTGCGGCCACGACGACGTCGTGGCCCCGTGAGCGCAGTGCGGGCACCAACCGTCGTCCGATGGTGCCGCCGCCACCGACGACGATGATCCTCATCGCGCGTTCTCCCCGTGTGCCAGCAAGGTGAGCGCGTCGGCGTCAGGGGTGCCGGGACGCGCGTAGAACAGCCCGATCCGGTGGTCGTCGTCGGGCAGGGTGACCGTCTCGTTCGCCAGGGTCACCCGCCCGACCACGGGGTGGTCGAGCTCGCGCACGTAGTACGAGCAGGTCCGGACCGGACGCCGCGCCCACATCCGCGCGAACTCCGGGCTGTCGACGGCGAGTCGGCCCACGACCTGCGCCAGCAGGGGATCGGCCGGGTGCCGCGCGACCGCGTGGTGCAGCGCGGCGACGGTGACCTGGGCCTTGGCCGGCCAGTCGCGGTACAGCGCGCGGTGGTGCGGGTCGAGGAACAGCATCCGGGCGATGTTCGGCCGGGTCCGCGCGTCCGGGCCGTGGAAGTCGACGTGAGAGGCCAGGAGGGCGTGACCGAGGCGGTTCCAGGCGAGGACGTCGGCGCGGTGGTCGATCACGATCGCGGGCGTCGCGGGGAGGGCGGCGAGCAGGTCGCGGACCGACGGCCTCAGCTCGCCGCGGCGGGCCCGGGGACGGGTCGGTCGCCGTGGCGCGGCGAGGAGCCGCAGGTGCTCGTGCTCGGCCGGGTCGAGTCGCAACGCGGCGGCCAGCGCGTCGACGACAGCGGCGGAAGCGCTGCCGCTGACGCCCTGTTCGAGCCGCGTGTAGTAGCCGACGCTGACGCCGGCGAGCTCGGCCAGTTCCTCCCTGCGCAGCCCGGGTACCCGCCGGCGGGTGGTGCCGGACCCGATGCCCGCCGCGGCCGGCGTCAGGCGCTCGCGCCGGCTGCGCAGGAATCCCCCGAGGTCGTTCGCCGCTGTCCTGGTCACCCGACCATGGTCGCGCCGATCGCCGGGCCGAGCCTGCCCCGAACAGGGATACCCTGCGGCGCCGCCGCAACCGGCGTGGTCAGACCTTGGCCAGGAAGTCGGTGATCAGCCGGCTCGTCGTGTTCGGGGCCTCCTGGTGCGGGAAGTGGCCCAGTTCCGGCAGCACGCGGTAGGCCGAGCGGGCCCCGGTCCACATCGTCGAGTCCGCCGCGGTCGACTCCAGCACGACCGGGTCGAGCGCGCCGTGCAGTTGCAGGACCGGGACGTCGAGCGTGCGGTCCACGGCTTCGGCGAAGCGGCGGCCGTCACCGCGCAGTTGCGACCGCACGGCCCAGCGGTGGTACTCCATCGAGCTGTGCGCGACGCCGGGCACCAGGAACGCCTCCCGGTTGCGGCGCACCACCTCGTCGAACTCCGGCGACACCCTCCACTTCGGACCGCCCCACGCGTGCAGCATCCCGGCGACGGCCGCGCCCCGGTCGCGGGTCAGCCACCGCTCCGGGTAGACCGGGAGCTGGGAGCGGAACAGGTGCGCGCTGGCCCGGCCCTGGTGGCGCGGGTGGCGGCGGATCGCGCGGCGCAGCGCCAGCGGGTGCGGCGCGGCGACCGCCGTCACCGAGTAGACCAGGCGCGAGTGCATGGCGGCGACCGTCCACGCCAGCATGCCGCCCCACGCGTGGCCGACGAGGTGCGCCCGCGGTTCGCCCAGGGCCTTGACCAGCCCCGCGACGTCACCCGCGAGCGTGAAGCCGTCGTAGCCGCGCGGCGGCTTGTCCGAGTCGCCGTAGCCGCGCAGGTCCACGGCCACGGCCCGGTAGCCCGCCTCGGCGATCGTGACGAGCTGGTGCCGCCACGTCCACCAGAACTCCGGGAAACCGTGCAGCAGCAGCACGAGCGGGCCCTCGCCGAGTTCGGCGACGTGCAGGCGGATGCCGTTCGCGGACACGTCGCGGTGCGCCCACGGGCCGGGCACCCGGGCGGTCGACGGGTCCGGTGGCAGCCGCACGGCGCGGCTCAGTGTCCTTCGCCGCGGTGTCGGAGTGCCGCGACGGTGTCCCTGGCCGAGTCGATGGTCCGCTGCGGCGCGCGCAGCTTCTTCACCTTCCGGTAGCCCAGCAGCGCGAACAGCACCGCGGTCAGGAGCATCAGCCCGAACACGATGAGGAACGCCGACCAGCGGGGCAGCCACACGTCGAGCAGCTCGGCGCCGAAGAAGAAAAAGAAGAACGAGCTGAACAGCAGCACCGTCAGCGCGACGATGAAGTAGACGCTGCCCTTGAGCCCCTTCTTGACCTCGCCCGCGACCTCCGACTTGGCGAGCTCGACCTCCGCCCTGACCAACGTGGACAGGTGGGCCGTGGCGTCGCGCACCAGGCCGCCGATGGACGTTTCCTCCGCGATCTTCGCCGCGCTCTCCGCGGTCAACGGGATCGACGGAACAGGTGGCAGTCCGCTGCCGTTGGTGTTCTCCCGAGCGCTGGTCACCGGCTCATCGTGCCATGCACGCCGCACCGGGGCCGCTCGACCGGCTGATCCGCTCCGGTTCACTCGTCTTCGTCGCCGAGTCGGTGCGCCCGACTGCGCCGGACCAACAGGACCGCGGCGAGCGACGACGCCGCCAGCGAGGCCAGCAGCACCGCCGCCTTGGCCTGCTCGGCGGCCGCTCCCTCCAGCGCGAGGTCGGCGATCAGCAGGCTCACGGTGAACCCGACGCCGCCCAGCATGGCCACCGCGACGATGTCCCGCGGCCCCGCGCCGCTGGGCCACCGCGCGGCCTTGAACAGCACCGCCAACGCCGACGCGCCCACGATCCCGACCACCTTGCCCACCACCAGGCCCAGCATCACGCCCAGCGCCAACCGGTCGGTGAACAGCGAACCCAGCGCCTCGCCGTTCACCGGCACGCCGGCCGCGAACAACGCGAACACCGGCACCGCCACGGCCGCCGACCACGGCTGCAACCGGTGTTCGAGCCGCAGCGCCGGCGCTTCGTGCTCGTAGCGGTCCTTGCGCACCCGGGTCAGCAGCGCCAGCGCCACGCCCGCGATCGTGGCGTGCACGCCCGCCGCGTGCACGGCGACCCACGTGCCCACCGCGATCGGCACGTACAACCACGGCGTGGTCACCCGCTTGTGCTGGAGGAACGCGTACAGCGCCAGCAGCGCGACGGCCGCCGCCGCCGCGACCAGGTCGAACGACGCGGTGAACAGCACCGCGATCAGCACGATCGCGCCCAGGTCGTCCACCACGGCCAGGCTCAGCAGGAACAGCCGCAGGCTGTTCGGCAGCCCCGACGCGGTGACCGCCAGCACGCCCAGCGCGAACGCGATGTCCGTGGCCACCGGGATCGCCCACGCCCGCTCGACCCCCGGCTCGCCCCAGCCGACGCCCAGCGCGATCGCCGCGGGCACGACCATGCCGCCGACCGCGGCCACCACCGGCAGGATCGCCGCCTTGAAGTCGTTCAGCTCACCGACGACCAGCTCGCGCTTGAGCTCCAGACCGGCGACGAAGAAGAAGATCGCGAGCAGCCCGTCCTTGGCCCAGTCGCCGACGCTCAGGCTCAGGTGCAACGACTCCGGGCCGAGGTGGAAGTCCCGCACGGCGGTGTAGGCACCGGAGAACGGCGAGTTGGCCCACACCAGCGCGACGGCGGTGGCGGCCAGGAGGATCATCCCGCCGACGGTCTCGGTGCGCAGGTAACGCGCGAACTCGACGGCGGCGCCACGCTTGCTGATCAAGATCCACTCCGGTGGTTCGGCAACGACTCATCCTCGTGCCGACCAGGCTTCCCGGCTCACCGGGAACGACCCTAACCCACGGAAGGGCCCGCCGACGAACGGCGAGCCCCTCCGGGTGGGAATCTCAGTCTTCGGACGCGCCCGACTTCAGGCCGTTGGAGATGAGGTCCATCACCGACGAGTCCGCGAGCGTGGTCACGTCGCCGACCTGCCGGTTCTCCGCCACGTCGCGCAGCAGGCGGCGCATGATCTTGCCCGAGCGGGTCTTCGGCAGCTCCGGCACGACCATGATCTGCCGCGGCTTCGCGATCGGGCCGATCTCCTTGGCCACGTGGTCGCGCAGCGCCTTGATCGCCTCCGCGCCGTCCGAGCCCTCGGCCACGCCGCCGCGCAGGATCACGAACGCCACGATGCCCTGGCCCGTGGTCGGGTCGGTCGCGCCGACCACCGCAGCCTCGGCCACCGTCGGGTGCGAGACCAGCGCGGACTCGACCTCGGTGGTGGAGATGCGGTGCCCGGACACGTTCATCACGTCGTCCACCCGGCCCAGCAGCCAGATGTCGCCGTCGGCGTCGTACTTCGCGCCGTCACCGGCGAAGTAGTAGCCCTGCTCGGCGAACCGCGACCAGTACGTGTCGCGGTAGCGCTCGTCGTCGCCCCAGATGCCGCGCAGCATGCCCGGCCACGGCTGGTCGAGCACCAGGTAGCCGCCGCCACCGTGCGGCACCTCGTTGCCCTGGTCGTCCACGACCTTCGCGCCGATGCCGGGCAGCGGGCGCTGCGCCGAACCGGGCTTGGTGGACGTCGCGCCGGGCAGCGGCGAGATCATGATCGCGCCGGTCTCGGTCTGCCACCAGGTGTCCACGACGGGCGTCTTGCCCGCGCCGATGGTCTCCCGGTACCAGATCCACGCCTCCGGGTTGATGGGCTCGCCGACGCTGCCCAGCACGCGCAGGCTGGACAGGTCGTACTTCGCGGGGATGTCGGCGCCCCACTTCATGAACGTGCGGATCAGCGTCGGCGCGGTGTAGTAGATCGACACGCCGTACTTCTGCACGATCTCCCAGTGCCGGCCCTCGTGCGGGGTGTTGGGCGTGCCCTCGTAGACGACCTGCGTGACCCGGTTGGACAGCGGGCCGTACACGATGTAGCTGTGCCCGGTCACCCAGCCGATGTCGGCGGTGCACCAGTACACGTCGGTGTCCGGCTTGAGGTCGAACACGTTGTGGTGCGTGTACGACGCCTGGGTCAGGTAGCCGCCGGACGTGTGCAGGATGCCCTTGGGGCGGCCCGTGGTGCCCGACGTGTAGAGGATGAACAGCGGGTGCTCGGAGTCGAACGCCTCCGGCGTGTGCCGGTCGGACTGGCGGTCCACCACGTCGTGCCACCAGACGTCGCGGCCCTCGGTCCACTCGACGTCGGTGTTCGTCCGCTTGACCACCAGCACGTGCTCGACGCTCCCGGCGTTGGCGACGGCCTCGTCCACGGCGGGCTTGAGCGCCGCCGGGTTGCCGCGCCGGTACTGGCCGTCGGTGGTGATCACGAGCTTGGCCCGCGAGTCCTCGATGCGGGTGCGCAGGGCCTCGGCGGAGAAGCCGCCGAACACCACGCTGTGCATCGCGCCGAGCCGCGCGCAGGCGAGCATGGCGAAGATGGCCTCGGGGACCATCGGCATGTAGATGGCGACCCGGTCCTCCGCGCCGACACCCAGCTCGATCAGCGCGTTCGCGGCCTTGGAGACCTCGCGCTGCAGGTCGGCGTAGGTGATGGCGCGGCTGTCGCCGGGCTCGCCCTCCCAGTGGATCGCGACCTGGTCGCCGTGGCCGGACTCGACGTGCCGGTCGACGCAGTTGTAGGCGACGTTGAGCTTGCCGCCGACGAACCACTTCGCGAACGGGGCGTTCGACCAGTCGAGGACCCGGTCCCACTTGGTGTCCCAGGACAGCCGCTCGGCCTGCGCCGCCCAGAACGCCTCGCGGTCGGCGTCCGCCTCCTCGTACAGCGCGGCGGTGGCGTTGGCCTGCGCGGCGAACTCCTCGCTGGGCGGGAACGTCCTGTTCTCCGTCAACAGGTTGTCCAGGGCGGCTTGCGGCTCTGTCATGGTGGGCGGACCTCCTGAATCCGTGGGGGTGCGCACTGACCGTAGTGCGATTCAGCTCACTGCGCACCCAAAAGGTTCAGACCAATTTCGGCCGAGTTCGAAACGCGTGGGTAACTGTGTAACCCGGTCCGAGCCCCGTGACCACCGCGATTGAGCCGAACGACACCTAGGCTGCGACCAGCGGCACGCGGGGTGACTCGCGTCACGTCGTGAGCTTGGCCTTCAGGTCCGGCCACTCGTCCGCGGTCATCGAGTACACCACCGTGTCGCGCAGCGTGCCGTCCGGTCGGATGCGGTGCACCCGAAGCACGCCCTCGCGGGTCGCGCCCAGCCGTTCGATCGCCTGCTGCGAGCGCTCGTTGCGCAGGTCGGTGTGCCAGCCGACGCGCAGCGCCCCGAGGTCCTCGAACGCGCGGTGCAGGAGCAGGTACTTGGCGTTGGTGTTGAGGGCGGTGCGCTGCCAGCGCGTGCCGATCCAGGTGTGGCCGATGTAGAGGCCCCGGTTCGCCGGGTCGATCTCGTAGTACGACGTGGTGCCGGCGACCTCGTTGGTCCGCGGGTCGATCTGCGCCCAGGCCAGCCGCGTGGGGTCGGCCAGGCTGCGCTCGATGTACGCGCGGGTCTCGTCCACCGTGGCCGGCTGGTGGGAGCTCAGCCACCGCCACACCTCCGGGTCCTTGCCCGCCTCGTGCAGGCCCTCGGCGTGGTCGGGGGACAGCGGTTCGAGGCGGACGTGGTCGCCGGTGAGCACGGGGCGGTCGTACCAGTTCATGCTTCGACGATAAATCGGTGAGTGGCTACTTTGCATAGCCATTTTCGATCCATTTCAGATGACCACTTACCGGCGGGTAGTGTGCTGCGGCGTGACCGATCCGCTTGCCCCGCTGCTGGACCTGCCCGGTGTGGCCGACGCCGTCGCCGCGGCGCGTGACGCCGTGTTCCAGGTGCACCGGCACCGGGTGAACCTGCGCGGCTGGGCGACCACCGCGGCCGAGGCGTCCGTGCGCGCCGCCCGTGCGTCGGCGGCGTTGGACGGCGGGCCGACCGCCATCCCGACGGACGGGACCGTCAGCGACCCGGTGCTGGCGGGCGCGCTGCGGGTGGCCGAGTCGTTGGGCGTGGTGTTCCCGACGTGGCAGCGGGCGCCGTTGCAGGCGTTGGCGCGCTTGCACGTGCTGGCGGGCGCGGACCTGGGCGGCGAGCTGGGCCGGCCCCGGTCCGCTCCGGGCGTGTCGTCGCGGTTGGACCTGCTGGCGCAGCTCGTCACGGGCGGCACGTCCGCGCCGGGTCCGCTGCTGGTGGCGGTGGTGCACGGCGAGCTGATGTCGCTGGCCCCGTTCGACACGGCCAACGGCGTGGTGGCGCGTGCGGCGTCCCGGCTGGCGTCCATCGCCACCGGCCTGGACCCCAAGTCGCTGGGCGTGCCGGAGGTCTTCTGCCTGCGCCGCCAGAACGACTACGCCGCCGCCCTGCACGGCTTCTCCACCGGCGACCCCGAGGGCATCACCCGCTGGCTGCTGTTCTGCTGCGAAGCCCTCGAAGCCGGCTCCCGCGAAGCGCGGAGCATCGCCGACGCCGCCGCTTCCTGACCCCCGCGCGTGAGTCGAACGCCCAGGTCCCGAGTGTCGAACCTTCGAGTCCACCGTGTCCTACGTTCAGGACCCCCGAATTCAACGTTCGGAACGGCGAGGGCCGTCCTGAGTGTTGAACTCGGGGGTCCTGGAGGTTCGACTCTCGGGTCTTGAGCGTTCGACACGCGGGACCCGGGGGTTCGACACGCGGGTCAGAGGAGTTCTTTCAGGGTCGTGGCGGCGCGGTCGGCGTCGGTGAAGGTGTTGTAGAGCGGGGCGAAGCCGAAGCGCAGCAGGTCCGGTGGGCGGTGGTCGCCGATGACGTTGCGCTCGATCAGCTCGTCCATGATCCGCGACGCCTCCGGGTGGCGGAGGGTGACCTGGTGGCCGCGCCACTCGTCGGCCGGGGTGATGACCTCGACGCCCGGCAGGTCCTCGACCAGCGACCGGAAGTGGGCGGTCAGGGCCAGGCCCTTCGCCCGCACGTCGGCGAGGTCCACCTGGTCCCAGACGTCCAGGGCGGCGTCCAGCGCGAGCATCGAGATGATGTCCGGCGTGCCCACCCGCGCCCGGGAGACGCCCGGGTCCGGCGTGTACTCCGGCGACATCGCGAACGGCACCTCGTGGCCCGTCCACCCCGTCAACGGCTGGTCGAACGTCGCCTGCGCGTGCTTCGGCACGTAGAGGAACGCGGGCGACCCCGGCCCCCCGTTGAGGAACTTGTACGTGCACCCTACGGCCAGGTCGACGTTCACCGCGTCCAGCTCGATCGGCAGCACGCCCGCGCTGTGGCACAGGTCCCAGACGACCTTCGCGCCCACCGCGTGCGCCTGCTCGGTCAGCTTCGCCATGTCCAGCAGCCGGCCGGTGCGGTAGTCGACGTGGTTGAGCAGCACGACCGCCGTCGTGTCCCGCAGGTCCAGCTCCTCCGGCGGCGCGGGCCGCAGCGCCAGGCCCGTCAGCTCCGCCACCGACCGGGCGATGTACCCGTCGGTCGGGAACGTCCCCTCGTCCACGACGATCTCCATGCGGTCGGTGTTGCGCACCGCCGCCATCAACGCCTTGAACAGGTTCACGCTGGTCGAGTCCCCGACCACGACCTGCCCGGGCTTCGCCCCGATCAGCCGGCCGATCCGGTTGCCGACCCGTTCCGGCGCCTCCCACCAGCCCTCCGACCAGCTGCGGATGAGCCGTCGGCCCCACTGCTCCCGCACGACGTGCCGCACGCGTTCGGCGACGGCCTTCGGCGGTGCGCCCAGGGAGTTCCCGTCCAGGTACACCACGTCGTCGTCGAGGTCGAACAGGTCGCGGATGTGCGCCAACCGGTCGTTCATACGTAGCTCCTGGCCGTCCACAGTTCGGGGAAGACGGAGCGTTGCGTGCGCTTCTCCAACCACGCAACCCCCGCGGAGCCACCGGTTCCGGTTTTCGCGCCCATCGAACGGCGGGTGGCCAGCAGGTGGTCGTAGCGCCAGCGGGCGAACTCCTCGGCGATGTCGGTCAACGCCTCGCCCAGTTCCAGCAGGTCACGCGACCCGCCGCGGTAGATGTCCGCCCACACGGCCTCCACCTCGGCGTTCGGCTCGTACGGCCCGCTGACGTCGCGGTCGAGCACCTCCGCCGGGATCGGCAGGCCCTGGCGGTGCAGCGCGGCGAGCACGTCGTCGTACAGGCTCGGCTCGTTCAGCAACCGCTCCAGCGCGTCGTGCTGCTCCGGCACGGCGCGGTGCGGCACGAGCATCGACCGCGACTTCTCGCCGAGCAGGAACTCCACCTCGCGGTACCGGCCGGACTGGAAGCCGGAGCCCTCGCCGAGGGCGTCGCGGAACGAGTTGAACTCGGCGGGCGTCATCCGGGCGATCGGTCGCCACGCCGCGTTGAGCGCCTGCATGTGCAGGTCGCTGCGGCGCAGGGTGCGGACCGCGGCACGCAGGTCGTCGGCGCGCAGCTCGGCCTTGGCCTGCCGCCACTCGAAGCACAGCAGACCGAAGTACAGCTCCATGACCTGCGTGATCACCAGGAACGACATCTCACGCGGGTCCTTGGACCACTGCTGCTGCAGCGAGTGCAGCACGGAGGCGTGCACGTAGTCCTCGTAGGGCGTCGTGCCGCCGAAGTCGAGTTTGGGTGATGAGACCGGGCAAGTCATGTTTCCATGATGACCGCGCGTTCGGCGTAGTTGAATGGGCAGCGGGTGCTGATCGGCGGCGAAGTTCTCACGATCGAAAGGCGTCGACCGGAGTAGCTTTGGGTTCGTGAGCATCGAGCTGGACAGCGTGGACTGGGCCTTGCTGGAGGCCCTCCAGGAGGACGCGCGGCTGTCGTACAACGAGCTGGCACGACGTGTGCACGTGTCGCCGCCGACCGTCGCGCAACGCGTGCGCAGGCTGGAGAACGCGGGCGTCATCACGGGCTACCGCGCCACGGTGGACCCGACGGCGGTGGGACGTCCGGTGATCGCCCTGGTGCGGATGAAGTGCTACGGCCCGCGGTGCATCACGGTGCACCCGGAGCTGCTCGACGACTGCCCCGAGGTGGTGGAGGTGGTGCGGCTGACCGGTGACATCTGCTCGGTGGTCAAGGTCGTGACCACGTCGATCAGCGAGTTGGAGCGGTTGCTGGTGCGGCTGGGCGGCTACGGCGAGACGTCCAGCGCGATGGTGCTCTCGACGCCTATCCCGTGGCGCCCGGTGCAAGCTGGCTGAGCGCCATGCGGACGTGCCCCTCGGTGCGTTCCAAGGCCTCCGCGGCGAGCGCGGCGGGTGCGCCGGACAGCAGGTGCACCAGCGCGACCTTCAGGTCGCCGCCCGAGTCGGCCAGCGCCGTCGTGCACTCCTGCTCGCCCAGGCCGGTCGCCTCGCGCAGGATGCGCACCGTGCGGCCGCGCAGCTTGGCGTTGGTGGCGCGCATCGACACCATCAGGTTCGAGTACGTGCGGCCGAGCCGGACCATCACCGCGGTCGAGAACGACGTGAGCACCAGCTTCTGCGACGTGCCCGCCTTCATCCGGGTGGACCCGGCGATCGCCTCCGGGCCGGTGTCGACCGCGATCAGCACGTCCACGTCGACCGGGGCGGGCGCGGTCGGGTTGTTCGACACCAGCACGGTGCGCGCGCCCAGCGCGCGGGCTTCCTCCAACGCGGCCACCACGAACGGCGTGCGGCCCGACGCCGTGACGCCGACGACCAGGTCGCCCGCGGCCGCGTGCGCGCGGATCTCGGCGGCACCGTCGGACGCCTGGTCCTCCACGTCCTCCACGGCGTTGACCAGGGCGTCCCGGCCGCCGGCGTGGTGGGCGAGGAACCAGTCCGGCGGCGCGTTGAACGTCGGCACCAGCTCGGCGGCGTCGAGCGTGGCGAGCCGGCCCGACGTGCCCGCGCCGACGTAGTGCACGCGCCCGCCGGAGCGCAGCGCGCTCACGGCGAGGTCCGCGGCACGGGCCAGCTCGGGCAGCACCGCGGCCACCGCGTCGGGGACCAGGTGGTCCTCGGTGTTGATCAGGCGCAGCACGTCCAGCGTGGAGAGCCGGTCGATGTCCTGCGTCCGCGGGTTCCTGGCTTCGGTGGGGGAGTCCACGCGGACCGCGACACCGTCCCGGGGCGGCGTCATTTACCGGACTCCCGGCGCCGCCTGCCGTCCGGTCGGGCGCCGAGGCGGTGGCCCGACACCGCGTCGTACGTCGCCTCCAGCGCGGTCTTGGCGCTGTCCACGTGCCGTTGCGCGACCCCGATGAACAGGCAGTCGATGACGGTGAGCTGGGCGATGCGGCTGGCCATCGCGCCCGAGCGGAACGTGGTCTCGCGCGCCGCCGTGGTCAGCACGTGGTCGGCGACCTCGCTGATCGGGGATCGCGGGAAGTTCGTCAGCGCCACCGTGGTCGCGCCGTGCTCCTTGGCCACCCGCAGCGCCTCGACGGTCTCGGAGGTGGAGCCGGTGTGCGATATCCCGACCGCCACGTCCGCGCCGGTGAGCACGGCGGCCGACGTGAGCGCGATGTGCGTGTCGTTCCAGGCGAAGCAGGTCCGCCCGATCCGGTGCAGCTTCTGCTGGAGGTCGAACGCCACGAACGCGCTCGCCCCGAACCCGTAGACGTCCACCCGGCCCGCGCCGGCGACCGCCTCGACCACCGCTTCGAGCGTCTCCACGTTCAGCTGCTCGGCGGTCTCCTCGACCGCCCGCGCGTCGGCGAACGCCACCTTGCCGACCACCTGGCGCAGGTCGTCGCCGGGGCCGATGTCGCCGCCGAGGTCCCGGTCGGTGCGCATGGACGTGCGGGCCGTGTCGGCGGCCAGCGCTATGCGCAGCTCCGGGTACCCGCCGACGCCGATGGCCTTGCAGAACCGGGTCACCGTGGTCTCGCTGGTGCCGGCGGCCTCGGCGACCTCGGTGATGCTGCGGTGGGCGACGGTCGCCGGGTTGTCCAGCACGACCTTGGCGACCCGCTGCTCGGCGCGGGCCAGGCCCGGCAGGAGGGAGCGGATCTTGACCAGGGGACTGGAGTCGGCGGTACTTTCGGTGGACACGTGGGAAACTTACTAACCGCTCCAACGATGGTCAACGCAGGGTTGGGGTAACTCACCCCAACCGTGACCCAAACACACCTCTTGGCGGGATCGGACGGCTCGGATGTCACTAACGGTCCGCGGCCCGCCACCCTTCGGGGTGCAAGCCGGCCGGCTCGCGTTCCGCGTCGAGTGCCACACCACGCCCGTCGATTACGCGTACGGCGTCCACGTACACGCCCCGACCGCCGTAGCCGGTGCCCTGGGCGTACCGCCAGCGGACCTTCGTCGCCGACGCCAGGTCCAGCTCGACCTTCTGCCACCGCCGCTGCCCGTACCCGGCCAGCACGTGCACCTCGCGCCACGTCGACCCGTCGTCGGTCGCCTCGACCACGACCCGGTCGCCCGGGTCCAGGTCCACGAACGCCCGGAACGACAGCTGCTGCCGCTCACCGCGTCGCGGCAGGTCACGCGTGGTCAGCGTGCCGCCGTCCGCCTCCGGGGTCCACGCCGTGCCGTGCCGGGGCCGCACCGCCAGCGCCTGCGCCAGGCCGTTGGCCGCCACCCGCCGGGCCGGGTTGATCGAGCCCCAGTTCCGGCTCGGGTGCACGCGGTTGGTCAGCAGGATCGCGATCGACCGCGACAACGGGTCCAGCACGAGCGTGGTGCCCGTGTAGCCGGTGTGCCCGGCGGCCCGGGGCGAGGTCAGCGCGCCCATGTACCAGCGCTGGTCCAGCTCGAAGCCCAGGCCGTGCGAGTTGCCCGGGAAGCCCTGGTTGAAGTCGGTGAGCATCAGCTCGACCGTCTCCTCGCGCAGGATCCGGCCGCCCGCGTACCCGCCGCCGTTGAGGATCGCCTGGCCGAGCACGGCCAGTTCCCGCGCGGTGGAGAACACGCCCGCGTGGCCCGCGACGCCGCCCAGCGACCAGGCGTTCTCGTCGTGCACGCTGCCGCGGATGATGCCCCGGCCCGCCTGGTACTCGGTCGCCGCGACGCGGTCCAGCTTGGCCGCCGGCGGGTTGTAGCCGGTGTCCACCAGGCCCAGCGGGTCGGTGATGTCGTCGCGGACCAGCTCGTCCAGCTTCTTGCCCGACCACTTCTCGGCCAGCACGCCGAGCGTGATCAGGTTCAGGTCCGAGTACAGGTAGGTGGTGCCGGGCGCGCTGCGGGGCGTCGTCTCCATCACGGCCTTGAGCCGGGACGGGACGTCCGGGTACTGCGACCACAGCGGGAGCCACGCGACCAGGCCCGACGTGTGGGTCAGCAGCTGCCGGACGGTGATCGACTCCTTGCCGTTCACGCCGAACGCGGGCAGGTGGCGCGCGACCGGGTCGTCCAGGCCGAAGCGGCCCAGCTCGTGCTGCCGCATCACCACGATCGAGGTGAACAGCTTCGAGATCGAAGCCAGGTCGAAGATCGTGTCCTGGGCCATCGGCACCCGCTGCGCCTCGGGCAGCTCGGTGCCGGCGGCGTCGGCGTAGCGGACCGCCCAGCCCGTCGGCTGGTGCGTGACCACCACGCCGTCGTGCGCGAACAGCGTGACGGCGCCCGCGTAGAGCGGGTGGCCGGTCGCGTCGGGCACGGTGTACCGCTCGATCTGCGCCAGTGCGGCGTCCAGCGGCGCCGGGTCGAGTCCCACGCGCTGCGGGGTACCCGGTCGCAGCACGCTGCTCGCCCAGCCTTCGTGCGGCTGGTCGAAGCGCGCGTCGCGGCGGTCCGCGTGCGCCGGCGAGGTGACGGTCAGGGCCATGGTGGCCGCGATCAGCAGGGCGGGGATGCGCATCGCTGTCTCCCTCTACCGGTAGCGCAGGTAAGGCCGGCGGGTGCGGTCGAACGCGGCCAGCTCGTCGGCCCACGCCCCGACCACCTCGTCGGTGCCCGCGCCCGCGTCGACCATGCGGCGCAGCCGGTCCGAGCCGCTGAGCTTGTCGATGTAGAGGTCCGGCCGCCACGCGAAGACCTCCGGGTAGCGGGTCCTCGCCGTGACGATCATCGCGACCGCGGTGCGCGGCGCGTCGAACCGGTGCGGGTCGGTGAGGTGCAGGGTCACCCCGCCGCACAGCTTGTTGGCGTGCTTGTTGAACGTGGGCGTGAAGTAGGTCTCGCGGAACCGGACGCCGGGCAGGTCCAGCGCGTTCAGGTCCTCGGCCCACCGCCAGTCCAGGCCGGGCGCGCCGATCGTCTCGAACGGGCGGGTGGTGCCGCGGCCCTCGGAGAACACCAGCCCTTCGAACAGGCACGTGCCCGGGTAGACCAGCGCGGTGTCCTGCGTCGGCACGTTCGGGCTCGGCGGCACCCAGGGCAGGCCGGAGTCCAGCTCGTCGCGCTTCCAGCCCTTCAGTTCCACCACTTCCAGGCTGCTGACCCGGCCGCCGTCGGTGGGCAGGAACTCGCCGTCGAACAGGCGCGCCAGCTCGCCGATCGTCATGCCGTGCTGCTGCGCGATCGGCTTGCGGCCGACGAACGTCGCGTAGGCCGGGTCGAGCTGCGGGCCGCGGGCCGTGCCGCCGACCGGGTTCGGCCGGTCGAGCACGACGAACCGGGCGCCCGTCGCGGCGGCGGCCTGCATGACCGCGTACATGGTCCAGATGTAGGTGTAGAACCGCGCGCCGATGTCGGCGATGTCGAACACCAGCGTGTCGACACCCGACTTGGTGATCATCGAGGCGATCTTGGCGACGCTCGCGCCGTAGGTGTCGTAGACCGGGATGCCGGTGCGCGGGTCGAGGTAGTCGCCCTCCGAGCCGCCCGCCTGGGCCGTGCCGCGGAAGCCGTGCTCGGGGCCGAACGCCGCCTGCGGCCGCAGGCCGGCGGCCACCATCGAGTCGACGATGTGGGTCTGGTCGCGCAGGACGCCGGTCGGGTTGGTGACCACACCGATCCGGTGGCCCGCGAACCGCCGCCAGCCGTCCTCGGCCAGCTGCTCCGCGCCGGTCCTGACGACCTGCGGCCGGTCCGGGTGGTGCCGGTCCTCGTCGTCCGCGCCCAACGCGGTGAGCGCGGGCACGGCGAGCGCGCCGGCGGTGAGGAAGTGCCTGCGGTCCATGGCGGTCACCACTCCAGTCCGTGGCCGAACGGGTAGGGCGTCGGGCCGGGCACCTCGACGGGCAGCTTGCCGACCGGCGTGACCTCGCCGGTGATCACCCGGGTCAGCGCCTCCATCGACACCGCGCCGTAGGAGTAGGTCGCCAGCCACGTCGGCGCGGTCGTGTGCGCCACGTCGTACGGGTTCTGCACGGCGACCGCGACGACCGGCTTGCCGGTGGCCAGGAGGCTGGTCAGGAGGGTCTGCTGCGCCGGTTGGCGCGACAGCGCGTTGGTGAGCACGACGACCACGTCCGCGTTGGCCGCGGCTCGCACCGCGGTGGTGACCTGGGCCTGCGTCGGCGCGGTGCCGGTGGGCAGGGCCGTGCCGCCGAGGAAGCCCGCCAGCGTGCGGGTCGTCGTCTCGCCCCAGCCCGTGACCAGGGCGGCGGTGGGCTTGGTGGCCAGCGGCAGGACGCCCGCGTCGTTGCGCACGGCGGTGATGGTGCGGTCGGTGATCCGCCGGGCGGCGGCGAGGTGCTCGGCCGGGCCGACCGCCGAGTCGACCTTCGCCACGTCCACGAGCGGGCCGGTGAGCATGCCGCGCAGGAACTTCATCCGCAGGATCCGCAGCACGCTGCGGTCGATGCGCTGCTCGCTCAGCTCGCCGCTGCGCACCGCCGCGAGGACGCTGTTCACGGCCAGCTCCAGGTCCACCGGCATGAGCAGCTGGTCCACGCCCGCCTTCAGGGCCAGCACCGGGATCTCGGCGTCGCTGTGCAACTGCCGCACGCCCGCCATGGCCAGCGAGTCGGTGATGACCACGCCGTCGTAGCCCAGGTTCTTCCGCAGCAGGTCGATCGACGGCTTGGACAGCGTCGCCGGCTCGCCCGAGGGGTCGATCTTCGGCATTTGGATGTGCGCGGTCATGATCGAGTCGATGCCCGCGGCGATGGCCGCGCGGAACGGCGGCGCGTCCACCTCCGCCCACTCGGCCTCGGTGCGGTCGACCTTCGGCAGCGTGGTGTGGCTG
Organism: Saccharothrix saharensis; assembly: GCF_006716745.1. Lineage (NCBI taxonomy): Bacteria > Bacillati > Actinomycetota > Actinomycetes > Pseudonocardiales > Pseudonocardiaceae > Saccharothrix > Saccharothrix saharensis. The sequence continues at coordinate 4,526,685 of NZ_VFPP01000001.1, read as the reverse complement.
TCCTGGTCGGTGTCGCCGTGGCCGGGGAAGTGCTTGGCGGTCGCGCTCACGGTGTGCTTGGCCAGGAAGCGGCCCTGGTAGCCGCGCACCTGGGCGGCGGTCAGCTCGGCCGCCAGCGCCGGGTCGCCGGAGTAGGAGCGCACGCCGATGACGGGGTTGGCCGGGTTGGAGTTGACGTCCGCGTCCGGCGCGAAGTTCTGCGTGATGCCCATGGCGCGCAGCTCGGCGGCGGTGATGCGGGCGGCCTGCTCGGCGTCCTCCGCGCTGCGGCCCGCGCCGAGGGCCATGTTGCCGGGGAACTGGGTGGCGGGCGCGCCGATGCGGGTGACGATGCCCATCTCCTGGTCCGTGGCGATGGCCAGGGGGACGCGACTGGCCCGTTGCAGGCCGTTGGAGAGGGTGGCGATCTGGCGCGGGGTGTCGACGTTGTCGTAGCTCGAGTTGTTGAAGTAGACGACACCGCCGGGCTGGAACCTGGCCACCACCTCGGCCGGGGTCGCCACGCCGAAGTCGCGGAGGTTGCCGGGGTGCGCCTCGTCCGGCGCCTGGCCGTGCAGGTAGGTGACGAACAGCTGGCCGACCTTCTGCTCCAGCGACATGCCGCGGACCAGGGCGGCGACGTGCTGCGCCTGGTCCGGGGAGGCGTGCGCGGCCGGGACGGTCACTGCGGAAGCCGCGGCCACGGCGACGGCGACGAGCGGACGGAGCACTGCGGCCTCCCCTCTGGGAATCTTCCACCACAACGTGGTGCGTTTGGCAAGTTACCCACGTCACAGAGGTGGGTCAACGGGTTGCGCTGTGTGGTCATTGTGCGGAGGGGCACCGACAGAACCAGGGGTTTGGCGAGTCACCCGTTCGGGCATTTGTTCGGGGAGTCGCGCTTTCGGGGCAGGAAGCAGTGGCGCACAAAGACGGTGGGGCCCCTCGGTCGAGGGGCCCCACCGTCGTCAGCGCGGGCTTCTGAGTTACCAAGCGTGCAACTCGTGTCGTACCGACCTGGCCTCGGCGTCCGGCGTCCCGGTACGCAGGCCCTAGACGACAAGCCTCCCGCGGCGTGCTGCGCGTGGGTGTCTCGAAGTCCGCGCACGGAGCTCCGTCGGGGTGGACGCCGCTTCTCTTCCGCTTCGTCCCTGGCCGACCCGAGGTCCGCACTTCCTTTGTAGTGCGTGTCCGGCGTCACAGCAAGGGCTCGATGGGGTGCACCGGTCAAGCGACCGTCCGTAGTGCAAAGCGTTCTGTGACAGTGATTCCGCGCCGGTCGCGGCGGTCGGTACCGCTGACCGGGGCACGCCGGGGTGAATCAGCTCCGGCGACGCCTGCGCAGGCCGTACCAGGCCACGCCGGCGGCCGTCGCCGCGCCCAACCCGATCGCGGTCACGGCGACCGCGGTGCCCGACGGGCGGGGGATGCGGGCGCGCAGCGACACGGGGTCGGAGAACGTCAGCACCGGCCAGCCGCGCTGGATCGCGACCCGGCGCAGGGCGCGGTCCGGGTTCACCGCCGTGGGGTGGCCGACGGCCTCCAGCAGCGGCAGGTCGCTGATCGAGTCGGAGTAGGCGTAGCAGCGGCTGAGGTCGTAGTCGTGCTGCTCGGCGAGCTGCTTGACGGCGATCGCCTTGTTCTCGCCGGCGCAGTAGAAGTCGACCTCGCCGGAGTAGCGGCCCTGTGCGACGACCATCCGGGTGCCGACGCTGTGCGTGGCGCCGACCATGGTGGAGATGGGGGCGACCAGTTCCTCGCCCGAAGCGGACACGACCACGACGTCGTGGCCCTCGCCCTTGTGGTCGGTGATGAGCTGGGTGGCCTCCTTGTAGACGAGGGGGTCGACGATGTCGTGCAGGGTCTCCTCGACGATCGAGCGGACCTGTTCGACGTCCCAGCCGTTGCAGAGCGCGGTGATGTGCGAGCGCATCCGGTCCATCTGGTCGGCGTCCGCGCCGGCCAGCATGAAGACGAACTGCGCATAGGCGCTTTTGAGCACCGCACGCCGGTTGATCAGGCCTTCTTGGAAGAAGGGGCGGCTGAACGCCAGCGTGCTCGACTTGGCGATGACGGTCTTGTCCAGGTCGAAGAACGCGGCGACCCGCTGGCCTTCGGTGGCGTGCTCGGTCACCGGTCAAGCTTATGCGGGGTGGGGCCGGAGAGCCGCCGATACTGGTTCGCCACTTTACGAAGTAGGTGTGCGGTCCATCGAAATTTGGTCTCCCTCTAACGGAAGACACGCAAGACACTGTCCCGTGGGGATACAGTAGACGGGTCCGGCTCGACCGGACGGGTTCAGTCCGACCCCCCGGGACTGAACCAATGACGACCCCCGTCCCTCCCCCCTGGCGGGGGTCGTCCCATGTCCGGGGTCGGTTCCCGGACCGGTCGCGCTGGACCTCCGCGCACTTGCACCTCTTCTTGCATCGTCCCCTGATCTTTCGCCCGTCGCGGGTGGCGGCTGCCGTTCTCCGGGGCCGCGGCGCTCCGAGTTGTCCACAGCCCGTCCGGTTGTCCACATGTTGATCATGTGTCGTTGTGTCGTTCCTCACCGCCCGCCACCGTGGAACCCGCAGATCCACAACGGGAACGGGAGGGTGTCGTGAAGCGACCGGTGGCGCTGGTGACGGACACGGGGCTGGTGGACGAGGTGCTGCACGCGGCGGCGGTCGCGGGCTGCGAGCTGGAGCGCGTGGTCGACGCGACGGCGTTGCGCGGGCGTTGGCACGGCGCGGCGGCGCTGGTGCTGGACTTCGAGGCGGTCGTCGCGTGCGCCGGGTTCCCGCGCAGACCGGGTGTCCACGTGGTCGGGGCCGGTCCACCCGGTCCCGAGGTGTGGCGGCGGGCGTTGGCGTTGGGCGCGGAGCAGGTGCTGGAGCTGCCCGCCGAGCAGGAGCGGCTGCGGGCCGTGCTGGCGGACGCGTCGGAGGAGCGGCCGGACGGCGAGGGGCGGGTGCTGGCGATCCTGGGTGCGCGTGGCGGTGCCGGGGCGTCCGTGCTGGCGGTGGCGGTCGGGCAGGCCGTGCTGGCGGCAGGGGGCGACGGCCTGCTCGTCGACTGCGACCCGTGGGGCGGCGGTCTCGACCTGACGTTGGGCGCCGAGCGGCAGGAGGGCCTGCGGTGGTCCACGGTGCAGCTGAAGGGCGGCCGGGTGCCGGCTTCGGCGCTGCGCTCGGCGTTACCGGGCCGTGCGGGGAACCGGGGCAGCCTGACCGTGCTGTCCTGCGGCCGGACGGGTCCGGGCCCGGAGCCGGATGCCGTGGCGGCCGTGGTCGAGGCGGGCAGGCGCGCCGGCGGCACCGTGGTGTGCGACGTGCCGCGCCACCTGACCACCGCCGGCTGCGCGGCCCTCGACCGGGCCGACCTGGCGGTGCTGGTGGTGCCGGCGGACGTGAAGGCGTGCATGGCGGCCAAGACGTTGGTCGACCGGACCGCCGAACGGGGCGTGCGGCTGAAGGCCGTCGTCCGGGGTCCGGCACCGGGCGGCCTGACCACCGCCCAGGTGGTGGAAGCGGTCAACATCCCCCTGCTGGCCACCATGCGCCCGGAACCCCGCCTGGCCAGGGCCCTGGACAACGGCCAGTTCCCCAAACCGTCCCGCGGCCCACTGGCCAGAGCCGCCCGAACCGTCCTGGCAGCCCTGAACACCTCCTAGCCCACCCGTGTCCCACGACCGATCCCTCACCTCACCGATCCCCTGCCGCACCGACGACGGCTGACGACCCGCCTGCCACACCGGCCCCGGTCGCCGCCCTCGCGGCGGATGGCCCACCGGCGGTCCCGGCCTCCCCGTCGCGGACGATGCCCGGCTGCACTCCGGGTCGCCGGTGAGGTCCGGCCGTCTTCCGGCGGTGGCTCGCGGTGACCTCGTCCACCGCCTCGGTCTTCGGTGGTTGTCGCAGTGGATGGTGCGCCGGTGATCCCGGCTCCTCCCAGCCCACTGTGGATGTCTGCCATGCCCGACCGGCCGGTGACCTTGTCGGCTTCCGTCGGTGGCTCGTGATCGGTCATCGCACTCGACGGGCAGTGGAAGACCAGCGTGCCCTGCCGAGACCCGGTTGCCCTGGCAGCGAAGGGATGGCCGGCAGGTCCGGCCACTGTCGACAACGGCCGGCGACCGATTCGCTCGGCGAAGCCGCGAGCTCACCGACCCCAACCGTTCCCCCACGTCACCCCAACCTCTGGAGGTGCTTCATGACGACTGATCTCAACCACCCAGGCCGTGCCCCGACGCCCTCAGCGCCAGTCCACCGCCGTGCCGGTGCGGGTTGCGGAGGTGGGGCGTGACGTGTGAGCGCGGGCCCCACGTGAGGCGGCATCCCGCGTTCCGGGAGCCCGTCGGGTTCCGGCGATGTCGGCCGGAGTTGTTGTCGACGCTCGTCCTCGCCGAGTTGGCCGCGGCACTTCCGGCGGGGGCGGGTGATGGGCGGCAGGGCTTGGTCGACGCGGCTCGGGAAGTCGTGGGACGGCGGCCTCGACCGTCGCGGGAGGAGGGTGGTCGTGAACGATCTCGTTGACCGCGTCCGGCTGAGGTTGGCCAGTGGGCGCGTGGATCTCACCTCGGCGGCCGTGGCGGCGGCGGTGCGCGGCGAGGCCGGTGGGGTGCTCGGTGACGAGGACGTCCAGCGGGCGCTCGCGGTGCTGCGGCAGGAGTTCGTCGGTGCCGGGCCGCTCGAGGCGTTGTTGCGGGACCCGGACACCACCGATGTCCTGGTCACCCGGTCGGATCAGGTGTGGGTGGACGGGGCCGGCGGGTTGCGCCGCACCGACGTCTCCTTCCCCGACGAGGCCGCCGTCCGCAGGTTGGCGCAGCGGCTCGCGGTGGCGGCGGGGCGGCGGTTGGACGACGCGGCACCGTACGTCGACGGGTGGCTGCCCGGCTCGGTGCGGTTGCACGCGGTGTTGCCGCCGATCTCGCCGTTCACCTGCCTGTCATTGCGGGTCCTCCGCCCGGCGGTGCACGACCTGGCGACGTTGGCGGCGTGCGGCACGTTCGACCAGGCGACCGCGGACCTCCTGCGGGACATCGTGGTCGCCCGGCTGGCCTTCCTGGTCGTCGGCGGCACGGGTTCGGGCAAGACGACGCTCCTCGCCGCCCTCCTGGGGTGCGTCCCGCACGGCGAACGGGTGGTCTGCGTGGAAGACGCGGGCGAACTCCAGCCCGACCACCCGCAGGTCGTCCGGCTGCTGGCGCGCGGCCCGAACGTCGAAGGCGCGGGCGAGGTGACGATGCGGGAGCTGGTCCGGCAGGCGTTGCGGATGAGGCCCGACCGGATCGTGGTCGGCGAGGTGCGGGGTGCGGAGGTCTGCGAGCTGTTGTCCTCCCTGAACACCGGGCACGACGGCGGCGCGGGGACGTTGCACGCCAACTCGCCGGCCGAGGTGCCCGCGCGGCTGGAGGCGTTGGCCGCGCTCGGCGGGCTCGACCGGCACGCCCTGCACAGCCAACTGGCCGCGGCGGTGAAGGTGGTGCTGCACATGCGCCGCGCCCGTGACGGCACCCGGTACCTGGCCGAGATCGGCGTGCTGGAACGGCGTTCCGGCCACCTCGTCGTCCGACCCGCCTGGCGCCGTGACGGCGGTTGGCAGGAAGCCGGAGCGGTGCTCAGGGTCCTGGTGGGAGCGCGATGAGCCTGGTGTTGCTGGCCGTGGCGCTGCTGGTGGTGCCGTCGGCGCGGGCGCGACGACGCCTGGCCGGGACCAGGCGCAGGTGGGAACCGCCGAAGCCGAACCGGGCGGTGGCCGTGGTCGTGGGGATCGCGCTGGGTGCGTTGGTGGGCGTCGGCGGGGCGATGGCGGGCGGGTTGCTGGCGGCGACGGTGTGGCGCACGTACCGCGAGACGACGCGGCAACGTGACCGGCTCGCGGCGTCCGTCGCGTTGGCCGACGGGGTGCAGGCGTTCGTCGCCGAGTTGAGGTCGGGCGCGCACCCGGCCAAGGCGGCGATGGGCGCGGCGGAGGACGCGCAGCGGCCGGCGACGGACGTGCTGCGGGCCATCGCGGCGACGTCGTCGCGGGGCGGCGACGTGGAGGCGGCGCTCGCCGACTTCCCGGACGCGCACCAGTTGGCCCGCGCGTGGCGGCTGTCGGCGGTGCACGGCGTGCCGCTGGCCGATGTGGTGGACGCGGTCCGCCGCGACCTCGACCGGCGCGTGGCCTTCGCCGGGCAGGTCCACGCACGCATGGCCGGTCCGCGGGCGGGTGCGGCGGTGCTGGCCGGGCTGCCGCTGTTCGGCGTGGTGCTGGGCGAACTCGGCGGCGCGGGGCCGTTGGCGGTCCTGTCCGGCACCCCGCCCGGACAGGTGCTGCTGGTCGTCGGGGTGGTCCTGATCTGCGCGGGCCTGCGGTGGAGCGGCCGGTTGACCAGGCAGGTGATCGCGTGAGCGTGCTGCTGCTCGCGCTGGCGGTCGTCCTGTTCCCCGGGCCGACCAAGGCTGCGGCCAGGGTGAGACCGAGGGCCACGCGACAACCCGAGCCGAAGGCCCGGCCGCCTGACCCGTTCGCCGCGGCGGCGACCTGGGACCTGCTCGCCGCCGCGTTGCGGGCGGGTCTGCCGGTGGCGGGAGCGGTGCGCGCCGTGCTGCCGGGCGTGCCACCGGGGCCGGCCGAGCGCTTGCGCGAGGTGGTCGACCTGCTGGCCTTGGGCGCGGACCCGGTGCGGGCGTGGGCCGGCGCCCTCGCACACCCGGAGACCGCGCCGCTGGCCCGCGCGGCACGCCGGACCGCGCGGTCGGGCGCGGCGTTGGCCGGTGCGGCGTCCGACCTGGCCGCGGAGGCGCGCGCAAGGGTGTCCGACCAGGCCGAAGCCCGGGCGCAACGCGCCTCGGTGCTCGTCGCCGGGCCGCTGGCGCTGTGCTTCCTGCCCGCGTTCCTGTGCCTTGGTGTCGTTCCGGTGGTGCTCGGCATCGTCGCCGGTGTCGGCGACGACTGGTAACTGTCCACAGTGGATGATCGGAGTGGAAGATGGTTGTGGTGGGGCGAACCTTGTCGGACGACCGCGGTATGTCGACGGTGGAGTACGCGATCGGCACGCTCGCCGCCGCCGCGCTCGGCCTGCTCCTGTACTCGCTGATCAGCGGTGACTGGATGCAAGTGCTGCTGAAGGCGTTGCTGCAACGTGCCTTCACGGTGGATGCGTGAGACGGGGTGTGCTCGGTGACGACCGGGGCGGGGTGACGGTCGAGGCAGCGGTGGCGGTGTGCGGGTTGGTCGCCGTGCTCGTGCTCGGCATGGCCGCCGTGATGGCGGTCGTGGAGCAGCTCCGGTGCACGGACGCGGCCCGGGAAGCGGCCCGGTTGGTGGCCCGGGGTGACGACGCGCGCGTCGCCGGGGTCGTCGAGGCGCTGGCGCCGGAAGGGGCGCGGTGGACGGTGTGGCGTGAGGAGGACACGGCCTCGGTCGAGGTCGTCTTCTCACGGCTGGGCGTCGAGCTGCGGGCCAAGGCCTACGCGGTGGTGGAACCGGGGGTGGTCGCCGGGTGAGGGCGGTGCGGTCGGTGGGGGAAGGCGGGAGGTGGCGGACCGGACGAGCGGCGGAGGAGCGGGTGGCGGCGCCCGGCTGGTGGGTGACGGCGGGTGGCGGGCCGGGCGGCGAGGTGGTGGTGGGTGCGGTCGGCGGGCGGTGAGCGGAACGGCGGCGCGGCCGGTGCCGGCGGGAGGTAGCGGCGCGTTGGCCGCTCCTGGAGGAGGCGGGCTGGTCCGGGCTGAGCGGAGGAGCGGCGGTCCTGGATGGGGTGCCGGGTGGTGCAGGTGCGGCGATGAGTGGGTGGTGGGCGGCGGACGGTGGTGGCAGGCGGCGGTCGGGAGAGGAGACAGGGGGTGAGCGGGCGGTGAGGGGGAGTCGGAGGTGGTGGTTGCGATCGGGTGGGGATGACCGTGGGGCGGCGTCGGTGGTGGCGGTCGCGGTGGTGGGCGTCTGGTTCGCGTTGGTGGTGGGGGCGGTGCAGGTGGGGGAGGCGGTGGTTGGTCGGCATCGGGCCAGTGCGGCGGCGGACTTGGCGGCGGTGGCGGCGGCGGGGCAGTTGGGCGGCGGGGTGGCGCACGCCTGTGCGCGGGCTCGGTGGGTGGTCGAGCGGATGGGTGGTCGGTTGGTCGAGTGCCTGGTGGAGGGGTGGGAGGTGGAGGTCCGCGTGTCGGGTGGAAGCACGGTGTTCGGCGCGCCCAGCGCGCGGGCGCGGGCCGGTCCGGCCGAACGGTGACCCCTGGTCGGCGCGACGAACGGTCGCCCGTCGGCGGTGAGCGGACTCACACGACCGCAGATCCGCGGGTTGGGCGGGGGTGAGCGGCCGGCACGCCGTTCTGCCGCACGCCCCCGCCGGCTGCGCTCGCCGTGCCACAACGACCAGTTGCCGACAAGCGCTTACCAAAGCCGCCGGTCATGGCGTTAGTTCAAGTGGTGGCACCGACACGGTGTCGAACAACACGCGACACGGTGTCGTGGACGCAGACGCAGGAGGCGAACGAAAGATGGAGTGGTCGGATAGCTGGCGCGGGGCCTTCCGCATCGAGCTGCGCGCAGAGGCGGTCAACCTCGCGTGGCACGGGTGGCCTGTGCTGCCGGGCACCTATCCGGCGGGTGACCGGTGGGCCGGGCGTGACGGCGTCGAGGACAGCGGCCCGGTGCCGGTGCACGGCGACTGGCAGGAGCGCATCGGCACGAAGGCGGAGCAGGTCGCCACCTGGTGGGCGGGCCACTCCTACAGCATCCTGCTCGCCACCGGCCACGGCGTGGACGCCGTCGAGGTGGGCACCGACCTCGGCCGCCGGGCCGCGGTGGAGCTGCGCGCCGCCGGCATCCCGGTGCCGATCGTGGCCACCCCCGAAGGCCGCTGGATGTTCCTGGTCGCCTCCGGCGGCACGCCGGTCGCCCACCCGGACGTCAAGCACTACGGCCAGGGCGAGTACGTCCCGCTGCCGCCGAGCCCCGGCCAGGTCGGTGTCGTGCACTGGCGGGTCAAGCCGCAGATCTGCGCGTGGCGCCTGCCGCACGTGGACGTGGTCCGCGAGGCCCTGGTGCAGGCCGCCGAGCGCACCTCCGACTACGGCCTGGTCGCCGCCGACCGGTCGTGACCGACGTGGCCGTGCCGGACGTCGTGGTGTCTCTCCCCGACCACCCCGAGCACGACGTCCAGCACGGCCACACCGCCCGCCTTGTCCAGCGGATCGTTGCCATTCCCGCACTTCGGCGACTGCACGCAGGACGGGCACCCGGCCGGACACGCGCAAGCCGCGATGGCCTCCCTAGTAGCGACCAACCACGGGACTACCGCGTTGAACCCGCGGTCGGCGAACCCGGCTCCCCCGGGATGACCGTCGTGCACGAACACCGTCGCCTCCCCGGTGTCCTCGTGCAGTGCGGTCGAGACTCCGCCGATGTCCCAGCGGTCACAGGTCGCGAAGAGCGGTAGCAGGCCGATCGCCGCGTGTTCGGCGGCATGCAGTGCGCCGGGGACGCGCGCCGGAGTCAGACCGGCGCCCCCCGGCGCACTGCCCGACGACCCGGTGCCCGGCACTTCGGTGCCCAGCAACTCGGCCGACACCGTGTACCAGACGGCCCGCGTCACCAGCGTCTGCGCGGGCAGCGACAACGGCACCGAGTCGATCACCCGGCCGGACGGCAGCTTGCGCAGGTAGCCGACGACCTGCGAGGTCACCTCCACCTCGCCCAGGCACACCGTCACCCCGTCGTACTCGCGCTTCTCCAGCACCCGCACCACCGAGATGTCCTTGGTGTCACGGGCGGTCGTCGTCCAGTCCGGCTTCTCCGCGTGCACCATCGCCAGGCCGGCGTCGAGGTCCAGCTCGTCCACCACGTACGACTCGCCCTGGTGCAGGTACACCGCGCCGGAGTGCACCTGCCAGCACGCCGAACCGGGGTCGACCGTGCCGAGCATCCGCCCCGAGTCGGCCTCCACCACCACGACCTGCTCGCCACCGGACCCTCGGATGTCCACGGCGCCGTGCGGCCGGTCGTGGGACGTCCAGTACCAGCCGTTCGGCCGCCGCCGCAGCACCCGCCGCGCGGTCATGTCCTCCACCACGGCCAGCGCCGCGTCACCGCCGAACGAGGCCAGCGACTCCGGCGTCAGCGGCAGCTCGGCCGCCGCGCACGCCAGTTGCGGCTCCAGCACGTACGGGTTCGTCGGGTCCAGCACCGTCGCCTCGACCGGTTTCTCCAGCACCGCCGCCGGGTTGTGCACCAGGTAGGTGTCCAACGGGTCGTCCCGCGCCACGAACACCACCAGGGCGTCGGAGTCCCCGGTCCGCCCCGCCCGCCCGGCCTGCTGCCAGAACGACGCCAGCGTGCCCGGGAACCCCGCCACCACCACCGCGTCCAACCCGACGATGTCGACGCCCAGCTCCAACGCGTTCGTCGTGGCCACGCCCAGCAGCTCACCCGACGACACGGCCCGCTCCAACGCCCGCCGCTCCTCCGGCAGGTACCCGCCCCGGTAGGCGGCCACCCGCGGCGCCAGCGACGGGTCGACCTCCGACAGCACCCGCCGCGCGCCCAGGGCGGTCAGCTCAGCGCCCACCCGCGACCGCACGAACGCCAACGACCGCGCGCCCTCCACCACCAGGTCCGCCAGGATGCGCGCGGTCTCCGCGCCCGCCGACCGCCGCACCGGCGCGCCGTTCTCGCCCTCCAGGTCGTCCAGCAGCGGCGGCTCCCACAACGCCACCGTCCGCCCGGCGCGCGGCGACCCGTCCTCCGTCACCGCCACCACGTCCGCGCCGAGCAGCGCCGAGGCCGACGCCGCCGGATCCGCCACCGTCGCCGACGCCAGCACGAACACGGGGTCCGCGCCGTACCGCTGCGCGACCCGCCGCAACCGCCGCAGCAACAACGCCACGTGCGAGCCGAAAACACCGCGGTACGTGTGGCACTCGTCGACCACCACGTACGACAGCCGGCGCAGGAACCTGATCCACCGGGCGTGGTTGGGCAGCACGCCCCGGTGCAGCATGTCGGGGTTGCTGAACACCCAGTTGGCGTGGGCGCGCACCCAATCGCGTTCCGCCATCGGCGTGTCGCCGTCGAACGACGCGGCGCGCACGCCCGACACGCCCAAACCGGTGACCGATCTCAACTGGTCCGCGCCCAACGCCTTGGTCGGCGACAGGTAGAGCGCGGTCGCCCGCGGATCAACGGTCAACGCGCTCAACACCGGCAATTGGTACGCCAGCGATTTCCCCGAAGCGGTACCGGTCGCCACCACTACGTGTGATCCCGACCACGCCCGCGTCGCTGCTTCCACCTGGTGCCGCCACGGCTGGGCCACACCCCGCTCCACCAGCGCGGACACCACCGGTTCCGGCGTCCACGACGGCCACGCGACGGGCTGTGCGGGCCGTGCGGGCTGCTCTTCGGTGTGCGTCAACGGCGATTCGCCGGCCGGAACCCCGGCGAGGACCCGGTCCAGCAAACGTCGTCCCTGGTTCGCCACGAAGCGCAGCTTCGCACACCGGACCGACATCCCAACCCTGCCTGTGCGGATAACGGTGTGTGTACGGATCGGGACTGATCGTTGCCTCCTTGCGCACTATGAATAGACTCCGCCGCTATCGCATCCAATGAGGGGTGCATCACGTTGTGTCGGGGCTGACAGTCGCGTGAGTGACCCGCCTCACATCAGCGGGATGGCCTGGCATTGGGCTTGGAAAACTCACCAGGAGGACGGATGTCCCGGCAATTCCTCGCGGAGGGCCTCGAGCTCTCCGGAGGTGATCGCGGCCTCGTCGCCGTGGTCGCCGTGGTCGCCCTGGCTGCCCTGGCCGTGGGCTACGTGCTGCTCCGGGAGGTGCTGGCCGCGGGCCAGGGCACCTCCAAGATGCAGGACATCGCCAAAGCGGTCCAAGAGGGCGCAGCGGCCTACCTCAACCGGCAGTTCCGAACGCTCGGCATCTTCGTCGTCGTCGTGTTCGTGCTGCTGTTCGCGCTTCCCGCCGAGGACATCGGCGAGCGGATCGGCAGGTCGCTGTTCTTCCTCGTCGGCGCCGGCTTCTCCGCCGTCATCGGCTACCTCGGCATGTGGCTGTCGACCCGCGCGAACGTGCGCGTCGCCGCCGCGGCCAAGGAGGCGGGCGGCCGGGAGAAGGCCATGCGGATCGCGTTCCGCACCGGCGGCGTGGTCGGCATGTTCACCGTCGGTCTCGGCCTGTTCGGCGCGGCCCTGGTCGTGTTCGTCTACGTGGGCCAGGCGCCGCGCGTGCTGGAGGGCTTCGGCTTCGGCGCGGCCCTGCTCGCCATGTTCATGCGGGTCGGCGGCGGCATCTTCACCAAGGCCGCCGACGTCGGCGCGGACCTGGTCGGCAAGGTCGAGCAGGGCATCCCCGAGGACGACCCGCGCAACGCCGCGACCATCGCCGACAACGTGGGCGACAACGTCGGCGACTGCGCCGGCATGGCGGCGGACCTGTTCGAGTCCTACGCCGTCACCCTGGTGGCGTCGCTGATCCTCGGCACGGCCGCGTTCGGCGCGAAGGGCCTGCTGTTCCCGCTGATCGTGCCCGCGATCGGTGTGCTCACGGCGGTCATCGGCGTCTACATCACCAGCGCCCGCACCGGCGAGAACGGCCTCACCGCGATCAACCGCTCGTTCTACATCTCGGCGGTCATCTCGGCCGTGCTGTGCACGGTGGCGGCGTTCGTCTTCCTGCCCAGCTCGTTCGCGGGCCTGGCGGGCGTGTCCGAGGACATCGCGCGCACCTCCGGCAACCCGGCCCTGATCGCCGCCATCGCGGTGATCATCGGCATCGTGCTGGCGGGCGTCATCCTGTGGCTGACCGGCTACTTCACCGGCACCGAGCACAAGCCGGTCAAGGAGGTCGGCCGCACCTCGCTCACCGGCGCGGCGACCGTCATCCTGTCCGGCATCTCGGTCGGCTTCGAGTCGGCGGTCTACACGGCGCTGGTCATCGGCGGCGCGGTGTACGGCGCGTTCCTGCTGTCCGGCTCGGTGGTCGTGTCGCTGTTCGCGGTCGCGCTGGCCGGCTGCGGCCTGCTGACCACGGTCGGCGTCATCGTGGCCATGGACACCTTCGGCCCGGTCTCCGACAACGCGCAGGGCATCGCCGAGATGTCCGGCGACGTCGACGGCGAGGGCGCGCAGATCCTCACCGAGCTCGACGCGGTCGGCAACACGACCAAGGCGATCACCAAGGGCATCGCGATCGCCACCGCCGTGCTGGCGGCGACCGCGCTGTTCGGCTCCTACAAGGACGCCATCGACCAGGCGCTGCGGGACGTCCAGGTGGGCCTGGGCGAGGTGCCGGTGTCGTTCAGCAACGTGGTGTTCAGCCCGAACGTGCTGGTCGGCGTGCTGATCGGTGCGGCCGTGGTGTTCATGTTCTCCGGTCTCGCGGTCAACGCGGTGACCCGCGCGGCGGGCGCGATCGTGTTCGAGGTGCGCCGCCAGTTCCGCGACAACCCCGGGATCATGGACGGCACGGTCAAGCCGGAGTACGGCAAGGTCGTCGACATCTGCACGAAGGACTCGCTGCGCGAGCTGGCCACCCCCGGCCTGCTGGCCGTGCTGGCGCCCATCGCGGTCGGCTTCGGCCTCGGCGTGGGCCCGCTGGCCGGGTACCTGGCCGGCGCGATCGCGACCGGCACGCTGATGGCGGTGTTCCTGGCCAACTCCGGTGGCGCCTGGGACAACGCGAAGAAGCTGGTCGAGGACGGCAACCACGGCGGCAAGGGCTCCGACGCCCACGCCGCGACCGTCATCGGCGACACGGTCGGCGACCCGTTCAAGGACACCGCCGGCCCGGCCATCAACCCGCTGATCAAGGTGATGAACCTGGTCTCGGTGCTGATCGCGCCCGCCATCGTCGGCTTCACCGTCGGCTCGGGCGAGTCGGCGGGCGTCCGGTACGCCATCGCGATCGTCGCGGCGGTGGTCATCGTGGCGGCCGTGGTCGTGTCCAAGCGGCGCGGCACGGCGATCGCCGACACCCCCGCGGAGGCGACGACCTCCGCGTGACGCGTGGGTAGGGGGCGGGGTGCCGCGGTCGGAGGCACCCCGCCCTCGCGCATCACGGGTGGGCCGGGTGGCCGCGCCCGGATGGGGGCACACTGTTCGGTGGAACGCCGAGACGGAGGGGGAGCACCCTGATGAGACTTCTTCCGCTGGTCGCCACGACCGCCCTGGTCGTGGTGGTCGCCGGGTGCGGGTCCGGGGGTGACTCCACCGCGCCCACGTCGTCGTCCGCCACACCGTCCGACACCGCGGCGGTGGCGTACATGGACAAGGTGTGCACGGCGACGACGACGTTCGTCGCGGGGCCGAGGAAGCCGCCGCAGGTCGACCCGAACGACCCCGCGAAGGGCAAGGCCGAGATGGCCGCGTACATGGGCCAGCTGGCCGACGCGTCCGCCCGGACCGCGGCCAGGCTGCGCGAGGTCGGGCCGTCGCCGGTGCCGGGCGGTGACGAGTACGTGGAGAAGATGGCGGTGACCTTCACCGACCTCGCGAAGAACTTCACCGACGCCAAGGCCGCCACCGAGGCGGCGGACGCGAACGACCCCGTGGGCGGGCTTCAGGCCGCTGGTGAGGCGATCACCCGGATGGATGCGTTCTTCGCGCCGCTGAAGGAGCTGGAGTCGGTGCCGGAGCTGGCGTCGGCCGCCGAGAAGGCCGCGGCCTGCCAGGACCTGCGGACGTTGAGGCCGTCGGAGACCGCCACACCGACTTCGTAGTAGGTTGCCCCCTCACCTTTTTCACCGATTTGGGGGGCATTTCGTGAAGCACCGTGTTGCGCTGGCCGGCGCGTTCGCCGCCGTTCTGGTCACGGCGGCGTGCGGCGGTGGCGGCTCTTCGTCGTCCTCGACCGGCGGTTCGTCGGCCACCACCACGACCACGACCGCGACCGCGGCGGCCAACGCCGACCCGGTCAAGTGGACCGGCACGTTCTGCGAGGGCATCGGGCCCACGATCGAGGGCGTGATGACCCTGCTCAAGACGATGTTCGAGGGCGGCGCGGAGGACCCGGCCGTGCAGAAGGCCGCGCTGCTGGACTACAGCTCCAAGGCGGGCAAGTCGCTCACCGAGGCGGGCGGGAAGCTGGACGACCTCGGCGCGCCGTCGGCCGAGAGCCAGGAGCTGCACGACGAGCTGGTGAAGTTCTTCACCGACTCCGGCAAGACGCTGACCGAGGTCAACACCGAGCTGGCCGCGCTGGACCCGGCCGACCCGGAGTTCGCCACCAAGCTGGAGCAGCTGGGCGGCGACCAGGCCGACCCGTCCAAGCTCCAGGAGCAGATCAAGAAGCTCCAGGACGACCCGAAGCTGGGCGAGGCGTTCAAGCAGGCGCCGGAGTGCGTGGCGATGACGGAGACGCTGAAGAGCCTGGGCGGCTGACACCGCTGTGACTCGTGAGGCCGATGGGGTCGGTGGTTCAGCCCTTCGGAGACTGGCCGTGGTCGAACGTGTGTTCTACGCTGCGTCTTCGTGGGGCAACTGTCCTTCTACTCGGCCGAGGCGAGACAGCCTTGCGTCGGTGACCTGGCGGGCCTGCTGTGCGGGCCCGGCCGGGCGCTGGGCTTCGCCCGCGGACGTGCGGCCCGGGTGTCGATCGCCCTCGACACCCGGGACCGGGCCGCCGCGGTCGTGGCGGCGCTGGCCGAGCGGGGCGTGCAGGCGCGGTTCGAGCTGGTCAGGACGCCGGTGCGGGTCGAGGCCGGGGACGAGCCGGTGACTGGGTGCGGCGCCCCGGACGGCATCCACCCGGACGAGGTACCCCCGGACGGGCTCCCCCAGGACGGGGACGTTCCCGACGGCACCGCACCGGACGAGCCGCTGGACGAGGTGCTCGACGCCCCGGTCGACGACGAGCAGGACGGCTTCGCACCCGTGGTGATCGGTTCGGGCCGGAGCCGACCGGCGGCACCCGAGCCCGAGCCGGACGCCGAACCCGCGGCCGGCGCCGGGGCGGCCGAACCCGGGGCGGCCGAACCCGGGGCGGCCGAACCCGAGGCGGTGGGGCCGGAGCCCGAGTTCACCGAGTCGTGGCAGGTCGTGACGGCTTTCCGCACCGACCTGGCCGGGCTGGCGGCCCGGTGGCTCGACGGCGACCGCAAGGTCGTCCCACCCGACTTCGCCCTCGACGGCGCGGCGCTGCGGCTGTGGGCGCTCGCGTCCGGCCGATGGGTCGAGTCCGGCTCCGGGTACCTCCTCGGCCTCGACCCGGAAGCCCCCGACACGCACGAACCGTTGCGAAAAGCATTGGCCACGTCGGGCCTGCCCTCGACACTCTTGACCGGGAGAGCCGGCGGGCCGGCGCTGCGCGTGGCCGGCAGGCGACGGCTCGAACGGCTCGCCGAGCTGGTCGGACGGGCCCCGCGGGGCGTCGCTGAACGCACCTGGCCGGCCGCGTAGCGCGTCGGGTTGGCGGAGGATCCGGCACAGTTGTGTCACCCTGTCCCGACCAGGGCTGCCCAGCGGCGACAAAGGACAGTGCACACTGGCGGGTCGGGACACAGTGTTCGAAGAGAGCGGGACGGCGTGGCTGGATCGACACGGGCGAGGAAGACAAACGGGGGATCAGCGAGCGGCAACCGGCGGTTGGTGATCGTCGAGTCGCCCGCGAAGGCGCGGAAGATCGCGTCCTACCTCGGCAACGACTTCGTCGTGGAGTCATCCAAGGGGCACATCAGGGACCTGCCCCGCGGCGCGGCCGACGTGCCCGCCAAGTACAAGGGCATGTCGTGGGCCCGGCTCGGCGTGGACGTGGACCACGGCTTCGAGCCGCTCTACGTCGTCACGCCGGACAAGAAGTCGACCGTCGCCGAGCTGAAGGAGCTGCTCAAGGACGTCGACGAGCTGTACCTGGCGACAGACGGCGACCGCGAGGGCGAGGCCATCGCCTGGCACCTGCTGGACACGCTGAAGCCGAAGGTCCCGGTCCGGCGGATGGTGTTCCACGAGATCACCGAGCCCGCGATCCTCGCCGCCGCCGCGAACCCGCGCGACCTGGACCAGGACCTGGTGGACGCGCAGGAGACCCGCCGCATCCTCGACCGCCTCTACGGCTACGAGGTCAGCCCGGTGCTGTGGAAGAAGGTCATGCCGAAGCTCTCGGCGGGCCGCGTGCAGTCCGTGGCGACCCGGATCGTGGTCGAGCGCGAGCGCGAGCGGATGAAGTTCGTCACCGCCTCGTACTGGGACGTCTCGGCGACCATGGACGCGGGCGAGGACGCCGCGCCGCGCACGTTCGGCGCCCGGCTGATCGCGGTCGACGGCACCCGCTTGGCCGCGGGCCGCGACTTCGGCTCCGACGGCAGGCTGAAGGCCGGCTCCGACGTCCGCGTGCTGGACGAGGCGCAGGCCAGGGCCATCGCGGACGGCCTGGTCAACGCCACCATGACGGTCTCGTCGGTGGAGGAGAAGCCGTACACGCGCAAGCCGTACGCGCCGTTCATGACCTCCACGCTGCAGCAGGAGGCGGGCCGCAAGCTGCGCTTCTCCGCGGACCGCACCATGCGCACCGCGCAGAAGCTCTACGAGAACGGCTACATCACCTACATGCGCACCGACAGCACGACGCTGTCGGAGACCGCGATCGCGGCGGCCCGGGCGCAGGCCACCGAGCTGTACGGCGCGCAGTTCGTGTCCAAGGAGCCGCGCCAGTACACCCGCAAGGTCAAGAACGCGCAGGAGGCGCACGAGGCCATCCGCCCGGCCGGCGAGGTGTTCCGCACGCCCGGCCAGGTGGCCCGTGAGCTGGAGTCCGACGAGTTCAAGCTCTACGAGCTGATCTGGCAGCGCACGATCGCCTCCCAGATGGCCGACGCCCGGGGCAACACGACCTCGGTGCGCATCTCCGGCACCACGGCGGGCGGCGAGGACGTCACGTTCGCCGCGTCCGGCCGCACGATCACCTTCGCGGGCTTCCTCAAGGCCTACGTGGAGACGGTCGACTCGGAGGCGGGCGGCGAGTCCGACGACGCCGAGTCGCGCCTGCCGCAGCTCGTCAAGGACCAGTCGCTGCTGGCCGCCGAGCTGTCCGCGGACGGCCACTCGACGTCACCGCCGCCCCGCTTCACCGAGGCGAGCCTGATCAAGACGATGGAGGAGCTGGGCATCGGCCGGCCCTCCACCTACGCCTCGATCATCAGCACCGTCCAGGACCGCGGCTACGTGTGGAAGAAGGGCTCCGCCCTGGTCCCGTCGTGGGTGGCGTTCGCCGTGGTCGGGCTGCTGGAGCAGCACTTCGGCCGGCTGGTCGACTACGACTTCACCGCCGCGCTGGAGGACGAGCTCGACGGCATCGCCGCGGGCCGCCAGGAGCGCACCACGTGGCTGTCCGGGTTCTACTTCGGCGGCAACGTCGGCCCCGAGTCGTCGGTCGGCCGGTCCGGCGGGTTGAAGAAGCTGGTCGGGTCGAGCGTCGAGGAGATCGACGCCCGCGAGGTCAACTCGATCCCGCTGTTCCCCGACCTGGAGGGCCGCACGGTCTACGTCCGGGTCGGCCGCTACGGGCCGTACCTGGAGCGCGAGGTCGAGGGCCCGGACGGCGCGGTCAGCGCGCAGCGGGCGAACCTGCCCGACGACCTGCCGCCGGACGAGCTGAACCGCGACATCGCGGAGAAGCTGTTCGCCACCCCGCAGGAGGGCCGCTCGCTGGGCACCGACCCGGTCACCGGGCACGAGATCGTGGCCAAGGAGGGCCGGTTCGGGCCGTACGTGACGGAGGTGCTGCCCGAGGCGGCCGAGGGCGCGAAGAAGGCGCCGAAGCCGCGCACCGGCTCGCTGTTCAAGTCGATGTCGCTGGACTCGGTGACGCTGGACGACGCGCTCAAGCTGCTCTCGCTGCCGCGCGTGGTCGGCAAGGACCCGGAGACCGGCGCGGAGATCACCGCGCAGAACGGCCGGTACGGGCCCTACCTGAAGAAGGGCACCGACTCGCGGTCGCTGACCAGCGAGGACCAGCTCTTCACGGTCACCCTCGACGAGGCGCTGAAGATCTACGCCGAGCCGAAGAAGCGGGGCCGGGCCGCGGCCGCGCCGCCGTTGAAGGAACTGGGCGCGGACCCGGTCTCCGGCAAGCCGATGGTGGTCAAGGAGGGCCGGTTCGGCCCGTACGTGACCGACGGCGAGACCAACGCGTCGCTGCGCAAGTCCGACAGCGTCGAGGGCCTGTCCGACGAGCGGGCGGCCGAGCTGCTGGCCGAGAAGCGGGCCAAGGGGCCGACGACGAAGAAGAAGGCACCGGCGGCCAAGAAGGCGCCCGCGCGCAAGAAGGCTCCGGCGAAGTCGAAGAGCTAGGGGAGGCGGGGCGGTGGACGACTCGGGTACCGGTCGGACCGGTCACGACGGGACGCAGCCGCCCCCGCCCCCGCCCGTGTTCCCGGACCCGCTCGCGGGCCTGGTGACGGGCGAGCAGCCCTACCGGGCACCCGACCAGGTGGTTCCGGTCGTCGTGCCGCCTCCAGCGCCCGACCCGGAGGGCGTTGCGCCGCCCCGGGCGACGGCCCGACGGTCGGCCCCACCCCGGCCCGTCCAGCACGTCCAGGGGCAGCCCGCCGTGCCCGGGTCGCGCGCGCGGCCGGCACCTCGTCAGGCACAGCAGCCGGTCGTCCCGCCGACCGCGCCACCGGGGCCGAAGAAGGGCAAGGCCGGGCTGATCGGGTGCCTGGTCGTGCTGGCCGCGCTCAGCGGGCTGCTCTTCAACGTGGTGCGTGAGATCATCGAGGCAGTGGTCGACCTACTGCGATGATCTCGCTTCGGTCACCCGAACGGCGGATGTGGTCAGGCGGGTGAACCGGTCCGGCTACCCTGACTGCCTGCACCATCGGCGGGGGTGAGCACCATCCAAGACGGCGGCACAGCGGCCTCGACCAGCCACCGGATTCGCAGCGTGTTGGCGATCCGGCCGTTCCGCAGGCTCTGGGGTGTCACCTATCTGTGCAGCGTTGGTGACTGGCTGTCATTGCTGGCCTTGACGGGCCTGGTCACCAAGATGATGGACAGCTACCAGTGGCAGAGCTTCTCGCTCAGCCTGGTGGTCCTGACCCAGCTGCTGCCCGGAATCCTGTTCGCGCCCCTCGGCGGCGTGCTCGCGGACCGGTTCGACCGCCGCAAGATCATGGTGGTCTGCGACCTGCTGCGCGGCGGCCTGTTCATCTCGATCGCGCTGGTCGGCACGGCGTGGTGGTTGTTCATCGCGAACTTCCTGGTCGGCTGCTGCGCGATGCTGTGGATCCCGGCCAAGGACTCGGCGGTGCCGAACCTGCTGCGCCGGCCCGACCAGGTGGAGACGGCCAACCAGCTCGGCTTGGTGATGACCTACGGCATCTCGGTCATCTCCGGCGCGGGCCTGTACTCGATCATCTCCGGCATCCCCGGCTACCTCGGCCTGCAGAACAGCGACCTCGAGTTCCGCATCGCGACCATCGCGGTCATGGTCAACGGCGCGCTGTACGTGACGTCGGCCATCATCGTGGCCACCCGCATCCCGGAGCTGTCCGGCCGGATCGCCGCGGTCAAGCGCACCCGGGAGAACGGCGAGGCGCCGGGCTTCTTCGCCATGCTGCGCGACGGCATGAAGTACGCCGCCCGCACGCCGCTGGTCCGCGGCCTGGTCATCGGCATGATCGGCGCGTTCGCCGCGGCCGGCGCGGTGATCGGCACGGCCACCCCCTACTCGCTGTCGCTGCTGGGCGGCGACTCCACGTTCGGCCTGCTGTTCGTGGCCGTGTTCGCGGGCCTGGCGCTGGGCATGGCGACCGCGCCGCGGATGGCCCGGCGGCTGCCCTACGACCGGCTGTTCGGCGTGACGATCCTGGTCGCCGGCGTGAGCCTGCTGTTCGTGGCGTTCGCGCCGCACCTGTGGGTGGCGCTGGTCGCGGTGGCGTGCGTCGGCGCGTCGGCGGGCATGGCGTTCCTGACCGGCCTGACCATCGTCGGCTCGCAGGTCGAGGACGCGATGCGCGGCCGGACCGTGGCGCTGCTCCAGTCGCTGCTCAAGGTGGTGCTGTTCGCGGCGTCCGCCGCCGCGCCGCTGCTGGTCACGCTGGTGCAGAAGCGGACGGTCACGATCTTCGGTCACCCGATGGTGGTGGACGGCACGCGGCCGGTGATGTTCGGCGCGGGCGTGATCGCCGCCCTGCTCGGGCTGATCGCCTACCGGCAGATGGACAACCGGCGGTCCGAGCCGATCCTGTCCGACCTGCTCGCCGCGCTGCGCCGCCGGGCCCGGCGGACCGCCGGCGTGCTCATCGCCGTCGAGGGTGACACCCGGCAGGACACGTCCGTGCAGGCCAGACGGCTGGCCGAGGCGTTGCGCGAGAGCGGCCGCGAGGTCGTGCTGGCCTCCGACCCGGACCTGGACGAGCAGCGGCTGCGCAACCTGCTGTCCACCGCGGACCTGGCGGGCGTGCGGGCGCACGCGCTGGTGGCCGCCGCCGTGCGGGCCGACGTGGTGGAGCGCGAGGTGCGGCCCGCGCTGGACAACGGCGCGCTGGTCGTGATGGAGCGGTACGTGGACAGCCCGTTGGCGCACTTCAGCGCGGCGGGCAGCGTGGAGCCGCGCGAGGTCGAGGGCCTGGTCGACTGGGCCACCGGGCGGCTGCGCCCGGACATGACCGTGCTGCTGGACCGCACGCCGTCGCAGGTGCGGGCCTCCGGCGGCACGCTGGACACCGTCGAGCACCACTGGCGGGTGCAGAAGCTGCTGACCGACATGGCCTCGGCCGACCCGGAGCGCTACGTCGTGGTCGACGCCGACGGCACCGAGGACGAGGTCGCCGAACGGGTGCGCTCCGCCGTGCTCCCGCTGCTCGCGCGGCGGACCCGGATGCCCGCCGAGCCGGTGGCGGAGACGTCCTGACGGATCGGTACGGTCGCCTCGTGAACCGTGGTGTGTGGGGCGACGTCGTCGGCCAGCCCGAGGCGGTCGAGGTGCTGTCGGCGGCGGCGGAGGCGGCCGCGTCGATCGTGGCGGGCGGGTCGCCCGCGCCGGGTGCGATGACCCACGCGTGGCTGTTCACCGGGCCGCCCGGCTCGGGTCGCTCGGTGGCGGCACGGGCGTTCGCCGCCGCGTTGCAGTGCACCGCCGTGGACGACCGGCCGGGCTGCGGCTCGTGCGCCGGGTGCCACACGACCCTGGCGGGGACGCACGCCGACGTGCGGGTGGTCGCGCCCGAGGGCCTGTCGATCTCGGTGGCCGAGATGCGGTCGCTGGTGCAGGTGTCGGCCCGGCGGCCGACGTCCGGGCGCTGGCAGGTGGTGATCATCGCCGACGCCGACCGGCTCACCGAGGGTGCGGCGAACGCGCTGCTCAAAGCGGTGGAGGAACCCCCCGCGCGGACCGTGTTCCTGCTGTGCGCGCCGTCGGACCACCCCGACGACGTGTCGGTGACCATCCGGTCGCGGTGCCGGATCGTGTCGCTGGCCACCCCCCGGACCGCGTCGATCGCGGCGGCGCTGGAGGTCGAGGGCGTGGCGCCGGAGGTGGCGTCGTGGGCGGCCTCGGTGTGCGGCGGGCACGTGGGCCGGGCGCGGCGGCTGGCCACCGACGAGCAGTCGCGGGCCCGGCGCGAGGCCGTGCTGCGCATCCCGATGGCGCTGCGCCGGCCCGCGGACATCTTCACCTGCGCCGACCAGCTCGTGTCGGCCGCCGAGGGTGACGCGCAGACCGCGAACGAGGGCCGCGACCAGGCCGAGCGCGAGGCGTTGGAGACCGCGATGGGCGCGGGCGGCACGGGCAAGGGCACGGCCGCCGCGACCCGCGGGGCCAAGGGCGCGCTGAAGGACCTGGAGAAGCGGCAGAAGTCGCGGGCCACCCGCACCCAGCGCGACTCGCTGGACCAGGCGCTGGTCGACCTGGCCGCGTTCTACCGGGACGTGCTGGTGACCGCGACCGGCGCGCCCGCTGTGCTCAACCACCCGGACCGGGCCGAGGACGCGCGCGCGGCGGCCTCCTCGTGGACGCCGGAGTCGGCGTTGCGCCGGCTGGAGGCCGTGCTGGACTGCCGGACCGCGCTGGAGCTGAACGTGAAGCCGCGGATCGCCATCGAGGCCATGCTCACCACGCTCCAGCGGGGCTGATCACGGCGTCAGCGGGCGGCGGCGGGCCGGCAGGGCGGCGACCAGCACCACGCCGACCAGCAGCAGCGCCGTGCCGGTCCAGAAGATCGGCACCGTCTTGTAGGCGGCGTTCGTGTAGGCCAGCGGTTGGCCCTTCTTGGGTGGGGCCGCCTGGCCGCCACCACCCGGCGGCGCCTGCGCCGGTGCGCACACCACGCCGCCGTTCGGGGCCGCCGCGCGCACGATCTGCTCGCCCAGGGACACCTGCGCCAACGCCGACGGCAGGTTCGGCAGGCCGAGCGCGTCGGTCGGCAGGAGCTGGAGGTCGAGCAGGCGTGCGGTGGCGCCGAGCATGTACCCGTTGACGGTAGGTCCGCCCTGCTGGAGCGGGCCGTCGAGCACCATGTCCTTCCGGTTGAGCTGCGCCACCTGCAACCGCAGCACGCCGATGTCCAGCTTGGGCAGGCCTTCCGCCAACGCGCCCACGAGCGGCAGCTCCTGACCGGCGGTGACGCCGATCGGGACGTCCAGCTTCGGGTTGGCCGCGTCGAGCGTGCCCAGTTCCCTGCCGCCCTGGCCGACCCGCAGCACGGGAGCGGTGTACGTGATCCCGGACGTGGCCTGGTCACCGGTCGACAGCGCGGTCAGGGTCGGCCGGCTCACCACGTCGACGCGGATCTCGGCGGGCGTGCCGGCCAGGAGCCGGATGCTCGCGGCCTGGAGCGTCGACGTCGACCGCACGGCCTTGTTCGGGCTGCCCGGCAGGTCGACCAGCTCGACGGTGGAGTGGGCGGCGAGCGTCTCGGGCAGGCTCAGCAGCGAGCCGTTCGCGCCCGTGTCGGGTGTGCCGGAGAGCAGGCCGCCGAGTTGGCTCAGCGGCGCGGTGAGCTGCTTGACGTCGTCGATCAGTGCCTGCTTGGCGGCCGCGTCGAGCTTCGGCGTGTCCTGGGTGAGCAGGCCGGTGAGGTCCGGGGTGCTCGGCAGGGTCGGGATGGCGTTGAGGACGCTCAGGGACGCGACGGAGGTCTTGGCGTCGGCGAGCGGCGACACGCACGGACCGAGTTCGTCGTCCCAGCGGGCGTGCGCGCTGCCGTTGAGCAGGCCGACCTTGAGCAGGGCGTCCAGCGGGGTGGCGGGCGGCGTGAGGCCGCCGGTGACGGGCTCGGCGTTGTCCGGCGAAGCGGTCTGCACCAGCGTGCCCGGCGTCTGCGGCGCGCGGCCCTGCACCGCGAAGCCCAGCGGTGACGCCTGCGCGACCGCCCGTTCATAGGACAGGTACGCCTCGGTGTTCGCCTGGGCGGAGGCGAGGCCGACGCCGATCTCGGCCGCCGACTGCCGGGGCAGTTGCTCGCCGAAGCCGGGCAGGATCGTGCCGGTGGGCGACGAGTCCGGCGCGAGCCGGACCACGGCCAGCCCGGTGCCCGCGTCACCGACCGCGTGCGCGCTCAGCGGCGGCCCCGAGGACACCGGCGGCTGGTTCGGGTCGCGCGGTCCCGGCACCGGCGTCGTCGTCGGCTGGGCGAGGGCGGGTGCGGCGCAGAGCGCGACCAGCACGGCGGCGGCGGGCACAGCCATCAGGCGCATCGGGTCGGACCTCCCTGACAGCGGCGTCATCGGGCGACGCGCGCGTGAGCGGCGTCACCTTTGCTCTAACGAAGCACCCCCGGTTCGGTGACGCCGGGGAGTTCGGCTATAGTTGTCGCGTCTCGCCGCCTTAGCTCAGTCGGCCAGAGCGGCTCACTCGTAATGAGCAGGTCATCGGTTCGATTCCGATAGGCGGCTCGCGGGATGGAGGACAGGACCAAGCCGGGGTACCGGCTTGGTCCTTCTTCTTTACCCGGCACCTTCCCGGCCCTTGTCGACTACGGGGTGAGTCGGCGATGCTGCTCCATCAGGGTGACCTTTTCACCGTTGGCGTCAGGTGTGGGCGACGGTGTCGTTGCCACCGTGGAGGTGATGGCGATGGTCACGATGGTCGTGCTGACGGTCTTGGCGCTGCCGCTGGCCGTGCTGGCGGCGCGCGTCGGTCGGCGGCGCTGGGTGCGGCGGGCCGTGGCGCGGGCCGAGCTGTTCCGGCACTGGGTGCCGCGCGACGAGCCGAGCGGGCACCACCTCATCCGGTCCTGAGCACCGGCGCGGCGATCCGGGTGACCACGTCGCCGTAGCGGCGGTCGACCTCGGCCCGCACCTGCGCCGGCGTGCCGACGACGGCGAACGCGGCCAGGACCTCGTCGGTGATCGCGGCGGCCATGTCGTCCCACATCCGCCGCCGGGAGAGCTGGTGCAGCTCCTCGTGCAGCTCGCCCCAGCCGTGCAGGTCCAGCACCTTGCGGTAGGCGGGCGTCGAGCCGTAGAACGCGATCTGCCGCTTCACGTCGGCCACGCCCCGCTCGTCGCACGCCACCAGCGACGGCCCGCACACCTCCAGCCCGGCCACCGGCTTGCGGGCCTTGGCCCGGCCGCGCGCCAACGCGGGCAGCGTCACCTCGCGCAGGTACCGCTCGGTGGTGAAGGTGTGGCACAGGAAGCCGTCCGCCACCTCGCCCGCGACCTCGGTCATCAGCTCGCCGACGCCCGCCAGCCACACCCTCGGCGGGCCGTGCGGGTTCGGGCCGGGGTCGAAGAACGGCGTCATCAGCGTGTGGGTGTAGAACTCGCCGCGGAACCTCAGCCGCTCGCCGGTCTCCCACGCGTGCCAGATGGCGCGCAGGGCCAGCACGAACTCGCGCATCCGCGCGGCGGGCCGGGACCACGGCATGCCGAACCGCTTGGTGACGTGCGGCTCCACCTGCGAGCCCAGGCCGAGGTTGAACCGGCCGCCCGACAGCAGTTGCAGGTCGTTGGCCTGCACCGCGGTGCTCATCGGGTTGCGCGCGAACGCCACCGCGACCGCCGTGCCCAGCTCGACCCGCTCCACCTGCCCGGCCACGCGGCCCAGCGCCAGGAACGGGTCGTGCCGGGTCTCGGCCACCCAGAAGCCGTCACACCCGTCGGCCTCGGCCACCCGGGCCGCGGCCACCACGGTGCGCGGGTCGTACTCGATCTCCAGCCGGTCCACCTTCACGCCGCTGGAACCTACTCGCAGGCCACGCCGTCCTTGTCCCGGTCCAGGGCGGCGCGGTAGCCGGGCTGTCCGGCGTACAGGGGCGCCTTGCCCGCAGCGCGGACGGCGTCGCAGTTGGCGTAGTAGGCCTCGACCGGAGCCGGTTGCACCGGTTGCGGTGCCGGTTGCACCGGTTGCGGTGCCGGTCGCGGCGGCGGTGGGTTGTAGGTCGGCTTCGGCGCGGGCGGCGGGGGTGGCGGCGGTGCGACCGTGTCGGCGCCGGCGCACGGCGCGCCCCAAAGGCCGAGGCCGGCGGCCTTCGCCGCGTCCTGGGCGGCGACCAGCGCGGCGGTCGCGGTCGCCTCGGCGCGGGCCATGCCCTTGCCCGCCGCGTGCAGGGCCAGGTCGACGCCGTCGGGCAGCAGCACGGTCGCGCCGACCACCCGCAGGTCCTTGCCGGCCAACGAGGTCTTCAGGAAGTCCACCGCGGCGGCCGACCAGCACTCGCCGGGCTGGGCGAGGCCGGCCAGCTGCACGCGCCCGCCACCCGACACGGTGATCGTGCGCCCGTCGACCACTTCGGCGACCGTGACGGGCGGGGGCGTGGTGGTGGTGGTCGTCGTGCTCGTGGTGGTCGTGGTGGACGTCGACGTGGTGGTGGTCGTCGTCGTTCCCGTCGCGTTGAGGGCGCGCGGGGTGCCGTCTTCGGGCGTCGGGTTGGTGATGCCGACGATGAACAAGAACAGCACCACGACACCGACGGTGATGAGGATGCGGCGCTTGCGGGGGAGCTTGCGCCAGGAAGCTAACGGCCCTGAATCCGCGGAGCCTGCGGTTCTACCTGCCATGTCCGCCTCATCGCCCGGACCCCTCCCGCTTGTTACCCACGTCACATGGCATGTCCGGCTGGTTACGCTCGGTCAGCGGTTCGGGCGCAGGGTCCAGACGACGGCCATCTCGCCGGTCGTCACGCCCTGCGCGTCGGTGATCGTCACGGTGACCGGGAACTCCGGCCGGACGCCCGACTCCAACTCGGCCACGACCTCCGCCGCCGGTCGGCCCAGCACGGCCTCGGCGCGCAGCGGGCCCAGGGCCAGCTTCTTGTAGGCGATGTCGGACCGCGCCACCAGCGGCGTGGCCTTGTCCAGGTGCGGCGCGAAGGCGGCCATCACGACGGCGCCGGAGGCGGTCTCCCCGACGCCGAACACCATCGCGGCGTGCGGCCCGCCGACGTGGTTGCGCAGGTCCTCGCGGTCGGGCAGTTCGGCGACCACGCGATCGCCGGAGACCTCGGTGAACTCGACGCCCATGGTCTTCACCCACGGCACGGCCTGCTTCATCGCCTCGGCGACGAACGAGTGGTCAGCGCTCATGGGCGCCGATGCTACCGGCCGGTAACCGTGAGACCGGGGTCACGGGTATTTCGTTTGCGATGTCACCCGTTTGAGCGCATGCTTGTACCCAGCAACTAGTTGGTTGATGCAAGCAAACGGAGTGTGCGATGACGACCCCGGTGGGTGACGAAGTGCGGGCCGACGAGCTCGTCCTGGCCGACCGGCTCGGCATGGCGCTGGTGCGGATGAACAAGATGCATGCCTGCGTCGCCGCGCACATGAGCAAGTCGGGCTTGGACAAGGCCTCCTTCGTGCTGCTGGCCAACCTCGACCAGCTCGGCCCCTCCCGGTCGAGCGCCCTGGCCGAGGCGGTGTTCTCCGACCCGTCCACGGTCAGCCGCCAGGTGGCGACGCTGGTCAAGGACGGCCTGGTGGAACGCCGGGCCGACCCGGAGGACGGCCGGGCGAGCGTGCTCGCGGTGACCGAGGTGGGCACGCGCCTGCTCGCCGAGCGCCGCGCCCAGCGCAACGTCGCACTGGCCCGGCTGTTCACGGACTGGTCCCCGCGGGAGTGGACCGAGTTCATCGAGTACTTCGAGCGCTTCGTGGGGGACTACGAGAAGGCGCTACCGGACTTCATCGCTGAGAGCGGACTGGGGCCGCGCTCAGAAGAGGAGAAGTGATGTCGGAAACGACAACCCGAGCGGACGCGCCGCCACCCGGCGCCGCCCTGCTCACCCACCGGCAGATCCTGACGATCCTGTCGGGCCTGCTGCTCGGGCTGTTCCTGGCCGCGCTCGACCAGATGATCGTGGCGACCGCCATGAAGACCATCGCGGACGAGCTGCACGGCCAGACCCTGCAGGCGTGGGCGACCACCGCCTACCTGATCACCGCGACGATCTCCACGCCGCTGTACGGCAAGCTGTCCGACATCTACGGCCGCAAGCCGATGTACCTGACCGCGATCTCGCTGTTCCTCGCGGGCTCGCTGCTGTCCGGCATCGCGAACTCGATGTACGAGCTGGCCGCGTTCCGCGCGGTGCAGGGCCTGGGCGCCGGTGGCCTGATGTCGCTGGCCATGGCGATCCTGGCGGACATCACGTCGCCGCGTGAGCGCAGCCGCTACACGGGCTACTTCATGGCGGTGTTCGGCATCTCCAGCGTCGCGGGCCCGGTCGTCGGCGGCCTGTTCGCGGGCATGGAGTCGTTCCTGGGCACGGCCGGCTGGCGCTGGGTGTTCCTGATCAACGTGCCGATCGCGCTGGTCGCGCTGGTCGTGGTGGCCAAGGTGCTCAACATCCCGCACAAGCGGGTGAACCACCGGATCGACTTCGTCGGCGCGGGACTGCTCACCATCGGCCTGGTGCCGCTGCTGATCGTGGCCGAGCAGGGCCGCGAGTGGGGCTGGGCGTCGGGCACGGCGATCGCCATGTACGTCGTCGGCGTGCTGGGCCTGGTCGGCTTCGTCTTCGTCGAGCGCCGGATGGGCGACGAGGCGCTGCTGCCGCTGCGGCTGTTCCGGCGGCAGACGTTCTCGCTGGGCAACCTGATCAACTTCATCCTCGGCATCGGCATGTTCGGCGGCATGGTCTCGCTGCCGCTGTACCTGCAGATCGTGAAGGGCTACTCGGCCACCGAGTCCGGCCTGATGATGCTGCCGCTGACGTTCGGCATCATGATGGCGGCGGGCACGAGCGGCAACATCACCGCCAAGACCGGCCGCTACAAGGTGTTCCCGGTCGTCGGGTTCGGCGTGATGACGGTCTCGCTGTTCCTGTTCAGCACGGTCGGCACGGACACGCCGATCTTCCAGCCGCTGGTGCTGATGTTCTTCCTGGGCGCCGGTCTCGGCCTGTGCATGCAGACCCTGCTGGTGGCCATCCAGAACGACGCCGAGCCGCGGGACATGGGCGTGGCGACCTCGTCGGCCACGTTCTTCCGCCAGATCGGCGGCACGGTCGGCACCGCGGTGTTCCTGTCGATCCTGTTCAGCACGGTCGCCGACAAGATCGGCTCCGCGCTGCGCACGGCGGCCGGCACGCCCGACTTCCAGGCCGTGCTGGCCCGGCCGGAGAACCGCGAGTTCGCCGTCGGCCTGCAGAGCGGCACGGGCTTCGACCTGGACAACACCGAGTTCCTGGCCAAGCTCGACCCGGTGCTGGCGCGGCCGTTCCTGGACGGCTTCTCCGACTCCATCGGCCTGGTGTTCCTGGTCGGCTCGCTGGTGACGCTGATCGGCTTCGCGCTGATCTGGTTCCTGCGCGAGGTGCCGCTGTCCAACCGGTCCGGTCTGGAGCGGGTGCAGGACGAGAAGGCGGCGGGCGAGCAGCCCGCGCCCATCGCGATGCACTGACCCGCCGAACGCGAAGCGGCCCGCTCCCAGACACCCCGGGGGCGGGCCGCTTCGGCGTTCAGGTCAGTGGTGCTCCTCGCCGCGCGCCACCGCGTCCTTCAGGCGCTGGTACGAGCGCACGATCTCGGCCTCGGCCTCGGTGCGGCCGACCCACGTCGCGCCCTCGACGCTCTTGCCCGGCTCCAGGTCCTTGTAGACCTCGAAGAAGTGCTGGATCTCCAGCCGGTAGAACTCGTTGAGGTGGTGGATGTCGCGCAGGTGCTCCGAGCGCGGGTCCTCCGCCGGGACGCAGAGCAGCTTGTCGTCGCCGCCCTTCTCGTCGGTCATGCGGAACATGCCGATCGCGCGGGCCCGGATCAGGCAGCCGGGGAACGTCGGTTCCTGGACCAGCACGAGCGCGTCGAGCGGGTCGCCGTCCTCGCCCAGGGTGTCGTCGACGAACCCGTAGTCCGCCGGGTACTGAGTGGCCGTGAACAGGGTCCGGTCCAGCCGGATGCGCCCCGTCTTGTGGTCCATCTCGTACTTGTTGCGGACCCCCTTGGGGATCTCGATGGTGACGTCGAACTCCACTGCGCGGTCCTCGCTCGTCTTCGCCGTTCGTTACGCCACTAGTGTGGACTACGACGTCTCGTCAACCCCTTGCCGAGGGTGTGACGTTGCCCGTACTCGACCGCGGAGGACTGCGTGCCCGACGAGCCATCGTGGCCGACCGTTGACGGCGACGAGGTCGACCGCGAGCCGCCAACGGTGCAGGTCAGGCGGCCCGATCCGCCCACGATGCGGATCAAGGCGCCGGTGCCGGCCAAGCCGGTCCGGGTGCCACCCAAGCCCGCCTCCCCGCCCCCTCCGGCCCCGCCGACCGAGATCAAGTCGGAACCTGAACCGGTCCCTGAACCGATCACGGAACGTGAAGAGCCGGCGCCGCCGACCCGGCGGCGCAAGCGCCCGTTCGTGGTCGGCGCGGTGGTGCTGCTGGTGCTCGCGCTCGCCGGCACGGCGGTGGTGGGGACGCAGCGCGGCTGGTTCGACGCCACGCCCGCGCCGACGACCGCCGCGCCGACGCCGCCCGCGCCCGTGACGCTGTCGATGAAGGGCGTCGGCGGGGAGGGCGTGCCACCGACGGCCGCGGGGGTGCGGGCGGTGCTGGCCGGTCCGGCGGCGAACCCGCTGCTGACGCCGTTGGCGGGCCTGGTGGTGGACCCGGTGACCGGCTCGGCGCTGTGGAACCAGGGCGAGACCACGCCGCAGACGCCCGCGTCCACGATCAAGGTGCTGACCGCGGCGGCGGCGCTGCTGGCGCTCGACCACACGTCCCAGTTCTCGACCAAGGTGGTGCGCGGCGCGCAGCCGGGGTCGGTCGTGCTGGTGGGCGGCGGCGACCCGACGTTGTCGTCCCTGCCCGCGGGCGAGACCACCGTGTACCCGGGCGCGCCGACGCTGGACGACCTGGTGGGGCAGGTGCGGACCAAGGGCGGTCAGATCACGCAGGTGCAGTACGACGTGTCGCGGTACGCCGGTCCGGGCACCGCGCTCGGCTGGCACCCCGACGACGTGCCGGGCGGGTACGTCGCGCCGATCGAGCCCGTGATGCTGGACGGCGGGCGTGGCGACCCGAAGAAGTCGGACACCCCGCGCACGGCCACGCCCGCCGAGACGGCCGCGCGGGCGCTGGCGCAGCGGCTGGGCGTGCCCGCGGTGGCGGCGGGCGTGGCGTCGCCGGGCGCGGAGGTGCTCGGCGAGGTGAAGTCCGTGCCGGTGGACCAGCTCGTCGAGAACCTGATGCAGATCTCGGACAACGTGCTGGCCGAGACGATGGCGCGGGAGGTGGCCAAGGCACGCGGGCTGGAGCCGTCGTTCGCGGGCGCGGCGCAGGCGGTGCGGGACGTGCTGACCGAGCACGGGTTCGACCTGTCGACGTCCACGATCGTGGACGGCAGCGGGTTGTCGCCGAACGACAAGGTGCCCGCGAAGCTGCTGGCGGACGTGCTGGTGGCGGCGGCGAAGCCGGACGCCTCCGACGCGCGGACGGCCAAGCTGCGGCCGTTGCTGACGGCCCTCCCGGTGGCGGGTGGCAGCGGCACGCTGGCGACCCGGTACGCGCAGTGGGGCGCGGGTGGGCGCGGCTGGGTGCGGGCCAAGACGGGCACGCTGACCGCCGTGAACACGCTCGCGGGCGTCGTGGTGGACGTGGACGGCCGGCTGCTGGTGTTCGCGTTCATGTCGTCGAGCCCCGAGAGCGACTTCGACCGGGTGCGCGGCGCGTTGGACGAGATGGCGGCGGCCCTGCGCGGTTGCGGCTGCTGACCCGTCCCGAACGCGGAACACCGGTACCCGAACGTTGAACACCCGGTACCTGAGCGTTCGACACTCGGGACCTGAGTGTTCGACACACGCGCGAGTCGAACACTCAGGTCCCGAGTGTCGAACGTTCGGGACCCCCGAGTTCTACGTTCAGGCGGTCGGCGCAGGTAGCGTCAGGGGCGTGAACCCGGCGACGCAGGACCGCAGTGCCCCGGTCGATTGGGCCCTGGCCGTCACCACCGCGACCAGGCTCGTCCGCCCCGGCCCGATCGTGCCCAGAGCCGAGGCCGACGTCGCCGTGCACCGCCTGCGGGAACTCGCCGTGGACGCCGAGGTGCACGTGCGCGAGCTCACCGGCCTCGGCCACGGCCTGCCGCTCGCGCAGGGCGAGGTGGTCGACCGGCCGGGCTGGGTGCGCGCCGCCGTGCAGGGCCTCGCCGCCCTCACCGACGGCGCCCTGCCCAAGCAGTCCGGCGCGTTCGGCGGCGTCCTCGCGGGCACGGCGGGCGTCCAGGCGGGCGTCGTGGTCGCGTTCCTCAGCGGCCGGGTGCTCGGCCAGTACGACCCGTTCTCCGACGGCGGCAGGCTGCTGCTGGTCGCGCCGAACATCGTGGGCGCCCAGCGCGCCCTCGACGTGCCCGGCGAGGACTTCAGCATGTGGGTGTGCCTGCACGAGGGCACCCACCGCCTCCAGTTCACCGCCGTGCCGTGGCTCGCCGACCACTTCGCGGGCCTGGTCGCCACCCTGCTCGGCAGCATGGACGAGGGCATCGCGCCCCGCCTGCGCGACCTGCCGAAGCGGCTGCGCGAGGCGGGCGGGCTGGTGGAGCTGCTGCAGAGCCCCGGCCAGCGCGAGGTGCTGGACCGGCTCATCGCCCTGTCGACCCTGCTGGAGGGCCACGCGGACCACGTGATGGACGCCGTCGGCCCGGACGTCGTGCCGTCGGTCCGCACCATCCGCGAGCGCTTCACCGCCCGGCGCCAGGGCGGCGGCGTGCTCGACCGCGTGCTGCGCACCCTCCTCGGCGTCGAGGCCAAGGTGCGCCAGTACGCCGAGGGCGCGGCGTTCACCGGGCACGTCGTCGACGCGGTCGGCATGGACCGCTTCAACGCCGTCTGGACCAGCCCCGACACGCTGCCGACCCGCGCCGAGATCGCGGACCCGGCGGGCTGGCTGCGTCGCGTCCAACCGTGAACGGACCGCTCGCCGAGGTGCGCACGGCCGTCAAGCGCTTCCTCGCCGACCACCGGCCCGACCGGGTCGCGGTGGCCGTCAGCGGCGGCGCGGACTCGCTCGCCCTGGCCGCCGTCACGGCGGGGCTGACCGAGGCGTCCGCCGTCGTCGTGGACCACGGCTTGCAACCCGGCTCGGCGGACGTCGCCGAACGGGCCGCGCGGACGTGCCGCGACCTGGGCCTGACCGCCGAGGTGCGCCGGGTGGAGGTCGCTGGATCGGGTGGACCCGAGGCCGCCGCCCGCAGGGCCAGGTACGCCGCGCTGAGACCGGAGCGCGGCCTGGTCCTGCTCGGCCACACCCGTGACGACCAGGCCGAGACGGTCCTGCTGGGCCTCGGCCGCGGCTCCGGCCCGCGCAGCATCGCCGGCATGCGCCCGCACGACCCGCCGTGGGGCCGCCCGCTGCTGCGGGTCTCCCGGGCGACGACCAGGGCCGCGTGCGACGAGCTCGGCATCACCCCGTGGGACGACCCGCACAACGAAGACCCCCGCTACACGCGCGTCCGCCTGCGCCGCGAGGTCCTGCCGCTGCTGGAAGAGGTGCTCCAGGGCGGTGTGGCCGACGCCCTCGCCCGCACCGCCGCCCACCTGCGCGAGGACAACGACGCGCTGGACGAGCTGGCCGGGGCGTTCGCGGGCGACCGCTGCTCGGTGGCCGAGGTCGAACGGCTGCCGACGGCGCTGCGGCGGCGCGTGCTGCGGCGGTGGCTGCTGGAGGAGAACGTGCCCGAGTTGTCCGACTCGCACCTGCGCCGGGTGGACGCGCTGGTGAGCGAGTGGCGCGGGCAGGGCGGCGTGTGGCTGCCCGGCGGCTTTGTGGCGCGGCGTGCGCATGGCAGGCTGCGAGTGGAACCAGTGCAGTCATGACAAAAGGGGAACCGTCCGTGTACGACGGCGACATCAGTTCCGTGCTCATCAGCGAGCAGGAGATCAGCGACAAGGTCACCGAGCTGGCCAACAAGGTCGCGGCTGACTACCCGGCCGACGGCGGGAACGACCTGGTGCTGATCACCGTGCTCAAGGGCGCGGTGATGTTCATGACCGACCTGGCCCGGGCGTTGCCGGTGCCGGTGCAGCTGGAGTTCATGGCGGTGAGCTCCTACGGCTCGTCGACCTCGTCCTCCGGGGTGGTGCGCATCCTCAAGGACCTCGACCGGGACATCGCGGACCGCGACGTGATCATCGTCGAGGACATCATCGACTCCGGCCTGACGCTGTCGTGGCTGCTGAAGAACCTGGCGTCGCGCAAGCCGCGGTCGCTGGAGGTCTGCACGCTGCTGCGCAAGCCGGACGCGGTCAAGGTCGAGGTGCCGGTGAAGTACGTCGGCTTCGAGATCCCGAACGAGTTCGTGGTGGGCTACGGCCTGGACTACGCCGAGCGCTACCGCGACCTGCCCTACATCGGCGCGCTGGACCCGAAGGTGTACTCGAGCTGAGAACGCGGAACGGGGGCGGCCTCGCGAAGAGACCGCCCCCGTTCCTCGTCCGGCTCAGCAGTTCGGCCGGCAGCGCCTCTGCGAGATGCCGTCCAGCAGGACGCCGCGGATGTCCTCCGGCTCCATCGCCTGGTAGGCCTTCCCGCCGGTGGCCTCGGCGATCTGCCGCAGCGCGTTCATGTCCGCGTCCGCGCCCAGCCCGACCATGATCATCGGCACCGGGCGGGCCGGGTCGACCTCCTGCTTCAGCGTGGCCACCAGGGCGGGCAGGTCGATGCTGGAGATGTCGTCGTTGCTGCCGTCGGTGATCAGCGTGACCGAGTTGATCTTCGACGGGTCGTAGGTCCGCTGCACTTGCCGGAACGCGGCCAGCGCCGTCTCGTGCAGCGCCGTGCCGCCGCCGACCAGGGCGGGCAGGCCACCCGCGCCCTTCTGCAGCTGCACCCGTCGCGGCGCGCCGCCGATCGGCTCGCCCAGCGGCCCCATCGGCACCAGCTCGATCCAGTCGTTCGGCGGCTTCTTGTTCGTCGAGAACGCCCACAGGCCGATCTCCGAGGTGTCCGGCAGCATGCCCAGCGCGGTCAGCGCCGCCTCGCGAGCCGCCTCGACCCGGGTCTGGCCGTTGCTCATCTTCTCGGCCATCGAGCCGGACACGTCCAGCACCGCCAGCAGCCGGGTGTCCAGGCTCACCGCGCCCCACGTGCGCAGCAGCTCCGAGACCTGGTCCGGGTCCGGCGTCCTGAGCACGGCCACGTCGTCGCCGCGCACGCCGTCCTCCTCGTTGGTCCACCCGCCGGGCGCCTTGCCGTCGGGCGTGCGGAAGCCCGCCTCGGCGAACCGCTGGGCGGTCCGGCCCGCGCGCAGCGCCTTCGCGAAGCCGTCCGCGGCCTGCGCGGTGCCCGCCTGCTCGCCCGACCGGGTGACCCGCACCAACGGGTAGTCGAACGAGACCGTGCCCTCCTTGGGGTAGGAGGCGACGACGCGGCGCGACCCGGCCGTGCGGTTGGCCGCCAGCACCGACTGCTCCGAAGCGGTGAACACGGGCGCGTTCTCGTCGCCCTGCACGACCTTGCCGAACGCGTCGCGCACGGACGGCAGCGCGTTGCGGCCGACCCGCAGCAGCGCGCCGATCAGCTCCGGCTTCGGCGTGCCGTCCGGGTTGCCGAGCTGCGCCCGGATGACCGCCAGCGTGGCCAGGCCCTCGGTGGACGTGGTCGGGTCGCTCAACGTCACCGGCACCTTCGGGTCGACGACCTTCGCCCAGGTCACGGGCGTGATCGGCCACCCCAGCGCGGACATCGAGGCCTCCGAGCCCGCGATCACCAGCGGCGAGCTCGCCAGCGGGTCGAGGATGTCGAGCCGCGGCGCCTCCTCGCCCTCGTCGCCGGCCTGCCGCTGGGTCTCGGCGGCCCACATGGACGAGTCCGGCACCCACAGCGCGGGCGGGTTGATCTGCGCGGTCGGCAGCTCGTTGGCCACGTCGGCCGCGCCGCGCGCCTCGACCTGCACCTGGACGCACTTGCCTTCCACCATCGGCTGGGTGGCCTGGTAGTCGTCGGCGGCACCCCGCACGACTTCCTCGATCGCCGGCGTGACGGCGATCTTGAGCGGTAGGGTGCCCTTGCACTCCGGCCCGCTGGTGGCCCGCAGCGCCACGACGGTGATGCCCGCGGCGGCGACGACGCCGATCAGGGCGCCGACGGGCAGGAGGACGCGGCGGAAGCGGCCGGGGTCGTCCGGGTTGCGCGCTGTCATGCTTCGTACCTTCGGTCGGGGTTCACCCTTTCGGGTGGGCGAAGAGCACTCGGTGGTTGCCGAGGATGACACGGCTCACTCACATGACAAACTCTCGTGTTCTACGTCACGTGAGTGACGCTCAGGTGGTCGCTACCTGCTAGTAACGCATGACCCCCGGTAAGTGTTACGGGGTTGATCCCCACCCGGTTCACCATCGGATCGTTCGACCGGGTGAACCCCGCTGACCTGGGACGCGTGTTCACCGTCACCACGGGAACCCGGAGCCGCCCTCGCCCGTTGGTCCGGCAAGACGCGACAGGGCCCGCACGCGGAGCGCTTCGCCCGAGCCATGGGCGGTAGTCTGGTCGGACGGGTGTGCCCGTCTGCGCCCGTCGACAAGTCAGGGAGGGTCGAGGCCGCCCGCCGGCCGTAAGTGCATGGACCGCAAGCGCCTGCTTCGCAACCCGCTGCTGTGGATCGTGGCGGTGTTGCTGCTCTTTTACGCCTTCAACGTGCTCTTCGACGACAACCGGGGCTACACCCCGATCAAGACGTCCCAGGCACTGCAACAGATCCGGGACGGCCAGGTCAAGGAAGCCACGATCGAGGACAAGGAGCAGCTTCTCAAGCTCACCCTCAACGACGGGGTGACCGTCGAGGGCAGCAACCGCGTGCGCGCCCAGTTCCCGGCGAGCTCCACGGACGAGATCTTCACCATCCTCGACCAAGCGGGCAACAAGCCGGTCGTCGAGACCAAGGTCACGCAGGACTCGTTCCTGATGCAGATGCTGCTGTACCTGGTCCCGCTGGGCCTGCTGCTGCTCCTGCTCATGTGGATGATGAACAACGCCCAGGGCGGCGGCAACCGCGTCCTGAACTTCGGCAAGTCCAAGGCCAAGCAGTTGTCCAAGGACATGCCCAAGACGACGTTCGCCGACGTCGCGGGCGCCGAAGAGGCCGTCGAAGAGCTCTACGAGATCAAGGACTTCCTGCAGAACCCGGGCCGCTACCAGGCCCTGGGCGCGAAGATCCCCAAGGGCGTGCTGCTGTACGGCCCGCCCGGCACCGGCAAGACGCTGCTCGCGCGCGCCGTGGCCGGCGAGGCCGGCGTGCCGTTCTACTCGATCTCCGGCTCGGACTTCGTGGAGATGTTCGTCGGCGTCGGCGCCTCGCGGGTGCGCGACCTGTTCGAACAGGCCAAGCAGAACGCGCCGTGCATCATCTTCGTCGACGAGATCGACGCGGTCGGCCGCCACCGCGGCGCCGGCCTCGGCGGTGGCCACGACGAGCGCGAGCAGACGCTCAACCAGCTGCTGGTGGAGATGGACGGCTTCGACTCGCGCGGCGGGATCATCCTGATCGCGGCGACGAACCGGCCCGACATCCTCGACCCGGCGCTGCTGCGCCCCGGCCGGTTCGACCGGCAGATCCCGGTGTCCGCGCCGGACCTGAAGGGCCGCAAGCAGATCCTGCGCGTGCACGCCAAGGGCAAGCCGTTGGCCCCGGAGACGGACCTGGACGGCCTGGCCAAGCGCACCGTCGGCTTCTCCGGCGCCGACCTGGCCAACGTGATCAACGAGGCCGCGCTGCTCACCGCGCGCCAGAACGGCACGGTCATCACCGGCGCCGCGCTGGAGGAGTCGGTGGACCGCGTGATCGGCGGCCCGGCCCGCAAGAGCCGGATCATCTCCGAGAAGGAGAAGAAGATCACCGCCTACCACGAGGCCGGGCACGCCCTGGCCGCGTGGGCCATGCCGGACATCGACCCGGTCTACAAGGTCACGATCCTGGCCCGCGGCCGGACGGGTGGTCACACCCTGTCCGTGCCCGAGGAGGACAAGGACCTGATGACCAGGTCCGAGATGATCGCCCGGCTCGTGTTCGCGCTGGGCGGCCGCTCCGCCGAGGAGTTGGTCTTCCACGAGCCGACCACGGGCGCGTCCAACGACATCGAGCAGGCGACCAAGATCGCCCGCGCGATGGTCACCGAGTACGGCATGTCCGCCCGGCTCGGCGCGGTCAAGTACGGCCAGGAGCAGGGCGAGCCGTTCCTCGGCCGCACCGCGGGCCGGCAGGCCGACTACTCGCTCGAGGTCGCGCACGAGATCGACGAGGAAGTCCGCGAGCTGATCGAGGCCGCGCACACCGAGGCGTACGAGGTGCTCAACACCTACCGCGACGTGCTCGACGCGCTCACGCTGGAGCTGATCGAGAAGGAGACGCTGCACCAGAAGGACCTGGAGCGGATCTTCGCCGAGGTCGAGAAGCGGCCGCGGATCACGAAGTTCAACGACTTCGGCCACCGCACCCCGTCGGACAAGCCGCCGGTCAAGACGCCGGCGGAACTGGCCAAGGAGCGCGGCGAGCCGTGGCCGCCCGCGATCGAGGACACGATCGACTCCGACCCGCGGATCCCGGACCCGGTGCCCACGCCGCCGAACGGCCGCCACGGGGCGCAGCCCCAGCCGTACCAGGCGCCGCAGCCGCAGCAGCAGCCCTACCCGCCGCAGCCGCAGCACCCGTCGTCCGGCCCGCCGAACTACGGCGCGCCGCCCGGGTGGACGCCCGCGACGGTGCCCGGCGGGGCCCACTCGCACGGCGCGCAGCCGCCGCAGTGGCAGCCGGAGCCGACGGACGCGGAAGCCGGGAAGCGGTCCTTCGACACGGACCCGGACAACCGCACGTGACCGAGCACGGCACCGCGATCGACCAGACCGGCCTCTCCGTCAACGGGGGGGCCGGTTTGGCGCGCCGGCCCTTCGACCAGAAGCGGGCCGAGGCCGCCGTGCGCGAGCTGCTGCTCGCGTGCGGTGAGGACCCCGAGCGCGAAGGGCTGCGCGACACCCCCGCCCGGGTGGCGCGGGCGTACCGGGAGCTGTTCGCCGGGCTGCACACCGACCCGGACGGCGTGCTGGCCCGGACGTTCGACGAGAGCCACGAGGAACTGGTGCTGGTCACCGACATCCCGATGTTCTCGTTCTGCGAGCACCACCTGCTGCCGTTCCACGGCGTCGCGCACGTCGGGTACATCCCGAACGAGCACGGCCGGGTGACCGGGTTGTCGAAGCTGGCCCGGCTGGTCGACCTGTACGCCAAGCGGCCACAGGTGCAGGAGCGGCTGACCTCGCAGGTGGCGGACGCGCTGATGCGCCGGCTCGAACCGCGCGGCGTGATCGTCGTGGTCGAGGCCGAGCACCTGTGCATGGCCATGCGCGGCGTGCGCAAGCCCGGCTCGCGGACCACGACGTCGGCGGTGCGCGGGCTGCTGCGCAACTCGGCGTCGACCCGGTCGGAGGCGATCGAGCTGATCAAGGGACGACTGCGGTGAGCGTGCCCAGGCCGGGGCACTGCGTGGTGATGGGCGTGCTGAACGTCACCCCCGACTCGTTCTCCGACGGCGGCCGGTACCTCGACCTGGACGACGCCGTGGCGCACGGCGTGGCCATGTTCCGGCGCGGCGCGGACCTGGTGGACGTCGGCGGCGAGTCGACCCGCCCCGGCGCGGACCGGGTGTCGCCGGAGGTGGAGGCGGCCCGGGTCGCGCCGGTGATCCGGGCGCTGGTCGCCGAGGGCGTGCCGGTCAGCGTGGACACCACGCGGGCCGAGGTCGCGCGGGCGGCGCTGGACGCGGGCGCGTCGATCGTGAACGACGTGTCCGGCGGGCTCGCCGACCCGCACATGGCGCCGCTGGTGGCGTCGGCGGGCGTGCCGTACGTGCTGATGCACTGGCGCGGGCACAGCAGGGGGATGGACCGCCTCGCCGTGTACGACGACGTCGTGCGCGAGGTGCGCGAGGAGCTGTGCCGCCGGGTGGACGCGGCCCTGGCCGCCGGGGTGGCGTCGGACGACATCGTGCTGGACCCCGGTCTGGGGTTCGCGAAGGACGCCACGCACAACTGGCAACTGCTGCACGGGCTGGACTCGTTGCTGGAGCTGGGGTTCCCGGTGCTGGTCGGCGCGTCGCGCAAGCGGTTCCTGGGTTCGCTGCTCGGCGACCGCGCCCCGGACGGCCGGGAGGACGCGACCGCGGCGGTGTCGGCGCTGGCGGCGTTCGCCGGCGCGTGGGGCGTGCGGGTGCACGACGTCGACCGGTCGTTGGACGCGGTCGCGGTGGCTCGGGCTTGGAGGCGTGGAGGTGCCCACTGACGTGAGCGACCCAGCGGAGGTTTCCGACCGGATCTCGTTGCGGGGCCTGCGGGTGCGCGGCTTCCACGGCGTGTTCGACCACGAGAAGCGCGACGGGCAGGACTTCCTGGTCGACATCACCGCGTGGCTGGACCTGTCGCGCGCGGCGGCCACCGACGACCTGCGGGAGACGCTGCACTACGGCGAGCTCGCCGAACGGGCGGCGGCGATCGTGGCGGGCGGGCCGTACGACCTGATCGAGACGGTGGCGGGCAAGGTCGCCGACGAGGTGATGACCGACCTGCGGGTGCGGGCGACCGAGGTGACCGTGCACAAGCCGGCCGCGCCGATCCCGCTGGCGTTCGAGGACGTCGCGGTGACGATCCGGCGCACCCGTGACTAGGGCGGTGCTGTCGCTCGGCTCGAACCTGGGCGACCGGCTGGCCCACCTGCGGCTGGCGGTGGCCGGGTTCGCCGACGTGCTGGTGGCCGCGTCGCCGGTGTACGAGACCGCGCCGTGGGGCGTGACGGACCAGGGCGACTTCCTCAACGCGGTGCTGGTCGTGTCCGGTGACGTGGACGAGTGGGGCTGGCTGCGGCGGGGGCAGGCGCTGGAGCGGGCCGCCGGGCGGGCCCGGGAGCTGCGGTGGGGACCGCGGACGCTGGACGTGGACGTCGTCACGGTGGACGGCGTGCGGTCCTCGGACCCGGAGCTGCTGCTGCCGCACCCCGGCACGCACGAGCGGGCGTCCGTGCTGGTGCCGTGGCTGGACGTGGAGCCGGACGCGGTCGTGCCGGG
Source organism: Saccharothrix saharensis (assembly GCF_006716745.1). Lineage (NCBI taxonomy): Bacteria > Bacillati > Actinomycetota > Actinomycetes > Pseudonocardiales > Pseudonocardiaceae > Saccharothrix > Saccharothrix saharensis. The sequence continues at coordinate 4,485,307 of NZ_VFPP01000001.1, read as the reverse complement.
GCACGGTCGCGCGCGCGACCTGCTGGCCGGGCTGGACCTCGGCGGCGTCACCCGGCGGGATGACCTCCGCCTGGTCTGAAGCGGCGCTGCGGCGCGCGTGCGGCGGGGTTAGCGTGACCGCGGAGGTGGCGCGATGAGCAACGCGGTCACTTACGACGCCGCACGGCGGCGGATCATCAGCCTGGCCACCGGCGGTGACCCCGACGCGCCGGTCGCCGCCTGTCCCGGCTGGGCGGTCCGGGACGTGCTGGCGCACCTGGCGGCCGGGTTGGGCGACTTCGCCGAGCAGCGGTTCGAGGGCGTCGAGGACGGCTCGTAAGGCGAGCGGCACGTGACCGAGCGGCGCGGGCGCAGCGTGGGTGAGCTGCTGGTCGAGTGGGAGCGGAACTTCCAGGTCGCCGAGGGGCTGTTCGACTCGCCGACGGGCGCGGTGCTGATCGCGGAGATCGTCTCGCACGAGCACGACATCCGCACCGCCCTGGGACGGCCGGGCGAGCGCGACGGCGTGGCCGTGCGCGCGGCGCTGACGCGGCCGTTGCAGGAGCTGGACAAGCGGCTGCGGGCGCGGCACCTGCCGGCGCTGCGGATCACGCTGGAGCACGGCGACCGGGTCGTGGGCGAGGGCGAGCCGGCGGGCGGGCTGCGCACGTCGTCGTTCGAGCTGCTGCGGGTGCTGGGCGGGCGGCGCGACGACGAGCAGGTGCGCGCGCTGGACTGGGACACCGACCCCGGGCCGTGGCTGCCCGTGCTGTCGTCGTTCGGCAGGCGCGAGACCGCGCTGGTCGAGTAGTCGGGGACGATGGTGGGGTGAGGTTCACCAAGCCCCGTGACCTGCTCGCCGCCGGACTCGTCGCGGGCCTGCTCGCGCACCTGCTGACCAGGCTCGCCTACGACACGCTGCCGCCGCTGCCGACGTTCGCCGGCTTCACCCTGCTGGTGATCGCGATCGTGAACGCGTGGCTGGCGTTCTCGCTGCGCGCCCGCATCCTGCGCAAGCCCGGCGCGCGGCCCGTCGAGCCGTTGACCGCGGCGCGTGCGGTGGCGTTCGCCAAGGCGTCGTCGCTACTGGGAGCGATCATGCTGGGGGCGTGGGCGGGGGTGCTCGCGTACGTGCTCCCGGTCCGCGGCGAGTTCGAGGCGGCCGACCACGACACGGTCAGCGGGGTCGTCGGCGCGGTGTGCGCGGCGGTGCTGATCGCGGCCGCGTTGTGGCTGGAACGCTGCTGCAAGACGCCCGAAGACCCGCGCCCGGACCAGTAGATGCGGACGCGGAGGTCTCAATCGGGTAACTGACCGGTACGGTAGACGCCATGACCGGGCGAGGCGCGTCGGCAGATGACGAGCAGCAGGATCACGGTCGTGGCTTCGGGCGACTACTGCTGGTAGCGGCACTGGCGCTCGCCCTGGGTGCCGCGGCGGTGCTGGTGCTGAGCGACAACGCCCGCTGGCTGCGGTTGGCCGTGGTCGCCGCGCTGTGGGCGGCGCTGACCGGAGCGTTCCTCGCGGCCCGCTACCGCAGGCAGGTGGCCGACCGCGAGGACGAGGTGGCCGACCTGCAGTCGGTCTACGAGCTCGAGCTGGAACGCGAGATCGCGGCACGGCGCGAGTACGAGCTGGAGGTCGAGGCCGAGACCCGCAAGCGCGTGCAGGAGGAGGCCAAGGACGACCTGGAGGCGCTGCGCGGCGAGCTGCGCGCCCTGCGGGAGAACCTGGAGGCCCTGCTCGGCGGCGAGGTGCTGGTCGAGCGGGTGGCGCTGCGCGCCGAGTCGACCCGGATGCGCGCGCTGTCGGACCAGTCGCGGCTGATGGCGGTGGGTGACAAGCGGATCATCAACGCCGGGCCCGCCGTGCCGGTGACGAAGAAGGCCCCGGAGAAGCCGCAGGCGGACCGGACCGAGCTGATCGAGCGCGTCGGTGTGGACACCGGCCGCAAGGACCAGGTTCGGCGACCCGAACCGACGCGGCCCGAGCCCGCGCGGCGCGAGCAGGCCCAGCCCGCGCGCCGTGAGCCGGCCCGTGCGGCGGCCCAGCCCCGACCCGCGCCGCCGGTGGTCGTGCGGCGGGAGGCGGCGGCGAAGGCGGAGCCGACCGAGCGGGTGGGCCGGGACGTGGCGGCGCGGTTGTCGCCGCCCGCGGCCGGCCGGCCGGCCGAGCCGTCGAAGACCGAGCACACCGTGCAGCGGCGCAGCCGGGTGGCCGAGCGGACCGAGATGATCAGCCGGGACGCGGTGGCGGACGCCCCGGTGCGGCGGACGGGCGAGCAGCGGGCCGGAGCGACCGGCGACCAGCGCCCCGCGGCCGCCGACGTGCGCCGACCGTCGACGGCGCGGGCCGAGCTGACCGGCGAGCACCGACCGGTCGACCCCGGTCGTCGACCCACCGCGCAGCCGGCCGCCGAGCACCAGCCGGGTGGCCGGCGGGCGGACCTGACGGGTGAGCACCGACCGGTCGGCGAGCCGGTCCGCCGACCCGGGGCGCGGCCGGACGCGGCCGGTGAGCACCCGGCCGGTGAGCGCCGTCCCGCCGCGCAGCCGACGGGTGAGCCCCAGCCGGGTGGCCGACCGGCGGCGCGGGCCGAGCTGACGGGCGAGCACCGCCCGGCGGAGGCGCGCCGGCCGCGAGCCGACCTCACCGGTGAGCACCGGCCGGTCGGCCGTCCCGAACCGGCCGCCGAGCACGTGCCGGTGGCCGAACCCGCGCGGCGGGCGTCGGTCGACGACGAGGCACGCCGCCGCCGCGCGGCCGAGCCCGAGTCGCTCGGCGGGCGCGCGGCGGAGTCGGTGTCGGCCGCCGTGACGCCCGAGGGCCGGCGCCGGGCCGCCGAGCCCGCGGCCGACCCGGGTGGTCGTCGTCGGGCCGAAGAGCGCTGGGACTCGTGGGAGGACGCGCCGAAGCCGGCCGGCAGGCGCAGCGCGCCGGAGCCGGTCGAGCCCGCGGGCGCCCACGCGGACGGCAAGTCGGTCAGCGAGCTGCTGGCCGCGTTCGGCGGAGGGGACTCGCCGCGCCGCCGCCGTCGCCGCGAGGACTGAGCCTCACTTGTCGATGTCGCCGACGACCACGGCGAACGACCCGAGCACCGCGGGCAGGTCGGCCACCTTCGTGCCGGGCAGCAACGCGGACAGCGCCTGGACGTTGTTGAACGACGGGGTGCGCAGCTTCAACCGCCACGGCGTCTTCTCGCCGCGTGACGCGAGGTGCACGCCGGACGTGCCCAGCGGCGCCTCGACCCACGTGTAGACCGAGCCCTCGGGCGCCTTGACCGCCTTGGGCAGCCGCAGGTTGACCGGGCCGGTCGGCAGGTCGTCCAGGCACCGGTTCGCCAGCGCCACGGACAGGCGCACCTCGTCCACGAGGCACCGGACGCGGGCCAGCGCGTCGCCCTCGGCGCGGACCACCGGGCGCACGTCGAGGTTCCGGTAGCCGGGCAGCGGGTCGTCGCGGCGCAGGTCGAAGTCCACTCCGGACGCCCGCCCGATCGGACCGGTGACGCCGAACGCGAGCGCGGCGTCGCGGTCGAGCACCCCGAGACCCGCCAGGCCCGTCGGTACCTCACCGGGGTCCACCGCGGACAGCACTTCGCGCACCCGGTCGGTCCACCCCGCCGGCACGTCCTCGCGCAGGCCGCCGATCCGGTTGGCCATGAAGTGGATCCGGCCCCCCGACGCCTCCTCCAGCACGGCCTGCACGGCGTCCCGGTCGCGCGTGCCGGTCAGCGGCGCGAGGAACACGAGGTGCGCCATGATCCGGTTCAGCTCGCACAGCAGCACCCGCAGCACCTGGGCGCGGGGCGGGACGTCCATGCCGGTCATGCGCTCCACGGCGAGCGCGACGGCCAGCTCGTTGCAGAAGGCGGCCAGCCAGTCGTGCCGGTTGGCCAGGGTGAGCACCTGCCGGTAGTCGCGGACCTCGAACAGCTTCTCCGCGCCCCGGTGCAGGTGCCCGACCAGCGGGGACGCCGCGGTGATGACCTCGTCGTCGCGGACGGTGAGCCGCAGCCGGTACGCGCCGTGCGCCGACGGGTGCAGGGGGCCGAGGTCGACCACCCGGTCCACGCCCAGGTGGCGGGCGCCGGCGCCCACGCCCACGGTGATCTCCACGCCGGCCATCGTCGCACGGCACGTGCCGCGGTCGCCGGTCCAGGGCTAGTCGCGGGTGATCGCGAACAGGAAGCAGCCGTGGGAGGCGCTGCGGACCTGGACCTCGGCGACGGCCGGGTCGTCGAGCAGCGCGGTGACGCGGTCGGCGAGGACGTCCGGCTCGGCGACCTCGCCCCCGTGGATGCGGCCCGCGGCGGTGTAGGCGCGCAGGGTCCGCGGTGCGTGGCGGAACGCCTCCGGGAACTCCGCGGCGGTCGCCGGCCCGTCGCACGGCTCGGTGTGCGCGAACACCGGTCCCAGCTCCTCGTACGGCCCCCGGCCCGCGGCGGGCGTGTGGCGGAACAGGATCACCGGCTCACCGGGCCCGGCCTTGCGCAGGCAGCAGCGCAGTGGCGCGCCGGGCGACTCGTCGTGCAGCTCGTGGTGCTCGTCGGTGCCGGCGAGCGCGCGCGCCCGGTCCAGCACGTCGTTCGGCAGCGCGTGGATCCTCATGCCCCCGACTCTCCCCGGGACCGGGTCGGCCGTGCCGGCGGTTCCCGGCCGTCAAGGTCGCCACGGGGGCAGGGGCGGGAGCAAGGCCGGCACGGGCACGCCGACGCCGTGCAGCAGCCACCCGAACGACCCCAGGCCGCCTTCGGCCCGCAGCTCGGCCACGCGGGACGCCCGCTCCGCCGCCGCCAACCACGCCGACCCGTCGCCCGTCCGCGGCACCTCGCCGCTCAAGCCCAGCGCGGCCAGCGCGTCCCGTTGCGAGACCAGCACCCACTCGCCACCGGCGGCCTCGGCGCACGCGTCCAGCGCCACGTGCGCCGTCAGGTCGCACGTGCCGTCGAACACCGGCTCCACCCGCCGCCCGCCCCGGTACGCGGCGAACGTCCCGCGCGCGTACCGACCCGCCACCCGGTCGTCTCGCAGGTGCCCGTAGTCCACCGCCAGCGCCGCCCCGCGCGCCACCCGTGACACGGCGCCCGCCCACGCCGAGTCCCGCGGCTCGCCGATCTCCGCCCGTTCCCCCTCGCGCACCGGCCACCACCGGTCCAGCCAGGGGTGTGCGCACGGCCCCGTCACCACCGGGCACGGCACCGCGTCCAGCCACTCGTGCCCGACCAGCAGCCCGTGCACCGACGACGGCAGGTCCGACCGCCACCGCACCCCCGGCACCGACCGCGCCGGCCCGACGTCCACCGCCGTCACCACCAGCCGCGCGCCCAGCGACCCCGAGGCCAGCGACCGCACCGCGCCCGCCAGCTCACCGCCGCCGGCACCCACGTCGACGAAGTCCAGCCGCGCCGGCCGACCCAGCGCCAAGTCCACCCGATCGAGCAGCACGAGCAGGGCTTCGGCCAGCTCAGGACCCACCAGCGGCGCGGTGCGGAAGTGGTCCGCCGGGACCTCGCCACGCGCGAAGAACCCCGACGGCCCGTACAGCGCCTCCCGCCACAGGGCTTCCGAGTCCACCATCGGTCAAGTGTCCCTTTAAGGTTTCCCACCGTGACCACTCCCGCCCGCACGCGCGTCGACCGGCAACGCTGGACCGTCCTGCTCCCGGTCCTGGGCCTGGTCGCGCTGGGCGTGTCCGGACTGGTCCTGTTCGGCCTCGGCACGTCGCAGACCGGCCTGCTGCCGATCCTGGTCGGCGCGGTGGCCGCGCTGCTGCCCGTCCTCGCGGTGATCGGCGCCTACCTGTGGATCGACCGCTGGGAGCCGGAGCCGGCGAAGATCCTGCTGCTGGCGTTCTTCTGGGGCGCGTGCGGCGCGACGATCACCTCTTTGGTGTTCAACCAGACCGCGCACGTGCTCGGCCAGCTCATCAACGACGGCGACGGCAGCACGTTCGCCGCCGTGGTCGGCGCGCCGATCACCGAGGAGGCCGCGAAGGCGGCGTTCATCGTGGCGCTGTTCCTGCGCCGGCGGCAGGAGTTCGACGGCGTGGTGGACGGCGTGGTCTACGCGGGCGTGACGGCCGCGGGTTTCGCGTTCACCGAGAACATCTGGTACTTCGCCCGCGTCTTCTCCGACAGCGGGTTCGGCGACCTGGGCAGCGGCGTGATCGCGCTGTTCATCCTGCGCGGCGTGCTCTCGCCGTTCGCGCACCCGCTGTTCACGTCGATGACCGGCATCGGGATCGGCGTCGCGGCCATGACCGCGAGCCGCCGGGTGCGGGTCGTCGCGCCCGTCCTGGGCTACCTCGGCGCGGCGGGCCTGCACTCGCTGTGGAACTTCTCCACCACGGTCGGCACCGGCTCCACGTTCATCAACCTGTACTTCCTGATCATGGTGCCGATCTTCGCCGGCATGGTGCTCATGGTCGTCTGGCAGCGCCGCCGCGAGCAGCGGATCGTCGCGGGCCAGCTGCCCGCCATGGCCGCCAACAAGTGGATCGCCTCCAGCGAGGTCACCCTGCTGGCCAGCCTCCAGGGCCGCAGCCGGTGGCGGCGCACGGTCAAGCGCAAGGTCGGCGACCAGGCGGCCAAGGCCGTGGCGGGCTACCAGGTCGCGGCCACCGAACTGGCGTTCCTGCGGCACCGCATGGCCAACGGCACGGCGGGCCACGACGCGGAGGAACGTCACGCCAAGCTGCTCGCCGCGCTCGTCGCCGCACGTCAAGCCGCCGTGGACGCGCCGGGCGCGCTGAAGGCCGCGGGTGGCGTTCGTCGCAGTTGACGGCTCGCCGCACCGCACCGGATTACGCTCGCGGCCGTCGTCCGGTACCCGAGCATCGGGACTGGAACGCCGCCTTGAAGGAGTACGTCGCATGGACGCGACCCCCCGCCCCGCGCGGTTGGCCGTGGGAGTGATCTCGGCCGGCCGGGTGGGTTCGGTGCTGGGCGCCGCGCTGGCCCGGGCCGGGCACGTCGTGAGCGCCGTCTCCGCCGTTTCCCGCGACTCCCTGCGCCGCGCCGAAGAGCTGCTGCCCGACGTGCCCGTGCTGCCGCCGCCGGACGTCGCCGCCTCCGCCGACCTGGTGCTGCTGGCCGTGCCCGACGACGAGCTGGCCGGCCTGGTCCGCGGTCTCGTGGCCACCGGCTCGCTGCGCGCCGGGCAGATCGTCGTGCACACCAGCGGCGCGCAGGGCGTCGAGGTGCTGCGGCCCGCGGCCGCGTTGGGCGCGCTGTGCGTGGCGCTGCACCCCGTGATGACGTTCACCGGCCGGGCCGAGGACGTGCAGCGGATGAACGCCTGCTCGGTCGGCGTCACCGCGGCCGACGGCGACGACATCGCCCGGCACGTCGGCGAGGCGCTGGTGGTGGAGATGTCCGCCGAACCGGTGCGGGTGCCCGAAGCCGCCCGCCCGCTCTACCACGCCGCGCTCGCGCACGGCGCGAACCACCTGATCACGCTGGTCGCCGACTGCGCGGACCTGCTGCGCGGCGCGGGCATCGCCGACGCCGAGCGGATGCTCGGCCCGCTGCTGTCCGCCGCGCTGGACAACGCCCTGCGGCACGGCGACCGCGCCCTCACCGGCCCGGTCGCGCGCGGCGACGCCGGCACCGTGGCCAAGCACCTGGAAGAGCTGGCGGGAACCGACGCGCTCCCCGCCTACCGCGTTCTGGCGCTCCGCACCGCGGCACGCGCCGAGGCCGCCGGGCTGCTCAAGCCCGAACTCGCGGCCGAAGTCCGCACCACCCTAGAGGGACAGGCATGACCAAGCCGCTCACCAAGGACGACTACCAGCCGGGCGACGTGACGGTGCACCGCGACCCCGACCGGTTGCGCCGCGTCACCAAGGCGTTGAAGGCGGCCGGTCGCAACATCGCGCTGGTGCCGACCATGGGCGCGCTGCACGAGGGCCACCGCAAGCTGATCCGCGAGGCGCAGGTCCTGCAGAACACCGTGGTCGTCGTCTCCATCTTCGTGAACCCGACCCAGTTCGGGCCGAACGAGGACTTCGACCGCTACCCGCGCAGCTTCGAGTCCGATGTGGACATCTGCCGCGAGGAGCGCGTCGGGCTGGTGTTCGCGCCGTCCGCGGACGACATGTACCTGCCCGGCAGCACGGTCACGGTGGACCCGGGCCCGCTCGGCGACGAGCTGGAGGGCCGGACCCGGCCCGGCCACTTCGCCGGCGTGCTGTCCGTGGTCGCCAAGCTGTTCAACATCGTGCAGCCGACCTACGCGGTGTTCGGCGAGAAGGACTACCAGCAGCTGACGCTGATCCACCGGATGGCGCGGGACCTGAACTTCGGCCTGGACGTGGTCGGCGTGCCGACCGTGCGGGAACCCGACGGCCTGGCGCTGTCGTCCCGCAACCGCTACCTGTCCGCCGAGGAGCGCTCCGCCGCGACCGCGTTGTCCGCCGCGCTGGTGGCGGGCGCGCACGTCAGCGGCCGGGGCGCGGACGCCGTGCTCGAGGCCGCGCGCACCACGCTCGCCGCCGCGCCCGGCGTCGACCTCGACTACCTGGAGCTGCGCGCGCCCGACCTCGGCCCCGCGCCGGAGAACGGCGACGCCCGCCTGCTGGTGGCCGCCCGCGTCGGCTCCACCCGACTGATCGACAACACCGCCGTGCTGCTCGGCACCGGTGACGAGTAAGGGGACCGCCATGTTCCGCACCATGCTCAAGTCGAAGATCCACCGGGCCACCGTCACCCAGGCCGACCTGCACTACGTCGGCTCGGTGACGGTGGACGAGGACCTGATGGAGGCCGCGGACCTGCTGGCGGGCGAGCAGGTCGCGATCGTGGACGTGACCAACGGCGCCCGGCTGGAGACCTACGTCATCCCGGGCGCGCGCGGCACCGGCGTGATCGGGATCAACGGCGCGGCGGCGCACCTGGTCAAGCCGGGCGACCTGGTGATCCTCATCGCCTACGGGCAGATGGACGACGCCGAGGCGCGGGTGTACGAACCGAAGGTGGTCTTCGTCGACGCCGACAACAAGGTGGTCGAACTGGGCGCGGACCCGGCGCACGCGCCGGCGGGTTCGGGGTTGGTGAACGGCTCCACCACCGCGCTGCCGGAGCCGGTGGCGGCGGAGACCGAGGACGCGGCGGCGCTGGACGCGTTGATCCAGGCCGAGGACTAGCAAGCCGAGGACCAGCAGGCCGAGAAGCAGTAGGCCGAGAAAACAGGGGGAGACCCGCAGTGCTGCTCGCCATCGACGTCGGCAACACCAACATCGTGCTGGGCCTGTACGACGGCACGGGGGACTCCGCCGCGCTGATCCGGGACTGGCGGATGCGCACCGACGCCCGGATGACCGCCGACGAGCTGGCGCTGACCATGCGCGGCCTGCTCGGCGAGTACGCCGACAAGATCACCGGCATCTCGGCGCTGTCCACCGTGCCCGCGGTGCTGCGGGAGCTGCGCGTGATGCTCGGGCGGTACTACGCGGGCGTGCCGAAGGTGCTGGTGGAGCCGGGCGTGCGCACCGGCGTGCCGCTGCTGGTGGACAACCCCAAGGAGGTCGGCTCCGACCGGGTGATCAACACGCTGGCCGCGCACCACCTGCACAGCACGGCGTGCGTGGTGGTCGACTTCGGCACGTCCACGAACCTCGACGTGATCTCGGCCAAGGGCGAATTCCTGGGCGGCGCGCTCGCGCCGGGCATCGAGATCTCCGTGGACGCGCTCGCCGCCCGCGCCGCGCAGCTGCGCAAGGTCGAGCTGGTGCGGCCCCGGTCGGTGATCGGCAAGAACACCGTGGAGTGCCTCCAGTCGGGCATCGTCTACGGGTTCGTCGGCCAGGTCGACGGGCTGGTGCGCCGGATCGTGGACGAGCTCCAGCAGAGCGAGCCGGGTCCGGTGGCGGTGATCGCGACCGGCGGCCTCGCGCCCCTGGTGGTGTCCGAGTCGGCCACCATCCAGTCGCACGTGCCGGACCTGACCCTGCTGGGCCTGCGGCTGGTGTTCGAGCGCAACCGGGCGTGAGCCGCGGTCAGACCCGGCGCAGCCGCTTCACGTGCACGGTCAGCGGCAGCTCGAACTCGCCCTCGGCGGTTTCCGGGCGGGACTTGAGGAACGCGAGCATCCGCGCGTTCAGCTCGGCCCGCTCCTCCTCCGCGATCACCAGCGCGTGCGAGTGGGTGTTGACCATGGCCACCAGGGACTCGGCGGTGCGGCGGTGCGCGTGGGGGAAGTCCCGCTTCACCGGGTCGGCGAACAGCTCGTGCTCCGTCATCGGGTCGAAGGCCAGGTCGTCCTGCTTGCTGACGCTGGAGTGGGTCGCCCGGACGAACTCCGCGACCCACGGCGCCGAGGTGTCGTAGTCGTTCCACAGCGCGGCCAGCACCCCGCCCGGCCGCAGCACGCGGGCGATCTCCGGCATCGCGCGCGCCGGGTCGAACCAGTGGAACGCCTGGCCGACCACGACCGCGTCCACCGTGTGGTCCGGCAGCGGGATCCGCTCCGCGGTGCCGGGCAGCGCGCGTGCCGCGCCGTGGTGGCGCACCAGCTCCGACAGCATCCCCTCGTCCGGCTCGACGGCCGTCACGTGGTGGCCCAGGGCGAGCAGTCCGCCGGTCAGCTTGCCGGTGCCCGCCGCCAGGTCCAGCACGTCGCGCGGCCCGTCGCCCAGTGGTTCCAGCACCCAGCGGATGGCCTCGGCGGGGTAGTCCGGTCGGTGTTGCGCGTATGCCGGGGCGTGCGCTCCGAAGGAGTTCGCCCGTCGTGCCCGCAAGTCGTCTCCCGTCACCACACCGAGCCTAGTGAGATCCGGTTCGATTTCCCGAGAGGTCTTTCCGTACTCTTCGTCGTGTGAGTGAGCAGCCAGCGACCGGTTCCGCGACCAGCGACGACGATCTCCCCGAGCAGCTGAGGGTGCGCCGGGAGAAGCGGGCGCGACTGCTGGAACGCGGTGTCGATCCGTATCCGGTCGAAGTACCGCGGACGCACGCGTTGCGCGAGGTCCGCGAAGCGCATCAGGGCCTGGAACCCGACACGTCGACCGGTGATGTGGTCGGGGTGACCGGCCGGGTCATGTTCATCCGCAACACCGGCAAGTTGTGCTTCGCGACGCTGCGCGAGGGCGACGGCACCGAACTGCAGGCCATGCTGAGCCTGAACGGCGTGGGCGAGCAGGCGCTCGCCGAATGGAAGTCCGACGTCGACTTGGGCGACCACGTATTCGTGCACGGCGAGGTCATCACGTCCCGCCGCGGCGAACTGTCCGTGATGGCGGACGGCTGGTCCATGACGGCGAAGGCGTTGCGCCCGTTGCCGGTCGCGCACAAGGAACTCGCCGAGGAAACCCGCATTCGGCAGCGGTACGTGGATCTGATCCTGCGCGAGCAGGCCAGGAACACGGTGCGCAACCGGGCCGCGGTGGTGCGGTCGTTGCGGGAGTCGTTCCACCGGCGCGGTTTCATCGAAGTCGAGACCCCGATGTTGCAGACGTTGCAGGGCGGCGCGAGCGCCCGGCCGTTCGTGACCCGGTCGAACGCGCTCGACATCGACCTGTTCCTGCGCATCGCGCCGGAGCTGTACCTCAAGCGGTGCGTGGTCGGCGGTATCGAGAAGGTCTTCGAGATCAACCGCAACTTCCGCAACGAGGGCATGGACTCGTCCCATTCGCCCGAGTTCTCCATGCTGGAGTACTACGAGGCGTACGCCACCTACGACACCAACGCGGTGCTGACCCGCGAGCTGATCCAGGAAGCCGCGATGGCGGTCGCCGGTTCGCACGTGGTGACGCTGGCCGACGGTTCCGAGTACGACCTCGGCGGCGAGTGGACGACGTTGAGCATGTACGACTCGTTGTCCGAGGCGGCCGGTGAAGAAGTCACGCCCGAAACTTCTTCGGAGCGGCTGCGCGAGCTCGCCGACAAGCACGGCCTGGAGACCGACCCGAAGCTCGGGCACGGCAAGCTGGTCGAAGAGCTGTGGGAGCACCTGGTCGGCGACTCCTTGCACGCGCCGACTTTTGTGCGTGATTTCCCGGTGGAGACCTCGCCGCTCACCCGCCAGCACCGCACCCGACCGGGGGTGGCCGAAAAGTGGGACCTCTACGTGCGCGGTTTCGAGTTGGCCACGGGATACTCCGAACTGGTGGACCCGGTGGTGGAGCGGGAGCGGTTGGAAGCCCAGGCCCGGCTCGGCGCGACCGGTGACGTCGAGGCGATGCCGGTCGACGAAGACTTTCTGCGATCACTGGAGTACGGAATGCCACCGAGCGGTGGTGTGGGAATGGGCATCGACCGGCTGCTGATGGCGCTCACCGGTCTCGGTATCCGGGAGACGATCCTGTTCCCCCTCGTGCGCCCGGAATGAGTAACTTCTCGGACTCCAGGCGGCGCATTCCCGCAGTTGTGCGCTAACCTGCACTCGCCAATGCTTTAGGTCGCGGTCGGGGAACACCGCGCATTCGAGTCCAGGAGGATACGCATGGCGCAGAAGGTCACCGTGACCCTGGTCGATGACCTGGACGGTGGGAAGGCCGAGGAGACGGTCGGCTTCGGATTGGACGGTGTGTCCTACGAGATCGACCTTTCTGCGGACAATGCGTCCAGGCTCCGCGACGCTCTCGCCGACTTCGTCGCCAGCGCCCGCAAGGCGGGTGGCCGCAAGCGCGGCCCGGGTCGTCCGGCCGGTGTGAAGGCGGCTCGTCCCGCTTCGGCGGATCGCGAGCAGAACCAGGCCATTCGGGAGTGGGCCCGCAAGCAGGGCATGAAGGTGTCCGATCGCGGTCGCATCCCGGCCGAGGTGCTGGAGGCTTACCACCAGCAGGGCTGACGCGGGTTGCGGACGTGGCGCAGGCCACCGCAATTACGTCGATCGACGAAGGGGCGCCGGATTCCTCCGGCGCCCCTTCGGTTGTTTTCCGCGACTCACCGGCCGCGCCGAAGATCCATTCCGCCGGCCCGTTGTGCGGAACGCGTGCCGGTGCGCTCAGGTGATCTTCGGCTCGGCCGTTCGGCGGCACGCGGCGTTCCCGGTCGTGTTCAGGCCGTGTTCGGTTAGGCTCACCTCACCGAAGGTCGGGTCGCGGTGGGAGGAGCGAGCGCGTTGGCCCTCCGCAGCACCCGCCTGGTCCTGCTCGTCGGGCTCCTCGCCGCCGTCGCGCTCGCCAGCGTCGCCATCGGCGCGAAGGACGTCCCGCCGGCCGACGTCTGGCACGCGCTGACCGCGCCGACCGGCCTGGAGAACGACCTCGTGGTCCGCGAGCTGCGGGTGCCGCGCACCCTGCTCGGCATCGCGGTCGGGGTGGCGCTGGGCGTCGGCGGCGCGCTGATGCAGGGCCACACCCGCAACCCGCTGGCCGACCCCGGCATCCTCGGCGTCACGCAGGGCGCGGCGTTCGCGGTCGTGCTCTCGATCTTCACGCTCGGCGTGACCGGCCTGCACGGGTACGTGTGGTTCGCGTTCGGCGGCGCGCTGGTGGCCAGCGTCGTGGTGTTCCTGCTCGGCTCGGGCCGCGACGGGCCCACACCGGTCACGCTGGCGCTGGCGGGCGCGGCGGTCAGCGCGCTCATGCACGGCCTGGTGTCCGCGCTGGTGCTGCTGGACCGGCAGAGCCTCGACGCGTTCCGGTTCTGGCAGGTCGGCGGCATCGCCGGGCGCGAGCTCGACCTGCTGTGGGAGGTGCTGCCGTTCCTGGTGCTCGGGCTGGTGCTGGCGGGTGCCAACGCGGCCGGGCTGAACGCGCTGGCGCTCGGTGACGACGTGGCCAGGTCGCTGGGGCAGCGGGTGGCGCTGACCAGGGTCGTCGGGGTGGTCGCGACGACGTTGCTGGTCGGCGGCGCGGTGGCGGTGTGCGGGCCGATCGGGTTCCTCGGGCTGGTCGTGCCGCACGCGGCCCGGGCGCTGACCGGGCCGGACCACCGGTGGCTGCTGCCGTTCGCGGGCGTGCTCGGGGCGATCGTGCTGCTGGTGGCCGACATCGTCGGCCGGGTGGTGGCGAGGCCGGGGGAGCTGGAGGTCGGGGTCGTCCTGGCCCTGGTCGGCGCGCCGTTCTTCATCGCCCTGGTGCGGCGGCGGAAGCTGGTGAGGCTGTGAACGGCTTCCGGCTCGGGCCGGTGTCCGGTCCGCTGCGGTGGCGGCCGGTGGCCGTGGTGGTCGCGGGGCTGGTGCTGGTGGTGCTCGCGGGCGCGGTGAGCGTGGCCCGCGGCGACTTCCCCATCCCGCTGGGCCAGGTGTTCGACGTGCTGCTGGGCGGCGGGCAGCGCGGCCAGCGGTTCATCGTGCTCGACCTGCGGCTGCCGCGGGCGTTGACCGGGGTGTTCGTCGGCGCGGCGCTCGGCGTGGCGGGCGCGGTGTTCCAGTCGATCGCGCGCAACCCGCTGGCCAGCCCCGACATCCTCGGCGTCACGTGGGGTGCGGGCGTCGGCGCGGTCACCGTGATCACGTTCGCCGGGTCGATGGGCGCGGTCGGCGGGACGGTGGCGACGGTCGGCGTGCCGGTGGCGGCGCTGGTCGGCGGCCTGCTGGCCGGCCTGCTGGTCTACGGGCTGGCGTGGCGGCGGGGGATCGAGGGGTTCCGGCTGGTGCTCGTCGGCATCGGCATCTCGGCGGTGACCGGCAACTTCACCCACTACCTGCTGACCGTCGGCGACGTCACCGACGCGGCGCGGGTGATGGTGTGGATCACCGGCAGCCTGAACGGGCGCGGGTGGGAGCACGTCGTGCCGGTCGGGCTGGCGCTGGCGGTGCTGGTGCCGGCCGCCCTGGTCGGCTCGCGGCTGCTCGGCGCGCTGCGGTTCGACGACGACACCGTGCGCGGGTTGGGCGTGCGGGTCAACGGGGCGCGCAGCGTGATGCTGCTGCTCGCGGTCGTGCTGGCGGCCGTGGCGACGGCCGCGGCCGGGCCGGTGGCGTTCGTGGCGCTGGCGTCACCGCAGATCGCGCTGCGGCTCGCGGGGACCGCCACGCCGCCGTTGCTCGGGTCGGCCGTGGTCGGCGGGGTGCTGGTGGTGGTGTCGGACCTGGTCGCGCGGCTGGCGTTCGGCGGGTTCGAGCTGCCGGTGGGCGTGGTGACCGCGGTGCTCGGCGCTCCTTATCTGATGTACCTGCTCGTCCGCAGTCGCCGGGAGGCACGGGTATGACCGCTGTTCGGCTGCGGGCGCAGTCGCTGTCCGTCGGGTACGGGGAGCGGCTGGTGGTGTCGGAGCTGGACCTGGACGTGCTGTCCGGTTCGGTGACGGCGGTGATCGGGCCCAACGGGTGCGGCAAGTCGACGTTGCTGCGGGCGCTGGGGCGGTTGCTGCCCGCCCGCGCCGGGGCGGTGCTGCTGGACGGCAAGCGGATCGACCGGACGCCGACCCGTGAGGTGGCGAAGGTGCTGGCGATGCTGCCGCAGTCGCCGCAGGCGCCCGAGGGGCTGACCGTGGCCGAGCTGGTCGCGCGGGGCCGGCACCCGCACCAGGCGTGGTACCGGCAGTGGTCGCCCGAGGACGAGGCGGCGGTGGCGTCGGCCCTGGAGATGACGGGCATGGCGGACCTGGCCGAGCGGACCGTGGACGAGCTGTCGGGCGGTCAGCGGCAGCGGGCGTGGATCTCGATGGCGCTGGCGCAGGGCACCGACCTGCTGCTGCTGGACGAGCCGACCACGTACCTGGACCTGGCGCACCAGATCGACGTGCTCGACCTCGTGCAGCGGCTGCACCGGGAGTTCGGCCGGACCGTGGTGATGGTGCTGCACGACCTGAACCTGGCCGCCCGGTACGCCGACCGCCTGGTCGCGATGAAGGACGGCCGGATCGCGGTCGCGGGCGCGCCCGCCGACGTGCTGACCGAGTCGACCCTGCTGGAGGTCTTCGGCCTGGACGCCCGCGTGGTACCCGACCCGGTCACCGGCACCCCGCTGGTGATCCCGATCGGCCACCGCCACCGCACCCCCGAACCCTGACCGGTGTGTCGAACGCCCAGGTCTCGCGTGTCGAACGCCCAGGACCCCCGAGTTCAACGCTCAGGACCCGCGTGACCGGACCTGAGCGTTGAACTCAGGAGTCCTGGAGGTTCGACACGCGGGACCTGAGCGTTCGACTCGCGGGTCAGCAGACGCGGGGGCAGGTGGTGCAGGCTTCGGCGTTCGGCAGCACGTAGTGGAAGCAGCAGCTCTCGCGGCGGCGGGTCCAGCCGGTCTCGGTGGCCCTCAGCGTCGACGCGGAGGTGAACGGGTCCAGCTTGGCCGGCAGCAGCAGCGCCGAGTCCACCACGCCGCCGGTCTCGTCGCCGCACAGCTGCCCCGCCGTCCACGCCGCGCTGTCCAGCGCGTCCGTGGCCGCCGCCCACAGCATCCGCCGCCCCAGCCGCACGGTCGGCCCGAACGCGGCCACGAACCGCGCGCTGTGCGCCGCGAACCGGGCCCGCATCAACGCCGCCAGCGCCGTCTCGTCGGCCACCACGGTCGCCGCCGGGTGGTTGCCCTCCGGGTCGTCCGGCAGGCACGCGAAGTCGTCGGTCAGCAGCGCCACGCCGACCACGTGCGGCCGGCCCTCCGCCGCCACCTTGACCGCCACGTCCTCGGGCCGCAGCGACGGCACCCGCCGCGCGGTGTGGAACAGCAGCCCGCCCAGCACGCCCACGACGTTGAGGTACCAGCTCATGACGTACCCGGCCGTGGTGCGGTCGGGTGCCTCGCCGTACTGCTCGCGCAGCCACTCGGCCAGCGCCTTGCGCCACCCGTCGAACCGCTCCGGCTCGCCCATGAGCTCCGAGCACAGCACCCAGTCGCCGCGCTCGGCCGGCAGGCCGAAGCGCAGCTCGAAACCCTCGTACAACGACACCCGCGCCAACGACCGCGCGACGGGCGTCGTCACGTCGCACGCGGTCGTCCTCACCGGTACGGTCATGTCCAGAAGGTCCTCGTCGGTTCGAGCGGGCCGAGTGGGTTCAGCGGAGCGTGGTTGAGGCTTGCCTAACCTTACCGAGGTTCACCTAACTTGCACCACGGCGGTGACACCGGTCACCCCTGTCGTCGCCCGACGGTGGAATGTTCGCGCTCAGCGGACAACACCCGTTCCGTGGAATCTGCCTGGCAGATCACGCGTTGATACCGATGTCAGAGATCCCCGAAGACGGCTGCCTGCGATCGGGAACTGAGAGTGTCGGGGCTGACGACTACAGTGGTCCCACGGTGCCGCGCTCTCCACGGTCAGCCAGACGGTCGGCCAGGGGTGAGCCCGAGGACCGCCGGCGCAGCAGTCAGGGAGTGCGAATGTTCGAAAGGTTCACCGACCGCGCGAGGCGGGTGGTTGTCCTGGCCCAGGAAGAGGCCAGGATGCTCAACCACAACTACATCGGCACCGAGCACATCCTCCTGGGGTTGATCCACGAGGGTGAAGGTGTCGCCGCCAAGGCGCTGGAGTCGTTGGGGATCGCGCTGGAGGGCGTCCGCCAGCAGGTCGAGGAGATCATCGGCCAGGGTCAGCAGGCCCCGTCCGGCCACATCCCCTTCACCCCGCGCGCCAAGAAGGTGCTGGAGCTGTCGCTGCGCGAGGCGCTGCAGCTCGGGCACAACTACATCGGCACGGAGCACATCCTGCTCGGCCTGATCCGCGAGGGCGAGGGCGTCGCCGCGCAGGTGCTGGTCAAGCTCGGCGCGGACCTCAACCGGGTGCGCCAGCAGGTCCTGCAGCTCCTGTCCGGCTACTCCGGCGGCAAGGAGCCCGCGGAGTCCGGCGGCCGCGGTGAGGGCACCCCGTCCTCGTCCCTGGTCCTCGACCAGTTCGGGCGCAACCTGACCGCCAGCGCGCGGGAGGGCAAGCTCGACCCGGTGATCGGGCGCACCAAGGAGATCGAGCGGGTCATGCAGGTGCTGTCCCGCCGCACCAAGAACAACCCGGTCCTGATCGGCGAGCCCGGCGTGGGCAAGACCGCCGTGGTCGAGGGCTTGGCCCAGATGGTGGTCAAGGGCGAGGTGCCCGAGACGCTGAAGGACAAGCAGCTCTACACGCTGGACCTGGGTTCGCTGGTCGCGGGCTCGCGCTACCGCGGTGACTTCGAGGAGCGCCTGAAGAAGGTGCTCAAGGAGATCCGCACGCGCGGCGACATCATCCTGTTCATCGACGAGATCCACACCCTGGTGGGCGCCGGCGCGGCCGAGGGCGCGATCGACGCCGCGTCGATCCTCAAGCCCATGCTGGCCCGCGGCGAGCTGCAGACCATCGGCGCGACCACGCTCGACGAGTACCGCAAGTACGTCGAGAAGGACCCCGCCCTGGAGCGCCGGTTCCAGCCGATCCAGGTCGGCGAGCCGTCGCTGGAGCACACGATCGAGATCCTCAAGGGTCTGCGGGACCGGTACGAGGCGCACCACCGCGTCTCGATCACCGACTCCGCGCTGGTCGCCGCGGCGACGCTGGCCGACCGGTACATCAACGACCGGTTCCTGCCGGACAAGGCGATCGACCTGATCGACGAGGCGGGCGCGCGGATGCGCATCCGCCGGATGACCGCGCCGCCGGACCTGCGCGAGTTCGACGAGAAGATCGCCGACGTGCGCCGGGACAAGGAGTCCGCGATCGACGCGCAGGACTTCGAGCGCGCCGCGAAGCTCCGCGACCAGGAGAAGACGCTGCTGGGCCAGAAGGCCGAGCGGGAGAAGCAGTGGAAGGACGGCGACCTCGACGTCGTCGCCGAGGTGGACGACGAGCAGATCGCCGAGGTGCTGGCGAACTGGACCGGCATCCCCGTGTTCAAGCTCACCGAGGAGGAGACCACGCGTCTGCTCCGCATGGAGGACGAGCTGCACAAGCGGATCATCGGCCAGGTCGACGCGGTCAAGGCCGTGTCGCAGGCGATCCGCCGCACGCGGGCCGGCCTGAAGGACCCGAAGCGGCCTTCCGGCTCGTTCATCTTCGCCGGCCCGTCCGGTGTGGGTAAGACCGAGCTGTCCAAGGCGCTGGCGAACTTCCTGTTCGGCGAGGACGACGCCCTGATCCAGATCGACATGGGCGAGTTCCACGACCGCTACACGGCGTCGCGCCTGTTCGGTGCCCCTCCCGGCTACGTCGGCTACGAAGAGGGCGGCCAGCTCACCGAGAAGGTGCGTCGCAAGCCGTTCTCCGTGGTGCTGTTCGACGAGATCGAGAAGGCGCACCAGGAGGTCTACAACACGCTGCTCCAGGTGCTGGAGGACGGCCGCCTGACCGACGGTCAGGGCCGGACGGTGGACTTCAAGAACACCGTCATCATCTTCACGTCCAACCTGGGCACGTCGGACATCAGCAAGGCCGTCGGCCTCGGCTTCACCTCGGGTCAGGACACCGCGTCCAACTACGAGCGCATGAAGAACAAGGTCAACGACGAGCTGAAGAAGCACTTCCGGCCCGAGTTCCTCAACCGCATCGACGACATCATCGTCTTCCACCAGCTCACGCAGGACGAGATCATCAAGATGGTGGACCTGATGATCGCCCGCGTCGAGACGCAGTTGAAGAACAAGGACATGGCGATCGAGCTCACGGACCGCGCGAAGAAGCTGCTGGCCAAGCGCGGGTTCGACCCCGTGCTGGGCGCCCGGCCGCTGCGCCGCACGATCCAGCGGGAGATCGAGGACCAGCTGTCGGAGAAGATCCTGTTCGGGGAGATCCAGCCCGGCCAGATCATCATCACCGACGTCGAGGGCTGGGACGGCGAGTCCGAGGCCGACGACAAGGCGCACTTCACCTTCCGCGGCGAGACCAAGCCGCTGCGGGTGCCGGACGCCCCGCCGGTCGACCTGGCCGCCTCCGGTGGCGACTCGGGCGGCGACGCGGACTCCGAGTCCGCCTGACGCACGGCAGACGCAACGCCCCTCGGGTTCGCCCGGGGGGCGTTTCGCCTGTTCAGCGGTTCAGCCTGTGCGGCGGTGCGGCGGTACGGGATCAGTGCAGGGTGCCGGCGGTGGTGCGCAGGTCGGTCGACGTGGTCAGCGCCGTGTGGACGATCAGCTCCAGCGCCCTGGCCGTGGTGGCCACGGGCAGGCTCGGGTGGCCGCCGGCCTCGGCCTGCGCGGGCGAGAACGGCACGTGCACGAACCCGCCGCGCACGCCCGGGTGCTCGGTCGCGATCAGGTGCATGAGCCCGTAGAACACGTGGTTGCACACGAACGTGCCCGCCGTGTGCGACACCGACGCCGGGATGCCCTCGGCCTCCAGCGCGGCCACGCACGCCTTCACCGGCAGCCCGGTGAAGTACGCCGCGGGCCCGCCCGGCACCACCGGTTCGTCGACGGGCTGCGCGCCCGCGTTGTCCGGGATGCGGGCGTCGTCCAGGTTCACCGCGACGCGCTCCGGCGTGATCCCGGCCCGTCCGCCCGCCTGCCCCACGCACACCACCAGGTCGTGGCGGCGGGCGGCCAGCGCTCCGCGAACGGCGGCGATCGCGTCGCCGAACACGCACGGCAGGCGCAGCCGCGTCAGCCGGTAGCCGTCCGGTCGCACCGCGTCGACCGCGTCCCACGACGGGTTGGTGTCCTCGCCGGCGAACGGTTCGAAGCCGGTCAGCAAAACGTCCACTCGGGCAGACTAGATCGTGTGGTCGACATCGAGGAACGCCGCACCAGGCACAGGGGGACGACGTTCCTGCTGGTAGTGGCGGCCATCGCGTTCCTGCTCGCGGCGTTCACCCGCCTGCTCGGCATCGACGGCGGCCGGTACATGGTCGCCACGACGGCGCTCACGCCCTACTTCACCGCCGCCGGCGTGCTGCTGGGCGCCCTGGCGCTGCTGCTGCGGCGCTGGGCGGTCGGCACGGTCACCCTGCTGGTCGCCGTGGTGCTGGTGGCGGCGGTCGCGCCGCGGGCGTTCCCCGACTCGCGGCCGGTCGGCGTGGGCCGCGAGGTGACCGTGATGGCGGCCAACCTGCTGGTGGGCAAGGCCGAGGCGGAAGCGGTCGTGGCGGCGGTGCGGGCGCACGACGTGGACGTGCTCGCCCTGCAGGAGCTGACCCCGGCGATGGTCCGCGACTTCGAGCGGGCCGGACTGGACGACGTGCTGCCCTACCGGCACTTCCTGGACGAGCCGGGCGGCTCGGGGTCCGGCATCGCGTCCCGCTACCCGGTGCTCCCGCGCACGCTCACGCCGCCGAGCACGTTGCGCCAGGCGGGCGCGCTGGTCGACCTGCCCGGCGCGGAAGACCTGGAGGTGCTGTCCGTGCACCCGCTGCCGCCCGTGGTGGACGAGGGGCCGCGGAACTGGCAGCGCGACCTGGCGGGCCTGCCCAGGAGGGCGCTGGACGGGCCGGTGCGGGTGCTCGGGGGCGACTTCAACGCCACCCTGGACCACGTCGGGCTGCGCCGGCTGCTCAACACCGGCTACGTGGACGCGGCCGACGAGGTCGGCGCGGGCCTGCACGCGACCTGGCCGTCCGGCGGCGCGCTGTGGCCGCCGCCGGTGGCCATCGACCACGTGCTGGTGGACGACCGGTGCCCGGTGGAGGACTTCGCCGTGGTCGACATCGCGGGCTCGGACCACCGGGCCGTGGTCAGCCGATTCGTCGTGCCAACCCGGTGAGCGCGGCCAGCGCGCCCAACGGCAACGACACCCCGCGCCCGTGGCGGACCTCCGGCTCCCGCGGGTTGATCCTGATCAACGCCCCGGACGCGGCACTGGCCAGCTCGGCCTGACGCCGCACGGTCGGCACCGCGACGCCCGCGCCGACTTCGAGCACAACCAGGTTCCGGTGCCCGCGCCGCCACTGGGCGAGCGCGTCCAGCGCCTTCTGCGACGGCCCGCCGATCCACGACCAGTCGCCGAACATGAGGATGTTCGGCCGAGCCAGGCCGCCGCAGTTGCGGCACGACGGCAGCGGGCCGACCGCGCGCATCGACTCGGGGTCCACCTCCACCACGACGTCGTAGGCGGGCCACACGTCGTCCGTGCACGGCTCCACGCACTGGAGGTGGTGGATCGACCCGTGCACCTCCGCCACGTCGGTGAACCCGGCCCGCTGGAACTGGCCGTCCACGTTCGACGTGAACACGCGTGCGCCCCACTCGCGCAGCACGCGGAACCCGTCGTGCGGCACGGTGCGCCGGTACAGGTCGAGCCGGTGCCCGTAGAAGCCCCACGCGAGCGCGGGGTCCTCCGCGAAGTGCACCGGGTCGGCCAGCTCCTCGAACCGCAGCCCGAGCCGTTCGTAGGGCGGGTACGCCTGCCAGAAGCCGGTGGCGCCGCGGAAGTCGGGCAGGCCGGAGTCGACGCCCATGCCCGCGCCCGCGCACACCAGCACCGCGTCGGCGGAGGAGATCAGCTCCGCCGCGCGGTCGAGCGCCTCGTTCACCCCCGCGAGGTCACTTCTTCGCTTCGGAGCTGAGCACGACCTCGAACTCCAGCAGGTCCGACCCGGTGCCGACGGGCTTGGCGCGCTCGCCGGAGTGCGCCTCCTTGGCCTTGCCGCCCATCCAGTTCCGGAAGTCCTCTTCGGTCTCCCACTGCGTCACCACGAAGTACCGGTCGTCGCCCTTGACCGGCCGCAGGAGCTGGAAGCCGAGGAAGCCGGGTTCGGAGTCGACCGCGCCGAGCCGCGCGGCGAACCGCTTCTCCAGCTCGGGGCCGGAGCCGTCGGGCACGTGGATCGCGTTGATCTTCACAACCGCCATGCCCCCGACGTTACTGCGCGTCGGCGGGTTCCGTCTCGTGGCGGGCCCGGTGGGCGCGGACCTTGTGGCGGTTGCCGCACCGCTCCATCGAGCACCAGCGGCGGTTGCCGGACCGGGAGGTGTCCACGAACAGCAGGCCGCAGTTCGACGCCGAGCACTCGCGCACGCCGCCCCGGGCCACCAGCTCGACCGCGTCCCGGGCCGCCGCGCCGAGCACCTGCGTGCCGGTGATGGGCTTGGCCCAGGTCAACGCGCGCGTCACCGGGTCGACGACCGGCCGCGGTGTCTCGGCGGTGGCCGCGTTGAGCGCGTCCACGCCGACCGGCGGCAGGTCGTCGCCGTGCGCCAACGCCCGCGCCACCCCCCAGAACGCGTCGCGCAGCTCCTTCACCGCGTGCAGCTCGGCTTCGGTGACCCGCACGTCGGCCGCGGTGAACGGCGCGGTCGCGGTCAGGCGCGAGTCGGCCAGCCACGCCGCCAGGTCGTCCGGCGCGTGCAGCTCCTCGAACACCCGCAGCTCGCCGGGACCGCCGCTGACCAGCAGTTCCATCGCGAAGCTGCCGGGGTCGAAGCGGAAGCCCTGCCCGTCCGGGCGGGTCAGCGTCCTCGTCCACGTCGCCATGTAACCACTCTAACCAGTTACCGGCGGAGCGGTCCGGGGTAGAGGAACTCGTCGGCGGGCACCTCGGCGCCGCGGAACCAGGCACCGAAGAACGCGTCCAGGTCCTGACCCGACACCCGCTCCACGTGCGCCTCGAACTCCGGCCACGACGCGTTGCCGTCGCGGTGCGCGGCCGTCCACTCCTTGACCAGGCGGTCGAACGCGGGGTCGCCGACCTGGCGGCGCAACGCGTGCAGCGCGAGCTGGCCCTTGTCGTAGACGCCCCGGAACTCGTTGCCCCGGCCCATGTCGTAGAGCTTGCGGTTCCAGTACGTCTCCCGGTCGTCGACCCGCTCGACCTCGGCGCGGTACCGCTCGTCCAGGTCGACGCCCTCCTTGGCCTCGGCCCACAGCCACTGGGCGTAGGAGGCGAAGCACTCGTTCAGGCAGATGTCGGCCCAGTTCTCCAGGCTCACCGAGTCGCCGAACCACTGGTGGGCGTTCTCGTGCACGACGGTGTCCAGGTCGGCCCACCCGGCGTAGATCGGCCGGGTCTGGGTCTCCAGCGAGAAGCCGATGTCGTCGGCCAGGAAGATCCCGCCCGCCGAGGAGAACGGGTAGGGCCCGAACTTCTCCGCCAGGAACCCGAGCACCTCGGGCAGCCGCTCCTGGTGCTGCCTGCCGTTCTCCGCGCCCGGCGCGTAGGCGTCCACGACCGGCGTGCCGTCGGGCAGGGTGGACCGCTCGACGATCCACTTGTCGATCGCGATCGTGGTCAGGTAGGTGGCCATCGGCTGGTCGGCGACCCAGCGGAACGACGTCCAGCCGTCGGTGGTGGTGGCGCCCGCCTCGACGCCGTTGGAGATCACCGACCAACCCTCCGGCACGCGGGCGGTCAGGGCGAACGTGGCCTTGTCGCGCGGGGTGTCGTTGGCCGGGAACCACGTGGTCGCCGAGTGCGGCTCGCCCGCCGCGAACGCGCCGCCGCCGGCCGAGACCTGCCAGCCGCTGCGCCCCAGCGCCCGGTCCTCGAACAGGGTCGGCTCGCCGCCGTACCGCACGGTGGTGGTGAACTCCTCGCCGGCGGTCAGGGGCGTGGCGGGCGTGACGACCAGTTCGTGGTCGCCCTCCTGGCGGTGCTCGGCGGCCTGGTCGCGCACGTCCACGCCGGTCACCTCCAGCGCGTACAGGTCGAGGTTGAACCTGGTGAGGTCGGTGGTCGCCCTGGCGGTGATCGTCGCGACGCCGTCGAGCCGCTTGGTCGCCGGGTCGTAGCTGACCGACACGTCGTAGCCGCTGACGTCGTAGCCGGTGTTGCCGTCCTGCGGGTAGTAGGCGTCACCCGCGCCGTCGCCGCCCTCGGCGTCCACCACCGGGGGCGTGGTGGTCGTCGTCCGCGCGGCGCTCGGCGCGCCTTCCTCGTCCCGGGGCAGCTTCGCCACCACGATCCCGGCCACCACCAGCACCACGATGATGACGATGAGGTACGGGCGCGCCCCGGGACTGATGGCCATGCCGACATGATGCACGCATGAGCGTTGCGGAGTTCGGGGGATCGGGGCAGGGCATCCTGCTGCTCCACGGCCTGATGAGCCGGGCCAGCACGTGGTGGACGGTGGCGCAGTGGCTCGAGCCGTACGGGCGGGTGGTGGCGCCGGACGCGCGCGGCCACGGCCGCAACCCGGTGCGCGGGCCGTTCCGGACGGAGGACTTCGTCGCCGACGCGGCCGAGGTGATCGAGCGGTTCGACCTCGCGCCCGCCGTGGTGATCGGGCACTCGATGGGCGGGCTGCACGCGTGGGCGCTCGCCGCGACCCGGCCCGACCTGGTGCGGGCGGTCGTCGCCGAGGACGTGGTGCCGGACAACCGGGGCCGCACGGTCGACGAGTGGAAGTGGTACTTCGACGCGTGGCCGCCCGCGTTCGAGTCGTTGGCGCACGTGCGGACGGTCGTGGACGTGCCGCGGGTGGAGGAGATGTTCGAGGAGCGCGAGGACGGCTGGCACCTCATCGCGCACCTGCCCGACCTGTACGAGATCGCCTCCGAGTGGGGCGAGCGGGCGTACTGGGACTACGTGGACGCGGTCCGGTGCCCGATGCTGGTGGTCGAGGCCGGGCTGGGCGGGCTGCGCGCCGGGCAGATGGCCGAGGTGGCGCGCCGGACGGGCGCGACGCACCTGGTGGTGCCGGAGTCCGGGCACGTCGTGCACGACGAGGCGCCGGAGGTCTACCGGGGCGCGGTGGAGGCGTTCCTGAGCGGGTCGATCGACCCGGTCTGAGTGTCCACGATCGCCATCTCGCGGGTCTTGGCGCGGATCGGCGTGATCGGGTGCAGCTCGGCGAACGCCGCCTTCACCTCGGCGTCCTCGCCGGTGAGCAGCGGGCAGTGGGGCACCCAGCTACCGGGCAGGTGCTGGGCGTGCGGGTGCTTCACCCGGCCCGCGAGGACGTCGTGCACGGCCGAGTGCACGGCCAGCAGCTCGGCGTCCACGACCGCGCCGAGCCGGAGGGCGTTCTCCGTGGCGCAGAGCGTGTGCAGCCAGACGTCGGGCAGCCACAGCCGGGACAGGTCCTCGCGCAGCTCGGCCCGCACCTTCGGCCCGATCGTGCCCGCCGCCGCGTAGGTCAGGTGGGGCGGCAGCTCGGACTTCGCGCCGATCCGCCGCCACAGCGTCCGCACGGCCCGCTCGGCCTCGGCGTCGAAGAAGACCACCAGGGCGTGCACGGGTCAGTGCTCCCCGGGCAGTGCGAACAGGCCCTCGCGCGTCTGCTCGACCAGGCCGTCCACGAGCAGGGAGTGCAGGCAGCGGTCCCGCTGGCCCGCGTCCGACCAGACCACGTCCAGCCGCGCCTTCGCGACCGGTTCGCTGGTGCCGCGCAGCACGTCCAGCAGCAGGCCGCGCACCTGCCGGTCGGTGCCCGCGAACTTCTGCACCGCCTTGGCCGGGCCGTCGTACGCGGGCCGGCCGTTGAGCTGCCACGCGCACCCGTCGAACACCGGGCAGTCGGCGCACTTGGGCGCGCGGGCCGTGCAGACGACCGCGCCCAGCTCCATGAGCGCGGCCGAGTAGACGGCGGCGCGCCCGTCCTCCTCCGGCAGGAGCGCTTCGACGTCCTTCATGTCCTTGGTGGTGGACGGCGGGCCCGCGTCGCCCGCGCCGTGCACGGCCCGCGCCACGACCCGGCGGACGTTCGTGTCGACCACCGGGCACCGCTGCCCGTACGCGAACGCCGCCACCGCCCGCGCGGTGTACGCGCCGATGCCGGGCAGGGCCAGCAAGGTGTCCACGTCGCTCGGGACGACGTCGTCGTGGTGCTCGGCGACGGCCTGCGCGGCGGCGTGCAGCCGGAGGGCGCGACGGGGGTAGCCGAGCTTGCCCCAGGCCCGCAGGACCTCGCCCTGGCTCGCCTTCGCCATCGCCGACGGCGTGGGCCACCGGGCCAGCCACTCGCGCCAGATCGGCTCGACCCGGGCCACCGGGGTCTGCTGCAGCATGATCTCGCTGACCAGCACGCCCCAGGCCGTGCACTCCGGCCGGCGCCAGGGCAGGTCGCGGGCGGTGTCGGCGAACCAGTCGAGGAGGAGCTCGGCGTCCAGGCTCATAGCGCCGCACAGTCTCCCAGACCGGTTCGCCGACCGGTCACACGACTTCGGTCAACCGGCCCGTGTGCACGTCGTAGACGAAGCCGCGCACGTTGTCGCGGTGCGGCAGGTAGGGGCTGTGGCGGACCCGGTTCATCGAGCCGCGGACGCTGTCCTTCACCTCGCGGAACGCCTCCACCGACCAGGGCGGGCGCATGCCGGAGGCCTGTTCCAGCTCGTCCTTGAACTCGTCCTCGGTGACCAGCTGCAAGCCGCAGTCCGTGTGGTGCACCAGCAGCACCTCGCGGGTGCCGAGCTTGCGCTGGCTCAACGCGAGCGAGCGGATCATGTCGTCGGTCACCACGCCGCCCGCGTTGCGCAGCACGTGCGCCTCACCCTGCTCGAGGCCGAAGATCTCGAACACCCGGATGCGGGAGTCCATGCAGGTCAGGATCGTCACCTGCATCGAGGGCTTCGGCGAGGACCGGTCGCCGGGGACGACGTCGCCCAGCTCGGCGTTGCGGCGCAGCAGCTCGTCGATCGCGGTCATCGCGCACCTCCCGTTGTCCCCCGGATTGGAACCCGCCTCCCGCATGGCGGGCAAGGGGATCGGGCGCACCTCACGTTCACCACATCGGGCGACCGAGGCCTACCGGGGAATTCCACGTGACCCGGCTACGTTCGACCGCGTGACCGAGCCCACAGGCCCGCACCCGCGGTCGGTGTACTGGCGACGTCGCGCGCTCGCCGTCGCCGGGTCACTGGTCGCGCTGATCGGCGTGGTGTGGCTGGTCGGCGCGCTGATCGGCCGGGGTGACCCGGCTCCGGTGGTCGTGCGGCCGTCCAGCCCGCCCTCGCCCGCCGCCACGCCGGTGGTCGCCCCGTCGTCCGCGACCACCCCGCCGCCCACGCCGGTTCCCCCGCCGTCACCGACCCCGCCCCCGGGCCCGCCGCCGCCGTGCGACGACGCGCAGGTGGCCGTGGCGGCGGAGGTGGGCGAGCCGACGATCCCGGCCGGCCAACCCGTCCGGTTCACGATCGTCGTGTCCAACACCGGCCCGCTGCCGTGCGCCAAGGAGATCGGGCGCGCGGTGCGGGAGTTGGTGGTGACGAGCGCGGACGGCGTGACGCGGCTGTGGTCGAGCAACGACTGCTTCGTCACCGACGGCTCGGAGGTGCGCGTGATGCGGCCGGGCGAGCGGTTCACCTACGGCGTGCGGTGGCCGGGCAGCACCTCGGAACCGGGGTGCCGCCGGAGCTCCCGGCTCGGCGCGGGTGACTACCTGCTGACGGCGGTCGTCGGGGGCAAGGCGGGCAACCCGGTGATCTTCCGCGTGACGTGAGGCCCACGGCTCCCGGCCGGGCACGGGACCGAGGACGGCGCAGCGGGCGGAGGCGGAGCTGCCGCCGCCGTACCGGAGGCGGTCGGCGAGGCCGGGTGGGTGCGGTCGGACGCGGTCGGGGCACACCTCGACGCCCTCCGCGCAGCGGTCCACGTGGTGGAACGACCGCGGGGGCCCCCTTCCGGGGACCCCCGCGGAGGGTCGGGACGTCGTCAGGCGGATCGGGTCACGGGCCGAACCAGCGTTCCTCGGCCGTGCCGCGCGGTGGGGCGGCGGTCGTGCCGTGGACCAGTTCGGTGGACAGGGTGACGGCGCGGGGGCGGGTGCGTTCGGCCGAGTCGAGGAGCAGCTTGCCGGCCGCGCGGCCCTTCTCCAGGACCGGTTGGCGCACCGTCGTCAGGCCCGCCTGCTCCGCCTCGCGGATGCCGTCGAAGCCGGTCACGGTGATGTCCGCGGGCACCCGCAGGCCGCGCCGCCGGAGTTCCGCCATGGCGCCGAGGGCCAGTATGTCCGACGTGCAGATCAGCGCGGTGATCTGCGGGTCGCGCTCCAGCACCTGCGCCGCCGCCGACGCGCCCGACGCCATGGTGTGGTCGAACCGCTCGGCCACCGGCACGGTCGCCCAGTCCACGCCGACCGACGCGAACGCCTGCGCCAGCCCCGCCAGCCGGGACCGCTGCACGTGGAAGTGCGCCGCCTGCTGCCGCTCCGGCGTCACGAAGTCGTCGTTGCGGTCGCGGGCCAGGCGCATGCACACCACGCCGACCCGCCGGTGCCCCAACGAGATCAGGTGCTGCGCCAGCGCGTGCATGGCCGCCTGGTCGTCGATGCCGACGCGGTCGACGTTGCCGAGGTCGGGCTGGTCGCACACGACGGTCGGCACGGGCCGCTCCAGCACGGCCGCGAGGTGCGGGTCGTCGTCGGGCACCGAGTACACGACGAAACCGTCCACACCGGCCCGGTGCACGGCCGCCACGTCCTCGCGCTCGGGGTTCGCCGGTACGAGCAGCAGCCCGGTCCCGGCGTCCTCGCAGGCCAGGGCCAACCCCTCCAGGAACCCGATCGCCGCCGGGTCGCGGAACGCGTAGGACAGGTTCTCGGTGAGCAGCAGGCCCACCGCACCGGCCTTCCTGGTCCGCAGTGAACGGGCCACCGGGTCGGGCCCCGGGTACCCGAGTCGTCTAGCTGTCTCCAACACCCGGCGTCGCAGCTCTGGCGAGAGCTGGTCGGGACGGTTGTACGCGTTGGACACCGTTGTCCGGGAAACACCCAGCTCCGCCGCCAGTGAGGCGAGCGTCGCGGGGCGTCGCACATGCATCGACCGCGCCATGAAGTGACCGTAACGGTTCAGAACCAATTACAGAAGTGGGGGTGACCGGCGTCCCTCCAGATTGTCATCAGTGCAGATGGTAACTGGTTACCTCCGAGTACAGTGGTCTAAACCAATAGGGGTGCGGCGGACGACTCGCGCACCACCAGGCGCGGTCGGAAAACGCGCGTGTAATTGCCCGCCGGGCGTCTGCGCCGATCGGGGTCGAGCCGGTGCACCAACTCGTCCACGGCCGCCGACGCCATCTCCTCGATCGGCTGCGCGAGCGTGGTCAACGACGGCGAGCAGTACGACGCCAGCGGGATGTCGTCGAACCCCACCACGGACAGGTCGCGCGGCACGGTCAACCCGCGCCGGTGCGCCTCCCGCAGCACGCCGATCGCCATGTGGTCGGACGAGCAGATCACCGCCGTCGGCCGCACGGTGTCCAGCAGCACCGACACCGCCTCCGCGCCGCCCTCCGGCCCGAACGGCCCGTGCGCGACGAAGTCCGAGGTCGCCGGCAACCCGTCCTCCTCCAGCGCCGCCGCCCACCCGGCCCGCTTGAGCCGCGACGGCAACGACCGCGCCGGACCCGACACGAACCCGATCCGCCGGTGCCCCAGCTCCACCAGGTGCCGGGTCGCCGCGTAACCCGCGTGCTGCTCGTCCACCGTCACGTCCGGCACGTCCAGCGACGGCGTGGCCCCGTTCAGGAACACCATGTGCACGCCGTCGGCCAGCAGCTTCGCGTAGTACGACGGCCGCGGCGCCTGGCCGAGCGGCACCTCGACGTTGGTGATCTCCGGCGACACGAACACCATGCCCTCCACGCCGCGCGCGAGGAGCATCCGCACGTACTCCTCCTCGCCCATCGCGCCCGCGCCGGTGGCCCGCGTGTTGCACAGCAGCGACGAGTACCCCAGCCGCGCGGCCCGCACCTCCAGCGCCTCGGCGAACGCCGGGAACACCGGGTTCGACAGCTCCGGCACCAGCAGCCCGATCACACCGGTCCGCTGCAACGCGCCCAACCCGCGTGGCGTGTAAGGCATTTCCGCAAGCACCGCGAGCACGCGCTGGCGCGTCTCGTCGTTCACGCCCGCCCGGCGGTTGAGCACCCGGCTGACCGTGGAGATGCTCACCCCGGCTGCCCTGGCGATCTCGGACAGACCGGACACCCTGCCTCCTCGCTGCTCACTGGCGCTGACCCGTTGGTGACGTGCAGCCTGCCGTCAGCGGCAAATTTTTGCAACGCCCACCTCGGTTTCCGCTGCCCGCCCGCTGCCGTTACGGCTTGGTTACGTCAAGACCCTTGACCCGGACCTGGTCGGCGGGTTGAAATCCGCGTCAACAATTTCGCAAGTTCTTGCAAGAGCCTTCATCCCGGTGGAGGCCGCAGGAGGGACGACAGCAACGATGCGACGTACCACCCTCGTGACCGCAGCGGCGGCCGTCTCCGCCCTCGTCCTCACCGCGTGCGGTGGTGGCGACGGCGGATCGGCGTCCGGCGACTCCGGCGAGATCACCTTCTGGGACACCAGCGGCCCGAACGAGAGCCCGGTGTTCACCACGATCGCGCAGGAGTGCGCGACCAAGGGCGGCTACAAGGTCAAGACCGAGACGGTCGCGTTCGACCAGGCGCTCAACAACTACCGCACCGCCGCGCAGGGCGGTCAGGGCCCGGACGTCTTCCGCGCCGAGGTCGCGTGGGTGTCGCAGCTGGCCAAGCTCGGCTACGTCGTCGACCTGACCGGCACCGAGCTGGCGAGCGACACGTCCGACTTCCTGGAGACCCCGCTGGGCTCCACCAAGTTCGACGGCAAGCCCTACGGCGTCCCCCAGGTCACCGACTCGCTGGCGCTGTTCTACAACAAGAAGCTGCTGGCCGACGCCGGTGTCGAGCCGCCGAAGACGTGGGACGACGTGAAGGCCGCCGCGGCCAAGCTCGGCGGTGAGAAGACGATCTTCATCAACAACGACGCCTACTACGCGCTGCCGTTCATCTACGGCGAGGGCGGCGACCTGGTCGACGCCGACGCGAAGAAGATCGTGGTCAACTCGGCGGAGAACGTGAAGGCGCTGGAGACCGCCAAGGGCCTGCTGGACGCCAAGGCCGCGTCCACCGCGCTCGACCCGGCGAACTCCTACAACAACATGCAGGCCGCGTTCACCTCCGGCGAGGTCGCCATGGTGGTCAACGGCCCGTGGTCGGTCGCCGACTACCTCAAGGGCGCCGCGTTCACCGACGCCGCGAACCTGGGCATCGCGCCCGTCCCCGGCGCCACCGCGGGCAAGGGCTCCGCGCCGGTCGGCGGCCACGACTACGTGATCCGCCAGGGCACCAAGGCCAAGGACTCGTCGGTCAAGTTCATCGCCTGCATGAGCAGCACCGAGTCGCAGGCGCGCATCGCCAAGGAACTGGGCCTGCTGCCCACCCGCAAGTCGGCCTACGACAACGCCGACGTGAAGGCGAACGCGGTCGTGTCCGCGTTCGAGCCGGTCGTCACCTCCGCCCACCCGCGCGCGTGGATCCCCGAGGGCGGCCAGCTGTTCGACCCGCTGAAGATCGCCTACGCCGACGTGCTGGCCGGCAAGAAGGACGCCAAGGCGGCGCTGGACGACGTGGCCAAGGCCTACAAGGACACCGTCGTCACCGAGTACACCGTCGGCTGACCATCCCCCTCGGCGCCCGGCCCGCACGTGGGCCGGGCGCCGAGGGGCGGCGAAGGGAGACTTCGGTGCGCAGGTTCCTGGACCGGCACTGGTACGCGTACGCGATGGTGCTGCCGGTCGTGGTGGTCATCGCGGTGTTGGTGCTGTTCCCGCTCGCCCAGGGCGTGTTCTTCACCTTCACCAACATCAACGAGGGCAACATCGCCAACCCGATCCTGGACCGACCGGCGACCTACGTCTCCGTTGGCCTGGACAACTACCTGAACATCCTGTCCGGCGACGCGAGCTACGGCGCGTTCTGGGGCACGCTGGTCCGCACGCTGATCTGGACGTTCGGCTGCGTGTTCTTCCACTACACGATCGGCCTCGGCCTCGCGCTGCTGCTCAACCGCGAGGTGCGCGGCCGGGCGGTGTACCGGGTGCTGCTGATCCTGCCGTGGGCCGTGCCCGCGTTCATCAGCGCGTTCGCCTGGAAGTACATGTTCAACGCGCAGTACGGGATCATCAACCAGGTCCTGCGCTTCTTCGGCCTGCCCGACCCGGTGTGGCTCGGCCAGTCGGACTGGGCGCTGGTCGCGGTGATGATCGTGAACACCTGGCTCGGCGTGCCGTTCATGATGGTGGCGCTGCTGGGCGGGCTGCAGTCGATCCCCGGTGACCTCTACGAGGCCGCCGAGGTCGACGGCGCGACGGCGTGGCAGCGGTTCCGCAACGTGACGCTGCCCGGCCTGCGGTCGGTGTCCAGCACCGTGGTGCTGCTGGGCATCATCTGGACGTTCAACATGTTCGCGATCATCTACCTGATCACCGGGCCGAACCCGAACACCCGGATCCTGGTGACCTACGCGTTCGAGCGGTTCTTCTCCGGCGCGTCCCGCGACTTCGCGGTGGCGTCGACCTACGGCGTGCTGATCCTGTCCGTGCTGCTCGTGTTCGCGGGCGTGTACCGGCGTGCGCTGCGCAAGCAAGGCGAGGTGTGGTGATGACGGTCGAAGCCGCGTCGTTGAAGGCGGTCCCGCGGGCTCGCGCGCCGAAGCGCTCGCAGCGGTCGCTGCCGGCCGGCGTCGGTCTGCACGCCGCGCTGGTGGTGGCGTCGCTGATCGCGGTGTTCCCGGTGTTCTGGGTGCTGGTGACGTCGTTCAAGCCCGATGCCAAGGCCGTGGAGACCACGCCGAAGCTGCTCAACGACTCCAGCCTGGACAACTACGGGCGCATCCTGGCGGGGGAGAAGGGCGACTTCCTCGCGTGGTTCGGCAACTCGGTGCTGATCGCGCTGATGACCACGGTGCTGGCGGTGTTCCTGTCGGCGACGACGGGCTACGCGGCGTCGCGGTTCCGGTTCCCGGGCAAGCGGTCGCTGATGCTGTCCTTCCTGGTCGTGCAGATGTTCCCGTTCGCGGTGCTGATCGTGCCGCTGTACAACATCCTGCTGGCGCTGGGGTTGCAGGGCACGTCGCTCGGCCTGGTGCTGGTGTACTGCACGACCGCGGTGCCGTTCTGCACGTACATGCTGAAGGGCTACTTCGACACCATCCCGACCGACATCGACGAGGCGGGCCGGGTGGACGGCCTGTCGCCGTTCGGCGTGTTCTGGCGGCTGGTGCTGCCCCTGGCCCGGCCGGGGCTGGCCGTGACGGCGTTCTACGCGTTCCTGACGGCGTGGGGCGAGGTGGCGTTCGCGTCGGCGTTCCTGTCGGCGGCGGACGAGTCGAAGACGCTGGCCGTGGGGCTGCAGGTGTTCGTGCAGCAGAACCGGACCGAGTGGGGCCACCTGGCGGCGGCCTCGATCCTGGTCGCGATCCCCGCGATCGTGGTGTTCTACCTGGTGCAGCGGTTCCTGGTGACCGGTCTGTCCTCGGGCGCGGTCAAGGGGTAGCCGGGCGCGCCCTTCGGGGGCGGTGGCCGCTCCGGCCGCCGCCCCCGACGACTTCCCGGCCGGTCGCGACCACCGGTCACCGTCGCGGTCGACCGGTCGGGACACCCGGCAAGTGCCTTGTCCGCTTTGCCCGGGCTGGGTAGCGTCCCCACCGTTTGCTGAATGCGGATCGCGCTCGCGTTCGGGGCTGTGAAACGGGGGGATCGGATGTTTCGGGATGTTCCGGCGCACAGGACCGGCAAAGATGGCGCCGCAACGGTCGGCGTGGTGTTGGGGATAAGCGATCCCGTCCCGCTGGCGGGACTCGTTTCGGTGTTGAAGTCCGCTTCCGGTGTGCGAGTGGTCGGCACGGCCGACACCGTGCCGGCGGTCGAGCGGTTGATCCGGGTCGAAAGACCCGAGGTGGCGGTGTTGGACATCTCCATGGGTGAGCCGCTCGACCTCCTCCGGCGCGTGGTCGAATTGCGCGGGCAGCACGCCGGCACGGTGTTCACCCTGTTCACGTCGGATGCGCCTTCATCGGAACTGTTGTCGGCGGCGAACGCGGCAGGTGTCCGCTCGTTCCTGTCGAACCGGGACGTGGCCTCGGATGTGATCGGCGTGGTGCGCTCCCCGTTGCGGCTGGCGGTCGGCGGACGCGTCCCCGAACCGAGCCTCACGCCGCGGGAGAGCGACGTCCTGCCACTGGTGGCCGACGGGTGGACCGATCGCGAGATCGGTGAGCGGCTGCGGTTGGCGGAGCGCTCGGTCAAGTTCCACATCTCCAACATGCTGGCCAAGTTCAACGCCCGCAACCGGGCGCACCTGGTGTACCTGTCCTATCGGACAAGGTCCTTCGACCTGTCCCGGTGAGAAAACCTGTCCGAACGACACGGGACATTCCGCTCGTTTTTCTCCAGGCTGGTGGTAGTCGCGATCCGCGACTGTCGCGAACTCTGGAGAATGATGAGAAGGATATTCGAGGGATTTGCCTCCCTGATCGCCGGTATCGGTGTGCTGCTGGCGTTGAGCGCGCTTGTCGCGCCGGCCGCCATGGCGAACCCGAGAACCTGTGACCCGGGTGAGGTGTGTCTCTGGACAGCGGACCTCGGCGGGATCTACAGCACGCCGATCGATGAAGCCGACTACTCGGTCCGGTATTTCGTGGACGTGGGCAACACGTCGCACTACAAGTACATCAAGCTGAACGACAAGGTGCGCAAGGCGTACAACAACGGTTGCTCGGCGCCGGAATGCGGCGCTTACATCGTGGCGTTCTTCCGGGACAGCTTCGGCGGTGGCGGGCGCGTCTCGACCATCGTGCCCGGCCAAGAGGCGTGGATGACGACCAACACCGACGCCGGCGCCAGCTCGCACTACTGGGTGTGGGCGTGAGGAGGGCCGCCGCCGCGGTCGGGCTGCTCGGCGCCGGCATCCTCTCGGCCCTCGTGCTCGCCCCGTCGGCGCAGGCCGACCCGAAGACCTGCGACAGCGGCGAGGTGTGCCTCTACACCTACGACGCGCTCGCGACCTACACCACCGCGGGCAACGTCGACAACTACGTCAACGCGTACTGGACGGACCGCGGCGACGCCATCGTGCACCGCTTCACCAGCTTGAACGACAAGGCGGCCACCGCGGTCAACAACGGGTGCCAGTGCGGCCCGTCCGTCGTCGCCCTGTACCGCGACAGCTTCGGTGGCGGCGGCGTGATCGCCAAGGTCGGCATCGGTGGACGCGCGACCGCGCCCACCGGATCCGACGCCGGCGCCAGCTCGCACAGCTGGGTCTGGTCCTGATCCGGCACTCACCTCTCGGAGGCAACGAAATGAACACGATCAAGCGCAAGCTGCTCGCCTTCGCCATGGGCGTCGTCGCGACCCTCGGGTTGCTGCTGGTCGCCGTCCCGTCGGCGCAGGCGCAACCCCATGTCTGCGACCCGGGCGAAGCCTGCCTGAAGACCTGGGACCTGCGAGGCATCTGGACGAGCGCCGGTGTCGCGGGGGACTACACGAACGAGGCGTTCCGGTGCATCGACTACACCGGGGCGGGCGGCTGCCTCGTGTGGGGCGAGCTGAACGACCGGGTCCGCGAGGGCACGAACGCCGGTTGCTACTGCGGTCCCCACGTCCTCTCGTTCTACCGCGACACCTGGTACGGCGGTGGCCGGATCGCCGCGCCGATCCCCGGTCAGACGGCGTACATGCCGGTCGACGTGGCCGCCGGGGCCAGCTCCCACAACTGGCAGTACAGCTAGGCGACACCGCCTGACCACC
Organism: Saccharothrix saharensis; assembly: GCF_006716745.1. Classification (NCBI taxonomy): domain Bacteria; kingdom Bacillati; phylum Actinomycetota; class Actinomycetes; order Pseudonocardiales; family Pseudonocardiaceae; genus Saccharothrix; species Saccharothrix saharensis. The sequence goes on along the minus strand of NZ_VFPP01000001.1, from coordinate 4,449,111 downwards.
GCTGCTCGCCGCGCGGGCGGGCCCTTCACCCGCCCGCGCGGCGCCTCCGAGGAGCCAAGGACCATGACGAGATCGAAGCTTCTGCTCGCTGTCTGCTCCCTGCTGGCGGTCGCCGCGTGCACCGGTGGGCCGGTCGCGCCGACCGGGCCCGTCGACCCGGCGGCGACCGCGGCCGAGGAGCCGCCGGTCGCCGAGGTGCCGGACGTGGCCGGTGCCCGCCAGTACGACCTCCCGCTGGACCGCTACCAGATGACGCACGAAGAAGGCCTGGCCATCGCCTCGGCGACCCAGACCTTGACCGCGGAGTGCCTGAGGCGCTTCGGCTTCACCCCCAAGACGTTCCCCGTGCCGCGGGACCCGGCGGCCACGGACCGCCGGTACGGCATCAACGTCCACGAGGAGGTCGACCGGTTCGGCTACCACCCGCCACCCGAGCAGTTGGTCGAGAAGCCCGACTACCGCCCGTCCGAGGCGGAGCACAGGGTGGCGCTCGGCCAGGACGTCGATCACCACAACGGGCAGGACGTGCCGGAGGGCGGCTGCATGGGCGAGGCGCGTCGCAAGCTCTACGGCGATGACGGTGTGCCGTCCGGGCAGGACCCGGCATCCGCGGCGGCGCTCGACGCCGAATCGGGCGCGCGCTACCGGCAGGACTCCAGGGTGCTCGAGGTCTACCGCAAGTGGAGCGGGTGCATGGAGGAGTCGGGCTACGACTACGCCGACCCGTGGGCGGCCAACAACGACCGGCGGTGGACCGAGAGCGACAGCACGACCACCACCGAGATCGCGGTCGCCAAGGCCGACCTGGCGTGCCGGGACGAACACCGCGTGGTCTCGGTGAGCCTCGCCGTCGAAGCGGCCTACCAGACCAGGATGGTGGAGCAGAACTCCGTGCGGCTCGATGCCGAACGCGACCGCAACCAGACCGCGGTCCGCCGCGCCGTCGAGCTCGTGGGGCGCTGAGGCCGGTGGCGGACAGCACCTTGCGCACGCGCCGCCGCACGCTGCTGGCCTGCGCCGCGGTGGCGGTCGTGCTGGTGGCGGCCGGCTTCGTCGCGGCGCGGTTCGTGAAGTCACCGCAGCAGGTCGCCGCCGAGGCGGCCGGGCCGGGACCGACCACGTTGACCGCGGTGGTGGAGCGCCGTCCGCTGACCTCCACGGTCGTGGTCCGCGGACAGGTCGCCGCGAGTCGGCAGGTGGAGGTGACGCCCTCCGGCGACTCCTCCGGTGGCCAACCCGTGGTGACCGGTGTCCGGGTGAAGCGCGGTGACGAACTCGCGGCCGGTCAGTTGCTGCTGGAGGTCTCGGGCCGCCCGTTGGTGGCGTTGACGGGGACGAAGCCCGCGTATCGGGATCTCCGGCCGGGCTACGAGGGGGAGGACGTGAAGCAGTTGCAGTCGGCGCTCGCTGCCGCCGGTCACGACCCCGGGGAACTCGACGGGGTGTTCGGCTCCGGCACCAAGGCGGCGCTCACCCGCTTCTACGACACGCTCGGCTACCCGGTGGAGCAGACCGGGGAGGACGACGACCGGCGACTGCGTGACGCGGACCGCTCGGTCACCGCGGCACAGCGCGCGCTGACCGACGCCCGTGCCCTGACACCACCCTCGCCGCAAGCCGTGGCACGGGCGCAGGAGGACCTGGCGTCGGCCGAGGAGCAGCGCGACGAGGTGGAGCGGAGCACCGGCGCGATGCTGCCGCTGTCGGAGTACGCGTTCCTGCCCAGCTTCCCCGCTCGCGTGGCCGACTCGAAGGCGGTGCTCGGCAAGCAGGTCGAAGCACCGCTGATCACGTTGTCCGCGGGTGCGCTGGGGGTCACCGGGCTGCTCGACCCGGGGCGGGCCGGCCTGGTGCAGCCGGGCCGTGACGTGGAGATCAGGTCCGAGGCACTGGGCCTGACCGCGCGTGGCGTCGTCGAGTCGGTGGGCGAACTGGTCTCCGATCCCGAGACCGGGGACGCCGGTGCCGGTGCCGCGGGGCACCCGCTCGTGGTGACGCCGTCCGGTGAGCTGGACCCGCGCTTGGCGGGCGCGGACGTGCGGCTCACGGTCGTCGAGGCGTCCTCCGGTGGTCCGGTGCTGGTGGTGCCGGTGTCGGCGCTGTTCTCGTCGGCCGGTGATCGGGTCGAGGTCGTCAAGCAGCGCGCCGACCTGACCGAGGAGCGGATCGCGGTCACCATCGGTGTGCACGGCGACGGGTTCGCGGCTGTCGTGCCGGTCGACGGCGCACTCGCGGAGGGGGACCGGGTCGTGGTGTCGGCGGTCAACGCGGAGGTGGCCGGGTGAGCACACCCGTCGTCGAGTTCTCCGGGGTGGAGTTGACCTACCCGGGTCCGCCGCCGGTCCGCGCGGTCAAGGCGTGCGACCTGACCATCCACCGCGGTGAGCACGTCGCGATCGTCGGCGCCTCCGGCTCGGGCAAGTCGAGCCTGCTGAACCTCGCCGGACTGCTGGACTCCCCGACGGCGGGCGCCTACCGGCTGGACGGCGTGGAGGTGTCGGGGCTGTCCGACGTCGAGCGCACCGGGCTGCGGGCGCGGCGGATCGGCTTCGTCTTCCAGTCGTTCCACCTGCTCCCGCACCGCAGCGCGGTGGAGAACGTGGTGCTGGGGCTGTTGTACGCCGGCACGCCGCGCGCGCGGCGCCGTGCCCTCGCGGTCGAGGCGCTGGACCGCGTCGGTCTCGGCCACCGGGTCGACGCGCAGCCCTCCCACCTGTCCGGGGGTGAGCGGCAGCGGGTCGCGATCGCCCGTGCCCTGGCGCCGCGGCCGTCACTGCTGCTGTGCGACGAGCCGACGGGCAACCTCGACTCGGCGAACGCCGCCGCGGTGCTGGAGCTGATCGACGGCATGGGTCGCGACGGCGTCACGACCCTGCTGATCACCCACGACCGCGCCGTCGCCGACCGCGCGCACCGGGTGGTGCGCATGCTGGACGGCGTGCTGGGCCCGCTGCGCGCGAATGACCCGGTGCCGCTGTGAAGCCGCCCCGGTTCACCCTGCGCGACCTCGTCGCCGAAGCGCTCGCCGGGGTCCTCCAGCGCCCCAGCCGGACGCTGCTCACCATGCTGGGAGTGGTGCTCGGGGTCGGCACGGTGGTGGCCGTGCTGGGGTTGACGGCGACCGCCACCGGGCAGATCTCCACCCGGTTCACCGCCCTGGCGGCCACCGAGGTCTCGGTCGAGCAGGAGCCTTCCCGGTCGGGAGCCGCGGCCTCGGAGCCGTCCGAGGCGTTCCCGGACGACTCCGACGAGCGGGCGGCGCGCGTGCGCGGTGTGGTGTCCGCCGGCGTGTGGCAGGTGGTACCCGAACAGGGTGTCGGCCCGGTCACCGGGGTCGCGTTGCCGGGCGCGCCGGCTCAGCAGGTGACCGTCTACGCGGCCTCGTCCGGGTTGGCGCCGGCGCTGCGCGCCCGCTTGGCGCAGGGGCGCTCGTTCGACCGGGGTATGGAGGACCGCGCCGACCGCGTGGCCGTGCTCGGCGCGGGTGCGGCCCGGCGGCTGGGCGTGCGCCGGCTCGACACGCAGCCGGTCGTCCACCTCGGCGGCGTGCCGTTCACGGTGATCGGCGTGATCGCCGATGTGGAGCGCCGGGCAGAGGTGCTGTCCGGGGTGGTGGTGCCCCGCACCACCGCGCGGGAGCTCTGGTCCGACGCGTTGTCCGGCGGCGGCAGCGAGCCCAAGATGGTGGTCGACACGGAGTTGGGCGCCGCGCGCGTGGTGGCCGAGCAGTTGGCTCTGGCGCTGCGCCCGGACGCCCCTGGCCTGTTCAGCGTCGTCGCACCGCCCGACCCCCGGTCCCTGCGGGACTCCGTCGCCGACGACCTCGGTTCGCTCTTCCTCGTCCTCGCGATGGTGTGCCTGATCATCGGCACGGTCGGGATCGCCAACACCACGCTGGTGTCCGTGTTGGAGCGCACCGGGGAGATCGGCCTGCGTCGCGCGCTCGGCGCGCGGCGCAGGCACGTGGCCGCGCAGTTCCTCACCGAGTCGGCCCTCGTCGGCGCCCTCGGAGGGCTGGTCGGCACCAGCGGCGGGGTGATCGCGATCGTGCTCGTGGCGGTGGTCAACGACTGGACACCGGTCCTGCCGACCGCCGTGGTCCTCGGCGCGCCGCTCCTCGGCGCGGTGACCGGCCTGGGCGCGGGACTGCACCCGGCGGCGAGGGCCGCCGGGATCCCGCCGGTGGAGGCGTTCCGGAGGTGAGATCCGGGTGTTCCCGTAAGCGCTTGCAATCTCTAGCGTGGCGGCAAAGCTCGATGTGAGAGGTGTGTGGCATGGCTGAGGTCGCCTACGTCAAGGCTTCGCGGATCTTCTCCGGCAACCCGCCGGTCCGCGCGGTCGACGAGCTGTCGTTGGACGTCGCCGACGGCGAGTTCCTGGTCCTGGTCGGTCCGTCCGGCTCCGGCAAGTCCACCGCGCTGCGGATGCTCGCGGGTCTGGAGGACGTGGACGAGGGCGCGATCCACATCGGTGGCAAGGACGTCACCAACGTGCCGCCCAAGGGCCGCGACATCGCGATGGTGTTCCAGTCCTACGCGTTGTACCCGCACATGACGGTCGCGGAGAACATGGGCTTCGCGCTCAAGCTGCGCGGCGTCAACAAGACCGAGATCCGGGAGAAGGTCGCCGAGGCGGCCAAGATGCTGGACCTCGAGAAGTACCTCGACCGCAAGCCGAAGGCGCTGTCCGGCGGTCAGCGCCAGCGCGTCGCGATGGGTCGCGCGATCGTCCGCGAGCCCTCCGTGTTCCTCATGGACGAGCCGCTGTCCAACCTGGACGCGAAGCTGCGCGTGGAGACCCGCGCGAACATCGCCGCACTCCAGGCGCGGCTGGGCACCACCACGATCTACGTCACGCACGACCAGGTCGAGGCCATGACCATGGGCCACCGGGTCGCCGTGCTCAAGGACGGCCTGCTCCAGCAGTGCGACACCCCGCGCGCGCTGTACGACAAGCCGGCCAACGCGTTCGTCGCGGGCTTCATGGGCTCGCCGGCCATGAACCTCAAGACCGTGCCGCTGACGTCGGAGGGCGCGAAGCTCGACGGCATCGTGGTGCCGCTGGACCGCCGCGCGCTGGACCGGGCGGCGGGCGAGGGCCTGTCCGAGGTCACCTTCGGCGTCCGGCCGGAGTCGCTGGCGCTGGTCAGCTCCTCCGAGCAGGGCATGGACATGACCGTCGAGCTGGTCGAGGAGCTGGGCGCGGACGCGCTCATGCACGGCTCGGTCCGCATCGGCGGCGTGCCGGAGCGGTTCGTGGTCCGCGTCGACGGCCGCACGCCGCCCACCCTGGGCCAGACGGTCAAGGTCGCCGTGCGCGACGCCGGCGAGGTCCACCTGTTCCACCCCGAGTCGGGCCACCGCCTGTCCGACTGACGTCCCGCGTACCCCGAGGGGCCACCTCCCGTGCCGCGGGAGGTGGCCCCTCTGGTGTGTGGAAACACCCGGTCGGTGGGCCTGTCGGTGGCGGAGCGTTCTAAACTGAACTCGACAACGGTTTCCATTGCCTGTGCGTACGCCTGTCGAGGAGTGTTCTGATGACCGTCCGCAACGTGTTGCTCGGCGCGGTTGCCGCCGCGACCGCCGTCGTCCTCACCGCCTGCGGTGCCCAGGACACCCCCGCCGCGAACGGCGACGGCAAGATCAAGGTCGTCGCCTCCACCAACGTGTGGGGCAGCGTGGTCGAGGCCGTCGGCGGTGACGCGGTGCAGGTCAGCGCCATCATCTCGGACCCGTCCGGTGACCCGCACTCCTACGAGAGCAAGCCGTCGGACCTGGCCGCGGTCCGCGACGCGAAGCTCGTGATCTTCAACGGCGGCGGCTACGACGACTTCTTCGCCAAGCTGCTCGGCCCCGAGACCGAGGCCGCCAGGAAGATCGAGGCCTTCCCGATCTCCGGCAAGGCATCCGGTCACGACGAGCCCGAGGCCTCCGCCGAGCCGGACGGCCACGCCGAGGGCGAAGAGGAGCACGACCACTCCGTCAACGAGCACGTCTGGTACGACTTCGAGACCGTTCGCAAGGTCGCCGACCAGGCCGCCGTCGACCTCGGCGCGATCGCGCCGGACAAGAAGTCGACCTTCGAGGCCAACGCCAAGGCGTTCACCGACGGCGTCCAGGCCCTGGAGGACAAGGTCAAGGGCCGGGGCGCGGGCAAGAAGGTGCTGGCCACCGAGGCCGTTGCCCACTACCTGCTCGATGCCGCCGGCGTGGCGGACGCGACGCCCGAGGCGTTCGGCGAGGCGGTGGAGAACGAGACCGACGTGCCCGCCGCGGCCCTCGCGGAGGTGCTCACCCTGGTCGAGGGCAAGCAGGTCGCCGCCGTCGTCAACAACGCCCAGACCGGCAACGCGGCCACCGGCAAGGTGCTGGACACCGCCCGCTCGGCGGGTGTCGTCGTCGTAGAGGTGACCGAGACGCTGCCCGAAGGCGCGACCGGCTACCTTGAGTGGATGACCAAGCAGGTGGACGCCCTGGTGGGAGCGCTCGGCGCATGACCGCTCAGCTCACGGACACGCCGGTCGCGGTGTCCCTCCGCGGCGCGCGGCTCGCGTACGGCGACCGCGTGCTGTGGGACGGGCTGGACCTGGACGTCGCACCCGGCGAGTTCGTCGCGGTGCTCGGCCCGAACGGCTCCGGCAAGACGTCCCTGATCCGGGTGTTGCTGGGGCTCCAGAAGCTGTCCGGCGGGACCGTGCGGGTATCCGGGGGCAACCGCCGCATCGGCTACATCCCGCAGCAGCGGGCCGTCGACGACACGCTGACCCTCCGCGGGCGTGACCTGGTGGGCCTCGGCTTGGACGGCCACAACTGGGGCTTGGGCGTGCGCGGACGCCGTCCGCGCCGCGAGCGGGTCGACGCGGCGCTGGCGGCGGTGGGCGCCACCCGGTACGCGGACGAGCCGGTCGGGCTGCTGTCCGGCGGCGAGCAGCAGCGGTTGCGGGTGGCGCAGGCACTGGTCGGCGACCCCGAGGTGCTGCTGTGCGACGAGCCGCTGCTCTCGCTCGACCTGCACCACCAGCGCGTGGTGAGCGACCTGATCGACGCCCGGCGCCGGACCGCGCGCACGGCCGTGCTGTTCGTGACCCACGAGATCAACCCCATCCTCCCGCTGGTCGACCGGGTGCTGTACCTGGTCGAGGGGCGGTTCAGGATCGGCACGCCCGCCGAGGTGATGACCTCGCGCACGCTGAGCGAGTTGTACGGCACGAACGTCGAGGTGGTGCGCGTGCGCGACCAGATCCACGTGGTCGGGGCGCAGCACGTGTGCGAGGACGAACCGCACCACGTCGTGGCTGAGAGCTGACCGTGGACGTGCTGACCTGGCAGCAGGTCGTCGAACTGCTGCGATACGACTTCGTGCGGGACATGCTCGTGGCCGGGGCCGTCCTCGGCCTGCTCGCCGGGGTGCTGGGTCCGCTGGTGGTCACCCGCAAGATGGCGTTCGCCGTGCACGGCACGAGCGAACTCGCGTTCACCGGTGGTGCGGCGGCCCTGCTGATCGGCGTCGGGGTCGGGTACGGCGCGTTGGTGGGCTCGCTGGTCGCCGCGCTGTTGCTGGGGCTGCTGAGCAGGCGCGACTCCGACCGCGACTCGGTGATCGGAGCGATCCTCGCCTTCGGGCTCGGGCTGGGTGTGCTGTTCCTCCACCTGAACACGGAGCGGACGGCCAACAAGTTCGGCCTGCTCGTGGGCCAGGTCGTCAGCATCGGTTCCACGGACCTGTGGCTGCTGGTCAGCGCGTCGGTCGCGGTGCTGGCCGTGCTGGCGTTCACCTGGCGGCCGCTGCTGTTCGCCAGCGTCGACCCGGCCGTGGCCGTCGCGCGCGGTGTCCCGGTGCGCGGACTGGCCGTCGTCTTCGCCGTCCTGGTGGGCGTGGCCACGGCGTTGAGCGTGCAGATCGTCGGCGCGCTCCTCGTCCTGTCGCTGATGATCACCCCGGGCGCGGCGGCCGTGCGGATCACCGCGAGCCCGGTGCGGGCGACCGTGCTCGCCGTCGTGTTCGCCGAGGTGTCCGCTCTGGTCGGCATGGCGTTGTCGCTGGTCCTGGGCATGCCTGTCAGCGTGTTCGTGACCGCCGTGTCCTTCCTGATCTACCTGGTGTGCCGCCTGGTGGGCGGCAAGCGGCAAAGGGTCCAGTAGCACGTTTAGAGCCTGCCGAAACTGGGTATATGGCCAGGAGGGGTGCCGAAGGCCCGGCCACGGGCCGCGTGGAGACGACAGGTGCCATGGACAGCAGGGCCACGCTGGTCGACCACCGCGGTAGCGGTAGGGCGGCCGGTCGCGCCCGGGGCCGTCGCGCGCGTGCCGCGACCTCGCGCCGTGGCCGCGGAGGCGCCCTGCCCGGTTTACGCGGTGCGAGTGGCTCCGGCGGCTTCCTGCTGCTCGGTCGCCCCGTCCGCGACCGGCTGGTCGACCCTAGGCGCGGGCAGCAGCCGGATCTCGCCGCCGGCGACCCGCACCTGGTTGCGCCCGTTCTCCTTGGCCGCGTACAGCGCCGCGTCCGCGCAGTGCTGCGCGTCCTGCAGGCAGTCGCCGTTGTCCGGCAGCACGGCCACGCCGATGGACGCCGAGATGGCGCGCACCTCCGGCCCCTCCGGCGTCAGCGGCAGGTTCCGCCCGCGCAGCGTCACCGTGTTGCGGTGCTTGTCGGTGGTCACCACGGACATCTCGCCGATCGCCTCGCGCACCCGCTCCGCGATGGCCGTGCCCTGCGCGAGGCCCGTGTCGGCGAGCACCACGACGAACTCCTCGCCGCCGTCGCGCCCGGCCACGTCGCCCGGCCGCAGCTTCTCCCGCAGGATCCGGCCCACCTCGGCCAGCACGGCGTTGCCCGCCGGGTGCCCCCAGGTGTCGTTGATCCGCTTGAAGTGGTCCAGGTCGATGGCCAGCACGGTCACCGGCTGGTTGTCGTGGCGGCACCGGTCGGTGAGCCTGCCCGCGTACTCGGCCAGGCCGTTGGTGTTGAGCAGCCCGGTCCGGTAGTCGGTGTGCGCGTCCTCGGCCAGCCGCGCCTGGAGCTGCTCCTGCTCGCGCAGCAGCCGCTCGAGGTGCGCCCGCCGCTGCGCCGCGTGGTAGAGCAGCGCGTTCACCAGGATCACCGGGAACACCAGCAGCAGCGGGCCCACCCAGTGCGTGGTCATCAGCATGCCGAGCATGGCGCCCGCGCCGAGCGTGCTCAGCTCCAGCATGTTGTCCGCCCGCGAGCCCAGGAACTCCTGGATGCGGGTGTGCGGCGTGACGATCTTCAACGCGATCGCGATGTTCATGCCCTGCGCGCCCCAGTTGACCACCCCGGCCACGATGAGCACGAGCACGAGGCCCAGGTCGGTGGGGATGCTGCCGGTCGCGAGCAGCGACGTCCCGGACAGGTGCACCACGGCCCACGCCAGCATGGTGCCGCCGAGGATGCTCGCGGAGCTGAACACGAACCGGTACGGCTGCCGTCGCGCGATCGGCTGGATCAGGATGCGCATCCAGACCGTGGCGAGCACGGCCAGCGCGCCCGGCAGGGCGATGGCGGCGGCGAACGTCCAGACCGACGTCAGGTCGATGTGCGGACCGGCGGACTCGTTGCGGCGCGACTCCTCGGCCCGCCGAACGATCATGAGGTGGACGGTGATGGCGAACATCACCGCGCCGAACCGCTGCCAGTCCGCGTCGGAAACCGAACCGAGTCCGGTGAGCAGCCAAATGGCGGCAGCCGCTACCGCCGATTCGATGAAGAAGAAGTACACCAGGGCGGCCGGTCGCAACGTCCACACATCCCAGTTGCGAATCGAGGGCCGGCCGACTGCCGCAGAGGCCTCCTGGTCAGTCAAACTGTTCTTCACCACGACCCCCTACCCTCTGCCCGGCGCCGCGTGGCGAACGCCGTTCGCAGCGGCACGTCCGTGCCCGAGATGCGCACTGAGGAGGTGTTCGCCATGCGCAACCGCGACATGTGAGCCGCTCCCTCCATCCCGGACCGAATGTTCACCGTACGTGCCCGCGGGCTAGCGGGCCGCAGCCGAGGGGTCCTTCATGTTTGACAATCGCGATATGTGATGAGTCCGTTTCAGATCGCCACCGCCTTCGGATCGTTCCGGGTGCGGGCCCGTCGCCAGGCTACGGTCGCCTGGGTGGCGAGCAGTAGCCCGATGCCGCCTGCACCCGCGATGGTCGCGGTCACCGAGCCGATCGAGTGGGCCACGACACCGGCCAGCGCCATCCCGCCGCCCTGCGACGAGCGCAGCGCGGCACGGCCGATGCCGTACGCCCGACCGCGGTAGGCGTCCGGCAGGATGCGCATCCACGCCGAGCGTGCGGGCGTGTGGTACGCGCCGGCCATCCCGGCGATCACCAGCAGTGCGATGGTCCAGGTCAGGTTCGGGTTCAGCGCGAACATGACCAGTGGGGCCAAGGACAGTATGGCGAGCGGGCCGATCAGCCGCTCGCGTTTCGCGGGATCGCGCACCACCCGGAACAGCACGGCCACGCCGAGGACGTTGGCGGCGGGCTCGATGGCCAGGATCAGGCCGACGGCCCACACCGCGTCCAGACTCGCCGCCAGGGGCACGGCGAGTCCCTCGGGGACCATGGCGAGGCCGGCCAGCAGGCGCATGCCCATCAGGCTGCGCAGCCGGGGTTCGGTCACCAGGAGCGTGAACGCGCCCTTGGGGCCTTCGGGGTCCCGCTTCGTGCCGCGCGGGTCGGCCGCGGGCCGGTGCTTGACCGACAGCTGCACCAGGACCGCCACCCACACGAACGAGGCCGCGTCGATGGCGAGCGCGATGTTGGCGCTCGTGTTGGTGACCAGGAAGCCCGCGGCGGCGAGACCGACCATCTGGGCGACGTCCACCGACGTGCCGAACAGGGCCACGCCGTCGTCGTAGCGCTTGTCCGGCAGCACGTGCGGCAGGCTCGCCTCCTGGGCGGCCAGGAACGGCGACGAGATCATCAGCACGACGACCAGCAGCACGATCATCAGCCACAGCGGCGCGCCGGGGATGGCCATCAGCGCCACCAGGGCGGCCTGGAGCCACGCGCACCACACCATCACCGTCCGGCGGGGGAACCGGTCCGCCAGCCAGCCGAGCAACGGCCCGGAGACCAGCGGCGGGAACAGCGTCAACGACCACGTCAGGGCGGTCCACGCGGCGGACTGGGTGCGCTCGAACACCAGCAGCGAGAGCGCCACCGCCGCGAGCTGGTCGCCCACGGTGGACACCGTCGAGCCGATCCACATGCCGCGGAACTCGCGGTTGCCCACGAGCGCGCGGACGGTCCCCCCGGAAGTCACAACTCCCCCAGGTTGGTCGGCCCCGATGAGTGAGTCACGTTACCCCCACCCGAAGTAACAATTCCCTCGGTTAGCACGGTAGAAGCTGCCGGATCTGCAATCTCTGTCCTACCACACTGTGTACCCGAACGGAGCAGGTCGGTTACATAAAGTAGTTACAACGGCGAAAAACCGGCCACTTATTCTTGACAGTTGACGGTAGGTGACACGGCGTGAGCAATCCTCGCCTACCCTACGTCGACCAGGGGCCCCATTGGGCACGGCAGGGCTGGTCCGACCGGGCCAGTGCGTTCCTGCGGTCGCCGACGCGCCTCCGGACCGGGTCAAGCGTCAATTGTGGAACGTGACCCGCGGATCGATCTTCAGAACTGGTAGTACAGGAACGGGCTGAACGTGCCGCTCGCCACCAGGATCGCCGCGTAGCCGACACCGATGGTCATCAACGAGACCCGGGCCGCGGTGGCGATCTTGTCCCGGGAGGCTTCCAGGTAAGGCCCGCTCACCGGGTGGTCCGGCAGCACGACAATCCCCAGCGCGAGCACCAGCAGCACAATGCGTTGATTGGTCGCCGCGGCGGCCACCGTTTCAGTCAACCCGCCGAAATCCGGCGACAGCAGGTGGCCGATGATTGTGAACGCCGTACCGAGGTCGGCGGACCGGAAGAACACCCAGCCGATTACCACCAGCAGCATGGTCAGGACGCGCCGGGCAATTCGGGCACGCGTGGTCGCCGGCGCGGAATCCCAGCCGAAACGGCGCTCCAGCACGAGCAGCCCGCCGTGGAACAAACCCCACACCAGGAACGTCCAGTTGGCGCCGTGCCAGAAACCGGTGAGCACGAAGACGATCGACAGGTTCCGGTAGGTCTGCCACACGCCGCCCCGGTTGCCGCCGAGCGGGATGTAGACGTAGTCGCGGAACCAGCGCGACAGCGACATGTGCCAGCGGCGCCAGAACTCGGTGATGGTGACCGACGAGTACGGCCGGGCGAAGTTCTCCGGCAGCCGGAAGCCCAGCATCCGGCCGAGCCCGATCGCCATGTCGGAGTAGCCGGAGAAGTCGAAGTAGAGCTGCAGCGCGTAGCCGATCGCGCCGACCCAGGCGATGGACGTCGTCATCTCGTCGGCCGGGGTGGCGAAGCAGGCGTCGACCAGCGGCGCGATCGAGTCGGCGATGATGACCTTCTTGCACAGCCCGAGCGCGAACCGGGGGAAGCCCGCCGCGATGTCGTCCCAGCGGTGCACGCGCGGCTGCGGCAGCTGGTCGGCGATCTCCCGGAACCGCACGATCGGGCCGGCCACGAGCTGCGGGAACATCGCGATGTAGGTGACGAACGCGACCGGTTCGCGCAGCGCGGGCCGTTCACCGCGGTAGACGTCGACCACGTACGAGATGTGGTGGAACGTGTAGAACGAGATGCCGATGGGCAGCGCGAGCTCGACCACCGGCAGGTCCGCGCCGACGACGGCGGCGATGTCGTGCAGCTGCCTGGTGGCGAACCCGGCGTACTTCCAGACGACCAGCACGGCCAGGTTGAGCGCGATTGCGCCGACCAGCACCAGCCTGCGGTCGCCCGGTGCGCCCGGCTCCAGCCGCCGCCCGGCCAGGTAGTTGCCCACCATGCAGACCAGCAGCAGCACCGTCGTGCCGCCCGCGCCGGAGACGTAGAACAGCAGGCTCGCCACGGCGACCACGCCGTTGCGCCAGTTCCTGGGCGTGACGAGGACGGTCGCGAGCACGACCGGCAGGAAGAACCAGAGGAACAGCGGGCTGGCGAAGGACATCGCCGCGAACCTTATCCGCCGCCCACCCGCCCGCGGACCGGATCACCGACAAACCGGTCCACCTCACACCCGCGGGGGCCTCCTCGGCGGCCCCCGCGGAGCGCGGATCGGTGGGGGCGGGTCAGCCGCGGATCTCCAGGCGACGGCGGCGGGCCACCTCGGCCAGCACGACGCCCGCGGCGACGGAGGCGTTCAACGACTCCACGCCCGCGGCCATCGGGATCGACACCGTCTGGTCGCACGTCTCCTTCACCAGGCGCGACAGACCCCGGCCCTCCGAGCCGACCACGACCACCAGCGGGCCGGTGGCCAGGTCGAGCCCGTCCACGTCCACGTCGCCGTCCGCGTCCAGGCCGATGATCATCAGCCCGGCCTCGGCCCACTCCTTGAGCTGGCGCGTCAGGTTCGTGGCCACCGCGATCGGCATCCGCGCCGCCGTGCCCGCGCTGGTCCGCCACGCCACCGCCGTGATCCCCGCCGAACGGCGCTGCGGCAGCACGATCCCGTGCGCGCCGAACGCCGCCGCCGACCGCACCACCGCGCCGAGGTTGCGCGGGTCGGTCACCCCGTCCAGCGCCACCAGCAGCGGCGGCGTCCCGGACTGGTTCGCGATCTTGAGCAGCTCGCGCGGCTCGGCGTACTCGTAGGGCGGCACCTGCAGGCCGAGCCCCTGGTGCATGGCGCCACCGGTGATCCGGTCCAGCTCGCCGCGCTGCACCTCCAGCACCGAGATGCCGCGGGTGGCCGCCAGCTGCACCGCCTCGGCGACCCGGTCGTCCGCGTCGATGCCCAGCGCCACGTACAGCGCCGTCGCCGGGATGCCCGCCCGCAGGCACTCGACCACCGGGTTGCGCCCGGCCACCGTCTCCGGCCCGTTCTCGGCGGCCTTGCGCCGCTGCGCGCGAACCTGCTCGGCCTTCGCCGCGGCGTTCGCGCGCTTGTACGCGGGGTGGTTCGGCCGCTCGGACGCCTTGGGCGTCGGGCCCTTGCCCTGCAAGCCCTTCGACTTCTGCCCGCCGGAACCGACGACCGCGCCCTTCTTGGAGCCGGGGTTGCGCATGGCGCCCCGGCGCTTGGAGTTACCAGCCACGAGCTCAGTCGTCCTTCAACGTCCACAACGGACCGTCGGGGGTGTCCTCGACGGCGATACCGGCCAGCAGCAGGTGGTCGCGCAGCGCGTCCGCGCGCGCGAAGTCCCTGTCCTTGCGGGCCTGCGACCGCTCTTCCAGCAGCCGCTCCACCAGCACGCCCAGCGCGTGCCTGCCCGCGCCGCCCGCCGCGGCCTCGTGCCACTGCGGCGACAGCGGGTCCAGGCCGAGCACGCCGGTCATCGCCCGCACCGACCCGGCGGCCGCCCGCGCGCCCGCGTCGTCACCGGACTCCAGGGCCGTGTTGCCCTCGCGCAGCCGCTTGTGGATCGCGGCCAACGCGCCGGGCGTGCCCATGTCGTCGTCCATCGACGTGACGAACGCGGGCGACAGCTCGCCCTCCGCGCCGACCGCGCCGGTGCGCTCGACCACGCGCCGCAGGAACGACTCGATCCGCCGGTAGGCCGACACCGACTCGTCCAACGCCTCGGGCGAGTACTCGATCGCCGACCGGTAGTGCGGCCCGACCAGGTAGTACCGCAGCTCGGGGGCGCGGACCCGCTCCAGCATCGCCGGGATCGACACCGTGTTGCCCAGCGACTTCGACATCTTCTCGCCGCTGAGCGTCACCCACGCGTTGTGCATCCAGTACCGGGCGAACCCGTCGCCCGCCGCGCGCGACTGCGCCTGCTCGTTCTCGTGGTGCGGGAAGATCAGGTCGATGCCGCCGCCGTGGATGTCGAACGTCCCGCCCAGGTACGCGGTCGCCATCGCCGAGCACTCCAGGTGCCAGCCCGGCCGGCCCGGACCCCACGGCGTCGGCCACGACGGCTCGCCCGGCTTCGCCGCCTTCCACAGCGTGAAGTCGCGCGCGTCGCGCTTGCCGGTCGCGGCGGACTCGCCCTGGTGCACCTCGTCCAGCTTCTGCCCGGACAGCTCGCCGTACTCGGGGAACGACGTCACCGAGAAGTACACGTCGCCGTCGGAGGCGTACGCGTGACCCTTCTCGATCAGCCGCTCCATCAGGTCGACCATCTGCGTGACGTGGCCGGTGGCGCGCGGCGAGTACGAGGCGGGCAGGCAGCCCAGCGCGTCGTAGGCCGCATCGAACGCACGCTCGTGCCGGTAGGCCCACTCCCACCACCGCGCGCCGTGCTCGGTCGCCTTGGCGAGGATCTTGTCGTCGATGTCCGTGACGTTGCGCACCAGCCGCACGGTCGAGCCGTCCCGGGCCAGCCAGCGCCGCAGCACGTCGAAGTTCAGGCCGCTGCGCACGTGGCCGATGTGGGGAACCCCCTGCACCGTGGCCCCACAGACGTAGATCGACGCCGTTCCGCTGACCTGCGGGACGAACTCCCGCATGGACCGGGTCGCGGTGTCGAACAGGTGGAGGCTCACGTGAAGATGGTACGGGCGGTGACCGGACGGGGTTGAATCGCCCGGTCAGATGTGCTTGCGCAGGACCTGCAGCAGAGCGTCCGGGCGGCTGCCGGTCGGCAGCGGCTCGACGATCTCGACCGAGCAGCCGATCGCCGCCGCGCCGCCGTCGGCCTCCGCGCTGTCGCCGATCATGAGCGCCTCGGTGGGGTGCACGCCCAGGCGGTCGCAGGCGATGCGGAACAGCTTCGGGTCCGGCTTGGCGAAGCCCTCCCGGTAGGACAGGACGAACTCGTCCACCCGGTTCTCGACGCCGTGGCGTGCGAAGACGGCGGAGATGTCCCAGGCGATGTTGCTGACCACCGCGGTCGGCAGCTCGGTGCCCAGCGCCTGCGCGGTGTCCGGGTACGGCTGCCAGAACGGAGGGCTGCACAGGTCGGCGTAGAACCGCGCCGGGTCCTTCGCGCCCGCCTTCGCCAGCACGGCGAGGTGCAGCTCGCGGTGCGAGTCGGGGTCGAGGTCGCGGCGTTCCCACTGCTCGGGGTCGACGTCCAGGCCGTCGGCGACGCCGACCGGCGCGGTGAGCGCGCGCATCAGCTCGGCGTGGGCGGCCAGCGAGTCGTGCTCCAAGCGGAACAGGGTGCCGGAGAAGTCGAAGAGCACGGCGCGGATCGTCACATAACGCACGTTACGGGATCCGAACATCGGAGGTGTGGGGCATCCCGCAGACCGGGAAGCACCGCGGCCCGGCGGGCGCGGGGTCAGGCGGCGTTGCCGGTGGCCTTCGTCGGCGTGAGGCGCAGCACCACGCGGACCCGACCGGGCGCGTCAGCCGGGAAGTCCTCGCCCGTGTACTTGAGCGACAGGGCGTTCGCGAGAGCACGCCCCGTGTCCTCGGTGATCGTCACGGTGCCGCGGATCTCGGCGTACACCTCCGGGTCGGTGCCGCTCCACACGCTCACGCCGGCCCGCGGGTCGCGGCGGAGGTTGCGCTCCTTCGCGCGGTCGCGCAGCGTCGAGAACAGCAGGTCGTCGCCGTCCCGCGTCACCCACACCACCGATGTCTGAGGGCTGCCGTCCGGATTGACCGCGGCCAGGACGCAGTAATTGCGCTCGTCGACCAAGGCGCGCGTGGCCGCGCTGAGGGTGACCGCCATGCGGCTCAGGCCAGCGGGACGACCAACGCCGTCGCCACGGCGGCGATGCCCTCGCCGCGCCCGGTCAGGCCCAGGCCGTCGGTGGTCGTGCCGCTGACCGACACCGGGCCGCCGACCGCCGCCGACAGCACCCCCTGCGCCTCGTCCCGGCGCTTGCCGATCTTGGGCGCGTTGCCGATGACCTGCACGGCGGCGTTGCCCACCCGGTAGCCGGCCTCCTCGACCAGCCGGCGCACCTCGGCCAGGAACTCCACGCCGTGCCGACCGGACCAGCGCGGGTCGCTCGTGCCGAACACCGCGCCCAGGTCGCCCAGGCCCGCGGCGGACAGCAGCGCGTCGCACAGCGCGTGGGCGGCCACGTCACCGTCCGAGTGCCCGGCGCAGCCGTCCGCGTCGTCCCAGCGCAGGCCCGCCAACCAGCACTCGCGGCCCGCTTCGACCTGGTGGACGTCCGTGCCGATGCCCACCCTGGGTATCACGGTGCTCCTCCGCCGACCAGCAGCGCCTCGGCCACCGCCAGGTCGAACTTCGTGGTGATCTTCATGGCGTCGGGGTGACCCGGCACGGTGACGACCGGCACACCCAGCCGCTCGACCAGGCCCGCGTCGTCCGTCGCGCCGAGACCGGCCCGGCGGGCGGCGTCGTGCGCGCGCAGCAGGACGGCCGGGTCGAAGCCCTGGGGCGTCTGCACGACCCGCAGCGCCGCGCGGTCCGGTGTGGCGAGCACCACGCCGTCCGCGTCGACCTGCTTGACCGTGTCGGCGACCGGCAGCACCGGGATGACGGCCGGGTGACCTGCGGCGACGGCGTCCACGACGGCTTCGACCACGGCCGGCGGGGTGAACGCGCGGGCCGCGTCGTGGACGAGCACGATCGAAGTGTCGCCGATCTCACGCAGGGCGTACGTCAGGGCCAGGCGCACCGAGTCCGACCGCTCGGCGCCACCGGCCACGACGTGCACCGCCCCGCCGGCTGGGGCCGACGGGGCGGTGACAGTACTCACAACGTCCACATCGGACGGCGGCGCGGCGATCACGACGTGCTGGACGCGACCCGAGGCGAACAGGCCGCGCACCGCACGCACGAGCAGCGGAACGCCGTCGACCGGCACGAGCGCCTTGGGCATGCCATAGCCCAAGCGCTCACCCCGGCCCGCCGCGGGCACGAGCGCGACCACACCCATGTTCGCGGTTTCCGGTTTGTCGGGTGGAACGATCAGGACGCGGTAGCCAGGACCTCGTCGAGGAGGACCTCAGCCTTGTCCTCGTCGGTGCCCTCGGCCAGCGCCAGTTCGCTAACCAGTATCTGTCGAGCCTTCGCCAGCATCCGCTTCTCACCAGCGGACAGACCGCGATCCTTCTCGCGCCGCCAGAGGTCGCGCACCACTTCGGCCACCTTGTTCACGTCACCGGACGCGAGCTTCTCGAGGTTGGCCTTGTACCGCCGGGACCAGTTGGTCGGCTCCTCCGTGTGGGGAGCACGCAAGACCTCGAAGACCTTGTCAAGACCCTCCTGGCCGACGACGTCACGAACGCCCACGATCTCGGCGTTGTCGGCGGGGACGCGAACCGTGAGGTCGCCCTGGGCAACCTTGAGGACGAGGTACTTCTTCTCCTCGCCCTTGATCACACGGGTCTCGATTGCTTCGATGAGAGCGGCACCGTGGTGCGGGTAGACGACGGTCTCTCCGACCTTGAAAACCATGTGTCCTCTGCCCCTTTCGCTAACCCCATCCTAACACGCCGAGCAATCCCCTCTTCGGCCCGTTGAGATCAGTTAGCGCTGGTCAGGGCCGCGTGGGGGGTTGACAAATCACCCGGTCGCATGCAACGCCCGAGGTCGATCTTGCTCCACTGTGGACGCGCGCGGCGGGCTCCCGGGGTGGTGTGGGGCACCACGTGCCGCAGGTCCCGGCGCGCCCCGTTAGGCTCCTGGACTGGTGGTCGGACCCGTTACTACCGGGTACGACCCGCCTCGTCAGCACACCGGGAAGGATCCGAGCAGCCGTGGGTCGCGCACTCCAGAAGTACCCAGCGCCGCGCCGCCTGGCCGTCGTGGCCGCCCTGGCGACGGGCCTCGGCTTGGCCGCCGCAGGTTGCAGCGCAGGTCAGGTCACGCAGACGGACACGCAGGTGGCCGCCGTCAACGGGGCCAGCGGGCAGGTGGGAGACGTGGCCGTCCGCGACGCGCAGTTCCTGTTCCCGGTGGCGCACGGCTCCTACGAGCAGGGTGACGACGCCCCGATCATCGTCGTGATCGCCAACAACGGCACCGAGGCGGACACGCTGATCGGCGTGACCAGCGAGGGCTCGGCGCCCGCCGGGATCACCGGCGACTCGCGGCTGGAGCCCGGTTCGGTGATCATCTCCGGCGCGGACCAGGACGACGCGGGCAGCCACGCGTCGACGACGACCAAGCCGACGTCGTCCTCCTCGCCGTCCGGCTCCCAGGCGCCGTCCGACTCGCACGGCACGGCGACGACGACCACCACCCCCACGCCGGCCGGCTCGGGCACGGCCACCACGACCACGGGGACGGTCACGCCCACCTCGGGCAGCGGCACGTCCATCTCGGCCCCGCCGACCACGGGCACGAAGCTGCCGTCCTCGGTGGACCCGACGGAGCCGGGCGTGGTGAAGATCGTGCTGAAGGGCCTGAAGAAGCCGCTGCGGCCCGGCGAGACGATCCGGGTCACGTTCCTGTTCGAGAAGGCAGGCGAGCTGACCCTGGACCTGCCGATCGGCGCCACCCCGGAGCCGCGCCAGGACGCACCCTCGGAGCACTGAGCGCTCCGCGCACCACCACGCGACGCCGAGCAGGGGTCCCCGACCGGGGGCCCCTGCTTCTCGTTCCGCCGGTGGGCACCGGCGGTCCGGGCGTTGTCGGGGGTGCCGGATAGCCTCCCGGGCGTGGCGAAGACAGCACGGGTGGCCAGGCCGACGTACCGCTGCGCCGAGTGCGGGCACGAGGTGGCGAAGTGGGTCGGGCGGTGCCCGGAGTGCCAGGCCTGGGGCACGGTGGAGGAGCGGGGGGTGTCGGCCGCGCCGCGCTTCCTCGCCGGCACGCCGAGCTCCGAGGCGCGGCCCATCGCGCAGGTCGACATCGAGTCCGCGCGGGCCGTGTCGACCGGGGTCCTCGAACTCGACCGGGTCCTCGGCGGCGGCCTGGTGCCGGGCGCGGTGGTGCTCCTGGCCGGTGAGCCCGGGGTCGGGAAGTCGACGCTGCTGCTGGAGGTCGCGCACCAGTGGGCGTTGTCGGTCGGCCGCTGCCTCTACGTCACCGGCGAGGAGTCGGCGGGGCAGGTGCGGTTGCGGGCGGACCGGACCGGGAACCTGCACGACGAGATCTACCTGGCCGCCGAGAGCGACATCTCCGCCGTCCTCGGCCAGGTGGACGCCGTCAAGCCGAGCATGCTCATCGTGGACTCGGTGCAGACCATGTCCTCGCCGGCGGTGGACGGCGCGCCGGGCGGGGTCAGCCAGGTCCGGGCGGTCACCGCGGGCCTGATCGCGGTCGCCAAGGAGCGCGGGCTGCCGGTCGTGCTGGTCGGCCACGTCACCAAGGAGGGCTCGGTCGCCGGGCCGCGCGTGCTGGAGCACCTGGTGGACGTGGTGCTGCAGTTCGAGGGCGACCGGCACTCCACCCTGCGCCTGCTGCGCGGCGTGAAGAACCGGTTCGGGCCGGCCGACGAGGTCGGCTGCTTCGAGCTGCGCGACGACGGCATCGCGGGCGTGCCCGACCCGTCCGGGCTGTTCCTGCACCGCCGCGAGCAGGCGGTGTCCGGCACGGCCGTCACGGTCGTCGTGGAGGGCAAGCGGCCGATGCTGGGCGAGGTGCAGGCGCTGGTCACGCCGACCGCGCTGCCCGCGCCGCGCCGCGCGGTGAGCGGCCTGGACTCGGCGCGCCTGGCCATGGTCCTCGCGGTGCTGGAGAAGCGCGGCAAGGTCGGCCTGGGCAACAAGGACGTGTTCACCGCCACCGTCGGCGGCATGCGGCTGGTCGAGCCCGCGGTGGACCTGGCGGTGGCGCTGGCCGTCGCCTCGGCGGCCACGGACCTGCCCCTGCCGCACGACCTCGTCGTGGTCGGCGAGGTCGGCCTGTCCGGCGAGCTGCGCCGCGTCGGCGGTGTCGGCCGCCGCCTCACCGAGGCCGCGCGGCTCGGGTTCACCAAGGCGCTGGTGCCGCCGGACGCAGGCCCGCTGCCGCAGGGCACGCGGGCGCTCGTCGCCCAGGACCTGCACGAAGCGCTGAACCTGCTCAAGCTGAAGAAGTAGCGCAACCGGCGCCCCCCTTGACCAGGGGGACGCCGGTTGCGCGACGAGCGACTAGCGCCCGGCCGCCAGCAGCTGGGCGCAGCGGATCAGGCCCAGGTGGCTGTAGGCCTGCGGGTGGTTGCCCAGGGAGCGCTCCGCGATCGGGTCGTACTCCTCGGGCAGCAGACCGGTCGGCCCGGCCGCGTCCACCATCTGCGCGAACAGCTCCTCGGCCTCGGTGCGCCGCCCGGTGAGCAGGTAGGCCTCGATCATCCACGCCGCGCACAGGTGGAAGCCGCCCTCGTCACCCGGGAGGCCGTCGTCCCGCCGGTACCGGTACACCGTGGACCCGGACCGCAGCTCCGCCTCGATCGCGGTCACGGTGGCCTGGAACCGGTCGTCCGCCGGGTCGATCAACCCCGACAGCCCGACGTGCAGCGACGCCGCGTCCAGGTCGTCGCCGTCGTAGGCGGTGGTGAACGACTGCGCCTCCTCGCTCCACCCGTGCTTGAGCACGTCGTTGGAGATGGTGTCGCGCAGCACCGGCCACGACGGGTCGATCTCCCGGCCGTACACCTCGGCCAGCTTCACCGCCCGGTCCAGCGTCACCCAGCACATGACCTTCGAGTACACGTGGTGGCGCGGCGCGTGCCGCTCCTCCCAGATGCCGTGGTCGGGCTCGTGCCAGCGGCGGGCGACCGCCTCCGCCATCGCCTGCACCATCAGCCAGTCCTGGTCGGTCAACGAGCCGCGCGCGTCGGCGAGCTGCACGACCAGGTCCACCACCGGGCCGAACACGTCCAGCTGCACCTGCTGGTTGGCCAGGTTGCCGACGCGCACCGGCCGCGACCCGGCGTACCCGGGCAGCGTGTCGATGACCGCCTCGGCGCCGAGCATGGTGCCCTGCAACGTGTAGAGCGGGTGCAGGCGCTCCGGGCCGGGCAGGGTCGACAGCACCCCGTGCACCCACCCCAGGAACGACTCCGCCTCGCCCAGCGACCCGACCGACACCAGCGCCTGGGCGGTCAGCGCCGCGTCGCGCAGCCAGCAGTACCGGTAGTCCCAGTTGCGGATGCCGCCCAGCTCCTCGGGCAGCGAGGTGGTGGCGGCGGCCATGATCGCGCCGGTGTCGTGGTGCACCAGGCCCTTCAACGTCAACGCCGACCGCAGCACCAGGTCCGACTCGACCGGGGGCAGCTTCAGCGTCGCCGCCCAGTCCGACCAGAACGCACCGGCCCGCGCCCGCCGCTCCGGCTCGCCGAGCGTGGCCTCGGACAGGTCGTCCGTGCCGCAGCGCAGCTCCAGCAGGATCGGCGCGCCCTCGCGGGGCCGCACCACGGCCGTCGCGGTCTCCTGGATGCCGTCGGAGGTGATCTGCCAGTCCACGCCGGGGGAGCGCAGGACCATCGGGTCCGACGTGCCGACGACGCGCAGGCCGTCGCGCTCGCGCAGCAGCCGCACCGGCACCTGGCCGAACTCCGGCCGGGGCGCGAACGTGATCACCGCGTTGGTCGAGCCGGAGATGCGCCGCACCAGGTCGGTGCGGTGCGAGGCCAGGTCGTGGTCGAGGTAGTCCGTGACCAGCAGCCGCGACCAGCGGGTCTCCACGATCATGGTGCCCGGCACGTACCGCTGGCCCAGGGGCAGCGAGCCGTGCTCCGGCTTGATCGAGAAGTGGCCCGCGGCGGGCCCGCCGAGCAGGTCGGCGAACACCGCCGCCGAGTCCGGCTCCGGGTGGCACAGCCAGTTCAGCCGGGCGTCCGGGGTGAGCAGCGCGACGGACCGCTCGTTGGCGAGCATGGTCAGCCGCTCGATCGGCACGGCCTGGTCGCCGTGCAGCCACGCCCGGCGCTCCTCCAGCAGGAACGCCAGCACGGTGGCCACGTCGAGGGTGTCGCCGACGGAGTACTCGGCCAGCGACTCGCCGTCGCCGACCTTGATGCCGACGTCCGGCCCGGACAGCCGGGCAAACGCTTTCTCGTCGGTCACGTCGTCACCGACGAACACGGCCGCGGTCGCCGACGCGCGGTGCCGCAGGACGTCCAGGGCGTGGCCCTTGTCCGTCTGCACCACGGCCAGCTCGATCACGGCCTTGCCCTCGGTGACCTGCACGCCGTCCCAGGTGGCCGGGCCGGTGCGCACGGCGTCGAGGACGCGCTCGCCCACGGCCTGGTCGGCGCGGCGCACGTGCACCGCGATGCTCGCGGGCTTCACCTCCAGGCCGACGCCCTCGTGGCCGGCGACGACGCCTTCCAGCTCGGTTTCCAGGCGGCGGTGCAGTTGTTTGGCGTCGGCGTCCAGCGCGTGCACGAAACCGACGTCGAACTCGGATCCGTGCGAACCCACCAGGTGCACCTCGGACGGCAGGCGCGACAGCGTCGCCAGGTCGCGCAGGGCGCGCCCGGAGATCACCGCGGTCGTCGTCTCGTGCAGTCCGGCCAGGGAGCGCAGGGCGCCCACCGACTCGGGCAGCGGACGGGCGTCCTCTGGGTTGGCCACGATCGGAGCCAATGTCCCGTCGTAGTCGCAGGCGACCAGCAGGCGCGGTGTGCGTGCCAACTGCACGATCGCACGACGAAGTTCGGCGGGGAGGGCCTCGGCGGTCAACGCCCCTCCTCAATGCTCGGTGGGACAAGGTCGGTGGATGGGATCTGAACTGATTCAGATCGCGAACTACGCGCCCAAGGCATCAAGAAACGATCGAGCCCATCGGTCGACGTCGTGCGTGAGGACTTGGCGGCGCAGCGCGCGCATCCTACGGCGGCCTTCGGCCGGATCCAGCGTGAGGGCGGCTTCGAGAGCGTTCTTCACACCGTCCAGGTCGTGGGGGTTGACGAGGAACGCGCTCGTGAGTTCGGCCGCCGCGCCGGCGAACTCCGAGAGCACCAGCGCGCCGCCGAGGTCGTAGCGCGTGGCGACGTACTCCTTGCAGACGAGGTTCATCCCGTCACGCACCGGGGTCACGACCATGACGTCGGCGGCCGTCATGAACGCGGTCAGCTCCCGCCGGTTGACCGATTGGTGCAGGTAGTGGACCACGGGGTGGCCCACGGTGGAGAACTCGCCGTTGATCCGGCCGACCGCCTGCTCGATCTCGCCCCGCATCTGCTTGTAGTGCTCGACGCGCTCGCGGCTGGGCGTGGCGAGCTGCACCATGGTGACCTCGCCGGGGTCGACGCGGCCGTCGGCGAGCAGTTCGTACAGCGCACGCAGGCGCACGTCGATGCCCTTGGTGTAGTCCAGGCGGTCCACACCGAGCAGGATCTTCTTCGGGTTCCCGAGGTCTTCGCGGATTTGCTTCGCGTGTTTCTGGACTTCCTTGTCCCGCGCGAGCGCGTCCAGTCCCGCCGAGTCGATGGAGATCGGGAACGCCCCGACCCGGACCGTGCGGTCGCCGACCTGGACGACACCGGGCCGCGTGCGCACGCCGACCGCGCCGCGGCTCGGCTCCAGGCCGACCAGCCGCCGCGCCAGCCAGAGGAAGTTCTGCGCGCCGCCGGGCCGGTGGAAGCCGACCAGGTCCGCGCCGAGCAGCCCGCGGATGATCTCCGTGCGCCACGGCAGCTGCATGAACAGCTCGACCGGCGGGAACGGGATGTGCAGGAAGAAGCCGATGCGCAGGTCCGGGCGCAGCTCGCGCAGCATCGCGGGCACCAGTTGGAGCTGGTAGTCCTGCACCCACACCGTCGCGCCCTGGGCGGCGACCTTCGCGGTCACGTCGGCGAACCGCTGGTTGACCCGCACGTAGGCGTTCCACCAGCGCCGGTGGAAGGCGGGCGGCGCGACCACGTCGTGGTAGAGCGGCCACAACGTGCCGTTGGAGAAGCCCTCGTAGTAGTCGGCGACCTCGGCGGCGCTCAACGCCACGGGGTGCAGTTGGAGGCCGTCCTCCTCGAACGCGTCCACCTCGGCGTCCGCGATGCCGGGCCAGCCCACCCACGCGCCGCTGTGCGTGCGCAGGAACGGCTCCAGGGCGGTGACCAGGCCGCCGGGGCTGTGCTTCCACCGCTGCGTGCCGTCGGGCAGGCGCTCCAGGTCAACCGGCAGGCGGTTGGCCACGACCAGGAAATCCGCGCCGTTCTCGCCAATGCTGCTCACCGGGTAGCGCCTCCTAAGGGATTCGTCTCGCCCACTGTCGAGGTTAGTGGGAACGCGCAGGTTGGATGCCCTCTCGTCACTCCCGTCACACTGTGTTGACTTGACGAAAGAGCGTCAGGTGGGCGATCTCACGTGGAAACGCGGTGTTCAGGCGATCACCGCCGGGAACGGGCCGCGAGCCGGCCGAGGCCGGTGCGGACCGGACGCCCCAAATGTTCACCCAGGACGACGCCGCTCGCGAGCGCGAGCGCCGTGCCGGCGGCCAGCACGAGGGTCGACAGGCCGGCGGCGTCACCCTCGGCGGTGAGCTGGTACAGGCCCCGGTAGGTGGTCCAGCCGGGCAGCAGCGGCACCATGCCGGCCACCGCGACCAGCAGCGGCGGCATGCGCAACCGGCGGGACACGATCTTGCCGCCAAAGCCGACCACGGTGGCCGCGACGGCGGCGCACGCGATGGCGTTCGTGCCGGTGAGGGTGAGCAGGCCGTAGCTGGTCGTGCCCACCGCGCCCGCCGCGGCGGCCATCGGCAGCGCGCGGACCGGCGCGTAGCTCGCCAGGGCGAAGAACGCCGAGGTGGCCGCGCCCGCCGCGAACTGCATCGGCACGTCCGAGATCAGCGGTGGCAGCGGGTCGGAGACGCTGGTCCGCACACCGAGCTGCACGCCGGCGCGCAGGGTCAGCACGATGCCCGCGATGAGGCCCGCGGTGAGCAGCGCGACCTCCACCGTGCGGCCGGCGGCGGTGACGTTGTAGCCGGTGATGGCGTCCTGCACGGTGCCGACCAGCGACAACCCGGACAGCAGCACCACGATCCCGGTGGCGATCAGCAACGACGGCCGCACGGTCGGCAGCAGGTCCGTCGCGTACATCGCCAGCGCGACCGACGTGGCCAGCGCGCCGCCGACCACCTGCTGGAAGAAGAACGGCAGCGAGCGCCGGTTGAGCACCCGCCCGACCCGGTCGATCGTCGCCGTCACCAGCGCCGCCGTCGCCGCCAGCAGCGGACCGCCGCCGACCAGGAACGCCACCGCGCCCGCCATGCCCGCCCACGCGACCGTGGCCACCCAGCGGGGGTACGGGTGGTCGGCGCGGCTGATCCGCTCGATCTCCGCGACCGCGTCCGCGGCCGTGACGCCGTCGGAGGTGATCCGCCGGATCAGGTTCTCCACGGCGGCGAGCCGGGTGTAGTCGACGCTGCGCCCGCGCACCACCCGCATGGACGTCACGGGCGCGGCCTCCGTGCCGCGGTGGCAGGACACGGTGATCGACGTGTAGATCACGTCCACCTCGGTGTGCGGCAGGCCGTACGCGGTGGTGACCGCCAGGATGGTGGCCGTCACGTCGGCCGCGCCCGCACCGCCCGCCATCTGCGCCTCGCCCACCCGCAGCGCGAGGTCGAGCACCAGGTGGACGGTCGAGTCGTCCGGAAGGGACGGTCCCTCCACGGGCCGCGCCCGCTCGGTGCCCGGCACCCGCCGACGCCACAGCCGCACCCGGCGCCACCTCCCTCGATCGCCCCGCCACGCCCGACCGTGCCGGATCCGTGGCTGTGTCCCTCGCCACCCCTGGAAGGGCTACCTGGACCAGGTGAGTCGATCACTGTCCGTCGAATACTGTTGACGTCGCTGGCCAGGGGTTTTGCGGTGCCCCGGGGCCACCCGGACGGTACCGCGACCTCCGGATGGACCAACGCGGGCCCACCGTGAGCAGACCGTTCGCCGCAGGTGGCACCCCGTGCGGGCGCTTACGATGTTCCCGGCCTCCGGGCCGCGCCGGTGTAGCTCAATTGGCAGAGCACTCGCCTTGTAAGCGAAAGGTTGCGGGTTCAAGTCCCGCCACCGGCTCCATTCCATGGGCAGTGACCTGGGGAAACCCGGGATCGTGGTGAAGTTTCATGATCATACCGGGTCTCGGTCGGTGCCTCGTCCGCCCGCCCGGGGGTGACCACCGACCAGCGGGGTGGCCGACGGACCTAGCGGTCGGGCTCGAAGGCTCGCGCGACCGCGAGGCTGTCCTCGTAGACGTGGTGCCGCGTCACGAGCCCGTTCTCGACGGTCAGGTGCAGGGCGAACCGCGCCCGGTACCCGCGACCGGTGGGCTTGGCCGTCTGGCGGATCTCGCCCAGGACCACCGCGTGCTCACCGTCCACCAGGATGCGCTCGACCACCGTCGCCGCCCGGTCCGCGACGTGGTGCTCGGCGATCTCGCGGTAGTGGGCCGCGGCGTCGGCGCGCGTGGACCGGTGGCGGATCCACGGCGTGGCGGCACGGCCGTGCTCCCGCTCCGGCCAGTCCAGCTTCCAGTCCGCCCCGTCGGCGTACAGCTCGGCGATGCGGTCGGCATCCCCTTCGCCGATCCTGCGCAACAACTCCTCCACGGCGGCACGCGTCGACATGCGGTCCCTCCCCCGGCTGTGCATGGCGTTGCCCACTGTTCCACACGCATTCGGGGGAGCGGGTCGGAGCCGCCGGGCCCGTCATCGCCGCCGGAACGGGACGCGGCCCGCGCCCCCCCAGGGACACGGGCCGCGTCGTGCGTCACCCCCGGTCGGTGATGACCCGGTAGGCCACGCCGCCGTGGTCCTCGCCCTCGACGAACTGGACCAGCGTGGTCAGGTAGTCACCCGGCGCCTCGGGCGTGAAGGTGAGCTCCGCGGTGTACCGCTCGCCCGGTTGCAGCGGCACGCCGAGCAGCGCCGACCGCTTCGAGTCGAACTGGAACGCGGTCTCGCCGACCTGCTTCACGCCCTCGGCCTGGCCGCCACCGGCGCGCCAGCGCTCGAACAGGCGCGGCCCGAGGTCGATCACCACGGCGCCCGCCACCGG
Source organism: Saccharothrix saharensis (assembly GCF_006716745.1). Taxonomy (NCBI): domain Bacteria; kingdom Bacillati; phylum Actinomycetota; class Actinomycetes; order Pseudonocardiales; family Pseudonocardiaceae; genus Saccharothrix; species Saccharothrix saharensis. The sequence goes on along the minus strand of NZ_VFPP01000001.1, from coordinate 4,421,249 downwards.
CTTCTCACCGGTCAGCACCAGGTCGGTCTTGGCCTCCCGGCCGGTCGCGTTGCCCAGGGTGAACCACGACTTCACCGGCTCGAACACCTTGCCGCGCACGGTCTGCAGGTTCTTCCACGCGATGTTGTTGTTGTTCTTGGTGTTCAGCGCGGTGTTCGGCCCCTCGGCGAACGTCATCGGGTCGGTCGCCGACACCCAGCGCGCCAGCAGGCAGAAGTGGCCCGGCCCCGGGACGTTCGTCCACGGGATCTTCGCCACCGCGCCGCCCGTGGGCACGGACAGCGCCTGCTCACCGATGTAGACCCAGTCGCCGTTGGTGGCGTTGTTCCACGTCGTGCCGCCGCCCGCGGGCGTGCGGTAGACCTTCAGCGTGCCGGTGCTCGCGGCCGAGGCGTTGTTCAGCTTCACGTGGATGAAGTTCGTCCCGCCGACGACCGGCTGGATGCCCGCGCAGTCCCCCAGGGACGGGCAGACCTTGATGTCCGGGCTGTTCCACACCGTGCCGTTGGGGTTGGGCTCCGCGCCGGTGTCGGTCACCTGGTCGCGGATGACCACGTCGGTCTGCCGGCAGTCCGACAGGAGCTTGCGGATCGCGTCCGCCGTGCCCGCGCCGGTGGACGTCGTCTGCGTGGACACGCCGCCGGTCGTCGTGGCGTAGTTCTGCATGATCGGCGTGATCGTGGCGGTGAAGGCCGACGACGTCGGCACGTACACGGGCGAGATCTTGATGCCCTTGCCGAGCGCGTCGTTCGCCCGCTGCCCGGCGTTGGTGACGTCCGCGGCGGTGTGCGCGTCGTCGAACCCGCCGGGCCGCGCGTCGGTCACGAGCACGACGAACTTCGTCGCGTTCGACCGCCAGGCGCCGTTGAAGTCGACGTTCTGCGGTCGGCCGGCCGCGGGCAGGTTGTTCACGACGGTGTTCAGCGCCTCGTCGGACGCCTCCGGCTCGCCGCCGCCCCCGCCCGCCGCGAGGGTGTTGGTGACGTAGTTCGTCACCGCCGCCGCGTTGCCGGACGCGAAGTTGGCGTGCACGGTGACGTTGTCCTTGAACGTCACCAGGCCGAGCCGGTAGTCGCCGCCCGAGGCGGCGACGACGTCGTTGACGATGGCGTTGATGCCGGTCTTCAGGTTGGCGATGGCCCCGCCCATGCTGCCGGTGTCGTCGAGGACGAACGCGACGTCGAGGGGACCGCACGGCGCGGCCGCGGGAGCAGGGGCGGCGACCGCGGGCGAGGTGAACTGCACGGCCGAGGCGGTCAGGGCGGCGACCGCCAACAGCGTGCCGCGTCTGAGTGAGGGACGCATCTGATCTCTTTCCGCTCGCACGTCCGGACGCAGGGGCCCGGGCGCCCGGACACCGATGTCCGGACACACCTGGCGGATGATCGGGCGATCGACCGAATACGGTCCGAAAAGAGCAACTTCGTCCCGTTCCCCTACCCGGCAAACGGCAGCCGCGCGTGCCAAGGTGGGGAGGTGTCCTACCTCCCTGACGCCTCGCGGTACGACCGGATGACCTATCGGCGGTGCGGGCGCAGCGGGCTCAAGCTGCCCGCCGTGTCGCTCGGCCTCTGGCACAACTTCGGCGACGACCGGCCCTACGAGACGGGTCGGGCGATCGTGCGCCGGGCGTTCGACCTCGGCGTGACGCACTTCGACCTGGCCAACAACTACGGGCCGCCCTACGGTTCGGCCGAGGTCAACTTCGGCCGGATGGTGGCCGACGACCTGCGGCCGTTCCGCGACGAGCTGGTGATCTCCACCAAGGCGGGCTACGACATGTGGCCCGGACCGTACGGCGAGTGGGGATCGCGCAAGTACCTGCTGTCCTCGCTGGACCAGTCGCTGTCCCGGCTCGGCCTCGACTACGTCGACATCTTCTACTCGCACCGGTTCGACCCCGACACGCCCCTGGAGGAGACGGTCGGCGCGCTGGTCAGCGCGGTGCAGCAGGGCAAGGCGCTCTACGTCGGCATCTCGTCCTACTCGGCGACCAAGACCCGGGAGGCGGCGGAACTGCTGCGCTCGGCGGGCGTGCCGCTGCTGATCCACCAGCCGTCCTACTCGATGCTCAACCGCTGGATCGAGACCGACCTGCTCGACGCGCTGGGCGAGCTGGGCGTCGGCTGCATCGCGTTCTCGCCGCTGGCGCAGGGCATGCTGACCGACAAGTACCTGCACGGCGTGCCGGCGGGCTCACGCGTCACGCAGGGCAAGTCGCTGTCCGAGGACCTGCTCAGCGAGGCGAACCTGGCGCACGTGCGGGCCCTGGACGAGATCGCGGCGTCCCGCGGCCAGTCGCTCGCGCAGCTCGCGCTGACCTGGGCGTTGCGCGACGACCGGGTCACGTCGGTGCTCATCGGCGCGAGCGGCGTCGAGCAGTTGGAGGCGAACGTGGCCGCGCTGGACGGCCCGCCGCTGACCGACGACGAGCTGGAGCGGATCGACGTGCACGCGGTCGACTCGGGCATCGACCTGTGGGCCGAGTCGTCCAACGCCGGCTAGCGCGGCAACGTCACGGTGAACGCGGTGGAGCCCGGCCGGCTGGTCAGCTCCACCGTGCCGCCGTGCGCGGCGACCAGCGAGTGCACCACCGCCAGCCCCAGCCCGCTGCCGCCGCGGTCGCGCGTGCGCGAGTCGTCCACGCGGTAGAACCGGTCGAAGATCCGGGACCGGTCGGCGGCCGGGATGCCGGGCCCGGTGTCGGCCACCCGCAGCACGGCCGACCCGTCGCGCACCGACACCGAGACGGACACCGCCGTGCCCGGCGGGGTGTGCACGGCGGCGTTGGTGAGCAGGTTGTCCACCACCTGCCGCAGCCGCAGCGGGTCGAACGCCGACCGCACCGGCTCGTCCGGCACGGTCACCGTCAGCGGGTGCCCGGGGTGCGCCGCCCGGAACGCGTCCGCCGCCTCCCGCGCCAACGCCGCCAGGTCGCCGTCGGCGATCCGCAACGGCGTCTCCACCTCCGCCGAGTCCAGCCGGGCGAGCAGCAGCAGGTCGTCCAGCAGCACGCTCATCCGCGCCGCCTCCGACCGCAGCTTCTCCAGGTGCGCCTCCCGCTCCCGCGGCGCGTTCGCCGCCGCGTACCGGAACAGGTCCGCGTAACCCCGGATCGACGTCAACGGGGTGCGCAGCTCGTGCGAGGCGTCCGCGATGAACCGCCGCAACCGCTGCTCGGCGGCGGTCCGCGCGGCCAGCGACGTGTCGATGTGGTCCAGCATCGTGTTGAACGCCGTGCGCAGCTCCTCGACCTCCACACCGCCGCTGCCGCCCTCCGCCCGCACCGGCAGCCGGGCCGAGTCGGTCAGGTCGTGCGACGTGATGTCGTGCGCGGTCCGCGCCATGTCGCTCAACGGCTGCAACCCGCGCCGCAGCACCGCCCGCCCGATCACCACGAACGCGATCAGCGCCAGCAGGAACGCGGCCACCTCGACGATCACGAGCTGCCGCACCGTGGTGGTGATGTCGTTCATCGGCGCCGCGCTCACCAGCACCACCCCGTCGGACACCACGCAGCCGCGCAGCCGGTACGTGCCGTCGCCGTGCAGGTACTCGGTCCGGTACACCGGGGCGCGGCCGTCGACCTCCAGCGCCACGGCGGACAGCTCGTCGGCGTCGGCGGGCAGGTCCTCCCGGTTCTTCGGCGTCGCCGTGCCGTCGCGCACGTCGTAGACGATCGAGTACCAGCCGTACGCCTTGCCCTTGACCGTGCCGTTCTTGGCGAAGTCCTTCTTCAGCGAAACCTGCGTGCTCTCCATGGACGCGTCGAGCCGGTGCTCCAGGTACTCCTGCATGCTCCGCGCCATCACCGTGCCGACGACCGCGAACACCGCCAGCGCCAACGCGCCCAGGCCCAGTGCCAGGCGCGTGCCCAGGCGCAGCCGGCGGCGCGTCACCGAGCGGCTCGCCGCAGCACGTACCCCACGCCGCGCACGGTGTGGATCAGCGGCTCGCCGCCGTCGTCCAGCTTGCGGCGCAGGTGCGAGACGACCAGCTCGACCACGTTGGACCGGCCGCCGAAGTCGTACTCCCACACGTGGTCGAGGATCTGCGCCTTGGTCAGCACGGCGGGGGAGCGGCGCATCAGGTAGCGCAGCAGCTCGTACTCGGTGGGCGTGAGCGTGATCAACCGGCCGCCGCGGCGCACCTCGCGGGTGTCCTCGTCCAGGGCCAGGTCGGACACCTTCAGCACGGACCGCTTCCACGTCGGCCCGGTCGACCGCCGCAGCACGGCCCGCAGCCGCGCCATCAGCTCCTCCACCGAGAACGGCTTGACCAGGTAGTCGTCACCGCCGCGGGTCAGGCCCGCGACCCGGTCGGCCGTGCCGTCACGGGCGGTGAGGAACACCACCGGCACCATCGCCCCGACCGCGCGCAGGCGGTCCAGCACGGTGAAGCCGTCCAGGTCGGGCAGCATCAGGTCGAGCACCACGATGTCCGGGTGGAAGTCGGCCGCGGCCCGCAACGCGTCCTCACCGCTGCCCGCGGTCACCGCCTGCCACCCCTCGTACCGCGCCACCGTCGCCACGAGGTCCGCGATGTGCGGCTCGTCGTCCACCACGAGCAGTCGAACCGAAGTGCCCTTGTCCACGCGTCCATGGTGCGGCAGCCCCGCGCGCCGAGCCGGGCGATGGTCCGGTCGACAGCGAGTCGACAGGTTCCCGACAGCTCGCGCAGCGCGCTCCACGTCCCGTTAGGACAAAGGGGTGGGCCGGGTGTGATGACTCACATGCTCTCTGCTACGGTTCCGCCACGGGTTTTCCCGCTCCACGGCCAGGTCAGCCGGGTTCCGCGCTCGGGGCGTGTCCCTGCGCAGACCGCGTGGAGAGCCGGCCTCGGTCGCACGCTTTCGGGAACGTGCGTGCCGAGGCCGGCTTCACTTCTCCTCAGGAGTACCGGCCGAAGTCGAAGTCCTGCCCGGTGACCGAGCGGCCCAGGTCGGCGCCCAGCTCGGTGAGCAGGTCCACCAGTTCCAGGCCCGCCAGCCAGTCGCGGGGCAGTGCCGAGGTGCCGTGCATCGCGCCCAGGACGTTGCCCGTCAACGCCGCCGTGGCGTCGCTGCCGCCCGAGTGGTTCGCCGCCGCGCGCAGGGCGTCCACGAACTGCGCCCGCTTCGGGTACACCAGCACCGTGTGCACGGCGATGGCCAGCGCCTCCGGGCCCGTCCAGCCGCTGCCCAGCCGGTCGACCCGGACCGAGTCGAAGCCCAGCGCCCGGTGCTCGTCGGCGAAGACGACGGCCCGGTTGAGCGTGTTCGCCGTGTACGGGTCGTCGCGCAGCACCCGCCCGATGACCTGGTCCACGGCCTCCCGGATCGGCCGCCCGCGCACCGCCAGCAGGTGGATGAGCAGGGCGAACGCCCCGCCGGACACCCAGCCGCCGGTGCCGCCATGGGTCAGTGCGGCGAACCGGCAACCCAGGTCGTAGGCGATCTCGGCGCTCGGCGCGAAGCCCGCGGGCGCGGTCCGCGTGACGCCGTTGCAGCCGGACGACTCGTTGTGCGGTTCCTCGGGCGTCGGCGGGGTGTCGGCGGCCAGGGCGCGCAGGCACGTCAGGCCCGGCGACCGGCTGGAGTACAGCCGCTCGTCGCCGACGAGCCCGACGGCGTCGGGCTCGGGCGCGGCGACCTGCTGGGTGATCAACCACCGCCGGTAGCTCTGCCAGACGACCTCGACCGGGTCCCACTCGCCGGTGGTCCGACCGCGCACCCACGCCCGCAGGTAGCCGTCGGCGGTGAACAGGGTGAGCTGCGTGTCGTCGGTGACCAGCGCCGGGCGCGGCGGCGCGAGCACGCCCTCCGGGCCGTGGTCGCGCTGGATGTCGGCCCACCCGAGGTACTGGATGGGCGCGCCCAGGGCGTCACCCAGGGCTCCGCCCAGCAGGCAAGCCGAGCCACGGTCGACCACGGTCATCGGCTCGCGCGGCACTTGCCCTCCTGCACTCGCCCAGAACTCGGCCGGGACGTCCGGGGCCAAAACCCTAGCCGTCGGACGCCCGTCCGGTCATGCGAGCACGACTAGTTGAGCAAGCAACATCTACTCACAGGTATCCAACGGGCCCTCCGCCGCACCTGATCCAGTGACCGAGCCGTAGCGCACGAGGCGGGGGAGGGGCATGGCTGACCGGGGCAAGAACGGCCTGGAGTTCGGCGTCCTCGGACCGTTGCAGGTGCTCGCGGACGGCCGGCAGCTCGTCATCGGCCGCAAGGGGATGCGCGGACTGCTCGCCATGCTGGTGCTGGAGGCCAACCGGGTCGTCCCGATCGACGAGATCGTGGACAGCCTGTGGGCCGACGAACCGCCCGCCACGGCCAGGACCATCGTGCACGGCTACGTGTCGCGGCTGCGCCGGATGCTGGAGGAGGCCGACCCGGCCGGCTCGGCACGCATCCTCACCACGCCGCCCGGCTACCAGCTGTCGGTGGACCCGTGGCGGCTGGACTTCCACCGGGCCCGGCAGCTCGTGTCGAGCGCGCGCGGCAAGCCGGCCCCGATCCGGGCGCAGCTCCTGCGCGAGTCGCTGGGCCTGTGGCGGGGCCCGGTGCTGGCCGACGTGCCGGGCGACCCGGTGACCTCCGACCTGGAGGAGCTTCGGCTTGCCGCAGTCGAGGAGCGCATCGAGGCCGAGCTGGAGCTGGGCCGGCACCTGGAGCTGGTCGGCGAGCTGCGCCAGCTCGTCAACGAGTACCCGTTCCGGGAACGCCTGGTCGGGCACATGATGCGCGCCCTGTACCGGTCGGGTCAGCGCGCCGACGCCCTGGACGCCTACCAGCGCTTCCACCGGCGGGTCGTGGACGAGCTGGGCATCGACCCCGGCCCCGGCCTGCGCGTGCTGCACGAGCAGGTGCTGCGCGACGACCCGGCCCTCAGCTCGCCGCGCCCGGCCGAACCGGCGCCCGTGCCGCCGCGCCCCGGCGTCGTCGTCCCCGCCCAACTGCCCGCCGCGGCCAGCGGCTTCATCGGCCGCGACGAGGAGCTGGCCTGGTTGGACCGCCTGTGCGACTCGCGCGACCTGGCCACGACCACCATCGCCGTGGTCGACGGCGCGGCCGGCATCGGCAAGAGCGAGCTGGCCGTCACGTGGGGCCACCGGCGGGCCGAGCAGTTCCCGGACGGCCTGCTGTTCGCCTCCCTGAACGGCTTCGCCCCCGACCGCGACCCGGTCGAGCCCGCCGAGGTCCTGGCCCGGTTCCTGGTGGCGCTGGGCGTGCCCGCCGACGGCGTCCCCCGCGACCTGGACGACCGCGTCGGCCTGTTCCGCTCGGTGCTCGCCAAGCGGCGCGTCCTGGTCGTCCTGGACGACGCGTGGGACCCCGAGCACGTCCGCCTGCTGCTGCCGCCCGGAGCCGGCTCGGTCGTCCTGGTGACCAGCCGGCGGCGCCTCGGGTCGCTGGTGGTCAGCAACGGGGCGCGCATGCTCACGCTGGACACGCTGTCCGACGACGAGGCCACCCGCCTGGTCGACGAGGTCGCCGGCAAACCCCTGTCCGACCAGGAACCGGCCGCCGTCCGCAAGTTGGTGGAGCTGTGCGGCAACCTGCCCCTGGCCCTGCGGATCGCCGCCGCCAAGCTCGTCTTCAGTCCCGAGTGGACGGTGGAGGCGCTGGTCGCCCAGCTCTCCGACGACGCCGCCCGCCTGCGCACCCTCGACCTGCCCGACACCGGCGTCGGCGTCGAACGCGCCCTCGCCGTCTCCTACCGCAACCTCCCACCGGACCTGGCCGAGACCTTCCGCGCCGCCGGCCTCGTGCCCGGCCGGTGGGTCAGCCCACACGCCATCGCCGCCGTCTGCGGCATCGACCTGGGCACCGCCGCCGCCCGCCTGGCCGACCTGGCCGACGCCCACCTGCTGGTGGAGCAGTGGCGCGGCGGCTTCGTCCTGCACGACCTGGTGCGCCTCTACGCGCGCGGCGTGGTCGAGAACCGGGAGTGCGGCCTGCGCCGCCTGCTGGCCCACTACCTCGCCGCCTGCGACCACGCGCGCCGCCTGGTCAGACCGGTGTCCGACGGCCTGGACTTCCCGGGCGACGCCACCGCACCCCGACCCGCCACCTCGGCGCAGGCGCTGTCCTGGTTCGACAAGGAGTGGCCCAACCTCATCGCGCTGGTGCACGCGGGCGCGGAAGCCGGCCTGCACGAACAGGTTTGGCAACTGGTCCGCCTGGTCCACACCTACTGCGTGACCAGGCTCGTCAGCCGCGAGTGGCACGGCATCGCCGAGTTCGGCCTGGCCTCCGCCCGCGTCATCGGCGACCGCCGGGGCGAGATGCTCGTGCTGCACGCCGTGCACGACATCAACAACCGCGCCGGCACCCTGCGCGGCACCCTCGACCAAGCCCGCCTGGCCCACCGCACAGCCCTGGACCTGGGCGAACCGCGCTACCTCGTGATGACCCTCAACCAACTGGCCCTGGCCCTGACCGCCGAGGGTCGCGTGGACGAAGCCCTGGGCCACCACCGGGAAGCCGTCGACCTGGCCCGGAGGGACGGCGACGCCCTGGGCGAAGCCACCGCCCTCAACAACCTGGCCCAGGCGGAACAACGGCTGGGCCACCGCGAGACGGCCGCCCAGCACCAATTGCTCGCAATGGAGATATACCACCGCAACGGCGACGAGCGCTCCTACGCCGTAGCGATGAACAACCTGGCCGAGCTCTACGCCGAACTGGGGCTGCTCACCGAGGCCGAGGAACACGCCCGGCAAGGCGTGGAACTGGCCCGCGGCGGCTCGATGCAGTTCGAAGAGGCATTCGGCCGACAAGTGCTCGGCACCGTGCTGGCGAAACGCGGAGAACGCGTCGCCGCGCAAGCGGAGCTCGCGGAATCACTTCGGTTGTTCGTACGCCTGGGTTCACCCCGCTCGATGTTGGTCCGAACGGCTCTTGAAGCCTTGACCACCGAGGTTTAGCCGCTGTTTAGCTCGACCCGGCGAAGTCGTGGGAACTTGGAGTCGCGCTGATCACCGAGTCGCGTCAGCGCACGGGTGGCTCTTGGTAGGGGGAACCAGGGGGGAAAGCCACCCAACCCCGGCTGGCCGGCGTTCGGGGGAGAGCGCCGGCCAGCTCTGTTGAATTGCGCCGCCTCGGGCGTCGCGGGCGAGGTCGCCGGGAAGTCGACCGCTCGCGCCTGATTTTTCGACGAAGATCGAAAAGCGTGATCGCCGAAAAATCAGACGCGAACGATCGACGCGACCTCGTGCCAACTGGACCCGGAACGTGCACGACGAACCCGCAGATCCGCCACGCCACGAGCACCAACCGGGCTACAACGGATCGGACAGTGGCCGGACCTGAGGGGCGCCCCGCCTCCCAGCCTCCCGGCTACTCGCACACCGGCAGCAGCTCAGGCCGCTTCGGCGCCAGGCCGTCACCCATCGACTCACCCCGCAACTGCCGCGCGATCCACGGCACCACGTGCTCCCGCGCCCACTTCAGGTCGTGCCGCCGCTGCGTCATCCAATCCTCGTCCAGCAACGGCGGCCAAGGGGTGTTCCACGCCTCGCTCGTCCCGACCCCGAGCACCTCGGCCGCCCGCAACGCCACCCGCCGATGCCCCTCCGGCGACAGGTGCAACCGGTCCTCGCTCCACGCGCGCCGGTCGTGCAGCACGGTCATCGACCACAGGTCCACCACCTTGCAGTGGTAGCGCTCGGCCACCGACCACAGGTGGCTGTTGTAGATCGCGATCTTCCCGCGCAACGACCGCAACAACGGCGTGTGCTTCGGGTCGAACCCGGTGAAGATCAGCACCTCCGAGCCCGCCGCCCGCAGGTCGGCCACCGCGATCTCGTACACCTCGGCCACCGCGTCCGGGTCGCTGCCCGGCACCAGGATGTCGTTGCCGCCGCCGCACAGCGTCACCAGCTTCGGCTTCAACGCCGCCGCCAGCGGGACCTGCTCGTCCACGATCTCCTGCAGCATCTTGCCCCGGATCGCGAGGTTCGCGTACCGGAAGCCCCGCTGCTCCGCCGAGATCATCGCGGCCAGCCGGTCGGCCCACCCCACGTACGTCCCGTTCGGCGCCGGGTCGTCCATCCCCTCGGTGAAGCTGTCACCGACCGCGACGAAACTGTCCAATCCCTCCATAGGTCCCCCTCCGCTCCGTGCGTCACCCCCACGACCGCGCAGAACAGCATGCAACGCCAAGTCGGCCCGACGCCACCGCCCCTTGGCAACGCCGTTACCAAGGTGTCACCCGCTGGTGCGAGCCGGTGTCCGCATTGCGCGTTTCACCCGCGTTCACCCCGACCGGGTGAGGTTCAGATCACGCGCGTAAGCCGCGCGCAGCCTCGACTCGGCCCCCGGTGACGCCCCCACCGCGTCCAGCCCCAGCAACGCCGCCCCCACCACGGGCGGCACGTCCACGACCCGCACCCGTGCCGCCGGCGCGGCCTCGCCCAACCGCGCCGCCACCGCGTCGACCACCACCCCGCCGGTACCGGTCAGCACCCCGCCGCCCAGCACCACGTCCACCGCCTCGTCCAGCAGGCCCAACCGCGTCAACGACACCCGGGCCAGCACCACGACCTCCTCCACCAGCCGCTCGACCACCGACCGGGCCACCGCGTCACCACCTGCCGCGACCTCGAACAGCAACGGGCACAGGGCGTGCGGGTCGAACTCGACCTCCTCGAAGTGCAGCCGCTGCACCGCCTCGGCCACGCTCGGCGTCCCGTAGTGCGCGCGCACCGCGTCCAGCAACGCGGTCGGCTCGCCACGCCCGTCCTCGGCCCGCACCGCGTGCCACAACGCCTCCGACCCGATGTGCCCGCCGCCGCCCCAGTCACCGGAGATCCGCCCCAGCGCCGGGAACCGGTGCGTCCGCCCGTCCGGCGCGACCGCGACGCAGTTGATGCCCGCCCCGCACACCACGGCCACCCCGATGCCGTCCGCCGTGCCCGCCCTGAGCAGTGCGAACGTGTCGTTCCCGACCACGGTCGTGGCCGACCACCCCCGCGCCTCGATGGCGACGCGCAGGTCCTCTTCCTCCTTCGGCAGGTCCGCACCGGCCAGGTAGGCTGCCGTGTGGACGGCGACCGCGTCGCCGTCCGCCAGCCCCGCCGCCCGCGCGGCCTCCCGCACCAGCCCGTCGAACACCTCCAGGCTCCGCGCCAGCCCCACGTTCTGCGGTGACGCCCCCGGTCCGCGCACCCGGGCGAGGAGCCGCCCGTCGGTGTCCACCAGCGCCACGGCCGTCTTGCTGTTCCCGCCGTCGATGGCGAGCACCCGGTCGGTCACGCGGTGCCCCTCGCCCACGGCAGGAAGTCGGCGTTGCGCGCCACGAGCTCGTCGGCCAGCCGCTCGGCCACCGCGTGCTGACCGACCAGCGGGTGCGCGAGCAGCGCGTCCGCGACCCGGTCGCGCCCGCCGCGCACGGCCGCGTCCAGCGCCAGGTGCTCGTAGCCCGTGACGTGCGCGATCAACCCGGCAACCGACGGCGGCACCGCGGGCACCGGCAGCGGGGTCGCGCCGTCGCCGCCCACCACCGCCGGCACCTCGATGACCGCGTCCGCGGGCAGGAACGGCAGCGTGCCGCCGTTGCGGACGTTCACCACGTGCTGCTCCGCGCCCACGCCACCGGTCAGCGCGTGCACGAGCTGCACGGCCGCCTCCGAGTAGTACGCGCCGCCGCGCTGCGAGAGCTGCGCCGGCTTGGTCACCACGGCCACGTCCCCGTACAAGTCCAGCAGCTCCTTCTCCACCGCCGCGACCACCTCGGCCCGCGGCGGTTCGGTCTTCTGCTTCCGCACGACCTCGTCGTGGTCGTAGAAGTACTTCAGGTAGTACGACGGCACCATCCCGAGCCGCCGCATCAACGACGCGGGCAGCCCGATGTGCCCGGCCAGCGCGTCACCGTGCCGGTCCAGCAGCTCGGGCAGGCGGTCGACGCCGTCCACGAACACGCCGGTCTCCCAGCTGAGGTGGTTGAGCCCGACGTGCTCCAGCCGGACCGACTCCGGCTCCACCCCGAGCAGCGCCGACGTCCACCGCTGGAACGTGATCGCCACGTTGCACAGCCCGACCGCACGGTGCCCCTCGGCCAGCAGCGCCCGCGTCACGATCCCCACCGGGTTGGTGAAGTTCACGATCCACGCGTCCTCGCCCGCGACCTCCCGCACCCGCCGGGCGATGTCGAGCACCACCGGCACGGTCCGCAGCGCCTTGGCCAGCCCGCCCGCGCCGGTCGTCTCCTGCCCGACGCAGTCGCACGCCAGCGGGAACGTCTCGTCGGACGCCCGTGCCGCCTGACCGCCCACCCTGAGCTGCAACAACACGGCCGACGCGCCGTCGACCCCGCGTTCCAGACCGGTCGTGGTCGTGACCCGGGCCGGGTGTCCGGCGTGCGCCAGCAGCCGCTGCGCGAACGCGCCCACGACCTCCAGCCGGGCCGGGTCCGGGTCCACCAGCGCGATCTCGTCCACGTCGAGGCTGGTCCGCCGCCCCGCGATCCCGTCGACCAGCTCCGGCGTGTAGGTCGACCCGCCACCGACAACGGTGAGCTTCACCCTTTGACCCCCGTGAATGTGATGCCCTTGACGAACGAGCGCTGCGCGAACGCGAACAGCACGACCGCCGGGACCATGATCAGCAGCGTGACGGCCATCGCCAGGTTCCACTGCACGTGGTGCATGCCCTTGAACGACGACAGCGCCAGCGACAGCGTCCACCGGTCCGGCTTCTCACTGGTGTAGAGCAGCGGTCCGAAGTAGTCGTTCCACGTGTAGAGGAAGCAGAACAGCGCGGTCGCCGCGATGCCCGGCCGCGCCATCGGCACGACGACCCGCACCAGCGCCCGGAACTCGCCGCACCCGTCCACCCGGGCCGCGTCCACGTAGGACTGCGGGATGGTCAGGATGAACTGGCGCAGCAGGAAGATGCTGAACGCGTCGAACAGGAAGTACGGCGCGATCAGCGGCCACAGCGTCCCGGTCAGCCCGAGGCTCGACCACGTGTCGTACAGCGGCACGGCCACGACCTGCGGCGGCAGCATCATCGCGCCCACCACCAGCAGGAACACGACGTTGCGCCCGCGCCACCTGAGCTTGGCCAGCGCGTACGCGGCCGGGATCGAGGAGAGCAGCATCCCGGCCGTCGCCAGCAGCGAGTACAGCAGGCTGTTGCCCAGGTACCCCAGCAGCGGCGCCTTGTCGAACACCTCCACGAAGTTGCCCCAGTGCCACTCGCGGGGCCACAGGTCCGCCGTGAACGCCTGGCTGTCCGACATCACCGCGGTCAGCAGGACGAACACGACCGGCAGCGTGAACATCAGCCCCAGCGCCAACCCGAGGCTGTGCACCGCGACCCAGTCGAGCGTCCTGCGCCACGCGAAGGGCTTGCGCGCCCCGACCGCCGCCGTCATGACTCCTCCTGGTGCGTGGCCTTGCGCATCCGCTGCACCAGCAACGCGGTCGCGGCGAACGAGATCACGAACAGCACCGTCGCCATCGCCGCCGCGTAGCCCATGTCGAAGTACCGGAAGCCCTGCGTGTAGAGCCACATCGGGAACGTCAGCGTGGAGTTCTCCGGGTACCCGAGCACCTTGGTCGCCCCGGTCACCTCCGCCGACCCGCTGGCCGCCGACCCCGCCACCACGGCCTGCGTGAACAGCTGCAACGCCAGGATGATGGAGTTGACCACGCCGAACACGAGCACCGGCGAGATCGTCGGCAGCGTCACGTGCCACCACCGCCGCACCGGTCCGGCGCCGTCCAGCTCGGCGGCCTCGTACTGCTCCTGCGGCACGTCCAGGATCGCCGCCAGGATGATGATCATCAGGTCGCCGGACACCCACAGCACCACCGCGGCGATGCCCGGCTTGGCCCACACCGGGTCGGCGAACCACAGCGGCCCGTCGAGGCCGAACCACCCGAGGAACGCGTCCAGCGGGCCCTCGTTCGGCCGCAGGACCAGGAAGAACACCAGCGTGGCGGCCACCGGCGGTGCCAGCGACGGCAGGTAGCACAACGTGCGCACCAGCCCCACGCCCGACTTCAACCGGGCGATCACCGACGCCACGCCCAACGCGAACACGACGCGTGCGGCGGTCAGCACGACCACGAACCACAGCGTGTTGTGGACGGCGGTGCGGAACAGCTCGTCGGAGAACATGTAGGCGTAGTTCTCCCAGCCGATCCACTCCGGCGGGTTGATCAGGTCGTACCTCGTGAACGAGAACCCGATCGTGGCGACCAGCGGGTAGCCGAAGAACAGCGCGAACCCGAGGATCGCGGGCGCCAGGAACGCCAGCACGGTCAGGCGGTGGCGGACGCGGGCGCGGGACCGCCCCCGGGCCGGGGCGGTCCGCGCCACGTCCACGCGCTCCAGCGTGGCCGTCATCCCTACTTGCCGCTCTTCGCGATCCGGTCGTCGATCTGCCGGTCGACGTCGGCCAGCCCCGCCATCAGGTCCGGCACCGCGCCCGACTGCCACGACGTGGCGAAGTCGCTGATCGCCTTGATGTGCGCGTCACCGATGGGCGTGACCGGGTTGCCCTGGAGCTTGTCCGAAGCGGCCAGGTCGAGGAACGTCTTGAAGTTCTCGTCCACCTCCAGGCGCGGGTCGGTCAGCGCGGCCTTCGTGCTGGGGATGTTCTTGATCCCGTTGGCCAGGTCGACGATGGTCGGGGTGTCGAACGACAGGTGCTTGATCAGCTCCCAGGCCGCGCCGGGGTTCTTCGCGCCCTTCGGGATGCCCATGATCGTGCCGGCGGTGAACCCGGTGCCGTACAGCTCCGGCTTGCTCGTCGGGAACGGCGCGGTGCCGAACCGCACGTCCGGCGCCTGGTCCTCGAGGAACGCCGTGCGGTACTCGCCGTCGATCATCATGGCGATCTTGCGCTGGTGGAACGCGTGGTCGGCGGAGTACTGCTGGCCGAGCCCGGCGCGGAACCGCTCCAGGGCGTCGTGGCCGTAGAAGTCCACCAGCTCCTTCTGGAACGTCAGCATCTCCGCCCACTCCGGCGACGCCAGGCCGGACCCGCCGTCCGGCTTCTCCCACTTCGCGCCGAAGTGCGGCGCCCAGATCTGCGGGTTGTTGGCGTAGAACGGCATGCTCGGCAGGAAGCCCGCGACCTCGATCGAGCCGTCCGCGGCCTTCTTGGTGGTGCGCTTGGCGAAGTCCAGCAGCTCGGCCGTCGTCCTCGGTGGCGACGTGATGCCGGCCTCGGCGAGCATGTCCTTGTTGTAGTACAGCCCGTACACGTCGCTGAGCAGCGGCATCGCGCAGCGGTTGCCCTTGTACTCGGTGTAGGAGCGCACCGCGTCCGTGATCTGGCCGAGGTCCACGTCGTCGCGCGCGAGGTAGGGCTTGAGGTCGGAGAACGAGCCGCTGGAGCAGAACTGGCCGATGTTGTCGGTGGTGAACGACAGGGCCACGTCCGGCGGGTTGCCGCCGCGGATGCCCGCGGTGATCTTGTCGTCGTCCTGGCTGCCCTGGTGCTCGATCTCGGCGTGGGGGAACTTCGCCTTGAAGCTCTCCAGGGCCTTGGTGACCTCGTCCTGCTCACGTCCGGAGTAGTTGCTCCAGACGGTCAGCGAGAACCTGTCCTCCTTGCCCGGCGCCGCCGCCGGTCCCGACTGCTCGGCCTGCCTGCCGGAGCCCGCCGCGCAAGCGGTCAGGGACACCGCCGCGGCCACGCACAACAACGCTGCGCGGTGGAGCTTGCGCATGTGCTCTCCTTCATGTCGACGTGCTCGGAGCGGTCGCGTCCTGGCGGTTCGGACCGCGGAAGGGCTCGGTCGTGGCGGCGGGCAGACCGAACACCTGTTCCCTGGCGACCGAGAGCGCCGCGTGCAGCGCGCCGGAGCGCACCGGCTTCCCGGTGACCAGGGCGAGTCGGACGGGGGTGCGGGGCACCACCAGGCGGCGCAGCTCGGCCGCGACGAGGTCGGCGAGCGTCGTGCCGCCCGCGTGCGCGATGTCGCCGGAGAGCAGCACCAGTTCGGGGTCGAGCACGGCGACGACGTTCGCCACGCCGGTCGCGATGCGGCGGGCCAGGTCGACCAGGAACTCGCGGCCGGCGGTGCCCTCGCTCAGCGCCTTCTCCACGGCGACCCGGCCGGTGCGGGCGGACACGCCGTGCGCGCGGGCCAGGCGGGCGATGCCGGGGCTGTCGAGCAGGTCGCCGTAGCGGCTGCCGGTGCGGTCGGTGCCCGTGTCGGCGTGCGCGTGGTCGGGGACGCGCATGGCGTCGATCTCGCCCGCGCCGCCGGTCGCGCCGCGCAGCAGCACGCCGTTGACGACGACGGCCGCGCCCACCGCGTCGGCGGGCCACAGCAGCACGAAGTCCTTCACCCCCACGGCCCGGCCCGCGACCATCTCCTCCAGCGCGACCAGGTTGACGTCGTTCTCGACCGTGACGGAGGTGTCGAGGAGGGCGGCCAGCTCCGCGGGGATGTCCTTGTCCGCCCAGCCCGGCATGTGGGGCGCGTAGTTGAGGCGGCCGGTGGCCGTGTCGACCGCGCCGGGGCTGCCGACGACGACGTGGTGCAGGGCGTCGGTGGTGAGGCCGGCCTGGGCCGCGGCCTTGGTGACCGCGCCGCGGAACGCCTCCAGCACGTCGGTCTTCGGCATCGGGGCGCGGTGCTCGGTGAGCGTGGCGCCGGAGATGTCGGCGATGGCGACGTCGATCGCGTCGGGCGTGAGGTCGACGGCGGCGACGTGGGCCAGCGCGCCGTTGACCGTCCACAGTTGCGCCCGCGGGCCGCGTCCGCCGCCGCGCAGGCCGTTGCGCAGCACCGTGCCCTCGTCTTCGAGGCGGGTCAGGAGCTGCGCGGTGGCCGGTTTGGACAGACCGATGATGCCTTCCAGCTCCGCCCTGGTCAGCGGGCCGTTGCGGAGCAACGCCTCGATCGCGGCGCGGTCGTTGATCTCGCGCAGCAGCCTGGGGCTCCCGGCTCGCATGGCCTCTCCTGTCCGTGGGGAGTGGTCCTGTCTGTTAACTTTCCAGACGATTTCGCCGAGACGTTAGTGACGGGCCTCACGGGGGTCAATGCCCCGAGACGGGTCCGTTACCTGGGTTAGGTTGGCCTAAGGCACCCTGGAGGTATGACCGACACGCGTCAGGAGTCGCTGGCCGCACTGCTGGGCGGGCGGGGCGGTGCGCTGGACGCCTCGCTGCCGCCGGCGGCGTTCGTCGTGGGGTGGTTGCTGGGCGGGCACTCCGTCGCGGTCGGCGCCGCGTCGGCGGTGGCCGTGGGCGTGGTCGTCGGTGTCGTGCGGGTGCTGCGGGGCGGCCGTCCCCGCGCCCTGCTGGCCTCGGTCGCCCTGGTCGTGCTGGCCGCGTACATCGCGTTGCAGACCGGGCGCGCCGAGGACTTCTTCCTGCTGCAGATCTTCCTGAACGCCGCGTCGGCGTTGGTCTGGGCCGCGTCCATCGTGCTGCGGTGGCCCCTCCTGGGCGTCGTGGTCGGCCTGGTCACGGGCCAGAAGTTCCGCTGGCGACGTGACCCGGACCTGCTCCGCGCGTACCGCTACGCCTCCTGGCCGTGGGTGGGCCAGTACCTCCTCCGCGTCCTCGTCTTCGGCGCTCTGTGGCTGGCCGGCGAGGTCGTCCTGCTGGGCGTCATGCGCGTCGCCCTGACCTGGCCCCTGCAGGTCGCGTGCATCGCCGCCAGCTGGTGGGTCCTCCGCCGCACCCTGCCCTCCGACCACCCCGGCCTCCGCCACCCCCGCCCCACCCCGTGAGTCGAACCTCCAAGCCCCGAGTGTCGAACCTCCAGGTCCCGAGTGTCGAACGCTCAGGACCCCTGAATTCAACGCTCAGGACCCGGGAGGGCTGTCCTGAACGTTGAATTCAGGGGTCCCGAAGGTTCGACACTCGGGAGCTGAGCGTTCGACACTCGGGACTTGAGCGTTCGGCACACGGGGGTCAGGTGGGGCGGGGGGCGGAGGGGCCCAGGATCTTGACGGCGGCGAGCCAGGCGGCGCCGGCGGCGCCCTCGGTGGCGACGGTGACGGGAGCCGGGGTGCGGGTGGACAGTTCGCGCTTGAGGCGCGCGCCCAAGGGGTGTGCGTGGACCAGGCTGCCCATCAGGACGATCGGCGAACGGGCCTCGGCCGGGCGGGCGGCTTCGGCCAGGTCGGCCAGGACGCGCACGGCGGCGGTGACGACGCGGTCGGCGGACGGTGCGGAGGCGTGCGCCGTCACGAGCGGCGCGTAGGTGGCCAGGGCGATCGGCGCGGACGCGTTCGCCGCGGTGATCAGGCGACGCCACCGCTCCCGGCGCGGCACGTCGGGGATGTCCGCACGGGCCAGCACGGCGGCCGCCAGCTCGTCCACCTCGTCCCGCTCCAACGCTAGCAACGTCGCCCGCACGGCTTCCCGGCCCAGCCAGAACGCCGACCCCTCGTCACCCAGCAGCCAGCCGTACCCGCCGGCCGTCGACACCAGCTCGTGGTGCTCGATCCGGGCCGCGATCGACCCCGTCCCGGCCACCAGCACGGTCCCGTCCGGTGACGCCGTGCCGGTCGCGAACGCCGCCTCGCAGTCGGTGATCACGCGCATCGGGCACCGCAGCCCCGCCCCCGCCCACGCGGCCTCGAACAACGCCGCCACCGCCGGGTCGCTGAGCAGCTTGCTCGACCCCGCCATGCCGAGCACGCCCGACTCGACCTTCGCCGCGTCCAGCCCGTCCAACGCCGCCGTCAACGCCTGCCGCACGTGGGCGGCGGCGAGTTCCGGCGGGTGCGAGTTGGGGTTCGCGCCACCCGCGACGCCGGCGCCGAGGCGGGTGCCGTCCAGGTCGAGCACCAACGCCCGGGTGCTCGTGCCGCCCGCGTCCAGACCCACCACGAAACCCATTCGCCCGAGTATGCCCAGCACGAACGAGGTCCGGCACACCCAACCGGGTTGTGCCGGACCTGGCTCTGCGTGACCGGCGGGAAGCGGTCGTCAACGGACGGCGAGCACCTGCGCGCGGTCGCCCGAAGCGTTGTGGTGGTGCAGGAACAGCAGGCCGCCGTCCACCGCGGACCCCGGCCGCACCCGCAGCACCGCGCCGGCCTCCGCCACGAACGACACGCCGCCCTCGACGCCGAGCCCCGGCCGCAGCGGGTCGAACGCCATCGGCGTGCGGATCCGGTCCACGAACCCGTCGGCGTTGCCCGGCGCGGGGTAGTTCCCCGACGTCACGACCGTGTAGGTCAACGGCGCGCTCGCCGCCGCCGGGTCGATGCCCAGCGCGGTCAACGCCACCGGCAGCACGACCACGTTGCTGTCCATCACGTTGGTGTCCACGTCGCCGTACCGGCCGTTGAGCGGCTGCTCGTCCACGACCGCGCCGTCGGCCACGCGCACCGTCCGCGCCAGCCACACGTCCGCCGTGACCACCAAGCCGGAACTCGGCTTCACGGCCTGCACGGTGTAGTCGGGCACGCCGTCGCCGGTGGTGTCGATGCGCACCACGGGGCTGTTCGCGAGGCCGAGCGTGACCCAGTCGTGCCAGGTCACGACCCCGAACGCGAGCATCCCGTCACCGACCGCGGCGCCCACGTACCGCAGGTCGCCCCCGCGCGCCGACCCGTTCACCGCGCAGTCGGTCTGCACGTCGTCCCCGCACGACGCCAGTTCGGGGCTGGAGCCGTGCAGCTCGAACGCGCTCACCAGCGACCGGTACGCCTCGTCGCCCTCGCCCTGGTCCACCGCGCGCCCGCCCAGCTCGACCGTGCCGTCACCGCGGTCGACCGCCTCGACGTCGGCGACCGGTTTCGGGGCCGCGTACACCGGCACCCGCAGCGCCAGGTCACCGGACCGCACGAGCAGCCGCCCGGACGCCTCGGCCAGGAACTGCCGCGCCACGCCCGCCTGCACCTTCTCGATCGTCGGGTCGGCGACCTTGCGCAGCTCCTCCGGCGTCACGGTCAGCGTCACGTCGACCGTCGCCGTCCCGTTCGGCGGCACGACGAGCACCGGCGGCCACACCTCGAACCGCGCGCCGGGCACGGTGGTCGCGGCCTCGTAGGACACCCGCGCGGTGCGCGGCCGGGACGACTTGTTCACCACCTCCACGGTCTTGCCGACCGTCAGCGGTGCGCCGGCCTCGACCGGCCCGAACGACACGCCTACTGTGCCGGGGTCGTCGGCGACCATGGCCAGCAGGTCGACGCCGACCGCGTCGAGCGCGTCCACCCGGCCCGCGCCGACCCGCATCGGCGCCTCGGGTTCGCCGGTGGTGTGGTCGTCGCCGTCGGTCACGTCACCGGTCGCGGTGTTCATGATGGCGGCCTTGACCTCCTCGACCGTCCAGTCCGGACGCGTCTCGCGCACCAGCGCGGCGAGACCGGCGACGTGCGGCGCGGCCATCGACGTGCCGCCCATGCTCACCGCTTCGGAGCCGGTGCCGGAGGACGCGGACAGGATCGTGTCGCCGGGCGCGGCGACGTCGGGCTTCGCCGCCGCCGCGCCGCGCGATCCCCGGGAGGACGAGGGCGTGATCGTGTCGGCGAGGGTCGGCGTCATCGTCGGCACGGCGTTGCGCAGCGAGCCGAGCATGCGCACCCGGAGCGTGCCCCCGGTCAACGCCGGCCGCAGCGCCTCGGTGGACGCGCGGGTGAACTGGAACGCCGGGATGCCGGCGTTGCCCGCGATGGCGGCCTTGAAGTGGTCGCTGGTGGCGGTGAGCAGCACGCCTTCCGCGCCCGCCGCCTCGGCGTTGTCGGTCCGCGCCGCGGAACCGCACTCGCGGGTCGCGTCGTCCTCGTCCCACTCCAGCCAGGCGAACCGGCCGTTGAGGTCCTCGGTGATCGGCGCGCACCCGTCGAGGTTCTCCGGGTCGGACACCGGCACGACGGGCAGCGCCACGTCCAGCGCCGGGTAGGCGGTGTAGCTCTTGCTGTACTGCCCGGCGTGCCGCGCGCCCGCCACCTCGACGCCGTCGAGCAGCGCGAACGCGTCCCGCGTGTTGGCCACCGCCAGCGCCTCGGGCGTGTTCGCCGGCGAGCCGCCGACGTCGTAGAAGTCGCCGCCGTTGCCCGCCGACGCGACGACCACCACGCCGTGCTCGACGACCTTGCGCACGAACAGGCTGTCGGGGTCGTCCTGACCGGCGAAGTCGCTGCCCAGCGACAGGTTGACCACGTCGAGGTGGTCGCCGAAGTCGCCGTCGCCGTCCGGGTCGAGCGACCAGTCCAGCGCCTGGCCGACGAGCTCGGTCGAGCCCGTGCAGCCGAACACCTTCAGCGCGTACAGCGACGCCCCGGGCGCGACGCCCGGCCCGATCTTCATCCCGGCCACGTCCTCGGGCGTCAACGCGGAGTGGTCGCCGGTGAACGGGGTCCCGTCGGCGTTCTCGCCGTACCCGGCGGCGGTGCCCGCGACGTGCGTGCCGTGGCTGTGGCAGTCCAGCGGGTTCGGGTCGGGCACGGGCACGGCCTTCGCGGGGTCCTCGGAGTCGTAGGCGTCGCCCGCGAAGTCGTGGCCCCCGACGACCTTCGCGGTGGGCGTCCACGGCGCGGTGGGGTCGACGGCCTGGTACGCGGCGGTGGTGCCCGGTCCGCCGAAGTCGGCGTGGGTGTAGTCGATGCCGGTGTCCACGATGCCGATGCGCACGCCCTCGCCGTACCGGCCGGTGTCGCGCCACACCTGCGCGGCCCGGGTGAGCTCCACCGCGCCCGCGTTGCGCACGGTCTTCGGCACGGTCAGCCGCACGGACCTGACCTCGGGCAGCGCCGCCAGGTCGCGCAGGCTGCCCGCGTCGGCGTTGACGAGCACGCCGGGGACCGCGTTGCGGGTCTTGGCGACCTCGCGGGTGCCGGCGTCCCGGCCGCGCAGGGCCGCCAGGACCCGGTCGGCCTGCGCGTCGGTGCGCCGCCGCGCCGCCCGTGCCGCCGCGGCCGGGTCGCCGCCGCGTGCCTTCTCGTCGCCGTACGCCTGCGTGGCGGGGGTGGTGGTGAGCTCGACGAACGCCGTCACCGGGCCTCTGGCGCGGTCGAGCGCGCGTTCGGAGGACCCGTCGCCCGAGTGGTCGGCGCGGTCGGGCGGCAGGGGTCTGGCGGGCCGGTCGGCGCCCGAGGCGTTGCCGACGAGGAGCGTGCCGAGCAGTGCGGCGGTGGCGGCGGACGCCCACACCGCGCGGTGGAGTTTCATCGCGACCCTTCGTAACCGGGATTCATCGGACGAATAACCGGACAACCTCTAGACGGTCCCGTCAGCAAGCGCTATACATCCGATCTATCGAGTGGTGGAGGAGGATCTGCCGTGCAGTTGCTGCGCCTGGGACCGTCGGGTTCCGAACGGCCCGCCGTCCGTGCCGACGACGGGGTGACGTACGACCTGACCCCGGTGACCGACGACGTGACCGGCGCGTTCCTCGCCGACGACGGCATCGCCCGCACGCGCGCCGCCCTGGCGGCCGGCGAACTCCACCCGGTCGTGGACGACGGCGTGCGGATCGGACCGCCGGTCGCGGGCGTCGGCAAGCTCGTCTGCATCGGTCTCAACTACCGCGACCACGCGGAGGAGACCGGCCTGGCGATCCCGTCGGAGCCGGTCGTGTTCCTCAAGACCCCCGACACGATCGTCGGCCCGAACGACGAGGTGCTGGTGCCGCGCCGCTCGGTGAAGACGGACTGGGAGGTCGAGCTGGCCGTGGTCATCGGCCGCACGGCCCGGTACCTCGACTCCGCCGAGCAGGCGCTGACCTGCATCGCCGGGTACGCCCTGTCGCACGACGTGAGCGAGCGCGAGTTCCAGCTGGAGCGCGGAGGGCAGTGGGACAAGGGCAAGAACTGCGAGACGTTCAACCCGCTCGGCCCCTTCCTCGTGCCCGCGGACGAGGTCGGCGACCCGCAGGCGCTGGGCCTGCGGCTGTGGGTCAACGGCGTGCCGCGGCAGGACTCCTCCACCAAGAACATGATCTTCCCGGTGGCCGAGCTGGTCCGCTACCTGAGCTGGTTCCTCGTCCTTCGACCGGGTGACGTCATCAACACCGGCACGCCGGCGGGCGTGGCGCTCGGCCAACCGGAGCCCAAGCCGTACCTGAAGGCGGGCGACGTGGTGGAGCTGGAGATCGACGGGCTCGGCCGGCAGCGGCAGACGCTCGGGCAGGCGTGATGGCGGACCGGGTCGTCGCGCTGGACGTGCTGGACATCCGGTTCCCGACCTCGCGGGAGCTGGACGGGTCGGACGCGATGAACCCCGACCCGGACTACTCCGCGGCCTACGTGGTGCTGCGCACGTCGAACGGCCCGGAGGGCTACGGGCTGGCGTTCACGATCGGTCGCGGCAACGACGTGCAGGCCGCCGCGATCCGGTCGTTGGCGCACCACGTGGTCGGCCGGCCCGTCCCGGAGACCGCCGCCGACCTGGCCGCGCTGTCCGCCGACCTGGTCGGCGACTCGCAGTTGCGCTGGTTGGGGCCGGAGAAGGGCGTCGCGCACATGGCGCTGGGCGCGGTCGTGAACGCCGCGTGGGACCTCGCCGCCCGGCGGGCGGGCCTGCCGCTGTGGCGGTTCCTGTCCGGCATGGCGCCGGAGGAGATCGTCGGCCTGGTGGACTTCCGGTACCTGTCCGACGCGCTCACGCCCGAGGAGGCGCTGGACATCCTGCGGCGCGCGGAGCCGGGGCGCGCCGAACGGGCCGCCGCGCTGGTCCGGGACGGTTACCCGGCCTACACGACGTCGCCGGGCTGGCTCGGCTACTCCGACGAGAAGCTGGCCGGGTTGGCGCGGCAGGCGTCGGCCGACGGCTTCGACATGATCAAGCTGAAGGTCGGCGGCGACCTGGCGGACGACGTCCGGCGCATGCGGCTGGCCCGCGAGGCGGTCGGCGACGGCGTGCGCATCGCCGTGGACGCCAACCAGCGGTGGGACGTGGGCACGGCGATCGAGTGGGTGCGCGAGCTGGCGCCGTTCGACCCGTACTGGATCGAGGAGCCCACCTCGCCGGACGACGTGCTGGGGCACGCCGCGATCGCCCGGGCGGTGCGCCCGATCAAGGTCGCCACCGGCGAGCACGTGCAGAACCGGGTGGTGTTCAAGCAGTTGCTGCAGGCCGGGGCGGTCGACGTGGTGCAGCTCGACGCGTGCCGGGTCGGCGGGGTGAACGAGAACGTGGCGATCCTGCTGCTGGCGGCGAAGTTCGGCGTGCCGGTGTGCCCGCACGCGGGCGGCGTCGGCCTGTGCGAGCTGGTCCGGCACCTGGCGATGGTCGACTTCGTGGCGGTCTCCGGCACCGTCGACGGCCGCGTGGTCGAATGGGTCGACCACCTGCACGAGCACTTCACCGACCCGGCCGTGGTGCGCGGCGGCCGGTACGCCGCGCCCGTCGAGCCGGGGTTCTCTGCGCGGCTGCACGACCGGACCGTGACCGACTACAGCTACCCCGACGGCCCGGTGTGGGCGGAACAGGAGGGCCGGTGAGCGAGTTCGAGGGCTTGGTCGCGGTGGTGACCGGCGGCGCGTCCGGCATCGGCCTGGCCACCGCGCGGCTGCTGGCGGCACGCGGCGCGACCGCGGTGGCGCTGGACCTGGACCCGCGGGTCGAGCCGCCGGTGCACGGCATCAGGGCCGACGTGACCGACGACGCCTCGGTGCGCGCCGCGGTCGACGAGGTGGTCGAGCGGTTCGGCCGGCTGGACGTGCTGGTGAACAACGCGGGCGTCGGCGCGCAGGGCGACGTGACCGCGAACCCGGACGACGAGTGGCACCGGGTGCTGGACGTGAACGTGGTCGGCATGGCCCGGGTCGCCCGCGCCGCACTGCCGCACCTGCGCAGGTCGCCGTCGGCGGCGATCGTGAACACCGGCTCGATCGCGGCCTGGGCCGGTCTGCCGCAGCGCGCGCTGTACTCGGCGAGCAAGGGCGCGGTGCACGCGTTGACGCTGGCCATGGCCGCGGACTACGTGCGCGAGGGCATCCGCGTGAACGCGGTAGCCCCCGGCACGGCGGACACCCCGTGGGTGGGCCGCCTGCTCGACTCGGCGCCGGACCCGGCCGCCGAGCGTGCCGCGTTGGAGGCGAGGCAGCCGCACGGCCGGCTCGTCTCGGCGGACGAGGTCGCGGGCGCCATCGCCTACCTGGCCGGCCCGCTCTCCGGCTCCACCGCCGGCACCGTCCTCGCGGTCGACGGCGGCATGCAGGGGTTGCGGCTGCGGCCCAGGGAGGCGTGAGCGTGATCCCCCTGTCCCGCCTGGGGTTCGGCGGCGGCCCGATCGGCAACCTGTACGCGGAGGTGTCCGATGTGGACGCCTTCGGCGCGCTGGAGGCCGCGTGGGACGCCGGGGTGCGGTACTTCGACACCGCGCCGCACTACGGGCTCGGGTTGTCCGAGCGGCGGATCGGCGCGTTCCTGGCGGACCGGCCGCGGGACGGGTTCGTGGTGTCCACGAAGGTCGGCCGGGTGCTGGAGCCCGCCTTCGGCGACGGCGACGACCGGGCGAACGGGTTCGCGGTGCCCGCGACGGCGTGGCGGCGGTGGGACTTCAGCGCCGACGGCGTGCGGCGGTCGTTGGAGTCCTCTTTGGACCGGCTCGGGCTGGACCGGGTGGACGTGGTGTACGTGCACGACCCGGACGCGCACTGGGAGCAGGCCGTGTCGGAGGCCGTGCCCGCGTTGCTGGAGCTGCGGTCGCAGGGCGTGATCGGGGCGGTCGGGGTCGGCATGAACCAGTGGGAGATGCCCGCGCGGTTCGTCCGGGAGACCGACCTGGACGTGGTGCTGCTGGCCGGGCGGTACACCGTGCTGGAGCGGACCGGGGAGCCGCTGCTGGACCTGTGCGCGGCCCGCGGGGTGGCGGTGGTCGCGGCGGGGGTGTTCAACTCCGGGCTGCTGGCGCGGCCGGAGGTCGGCGACACCTACGACTACCGGGCCGCACCCGCGTCGCTGGTGGAACGGGCCCGGCGGATCGCCGCCGTGTGCGCCCGCCACGGCGTGACGCTGCCGCAGGCGGCCGTCTCCTTCCCGTTCCGCCACCCGGCGGTCGTCTCCGTGCTCCTGGGCGTCCGCACGGCGGCCGAGATGCTCTCCAACGCCGCCGCCGCGTCGACCCCCGTGCCGGACTCCCTCTGGTCCGCCCTGCCCTGATCCCGCCCCGTCCGGGCCGGCCGCGTCACGCCAGGTCGGACAGCCACTGCTCGACGCCCGCCACGTGCACCGTGGACCACGAGCGGGCCAGTTCGGGCTGGTGGGCGGCCAGGGCGTCGACGATCGCGCGGTGCTCGGCGACGGTCCGGTCGACCGCGCCGCCCTGCGTGATGCCGCGCCAGGTGCGCACGCGCACGGTCGGCCCGGCCAGCGTGTCCAGCAGTTGGGCCAGGTAGGCGTTGCCCGAGCCGAGCGCGACGGCGCGGTGGAACTCCAGGTCGTGCTCGACGAGCTCCTCCACCGACCGGGCCGACTCGGCGGCGTCGCACAACGCCCGCAGCGCCGCTATCTCCTCCGGTCCGACCCGCTGCGCCGCCATCGCCGCCGCGGCCGGTTCGAGGATGCGGCGCACCTGCAGGACCTCCAGCACGGAGTCCTCGCCGCGGTGCAGGTCCAGCACGAACGACAGCGCGCCGAGCAGGTCGTCGGCCCGCAGGCTGGACACGTAGGTCCCGTCGCCCTGCCGCACGTCCAGCACCCTGACCAGCGACAACGCCTTGACCGCCTCGCGCAGCGAGTTCCGCGACAAGCCCAGGCGCCCGGCGAGGTCGGCTTCGCGCGGCAGACGGTCGCCCGGCTTCAGCTCGCCCGAGACGATCATCTCCTTGACGCGCAGGATGGCGTCGTCGGTAACTGCCACGGCGGCCCTCGACTCGTCAGCTAGACCTCGGATGTCTGGCGCCAAGTATGGGCCACGCCGAAGCGCCGCGCGTCGAACCCCGCCGCGCGGCGAAGTATTAACCCAATCTTACTCTATTCGGTTATCTTATAACCACACGTGACGCCGTCCGCCACTTCCGGCCATAATGGTCTGGACCATTTGAGGAGGGACCTTGGACACGGTTGTCGCAGCTCCGCGAGCACTGCTCGGTCGGACCATCACCGGTCCCGTCAGCCTGAGGATCAGCGCAGGCCGGATCGTGGAGGTCGTCGCGGGTTCACCACCCGACGGCGCCGAGGTGCTGACCGACGGCCTGCTCACCCCGGGCCTGGTGGACGTGCAGGTCAACGGGGCGGTCGGGGTCGACTTCGCCGAGGTGGACCCCGAGGGCATGGCCGCGGTGGCGAGAGCGCTCCCACGAACGGGGGTGACCCGGTTCCTGCCCACGTTGATCACCGCGCCGGTGCCGGTCGCCGTGCGGCAGGCGCACGCCGTGCTGGCGGCGTCGGCCACCCTGCCGCCGCACGCGGGCGCCAAGCCGCTCGGCGTGCACCTGGAGGGGCCGTTCCTGTCGCCGAAACGCGCGGGCGTCCACGACCCGGCGCTGATGGTGCCGCCCGGCGCGGCCGAGATCGACGTGCTGCTGGCCGACGAGGTGCTGCGGCGCGCGTTGCGCATGGTGACGCTCGCCCCGGAGCAGCCGGGCGGCATGGACGCCGTGCGCAGGCTGGCGGCGGCGGGCGTGCTGGTGGCGGTCGGCCACAGCGACGCGACGGGCGAGCAGACCAGGGCCGCCGCCGAGGCGGGCGCGCGGATGGTGACGCACCTGTTCAACGCCCAGCGACCGCTCGGGCACCGCGAGCCGGGTGTGCCGGGAGTGGCGCTGGTGGACGACCGGTTCACGTTGGGCCTGATCGCGGACCTGGCGCACGTCGGACCGGACGTGTGCCGGCTCGTGTTCAACGCGGCCGGGCACCGGGTCGCGCTGGTCACGGACGCCGTGGCCGCCGCGGGCATGCCGCCGGGCCGCTACCAGCTCGGTGGCGCGGACGTGCTGCTGACCGAGGACGGCGTGCCGCGGTCGCCGGAGGGCACGATCGCGGGCAGCGCGCTGACGTTGGACCGGGCCGTGCGCAACATCGTGTCGGTGGGCGTGGACCCGGCGGACGCGCTGGCGGCGGCGACCGTCGTCCCGGCCGACGCGATCGGCGAGCCCACGCTCGGCCGTCTGGAGGTCGGGGCGGTGGCGGACCTGGTCTGGTGGGACGACGACCTGCGTCCGCGCAAGGTGTGGGTGGACGGCGAGGTCGCGTTCGACCGTGAGGCGGCGTTCGAGGGCGCCGCGGTGGGCGTGGCGGCCGCGGGCCAGTAGTGGCGGCGGCGGAAGGGGCCCGGGGGAGTGTTCCCCCGGGCCCCTTCCGCGTTCCGGGCGTTGGATTCAGGTGTTCCGGACGTAGGACTCCCGCGTGGGGGTCAGCGGGTGCGGGTGACCTTGTTCAGGCCGCGGGGGTTGTCCGGGTCGCCGCCGCGGGCCAGGGCCAGGCCGTGGGCCAGGCGCTGGACCGGGAGGATCTCCAGGATGGGGGCGACCTCCTCCGCGGTCTCGGGGACCGGGATGCGCAGGGCGGCCGAGACCTTGTCCGAGGCCGAACCGACCGCCAGGACGTCGGCGCCGCGGCCGTGCACGGCGTCCAGCACGTCGTGCAGCGCGTCACCGCCCTTGCCGGCGCTGGTCACGGCCAGCACGGCCGTCTCCGCGTCGACCGCCGCCACCGGCCCGTGCAGCAGGTCCGCCCCGCTGTACGCCCGCGCCGCCAGGTAGGACGTCTCGGCCAGCTTCAGCGCCGACTCCAGCGCCGTGGGCAGCGAGTACCCGCGCCCGGTCGTCAGCACCCGGTCCACGAACCGGTACCGCTGCACCGCCTCGGCCACCGCGTCCGCCGACGAGTCCAGCGTCGCCCGGGCCAGGTCGCCCAGCCGCGCCGCCGCCGCGCCGTCACCACCCCGGATGGCGTCCACCAGCAGGTACAGCGCCAGCAACGTCGCCGAGTACGTCTTCGTGGCCGCCACCGCCTGCTCCACGCCCGCGCCGACGTCCACCGACAGCTCGGCCGCCCCGTTCAGCGGCGAGGACGCCGTGTTGGTCACCGCGACCGTCAACGCGCCACGCGCCCGCGCCGACTCGGTCACCTCCAGCAGGTCCGGCGACCCGCCCGACTGCGACACCGCGACCAGCAGCACGTCCCGCAGGTCAGGCTGAGCCCCGTACAGCGTGGTCGTGGACGGCGACACCAGCCCGGCGGGCAGCTCCAGCAGCACCTCGGTCAGGTACTTCGCGTACAGCGCCGCGTGGTCGCTGGACCCGCGCGCCGCCAGCAGCACGAACCGCGGCCGGCGCTCGGCGATCACCGAGGCGACCGGGGCGATGGCGTCCCGCCGGGCGTGCAGGTCGGCGAAGATCCCCGGCTGCTGGTCGATCTCGGCCGCCATGTGCCTGCCGGGCTGGTGGTCGGTCATCGGAGTTGTCCCCTGTCGGTTCGGGTGCCTGTCGGTTCGGGTGCTAGAGGGTGGCGGCGATGCGCTCGGCGGCGGCGCGCAGGCAGACCCGGGCTCCGCCGTGGGTGTCCACGCGGGCGCCGGCGCCCAGGTCCGGCCCCGGCACGCCGGTCTCGACGTGCACGAGGTCTAGACCAATAGTACCGAGTGTCGACACCAGCTCGCGAGCCCAGGCGTGGCGGTGTGCCTCACGCGTCACGACCACCACCGGGCGGCCGGCCGCCAGCGCCGCGATCTCGTCCGCCGACGTCGACGCCACCACCGAGGTGCCCGGCACGAGCTCCGCCAAGTACGGCCCGAGGCCCCACGGCACGTCCCCGACCGCGATCGACGGCTCCACCGCGAGGTCCACGACCACCGGCGGCCCGGACAGCCGCAGCGTGCCGCGCACCTCCAGCGCCCGCCGGGCCGCCACCAGCCCCAGGTCCGGGTCGTGCGCCTCCACGGCCGCCGCCGGGGCGCCCAGCGCGGCCGTCCGCCGTGCCGCCTCCTCCAGCCGCTCCACCGGCAGCACACCCGACTCCACGGCCGCCACGATGCTGTCGACCAGCCACCGCAGCCCGTCGTCGTCCAGCGGCTCCCCGCCCAGGCACAACGCGTCCACGCCGGCCGCCAGCGACCGCACGGACCCCTCCGCGAGGTCGCCGCCGACGGCCTTCATGTCCAGCCCGTCGGTGATGACCGCCCCGGTGAAGCCCAGCTCCTCCCGCAGCACGCGCACCGCCCGCGGGTTCAGCGTCGCGGGCGCGTCGCCCCACTCCGGCACGACCAGGTGCCCGGTCATGATCGACCGCACCCCCGCCGCCACCGCCGCGCGGAACGGCACGAACTCCACCGCCGCCAGCTCCGCGGTGGTCCGCGGCAGCACCGGCAGCGCCGCGTGCGAGTCCACAGTGGACGCACCGTGACCGGGGAAGTGCTTGGCGCACGCCGCCACCCCGACCGCCTGCAGCCCCTCCACGAACGCCGCCACGTGCCCGGCCGCCGCCGCCGGGTCCGACCCGAACGACCGCACGCCGATCACCGGGTCGTCCAGCGTCAGCACCAGGTCGGCCGACGGCGCGAGGTTCAGGCTCACCCCGCACGCCGCCAGCCGCGCCCCGATCGACGCCGCCACCGCCCGGGTCAGCCCCAGGTCGTCGGCCGCGCCCAGCGCGTGGTTGCCCGGCACCTCCGACCCGCCGCCCGCGTCGAGCCGGGTGACGTCACCACCCTCCTCGTCGATGCCGATCACCACGTCCGCGCGCACACCCCGCAACTGCGCGCTCAACGCCGTGACCTGGGCGTCGTCCACCACGTTCCGCCCGAACAGCACGACACCGCCGAGCCCGTCGGCCACCCTCTCGAGCAGCCAGTCCGGCGCGGTGGTCCCGTGGAACCCCGGCAGCAGCACACCCGACGCGAGCCGGTGCAACGACATGCGGTCTACCCCTTCACCGCACCGGCCGTGACGCCGGTGACCATCTTGCGCTGCACGATCAGGAAGAACACCAGCACCGGCAGGGTGAACAGCGTGGACGCGGCCATCGTGCCGCCCCAGTCGGTGCCGAACGCCGTCTTGAACCCCGACAGCCACACCGGCAGGGTCTGCTTGGCCTGGTCGTTGATCATCGACAGCGCGAACAGGAACTCGTTCCACGCGGTCACGAACGCGAACACCGACGTGGCCACCAGGCCGGGGCCCAGCAGCGGCAGCGTGACGCGGCGGAACGCGCCCCACCGGCCGCAGCCGTCGACCATCGCCGCCTCTTCGAGCTCCAGCGGGATGCCGTTGACGAACCCGCGCAGCGTCCACGCGCAGAACGGCAGCGTGACCGCGAAGTAGATCAGCGTCAGCGTGGGCAGCCGGTCCAGCATGTCCAGGTCCCGCATCATCAGGAACATCGGGATCAGCAGCGCCTCGAACGGCGCCATCTGCGCCACCAGCAGCATCATCACGAAGCCCTTGCGGCCCCGGAACCGCATCCGGGACAGCGCCAGCGCCGCGAGCAGGCCGATGACGACCGCCGCCGCCACCGCGCTCAACGACACCATGAGGCTGTTGCCCAGGGAGCTGAGGAACCCCGGCTTCGCCCACGCGGTGGCGAAGTTCGAGCCCGTCACGGAGAACGGGATCAGGTCGTAATCGCTGGTCAGCATGTCCTTGCGCGGCTTGAGCGCGGTCGCGACCATCCAGTACGTCGGGAACGCGAAGAACAGCGCCACGACCACCGCGACGACGTTCCCCGTGACCTTCTTGGCGTCGGACACCTTCTTGGCCTTCACAGCTCGCCCTCCTGGGAACGGACCAGCCTGCGCAGGTACTGCGCGGTCAGCAGCGCCAGCAGCGCGACCATCACCACGGACACCGCCGCCGCCACCCCGAAGTGGCTCTTGGAGATGCCCTCCAGGTACTGGTAGACGGGCAACGTGGTGCTGCCGCCGTCCGGGCCGCCCTGGCGCATCGCCCAGACCTGGGCGAACACCTTGAAGTCCCACAGCAGCGACAGGAACGTCACCATCAGCAGCAGCGGCCGCAGCTCCGGCCACGTCACGGCGCGGAACGTCTGCCACGCCGACGCGCCGTCGATGCCCGCCGCCTCGTACTGGTCCTTCGGGATCCCGATGGCGCCGGCGTAGAGCGAGAACGCCAGGAACGGGATCGCCTGCCACACGATCAGCAGCCCGATCACGCCCAGCGTGGACGTGCCGGTGGAGAACCAGGAGAACCCGGCGAACGAGTCGAACCCGAGCTGGACCAGCGTCTTGTTCAGGATCCCGTACTGCTGGTCGAAGATCCACTGGTAGACCGTGGTGGCCGCGAGCAGCGGCATCGCCCACGCCAGCAGCAACGCGACCTGCAACGCGATCCGCACGACCGGGCTGATCTGCCGCATCAGCAGCGCGATCAGCAGACCCGCGAGGACCGACACGACGACCACGACGCCGGTGAACACCACGGTGCGCGCCGCGATGGCCCAGAAGTCGGGGTCGCCCAGGATCTCGGTGTAGTTGTCCAGACCGGTCCACACGACCTCGCCGCGGGTCAGCTCGCGCAGGTTCAGCTTGCGGAAGCTGGTCACCAGGACGGAGAGGACGGGCCAACCGATCAGCCAGAGGATGGCCACCACGGCGGGGGCCAACAGCAGGTAGGGCAGCGCCCGGTCGAAGGCGCTGCCCCGACGGCGCGGCGCGCCGTCCGGTGCGGCACGCCGCGGTGCCGACGAGGAGTTCGTCGGCACCGCGGCGTCGGTCGTGTGCACGGCCGTCATCCGATCGTCATCCGCCCAGCGTCTTCGACAGGGCGGCGTTGGCGTCGGCCGTGGCCTGGTCCAGCGGCTTCGCGCCGGTCAGGTACGCGGTCAGCATGTCCTTCAGCGGGTTCTGGCCCGCCTCGACCGCGGCCCAGGACGGCGTGGTCGGGGTGACCTTGCCGTTCGGGGCGGACTCGGCCAGCGCCTTGCCGATCGGCGTGGTGGCCAGCTTGGTGGTGTCGGTCGAGGTGCCGGGCACCGCGCCGCCCTCGGCCAGCATGTCCTGGTACTTCTTGGACGACAGCAGCTTCAGGTACTCCTTGGCCAGGTCGGCGTTCTTGCTGCCGGCCGGGATGGCCAGGTTGGACCCGCCCAGGAACACCGGGGCCGTCTTGCCCGCGGTCTTCGACGGGATCGGGAACGCGCCGGTCTTCTCCTTCAGGTCCGGGTTGGCCTTGACCGCGCCCGCGAGCTCCCACGGCAGGCCGATCATCATGCCGACCTTGCCCGTGGCGAACACCTCCATCTGCTGCGGCGTGGCCTCGTCGGCGTCCTTCGGCGCCTTCGTGCCGGAGGTGTCGACCAGCTTCTTGTAGAACTCCAGGCCGGCCTTGGCCTGCGGGGTGTCCACCGCGCCCGCCCAGGCGGAGCCCTGCGGCTCGGCCACGTCGCCACCCTCGTCCCAGATGAACGACAGCAGCACGTACCAGGACTGACCGGGCAGGTAGATCGGCTGGAAGTCCGGGTCCGCGGCGTTGGCGGCCTTCAGCTTCTCGATCGCGGAGACCCACTCGTCACGCGACGTCGGCGCGGCGGTGATGCCCGCGGCCTCGAACAGGTCGGTCCGGTAGATGACCGTGCGGTTCGCGGCGTAGAACGGCAGGCCGTACTGCTTGCCGTCCCAGGTCAGCGAGTCCTTGAGGCCGCCGAGCCACTGGTCGCCGTTGAGGCCCGAGGCGTCCGCGGTGAGGTCGGTCAGCGTCTCCTCGGCCGCGAACTTCGCCGTCTGGGTGTTGCCCAGCTCGATCACGTCCGGCGGGTTGTTGCTGGTCAGCGCGGTGGTCAGCTTCTCCTGGATGCCGTTCCACTTCTGCACTTCGTACTTGACGGTGACGCCGGGGTGCGCGTCCTGGAACTCCTTGTTCAGCGCGTCGGTCAGGGTGGTCGGCGCCGAGCCGTCCATCAACCACACCGTCAGCGTCTTGGGTTCTCCGGAGTTGCCGCTGCCGCCGTCGGAGCTCGTGCCACATCCGGCCACGGCCACCGCCACTGCGGCGGCACCTACGGCCAGTCCTCTCCAGCCCTTCACGTTGTGCGCCCTTTCCCCATGCCCCGATCCCAACGACCGGAACGCCAAAGTGGTGTAGACCAATGCGGCCTAGAGTGTGCCTCGCCACAGGGCATGTCAAGGCCGTTGCTGGACCGTTGCAAAGTCATCGGATCATTTTTCGGCCGTTGTCGGGGGTTCGGGCGCACGATCCGGGGAGGACAAGGCATCCTGTGTCTGGGAGCGCTGGCAAGGTCGGCTGGCAAGGGGCGAGGAGGAAGGCATGCTCGAGACGAGCCCTGCGACTGGCGTGGACGCCAGGACTCGCGCGCAGCGCGAGCCGAAGTACTGGGGACTCAAGCGGCACCTGCTCGACCTGCTGCGCGCGTTGCCGCCCGGATCGCCGATCCCGACGGAGCGCTCGCTGGCGGCGGAGTTCGACGTGTCGCGCACGACGGTGCGGCAAGCGCTTGCCGAACTGACCGTGGAGGGTCGGTTGCTGCGCGTGCAGGGCAAGGGCACGTTCGCGGCGGAACCCAAGGTGGCGCAACGGCTCCAGCTGTCGTCGTACACAGAGGACATGAAGGCGCAGGGCAGGCTGCCGTCGTCGCGGTTGATCGAGGCGTCGGAGATGCCCGCGGAGGCCGAGCTGGCCCGGCTGCTGGGCGTGCGGGCGGGCGCGAAGGTGCTGCGCCTGCACCGGCTGCGGCTGGCCGACGGCGAGCCGATGGCGATCGAGACCACGCACCTGGCCCTGGGCCGGTTCCGCGGCCTGCGGCGCTACCTCGCGCCGGGCGCGTCGCTGTACCAGGTGCTGCGGGAGCGGTTCGGCGTCGAGATGGGACACGCCGAGGAGACGATCGAGACGGCGCTGGCGTCGCCGGAGGAGGCCGAGCTGCTGGGCGCGGACATCGGCCTGCCGATGCTGCTGCTGTCGCGGCACTCGTTCGACACGGAGGGCAACCCGGTGGAGTGGGTGCGCTCGGTGTACCGGGGCGACCGCTACAAGTTCGTGGCCACCCTGAACCGCCCCGCCGACTAGTCGCACGACGTCACCCGGCCCGACCCGCGAACGGGTCGGGTGGCGGCCGGGTCGGGAGACCGGCACCGGCTCCGGTCGGCGCGATCACCGATCGCCGGTGGGTCACGTCACCGGCGTCAGCAGCGGATCGGGTCGGGAACCGGGTCGAGGCACGGTCCGGCGTGGCACCGATTGCGCCTCGTCGCCCTGCCCCGGCGATCACGCGCCGGCCGCGGTGCCCGACGCCCCAGCCCGCTGACCAGCGCACTCCGCTCCGCCGGGGCCTTGCCGCACTCTGCCGCGCCTGGCCGCTCCTCGTCGCACCCCACCGACCTTCGCCGACCTCCACCGACCTTCGCAGTGCTTAGCCGGCGTCCCCCGCCCGGGGGGACCCCTGTTCTTGATACTGCCGGCTCCGACCGACGGTTCGCGGCCCGATCACGCCGCCTGTGGACAACCCGGGGCGCAGAATGAGTCGGTGACCGAGACAGTGGTGTGGGGCACCGGGCGGGCCAGGGCCGTGTTGGCGACGACGATCCTCGGCTCGGGCATGGCGATGCTCGACAGCACGATCGTCAACGTCGCCCTGCCCCGCATCGGCGCGGAACTCGGCGCGTCCGTCGCCGGCCTCCAGTGGATCCTCGACGGCTACCTGCTCGCCCTGGCGTCGCTGATCCTCATCGCCGGCTCCCTGGGCGACCGCTACGGCCGCCGGCGGGTCTTCACCTTCGGCGTGCTCTGGTTCGGCGCGGCGTCCTTGCTGTGCGGGGTGGCGCCGACCACCGAACTGCTGGTCGTCGCACGCGTGCTGCAAGGCGTGGGCGGCGCGCTGCTCACGCCCGGATCGCTGGCCATCCTGCAGTCGGTGTTCGTCCGCGCCGACCGGGGACGGGCGATCGGCGCGTGGTCCGGGCTGTCCGGCGTGGCCACGGCGATCGGGCCGCTGCTGGGCGGGCTGCTCGTGCAGGCCTGGTCGTGGCGGCTGGCGTTCCTGATCAACCTGCCGGTCGCGGCGGCGTGCGTGTGGCTGGCCCGCCGCTACGTGCCCGAGTCCCGTGACGACGCCCTCACCGGCCGGCCGAACGTCGGCGAGTCGGTCGTCGGCGCGGTCGGCCTCGCGGGCGTCACGGGCGCGCTGGTCGAAGCGCCGGTCCGGGGCGCGGACGCCCTCGTCGTCACGGCGGGCCTGATCGGCGTGGCCGGCCTGGTGGTGTTCGTGGTGCTGCAACGCCGGGGCAGCGACCCGCTGGTGCCGCCGCAACTGTTCGCCAACCGGACGTTCGTGCTGTCCAACGCCCTGACGTTCCTGGTCTACGCGGCCCTGGGCGGGGTGATGGTGCTGATGGTGCTGCAGCTCCAGGTGTCGCTGCACTACTCGCCCACGGCGTCCGGCCTGGCCGGCGTGCCCATCACGCTGATCATGCTGGCGCTGTCGGCGCGGTCCGGCAGCCTGGCGCAGCGCTTCGGGCCGCGCGCCCAGCTCGTCGGGGGACCGGTCCTGATCGGTGTCGGCATGCTGCTGCTGCGCCGGGTCGAGCCGGGCGCCGGCTACTGGACCGACGTCCTGCCCGGCCTGCTGGTGTTCGGTTTCGGCCTGGCGGCGGTGGTGGCGCCGGTGACGGCGACCGTGCTGGCCGCCGCGCCCGACCGGTACGCGGGGGTCGCCTCGGGCGTGAACAACGCCGTCGCCCGCACCGGCAGCCTGCTCGCGGTGGCCGTGCTGCCCGCGGTGGCGGGGCTGACCGGCGCGCAGTACGCCGACCCGGCCGCGCTCACCGAGGGCTGGCGGACGGCCCTGCTGGTGTGCGCGGTCGCGTCGATCGTCGGCGGGCTGCTGGCCCTCGGCACGGACAACCGCGTGCTCAAACCGGCGCCCGAGTGCCACAGCTGCGGCGTCGACGCCCCGCCCGCGCGCCTGCCCGACTGACTCACAGGTACCGGGCGAACACCTCCGGGTCGACGTTCCCGCCGGACAGCACGGCGACGGTCGGGCCGGCGGACGGTCGCGCGAGG
Source organism: Saccharothrix saharensis (assembly GCF_006716745.1). NCBI lineage: Bacteria > Bacillati > Actinomycetota > Actinomycetes > Pseudonocardiales > Pseudonocardiaceae > Saccharothrix > Saccharothrix saharensis. The sequence goes on along the minus strand of NZ_VFPP01000001.1, from coordinate 4,384,417 downwards.
TGGGCGGCGACGGTGACCGCGCCGCTGGGCTCCACGACGAGCCGCGCCCGCCGCGCCAGCACGCCCACCGCCGCGCCGATCTGCTCCTCGGACACCGTCACGATGTCGTCCACGTAAGCGCGCATGTGCTCGAACGTCAGCTCGGACGGCTCGGCGCGCAGGCCGTCGGCGATCGTGCGGGCCCGGTCGTCGGCGGGCCACCGGACCAGCGCGCCGACCCGCAGCGACTCGGCCGCGTCACCCGCGAGCTCCGGCTCCACGCCGATCACCCGCGTGGCCGGGCTGAGCGCCTTCACCGCCGCCGCCACCCCGGAGACCAGCCCGCCGCCGCTGACCGGCACCAGCACCTCGGCCACGTCCGGCAGCTCGGCCACCACCTCCAGCCCGACCGTGCCCTGACCGGCGATGACGTCCGGGTGGTCGAACGGCGGGATCAGCGTCGCGCCCCGTTCGGCGACCAGCTCGGCGGCCCGCGACTCGCGCCGCGCCATGGGCACCTGCACGACCTCCGCGCCGTGCGAGAGGGTCGCGTCGACCTTGACCCGGGGCGTGGTGTCGGGCACGACGATCGCCGCGGGCACGCCGAACAGCTTCGCCGCGTACGCGACGGCCTGCGCGTGGTTGCCGCTGGAGTAGGCGACGACGCCCCGCGCCCGCACGTCCTCGGGCAGCCGCGCCAGCGCGTTGTAGGCGCCGCGGATCTTGAACGCGCCGACGGGCTGCAGGCTCTCCGGCTTGAGCCACAACCCGTCGTCGAACCGCAGCAGGGGAGTGCGGACCGCCGCGCCCACGATGCGGTCGGCGGCGGCCCGGATGTCGGAGATCGTGACGAGTCCCATGCGTCGATCCTCACCCCTGCGGCGGTGTCGCGACTACACGGGTGGTTACCGGAACTCCTCCTGCCTCACCCGCCCGGGCCAACAACATTCACACGTCCGTGGCTTGCTTCACCGAATCGCTTACATCTGGCAAAACCGCCCGAATCGGTGATCGAATCACTACCTTGAGTGAGAGTTAACTGTCAAACGCTACACAGCGCAGTCATATAGGCGTGTCCTGTGACACACTTCGCCCTCAGATGGCTCGGACCGTAACAGGTTACGGAGTCATAACGTCGCTCGAACGGGCGAGTACTGGCCGGTAGGGACCGGGGAGGAGTGCCATGCGAGACGCGCGAGAGCGGTTGTCGCGGTGCGCCTCACTGGGCGCTGCGGCGGATTCGCGGGCCCGAGCGACGACCCGGGCGAGAAGTAAGAGGGTGGGGCGACCCCTGCCGCCGCCCCACCACCCGTCCCCCTAGAGCCCCCGAGAGCGGTCCCTGCAACCAGGCTCTCGGGTTCCCTGCACCCGAAGATGAGGGAGACGCCTAATGAACCGCACGAGTGCGGTCCGCCACGCGACGGCCGTCCTGCTTGCCGTCGGCGCGGCTACAGCTCTCAGCGTACCGGCCATCGCGGCGCCTGCCGCGCCCCAGGGCGCGAGCCCGGCCGACACGGAGAGCTACCCCGCCGAGTTGCTCCAAGCGGTGCAACGCGACCTGGGCCTGAACGCCGAACAGATCACCGCCCGTTTGGCGAGCGACGCCCGCGCGGGTGAGGTCGAGTCCGCGGTGCGGTCCGCGGTCGGCAGCGCCTACGCGGGGTCGTGGATCAACCAGGCGACCGGCAAGCTGGTCGTCGCCGTGGCCGACCCGGCGAAGGCGGGCGCGGCGAAGGCCGCGGGCGCCGACGCCAAGTACGTGGCCTTCTCCCACCAGCAGCTCAGCGGCGCGAAGTCGTCGATCGACACGCTGGCGGCGCCGAAGTCGATCACCGGCTGGCGGGTCGACGAGCAGACGAACTCGGTCGTGGTCGAGGTCAACCGCTCGCAGCGCGACGCGGCGGCGGAGTCGTTCCTGGCGGCGGCCAAGTCGGTCAGCCCGGCGGTGCGGGTGGTCGAGGTCGACCAGAGCCCGACGACCCTCTACGACACGCGCGGCGGCGACGCCTACTACATCGGCAGCGGCCGGTGCTCGGTCGGCTTCGCGGTCAGCGGCGGTTTCGTCACCGCGGGTCACTGCGGGCGCGTGGGCAACGCGACGACCGGCTTCAACCGCGTCTCGCAGGGTTCCTTCGCGGGCTCGTCCTTCCCCGGCAACGACTACGCCTGGGTGCGGACGAACTCCAACTGGACCTCGCGGCCGTGGGTCAACCGCTACAACGGCTCCAACGTCACCGTGACCGGCTCCACCTCGGCGGCGGTCGGCGCGGCGATCTGCCGCTCCGGCTCGACCACCGGCTGGCGCTGCGGCACCGTCCAGGCGAAGAACTCGACGGTGAACTACCCGCAGGGCACGGTGTCCGGCCTGACCCGCACCAACGCCTGCGCGGAGCCCGGTGACTCGGGCGGCTCGTGGGTCGCGGGCTCCGGCTACAGCCAGGCCCAGGGCGTGACCTCCGGCGGTTCGGGCAACTGCTCCTCCGGCGGCACGACCTACTTCCAGCCGGTCGGCGAGATCCTGTCGGCTTACGGGTTGAGCCTGACCCGCGGCTGACCTGGAGCGCGGTCGGTTGCCCCTGCGGGCCGCGCACCGCTTCGAGAACGCCCCCGGGCCGTCGGTCCGGGGGCGTTCCTCGTGCCGGAGGTGTGTCAGGCGAACTGCACGGACCGCTTGGACAGCCCGTACCAGAAGCCCTCGACGGTGGTCGTGGCCTCCTGCGCGGCGCTCGCGCCCAGTGACACGAACAGCGGCGCGAAGTGCTCGGTGCGCGGGTGCGCGACGCCCGCGGCGGGTGCCTTGCGCTCGAAGTCCAGCACCGCGTCCACGTCGCCGGCGGCCAGCGCCCGGCCCGCCCAGTCGTCGAACTCGGCCGACCACGACGGCGGCGCGCAGTCCGGGCCGACGGACATGTCCACGCAGCTCAGGTTGTGCGTCATGAACCCGCTGCCGACGATCAGCACGCCCTGCTCGCGCAGCGGCGCGAGCCGCCGGCCCACGTCGAACAGCTCGCGCGGGTCGAGGCTGGGCATCGACATCTGCAGCACCGGCACGTCCGCCTCGGGGAACATCTCCTTCAGCGGCACGTACGCGCCGTGGTCGAGCCCGCGCGCCTCGTCGCGCGCCACCGGCCGGCCGACCAGCCCCGCGACCTCGCGGGCCAGTTCCGGCGCGCCCGGCGCGTCGTAGGTCACCTCGTAGTACCGCCGGGGGAAGCCCCGGAAGTCGTAGGTGAGCGGCACGGTCGTGGTCGCGCCCAGGGTGAGCGGGTCGTTCTCCCAGTGCGCCGAGACGACCAGGATCGACCCGGGGCGCGGCAGCGTCGCGGACCACGACCTGAGCTCGCCGGTCCACCGTTCGTCGTCGGCCAGCGGGGGAGCCCCGTGGCCCAGGTACAGCACGGGCATCACGCCGACGACTGTACGCCCTTTAGTTGAAGTTTCAACCATGCTGCGGCGGCGTGCGGGTCCTCGGCCTCCGTGATGGCGCGCACCACCACGACCCGCTCCGCGCCCGCGGCCAGCACCTCCGGCAGCCGCTCGGCGTCGATGCCGCCGATGGCGAACCACGGCCGGTCGGTCGTGCCCGCCGTGGCGCGCACCAGGTCCAGCCCCGGCGCGGGACGGCCCGGCTTCGTCGGCGTCGGCCAGCACGGGCCAGTGCAGAAGTAGTCCACGCCCGGCTCGACGGCCGCCGCACGCGCCTGCCCGACGTCGTGCGTCGACCGGCCGATCGCCACGTCCTCGCCGACGACCCGGCGGGCCGACGGCACCGGCAGGTCGTCCTGGCCCAGGTGCAGCACGTCCGCGTCCACGGCCAGCGCCACGTCCGCGCGGTCGTTCACCGCGAGCAGCGCGCCGTGCCGCGCGCACGCCTCCGCGAGCACCTCCAGCGCGGCGATCTCCTGCCTGGCCTCCAAGCCCTTGTCCCGCAACTGCACGACGTCCACCCCGCCCGCGAGCGCGGCGTCCGCGAACTCGGCGAGGTCGGGCCGCGCCGGCGTGCAGAGGTAGAGCCGTGCGTCGGCGAGCCGCCGCCTGATCCGCGTTCCGTCGAGTCCTGGCACGGGCGGCACGGTAACCGGCGGGCCGTCGCGTGCGCTACGGTGGAGAAGGTCCGCACGGGAGCCTGGAGGACACCGGGCTGAGAGGGAGCGTGGTCCGCTCCGACCGTCGAACCTGATCCGGGTCATGCCGGCGCAGGGAGCGTGAGTGCCTTGGCAATGCGAGTGACCGTCCTCGGCGGTGGCGTCATCGGCCTGTCCGCGGCCTGGTACGCCGCCCGCGCCGGGTACGCCGTGCGGGTCGTCGACCGCGGGTCGCCGCACGGCGGTTCGTGGGTCGCGGGCGGCATGCTCGCGCCGATCACCGAGGCGTGGCCGGGTGACGAGGACGTGCTGGCGCTCGGCGTCGAGTCGTTGCAGCTGTGGCCCGGGTTCGCGCGCTCGCTCGGCGTGGAGCTCACCCCGGCGGGCACGTTGGCGGTGGCGGTCGACCGGGCCGACGTCGAGGTGCTGGACCAGCTGCGCGCCTACCTGGAGCGGATGGGCCGGTCGGCGTCGAAGGTGACGGGCCGCGAGCTGCGGGCGCTGGAACCCGGTCTCGGGTCGGTCCGGAGTGGACTGTCCGTGCCGGGCGACGTGGCCGTGGACAACCGGGCGCTGCTGCGCGCCCTGCGGGAGGCCTGCGCCGCCGACGGCGTCGTCTTCGCCGACGAAGCGGACGAGGACCGGGACGTGACGGTGATCGCGGCCGGCGCGTGGAGCCGCGACCTGCACCCGTCGCTGCGGGACGTGATCCGGCCGGTGAAGGGCGAGATCCTGCGCCTGTCGGCCCGGCCGGGCGCGTTGCCGCCGCCCCGGCACACGATCCGCGCGCAGGTGTCCGGCCGCCCCGTCTACCTGGTGCCGCGCGAGGGCGGGTTCGTGCTCGGCGCGACCCAGTACGAGGCCGGGTTCGACGGCGACGTCACCGTCGGCGGCGTGCGGGACCTGCTGCGCGACGCCGAGGTGGTGTGGCCGGGCATCGCCGAGTACGCGCTGACCGAGGCCGCCGCCGGGTTCCGCGCGGGCAGCCCCGACAACGCGCCGGTCGTGAAGTGGCTCGAACCCGGCGTGCTGGCCGCCACCGGCCACCACCGCAACGGCCTGCTGCTCGCGCCCGTCACGGCGCGGCGGGTGCTCGACCTGCTCGGCGAAGGAGGGAACAACCGGTGAAGGCGAAGGTCAACGGTCTGGAGCGGGAACTGGCCGACGGGTCCACCGTCGCCGCCGTGCTCGCGCTGCTCGACGCGCCGCCCCGGGGTGTCGCGGTCGCGCTGGACGGCGAGGTCGTGCCGCGCGCGGCGTGGGCGACGACCGTCGTGCCGGACGGGGCCGCGGTCGAGGTGCTGACCGCCGTGCAGGGAGGGTGACGTGGACGACCCGTTGGTGATCGCGGGCCGCGAGTTCGGCTCGCGGCTGGTCATGGGCACCGGAGGCGCGGCGAACCTGTCGGTGCTGGAACGCGCGCTGGTGGCGTCCGGCACGGAGCTGACCACGGTCGCGATGCGGCGGCTGGACGCGTCCGGCGGCGGCGTGCTCGACCTGCTGGGGCGGCTGGGCGTGTCGGCGCTGCCCAACACGGCCGGCTGCCGCACCGCCGCCGAAGCGGTGCTGACGGCCCGGTTGGCGCGCGAGGCGCTGGAGACGGACTGGGTGAAGCTGGAGGTCGTCGCCGACGACCAGACCCTGCTGCCCGACCCGGTGGAACTGCTGGACGCGGCCGAGAAGCTGGTCGACGACGGGTTCGTGGTGCTGCCCTACACCAACGACGACCCGGTGCTGGCGCTGCGGCTGGAACAGGTCGGCTGCGCCGCCGTGATGCCGCTCGGTTCGCCGATCGGGACGGGGCTGGGCATCCGCAACCCGCACAACATCGAGCTGATCGTGTCGCGCGCCTCCGTGCCGGTGATCCTGGACGCGGGCGTGGGCACGGCGTCGGACGCGGCGCTGGCGATGGAGCTCGGCTGTTCGGCCGTGCTGCTGGCGACCGCCGTGACCAGGGCGCAGGACCCCGAGCGGATGGCGGCGGCGATGCGGGCGGGCGTGGAGGCCGGCCGGCTGGCCCGGTTGGCGGGGCGGATCCCGAAGCGTTTCTGGGCGCACGCGTCGAGTCCGGCAGTGGGGTGATTGCCGGGCACGGCATGATGGACGCTCGCCCGTGTCCGTCTGCCCGAGGAGGAGTGCCGTGACGGCCGACCAGGTCGAGGACGCCACCGCCCGGCTGTACCTCGCGATCGGCAGGCTTTCCCGGCTGCTGCGGCGCACCGGCTCGCCCGGTCTCGGGCCGGGCGCGGTGTCGGCGCTGGCCACGTTGGCGCGGTGCGGCCCGATGAGGCTGGGTGACCTGGCCGCCAAGGAAGGCGTCGCGCCGCCGACGTTGTCGCGGATCGTGGCGGCGCTGGTGGAGGCCCGGTACGTGCGGCGGGAACCGGACCCCCAGGACGGGCGGGCGTGGCTGGCGACGCCGACGCCGGAGGGCGTGACCATGGTGTCCGGGGTGCGGTCGGCGCGGGTGCGGGAGCTGCAGCGGCGGATCGAGGAGCTGAGCCCCGAGCACCGGGACGCCCTGGTGAACGCCCTGCCCGCGTTGGAGGAACTGGTCGGCGAGGCCGGCTGATCCGGGTCGCGCCGAGACCCCTGCCCCTCCGGGCCTGCCCGGCCTGCTGCGAACTTGCCCGTTCCGGACCTGCCCGCACCGCCCGGAATTGTCGGACCCACCTGGCAGAATGAAGAACAGGGGTCCCCTTGCCGGGGACGCCTGCGCAGCGTTCACGCGGTCCGCGCGAGCCGTTCCGCTTCCGCCTTCAGTGCCCGGTTGAACGCGTCGAACTCCCCGGTCAGCAGCTCCCGGCTCGACGCGTACACCGAAGCCGCCAACGGCCCGGTCCACGTCTCCCGGTTCACCAGCCGCGTCACGCCCGGCGCCTCCTCCGCCAGCTCCCACCGGTGCCGGCCGAAGAACAGCTCCGGGTCGCCGCCCTCCGACGCGAGCAGCCGCGGCGGCTCGACGGCCGTGATCCGCCCCTCGAACTCGCGTTCCGCGGGCGACCCCCAAGCGGCCCGCGTGCGCACCTCCGCGCCCGCCACCGCCACCCCCGACACGTACTCGATCAGCGAGTTCCACTCCCGGTACCGCGGGAAGTCCGTCAGCACCGCCCACACCCGCCCGATCGGCGCGTCGATCGAGATCGTCGTCCTCAACTCATTTCCCTGCATGGTCGTGCAGGATAATCATGCGCGCGGTCGGCCGTCACCCCGATAAACTCCCGACCATCGCCGGGGTCAAGGGTCAGGTCCAGCAACGCGGCGTCGAACGGCGTCGCGCGCTGGTCGACGCCGCCATCGAGCTGTTCGGCGCCCAGGGCTACGCGGGCACCGGCGTGGCCGCCATCGCCGCCCGCGCGGGCGTCACGCCGTCCGCCCTCATCCACCACTTCGGCTCCAAGGAGAACCTGCTCAAAGCCGTCCTCGACGAGTTCGACGCCCGCGCCGCCGCCCGCGTCAGCCGGCACGCCGACCAAGGCGTCGAAGGGCTCAAAGCCGCGCTGCTGGCCGACGCCGACTACACGATGGCGCACAAGGGCCTGGCCACGCTCCACGTCGTGCTCCAAGCCGAGCACCTGGCGGGCGACACGGACGTCCGCGCCCGCTTCCTGGCCCGCAACCGGGCCCTGCGCCGGGCCTTCGCCGCACGGCTCGGCGAGGACCGCGCGACCGAGCTGGTGGCGTTCCTCGAAGGCGCGCTCACCCTGTGGCTGCTGGACCCCGGGACGGTCGACCTGCGCGCGTTGTACGAGGGCTACCTGCGGCGGCTGTGACCAGCCACCCCACCAGCACGGCGAAGAACGCGCCCGCGGTGTTGTTGAGGAAGTCCTGCGCCTCGCACACCCCGATCGCGGTCAGGGCCTGCACGAACTCCACCGACGCGCTGAACGCCGCCGACACGCCCAGCACCGCCCACGGCCGCCGCGTGGCCAGCGTGGCGAAGAACGCGAACGGCACCAGCATCACCAGGTTCAACCGCTGCAACGACCCGGTCAGCGAGAACTCGTTCCCCACGCACATCCCGATCGGGTCCGTCGTCACCACCGTGAACGTCCCACCCGGCCGCGCCAGCGTCGCGGCCACCGCCAGCGCCAACCCGAACCCGGCCAGCACCGCGGGCAGCGCCGCCCACCCCCGGTACCGCGCCAGCACGAACCCGACCGCGCCCAGCAGCACCGCCCCCGAGAACAGCGCCGCCACGGTCTCGGGCTGGTTCAACACCAACTCGGCGATGTAGGCGTCCTGACCGACTGCGCTCATGCCCTACAAGACGCGCGAACCCCGCACCGGTGGCTTAGAGCAACCTTAGAACCGGTACCGCGGCACCCGGCCCACGTCCCCGACCTCCGGCAACCGCCCACATCGGGAACCGCCCCACGCACCGCAACCCCGCGTGCCAACCCTCGACGGCGGTCGGGTCGTCCATCCCCCAGCGCGGCGTCGCCCCCGCCCGCCGCACCGCCGGCACGAACCGCTGCACCCTGATCCCGAACGACCCGTACACGTCGGACAGCAGCTCACCGCCCGTGAACCGCCCGGTGACCCGCCGCACGAGCCCCCTGCACCTCGTCCTCGACCAGGTACACAGTCAGCCGCTCTCGCCCGAAACTCGGCCGTCCGGTCGTCCAGCGGCGCTGTGCGCGGGCGTCGAGCGCCCGCGCACAGCATCGCCGGCATCGTCTCCGGAGCGCCGGTCAGGTCGACCGCCACCCCTCCGCGGCTAGCCCTCCAACCGCCACAACGGCGACACGGGACCGACACCAGCACCCAACGGGTAAGCGGCGGCGACCGACCGGACGATGAAGTCCTTGCCGAACCGCACCGCCGACGGCACGTCCGCACCCCGCGCGAGCTGCGACGCGATCGCCGACGCCAACGTGTCCCCGCTGCCGTGCGTGTGCTTCACGTCGTAACGCGGCCCGACCAGCTCGATGAACTCCGCGCCGTCGTACAGCACGTCCAGGCACTCCGGGTCGTCCCACAGGTGCCCGCCCTTCACCAGCACCCACCGCGGACCCATCGCGTGCAGCGCCTCGGCGGCCTTGCGCTGGTCGGCACGGCTGCGCACCTCGATGCCGGTGATCAGCCGCACCTCGTCCAGGTTCGGCGTCACCAACGTCGCCCGCGGGAACAGCAGCGTCCGCACCGCGTCCAGCGCGTCGTCGGCCAACAACTGGTGCCCGTGCATCGACGCGGCCACCGGGTCCACCACGAACGGCCCGACGTCGACCCGGTCCACCGCCGCCGCGACCGCCTCGATGATCGCCGCCGACGCGAGCATCCCCGTCTTCGCCGCGTTCACCCCGATGTCCGAGGCGACCGCCTCGATCTGCGCGGCCACCACGTCCGGCGGGATCTCGGTGTACCCGGTCACGCCCAGCGAGTTCTGCACGGTCACCGCCGTGATCGCGGTCATCCCGTGCACACCGCACGCGAACAACGTCCGCAGGTCGGCCTGGATGCCCGCGCCACCGCCCGAGTCGGACCCGGCGATCGTCAGCACGCGGGGCGGGGTGGCGGCCATCAGTCCACCACCGGCAGGTACACCTTGGCGCCCTGGTCGGCGAACTCGTGCGACTTCTCCGACATGCCCGCCTCGATCGCCTCCACAGTGGACAGACCACGCTCCGCCGCGTACCGCCGCACGTCCTGCGTGATCTTCATCGAGCAGAACTTCGGCCCGCACATCGAGCAGAAGTGCGCCGTCTTCGCCGGCGCCGCGGGCAGCGTCTCGTCGTGGAACGACCGCGCCGTGTCCGGGTCCAGCGACAGGTTGAACTGGTCCTCCCACCGGAACTCGAACCGCGCCCTCGACAGCGCGTCGTCCCGGTCCTGCGCGCCCGGGTGCCCCTTGGCCAGGTCGGCCGCGTGCGCCGCGATCTTGTACGTGATCACGCCCGTCTTCACGTCGTCCCGGTTCGGCAGCCCCAGGTGCTCCTTCGGCGTGACGTAGCACAGCATCGCCGTCCCCAGCCAGCCGATCTGCGCCGCCCCGATCGCCGACGTGATGTGGTCGTACGCGGGCGCGACGTCCGTGGCCAGCGGTCCGAGGGTGTAGAACGGCGCCTCGCCGCACCACTCCTCCTCCAACCGCACGTTCTCCGCGATCTTGTGCATCGGCACGTGACCCGGGCCCTCGATCATCACCTGCACGTCGTGCGACCGGGCGACGTGCGTCAACTCGCCCAACGTCCGCAGCTCCGCGAACTGCGCCTCGTCGTTCGCGTCCGCGATCGACCCCGGCCGCAACCCGTCACCGAGCGAGAACGTCACGTCGTAGGCGCGCAGGATCTCGCACAGCTCCTCGAAGTGCGTGTAGAGGAAGCTCTCCTTGTGGTGCGCCAGGCACCACGCCGCCATGATCGACCCGCCGCGCGACACGATGCCCGTGACCCTCTTCGCGGTCAGCGGCACGTACCGCAGCAACACGCCCGCGTGCACCGTCATGTAGTCGACACCCTGCTCGGCCTGCTCCACGACGGTGTCCCGGTAGACCTCCCACGACAGCTTCGCCGGGTCACCGTCCACCTTCTCCAGAGCCTGGTAGATCGGCACCGTCCCGATCGGCACCGGCGAGTTGCGCATGATCCACTCGCGCGTCTCGTGGATCCGCTTGCCCGTCGACAGGTCCATGATCGTGTCCGCGCCCCACCGCGACGCCCACACCATCTTCTCCACCTCCTCCTCGATCGAGGAGGTCACGGCAGAGTTGCCGATGTTCGCGTTGATCTTCACCAGGAACTTCTTCCCGATGATCATCGGTTCGGCCTCGGGGTGGTTGCGGTTGAGCGGGATGACCGCCCGACCGATCGCCACCTCGTCCCGGACGAACTCCGGGCTCATGCCCTCGCGGGCCGCGACGAACCGCATCTCCGGCGTGACGACCCCCGCCTTGGCGTACGCCAGCTGGGTCACCGCCCCGCCGACCGGCTCCCGTGCCGCGACCCAGTCCGCGCGCAACCTCGGCAGTCCACTGTGGACGTCGATGGTCGCGCTGTCGTCCGTGTACGGACCGGAGGTGTCGTACAGGTCGACGTGCTCGCCGTTGGTCAGCCCCACCCGGCGGAACGGGACCCGCACGCCGTCACCCACCTCGCGGTAGACCTTGCGGGAGCCCGAGATGGGCCCGGTGGTGACGCTGGGCTTGACCGAACGGTCGTCGAGTGCCGTCACGGCATTCCTCCCTACGCCGGCATTACCCGGTCAGGTTCAGGCGGTCGGCGGCACCGGGACCCGTCCGTCCCAGCCGCCCTCTCAGCCCGCTGTGGCGCGAGCTCCCGCGTGTGTTGAGTTGTCGGTGCCTTGCTCCCGGGCCTGACCCTAGCCACGGCCCGGTGCCGTGCCAAGGTCCGGATGCCAAGCGCCACTGTTTGCGCGTACCTTTCTCCGCGTGGCTGATCACCGGCCGTTCCCGCCCGGCGCCCGGCGCGTGGCCCGCCCCGCCGCGGTCTCGCCGTGCCCCTCGTGCGGCGACCTCGCGGGCCGCGGCTACCCGGCGTGCCGGTTCTGCGCCGAGCTCGTCGACCAGTACTGGCTGCTCGACTGGCAGGAACTGCTCGCCGCGGAACAACTGGCCGAAGGCGGCGCCGGCGAGCGCGAACTGGCCGAACTCGTCCTGGCCGACGAGGTCGGCCGGCACCCGTGGACCTGCACCGACTGGGCGATGACCCTGCTCGCGTGCTCCCAGTGCGGCGACGAACTGGCCACCGGACCGGCCGACTGCGTGCGCTGCGCGATGGCCGACGGCCTGCGCTGGTCCTGGGACCACGCCGGCCACCCCACCGCCATCACAGCCGGCGAGCACGCCCTGCGGACCGCCCGCGCCACCGTCCGCGCCCCTCACCGCCACCGTGCCGCCACCGTCGGCGCGTGGCGCCTGCTGCTGCCGTTCCTGCTGGTGGGAGAGCTGCCGACAGCAGGCCAGGTCCGCCGCCTCCGGGCCGCCGTGCTGGCCGGGGCGTACGCGGAACTGGCGGGCTGCGCCACTTACGTCGAACTGACCTCGTTCCCGGAACTGCCGTGGCGCCGCCCAGCACGCCCCGCCCGCCCCGACCACCGCCCCCGAACCCACCTCGACCAGCCCGTTGTCGCTGCGGACGCGGTCGAGGACGCACCACGACCCGGCCCGGGCGAACCTGCCGCGGACCCGGTCTGACCGCACTGCCGGGCCACCCATCCGGGTGATCGTCACCGAAGCCATGAACCAAAACGCCGTTACGAGGCCCCTCGAACGTCGGTTGAAACGAAGAGGCCGCCCTCAACCCCCTCACTCGCCCCGACCCACCCCCGCCCGCCGACCCCGACCGTCCTGTCGCCCGCCACAGCTGCCGAACACCGCAGCCCGCCTCGCCGTCGTCGCCCTCGCCGCCGCACCGCCGCCGCTTCCGCCGTCGCCGGCCTGCCCCGCCCGCCCCGACCTGGCCCGACCGCGCGCCGTCGACCGCACACCCCAACTACGCTCACCCCGTGATCACGCTGACCGCCCGCCTGTCCCCCTCGGCCCTGGACACCCGACGCGGCGTGGTGCGCCTGCACCCCGAGGTGCTGGACGCGTTGGGCCTGCGCGCCTGGGACGCGGTCCGCCTGACCGGTGCCCGGGTGAGCGCCGCCCTCGCCGCCGCGACCGCCGGCGACGGCCCGCCCGGCGTCGTGCTGGTGGACGACGTCACGCTGTCGAACCTCGGCGTGGTCGAAGGCGCGGAAGTGGTGGTGGCGCCGGTGGACGTCGCCGCCGCCCGCACGGTCATCGTGGCCGGGTCGCGGTTGGCCAGCACCGGCCTCACGCCGGAGACGCTCCGCATGGCGCTGACCGGCAAGGTCCTCACCGTCGGCGACGCCGTCTCCCTGCTCCCGCAGGACCTGGCCCCGCCGCCCGGCGCGGACGTGAGCGCCACCCGCCGCAAGCTGTCCAACGCCATCGGCATGACGTGGACCAACGAACTGCTGACCATCACCTCCGCCGACCCCGCCGACGGGCCGGTGGCCGTGCAGCCGTCGACGGTGGTCGGGTGGCGCGACGGCGCGCGAACCGGTGACCCGCCGGCGGTGTCGGGCAGCGGCACGGTCACGGTCGGCGCGGGATCGAGCGCCCAAGCGGTCGTCGCGACAGGCACGGCGGCGGCGAACGCCACGACGAGCGCGGTGGAGGTGTCGGTGCCGCCGGTGCCGGTGGCCGACCTGGTGGGGCAGCAGGAGGCGGCGAAGAGGCTGGCCGAGTGGCTCGACCTCACGTTCAGCCACCCCGAGCTGCTGGCCCGGCTGGGCGCGGCACCCCGACTGGCGGCCCTGGTCAGCGGGCCCGAAGGGGTCGGCAAGGCGACGTTCGTCCGTGCCGTCGCCCACGGTGCCGAAGCGACCGTCATCGAGGTCGCCGCCCCCAGCATCGCCGTGCTCGAAGCCAACGCGGCAGCCCAACGCGTCGCCGACGCCCTCGCCCAAGCCCAACGGCAAGCGCCCGCCGTGCTGCTGCTGACCGACGTCGAAGCGCTGCTGCCCGCGGCTTCCGCACCGCCCGTGGCGACCGTCGTGCTGGACGCGTTGCGCGGCCGACCCGACGGCGTCGCGCTGGCCGTCACCAGCGCGCACCCCGAAGCGATCGACCCCCGGCTGAGGGTCCCCGAACTGGTCGACCGCGAACTCGTCCTACCCCTGCCCGACGGCCACACCCGCACCGAACTGCTCCGCGTCCTGCTGCGCGACGTGCCCGTCGAGTCCGATGTGGACCTCGGGGTGATCGCGGACCGCACCCCCGGCTTCGTCACCGCCGACCTGGTCGCGTTGCGCCGCGAAGCCGCACTCCGAGCCGCCCTGCGCCAGCGGGACGTCGACGAACCACGCGTCGGCCAGGCAGACCTCCTGGGAGCACTGGAGATCGTCCGCCCGATCTCCATGTCCACTTCGGACACGCTGCGGACCGGCGGCCTCACGCTGGACGACGTCGGCGACATGACCGAGGTCAAGCAAGCCCTCACCGAAGCCGCGCTGTGGCCGTTGCAGTACCCGGACTCCTTCGCACGCCTCGGCGTCGCACCCCCGCGCGGCCTCCTGCTGTACGGACCACCGGGATGCGGCAAGACGTTCCTCGTGCGCGCGTTGGCGGGCACCGGCCGGCTCAACGTGCTGTCGGTCAAGGGCGCCGAGCTGATGGACAAGTTCGTCGGCGAGTCCGAACGCGCCGTGCGCGAGCTGTTCCGGCGCGCCGCCGAAGCCGCACCCGCGATGGTGTTCCTGGACGAGGTCGACGCGCTGGCACCCCGACGCGGCCAGTCGTCCGACTCCGGCGTGTCCGACCGGGTCGTCGCGGCGCTGCTCACCGAGCTGGACGGGGTCGAGCCGCTGCGCGACGTCATCGTGCTCGGCGCCACGAACCGGCCCGAACTGGTCGACCCCGCGTTGCTGCGGCCCGGCCGGTTGGAGCGGCTGGTGTACGTGCCGCCGCCGGACGCCGACGCGCGGGCCGAGATCCTGCGGGCGTCGTCGCGGAACACGCCGTTGGCGTCGGACGTGGACCTCGACGCGTTGGCCGAGGAGCTGGACGGGTACTCGGCGGCGGACTGCGCGGCGTTGATCCGCGAGGCCGCGCTGACCGCGATGCGCGAGTCCCTGGCCGCGGCGGAGGTGACGGGCGCCCACCTCGCGACCGCACGTGGAGCCGTCCGGCCGTCGCTGGACCCGGCGCAGCTCGACGCCCTCGCCGCCTACGCCAAGTCCCGCGAGCGGTGAGGGTCACGAGACCTTGCCGGACGGTCCCCTGTAGTCGTTGGTGACGATCACGATGATCCCCGGGTGGGCGCTCTGGATCCCGTCGAACCGGGGCTCCACCCGGGCGTTGAGGATGCGGGCCAGTTCCCGCGCCGAGGCTTCCTCCTCGGTGCCGGGGCGGAAGTAGACCGTGGTCGTCGGGATGTTGCCCGACGAGTAGTTGCCCTTCTCGGCGACCTCCCACCCGGCGCGCTGCACGTCGTCCGACGCGCGGGCGGCCAGGCCCTGGGTGGTGCTGTTGTTGTAGACGCGCACCGGCACCTTCGGCGTCGTGGTCACCGGTGGCGGCGGCGTTTCCGTCGTGGTGGCACCGGCGTTCGCGGACGGCGTCGGCGCGGCGGTCGTGCCGGGCGGTGACGCCGCCGAGGTCTCCGACGACGGCGCTTGCGGCTGCGACGGGGTCGTGGTCGCCTCGCCGGTCGGGGTGCCGGAGCTGTCGGACGTGCCCGAGGTCGTCGACGGCGGGGTCGACTGCGCGGCCGGCGGTTCGTCGTCCGGGCCGCCGGTGAACAGGCTGACCAAGCCGATCACCAGGGCGATGACGGCCACGCCGAGCAGCGCGTAGCCCGCGGCGCGTGCGGGGTGCGCGGGGCCCGCCGGCTGTTCCGGGTTCGTCATCGGCGCTCGACGCCCAGCCGCTTCGCCGCGCGGGCGCGTTGCCTGCCGGAGCGGGACCTGCGCAGTCTCTTGATCAGCATCGGATCGGCGGCCAACGCCTCTTCCTTCTCGATCAACGCGTTGAGCAGCTGGTAGTAGCGCGTCGCGGACATGTCGAACAGCTCCCGGACGGCCTGTTCCTTCGCACCCGCGTACTTCCACCACTGGCGTTCGAAGGCCAGGATCTCGCGCTCCCGGTCGTTCAAACCGTCGTCCGGCCCCTCCGCCGGCGCCAGTGCCTCTGCGGCGTCCATCTGGCTCCTCAGCCGTGTCCCGTGCGTGGGTGCCATTACATCACGTGATCTTGGTGTGGGTCGGCTCATCGGTCGGCGCGTCCCGATCGACGCGCCGTTAGGCTGCACGCCATGGCAGTTCACCCGATCCGGATCGCCGGAGATCCCGTGCTCCACAACCCGACCCGCCCGGTCGAGGTGTTCGACGAGTCGCTGCGCACGTTGATCGACGACATGTACGAGACGATGGCGGCGGCGCACGGTGTCGGCCTGGCGGCCAACCAGATCGGGATCGACCTGCGGCTGTTCGTCTACGACTGCCCGGACGACGAGGGCGTGCGACACCGCGGCGTCGTGGTGAACCCGGTGCTGGAGACCTCCGAGGTCCCCCTGGGGATGCCGGACCCGGACGACGACTTCGAGGGCTGCCTGTCGGCCCCGGGCGAGTCGTACCCGACGGGGCGGGCGACGTGGGCGAAGGTGACCGGGTTCGACGGCGACGGCAAGCCCGTCGAGGTCGAGGGCACCGGGTTCTTCGCGCGGTGCCTGCAGCACGAGACCGATCACCTCAACGGCGTGATCTACCTCGACCGGCTGGTGGGGCGGCACAAGCGGGCCGCGAAGAAGATGCTGAAGGCCAACGGCTGGGGCGTGCCGGGCCTGTCGTGGGACCCGGCGACCTCCGAAGACCCGTTCGCCGACGACGAGGACTAGCCGCGACGAGGGGCCCGGGCGACAACCGGCCAGGGCCCCACGGCTCGCGTGCCGGCCACGGGGGACAGGACTGCGGGAGCGGCTGCGGGTCCGGGGCTGCTGCGGAGTCCGGGCTGCTGCGGACGATCACAGGTGCGGCAGCCGCGGGCGACGCCGGGGGCGCTGCCGCTCTGCGGGGCGCCGGCTGTTCCCCGCGTGACGCTGACGCCCACCGCCGCCGGCCACCGCGCCGCGAACGGCCAACGGTCACCGCCACGGCCGGCCCGTTGCCGACCGTCGATGGTCACCGCCGCCGGCCAGTCGGCCGAGCACCCACCGGCAATGGCCACCGCCACGCCGCTGCTCGTGGCCACCGGGGGTGGTCGGGGCGAGTGGGGGTTGGTTGCCGGCCTCGTTGTTCCAACCGACGTCCGAGCATCCCGATAACGGCGTTTCCATTCATGATCGGACCGAAGATCACCCGATCGTGCACGGAGTCACCGCACGTAACAGCAGGTCAGAGCCGGTGCACCGACCTACGGCCGATCATGCCGGCGCAAGCCGATCTGCCGCCACCCCCGCCGCTTGCCCGGCCTCGCCTGACCGTTCGTCTCCGCCGCCACCTGCGTTGGATCGACAGTCCGCCGAGGCCGCCGCACGGCACGCATCGCCGCTCCCGCCACCCGGCCACCCAACGGCTGCCGCAACCCCAACCGCCGCGCCGCCACGCCGTGCGCCCGCTTGATCGCCCGCCGATCCGCCGCCGGCACCGACCACGCCTCCGGGTGCTTCGCCAGCCACCGGTACCGCCGCACCGAGTACGGCAGGTGCGCCAGGTACACGAGCATCGCCGCGATCAACGCCACCAGCGGGAACGTGATGACGGCCGCCGCCAGCAGGCCGACCAGCACCAGCAGCGGCGCGACGAAGCGCGGCGGCACCTTGATGGTCTTCACCGACAGCGTCGGGATCCGGCTCACCAGCAGCAACGCGATCCCGACCGTCCACGCGGCCACGACCGCCGAACCCGACCACCACCCCGACCGGCCCAGCTGCTCGTCCACGATCAACGGCAGCAGCAGCAACAGGCCGCCGGCCGGCGCGGGCACGCCGACGAAGAACTCCTTCGCGAACGGTGGCTGCTCGACCTCCAGCAACGTGTTGAACCGCGCCAACCGCAGCACCATGCACACCGCGAAGATCAACGCGACGACCCAGCCCTCGCGACCCGGGTCGAACTTCCACACGTAGATCACCAGCGCGGGCGCGACGCCGAACGAGATCGCGTCGGCCAGCGAGTCCAGCTCGGCGCCCATCTTGCTGGTCGCGTCGAGCAGCCGGGCGATCCGCCCGTCCAAACCGTCGAACACGGCCGCCGCCGCGATGGACCCGATCGCGGCCCCGTACATCCCGATGATCGCGAAGTGCACGGCCGACAGCCCCGCGCACATCGCGAGGACCGTGATGGCGTTGGGCAGCAGCCTGATCCCCGGCCCGCTGGGAGCCATCGGCTCAGCCCTCCGACGAGGACGGGGGCAGCTCGGCGAGCACGGTCTCGCCGCCGATCGTGCGCTGCCCGGCTTCCACCAGCACGCGGCTGCCGGTCGGCACGTACAGGTCGACCCGCGAGCCGAACCGGATCAGGCCGTAGGTCTGCCCGACCGCGACCTTGTCGCCCTCGGCGACCTCGCACACGATCCGCCGCGCCACCAGGCCCGCGATCTGCACGACCACCACGTCGTGCCCGGACGGCGTGGTCAGCCACACCGTGTTGCGCTCGTTGTCCTCGCTGGCCTTGTCCAGGTCGGCGGACAGGAACTTGCCGGGCCGGTACGACACCTGCCGCACCAGGCCGGTCACGGGCACGCGCTGCACGTGCACGTCGAACACCGACAGGAACACGCTGATCCGCGTCATCGGCGCGGAACCGAGCCCGAGCTCGTGCGGCGGCACGGCCTCGACCACGTGCGACACGGTGCCGTCGGCGGGCGCGACCGCGAGGTCGGGGCGGGTGGGCGTGGTGCGCTTGGGTTCGCGGAAGAACCACGCGACCCACGCGGTCAGCAGGCCTCCGACGACACCGGCGCGCTTGGAGTACCGGCGCAGCAGCAGTGTCGCGACGGCAGCGCCCGCGACGAAGGGACGGCCCGCGGGGTGCATCGGGGGGACGATCCCCCGGGCGAGCTCGAGGAAGTGGGAGACGGCACCACTGTGCTTGTCGCGATCGACGGTCATGGCTCTTCCGTGTCAGGGCAGTGCTTCCGGCCCGCCACACGCTACGCGTTTGCGCCGGAGCGCGTCCGGCCCGCCCGTGCGTCCCCCGACGAACGCACGGACCGGCCGGAGCTCCGATCATCCCAAGTGTAAGCCGCGTCACACCCGCCTTCAATGTCGGACGGTCAACCCGATGTCACTCTCCGTGCAAGAGGCGGACGGCGACCCGGGCGCCCGCCGCGAGCTCCGTGACGTCCTCCGGCACCTCGATCAGGCAGTTGCTGATCGCCAACGCCGACAGCAGGTGCGACCCCGGCCCGCCCACGGGCGTCACCACCCGCCCCGACTCCGGGTCGTACGCGCCGCGCCGGAACTGCGTGCGCCCCGCCGGCGACGTCACCGGCGCGCTCAACGTGGCCGTCGCCACCGGCCGCTCCACCTGCGCGAACCCCATCGCCGCCCGCAGCGCCGGCCGGATGAACACCTCGAACGACACCTGCGCGCTCACCGGGTTCCCGGGCAGCGTCGCCACCGCCACCCCCTGGTAGCGGCCCGCGCCCTGCGGCCCGCCCGGCTGCATCGCGACCTTCGTGAACTCCACCCCGCGCCCGGTGAACGCGTCCTTCACCACCTCGTACGCGCCCGCGCTCACGCCACCCGACGTCAGCAGCAGGTCCACCGACCCCAACCGGGGCGCGATCGCCGCGTGGAACTGCTCGACGTCGTCGGGCACGAACCGCAGCAGCTCCGCCTCGCCGCCCGCCTCGCGCACCGCCGCGGCCAGCATCACGCCGTTCGACTCGTAGATCTGCCCCGGCTCCAGCGCCACCCCGGGCCCCACCAGCTCCGACCCCGTCGACAGCACCAGCACCCGCGGCCTGCGCCGCACCGGCAGCGACCCGAACCCCAGCGCCGCCGCCAACCCGAGCTGCGCCGGACCGAGCACCACGCCCGCGTCCAGCACCGTGGTGCCCACGGCCACGTCGTCGGCCATCTTCCGCACGTTCTGACCCACCACCACCGGCCGGTCGACCCGCACCTCCGACGTGCCGCCGTCGGTCCACTCCACCTGCACCACGGCGTCCGCGCCCGACGGCACCGGCGCGCCCGTCATGATCCGGTGCGCCGTGCCCGGCGCCAACGGCCCCACCGCCGTCCGGCCCGCCGGGATGTCCTCCACCACCGGCAACCGGACCGGCACCGCCGCCACGTCGGCCGCGCGGACCGCGTAACCGTCCATCGCCGAGTTGTCGAACGGCGGCAGCGGCACCCCCGCGACCACGTCCTCCGCCAGCACCAGACCCAGGCAGTCGGCCACCGGCAGGTCCACCACGGGCATCATTCCGACCAACCCGGCGACGCGGGCCTTGTGATCAGCGACTCGGGTCAGCGCGTTCGACACGCGCCACATCCTGCCGCGCCCGTGGCAGACTGCTCCAACCGGCTGATCACGACAGGGGGAAAGTTGCAGGTCCGGACCCGCCACACCCCCACCTTCGGGGTGGCACGACTCGTCCTGGCACCCGGTGAGCCGGTGGTGGTCGAGCGCTCCGCCGTGCTCGCGACCAGCTACGGCGTCGCCGTCGACGGCCGCACCAAGTCGCCCGGCGTCCACGCCGCCCGGTGCACCGCGGGCCCCGAAGGCGGCTGGGTGGACGTCGCGCCACCCCTGCCCGGGGACCTGCACGTGCTCGACCTCGACACCACCACCGGCTGGTGCGTCGCCCGCGACAGCTGGCTCGCCTGCGCCGCCACCGCCCACCTCGACCCGGCCGCGCCGCCCGTGCGCGCGCTGCACGGCGGCGACCACGGCTTCCTGGCCTACGCCTTCGGCACCGGCCCGGTCGTGCTCAGCTGCTACGGCACGCTCGACGTGGTCACCCTCGAACCCGGCGAGCTGGTCACCGTCGCGAGCGGCCACGTCGTGGCGTTCGCCGACACCGTGCAGTGCCGGCTGCGGGCCGTTTCCCCGGACGCGCCCCAATCCGTGCGGAATGGCGAAGGGCTCGTCCTGGACTTCGCCGGACCCGGTCTCGTGCTCACCCGGACCCGCAGCCCGCGCGGACTCGTCAGTTGGTTGCGCGACAACGGATTCAGCGTCCGCTCATGACTCCATAAGGAGGTATCGGCGAACCCCCTCGTGCCTCTAGCGTGGCGGTTTGCTCAAGGTATTTCTCGAAGGAGGACGTCTTGGCTGTCGGCACGGTCAAGTGGTTCAACTCGGAGAAGGGCTACGGATTCATCGCGGCCGACGGCGGGCCGGATGTGTTCGTGCACTACTCGGCGATCCAGATGGAAGGCTTCCGGACGCTGGCCGAGGGCGACCGCGTGGAGTTCGAGATCCAGGCGGGGCGTGACGGCCGCAGCCAGGCATCGGACGTGCGGAAGGCATCGTGACCTCCGCCCGACCCGCCACGCGGCGGGTCGGGCCGCCTTCCCCTGGTCCGTTTGGCGGGAACCCCCTGTGGCCCCCTGTACGCGGACGTTAGGCTCCGTCGCGTGTCGGAGGACCTGAGCGGGCGACGGCTGGGCCACTACCGGATCGACGGGGTGCTCGGCCGCGGTGGCATGAGCGTGACCTACAAGGCCACGGACGTCAGGCTCGGTCGCAAGGTCGCGCTGAAGGTCATCGGCGAGCACCTCACCGCCGACGCGGAGTTCCGGGAGCGGTTCGTCGACGAGGCGCGCAACACCTCGGCGATCGACCACGCCAACATCGTGCCGCTCTACGACTTCGACGAGGTCGACGGGCTGCTCTACATCGCCATGCGGCTGGTCGACGGCCAGGACCTCGCCTCGCACATCAAGGACGGCCCGCTCTCGCCCGCGCGCACCCTCGCGCTGCTCGGCCAGGTCGCCGAAGCGCTCGACATGCTGCACGGCAAGGGGCTCGTCCACCTCGACGTCAAACCGGCGAACGTGCTGGTCACCACCAAGGAAGCCGCGGGGGAGCACGTCTACCTGGCCGACTTCGGCCTGACCCGGCGCGGCGCCACCGGGCACCGCACCCGCACCGGCGACTTCCTCGGCTCACCCACCTACGCCGCGCCCGAGCACCTGCGCGGCGAACCGCTCGACGGCCGCACCGACCAGTACGCGCTCGCGTGCATGGTGTTCGCGTGCCTGTCCGGCCGGCCGCCGTTCCAGGGTGGCGTGCAGGACGTCATCCAGGGCCACCTCGGCGCGGAGATCCCGTCGTTGACCTCGATGGTGTCGCTGCCGCCCGCGATCGACGACGTGCTGCGCAAGGGCACCGCCAAGGACCCCAACCAGCGGTACGGCTCGTGCGTCGAGCTGATCGCCGCGGCGCGGGCGGCGTTGTCCGGCGCGGTCCAGGGCTCGCCGCCGCCGCGCCGCGCCGACTCCGGGCCCGTGCCGATGGGGCCGCAGACCGGCGGCGTGCCCGTGGCGCAGCAGCAACAGCCGCAGCCGGGCCAGTACCGGCCGCCCTACCAGCAGCAACAACCCGGGTTCCTGCAGGACCCCGTGCGGCTGCGCCCACCCGCCCAGGTCGGCGCCAGCGCGTTCACCACCACCGGCAAGTCCCGGCCCGCGTGGTTCGCGCCCGTGGTCGCGGGCGCGGTGGCGATCGTGCTCATCGTCATCCTCGTGGTGATCCTCACGCCGAAGGATGAACCTCCGCGACAGGGTGGCAGCGGCGGCGCCAGCCAGTCCATCGAGGTCGGGGGCACGACCAGCGGCAAACCGCTGCCCACCAGCGTGCCCGTGCGCACGTCCCGCTGACCAGCTCTTCTTGCACTCTCCCCCGTCGAGTGCTAAACACGGTGTTGGCACTCGGAACACCTGAGTGCCAACACGCAGGCTAGGACGGTGAGGCCCGTCCCCCCTGGGGGCAGGTCGTCCGTCGCGGGCACCGAATCCTGGCCGAAGCACCGTGTTCCGCTGTGGGCGCGAGCCCCCAGTGGCCCCATTCGTAATCAGGCGGAGGAACACACCGCAATGGCCAAGATGATCGCGTTCGACGAGGATGCCCGCCGCGGTCTCGAGCGTGGCATGAACATTCTCGCCGACGCCGTCAAGGTGACGCTCGGCCCCAAGGGCCGCAACGTCGTGCTCGAGAAGAAGTGGGGCGCGCCGACCATCACCAACGACGGCGTCTCCATCGCCAAGGAGATCGAGCTCGAGGACCCGTGGGAGAAGATCGGGGCCGAGCTCGTCAAGGAAGTGGCGAAGAAGACGGACGACGTCGCGGGTGACGGCACCACGACCGCCACCGTGCTCGCCCAGGCTCTGGTCCGCGAGGGTCTGCGCAACGTGGCCGCGGGCGCCAACCCGCTCGGCCTCAAGCGCGGCATCGAGAAGGCCGTCGAGGCCGTGACCGAGCAGCTGCTGAAGACCGCCAAGGAGGTCGAGACCAAGGAGCAGATCGCCGCCACGGCGTCCATCTCCGCGGGCGACTCGACCATCGGCGAGCTCATCGCCGAGGCCATGGACAAGGTCGGCAAGGAAGGCGTCATCACCGTCGAGGAGAGCAACGCTCTCGGGCTCGAGCTCGAGCTCACCGAGGGCATGCGCTTCGACAAGGGCTACATCTCCGGTTACTTCGTGACCGACCCCGAGCGCCAGGAAGCGGTCCTCGAGGACCCGTACATCCTGCTCTACGGCTCGAAGATCTCGTCGGTGAAGGACCTGCTCCCGCTGCTGGAGAAGGTCATGCAGGGCGGCAAGCCGCTGCTGATCATCTCCGAGGACGTCGAGGGCGAGGCCCTGGCCACGCTGGTCGTCAACAAGATCCGCGGCACGTTCAAGTCCGTCGCCGTGAAGGCGCCCGGCTTCGGCGACCGCCGCAAGGCGATCCTGCAGGACATCGCGATCCTCACCGGTGGCCAGGTCATCACCGAGGACGTCGGCCTCAAGCTGGAGAACGCCGACCTGTCGCTGCTGGGCAAGGCGCGCAAGGTCGTCGTGACCAAGGACGAGACCACGGTCGTCGAGGGCGCTGGTGACGCCGAGCAGATCCAGGGTCGCGTCAACCAGATCCGCGCCGAGATCGAGAAGTCGGACTCCGACTACGACCGCGAGAAGCTGCAGGAGCGCCTGGCGAAGCTCGCCGGCGGTGTCGCGGTGATCAAGGCCGGTGCCGCCACCGAGGTGGAGCTGAAGGAGCGCAAGCACCGCATCGAGGACGCGGTGCGCAACGCGAAGGCCGCCGTCGAGGAGGGCATCGTCGCCGGTGGTGGCGTCGCGCTGCTCCAGGCCGCCGAGATCGCGTTCGAGGGCCTGAACCTCGAGGGCGACGAGGCGACCGGCGCCAACATCGTCAAGGTCGCCGTCGAGGCGCCGTTGAAGCAGATCGCCGTCAACGCCGGCCTCGAGGGCGGCGTCGTGGTGGAGAAGGTCAAGGGTCTCCCCGTGGGCCACGGCCTCAACGCCGCGACCGGCGTGTACGAGGACCTGCTGGCGGCCGGCGTGCCGGACCCGACCAAGGTCACCCGCTCGGCGCTGCAGAACGCCGCGTCGATCGCCGCCCTGTTCCTGACCACGGAGGCCGTGGTCGCGGACAAGCCGGAGAAGGCGGGCGCCGCCCCGGCCGTCCCGGACGCCGGCGGCATGGACTTCTGATCGGCCAGGTCATCTGACCGAAGGCCGATCGGCTGAAGTCGCGAAGGGCCCGGTTCACCACTGGTGAACCGGGCCCTTCACCGTTCTGACCTGCGGCGAAAGGATCTCGCCGAACACGATCGGGTGAGATTCGCCCGCACATGTACGGAAACGCTGTTACCGCCCCTCGGTTAGAACGAGACGGCGCCCCTCAACCACCCGCCCCATCCCGTGGGTTGTCGGCCGCCGCGGAACACCGGCACCGCGTTCGGCTGCCGGCGCATCGCTGCCGCTGCGGGCGCTGTGCGAGTCGGCAGGGGCGGCGGGGATCGTTGTGGCGCCGGGGGCGCAGCCGTGGCTGGGTGCGGGGTCGGTGGTAGCCGGGGCGGCAAGAGCGGCGGGGTGGGATTTCGGTCGACTGGCGGAGTGCGTGCGGCCACGCTGGACGGGTTGGTGGTTGGCGTCGAGGACTGGAGTGGGCACGTGCTCATCGCGCACCTGAGCGACCCGCACTTGCGGACCGATGCGTTGGCGGCTGAGCCGGCGGCGTTGTTGCGGTTGGCGTTGGGCAGGGTGTTGGCGGTGGATCCGCGGCCGGATTGCGTGGTGATCACCGGGGACCTGGTCGAGCACGGTCGGGTCGAGGCCTATGCGCAGTTGCGGGAGTTGGTGGGGGCGTTCCCGCTGCCCCTGCACCTGGTGACCGGCAACCACGACGATCCGGCGGCGTTGGTCGAGGTGTTCCGGGGGACCGGGTTGCTCGGTGGTGGGGAATCCGCGCACTACGCGGTCGACCACGAGGGGTTCACGGTGGTGGCGTTGGATTCCTGGCGGCCGGACGGGCCGGCCGGGTTGGTCGGCGAAGAGCAGTTGGCGTGGCTCGACGACGTGCTCGGGCGGCGGCCCGACGTGCCGGCCTTCGTCTGCCTGCACCACCCGCCGGTGGCGGTCGGGATTCCGTTGCTCGACGGCATGCGGCTGGAGGACGGGCCGGCGTTGGGTGAAGTGCTCGGGAAGCACGGCAACGTCGCCCGGGTGCTGGCCGGGCACGTGCACCGGGCGATCAGCGTGCCGTTCGCGGGAACGGTGGTGTCCGTCGCGCCGAGCACGTACCGCCAGACGTCGTTGACCCTGCGCGCCGACCGGCAGACCGGACATCTGGCCGAGCCGACGGGCTTCCTGCTGCACGTCGCGACCGAGTCGGGATTCGCCACGCACACGGTTGCGGTGAGTCAGGCGTGGGCGTTGTCGGGAACCTTTTAGGGATCGGGAATTCGCTCGGACGTGTGGGGTGGTGGTTGCACAAAGTTCAGGCGCCAAAACACACGAATGGGCGACGCAACGGGTCCGCCGCAGTGGCTTCGGCGAGGGCGTGGGACAGCGGTTTGCCGTCCGACAGGAGTTTGTGGAACGTCCCCATCGCCAGGGCGGCGGCCCGGTCGCCCACCTGGTTCACGGCGGCGACGACGGTGCGCGAGCCGCTCGCCAGCAGCGCGCCGGCGAAGCCCAGGGCTTCGTCGCCCGGCCGGATGTGACTCAGCGCCAGCGAGCACGCGGCCAGGATCACTCGTTCGGGCGCGACGGGGAGGCGGGCGGTCTCATGGGCGAACAGCGGCCCGTCGACCAGTTCCAGGCGGGAGAACAGGGCGTTGTCGGCGACGTGCTCGCCGTGCGCCGCGATGTGGGCCAACCGAGCGCCGTTCAACGACGCCAGCACGTCACTCACCGCTTCCGCCGTCACTGAATCGGGGTACGTCCCGCGGAGGTCGCTCACCTCGCCGACGACCTCCGGCAGGTTCGGCCCGGCCACCAGCACCACGCGCCGCGCAGACGTCCGGGTCGACAGCGCGTTCAACCACGCGGTCGCCGAAGGGGCTACCACGATCGGGCGGCCGTGCAGGGACGGCAGGGCGTTCCACGGCACCGCGTACAGGTCACCGGTCGGCACGACGACCAGCTCGCGCTCGCCGATCAACCCGGCCAACGGCCCGATCAACGCCTCGTCCAACCGCTCGGCCCGCCGCGCCGCCGACGCCCTCACCGCCGCCGCGAGCAGCGGCGACAGGTGGTCCGGGCCGAGCGCGTCCACGTCCGCGTGCAACTCCCGCGCCGACTCGAACACCCCGGCCGCACGCCCGAGCCGCACCAACGTCGCCTCGCCCGCCACCAGCACCACCGCCGACAGCACGTCACCGTGCGTCACGAAGCTCACCATCGCGCGATCACTCAACACGGGGTGCACGTCGGCCACCCGGCACACCGGCCGCGGCCGGCCCCACACGCTCGTGTGCCACCCGAGCCGTGCCACCTCGCGCTGCAGCTCGTCCAGCCGCTCCTCCAGCTCCGCCACCGGCCGGCCGTCCAACCGCGCCTGCTGCACCGCCCGCGTCAACGAGCGCGACTGCGCCACCCGCCGCGCCAGCACCGGGTCGTCGATCGCCGGCAACGGCTCGTACCGGTACACCTGCGCCCGCGTCCGCTCCAGCCAGTCGAACGCCGCCTCCGCGTCGCCGTCGTGGTCCAGCACCAGCCCGACGGCGAGTTCGCCCAGCTCACGCCCGTGCACGGCGGTGCCGCACAGCAGGTCGAGACCGCCCATCCGGTCGCGGACGCGGCCCAGCTCGGCCAGGCCCTCCTCGGCTTCGCGCAACGCCGACCCCGGTTCGCCCTCGGCCACGGCCAGCTCGGCGCGGCACAGCCGCAGCAGCATCCGGTGGTCGATCGGCGTGATGGGGCCCGGTGGCGGGACCTCGGCCAGCAGCGCGCGGGCGGAAGGGAGGTCGCCGCGCCGGATCGCCATCCGCACCGCGAGCAGCCTCGCGACGGCGGCCTCGTCGGTCAGCCCGACCGCGGTCAGCCGCTCGGCCAGCCGGGTCGCGCGGGACGGGCTGAGCCGCGCCGATACCCGCGCCGGGGCTGTCGGTGACGCCGCGGGACGGCCCTGAGCCGGGACGAGAGGTGCGGTGGGGTCGACCGGCTCCGGGCCGGCGGCGGACGGGATCGCGGGTGCGGCGGGTCTGGTCGGTTCCGCGCCGGAGGCCGGGAGCGCGGTTGCTGGGGCGCGCTCGGTGCCGGAGGTGCTGGGTGCGCTGCTGAGGGCGGTGGTGGGGCCGGCGGGGGAGGGGATTGCGGTGGTGGGGATGGTGAGGGACGGGAGCGCGGTCGGGGGTTGTGGAGCGCGCTCGGTGGTGGGTGGGGAGGCGGGCGAGAGGATGTGACCGGCGGGGGTCGAGGTGGTGGCGGTGGTGAAGTCGGCGCGCATGCGCATCAGGGCGGCCAGTTCGGCCCACGACTTGCTGCCGCGGCGGCGGAAGCGGCGTTGGGCTTGGTCGGCCAGGTGGTGGGCGGTGGTCGGGTCGCCTTGCAGCAGGGCGGCGGCGGCGCGGGCCAGTTCGGCTTCGGCGAGGTCCTGGCCGACCCGGCGGCGCCGCAGCACGACCAAGGCCTCGTCCAGGTGCCTGGCGGCCTCGTCGGCCAGGCCGGCGGCCAGCATCACGCGCGCCCGGTCGATCCTGGTCCGCGGCACGAGGTCGGGCGCGAGCAGGCGGAACACGCGCTCGGCCTGCTCGTGGTAGGCCAGCGAACGGGGCACGTCACCCGTCAGGTGGGCGATGTCGCCCAGGTTGCCCAGCGCCTTCGCCTTCAGCAGCGGCAGGTCGTCGGCCTCGGCCAGCTCGATCGCGCGGCGCATGTCCCGCTCCGCCGCCTCCGGCAGGCCGAACGCGATGGTGGTCAGACCCCGGTTCATCAGGGCCGTGGCCAGGGTCGCCGCGCCGACCGCCCCGGACGCCCACCCGGCTTCCAGTTGGCGCACGGACTCGTCGTACAGGGCGATGGCCTCGGCCGTGCGGCCGGCCCGGTGCAGGATCAGGGCCTGCTGGTCCTTCACGATCGCGCGCAGGCCGACCGCGTCCGGCCCCTCGGGCAGCCCGTCGATCAACCCGGCCGCCGTCCGCAGGTGCGCCAGTCCGCCCTCGACCGACTCCGTCTCCGCCTCGCCGTACGACAACGTGATCAGGATCCGGATGCGGACCGTGGTGGCTTCGACGGTCGGCGACATCACCGGCAGTGCGCGCAACGCGCGGCGCAGGAGCGTCACCGCGTCCGCCGGACGGCCGCGCGACGCCGCCCGGAAAGCCTGTTTGTGCAGGTCGGCCGCTACCTCGACACCGTTCGACGATGCGGTGGAGACCGGCAGGGCGGAACGAGGCACGGACACGTCCTTAATGCCAGCACACGGAACGTGTCCGAGAAGCCGTCTTGCGGATGCTGTCCGTGAGCCGAACGGGTCACTCTCGGTGAGTGGTCGATCGGTTACAACATGATCGTCGGCGTCACCACGGTCCGCCCCGGCTCGCCCCGGGAGTCGACCAGGTGCACCACGATCTGCGTGGTGCCCGCGGGCACGTCGGACAGCACGAACCGGCCGCCGTCGTCGGCCTTGGTGGTGCTCGACTCGTGCTCGGCCACCCGCACCTCGACGGTGTGCTCACCGGCGGGTACGAGCCAGCCGTCGATGCGGTGCCGCGCGCCGATGGACGTGAAGTTCACCATCAGCGTCAGGTTGTCCACCGTGAACGTGATGGTGCCGGGGCTGCCGCCGCGCACCCCGGCGAAGGAACCGGCACGTTCCCACCGGGCCACCTCGACGTCCAGGTTCTCCAGCGCCACCGCGAACTGGATGCGTTCGACGAGCCCCGCCGGGGGCGCGTCCAACTCGTACACCAGGCGGTTCAGTTCCGTGAGGACAGCGGTGTCCTCTTGGCCTCTGCGGTCATCGCGCGGGTCGATGTCGTTCACCGCGATCCTCCTTCCGCGTCGAGATGTGTGCGCAACATGGTCAGGCACCGACCCCGGGTGGGGCCGATGCTGCCGCGTGGCATGGACAGTGCTTCGGCGACCGCGCGGTACTCCGCCCGGCCGGCCAGCACGGTGAGCCGCAGAAGTTCCTGGCACTTCTGCGACAGTCGGCCGAAAGCCCGCCACAGCCGGTGGTCCCGGTCGTCGACCAGGGCGGCGTCCTCGGGCAGGCCGTACTCGCTCTCCAGTTGTTCCGCCAGCTCGTCGCTCAGCGCCGCTTCACGGCGAGCCGGTGTCCAGGTCCGTTGGGCCTCGCGGCGCGTCGCGACGACGAGCCACCCGGCCAGAGCCCGCGGCTCGACCAGCCGGTCGAGGTGCCGCAGCAGCGCGAGCCAGACCGTCTGCACCACGTCCTCGGCGGTGCTGCGGTCCAGCCCGTGCCCCCGGGCGACGTGCCACACCAGTGGGGTGAGGTCGGCGACCAGCACGTCCAGCGCCCTGCGGTCGCCGTCGCGCGCGGCGACGACGCAAGCCGCGTGCCGGTCCGTGCCGTCCAGCCCCTCCCACGGTGGGCGCTCACCGGCCGTGCGCAGTTCTCCCACGTCGTCACCTCCTTCTCGGCGTCCCCCAGCCGAAGCTGATCGTCACACACGTTCGCCGTCACCGGCGCGGCGGCGGTCCGCGGTGCCCCCCTCGCACCGCGGACCGCCCTCCCCCCCATTTCGCAGGCGAACCCCCGATCGGCACCCCTCGAAGCCGACCGACGACCGCCTTCCCCCTTCCCCCCAGCGGCTCTCAGCTGCCGGTCACCGGCGTGCCGTCGGTGTCCACCGGGACGCTGTGCGTCTGGTGGTGGCCCGTCGGCGTCACCGGCGGCAGGTCGTCCAGCTCGTCGTGCAGGTCCAGCTCGTCGACCGGCTCCTCGGCGAACTGCCTCTCCAGCTCCTCGGGATCCAGCTCGTCGACGCCAGGCGGATTGGCGCTCATGTGGCCTCCTCAGTCGGGGTTGAGGACCGGTCATCAGATAAGGAGTGAGTAGTTCTACGCGAGATACATCGGCTCGCTTTAACAGTTCACTCGGGTCGTTCCCGAGCCACCGGGCGTTATGGTCTAGACCATGCTCGAGGTCATCGCACTGGACGCCACCGACGCCGAAGCCGCGCAGGACGGTGGCGCGCACCGGCTGGAACTCACCGTCGACATGGCCGCGGACGGGCTGACGCCGCCGGTCGCCGTGCTGCGGGACGTGCTCTCCGCGACCGATCTGCCGGTCCGGGTCATGCTCCGCGACGCGCCCGGCTTCGCACCCGGCGACCTGGACCGGCTCCGGCGGGACGCGGCGGCGCTGCGCGAGGCGGGGGCGTCGGAGTTCGTGCTCGGCTTCCTCGACGCCGCCGGGTGGGTGGACGAGGCGGCGTGCGCGGCGCTCGT
This sequence comes from Saccharothrix saharensis, assembly GCF_006716745.1. Lineage (NCBI taxonomy): Bacteria > Bacillati > Actinomycetota > Actinomycetes > Pseudonocardiales > Pseudonocardiaceae > Saccharothrix > Saccharothrix saharensis. The sequence goes on along the minus strand of NZ_VFPP01000001.1, from coordinate 4,354,002 downwards.
CGCGGAGCTGGACGGGTGCGCGTGGACCTTCCACCGGGCGCTGGACAACGCGGCCGATCCCGAGGCAGCGTGGACGGTGGTCGGGGGACTGGGGTGCGACACGGTGCTCGCGGCCGGCAGCCCGCGCGGCGTCGCGGACGGCTTCGCCGTGCTGGAGCGGTTGGCCGCACGGCAGGGCGCGGTGCGGCTGCTGGTCGGCGGTGGGTTGCGGGCCGGGCACGTCCCGGCGCTGAAGGCGGTCGGCGTCACCGGGTTCCACGTCGGTGGCGCGGTCCGGCCGGGCGGCTGGGACGCCCCGGTCTCCGCCGCCGCGGTCCGGACCTGGGCGGATCTGGTCTAGACCGTTTGCCGTCGCGGACATTAGCATCCCCGTTGCTTCCCTTGAAATAGCTGTTGCATATTGCGCAACGTTGCGAGAAGAGGTGGCGAGGATGCGGTTCGCACTGACAGCAGCCGCCGTCGGCGTCGCCGTGCTGGCCGGGTGCACCCCGGTCCAGTCCGGCCCCGTCACGGGCACCGGCACGGACGAGCAGACGGGCCACCTCCGGGTCTGGCTGTTCGACGAGGTCAACCACGGCCCGAAGGAGGCCGTGGTCCAGGAAGCGATCTCGGAGTTCCAGAACGCGCACGGCGGCGTCACGGTCGAGGTGCAGTACATCCAGGTTCAGACCCGCGCCGAGCGGTTCAAGGCCGCGTTCAGCGACCCGCGCAGCGCGCCCGACGTGGCCGAGTTCGGCAACACCGACCTGGCGGGCTACGTCGCGGGCGGCGGGTTCGCCGAGCTCGACCTCGGCGGCTGGGACGAGGCCAAGGACCTGCTGCCCGCCGTGCTGGACACCGGAAAGGTGGACGGCAAGGTATACGGCGTTCCGTGGTTCGTCGGCGTGCGCGCGCTCTACTACCGCACCGACGTCTTCCAGGAGCTGAACCTCCAGCCGCCGGCCACGTTGGACGAGATCGCGCCGCTGGCCCGGAAGATCCGGGCCGCCAAGCCCGATCTGCTCGGCATCTCCGCGGGCGGCAAGTACACCTACGGCGCGATGCCGTTCGTGTGGGCCAACGGCGGCGACATCGCCCGCAAGGACGGTGACAAGTACGTGGCCGCGATCGACAGCCCCGAGTCCAAGGCGGGCCTGCGCCAGTACACCGAGCTGATCGCGGACGACATCTGCCCGCCCTCCCAGTGCGCGGGCAACGGCGGCGACGCCAGCGTCGAGGCGTTCCGCGCGGGCAAGGCGGCGATGGTCATCGGCGGCGACTTCAACCGCAAGTCCGTCGACGCCTCCACCGCCGCGGGCAAGTACGCGGTCGTGCCGCTGCCCGGCAAGAAGGCGGGCGAGATCGCACCCGCGTTCGCGGGCGGCAACCTGCTCGGCGTGATGAAGGGCAGCGAGCGCAAGACGCTGGCCACCGAGTTCGTCCGGCTGCTGGCCGGCAAGCAGTACCAGCGCAAGATGTTCGAGGGGATGGGCAACCTGCCCACGTTCGGCGACGTGCAGGCGGAGGTCGCCGAGGCCAACCCGGTGCTGGAGCCGTTCATCAGGACGCTGGAGGCGGGCACGCGGTTCGTGCCGGTCACGCCGAACTGGGCCAAGATCGACGCCCAGGCCGTGCTGCCGACGTTGTTGCAGCAGGTCGCCGCCGGTGGCGAGGACCTCGACAAGGCGGCGAAGACCGCGGCCGACGAGATGAACGCCGCCTTCGCCTCGTAGCGGACGACCAAGGGACAAGAGCATGACGATGCGGACCGCCAAGGGTGACGGGCGGATCGCGTTCGCCTACCTCGCCCCGGCACTGCTGGTGCTGGTCGGGCTGATGGGCTACCCGATCTACCAGCTCGTGCTGATCTCCCTGTTCGACTACGGCCAGGAGCAGGTCAGCGGCGGCGCGCCGCTGACCTTCCTGGGCCTGGACAACTACGCGACCCTGCTGTCGCAGAGCCGGTTCTGGGCCGTGCTCGGGCAGACCGTCGCGTTCGCGGCGGCCTGCGTGGTCGGGACCCTGCTGGTCGGCGCCGCGCTCGCGGTGCTGGCCACCAGGGTCCGCACGTGGGCGCGGATGACGTTGTTCCTGGCCGCGCTGGGCGCGTGGGCGACGCCCGCGGTGGCCGGGTCCACGATCTGGCTGTTCCTGTTCGACGCCAACTTCGGGTTCGTCAACGAGGTCCTCGGCACCACCGGCATGTCCTGGACCTACGAGAAGTGGACGGCGTTCGGGCTGGTCGCCGCCCAGGTGATCTGGTGCTCGTTCCCGTTCGTCATGGTCACCCTGTACGCGGGGATCAAGGCGATCCCGGGCGAGGTGCTGGAAGCCGCCGCGCTGGACGGCGCGAGCACGGTCAGGACGGCGACCCGGGTGATCCTGCCGCTGCTGCGGCCGCTGCTGATCGTCGTCACGATCCAGTCGATCATCTGGGACTTCAAGGTGTTCACCCAGATCTACATCATGACCAACGGCGGCGGCATCGCGGGCCGCAACCTGGTGCTCAACGTCTACGCCTACCAGCAGGCGTTCGCCGCCTCGGAGTACGGGCTGGGCGCGAGCATCGGCGTGGTGACGACGGTGCTGCTGCTGCTCATCACCCTCGGCTACCTGCGGGCGCTGCGGCGGAGCGGGGAGGTGCTGTGAACCGGCGCGCGTCGCGGGGCATCGCCGAGGGCGTCGTGGTCGTCGTCGCGGCCGTGGTGGCGTTCCCGCTGTACTGGATGGTGCTCACGGCGCTCAAGCCCGAGGCGGAGGTGATCTCCACCGACCCGCGGCCGTGGACGCTCGCGCCCACCCTCGACAGCTTCGTGCGCGCGTTGACCGTGCAGAACTTCGGCCGCTACCTGCTCAACAGCGTCGTGGTGGCGGTCGCGGTGGTGGCGCTGAGCCTGCTGATCTCGTTCCTGGCCGCCACCGCGCTGACCCGGTTCCGGTTCCGCAGCCGCACCACCCTGCTGGTCATGCTGCTGGTGGTGCAGATGGTGCCGGTCGAGGCGCTGACCATCCCGCTGTTCTTCGTCATGCGGTCGGTGCGGGACGTGGTGCCGGTCTTCGGGCTCAACCACCTCGGCTCGCTGGTGCTGGTGCACCTGGCGTTCAGCCTGCCGTTCGCGATCTGGATGCTGCGCGGGTTCGTCGCGGCCGTGCCGGTGGAGCTGGAGGAGGCGGCGACGCTGGACGGCGCGTCCCGCTTCCGGTTCCTGTGGCAGGTGCTGTTCCCGCTGGTCGCCCCCGGTCTGGTGGCGACCAGCGTGCTGTCGTTCATCCACGCGTGGAACGACTTCCTGTTCGCCAAGACGTTCATCATCTCGGCGGCGGAGAACCAGACGCTGCCGCTGGCGCTGCAGGTGTTCGTCAAACCGGACCAGAACGACTGGGGCGCGATCATGGCAGGATCGACGGTGATGACGATCCCGGTGCTGGTCTTCTTCATCCTCGTGCAGCGGCGGCTGGTGGCCGGCCTGGCCGGGGCGGTGAAGTCGTGATCCTTCCGCGTCCCGTGTCGTTCACCCGGGGCGACGGCGAGGTGCCGTTCGACGGCACGTTCCAGGTCGAGCGCGTGGCCGGGCCCGCCGAGGGCTACCGGCTGTCGGTGTCGGCGGCGGGCGTGCGGGTCCGAGCGTCCGACGACGCCGGCGAGTTCTACGCCCGGCAGACGTTGCGGCAGCTCAGCGGGCCGGCGGCGTTCCGGGCCGTGCCGCCGGGTGCGGTCGCGCTGCCGGTGTGCGAGGTCGAGGACCACCCGCGGTTCGCGTGGCGCGGCGTGATGCTGGACGTGGCGCGGCACTTCCTGCCCAAGCACGACCTGCTGCGCTACGTCGACCTGCTGGCCGTGCACAAGCTCAACGTGCTGCACCTGCACCTGACCGACGACCAGGGCTGGCGGTTCGAGTCGCGGCGCTTCCCCCGGCTGCACGAGGTCGGCGGGTGGCGGCCCGACTCGCGGTTCGGCGACCGGCGGTCCGGCGGCCTGGCCGGGCGGCCCCACGGCGGCTACTACACCCAGGACGACCTGCGGGAAGTCGTCGCCTACGCGGCGCAGCGGCAGATCACGGTCGTCCCCGAGGTCGACGTGCCGGGGCACAGCCAGGCGGCCATCGCGGCCTACCCCGAGCTCGGGGTCTCCGGCGGCGGCGTGTGGACCGACTGGGGCGTCAACCCGAACGTGCTCCGGGCCGACGAGTCCACAGTGGACTTCTACCGGCAGGTGTTCGACGAGCTGCTGGACGTGTTCCCGGCCGAGGTGATCGGCCTGGGCGGCGACGAGGCGGCGGGTGGCGACGGGCGGTTCGTCCGCCGCATCGCCCAACACCTGCACCAGCGCGGCCGGCGGCCGTTCGGGTGGGACGAGGTGCTGGGCGTCGGACCGCTGCCGGCCCGCACGATCGTCGCGTCGTGGCGCGGCGAGGAACCCGGCCTGACCGCGCTGGACCGCGGCCACGACGTCGTGATGTGCCCCGAGGAGCACGTCTACCTGGACTACCGGCAGTCCGACCACCCGGACGAGCCGATCCCCGTCGGCACCGTCACCACGCTGGAGGACGTCTACCGGTACGAGCCCGCGGCGGCGGACCGGGTGCTCGGGGCGCAGGCCAACCTGTGGACCGAACACCTCGACTCGCCGCGGCGCCTGGACTACGCCGCGTTCCCCCGGCTGTGCGCGTTCGCCGAGGTCGTGTGGAGCCCCGCCGAACGGGACGAGGCGGAGTTCCTGGCCCGGCTGGCCGAGCACCACCTGCCGCGGCTCGACGCGCTCGGCGTCGAGTACCGGCCCCTCGCCGGGCCCCGGCCGTGGCAGGCGCTGCCGGGCGTGCCCGGGCACCCGCGCTGACCCGCTCGGCTCCGGGTCGGTCGGCTCCGGGTCGGTCGGCTTCGGGTCAGTCGGCTTCGGGCACGAGGATCCAGCAGGCGAGGTAGAGGATCGCGCCGGCGCCGACGCCGAAGAGGGTGGCGGCGACGAGCAGGATGCGCAGCAGCGCGGCGTCCACGCCGAGCATCTGTGCGGCGCCACCGCACACACCGGCGACCATCCTGTCGGTCCGGCTGCGGCGGAGCTTCTTGACCTTGGCGGTGGCTTCGGTGAGCACGTCGTTCGTCATGGCTCAAGAGTGCTCCGCCGGACCTTCGGGGACATCGGGGGCGCACCCTGACTTCCCCCGGACCCGCGCTCTCAGGGTGTCACCAGGACCTTGCCCCGGAGGCCGCCCACCTCCGGGGCGGTGCAGCTCGGTGGGGCCCACGTTCGTCGATCGTCGGTGGATCAGTCGCGAACGGCCGACTTCCCGGCGATCGAGCCGCCGTCTGCGGAGCAGCGGCAAGATGACACCGTGACGCCTGAGGAGCTCGCCGCCGAACTGGACCGGGTCGGCTACCTGCCCGACCGGGGCATCGCGACCGCCGCCTTCCTGGCCTGGCGCATGCACCGGCCGCTGTTCTGCGAGGGCGAGCCGGGCACCGGCAAGACCTCCCTGGCCGTCGCGCTCGCCCGAGCCCTCGACCTGCCCCTCATCCGGCTCCAGTGCCACGAGGGCATTGACGCCTCCCAAGCCCTCTACGACTGGGACTTCCCCCGCCAGCTCCTGCACCTGCGCGCCCTCGAAGCCGCCGGCCCGGTCGACGTCGAGCAGGCCGAAGCCTCCCTCTACACCCGCCGCTTCCTCCTCGCCCGCCCGCTGCTGCGCGCCCTCGAAGACGCGCCGTGCGTCCTCCTCGTGGACGAGGTGGACCGGGCCGACGACGAGTTCGAGGCGTTCCTGCTCGAAGTGCTCGGCGAGAACGCCGTGACGATCCCCGAGCTGGGCCGCGTCACCGCCGCCACCCCGCCGCTGGTCGTCCTCACCTCCAACCGCACCCGCGAGGTGCACGACGCCCTCAAGCGCCGCTGCCTCTACCACTGGCTCGAACACCCCGACCTGGCCCGCGAGGTCGCGATCCTGCGACGTCGGCTCCCCGAAGCCACCGAACGCCTCGCGCACCAGGTCGCGTCCGCCGTGCGGCGGTTGCGCGAGCTGGACCTGCTCAAGCCGCCGGGCGTCGCGGAGTCCCTGGACTGGGCCGAAGCCCTGCTCACCCTGGGCCGCACGGAACTGGACGCGGAGGCGGCGGCGACCACGCTCGGTGCCGTCCTCAAGTACCGGGAGGACGCCCGACGCGCCCTTTCAGCCGGTGTGCCCGGCAGCGTGACGGGGAGCACAATCGGGGGATGACGGGAGCCGGGGCGTCGAACGGGCTCGTGGGGTTCGCCCGCGCGCTCCGGCACGGTGGCGTCGCGTGCGGGCCGGACCGGGTGCAGGCGTTCGTCGCGGCGGTCGGTTGCCTGGACGTCGCACGGCAGGAGCACGTGTACTGGGCGGGACGCGTCACCTTGTGCGGGGAGCCCGACGACCTGCCCCGGTACGACGCGGCGTTCGCGGCCTGGTTCGGGGGCGTGCCGCCGGCCCCTCCCCGGGCCCGCGCCCGGCGGCCCAGCCACCTGGCGGCGCTCGGCGACGGGGCGGGCGGGCGGAGCCGGGCGGCGGTGCTCAAGGTCGCCGCCGGCGATGTGGAAGTGCTGCGGCGCAGGGACATCGCCACGTTGACCCCGGCCGAGAAGCGGCACCTGGACGAGCTGCTGGCCGTGCTGGCACCCGTGCCGCCGACCCGGCGGGCGCTGCGCCGGACCCCGGCCCGACGCGGTGCGATCGACCCCCGCCGCACGTTCCGGGACATGCTGGCCACCGGTGAGGCGGTCCGGCCGCGCCACCGCCGCCGCGCCACCCGGCCGCGCAAGGTCGTGCTGCTGATCGACGTGTCCGGCTCGATGAAGCCCTACGCCGACGCCCTCCTCCGCTTCGCGCACGTCGTCGCCCGCCGGATGCCGGTCGAGGTCTGCACGCTCGGCACCCGCCTGACCCGCGTCACCCGCCAGCTCCGCCACCGCGACCCCGAGCAGGCGCTGGCCGCCGCCGCACGCGCCGTCCCCGACTTCGAGGGCGGCACGCGGCTCGGCGAGACGCTGAAGGTCTTCCTGGACCGCTGGGGGCAGCGCGGGGCCGCCCGGCGCGCCGTCGTCGTGATCTGCTCGGACGGCTGGGAACGCGGCGACACCGCGCTGCTCGCCGAGCAGGCCGAACGGCTCAAGCGCCTCGCGCACAAGGTCGTCTGGGTGAACCCGCACGCCGGCCACGCCGGGTACGAGCCGGTGCAGTCCGGCATCGTCGCCGCCCTGCCGCACCTGGACCGGCTGCTCGCCGGGCACAGCCTCGACACCCTGCACGCCCTGCTGGAGGAGGTCCGACTTGCGTGATGTCCTCGCCGAACTGGCCCGTCGCGTCGACCGGGGTGAGACGGTCGGCGTCGGCACGGTGGTCGCCACGTTCAGCTCCGCGCCCCGGCCACCCGGCGCGGCGATGCTGGTCGGCGCGGACGGCGCCGTCGTCGGCAGCGTGTCCGGCGGTTGCGTCGAGGGCGCGGTCTACGAGCTGGCCCGGGAGGTGGTCCGGGACGGCGAGCCCGTGCTCCAGCGGTACGGGGTCAGCGACGACGACGCGTTCGCCGTCGGCCTGACCTGCGGCGGGATCATCGACGTCTACGTGGAGCCGGTGGACGCGGCCTCGTTCCCCGAGCTGCCCGAGGTGCTCGGGACGGTGCGGGCGCAGGAGCCGGTGGCCGTCGCGACGGTCGTCGAACACCCCGAGTGGGTCGGCCGGCGCCTGGTCGTCTGGCCCGACCGCGCCACCGGCGACATCCCGTCCGCACGGGCCAGGGACGCCATTACCGACGACGCGCGCGGCCTGCTCGCCACCGGCCGCAGCGGCACCCTGCGCTACGGGCCCGACGGGCAGCGGCGCGGCGAGGGCATGGCGGTGTTCGTGAACTCGTTCGAGCCGCCGCCCCGGATGCTGGTGTTCGGCGCGATCGACTTCGCCGCCGCCGTGGCCAGGCTGGGCGCGTTCCTCGGCTACCGCGTCACGGTGTGCGACGCGCGGCCGGTGTTCGCCACGACGAGCCGGTTCCCCGAAGCCGACGAGGTGGTCGTCGACTGGCCGCACCGCTACCTCGCCGCGCAGGCCGACGCGGGCAAGGTGGACGAGCGCACGGTGGTCGCCGTGCTCACCCACGACCCGAAGTTCGACGTGCCGCTGCTCGAGGTCGCGCTGCGGCTCAAGCTCGGCTACGTGGGCGCGATGGGGTCCCGCCGCACCCACGACGACCGGCTGCGGAGGCTGCGCGAAGCGGGCCTGGCCGAGGGCGAGCTGGCCGGGCTGTCGTCCCCGATCGGCCTGGACCTGGGCGCCCGCACGCCGGAGGAGACGGCGGTGTCGATCGCCGCGGAGATCATCGCGCTGCGCTGGGGCGGGGGAGGTGAGCGGCTGGCCCGCACGGACGGCGCCATCCACAAGTGAGGGTTGTTTGACGCGGCAACAACGAGCAGGCTCAGTGTGACCCCCATCACCACCACACTTGGAGGGTTCATGCGGATCACGGTCACCGTCGACGGCGTGGCCTACAGCGACGAGGTGGAACCGCGCACCCTGCTGGTGCACCACCTGCGCGAACGACTCGGCAAGACCGGCACGGTCGTGGGGTGCGACACCAGCAACTGCGGCGCGTGCACGGTGCACCTCGACGGGCGGAGCGTGAAGTCCTGCGCCGTCCTCGCGGTGCAGGCGAACGGCCGCGAGGTCACCACCATCGAGGGACTGGCCCGTGACGGCGAGCTGCACCCCGTGCAGCGGGCGTTCCACGAGAACCACGCGTTGCAGTGCGGCTTCTGCACCCCCGGCATGATCATGCAGGCCATCGACCTGCTCGAGGACAACCCCGACCCCGACGAGGACGAGGTCCGGCACGGCCTGGAGGGCAACCTCTGCCGCTGCACCGGCTACCAGAACATCGTCCGCGCCGTGCGCGCCGCGGCCGCCCGCACGTCCGCCGGGGGTGACGCGTGACCGCCACCGCCGAACCCGAGATCGGGAAACCCCGCCGGCGCAAGGAGGACGCCCGGCTGATCACCGGCGCGACCCGCTGGACCGACAACCTCCAGCTCACCGGGATGCTGCACATGGCGTTGCTGCGCAGCCCCGTGGCGCACGCCCGGATCACGTCGATCGACGTCACCGAGGCCGTGCGGATGCCCGGCGTGCTGGTCGTGCTCACCGGCCGGGACCTGGCCGACGAGCAGGGCAGCCTGCCGTGCGCGTGGCCGATCACCGAGGACATGCTCGCGCCGCCCGCGCCGTCGCTGGCCGTGGACCGGGTGAACTTCGCGGGCGAGGCCGTCGCGCTGGTCGTGGCCCGCACCGCGGCCGAGGCGCACGACGCGCTGGCCGTGATCGACGTGGACTACGAGGACCTGCCCGTCGTGCTGGACCTGGAACGCGCCGTCGCGGACGACGCCGACCTCGTGCACCCCGAGCTGGGCACCAACAAGAGCGCGACCTGGGTGTTCGACTCCGCCGAGGCGGGTACCGGCGACGACGTGGACCGGGTCATCGCCGAGGCCGAGGTGGTCGTCGAGCGCACGTTCCGCCAGCAGCGGCTGATCCCGGCGTTCATGGAACCCCGCTCGGTCGTGGTCGACCCGTCGCCCGACTCGGTGACGGTGTGGTCGTCCACGCAGGTGCCGCACATCCTGCGGTGGATGCTGTCGGCCGTGCTCGGCATCCCCGAGCAGCAGGTCCGGGTGATCGCGCCGGACGTCGGCGGCGGCTTCGGCGGCAAGCTCCAGGTCACGCCGGAGGAGGTGCTGACCCTGCTGGCCGCGCGCCGGCTCGGCAAGCCGGTCAAGTGGACCGAGTCGCGCACCGAGTCGATGCTGTCCGGCCACCACGGCCGCGACCAGCTCCAGCGCGTCACGATCGCGGCCCGCCGCGACGGCACGGTCACCGGCCTGAAGGTCGACCTGCTCGCCGACATGGGCGCCTACCTTCGGCTGATCTCGTCGGGCGTGCCGATCCTGGGCGCGTTCATGTTCAACGCCATCTACAAGTTCGCCGCCTACCGGTTCACCTGCACGAACGTGTTCACCACCAAGGTGCCGACCGACGCGTACCGCGGCGCGGGCCGACCCGAGGCCACGTTCGCCATCGAGCGGATCATGGACGAGCTGGCCGCCGAGCTGGGCGTCGACCCGCTGGAGCTGCGGGAGAAGAACTGGATCAGGCACGACGAGTTCCCGTTCACCACCGTCGCCGGCCTGACCTACGACTCGGGCCACTACGAGGCCGCCACCGCCCGCGCCAAGGAGCTGTTCGGCTACGACGCGCTGCGCGCCGAGCAGGCCGAGCGCCGCGCCGCCGGCGACGTGGTGCAGCTCGGCATCGGCATCTCCACCTACACCGAGATGTGCGGGCTCGCGCCGTCCCGCGTGCTCGGCGCGCTGCGCTACGCGGCGGGCGGCTGGGAGCACGCGGCGATCCGGATGCTGCCCACCGGCAAGGTCGAGCTGATCACCGGCACCTCGCCGCACGGCCAGGGCCACGTGACGGCGTGGAGCCAGATCGTGGCCGACCGGCTCGGCGTGCCGTTCGAGGACGTCGAGGTGCTGCACGGCGACACCCGCGTCGCGCACCGCGGCATGGACAGCTACGGCTCCCGGTCGCTGGCCGTCGGCGGCGTGGCCGTGGTGCTGGCCGCGGACAAGGTGCTGGCCAAGGCGCGCACGGTCGCCGCGCACCTGATGGAGGTCGCCGAGGACGACGTCGAGTTCACCGCCGGCACGTTCGCCGTGCGCGGCACGTCCACGACCATGGCGCTGGGTGACGTGGTGGTCGCCGCGCACGTCGCGCACAACCTGCCCGACGGGGTGGAACCCGGCCTGGACGCCGAGGCCACGTTCGACCCGGACGACTTCTCCTACCCGCACGGCACCCACCTGTGCGCCACCGAGGTGGACACCCGGACGGGCGCGGTGAAGATCCGCTCGTACGTGTGCGTGGACGACGTCGGCACGGTCGTCAACCCGCTGATCGTGGAAGGCCAGGTGCACGGCGGCCTGGCGCAGGGCATCGCCCAGGCGCTGTACGAGGAGGCCGTGCACGACGAGAGCGGCACGCTCACCACCGCCACCTTCGCCGACTACCTGCTGCCGTCCGCGGTCGACCTGCCGCACTTCACCACCGACCGCACCGAGACGCCCGCGACCAGCAACCCGCTGGGCGTGAAGGGCGTCGGCGAGGCGGGCACGATCGCGTCCACGCCCGCCGTGGTCAACTCGGTCGTGGACGCCCTGCGGCACATGGGCGTCACCCGGGTGGAGATGCCGTGCACCCCGATGCGGGTGTGGAAGGCGATCCACGGCCGTGCCGCCGACGTCCCGACGACCCCCGGAGCGGGCGGCGGCCTGGGCTCCATCACCCCGCAGGGAGGTGCCGAGTGATCCCGGCCGCGTTCGACTACGTCGCGCCCACCACCGTCGAGGAGGCGGTGCGCGCCCTGGCCGCCGGCGGCGAGGACGCCAAGGTGATGGCCGGCGGGCAGAGCCTCATCCCGGTGCTGCGGATGCGGCTGGCCGCGCCGACCGTGGTGGTGGACCTGTCCGGGCTCACCGAGCTGACCGGCGTGCACGACGACGGCGACTGGCTGCGCATCGGGGCCATGACCACGCACCACGAGGTGCAGCGGGACCCGTTGGTGCGCCGGCACGCGGCGCTGCTGCGGCTGGCCACGGACACCGTCGCCGACCCGCAGGTGCGGCACCGCGGCACGTTCGGCGGCTCGCTGGCCCACGCCGACCCGGCGGGCGACCTGCTCGCGCCCGCGCTGGCACTGGACGCGGTGATGGTGTGCGTCGGGCCCGACGGCACGCGGGAGGTGCCGGCCGCGGAGTTCTTCGTCGACTACTTCACCACCGCGCTGGCACCCGACGAGCTGCTCACCCACGTCAAGGTGCCCAAGCTGACCGGCTGGGGCGCGCGCTACGAGAAGTTCAACCGGGTCGCGCAGGCGTGGTCGATCGTGGCGGTGGCCGCCGCGGTGCGCGTGTCCGACGGTCGGATCACCGACGCGCGGGTCGGGCTGACCAACATGGGCCCCACCCCGGTGCGGGCCCGCGGCGTGGAGGAGGCGCTGGTGGGGCAGCCCGCGACGGCCGAGGCGATCACGGCGGCGGCCACCCGTGCCGCCGAGGGCGCCGACCCGCCCAGCGACGGCAACGCCGACGCCGAGTACCGGTCGCACCTGGCCCGCGTGCTCACCGAGCGGGCGGTGACGGCCGCGGTGAGCGCATGAAGCTCGAACACCGGTTCACCGTGCCCGCGCCCGCGCCCGACGTGTGGGCGGCGCTGCTCGACCCGGAGAAGGTGGCGCCGTGCATTCCCGGCGCCACCCTGACCGGCGTCGACGGGCGGACGTTCACCGGCACGGTCAAGGTCAAGCTCGGGCCCGTGACGCTGCTCTACAAGGGCACCGGCGAGTTCACGTCCGTCGACGAACGGGTGCACGCGGCCGTGCTCAAGGCCACCGGCAAGGACACCAGGGGCAACGGCACGGCGTCGGCTTCGGTGTCGGTGGCGCTGACGTCGGCCACCGGCGGCACCGAGGTGTCGGTGGTCACGGACCTGAACGTCACCGGCCGTCCCGCCCAGTTCGGCCGCGGTCTGATCAGCGAGGTCAGCGGCCGGCTCATCGCCGAGTTCGCCGAATGCCTGGCGACTCGGCTCGCGCCGGCGGAAGCTGAGCGGGTGACGCCTACCGAGACCGCCGCCAGGCCGCACCTGCGCGCCGTGCCGGACGAGCCCCTCGACCTGGTCGGCACCGCCGGCGTGCCCGTGCTCAAGCGGGTGCTGCCGGTCGCGGCCGGGCTGCTGGCGGTCGTGCTGCTGGTGCGCAAGCTCCGCGGGCGGCACCGCTGAACGCGCGCGGCGGGCGGCCGGTCCTCGGGCTGGTCGCCTGCCTCGGCGTGCTGGTGGCGTGCACCGGGTCGCCGGTCGTGGTCACGTCACCGCGCGCGCCCGCGTCCACCACGTCCTCGGCGGCACCCGAGCCGCCGTCGTTCACGCTCGCCGCGGGCGGCGACATCCTGATCCACCCGGCGCTGACCGAGCAGGCCGACGCCGACGGCGCGCGGAACTTCGTGCCGCTGCTGGAGGGGCTGCGCGAGGCGATCGCCGCCGACGTGTCGATCTGCCACCTGGAGACGCCGCTGTCCGCGCCCGGCGCGCCCACCTACGGCTACCCGGCGTTCAGCGCGCCGCCCGAGGTCGCGTCGGCGTTGAAGGAGATCGGCTACGACAGCTGCTCCACCTCGTCCAACCACACCCTCGACCGGGGCGCGCCCGCCATCAGGACCACGCTGGACGTGCTGGACGCGGCCGGGCTCAAGCACACCGGGTCGTTCCGCTCGCCGGAGGAGTCCGCGACGCCGCTGCTGCTGGACGTCGACGGGGTGAAGGTCGGGCACATCGCGTTCACCTACGGGTTCAACGGCATCCCGCTGCCCCAGCCGTGGATGGCGAACCAGCTGTCCACCGAGGGCGTGCTGGCGGCCGCGCGCGCGGCGAAGGCGGCCGGCGCGGAGGTCGTGGTGGCGAGCCTGCACTGGGGCGACGAGTACCGGCACGAGGCGACGCCGCAGCAGAAGGAGATGGCGCGCGCCTTGCTGGCGGACCCGGCGGTGGACCTGATCATCGGCACGCACGTGCACGCCGTGCAGCCGATCGAGCAGATCAACGGCAAGTGGGTCGTCTACGGCATGGGCAACGAGGTGGCCCGCCACTCCGAGCCGCGCGGCATCACCGAGGAGGGCATCGTCACCCGGTTCAAGTTCGTGAAGGGACCGTCCGGCTGGGCGGTGGCCGAGGCGTCCTACCTGCCGACGCTGGTCGAGTTCGGCCCGCCGATCCGCGTGGTCGACCTGACCCGCGTCCCGCCCAACCCCCGCCGCACCGAAGCGCTCAACCGCACCGACGGCGTCGTGCGCAGCCTCGGCGCCCCGATCGCCCACCCCTGACCCGAGCGCCGGGACTGGCTACGGCGCCCCGACCGCCGAGCCGCGGTGTGGACCACGTCGAGACCGACGACCCCGGCGTGCCGTCGATGTGGCTGCTGCCGCACGGCGCGGCGGTGCACCTCACGCCTGACCGCCTTCCCCGACCCGACCCCGTGCCGGGTCACGGGCCGCCCCGATCGAGCCGTCAGAGCAGGGCGCGGACGCGGTCCAGGCGGGACAGCCAGCGGGTGGTGGTGGCGTCGTCGGCGCGGAAGTCGGTGAAGCGGTCCGGTTTCGGGGGGTGGGGTGGAATGGGCAGGTGGCCGTTCACCGGGAGCAGGGAGTCGGTGGTCACGTCGCCGTCCATCAAGGACAGCGTGGCCAGGCCGCACGCGAAGTCCAGGTCGGGCAGCGCACCGGCCAGCGCCAGGCCGGCCGCCATCCCGACCGACGTCTCCACCGCCGACGACACCACGCACGGCAGGCCGCACGCCTCCGCCACGGCCAGCGCCCGCCGCACACCGCCCAGCGGCGCGACCTTGATCACGGCCACGTCCGCCGCCCCGGCCACCGCGACCTTCATCGGGTCCTCGGCCCGCCGGATCGACTCGTCCGCCGCGATCCGCACGTCCACCCGCCGCCGCACCGCCGCCAGCTCCCCGATCGACGGGCACGGCTGCTCGACGTACTCCAGGCCGCCGGCCGCCCGGTCCAGCTCCCGGATGGCCCGCACGGCCGTGTCGACGTCCCACGCCGTGTTCGCGTCCACCCGGATCGCCCCCGACGGCCCGAGCGCGTCGCGCACCGCCTCGACCCGCGCCACGTCGTCGGACAGCGGCGTGCCCGGGTCGGCGACCTTCACCTTCGCGGTGCGGCAGCCGGACCGGGCCACGATGTCGTGCGCGCGTTCCGGGGAGACGACGGGAACCGTGCAGTTGACCGGGATCTCGGACCGCACCGGCGCGGGCCACCCCTGCTCGGCCGCCTCCAGCGCGCACGCCAGCCACGGCGCGCACTCCTCGTCCGAGTAGTCGAGGAACGGGCAGAACTCACCCCACCCGGCGGGCCCTTCCAGCAGCACGCCCTCGCGCACCGTGATGCCGCGGAACCGGTTGCGCATCGGGATCGAGTAGACCAGCACCCGACGAGCTTAGAGCGGGTCCAGCGCGGCGACGCGGCGCAGTGCGGTGCCGGTCAGCTCCGGGTCCGACTCCTCCACCACGATCCGCAGCGCGTCCTCGAACTGGTCCAGCCGGCGGTCCAGCTCGGCCAGCCCGCGGGTCGGCTCGGCGATCGCGGCGGCCAGGCCGGGCCGGTTCTCGGTGCGCGCCAACGCCTCCCGCAACGGCTGGCTGTCCCGCAACGCCACCAGCGCCCGCCACAGCAGCCGCTCGACCAGGGCCACCCGGGACGGGTCCAGGCCGCGCACGGCGTCGAAGTGCCCGCACAACCGGCCCGCGCGCCGCCGTTGCGCGGCGTCGGTGAACTGCTCGCAGTGCACGACGTCCCGCGCGTCGGCGGCCACGGCCACGTCCCACTCCGTCGACCGGGACCACGGCCACCGCCGACGCGCGGCACGGCGGATCGCCCCGACGTCGGCCCCCGGCCGCCACATCCACCAGCGGGGTAACGGTGCCACCCGGGTCACGGCTCAGCCGACCTCGGGCAGCTTCGGCCCGAGCAGGTCGTCGGCGTCCACGATCCGGTAGGCGTAGCCCTGCTCGGCCAGGAACCGCTGCCGGTGCGCCGCGTAGTCCGTGTCCAGCGTGTCCCGCGACACGACCGAGTAGAAGTGCGCCTGCCGCCCGTCGCCCTTGGGCCGCAGCAACCGGCCCAGCCGCTGCGCCTCCTCCTGGCGCGACCCGAACGTCCCCGACACCTGCACGGCCACCGACGCCTCGGGCAGGTCGATGGAGAAGTTCGCCACCTTCGACACCACCAGCGTGCGCAGCTCACCGCTGCGGAACCGGTCGAACAGCGCCTCGCGCTCCTTGTTCTTGGTCGACCCCTGGATGACCGGCGCGTCCAGCGCCTCGCCCAGCGCCTCCAACTGGTCCAGGTACGCCCCGATGACCAGCGTCGGCTCGCCCGGGTGCCGGTCCAGGATCGCCCGCACCACCGGCAGCTTCGTCCGGGCCGTGGAGCACAGCTTGTAGCGCTCCTCCGGCTCGGCCGTGGCGTACTCCAGCCGCTCGTTGTCGGTCAGCGTCACCCGAACCTCGGTGCACTCGGCGGGCGCGATCCAGCCCTGCGCCTCGATGTCGCGCCACGGCACGTCGTACCGCTTGGGCCCGATCAGCGAGAACACGTCGCCCTCCTGGCCGTCCTCGCGCACCAGCGTCGCGGTCAGCCCGAGCCGGCGCCGCGACTGCAGGTCGGCCGTCATCCGGAACACCGGCGCGGGCAGCAGGTGCACCTCGTCGTAGACGATCAGCCCCCAGTCCCGCGAGTCGAACAGCTCCAGGTGCTTGTACTCGCCCTTCGACTTGCGCGTGATCACCTGGTAGGTCGCGATGGTGACCGGCCGGATCTCCTTGCGCTCGCCGGAGTACTCGCCGACCTCGTCCTCGGTCAACGACGTCCGCGCGACCAGCTCCCGCTTCCACTGCCGACCGGCCACGGTGTTGGTGACCAGGATCAACGTGGTCGCGCCCGCCTCGGCCATGGCCGCCGCGCCGACCAGCGTCTTGCCCGCGCCGCACGGCAGCACCACCACGCCCGAGCCGCCCGCCCGGAACGCCTGCGCGGCGCGGCGCTGGTAGTCGCGCAGCTGCCAGCCGTCCTCGACCAGGTCGATCGGGTGCGCCTCGCCGTCGACGTACCCGGCCAGGTCCTCCGCCGGCCAGCCGACCTTGAGCAGCAGCTGCTTGAGCCGGCCGCGCTCGCTCGGGTGCACGATCACGGTGTCGTCGTCGATCCGCGCGCCCAGCATCGGCTTGACCTTCTTGTGCCGGAGCACCTCCTCCAGCACGGCGCGGTCCAGCGAGGCGAGCACGAGGCCGTGCGCGGGGTGGTTGGCCAGTTGCAACCGGCCGAAGCGGCCCATCGTGTCGACCACGTCCACCAGCAGCGGCTGCGGCACGGGGTAGCGGGAGAACCGGACCAGCGCGTCGACCACCTGCTCGGCGTCGTGGCCCGCGGCCCGCGCGTTCCACAGCGCCAGCGGCGTGACGCGGTAGGTGTGCACGTGCTCGGGGGCGCGTTCGAGCTCGGCGAACGGCGCGATGGCGGTGCGCGCGTCGTCCGACAGCGGGTGCTCGACCTCCAGCAGCAGGGTCTTGTCCGACTGGACGATCAAAGGGCCGTCGGTCACGGGTGCGCGCTCCTGTCGCTTGGTGTCCTTCAAGTGTGCATACCGCGTGCAAGTCCGAAGCGGACAGTACGCGGCCGTGCACCGAACGCTTACGGACTCGGTTCGATAAAGCCGTGCACGGCGGTGTGACGCAGCGGATAGCGTCCCTGCGCCCCACCGCGTGAACCCGCGCGGGACGTACAGGGGCCCTCCCCGGATGAACGAAGGTCGTCATGAGCACGGACATGCCCCCGTCCGCCCCGCAGTACCAGAACGGTCCCCAGTACCAGGGCGCTCCGCAGCAGCCGATGGGCGCGGCCCCGCAGTACCAGAACGCGCCGCAGGGCCAGCCGATTCCCCCGGCGCCGAAGAAGAAGGGCATCGTCGCGCGCATCCTCACGGCGATCATCGGCATCGCGGTCGCTGGCGTGGTGGTCTACGGCATCAACTACTTCACCAGCGACGCCGCCCAGTCCAAGGCGGGCGACTGCGCGAGCCTGACCGGCACCAGCACCAAGCCGGACTTCAAGACCGTGGACTGCGGCTCGGCCGACGCCAACTACACCATCGGCAAGGTGCTGGGCTCGACCGCCGAGTCGTGCCCCGCCGAGTTCTACGACGAGTACACCGAGACCGCCCGCCGCGGCCCGGACTCGAAGCTGTGCCTGGTGCCGAACCTGGCCGAGGGCAAGTGCTACGACATCGAGGGCAGCAGCACCACGACCATGGGCTACCCGGCCGTGGACTGCGGTACGTCCGGTGTGCACAAGCTGGTGAAGCTGGCGAAGGACACCGCGGACGAGACCGTCTGCACCGACAGCGTGCCGCTGGTCTACCCGGAGCCGAAGACCACGTTCTGCTTCGCGCCGGCCGAAGAGGCCTGACCGACCCCGCTGAGCGGCGTGCCCCCACCCCGGGGTGGGGGCACGCCGCTCAGCGGGCCCGTGCTCGGCTGATCCACCTCGCGGGTGCGGGTGGCGCTACCTTCTGGAGCGTCACGCGCACCCGTCCAGCGAGGATGATCATGAGCAACGAGCCGAGTCGACCCGCCGACGACGTGCCGGGCGACCCCTCCCCACGCCCGGACGTGCCGCCCGCCGACGCCCAGCGCATCGCGGCCGCCCGGGACGCCGCCGCGTCGGCGGAGGAGAAGGACCTGGCCAGTCCCGCGTCGGCCGGCCTCGGGTCCGGCCCGGCCGAGCCCGACGCGACGCCCGAGCCCGGCGCGGGCGCGCGGGAGCAGGCCGTGCCCGGCAACGAGCCCACCACCCCCGCCGGTCCCACCGCGGTGCCCGGCGCGCGTCCCGCCCCCGCCGCCGACCCGGCGGCGTCCGACGAGCCCGCCCCCTGGGCGCCCGCGACGACCGAGACCGGCACGCCCGACAAGCCCGGTGGCGGCCGGAAGATCCTGCTCGGCGTGCTGGCCGTGCTGCTGATCGGCATCGTCGTCTACGGCGTGCGGCACCTGACCAGCGACGCCGCCAACGCCGAGGTCGGCGACTGCGTCAGCGTGAGCGCCGAGAGCGACAACCGCGCCGAGGTCGACACCCTGGACTGCGCGGAGGACCGGGCGTCGTACCGGGTGGGCAAGGTCCTCGACACGACCGACGCCACCTGCCCGGAGGACGGCCTCTACACCGAGATCGTCCCGGCCGGCGGCGTCGGCGACGGCTACAAGCTGTGCCTGCTGCCCAACATGGCCGAGGGCTCCTGCTACAAGCCCGACGACGGCAGCGGCTTCGTCAAGACCGAGTGCACCGGCCCCGAGACCATCAAGGTGATCAAGGTCATCCCGGGCTCCGCCGACCTGGAGGCCTGTCCCGACGGCGCGGGCATGGCCTACCCCGAGCCGCCCGTCACGTACTGCCTGGCACCCGCCGAGATGTGACGTTCGCCGCGCCACGGGCGGGTGAACCCGCTCAACCCGTCGTGCGACCGTGCCGATGCCCTGTTCCATGCGGAAGATCGGGTTGGGCGTCGGCGCGGTCGCGGTCGTGGTGGCGGGCGCGTTCGCGGTGACCCTGCTGGGCAGCGGGCCCGCCGCGCCCGAGCCGGGCGGGTGCGCCCACATCGAACGGGTCGAGGAGGGCGCGGCGTACCGGGCGCTGGACTGCGCGGCGGCCGACGCCAACGTGCGCGTGGCCAAGGTGGTGGACGACGCCTCCCAGTGCCCCACGGGCGGCGCGCCGTACACGGTGTTCACCCGCTCGACCACGCTGTGCCTGATGCCGAACTTCGTGGAGGGCGCCTGCTACCAGGGCGACCGCACGTCGGGGATGAAGAAGGTCGAGTGCACCACCGCCCGGGCGATCCGGGTGGCCGGCGTCACCCGCGAGCCGGTGGAGTGCGCGAACGGCAAGAAGCTGACCTACGTGGAGCCGTCGGTCACGTTCTGCCTGGTCCCCGCGTCGGACATGCGCTGAAACCGCTGCGCCCGCGCGGCGCGCGAAGGTAGGTTCCGCTCGCCGAATGTCGAGAGGAACGCCAGGTGACCACGCCTCCCCACCCGCACCCGCCCCAGCAACCCGGCTGGGGCCCGCCGTCGTCGCCACAGGGCTTCCCCGCCCCACCGCAGCCCGGCTACCAGCCGATGCCCGGCTACCAGGGCCAACCGCCGCAGTACGCGCAATCCGCACACCCCGACCAGCCCGGTCCGGCGCAGTTCCCGGGTCAGCCCGGCTACCCCGGCCAGCCCCAGTACGCGGCCCAGCCCGGGTACCCCGGCGGGCCGTACCCCGGCCAGCCGTACCCCGGCCAGCCGTACCCCGGCCAGCCGTACCCCGGCCAGCCGTACCCCGGCCAGCCGTACCCCGGCGGGCCCGGCTACCCCCAGCAGTTCCCGCCCCCGCCCGCCAAGGGCACGTCCCGCGGCGCGAAGGCGCTGATCGCGGTGGTCGGGTTGGGCATCGTCGGCGTCGTCGTGGCGGGCGTCATCGCCGGCGCGACCGGCCCGGCGGGGGCCGAGCCGGGTGACTGCATCAAGGTCGTCTCGGCCAGTGTGACCGACGCCGACGTGGAGAAGGTCGACTGCTCGTCCGCGGAAGCCGCCTTCAAGGTCGCCGCCAACCTCGACAGCAGCAGTGACTCCTGCCCGGACGGCGACTACGCCGAGTACTCCGACAGTGGCGGTCGGCGCAGTGACGGCTTCAAGCTGTGCCTGATGCTCAACGCCGCCGAGGGTGACTGCTTCAAGCAGGAGGGCACGATTGTCGCGGGCAAAACGACCAAGGTGACCTGCGATTCGAGCGCCACCTACAAGGTCGGCAAGGTCATCGCCGGTCGGGCCGACGAGAACGAGTGCGAGAGCGGCGACACCGTGTCCGTTTACTCACAGCCCGCTACGACGATCTGCTTGACGGAAGCCTGATCGAAAAAAAGGGGGCCTTCCACAATGGAAGGCCCCCGCGTTCTCGTTGACGGTGAGTCAGTTAGTGGTTCCGGGCGGCAACAACCCGCCGACGTCCAACCGCTCGGGCAGCACCTCTTCGGTGTCCATCATGTCCGCGACGCGCTGCAAGCGGACCGGGTTGAGCGACAGCGGGAAGGTGCCCACCGACACCAGCGCGGCGGTCCGCTGGTCCACGTCCATGTAGCCGGTCAGCGCGTTCTGCACGGACAGCTTGTCGTTCGACGCCGCTTCCTGCGCGTCCCGCAGGATCTGCCGGAACAGCGCCAGCGTGCGCGGGTTGCCGTCGGCGAACTTCTTGCTCGACGCGTACCCGGACATGGGGAAGTCCTTGGTCGGACCCACGGCGGTGTCGGTGAGCACACGCGCGCCGGAGCCGCTCTGCGCCTGTGTGATGTACGGCTCGGTCATCCACGCGGCGTCGACCTGGCGGGCCTCCATCGCGGTGACCATCTGCTCGAACGGCATCTCGACCGGCCTGATCCGCTGCTTCTCCACGCCCGCGGTCTTGAGCACGGCCTTCGTGGTCAGCGCGCCGACGTCGCCGGTGGACGGCACCGCGATGCGCGGGTTGGGCAGCTTGCCGGGGCTGGAGTAGTTCGGGTCGAGCGTGACCAGCGCCATGGTGTTCACGCCCGCCTGGTACGCCTCGCCCTGGAGCTGGAGCTGCGTGCCCTCGGCGTAGCTGCGGAACAACGTGACGTGCGTCGCCCACGTGATGTCCAGCGTGGTGTCGAGCTGCTTGATGCCCTCGACCTCGTTGTTCAGCGGCACGAGCTGCACCTGCAGGCCGGCCTTCTCGAACAGCTTGTTGTTGAACGCCAGGCGCAGCGGTGCCACGTCCACGACGGGCAGCACGCCGATGCGCAGCGTGCTGCGTTCCACGTCGGGGCGGCTGTTCCCGTCGGTGCCGGGGATCAGTCCGCACGCCGTCAAGGTGGCGGCGCACGCGAACAACGCTGCCGCACGTCGCAGAACACGCGCTGGGGTAGGCATGGCACCTCTCGCCGTGATGACCTCTACAGGCGGGTCTTTTTGATCAACGAAATTCTCGACGCACTTGTCGATGCCGGGGATGGTAACCACCCAGAGGTATGAAACGACAGCCCTGCTCCGATACGGTGAGTGCTTCCGGAGTCTTCCCCGGGGCTGGGCACGAGCACTACGCTCCCCGCCTGGTGGCACAGGTCGTAGCAGACGGTCGTGTCCCGAGTGCGGAGCGCGGTGACTAGCCGGCACCACTGCTCCTGTGCTGCAATTCGGGCCGATTTCGTGTCCATGCTTCGGTCCGCGGGGGAGAGGCCGGGGAACACTGCTGCCGGAAGAGGAAGCCCAGGGTGGCCCGTCGAGAGAGAGGTCCCAGCCAGTCAGGCGTGGGGATTCCACCGCGCTCCGAAAGGCCCGGAACGGGTGACGGACTGGCTGCGCTGAGTGATGGAACTGTGACCGAGTCAACGGGTGCCGGCGCCACGGCTGGTTCGACCTCGGCCGGACGGGACCGGCAGGCCCGCCCGGCGGGCTGGCGGCTGCGCAACTGGCGGCTGCCCACCAAGCTGACCGCCGTGCTGCTGATCCCCACCGTCGCCGCGGTGGCCCTCGGCGGCCTGCGGGTCAACTCCGACCTCGCCAACGCCGCCGAGCTGAACCGGCTCGCGAACCAGATCCAGCTCGAGTCGGCGGTCGCCGACCTGGTGCAGCAGCTCCAGCGCGAACGGGACCTCAGCGCGAGCCACGTCGCCTCCGGCCGCGAGCTCGACCGCGTGGTGCTGGACCGCCAGCTGCGCCGCGTCGAGGACACCGTGCAGGCGCTCAACGCCAAGATCGCCGACCTCAGCGCCGACCTCGACGACGAGGTGGTCACCCGGTTCCGCCGGGCGTCCAGCCAGCTCGACCGGCTCAACAGCCTGCGCAACGCGGTCCGCGAGACGAAGTACCCGTCCGACGCGGTCCTGCGCACCTACTCCGAGTCGGTGGAGAGCCTCCTCGACCTCGGCGAGCAGGCCATCGCGGGCATCAACGAGCCCGAGCTGGTGCGGTTGCACCTGGCCACCAACGCCATCGCCCGCATCAAGGAGCAGGAGTCGCGCAAGCGCGGCATCATGCTCGACGTCTTCCAGCGCGGCGGGTTCGGCCCGGGCCAGGAGCGGCAGCTGCTGGCCGCGAACGCCGAGCTGGACGCCGCCCGCAACGACTTCCGCAAGTCCGCGACCCCCGACCAGGCCAAGATCTACGACGACACCGTCACCGGCCTCATCGTCGACACCGCGAACGACATGCAGGAGACGGCGCTGAACCTGGCCGCGGCCGGGTCGCCGATGACGTCGCTGCGCCCGGAGAAGTGGGACATCGCCTCCACGCTGACGGTGAACCTCACCCGGGACGTGGAGAACCTGCTGCTGGAGCAGCTGCAGAACCGCACCGACGAGCTGACCGGCGCGGCTCGCGCCGCGGCGTTCCGCGACTCCGGCATCGTGCTGGGCGCGTTGCTGCTGGCCTTGGTCATGGCGCTGTTCGTGGCCCGCTCGATCCTCAACCCGCTGCGCACGCTGCGGCGCACCGCGCTCGAGGTGGCCGACCACGGTCTGCCCGAGGCGGTCGGCCGGATCCTCGCCGACCCCAACCCGCAGGAAGCGGCGAAGACGGCCATCGCGCCGGTGCCGATCACCACCCGCGAAGAGGTCGGCCAGGTGGCGCGGGCGTTCGACGCGGTGCACGGCGAGGCGGTGCGGCTGGCCGCCGAGCAGGCGCTGCTGCGCGACAACGTCAACTCGATGTTCGTCAACCTGTCCCGCCGCTCGCAGGCCCTGGTCGAGCGCCAGCTGAACCTGATCGACCGGCTGGAGCAGGACGAGCAGGACCCCGACCAGCTGGCCAGCCTGTTCGAGCTGGACCACCTCGCCACCCGCATGCGGCGCAACAGCGAGAACCTGCTGGTCCTGTCCGGCACGGACCTGTCCCGCCGGCTGACCCGCCCGGTGCCCGCGGCCGAGGTGCTCGGCGCCGCGGTGTCGGAGGTCGAGCAGTACGCCCGGGTGCAGGTCGGCCAGACCCCGGAGCTCACCGTCCAGGGCCGCGCGGTCAACGACCTCGTGCACCTGATCGCCGAGCTGCTGGACAACGCGACCGCGTTCTCCGACCCGGTGACCAAGGTCACCGTGCGCACCGCCCGCACCCGCAAGGGCGAGCTGGCGATCGAGATCCAGGACCGCGGCGTGGGCATGGGCGAGCAGGAGCTCGTCGACGCCAACCAGCGGCTCGCCGACCCGCCGGACGTGGACGTCGCGGTGTCGCGCCGGATGGGTCTGTACGTGGTCGCGCGGCTGGCGAAGCGCCACGACATCAAGGTGCGGCTGCGGTCCAACGAGGACATCGAGGGCGGCACCACCGCGCTCGTGCTCGTGCCGGACACGCTGGTCGCCTCGCCCGGCGCGCCGGGTTCCCCGATCGGCGGCGAGCAGGTCTCGGCGTTCGGCGAGCCCGTGTTCGGCGACTCCGGTTCCGGCTCCGGCTTCGGTGATTCCGGCTCCGGCTTCGGTGGCTCTGGCTCCGACTCCGGTTTCGGGTCGACGGCGCAGCGCGCGTCCGGCATCGCCGGCGCGTTCGGCACCGGCGCGATGTCCCGCCTGGACGAGGACACGAGCTTCCCGAGCATGCCCCGCATCGAGGACGAGCCGGCGTTCCCGGTGAGCTTCGTGCAGGGCCAGGGCGAGCAGGACCCGGCCCGGGTGCCCGCGTTCGGCGAGGCGCCGGCGTTCGGGCAGGTGCCCGAGGAGACCCCCGCCGAGGTGTCGCAGTCGTGGCTGCGGCCCGCGGACGAGCGCGACGTGGAGCGCGAACCGGAGGGCTCGTTCGGCGAGCCGACGCTGTTCACCGCCTACGAGGACCGCGCCGAGCACGACACCGACTACGAGCACGGCTTCGAGACGACCCAGTTCGCCCCGGTGGACAGCGGGTTCCTGGTCGACCCGGAGCCCGAGCCGGACCCGGAGCCCGCGCACCGCAACGGTTCCGCGCCGCAGGCCGCGCCCGCGGCCAGGGAGGTCGAGCAGGACTTGGACGCCCCGACCGAGCGGCTGCCGATCTACGAGGCGGTCCTCTCGCAGTGGTTCCAGGCCGTGGGCAGCGAGACGTCGGCGGCGACCGCGCAGGCGGTGCCACCGGCGCCCGAGCGGACCCCGGTCGCCGAGTCGGGCCTGCCGACCCGCACGCCGCGCCCGATCCCGCCGGTCGCGCCCACCACGTCCGACGACCCGCTGCCGCAGCGGGGCCTGCTCGACTCCGGCCGGAATGCCGCGCCGCGGCGCGAAGCGGAGCCCGTTTCCCAGTCCCATCGGGGCGAGGGGGCGTCAGGCCGCGCCGAGGGCACTAGTCTGACCGAGGGCGGGCTGCCCAAGCGGCAGCCCGGTTCGCCCACCAACCTGCCCAAGCGCGCCGCGGAGGTGTCCCGCGTGACCGAGCCCGAACCGGTCGCCGAACCCGAGCCGGCCGCGCCCGCCGCCGAGTCGGTGTGGGAGTCCCCCGCCGACGAGGGCTGGCAGGCGGCACAGGCCTTGCTGAACAAGGCACCAGAGACCACGACACAGGCGGGGTTGCCCAAGCGGGTGCCCAAGGCTCAGCTTGTGCCGGGATCCGCCGCACCGAAGCCGACGGCGGCGACGGAGCGGCAACCGCAGCGGCCCCCGCTGCCACCACGATCGGCTGACGCGATCCGTGGACGCATGTCGAGTCTTCAGCAGGGCGTCCGTCGAGGGCGACACGCTTTGATCGACGCTTACGCTGGTGACATGTCGAGCCGGCAAGACGAGGAGCAGGAGTGACGACCGCAGCTCAGCCAGGCAGCTTTGGTTGGCTTATCACCGACTTCGTGCGCCGGGTTCCCGGTGTGGCACATTCCGTGGTCGTGTCGGCGGACGGGCTGTTGCTCGCCGGCTCGCAGGGCCTGCCCCGCGACCGCGCCGAACAGCTGTCCGCCGTGGCATCCGGGCTCGTCAGCCTCACGGCGGGCGCGGCGCGGTGCTTCGAGGCGGGCACGGTCAACCAGACCGTGGTCGAGATGGAACGGGGCTACCTGTTCCTGATGTCGATCAGCGACGGGTCGTGCCTCGCCGTGCTGGCGGCGCCCAACTGCGACATCGGTCTCGTCGCGTACGAGATGACGTTGCTGGTGGAGCGCGTGGGCCAACAGCTCACCCCGGAGCTGCGCGCGCAGCTCCAGGGCGTGGTTCGGCGGTAGATCCTCATGAGATCGTGGGGGTGAAGGTAGATGGCTGAACGATCTGGCGCCGGCGGCCGACGCTTCGGTAGGAACTTCAACTACCAGGAGTGGGCGGTCGGGGGCTTCCAATTCGCTGAGCCGGACGCCGACCCCGCACAGGACGAGGAAGCCGAGGACGCACCCAACTCGTGGCCGGGTCGCCGGGCGGAACAGGCGCCGGGGTCACGGGTCGAAGGCACAGGGCAGGGGCAAGGCGATATGTCTCAGCGTGAGGTTGACGACTCGTCGTACGACTACGACGACGTCCCCAACCGGTTCGACATCGACGGGTACGGCAGCGGCCTGTTCGGAGGTCCGGGCGCCGATCTCTTCGGTGCCCACGGCCTGCCCGACAGCGTGCCGGAACAGGTGCCCTACACGACCGGTCCGCAGCCGGTCGTGCGGCGCGAGGAGAACCCCGCGGCCGAGTCCGGGTCCCTGGTCCGCCCGTACACCCGGACCGGTGGCCGCACCCGGCCCGATTACGACCTCGCGATCGAAGCGCTGGTGTCGACCAGCGAACGCGGGCTCGAACGCGACGCGGCGGTGCTCCCCGAGCACCGCTCGATCTGCGGGCTGTGCACCGACACCAGGTCGGTGGCCGAAGTCGCCGCTCACCTCCGGCTGCCCCTCGGGGTGGTGCGGGTGTTGATCGGCGACATGGCGAGCATGGGTTTGGTTTTGATTCACCAGGGTGGCTTGGTCGTGGGGGACCGGCCGTCCATTGAATTCCTTGAGAGGGTGCTCAGTGGGCTTCGCAGGCTCTAGCCCCAACGCGGCCGAAGGCGCCAAGAAGCCGACGACGTCCGCGAAGATCGTGGTGGCCGGTGGCTTCGGTGTGGGCAAGACGACGTTCGTCGGCTCCGTGTCGGAGATCGTTCCGCTGACCACGGAAGCGGTGATGACCGAGGCGAGCGCCGGGGTCGACGACCTGTCGGCCACGCCGAACAAGGTCACCACGACGGTGGCGATGGACTTCGGTCGGGTGTCGCTGGACCAGGACCTGATCCTGTACCTGTTCGGCACACCGGGCCAGCACCGGTTCTGGTTCATGTGGGACGACCTGGTGCGCGGTGCCATCGGTGCGATCGTGCTGGTGGACACGCGCCGGTTGGCCGACGCGTTCGCCTCGATCGACTTCTTCGACGACCGGCAGTTGCCGTACGTCGTGGGGGTGAACTGCTTCGACGGTCTGCTGCACCACCGCATCGAAGACGTGCGGGACGCGCTCACGATCGACCAGTCCGTGCCGATAGTGACGTGTGACGCTCGCAACCGGCAGTCGACCAAGCAGACGCTGATCACGCTGGTCGAGCACGCCATGCGCCAGTGGATGTCGGTCCGCGCGGGCTGATCGGCCCCCGGGGGTCGGCGTGACGTGCTGAAGGGCGGTCTCCTCACCGGGGGCCGCCCTTCGGCGTGCCCGTACCCGTTCGGCACGCCGGGCCGGCGCCGGTTCCGGTTCCTGGGGGACGACCCGGTGCGCGGTGCCATCGGTGCGATCGTGCTGGTGGACACGCGCCGGTTGGCCGACGCGTTCGCCTCGATCGACTTCTTCGACGACCGGCAGTCGCCGCACGTCCTCGTCCCGCCTCCAGCCGGGTCGCCGTCACCCGCCGGACGGCGGTCTCCTCGTAGGAGGCCGCCCTCCGGCGTGCCCGAGCGGGGCGGGGTTCACCCGGCCGTTCGCTGCACGAGGTGGTGATGTGGTGCGGCTTGCGGCCGCGGTTCGACGCTAGGGCGTGGCGGGGTCGCCGATCGGGTGATCATCTGTGCCGAACGGGGATTACGCTCCGTCGTCCTCGACCAGGGCGGCGGACGTGATGCGGTGCAGGGGGAAGCGGCGGACCTCGCCGTAGCTGACGTCGACGCCCTCCAGCACGCCACCGCCCACGACCTGCGGCGTGATCACGCGACGGGCGGCGGTGCCGTGGCCGTCCACGAAGTCGACCAGCACGCTGCGGCCCTCCTTCGCGGCCCGCTGCAGCAGCGCCAGCGTCGCCGACGGTCCCGCGCCCAGGTTGCCGGGCACGGACACCCGCGCGCCGCCGGTGGTCGTCGCCGCCCGGTCGCCGGCGCGCACCAGCCGCACCAGCTCGCCCAGCTGCTCGTCCGACGGCGTGCTCGGCTGCACCGGCCTGCGCCTGCCCTTGCCCGCGATCCGCCGGCCGCCGGCCCGCAGGTCCAGCACGTGCCCGTCCGGCCCCTCGGCTGCGGGCGCGAACCCGGCGGCCCGCAACCCGTCCAGCACCTCGGCCAGCGGCAACGGGCTGACCAGCACGGTCGGCGCGATCTTGCGCAGCGCCAGCCGCTCCGCCGCCGCGTGCGCCATCACCTCGGCGATCAGCACCGGGTCGTCGCAGCGCAGGAACGACCCGGCCGCCCCGCCGCGCAACCGGCCGTGCCGGCGGGCCGCGTCGTCGATCAGGTAGGTCAACGACTGCGGCACCGGCGTGCGCGACCGGCTGCGGAACAGCTCGTGCAGGTCGGCGGCGCTGCGCCCGGCGTCGAACGCCCGCCGCACGGAGTCCTCGCGCACCCGGTAGACGGTGGCGCTGCCCGCCGACTCGACGTCCGCGACCAGCGCGATCTCGTCGGCCAGCTCCGGGTCGAGCCGTCCGGGCGCGACGACGGTCAGGTCCGCCTGCACCAGCACGTGGTCGACCGGCGCGGGCAGCGCGTCGGCGAGCCGTTTCGCGGCCGGCCCGGACCCCTCGGTCAGCAGCGCACGCCCCTGGGCGGTGAGGGCGTTGTGCGCGAGCACGCCCACCCGCGTGCCCTCCTCGACGGTCCAGCGCACCAGCTCGTCCCGCAGCCGCCCGCCCCGCCGGGGAGCGCGCCACGCCAGCACGGCGGCCAGCTCGTCCGGATCGGTCACGGCGGTGCCCGGCGGCAACGCGGCCAGCGCCTCGAGGACGCGCCGCCGGTCGCGGGGCGCACCCGGCCGGTTCAGCTCCGGCGCGAGCGGGTTGAGCAGGCGGTCGCGGTCATCCCGCTGCCCGATCAGGCCCGGCAGCCGCGGCAGGTCGAGCCACGCCTGGGCGATGGTGGCCCACCGGTGCTCGGGCGCGGCGACCAGCCACGCGTCGGTCTGCGTGGTCGGCACCCACTCCGGTTCCAGGCCCTCGGTGTCGGCGACCAGCCCCGCGTTGACGACCAGCTCGACCAGCAGCGCGGCCCGCCGCTCGTCCACGTCGAGGTCCTTGGCGAGCTTGCGCAGCTCCCGCACGCCGACACCGCCGGACCGCAGCACCGCGGGCGGCTCCTCCGACCAGCTCTTGAGCAGCGCCTCGACGTGCCGGGACAGCTCCAACGCCTCGCCCGCGCCGGTGTGGTCGACGTCGGACGGGTCGCGGCGGAACGTGGTCAGCGGCGGCTCGGCGGTCCGGACCGCGCCGAGCGGCCGGTCGCCGCGCACCTTCAGGCCGACCTCGCGGGGCAGCTCGACGGTCTGCGCGTCGCGGCGGACCAGCAGGCCGCGGGCGAGCAGCTTCTGGATCGGGGTCTTGGCGTTGGCCAGCGAGACGACGTGCCCGGCGTCCTTCGTCTGCCCGACCGGCGGCCCGGCGGCGAGGGTCTGCAGCACGCGGTGCTCGTCGGGGTCGAGCGCGCTCAGGTCGGCGTCGGCCAGGCGCGGCACCGAGCGGCCGAGGCCGCAGGGGAACGGGTTGACCGCGTCGCGGGTCGCGGGCGGGGTGGACAGCGCGTGGTCGCCGCCCCACAGCAGGGCACGGGCGCGCAGCGCGTCCAGGGCCGGGCCGATGTCGGTCTCGCCGAACAGCTCCTGCACGGCGCCGCGGCCGACCGGCGCGAGGTCGGCGTCCAGCACGAGCAGCGCTTCCAGCACCGTCAGGGTGACCGTGTCGAGGTCTTCGCAGGCCCGCGCCACGGACGCCCGCGACCCGATGCGGGTGGCGAGCACGGTCGTGTCGGCCGGCGGGGGCGTGGCCAGGTCCGGCCGGGCGCGCAGCAGGGCCACGAGCGCGGAGTCGTCCTGCGCCCGCAGCCACTCGGCGAGGGTGGTGCCGGACATCCCCACCACGGTATATGCCGACCTCCGGGCGTCGTCGGACGGCCCGCCGCCCGACGACGCCCCGGGCCGCGCCCTACACCTGCCACCACTTCCACAGCTCGGCGGCGTTGCCGTTGCAGTAGTAGATCTCGGTGGGGGTGCCCGGCTTGATCTCGAACTCGTAGACGTTCAGGCACAGGCCGGACTGCTTGTGCACCAGCTTGTCACCGTTGAAGGACCACTGCGCGACCTTCGCGTTGCAGGCCCAGATTTCCGTCCGGGTGCTCGCCTTGATGTCGTAGTTCACCGTGTTGAGGCACAGACCGGAATAAGGGTTGTACAGCTGCCCCGCGCTGTTCAACTCCCAGAGCTCGACCGGGTTGTCGAGGCAGTTGTAGATCTCGGTTCTGGCGCCGGGTTCGATGCTGCCGTGGGTGACGTTCAGGCACAGGCCCGAGTTGGGGTTGAACAGGTGGGCCTTGCCCGCGGGGGCGGCTCCGGCCGGGGCCGTGCCCCCGATCGCGAGGACGCAGCAGAGGGCCGCCAGGACGGCGGTGACGCGAATGGTGAAGGAGCGGAGGTTCATGGCATTCGACCTTCCGTTCGCCGATTCGGCACGACGTGTTCCGGGGAACGCGCGTTGTCATTCGGCGGCGGTTTCGCGAACACTACCGGATCGGAAAGGGCGTATTCGCCCGCGCAATGGTCGAATCATCGGACGGGCGAAAGGCTCAGTCCGGTGGGGCGTCCGGTCCCGCGGTCGCCCCCGCGCCGGGGCGGGGACGGTCGCGTGACGTGCCTCTCGCTTTCCGCCGCCGACCACCCGGAGCCGCCACCGGCGCGGATGAGGCACACTTGTCGGCGACGAACACCACCGAGGAGGAACCGTGGCCAAGGCCCGCCCCGAGCGCATCGACCCGCACTGGCCGGAGCCGCCCGCCGACGGCAAGTACGCGGTGTCCGAGCTGGCCAGCGACGTGCAGGGCGCGCTGTCGCCGTTCGGCAAGGTCACCTTCCCGCTGCCGGTCGAGGAGCTCGGCTACCGCCACCCGGTGACCGAGATCAACCGCTAGCCCGGCGCGCGCGGCCGTCGAGCCGCGCGCGTTCCGTATTTCTGCCGGGACTACTCTCGAACCCTCTTGAGCTGTGCTGTCTGGGAGGTTCGATGCCGGTCCCCGGCCCTGGTTACTCGATCACCGTCCGGCTGGAGGCCCCGCCGTCGGCGTCGGCCGCCGGCGACCTGACCTCGGCCGTCGGCCGGGCGGGCGGCGTGATCACGGCGTTCGACGTCGTCGAGTCGCACACCGACCGGGTGATCATCGACCTCACCTGCAACGCGCTGTCGGCCAACCACGCCAAGGACATCACCGACACCCTGGAGCTGCTGCCCGGGATCGTGGTCCGCAAGGTGTCCGACCGGACGTTCCTGGTCCACCTCGGCGGCAAGATCGAGATTTCGTCCAAGGTGCCGTTGCGCAACCGCGACGACCTCTCCCGCGCCTACACGCCCGGCGTCGCCCGGGTCTGCATGGCCATCGCGGAGAACCCCGACGACGCGCGCCGCCTCACCATCAAGCGCAACACGGTCGCCGTGGTCACCGACGGCTCGGCCGTGCTCGGCCTGGGCAACATCGGCCCCGCGGCCGCGCTGCCGGTGATGGAGGGCAAGGCCGCGCTGTTCAAGAAGTTCGCGGGCGTGGACGCCTGGCCGGTGTGCCTGGACACCCAGGACACCGAGGAGATCATCCGCGCGGTCGAGCTGATCGCCCCCGTCTACGGCGGCATCAACCTCGAGGACATCGCCGCGCCGCGCTGCTTCGAGATCGAGGCGCGGCTGCGGGAGAAGCTGGACATCCCGGTCTTCCACGACGACCAGCACGGCACCGCGATCGTCGTCGTCGGCGCGCTGCGCAACGCCCTGCGCGTGGTCGGCAAGAAGATCTCCGACTGCAAGGTCGTGGTGTGCGGGGTGGGCGCGGCGGGCAGCGCGATCATCCGGTTGCTGCTCAAGCAGGAGCCCGGTGACGTGGTGGCGGTCGACGTGGACGGCATCGTGCACCGCGACCGGCCCGGCCTGGACGACAACCTCAAGTCCATCGCGGCGGCGACCAACAAGGACAACGTCAGCGGGCGGCTGCACGACGCGCTGGTGGGCGCGGACGTGTTCATCGGCGTGTCGGCCCCGAACCTGTTCGGCGCGGAGCAGGTCGCCACGATGAACTCCGACGCCATCGTGTTCGCGCTGGCCAACCCGGACCCGGAGATCGACCCGATGGAGGCGCAGAAGCACGCCGCCGTCGTGGCCACCGGGCGCAGCGACTTCCCGAACCAGATCAACAACGTGCTGGCGTTCCCGGGCGTGTTCCGGGGCCTGCTGGACGCGCACGCCCGCACGATCACCGACGCGATGCTCATCGCCGCCGCGAACGCGATCGCGGACGTGGTGGACGGCGACCGGCTGAACGCCTCCTTCATCGTGCCGAGCGTGTTCGACAACACGGTGGCCCCCGCGGTCGCGGAAGCGGTCCGCAAAGCCGCTGTGGAGTCCGCTTCGGCCTAGCATCGCCGGTATGACTCAGTTCACCCACTTGGACGCCGCCGGCGCGGCACGCATGGTCGATGTGTCCGAGAAGGAGCCGACCACGCGCACGGCGGTGGCGTCCGGTGTGCTGCGGACCACGCACGAGGTGGTGGCGTTGCTGGGCCGGGACGGGCTGCCGAAGGGCGACGCGCTCGCCACGGCGCGGATCGCGGGGATCATGGCGGCCAAGCGGACGTGGGAGCTCGTGCCGCTCTGCCACCCCATCGCGCTGTCCAGCGTCAAGGTCGACCTGACGCCGGGTGACGCCGAGGTCCGCATCACGGCGACCGTCCGCACCACGGACCGCACGGGCGTGGAGATGGAGGCGTTGACGGCCGTGTCGGTGGCCGGGCTCACGCTGCACGACATGGTGAAGGCGGTGGACCCGGCGGCGTCGTTGGACGCGGTGCGGGTCGAGCGCAAGGAGGGCGGCAAGACCGGCCTGTGGGAACGCCCGTGAGGACGGCGCGGGTGATCACCGCGTCGAACCGGGCGGCCGCGGGCGTGTACGCCGACCGCGGCGGGCCGATCATCGTCGGGTGGCTGCGGGAGCGGTCCTACGACGTGCCGGAGCCGGTGGTCGTGCCGGACGGAGAGCCGGTGGCCGGGGCGTTGCGCGCGGCCGTGGCGGACGGCGTCTCGGTCGTCGTCACGACCGGTGGCACGGGCATCAGCCCCACCGACCGCACGCCCGAGGCGACCCGGTCGGTGCTGGACTTCGAGGTGCCGGGTGTGGCCGACGCCATCCGGATGTCAGGCTGGCCACGCGTGCCCACCGCCGTGCTGTCGCGCGGTGTGGCGGGGGTGGCCGGCCGCACGTTCGTGGTGAACCTGCCCGGCTCGACGGGCGGGGTGCGCGACGGGCTGGACGTGCTCGCGACCCTGCTGGAGCACGCCGTCGACCAGGTGGCCGGAGGTGACCACGCATGACCGAGGTGCTGCGGGCGACCGTGAGCGACCAACCGCTGTCCGTGAACGAGCACGCGAAGCTCGTGGAGCACGCGGCGGCGGGCGCGGTGGTGACGTTCGCCGGGGTGGTGCGCGACCACGACCACGGGCGATCGGTGCGCGAGCTGGAGTACGTCGGTCACCCGACGGCCGCCGCCGTGGTGGCCGAGGTGGTGGCGGACGTGGTGGGTCGGTTCGAGGGCGTGCGCGCGGTCGCCGTGTCGCACCGGGTCGGTCCGCTGGCGATCGGGGACGTGGCGCTGGCGTGCGCGGTGTCCGCCGAGCACCGGGGCGAGGCGTTCGCGGTGTGCTCGGAACTCGTCGACGAGGTGAAGCGGCGGCTGCCGGTGTGGAAGCGGCAGGTCTTCACCGACGGCACCGACGAGTGGGTCAACATGCCCTGAGCGGGGCTCTCACGCCGCAACGGGTTCGGACCCCGGACCGCCGAGGGGGGCGGTCCGGGGTCCGGTTCCGTCGTGCACCGACTCGCGCCGGCGACGGGTCACTTGGTCGCGATCTTGTGACCCGGCAGGATGAGGTCGGCGTTCGGGATGAACTGCTTGTTCAGCTCGTGCAGCTTGGCCCAGCCACCCTCGACCTTCAGCTCCTCCGCGATCTTGGACAGGCTGTCGCCCGCCTTGATCTCGTAGTCGCCGTTCGGGTTGGAGGTCGGCAGCGCCACGGTCACGGGCGCGGGCGCCTGCTGGACCGGGGCGGACTGCTGCACCGGGGCGGGCGCGGCCTGCTTGGGGGCAGCCTGCTGCGCCGGGGCCGGCTTGGCCTTCACCGGCGCGGGGGCGCCGCCGAGGCCCTTGGGCCCGCACACCGGCCAAGCGCCGATGCCCTGGGTCTGCATCACGTTCTCGGCTACGCGGATCTGCTCCTCGCGGGAAGCCTGGTGGGGCATGCCGGAGCCGCCGTGCGCGGTCCACGTGGACGGCAGGAACTGCAAGCCGCCGTAGTAGCCGTTGCCGGTGTTGATGCTCCAGTTGCCGCCACTCTCGCACGCGGCGACCGCGTCCCAGTTGACGCCGGAACCCTGCGCGTTGGCGGTGCCGGCGGCCATGGCCAGCGGGGCGCCCACGATGACGCCGGCGACGGCGACCTTCGCGATGCCGCGGGCGGCGGGACTGGTGGTCGGGCGGTGCTTGCCTCGGTAAGAAGCCATTTCCCTCTCGTCCACCCGCACCTGCACGACCGGCTCGGGTTCGGGCCCGGTACGCCGCTCGGCTTGATCCCTGTCCGGTGGTTGTCTCTCGCTCGGGGGGTGTTCCGGGGCGCCGGTGGACAGGTTCGGTGCGAGGCGTCCCGGTCGTGCTTCGGTCGGTCGGGGCCAACCGAGAAGCGACGGTACGTAACCGGGAGCCGCGCGCCAAATGATCTGCCGT
The DNA here is from genome assembly GCF_006716745.1 of Saccharothrix saharensis. NCBI lineage: Bacteria > Bacillati > Actinomycetota > Actinomycetes > Pseudonocardiales > Pseudonocardiaceae > Saccharothrix > Saccharothrix saharensis. The sequence goes on along the minus strand of NZ_VFPP01000001.1, from coordinate 4,319,227 downwards.
GTGACGCACGTCACTGTAACGCAACAGAGTGACTACCCGACTCGCCCGTTTAGGCAGCTCAGGACACCGTTATCGGTCTGTTTCCGTTCCGAGATTCGCCGAGATCAATCACCGTAAGTGAGGTTTAGCTCACGTATTAATCCGCAAGGGTGGAGAAGGGTCAGCCACCGGCAAAGGGCGGCAGCACGTCGAGTTGTGACCCGGACAACACTGCCGTGTCATGATCACGGACCGCCACGCCGTCCAGGAGGAAGCTGCACGCGGGCAGCACGCGCGCCACCTTCTCGCCGTGCCGGCCGCGGACGGCCTCGATCGCCGCCTGGACGGTGGCCGTGTCGCCGGGCAGCTCGAAGCTCTCGTCCGGCACGCCCACCGCCGCCCGCGCCCCCGCGAAGTACCGAACGGTCAGCCGCACCTCATCCTCCGATCGCGCTCATGGGCCGGTCGGGCTGGCTGAACCCGGCCGAGTCGATGCCGTGCCCCTCCGCCTTCGCCCACGCGTTGCCCCGCCACACCGCCGCGACCTCCTCGTCGGACGCGCCGCCGCGCAGCAACGCCCTCAGGTCCGTCTCGGACCGGCTGAACAGGCAGTTGCGCACCTGGCCGTCCGCGGTGAGCCGGGTCCGGTCGCAGGCCGCGCAGAACGGCCGCGTCACCGACGCGATCACGCCCACCACGGCCGGGCCGCCGTCCACCAGCCACCGCTCGGCGGGCGCGCCGCCCCGCTCGCCCGGCTCGGGCGTCAGGGTGAACGCGGTGCGCAGGGACGCCAGGATCTCCTCGGCGGTCACCATGTCGTCGCGGTTCCAGCCGTGCTGCGGGTCCAGCGGCATCTGCTCGATGAACCGCAGCTGGTAGCCGTGCGCCAGGCAGTGGCGCAGCAGCGGCACGGCCTCGTCCTCGTTCACGCCCCGCATCAGCACCGTGTTCACCTTGACCGGCGCCAGCCCGGCGTCGCGCGCGGCGGCCAGGCCCGCGAACACGTCCGCGAGCCGGTCGCGGCGGGTCAGGCGGTGGAAGCGCTCGGGGTCGAGGGTGTCGAGCGAGACGTTGACCCGGTCGAGGCCCGCGGCGGCCAGCCCGGCGGCGCGCTTGGCCAGGGTCAGGCCGTTCGTGGTCATCGAGATGCGGGGCCGCGGGTCGAGCGCGGCGGTGGCCGCGACCACGTCGTCCAGCCCGGGCCGCAGCAGCGGCTCGCCGCCGGTGAACCGGACGTCGGTCACGCCCAGGCGGGTCACCGCGATCCCGATCAGCCGGGTGAGCTCGTCGTCGGACAGCAGGTCCGGCTTGGGCAGCCAGTCCAGGCCCTCGGCGGGCATGCAGTAGGTGCAGCGCAGGTTGCAGCGGTCGGTCAACGACACGCGCAGGTCGGTGGCGACCCGGCCGAACCGGTCCACCAGCAGCGGTGAGCCCGGCCGTTCGGAGGTGTCCGGGTTGCCGCGCACGACGGGTAGCCCCAACTCGACAGCTGTCACCCCTACCAGGGTAATCGGCGGACACTTGTGGGTGCTGCTGGAAATGGGGGACAGCGGGGCGTGGCGGTGGACGAGGCTGACGAACCCGGCGCCCGGAACGCTAAATTGCCCGGCATGACCAGTGAGCACGAGGTGCCCGCGGACGTGCTGGAGCGGTTCAGCGTCTACGCGCGGGAGACCAGCGCGCTCACCGTCCTGTTCCACAGCCGGGTGGCCGAGCGGATGGGGCTGTCGCCCACCGACGAGAAGTGCCTCGACCTGGCCCTGCGCGCGGAGGGCCCGATCACGGCCGGCCGGATCGCCGAGCTGTCCGGGCTGTCCACCGGCGCCGTGACCGGGGTGATCGACCGGCTGGAGCGGGCCGGGTACGTGCGGCGGGTGCGCGACCCGCACGACCGGCGCAAGGTCCTGGTCGAGGTCACCGTGCGGGAGGAGGGCGGGCTCGGCGACCTGGTCGCCGGGGCGCAGGAGACGCTGCGGGAGGTGCTGTCGCGGTTCACCCCGGCCGAGCGGGACGTGCTGGAGCGCTACAACCAGGTGCTCATCGAGACGTTCCGCCGGCGCGTGGTCGACGCCTGAGCCGGCAGCATGTCCGCCATGGCCGCTCAGTGGAACTACCTGATGGACATGGACGGCGTGCTCGTGCACGAGGAGCACCCGATCCCGGGGTCGAGCGAGTTCGTCGCCGAGCTCACCGCGAACGGCATCCCGTTCATGGTGCTCACGAACAACTCCATCTACACCCAGCGCGACCTGCGGGCCAGGCTGTCCCGCACCGGTCTGGAGGTGCCGGAGGCGGCGATCTGGACCTCCGCGCTGGCGACCGCGAGGTTCCTGGACTCCCAGCGGCCGGGCGGCTCGGCGTTCGTGATCGGCGAGGCGGGGCTGACCACGGCGCTGCACGAGATCGGGTACGTGCTGACCGACCGCGACCCGGACTACGTGGTGCTCGGCGAGACCCGCACCTACAGCTTCACCGCGATCACCAAGGCGATCCGGCTGGTGGAGGAGGGCGCGCGGTTCATCGCGACCAACCCGGACGCCACCGGCCCGTCCCGGGAGGGCTCGCTGCCCGCGACCGGCTCGATCGCCGCGCTGATCGAGCGCGCCACCGGCCGTGCTCCTTACTACGTGGGCAAGCCGAACCCGTTGATGATGCGGTCGGCGCTGCGGGCGCTGGGCGCGCACTCGGAGACGACGCTGATGATCGGCGACCGGATGGACACCGACGTGCGGTCCGGGCTGGAGGCCGGGTTGCGCACGATCCTGGTGCTCACCGGCATCTCGGCGGAGTCGACGGCGGAGCTGTACCCGTACCGGCCGACGCGGGTGGTCAAGTCGATCGCGGACCTGGTCGGCCACTCGGCGAACCCGTTCCCGGACGAGGCCTGAGGCGTGGCTCGGGGCCGGGGGCGGGGCCGACCTGGCGGACCGGCCCGAACTCACCCCGGTGGGGGAGGCCCGCGGTCCCCGCGGCGACGGTGGCGGCGGCGTGCCTGATCGACTTTTACGCGCCACGCCCCCGCGTCGCTTATCGTCGCAGGTGTGGAACGACCGCTCTTCGTGGTTGGCGACGTGCACGGGCACCTCGCCGAGCTGATCCGCGCCCTGCACGCCGCGGGCCTGGTCGACGCCGACGGCGACTGGTGCGGCGGTGACGCGGAGCTGTGGTTCCTCGGCGACTTCGTCGACCGCGGCCCCGACGGCATCGGCGTGATCGAGTTCGTGATGCGGCTGGCCGAGCAGAGCGGCGGCCGGGTCGACGCCCTCGTCGGCAACCACGAGGTGCTGCTCCTGGGCATGCACCGGTTCGGCGACCGCAACGTCCCGGGCGCGCCGACGCCCCGCAGCTTCGCCCGCAGCTGGCTGCTCAACGGCGGTCTGCGCAGCGACCAGGACCGGCTCACCGACGCCCACATCGAGTGGCTCACCACCCGCCGCGTGCTCACCGAGGTCGACGGGCACCTGCTGATGCACTCCGACACGCTCGCGTACCTGGAGTGGGGCGCCACGATCGACGAGGTCAACGAGGCCGTGCGGGAGGTGCTGCGCGGCGACGACCTGGACCACTGGTGGGAGTGCTGGCGCAAGATGACGACCCGCTACGCCTTCCGCGGCCCGGACGGCGCGGAGGTGGCGGCCGAGCTGCTCGACGTGCTCGGCGGCCGCGAGGTCGTGCACGGGCACAGCGTCATCGCCGACCAGCTCGGCGTGTCGCCGGAGGAGATCGACGGGCCGCTGCGGTACGCCGACGGCAAGGTGCTCGCGGTGGACGCCGGGCTCTACAGCGGCGGTCCGTGCCTGGTCGTGGAGCTGGACGACCTGTCGGAGTGACGCGCGGCGAGGGTGCGGCGGTGATCCGGGGCTAGGGGACCGGCACGATCTCCTTGCCCAGCGGCATCAGGGACACCGGGACCAGCTTGAAGTTCGCCACGCCCAGCGGGATCCCGATGATCGTCACGCACAGCAGCACACCGGTGACGACGTGGCCGATGGCCAGCCAGATCCCCGCCACGACGATCCAGATGACGTTGCCGAGCAGCGACGGCGCGCCCGCGCCGGGCCGGTCCACGACCGTGCGCCCGAACGGCCACAGCGCGTAGTTCGCGATGCGGAACGCGGCCAACCCCCACGGGATGGTCACGATCAGCACGCAGCACACCACGCCGGCCACCACGTACCCGACGGCCAGCCAGAAGCCGCTCAGGACCAGCCAGATCAGGTTCAGGATGAGCCTCACGGGTCCATCTTGCCCGATTAAGCTCCCGTCCCGTGCCGAACAAACTCCGCTGGGGCGTCGTGGCGACGGGCGGCATCGCCGACGTCGTCACCGGCGACCTCCGCCTGCTGCCCGACGTCGAGGTGCTCGCGGTCTCGTCGCGCGCGCTGCCCAAGGCCGAAGCCTTCGCGGCGAAGCACGAGATCCCCCGCGCGTACGGCGACTACGCCGACCTGCTGGCCGACCCGGACGTGGACGTCGTCTACGTGGCCACGCCGCACGTCCAGCACCACGCGGTGACGCGTGCGGCGTTGGAGGCGGGCAAGCACGTGCTGTGCGAGAAGCCCGCCACGCTGACGCTGGCCGAGTTGCAGGACGTCGTGCACCTGGCGGGTGAGCGCGGGCTGTTCTTCATGGAGGCCATCTGGACCCGGTTCAACCCGCTCATCGTGCGGATGTCGGAGTTGATCGCGGACGGCGTGATCGGCGAGGTCCGGTCGGTGCGGGCGGACTTCGGCTTCACCCTGGAGCACGACCCCGCCCACCGGCTGTGGAGCAAGGCGCTCGGCGGCGGGTCGTTGTTCGACCTGGGCATCTACCCGGTGTCGTTCGCGCACCTGGTGCTGGGTGAGCCGGAGACGGTGCAGGCGCACGGGCGGCTGGTGGGCGGTGTGGACGCCGAGATCGGGATGCTGCTGGGCTACGAGGGCGGCGCGCACGCGCTGCTGGGATCCTCGCTGGTCAGCCCGTTGCGGTCCGGTGCGGTGGTGTACGGGACGAAGGGGCTGGTGGAGCTGCCGGAGGCGCTCTACAACCCGAGCCGGATCCTGGTCGACGGGGTGGAGCACCGGCACGAGCAGGAGGGCGCGGGGTACGTCCCGCAGTTGCGGGAGGTCGTGCGGCGGGTGCGGGCGGGTGAGACGGAGAGCCCGTCGATGCGGCCCGCCGAGTCGTTGGCGATCCTGCGCACGCTCACCCGGGCCGCCGAGCGGATCGGGCTGAGCTACGACGACGTGGCGGCGCGGTAGGGCGCGGGCCGGGGTCAGAGCCGGTGGGCGAGTAAGGCCTCGGTCACCAGCACCACGGAGTCGAGGCGGCGGCTGCTCGGCGTGAGCAGGTGGCTCAGGGCCACCCGCACGATCGTGTCCGCGATCAGGTGCACGCGCGCGTCGGGCAGCGTCCGCCAGTGCGCGCGGATGTGCTGGGCGATGACCGAGGTGGCCAGCGTCAGCACCGGCCGGCCCTTGGTCGTCAGCAGCGGCAGCATGTCCTCGGCGTTCGCGCCGTTGAGCACGGACCGGGCCAGCGGGTCGCGCGCGGCGAGGTCGAACGCGAACGCGATGCCCCGGCGCAGCCCCTCCAGCGGGTCGTCGGTGCCGGCCAGCCGCTCCCGCACGCCGTCGAGGAACTCGCCGGTCTTGTGCAGCGCCACGGCCTGGATCAGCCGCTCCCGGTTGCCGAACTCGTTGTAGACGGTCTGCCTGCTCACGCCCGCCCTGGCGGCGACCTCCGCCATGCGCAGGCCGCGTGAGCCGTGCGCCGCGATCAGCTCCACCGCCGCGTCGAGCAGTGCCCGGGTGAGTTCCGTCACGGCGCAAAGCTTGGCACAGCGCATAGGGTGCGAACCGTGCCGCTGACGGTGGGATTCGACCTGGACATGACGTTGATCGACCCCAGGCCGGGCATGGCCGCGGTGATGGACGCCGTCGCCGCCGAGAGCGGCTACCCGCTGGACGGGGCGCACTTCGCGGCCAACCTGGGCCCGCCCCTGGACATGATCTACCGCGAGTTCGGCGTGCCGGAGGTGGACATCCCCGGCCTGATCGCCCGGTTCCGCGAGCTGTACCCGGAGGTCGTCATCCCGGCCACGGTCGCCCTGCCGGGGGCCGCGCAAGCGCTTGCGGTGGTGCGTGAGCTGGGCGGGACGACGATCGTGGTGACGGGCAAGTACCGGAAGAACGCGGCGCTGCACCTGGCCGCGTTCGACTGGGAGGTCGACCACCTGTTCGGCGAGCTGTGGTCCACCGGCAAGGCCGAGGCGTTGAAGGCGCACGGCGCGGCGGTGTACGTGGGCGACCACGTGGGTGACGTGCGTGGCGCGAAGGCGGCCGGCGCGGTGTCCGTGGGTGTGGTCAGCGGGCCGTGCGACGCCGGGGAGCTGGCGGCCGAGGGCGCGGACGTGGTGCTGCCGGACCTGACGGAGTTCCCGGGGTGGTTGCGGGCGAACGCCGACCGGCTCAGCGCCGGGGGCGGGGCCGGGCGTTCCGGACCGCGCTGAGCACGCCCAGCGCGAGACCCGCGGGGGCGAGCAGCCAGCCCGCGGCGAACACCCAGGCGGGCAGGCCGTGTTCGCCCGCGACGAACATCGCGACGACGGCCGCCACGCCGAGCGCGAACAACGCCACTGCCAGCGGCATCAGCTTCGTGGACTTCGTGGTCGACATGGGGTGGAGCGTAGTCGCGCGGCGGTGGCGGGGTAGTCGCGCGATCGGAGGTGCCCCGGGGATGGTGTTCTGGATAGTCTGGTGGGACGCGCCTTGGGCACGCCCGGGGCGCGTTCGTCGTGTGATCGCAAAGGGATTGGTGGGAACGGTGCCGACCGGCAAGGTCAAGTGGTACGACTCGGAGAAGGGCTTCGGCTTCGTCACACAGGACGGTGGCGAAGACGTCTACGTGCGGAAATCCGCGCTGCCTCCGGGTGTCGAGGGCTTGAAGGCCGGTCAGCGGATCGAGTTCGGCATGGCCGAGGGCAGGCGCGGGCCGCAGGCGCTGTCGGTCCGGCTGATCGACCCGGCGCCGTCGGTGGCGGAGGCCCGTCGCCGGCCCGCGGAGGAGCTGCACGGGCTGATCGAGGACATGATCAAGCTGCTCGAGGTGAAGGTGCAGCCCGAGCTGCGGCGGGGGCGGTACCCGGATCGGAAGAACACGAAGCTCATCGCCGAGGTGGTGCGGGCGGTGGCGCGGGAGTTGGATCCGTAAGCCGATCAGGTCGTGGTCCGGTACGTGGGTGGGCGTGCGACTCCCCGAGGCGTCACCGCCCCGGGGAGTCGCGCGTTCCGGACGAGCGACGGCTCACCGCAGTCCAATGGGTTCGGACACCCCCAGCCTGTCGAGTCGTTCGGCTACTTCGATGGCGAGCTTCTTGAAGTCCTGGTAACACCGTTGGACGTAAGACTGCATGCTACCTATCGCGCCATCGGCGGAACGGAGTTCGAACATGGGTTTTCGCGCGTCGTGAGCCAGCGGCATCAGGCTCTGGTAGTTCTTGAGCGTGGCGATCTCAAAACTCTTCTCGCTGCTGTGCGCCGTTGGTGCTGATTCGCCGAGTACGGCGGTCTCGAATACGCTGGGAATGCGTTCGAGCCAACGCCGGTAAGCTTGCACCGGTCGGTCGAGCCGCATGGTGGGCTGCATGATGACATAGCCGAGTGGTGTCATCATCCCGGCTGGCGATGGAATCTTGGACGGGATCTTGTCCCGGATGGTATCCTGCCAGGTCGTGCGCCAATCCCGAAGGGTCGGGCCAAGGTTCCGGAGGCCGCGCAGGGAGAACAGGTCGGCCGCTAGGGGCATGAGCACGGAGTCCGCCGCGAGCAGCGCCGCGCGATTTATCGCGCCCAGGTTCGGGCCTACGTCGATCAACACGAGTTGAGCTTCTGTCGACGCGGCGGCTTCGCGGATGATCCGGTGAAAGGCGGTGGTCGTCCTGATCGCTGCCAGGTCATTGCCCGGAAAACTTCTGGGCCAGGCGTCGGACAGCTTCTCCTCGAATGCGCTCAGCTCCAGGTCGCCGGGGACCAGGCTGAGCCCGGGCGCGACCTTCACCGGCGCGAAGTGCGTGACGTCGCCCAAGCCCTCCATGATCGGGTGAACCGACTGTGCGACGGTTCCGACGTGCTCCGTAACCTTGTTTGAGACGACGTCGAACAGCGGCGGTCGGTGTTGCTGCCAAGCGGGTGACTCGGGCTCACCCCACAGCGTGGCGAGGTCGTCCTCGTTCAGGAAGGCCGACGTGAGATTTGCCTGTGGGTCCAAGTCGACGGCCAGCACGCGCACGCCCAGCCGCTGGTACATGTGAGCGAGGTGGTAGGTCAGCGTGGTCTTGCCCACCCCGCCCTTGTTGTTGAACAGCGCAAGCGCGATCACCGGGCGCTCCTGATCACTACGACCCACGAGGACGTGTCGATCACGAACTCTGCCGGCGGGTTGCCGTTGAGTTCCAGGGACTTGCGGATCCTCCCGATCCCACGGCCGAACCGGTTGACGTAGCCGAGTGCCTTCATTGCCCCGGCGAGTGACGGATTGCGGTAGTCGTTGACTCGATCGTAATTGTCCGACCGAACTTGCCCGTACGGCCCTCCCGGATTGGTCACTTCAATTCTGTCCGCGAACCAGGATATTCTGACGGGAGCGTGGGAAGACTCGTAGTTGCGATGCATGACTGCGTTCATGCACACTTCGCGAAGTGCCTCGATCGGATAGTCCGGCGTGTCTTGCTCAGTGAAATCGTCCACCGTCTTGACCGAGGTGTGCAGATGTCCTCGAAGAACTGCCTGGAGCCTGCCGGTCGAATCGAGTACGTTGCCCCGGATCTCTTGCGAATCCATTATTGCGTCGCTTACATCGGTGCCGTCGTACCGGACGAACTGTACATATGCGCCGGGGATGCTTTCCGATGGATTGACTCCGATCAGGAGGTGGCCTAGGACGGTGGGTGTCTGCCGGCTGTCGGTGATGCGCAGCGAGGCGAGTTGCAGTTCGACCGGACGACCGTTTTCCTCGATGACCTCCGGAGAGACGAAGGCGGGAATCACATCACTCCTGAACCGGCTCAGGTCGAGATCTTCCAGGGTAGTACCGGGAACGGTTCGTGTGTCGAACGGTCCCTCGTTCGATCGCCTTCGCTCGCTCAGGACCCGCTCGTCGTCGCGGGTGGCGCAACGCGTCGTCGGTCCGGGCCTCACCCAGGCAATGCCGTCAAGGCGAACCGGTGGTGTGGACGAAGCCGTCACCTTGATGTGTACGACGTCTTTCCCCTGGAACTTCGCCCGGTCGACCACGATCGACGGCCTGTCGAGGATCTTCCCGTTGTCGCGCATGTCCGTGAGGGCAAGCAGCGCGCGATCCGAGACGTCGGTGCCGTCCACCGCATTGCCGTGCTTGTCGACCCCGATCAGCAGGTCGCCGCCACCCCGATTCGGCAGATCATTGGACAGGGCGCAGATCGCACGCAGAACAACGCTGCTGTCATTCGCGGACTGCTTGAACTCCAGGCACGAGTTCTCTTCAGTGCCCAGTACGTCCGCGAGGTCGTCGGTCATGGCGCAATCTTGACAGACGGGTCATCGGCGTGGGCCGGTGATCGGGCACCGCCCGACCACGTGAGCGGGAGCGTCAGTCCCGGTCGTCGACGGAGAGGATCCAGGTTCCCCGGGCGACGAAGTCGAACGCGCCGGTGGTGCTCGCTTCGATGCGGGCCCCGTACTGCTGGACCTCGACGGTTTCCAGTTGGTCGTCGGGGTTCGGGAGCACGAGGGTGTAGGCGTACTTCGGGTCGCGTTCGGTGAAGAGCTTGCTGCGCAGCGGTTCCTGCGGTTCGCCTTGGGCGTTGCGGTAGGTGAACTTCACCGACCAGGCGGTGTCGGCCAGGTCGCCCGGGACGGAGATCTGGACCGGTTTGCCCGGGCGGACGCGCAGCACGCCGACGGCGTCCGGGTCGACGTCGCAGTTCTCCGACTGCAGGTCGCAGTACTGGGACGGGCGGACGTTGATCGTCGTGCCGTCCGCGTGGAACGTCACCTCGGGGTCGGTGGGTGCCGCCGCGCAGCCGGAGAGGACCACCAGCAGCGACACGGGGATCAGGGCTCGGCGCACGGCGGTCGAGCCTACGTGCCCGGTCGGGGCACGACCGGCGCGGGCCGCAGTGGGCGGTCGCCGCCCAGGCCCGGGATCAGGGTGATGCCACGCCTGGTCTGGACGGTCTGGGCCAGGCCGACGGCCAGGAGGACGGCCATGACGGTGAAGCCGATCCAGTACTCGGTGGGCAGCAGGACGCCGATGGCGCCGCCGAAGACCCAGCCCAGTTGCAGGATGGTCTCCGAGCGGCCGAAGGCGGAGGCGCGGGACTCGTCGGGGACGTCGTCCTGGATGACGGCGTCGAGCGAGACCTTGGCCAGGGAGCTGGCGGTCGCGCCGACCAGGCCGACGGCGGCGGCGGTGACCAGGCCGGGGAGGACGGCGGCCAGGACGACGGTCAGCAGGGCGGCGGTGAGGCAGCCGATGACGACCTGGTCCGGTGAGCCGAACTGGAGGCGCGCGCCGACGGCGTTGCCGAGGAAGCTGCCGATGCCGGCGGCGGCGGCGATGACGCCCAGCAGGAGGACCTGCATGAGGGCGTCGCCCTCGGTCTGGGCGCGGACGACGAAGGCGGCGAAGAGCATGAGGAAACCGGTCAGCATGCGGATCGCGCCGTTGCCCCAGAGGGCGACCACGACGGTGCGGCCCAGTGCCTGGCGCTTGGGCTTCTGCGGCTTGGCGCGCAGCGAGGTGGGGACCTCGCCCTCGGTGACCTCGACCCACGAGGGGATGCGCAGGCAGTAGTAGGCGTTGACCAGGCACAGCACGGCGGTGAACCAGAGGGCTCCCGGGGAGCCGAACAGGTTGGCGAAACCGGCCGCGACCGCGCCGAACACGCCGCCGGCGGCGAGCCCGAACACGGTCATCCGGGCGTTGGTCTTGGACAGCGTGATCTCGCGCGGCAGCACGCGGGGCGTGATCGCGGCTTTCAGTACGGTGAACGACTTGGACAGCACCATGCTGCCCAGGGCGGCCGGGTACAGGCCCCAGTTGTCGAAGTTCAGCGCCATCACGATGGACAGGACGACGCGGATCACGCAGGACGCGGCCAGCGCCACCCGCCTGCCGTGCTGGATGCGGTCCAGCGCGGGACCGATCACCGGGGCGACCAGGGCGAACGGCGCGACCGTGATCAGCAGGTAGAGCGCGACCTTGCCCCGGCTCTCGCCCGAGGCGGCGGAGAAGAACAGGGTGTTGGCCAGGGCGACGGCCATGGCCGCGTCGGCCGCGTAGTTCAGCATCACCGCGTAGGTCAGCGACGACAGGCCGGACTGCTTCGCGCCGTCGGCGTGCGCGGCCTTGCGGAACGCGGCAACGGCCTGGCTGCTCAGCTGCCGCGTGCGGAACCACGCCACGCGGGTGACGGTCAGCTTCTTCGGCAGCGTCGGGACGGTCGGCTTGTCGTCCGGCGGGGTGAAGCGGGCCGACTCACGCGGGTCCGGGGGTGGTGGCGCGCCGGGGGTCGGGTACGGCCGGGTGCGCGGCTTGTACTCGTCGTCCTCCCACGGGTACCGCCGCGACTGGTCTTCCGGCCGAGGGGGTGTCACGCCCCCAATCCTGCCTCACCCGGTGCGGGCTGTCTCACACATTGCCGCCGGTGAGCACGGTGGCGATCGTCTCGCCGGGGACGTCGGCCGACGCGAGGGCGGCGAGGCCGATCGCGCCCGCCGGTTCGAGCACGAGGCCGAGCGTGGTCCGGGCCAGCGACATCGCGTCTCGAATGGCGTCGTCGGGCACGAGCAGCATGTCGTCCACGAGGGCCCTGAGGCGGGGGATGGCGGCCGGGACGGGGACGCGCACGGCGATCCCGTCGGCGATGGTGTCGATGGGCGTGTCGGCCACCGGGCGGCCCGCCCAGGCGCGGGCGACGGCCGGCGCGCCCTCGGCGCACACACCGACGATCCGGGTGTGCGGCGAGTGCTCCTTCAGCCAGCGGGCCATGCCGGTGATCAGGGCGCCGTCGCCGACCGGGACGACCGCGGCGTCGATCGGGACGCCGGCGCGGAGGAGCTCGACGGCGATGCTGCCCGCGCCCTCGGTGATGGCGACGTCGCGACCGTCCTCCACGAAGAGCGCGCCGGTCCGCTGGGCGTGCTCACGCGCGGCGTCCTTGGCCCCGGTGAAGTCGCCGGGGACCTCGGTGACGGCCGCGCCCAGCGACCTCATCCGGCGCACCTTGTCGCGGACGGCCGACTCGGCGACGAACACCTCGACCGGGAAGCCGCGCGTGCGGCCCACGTAGGCCACGGCCTGGCCGAAGTTGCCCGCCGACGCGCACACCACCGGGCGGCCGGGCGGCAGGGCCGCGCCCAGGAAGTCCGCGCCGCGGCCCTTGAAGCTGCGCAGCGGGTTCACCGTCTCGACCTTGACCAGCACGCGGCGGTCCAGCGCGGCGCACAGCTGCTCGTCGACGTACTGCGGTGTGCCGCGGAAGACGGGGTCGATGGTCTCGGCGGCGCGGGCGATGTTGTCGAGGTCGATGTCCACGTGCCAGACGGTAGGTCACTACCAGGTGAAGCGGACCCGGAAGATCGTCGGCCAGTTCTTCCCGGTCACCAGGAACTCGTCGGTGCCCGGCACGGCCGCGATGCCGTTGAGCACGTCCGAGGCGGGCACGTCCGGCGGGCGCAGGCCGCCGAGGTCCACGGTGGCGGTGACCAGGCCGTTCGCCGGGTCGATGCGCACCACCTCGTCGGTCTGCCACACGTTGGCCCACACCTGGCCGTCGACGCACTCCAGCTCGTTCAGGCGGGTCACCGGCCGCCCGTCGCGGCGCACGGCGACCGTGCCGGTCTCGGCGAACGACGTCGGGTCGCGGAACGCCAGCTCGTCGCTGCCGTCGCTCATCACCAGCCGGCCGCCGTCGCGGCACAGACCCCAACCCTCACCCTCGTAGGTGACGCGTCTCACTTCTTCGAGCGTGTGCCGGTCCCGCTCGATGGCCACGCCGTCCTGCCAGGTGAGCTGCCAGATCCGGTCGCCGACCACCGTGATGCCCTCGCCGAACAGCGGTGCGGGCAGGTCGACGCGGTGCTCCACCTCGCCGGTCTCGGGGTCGATGCGGCGCAGCGACGACCGCCCCTCCAGCCCGGTGCCCTCGTAGAGGACACCGTCGGAGAGCTCCAGGCCCTGCGTGAACGCGCCGGTGTCGTGGGGCAGCGTGCCCAGCACCTCGACCCGGGTCGGCCCCGGCGCTGGACCGCTCGGCGGGGTGGCGCACGCCGCCGAGCAGACCAGGACCGCCGCCATCAGGAGCCACCGCACGTCCGAAAGGGTGGCACGTGTGCACGGGGCTGCGAAGACGTGCGGCACAATTCAACCCGTGACCGCCACGCCGACCCGCCAGCCCGATCCCGCGCTCGCCGACCCCGAGGCAGTCCAGCTCGCCCGAGCCGCCGCAGAGGAGGAGGCGGGCGAGGAACGCGTCGGCGACCACGTGGGCACCGTCGCCGAGGACGAGGTCTCGGCGACCCACCTGTTCGAGGCCCAGCACGCCGGCTACCGCGGCTGGAACTGGGCCGTCACGGTCGCGTTCGCCGGACCCGGCACGCCGCTGTCGGTCAGCGAGGTCGTGCTGCTGCCCGGCGAGGACGCGCTGGTCGCACCCGAGTGGGTGCCGTGGCACGAGCGGGTCCGGGCCGGGGACCTCGGCGTCGGCGACCTGCTGCCCGCCCCCGAGGACGACCCGCGCCTCGCGCCCGGCTACGTCGGCTCGGACGACCCGGCCGTGGAAGAGGTCGCGCTGGAGGTCGGTCTCGGCCGCGTGCGCGTGCTGTCGCGGGAAGGCGTGCTCGACGCCGCCCAGCGCTGGCACACCGGCGACTTCGGGCCGCGCAGCGAGATGGCCCGCAGCGCGCCCGCGACCTGCGGCACGTGCGGCTTCTACACCCGCATCTCCGGCTCGCTCGGCGCCGCCTTCGGGGTGTGCGCGAACGAGATGACGCCCGCCGACGGCCACGTGGTGCACGTCGAGTACGGCTGCGGCGCGCACTCCGAGGTCGAGGTCGAGGGCGGCCCGCTGGTGCCGGTCGCCGAGGTCGTATACGACGACGCGGTGCTCGACGTCGAGGCCAACCCGGCGGCCGACGAGAGCGGGAAGTGAGCGCGGACCCGTTCGGCACCGAAGCGCTGCGCGAGTCGGTGCTGGCCGCGTGGCGCGGCTCGCCCACCCGGTTCCGCGAGGACGCCAACGCCGAGGAGGACCTCCGGCTCGGCGGGTACCGCGACCGGCTGCTGGTGGAACTCGCCCAGAACGCGTCCGACGCGGCCGGTGACGAGCCCGGCGTGCTGCGCCTGTCCCTCGTGGACGGCGAGCTGCGCGCGGCGAACACGGGCGCGCCGCTGGACGCGGCCGGTGTGGCGGCGCTGGCGTCGTTGCGCGCGTCCTCGAAGGCCGCGGACACGGTCGGCCGGTTCGGTGTCGGCTTCGCGGCCGTGCTGGCGGTGACGGACGAGCCGCGCGTGGTGTCGCGGTCCGGCTCGGTCGCGTTCTCGGCCACCCGGACGCGCGAGGCGGTGCCGTCGCTGGCGTCCGCGCGCGGCGGTGACGTGCCGGTGCTGCGGCTCGTGTGGCCGTCCGATGAGGGTGACGTGCCCGAAGGGTTCGACACCGAGGTCCGGCTGCCCCTGAAGGTCGACCCGGAGGGGGTGCTCGCCGAGTTCGCCCTGCAGGTGCCCGACCTGCTGCTGGCGCTGCCCGGGTTGCGGCGGATCGAGGTCGGCGCGGACGCGTGGGAGCGGTCCGAGGCCGACGGCGTCGTGGTGCTCACCGGGCCCGCCGGGACGCAGCGGTGGCTGGTGCACCGGGCGGGTGGCGAACTGCCCGCGTCACTGGTCGCGGGCGTGGAATCGCGGCCGCACTGGTCGGTGTGCTGGGCGTGGCCGATGGACGAGCCCCTGGCCGGCGACGTGCTGCACGCGCCGACCCCCACCGACGAGAAGCTGTCCCTGCCCGCGCGGCTGATCGCGACCCTGCCCGTGGAGCCGTCCCGGCGGCGGGTGCTGGCGGGCGCGGCGGCGACGTTCGTGCTGGACCAGGCCGCGCTGGCGTACCCGGAGCTGGTGGGCACGCTGCCCGCCGTCGAGCGGACGTCGCTGGTGCCGCTGCCCGGGTTCCCGCTGTCCGAAGTGGATGACCGGTTGCGCACCGGCATCCTGGCGGCGCTGCGGACGTCGCCGTGGCTGCCGCTCGCGGACGGCGAGTGGGCCGCGCCGTCGGCGGCGAAGGTGCTGGACCTGGCGTCGTTCGAGCTGGTCGAGCTGCTGGAGGACGTGATCCCCGGCCTGCTCGATCACGAACTGACCCTGCCGCCGCACGCGAAGGCGCTGGCCGCGCTGGAAGTACCGCGGCTCGGCGTGTCCGAAGTGGTCGCCGCGCTGGCCGGCGTCGGCGGCGACCCCACGTGGTGGCACCAGGTGTACGACGCGCTGTCGCCGGTCGCCGACGTCGACTCCACCGCCCGCGAGGAGATGGGCAGCCTGCCCGTGCCGCTGGTGGACGGACGGGTGGTGAGCAGCCCGCGCGGCGTGCTGGTGGGGACGGACTCGGAGCTGTTCTCGGTGCCCGGCCTGCGGATCGCGCACCCCGAGGCCGCGCACCCGCTGCTGCTGCGCCTGGGCGCGACCGAAGCGGGCCCCGCCGAGCTGCTGGACTCCGACGCGGTGCGCGAAGCCGTGCACCGAAGCCTGGACGACCCCGCCCTGGACGGCCCGGACCTGGTGCGGACCGTCCTGCGGCTGGTGTCGCGGGCCGGCGGGCGGCCGTGGCTCGCCGAGCTGGCGCTGCCGTCGGCCGACGGCGAGTGGCGGCGCGCCGACGAGCTCGTGCTGCCCGACTCGGCGCTGCTGACCGTGCTGGAGACCGACGCGCCGTTCGGCGTGCTGGACCCGGCGGTCGCGGCCGAGTGGCCCCGCGCGGTGCTGACCGACGTCGGCGTGATCGACGGGTTCACCGTGGTCGAGGACGACTCGCCCACCGAACCCGACCACGACCTGGCCGACGAGGGCTACTGGTGGGACGCGTTCGACGTGCCGCCGACGCGCGTGCTCGGCATCCGCGACCTGGACCTGGTCGCGCGCGACAAGTGGCCGCAGGCGCTGGCCATGATGGCTGCCGACCCGGTGGCGTGGCGCGCGGTGACCGAACCGGACGGCTACACCGGCTGGTGGCTGGCCCGCTACGCGACGATCGACGGCGTGCCGCTCGGGTCGTGGCGGCTGGCCGACGCGGACGGGCTGGAAGGCCTGTACGACGTGGTGCCGCCGGTCGACCTGCCGCCGCACGTGCTGGCCGCCGCGGGCGTGCGCACGTCGTTGAGCGTGGTCGACGCGGACGACGTGACCGAGCTGATCGCCCGGCTCGGCGACCCGGCGCGCGAGCTGTCGGATGCCCTGGTGCTGCGCGTGCACGGCCTGCTGGCCGAGGTGGCGGACTCGGTGAGCGTGGAGCCACCGGACCGGGTGCGGGCGTTGAGCGGCACCGCCGAGTCGGCGGACGACGTGCTCGTGCTGGACCTGCCGTGGCTGCTCGGCGTGCTGCCGCCGACCCAGGTGCTGGCCTCGTCCGGCTCGGCGGCCGAACTGGCCGAACTGCTGGCCCTGCCGCTGGCGTCGGAGGAGATCTCCGGGACCGTGGTCGGCGAGGGCGACGAGGTGATCTGGTCGGAGCTGGGCGCGGTGCGGCTGGCGTGCGACCTGCTGGGCGTCGACCTGCCGGACGGCACGCTCGTCGTGCACGACGACCTGGTCGTGACCGCCGAGGGCGCCGACCACTCGGTGTCCTGGTGGGTCGACGGAGAAGTCCTGCACGCCTCCGACACACCCGAAGGCTTAGCCCGCGCGCTGGCGTGGACGACGAGTCGGTGGGAGGATCGGCACACGTTCGCCGCCCTGATCGCCGACCCGACCCCCGCGGTGCTGCTCGGCTGATCCGGCAAGATCACCCGATGGGGTAATCGGTTCCGGGGATGAAGGGAAACCCCGGATTTGTTGCCGGAAAAGAGGGAGGCGCGGCGCCCCGGCCCCCAGTGTCATCCACGGGCCGACCGCCACCGCACCATCCGCGGCCTCGACCAGCCTCGGACGTCCGCGCCGGGACCGCTGGGCGGCGGGGCATCCGCGTAGCGCGAGACGTGCCGGGTCGCGTAGCGGGAACGTGCCGGGTGTCGGAAGGGTGCCGAGCGAGCGCAGCGACCACGCCGGGCTCAGCGGCCACCCTGGGATGGAGGTGGCGGCTGCGCCAGGCGAGGCCCGCGCCGCCCCACGCCAGGCCTGCCGGGGCTGGACGCGTCGGGGCCGGACGCGTCGGGCTGGAACGGAAGGCACCGGGCCGGGGACTGGAGCGTAGGGCTGGGGCACCCTGGCTGGAGCCGCCGGTCGGGACCGGCCGTCGGGTGGCGCTCAGCCGTCGGGTGGCGCTCAGCCGTCGGGTGGCGCTCAGTCGAGCCCCTGCTGGGCGGTCCTGCTGCCGCGGCGGGCGGCTGAGCGTTGCCAGGCGAAGATGCCGTAGCCGATGATCCCCAGCACGCCGCCGGACAGGCACGTCCACCCCAGCACGCCGAAGTCCCGCCCGAACAGCAGCACGCCCAGCGCTCCCAGCCACCACAGCGCCGTCCCCACCAGGACCACGGGCACGGGATCGGCGAGGCGAGGGGGGAGGGAAGGCGGGGGCGGGAGGGGTGTTGCGTCCTGTTCGGCCACGTCCGGCAGGCTACCTGTCCGCAACACGGGTAGGGCACGCTCTGCCTGGCCCAGCACCGAGCGTCCAGCACCGACCCGCACCGCAATCACCGCCCGCCACCGCCGCCCGCCCGCCGCCGCCCGAGCACCGCCCGAGCGGCGGCGTGGGGGAATAGCAGCACCACCGATCGAGGAGATGAGATGGCCACCGCCGAGACACCCGCCGCGCAGACGCCCCCTGGCGGGCCGGCCCGTTCCAAGTTGGACGGGTTCTTCAAGATCTCCGAACGCGGCTCGTCGGTCGGCCGGGAGGTGCGCGGCGGGCTCGTCACGTTCGTGACCATGGCCTACATCGTCGTGCTGAACCCGCTGATCCTGGGCAGCTTCGCCGCCGACGCCCCCGGCGCGAAGGTCGACGTGCTCGGCAACATCCTCACCATCCCGCAGGTCGCGGCGGTGACGGCGTTGGTGGCCGGGGTCATGACGATCCTCTTCGGACTCGTCGCCAACTACCCGTTCGCGCTGGCCACGGGCTTGGGCATCAACTCGTTCGTCGCCGTCACGATCGTGCCGCAGATGTCCTGGCCCGAAGCGATGGGCCTGGTCGTGGTGAACGGCCTCGTCGTCCTCCTCCTCGTCGTCACGGGCGTCCGCACGGCCGTGTTCAACGCGGTGCCGGCGGAGTTGAAGGCGGCCATCGCGGTCGGCATCGGGTTGTTCATCTGCTTCATCGGCCTGGTCGACGCGGGTTTCGTGCGGCGGCTGCCGGACGCGGCGGGCACCACCGTGCCGGTCGGGTTGGGCATCAACGGGTCCATCGCGTCGTGGCCCACGTTCGTGTTCGTGGTCGGCCTCGTGGTCACCGGCATCCTGGTCGCGCGCAAGGTCAAGGGCGCGATCCTGATCGGCGTGCTGTCGGCGACCGTGCTGTCGATCGTGATCGAGGCGATCGTGAAGGCGGGCCCGTCGCAGGGCACCAACCCGGCCGGGTGGAACCTCGGTTACCCCGCGTTGCCGGACCAGGTGTTCGGCCTGCCCGACCTCTCCCTGCTGGGTGACGTGTCGTTCGGCGCGTGGACCCGGGTGCCCGCGCTGACGGCCGCGCTGCTGGTGTTCACGCTGGTGCTCACGGACTTCTTCGACACCGTCGGCACGATGACCGGCCTCGGCAAGGAAGCGAACCTGATCGGCAAGGACGGCCAGTTGCCGGGCGTGTCGAAGGCGCTGTTCGTGGACGGCGTCGGCGCGGTCGCGGGTGGGGCGGCGTCCTCGTCGTCCAACACCGTCTACATCGAGTCGGCGTCCGGCATCGCGGAAGGCGCGCGGACCGGGCTGGCCAACATCGTCACCGGGCTGCTGTTCCTCGCCGCCATGTTCCTCACCCCGCTGTACGCGGTGGTGCCGATCGAGGCGGCGGCGCCCGCGCTGGTGGTCGTCGGCGCGTTGATGATCATGCAGATCAAGGAGATCGACTTCGCGGACTTCTCGGTCGGCCTGCCCGCGTTCCTGACCATCGTGATCATGCCGTTCACGTACTCGATCGCGAACGGCATCGGCGCGGGTTTCGTCAGCTACGTGGTGCTGCGGGCGCTGACCGGGCGTGCGCGCAGCGTGCATCCGCTCATGTGGGTCGTGGCGGCCGCGTTCGTCGTCTACTTCGCGATCGGCCCCATCCAGGCCGCTCTCGCCGGCTGAATGGGCAAGTTCACACGATGGGCGCAGAGATCGTGAGGTATGCTAACTACGTGGCGGAGACCGAGGCGGAAGCAGGGCTGGCGAGTCGGTTGCGGCTGGCCGTCGTGCGGCTCAACCGCAGGCTCCGCGCGCAGCGGGTGAACTCCGCGATCTCGCTCACCCAGGTGTCCGCGCTGTCCACGTTGCACAAGTGCGGACCCCTGACGCCGGGCGAGCTGGCCGCCAAGGAAGGCGTCCAGCCCCCGTCGATGACCAGGGTGATCGCCGCCCTGGAGGAGTACGGGTTCGCCACGCGCCGCCCCCACCCCACCGACGGCCGGCAGGCCATCGTGGAGCTGAGCGAGGCGGGGCTGAGCTACATCAACGAAGAGGTGTCCGCGCGCGAGGCCTGGCTGGACAAGCGGCTGGCGGAGCTGACACCGGAGGACCGGGGCGTGCTGTCGCGCGCCGCCGAGATAATCGACAGGATGGCGGGGCAGTAACGACGTGCCGGCGTACGCGGGTGGTGCAGAGGTAGACCAGGTCGAACGCGACCCAGCCGCACCCCCGCCACGCCGGCGCATGTTCGGCTCGTTGCGCGTGCGCAACTACCGCCTCTACGCGTCCGGCCAGGTCGTCTCGCTGGTCGGGCTGTGGATGCAGCGCGTCGCGCAGGACTGGCTGGTGCTGGAGCTGTCCGACGGGTCACCGGTCGCCCTGGGCATCGCCGCCGCGCTGCAGTTCGCGCCCACGTTGTTCCTGTCGCTGTGGGCGGGTGTGCTCGCCGACCGCATGGACAAGCGCAAGCTGCTGCTCGTGCTGGAGACCGGGCTCGGGCTCTGCGCGCTGACGCTCGGCCTGCTCGACGTCACCGGTGTGGTGCAGCTCTGGCACGTCTACCTGCTGTGCCTGCTGCTCGGCGCGGTGTCGGCGGTGGAGACGCCCGTGCGGCAGAGCTTCGTGGTCGAGATGGTCGGGCGGGACCAGCTCACCAACGCCGTGGCGCTGAACGCGATGACGTTCAACCTGGCCCGGATGGTCGGACCCGCCGTGGCCGGCGTGATGATCATCTTCGTGGGCACCGGGTGGGTGTTCCTGATCAACGCGATCAGCTTCCTCGGCGTGCTGTCCGGGTTGCTGATGATGCGCGTCGCCGAGCTGCACCGCGGCGACCCGGTGCCGCGCGAGAAGGGACAGCTCCGGGAGGGCCTGCGGTACGTGCGCAAGCGCGCCGACCTGGTGATCCTGCTGTTCCTCGTGTTCTTCATCAGCACGTTCGGGCTGAACTTCTACGTCACGCTGGCCGTGCTGGCGCGCAACACGTTCGGCGGCGACGCCGACGCGTACGGCCTGCTGTCCACGATGCTCGCGGTCGGGACGCTGGCCGGGGCGACGTTGGCCGCGAAGCGCAGCGCGAACGGCAAGCCGCGCCTGCGGTTGCTGATCATCGGGGCGTTGGCGTTCGGCGTGCTGGAGATCGTCGCCGGAGTGCTGCCCACGATGTGGCTGACCGGGGTCGCGCTGATCCCGCTCGGCATCGCCATGATGACGTTCACGACGACCGCCAACGCGACCGTGCAGCTCGCCGTGTCGCCCGCGATGCGCGGCCGGGTCATGGGCCTCTACATGCTGGTGTTCCTGGGCGGGAACCCGATCGGCGGCCCGGTGATGGGCTGGCTGGCCGAGCACTTCACGGCACGGGCGCCGCTCGTCGTCGGCGGTGCGGTGTCGATCCTCGCGGCGGTGGTCGGTGGCATCGTGCTGGCCCGGCGTGGCGGTCTGACCTTGCCGACGCACCGCCTGGGCCTGCGCCGCCGCGCCCGCGCCTGACACAGCCCCGTTCGGCACCGCGCTCGACAATGGCCACGTGGTCATCGCGACGGACTGGGTCCGGCTGCTCGTCGTCTGCTCGATCTTCACGGCTGTCGCGGGCGCGGTGGTGTGGTGGGCCCGGTTGGCGTCGCCGCGGCCCGTCGTCCGGGCGGCGGTGCGGGCGACCGCGCAGTTGGCCGCGGTGTCGGCGGTGATCACCGCGGTTCTCGCGTCACTGCCGTGGACGGCGGCGTTCCTGGTGCTGATGGCCGGTGTCGCCACGGGGACGTCGGCGGCGCGCACGAAGACCGGTCGGCGCGGCCTGTGGGTGGGGGCGGCGATCCTCGGCGGGACGGTGCCCGCGCTGGTGGCGCTGGTGGCGAGCGGGCTGGTGCCGGTGCGGGGGATCGCGTTGGTACCGGTCGGCGGCATCCTCATCGGCGGGGCGATGACCGCGACCACGTTGTCCGTGCGGCGGGCGTTGGACACCGTGCGGGACCGGCGCGGCGAGTTCGAGGCGGCGCTGGCGCTGGGGTTCACCGAGCCGGTGGCGGTGCGCGAGCTGGTGCGGCGGCCGGCGGCGGAGGCGTTGGTCCCGGCGCTCGACCAGACGCGCACGGTCGGGCTGGTGACGCTGCCGGGGGCGTTCGTCGGGATGCTGCTGGGCGGTGCGCCGGTGTGGCAGGCGGGGGCGTTGCAGCTCGTCGTGCTGCTGGGGTTGCTGGCGGTGGAGGCCGTGGCGATCGCGGTGGTCGTGGAGCTCGTCGCGCGGGGTCTGGTGCGCAGGGCTGGTGCTGTGGGAGAAGTTAGGCTAACCTAAGTCTCGTCGCTTCGTGGTGGGAGCGGCAGTCAGTTCGGGAACAGACGATGCCCCGCCCTCCGGTCGTACCACCGGAGGGCGGGGCATCGTCGTGCGAAACCCGCGTGCCCGCGGCCGGAGCCCGTGTGATGATCGGGCGGTGTTGACAGCCAGGAACGTCACGCTGTCGTTCGGCCCCAGGACCGTGCTCGCGGCGGTCGACCTCGACGTCCCCGCGGGTGAACGCGTGGGTCTGGTCGCGCCCAACGGTGTCGGCAAGTCGACGTTGCTGCGCGTGCTCGCCGGTGAGCTGACCCCGGACTCCGGCACCGTCACCGCGCGTGGCGCGGTCGCGCACCTCACCCAGGAGACGGAGATCCGGCCGGGCGAGTCGTTGCGCGACCACCTGGCCCGCCGCACGGGCGTGGCGGCGGCGCAGCGCGCGTTCGAGACGGCGACCACGGCGTTGAGCGAGGGCGTCGCCGGAGCCGACGACGCCTACGCGCGGGCGTTCGACGCGTGGACGGCGGCCGGCGCGGCCGACTTCGCCGAACGCGCCGACGAGGTGTGCGACCGGCTCGGGCTCCCGGCGACGTTGCTGGACGACCGCGGCTCCGGCGAGCTGTCCGGCGGGCAGTCGGCCCGGCTGCGCCTGGCGTCCGTGCTGCTGACGACCGCCGACGTGCTGCTGCTGGACGAGCCGACCAACGACCTCGACCTCACCGGGCTGGAGATCCTGGAGCAGCACGTGCTGCGCAGCCGTGCCGGGATGGTGCTGGTCAGCCACGACCGCGAGTTCCTGGCCCGCACCACGACCGCCATCGCCGAGCTGGACGAGTTCAGCCACCGGGTGAGCGTGTTCGGCGGCGGGTGGGACGCGTACGTGCGGGAGCAGGCACGGGTGCGGCAGCGGGCGTGGGAGGAGTACGAGGCGTACGCGGCGCGCCGGGACGCGTTGACGCAACGGGCGCGGCAGGCGCGGGAGTGGTCGCGGCAGGGCGTGCGGCGCAACGCCAAGTCCGACGAGAGCGACAAGAACATCAAGGCCGCGCGCAAGCAGGGCGCGGAGAACGTGGCCGCTCGCGCGTCCACTGTGGACCGCCGACTGGAGCGGCTGGAGGAGGTCGAGGAGCCGCGCGAGCCCTGGGAGCTGCGGCTGACGCTGCCCGCCGCGGGGCGGGGGAGCCGGGTCGCGTTCACGTTGCGCGGTGCGGTGGTCAGCCGGGGGGACGTGACGCTGGGGCCGGTCGACCTGACGATCGGGGCGGGCGAGCGGTGGCGGATCGCGGGGCCGAACGGGTCGGGCAAGTCGACGCTGCTGGGCGCGCTGCTGGGCCGGTTGCCGTTGGACGCCGGTGACCGGAGCCGGGGGCCGGGGGTGGTGGTCGGCGAGGTCGACCAGGTGCGCGCGGACTTCGCGGTGACGTCGTCCGTGCTGGAGGTCGTGACCGGGTTGACGGGGCTGGCGGACGTGGAGGCGCGGACGTTGCTGGCGAAGTTCCGGGTGGGTGCGGACGCCGTGCCGCGGCCGGCGCGGTCGTTGTCGCCGGGGGAGCGGACGCGGGCCGGGCTGGCGGTGCTGCAGGCGCGGGGGACGACGTGCCTGGTGCTGGACGAGCCGACCAACCACCTGGACGTGGCGGCCATCGAGCAGTTGGAACAGGCGCTCGACGGTTACGGGGGCACGCTGCTGCTCGTCACCCACGACCGGAGGCTGGCGTCGGCTGTGGGGGTTGACCACACCTTGGACGTGCGGACCCTGGCAAGATAGGCGCATGGGCACCGAGGAGGACTGGCCGATCGAGCAGACGTGGTCGCTGCGCAACACGCATTGGCACGCTTATGTGGAGCACACGTCCCTCGACCACGCCTCCCCGCGCGCGGAGCGGTTGGAGCGCACGCCGGAGGAGGTCCTGACCACGCCGACCGAGGTCGCCGCGTGGCTGGAGGTCAACCTGCGCAGCGCGACCAAGCCCGAGGAGGCCGGGAAGAAGCGCACGAAGGACGAGCGCGACTTCTCGGACTCCAACCGGGTGCACACGTCGCTGGCGTCGGCGGGCGAGAGCATCTACACCGGGGTGAAGGGCATGCTGACCCTGGCGGTCGAGGCCGTGACGCCCGACGAGTGCCGCAGCTCCCACGACGGTGCCGACGTGGCTCCCCTGAAGGCCGGCCGTAGGCGCTGACCTGCCGTATCGTGGTGTCGGGGCCGGGTCGGCGGGTCCTGCGAAGATCACTCCAACGTGCGAATCGAGCGCGGCCGGGGATCAATGGAAACGCCGAGAGCGTTGCCGGAAGAATGAAGGCGCGGCACCCGGCCCGGACCAGGCGTGGCACCCGGGCGGGAACGGCCACAGCCCCGGGCTCCCGAACCCCCGGGTCGACCCCCTTGGCCGCTGAGCCCCGGGCTGCTGGTGCTGACCGATGGCCGCTGACTGGTGGCTGGTGGCCGCGACGGGATCGCGGGCGCGCGAGTGCGGGTGCGGGTGCGCGGTCGGGTGGACGCAGCCCTGCGGACCGCGCGGGTCAGGCTCGGCCGTCGCCCAGCTCGGGCCGACCCCGGACAGATCGACGCCGCCGCCGCTCGGTTGCCCGTTCGGTACTGGGTGCACAGCCGAGTGCGGTGAGCGGGTTGAGGTGGGTGCACGGAGTCGGGGTGCGTGGCGGCCGGGAGTGCGGCGGCAGGGGAGGTGAGAGCCGCGCGGCGGCAGGGGGTGAGCCGCGCGGCGGTTCGGGAGTGGTGTGCCGGGTCGGTCAGAGGTCCACGGGCCAGGTGTGGACTGGTTCGCCGGCGTGGGACAGTTCGACGTAGCGGCCCAGCATGGTGGTCAGGGCGGTGTCGCGGTCGGCGCCGTGGGATTCCAGGAGGGCGACCGTGTCGCGTTGCCACTGCGAGCCCGTGCGGCGGGCCAGGCAGCGGGCCTCGATGACGCCCAGGTAGCGCTCGCGGGCCTCGTCGGAGACCCCGCAAGCGCGCAGGCCCTCGTGGGCCAGGGGGAGCAGGCGGCGCAGGACCAGTTCGTCCGGTGGCACCCAGCCGATCCCCGGCCAGTAGAGCTGCGAGCCCATCCCGTGCCGTGAACCGGCGTAGAGGTTCTCCTCGGCGGCGTGGAAGGACATCTGGGTCCACAGAGGACGTTCCAAAGTGGTCAGTGCTCGCTGTGCGCCGTAGAAGAACGCGGCGTTGGCCATGGTGTCCAGGACCGTCGGCCCGGCCGGCAGGACCCGGTTCTCCACCCGCAGGTGCGGCACGCCGTCCACGACGTCGTAGACCGGCCGGTTCCAGCGCCACACCGTCCCGTTGTGCAGCCGCAACTCCGTCAACGACGGCGTCCCACCCGACCCCAGCACGTCCAACGGGTCCTCGTCACCCGTCTCCGGCAGCAACGCCGGGAAGTACCGCACGTTCTCCTCGAACAGGTCGAAGATCGACGTGATCCACCGCTCCCCGAACCACACCCGCGGCCGGACGCCCTGGTTCTTCAGCTCCTGCGAACGGGTGTCGGTGGCCTGCTCGAACAGCGGTATCCGGGTTTCGTGCCACAGCGCCCGACCCAGCAGGAACGGCGAGTTCGCCGCGATCGCCACCTGCACCCCGGCCAACGCCTGCGCCGCGTTCCAGTGCGCCGCGAAATCGTCCGGCGCCACCTGCAAGTGCAGCTGCACGGACGTGCAAGCCGCCTCCGGCATGATGGACTCGGCATAGCTGGACAGCCGCTCACCCGCCCGCCCCGGCATGGGCGCGCCCTCCATCGACAGCACGACCTCCTCGCCGCGCGCCGCCAGGATCCGGTCGTTCAGGATGGTGTACCGCGCCTGCTGCGACAGCCACCGCCGGTCGAAGTGCTCGTGCCGCAACGTCGGCAGCACCCCGATCATCACGATGGACGTGCCCGCGTCGTGCGCCTTCACGTCCGCCGACGCCAGCGTCGACACCAGCTCCTTCTCCAGGTCCAGCGTCTCGTCGCCGGCCAGCTCGCGCGGCGGGACGTTGACCTCCAGGTTGTGCTGGCCCAGCTCCAGCGTGAACGACGGGTCGTCGATCTTCTCCAGCACCTCCGAGTTGGCCATCGCGGGCCGGCACGCGCCGTCGACGAGGTTCAGCTCGATCTCCAGCCCCATCTGCTGCCTCGGGAAGGAGAAACTCTCCTCCACCAGCATGGTTCCCAGCGCGTCCATGCACCGCTGCATGCGCTCGCGGTAGCGCTGGCGGTCCTCTCTGGTGAACGTCCGACTGGACACATCCGTACCCATGCCGCCTCCCAATCGGTAGGGCTGCTCCGGCGGGCTTAGCGGAGGCCAACCGTGACACAGCGCGCACGGACCCGCCAGCGCCCAAATCGGTGCTCTCTGTCACATGGCGGTAACAATCAGCGAGAACGTGCTGGTGGTGGCCTTGTGAGTGCGCCATCCGATCTACGAGGGGTGTTCACCTCTCGGGGAGTGGGACACTGCTCGCGTGATCGAGATCGACGACCCCGCGGACCCCCGGCTGGACGACTTCCGGGACCTGTCGACGGCCGACCGCCGCCCGGACCGCCCCGGCGGCCGGGGCCTGGTGATCGCCGAGGGCGTGGTCGTCGTCGAACGGCTCCTCGCCTCGCCCTACCCGGTGCGCGCGCTGCTCGGCGTGCGGCGCAGGGTGGAGGCGCTCGGCGACCTGCCCGCGCCCGCCTACGTCACGTCCGCCGACGTGATGGCCGAGGTCGTCGGGTTCCACCTCAACCGCGGCGTGCTGGCCGCCGCCGACCGCGCGCCCCAGCCCGACGTGGCCGGGCTCGTCGCCTCCTCGCGGCGGCTCGCCGTGCTCGAAGGCGTCGGCGACCACGAGAACCTGGGCTCGCTGTTCCGCAACGCCGCCGCGCTCGGCATCGACGGCGTGCTGCTCGGCCCGGGGTGCAGCGACCCGCTGTACCGGCGCAGCGTCCGCGTCTCGATGGGGCACGTGCTGCGCGTGCCGTTCGCGTCGGTGCCGAACCTGACCGAAGGCTTCGACCTGCTGCGCCGCAACGGTTTCACGGTCGCCGCGCTCACCCCGCGGGCCGACTCGCACAACCTGGCCGACGCCGGGCTGCGCGGCCGCAAGGTCGCTGTCCTGCTCGGATCGGAGGGCCCGGGGCTGACCGACGAGGCCATCGCGGCGGCCGACCTGGCCGTCCGGATCCCGATGGCGGAGGGCGTCGACTCGCTGAACGTGGCGACCGCCGCCGCGATCGCCTTCTACGCGATCGCCTGAACGCGCTACGTTCTCCCGAGCACGAGCAGAGGAGGACGTAGGTGGAACTGCGGGTCCAGGACGGCCGGGCCGTGCTCGCGGGCCGCGACGACGCGGGCGAGCGGGAAGTCGACCCGCGCACCCTCCCGCTCGGCGCCGGTCTCGCCGACGCGTTGCACGAGTGGGCGAAGGTGGCCGACGCGGTGATGCGGGCCGAGTCGCCCTCCGACGGCGTGGCCAGTGCGCTCGTGACCAGGCGGGGACGTCAGTTGGCGGGGAGGGTGGCGGCGGACATGGGCACACCTGTCGAGTACACGGACCCGGTGAGCGGCGAGCAGGTGCTGGTGGAGGTCCCGTCCGACGAGGACGAACCGCACGACGCCGACGTGGCGGACGGTGAGCCCGAGGAGCCGGAACCCCGGGAGGAGACCCCCTGGGGCACCGGCCTCACGGTCACCCTCATCGTCGCCGCCGTGGTGACGTTCACCGTCTACACGCTGTCGGTCGGGCTGGGCGAGACCAGCCAGTGGCTCGCGCTGCTGGCGAACGCCCTGGTGGTCGGCGGCATCGCCCCGTCCGTGTGGCTGGCGCGCAACGTGCCGGTGTGGCGGTGGGTGGCGTACGGCGTGGTGGCGGGTGTGCTGGCGGCCTGGTTGTCGTTGCTGCTGACGACCCTGCTGAGCCCCTAGACCGGCCGGGTTCCCGGCCCGGCCGGGTTCCTAGGCCAGCGAGTCCCGCCACGCGGTGTGCAGCGCGGCGAACCGGCCGCGCCCGCCGATCAGCTCCTCCGGCGTGCCGTCCTCCACCACCCGGCCGCCGTCGAGCACCAGCACCCGGTCGGCGATCAGCACGGTGGAGAGCCGGTGGGCGATGATGAACGCCGTCCGCTCCGCCAGCACGGTCTCCAGCGCGCCCTGCACCGCGCGTTCGGTCGGGACGTCCAGGCTGGACGTGGCCTCGTCCAGCACCAGCACCGCCGGGTCGGCCAGGAACGCCCGCGCGAACGCCACCATCTGCCGCTGCCCGGCCGACAGCCGCCCGCCGCGCTTGCGCACGTCGGTGTCGTAGCCGTCGGGCAGCGCCCGGATGAACCCGTCCGCGCCGACCGCCCGTGCCGCCGCCTCGATCTCCTCCCGGGTCGCGGACGGGCGGCCCAGCGCGATGTTGTCCAGCACGGACCCGTCGAACAGGAAGTTCTCCTGCGTCACCATGACGACCGCGCGGCGCAGCTCGGCGTCGGCGACCGACCGCAGGTCGACCCCGTCCAGCCGGACCGCGCCCGCGGTCGGGTCGTAGAACCGGGCCACCAGCTTGGCCAGCGTCGACTTGCCCGCGCCGGTCGCGCCGACCAGCGCCACGGTCTGCCCGGCGGGCACGGTCAGGTCGAACGGCGGCAGCACGACCGGCGTCGAGTCGGAGTAGCGGAACTCGACGCCGTCGAACCGCACCGCGCCCTGGACGTCACCCAGCGGCGTCGGCTCCTCCGGCTCGCGGACCTGCGGCTCCTCCTCCAGCAGGCCCGAGATCTTCTCCAGCGCCGCGGTGGCCGAGGCGTAGGCGTTGGCGAACATGGCCAGCTGGTCGAACGGGTCGTAGAACCGCCGCACGTACAGCGTGAACGCGGCCAGCACGCCGAGCTCCAGCCCGCCGCCGGCCACCCGGAACGCGCCCCAGGCGAGGATCACCGCCAACGACAGGTTCCCGATCACCCGGACGAGTGAGGTGAACGCCGCCATCACGCCCATGGCGTCGGTGTTGGCGTCGCGGAACCGGCCGTTCAGCTCGCCCATGATCTTCTCGTTGCGCCGCTCGCGCCGGAACGCCTGCACCGCGCGGATGCCGTTCATGGTCTCCACGAACTGCACGATGACCTTCGCGATGGCACCGCGGGTGTGCCGGTAGGCGCGGCCGGAGCGGCGGCGGAACCAGCGGGTGAGCAGGATCAGCGGCACGAAGCCGGACAGCACCACGAGGGCGAGCGGGACGTCCAGGTAGAGCAGGACGACCGAGATGCCCAGCAGGGACAGCATCGAGGTGAAGAAGCCGTCCAGGCCTTCCTCGACCAGGTCCTGGAGCGAGTCGACGTCGCTGGTCAGGCGCGAGATCACCTTGCCGGAGGTGTACTTCTCGTGGAACGACACCGACAGCCGTTGCGCGTGCCGGAACACGCGTTCGCGCAGGACGAGCAGGACGTCCTGGCCGATCCGGCCGGTGAGCCGGACGAAGGACCAGCGCAGCAGCGTGGCCGAGACCGCGGCGGCGACGTACCCGCCGACGCACCAGGCCAGCGCCTCGGGGCGGCCGTCCAACGCGGACGGCACGCCGGTGTCGATGGCCGCGGCGATGAGGAGCGGGCCGGCCAGGTTGACCACGTTCTCCGCGACCACGATCACGAGCGCGAGGATCGCCGCCCGGGTGTGCGGGCGGAGCAGTTCGGCCAGCAGGCGCCGGGACCGGGCCTGCAGCTTCACGCCGGTGGCGTAGTCGACGTCCTCGACGTCCTCGGCGGCGACGCCGCGCCAGGCCTCGTCGTCGTCCGGGCGGGGATCGGTCACGCTGCTCGTCATGCCGCCACCTCCTCGTCCTCCAGGGTGGACAGCAGGGCGCGGTAGTCCTCGTTGTCCGCCAGCAGTTGCGCGTGCGTGCCCGTGGCCGCGATCCGACCGTCCACCAGCATCGCCACCCGGTCGGCCAACTGGACGGTGCTCGGGCGGTGCGCGACGACGAGCGCCGTGACCCCCTTGAGGACGCGGCGCAGCGCGGCCTCCACCTCGGCCTCGGTGTGCACGTCCAGCGCCGACAGCGGGTCGTCCAGCACCAGCACCGCCGGGTGGCCGGCGACCGCGCGGGCCAGCGCGAGGCGTTGGCGCTGACCACCGGACAGCGACAGCCCCTGCTCGCCGATGCGGGTGTCCAGGCCCCACGGCAGGGCTTCGACGAACTCCTCGGCGCGGGCCACCTTCAACGCTTCGCGGACCCGTTCCCCGTCGACGTCCTCGGCGCCCAGGGCCACGTTCTCGGTGACGCTCGCGGAGAACAGGATCGGCTCCTCGAACGCCGTGCCGACCACGCGGCGCAGGTCGGCCAGGTCCAGGTCGCGGACGTCGACGCCGTCGAGCGTGACGCGGCCCGCGGTGACGTCGGCCAGGCGGGGCACGAGCGCGGTGACGGTGGTCTTGCCCGAGCCCGTGGCGCCGACCAGGGCGACGGTCTCGCCCGGCCGGATGTCCAGGTCGACGCCGCGCAGCACCTCGCGGTCCGAACCGGGGTGGTGGTAGCGGACGCCCTCGAAGCGCACGTGCCCGCGCACGGGCGCGGCCAGGGGCTTCGGTTCGGCCGGGCTCGTCACGGTGACCTCGGTGTCGGTCACCTCGAAGTACCGCTCCAGGGCCGACGCGGTCGAGTTCGTCTCCGCCAACAACCACCCGATCGAGTCGACCGGCCAGCGCAGGTAAGCGCTCACCGTGACCGCCGCGACGAGCGTGCCGACGGTGACGGTGCCGTCGGCGATGCCGAGCGAGCCGAACGCCAACTGCCCGGCGATGCCCAGCTCGGGCAGCACGATCAGCACCGCCCACAGCGCGGCGAAGATCCGCACCTTCGAGATCTCGGTGTCGCGCAGCTCCCTGGCCTGGCGGATGAACCGCTTGGTCAGGTGCGGGCCGCGGCCGAAGGCCTTGAGCACGCGGATGCCGAGCACGGACTCCTCGACCACGGTCGTCAGGTCACCGGACTGGTCCTGCGCCCGGCGGGCCACGACCTTGAACTTCGTCTCGAACAGGTACGACAGCCCGACCAGCGGCAACGTGGTCGCCAGCACGACCAGGCCGAGCACGGGCGCCAGCCAGAACAGCACACCCAGCCCGATCACCACGATCAGGCTGTTCACCACCAGGAAGATCACGGCGAAGCCGACGAACCGCCGCACCTGGGTCAGGTCGGTCGTCGCGCGGGACAGCAGCTGCCCCGACTGGTAGCGGTCGTGGAACGCCACCTGCAGGTCCTGCAGGTGGTGGTACAGCTCGGCGCGCATCCGCGCCTCGACGTCCGACGCCGGCCCGGCGATCAGCTTGCGGCGGGCGTAGAACAGGCCCGCCTCGGCGCAGCCGAGCACCACGACGATGCCGATGAGCAGCGGCAACGCGCCCAGGTCGCGGCCGGCGATCGGGCCGTCCACGATGCGTTGGGTGATCAGCGGGATGCCCAGGCCGCACACCATCGCGAGCAGGGTCGCGGCCATCGCGAGCACGACGGGCGTGCGCACGGGCTTGAGGTACGGCCACAGCCTGCGCAGTGTCGCGGCTGTGGAAGTACGGTCTTCCGACACGAGTCCCCCTCCGGTCCACCCTGACGGTACGAAGGTGGGCCGACCATCGGCATCCGGTTTTCCCGGCTTCGACCCTGCAAGCTGGACCTAGGTGGAGGTCAAGGTGGATGTGACGTACCTGCGGGCCGAGGCGTCCATGGCGTTCCCGCGCGGCCGGTTGCTGGCGGTGCGCGGGGGCAAGTTGTGGGTGCTCGCGCCGGACGGCTGGGACCCGGTGGGCGGGCCGCGGCCCGAGGGGGCGCGGCCGATCAGCCGGGAGGACGCGGTGCGGTGGTGCCGGTTCGAGGGGTTCGGGCCCGACGTGCTGGACGCCGTGCCGCTGCCGGGGTGACCGCGGGCGGTGGCTGCGGGGTGGCTACCGCTTGCGGAGGATGGCGGGTGCGGTGAGCAGGGCGGCGGCGCCGTAGCTCGCACCCGCCATCAGGGTCAGCACGGTCCACCGGTCGCCCAGGGACGCCAGGTGGTCCGGCAGCTTGAAGTAGTGCGCGAGGCCCAGCAGGATCGGGCCGAGCAGGATGATCGGCCACACCGGGCGCACCTTGAGCAGCCACAGCACCGGGCCCGCGAGCAGGGCGCTGACCAGCAGCGCGATCGGCAGGCCGACCACGACCAGCAGGATGAACTCGCCGAAGGTGGTGTCGTTCACCACCCGGTCGAGCACGCCGCTGCGGTAGGCCCAGATCCACGCGATGAGCAGCGCGGACCCGACGAACGCCGACACCAGGACGCGGACCAGCACCTTGACCGCGAAACCGCCCGCGGTCAGGCGTGAGGTGTCCGGCGCGTCAGCCACGGGCAGAAGTGTGGCCGACCGGGTGCCGTGCTGTCACCGGGGCGGCGAGGACGAACCCGATGACGCCCGCGGCGACCGAACCCGCCGGGATCGACACCCACACGGTGAGCAGGGTCAGCGCGGCGGTGAAGGTGACGCCCACGGCGGCGAAGCCGAGCGGTCGGTCCTGGTGGGCGGCGCGGAGGACGAGCCAGGCGAGCAGGACGCCGACGACCAGGCTGACCGGCATCGCGAACAGGCCCAGGGCCAGGCAGTCCCAGTTCTCGGTGGAGCAGATCGTCCCGGAGGCGATGAACTCGCGCAGGCCCCACCAGGCCGCGCCCAGGGCGGCTCCGAGCACGGCTCCGGCGACCAGTCGTCCCAGCATGGTGATCGGTTACCCGAGCGGTCACGCGCGGTAAACGCTCGTGTGGCGGGCCGGTCCGGCTCGACGGGCTGGTGCCCGGTCGGTCGGGGGCGCGAAACGGCCCCCGCCCGGGTGAGGCGGGGGCCGTTCGGGTGGCCGGTCAGCCGCGGGTGGAGCGGACGCCCAGGAGGACGTCTTCCCAGGACGGCACGATCGGGTGGTTCTTCTTGCCGCGCTTGGGTGGCGGGTCCTTGCGCGGCGGTTGCTGCTTGCCGGCCGCGGCCGGTTGCTTCGGGGCCGTGGGTGCCGGTGGGGCCGGTTCCTCGGCGACCGGGACCGGGTCCGGCGTCGGTTGGGGTTCCTGGACCGGGGGCGGAGGGGGCGGTGGGACCGGTTCCTGGGCGAGGATCTCCGGTTCCGGTTGCTTCTCCAGCTCCAGGGCCTGGCGGGCCAACTGGGTCACCGGGCGGACCGTGCGCAGCGTCCGGTTGGGGTTCGGGTCCATGAGTTCCATGGCCCCGTCGTCCAACGCGGTCACCGTGCCGCCCTGGGCGCCCGGGTGGAACGCCCAGTGCGCCAGGTTGTCCGAGCGGCCCGCGGTCCAGTGCAGCTGGACCACCCAGCGGCCGTCCTCGCCGCGCCACGAGTCCCAGCTGACGTCGGCGTAGTCCTGGCCGCGCAGGCCGAACGAGTGCGCGACGACCTCGCCGAGGGTCTGCACGTCCGGGCCGTCCTCGCGGACGGGGTGGGCGCGCTGGGCCAGCTCGGCGGTGCGGGACCGCTCCAGCAGGACCGGGTAGGCGTAGCGCTCGACCCGGTGCGTGGGCAGACCCGCGGCGGCCGCGACCTGGGCGACGGACTCACCGGCCCGGATGCGCGCCTGGATCTCGCGGGGCCGCATCTGGCTCTCGACCTCGATCTCGATCTGGCCGAGCCGGGTCAGGTCGCCGCGTGCCGCCGCGCGCAGCCGTTCGTCGGCGGGGAGCACGAAGCGCTCGCCGCGATCCGGGTCCTCGAGGATGACGGACTTGCCGTCGTCTTCGAGCCCGATGACTCGCAACGCTCGCATCATGGCCTCCCGGATGGCTCACCTCGCACGAGTACTCACGTTAATGCGGCGTGCCGCCTTGACGGGGGAGACTCGCCGCGTTCACCGATATCTTCGTGTGATCTTGCCGTATGTCGGCGCGGTGCGCACCTTCGTTACCCCAAGGTTCACCTGTGCGGCCCCGGGTGCGGTTCGGTTCGGGATGCCGAAGTGGCTGGTGACGGCGACGGGGGCCGTCCCGGAGTGGAACGGCCCCCGTCGCTGGATCCGCCTTCTCAGAGCTGGGAGACGACCCAGTCGACGGCCTTGGTCAGCGTGCTCACGTCGGTCGGCTCGACGGCCGGGAACATGGCGACGCGGAGCTGGTTGCGGCCCAGCTTGCGGTACGGCTCGACGTCGACGACGCCGTTCGCGCGCAGCACCTTGGCCACCGCGGCGGCGTCCACCGAGTCGTCGAAGTCGATGGTGCCGACGACCTGCGAGCGGTGCGCCGGGTCGGCCACGTACGGGGTGGTGTAGGAGGTCGACTCCGCCCACGAGTACAGCCGCGACGACGAGTCGGCGGTCCGCTCCACGGCCCACTTCAGGCCGCCGTTGCCCAGGATCCACTCGACCTGGTTGTTGAGCAGGAACAGCGTGGCCAGGGCGGGCGTGTTGTAGGTCTGGTCCTTGGTGGAGTTGTCCAGCGCCGTGGTCAGCGACAGGAACTCCGGCACCCAGCGGCCCGACTTGCCGATCTCGTCCACGCGCTCCAGGGCGGCCGGCGACATCAGCGCGATCCACAGGCCGCCGTCGGAGGCGAAGCACTTCTGCGGCGCGAAGTAGTAGACGTCGAAGTCGGCCGGGTCGACCGGGAGGCCGCCCGCGCCGGAGGTGGCGTCGATGGCGACGAGGGCACCGTCGGAGCCCGCGGGGCGGGAGACGGGCACGGCCACGCCGGTCGAGGTCTCGTTGTGGGCCCAGCCGACGAGGTCGGCGCCCTCGGCGTAGGCGATCTCGGGCGCGCTGCCCGGGTCGGCCTTGACCACGATCGACTCGCCCAGGAACGGCGCGTCGTTGGTGACCTTCGCGAACTTCGAGGAGAACTCGCCGTAGGTGAAGTGCTGGGCGCGCTCGCGGACCAGGCCGAACGCGGCGGCGTCCCAGAACGCGGTGGTGCCGCCGTTGCCCAGGACGACCTCGTAGCCCTCGGGCAGCGAGAACAGCTCCCGCAGGCCGGCGCGCACCGAGCCGACCAGGGATTTCACCGGCTTCTGCCGGTGGGAGGTGCCCATCAGCGCGGCGCCCTCGGCCGCGAGCGCCGCGAGGGCCTCGGGACGGACCTTGGAGGGCCCGCACCCGAACCGGCCGTCGGACGGCAGCAGGTCGGAGGGCAGGACCAACGAGGTCGGGTCGGCGGTCTGGGTCATCGCGAAGCCTCCGGTTACGGGGAGGGGGTCGGCACGACCGGCGCCGTTGCCGGGGCCCTCAGTGTTGCAGCCGCGTGGCCGGGCGGTGACAGGCGGGTGTCCCCCGTCACGTGGAATCACCGTCGGTGACCTGGCGCGGGTGCGTGTCGCGGTCGGCCCGGTCGTGGCCGACGAAGAGCCACAGGTCGGTGCCGCCGTCGTTGCGGACGGCGTGCGCCCAGTTCGGGGGCGGTGCGACCACGACGGCCCCCGACCCGGTGAACGTGCGGTGGTGGGTCGGGGTGCCGGGGCCGGTGTCCCAGTGCAGGGACCAGGTGTCGGCGTAGACCACGGCCATCAGCTCGCCCTTGTGGGCGTGGTAGTGCTGGCCGCGCGTGTGGCCCGGTCGGACGGACGCCAGGTGCGCGTCCGCGATCGGGCCGAGGGCGGACAGGCCCGCCAGGGTGAAGCTGACGCCGCGGTCGTCGCCGAACGCCTCCAGGGGCGTGACGGGCAGGTCGGTCACGCGATCTCGGCCCAGCCCTCCACCTCGGACGGCTTGCGCGGGCCGGGGCCCACGTACTTCGCCGACGGGCGGACCAGGCGGCCGGTCCGCTTCTGCTCCAGGATGTGCGCCGACCAGCCGGCCGTGCGGGCGCAGGTGAACATCGCGGGCATCATGTGCGGCGGCACCTGGGCGAAGTCGAGGATCACCGCGGCCCAGAACTCGACGTTGGTCTCGATGGCGCGGTCCGGGCGGCGTTCGCGCAGCTCGGCCAGGGCGGCCTGCTCGAGGGCGTTCGCCGCCTCGTAGCGGGTGGCGCCGAGCTCGCGGCACGTCCGGCGCAGCACGCGGGCGCGCGGGTCCTCCGCCCGGTAGACGCGGTGGCCGAAGCCCATCAGGCGCTCGCCGCGGTCGAGGATGCCCTTGACGAACCCCTCGGCGTCGCCGGTGCGCTCGACCTCCTCGATCATCGGCAGAACGCGGGCGGGCGCGCCGCCGTGCAGGGGACCGGACATCGCGCCGATCGCCCCGGACATGGACGCCGCGACGTCCGCGCCGGTGGAGGCGATGACGCGGGCGGTGAACGTGGAGGCGTTCAGGCCGTGCTCGGCGGCCGACACCCAGTACGCGTCCAGGGCTTTGACGTGCGCCGGGTCGGGCTCGCCGCGCCAGCGGGTGAGGAAGCGCTCGGTGATGGTGGTGCACTCGTCGATGCGGTGCTGCGGCACGGCCGGCCGGCCGATGCCGCGGGCGGACTGCGCCGCGTAGGACAGGGCCATGACCGAGGCGCGGGCGAGCTGCTCGCGGGCCTGCTCGTCGGTGATGTCCAGCAGCGGCTGGTAGCCCCAGATGGGGGCGACCATGGCCAGCGCCGCCTGCACGTCCACCCGGACGTCGCCGGTGTGCACCGGGATGGGGAACGGCTCGGCGGGCGGCAGGCCCGGACCGAAGCGGCCGTCGACCAGCAGCGCCCACACGTTGCCGAAGGTGACGTGGCCGGCCAGGTCCTCGATGTCCACGCCGCGGTAGCGCAGGGCGCCACCGTCCCGATCCGGTTCGGCGATCTCGGTGCGGAAGGCGACCACGCCCTCCAGACCCGGCCGGAAACCGTCGTCCTCGGTCTGCACCACGCTGTGCGCTCCTTCTCGGCGAGAGTGGAAGTTGCAAGCACCTTGCTCCCGTTCCGACGTGCCGGCAATCGCGGCCGCGCGTGTCGTCGGTCACGATCAAGGAACCGATTCAGAACGGCGGCGTGATCGTTAAGCCCTTGTTTCCGCTCCGCGTTCGGGGCGTGTCCCGTGGTAGACCACCGGGCATGCACCTGACACCGCACGAGCGGGACAAGCTGCTGGTCCACGTGGCGGCCGACGTCGCGCGCAGGCGGCTGGAGCGCGGAGTGGTCCTGAACTACCCGGAAGCGGTCGCGCTCATCACCGACCACGTGCTCGAAGGGGCTCGGGACGGCCGGACGGTCAGCGAGCTGATGGACAGCGGCCGGCACGTGCTGCGCCGCGACCAGGTGCTCGACGGCGTGCCCGAGATGATCGAGTCCGTGCAGGTGGAGGCGACCTTCCCGGACGGCACCAAGCTCGTGACCGTGCATGACCCGATCGTGTGAGGAGCAGCCCGTGGTCCCAGGCGAGATCGTCACCGGCGACGAGCCGGTCGAGCTGAACCCCGGCCGGCCGCGGACCACGCTGGTCGTGGTCAACGCGGCGGACCGCCCGGTGCAGGTCGGGTCGCACTACCACTTCGCCGCCGCCAACCCCGGCCTGGAGTTCGACCGGGAGGCCGCGTGGGGAAAGCGGCTGGACGTGCCGGCGGGCACGGCGGTGCGGTTCGAGCCGGGCGTGGAGCGGGAGGTGGTGCTGGTGCCGATCGCGGGCGCGCGGCGGGTGCCGGGGCTGCGGCCGGAGTGGGCCGGTGACCTGGACGCGGCCGGGCCCGAGTCGGGGGAGGCGGGCCGGTGACCGGGATCGACCGCCGCCGGTACGCGGAACTGCTGGGGCCCACGGTCGGTGACCGGATCAGGCTCGCCGACACCGACATCCTGATCGAGGTGACCGAGGACCGGTCGAGGGGCCCGCACGGCTCCGGCGACGAGGTGATCTTCGGCGGCGGGAAGGTGGTCCGCGAGTCGATGGGCCAGGGCGTGGCCACCCGCGCGGAGGGCGCGCCGGACCTCGTCATCACGGGCGCGGTCGTGCTGGACCACTGGGGCGTGGTGAAGGCGGACGTCGGCGTGCGCGACGGCCGGATCGTCGGCATCGGCAAGGCGGGCAACCCCGACACCATGGACGGCGTGGACCCGGCGCTGGTCATCGGGCCGTCCACGGAGATCCT
This sequence comes from Saccharothrix saharensis, assembly GCF_006716745.1. NCBI lineage: Bacteria > Bacillati > Actinomycetota > Actinomycetes > Pseudonocardiales > Pseudonocardiaceae > Saccharothrix > Saccharothrix saharensis. The sequence continues at coordinate 4,281,250 of NZ_VFPP01000001.1, read as the reverse complement.
GTCGGGCAACGGCAAGGTGCTCACGGCCGGCGGCATCGACTGCCACGTCCACTTCATCACCCCCGGGATCGTGGACGTCGCGGTGGCGTCCGGCCTGACCACGCTGATCGGCGGCGGCACGGGCCCGGCGGAGGGCACGAAGGCCACCACGGTGACGCCCGGCGCGTGGAACCTGGGCCGGATGCTCGCCTCGCTGGACCACGTGCCGGTGAACGTGCTGCTGCTCGGCAAGGGCAACACCACCCGCGAGGACGCGTTGCGCGAGCAGCTGGCGGGCGGCGCGGGCGGGTTCAAGCTGCACGAGGACTGGGGCACCACGCCCGCCGCGATCGACGCGTGCCTGCGGGTCGCCGACGAGTCCGGGGTGCAGGTCGCGATCCACACGGACACGCTGAACGAGGCCGGGTTCGTCGAGTCGACGCTGGCGGCCATCGCGGGCCGGTCGATCAACGCCTACCACTCCGAGGGCGCGGGCGGCGGGCACGCGCCGGACATCATCCAGGTGGTGTCCGAGCCGAACGTGCTGCCGTCGTCCACCAACCCGACGCGCCCCCACACGGTCAACACGCTCGAAGAGCACCTCGACATGCTGATGGTGTGCCACCACCTCAACCCGTCCGTGCCCGAGGACCTGGCGTTCGCGGAGAGCCGCATCCGGCCGACCACGATCGCGGCCGAGGACGTGCTGCACGACCTGGGCGCGATCTCGATGATCAGCTCCGACTCGCAGGCCATGGGCCGGGTCGGCGAGGTGATCATCCGGACGTGGCAGACCGCGCACGTGATGCAGCGGCGGCGGGGCGCGATGCCGGACAACCTGCGGGCCCGCCGGTACGTGGCCAAGTACACGATCAACCCGGCCATCGCGCACGGCATCGACCACGAGGTCGGCTCGGTGGAGGTCGGCAAGCTGGCCGACCTGGTGCTGTGGGAGCCGAAGTTCTTCGGCGTGCGGCCGTCGGTGGTGCTCAAGGGCGGGTTCATCGCGCACGCGGCGATGGGCGACGCGAACGCGTCCATCCCGACACCGCAGCCGGTCTTCGCCCGGCCGATGTTCGGCGCGCACTCGGCGGCCCGCGGCAGCGTGCACTTCGTGTCGCAGCAGGCGGTGGACGCCGGGTTGGCCGACGTGCTGCGGCTGGCGCGGCCGCTGGTGCCGGTGGGGAACACGCGGGGCGTCACCAAGGCCGACATGGTGCTCAACGACGCCATGCCGGCGGTGAAGGTGGACCCGGACAGCTTCGCCGTGCGCATCGACGGCGAGCTGGTGGAACCCGCGCCGGTGGCGGAGCTGCCGATGGCCCAGCGCTACTTCCTGTTCTGATGAACCTCGCGGCGCTGATGATCGCGGACTCCCGGTTCCCGGGCGGCGGTCACGTGCACTCGGGCGGGCTGGAGGAGGCCGTCGCGCGGCGGTTGGTCCACGACGAGCCGTCGTTGCGGTCGTTCCTGCTGGGGCGGTTGCGCACGGCGGGCGAGTTGGGCGCGGTGTTCGCGGCCGCCGCGTGCCGCGGGCACTACCCGGAGCTGGACGCCGAGCTGGACGCGCGCACGCCGTCGCCCGCGCAGCGCAACGCCTCCCGCGTGCAGGGTCGCGGCATCGCGCGGGCGGCGCGGCGGGCGTGGCCGTCGGCGGCGCTGGCCGAGCTGCTGCGGGTCACGCCGCGCCCGCACCACCCGATCATCGTGGGGGTGCTGGTGGGCGAGCCGTTCGAGGCCGCGCAGACGGTGGCCTACCACGCCGTCACCGGACCGGCGACGGCCGCGATCCGGCTGCTGGGGCTGGACCCGTTCGGGGTGAACGCGGCGCTGGCCGCGCTGGCGCCGGAGATCGACGCGATCGCCGCGACGGCCGCCGACCACGCCGACACCGCGCCCGAGGACCTGCCCGCGCCGAGCGCCCCCGGCCTGGACCTGCTGGCCGAAGCCCACGACCGCCACCACTCGGAAGAGGTGCGTCTCTTTGTCAGCTGACCACGTGCACCCGGTGAACTTCGACCCCACCGACGCGGGCCACGACCCGCACCACGCGCACGACCACGAGCACCGGGCCGTGCGGATCGGCATCGGCGGGCCGGTCGGCAGCGGCAAGACCGCGCTGACCGCCGCGCTGTGCCGGGCGCTGGGCGGCAGCGTGAACCTCGCCGTCGTCACCAACGACATCTACACCACCGAGGACGCCGACTTCCTGCGCGCCGCCGGGGTGCTGGACGTCGAGCGGATCGAGGCCGTGCAGACCGGCGCGTGCCCGCACACCGCGATCCGCGACGACATCACCGCCAACCTGGACGCGGTGGAGCTGCTGGAGCACCGGGTACCGGGCCTGGAGCTGGTGATCATCGAGAGCGGCGGTGACAACCTGACCGCCGTGTTCAGCCGTGGCCTGGTGGACCGGCAGGTCTTCGTGGTCGACGTGGCGGGCGGCGACAAGGTGCCGCGCAAGGGCGGTCCCGGCGTGACCACCGCGGACCTGCTGGTGATCAACAAGACCGACCTCGCGCCGATGGTGGGCGCCGACCTCGGTGTCATGACGGCCGACGCCCACCGGATGCGCGGCGAGCTGCCGGTGATCAGCCAGTCCCTTGTGGACACACCGGACGCTCCCGCGGTGGCCGACTGGGTGCGCGCTCAGCTCCGCACGCTCGCGGCGGTCAGGTGATTCCCGAACGCGCTCACGTCACCCGCGCATCCGTGCTGGTCGGTCATCCGGAGGTACAGCGGCGCGGTCTCGCCCGGCGGGAACACGCGGACGCCCCACACGGGCGTCTTGCGGCACGCGTCCGGGTCGAAGTTGTCGACCTGGGCGAAGCCCACGTCCGAGGTGGCGGCGGCACCGTGCGGGAGGGTGAGCGGCGCACCGCGTTCGCCGACGCGCACGGCCGCCGCGCCGACCCGGTCGCCGTTGGCGTCCACATAGGACACTCCCGGGAAGCCCCGCAGGACGCACGTGCGCAGGCCCCGGTTGGTCAGCACGACCTCCCGGTACGTGGTGCCGGCCGCGCCTCCCGCGCGGCCGAAGGCGATGTCGAGGTCCACCGACCCGCACGTGGTGCTCTCCGCTCGGGCGACGGCGGTTCCCCCCGCGGCGAGCACGGCGGCCGATATCGCAACTGTCGCGAGAAATCTCCTCGTCATGGTCTCCCCCGGGATCCGCGGGTGGGAAGTCCACCCGGTGCGAGGACGTGTCGGGGGTCACAGGGGTTGCGCCGGTGAGGGCGAGAGCCCACTTGGTCGTGGCACTCGACCCGAAGGGGCGAACGGTGGTGCGCGAGCTGCGGTCGATGGCGCCGCTGCGGCTGGTGCCACGACTCCGGCGCGGGCGTGACGAGGTGGCGCTGGTGCACCTGGTGAGCGCGGTCACCGCGCCGTTGGGCGGCGACGACCTGGAACTGCGCGTCACGGTCGAGGCGGGGGCGTCGCTGGACCTGCGCGGCGTGGCGGCGACGCTGGTGCTGCCCGGCCACCACGCGGGCGGCAGCCGTGCGCTCGTCGACGTGGAATTGGCCGACGGCGCGTCGTTGGCGTACGTGCCGGAACCGACCGTGGTCACGGCGCGTGCGTGCCACGAAGCGGTGTTCCGCGCGCGGATGGGTGAAGGCGCTCGGCTGCGCGCGCGGGAGATCGTCGTGCTGGGGCGCAAGGGCGAGCGGCCCGGCTCGCTCACCACGACGCTGGACGTCCGGCGGAACGGGCCGGTGCTGCGGCAGACGTCTCGGTTGGGAGTGCCCGAAGTGGACGCGAGCCCGGCCGGCCTGGCGGGGCGGCGGGTGCTCGGCACGGAGCTGCTGTGCTGGGGCGAAGACCTCCCGGGAGCGGTCTCGGACCAGTGGTGGTCACTCGTTCCGCTGGTGCGCGGCGGCAGCCTGAGCACCGCCGTCGGCCACGACGCGGTGACCGTCGAACGGGCGCTCGACCAGGCACGGGCCGGGCACCCCGGGTCGGGCGGCTTCTGACTCGATCTCGGACTCGATTCCGAGGCGGGGGTCACACCGAAAGTCACGGATCGGGTGGCGGTCATCACCGTGCGGGCGGTTTCGCACCGACGGTGAAACCCGTACCGTCGCGGGATCGCTAGGTGCCACAAGTGCCTTGGCCAGGCCGAAGTACGCTCCGGGAGGTCGGGATGTCGGAGACGACGAACATCGCGTTGCCGTCTATGCGCGTGTCCTACGAACAGGGCTCGCTCACAGAGAGCGACCTCGCGGCCAGCTGGCACGAGCAGTTGCAGCTGTGGCTGGACCAGGCGTCGGGCGCGGGCCTGCCGGAGCCGAACGCGATGGTCCTGGCGACCGCCGACACCGAGGGCCGCCCGTCCTCGCGGACCGTGCTGGCCAAGGGCCTGGACGAGCGCGGCCTGGTGTTCTTCACCAACTACACCTCGGCCAAGAGCCACGACCTGATGGCCACGCGGTACGCCTCGGCCACGTTCCCGTGGTTCGCGATGCAGCGGCAGGCGCACGTGCGGGGCATCGTGGAGAAGGTCGGCCCCGCCGAGACCGCGGCCTACTGGGCGAGCCGCCCGCGCGGCTCGCAGCTGGGCGCGTGGGCGTCCCCGCAGTCCCGCGTGGTCAGCGGGCGCTCCACTTTGGAGAGCGCGCTGAACAAGGTCGAGCGCCAGTTCGCCGACGCCGACCGGGTACCCGTGCCGCCCCACTGGGGTGGCTGGCGCATCCGCCCCGAAGAGGTCGAGTTCTGGCAGGGCCGCCGCGACCGCATGCACGACCGCCTCCGCTTCCGCCTCGGCCGCGACGGCTGGGAAGTGCAGCGCATCGCGCCCTAGTCGCGACGCCGCGGGATGACGTGCCCGGCCTCCGCCACCACCCGATGCGTGGCGGAGGCCGTTTTCGTGCCGCCCCCGCCACGATCAGGCATCGTGGGTTGGACCAACGGTCAAGGGCGTGGTCCGATGCGTCGCCACTGGTCCGTGCGCAGCCGGCGGACAGGCGGCCTCCGGTGCGCGGAGCCGATGCCCGTACGCGTCAGGGGGACTCGGTCAGCCCTGCCCGTCCGACGCCTCCGCGCTCTCCGGCCGCCTCCGTCCGGTGCTTCCGGTGTTGTCACGATTCCCCCAGGATGGTCCTCAGCAGTTCGTGCGAAGCCGCGAGCCGATCCGGTGTGGAACAGGTGCGGAACAGCTCCGGCGGCAGGTTCTCGGCCATCCACCCGCAGATGGTCGCGGTCTGCCCCTGGTGCAGTCCGAGTCGGTCACGCCTGACGTACAGCCGAGCGCGTTGAGCCGCGTCGAACATGGTCGTGCTCAGGATGCGCACCACCACTTCGGCGCGTTCCCGGTCTTTCCCGCCGGTCAGCCACTCCGTGAACGACCGCCGGCCGGCCGCGGTGAGCCGGAGGTTCGCCCGTGACCGGTGCCCCTGGGGTCTCGCCGCCCTGCCGACCAGCCGATCGCGGTAGAGGCGGTGCAACCGCTCCCTGAACTCGGTCGTCGAGAGGTCGCGCAGGCCGAGGTGGATCCGCACGGCTGATTCCAGCTCGGCGGTGTCCTTCGGTCCTTCGTACAGGGGGGCCAGGATGAGCGCGTCGACCTGGTCCAACGCGAACCCCGGGTCGACCTCCGATCCGGGTGGGGCCGGTTCGGCCACGTCGGCCCCGACCAGGGCCGTCGAACTCTCGATGAACCGCACCAGCACGTCGAGCAACTCGTCGAGTCGGCCCTGCTGCCTGACAACCCGGTCCCGGGCTCCGTGCGTGCGGACTTCTCCGTGCGGTTCGAGCTGCGCCAGGATGAAAGCCGAGGTGATCGACTTCCCGAGCCCGGTGGGGTGGTGGGCGAACCCGGTGGACCCGGTGGAGTCGATTCGGGAGGACCCCGGTTCGACGTCGGTCGTCAGCAACGCCTCCGCGGTTTCGTCCACGATCCGGCTGGATTCGATGGCGCCATTGGTCAGCCTCGCGAGCAGTCGGGGCACGTTCACCTTGAGCACGGTGTCGAGCACCATGCGCGCGATGTCCCGGTGGACGTAGCGGAACACGTCGACCTCGGCCAGGTGCGCGAGCATCCCCAGAGATGCCTTCGCGCCCATCGGCCAGGGTTGCGCGCAGGGTCTGGCCCCGGCTCCCGTCGTGTGCCGGGCGGCGGGATCGGAAGCCGCCGCGCGCACCAGGGCCAGCAGCGCGGTGTCGGCGTCGCCGTGCCCGATCTCACCACCGTCTTCTTCGGTGCGGTCGAGCATCGCCTCGACCTTCGCCCGATCCGTCAACTCCCGGACCGCACGCGCGTTCGGCGCACCGAGGCTGGACTCGCCGAGCAGCCGGTCGAACTCTTCGTCGAACCCCACCACCTCGTCGGTGTCTTCCCGCGGGGTGGTGAAATGGGTGTCGTTGATCTTCACGGTCGTACCCCCTACCCCTCGTCTTCGGTCTTGCTGATCATGTTCGGCGGCCGGAACTTCGAGCGTTGGTGGGACAGTCGCCGTTCCAGGCCCTTGGGCGACAGGCCGACCACCCCCGCGGCCTCGGCCTGCGTCATCCCGTCGGCTTGCAGGAGCAGCGCTTCGCGGACCTCGACGCTCTTGATCTTCGACATCGCCCGGGCGACCTCGTCGCGCGCGGCTGCCACCTCAGCCGGGTCCCGGCCGTCCAGGCCCCTGGCGGGGATCGAGTGGAGCACGTCCTCGTGCACGCCCGCCTCGGTCTCGCGGTGCGGGGCCGACTGCACGAACGCCAGCTCGAGCTGCCGGTGCTTCCACCGGTCGTTGCACACCCCGATGAAGCCGCAGATGCACGCTCCGACGAAGTAGGTCGACAAGGTCGCGCCCCGCCGGTGGTCCCACTTGCCGCGCTTCAAGCCGTACTCGAGGAAGAACGCGCTGCCCCACGCGATCGAGTCGTCGATCGCGTCGTGGCGCTCCTCCGCGGTCCACAGCATCGCCGCCGCCTGGGCGTCCCTGGAGAGCGGCTGTCTGTACCGGGACGTCTTGGCGAAGATCGTCCCGGTGTTGATCAAGGAACCGACGACCGGGTACGCGTACTCGAGCAGCGCTTGCCGCAGTTTCCGGTACGCGGCCTCGAAGCGCGGGCCCTCGAAGTCGGTCGACCGCAGTGCCTCGACCAGCCGACGGTCCTGGTCCAGCCGCCTGATCCGCTCCGCGTCGGGGAGCGGGGCCGCCGTGGCACCCAGCAGCGCGATCTCCGCTTCGGCCACCACCTGGCTGATGATGGCCTCGGCCACGACTTCCTCGAGCTCGCCGTCCGACAACATCGGCCGGGCGTCGACCTGGTCGTCCATCCCCGTCGGGCTGGACGAACCGGTTTCCGTCATGCGCTCTCCCCTGGCCGGCGGCCGCGAAGGTTCCCGGGTGCTCACGCCTTGGTCTTAGGGGCCTCGCCCCCGGCTTCCCCCCAAGATTTTTCTCACAGGGGTCGCCGCGGCTCTCCGCGCCTAGAACTCCCGCACCACCCCACCCCCAGGGAGCGATGACCATGTGCGACACCGATCACCACAAGCCGCACTTCAGCGTGCGCACCGCGCTGGTGCTGCTGCTCGCGCTGCTGTGCGCGGTCGGCGCAGGCTGGCTGTTCCACGCCGGTATGCGCTCGCTGCCGCTGGCGTTCCTCACCGGCGGCACCACCTTCGCCGGCGCATGGGTCTTCTGGGACCGGCTCATCGGCTGATCCGGGCGTCGGGCGCCTCCGCCTCCGGGCGGTGGTGCACGTCTCGGTGCGGAAGTCGTTAGTTGACGTACGCTAACGACCGTGCGGAGAGTGCTCGGGAAGATCGCCATCGACACCCGGCCGTTGAGGGTCGTGGCGTACCGGAGGCTGTGGCTCTCGACCGTCGTGACGGCCATCGGCAGCCAGTTGACCGCGGTGGCCGTGCCGAAGCAGGTGTACGACCTCACCGGGTCGTCGGGCTGGGTCGGGTTGTCGGCCGGGGTGGCGTTGGTGCCGTTGCTCGTGTTCGGGCTGTACGGCGGCGCGATCGCGGACGTGGTGGACCGGCGCAAGCTGCTCGTCGTCACGAACACGGGCATCGCGGTGACGTCCGTGCTGCTGTGGGGGCAGGCCGCGCTGCACGTGGACTCGGTGTGGCTGGTGATCGCCCTGCTCGGGCTGCAACAGGTGTTCTTCGCGGTCAACGCGCCCGCGCGGACCGCGTCGATCGCCCGGCTCGTGCCCGCCGAGCAGATCCCGGCCGCCACGGCGCTGGGGTCGACCGTGATGATGTTCGGCGGCGTGTTCGGGCCCATGCTGGCGGGCGCGTTGATGCCGGTGGTCGGGCTGTCCACGTTGTACCTGGTGGACGCGGTCGCGTTGACGTTGACGATCTGGGCGGTGTGGAAGCTGCCGCCGCTGCCGCCGTTGAGCGGGACGTCGCGGCGGGCCGGGCTGCGGGACGTGGTGGACGGGTTCCGCTACCTGGCCGTGCAGAAGATCCTGCTGGCGAGCTTCCTGCTGGACATCATCGCGATGGTGTTCGGCATGCCGCGGGCGTTGTTCCCGGAGCTGGCCGAGGACACGTTCGGCGACCCGGCGGGCGGCGGGTTGGCGCTGGGGCTGCTGTTCGCGGCCATCCCGCTGGGGGCGATGTTGTGCGGCCTCACGTCCGGCTGGACGTCGCGGGTGACGCGGCACGGCGTGGGCGTGGTGATCGCGGTCGTGGCGTGGGGCGTGGCGATGATCGGGTTCGGCCTGTCGCACGCCCTGTGGCTGGCCGTGGTGTTCCTGGCGATCGGCGGCGCGGCGGACATGATCAGCATGGTGTTCCGCAGCGCGATCCTGCAGGCGGCGGCGACCGACGAGATGCGCGGCCGGATGCAGGGCGTGTTCATCGTCGTGGTGGCGGGCGGTCCCCGGCTGGCCGACCTGCTGCACGGGACCACGGGCGCGATGATCGGCCCCGGCAACGCCACGGCGGTCGGGGGCGTCCTGGTCGTGATCGGTACCGCGCTGGCGGTGCTGGCGATCCCGGCGATCAAGCGCTACCGCTTCACGCCCGAGGCGGTGGCCCCGGCGACACTGGCGGGGTGACCACCTACGACCGCCGCGCGTTGGTCGAGGCGTACCTGGACGCCCACCCGAAGTCCCGGCGCGGCTACTGCGCGAGCAACGCCTACAACGCCGCCCTGCGCGAGCACCAGGTGAAGGTCTTGGGCGGGTTGCAGGAGCTGTTCGGCGTGGTGCTGGACCTCGCTCGCTTCCCGCAGGACCGCCTGGGCCTGTTCGTGCTCCACCGCCGACTGGCCGCCGTCGGCGTGGACGACACCGCCGGCCCGGACACCGCCGACTACGACGTGTGGGAGGACTACCGACCCCGCAGGAACCGCGCCCACGCGGAGGCGGGGAACGTGATGGTGGGCGCGGGGTTCTTCGAGTCCCGCGCCGCCACCCGCTCCCGGACCCGGGCCACTTCGACGCAGTTGGCGGTGTCGGCACTGCGCGAGCTCTTACGCCACAGGGTCATGAACCCATCGTTTCACGCGAGATCCTTGAGGTAATCCAGCGTTTCCTCCTCCGTGTAGGCCAAACGCCGCAGCGCGGCCCACGTCGCCTCGAACACCTCGATCTGGTCGTCCACGTCGATGAACAGGCTCGCGACCTTGTTCTCCAGCAGCACCAGGCTCGGGTCGTCGTCGTACTTCAGGATCACGAACGGTCCGCTGAGGCCGCCGTGCAGTTCCGCGTCGGTCGGCACCACTCGCACCGTGACGTTCGGGCGTTCGCCGGTGTCGATGAGGTGTCGGACTTGGCGGCGGTGTGCCCCTTGGTCGTGGAACGGGCGCTCCAAAACGCTCTGCTCGATGATCGCGCTCAGCTTGAGCGGCGTGCTGCGGCTGAGCAACCCTTGGCGTGCCATTCGACTTGCCACCAGGGCATCCACTTGTCCATCCGTCAAGGTGTGCCCAGTCGCTTCGATCAAAGTGCGCGCATACTCCGGCGTCTGCAGGAGACCCGGGATCGCCAGCGGTTGGTAATGCAACAGTGCGCTGGCTTCGTCCTCGAAGTCCGCCCAGGTCTGCCAGTCCTCGGGAAGGTTCGGGTTGTTCGTCCGCAGCAGACCGCGCTGCTCGGCGTGCCGGGCGAGGCCGAGGAGTTCGACGCGTTGTTTGCGCGCAACCTCGTAGAAGTCGAGCAGCTTCTCCAGGTCGTCCAGGTAGACGCCGATGTCGGACGACTCGATGCGGCTGATCTTGCTCCCGGACATGCCCACCGCCTCGCCCACGGCCTCCATGGTGAGGCCGGCGGTGGCGCGGAGTTTCCGGAGGACGTGTGCGAGTCGGCGGGATCGGGCCGACGTTCCAGCGCGGCGTGCCATGCGGTGAAATTAGAGCGCGTGCAAATTGCAGCGCAAGGACAGTCACTCTATCGAGTTATTGCCGGCGTTTAAGAATGTCTGCAAATCTTGCGGCATGGAGCCGATCATCAAGGTGACTACGCCGAAGCGCGAGTGGTTGTTGCGGTGCTACTCGGACAAGGAGGACGTGCTGAGCCTCGAGGTCCAGGACGGGGGAATCGACGTGTTCCTGCCCTCGGGCGTGGACGGCGTCCGGCTCGAAGCGGGCCAGATCGCGGCGTTCCGGGAAGCGCTGGACGAAGCGATCGCACGGGCCGAAGCCGACCTGCGGGCCGCCGCGACGGCCTGACGTGCGACTCGAACATCAAGACTTGCCCAAGGTGTGCGGATCCGACTATCCCGGTCCAATGTGATCCGGCACACTCACTCGGCATGGCGGAAGCGACGAGCGCACCGGAGCAACCGGAACTGAAGCGGGCCATCGGCCCGAAGCTGCTGCTGTTCTTCGTGGTCGGTGACATCCTCGGCACCGGCATCTACGCCCTCACGGGCAACGTCGCGGGCAAGATCGGCGGCGCGCTGTGGCTGCCCTTCCTGGTCGCGTTCGTGGTGGCGTTCCTGACCGCGTTCAGCTACCTGGAACTCGTCGGCAAGTACCCGAGGGCGGCCGGCGCGGCGCTCTACACCAACCGGGCGTTCAAGATCCAGTTCCTCACCTTCATGGTGGCGTTCGCGGTGATGAGCTCGGGCATCACCTCGGCGTCGTCCGCCGCGCTCGCGTTCGGCCGCACCTACCTGCAGTCCGTCATCAAGGAGTTCTTCTCCGACACGTTCACCGTGTCCGCGACGCTGGTCGCGATCCTGTTCATCATCGGCCTGGGCCTGATCAACTTCCGGGGCGTCTCGGAGTCGGTCAAGGCCAACGTCGTGCTGACGTGCATCGAGCTGTCCGGCCTGGTGATCATCATCGCGATCGGCATCTACGCGGTGATGGCGGGCGACGGCGACCCCGGCCGGCTGACCCAGGTCGACCCGGCGCCCGGCCAGAGCGCGCTCGTCGCCATCACGTCCGCCACGGCGTTGGCGTTCTTCGCGATGGTCGGGTTCGAGGACTCGGTGAACATGGCCGAGGAGTGCCGCGACCCGGTCCGCATCTTCCCGCGCGCGATGCTGTGGGGCATGGTGATCGCGGCGGTCATCTACGTGCTGGTCGCGATCACGTCGTCGCTGCTCATCCCCGCCGACGAGCTGTCCGAGGCCGGCTCGTCGGCGTTGCTGAAGGTCGTCACGGTCGGCGCGCCCGGCTTCCCGCTGTGGGTCTTCTCGCTGATCGGCCTGTTCGCGGTCATCAACTCGGCGATGATCAACATGCTGATGGCCAGCCGGCTGATCTACGGCATGGCGAACGAGCGGATCATCCCGAAGGTGTTCGGCACCGTGCACCCGTTCCGCCGCACGCCGTGGATCTCCATCATCTTCACGTCCGGTGTCGCGATCATCCTCGTGTCGACCACCGACATCGCCAAGCTCGGCGGCACGACGGCGTTGCTGCTGCTGGTCGTCTTCACCATCGTCAACATCGCGGTCCTGGTGCTGCGCAAGGAGAAGGTCGACCACAAGCACTTCCGCGCGCCGACGTGGGTGCCGGTGCTGGGCGCGATCACGTGCGCCTACCTGGCCAGCCCGCTGTCGGGGCGCGCGTCGGCGGACTACGAGATCGCCCTGTACCTGCTCGCCGCCGGCGTCGTGCTCTGGCTGATCAACCGGCTGGTGCACGGCAAGGTCACGTTCGACGCGGAGAAGCTGGCGAAGTGACCTCCTGACCGAGTTCGGCCAGGACGGCGAGGAGCCGGTCGCGTTCCTCGCCGTCCTGGCGCACCTGGCGGCCGTGGACGCCGCCGCCCGGCATCGCGGCGTCACCGCGGGCCAACGCGTGCAGGTCCGGCAGCAGCGGGTCCGCGTCGGAGCCCAGCTCGCGCAGCGACTCGACCAGCCAGGCACCCGGGCCCAGCCACGCCAGCCGGTGTCGGATGGCGTCCAGGAGCGGCTGGGTCTCACCCGTCACGCGGCGGATGGCCAGTGCGGCGGCGTGGGTGTCGTGGTGGTCGGCGAGCAGTTCCCGCAGGCGGGGCACGAGGGGTGCGGCCGGTGGTCCGATCCGGCCGGCCAGCTCGGCCGCGTCCGCCACGTGCCGGGCGCTGTCCAGCGCGTCGGCGACGGCCCGGACCGGGGCGTCCGCGTGCCCCGCGCGCAGCAGCAGGCGTGCGGCTTCGAGGCGGATCCGGATGGTGGCCGGGTCGTCGCCCGCGGCGGTGGTGGCGATGACGCGCAGGGACGGCAGCAGGTCGTCGAGGGGCAGTGCGTGGTGCAGGGCCGCCTGCGCCGCCGGGACGGGGTCGTAGGCGGCGGCCTCGGCCACGCCGGCGCGCACGTGCCCGACGTCGCCGGTGATCGCGGCCAGGGCCCGTGCGCAGGCGAGGCGGTCCCGCCAGGACGCCGCCGGGTCGTCGCGGACGGCGGTCAGCGCGGGCACGGCCGACGAGGCGGCCGACCCCATCGCGGCCAGCGCGCGGACCGCCCACCACTGGTCGTGCGGGACGAGCGGGGCCAGCTCGGGCACGGCGTCTGCCGCGTCCGCGCCCCACCGGTGCAGCAGCCTGGTCAGGTTGGTGACCTCGTTGTGCCACCGCATCCGGCCCAGGACGGCGTCGTGGTCCGACGAGAACGCCCACTGCGCCGGCAGCGCCGCCAGCCGCCGCCGCACCGCGCCCAGCAGCACGGGATCGCACGGCACGGCGGCGTCGACGAGCGCCCCCAGGACTTCCGGCTCGACCCCCTCGGCGGCGAGCGCGGTCGCGAGCGGCTCGCGCCAGCGCGGGTCGCCGAGGGTGATCAGCACTTCCAGGGCCAGGGCGAACAGCCGGGCTTCCGGGCTGTTCCGGTCGGTCGGCGGTGGGTCGACGAGCAGCGCGGCCAGCCGGTCGGCGGCGAGGGGAGCGGCCACGGGCACGTCCCGGACGGCGGTGGCGGCGGCGACGCGGACCCCGGGGGCCGGGTGGTCCAGGCCGGCTGCCAGCAGGGGGGCCAGCGCGGCACGGGCGGACCGCGACCGCGTGCACCGCTCGTAGGCGGCGTCGACGGCCCGTTGCGCCGACTCGGCCGTGCCCCGCTCGAACAGCGTGCGGCACAGCGCGGCCAGGTCCGCGACCTCGAGCCGCGCCACGACATCGGCGAACGGGTCGTCCGACCACACCCAGTTCCGCAGCGGGTCGCCGTCCACCCAGCAGTCGACCACGGCCGCGGTCGCCGCGTCCGACCACGGCAGCCCGGCGTCCGCGATGGCCCACAACGCCCCGGCGCGCACCGCCGCCGGACGGCCCGGCGCCACCTCCTCCGCCAACCACCCGGCGCACTCCGCCGGCGTGAGCCGGCCGGCCGCCGCCAACAGGCCCGCCGCCACGCGCGGCGACCGCTCGCGCCGGCGCCGGGCCAGCAGCGCGGGCACCACGCCGTCCGCCGGCGGGAGGTTGCCGAGCAGGTGGGTGGCGACGTGCCGGACCTCCACGTCCGGGTCGTCGAGCAGCGGCAGCAGCCGCGCGGTCTCCCGGTCCAACGCCGCCCGCACGTCCGCCAGCACCCCGGGCGGGGCGTCGTCCGTGTCGGCGATCACGCCGAGCAGGTGCACCAGGCCCCAGCGCCGGGGCGTGGCCGGGTCGGCGGCGAGCCGGGCCACGAACGGCACCGCCCGAGGTGTCGCCGAGTACAGCGTGCCCTGGTGGTAGATGCTGCCGAACAGGTGCTCGAAAGCCTCGCCGGCCGGTCCTTCGTCCGCGCCGACGGCGTGGCGCAACGTTCGCGGCACGTCCTCCGCCGAGCCGTACGCGTGGTCGAGGGACGCCCAGTCGACGTCGTCGATGCCGTCCAGGGCCGAGGCGGTCACCGGTCTGCTCCCATGAGCGGTGCAGCGTAGGGGTTGCGACCACCCCGGCCCGGCCGGGGGCCCGACGGCTACCGGATCACGCGAGGACCCCTTGGCGGCGACGCAGTTCGGTGGCGTCGTGGGCGCTGAAGACGTCCACCTCGTCGCCGTGGTCGCGCACGAGCTCGCGCAGCCGCTCCTGGTTGGCCAGGCGCAGCTCGCGCCGGACCTCCATGCGCTTCTGCATGTAGGTCAGGACGGGCGGGCAGTGGGGTTGCGGCCGGAGCTCGGCGTGGTGGAAGTAGGAGTCACCCGCGTGCAGGAGCCAGCGGTCACCGGTGCGGACCGCCACGCCGGTGTGGCCGTGGGTGTGGCCGAAGAGGGGGACGAGCAGGACGTCGGGGCCGACCTCGCGGACGCCGGAGAAGCCGAACCACGTCTCGCCGGTGGTCTCGTGGGGCACCCAGCGGGGGCCGTGCCGCCACTGGCCGTCGGGGTAGCGGAAGCGGTCGTTGCCCGACTTGCCCGGACGGGTGGCGGCGGCCAGTTCCTCGGCGGAGACGTGGACCTCGGCGCGGGGGAAGTCGCGCAGGCCACCGCCGTGGTCGAGGTCCAGGTGGGTCAGCACGACCCTCCGGACGTCGGCGGCGGTGAACCCGAGGGCTTCCACCTGGCGCAGCGCGGTTTCCCGCTCGTCCAGGACCGGGCGGCTCAGCAGCCGCCAGGCGCGCGCGAGCGTCTCGTCGGGGGTGCGGACGTCGTCGACGCCCATGCCGCTGTCGACGAGGGTCAGGCCGTCGTCGGTCTCCAGGAGCAGCACGTGGCAGACGAGTTCGGCCGTGCCGAAGCAGGAACCCCGGCCGGTCACCAGCCGCCCGCCGAACGGGCGCATGGTGCCGCAGTTGAGGTGGTGCACCTTCATGGCCTCGGCCTTCCCAGGAAGGCGCTCAGGCGAGCGCCGACGGCGTGCAGGGGATCGAGCGAACGGCGGGTGCGGGCGAGCAGGAGCGCGCCCTCGATGGCGGCCAGCACGACCGTCGCCACGTCCTCGTCACCGGTGCGCGCGGCGATGAGTCGTTGCCACCGGGCGTAGACGTCCGCGCAGGCGGCGCGGATCGGCTCGCTGTCCGACGCGGCGTCGAGCGCGACCGTGGCGACGGGGCACCCGCTGCGGAAGTCCGAAGCCAGCAGGTCCCGGCCGAGGAGTTCCAGGGCTTGGGCAAGCGCTTTCGCGGAGTCCGGTTCGGAGTCGAGGACGGCGGCGAGCGCGTCGCACAGCTCGTTGCCCGCCAACGTCACCGCCTCGACCGCCAACTGCTCCTTGCCGCCCGGGAAGTGGAAGTAGAGGGAGCCCTTGGGCGCGCCGCCCTCGGCGAGCACCTGGTTGATCCCCGTCGCGTGGTAGCCCTGCGCCCGGAAGAGGTCGGCGGCGGTGCGCACCACCCGTTGTCGGGTGTCGGTCCGTCTCGGCATGGTCTTACTATAGAGACCGGTCTAGTAAGTCCGTCAAGCGGAGGGCCGCTCGGATACGCTCCTGACCCATGCTGGAGATCGCCCACGGCGCGGCGCGCGCCGTCATCGCACCCGAAGGTGCGGGACTGAAGTCCTACGAGATCGGCGGCGTGCCGTACGTGGAGACGTACGACGACGAACCGCCCATGGGCAGCGGCGCGGTGCTGGTGCCGTGGCCCAATCGCGTGGCCGGCGGCAGATGGGTGCTCGACGGCGAGGAGCAGCAGCTCGAGATCGGCGAGCCCGCCCGGGGCAACGCCATCCACGGCCTGGTGCGCCGCGCGATCTGGGGCACCGTGGAGCACACCGGGTCGCTGATCTCGTTGGAGACGCCGGTCGCCGGTCTCGGCTGGCCGGTCGAGCTGCGCACCACCATCACGTACGCGTTGGACGAGAACGGGCTCAGCGTGTCGCACGGCGTCACCAACGTGGGTGACAAGCGCACCCCGTTCGGGGTCGGCACGCACCCGTACCCGCGGGCCGGGGCGTCGGCCACGGACGAGACGTCGCTGTCGCTGGCCGCCACCACCGTGCTGCCGGTGGACGCGCAGACCATGATCCCGAACGGCCCGGCCACGCCCGTCGAGGGCACCGAGTACGACTTCCGGGTGGCGCGGCTGCTGGAGGGCGTGCAGCTGGACACCGCGTTCGGCGGGTGCGAGCCCGTGGACGGGCTGGTGCGGCACGTGCTGAAGGGGCCCGCCGGCGGCGTCGAGGTGTGGGCCGACCCGGACTTCAAGTGGGTGCAGGTCTACACGCCCGACAACTTCCCCGGTCGGGGCCGCGCGGTCGCGATCGAGCCGATGACGTGCCCGCCGGACGCGTTGAACAGCGGGGTCGACCTGCTGTGGCTGGAGCCGGGCGAGTCGTGGGCCGGCCGGTGGGGTTTGCGCCCGCTGTCGTAGGCCGTTAGCGTCGCTAACTATGAACGTCGCCATCACGGGTGGGTACGTCGTCCCCGTCGTCGGAGAGCCGATCGAGGGCGGGACGGTCCTGGTCCAGGACGGGAAGATCGTCGCGGTCGGCTCGGACGTCGAGGTGCCGGACGGCGTCCCGGTCGTGGACGCGGCCGGCGGCTGGGTGCTGCCCGGGTTCGTGGAGGCGCACGGCCACCTCGGCGTGCACGAGGAGGGCGAGGGCTGGGCCGGGCAGGACACCAACGAGATGACCGACCCCAACGGTGCGCGGCTGCGCGCGTTGGACGCGATCAACGCCGCCGACCAGGGCTTCGCCGACGCCCTGGCCGGCGGCGTCACGACCGCGGTGGTCAAGCCCGGGTCGGGCAACGTCATCGGCGGGCAGACCGTGGCGGTGAAGTGCTGGGGCCGGACGGCCGACGAGATGCTCGTGCGCAACCCCGTCAGCGTGAAGAGCGCGCTGGGGGAGAACCCGAAGCGGGTGTACGGGGACCAGAAGAAGCTGCCGTCGACCCGGCAGGGCGTGGCGGCGGTGATCCGGGACGCGTTCACCAAGGCGCAGGACTACGTGGCGAAGCGGGACGCCGCCGACGGGGCGTTCGACCGCGACACCACGTCCGAGGTGCTGGCGCGGGTGCTGTCGGGCGAGCTGCCGTGGTGCCAGCACTGCCACCGTGCCGACGACATCGCGACGGCGTTGCGGCTGGCGGACGAGTTCGGCTACCGGCTCATCGTCAACCACGGGACCGAGGGTCACCTGATCGCGGACCTGCTGGCGGAGCGTGACGTCCCGGTGATCATCGGGCCGCTGTTCACGTCCCGGTCGAAGGTCGAGGTGCGCAACCGGTCGTTGCGCAACCCCGGCATCCTGGCGCGGGCCGGTGTGCGGATCGCGATCACCACGGACCACCCGGTCGTGCCGATCCACTTCCTCGTGCACCAGGTGACGTTGGCCGTGAAGGAAGGCCTGGACCCGCGCGTGGGGCTGGAGTCGATCACCGTGAACCCGGCTCGCATCATGGGCCTGGACGACCGCGTGGGCTCGCTGACCCCCGGCCTGGACGGCGACGTCGTGATCTGGTCGGGCGACCCGCTGGACGTGATGAGCCGCGCCTTGAAGGTCTTCGTCGAGGGCCGCGAGGTCTACCGCTACGCCGACGGTGCCGAAATCGTCACCACCCCCTTCTACCGCGAACCCTGACCCGAGAGTCGAACACTCAGGTCTCGAGAGTCGAACCTCCAGGACCCCCGAATTCAACGCTCAGGTACCCGGCTATGGGAGCTGAGTGGTGAACTCGGGGGTCCTGAGCGTTCGACACTCGGGTCCTGAGCGTTCGACACTCGGGGCCTGGAGGTTCGACACTCGGGGCCTGGAGGTTCGACACTCGGGTCAGCGGAGGGTGCGGGCGATGACCAGGCGTTGGATCTGGTTGGTGCCCTCGAAGATCTGGAGGACCTTGGCCTCGCGCATGTAGCGCTCCACCGGGAAGTCGCGGGTGTAGCCGGCGCCGCCCAGCACCTGCACGGCGTCCGTGGTCACCTTCATGGCGGTGTCGGTGCAGACCAGTTTGGCGACGGCGGCCTGGCGGGTGAACGGCAGCCCGCGGTCGCGGCGGCGGGCCGCGGCCAGGTACGTGGCACGGGCCGACTCGACGGCGGCGGCCATGTCGGCCAGCAGGAACTCCAGGCCCTGGAAGTCGATGATCGCGCGGCCGAACTGCTTGCGCTGCTTGGCGTACGCCACGGCCTCGTCCAGCGCCGCCTGCGCCAGACCCACGCCGCAGGCGGCGATCCCGAGCCGGCCGGAGTCCAAAGCGGACAGTGCGATCCTCAGCCCGTCGCCCTCGGCGCCGATGAGCCGGTCCGCGTCCAGCCGCACGCCGTCGAACGACAACTGGGCGGTGATCGAGCCGGTCAGCCCCATCTTGCGCTCCGGCTTCGCGGCGACCAGGCCGTCCACGTGGCCGGGGGCGAAGAAGCAGCTGATGCCCTTGCCGCCGTTGTCGGACGTGCGCGCCATCAACGTGTAGAAGTCGGCCACGCCGGCGTGCGTGATCCAGGCCTTCGTCCCGGTCACGGTGTAGTGGTCCCCGTCGCGGACGGCGCGCGTCGACAACGCCCCCGCGTCCGAACCCGCGTGCGCCTCCGACAACGCGTAACCGCCGAGCTGGTCACCGGCCACCACGTCCGGCAGCCACCGCGCCTTCTGCTCCTCGCTGCCGAACGTCGCCAACGCGTAGCTGGACATGATGTGCACCGACAGCCCGACCCCGACCGACATCCACGCCGAGGCGATCTCCTCCAACGCCTGGAGGTACACCTCGTACGGCTGCTCGCCCCCGCCGAACCGCTCCGGGTACGGCAGCCCGAGCAGCCCGGTCTTGCCGAGCAGCCGGAACGCCTCGCGCGGGAACCGGGAGTGCTCCTCGGCCTCGGCGGCGTGCGGCGCGAGCTCGTCCCGCGCGATCTCGCGGACCAGGGCGAGCAGGTCCTCGGCCTCGGTGGTGGGCAAAAGGCGCTCGGCGGGCATCGTCGACCTCCGGATCACGGCGGACAGGACAGGCAACAGCGGGGTACGCTCACCAGTACTGTAGGACGTACTCCAGTACTGGAGCCAGGCACTGTGACAGAGTTGCCGCCCATGACCTCGATCGTGCGCAGATCGCCGACGCCCAGGCAGGTGGAGCTGCTGGGCAGGCTCGAAGCGCTCGTGCTCGCCGAGGGGTTCGCGCACTTCACCCTGGACGACCTCGCGGCACGCCTGCACTGCTCGAAGTCCACCCTCTACGCGCTGGCCGCGAGCAAGGAACAGCTGGCCGTGAAGGTCGTCGGCCGCTACTTCAAGGGCGCGGCCGAGCGGATCGAGCAGCGCATCGCCGACGTCAAGGACGTGCGGGCCCGCGTCGGCACGTACCTGGCGGGCGCGGCCGAGGAGCTGCGACGCGCGTCGGCCCAGTTCATCGCGGACGTCTCCGCCTTCGCGCCCACCCGCAGCACCTACGAGCGCAACGCCCGCGCCGCCGCCGAGCGCATCCGCGAGTTCATCCAGGAGGGTGTCCGCGACGGGGTGTTCCGGGACGTGCATGCGACCCTGATCGCCGAGATGGCCGGTCTGCTCATCGAGGGCATCCAGACCGGTGTGCTGACCCGGCGCGCGGGTGTGTCGGACGCCGAGGCGTTCACCGCGCTGGGTGAACTGCTGCTGGACGGGTTGCGCAGAGAACGGAGCCGGTCGTGATCGTCGTCGCAGGGGAAGCGCTGGTCGACCTGGTGCCCACGGCCGGGGGTGACCTCGCGCCGCGGCTGGGCGGCGGCCCGTACAACGTGGCGGTGGCCGCCGGGCGGCTCGAAGCGCCGGTGAGCTTCCTGTCCCGGGTCTCGACCGACCTGTTCGGCGACCGGCTGGTCGAGCGGCTGCACGCGTCGAACGTGCGCACGGACCTGGTCCAGCGCGGCGACCAGCCCACGACGCTGGCCGTGGTCGGGTTGGCCGACGACGGCTCGGCCCGCTACTCCTTCTACGTCGAGGGCACGGCGGACCGCCAGGTCACCGACCCGGGCCCGCTGCCCGCCGGCACGAAGGCCGTCTCGTTCGGCACGCTGTCGCTGGTGCTGGAGCCGGGCGCGAGCACCTACGAGCGGGTGCTGTGGCGCGAGGCCGAGCGCGGCGCGCTGACCGTGCTCGACCCGAACATCCGGGCGGGCCTCATCCACGACCCGACGGCCTACCGCGACCGGTACGACTCGTGGCTGCCGCACGTGGGCCTGCTGAAGGTGTCCGTGGAGGACGCGCGGTGGCTGGCCGACCTGCCGGCGGACGCACCCGAGGACGACGTGCTGGAGGTCGTGCGCGACTGGCAGGGGGCGGGTCCGGCGGCCGTCGTGCTCACTCGCGGCGGGGACGGGCTGGCCGTGCTGACCGCCGCCGGCGACGTGATCCGCGTCCCACCCACCCCGGTGGACGTGGTCGACACCATCGGCGCGGGCGACACCGTGCAGGGCGCGCTGCTGGCCTGGCTGCACGACCACGACGCGCTGTCCACCGAGGCTGTCCGGGGTCTGGACGCCGGCGCGTGGGGCGCGGCGCTGGCCCACGCGGGCGCGGCGGCGGCCGTCACGTGCTCCCGCGCGGGCGCGGAGCCACCCTTCCGGCGAGAGCTGGAGATGACCTAGCTCTCACCCCTCGTGAGGTGGATAAACAGCCCATAAGGGCTACGGTGGTGGATGCACGCTAGCCACCCATGCATCCGGATGTGATGCCGGTCCCACCTCACAGAATCGGTTCACACCGCGGCTGTGGAGAGGGTCGTCCTCTGACTAGCGTGGGAGAACTGACAGGACCCCAACGGGGTGGTGCTGCGGTGCGGGGCGATCCCACGCCCGCGCGCGTGCGTGCGAGACCCGCATGAGCCACCCCGCCCTAGCGTGAGAGGGACTCTGCATGCCCGACGCGACGACTGCGCCGAACGACACCCGTACCGTCGCGCTGCGCCATCCGGGCGGAGAGCACGAGATGAAGGTAGTACCGGCCACCGAGGGTGCGCCCGGTATCGATCTCGGCAAGCTGCTGGCCACCACCGGCTTGGTCACCCTGGACAGCGGGTTCGTCAACACCGCGTCCTGCTCCTCCGAGATCACCTACATCGACGGTGACGCGGGCATCCTGCGCTACCGCGGCTACCCGATCGAGCAGCTCGCCGAGAAGTCGAACTTCATCGAGGTCAGCTACCTGCTGATCTACGGCGAGCTGCCGACCCAGGCCCAGCTGGAGGAGTTCTCCTCCAAGATCAACCGGCACACGCTGCTGCACGAGGACCTGAAACGGTTCTTCGACGGCTTCCCGCGTGACGCCCACCCCATGCCCGTGCTGTCCTCGGCGGTGTCCGCGCTGTCGACGTTCTACCAGGACAGCCTCAGCCCGTTCGACGCCAACCAGGTCGAGATCTCCACGATCCGCCTGCTGGCCAAGGTGCCCACCATCGCGGCGTACGCCTACAAGAAGTCCGTGGGCCAGCCGTTCCTCTACCCGGACAACAGCCTGGGTCTGGTGGACAACTTCCTGCGCATGACGTTCGGCTTCCCGGCCGAGCCCTACGACGTCGACCCCGACCTGGTGCGGGCGCTCGACCTGCTGTTCGTGCTGCACGCCGACCACGAGCAGAACTGCTCCACGTCGACGGTGCGGCTGGTCGGCTCCTCGGAGGCGAACCTGTTCGCGTCCATCTCGGCCGGCATCAACGCGCTGTTCGGCCCGCTGCACGGCGGCGCGAACTCCGCGGTGCTCGAGATGCTGGAGAAGATCCGCCGCGAGGGCGGTGACGTCTCCGCGTTCGTGAAGAAGGTCAAGAACAAGGAGGACGGCGTCCGCCTGATGGGCTTCGGCCACCGGGTCTACAAGAACTACGACCCGCGCGCCGCGATCATCAAGAAGACGGCCGACGAGATCCTCGGCAAGCTCGGCGCGTCCGACGAGCTGCTCGACATCGCCAAGGCGCTGGAGGAGACCGCGCTCGCCGACGACTACTTCGTCGAGCGGAAGCTGTACCCCAACGTCGACTTCTACACCGGACTGATCTACCGCGCGATGGGCTTCCCGACGAAGTTCTTCACCGTGCTGTTCGCCCTGGGCCGGCTGCCCGGCTGGATCGCGCACTGGCGCGAGATGATCTCCGACCCGGCCACCAAGATCGGCCGTCCGCGGCAGGTCTACGTCGGTTCGCCGGAGCGCTCGTTCGTGCCGCTCGACCAGCGCTGACGACACACCGCGCGAAGACCCGCACCGGTTCGCCGATGCGGGTCTTCCCGTTGTGCGGCAACGCCGACGGCCGAGTTCGGCGACCAGCGCTCGGTAGGTCGAGCCGACGGCCGCGCACCGCGGACCGGGCCGGCGGGCGCGCCGCGGGCCCGCGGGTCGGTGAGCATCCGGTAGGGGTGCGTCGGGTGCTCCGGCAGGAGGCCGGGCACGGCGAGCACCAGCGGGTGGTCCAGGGCGCGAGGAGGCACGGTCGAACACCGTCGGTCGAAATCGACCGCCGGCGAGTGGGTCGTCGTGCGAGGTGTCGGCGGCGCTCCTAGGGTCGGTTCGTGGACTCCTCGACCGTGGTGTGGTTCCGGCGCGACCTGCGGACCGCGGACCACCCCGCGCTCCTCGCGGCGGCCGAACGGGCGTCACGCGCGCTCGCGCTGTTCGTGCTCGACCCCGTGCTGCTGCGGGCCTCCGGTGGACCCAGGGTGGAGTTCCTGCACCGGTGCCTGCGGTCGCTGGACGCGGACCTGGGTGGCCGGCTCGTCGTGGTCGAGGGCGATCCGGTGGAGGTCGTGCCGCGGGTGGCGGCCGAGGTCGGTGCGACGTCCGTGCACGTCTCGGCGGACGCCGGGCCGTACGGGCGCGCCCGGGACGCGGCGGTCGCCGAACGGGTCGAGCTGGTCCGCGCGGGATCGCCCTACGCGGTCACGCCGGGACGCGTCACCAAGCCCGACGGCACGCCGTACCGCGTGTTCACGCCGTTCTGCAGAGCCTGGCTCGAGCACGGGTGGCACTCGCCCGCCCGGACCGACGCCTCGACGGTCGACTGGATCCGGTCGGACCTCGGGCGCGACCTGCCGGCGGGGGACGGGCTGCCGGACGTGCGGGCGCTGTGGGAGGCGTTCCGCGACGAGAAGCTGCCCGACTACGCCACCCGCCGCGACCGGCCTGACCTGGACGCGACCAGCCGGTTCTCCCCGTTCCTGAAGTGGGGCGTGGTGCACCCGCGGACCCTGCTCGCCGACCTCGGGCGCGGCGCGGGCGCGCAGGCGTTCCGCACCGAGCTGGCCTGGCGCGACTTCTACGCCGACGTCCTGTGGCACCAGCCGGAGTCCGCGCGCCGCAACTTCAACCGCGCGTTCGACCGGATGCCGGTGGACGACGACCGCGAGCGGTTCGAGGCGTGGTGCGCGGGCCGCACCGGCTACCCGTTCGTGGACGCGGGGATGCGCCAACTGCTCGCCGAGGGCTGGATGCACAACCGCGTCCGCATGGTCGTGGCGAGCTTCCTGGTCAAGGACCTCCACCTGCCGTGGTGGTGGGGCGCGCGGCACTTCATGCGGCACCTCGTCGACGGCGACCTCGCGTCCAACCAGCACGGCTGGCAGTGGGCCGCCGGCACCGGCACGGACGCGGCCCCGTACTTCCGCGTGTTCAACCCCGTGACGCAGGGCGAGAAGTTCGACCCGGCCGGGGACTACGTGCGGCGGTACGTGCCCGAGCTGCGGGACGTGCCGGGCAAGGCCGTGCACCAGCCGCGCGACCCGATCGTGGACCACGCGCAGGAGCGCCGCGAAGCGCTCGCGCGGTACGCGGCCGTGAAGGGCTGACGCGGCGAGGGCCGGCGCCGCGGGGGTCAGCGGAGTGCTTCCCGCAGCCGCACGCGCGCACCCGTGCGCAGGACGGCGTTGGCGTACACCCGGCCGCCCAGCCACGTGATCGCCGCGATGGCGAGCAGCGCCAGCACGACCGCCAGCAGCACCTGCCACGTCGGCGCGAGACCCAGCGCCATCCGGCCCGGCATCAGGATCGGCGCGAACGGCGGCAGCAGCGACAGCACCGTCACCGCCGTCCCGGTCGGGTCGGCGAGCAGCAGGTTGATGCCGAGCACGAACGCCACCACGATGACCGTGCTGATCGGCGTCAGCACCGACTGGACCTCCTCCTGGCGCGACACCAGCGACGCGGCGGCGGCGAACACCGTGGCGTACAGGAAGAAGCCGAGCAGGTACCACAGCAGGCCGGTGGCCAGCGCGCCGCCCGCCACACCCGCGACGTCGAGCACGCCGGAGAACGTCGCCAGCGCCAGCCCGGCCGCGCCGATGACCACGAGCTGCAGCAACCCGACCAGCCCGAGGCCGACGACCTTGCCCAGCAGCAACTGCCACGGCCGCAGCGTCGCCAGCAGCAGCTCCACCACCCGGCTGGACTTCTCCTCCACCACGCCCTGCGCGACCATCATCCCGTAGACCAGCAGCGAGTAGTACAGCAGCGCCGCGATCACCAGGCCGATCACCAGCCGCTGGCCGCGCTGCGGGTCCTGCGGCTCCAGCGCCACCACGTCGACGCCCGCGCGTTCCAGGTTGCGCGCCACCTCGGCCGGGTCCACGCCCGCCTCGGCGAAGTGCGCGTCCAGCACCTGCTGCTTGACCAGCAGGTCGATCGAGTTGCGCAGGGCGTCGCCCAGCGACTCCTTCACCACCACGCGCAGGTCGTCCGACGCGCCGGTGATCAGCGCGTCCACGTCACCGGAGCGCACCTGCTCCTCGGCCGCCGCCGGATCGGTCACGTCGACCGTCTCCACCTCGCGGCCGAACGACCGGGCGGTCTGCTCCAACGGCTCGGCGAGCACGGTCGCCTGCCCGCTCAACGCGACCCGGTCGCGCCCGGCGTCGTCCGACAGCACCGACTGGAGCAGCACGTACCCCGCCAGCACGGCGACGATCACGAGCGTGCCCCACACGAACGACTTCGTGCGCACCTTGCCCAGGAACTCCCGGCGCGACACCAGGAACACCGCCCGACCGGGGGTGAGGTCGTTCATGCGGCGGACTCCTCGGTCACCACGCTGCGGAACAACTCGGTCAGCGACGGCCGCTGCCGGGAGAACTCGTGCACGGGTCCCGTGCCCAGGGCCGCGCGCAGCACGGCCTGGTCGTCCACGTCCGGCGCCACCGCCAGGACCGTGCGGCCGGACGACGTGTGCGCCGAGCGCACGCCCGGCAGGTCGTCGGCCCACCCCGGCGGCGCCAGCGGGGCGTCCACGACCAGCTTCGACTCGCCGCCCGCCCGCAGCTCGTCCACCGAGCCGCACGCCACCAGCGTGCCGCTGCGCACGATGCCGACCCGGTCGCACAGGCGCTCCACCAGGTCGAGCTGGTGGCTGGAGAACACCACCGGCACGCCGCTCGCCGCCTTCTCCCGCAGCACGGCGCTCATCACGTCCACCGCGACCGGGTCCAGGCCGGAGAACGGCTCGTCCAGCACCAGCACGTCCGGCTCGTGCACCAGCGCCGCGGCCAGCTGCACGCGTTGCTGGTTGCCGAGGCTGAGCGTCTGCACCTCGTCGCCGCGGCGCTCGCGCAGGCCCAGCCGGGCGATCCAGGTCTCGGCCGAGCGGTGCGCCGCGTCGGTCGACAGGCCGTGCAGCTCGGCCAGGTAGACGAGCTGGTCGAGCACCTTCATCTTCGGGTACAGGCCGCGCTCCTCGGGCATGTAGCCGATCCGGCGGCGGGTCTCGAAGGTGATCGGCGCGCCGTTCCACCTGACCTCGCCCGCATCGGCGGCCAGCACGCCCAGCGCGATGCGCATCGCGGTGGTCTTGCCCGCGCCGTTGCTGCCGACGAACCCGAACAGCTCGCCCGCCCGCACGTCGAAGGTCATCCCGTCGAGCGCGACGACCTCCCCGTAGCGCTTGGAGATCCGGTCGACCTCCAGCACCCCCTGTGCCACGTGCTCTCCTCTCGTGACCGGTCGCCTAGCCGTAGACCTGGGTGGACAACGGCATGAACGGCGTGCGGCTGAACACCGCCTCGACCGGCAGGCCGAACACGTCGCAGATCCGCAGCGCCAGGTCGAGGCTCGGGTAGTGGTCGCCCCGCTCCAACGCGCCGATCGTCTGGGGGTTGACCCCCACCGCCCCGGCCAGTTCCGCCCTGGTCATACCCCGCTCGACCCGCAGCACACCGATCCGGTTGTGGATGGGCTGCCCTGGGCCCCGGCGCACCGGACTCATGCTACGAAGTGTTGCGAAAACCCAACAGAACGGCAAGTAAACAATTCACAGAATAGGCCGAACGGCGGTATCCGCACGGCGGGTGCGGAAAAATCACGATTCGGTGAAACGATACGTCGTCGGGAACCGAATCGAGGGACGACGGGTCGAATTGCGCAGTAGGGCCGCAAGCCCCGTTGCCGTGAGGGGTGAACATGGAGCCGGACCAGTGGCTCGCGCAGTACGGAGAGAAGATCGAGCAGGCCAAGCGGAACGCCGCGCAGGCCGAGTCGCAGCTCGGCGGCGTCGGCGGTAGCGCGACGTCGCCCGACGGCCTGATCACGGTCACGGTCAACGCCTCGGGCGCGTTGACCGACCTGATCCTGCGCCCGCAGCTGCGCGGCGAGGACCCCGAGCGGATCTCCGGCGCGATCATGACCGCCGTCGCCCAGGCGCAGCGCGCCGCGGCGGGCCGGGTCGTCGAGATCATGACCGAGTTCGTCGGTGACAGCCCGGCGCTGGAGTTCGTGAAGTCGAAGATGCCCTACGGCTATTCGGGTGACGGCACGGACGCCGTGGAACCGGAGCCGGAGCTCCAGCGTCGAGACACCAGGCCCGACGACGACTACTTCACCAACCCACCCGATGTCATGGCCTGAGCAGGGGGTAGATGACCATGTTCGTCTCGTTCAACGTGAACCCGGAGGAGATCCGGGCGCACGCTGGAACGGTCGACCAGCTGACGCAGCGGATGCTCGCGGCCACCCAGACCGCTGACCCGTCGTTGTCGACCGACGCCTTCGGCGTGTTCGGTTCCTTCCTGGCGCAGTTCCTGCTCAAGACCGCGGGTTCGGGTCAGGACATCCTCGGCCAGGCCACGGAGACCGTCGCCGACATGTGCCAGGGCCTGAAGGAGGTCGCCGAGCTCTACGAGAACGTCGACCTCGACAACGCGTTCGGCTTCAACGGAAGGGCACGGGGATGAGCGGGCAAGCCACCACCCAGGGCCGCGACCCCTCGCACCTGATCGGCGACGTGCAGGGCACGGTCGCGGCGGTCGAGCGCGGTGACTGGGTCCAGGCGGGTCTCGGCATGGCCAACACGGCCATGGGCATCGTCGGCCTGGCCTCCAACCCGCTCTCGGGCTTCCTGTCCGCCGGGTTCAGCTGGGCCATCCAGCACGTCGACTTCCTGCGCGAGCCGTTCGACGCGCTGCTGGGCAACCCGCAGGCGATCCAGAAGATGTCCGACAGCTGGGCGTCCGCGGCCAAGCAGATCGACGGCATCGTCGCCGACTACCGGCGCGCGTCGGTGGAGGAGACCCGGACCTGGCGCGGTCGTTCCGCCGACGGGTACCGGGCGGCGAGCCAGAAGCACGCGGCCGGGCTGGAGACGCTGTCCAAGGCCACGCAGGGCATCTCGCGCGCGGCCAAGGGCGCGGGCGAGCTGGTCGCGACCGTGCGCAAGACCATCATGGACCTGATCAGCCAGGCCGTGTCCGAGATGGTCATGAAGATCATCCAGTGGTTGGCGGCGTCGTTCCTGACCTTCGGCGCGGCCATCGGCGCGGCGATCGCGGACATCGTGCAGATGGCGTGCAACTACGCCAAGAAGCTCGCCGACTTCCTGCAGAAGCTCGCCAACTCGCTCAAGAAGCTGATCGACCTGATCAAGTCGGTCGCGCAGATCGCCCAGACCGCCAAGCAGATCCTGCAGGCGATCACGGCGATGACGTCGTCCAACAAGGGCTCGGGCGGCGGTGGCGGCGCGGGGCCGCGGTTGTCCCAGGGCGGTCTCGGGCTCGACGAGCGGCAACTCGACGACATGGACCGGGACGCGAACCGGCGCTACAGCAACGACCCGGGCGGGTCGACCGTCCCGTCCGGCAGCGGCGGCCACGGTGCCGGTCCCGTGGTGAGCCGGCCGCCGACGGTGGGTGGCGGCTACGGTCCGGGCACGGGCCAGCAGGAGCCCGTGCGCACGTTGCCGGGCGGGCCGAGCGGTCCCGTGGTGAGCCGTCCCCCGACGGTCGGTGGCGGGTCCGGCGGATCCGGTTCCGGCGGTTCCGGCGGCGGCGGTCACTGGGAGCCGGGTCGGTGGGTGCCGGACGGCGGGTCGTCGGCGGGCCGCGTGCCCCCGCCGCCCACGTTCCGCGACACGACGTACGCGACCGGCACCACCACGCCTTCGGTGCCGCCCATGCCGACCGTGCGGCCGGTGTCGGCCGATCTGCCCGGCATGCCTTCGGGCGGTGGCGCCGGTGGGGGTGCCGGCGGCTTCGGCGGCGGTGGTGGCGGTGGCTTCGCCGGTGGTGGCGGTGGCTTCGGCGGCGGTTCCGGTGGCGGTGGCGCGGGTGGGGCGACGCTCCAGTCCGGTGGCTCGTCCGGCGTGCTCGGCCCGTCCGGCGGTCCGGCCGGCGGCGTGCCCGGCGCCGGTGCTCCCGGCGCGGGCGGTGGCCGTCCCGGTGTCGGTGGCATGGGCATGATGGGCGCGCCGATGATGGGCGCTCCCGGCCAGGGCGGCGGCGACGGCAAGGACCACCAGCGCAAGGTGCGGCTGGAGGGCGAGCCGCTGATCGAGGAGCCGCCGAAGGCGGCGAAGCCGATCATCGGCGAGTGACCTGCGACGACGAAAGGGGGACCTCCACCGCGGAGGTCTCCCTTTCGTCGTCCCGAACGGTCAACTCACCCCCTGGACGTAGGACCCTCGCGAGTGTCGAACGTCCAGGTCCCGAGTGTCGAACGTTCGGGTACCGCGAGTTCAACGCTCAGGTCGGGGACTGGGCGGCCAGTTCGGCGGCGACCTCGGCGGTGACGGCGGGTTCGGCGGCGGCGCGGTCGGTCGGGACCAGGCCGATCCGGGTGCGGCGGTCGAGGACGTCGTCGGCGGTCAGCGCGCCCTCGTGGCGCACGGCCCAGGCGACCTCGCCGATCGCGGCCACCCCGGCGGCCTCGGCGCCGTAACGGGCGGCCAGGTCGGCCGGGCCGGTGGGCGGGCCCGCGCCGACGAGCGGGAGGGCCGCGGTGCGGGACCGGGCGGTCGTCAGGCCGGTGGCGTCCACGGCGTCGGCGGCCATCCGGCGGTAGGTGGTGAGCTTGCCGCCCACCACGGTGGTCACGCCGCCTTCGGTCAGCACGGCGTGGCGGCGCGACAGGTCGGCGCTCGGCCCCGCGCCGGTGTCCAGGAGGGGGCGCAGGCCCGCGAACGCCCCCAGCACGTCGGCCCGGGTCAGCGCCCGTTCCAGCACCGACGACGCGACGCCCAGCAGGAACTCCACATCGGACTCCGGCACGGTCGGCACGTCCGGGACCGGGCCCTCCACCGGCTCGTCCGTCAGCCCCACGTACACCCGCCCGTCGCGTTGCGGCAGCACCAGCGCGAAGCGGTTGCGCGCACCCGGGACGGGCACGGTCAGGGCGGTGCTCGACACGCCCACCGCGGCCGCCGACAGCACCAGGTGCGAACCGCGCGACGGCCGCAGCCGAACGCCCGGCACCAGCTCGCCCGCCCACACCCCGGCGGCGTTCACCACCGCCCGCGCCCTGATGTCCAGCGACTCCCCGGTCAGCGCGTCGACCACGTGCGCGCCCCGACCGGTCAGCGAAGCGGCACGGGCCCGCGTGATGATCCGCGCCCCGAACCCGGCGGCCGTGCGGGCCAGCGCCACGACCAGCCGCGCGTCGTCGACCACCTGGCCGTCGAAGCCCAGCAACCCGCCACGCAGGTCCGCCCGGCGCAACCCCGGGGCCAACGCCACCGCCTCGACCGCCGACACCCGCCGCGGCCCCGGCAGCACGCGGGACGGCGTGCGGGCGAGCCGGCGCAACGCGTCACCCGCGCGCAGCCCGGCCAGTACCACCGGGTCGTGCGCCCTGCCGTGCAGCGGCACCAACTGCGGTAGCGCCCGCACCAGGTGGGGCGCGGTGCGGGTCATCAGGATGCCCCGCTCCACCGCGCTCTCGTACGCGAGCCCGACCTCGCCTTGGGCCAGGTACCGCAAGCCGCCGTGGACCAGCTTGCTCGACCAGCGGGACGTGCCGAACGCCAGGTCGTGCGCCTCCACCAGGCACACCGACAACCCGCGGGCGGCGGCGTCCAGGGCGACCCCCGCCCCCGTCACCCCGCCACCCACGACGAGCAGGTCGACCGGGGACGACGAGAGGTGGTCGAGGTCGGCACGGCGGCGCGCCGCGTTGAGGGAGGTGTTCACGACAGCGCCGCGTCCAGGTAGGCGGCCAGCTCGGCCAGCAGCTCCTCGAAGTCCAGGTCCGTGGTGGCGGGCCGGATCGACAGCACCAGCGACTGCGTCGTCAGCAGCACGAGCCGCGCCTGGGCGGCGGCGGAACCGGGGCGGATCGAGCCGTCCGCGTGCCCCGCCTCCACCTGGCCGACCAGGAACGCCTCGACCAGCCGCTGCGTGCTCCCCAGCCGCTGCACGAGGTAGGGCAGCATCAGCTCGGCGTCCAGGTCGAGCACGCGCCGCATCAGCGGGTCCGCGGCGAGCAGCCGGATGCCCGCGATGGCCTGCGCCACGAGCCGCTGCCGCGCGTTGTCCCCGGTCACCTCGATCCGCCGGAGCAGGGTGGTGAACTCCCTGGTCATCAAGGCCCTGACCAGCGTGCCGACGTCCGGGAACCGGCGGTAGAGGGTCATCCGGCTCACGCCGGCGCGCTTGGCGATGTCCGTCAGCGTGGTGCGGCGGACCCCGACCTCGACCACGCAGTCGCGGGCCGCGTCGAGGAGCACGTCATCACTGTGACGTTGAGACGTCATGTGTCACACTGTAGCGGTGACCGAGCGCATCGACCACACCCTCCGGGGCAGTTGGACTCCCGTCGCGGGCTCGCTCCCGCCGCACGCGTTGCGGTGGTTGCGCGAGCGGATCGGGCTGGGTGACGTCCGCACGCCGGCGCGCGCGCCACAGGTGCCGGAGTCGTTGTTGAGCGACCCGGCCAAGGCGGCGCTGGGCGAGGTCGTCGGGCCCGGGTACGTCCGGGTCGACCGGGACTCACGGCTGGGTCGCGCGGGCGGTCTGTCCTATGTGGATCTCCTGCGCCAACGCGGTGACGGCGGGTTGGCCGTGCCGGACGCGGTGGTGCTGCCCGCGTCACCGGAGCAGGTGGTCGACGTGCTGAAGGCGTGCGTCGAGCACGACGTGGCCGTGGTGCCGTTCGGTGGCGGCACGTCCGTCGTCGGCGGCGTGACCGCCCTGCGCGGCGACAAGGCCGCGGTGATCGCGCTCGACCTGCACCGGCTCGACCGGCTGGTCTCGGTGGACCCGGTGTCCCGCCTGGCCGTGCTCCAGGCCGGGCTGCCCGCGCCGCGGGCGGAACGGTTGCTGGCCGCGCACGGTCTCACCACCGGGCACGTGCCGCAGTCCTACGAGCGGGCCACGATCGGCGGGTTCGCCGCGACCCGCTCGGCCGGGCAGGCGTCGTCCGGGTACGGGCGGTTCGAGGACATGGTGGAGGGCGTGCGGCTGGCCACGCCGGTGGGCGAGTGGCGGCTGGGCGGCGCGCCCGCGTCGGCCGCCGGGCCGGACCTGAAGCGGGTGGTGGTCGGCAGCGAGGGCGTGCTCGGCGTCATCACCGAGGTCTCGCTGCGGGTGCGGCCCCGGCCGGCGGTCGAGCGGTACGAGGGTTTCGTCGTGGACGGTTGGGAACGAGGGTCGGCCGCGGTGCGGCGGTTGGCGCAGCGGCGGGTGCTCGCCGACGTGACGCGACTGTCCGATGTGGACGAGACGGCGGTGTCGCTGGCGCTGGCCGGCGGTTGGAAGACCAACGCGCTCAAGGCGTACCTGCGGGCGAGGGGTGTGCGGCGGCCGTGCATGCTCATCCTCGGGTGGCACGGCGCGTCGAAGGCCGAGGTCGCGCGGCGGCGGGCCGAGACGTTGCGCGGTGTGCGGCTCGTCAGCCTGGGCAAGGCGCTCGGCGAGGCGTGGCGGCACGGCCGGTTCAACGGTCCCCGGCAGCGGGACGCGTTGCTGGGCCTCGGGGTGTGCGTGGAGACGCTGGAGACGGCCACGCACTGGTCCCGGGTGTCGGAGCTGCGTGCCGCCGTGCGGGAGGCGCTGGTCGACGCGCTGGGCGACTGCCTGGTCATGTGCCACATCTCGCACGCCTACGAGACCGGCGCGTCGCTGTACTTCACGGTGCTGGCGGCCCGGGACGCGGCCGACCCGGTCGGGCAGTGGCAGGTGGCCAAGGCCGCCGCGAGCGAGGCCATCACCGGGCTCGGCACGATCAGCCACCACCACGCCGTGGGCACGGACCACGCGCCGTACCTGGAGGCCGAGGTCGGCGGGCTCGGCCTGGACGTGCTGGCGTCGGTGAAGCGGACGCTGGACCCGACCGGCGTGCTCAACCCCGGCAAGCTCCTCGTTGGCGACTTCACCCGGGCGGGGCTAGCGTCGCCTGGTGACCGGTGACCTGCTGATCCGTTCCGTGCGGCCGTGGCCGAACGCCCCCGGCGCACCCGTGGTCGACGTGCTCTGCGAGGGCGGGCGCGTCGCGGCGTTCGGTCGTGACCTCGACCCGCCGCCCGACGTGCCGGTGGCCGACGGGCGGGGCGGCGTGCTGCTGCCCGCGTTCACCGACGCGCACGCGCACCTCGACTCCACCCGGCTCGGCCTGCCGTTCCGCCCGCACAGCGCGGGCGAGGGGCTGGCCGAGCTGATCGACAACGACCGCCGCAACTGGCGCTCGGCGGGGGCGTCGGTCGCCGAACGCGCCACCCACACCCTCGGGCGGACGATCGCGTTCGGCGCGACGCACGTGCGCAGCCACGCGCAGGTGGACGTCGACTCGGGGCTGGAGAAGCTGGAGGGCGTCCTCGCGGCGCGGCAGGAGCACGCCGGCCGGGCGCACGTCGAGGTGGTGGCGTTCCCGCAGTGCGGCATCCTGCGCGAGAAGGGCACCGCGGACCTGCTGGACGCGGCGCTGCGGGCGGGCGCCGACCTGGTCGGCGGGCTCGACCCGGCGGGCTACGACCGCGACCCGGTGCGGCACCTCGACGTGGTGTTCGGGTTGGCCGAGAAGCACCAGCGCGGGGTGGACGTGCACCTGCACGACGCGGGCACGCTGGGCGCGTTCCAGGTCGAGCTGATCTGCGAGCGGGTGGCCGCCCTGGGCATGTGGGGGCAGGTGACGATCAGCCACGCGTTCGCCCTGTCCACTGTGGACGACCAGCGGCAGGGTGAGCTGGTGGAGCGGTTGGCCGAGCACGACATCGCGGTGACGACGGTCGCGCCGGGCGTGCGCGACCCGCTGCCGCTGCGGCGGCTGCGGTGGGCGGGGGTGCGGGTCGGCCTCGGCCAGGACGGCATCCGGGACTACTGGTCGCCCTACGGCGACGGCGACATGCTGGACCGGGCTTGGCAGCTCGCCTACCGCAACGGGTTCCGGCGCGACGAGCTGGTGGAGATGTGCGTCGACATCGCCACGCGGGGCGGCGCGGCGGTCATGGGCCGGGTGCTGGGGCTGACCGAGGGCGCGCCCGCCGACCTGGTGGTGGTGCCGGGCGACACGGTGACGGGTGCGGTGATGGATCGCGCGCCGCGGACGCTCGTGGTCCACGAGGGGCGTGTGGTGGCCTGCGATGGCCAGGTCGTGTGAACAGCCCGGTGGCGGGTTCCGCGGGTCAGTAGCCTGCCCGGCATGAGTGAGACGTGGGAGGCCCTCCGGACGACCCCGCTGGTCGAGGTGCGGCGACGCGCGGCGATCGTCGGCGAGACGGCCGACGTGGCGCCGATGACCGTGGACGGTGCGCAGCGGTTCGGGTGGAACGACCGGGGCGGCCAGTCGGCCGTCTGGTACTTCACCCCCGAGGGACGGGCGTTGCTGCTGACCTTCGACCACGAGACCGACCTCAACCTGTACGCGGAGGGCGACTACGCGCTCCAGGAGTCGCTCTACCGGGGCGTGCCCGAGGACCTGGTGCGGCTGGTGCGCAACCGCCCGGAGAACTACGAGTCGCTGAACCTCGCCGACGAGGCCACCGGCAGCACCATCCACTACGCCGGCGGGGTGTTCTGGTTCGACGGCGAGCGGTGGCACGCGGCCGAGGGGTTCCTGGAGCACTGCGAGCGGGAGGGGCTGGACCCGATGGTCGAGTCCGGCTTCGAGTACTGCCTGGAGGCCTACCGGTTCGGCCGCGACCTCACCGCACCGGCGGAGTGAGGGCGAACAGCTCGGCCCACTGCTCGGCGGTCAGGTCGCGCGGGAGGGTGCGGTCGGTGACGTGGTGGCGGCGGGCCCAGGCGTCCGTGCGGGCGCGCGGGTAAGTCGCGCGCAGGATCGCCGGCACGCCCCGGCCCCGGCCGGTGAACACGCGGTGCACGACCGCCTGGTACCGGCGGCGGTCGCGCGGGTCCACCAGCGGCGCCCGGCGGCGGGTCACCGCCAGCAGGCCGCCGTCCACCCCGGGACGTGGCCGGAACGCCGCCGCGGGCACGCGTCGGACCAGTGCGAACGAGTACCAGGGCCACCACTGGGCGGTCATCATCGTCGCGCCGCCCACGCCCGCCCGGCGGCGGGCCACCTCCCACTGCACGAGCAGCACGGCGTCCGTCCAGTGCCCGGCGTGCACGACCCGGCGCAGCACCGCCGTGGTCAGGTGGAACGGCAGGTTGCCGACCAGGACGTGCGGCTCACGCGGCAGGCGGTGGTGCAGGAAGTCCGCCTCCACCAGGGTCGTGGTCGGCGCCACGCGCCGGCGCAGCTCGCGGACCCGGGCCGGGTCGACCTCCACGCCGGTGAGCGGGCGGCCCAGCGCCTGCAGGGGCAGGGTCAACGCGCCCGAGCCGCAGCCGATCTCCAGGATCGGCCCGGTGGTCCGGGCGACGAGGTCGACCACGTCGGTGATGACGGTCCGGTCGACGAGGAAGTTCTGGCCGTGCTCGTGCCGGCCGTCGTGGTGCGTGCGCACTGAAGGGTCTCCGCGGCTGCTGGGAGCGAACCGGGCAGCGGAGGTGGGTACCGCCCGGCGAGGACTCGCTGGAGCGGCGGAACCGGGGTGCCGCCGCTAGACGCGGCGCATCCGGGTCACGGCACAGGCGCACATGCCGGCGACGCTAGCGCATCGCCGGCCGTGTCCGACAACTGGTTTTTCCCCTACAGCGTGACGAGCGCCTTGCCGAGGTTCTCCCCGCGCAGCATGCCGATGAACGCCTCCGGCGCGCGGTCCAGGCCCTCGGTCACGGTCTCCTGGTAGCGCAGCTCACCCGAGGCGATCCAGCCGCCGACCTCGCGGACGAAGTCCGCCTGGAGGTGCTTGTGGTCGTGCACGAGGAAGCCGCGCAGGGTCAGGCGCTTGCCGACGGCCAGGCCGACGTTGCGCGGGCCGGTGGGCGTCGTGGTGTTGTAGTTGGAGATCGCCCCGCACAGCGCGGCGCGGCCGTAGAGGTTGAACGAGTCGATCGCGGCTTCCAGGTGGTCGCCGCCGACGTTGTCGAAGTACACGTCGATGCCGTCCGGCGCGGCCTGGGCCAGCAGCTCGCCCACCGGGCCGTCCTTGTAGTTGAACGCCGCGTCGAAGCCCAGCTCCTCCACCAGGTACTTGACCTTGGCGTCGCTGCCCGCGCTGCCGATCACGCGCCCCGCGCCGCGCAGCCGGGCGACCTGGCCCGCGACCTGGCCGACCGCGCCCGCCGCGCCGGAGACGAACACCACGTCGCCCTCCTTGAACGCGGCGACCTCCAGCAGGCCCGCGTACGCGGTCATGCCCGGCATGCCGAGCACGCCCAGGTAGGCGCCGATCGGGGCGGCCCGCGGGTCGACCTTCGTGGCGTGGGCGGCGTCCACCGCGGCGTACTCGCGCCAACCCAGGCCGTGCAGCACGGTGTCGCCGACCTCGAAGCCGGGCGCCTTCGACGCCACCACCTCGCCGACCGCGCCGCCGTCGAGCGCGTGGCCGACCTCGAACGGCTCCACGTAGGACTTGCCCGCGTTCATCCGGCCCCGCATGTAGGGGTCGACGCTCATCACCTGGTTGCGGACCAGCAGTCCGCCGTCGGCGATGTCCGGGAGGGGCACTTCGACCAGCTCGAAGTTCTCCGGGGTGGGGAAGCCTTCGGGGCGGGAGGCGAGACGGATCTCGCGCGCGGTGCTCGGCGTCATACCGCGTGCAACACCGGGGCGTCGCGGGGCTGTTCCGCCGATCAGGTGTGAGCTGAGTCCCGCAGTGCGGTCACGCTGCGGTAGGCGAAGCCGAGCCGCCGGTAGACCTCGATGGCGGCCTCGTTCGCCGCGTCGACCATCAGCCCGCACGTGCCGCGCTCGGCCAGCAGCGCACCGACCACGAACCGGCAGACGGCCGTGGACAGGCCCCGGCCGCGGTGGTCGGGGTGGGTGGCCACGCCCGCCACGAACCCGACCTCGGGCGACGGCCAGGAGTCCGCCGCCACCGAGGCCAGCGCCCCGTCCACGTGGACGCCGGCCCAGCGGGCCGGCCCCGGCTCGCGCGGCCACGCCCACGACTCGGGGTTCGCCTTGCGCAGCAGCGCCTCGACGTCGTCCCACTCGGACTCGGCCAGCCAGCGGGGTCCGGGGACGCGGTCGAGCGACCCGGTGCGGTGCATCCAGCCGAACGTGCCGCGGGTGGGCCAGTCGAGCTCGTCGGCCACGGCCGTGGTGACCAGGGGCCTGACGTCGGGCCGCACGTGCGCGCGCAGCAGCGTCGCCACGTCGTCCACCGGGCCGGTCAGGACCAGGCGGTCGAAGCGGTACAGCGCGGGTGCCAGCACCGCGACCGCGTCGCCGTGCGCCCACGCCGTGCCACCGCGGCCGGGCAGCAGGGCTTGGGCGGCCCACCGGGCGATCGGGTCCGGGGTGGCGGCGGAGACGTCGGCGGGGGTGGGCAGAACGCGCATGACCGCATCATCACCCAGGAGCTACCCTCGCCCGCATGGACATCCGGCTGGTCACGTCGTTCGACGCGGTGGTGGCCGCGGGGCACCTGTTCGACGACCCGCCGCGCGAGGACGCCACCCGCGCGTTCCTCGCCGACGACCGGCACCACCTGCTCATCGCCTACGTCGACGACCGGCCGGCCGGGTTCGTGTCCGGGGTGGAGACCATCCACCCCGACAAGGGCGTGGAGATGTTCCTCTACGAGCTGGGCGTGGACGACCCCCACCGGCGGCGGGGCGTCGCGAGCGCGCTGATCGCCCGCCTGATCGACCTGGCCCGGGAACGCGGCTGCACCGGCGTGTGGACCGGCACCGAGAAGGACAACGCCGCCGCCCTGGCCACCTACCGCCGGGCCGGCGCCGAACTCGACTTCGACACCGTCGCCGTCTCCTGGGGCTTCTAGCGGAACAACGCGCGCTTCTGCGCCGCCTCCTCCAACGCCCGGAACGCCAGGTCCAGCGCGGTGTCGTAGTCGCGCTGGTCGCGCGGCGGCACGGACTCGTCCGGCGCGGGCACGGTGGTCATGGTGAACCACCGCTCGTCCCACAGCAGCTTGACCACGGCCTCCCAGTGCTCCGCGACGACCTGCTTGACCAGCTTCTCCCGGTCGATCACCGCGGCCATCCGGTCCTGCGACCCGGCCAGCCGCTCCAGCAGCTGCCGCACCCGCGCCCGGTCGGCGGCGCGCATCCGCTCCGCCGACTCGCCGGCCAGCGCGACGAGCTCCCGGTACCGCTCGATCGCCGAGACCGCCTCGACCTCCGGCGCGCCGTGCCCGCTCGTGCGCTGCGCGGGAACGACTGAGGCGTGGCTGATCATGGTTCCTCCCCGGTGTCGAACGGGATGACGACCTGCGGCCTCGAGTGCTCGAACCGGTCGAAGAACAGGCCGCGCCGCGGTCGCGGTGACCACGCCATGACCTGCTCCGGCCCGAACGACAGCAGTTCCTTGCCCTGCACGTCGAACGCGATCCACGCGCCGATGTCGTCGTAGACGCCCGGCGGCAGGCTGTTCTTCAGCCGCTGCGCGCCACGCCACCACCCGAGCACGTGCGTGCGGTTCTCCGGCCCGTGCTTGAGCACGGTCCGCAGGCTGTCGACCCCGGAGGCCCGGGTCGTCGGGTCCTTCGCCTCCAGGAGGGTGTGCGCCGCGTCCACCGCGTAAACCACCACATAGTGGGGTGGCAGCGGCGCGCCCGTCTCACCGGTCATGCTCGCGGTGATCCGGGCCGCCGTGTCGTCCACGAGCGCCCGGACGCCGTCCAGGCCGAGCAGGTAGACGGTGTGGCCCGCGTCGCCCAACTGCTTGTGCAGGCGCTCCGCGTGCGGCCAGGCGTCCTCGGCCAGGCACGCCAGGGTGAACCGGGCGTCGTCCGGCTCGTGCTGGCGGGCCAGCGACAGCGCCGCGCCGGCCAGCACGCCCGCCGCGTCGTCGGCCAGCGAGCCGAGCACCGCGATGTTGCGGCCCGGCGTGCGGGCGAACCGCACCCCGGCCGCGCTGCCCGCCACGTCGATCACCTGGCCCAGCAGCACGGTGGGGCTGCCGCCCCCGACCGGGCGCAACGCCCGGAAGTCCGGCATCGCGTGCAGCGCGGGCACCTTGCTGCCGTCGAACAGGATCGGTTCGGGCAGGTCCGCCGGACGCCTGCGGTGCAGCTCGGCCTGCAAGACCTCGAACGTGCCCCTGGCGGTGGCGTCCGGGATGCGCGCGACCTCGTTGCCGGGCCGCACCCCCGACTCGTGGTTGACCACGGCGTGCCAGCGCGGCAGCTCCACCGCGGCGTCGTTCTGCGGCTCGGCCAGCACCCGCCGCGCCTTGGGCAGCGCGATGCGCACGGTGAACTGCTCGAAGATCGCCGACTTGCCCCAGAAGCCCTCGATGCCGGACACGTCCTGGCTGGACAGCACCAGGTGGATGCCCTGCGACCGGCCGCGCCGCGCCACGTCCTCCAGCAGCTGGGTCGCCTGCGCGGTGACCTGGTCGCGTTCGCCGAACAGGTACTGGAACTCGTCGATCACGGCCACGATCCGCGGCCAGTGGCCGTGCGGGTCCTCCTCCCGCAACTGCTCCAGCTTGGTCACCTCGTGCCGCTTGGCCGCGTCCGCCCGCCTGCGCATCTCGTCGGCCAGGAACGCCAGCAGCGCCACCCCGAACTCGCGGTCGGTGTTGACGTTGACGCCGACCAGCCGCGCGTGCGGCAGCCACGTCGGGTCCTTGCGGCCCGGCGCGAACTGCGCGAACGACACGCCCTCCTTGAAGTCCAGCAGGTACAGCTCCAGCTCGTCCGGCGCGTACCGGGCCGCGAGGCTGCCGAGCATGGCGTAGAGGAAGTTCGTCTTGCCCGAGCCGCTGGGACCGCCGATCAACGCGTGCGGCGACGTGTCGCCCAGCCCCACGTGCACCGGCTCGCCCTCCAGGAACCCGACCGGCGCGAGCACGCCCGCCGACGAGTTCTCCCGCCAGAACTGCTCGGGCAGCAGGTCGGCGAACGTGCTGAGCCGGTTGCGGCGCTCCTCGCGCTTGTCCGCGATGGCCGCGCACGCGCGGGGCACCCGGTCGCGGGGCAGCGGCGGGTCCAGCGCGACCGCGACGTGCTTGCCGGTCATCGTGCAGGTCGCCGAGTGGTCCGCGGCGATGGTGACGGTCTCGATCGGCGAGTTGACCGTGACCGGGATGTCGACGATGAACAGCTGGATGCCGGCGGCCAGGCCGTTGCGCGCGACCCGCTGCAACTGCTGCTGGTGCTCCTCCCGCAGCGGCTGCCGGTTGCCGAACAGGACCGCCACCCGCCACGGCTCGGTGCGCCGCCCGCCGGCCGCCCGCACCGACTGGTGGCCCTCGGTCAGCACGCCGGTGTGCACCCGGCGGATGTGGTCGGACAGCTCGTCCAGCAGCTCGTGCAGCCGGGCCGGGTCGTGCACGGTCAGCAGGCCCGCCCGGGTCAGCGGGTACAGGCCGGGCAGCGCGCCGGTGAGCTGGCCGACGTCCCAGACGTGCACGTGCACCAGTCCCGGCTGGAAGTGGCTCAGCACCCGCAGCAGCAGGGTCTCGACCAGCGACTCGGCGGTGGCGCGGCTCTCGTGGGTGGAGGAGACGTGCAGGTGCGAGTGGTCCAGCAGCGGCACCGCCACCGGGAACCGCTGCGGCTCGGGCGCGCTGCGGACCAGGCCGGTGCCGATGCGCCACAGCTCGGGCGCGCCGTCGCTGCCGTCGGCCGTGCCCGGCGTGCCGAGCCACGCCTCGGGCGGCCACGACGCCGGGCCCTCGGCCGCCGCGTCGACCAGCGCGGTCAACTGGTCGGGGCCGCGCTCGGACCACTCGCGGAACGCCTCGATCCGGTCGATCAGGGCCCGCGCGAGCTGCTGCTCGAACAACGGGTTGGCCAGCGCACCCGCCAGCAGCGGGTCGGCCAGCGCTCGGTCGACGCCGTCGCCGCGCAGGATCACCTCGAACATGTCGCGCGCGCGTTCGTCCGCGAGGAGGCGGTGCTCGCGCGCGGCGTTGCCCAGCGCGGCGGCGACCGCCTTGCGGAACTCCTCGAAGGAGCCCTCGATCCTCCTGCGGCGCTCGTCACGCCTGCTCACGTCACAGCTCCACGGCTAGGCGTTGGACCAGTTCCAGGCTGCCCACGATCAGCTCCAACTCGTCGGCGAACCGCTCGCCGGCCGCCAGGAACCCGGGCGGCACCAGGGACTCGTGGTGGTCGGCGCTCGCGTCGAGCAGGATGTCGACGGCCTCGTCCAACGCGGTCTGGGCCTCCCGGACGCTGCGGTAGGCGTCCCGCAGGAACTCGCAGCTCTGCTCGAGCGCGAGCTTGACGTCACCTACCGAGGTCACGTCACAACCTGGAGTTGATGCTCTCGGCCTGGGAGATCCCGGCGCCGAGGTGCTTCTGCAGGTCGGTGACGCCGCTGACCACCTCGGCGAACCGCGCGTTCGCCTGCTCCACGTCGGCCTGGACGCTGCCCTGCGTCGCCGTGCTCAGCAGCGCTTGGGCGTCCTCGGCCAGGTCGGCGGCCTGTTGCAGGGCGTTGACGCTCTGGCCCGCCTTCTCGACGGCCTGGGCGATCGCGGCGCGGACCTCTTCGATGCTGGCCATGTCGGATCCCGACCCCTCCTGGCGAAACTGCTCGAGTTCCTATAGTTGAAAGTAGTACCTAAAGTTTCACGATTCACAAGCAAGATCGGCTGACCGGGTGGCAGTGCAAATCCACTCGATCGGGGCAGTGAAAACGATCTCAGTCCGGCACCGTCCACACGAATGCCGAGTCCGGAGTCGCTGTCAGTGCCAGCGCGGCGATCCCCGCCTCCGGCACCGGTGACGCCGACCAGCGGATCGTCCCGGAATCGCCCGACCACTCGACGTCCGACCACCCCGAACGGCCCAGCGACGCCACGGCGTCCTGTAGCGCGACCGTGGGCGAATTAACGCTCGCGCCGAGGTCGATGTGCACGCTCAGTAGGTGCCCGTGGGGAGCCACTCGGGTGATCTTGCCACTTCTCGCGACCCGGCTCGCTACCGCCCGCGCCTGCCACTCGGCGCCCGCGGACCGGTCGGTGGCCACGTCCACGCGCAACGACAACCGCGTGCGCACCCGTTCGGGCTCCGGCGCCTGCGCCGAACGGTCCGGTGCCGGTACCTCGGGCCGGTTCTGCTGCGGGTCCCCGCCCGCCCACGCCTCCACCAGCAGCCGCTCGGCGCCGGGCACGAGGCCGTCGAGCAGCGCCGGGTCCTCCAGCACCGTCCACGCCGTCGGCGGCTCGCAGGCCACCCGCGGCGTGGGGAACTGGTCGCCGAGCTGCCGCACGAACGTGCGCACCGCGCGGGCCAGCGCGCCCGCCACGTTCTGCGTCGCCCGCTCGCCGCTGACCCGGCTGATCGTCACCGACCAGCAGCCCGGTTCCTCGTCGGAGCAGTCGATGGCCCGCACCACCCGCCCGCCGACCTGGCGCAGCAGTGCGGCGCAGGCGGCGCGCGCCTGCCGGTCGTCGTCGGCCGCCACCACCGCGGTGATCAGCAGCTCCAGGTCTTCTCCCACCATCTCGACGCGAATTGTCCACGACACAGGTGTGGCACGTGAGGGTGCCACTGATGTCACCCATAAGCAGGGACTTGCGCCCACCCCTCGTGATGTCCGCTGATCAGGCCGTTTTCGCCGGTTCAACCGCCGTTCACACGATGCGGTCGGCGACGTCCGGTGGCGCGTCGTGCGAGGTAACGATGTGAGCGCATGGCCATCTACGCCAAGGAGGTTCCACCATGCGCAGCATCATCCGACTGGTCGCCGCGGGCGCGTTGTCGCTCCCGCTCGTCATCGGCGCCGCGGGCATCGCGTCGGCCGACGTCGAGTACGACCAGGGCAGCGCGTCCGCCACGGCGGAGGGCGCCACGGTCCACGACCTGGCGTCCGGCGCCGACGCCTACGGCAACTCGTACTACTTCGAGCAGTACCAGGTCGCCGGCAACTACGGCGCGGGCTCGTTCACCGTGGCTGCGTGGACGTACGACGGCAACGCGGGTTACTTCGACAGCTACTCGTGGTCCAGCCCCGAAGGCGCGTGGACCGGGGACACGTCGGCCCAGGCCGATTCCAACGACTGGTACGACGAGTACGACGATGACGCCGACTACGACGACGACGACTACGACGACGACGACGGCAGCGACTACGACGAGTGATCCCTGACGGGGTGGGGCGGCGCCGCGTCGGCCGCCCCACCCGTCCGGGTGACGGATCAGCCGGACGCGAGCACCCGGCGCACGAAGTCGACCACGTCGGCCAGCACCTCGGCCGAGTTGGTCTCGTTGAACACCTCGTGCCGCGCGCCGGGGTAGACCCGCTCCTCGAACAGCAGCCCGCGCAGCCGGTCGGTGCCGGTCCGGGTCTCGGCCAACGGCACCAGCTCGTCCGCGGCGCCGTGCAGCCACAACGTCGGCAGGTGCTCCAACGCGGGGCCGTAGTTCACCTCGTCGAGCGCGCGCTCCAGCGCCTCCAAGGTCTCCCTCTTGTACGGCCCGTGCCACACCATCGGGTCCGACGCGTAGTTCTTGCCGACCTCCGGGTCGCGTGACAGCAGCTCCGGGTCCACCGGCTCCTCGGGCCGGTCCAGCCCTTCCCACGTGCCGAGCACCGGCGCCGACAGCACCAGCGCCGCCGGCGGGTTGCCCTGCGCGTACCGCGCCGCGATCAACCCGCCCTCGCCGTGCCCGATCAGCACCGTCGGCAGGTCCGACGCCGCCGAGCTCACCGCGGCACCGACATCGGCCACGACCCCGTCGAAGTCGGCGATGACCGCCCGTTCCCCCTCGGACCGCCCGTGCCCGACGAGGTCGGCGGCCACCACCAACGCACCGGCCTCCACCAACGCGTCGGCGACGTGCCCGTACCTGCCGCTGTGCTCGCCGTACCCGTGCACGATGACGGCGAGCCAGTCGGCGTCCAGGTTGGGCCAGGTGCGGACGGCGAGCTCCCCGGCGTGGCCGGGGACGTTGGACTCGATCACCTAGGCAGCGTAGAACGCGCTGATCTCGATCTTCCCGCCGGCGCACACCGGACCCAACCCCCACCGCAGGCTCATCGGCTCGGTCTCGTCGGGCGGGATCGCCGCCGCGCGCACCGCCTCCTCCTGGCACGGCCGGTCCACCGGCTCGTCACCGGTCGGCACCACCGTCCAGTGCAGGTTCGCCGCCGCCGCCGTCCCGGGCGCGAGCACCACCGGCGCGGGTCCCGGGTCGGACGTCCGCCGCAAGTCCGTCGGCACCGGGTTGCCCGCCGAGTCCAGCAACTGCAAGCCGCTGTACCCGTTCACCGTGCACGGCCCCGCACCGTTGTTGGTCACCACGAGCTTCCCGTACCGGTTCCCCGCACCGGCCCCGGTCGACTCCACCGCCGCCGCCAGCACCGCCGCCGTGCAGCGGCCCGACGCCGGCGCCGCCGTGGCCGTGACCTGCGCGGACGTCACCGGCGCCGACGACGGCGGCGCGGGTGCGGACTCCGAGGACGGCTCGACCGCCAACGAAGATTGGTCGGCCGCCTGCTGTGGGCTCCCGCACGCGGCAAGAGCGACCGCGAGGACGCCGAACGCCACGAGTCGCCTCATGTCCACCTCCTGCTAGGAAACGGGTCCTTGTCAGGAGGACGTACCCAACCACCGAACGGTTGGGTGGATCGGCGAGGAATTCACCGGATCGGGCGCACCGATGACGCTGCTCCACAACCCGTCCGAGGTGCCCCGCCTCAGACCCACCCGCCGGACAGCACCGGCATGTCGCCGACCGCCGCCTGCCAGACGTACACCCAGCACACCTGCCCGTCGGCCAACGTCACCCGGACCCGCCGGTACTCGTCGCCCTCGTACTCGTCCAGCACGGGCAACGCCTCTTCCGGCCGCTCCACCCGCAGCACGTGCCCGGGCACCGGCGCGCCACCGCCGGGCCGCCACGCCGGGTACCCGCGCCCCGTGTCGTGCAACGTCCCCGACAACGACGCCCGCACGGGCTCACCCACCACGAACGGCTCCACCACGGCCCAGGCCGCCATCCCCGGCTGCAACGTCCCGTACACGAACACCCGATCCGGCCAGTCGTCCGGCGAGGGGTCGCCGTGCACGGGCGTC
This sequence comes from Saccharothrix saharensis, assembly GCF_006716745.1. Lineage (NCBI taxonomy): Bacteria > Bacillati > Actinomycetota > Actinomycetes > Pseudonocardiales > Pseudonocardiaceae > Saccharothrix > Saccharothrix saharensis. Next base: position 4,236,386 of record NZ_VFPP01000001.1, on the reverse strand, counting down.
ACGTCCAGCCCGTCGCCGTCCGCCGGTCGCCCGCCGAGCCGCCGCGCCGTCCGCTGGTCGACCTCCGCGCACCGCACCGGCCGCCCGCCCACCAGCAACGGCATCCGCCTCGTGCCCGCACCGGTGTACGCCAGCACGGAGTCCACCACGCCACCGTTGAACAACGTCACCCGCCCGGTGTGCACCCGAACCAGCCGGTAGCGCAGCCCGCGCCCCTCGCACCGGTCGAGCACCCGCAACTGCTCCGCGGTGGCGAACCACACCGCGTGCTCCTCCTCGACGCCCGGCGCGGCGGCGAGCGTCGCCGGGCGCTGCCCGTCGGTCTTGCGCAACCCGGCGGCCCAGACCGCCGACAACCCCTCGCACCTGGCCCTCAGCACCACCGCCGGGCCGGTCAACCCCAGTTCGTCCCGCAACCACGTCACCTTGGCGGGGTTCGCGTTCGACCCGTACGCCAGGACCGGCATCCGGCCCGTCAACGGCGGTTCGCCGTGCTCGGCCAGCCAGTCGTCCAGGTCCTGCCCGTCGGGGGCGACCCGCCATCCGGAATCGGCACCGGGATCGGGCGTGACCGGCCAGCCGGCGCCGTCGAGGTGCACGAAGCAGTGTCCCGGCCGAGCTCCCGGATAGGGCTCGGCCGGGTGACTATCGTCCGTGAAGGGCTGCGTCATGGCACTCATTCTGGCAAACCACCCCCGGAATTCACCGGCTGTTGGTTTCCCCTTACCCGCCACACATCCGATCTAAACGCCCAGTTGCCCGGTAACATGCGCATGGCAACCCTGTGCGCCCGCGCACAGGTCGGAGGTGTGGACGTGATCCGTCACACGTTCTCGACCCGGCGCGCGTCGTACTCCTCCTGCGCCGCCAGGAAGTCCGGCAGGTTCTCCTCGATCCACCCGAACAGCCCGCTGATCTGCTTCGCCGCGTGCGCGCCCAGCGTCGTCAGGGAGTAGTCCACCCTCGGCGGGATCACCGGGTGGACCTCGCGGTGCACCAACCCGTCCCGTTCCAGTGCCTGCAACGTCTGGGCGAGCATCTTCTCGCTCACCCCCGACACCTCCCGGCGCAGCTCGCCGAACCGCTTCGTGCCGGCCAGGAGCTTGCCGAGCACCAGGCTGCCCCACTGCCCGGTGGCGTGGTTCGCGATCACCCGCGTCGGGCAGTTGCGGTCGTACACGTCACCTCGCTGCACCATGGCAGGCACCCTACCTGCACGCTATCCGCAGCGTAAGTACCTGACGAACAGGTAGGTACTTACGAATAGTTAGCGTCGCACCTACCGTTGCCGGCATGACGACCTTGATCACCGGCGCGACCGGCCACCTCGGCTCCCTGATCCTCGAGCACACCCTCACCCGCCTGCCCGCCGACCGGCTGGCCGTCTCCGTCCGCGACCCGGAGAAGGCCGAGGGCCTGGGCGTCGAGGTCCGCCCGGGCGACTTCGACGGCCCGCTCGCCGACACGTTCGCCGGCGTCGAGACGCTGCTGATCGTCTCGGTCGACGGCCCGGACGAGATCCGGCTGCGACGGCACTCCAACGCCGTCCGCGCCGCCGCGGACGCGGGCGTGCGGCACATCGTCTACACCTCGGTCACCGACGCGGACACCTCACCGCTGACCCTCGCCCGCGTGCACAAGGCGACCGAGGAGGCGATCCGGGCCACGGGTATCCCGTTCACGTTCCTCCGCAACGGGATGTACCACGAGAACTACCTGCCGCACGCGCCCGGCCCGATCGTCAGCGCCGCCGGTGACGGCCGCATCGCCAGCGCGTCCCGCGACGACCTGGCCCTCGCCGCGGCCGTCGTGCTGAGCACGCCGGGCCACGAGAACGCCGTCTACGAGCTGACCGGCCCGCGGGCGTGGAGCTTCGACGAGCTGGCCGCGCTGGCCGGCACCACGCACCAGCCGGTGAGCCGGGCCGACCGCGTCGCCGGCCTGAAGGGCTTCGGCCTGCCGGACTTCGTGGCCGACCTGCTCGCCGACATCGAGGTCAACATCAGCCGCGGCGTGCTCGCCGAGGTGCGCCCCGACCTGGAGGAGCTGATCGGTCGCGCCCCCGCCACGATCGAGGACGCCCTGAAGTCCTGACCCGGCCCGCCTAACCACCCGCCAGCAGGGCCGCGTCGATCTCCCGGTGCGCCTCGGGGTGCTCCTCCCACCACGCGGCGTAGCCGGGGTTGCGGGGGAGCACCGCCCGGTACGCGCGGGCCGCCGCCGCGAACACGTCGTGCGCCCGCCCCGCCGCGGGCCCCTCCCGCCGCGTGGCCAGCATCAGGTCCACCATCAGGGGCGCGCCGCGCAGCGGTCGGATCACGATCCCCTCCCCGCCGCGGGACTGGGGCAGCGCGAACGACACCGCCCCGTTGGCGACCAGGCTGCGCGCCGTGCTGGCCTCGTTCACGTGGTGGCTGAACCGGGGCGTGAAGCCGGCCGCCGCGCACGCCGTGAAGATCTGCAACCGGTTGCCGACGAACTCGTCCGGCGGCGCGACCCAGTCGCGGTCGGCGAGCTGCGCGAGGTCGACGTCCTCCTGGGCGGCCAGCGGGTCGGTCTCCGGCAGCGCCACGAACTGCGGCTCGCTCACCAGCCGGCGCAGCTCCAGCCCGCGCAGCTCCCGCCGTTCCAGCCCTTCGAACCGGTCCAGCACGGCGAGCTGCACCTGGCCCGACACCAGCAGTTCCAGCAGGTCCGAAGCGCCGGGCATGATCTCGGTGCGGACCTCCGAACAGGGGATGACCCGCCGCAGCTCCTCCACGAAGTGCCCGAAGAACAACGTGGGCACGCCGCCCACCAGCAACGGCCCCGGCTTGCCGTCCCGCGTCCGCTCGCGGGCCAGCGACACGAGCTGCTCGACCTCGTCGAGCACCAGCCGGGCCGTGCCGACGACTTGTTTGCCCAGCTCGGTGGGCAGGGAACCACCGGGGCTCCGGTCGAACAGGCGACCGCCGACGATCCGCTCGACGGTCCGCAACTGGGCGCTCATCGCGGGTTGCGTGAGGCCCAGGCGCGAGGCGGCCTTCGTGAGGCTGCCTTCTTCGGCTATCGCGCACACCGCGCGCAGGTGGCGGAGCTCAAGCTCGGGCATAACGCTCTTCTATCCCCCTTTCGTATGAGCCGCCAGCCCTGCCGCCCGTCATAGTTGGCGAAGTCCCGTCGAGCTGAGGAGAGCACATGCGCCGCACGAGCCAGATCTACTGAACCGGGGCGTTGGCCGTCCCGCTCCCGCACCACGTCCCCATGGCGTGGTCGAGCGACCCCGGCACACCGCTTACGCGGGCGGAACGCCGGGGGACGCCGAGGAGCAGGCGACGGGCCAGGGGGTGCGAGGCGGACGTCCCCACCCCGTTCGGGGCCGCCGGTCGGCATTGCGGAGTGCACGACCGGCGGCCCCGTCGCGTTCTCGGTAGCGTCGAACCATGGCAGTGGTGAACAGCCCGGTCGACTGGGTCAACGAGCACATCCGCAAGTACGTCGAGACCGGTGGCGCGGAAGGGCACGAGTGGCAGCCGGGGGTCTTCACGCTCCTGCTCACCACCACCGGCCGCAAGTCCGGCAAGCCCCGCCGCACCGCGTTGATCTACCAGCCGCACGGTGACGCGTACGTGGTCGTCGCCTCGTACGGCGGCGCGCCGGAGCACCCCGCCTGGTACCGCAACCTCGAAGCCCGCAACGAGGCCGAGGTGCAGGTGCGGTCGGACGTGTTCCGGGCGCGGGCCCGCACCGCGACCGGTGCGGAGCGCGCGGAGCTCTGGAAGCTGATGACCGAGGTGTGGCCGGCCTACGACGACTACGCCGGGAAGACAGACCGCGAGATCCCCGTCGTGGTGCTGGAACGCGTCTGAGCCCCGATCCGCACCGCCGCGCCCGTCACGGTGACGCGCGGGTCCTCGGGCGACACCCGGAGCCGGAGCACGCTGGGCCGGCCCATGTCGACGCCCTGGTGGATGGTGATCGACCTGGGTCGCCCGACCTGCCCGACGGCCCGCAGGTACCCGCCGAACGCCGCGGCGGCGGACCCGGTCGCCGGGTCCTCCACCACGCCGCCCACCGGGAACGGGTCGCGCGCGTCGAACACGTCCTCGTCCCGCTGGTGCACCAGCTGCGCGGTCACCGCGTCGCGGGCCCGCAGCAGGTCGCCCAGCGCGTCGAAGTCGTAGTCCAGCGCCGCCAACCGCTCCCGCGACCGCACGGCCAGCACGAGGTGCCGCGACCCGCCGAACGCCCAGTGCACGGGGTAGCGCGGGTCGAGGTCCTCGGCCGACCACCGCAGGGCCCGCAACGCCTCCGCCACGTCCCGCCCCGACGCGGGCGTGGACGACGTCGGCACGCTGGTCAGGCTCGCCTCGTCGGGCGTCGCGGCGATCTCCACCAACCCCGCCGGCGTGTGGAACCGCAGCGTGCCCGTCCGGCCCAGCGCGACCGCGGACGCCACGGTGGCGTGACCGCAGAACGGCACCTCCACCAGCGGGCTGAAGTACCGCACGTCGAACTCACCACCGGCGTCGCGCGGCACCAGGAACGCGGTCTCGGAGTAGCCGACGGCGGCGGCGATCTCCAGCATCGCCGCGGAGTCCAGGCCGGTAGCGTCGAGCACGACACCGGCCGGGTTGCCGCCGGCCGGGTCGGTGGTGAAAGCGGTGTAGCGGAGCACCGCGGGTTCAGGCACGTCGTTCATGTCGACAGCCTCTCCCACCACTTACCATCGAGTCCAACGATTCCCAGCGATGTGCTCGATCGGTATTGTCGATGCGGTGGACACCCGCCTCCTGCGCACCCTCCTGGTGCTCGCCCGCACGGGCAGCTTCACCGCCACCGCGGCGGAGCTGCACCTCGTGCAGTCGACGGTGACGAGCCAGGTCAAAGCCCTGGAACGGCACCTCGGTGCCCGCCTGTTCGACCGGCTGCCCAGCGGCGCGCGGCTGACCGAGGCGGGCCGGCAGGCCGTCGAGCACGCCCGCGAGGTGCTGACCGCCGAGCAGCGCCTGCGTGACGCCGTGCGCGGCAGCACGGCGGTGGAGGGCGACGTGCGGATGGCCGCGCCCGAGTCGGTGTGCGCCTACCGGCTGCCGCAGCGGGTCGCCGACGTGGCCATGCGCTGGCCGGGCATCTCCGTGCACCTCTCGCCCGCCGGCACCCGGCAGGCGCTGGCCGGCGTCCGCAACGGCACGCTCGACCTGGCGCTGGTGCTGGAGGACTCGCTGACCGCGCCGGGGCTGAAGGTGACCGCCGTCGGCGTGGAGCCGATCGAACTGGTCAGCGCGCCCGGCGTGGTGCTGGACGAGCGGTACTTCCTGCTGGAGGAGGGCTGCTCGTACAGCGACCGGTTCGTGCGGGAGCTGCCCGCGACGCCGAGCATCACCCGGTTCGGCAGCATCGAGGCCGTGCGGTCGTGCGTGGTGGCGGGCCTGGGCTGGGCCGTGCTGCCGCGCGTCGCGGTGGCCGAGCACCTGGACGCGGGCACCCTGCAGCGCGTCCGCGACCTGCCCGACAGCACGCTCTACCTGGTCACCGACCCCCGCCGCACGCCTTCCGCGGCCGTCCGCGCCGTGGCCGCCGCACTGAACTGACCCGGTCGCACCGCACCGGCCGCTCATCCGACCAACTGCGCCAGCATCCCCTCGCAACTGCGCACGACGACCGCCGCCGCCCGCCGCTGCCCGTGGTCCAGGGCGGGGTCCACCGCGTGCTCCCGCCACCGCCCCAGCGTGTCCAGCACGGCGTGCCGCAGCTCGCCCTCCGTCGGCTCGTGGTCCATCCCCAACCGCACCACCGGGTTCGTCCCCAGCCCGCCGACCAGCCGCGACGCCTCCGCGTCCAACTCGCCCGGCAGCCGGGTCCGCCCGCCCTGCAACGCGGCCAGCAGCCGCAGCTCCCGGAAGTCGTGCGCCGAAGCCAGGACCCGCTCCACCGCCGCCGCCAACCCGATCGAACCGGGCCGCGGCTCGGCGCGCAGCACCACGTCCAGCCCCAGCAGCGCGGCCCGCGCCTTGAGCACCTCGCGCCGCTCGGTGAAGTAGACCCCGACCGAGTCCCGCAACTCGCCCAGCCCGCTGCGTTGCACCAACTGCCCGGTCAGCTTGACCTGCGTGTCGAACCCCTGCCGGATCAACGTCGTGGTCAGCCGCACGCCGAAGATGCCGAACCGGTCGACCAGGCCCCGCCGCACCGCCGGGTCCAGCCGCACCGGGAAGTCCTCGGCCACGAACCGGTCCGCCGACAGCAGGTGGTCGTCCAGCTCGGTGCGCGCCAACGACGCCAGCGCGGCCAGCGCGGCGAACTCGTCCGCCCGCAGGGTGCGCGCGGCCACCGCGAGCAGCCCGGCCACCGCGACCACGTTCTGGCACAACGGGGTCACGGTCGCCTCGCGCCGGTAGCGGCGGGCGATCTGCTTGGCCGAGGACAGCGCGTCGATCCGGCCGCCGCCGATCTCGTCGGCCCGCGACAGCACCAGCACCGTGTTCACCGGCGCGGCCCGCGCGACCGGGTGGTCGTGCGCGGTCCGCAGGAACCGCACGTCCGTCGTGTGCAGGTGCCTGGTCAGGTACAGCACCGCGTCGGCCTCGCCGTAGACCTGCTCGACCGGCGCGTCCGCCGGCGTGTCGACCAGGGTGAGGTCGCGCAACGACCGCGACGGCCACTCCACGGTCACCCGCTCGGCGTCCGGCGCGTCGACGAACGCCTTGCCGTCGCGGCGCAGCACCGGCACCTCGTACTGGCCGACGTGCGCCCTGGGCCGCGGCCCGTCCTGGTACCACGTGGTGACGCCGGTCGGCGCGAACTCCTCGCCGATCAGCGCACCGACCACGGTGGACTTCCCGGACCGGGGCGCGCCGGCCACGGCCACCCGCACCGGTTCGCCGAACCGGGCCTGGTGCCCGCGCAGCCACGACACCGCGCGCGGGCTGTCCCGGTAGACCGACAGGGCGTCCTCCAGCAGCGCCCAGACCTCGTCCTCCAGCGTCGTGCCCGGCGCGACCTCGCCCGCGGGCATCATGCGCTGATCCCCAACGGCGGCGCCTGGCCGCCCGCGATCGCCTGGACGCGCTGGTACAGCGCCACGAGGTCGTCCAGCTCCCGCTTGGCGTCGCGGTTGCGGCGCTCCCGCTCGGTGGTGTCGTCCTGCACGGCGCGGCGCGCGCTGCGGGCCGATTCGAGCAGCGTCTCCTGCAACTCCTCGGCCAGCGTGGAGAAGTGGTTGCGCAGGCTGCGCTGGATGTGCCGGGCCGCGTCGCGGCAGTCCTTGCCGAACTTGAGGAAGAAGTCGTCCACGTGCCGCGCCGCGGCGGCCTTGGCGGCGGCCTGCCTGCGGCGCAGCCGCTGGTCGCTCTCGTCGATGATCGACTTGCCGCCGAACAGCGCGCCGGCGCCCAGCGAGATCGCGTTGATCAGCGGCATCCCGGCGAGGCTGGTGGCCAGGCCGAACATCAGCACACCGCCGTAGGAGCCCTTCAACCCGGTGAACGCCTTCTGCGCCAGGCTGAACCGCTCGATCACCGGCTTGTCCATCGGCGCGACGCGGTCCAGCACGTCGTCCGGGAAGATCGACTCGGGCAGCAGGTCGTCGCGGGCCACCGGGAAGCTCTTGGCGACCTTCTCCGCGACCCACTCCGAGCGGTCGAGCAGCCAGGCGAAGTTCGTGGTGGCGGCCTCGGTGAGGTTGTCCTCGAGCCACGCCTCGAACCGGTCCCAGCCCAGCGCCGGGTCGGCGGTCTCGAACGTCCTCTCCACCTCGCGCATGATCCGGCGGGTGCGGTCGCGCAGGTCGTGCTCGATGTCGGAGACCAGGTCGGCCATCTCGTCGGCCAGCACGGTCTGCCAGCGCGCGGACCGGCGGCGCAGCTCGTCGACGCGGCGCTGCGCCTCGTTCAGCGCGGCGATCGTCCGCTCCGGGCCCTGCGCGGCGCGGGCCGACAGCTCCTCGCGCACCGGCGCGACGAGCTGCTTGATCGCCGACGCGGCGGTGACCGCGATCGTGCGGCGGGCCAGTTGGTCGGCGGCGGCCAGGATGTCCTGCTGCACGCAGGTCAGCAGCTCGGGGAAGCCGGACTCGGCGTTGAGCGCCTTGTCGCCGGTCTTGGCCGCGCGCAGCCGCAGCGCCGCGGACACCGGGATCAGCTTCACGGCCACGCCCGCGCGGGCCAGGTGCGCGCGGTTGCGCTCGACCACCCGCCGCCACTGCGCCGCGATGTCGATCTTCGTGAGCACCAGGATCACGTTCGGGCACGACGTCATGACCTGCCTGAGCAGCTCCAGCTCCGACCCGGTCAGCTCGGCCGTGGCGTCGGAGACCATGAGCACCGCGTCGGCCTGGAGCAGCGCGGCGAACGTGCTCGCGGTGTGCGCGGGCCGCAGGTCGCCCACGCCCGGCGTGTCGATCAGCACCAGGCCCGAGTCGAGCAGGGCGCGCGGGATGCCGACCTCGGCGCGCACCAGGTCGCCGCCGTGGAAGTGGTTCGCGCTGACCTGGTCGGCGAGCTGGTCGAGGGGCACCGGGATGCGTTCGGTGGGGGTGTTCGCGATGGACGCGCCGCGCACGAGCGCCGCGGACGGGGTTTCCGCGTGCTGCACGAAGGTCGGGACGGTGGTCGTGACGTCGTCGCCCACCGCGCAGACCGGGGCGTTCACCATCGCGTTCACGAGCTGGCTCTTGCCCTGCTTCGGCTCGCCGATGACGAGCACGCGGAGCTTGGGGTCCAGCTGACGGGCGCGCTTGTCGCGCAACCGTTCGGCCAGGTCAGGCCGGTTGTGCGCAGCGCAAGCCCGGATCGTGTCGTCGAGCACGTCGAGCCAGGGCGCGGACATCACCCGGCAGAGTGTGCCGGTAAAACCCGTCCGGGTGAAAGTCCGGAAACGCGGCGGAGGCCGGTCCCGTCCGGTGGACAGGACCGGCCTCCCGGTGGTGGACCGCTCTCAGAAGAGCAGGTCGTCCACGCCGAGCGAGTCGACGACCGGCAGGTCCAGGCGGTCGACCGTGCCGGTGACGTTGCTCACGACGCCGCCGAGGCCGGCGGTGTCGGCCACGTTCGCGACGGTCCCGGTGACGTCGGACAGGGGAGCGGCGCCGTGGGGGTCGAGCGTGCCGTGCGCGGAACCGGACACGCCGGCCACGTTGCCCAGACCGGCGACGTCGCCCAGGTCGGCCACGTTGCCGAGGCCCGCGACGTTGCCGAGGTCGCCGACGGGCAGCGAGCTGGTGAGGCCACCGGTCACGTCGCCCACCACGCCGCTGAGCGTGTCGAGCGCGCCGAACGCGGTGCTGGTCAGGCCGTCCGCGTGCGGCAGCGCGCCGGTGACCCCACCCGTGGCGGCGGCACCGTCCAGCGTGCCGGTCGCCGTGGCGGTCAGGTCCGAGACCTGACCGGTGGCGGTGTGCAGCGTGCCGTCCAGGGTGTCGGTCACGTCACCCACCGCGGAGAAGTCGCCCTCGACCGACAGCTTCGCCGAAGCGGCGCCGTCGAGCAGGTCCCAGCTCGACACGCCGCCGAACACCGACAGGCCGTCGGCGTCCGCGCTGAGCGTGCCCGCCACGGCGGCCTTGACGTCGCCGGCGCCGGTGGCACCCGACACCGCGAGCTGGTCCGTGACGGCCTTGAGCCGGAAGATCGCACCGGCCTGGCCCGCGTCGGCCAGGTCCAGCGGCAGGTCCTCGACCAGCGAGCCGTCGAGAGCGGGCAGGCTCCCGGTCGGCACGTAGTCGAGCACCAGCGGGATGACTTCCTGCACGTCCAGGGCGCTGATGTCGCTCAGACCGGCCCTCGCCAGGGTGCCCTCGGCGTCGGCCTGGAAGTCGGCCAGCGCGGTCGGGTCGCTGAGCAGGTCGAGAACGAAGTCGTGCAGCGTGGTGGGGCTGGAGCCCATGATGGATTTCTCCTGGTGAGTGGGACGCGGGGAGCCGGCCCGGCAGGGGTGGGGTCCGGCTGGTGATCAAGGTAGGGCCGGGGGGAGCACCGGCCATCGGGGATTACTCCCAGTAGATGCCGCAACCACTATGGGGTGGTATTCGTTCACTCCCTAGGGGATTAGGGGATGGCCTTGTGACCTTCTCGTAACCCGTGTAGGTACTGCCGGGTACTTCGTTCAGGTGAGTTGAGGAGGCTCCGAGTTGCCATACGTCCTCGGGGTCGACGTGGGCACCACGCGCACCGCCGCGGCCGTGTGCCGGCTGGGCGGCGCGGGGCGCGGCGAACCCGAGGTGGTCGGCCTCGGCGGGCCCGGCGGCGGCGTCGCGTCGACGTTGCAGCTCACCCCGGACGGCGCGTTCGCGGTCGGGGAGCCGGGCGACCCGCGGTGGACGGCCACCGGCTTCGGCCGCCGGGTCGGTGACACCGTGCCGATCGTGCTGGGCGTCGATCCCGGGGGGACCGGCGGCCCGGGCGCCGGCGGCGAGCTGTTCACGGCGGAGGAGCTGACCGCGCTGCTGGTCATGTGGGTCGCCGACCAGGTCGCGGCCCGCGAGGGCGAACGGCCCGCGCACATCGTGCTCGCCCACCCCCCTGGTTGGGGGCCCCACGCGAAGGGCTTGGCGCACCGGGCGCTGCGGTCCGTCGGCCTGGAGGTGTCGCTGGTGCCCGAGCCGGTCGCGGCGGCGGAGAACCACGCGTTCACCCGGTCCTTCGCCGGGTCGCTCGGCGTGTTCAGCCTCGGCAGCCACGCGTTCGGCGCGTCCGTCGTGGGCCGGGGCTTCGAGCTCGTCCACGCCGTCGAAGGGGTCGACCAGGCCGCCGGCGTCGACTTCGACGACGCGGTGTTCGCGCACGTGCGCGCCACGCTCGGGCGGGCGCTGGCCGAGCTCGACGCCGACGACCCGCGCACCCGCGGCCTGTTCGCGCGGCTGCGCCGCGACTGCGAGGCGGCCAAGCGGGTGCTGTCCGGCACGCTGGAGACCTCGATCCCGGTGCACCTGCCGTCGGGGCCGGTGGAGGTGCCGATCACCCGCGCGCGGTTCGAGGAGCTGATCCGGCCGCACGTGGAGCAGGCCGTGTCGGTGTTCGAGCGCGTGGCGGCCGCGGGCGTGGAGATGACCGTGCTGGTCGGGGGCAGCGCCCGCATCCCGCTGGTCGCCGCGTCCGTACCCGGCCGGGTGGTGCTGGAGGCCGCGCCCGAGACCTCGGTGGTGAAGGGCGCCGCGCTGGCCGCCCGCAGGCTCGTGGTCGGGCCGGACGCCGAGCCCGAGCCGATCGAGACGTCGGTCATGGTCCGCGACGACGACCCGCTGCTGAGGTTCCCCGTGGGCGGCCAGGACGCGCCGGAGGCGGAGTTCACCGCGCCGCCGCCCCGGCCGCCCGTCGACATCACCCCGCTCGACCTGCCGGAACGGCGCACGGTGAAGCGCGTCGTGCGCGGGCTCGTGCCGACCGGTGGGCGACGCGCCCGTGACAGCGAGGAAGGCCGTTGAGCCCGAGCACTACCGCGCGCCCGGTGTTGTCGGAGCAGGTCACGCAGGTCCTCGACGCCATCGAGGCCGGGACGGTGCTGCGGCTCGGCGTCGTCGCGCCCGGCGGGTACGGCAAGAGCACCGTGCTGCGGGAGATCGCGCGCGCGTTCGAGGACGCCGGCGCGTCGGCCTCGGTCGTGGACGACGCGCACCTGCTGCCGGACGCCGAGCTGCTGGCGCTGCGTTCCCTCGTCGAGCGCGGCACCGGGAACGTCGTGGTGGCCTACCGCCCGTGGCCGCGCACGCGGGCGCTGGCGGCGCTGGCCGAGTCGCTGGGCCGGGCGCGTCCCGCGCTGATGCTGGAGCCGTTCACCCGGGAGCAGGTGCGGGCCGTGCTGCCCGCGTCCGCGCGGGGGCTGGTCGACTTCGTCCACGAGCTGACCGGTGGCGTGCCGCGGTTCGTGCGGCGGCTGGCCGGGCTGACCGCGGCGGAGGTGCCGCCCGAGGTGGTGGCGTCGTTCCGGGCGGACCTGGACTGGCTGGACGCCGACGTGCAGAAGTACCTGCTGGCCGCCGAGGCGGGCGCGGCGCTGCGGCTCGACCTGCTCGGCGGGCTGCTCGGGGTCGACGCGGACGGCGTCGGCGACGTGATCGAGGCGGGCCGGGCCACCGGCCTGGTCGCGGCCGACGGCACGCTGCTGCCGGTGGCGCGGCTGGCGGTGGCGGCGCTGAGCCGGACCGACCGGCGGATCGCGGTGCGGCAGCGGTTGGCCGAACTCCAGCTCCGGTCCGGCGGGCCGGTGCTCGACCTGGTCCGGCCGCTGGTCGGCGTCGGCGGCGACCAGCCGGGCGTGGCCGGTCCGGGGCTGGCGCAGGCGTTCCGCGCGGCGGCCGACGAGGCGCTGGCCACCGACCCGGCGCTGGCCGCGCGGCTGCTGGCCGCCATCGGCACCGCCGGGCCCGAGGTGGCCGTGCGGCGGGCGGTGGCGTCGGCGATGGCGGGTGACCTCGACGCCGCGATGCGCCTCGCGGACCAGGTGATCTCCAGCGGTGACACCGGGCACCGGGGTGCGGCGGCCGAAGTCGCCGCCATCGCGTTGGCGCACCGGGGGCAACTCGCCCGCGGCACCGAGCTGCACCGGTGGTCGCCCAGTTCGACGTCGTCGGCGTTCGCGGTGATCGGGCAGGTCGGCACGGGCCGGTTGCCGACCGCGCCGCTGCCGGTGGCGCCACCGACCATGTTGGACGGCAGCGCTTCGCTGATGGCGCAGGGAGTGGTGGAGTCGGTGACGTCGTCCGCGACCACCGCACTGTCCACTTTGGTCCGTGCGGCGGGGTTGCTGGAACCGGCCGGGCGGGCCGTGCTGTTGCCGGACACGCCCGCCGCCCTGGCCGCGTTGGTGGCGCTGCACAGCGGTGAGCCGGGTGTGGCCGAGTCGGTGCTGGACCGGGCGATGGCGACGTCGTCCGGCGGCGCGCTGATGGTGGTGCGGCACCGGTTGCTGCGGGCGTGGATCGCGATGCAGCGCGGCAACCTCGCGCAGGCCCGGGAGACGCTGGTGGCGCTGCGGAAGGCGGGCCGCCCGCTGGAGCCGCGGGACTGGCTGTTCGCGGTGGCGCTGGAGATCGGCGTGGCGCGGCGCAACAGCGACCTGGCCACGTTGAAGCGGACGTGGGAGCAGGCGTGCGAGGCGGTGCTGCGGCACCCCGTCGACCTGTTCACGTTCCTGCCGCTGGGCGAGTTCGCCACCGCCGCGGCGCGGTTGCGCGACCAGCACCGGCTCGCGCCGCACCTCACGGCCGCGCGGACCCTGTTGCGTGACCTGGGTGATCCGTGCCTGTGGGCCGTGCCGCTGCACTGGAGCGCGCTGCACGCGGCGATCATCGCCGAGGAGACGTCCGTCGCCGAGGAGCACGCCGCGTCGCTGGCCGCGTGCCGGGACCGGAGCCGGTACGCGGCGGTCGTGTCGGCGGCCGCGGAGAGCTGGCTCGACGTGGTGGCGGGCAAGGTCGACGCCGACCAGGTCGAGGAGTCGGCACGCGGCCTGCAGGCCGTCGGCCAGTGGTGGGACGCGGCCCGGCTCGCGGGGCAGGCCGCGATACGGACGTCGGACCGGCAGGCGATGGTGCGGCTGCTGGACTGCGCGCGCCTCCTCCAAGGCCGGTCCGCGACGACCGCCCGCAAGCAGCCCGAGCCGGTCGCGGAGGCCGACGCGGGCAAGCTCAGCGACCGCGAGCGCGAGGTCGCCGAACTGGTCGTCGGCGGGCTGACCTACAAGCAGGTGGGCGACCGCCTGTTCATCTCGGCGAAGACGGTCGAGCACCACATGGCCCGCATCCGGCAGCGGCTGGGCTGCACCAGCCGGGCGGAACTGCTGGACCAGCTCCGCCAGATCGTCGGCTAGGGCGTCGCGCGGGACCGCAGCGCCTCACGGAGCCGACCCAGCCCCTCGACGCCCAGCCGGCGGCCGTCGGGGAACCGGTCGTCCCGGTCCCAGCGCCACGCGGTGACCATCGCCGGCACGAGGACCCGGCAGTCGTCCACCAACGCCCGGTCGACGCCCGGGTAGTGGTCGGCGACGTCCTCCGGCGCGTGCGCCAGGTCGAACTCGACCGGCCCCCGGCAGTGCGTCTCCCAGTCGACGAACAGCGGCCCGCCCGCCGTGCCGAGCAGGTTGCCGGGGTGCGGTTCGCCGTGCAGCAGCTGCTCGGTCCCGGCCCGCCGGACGACCGCCCGCCGCAGGTCGCGCAACGCGCCGCCGAGCAGGTCCCGGTCCGCGTCGGCGAGGTCCGGTGAGAGCTCGCGGCTCGCCACGACCCGCCGCGCCTGCTCGACCCGGTCCGTGAAGTGCGGCGCGGGCACGTCGACCCGGCGCAGGCCGGCGTGCAGCCGCACGAGCGCGTCGGCGTAGTCGGCCGGTGGGACCTCAGGGGTCACGGACTCGTAGTAGGTCCACAGCGTGACCACGAACCCGTCACGTTCGTGGGCGCGCGGCTCCACGCCGGGCGCCGGCGCGGCGACCGGGCCGCCGGATTCGGCGAGCCGCCGCGCGAGCGCGATCTCGGCCCCCGCGACCTGGTCCGCCTCCGGCGCCACCCGCGCCAGGACGTCGCACGGCAGCAGGCGCAGGGTGAGCTTGTTCGAGTCCTGGAGGACGACGGTGACGCGCACCACCAGGCCGACCGAGGCCGCGATCGACGTGGCCGCGGCCACCGCGCGGCGGAACTCCGACGCCTGCATCGTCGCGGGTCCTCCTTCACACGTCGCCCGGCAGCGACCTTATCAAGACGTTCGTGCTGGTCACGCCTCATTCAACCGGCAGTTTGCTCAGTCGTGCTAGATTTTGCTCATGCGAGCAAAGTCCGTGACCGAGCAGGCCAGGCGAGCGCAGGTCATCGCCGCGGCGATCGAGGTGCTCGCCGAGCTCGGCTACGGCGCGACCTCGTTCCGGCGGATCGCCGCCCGCGCCGGCCTGAGCAGCACGGGGCTGATCTCGTACCACTTCAAGGGCAAGCAGGAGCTGGTGGACAGCGTCTACGCCGAGGTCCGGCGGACGTTCGCCGAGTTCGTGCTGGAGCGGATGGACCGCGCCGACACCGCGGCGGGCGAGCTGCGCGCGTTCCTGAGCGCCAACCTGCGGTTCCTGGCCGCCCACCGGGCGCACATGGTGGCGCTGGCGCAGGTGCGGCCGCACGTCTCGGCCGCCGACAGCGCGGACGACGACCACCGCAAGATGGCCGACCTGCTCCGGGAGGGGCAGCGGCGGGGCGAGTTCCGCGGGTTCGACGCGGACACCATGGCGATCTTCGTGCTGGCGCTGCGCAACGGTGTGCTCGCCAGGGCGGCCGATCACGCGGAGGTCGACCTCGACCTCTGCGAACGCGAGCTCCTCACCACGGTGGAGCTCGCCACCACAAGGGGGTAGCACATGCGTCGGGGGACGCGGGCACTGATCACGGCGGCAGCCGCCGCCCTGGTCGTGACGGCATGCGGGGGTGGGGACGTGGAGCGAGCGGACGTCGTGCGGGTGGAGAACGGAGAGGTGCGCGGCGTCGTCCGCGCCGACCACGCCGTATTCCAAGGCATCCCGTACGCCATGCCGCCGAAGGGCGAGCTGCGCTGGCGGTCACCGCACCGCCCGGCGGACTGGGCGGGCGTCCGGGACGCGACGAAGCCGGGCAGCCCGTGCCCGCAGGTCGGGTCGTCCTACTCGGACACCCGGTCGACGGACGAGGACTGCCTGTTCCTCAACGTCACCACGCCGTCCACCGAAGGCCGCCGGCCGGTCATGGTCTGGCTGCACGGTGACGGCGCGATCGGCGCGGGCCACCACTTCGACGCCACGGCGTTGGCCACCAAGGGGGACGTGGTGGTCGTGACGCCGAACTACCGGCTGGGCGTGTTCGGCGGCTTCGGCCTGGCCGGTCTGGCGGGGTCCGGCACGTTCGCGTTGCAGGACCAGCGCGAGGCGCTGGACTGGGTGCGGCGCAACATCGCGGCCTTCGGCGGCGATCCCGGCAACGTCACGTTGTTCGGCGTCTCCTACGGCGCGTCGGCCACCGCGGCGCACCTGATCTCGCCCGCGTCCCGCGGCCTGTTCCACAAGGCGATCATGCACAGCGGGTTCGCGCTGGTGGACCTGCCCGCCGAGGCGTGGTACCCGGGGCTCGGCGCGCTGCCGTGGCTCGCCTGGCGGGACACGGCCGAGATCGAGCAGCTCGGGCGGATGGTCACCGTCGAGCTGGGCTGCGCGGACATCGACTGCCTGCGCGCGCTGCCGGTCGGGAAGCTGTTGGAGTACCCGCAGGTGATGAACATCTTCCAGCCCTTCGGGTACGGCAACCCGGACCTGCCGAAGGTGCCCGCCGAGGCGTTCCCGGCCGGTGAGGTCGCGCGGGTGCCCGTGCTGGCCGGCAACACGCGGCACGAGCACCGCAACCTCGTGGAGGTCTTCCGCGGGCCCGTCGCCGCCGAGGACTACCCGCGGCTGCTCGCGGCGGCGTTCGGGGACCGGGCGGCCGAGGTGGAGCGGGAGTACCCGCAGGGCGCGTTCGAGAGCCCGGGCCGGGCGTGGGCGGCCGTGCTCACGGACCGGGTGTGGGCGCGGGCGACGTTCCGGCAGCACGAACTGCTGTCCGCGCACACGCCGACGTACGCGTTCGAGTTCGCCGACGAGGAGGCCTCCGAGCACGGCGCGAGCCACAGCACGGACATCGGCTACCTGTTCCCGGACCGGGAGCTCACCGACCGGCAGCGGGACCTGTCGGACGCGATGATCCGGTACTGGACCGCGTTCGCCCGCACCGGCGACCCGAACACCGGCGGCCTGCCGCACTGGCCCGCGTTCGGCGAGGGGCGGCACGTGCAGTCGCTCGCGTCGGGCGCGATCACCGGCGTGGACTACCGGGCCGAGCACCGGCTCGACTTCTGGCAGGGGTGACGCCGGACCGGAGGCCGTCCCGAGAGGGGGCGGCCTCCGGTGGCGCGGTTCAGTCCCTCTTGCTCGCGTGCAGCAGCACCAGCCCGAGCGCGGCGACCACGAAGTTCTGGAACGCGGCCGACAACCCGTTCCAGTCCTTCGACTGCCACATGACGAACCACTCGCCGCCGATCGCGATGAACCCGCCGCCGAACAGCAGCACCTGCATCACCCAACCCGCGGACGACAGCCGCCGCGCGACCTCCTCGCGGCGCCGCAGCCAGGCCACCAGCCCGGCCAGCAGCACCAGCGCGGTGACCGCCTCCCACAGGATGATCAGCACGTAGACCGCGGTCACCACGGCCGGGCTGGTGATCGCGCGCCACGACGTGTTCGGCGAGCCGAACGTGGTGTCCATCGCCAGCACGTGCTGGACGAACGCGTGGTTGGTCCCGTAGTCGGTCACGTTGCCGAACACCACGAGACCCATGTAGAGCGCGGTGATCCCGGTCAGCGCCGTGATCGCCGCCTGCGGGCTCCCCACCCTGGCAAGTAAACGCATGATCTGTAGAACCTAGTCACGATCCACCGGAAGTCCACGAGCGGTTTCCCCCCGCCCGCACCGCGGCGTCAGGGGCAGGGCGGCTCGTAGTCGAGCTGCGGCAGGTGCTCGCGCCACCGCTCCTCCGGCAGCACGCCCTTGGTCTTGACGCAGACGCGGTCGATCACGTGCTCCAGGTCCAGGTCCCACACCCGGACCGTGCTGTCGGAGCTGGTCGACGCGAGCCTTCGGCCGTCCGGGCTGAACGCGATGTCCCGCACCCCGCCGTCGTGCCCGGTCAGCACCTGGCCGATGGCGGCCGGCCGGTAAGCGTCGCGCACGTCCCACAGCCGGATGGTGCGGTCGTCGCCGCCGCTGGCCAGCGTGCGGCCGTCCGGGCTGAACGCCACCGTCACCGCCGCCTCCACGTGCCCGGTCAACGGCAAGCCGATCGGCTGGACCCGGTTCGGCACGGTCAGGTCCCACAGCCGGATCGTGCCGTCGTCGCTCGCGGTGGCCAGGGTGCGCCCGTCCGGGCTGATGTCGCCCGCGCGCACCACGCGGCTGTGGCCGGTCAGCGGGTGGCCGATCGGTTGGGCGGCCGCCGGGTCCGTGACGTCCCACAGCCGCACGGTCTTGTCCGCGCTCGCCGTGACCATCGTCTTCCCGTCCGGGGTGAACCCGACGTAGTGCACGTACTCGGTGTGGCCGACGAGCGCGCGACCCAGCGGCTCGGGGTGCGCGCGGTCGTCGAGGTCCCACAGCTGCACCGAGTGGTCGTCCGCGCCGGTCGCCAGGACCTTGCCGTCGGGCCGGAACGCCACCGGCGAGCTGTACCGCGTGCCCACCGCGATCGGCTCGCCCAGCGGTTCGGGCCGGTGCGGGTCGGCGAAGTCCCACAGCCGGACCATGTCGTCGCTCACGCTGGCCAGGGTGAGCCCGTCCTCGCTCAACGCCACCGACCACACGCCCGCGCCGTGCGACAGCGTGGTGGTCGACACCGGGGCGGTCGGGTCGCCGGTGTCCCACACCCGGATCGACGAGTCGTCGCTGCCCGACACCAGGTGGTGGTCGTCGGGGGTGAAGCGGGGTCCGGTGGTGCGCGCGGAGTGCCCGACGAGCACGCCGTGCGGCAGCGACCACAGCCGCACCACCGAGTCGAGGCTGCCGGTGGCCAGGGTGCGGCCGTCCGGGCTGAACGCCACCGCGTACACGATGCCGTTGCGCCCGGTCAGCGGCCGGCCGAGCGCGATCGGGTGCGCCGGGTCGGTGACGTTCCACAGCCGCGTGGTGCCGTCGCCGCCCGCGGACGCGAGCACCCGGCCGTCCGGGCTGAACGCCACCGACCACACGCCCTCGGTGTGGTCGGTCAGCGGGCGGCCGACCAGGCGCGGCGCGGCCGGGTCCGTCACGTCGAACAGTTGCACGGTGTGGTCCTCGCTGCCGGCGGCCAGCAGCCGGTTGTCCGGGCTGAACGCCACCGAGTGCACGGTGTTGTCGAACCCGGTGATCGGCTCGCCGACGGGGACGGGCCGCTGCGGGTCGCGCACGTCGAACAGCACCGCGGTCCCGTCGTCACCGGCCGTGGCCAGCAGCGTGCCGTCCCGGTTGAACGCCACCGCGCGGACCTGCCCGGTGTGCCGGCCGAGCGGTTCGCCCAGCCGCTGCGGGGCGGCCGGGTCGGTCACGTCCCACAGCCGTGCGGTCATGTCCTCGTTCGCGGTGGCCAGCGTCCGCGAGTCCGGGGTGAACGCCAGCAGGTACACGGTGCCGTTGCCGCCGTTCAACGGCTCGCCGAGGGAGCGCGGGCGTTCCGGGTCGCTGACGTCCCACAGCCGCACGGTGGCGTCGTTGCCCGCCGTGGCCAGGGTCCTGCCGTCCGGGCTGAACACCGCCGACGTGACCCAGCTCCGGTGGCCGGGCAGCGGCGAGCCGAGCGGCTCGGGGTCGTCCCGGTCGCGCAGGTCCCACAGCCGCACGGTCTGGTCGAAGCTCGCGGTGGCCAGGAACCTGCCGTCGGGGGAGAAGGACGTGAGGTACACCGGGCCGGTGTGGCCGGCCAGCGGCGTCGCCAGCGGCGAGGACTGGCTGGACAGCACCCGCGTCTGCACGTCCCGGTCGTCCGGCCGCATCCGGTGCGCGACCAGGGCCAGTTGCGCCGACAGCGACGGGTCGGACTGCTGCAACCGGTCCGCCTCGGCCACCACCTGCCGGAACACCGCGTCGTCCCGCTGCCGCACGGCCAGCACGGCGGCGGTGGCGGCGATGAGCGCGAGCACCACCACGCACGCCACCGCCGCGCGTCTGCCCCACGCGGCACGTCTGCGGTGCTGCATCGACACGGCGAGGAAGTCCTGGGCGGTGCCGGTCAGCCCCTGCGGGCCGGCCGCGTTCGCCCAGTGCCGCGCGGTCTCCAGCCGCGCACCCCGGTAGAGCAGCGACGAGTCGCGGTCCTGCGCGGCCCACGACGCCGCGTCCTCCTCCAGCCGCTGCCGCAGGAGCTGGCCCTCGCGGTCCTGGTCGATCCAGCTCCGCAGCCGCGGCCACGCCTGCAGCAGCGCCTCGTGCGTGATCTCGACCGAGCCCGCGTCGAGCGTCACCAGCCGGGCCCGCGCGAGCACCTCCAGCGCCTCCTCGCCCGCGTCCCGGTTCGCGGCCTGCTCGACCAGCTCGTGCCGGGTGGACCGGCGGCGCGTGTCCTGGGTGTCCTCGCCGACGCGCACCAGCCGCAGCAGCAACGGCCGCGCGGCGTGCTGCGCCTCGGGCGCGAGGTCGGCCCACGCCCGTTCCGCGGTGGCCGCGACCGCGCCCTGGATGCCGCCCGCCGAGCGGTAGCCCGCGATGGTCAACTTGCCCGCCTGCCGGCGCTGCCAGGTGGCCAGCAGGGCGTGCGACAGCAGCGGCAACGCGCCCGCGTCGTACGCGCCCTGGCCCGTCCGCGCCTGCGTCCGCCCGCTGCGCACGCCCAGGTCGCGCAGCATCAACTCGATCAGCCCCGGCTCCAGTTGCAGCCCTGCGGCCTTCGCGGGCCGCGACACGGCCTCCCGCAGCTCCGCCGACGTCATCGGGCCCAGCACCATCTGCCGGTCCTGCAACGCGTCGGCCAGCTCCGGGAACGACAGGCAGCGGCCGTAGAAGTCGGCCCGCACGCCCACCAGCACCAGCGCCGGGGCCGTGCCGCCGGGCACCGCGGGCGTGCAGGCCACGTGCAACGCCTGCACGAACACCTGCAACCGGTTCTCGTCCGAGGACAGCGTGAACGCCTCCTCGAACTGGTCCACCACGACCACCACGCGGTCGCCGCCGTGCCGCCGCGCGTGGGCCGCGAACGCCGCCCGGATCTGCGCGGCGAACCGCAGCACGCCCATCAGCGTCTGCCCGAGGAACGTGTCCGGACCGTGCCCGGAGGCCACCAGGTCCTGGTCCATCCCGTCCAGGGCGAGCGCCATGTCCAGCACCTCGGCCAATTCCGGGATCTGCCGGACCAATTCCTTCACGGGATCCGCGCCGGGCGTGATGACGACCGCGGGCCAATTCGTCGAACCGGGCACCGCCAACGCCCCGTCGCGAATGGACGGGATCACTCCCGCGCGCACCAGTGACGATTTACCGGCACCGGACGCGCCGACCAGCATCACGATCCCGCCGGTTTCCGCGGCACTGCCCAACCGGGACACCAGCGCGGCCGTGCTGCGCTCGCGGCCGAAGAACCAACTGGAATCCTCGGGTTGGAAAGCGGCCAATCCCCGATAAGGGCACACGCCGATTTCGCCGGAGCTGGGCGGATCTTCGTCCTCGGGCGAGGAGACCGGGCTCGCCAGCGCCTCCTCCCACAGCGCCCGCCACGCGTCCAGGTCGTACAACCCGGCCGCCGGTGGCTGCGGGCGGGACTTCCGCGCCTCACCGATCAAAATTTCAAGTACTACCGAGAGTGCCGAGAACCTGGCCGGGACGTTGCGCCCGCGACGCCAGTCGCTGACCCGTTGCGCGGTCGCGCGCACCGGCCTGCCGCGCTCGTCGGTGCGCCGCGCGCGGCCGACCGACTCGGTCACCTTCTTCAGCGGCGGATCACCCGCTTCGGCGTACAGCAGCGCGAACCGCTCCGCGAACACGGCGCGGGGACCCGACCCCTGACCGGAACCAGCCATCCGCGGCGTGCCTCCTCAAGATCCGGTGTTCCGGACCGGAAAACCGGATGTGAGCGCGTGAACAGGTCTTTTGCCAACCCGTGGAGCCCTTGTCAGTCCACCCTAACGACTTGCGCTGACAAGCTGGTCCGGACGTTGCAGGTGACGTCGACAGGTTGTGCGAAGGGACCGGTCACAGTGGTTTCGCAGGCAACTACCGCGAATGGCAGCTCGTGGCGCGCTGAGGGGTCCTGGGGGTCTTCTCAGCGGTGCGCACCGAACCGACCCGGTCGGTGGAACGGTGCGGCGACCTGCCATGCCGAGCGGAGTTGACCCGGTGCGGACGGCCCGTCCGCCGGTCACGGCCCGTGAGGACCGGGGTGTCCCCGGTGAAGCACGGGTCTGCCCGATCCTGAGGACGGTGCTGGACGCGAACCGCCGCGACCGGGCCGAGGTGAGGCTGGACCTGCTGGCCCGGCTCGCCGCCTCCGCGCACGGCTAGCCGATGTCCGGACGAAGGGCGACGCCGCCCTCCCGGGCCGCCGCACACCGAGGTGCGGCGGGCCCGGTTCCGGCCCGATTCCAGCCATGTCGCATTTCCGCCGGCCACGGCGCCCGACTTTGCCGGATGCTGGTGCGGTGCACGAAGACGTGGAACGTTGTGTCCGGGCCGTGCGGTCGAAAGACGCCCGGTTCGACGGGTGGTTCTTCACCGCGGTCCTGACCACCCGGATCTATTGCCGGCCCAGTTGTCCGGTGGTCCCGCCGAAGGTCGCGAACATGCGCTTCTACCCGAGCGCGGCGGCGGCCCAACAAGCGGGATTCCGGGCCTGCAAGAGGTGCCGGCCCGACGCGTCACCGGGTTCTCCGCTGTGGAACCACCGCGCCGACTCGGTGGCCAAGGCGATGCGGCTGATCGCCGACGGCGTGGTCGACCGCGAAGGCGTGCCCGGCCTCGCCGCGCGCCTCGGCTACAGCGTGCGGCAGGTCGAGCGGCTGCTGCTGGCCGAGCTGGGCGCGGGACCGCTGGCGCTGGCCAGGGCGCAGCGCGCGCAGACCGCCCGGCTGCTGATCGAGACGACCGCGCTGCCCATGGCGGAGGTCGCGCCGGCGGCCGGGTTCGCCAGCGTCCGCGCGTTCAACGAGACCGTGCGCGAGGTGTTCGCGCTGTCGCCGACCGACCTGCGCACCCGCAGGCGTCCCGCGCCCGACACGCCCGGCGTGCTGTCGCTGCGCCTGCCGTTCCGCGCGCCGCTGCGACCGGACAACCTGTTCGGCCACCTCGCCGCGACCGGCGTGCCGGGGGTGGAGGAGTGGCGCGACGGCGCGTACCGGCGGACGTTGCGGCTGCCGCACGGGCACGGCGTCGTGTCGTTGACGCCGCAGGACGACCACGTGGCGTGCAAGCTGGCGTTGAGCGACCTGCGGGACCTGTCGATCGCCATCTCCCGCTGCCGCCGGATGCTCGACCTCGACGCCGACCCGGTCGCGGTGGACGAGCAGCTGCGCTCTGACCCGCTGCTCGCGCCCGTGGTCGACGCCGGTCCCGGGCGGCGCGTGCCCGGCACCGTGGACGCCGCCGAGTTCGCCGTGCGCGCGGTGCTCGGGCAGCAGGTGTCCACGGCCGCCGCCCGCACCCACGCCGCCCGGCTGGTGCGGGCGGTGGGCGAGCCGGTCACCGACCACGGGCTGACCCACCTGTTCCCCACCCCGGAAGCGCTGGCCTCGGTGGACCCGGCCGCGCTCGCGATGCCGCAGGCGCGCAAGACGGCGTTCCGGGCGCTGGTCGAGGCGCTGGCCGACGGCTCGCTGGACCTCGGCGTCGGCGCGGACTGGGACAAGGCGCGGGCCGACCTGCTGGCCCTGCCCGGGTTCGGGCCGTGGACGGTGGAGGTGATCGCGATGCGGGCGCTGGGCGACCCCGACGCGTTCCTCCCCACCGACCTCGGCATCCGCATCGCCGCGCAGGCCCTCGGCCTGCCCGGCACACCCGCCGCCCTGGTGCGGCGTGCCCAGGCGTGGCGCCCGTGGCGGGCGTACGCCGTCCAGTACCTCTGGGCCACCGGTGACCACGCGGTCAACCGGCTGCCCGCCTGAAAGGACGTGCCACCGATGAGCCACACCACGGTCGACAGCCCCGTCGGACCGCTCACCCTGGTCGCGCACGACGGCGTGCTGTCCGGGCTGTACATGACCGGGCAGCGGCACCGGCCGGGTGACGAGGCGTTCGGCCCCGAGGACCCGTCGCCCTTCGGGGACGTGATCACGCAGCTCGCCGAGTACTTCGACGGCACGCGGACCGGGTTCGACCTGCCGCTCGACCCGATCGGGACGCCGTTCCAGCGGACCGTGTGGCGGGCGCTGGTCGAGATCCCGTACGGCGGGACCGTGACGTACGGGGAGCTCGCGCAGCGGTTGGGCCGCCCGACGGCGGCGCGGGCCGTCGGGCTGGCCAACGGCCGCAACCCGATCGGGATCATCGTGCCGTGCCACCGGGTGGTCGGCGCGAACGGCGACCTCACCGGGTACGGCGGCGGCCTGGCGCGCAAGCGCCACCTGCTCGACTTCGAGCAGGGCTCAGACGCCTACCGGCTGCCGCTCTGACCTCGCGGCGGTCCGCCGCCGGCGCTTGCGGGCGTCACCGCGTTCCAGCCACCACTCGGCGACCAGCAGCGGCACGACCCAGCCCAGCCACGCGGCCAGCCCGGAGATCGTCTGCAACAGGGCGACCTCGCTGCCGCCGAACGTCGTGTCGAGTCGCGGTGACAGCGCGAGCGCGGCGACGACCGCCCAGATCCGGTTGCTCATGATCGAGGCGGTGAGCGCGAAGCTGCGGACCATCCACCGCCGGTGGTCGACGAACCGCCGTTGCCGGGCCATCCGGAACCCGGCGACGGTGAACGCCAACCACAGCGCGCCCATCAGCACGTTGCCCGCCTGGTTGAGCGGCCCGAACGGCGACACGGCCCCGATGGCGATCGCCGTGACGCCGGCCGGCAGCACCCCGCCGAACACGTAGACCCGGCCGACCACCCGGTGCACCGCCGGGTACCGCCGCCGCAACCACGGCCACACCTGCGCCACGCAGGTCAGGATCGCCACCGACCCGAACACGACGTGCGCCACCAGCACCGGGTAGTGCCACGGGTACCCCTCCGCCTCCGGCACCCTGGACAACGCCGGGTCCAACGTGAGGTACGGCGGCAACGAGAACGCCACGAACACCAGCACGAGGAACCCCAAGGGCCCCACCCAAACCCGCCTGTACCACTGAATGCCCTCGTTCGTCCGCTCTGTCATCCCCATGCCCCCACCGTCCCCACCCCCACTGACAACCCCCGCACCACCCACGCACCACCGCGTGTCGAACGCTCGCGTCCCGCGTGTCGAACCCTCGCGTCCCGCGTGTCGAACGCTCGCGTCCCGAGTGTCGAACCTTCAGGACCCCCGAGTTCCACACTCGCGTCCCGGCCCTCCGTCCTGAGCGTTGAACTCAGGGGTCCTGAGCGTTCGACACTCGGGACCTGGAGGTTCGACACTCGGGGACGGAAAAGAAAGTTTGTCTTGACGAGGAGAGTTTTCGGTGGGAGGGTTGGGGCATGTTGGACGTGGCGGTGATCGAGGACCCGGCGGTGGCCGAGGTGTCGTTGGACCCGGTGCGGGCGAGGTTGTTGGCCGAACTGGCCCAGCCGAGCTCGGCGACGATGTTGGCGGCCAGGATCGGCCTGCCCCGGCAGAAGGTGAACTACCACCTGCGCACGCTGGAGCAGCACGGCCTGGTCGAGCTGGCCGAGGAACGCCGCAAGGGCAACATGACCGAACGGGTCATGCGCGCCACCGCCGCGTCCTACGTCATCTCGCCCACGGCGCTGGCCGCCGTCCAGCCCGACCCGGAACGCGCGCCCGACCGCCTGTCGGCCCGCTGGCTGCTCGCCCTGGCCGCCCGGCTCGTCCGCGACGTCGGCAACCTCGTCACCGGTGCGGCCAAGGCGGACAAGAAGGTCGCCACCTTCGCGCTGGACGGCGAGGTCCGCTTCGCCACCGCCGCCGACCGCGCGGCGTTCGCCGAGGAACTGGCCACCGCCGTCACGTCCCTGGTCGCGAAGTACCACGACGAGACCGCGACCGGCGGACGCGCGCACCGCGTCGTCGTCGCCGTCCACCCGAGCATCCCGAAGGAGTGACGATGGGTCACGCGTTCGAAGGCGTCAACGAAGTCGAGCTGCCCGGCGTCACGCCGGAGCAGGTCTGGGAGGCCATCGCCACCGGCCCCGGCATCGACTCGTGGTTCATGGGCGCGAACGAGGTCGAGCCGGGCGCGGTCGTCCGGCAGGCGTTCGGCGACTACCGGCCGGCGCACCCGGTCACCGCCTGGGAGCCCGGCAAGCACCTGGCCTACGGCGGCGAGAAGGAACCCGACGGCCGGTTCGTCGCCTACGAGTTCCTGGTCGAGGGCCGCGACCGCGGCAGCACGGTCCTGCGCATGGTCGCGAGCGGCTTCCTGCCCGGTGACGACTGGGAGGACGAGTTCGAGGCCATGACCGCGGGCGGCGAGATGTTCTGGCAGACCCTGGTCACCTACCTGCGCCACTTCGCCGGCCGCACCGCCCGGCCGCTCACCGCGTTCGGCCCGCCGATCACCGACTGGCCCGCGCTGTGGCAGCGGCTCGGCCGCAAGCTCGGCCTCGACCACGCGCCGCGCACCGGCGACCGGGTCGACCTGGACGGCGGCGTCGTCTACTTCGCCAACGCCCAGACCGTCGGCATCCGCACCGGCCACGCCCTGTACCGGTTCTTCCAGGGCATGCCCGGCGTGCTGATCGCCATGCACACCGTGTTCGCCGACGACCACCGCGACGAGCGGACCTGGTCGACCTGGATGGAGGACCTGGCATGACCACCCTGCGACACACCGACGCCCGCGCCGACACGACCACCGGCCTGCTGCTCGGCTGCGGCGTCCTGGCCGGCCCGCTCTACCTGGTCACCGGCTTCGCCCAGGCGTTCACCCGCGAGGGCTTCGACCTGACCCGCCACCCGTTCAGCTTCCTCTCCCTCGGCGAGGGCGGTTGGCTCCAGATCGCGAACTTCGTCCTGTGCGGACTGCTGTTCCTGGCCGCCGCGATCGGCCTGCGCCGCACGGGAGGGGTCGGTTCGGCGGTGCCCGTCCTGATCGGCCTGTTCGCGGTCGGCATGATCGGCGGCGGGGTGTTCGTGGCCGACCCGGCGTTCGGCTTCCCGGCCGGCGCGCCGGAGGGTCAGCCGGCCGAGCTGTCGTGGCACGGCGTGCTGCACGGCGTGGCGTTCTTCGCCGCGTTCCCGGCGCTGGTGGCGGCGTTCTTCGTGCTGGCGCGGAAGTTGACCGGCCCGTGGGCGCGGGCGAGCGCGGCCGCCGGCGTGCTGTCGCTGGCGCCGATGCCCTTCATGGGCACCGAAGTGGGCACGGTCCTGTTGTACGGCGCCGCGACCGTGGCGTGGTTGTGGGTGTCCGCCGTCCTGGCGAAGCTGCGCTCCGAGAGCTGAGGGGATCATCATGGGACAGGTCGTGTCCAAGGACGGCACCGCGATCGCCTTCACGCGCACCGGGTCCGGACCGGCGTTGATCATCGTGGACGGCGCGATGTGCTACCGGGCGTTCGGCCCCGCGACGGCGCTGGCCGAAGCGCTGTCGGACCGCTTCACCGTCTACACCTACGACCGGCGCGGCCGGGGGGAGAGCGGCGGCGGCACCACGCCGTACGACGTGGAGCGCGAGGTCGAGGACATCGCCGCGCTGATCGGGGAGGCGGGTGGCTCGGCCCACCTGTTCGGCATGTCGTCGGGCGGCACGCTGGTCGCCGAGGCGGCGCACCGGGGCGTCGACGCGGAGCGGATCGCGATCTACGAGTCACCGATGATCGTGGACGGCACCCACCCGCCGATGGACCCCGACCTGCCGGCCCGCGTGGAGCGCGCGGTCGGGGAAGGACGCCGGGGTGACGCGATCAAGCTGTTCATGCGGTACGTCGGCACGCCCGGCATCTTCGTCGCGGCGCTCCAGGTCATGCCGCCGTGGCGGAAGCTGAAGGGCGTCGCGCACACGTTGCCGAACGACTTCGCGCTGACCGGCGAGTTCCAGCGGGGCACGCCGCCGCCCGCCGACCGCTGGCAGGGCGCGGACGTGCCGGCCCTGGTGATCGCCGGTGGCAAGAGCCCCGAGTACATGCGCAACGCGCAGCGGCACCTGGCGTCGGCGCTGCCGCACGGCGAGCTGACCGTCCTGCCCGGCCAGACCCACATGGTCAAGCCCAAGGCGACGGTCCCCGTGCTCGTCGACTTCTTCACCCGCTGAGCCGGCGGGCGGGCGCGCGGAACCTGGTGGTGGGCGAGGACCTCCCTCGTCCACCACCGTCGTGCGCGACGGCTTCAGGGCTTGCGGCCCACCGCGCCCGCGATGCAGTAGCTCACCGCGTCGAGCTCCTTGAGCCGCGGCCCGTCCGGCCACCAGTCCGCGCAGATCACCAGACCCGGCTCGACCAGTTCGAGGCCGTGGAACAGCTCCAGCATCGCCCGCCTGGTGATGAACCTGCCGCTGCCCATCGGCGAGTGCAGGAACGTGTGCTCCATCCGCCGCGCGATGGCCGAGTGCTCCTCGGTCTCCGGGTCGAGGAAGTGCGAGATCGCCACGTACGAGCCGGACGGCAGCGCGTCGATGTACTCGGCCATGATCTCGGCCGACGTGGGCGAGTCGCCGTTGTAGTGGTGCAGCGTGCCCATCTGGAAGAACGCGATCGGTTGGGTGAAGTCGATGTGCTTGCGCACGACCTCGTCGTTGAGGATCTCCCGCGGCTTGAAGATGTCGGCGGCCGAGAAGTGCGTCCGGTCGTTCTCCTCCAGCAACGCGCGGCCGTGCGCCAGTACCACCGGGTCGTTGTCGACGTACACGACTCGTGCATCCGGGTTGATCCGCTGGGCCACTTGGTGGGTGTTCTCGGCCGTGGGCAACCCGGAGCCGCAGTCGAGGAACTGGTCGATACCCGTTTGGCTCGCGACGAACCGGGTGGCGCGGATCAGGAAACCCCGGTTGTCCACGGCGAGCGTGGTCGCCTCCGGCGCGACCTCCTGCACGCGTCGCAGCACTTCCCGGTCGATCTCGTAGTTGTCCTTGCCGTTGAGGAACGCGTCGTAGACCCTGGCGATGCTGGCCTTGGTGGTGTCGATGTAGACGGGGGCGGCGGCGTCCGAGGACGTACCCGGCATTGTGTTGACCTCGCATTACGGGGATGGGAGTGGTGGGTTTGTGCACCGCGTCACAGTCCGGTCAGCGTAAGGGTATGGGCTCAACGCGCGAGTGAGCGTCGTGCATCCGACCGGGCAAGATCAAGGGTGTACGTTCAGTGACGATGCGAGTCAGCCCTCCCCGGGCACAACCGCTGTTCGGGTGGGACGGCACGACGGTCGGGAGGATCGGCGATGGCGACGGGTGAGTCCACGCCGGAGCGGGACAGCGGTCCGACCGCTCTGCGGATCGTGCTCGGCGCCCAGTTGCGCAGGTTGCGCGAGGCCGCCGAGATCACCCGGGCGGACGCGGGCTACGCGATCCGCGGCTCCGAGTCGAAGATCAGCCGGATGGAGCTCGGGCGCGTCGGCCTGAAGCCGCGCGACGTGACCGACCTGCTCACCATGTACGGCGTCGACGACCCGGACGAGCGGGCGAAGTTCCTCGACATGGTCCGCCGGTCGAACGAGCCGGGCTGGTGGAACCGCTACACCGACCTGATGCCCGACTGGTTCCACGACTACGTCGGCCTGGAGGAGGCGGCGTCGCGGATCCTGATCTACGAGACGCAGTTCGTGCCCGGCCTGCTCCAGACCGAGGAGTACGCCACCGCGATCGCGAGCCACGGCCGGGCGGAGTTGGTGACGCCCGAGGTGCGGCGGCGGGTGGCGTTCCGGATGCAGCGGCAGAAGATCCTGGCGCGGCCGGGTGCCCCGAGGGTGTGGGCCGTGATCGACGAGTCGGTGCTCTACCGGACGATCGGCGGCCGCCAGGTCCTGGTCAACCAGATCGAACACTTGCTCAGCGTGACCAAGGACGGCCCGGTCACCCTCCAAGTCGTGCCGTTCCCGTTGGCCGGGTACGCGGCGAAGGGCCCGTTCGCGATGCTGCGCTTCGGTGAGCCCGACCTGCCGGACATCGTCTACCTCGAACACCTCGCCGGTGCCCTCTACCTGGACAAACTCGAAGAGCTGGAGATCTACAGCCGGGTCTTCGACCGCCTCACGGTGGACGCCGAGACGCCCGATCGCAGCCGGCAGCTGCTCGCCAAGCGGCGGGCCGAGCTGTAGCTGTCGTCCGACCGGGTGGGATTCACGCTCCGCATCTGCACGTGCATTTACCCGTGCATCACTCGGTGCTACGGTCCGTGCACAACCGGATGCACGTGCAGATGCATCTCTGGCTCGGAGGGTGAGTCGATGGCCACCAAGGTTCACAACGGCATGTCCGCGGCCGACCTGAACGGCGTCACGTGGACGAAGAGCTCGTACAGCGACGCGATCGGCAACTGCGTCGAGTTCGCCGTGCTCGGCGGCGGTGAGATCGCGATGCGCAACTCCCGGTTCCCCGACGGCCCCGCGCTCGTCTACACCCGAGCGGAGATGGCCGCGTTCGTGGCCGGGGCCAGGGACGGGGAGTTCGATGACCTCGTCGACTGACCACGCCTCCCGGACCACCTTCCAGCTCCGCGAGCTGATCGCGCGGGGGTTCCAGTTCCTGCACCCGCGTGACGCCAGGGGAGAGCTGGCGGCGGTGGTGGGGGTGCGCGCGCACGACGCGGTGATCGACGTGGTGCGCCTGCACAACGAGGACGACGCGGTGGCGATGCGGATGCCCGCCGACGAGGTGAACGTGCTGTCGCCCAGCCGTTTCTCGTGGCGCCGTCGCGGCCCGGCCACGCACGTGCTCGAAGAGCTGCTCGACCTGCCGGACGACGACGAGCGGACGGCCTGAAGTCTTCCCGTCCGATCCGCGGTGGCGGACGGGACGAGGGGGCGCAGCCCCCTCATCGGCGAACCTGACCTGGAGACGCAGCGGGCGTCGACTCCGCGCCGGAACTGTCGACGCCACGCTCGGAGCGCAACTCCGTGTTCGTCGCGTTTCGACGCGGAGGCCGAGGTCGGCTTCGGCCTCCGCGCCGGCTCACCCCGTCGTGGCGGTCCCGGCGTTCAGGGCCGGCGCAGACCGCTGAGCACCACGTCGAGGCCCCGCCGGAACTCGAGGTCCCGCGTGATCGTGCGGGCGGTGGCGGCCGTCTCGGCCAGCAGCGGGTACTGCTCGCCCAGCCCCGACATCGCGTCGGTGCCCGGCCCCGTGAGCGACCCGCGGTGCTCCAGCTCGATCGCGCCGATCAGGTAGCTCACCAGCGCGCGCATCGCGATCACCCGCTGCTCCCCGGTGAACCCGGCCCGGGTGAGCACCGCCAGCACGGACTCCGTCCAGCGCAGCAGGCTCGGGCACCGGTGCCGGTGCGCCGTCGTGAGCGGCACGGCGTTCGGGTGTGCCGCGACCGCCGCGCGGACCCGTTCGACCAGCACCGCGACCTGCTTGTCCCACAACGCCTTCGGCGGCGTGCAGTCGACCCCGGACAGCAGGTGGTCGACCGCGAGCGCTTCCAGCTCGTCCCGGTCGGCGACGTACCGGTACAGCGACATCGTGCCCATGCCCAGCTCCTGGGCGACGGCGCGCATCGACAGCGCGGCCAGGCCGTCCCGGTCCAGGACGGCGAGCGTGGCGGCGGCGAGTGCGGCCGGGGTGAGCGACTTGGGGCGGGGCATGACCTTGACAGCGTACAAGTTACGCGCATAACTTCCGTAGGCGTACAGCACACGCCTACGGGGTCGAGGGGGAGACGTGAAGGTCGCCGAACGTGAGTGGGGAACCGTGCTCGGGGGCGCGGTGCGGGTGCCCGACCCGCACAACCTGGTCCACCTGCAGTTCCGCCGCTTCGCGGGCTGCCCGGTGTGCAACCTGCACCTGAGGTCGATCGTGCTGCGGCACGACGAGATCACCGCCCACGGCATCACCGAGGCGGTCGTGTTCCACTCGTCGGACGCGGAACTGCGCCCGCACGTCGCCGACCTGCCGTTCGCCGTGGTCGGCGACCCGCGCAAGCGGCTCTACGCCGAGTTCGGCGTGGGGTCCGCCGCGCGCTCGGTGCTCGACCCGCGCGCGTGGGGCGCGATCGTGCGCGGCGTGGTCCGCGACCTCGGCCCGGTGCTGCGCGGCCGGCGCCCGCTGCCCGAGCCGGAGGGCGGGCGGCTGGGCCTGCCCGCCGACTTCCTCATCGCGCCGGACGGCGAGGTCGTCGCGGAGAAGCGCGGACGCCACGCCTACGACCAGTGGTCGGTGGACGAACTGCTGGCTCATGCACAGGCCCTGACCAGGCGCGACTGAGTTGTCCACAGGGTTGTCCCCAGTTGTGGACGGATCGAACAGGCGTTCGACCACGTGCAGTGCACGCAGTGCGCGGCAAGGCCCCGCCCTGGCGGGCGGGGCCTTGCGGTGGTCCGGCGATCAGCCCACCGGCGGGGACATCACGAACCAGTTGAAGCCCTCGACCATCTGGCGCGTCTTGGTGCTGACGTAGCGCGGGCCGGTCAGCTCCCACCGCACCACGTTGCGGTACGTGCCGGGCAGCAGGCTCTCGTCGGCCGGGGTGTTCGCGTCGTCCTTGGCCGCGATGTGCTCCACGATCGTCTTGCGCTCCAGCGTCACGTCGAGCGACTCGTAGGCGGACTGGGTGTAGAGGTAGTCGTCCTGGCCGTGGTCCAGGGCGCGGCCCGGGTCGGCAAGCTTGAGCTGCACGGTGTTCCCGTCGAACGAGCCCTTCGCCGACACCACCGTGACGATGTGCCCGCCGGTGCGCTCCAGGCTCCCGGTACGCGGGCCGGGGGCGTAGCGGCCGTAGACCAGCTGCACCGGGCCCTGGTTGAGCCGCTTGGCCAGCGTGCCCGACCAGTCGTCGGTGGTGTGGGTGCTCGCCCAGTCCGTGGCGGTGGCCCAGCCGGCGTTGCGGGCGGGCTGCGTGGCGATGTTCCACGCGGTCCGCAGGTTGGTCATGTTGGTGCCGCCGTCGTACTTGGCGTCCACCCCGATCCGCCAGATCGAGTTGCCGACGACGGTGTAGTCGGCCGGGTCCTTCGGGTCGAGCGCGCCGACCTTGGTGGTGAGCCAGCCGACCGGCGCCTTCTTCTCGTGACCCCAGAAGTGCAGGACGTTGTAGAGCGACGCGGGGCCGCAGTGGGCGTTGCCGTTGCCCTGCAGGCCGGCGCGGAACTGGTCGACGTCGCTGACCCCGCACTGCTTGACCTCGAACTCGGCGCCGGCGAGGTCGCTGACCTTCACGCAGGGCGGCGGCGTGCCGAGGACCGGGTCGGCCGCGGCGGGACCGGGCAGGGCGACGGCGCCGACGGCGGTGGTGGCGAGCGCGGTGAGCAGAGCCTTGCGCAACATGGGTTCCTACCTCCTGTGGAGGGGACCGCCTCCCGCGGCCCCTTCGGTAGGACTAGCTTGACCTGCGCAAACGGCGAAGGCATGAGGGTTGATCCCTCATCTGCGCGGCGCGGGAAGTTGGGTGTATCAGGCACACCCCCACCCGACTCCTCCTCTTAATCGGGCTCCCTCAGGCGAGCACGCGGGCCAGCTCGCGCCGCCCGCTGATGCCGAGCTTGGTGTAGATGCGGCCGAGGTGGTTCTCCACCGTCTTGGGCGTCACGAACAGCTCCTGGGCGATCTCCCGGTTGCCCCGCCCGGTGGCGGCGAGGTCCGCGACCCGGCGTTCGCTGGCGGTCAACGCCTCCGCGCCCGCGAGGGTGGACCGCCGCGGTCGGTCGCCCAGCGCCTCCAACGCCTCCGCGGCCCGCGCCCGCACCACGGGCGAACCGCACTCCGCGGCCAGGTCCGCCGCCCGGTGCAGCGGTTCCCGCGCGTCCGCGCGCCGCCGCGCGACCCGCAGCGCCTCACCGAGGTCCACCAGCGACCGGGCCAGGTGCAGCCGGGCCGGTGACCGCTCCAACACCCGCACCGACTCGGCCAGCAGCTCCACCCGCCGTGCCTGGTCGACGTGGGCCAGCAGCCGCAGGGCCGCGCCGACCTCCGTCGCGGCGGCCCACTTCTCGGCGAGCGCGAGCTGGTCCTCGGCCAGCGCCATCGCCTCGGCTTCGTCGCCGAGCAGCATCGCCGCGCGTGCCGCCGGGTCGCGCCACGGGATGGTCGGCGGGTCGAGCTCGGCGGCCCGCATGGCGTCGCGCTGCAGGTGCGCCTCGACCCGTGCCCGCCTCGGGTCGCCCTGCGCCAGGGCCAGCAACGCCCGCGGCTCGTGCAGCCAGATGGTCGGCATGATCTGCGGCGACTCGGTGTGCTCGGCGTCGAACCGGGCCAGGGTGGCCGCCGCCTCGACCAGGTCGCCGCGTTCGAGCGCGGCGTACGCCAGGAAGTGGGTGGCCGTCGCCCGCGTCGCCACGACCTGCGGCACCGGGTCCTCCTCCAGCACGGCGGCCAGCACGCCCTCGGACTCGGCGGCCACCTGGCGCATCGAGCCCGTCCGCCAGTCCAGGAACGCGGCGGCGTTGCCCACCATGCCGAACTCGACCGGTGACCCGTGCGCCCGCACCCGCAGCCGGGCCCGCTCGACCTCCGGCCTGGCCTCGTCCACGCCGTCCGCGGCGACCAGGGCGATCAGCGCCACCAGCCACGCCACCATGGCGTCCGTGCTGCCCGTGGCGTCGTCGAAGTACGCGCCGTGCGACAACGCGCGCAGCGCGACGGCGGCGACCTCGGGCGAGGGCCACACCTCGTAGCGGCCGGTCTGGGCGAGCAGGCCGAGCAGCGTGCGTTCGTCCGGGGTGCGGCCGGCCAGCGAGGCGTGCCCCCTGAGGTGGTCCGACGCCGCCTGGCGGTGCCGCGGCGAGAACGACCGCACGACCGCCAACCTGGCCTCCAGGTGCAGCCGTCCGGCATCCGGGGCACGGGCCGCGATGGCCTCGGTCAGCTCGGCGATCGCCGCGTCCGGTCCGTCCACGGCGGCGGTCGCGGACGCGGCGGCGGCGAGCAGTTCCGCGTCCGGCACCTCGGCGGCGGCGATCCGCAGCTCGTGGCGCGCCTCGGCGGCGTCACCGCCGCGCAGCAGCGCCCGGCCCAGCTCGGCGCGCAGTGCCGGGTCGTCCGGCCGTTCGTCCACCGCGCGCCTGAGGTGGGCGGCGGCGGTGCGCGGGTCGCCCGCCGAGAGCAGTGCGCCGGCCGCCGTCCGCAGCACGTCCACGGCCTGCGGCAGGCTGCCCCTCGGCGCGTGCGCGAGGTGCGCGGCGATCCGGTCCGCCGGCGCCTTGGCCTCCCACAGCCGGGTGGCGGCACGGGCGTGCAGCGCGGCGCGGGCCACCGGGCCCAGGTCCGCCAGCACGGCCTCGCGCACCACCGGGTGCGCGAACTGGAGCTGTTCGCCGGTCAGCACGTGCGCCGAGACGAGCGCGTCGACGGCGGGGCGCAGGCGGTCGGCGTCGAGGTCGGCGACCTGACCCGCCAACCACGGGTCGCCCGCGGTGCCGAGCACGGCCGCGGCGCCCGCCAGCCGGACCGCGTCGGCGGGCAACCGGCCGAGCGCGGCGCGGAACACCGAGCTGGGACCGAGCCGCGCGACCCGGCCCGCCGTGCCGGGGTCGTCCAGCGGCAGCGCCAGCGCGTCCAGCTCGTCCACCAGGACCCCGGTCAGCAACGGGTTGCCCGCGCCCGCCGCGTGCAGCGCGGACACCACCTCGGGGTGGGGGCGCACCCCGCGTGCCGCGACCAGCTCGGCCAGCGCCGTCGGTGACAGCGGACGGGGCACCAGCCGTTCGGCCTGCCGCGACACGCTCAACTGCGCGAGCGGACCGGTGCTGTCGGCCACCGGCCGGGCGGCGACGACCAGCGCGATCGGCAGGTCCGCGATCCGCCGCGACAGGTAGGCCAGGAACCGCGCCGACGACAGGTCCGCCCACTGCGCGTCGTCCACCGTGATCAGCAGCGGCCGGGTGGCGGACAGGTCCACCGCCACCCACCACAGCGCGTGCAGCGTGCGGGCCAGCTCCGCCTCGCTCGGGTCGGCCGCCGCGCCGTCGAGCGCCCGCAGCGCGTCGCCGGACGGCCCGGCCAGGATCTTCTCCCGCACCTCGCCCCGGTACCGCGACACCGACCGCTCCACGAGCTGGCGCACGACACCCCAGGCC
Organism: Saccharothrix saharensis; assembly: GCF_006716745.1. Classification (NCBI taxonomy): domain Bacteria; kingdom Bacillati; phylum Actinomycetota; class Actinomycetes; order Pseudonocardiales; family Pseudonocardiaceae; genus Saccharothrix; species Saccharothrix saharensis. Next base: position 4,200,677 of record NZ_VFPP01000001.1, on the reverse strand, counting down.
ATCGCGCTCTCCAGCACGTCGCCCACGGCCTGCAACCGGCCGAAACCGCGTTGCTTGGCCAACGCCCTGGTGTCCTGCACCAGCCGGGTCTTGCCGATGCCCGCCCGGCCCTCGATCACCACGACCCGGCCCTCGCCCGCCACCGCGGAGTCCAGCGCCGCCGTGATGCGCGCCAGCTCCCGGTCCCGCTCCAGCGTGCTCATCGGACGAGGCGCAGCAGGCGGTCCGGGTCGCGCAGCGGGCGGCCGTGGCCGAACAGCACCAGCTTCGGCCGCAGCTCGGCGAGCCGGCGCATGGACGCCCGGTTGCGCTCGTCGTCGAAGGTCAGGATCTTGGGCGGCGCGCTCGGGCGCAGCAGGTTGAAGAACACGTCACCGCAGATCAGCACGCCGTCGTGGTCGCGCCACAAAGCGATGTGACCGGGCGAGTGGCCGGGCACGTCCAGCACGGTGAACCCGGCGACCTCGTCGCCCTCGGCCAGGCCCCGGGCGACCGGGTGCGGCGGGGGCATCTTCATCCGCGACAGCAGGGAGGCGGCGAAACCGGGCGCGGGCACCGGGGTCGCGGTGGTGATCGCCTCGACGTCCTTCGCCCCCGTCCACAGCGGCACGTCGTACCGCTCGCACACCGCGTGGCTGGAGCCGAAGTGGTCCGGGTGGGCGTGCGTCACCACGTGCGCGGCGATGGTGCGGCCGTCGAGCTGGCGGGTGATCCGCTTGCGGGCCGACCGCGTGCCGGCGTCCACCAGCACGTCCTCCACCAGGTAGGCGTTCACCATGTGGGGAGGACGGCCGAGCAGCTGGTGGACTCCGGGAGCCAGTGGTCGCACCGGGCGATCTTAGCGTCCGCGCAGCTCAGCGGGAGGGGTCGCGGTTGTAGAGCACGCGGGCCCTGGCGTAGCCGGCGGCGGTGATCACCAGGCACCAGCCGACGGCCCAGTACCCGCTGTCGCCGATCGGCGTGCCGATCAGCAGCCCGCGCAGGGTGTCGGTGATCGGCGTGAACGGCTGGTTCTCCGCCACCCACGCCAGCCCGCTCGACATCGAGTCGGTCGGCACGAACGCGCTGCTGACGAACGGCAGGAACTGGAGCGGCAGGGTGGAGGTGTTCGCGCCGGCGACCGTCTTCGCGCCGATGCCGAACGCGATGCCCAGCCAGGTGAACGCGAGCGCCAGCAGCACCAGCAACCCGGCCGCGAGCAGCCAGCCGCCGAGGTCGGCCGCCGGGCGGAAACCGCTCAGCAGCGCCAGCCCGGTCACCGCCGCCAGGCTGACCACCGTGTTCAGCAGGCTGCTCAACGCCTGCCCGGTCAGCACCGAGTACCGGGAGATGGCCATGGTGCGGAACCGGGCGATGATGCCCTCGCCCATGTCGGTGTTGATGTTGATCGACGTCCACGCGGCGCCCGAGCCGACGGCCATCACGAGGATGCCCGGCACCAGGTAGTCCACATAGGACGCGCCACCGGGCAGCGCCGCGCCGAGCGAGCCGCCGAAGACGTGCACGAACAGCAGCATCATCAGCACCGGCATGCCGATCGTGCCGATCGACATCATCGGGAAGCGCTGCATGTGCCGCAGGTTGCGGCGCAGCATCGTGGTCGTGTCGCGGATGGCGAGGGTGCTCATCGCTGCGCGGTCCTCTCGGTGGTCAGGGCGAAGAAGACGTCGTCGAGGTCGGGCGTGTGCACGGACAGGTCCTGCACGTCGACCGCGGCGTCGTCCAGCCGGTCGAGCAGGGCCCGCAACTGGTGCACGCCACCGTCACCGGGCACGTCCAGGGTCAGGTTCGCGTCGTCGCGGGCCGGACCGCCGAGCGCCTTGGCGGCCAGGTCGAGCGTGTGCGCGTCGGCGAACCGCAACCGCACGTGCCCGCCCGGGATCAGCCGCTTCAGCTCGGCCGCGGTGCCCTCGGCGACCAGCCGGCCGCCGTCGAGCACGGCGATCCGGTCCGCGAGCTGGTCGGCCTCCTCCAGGTACTGCGTGGTGAGGAAGATGGTGACGCCGTCCGCGACCAGGTCCCGGATGACCTCCCACATGGTGTGCCTGCTGCGGGGGTCCAGGCCCGTGGTCGGCTCGTCCAGGAAGATCAGCTCCGGGCCGCCGACCAGCGTCATCGCCAGGTCCAGGCGCCGGCGCATGCCGCCGGAGTAGGTGGCGGCGGGCTTGCGCGCCGCGTCCACCAGGTCGAACCGCTCCAGCAGTCGGGCGGTCGTGCGGCGGCCCTCGCGGCGGTCCAGGTGGGCGAGGTCCGCCATCAGCCGCAGGTTCTCCTCGCCGGTGAGCAGGGTGTCCACGGCGGAGAACTGGCCGGTGACGCCGATGGCCGCGCGGACGCCCGCCGGGTCGCCGAGCAGGTCGTGGCCCGCGACGGTCGCCCGGCCGCCGTCGGGGGTGATGAGGGTGGACAGGATCTGCACGGTCGTCGTCTTGCCCGCGCCGTTGGGTCCGAGCAGCGCGAACACCGAGCCGCGCGCCACCCGCAGGTCGAGGCCGTCGAGCACGACGTGGTCGCCGTAGGACTTGCGCAGACCGGTGGCGGTGATCGCCATGGTGGTCTCCTTGTCAGTCGGTGAGCAGCGGCAGGGACTGCACGCCGGTGAGGTTCGGGGAGGGCAGGAACGTCGGCGGCCGGTCGGGGTCCGTGCGCAGCCGCGGGAAGCGGTCGAGCAGGACGTCGAGCGCGAGCCGTCCTTCGAGCCGGGCCAGCGGCGCGCCGAGGCAGAAGTGGACGCCGCGGCCGAAGCCCAGGTGCGGGTTGGGGTCCCGGGTGATGTCGAGGACGTCCGGGTTCGCGAACCGGCGCGGGTCGCGGTTGGCGGCGCCGATCCACAGCATCACCAACTGGTTCCCGGGGATCCCGACGCCGCCCAGCGTCACCGGCTCGTTCGTGACCCGGGCCAGCGCCGCGAACGGGGTCAGGAACCGCAGCGACTCCTCGATGGCGGCCGGCACGAGCGCGCGGTCCCGCCGGACCTTCGCGAACTGGTCCGGGTGCGCGTCCAGGGCCAGCACGGTGTTGCCGAGCAGCATGGTGGTGGTGAGGTGACCCGCCACGAGCAGCACGGCGGCGAAGTTCACCACCTGCGCGTCGGTCAGGCGCTCGCCGTCCACTTCGGCGTGCACCAGGTCGTTGAGCAGACCGGGGCGCGGGGCGCGGCGGCAGTGCGCGGCGTGCTCGCCCAGGTAGTCCAGCAGCGGGCGCGTGGCCTCGACGCTGTCGCGCAGCTCCTGCCGCAACTTGGCCTCGTCGTCCTTGAGCGAGAACTGGTTGGTGCTCTCGAACATCCGGTCCACCCACACCTTGAACAGGTCGCGGTCGCCGCTCGGCACGCCGAGCAGTTCGGCGATCACGATCACCGGCAGCGGGTAGGCGAGGTCGCGGACCAGCTCGAAGTCGTCGCCGGTGACGTCGTCGAGCAGCTCGCCGGTGAGCTCGGTGATGCGGTGCTCCAGGTCGGCCACGACCTTCGGCGTGAACGCGTGGCTGACCAGGCGGCGCAGCTTCTGGTGCTCCGGCGGGTCGAGCTGGATGATGTTGCCCTCGGTCAGCGCCCCCTCGGTCGGCGGGAACAGCCGGGTCACGTCGGACGAGTAGCGGCCCCAGTCACCCAGGACCTCGACGATCTCCTGGTGGCCGTGGACGTTCCAGAAGCCGAGCTGCTCGTCGTACGCGACGACGTGCTCGGGGCGTTCTCCGCGCAGCCAGGGCTGCTGCGGGTTGGTGTCCCACATTTTCCTTCTCCCCCAATGGTTTTGTGTGTTACGCGCGGTGGATGACGATGTCGCCCAGGGACGTGCGGGCGCGCACCTCGACCCGCTCCTCGGCGTCACCGGGTGCGTCGGCGCCGGTCAGCTCGTTGCGCACGCGGCCCGCGATCGAGCGCACGTCCAGCCACGCGGCCGTGCCCTCGCGGATGCCGACCTCCAGCTGCCCGGCCGAGGTCTCCATGACCACCGAACCGCGCACGGCCTCCTCGACCCGGATGCGGCCGTTGGCGGTCTTGGCGTGCACGTCGCCCGCGGCGTGGCCGACGACGATGTCCCCGTTCGCGGCACCGGCCCGCACGTCACCGGTGACCTCACCGATCCGGGTGGGGCCGTTGGAGTTCTTCACGGTGCCGGAGCCGTCGAGCCGGTCGACGCGCAGCTCACCGGAGCCGGTCGACAGCTCGGCGCGGCCGGTGATGCGTTCGACCAGGACGTCACCGTGCGAGGTGGTCGCCTTGAGCGCGGCGGTGTCCTGGAGCCGGATGTGGCCGGCGGAGGTCTTGAAGCGGCACTCGCCCAACGCGCCCTCGGCGCGGAAGTCGGTGAGCGAGCCCTGCGCGGCGACGTGCGACCCGGTGGGCAGCCGCACCACGACGTCGACCGAGCCGGTCCTGCCGAAGACACCGCGTGACCGGGGCGTCCTGATCGTGAGGCGGCCGCCGGCGAAGTCCACCGCGGTGCCCTCGGCGGCGGCGACGTCCTTGCCGTTGTCCGGGTCCGCGGGCGCGACCTCGACCACCGTGTCGTCCCGGTCGGTGGCCGCGATGAGGACGCCGCCGGCGGTGACGTCGAGGTCGAGCGTGATGGGTTCGGGCGTGGCGTAAGAAGGCATGGCTGTCCCCTCGAAGGGTGTCGGGTGAGTGTTTGCGCTGGTGGGGCGGTTAGCGAACCCAGCCGGTGTAGCTCTGCCGGGACGACGTGCGGCCGGACGGCCGCCCACCGTGCCCAAGCCCGGCCGCGGCGGCGCGCACCAGCCAGGCGTTGACGGAGACCCCCTCGCGGGTCGCGGCCTCCTCGACCCTCGACTTGAGGTGCTCAGGGAGCCGCAGGTTGATCCGAGCCACCGGACCGTCCTCGGCAACCACCGGCGGCAACTCCGCGGCACCACTCTGGCTCTCCGTGGCACCATCCGGCACCGTGACGACGAACTCCGGATCGCGTCCCCGTACCCGCACGTCGACCGAGCCGGGCGCAAGCTCCCGCGTGATCTCGTCCATCGCGGTGGACAGGGCTTCGAGCAGCGTCAACCGCACGGCGGAGTCGAGCGGGGCGATGAGTCGTTCGGCCAACGCCCGGGCCTCCGCCCCACCCGCCTCGGCGGCGGTGGCGAGCTCCCGGCGAAGGTTGTCGACGTACGGCGTCAGGTCCATGGCACCACTATGGCACCAGAGTGGCACCAGGGCAAGCCCTCGTGGTGCCAGGACGGTGGGTGGGCGGGGCCCGGAGACCTGACACCCTTTCGGGTGGAATAGCGGGACGGGTGGACCAGTGGTCCAATTCGGGACGTCACGGTATGTCGTGGCCGCTTTCCCAGGTGCACCTCGGGTGGAATACCGCAGCCCCGCAAGCACAGGCGGTCCGATTCCACGACGGTGGTGATCGACTCCGCACCTTGAACGTCTTGAGCTGCTGCTATGGCTGAAGCAGGGGGCGGCGGCCGTAATTTTGCGGTAGTACACCAAAGTTGTGACTCGATCGGCCTAATCGAGGTGTGCAACCTGATGTGTAGTGAACGGGCACCTGGCTTCACTTCCGGTTGGGAATGCCTTGCCAAAGCGTCGGTTGTCGTGCCAGTGTCTCGCCCATGAATTTTCGTCCCCTGCCCGATGGGCAGTGGTCGCCGGTGCCCGAGCTGCCCGGCATCCCCGAACCACTCCGGCGCGAAGGCGCCTACCTGCCGCCGCCGCTGCCCTCCGACCTGGCGCTGCCCCCGTCGACCTACCGCCGGTGCGCCGAGGCCGAGCACGCCCTGGGTCGCCTGGACGAGGCGGCCGAACGACTGGGTGTGCGGCCCGCGATCGTGCGGTCCACCCAGGTCCGTGACGCGAACGCCTCAGCCGGGCTGTCCGGGGTCGCCGTGGGGCTGCGCGAGACGTTCGCGGCGGACCTGCTGGCGTCCCAGGGCGGCCCGCCGCCGACCGGCAGCGCCGCGCCGTCGCAGCTCGTGGCCCCGTTCCTGCGGGCCTGCGACCACGGTCTGGCCCGGGTCCGCGCCGGTGCGCCGGTCGACGCCGAGCTGGTCGGCGAGGTCGCCGCGATCATGACCGGCGGTGCGCCCGGCCGCCGCCTGCCCGACGTGCTGCGGGACGCGCCCGGCCGCTTGGGCGTCAGCGACGGGCGGGCCTACCTGCTGACCGCGACCGGCGCGCACCTGGTGGCGTTGCTGGAGCAGTGGTCGACGTGGGTGCGCGAGGAGGACGAGCAGCCCAGGGTCGCCAAGGTCGCGCTCGCGCACTACCAACTCGAAGTGCTGCAACCGTTCCCCACGGCCAACGGGCACGTCGCGCGCACGTTCTCGACGTTGGAGATGGTGCGGTGCGGGCTGGTGCGCGACCAGGTGCTCCCCCTGTCGGTCTGGCTGGACACCGCGTTGGACGAGTACCAGGAGCGGATCCGCGACGTGGTGGACACCGGTCGCGTGGACCGCTGGGTCGACTTCTTCGCCACCGCCGTGCGCGACCAGGCGTTGGCGCAGCTACGGCTGATCGGCCACTTGGAGGCGCTGGCCGCCGAGTACACCGCTCGGCTGCCGCGCACGGGGAAGCTGCCCCTCGTGGCCGCCGAGCTGATCGGTTTCCCCGTGGTGGACCACCGGTCGCTGCGCACCCGGTACGGCATCACCGCGAAGGCCGCCACCGACCTCACCGCCCGCTTGGTCGAGCTGGGAATCCTCGTCCCGCGGGAGCACCTCGGCTACCGCCGCGTGTTCCTGTGCCGGGATGTGCTGCGCCTGCTGGCCGACCACCCCGACACCACCGCCTGAACACGGAAAGAGCACGACGCCACGATGAACGCATCCCCCGACCGCGACCACCCTTCCCCCGAGCGGTCGTCTTCGGACCGACCGTCGCCCCGGTGCCGGCACATTGGCTGCCGCAGGAGGGCCTGCCGTCGCCGACACCGCTCAGCGGTCCTGCGCAGGGTCCGCGTCGTGGTCGGCCTGCTGATCCAGGTCGGCGTGGCCCTGCTGCACTGGTTCCGGGACTGACCGCGACCGGAGGTCGGCGACCAGGTCGCGCACCCGTTGCGCCGCCGCGTCGTCGGTCCCGATGAGCAGCGCGAGCGCGCGGTTGAACCGCCGGTGCGCCTCGGCCCGGTCTCCGGTCAGCCACAGCGCCCGGCCCAGCTCGGGCAGGCACCGGGCGCGTCCGGCCGGATCGTCCAGGTCGGCGAACAGCTTGTCCGCCCGGGACAGGTACTTGATCGCGGAGTCGTGCCGCCCGACCTCGGCCATCAGCGAGCCGAGGTGCGTCAGCGCCCGTGCCGTGCCGGGCCGGTCGCCGTGCAGGAGGTACAGCTCCAGCACCTCGTCGGCGCACCCGACCACCTTGTGCATCCGGCCTTGGGCGCGGTAGGTGGCGGCCAGGTCGTGCAACGCGCCGGCCGCCGCGTCCGGGTCGTCGTCGCGGAGGCGGTGGACGGCCAGTTCCCGCATGCCCGCGACGGCGGCGAGCCGGAGTGCCCCCTGCTCGCGCAAGGACTGCGCGGCCCGGCGGAAACCCTTGGCCAGCAACAGTGACGTGGGCAGCGCGGCGGCCAGTTCGGCACCGACGTCGAGCAGCTCGCGGGACCACGCCTCGTCGACGTCGACGGGCACCACGGGCCACACGTCGGCGAACAGCGCGACCGCGGCCTCCGGTTCGGCCAGTGCGTCGCGCAGCGCGGACGGAAGCTCGTCGCGGTGCGCCTCGAACCAGTCGTGCCCGGTGGTGCGCAGGTCCCGGCGCAACCGCGCGACCGCGTGCCGTGGCTCGTCGCTCACCTGGTGTCATCCTTCCGCTGGTCTCATCGCAGTGCGCCGTCACTTGATCACGAGTGTCAACCAGACGGGTGAGCCCGCACACCGCTGAAGTGACGACGCTCGACGGCTCGGGGTCACACGTGCGCGCAACTTCGACGCCACGGACCGTCATCACCGCTGGGTGGGGACGACCTCGAAGAGGTCCTCGAACTGCATCGGCTCGAGCGCGACCAACGCGCCGCCGATGAACGCCGGGCCGGGTTGGAGTTCGCCGCTGAGGACGCGCGCGACCGTGGAGCGGTTGACGTCCATCGCCTTGGCCAGCGCGTAGTCCGACCGGAAGCCGGCGAGACGTGCGGCTTTGGCGAAGACATCGGTGCGAAGCTTGATCGTGTTCGGCATGGCCTGCCCTGTGTTGTGCACGCCCAACGCATGTGGTGAGGGAACAACGCTAGGCAATTCGTTTTGTGAGCGCAACTAACGTTGTTTGAGCACAACGCGCAGGTCAGGGCTACCTGGGGGGAGCGCCCAACGCACGTTGCGTGCGCGCACGTACCATTGCGCGGTGACCAAAGCCGAGAGTGCGGACTCGTCCTGGTCGGACTTCGTCCAGAGGCACATGGACGACCGCGGGATGACCACAGGGGACCTGACCGAGAAGACGGGCTTCGACCGAAGCCGCCTGACCGCGTGGCGCAAGGGCGAACGCCCCAACCTCGACACCGCCCGCGTCGTCGCCAAGGCGTTCGGCCTGAGCCCCCTGGAAGTCATGGTGGCCGCCAAGCTCATCACCGCCGAGGAGGCGGAACTGCGCGGCGTCTCCACCCCGGACCCGAGCGCGTTGACCGATCAGCAACTGGTGGCCGAACTGAGCCGCCGCCTCAAGCGCACGACCTGACGTCCCACCCCACCACCGACCGGGAACCGCGTCGGCCGGGCCTGATCCGCTCGGTCGACGCGGTCGAGTTCCTCGCTGGACCCGAGCGACCTGGCGAACGGGATGATCGCGGGCTGCTTCCCCTTCGGCTCCGACCGCCTGTGCGTGCAGAACGCACTCGACGAGAACGGCCTGCCAGTCGGCGACCTGGACCTGAAGCCGACCAGCAACCCATCCCGCTCGCCACGTAACCTAAAAGATCAAGCCCCGGCCGCGTTTCCGCTGGCCAGGGCCTGATTCACCCGGCGAAAGGTGAGTGCCCCCGGCAGGATTCGAACCTGCGACACACGGTTTAGGAAACCGATGCTCTATCCCCTGAGCTACGAGGGCGCGAGGGTGAGCCTACCGGGTCATGGGACGGGCTTACGGTGGTGGGGTTGTCACTCGGTGGGCCTAGGCGTGTGCACCTTGGGTTAGGGAGTGGGGGCTCGGGGGTCGGCTGTCCGGGCGAAGTGGGCGACCTCATCTGTTCCGCATCGGTCCAGTCAGGTACAGAAGGGGCATATCCCCTCCGACGAAAGCCATCCCATGAGCAGCCGACCCTGGCCTGACTTCCGTCCCGGCCCGCTGGGCTCGCTCGGCGCCTGGTGGCGGCGGCTCCGTGCCCGCCCCGACGCCGAGCAGTACACCTTCGTCCCGGCCTCGACCTCGCACGAGCTGCCGTTCGAGTCACCGCTCCCGAGCGCCGTGTACGGGCTCGACTTCCACGCCAAGATGACGATCCACTGGCGCGTGGACCTGACCACGGGCGTGCGGCACAACGCGCCGCGCAGCGCGGCGGTCAACGACATCATCCACCGGGCCAAAGCCCTGACCGAACGGGCGATGCTCGTCCACCACGCCCCGCTCCAGCACCAGCTCGGCGCGGAGCTCGCGGCGGAGCGGCAGGTCGAGGGCACGCACGTCTGGGCGCGCGCGGACGCGGTGGAGTTGCGGGTGGACGAGCAGGACCTCGCGATGGCGCGCAAGCACATCGAGCTGCTCCAGACCACGACGATGCGGCAAGCCGAACGGGACGCCGAGCGCGCCGAGATCAAGTACCTGCGGGACGAGGTGCTGACCGACCTGTCCAGCGCCACGATCTGGTGGCTCATCCGCAACGGCTACGAGGTGGAGCAGGCGGTGAAGTTGAGCAGGCACCTCGCCGAGCTCGTCGGCATCGCCTCGCAGCGCCGCGACCAGCACTGGGCCGACACGCTCGTCACCTCCTTCGAGAGCGCCCTGCCCCGCTTGGACGACGGCCACCGCGCCGACGTCCGCCTGCACCTGGCCAAGGCGCTCGGCATCTACGGCGGCTCGACGGTGGCGGCGGAGTTCGCCGAGCAGGTCGGGCTGCCGCCGCAGCTGCCGCACCACCAGAATGGGGCGAAGCCGCTGCCGGGATTGCCTAACCTGGACACGTGACCCACAACCTGACCGAGGCGCGTGGCGCGGCCGTGGCCGGCGCGCTGCGCGTCCTCGCCCGGCTCACGCCGTTCGTCGAACCCGAGTTGATCGGCCTGCGCGAGGTGGTGCGGCCCGGTGACGTGTGCGTCGACATCGGCGCCGCGCTCGGCCTCTACACCGTCTCACTGTCCCGCCTGGTCGGTCCACACGGGACAGTGCACAGCATCGAGCCGCTGGTGTTCGCGCACCCCGCGCTGTCCTTCCTGCTGCGCCCGCGGGAGGGCCGCAACGTCGTGCGGCACGCCGTCGCGTTGGGTGTCGGCGAGGGCCGTGAGGTCATGAGCGTCCCCGTCCGCCACGGCACGCCGGTCACCGGCCGTTCGTTCCTCACCTCCGGCGCGACCGGCCTCGGCTCCAACGCCGAGTTCACCGACCACATGGAGGTCCTGGTCCGCACGGACACGCTGGACCGGTTCTGCGCGGCCAACGCCGTCGACCGGCTGGACTTCGTCAAGGCCGACGTGGAAGGCGCGGAACTGCGCGTGCTGCAAGGCGGCGCGGAGACCATCGAGAGGTTTCGGCCGAAACTCCTCCTGGAGATCGAGGAACGGCACGTGCTGCGCTTCGGCTACCGGGCCTGCGACGTGCAGGAGTGGCTGGCGGAGCGCGGTTACCGCATGCACGCCTGGCACCGCGGCACGTGGCGGCAGGTCGACCGGATCGACGACCGCGTGCGCAACTACCTGTTCGTGGCACCCCGCTAGGGGTGGGGCCCGCAGCGGCAGCGCGGTAAGGCCTGGTCAGGCCCGGAAATAGCGGAAGACCCCGGTCCCTGGGGGTGGACCGGGGTCTTCCTGTGGGCCGGTCTACGAGACGTAGACCTCAAGTTCGTAAACCGAGTATCCGTATCCGGTGGCCCGTTGGATACCCGTCATTCGTACGAATCGTGCCGCATCGGGAGGGAACGACGCAAGGTCCTTTCCGCCATCACCTTCGGACGTCGTGTGCACGGTGCGCCAGGTGCGGCCATCCGTGGACAGTTCTATGCGATATGCCTTGGCATAGGCCGCTTCCCACGACAGCACGACCCGGCCGACGGTGCGCGTCGCGCCCAGGTCGACCTGCACCCACTGCTGGTCCGACCAGTCGCTGGCCCACCGGGTGTCCGGTTTGCCGTCCACGACGTGCGACGGCGGCGAGGAGTACCAGCCGCGTTCGTGGCTGCTGGCCGTGGCGGTCGCGCCCGTGGCGAGGTTGGCCAGGCTGGTACCGCGGCGGGACGGGAACTGGACGACCTGCTGGTACGTGGGCCGGTTCTGCCAGTTCACCTTGTCGTGCGTGATGCCGCCCATGGCCCGGTGGATGATGGTGTCCGCGCACCACTGGTCGCCCGCGGCGCACGAGTCGTCGCCGGGGTACGTGGTGGTGGCCGGGGTGGCCGCGGCGGCGCTGAGGCTGTCGAGGAGCGCTTGACGGCACGCCGCGACGTTCCCGTTGCCGCAGTAGCGGGCGGCGAGCGGGCCGTCCACGCGGTCGCCGAGGACGGCCCTCAGGTCCTTGTCGACGTAGCTCCACCAGCCGTTCTGGAACGACGAGCCCTTGTGCGGCGCGGAGCCGTGCGTGTCCGACGGCGGTTCGTCGACCTGGACGGCACGGGTGAGCTGACCGTAGAGGGCGTCGCCGAGGCCGGGCTTGAACTGCGCCTCGACCAGGCGCGGCCACCAGGCGTCGAGCAGGCGGATCGCCTCGGCGTGGGCGTAGGTCTTGCTGCCGCGGGTGGTTTCCTTGCGCAGGGAACCGGATCGCAGCCAGTCGCGCAGCTTGGTGACGGCGGCGGCGAGCGCCGGGTCGGTGATCGGCGCGGTGTCGAGGACCCGCAGCAGGTCGGGGAGGACCTGTTCGGCGCGCAGGTCGGCCACGCCGGCTTCGGCCATGGCCTTGGTGAGCGAGGAGCGGGAGACCTTGCCGTCGGCGATCAGCCGCCGCACGCGGTCGTCCAGCAGGTCGCCGCGGTGCACCGATCCCATGCCGTAGCCGGACGCGGAGTAGTCCTGCGCCTGCTTGTTGTTCCAGCTGATGTAGTAGTCCTGGTTGATCGAGTTGGGGTGCTGTGCGAACGGCGTGTACGTCGCCGTGTTGCGGTCGGCGTTCCAGCCCTCCCACTCGTAGGCGGGTTCCGCCTTCACCGGCAGGTGCGGGTCGACGGTCGCCTTGCGCACCGGGTTCGCGCCCGAGTTGAAGTACGCGGTGTCGCGGGAGTCCACGTAGAACCAGTTGAACGCGTACCCGACGTGCTCGGCCGCGCGCTGGAAGTCCGCGGCCGACTTGATCGCGTCGGGGTCGTTGAACTCCTGGAACCCGATGATCGAGTCGACCTCGTGCAGGTAGGTGGAGCGCAGCGAGGTGTACGCGACGAACTTCCCGTCGACCTTGGCGCGGCTCTGCACCAGGCCGTACTTGGTGCGGTGCATGACCAGGGTGTACGACCCGGCGGGCGTCGGGTCGGCGACCGTCGGCTTCCAGGAGTTCCTGCGCTCCAGGCGTTCCATCGGCAGGCACTGGCCGTGGTAGCGGTAGTGCAGCGAGTTCGCGGTGGGCGCGGAGCCGGACGGCTCGCACAGCTCGACGGCGTAGGTGTCGGTGATGTCCTGACCGGCCGACGTCGCGCTCCACGAGTAGTCGATGCCGCGGCCGAGCTGCACGTACATCGACACGCCGGCGAACGACACGCCGCGTGCCCGCAACCCGGGGCCGTGCAGTTCCTGCAGCATCAGCAGCTGCGGGGCGAAGTAGCCGGTCTGCGGGCCCCAGACGGCGACCGGGTTGCCGGTGTCGGTGTGCGCTCCGGAGACCACCAGGGCGTTGGACATGCCGTGCTTCTTGGTGAGCAGGTCGCGGGGGAGGACGCCGTCGGCGAAGAGCCCCTTGAGCGGTTCGAGGTCCGGCGGAGTGTCCACTGTGGAGGACGCTGTGGTCGTTTGGTCGAACACCATGGGCTCGGGGGTGACCACGCCGTCGTCCGGGAGCGCCACACCTTGGGGTGACGACGGTGTGGTGCCGTAGGGGAAGCGCTGTCCGTTGTGGAGGGTCAGCACGGCTTCCGGGTCGTTCTGCTCGCGGAACGACCGCCAGACCCGGTCGCCCACCGTCGCGCCGTACTTGTTCTGGGCGGCGAGCTTGACGAGCGCGTTCTGCACCTCGCCGCCGCCGCCCGCGCCGAACAACCCGCCCACCACGGCGGCGATCGCGACCAGGTCGGTCGGCTGGAACGGCTTGATGTCGTTCCAGTTGGTGATCGCGTCGGCGTGCCCGGTCAGCACGTACTCGCCCGGGAACGTGCGGTTGTTCACGGAGGTGGTGAGGTAGGCGTTGATGCCCGCGATGTAGTCCTTGACGTCCTGCAACGCCTGCGCGCCGCGCGGCCCCTGCGCGGCCACCTGGTCGATCTGCGCCTGGAGGTCGGCCTCGGTGTACGGGATCTGGCTGTAGAAGCTCTGCTCCAGCGCCCGGTTGCCCTCGGCCCCGCCGGCGAACCCGGACAGCCGGCCGCGGCCGAGGTGCCGGAACAGGTCCATCAGCCACAGCCGGTCCTGCGCGGCGGCGTAGCCGGCGCCGAACTCGGTGCCGGAACGGGTCGTCCCGTAGATGTGCGGCATGCCGAGGGCCTTGTCGCGCACGATCGTGACGTCGGCGCGCGGCTTGATCGTGCTCTCGACCTGGTCGGCCGGGACGCCGAACGAGGCGTCGTTGAAGAACCGGCCGAGCTGGTCGTTGGTCAGGCCGCCGTACCCGGAAACGAGCGAGTCGTAGCGGCCCAGCTGGTCCGCCGAGTGGGCCGGGCGGGTGCCGAGGGCGCGGTGGGCCAGGATCTCGGCGAGGGTCGCGTTGCCGTTCTGGCCGGGTGGCAGCACGTCGTGGCACTGGCCGAGGCAGTGGTCGTCCGGGGCGAACGCGGTGGTTCGGACGGGTGAGGCGGGGGTCTGGGAGGTGGCGGGGGAGGCGGGGACGGTGACGGCCGCGGCGGTGAGGAGTGCGACCACGGCTAGCGATCGGGCGGCTCTCCGCATGACGCGAAGCTCCTTCCAGGCAGGGATCGTGTGACGCACGTTACTGGCTGGTTACAGATTCGCGAAAGACCTTCGCGTTCGTGGGTGGCGGGCGAGGGGTCCCGTCGGCCGGGTTCCATCGATCGGGTGTGGGTGCTTGACGTGTAATGGCGATGTTGGGAAAAACATTCACATGATGCGACGTCGATCGCTGCTCACCGGGCTCGCCGGTGCCGGGGTGCTGGCCGGGTTGGGCGCTTCCCCGGCGCTCGGATCGCCCGTACTGCCCATCCGCGGCTGCGCCGACTGGGGCGCGAGGCCGCCGGCGCAGCCGACGAGCGTTGTGAACGAGCGGCCGGTGCGGATCCTCGTCCACCACACCGCGTCGGCCAACGTCACCGACTACTCGCAAGCGGCCGCGTACGCGAACGCGAAGTGGATTCAGAACCTGCACATGGACACCAACGGCTGGATCGACTCCGGCCAGCACTTCACCAACAGCCGCGGCGGGTTCCTGATGGAGGGCAGGCACGGCAGCCTGGCCGCGCTGCGGGCGGGCGACCGGGTGGTGGTCGGCGCGCACTGCCCCGGCCAGAACACGGCCGCCATCGGAATCGAGAACGAAGGCCTCTACATGGACGTGGAGCCGCCGAAGTTGCAGTGGGACTCATTGGTGTCGTTCTGCGTCTACACGTGCGAGCAGTACGGCATACCGCCGACGGCGATCCAGGGCCACCGGGACTACCGGGACACCCTCTGCCCGGGCGACCGGCTCTACGCCCTGCTGCCGAGGTTGCGTCAGGAAGTCGCGCAGGTGTTGGGCGTGGCGTGAACGGCGGCGACGATGTCCTGGCAACTGTGAACAGGCTGAACCCGCCCCCGGTCGTGGTGAGATAACGGTGAATTAACGTCAGCTTGCGTGTTCGTGCGCGAGGCTGAACGAGTACGAACACGAAACGCCAACGCGGGGAGGCGTCGTGATCAAGGTGATGCTGGCCGATGACGAAGACCTCGTCCGGTCCGGCCTTCGCATGATCCTCAGCAGCGCAGGCGACATGGAAGTCGTGGCCGAATGCGACGACGGGCACCTGGTGGCCGACCTGGCCCGCCGGCACCGCCCGCACGTCGTGCTGCTGGACATCCGGATGCGGTCGTCCGACGGGTTGATGGCGTTGCGCAGGCTGCGCGCCATCCCGGACCCGCCGAAGATCGCCATGCTGACCACGTTCGACGTGGACGAGTACGTGTCGGAGGCGTTGCGGCTGGGCGCGTCCGGGTTCCTGTTGAAGGACACCGAACCGGAGCAGCTGGTCCGGGCCGTGCGCGACCTCGCGGTGGGTGGCGCGGTGCTCGACCCCGGTGTGGCCGCGCGGGTGCTGGCGGCGGTCGCGGACGGCGAGCGGGCGGCCGAGCCGGCTCGGCGGCTGCTGGCGTCGTTGTCCGAACGGGAGCGTGAGGTGTTGGTCCTGATCGGACAGGGCATGTCGAACGCGGAGATCGGTGGGACGTTGCACTTGTCCGAGGCGACGGTGAAGGGGTACGTGTCGTCGGTGTTGGGCAAGATCGGGGCGGTGAACCGGGTGCAGGCGGCGTTGGTCGCGTTCCGGGGTGGGCTGATCGCGTAGGTCCCGGTTCGGGGCGCGCGGTCGCGGCTCGGCTCCGGCTCGATGTGGCATGGGCCTGCACGGGCCCCATGCCACATCGAGCCTCCGGGCCCGGTTCTTCGCGGGGCCGGTGGGGTCAGTTGCCGGAGATGGTCTCCGGGACGATCGGGTGGGGTTCGACTTCGACGCGGTTGCGGCCGTGGCGCTTGGCGCGGTAGAGGGCCATGTCGGCGGCGGCGAAGAGTTGGTCCAGTTTGGCCGGTCCGGCGGCGACGCCGATGCTCACGGTCGGGCGGCGGGTGGTGCCCAGGACGACGGTCCAGTCGTGGCTGTCGACGGCGGCGCGGATGCGCTCGGCGACGGTCGGGCCCACTTCCGGGGTGGTGCCGCCCTGGTCCCCCAGGAGGACGACGAACTCGTCGCCTGCCCAGCGGGCGACGAGGTCGGCGGCGCGGCACTCGCGGCGCAGGAGTTGGGCGATCTCGCGCAGGGTGGCGTCGCCGGCGGCGTGGCCGGCGTCGTCGTTCACGCCCTTGAAGCGGTCGACGTCGACCAGGACCAGCCAGGGGACGCGGCCGCGGGCGGCGGTGTTCTCCAGCAGGCCGGCGGCGGCGCGTTCCAGGCCGAGGCGGTTCGCCAGGCCGGTCAGGGGGTCGCGGGCGGCGGCTTCCTGGGCGGCGACGGCCAGGCGTTGGGCCTGGACGGCCACCCGGCGTTGTTCGAGGGCCTGTCCCAGTCCTTCCTGGAGGGTCTCGGTGGCGGTGCGCCCGGCCGCGACGGAGCAGCGCAGCGCGGTGGCCTCGCCCACGTGGTCGCCCATCTCGGCGCAGATGTCGGCCAGGTCCAGGGAGAACCGCAGCAGCAGGGAGGGGTCGTTGATGGACTCCGAGGCGGCGACGGCGCGGCTGGCCAGCGTGCGGGCGGGGACCAGGTCGCCCTGTTCGCGGCGCACGACGGCGAGGACCCAACTCGCGACGGCGGAGGCCCACTTGTCGCCGGCTTCCTGGGCTTGGCGCAGTGCCTCCTGGGCGCTCTCCTCGGCCTGGTCCAGTTCGCCGACGCCGGCCAGCGAGCGGCTGTAGGCGGCGAGGAGGGCGCGGCGCATCTGTTCGTCGCGGGCCAGTTCGAGGCCTTCCTTGAGGTGGCCGCGGGCTTCTTCGAAGATCGCCGGGGCACGGTCGGGGTCGGAGGAGATCGCGCGGAAGTTCAGCGTGCCGCCCAGGCCCTGCAGGCAGTGACCCAGGACCTCGACGGCGGCGGGATCGGTCTCGGCGGCGCGGCGGGCCACCTGGACGGACAGGCGGAGCATGTCCACGGCGGCGCGGCGGTTGCCGATGCCTTCCAGCAGGTAGGCGAGGGCGTGCATGGCCCGGGCGGCGGCGGGGTTGTCGGCGTGCTCGCCGTCCAGGTCGGTCCAGCCCTCGGCGGCCAGCTCCAGGGCCAGCGGGATGCGGCCGAGCCGCCAGGCCAGCTTGGCGCGGTTGACCAGCACGGCGGAGCGCTGCCAGCGGTCGGCGCCCGGTGGAACGCGGCCGACGACCTGGTCGAACAGGGTGTTGGCCTCCGGCAGGCGGCCAGCGTTCAGCAACGCCTTGACCTCAAGGTCGAGTTGCGGGACCTGTCCGGTTGCCTGCTCCACTCGTGCTGACACTCCATTCCGACTCGGCGAGGCGGGTACGCGGGACCGCTCGCCGCCGGCACGGCTACCACAGGCTACCGGCCCGAACGTCGTGTGTACCGCTCCTCGTGCAGGACTTCCTCCAAGGGCAACCGGTTGCGCCAGCCGTGCCGTTCGAGGTCGGGGGTGTCGGGCAGGCAGTCGACCGGGCCGACGCACAGCCAGGCCACCGGGCGCAGCGGCTGGGGGATGTCCAGCAGCCGGCGCAGCACGTCCTCGCGGTAGAAGCTGACCCAGCCGACGCCCAGGCCCTCGGCGGTGGCGGCCAGCCACAGGTTCTGGATGGCCAGGCACACCGAGTACAGGCCGGCGTCGGCGATCGCGTGCCGGCCGAGGACGGCCGGCGAGCCGCGGTCGGGGTCGTAGGTGACGACCACGCCCAGGGTGGACTCCAGGATGCCCTCGACCTTGATCCGGGCGAACAGCTCGGCCTGGCGCGGGTCCAGCTCGGAGGCGAACACGCTGCGCTCGGCGTGGACGTGGTCGCGGAACGCGCGGCGGGTGTGCTCGTCGCGCACGACGATGAAGTCCCACGGCTGGGACAGGCCCACGCTGGGCGCGGCGTGCGCGGCGGTGAGCACCCGGCGCAGCACGTCCGGCGGGATCGGGGCGCCGGTGAACTCGCCCCTGGTGTCCCTCCGGCGGTGCACGACGTCGTAGAAGCTCATTCGGACGATCGTGCCTCACGCGATCCGGTGAACCTGCCCCGGAGAGGGTGGTGTGCGTCTCAACCGGGCGTTGAATGGCCGGTCATGGTCGGAACGGTGCACGGGTCCGCGCTGGGTTTCGCGGGCGGCGTGGTGGTGACCGCGCTCGCGGGGAGTTGGCCGGTGTTCGCCCTCCTGCTGCTGGTGGTCGTGGTGGCGGTGGTGTCGTGGTGGACGACGGTCGCCGGCGCGGCGCTCACGGCGGTGCAGTGCTGGGGCTTGTACGGCAGCTTCGTGGTCGGTGACGAGGGGCACCTGGTGGCGGACTGGCCCGCGCTGGCCGTGCTGGCGGTCGCGGCGGCCGTGTCGCTCAGCGGTCTGGTGCGCGACCGGTCGGCGTCCGTTGTGGATTCCGCGGTGGGGTGACCTCCACCCCGGGTGAAGCCGCACGGTGGTCCCGGTCGGGCCGCGCGGAGCCGGTGACCGTCGGCGTGCTCGCACCGGCCGTCCGGGCCGGCCGACGCGGGCGGCGGTCCCGGACGACGTGGTGTGCGTGGTCGCGGAGGTCGTGCCGGGCTAGGCGAGCGGTCCCTGGGTCTCGCCGTCCGGGGACGCCCGCCACTGGTCGAACGGGCGGTCCAGGCGCCAGGTCCCGTCCTCGCGGGTCAGGACGCGGTGCTCGCACGTCTCCAGGTTCGACAGGGACTCGAACAGCTCGATGCTCCAGCCGAACAGGCGGCGGCACAGCAGCCGGATCGTGAGGCCGTGCGAGACGACGAGCGCCGTGGTGGGGTGGGCCGGGTCCTGCATCCGGGTCTCCAGGTCGGTCAGGAACGCGGCCAGGCGGTCGTCCACGTCCGCGCCGGACTCGCCGTTGGGCAGCCGGAAGAAGAAGTGCCCGAACGCGTGCCGCTGGTGCTTGAGCACCTCCTGCTGCACGGGGTCCTGGAGGTTGCCCCAGTCCTGCTCGCGCAGCCTCGGCTCGGCGACCGTGCGCTCCACCCGGTCGCCGAGTTCGAGGTTGCGCAGGGTGGCCCTGGTCCGCACGTACGGGCTGACGTAGACCGCCACCGGGCCGCCGTCGAGGAGGTCCCTGATCCGCGGCCCGGCGGCGCGGGCCTGCTGTTCGCCCAGCTCCGTGAGGGGTAGGGCGTGGTCGGGGATGCGGCAGTACGCCAACTCGTCGACGTTGCCCAGGCTCTGTCCGTGGCGCAGCAGGATGATCCGCACCCGTCCATCGTGCCGGTGTTACATTCCCAGGCGAAACCGGACGGAAGGTGTCACATGGTCAAGTACGTCGCCCTGTACCGGAAGCCCGCCGACGTCGAGGCGTTCGACGAGGCCTACTTCGCGTCGCACCTGCCGCTGGTCGAGCGGACGCCGGGCCTGCTCCGCGCCGAGGTGGCCAAGGTCACGCGCGTCTTCGTGCCCGGTTTCCTCGGCGAGCACGAGCTGCACATCGTGGCCGAGATGTACTTCGAGTCCGCCGACGCGATGAAGGACGCCTTCCGCACGCCCGAGTGGCAGGCGGCGGGCGCGAACCTGGCCGAGATCGGCGGCGTCGAGCTGGTCGCCATGGTCGCCGCGGAGGTCGTGGCCTGATGATCGCGGTGGTGATCGGCGGCGGCACGATGGGCGCCGGTGTCGCCCACCTGCTCCTGGCCGGCGGGCACGACGTGGTGCTGGTGGAGGCGGGCGCGGACCGGGCGTCGGCCGCGCGGCGGGCCGTCGAGGCGTCGCTGGCCAAGGCCGCGGAGCGCGGCAAGCTGGACGCCGTGCCGCACGACCTGCTCCGGCGCCTGACCGTGGTCGAACGGCTGGACACGCAGGTCGGCCGGGGTGCGGCCCTGGTCGTGGAGGCCGTGCCCGAGGACCTGGGGCTGAAGCGGCGGGTGCTCGCCGAGGCCGCGTCGGCGTGCCCGGACGCGGTGCTGGCGTCGAACACGTCGTCGTTGTCGATCTCCGCGCTGGCCGAGGGGCTGCCCGGCGAGCGGGTGCTGGGCATGCACTTCTTCAACCCGGTGCCCGTGCAGCAGCTCGTCGAGCTCGTGCACCACGCCGGGGTGGCCGCCGACGTGGTGGCGCGGGTCCGCGGCTGGGCCGAGGAGCTGGGCAAGACCGTGATCGAGGTGCGGGACGCGCCCGGGTTCGCCACGTCGCGGCTCGGGGTCGCGGTCGGCATGGAGGCGATCCGGATGCTCGAAGAGGGCGTCGCGAGCGCCGAGGACGTCGACACCGGGATGCGGCTGGGCTACGGCTGGCCGATGGGCCCGCTGCGGCTGACCGACCTGGTCGGGCTGGACGTCCGGCTGGCCATCGCCGAGCACCTGGCGGCCGAGCTCGGGCCCCGGTTCGAGCCGCCCGCGCTGCTGCGGGAGAAGGTCGCGGCCGGACACCTCGGGCGCAAGACCGGCCAGGGGTTCTTCACCTGGTAAGCAGGAACCCGTGCGGGTTCGCGAGCTGAGCGCCGACGACGTCGAGCAGGCCGACCGGTTGCGCCGGGTGGCGTTCGGCGGCGTCGGCGAGCCGTCGGCGAAGCCGGGTCGGCGCGGGCTGCTGGCCGAGCTGGACGGGCGGGCGGCGGGCGTGCTGACGATCACGCAGTTCCACCAGTTCTGGGGCGGGTCGACCGTGCCCATGGGCGGGGTCGGCGGGGTGGCCGTCGACCCCTCGGCCCGGGGCCGCGGCGTGGGCGGGGCGCTGCTGGACGCGGCCCTGCGGGACATGCGGGAACGCGGGCAGGCGGTGTCCGCGCTGTACGCGACCGTGCCGGCGGTCTACCGGTCGCGCGGCTGGGACGCGGGCGGCGTGTTCGAGTGGCTGGAGTTCCCGCTGGACCGGATGCCCGCCGGTGAGCCGGTCGCGACCCGGCCCGCCGAGGAGGGCGACCTCACGGCGCTGCACGCCTGCTACACCGACCTGGCGTCCACGGTGAACGGGTTGGTCGACCGCAGCGCGCCCGCCGTCGACGTGGCCGACGTGCTCCGGCTCGACGTGGTGTCGGTGGTGCCCGGTCACGACGGCGAGGTGCGCGGCTACCTCACGGCCTCGCGCAGCCGGGACGGCCTGCGGGTGTACGACCTGGTCGGGCGGGACCGGGTGACGCAACTGGGGCTGTTGCGGCAACTGGGCAGCTGGGCCGGGGTGCTGGACCGGGCGCGGGTGCGGGTGACCGACCCGGCTGTGACCGGCCTGCTGGCGAACCGGGCGATCGAGCACACCGTGACCACGTCGGTGTGGCTGCTGAGGGTGGTGGACCTGCCCGCGGCCGTGGCGGCACGCGGGTGGCCCGCGGCGGCGTGGCTGAAGCCCGCCGCGGTGGACCTGGACGTGGTCGACGAGCACGCGCCGTGGCACGCCGGGCGGCAGCGGCTGGTGGTGGAGGACGGCGCGGTGCGCGTCGAACCCGGTGGCAGCGGTGCCGTGCGGCTGCACGCGCGGGCGCTCGGGCCGTGGTTCAGCGGGCTGCACGACAGCCACGCGCTGCGCCGCGCCGGCCTGCTCGACGGCGACGGCGCGCTGCTCGACCGGCTGGTCGGGGCACCTGGCGTCCCGCGTTTGGCGGACTGGTTCTAACCTGACCAGCCGTGCTGCTCGACGCCCTGGAACTGGTCGGCATCGCCGCGTTCGCCGCCTCCGGGGCGGTCGCCGCGGTGCGGGCGCGGCTGGACGTGTTCGGCGTCATCGTGCTGGCCCTGACCACCGCGCTCGGCGGCGGGATCATCCGGGACGTGCTGCTCGGCGTGCACCCGCCGGCGGCGTTGGTGAGCTGGCCCTACCTGGCCGTCGCGGGCGTCACCGGACTGGTGGTCTTCTGGTTTCACCCGACCGTGGCCAAGCTGCGGCGGGCGGTCCTGCTGCTGGACGCGATCGGGCTCGGCCTGTTCGTCACGGCCGGCACCACCACCGCGCTCGGGCTCGGCGCGCCGCCCTACGCGGCCTGCCTGGTCGGGATGACCACCGGCATCGGCGGCGGCGCGCTGCGCGACGTGCTGCTGCGGGAGATCCCGCTGGTCCTGCGCCGGGAGATCTACGCGGTGGCCGCGCTGTGCGGCGCGGTGGTGGTGGCGTTCGGCGATTACCTCGGCCTGCCCGCCGTGCCGGTGACGCTGGTCGGGTCGGTGGTCATCGTCGGCCTGCGGCTGCTGGCGCTGTGGCGGCGCTGGAACGCCCCGGTGGCCCGCAAACTTGACGGGTAGCTCACACCGGCTTCTCAGGCGGCTCTCAGGACCAGGGGCAAGACTGACCCACATGCGCATCCTCGTTGTCGACGACGACCGGGCCGTGCGTGAGTCGCTCCGCCGCTCACTGCAGTTCAACGGCTACCAGGTCGACCTAGCCGGCGACGGCCAGCAGGCCCTCGAATCCGTCATCGCCCAGCGCCCGGACGCCATGGTGCTGGACGTGATGATGCCCAGGCTCGACGGGTTGGAGGTGTGCCGCCGGCTGCGCAGCACCGGTGACGACCTGCCGATCCTCGTGCTCACCGCCCGGGACGCGGTGTCGGACCGGGTGTCCGGGCTGGACGCGGGCGCCGACGACTACCTGCCCAAGCCGTTCGCGCTGGAGGAGCTGCTGGCGCGGCTGCGCGCGTTGCTGCGGCGGGCGGCGTCCGACGCCGAGGAGCCCGCGGGCGCGGTGCTGCGGTTCGCCGACCTGGAGCTCGACCCGGGCACCCGGGACGTGCGGCGCGGCGACCGGCCGATCAGCCTCACCCGGACCGAGTTCGCCCTGCTGGAGCTGTTCCTGGCGCACCCCAAGCAGGTGTTGACCCGCGGCCGCATCCTGGAGGACGTGTGGGGCTACGACTTCCCCACCTCGGGCAACGCGCTGGAGGTCTACGTCGGCTACCTGCGGCGCAAGACCGAGGCCGAGGGTGAGACCCGGCTGCTGCACACCGTGCGCGGTGTCGGCTACGTGCTGCGGGAGACCCCTCCGTGATCGGTGCCGCCAACGGGCGGCTCCAGCGGGTGTCGCTGCGGGCCCGGGTGACCCTGCTGGCCGCGTTCTGCGTGGCCGGGGCCGTCGCCGTCGTGTCGCTCGGCGCGTACATGACCGTGAGCCAGAACCTGCACGACCAGATGGACGAGAACCTGCGGCAGCGCGCCCAGGCCGCGGTGAACGCGCCGAAGGTCAACAACGACGTCACCGAGATCCCCGGCGCGTTCCTGGCGGCGGGTGACATCCGGATCGGCGTGCTGGACGTGAGCGGTCAGATCCTCTACCCGAAGGGCACGATCGCGCCGCCCACGCAGCCCGCCGACCTCGACGTGGCGCGCGGGTCGCGGCTGGAGAACATCTGGACCGACCTGCGCACCGACTTCCGGGTGATCGCGGTGCCGTACGGCGACGGGCAGGCGATGCTGATCGCCCAGTCCACCAAGCCGTTGAACGTGACGCTCGGCAAGCTGTCCGTGGTGCTGTTCGTGATCAGCGGGATGGGCGTGCTGGTCGCGGCGGTGGCGGGGACGGCGGTGGCGCGGACCGGGCTGCGGCCCGTTCAGCGGTTGACCGAGGCCACCGAGCGGGTCGCGATGACCGGTGACCTGCGGCCGATCCCGGTGTCGGGTGACGACGAGCTGGCGCTGTTGTCGCAGCGGTTCAACGCGATGCTGGGCGCGGTGGCGGAGTCGCAGGAGCGGCAGCGGCGGCTGGTCGCCGACGCCGGGCACGAGCTGCGCACGCCGTTGACGTCGATGCGGACGAACCTGGAGCTGCTGCTGGCGTCCGAGCGGCCGGACGCGCCGACGTTGTCCGACGAGGACAAGGCGGAGATCAACGCCGACGTGCGGGCGCAGCTGGACGAGCTGACCACGTTGATCGGGGACCTGGTGGAGCTGGCGCGCGAGGACGCGCCGCAGGTCGTGCACGAGCCGGTGGACCTGGTCGAGGTGGTGGAGCGCGCGCTGGACCGGGCCAAGCGGCGTGCGTCCGACGTGGACTTCGTCGTGGAGGTGCAGCCGTGGTCGTTGTTGGGTGATTCCAGCGCGTTGGAGCGGGCCGTGCTGAACCTGCTGGACAACGCGGTCAAGTTCAGCCCGACGGGCGGTGTCGTGCGGCTGTCGTTGAAGCAGTTGGGCGACGGCAGCGCGGTCGTCGAGGTCGCGGACTCGGGCCCCGGCATCGCCGACGCCGACCTGCCCCACGTCTTCGAGCGCTTCTACCGCTCGTCCGAAGCCCGCACCCTCCCCGGCTCCGGCCTCGGCCTGGCGATCGTCAAGCAGGTCGCCGAACGCCACGGCGGCCTGGCCTACGTGGGCCGCGCCCCCGAGGGCGGCGCCATGTTCACCCTCCGCCTCCCGGGCCGCCCCACCCCCCACCCGTGAGTCGAACCCCCAGGTCCCGAGTGTCGAACGCTCAGACCCCGCGTGTCGAACCTCCAGGTCCCGAGTGTCGAACGCTCAGGACCCCCGAGTTCCACATTCGCGTCGACCGAGGGGTACGCGAATGGTGAATGCAGGGGTCCTGAGCGTTCGACACTCGGGGCCTGAGCGTTCGACACGCGGGGCCTGGAGGTTCGACGCTCGGGTTAGGGGAGGGTGGCGAAGAGCAGGGGGCGGGTGGAGGTCGGCTTGTACTGGGTCGTCACGTTCTCGTTCGGGCCCCACCAGTGGCCGGTCGGCACGTCGTCGGACCCGGTGCTGACGAAGACCCACCCGCGGCCGACGCCGGTGTACTCGGTGGTGCCCACCCGGCGCGTGTCCGGGAACAGGTGCACCGGCGACCCGGCCCACGTGCTGGGCACGCCGTGCGGCTCCTTGGTGCTGTCGATCACCGGCACGGCGTACTCGCGGGTCGAGGCGTTGCCGTCACGGTTGTAGAGCTGCGGCGTGCCGGCGACGACCATCATGTGGCCGGTCGCGTCACCGGTGCCGCCCGCGGAGTCGGTGTACTTGACCGCGATGACGTCACCCCGGACCAGGCTCGGCACCGTCGTCTTGGTCGTGAAGTGGTCCGCGCCCGCCAGCAGCCCGTCGTAGTACTGCGCCGAGGTGGGGCTGGTGCTGCCGAACTCGGCCGTGAAATAGCCATCGGTGGCCCACGCGAACGTGTGCCGCAACGCCAGGGTGACCAAGGGGGCGCACTTGGACTTGCTCTCGTACGTGGTAGGACTGCCCGGCGTGCCCCACACGACGGTCGACGCCCCGTCCGGGTGCCCCAGCTCACCGGGGTAGTGGTTGTAGGTGTCCTGCCCCGGCCACGCCAGGGAGTTCAGCTCCGCGGCGAGCTCGTCCACCTCGGCGTAGAGCGTGGCCGAGGTGGCCTGCGCGGGCGGTGCCACCGCGAAGCCGACGGCTGTCGCGGCGGCGCAGGCGACCAGGATCCGGCGGGCGAGCATGGGACGTCCTCTCGACGGGTGACCGCTTCCTCGGACATGGATCACCGCCGGCGGACCTGGATACCGCCGGTGTCGCGGAACACCCCAACGGCCTAACCCTTGGTGGAACCGAGGGTCAGGCCGCCGATGAACTGGCGTTGCAGGGTGAAGAACACGACCAGGGTCGGCAGGGCGACGAGCAGGGAGCCCGCGGCCACCAGGTTGTTGTCCACGAAGAACGTGCCCTTCAAGTTCTGCAGGGCGGACGTGATCGGCATCTTGTCACCGGTCTGGATCAGCACGAGCGCCCACAGGAAGTCGTTGTAGATCCACGTGAACTCCAACGTCGCCAGGGCCGCCAGCGCCGGGCGGCACAGGGGCAGGATCACCTGCCAGTACTGCCGGAACACGCCGGCGCCGTCGACGCGCGCGGCCTCGCCGAGCTCGTGCGGGATCGTCTTCATGTAGTTGCTCAGCACGAACACGCAGAACCCGGACTGGAACGCCACGTGGATCAGCACCAGCCCGAGCTGCGAGTCCAGCAGCACCCCGCTGTCGCTCAACCACGACGGCAGCGGGGTGAGCAGGTACAGCCGGTACAGCGGCGTCACGATCACCTGCTGCGGCAGCAGGTTCCCCGCCGTGAACAGCACCAGCAGCGCCACGTTGAACCGGAAGCTGTACCGCGACACGCCGTACGCCACCATCGAGCTCAGCAGCAGCACGAGCACGAGCGCGGGCAGCGTCACGAGCAGCGTGTTGAGGTAGTAGTGCGGCAGGTCCGCCTGCGTCCACGCGGCCGTGAAGTTGTCGAACGTCAGGCTCTCGGCGACGGAGAAGTACCCGTTGCGCGCGGTGTCGTCGTACGTCCGCAGCGACGCGTACAGGGCCCACAGCAGCGGCGCGAGGGTCGTCAGGCACGTGAGGACCAGGAAGACGTGCAGGGCGACGCGCGCCGGCCGGACAGCGAACCTCACGTCCGTTCCTCCTCGCGGAACACCTGGAACAGGTAGGTGACGATGAACCCGAGCGAGATCAGCAGCAGGACGACGGCCAGCGCCGACCCCCACCCGATCCGGCTCGACTCGCCGATGATGTTGTCGGTCACGAGCACGGACAGCAGCTCCAGCCCGTTGCGCCCCTTGTTGATCACGTACACGATGTCGAACGCCCGCAGGCCTTCGATCACGGTGACCACGAGCACCACCACGTTCACCGGCCTGAGCACCGGGAACGTGACCCGGAAGAACGTCTGCCACGCGTTCGCGCCGTCCAGCGCGGCGGCTTCCTTCAACGCCGGGTCCACCGACTTCAGCCCGGCCAGGTACAGCAGCATCACGTACCCGGTGTGCCGCCACCCGGCCGCCACCAGCACCGCGTACAGGTTGATGTCGGGGTCGCCCAGCCAGTTCACCGGGTCGGTCGACGCCGTGCCGAGCACGTTGTTCAGCAGCCCGTGCTCGGGCTGGTAGATGAGCTGCCAGATGAACCCGACCAACGCCAGCGACAGCACCATCGGCAGGTACAGCGCGCTCTGGTAGATCCGCCCGAACCGCAGTTGCCGGTCCAGCAGCACGGCCAGCAGCAGCCCGGCGACGGTCGGCACGACGAGCAGGAACAGCAGCCAGATCAGGTTGTGCTGGAGCGCGGGCCAGAACCGCGGGTACCGGGTGAAGATGTCGACGTAGTTCCGGAAGCCGACCCACTCGATGTCGGCGAACCCGCCGATGCCGTCCCACGAGCTGAACGACAGCCCGACCGAGCCGAGCGCGGGCACCCACACCAGCGCGAGGTGCAGCAGCGACGGGACGCCGAGCATCAGCCCGAGCACGAGCTTGTCGCGCGGGGCGAGCGCGGTGGCGCGGCGGCGCCTGCCGCGCCGGGACGTCGGGGAGGGGGCCGACGTCCCGGCGGGCTTCGCGGGGGATTCCAAGGCGGTCACTCCGTCACTCCGAGAAGATCGTCTTCGCCTGGTCGGCCATGCCCTTGAGGATCGAGTCGAGGTCGTCGGGGTTCTGGAGGAACGCGTTGAGCCCGTTGGTCGCCGCGTCGCTGGCGAAGCGCGGGTCGGTGTCGCGGTCGAGGAACTGCGTGACGTGCGCCGCGTCCTTGATGACCTGGGCCGACTTCTTCTGCAACGGGGTGTAGCCGGACGTGTCGGCCTTGCTGGACGTGGGGATCTGGCTCGGGTCGGCCTTGAGGTAGGCCAGCTGCGCGGCGGGCGTGGACAGGTACTCCAGCAGCTTGCGCGCGCCTTCGGGGTTGCCGGGTTTGCGGGACATCATGAAGCCGTCGATCGGCGCTTCCACGGTGTCCTGCCCGTGCTCGGGGTTGATCTCGGGGTACGGGAAGAAGTCCAGGTCGTCCAGGTCGGGGCCCTTGAACTGCTGGGCCACGAACGAGCCGAGCAGGTACATGCCCGCCTTGCCCTGCTGCAACGCCTGAGCGGCCTCCTGCCACTCGCGGCCCAGCGCGTTCTCCTGGTGGAACGGCAGCAGCCGCTTCCAGGTGTCGAACACCTCCCGCACCTTCGGCCCCTGCCAGTCCTCCTTGCCGGCCATCAGGTCGACGTGGAACCGGTAGCCGTTGATGCGGAAGTTGAGCTGGTCGAACGTGCCCATGCCGGGCCAGCCCTGCTTCTGCGCGAACGCGATGGGCACGAGGCCGTCGGCCTGCATCCTCGTGGACAGCGCGACGAGCTCGTCCAGCGTCTTCGGCTGTTCGTACCCTCGTTGCCGCCAGACGCTCTTGCGGTAGAACACGCCCCACGGGTACTGCACGAACGGGATCAGGTACTGCTTGCCGTCCGAGGCGGTGGACGCCTCCTTCAGCGCGGGCTCGTAGCCCCCGGAGACCTTGGACCACACCTCGCTGAGGTCGCCGGTCAGGCCCTTCTCGGCGAAGAACCGCATGCGGTAGCCCGCGAACCAGGACAGCACGTCGTCCGGCTTGCCCTGGAGGTAGTTGTTGATCTGCTCCTGGTACTGCTCGTGCTGCTTGGTGTTGATGGCGACCTTGAGGCCCGACTCGCCCTCGAACGCCTTCAGCACGGCGGTGATCGCGTCCTTCGGCACCTGGTCGGACTGGTTGTTGCCGAACGACACCGCGTCGGTGGCGGCGCCCCCGCCGTCGGAGCCGCACGCGGCGAGGCCGGGCACGGCGGCGACGCCCGCACCCGCGACGATCGCCTTCAGCAGGGCACGGCGGCCCAGCAGGGGGTGGGGGCTGGCGGAGAACCTCGTCATCGTCGCTCCTCCGGGTGACACTCGGCGATGGCCAAGTGAACAAAGAGTCAACAAGAGGACTCACAATGTGGTGTCGGCCACACGAAAAGTCAAGCTATCCGACGGTTGTTGTTGGACTGTGTTGACGTTTTCGTGCTAAATCGACCACTCTTGCGTCATGACGACTTGGCCCACCCGCGTGCGCGGCCTCGCCTGGGGCGCCGACTACAACCCCGAGCAGTGGCCGGAGGACGTGTGGGACGACGACGTCGAGCTCATGCGCCGGGCCGGCGTGAACCTGGTGAGCGTGGCGATCTTCTCGTGGGCCCTGCTGGAAGTGGAAGAGGGCCGGTACGAGTTCGGCTGGTTGGACCGCGTGCTGGACCGTTTGCACGCGGGCGGCATCCGGGTCGACCTGGCCACCGCGACCGCCGCGCCGCCGCCGTGGCTGACCACCGCGTACCCGGAGGTGCTGCCGGAGACCGCCGACGGCGTCCGCCTCTCGCACGGCTCGCGCCAGTCGTACTGCCCGAGCTCGCCGGTCTACCGGGCCAAGGCCGTGGCGCTGGCCCGCGCGCTGGCCGAGCGGTACCGCGACCACCCGGCGCCGGCCGCGTGGCACGTCAACAACGAGTACGGCTGCCACGTCCCCCGCTGCTACTGCGACCGGTGCGCGGTGGCGTTCCGGGCCTGGCTGCGCGCCCGCCACGGGACGCTGGACGCGCTGAACGAAGCCTGGGGCACGGCGTTCTGGAGCCAGCACTACACCTCGTGGGAGCAGATCCTGCCGCCGCGCGCCACGCCCACCTCGCACAACCCGGGCCAGCTGCTGGACTTCGACCGGTTCTCCTCCGACGCCCTGCTGGAGCTGTTCAAGGCCGAGCGGGACGTGCTGCGCGAGGTCACCCCGGACGTGCCGGTGACCACGAACTTCATGGCCGCCGGGTTCTCCGGGCTGGACTACTGGAAGTGGGCCGCCGAGGTCGACTTCGTCTCCAACGACCACTACACCCGCGGTGAGGACGCCGAGCGGCACATCGACCTGGCCTACTCCGCGGACCTGGTGCGCGGTTTGGCCGGCGGGCGGCCGTGGCTGCTGATGGAGCACTCCACGTCGGCGGTCAACTGGCAGCCGCGCAACATCGCCAAGCTGCCCGGCGAGCTGCGCCGCAACTCCTACGCGCACCTGGCCCGCGGCGCGGACGGCACGCTGTTCTTCCAGTGGCGGCAGTCGCGGGCGGGCTCGGAGCGCTACCACTCGGCGATGGTGCCGCACGCCGGCCCGGACACGAAGGTGTACCGCGAGGTCGAGCGGGTCGGTGCCGAGTACGGGCGGCTCGCCGAGCTCGTCGGCTCCACCGTGGCCGCCGAGGTCGCCGTCGTCTTCGACTGGGAGTCGTGGTGGGCGCTGTCCCAGCCCAACCACCCGACCGGCGACTTCGCCTACCCCGAGCACGTCTTCGCGCACTACCGGGCGTTGTGGCGGGCCGGGGTGACGGTCGACTTCGTGCCGCCCGGCGCGGACCTGTCCGGCTACCGGCTGGTCGTCGTGCCCGCGCTGTACGCGGTGGACGACGCGACGCCGTACGAGCGGTACGTGGAGGGTGGCGGCCACCTGCTGGTGACCTACCTGTCCGGCATCACGGACACGCGCGGCCACGTGCGCCTGGGCGGTTACCCCGGCGCGTTCCGCGAGCTGCTGGGCGTGCGCACGGAGGAGTTCCACCCGCTGGGGGCGGGGCGGGCCGTGGCGCTGGACGACGGTTCACCGGTCGCGGTCTGGACCGAGCACCTGCACGCCGACGGCGCGAAGGTGCTCGCCTCCTACGCCGACGGCCCGCTGCCCGGCGTGCCTGCGGTGACCCGCAACGAGCGCGGCGACGGCGTCGCCTGGTACGTGGGGTGCGGCCTCGTCGGCGACGGGCTGGACCGGCTGCTGCGCGCGGCGCTGGACCAGGCCGGGGTCGCGGTCGGGCCGGGCGGTGACGTCGAGGTGGTGCGCCGGCGCGGTGAGGTGGCCGGGACCGCCGTATCGTGGCTGGTCGCGGTCAACCACGGCAGTGGCGACGCCGAGCTGCCCGCGGCGGGGGTCGAGCTGCTGTCGGGCGCACGCGCGGCCGGCAGCGTGGTCGTGCCCGCCGGCGGCGTGGTCGTGCTCAGGGAAGAAGAGGTGTGACGTGCTGGCGCGTCAGCGACAAGCGGTGATCCTGGAGGAGGTCCGGCGCACCGGCGCGGTCCGGGTGAGCGACCTGGTCGTCCGGCTGGGCGTCTCGGACATGACCGTGCGCCGCGACCTGGACGTGCTGGCCGCCCGCGGCCTGGTGGAGAAGGTGTACGGCGGCGCCACGTCCGTGGTCGGCCGCAGCACCGACGAGCCGGGCTTCGAGGCCAAGTCGGTGCGCCAGCTACCGGAGAAGGAGGCCATCGCCGCGTTCGCCGCGGGCCTGGTGCGCCCCGGCACGGCGATCGGCCTGTCCGCCGGCACCACCACGTGGACGCTGGCCCGGTTCCTGGACGACATCCCCGACCTGACCGTGGTGACCAACTCGATCCGGGTCGCCGACGTGCTCCAGCAGAGCGGGCGCACCGACCGCACGGTGGTGCTGACGGGTGGCGTGCGGACGCCGTCGGACGCGCTGGTCGGGCCGGTGGCCGTGCAGGCGCTGCGGTCGCTGCACCTGGACGTGGTGTTCCTCGGCGTGCACGGCATGGCCGAGCGCTCCGGCTTCACCACGCCCAACCTGAACGAGAGCGAGACCGACCGCGCGCTGGTCGACGCGGCCGGGCGGGTCGTCGTGGTCGCCGACCACACCAAGTGGGGCACGGTCGGCATCTCCACCATCGCCGCGCTGGACGAGGCGCACGTGCTGGTGACCGACGAAAGGCTGCCGGAGGCCGCGCGCGCGGTGCTCGGCGAGCAGGTGGGCGAACTGGTCCTGGCGCACGTGCCGGGACGCGGAGAGGAACTGGCGTGAGGCGCACGGCCGGGAAGCTCGCCGATGGTCGCGAGATCATCTACTTCGACGACACCCCGGACGCGCCGCCGCGGCACGCGGTCGACACCCGCGACCTGCCGCGCACCCAGCCGCTGTCGGAGGTGCGGCGCGACCCGCTGACGGGCGAGTGGGTCGCGATGGCCGCGCACCGGCAGACCCGGACGTACAAGCCGCCTGCGGACCTGTGCCCGCTGTGCCCGTCGACGCCGGGCAAGCCGACCGAGGTCCCCGAGTCGAGCTACGACGTGGTGGTGTTCGAGAACCGGTTCCCGTCGTTCGCGCAGGGCGTGCCCGAACTGCCGTCCACTGTGGACGGGATGCCGATGGTGCCGCGGGCGGCGGGGGTGGGCCGGTGCGAGGTCATGTGCTTCACCTCCGACCACGACACGTCGTTCGGGTCGCTGCCGGTGTCGCGGGTGCGCACGGTCGTGGACGCGTGGGCGGACCGCACGGCCGCGCTGAACGCGACCCCGGGCGTCGAGCAGGTCTTCCCGTTCGAGAACCGGGGCGAAGAGATCGGCGTGACGCTGTCGCACCCGCACGGCCAGATGTACGGCTACCCCTTCGTGACCCCGAAGACGGAGCGGATGCTCGCCGTCGCGGCGGACTACCAGGCGTCACACGGTCGTCCACTGATGGGTGACATCTTGGCCGCCGAACGTGCGGCCGGCACCCGAGTCATCGCGAAGGGCGAGCACTGGACGGCGTTCGTGCCCGCCGCGGCCCGCTGGCCGGTCGAGGTGCACCTGGTCCCGCACCGGCAGGTGCCGGACCTGCCCGCGCTGACCGACGCCGAGCGGGACGACTTCGCGGCCCTCTACCTGACCGTGCTGCACCGCTTGGACGCCCTCTACGACCGGCCGCTGCCCTACATCGCGGCCTGGCACCAGGCACCCGTGCGCACCGGTCGTGACCTGGCGTGGCTGCACCTGGAGGTGTTCTCGGTGCTGCGCACCGCGGACAAGCTCAAGTACCTGGCCGGGTCCGAGTCGGGCATGGGCGTCTGGGTGAACGACGCGACGCCGGAGCAGATCGCCGAGCGGCTGCGCGGGGGAAACTTCGGGTCGACTCACAAGTGATGCCCAGTTTCGTTTAAGGCTGCTCTCAGGCGGGCACCGCAGAGTGGTGGACATGACCGAAGACGAGCAGCCGAAGCAGCCCTCGCAGTCGCAGCCGCCTCAGCCGCAGAGCCCGTGGGCGCGGGGGAGCGCCGCCGGGCTGGGTCATGACGACGCCGGTCTCCAGCAGCAGGGTGCTGGTCGGCCGGACACCGGCGCCGTGCAGGGCGGCGCCGGTGCGTCGGGGTCCACCGGTGCGCAGCGCGCCTGGCAGGGGGACGCGGGGCACCCGGAGGACGTGACCGGCGGGTCGGCGGCAGGGGCCGACCGGCCGGAGGCGGGGCCGGCGGGTGTTCCGCGGGGGAACACCGGCCGCCCGGCCGACCTCTACCCGGACAGCGTGACGACCACCGCTGCCGCTTCGAACTCCGGCTCGCCGGCCGCTCACCCGAGCGCCGCCGAGCCCGTGCCCGGGTCGCCGGAGGCGCACGCGCGTTCCGGTCGCCCGGATGACTTCGGCTCGTCGGCCGCCTCGCAGGGTGCCGCCGGCGTGCCGGGAACCGGTCAGGCGGGTGCCGTGCAGGGCGGCACCGGTCCGATCGGGGCAGGTGTGGCCGGTGCTGTGCAGGGCGGCGCCGGCCAGACCGGAACCGGCGGTTCCGGCGTCGTGCAGGGCGGCGCCGGAACGCCGGGCTCCGGACCGGGAGCCTGGCAGGGAGGCTTCCACCGCCCGGAGCACACGGGTCCGTTCGGCGCTCCGCAGACCGGCGCCCCGGACCACCCCGGCTCGCCGCCGCCCCACTCCCCTTCCGGGGCGGCGGCGTCGGGCCCCTACTACGCGCCGCCCGGCTCCGTCGCCGCGCCACCGCGCCCCGCCAAGGGCCGCGGCAAGGTCGTCGCGGGCGTGGCCGCGCTGGTGCTCGCCGTGGGCGGCGTCGCGGGCGGTGTCGGCGGGTACGTCGGCTTCCAGGCCGCCGAGGAGGCCCGGCCCGTCACCAACGCCCTCGACCAGACCCCGCCCGCGCAGCAGAGCTCCGACGCGCCCGCGGGCTCGATCGAGCAGGTCGCCCAGAAGGTCCTGCCGACCGTGGTGCAGGTGCAGGTCAGCGGCGGTGCCGGGTCCGGGTTCACGCTCAGCTCCGACGGTCTCGTGCTCACCAACAACCACGTGGTCGAGAGCGCCGCCGCCGGCGGACCGATCAAGGTCCAGCTCCAGGACGGCCGCTCGTTCGACGCCCGCATCGTCGGCCGCGACCCCACGTCGGACCTGGCCGTGGTCAAGGTGGAGGACGTCTCCGGCCTGCCCACCGCCGAGCTCGGCAACTCCGGCGACCTGCGGATCGGCCAGCAGGTCGTGGCCGTCGGATCACCGTTCGACCTCAACGGCACGGTCACGTCCGGCATCGTCAGCTCGCTCAACCGCCCGGTCCGCGCCGGCGGCCAGCAGGGCGGCGAGGACACCGTGCTCAACGCCATCCAGACCGACGCCGCGATCAACCCCGGCAACTCGGGCGGCCCGCTGGTCAACATGCGCGGCCAGGTCGTCGGCATCAACTCGGCCATCTACAGCCCGAACTCCGGCCAGTCCGCGCAGGGCGGCTCGGTCGGCATCGGCTTCGCCATCCCGATCGACCAGGCCCGCCGCACGGCCAAGGAGCTGTCGGAGACCGGCAAGGCGAACCAGACCGTGCTCGGCGTCCAGGTCACCAACGCCCCCGAGGGCGGCGCGCTGGTCCGCAACGTCACCGGCGGCGGCGCGGCCGAGGCGGCCGGCATCAAGGTCGGTGACGTGATCACCGAGTTCGGCGACCGACCCATCGACACCTCCGACGCCCTCGTGGCCGCCGTCCGGTCCCGCGCGCCGGGCGACAAGGTGCAGCTCACCGTCGGCCGGGACCGCTCGGTCGAGGTGACGCTCGGCAGCCAACCCGTCGAGGTGCGCTAGCACCCGCACCAGCCCCGGCTCACGTGCCCCGAGCCGGTTCGGAGGCCGCGCGCCGACCGGGATCCCCTCACCGGTCGGCACGCGGCCCCTTGTGCGTGACCGCGGTGACCACCAGGACCGCCGCCCACACCACGGCGACCGCCACGAGCAACCCGACCGGGTAGTCGCGGTCGAGCAGGCCGGGGTTGGGCGAGCCCGCGAACGGCCGCCACAGCAGCGGCACGGCCAGGAGCACGAGCACACCGGTGAGCGTGCCGCCGACCAGCACCGCCGCTCGCCACGGCTTCGGCACCCACCGGGCGACCAGCAGGCCCGCACCGGCGACCAGGGGCGCGAGCAGCACGTCGTGCACGACCGGGCCCGCGACGAACCACAGCACCAGGTCCACGTCGACCAGCGGGAGCAGGAGGAGCGCGCCATACAGACCCATGACGACACCCACCGCGCCGATCACCCACCTCATCGGATGACCTCCAGTCGGGTTACCCACTTGGTCTGCGTCACGCCCGGTCGGCTCGGCGCGATCAGTCGGCACGGGTAGCCGTGGTCCAGCGGCAGGGTCGCGCCGTCCACGCGCAGCGCCAGCAGGGTCGACGGGTCGCGGGCGTGCGCGGCGGGCAGCGTGCTCGCGCGGTAGAGCCCGTCGCGCTCCAGCGACTCGACCCGGACGTCACCGGGCTCCACGCCGGCCAGCGCCAGCAGGTCGCGCACGGGCACGCCGGTCCACCGGGCCGACGCGCTCCAACCCTCGACGCACGCGATCGGCAGCTCGGCCGTGGTCTGGGGCAGCGCTTCGAGCTCCCGTCGGGAGAACCGGCGCGTGCCGACGACCAGCCGCCAGCCGTCGTCCACCGCGGACACGCCGGCGGCGGCGGCCGTGCGGTTGACCGGGAGCCCGACCGACCGCGCACCCAGCACCGACACGGTCCGCAGCCACGGCACCGTGCCACCGGCCGTGGCCAGCACCCCCACCGCCGCCGCACCGCCCGCGGTGAGCAGGAAGCCGCGTCGGCTGAGCGTGCCTCGGCGGACCTGTTCGGCGGGCGTGCGCATGAGCGGCAGCTTGACCGCGACGTGCACGAGCAGCGCCCCGACGGCGACCCACGCCACGGCGTGGTGCGCGGTCGGGAAGAAGAACCGCCACGGGTAGTTCTGCGCGGCGTTGAACAGGCCGGTGACCAGCTCGAAGAACGACGCGCCGAGCAGCACGAAGAGCGCGCCGCGCTCCAGCGCGTGCGGCAGCGACCGCACCACCGGCCGCTCGAACAGCTTCGGGTAGACCGTCCACAGCTTCGCGAGCAGCAGCGGGACCGCGGCCACGCCCGCCGTGACGTGCACGCCCTGCGTGACCCGGTAGAGGTCGACCGGGCGGGTGGGCCAGGCGAACCAGCCGGGCGGGTGCTGGAGGTGGTGGCTGAGCAGGCCGGTGACGAAGCACAGGCCGAACGCCACGCCCAGCCACCGGCCGATGCGGGTGGCGGTGTGCGGGCTGGACGCGCGCTTCACGACCGCACCAGCTCCGCGAACCAGCGCCCGTCGCGCTCGACCAGCCACCGGAGGGCCAGACCGGCCCGTGCGGCGGTCGGCGTCACGGCCCGCGCGTCGACCCGGGCCCAGTCGAACCACGCGCCACCGGAAACCCGGGCGCGTTCCCGGCGCACACCGCAGCCGGGCGGCTCGACCTCGACCAGCACGCTGCCGCGCCGGCGCAGCAGGGCGCGGGCGCGGCGCAGCAGGGCGACCGGGTCGCCGCCGATGCCGATGTTGCCGTCGGCGAGCAGCACGTGCGCCCAGCGGCCGGCGCCCGGCAGCCGGCCGAACACATCGCGGTGCAGGGCGGGTCCGCCCCTGGTCCGGGTGAGGGCGACGGCGAGCGGCGAGTTGTCCACGCCCAGCGCCACCACCCCGCGCCGGACGAGGGCCGCGACCAGCCGCCCGGGCCCGCAGCCGAGGTCGACGGTCGGCCCGCGGCAGGCGTCGAGCAGCACGCGGTCGGCGTCGTCGGCGTCCCCGTGCCACCGGTCGACCGGCAGCGGAACGTGCTCGCCGCCGGACAGTTCGAGCCGGCACCGCGCGCCGCTGAGCCCGACGTCGAACGCGGTCACCGCAGTGCTCCCAGGCGCGCGAGGGCGGCGGCGAACCGCGTGCGCGGCACGAGGGCCGCCACCTCGCGGGCCGTGGCCATGTCGTCCACGTCGGACAGCACGGGCAGCAGGCCGGTGTCGCGGTCGCCCAACGCCCGCAGCGTCAGCGCGCCCGTGTCGGGCCGGGACATCGGCACCGCGCGCAGGTTCTCGGCCACCCGCGGGTCGTTGAGCCCGAGCGCCCACCACCCGCCGTCGGCGGCCGGGCCCAGCACCGCGTCGTGCGCGGCCAGCCGTTCGACGGACCCGGCCAGCAGCGCGGGCGTGAGCTGGGGCGTGTCCATGCCGATCTGGAACACCGGCAGCCCGTGCGCGCGGTGGGTGTCGGCGTGCGCGTTGGCCAACCGGTCGGCGAACGACCCGCCGCGCTGCGCCAGCACGGTGCAGTGCCGCAGCACCGCGCGGATACCGGCCGACCGGCACGCGTCGCCGAGCGACCCGGTCATCGCCACCACCGGCCGGACGAGGGGCGTGCCGAGCACGGCGTCGAGCGTGTCCAGCAGCGCGGCGGCGGCGATCCCGGCCGCCTCCTCCGGTGTCGCGGGCGGGCAGAGGCGGGTCTTCGCCAGACCCGGCACCGGCGCCTTCGCCACGACCAGCAGGCTCGCGGTGGCGGTCATCAGCGCACACCCCTCCGGGTGACCGCCGCCATGTCCCGCACCGCCCGCGCGGTCCCGCGCACCGAGCCGGACACCTTCGACCTCGTGCCCGCCGCACGCGGCCCGTACCGCACGTCCCGCTCGACCACCCGCCACCCGGCCGCCGCGGCGCGCAGCAGCAGCTCCAACGGGTAGCCGAACGCCCGGTCCCGCACGTCCAGGTCCAGCAGGTCGCGCCGCCGGAACGCCCGCACCGGCGCGATGTCCCGCACCGGCAGCCCCTTGCGCCGCACCAACGACGCCAGCACCGCGTTCCCGGCCCGGGCGTGCCACGGCCAACTACCCGCCTCCGGCACCCGCCGCCCCACGGCCAGCTCCGCACCCGACAGCAGCGCGACCAGGTCCGGCAGCTCGCGCGGGTCCAGCGAACCGTCCGCGTCCAGCACGCACACCACCTCGGAGCGCGCGCGCTCGATGCCCGTGTGCACGGCCGCCCCGTAACCGGGCCTGGGCTCGTGCACC
The DNA here is from genome assembly GCF_006716745.1 of Saccharothrix saharensis. Taxonomy (NCBI): domain Bacteria; kingdom Bacillati; phylum Actinomycetota; class Actinomycetes; order Pseudonocardiales; family Pseudonocardiaceae; genus Saccharothrix; species Saccharothrix saharensis. The sequence goes on along the minus strand of NZ_VFPP01000001.1, from coordinate 4,162,842 downwards.
ACTTCGGCGCCCAACGAGCGGGCGATGTCCGGCGAGCCGTCACGCGACCCGTTGTCGACCACGAGAGGCCGGTAGCCGGCGGGCATGGCCCGCAGCACGCCCGGCAACGCCGCCGCCTCGTCCAGGCAGGGCAGCACCACGTCGATGTCGTCCACGCCACCCAGCATGATCCCGGGTGGACGATCGGAAAGCCTTGTGCCGCTTACCGAATCATGACGTGTGCGGCAGTCCTTACGGACCGCTGACGGATGCCGCCGCGACCGCGCGACGCCCCCTCGCCCGGCCCTACGGTGGGCGTGTGCTCCGTGTCCTGGCCGCTGCGGCCCTGGTCGCCGCGGCCGTCGTGGTCGGCGCGCTCCTGCCCTACGACCGGGTCCACGCCCCCGCCCCGCCGCTGTTCGCCCACTGGCTGCCGCACGTCGGCATCGGCACGCCGTTGGCGGTGCTGGTGGCGTTGTCGGTGGTCGTGTGGGGCCCGGGCCTGGCCGGGCGGCTGTCGTGGCGCGCGGCGCTGGGCGCGGTGTACGCGACCGCCGTGGCGTGGACGTTCTCGCTGGCCCTGGTGGACGGCTGGGAACGCGGTTTCGCCGGCCGGCTGACCACCGAGCACGAGTACCTGCACGAGGTGCCGGGCGTGACGGACGTCGGCGCGATGCTGCGCGAGTTCTCCTCCCGCATCCTCGACCACCAGCCCGACTCGTGGACCACGCACGTCTCCGCGCACCCGCCGGGCGCGTTCCTGGTGTTCATCGGGCTGGACCGGGTCGGCCTGTCCGGCGGCGCGTGGGCGTCGGCGTTCGTGGTGCTGGTCGGCGCGTTGACGGCGGTCGCGGTGCCGGTGACGGTGCGCGCGCACGTCTCCGAGGACCACGCGCGGGCCGTGCTGCCGTTCGTGGCGCTGTTCCCCGGCGCGGTGTGGATGGGCGTGTCGGCGGACGGGCTGTTCGCGGGCGTGGCGGCCTGCGGGATCGCGCTGCTGGCGACCCGACGTGCGTTGGCGGGTGGCGTGGTGCTCGGCTTCGCCGTGTTCCTGTCGTACGGGTTGGTGCTGATCGGCGTGCCGGCCCTGGTCGTGCTGTGGCCCGACTGGCGGCGGATCGGCGTGGCCGTGCTGGGCGCGTCGGCCGTGGTGGCGGTGTTCGCGGCGCTGGGTTTTTGGTGGCTGGACGGCTACCACCTGGTCGTCGAGCGGTACTACCAGGGCATCGCCACGCCCCGCGCCTACGGCTACTGGGTGTGGGCCGACCTGGCCGCGGCCGTGTTCGCCTGCGGTTTCGCCCCGTTCGCGGCACGGTGGCGGGGGCCTGCGGTCACACTGGCGGCAGCGGCGGCGGTGGCGATCCTGGCCGCCGACCTGTCCGGGTTGAGCAAGGCCGAGGTGGAACGGATCTGGCTGCCGTTCACCGTGTGGCTGGTCGTGCTCGTGCCGGACCGGCGGCGGATGTGGCCGGCGGCGCAAGCGGTGACCGCGCTCGCGGTCAACCACCTCCTGTTGACCAACTGGTGAGGCGCGGACATGGGTGAGACGACCGGGCGGGTCCTCGTCGTGGACGACGACGTGACCGTGCGCGACGTGGTGCGCCGGTACCTGGAGCTGGCCGGGTACGAGGTGGCGCTGGTGGGCGACGGCGAGAGCGCGTTGCGGCGGTTCGCCGAGCGCGAGCCGGACCTGGTGGTGCTGGACCTGATGCTGCCCGGCGTGGACGGGCTGGAGGTGTGCCGCCGGCTGCGGGTGCGCAGCGCCGTGCCGGTGGTGATGCTGACCGCGCTGGGCGAGGAGGAGGACCGGATCGCCGGGCTCCAGCTCGGCGCGGACGACTACGTGACCAAGCCGTTCAGCCCGCGCGAGCTGGCACTGCGGGTGACGTCGGTGCTGCGCCGGTCGCGGGTGGTGGCGGCGCGGTCGTCGTCGGTGCTGGTCGACGGCGGGCTGCGGGTGGACGTCGGCGCGCGGGCGGCGTGGCTGGACGGGCGGGAGCTGTCGCTGACCACCCGCGAGTTCGACCTGCTGGTGTTCTTCCTGACCAACCGCGGTGCCGCGGTCAGCCGCGCCGAGCTGCTGTCGCGGGTGTGGGGCTGGGAGTTCGGCGACCAGTCGACCGTGACCGTCCACGTGCGACGGTTGCGGGAGAAGGTGGAGCCCGACCCGGCCCGGCCGGTGCGGATCGCCACCGTGTGGGGCGTCGGCTACCGGTACGACGGCGGTGCGTGATGCTGGTCGAGATCTACCACATCCTGCCCTACGCGGTGCTGTTCTCGTTGCCGCTGGCGCTGCTCGGAGCGGTGGTGCTGCGGCGGCTGTCGAGCGGGTCGCTGGCCACGGCGCTGACCGTGCTGGCGATCGTGCCGGTGGTGGCGACGGTCGGCGGCGTGCTCGCGGTGAGCGGGTTCATGTTCACCCCGATCCTCACCACGACCGTGCTGGTGTGCCTGCTGGTGGCGTTGGTGACGGTGCCGACGGCGGTGCTGCTGGGGCGGGCGCTGGCGCGGCGCAGCGTGTGGGAGAGCGAGGCGCGGGCGCGGGAACGGGCCGCCGAGGCGTCGCGGCGCGAGCTGGTGGCGTGGATCAGCCACGACCTGCGCACGCCGCTGGCCGGCATCCGGGCGATGGCCGAGGCGCTGGCGGACGGCGTGGTGTCGCGGCGGGACGAGGTCGCCGAGTACGCGGGGCGGATCTCCACCGAGGCGGAGGCGCTGTCCGGGATGGTGGACGACCTGTTCGAGCTGTCCCGCATCACGGCGGGCGCGTTGCGGCTGACGCTGTCGGAGGTGCCGCTGGCGGACGTGGTCAGCGAGGTGGTGGCGGCGGAGAGCCCGGTGGCGTCGCGCAAGGGCGTGCGGCTGCGGGCGGACGCGGCGACGTGGCCGGTGGTGCTGGGCAGCGACCCGGAGCTGGCCCGGGTGGTGCGCAACCTGCTGTCCAACGCGATCCGCCACACCCCGCCGGACGGCACGGTGGCCATCCAGGTGGACGTGGACGGCTCGTCGGCGTTGCTGCGGGTGGACGACGGCTGCGGCGGCATCCCGGAGGCCGACCTGCCGCGGGTGTTCGACGTGGCGTTCCGCGGCGCGCCGCACCGGCAGCCGGTCGGCGGCGGGCTGGGGCTGGCGATCGCGCGAGGCCTGGTGGAGGCGCACGAAGGCACCATCGACGCCCGCAACCACGGGAACGGCTGCCGGTTCGAGGTGCGGCTGCCGCTCAGCGCAGCGGGTCCGTTGCGAACTGCTTGACCCCGGCCGCGAAGGGGGTCGCGGCGCGGAAGCCGAGCAGGTCGCGGGCCTTGGCGGGGTCGGCGACGACGTGCCGCACGTCCGCCGGCCGCGCGCCGCCGACGACCCGGGGCAGCGGACCGCCGCACGCCCGCGCCAGGTGGGTGGCGAGGTCGCCGACGGTGCGCGGCTCGCCGGAGCAGATGTTGAGCGCGGTGAACGTGCCGGGGGCGGCCGGGCGCCCGAGGGCCAGCACGTTGGCCCGCGCCACGTCCGTGACGTGCACGAAGTCGCGGCGCTGGCGGCCGTCTTCGAGGACCGTGGGCGCTTCGCCGCGTTCGAGCGCGCTGCGGAACAGGCTCGCCACGCCCGCGTACGGGGTGTTCTTCGGCATCCTCGGGCCGTAGACGTTGTGGTAGCGCAGCGCCCACACCGCACCGCCCGTCTGGCGGGCCCAGGCCGCGGCGTAGTTCTCCTGGGCGAGCTTGCTGGCGGCGTACGTGCTGCGGGGGTCCGGCGGGGCGTCCTCGGGGACCAGGCGCGGCTCCAGGGGGCTGCCGCAGTGCGGGCACGGTGGCTCGTAGCGGCCCTGGTCCACATCGGCCCGGCGACGCGGCGCGGCTCGGACGACGCCGTGCTCGGCGCACTCGTAGCGGCCCTCGCCGTAGACCACCATCGAGGACGCCAGGACCAGGTGCCTGATCCGCAGTTCGTGCATCGCGGCGAGCAGCACGGCGGTGCCGAGGTCGTTGTTGCGGGCGTACAGGGGCGCGTCGGACGGGTCGAGGCCGTGGCCGACCACGGCGGCCTGGTGGCAGACGACGTCCACCCCTTCGAGGAGCTTCTTCACCGTGTCGAGGTCCGTGATGTCACTCGCGCCCGGAGGGCGGTCGCGGTGGGCCTGGGGGAGGTAGGCGTCGAGCACGACGACGTCGTGGTCGTGGTCGGTCAGCTGGTCGGCGACGTGTGAGCCGATGAACCCGGCACCGCCGGTGAGGAGAACGCGCACGTCACCGACGTTAGGGGTGGACCGGCGCGATCGGGCGGGGCGACAGCGTGACGTCACGGAACCGTCAGATCCGCCGATTGGCTACGGTGGCGCTCATGGAACGCAGCGCGCAGCGACTGGGACGCGCCCTTGTCGTGATCGTGGACGACCGGGTGGCGCACGGTGAGCACGACGACAGCACAGGACCGCTGGTCACCGAGTTGCTGGAGGAAGCAGGGTTCATCGTCGACGGCACGGTCGCGGTGGAAGGCGAGGTCGTGGGCATCCGCGCCGCGCTGAACACCGCGGTGATCGGTGGTGTCGACCTGGTCGTCACCGTGGGCGGCACCGGCGTGTCGCCGCGCGACGTCACACCGGACGCCACGCAAGGTGTGCTCGACCGGCCGATCAGCGGCATCGCCGAGGCGTTGCGCGCCTCGGGGCTGGCGGCGGGTGCCGTCGACGCGGGCATCTCGCGGGGACTGGTCGGCGTGTCCGGCAGCACCCTCGTGGTGAACCTGGCCGGCTCGCGGTCGGCGGTGCGCGACGGCATGGCGACGTTGTCCGCCCTCGTGCCGTACGTGATCGAGCAGCTGTCGGGACTGGACGAGTCGTGACCGAGCCGGCCGACGACGCCACTCCCGCCCCCACCGCCGCCTCGGCCGCGGCGGAGGCGGCGCGGCGTCGTCGGCTGGCCGAGGTCTTCGGCGACGTGCTCCCGGAGACCTCATCCGACGACCCCCACCCGACCGCCCGCGACGACCGGTGGTACGAGGAGAACCGACCACCGCACCACGGCGGCTAGCCGCGACCGGCGTCGACCACCAGGCCTTCGCCGCCGACCAGCCGACCCGGCCCGCTCCGGGAGGTGCCGCTCACGCAGGCCTGGTCCGGCTGGGCCGCCTCCGTCGCGCACGCGGCCGGTCCGGGCGCGTGAGGGGACGTCGGCGGGTGACCGGGCGGTGCCGGCGAGCCCGGCGACGTCCGCTGTCGTCGGACCGAACGCGTCAGTCCTGGCGCTGGCGCTGGGCGAGGAGGTCGCGGATCTCCTTGAGCAGTTCGACGTCGGTCGGCTCGGCGGGACCGGGCTCCTGGCCGCGCTTGCGACGTTCCTTCAGCTTGTTCATCGGCAGCACGAAGATGAAGTAGACGATCGCGGCCACGATCAGGAAGTTGATCACCGCGGTGATGATCGCGCCGAAGTCCACGATGGTCTTGTCGCTGCTGCCGAGCTGCACGGCCAGACCGTTCACGTTGTTGCCGCCGAACAACGCGATGATCGGGTTGATCAGGTTCGTGGTGAACGCGGTGACGATGGCCGTGAACGCGGCACCGATGACGACCGCCACAGCGAGGTCGATCACGTTGCCGCGCATGAGGAAGTCCTTGAAGCCCTTGATCACGTTCGGCTCCTCCGTTCGGGGGTATGGGTGGGAGTCAGCGGAGAGTAACCCTCAGGGCCGACCCGGTGACGCTCCGGGCACGTGTGTCGCACCGCGCCACCCTCGACCGCCCCACCCTCGATCGCCCCGCACCCTGCCTCCGCCGACCGGAGATCGCCACCCCGGCCGGCCCGGCAGGGACGACGCGACCGAGACGGTCGGGCAGGGGCGGTCGGGCAGGGGCGGTCGGGCCGCGCTGCGCGGCGGCGGCCCTGCGTCGGCCAGGGCGCGCGGACGGCGGGTTGTGGTGGGCTCGCCGGTTCTTGATCCCCGGGCGGGAGTCCCGTCGCGGGCGGCCCGGTCGGGGGAGTCGGCTGGGCGATTGGCCGGTCGTGTCGGGTAGGCGGTCCGTTGGTCGGGGGTCCGCCGGTGTGGTGGCTGGTCGGGGTGGTCCGGGCTGATGGCCGACCGGGCAGGCTGGCCGAGTTCGCCGGCTCGGGGGCTCGGTGGGTTGGTGGGCGAGCGGGGCGGGCGGCAGGGCCGCCGGGGGCGTGAAGCGGTGGGCCGGTGAGGTGAGGCGGTGGGTTGAGGGCGGTTCAGCGCAGGATCACGGCGACGGGGCCGGACAGGGTTTCGGCGGCTATCCGGTGGGCGGACGGGCGGTCGGCGGAGAGCACGACGACCTCGCCGCCGCGCACCGCGACCACCGAGGCGTCGGTGGCCAGGACGGTGGCTTCGGGGCCCACCACGTCCACCCGGCTCCCCGGCCGCAGCAGCCCTGCCACGCCCGGGTCGGACAGGCGCACGGCCACCGAGGACGCGGTCGGGTCGGTCGAGGTCAGGCGGGCGTCGGTCAGGGGTTCGCCGGAACGGGCCGCGCTGACCAGGCTGCGGCCCAACGCGTCACGTTCCGACACCGCGCCCGAAGGCGACAACGACGGCGGCACGGCGATGACCCGCACGTCGGCCGCGCCCAGCGGCACGCCGGGTGCCAGGTCGTGCGCGGCCACCGCGACGGCGACCGCCGGTTCGCCCGGCAGCACGGCCACACCCACGGCTGCCAGCGCCAACAGGCCCGCGAGAATCCTTCTGAGGTGGAGTAGCACGGGTCCGACGTTAGGGACGGCGGACGCCTCGGGACAGCGCGAACCCCCGAGCTGTGGACAACTCGGGGGCCTGTGGACAGCTTCCGATCAGGACGCGGCGGCGGCCGGTGCGCTGCTGGACGACGACGTGGAGGAGTCCGACTTCGACGAGGAAGACGAGGAAGACGACGCCGAAGAAGTCGAAGAAGAGGACGACGTCGAACGGCTGTCGGTCCGGTAGAAGCCGCTGCCCTTGAACACGACACCGACCGCGCCGTACAGCTTGCGCAGCTTGCCGGAGCACTGCGGGCACTCGGTCAGCGCGGAGTCCGAGAAGGACTGCACCGCTTCGAACCGGTGGTCGCACTCGGTGCAGGCGTACTGGTAAGTCGGCACGGTGAGCCCTCCACGAGTCCTGGTTGGCACTCCTGCGTCACGAGTGCCAACACCGATGATGCGGCAACCGGCACAGGTGGCGCAAACATCACAGGTCAACGTCACAGCACCGGCAGCCGCACCACACCCCGCCCCGGCGTCAGCACCGCGTCCACCCGGACGTCGTGCGGCTCGGCGGGCAACGACGGCACGAACTCCTCGTCCCGCACCACCGCCACCACCGGCCCCGCCGCCGAACCCAACACCCGGTCGTAGTACCCGCCGCCCTTCCCCAACCGCACCCCCGCGTGGTCCACCGCCAAAGCCGGCACCAGCACCAACGCCGCCGACCCGACCGCCTCCGCACCGAGCAACGGCCCCACCGGCTCCCGCAGCCCGAACGCCCCCACGCGCAACCGCCCGTCGTAGGACGCCCAGTCCAACGCCTCGCCGACCACCACGGGCAGCAACACCCGCAACCCGCGCGACCGCAACGCCTCCACCATCGCCAACGACCCGGGCTCCACCGCCGAAGCGACATAAGCGCACACCGTCTGACCAGGTGAAACGTCGAACTCGACCACGGCGGCCAGCACCTCGGCGGCCATCGAGGGCATCACCGCGCCACGCCGCCCGGCCCGCAGCCGTGTGCGCAGAGTCGCCTTCCGATCACGTTCACCGGACGTCATGGCAGGTCACCCTAAGCGCGCCGTTACGCTCGCAGCTCATGAGCGCCTTCCAGACAGCAATCGTGCCGGCGGCAGGCCTGGGCACGCGCTTCCTCCCCACCACCAAAGCGGTGCCCAAGGAGCTGCTGCCGGTCGTCGACACCCCTGGCATCGAACTCGTCGCCACCGAAGCCGCCGAGGCGGGCGCGACGAAGCTCGTGATCGTGACCTCACCCGGCAAGGACGCGGTCGCGGAGTACTTCCGCCCGCAGCCCGAGCTGGAGGCGACGCTCGAAGAACGCGGCAAGTCCGACCTGCTCGCGAAGGTCCGCCGCGCGCCCGACCTGCTCGCCGTCGAGACCGCCATCCAGGACAAGGCGCTGGGCCTGGGCCACGCGGTGGCCTGCGCCGAGGGCAACCTGACCGGCGCGGACGAGGCCGTCGCCGTCCTGCTGCCGGACGACCTCGTGCTGCCCACGGGCGTGCTGAAGAAGATGGCCTCGGTCCGCGAGAAGCTCGGTGGCAGCGTGCTGTGCGCGTTCGACATCCCCAAGGAGCAGATCTCCGCCTACGGCGTCTTCGACGTCAAGGACACCGGTGACGACGACGTCAAGCAGGTCGTCGGCATGGTCGAGAAGCCCAAGCCCGAGGACGCGCCGTCCACGTTCGCCGCGGCCGGCCGCTACCTCCTCGACCGGGCGATCTTCGGCGCCCTCAAGCGCATCACGCCCGGCGCCGGCGGCGAGCTGCAGCTCACCGACGCCATCGCGCTGCTGATCAACGAGGGCCACCCGGTGCACGTCGTCGTCCACCGCGGTGGGCGACACGACCTGGGCAATCCGGGGGGATTCCTCAAAGCTGCGGTTGACTTCGCACTGGAGCACCCCGACTACGGGCCCGAGCTGGGGGAGTGGTTGCGGGCACGCCTCGCCAACTCCTAAAACGAGGTCAACTTATGAGGTCAGTGGACGAGCAGCTCGCCAAGGTGGTCGCCGCCGCCGTGCGGCCCGCCCCGGTGCGGGTGGCGATCTCCGAGTCGCAGGGCCTGCTCTGCGCCGAGGAGGTCGTCGCCGAGCGCGCCTTGCCCGGGTTCGACCAGGCGGCCGTGGACGGCTACGCGGTGCGCAGCGTCGACGTGCAGGCGGCGAACGAGGAACCGGTCACGCTGCCCGTGGTCGGCGAGATCCCGGCGGGGTCCCGCCAGCCCAGACGGCTGCAACCCGGTCAGGCGGTCCGGGTCGCGACCGGCGCGCCGCTGCCGACCCTGGCCGACGCCGTGGTGCCCGCCGGCTACACCAACCGCGGTGACGCCGACGGGCACGCGGCGAAGGTGACGGTGCACCGCTCCGTGCCGTCCGCGGCGTTCGTCCGGCGCGCCGGCGAAGACGTGCAGACCGGTGACGTGGCGGTGCGCCGGGGTGCGTCGATCGGCGCGGCCCAGGTGGGGCTGCTCGCCGCGGTCGGCCGCAACAAGGTGCTGGTCCACCCCCGGCCGCGGGTGTCGGTGATCTCGATCGGCGAGGAGCTGGTCGACGTCGACCGCACCCCCGGCCAGGGGCAGGTCTACGACGTCAACTCCTACGCGCTGGCCGCCGCCGCGCGGGACGCGGGCGCCGAGGTCAGCCGGGTCGGCATCCAGTCGCCGGACCCCCGCCGGTTGCGCGAGGTCGTCGAGGGCAGGTTGCTGCTGTCGGAGATCGTGGTCGTCGCGGGTGGCGTCGGGGGCGTCATCGGCGACGAGGTGCGCGCGGCGCTGGCCGACCTCGGCGACGTGGACGTGACGCGGGTGGCCATGCACCCCGGTTCGGTGCAGGGCTTCGGCCGGCTCGGACCGGACGCGGTGCCGACGTTCCTGCTGCCCGCGAACCCGATGAGCGCGCTGGTCGTTTTCGAGGTGCTGGTGCGTCCGCTGATCCGGGCCGCGCTGGGCAAGCGCAACCCGTACCGGCGGGCGGTCAGCGCGCGGCTGCTGTCGCCGCTGACCTCGACCAAGGGGCGGCGCGGCTACCTGCGCGGCCAGTTGCTGCGCGACGCGGACAACGGCGAGTACCTGGTGCAGCCGCTGGGTACCTCCGGGTCGCACCTGCTGGCGTCGTTGGCCGAGGCGAACTGCCTGATCATGGTCGACGAGGACGTGACGGACGTGGCGGTCGGCGAAGAGGTCGTGGTCAGCTTCCTGGCGCAGCGGGGATGACGGTCCGACCGGGGACGAGCACGGTGGGGATGGATGAGTTTCGCGGGTGACGGTGGTCGGCACCCCGGTTGGCCCGCGCGGCTCGGCCCGCTGCGGGTGCCCGCGGGCCTGGTGGCGCTGCGCCCGCCGAAGCTGATGGACGCCTCGGCGTGGTCGCGGGCCCGGCTGCGCGACCGGGCGTACCTGGAGGACTGGGAGCCCACCGCCGCCGAGGGCTGGCACGAGCGCAACGCGCCGCTGGCGTGGCCGCCGCAGTGGTCGTCGCTCAAGTCGCTGGCCCGGCGCGGCCAGGCGCTGCCGTTCGTGATCACCGTGGACGGCGAGCTGGCCGGTCAGATCACCGTGGGCAACATCGTGCGCGGGTCGTTGCGCTCGGCGTGGGTCGGCTACTGGGTGGCGGCCGACCGGGCGCGCGGCGGCGTGGCCACGGCGGCGCTGGCGCTCGTGGTCGACCACTGCTTCGGCGAGGGCGGCCTGCACCGGCTGGAGGCCACCGTCCGCCCGGAGAACCGGGCCAGCCTCCGGGTGCTCGCCAAGGCCGGGTTCCGCGAGGAGGGCCTGTTCCTGCGGTACCTCGACGTGGCGGGGGACTGGCGCGACCACCTGTGCTTCGCGATGACCGCCGAGGAGGCGTCGCCGGAGGGATTGGTACGCCGGTTGGTCGCACAGGGATACGCCCGAACTGCCTGATCTGCGGGCCGACCGGCTTATTCGGATCACCCGAAAGTGGGTGATACACCACACTTTGGTACGTACGCCAGTCGGCGTGCCTCCGACACAGGTGTGACTGTTGTGACTAGCGTGGCGAGCGCACCACCGAGCGCGCCGCGGGGTAGGGGGAGGTGACGGGGATGCCGAGCTCGCTGATCGTCGTGGGACTGGTCGTGGCCTGGTTGGTCGTCCTCGTGCCCATGGTCGCGCGCAAGCGCGCCGACGCCTCGCGCGGCGGCGTGGAGGAGGAGTACGACGCCATGCCCGAGGCCGACCCGGATTTCGACGACTACGACGACTACGACGAGCCGGACCTGGACTTCGTCGAGCACCGGCCGTTCCGCCCGGGCCGCGGTGGCTACGACCCGGAGACGGCCGCGATCGTGGCCCAGGCGAAGTACGCGTTCCGCCGCCGCGTCGTCGGCACGCTGCTGCTCCTGGCCCTCGTCACGGGCATCGTCGCGGGCGTGCTCTACCCGCTGGTCTGGTGGGGCCACGCGGCCGTCGACGTGACGCTCGTCTCCTACCTCGGCTACCTGCGCCGGCAGGTCCGGATCGAGGAGGAGATCCGCGCCCGACGCCAGGCCAGGCTGGCCCAGTCCCGCCGCCGCCCGGCCACGCGGCAGGCCGCCGCGGACCCCCGGCGGCACGCCGCGACCACGTCGTCCGCCGAGGACGCCGAGCAACCCCGTGACCAGCCGGGTCTGCCCGCGCAGCCCCGCTTCCAGCACCAGCCGCGCCCCGGCACCGTCGTGGTGGACCCGGACGACGAGGACCCGCTGTTCGTCGAGCTGGACGGCCCCGAAGCCCTCCCGTACCGGCGGGCGTCGGGTGAGTAGAGGGGGGTGGCAAAACCACCCCCCGACTACTGATATGCTTCCCCCGCACGACAACAGAACACGGGGCTGTAGCGCAGTTGGTAGCGCGACTCGTTCGCATCGAGTAGGTCAGGGGTTCGATTCCCCTCAGCTCCACCACAGGGGGCTCACCCCATCTGACCCTCATAGGTCAGATGGGGTGAGCCCTTTTTGTTGTGCGCGCCGTCGGCCTTCCGCTGGGTCGTGACGGCTGTCCGGTTGCTGAGGTAGACGGTGTACGCCGCTCTTGGAGTGTCGAAGGGCTCTTCGGCCTGGTGCTCGATGACTTTCTCGCCGTCGACCTACAGCTTTGTGAAGAACGCCCGGTTCAGGATGGTGCGTACAGTCGCGTTGCCGCGTTCGTAGGCCCGTGCGGGCTGTTCCAGAAGCGTGAGCGCGGCAAGGGACACGTCACGGCCAGCGTCGAGCTGCTGTCCGGCACGTTGCCGACGTGCTCTCGATCTCTGATCGCTCCGCGCGGATGCCGTCGATCTTGACGCGCAGCTTCTCCTTCGACCGGCCTTGGTCGGCCGCGAGGTCGAGGAGATAGTCCTCCTTGCGCTCCAACTCTTCGAGGTTCCGCGCGTACTGCTGCCGCATGTCGTCACTGAGCTGGACGTTGGTGCCCGCTCCGCCAGCTCTGCCACGGTCACCGACTGCGGTCCACGCCCGTGGTGTGCACCCACGGCGATCACGTCCCTCCATCTGAGGGCGCCAGGAAGCAGCACGTCCCCACAGGCAGACGGAGGAGGTAGCCCTCACGCACGGGGTCGCCTCCTCCGAGTCGTCTGCTGGGCGTCGCTTTAGCCCTGATGCGCCGCAGTGGTTGTCTCGTCCAGCCACACCACGTGCACCCGTGAAACCCCCGTCGACCGTGAGGAGATCTCGAACAGCGTCCGGGCACGCTCCGCACTCTCGGAGTTCAGTTGGAAGTCGCCTTCCACGGAGTTGACGTCAACCCGGTCGGCGTAGGCCAGGCCGTAGCCCGCAACGCGGGCGTCTTCTCCTTCGCCGTACTCCTCCACGAGCGCGAACAGCCGTGGGACTTCGGACACGGCCAGCTCCCGCATGAGCCTGGTGAACTCCTCCGCGCTCCACGGCAGTCGGGTGATGGTCGGTGGCGTCCGTTCGGCCAGCTCAGTCACGCGCTCTTCCTCTTCTCGTAGCTCTGGATCAGGTCGGCCAGGGCGTCACCGGGCATCAGGCGGTTGCCCGCCTGTTCGGGGGTGACGAGCCAGATCACCGGCGTGGTCTCCAGTGCGCTGGGTGGCAGGGGCATCGGCATCCCGGCCTTCATGACCCGCGCTTCGTCGCTCATGAGCACCGAGGGCATCGGCGGTCGGACGAGGAAGTAGGCGATGGGCATGTTCGGGAAGGCCAGCACCGGCGTCGGCAGACCAGCGAACCACGGGTCATCCGCGAGCGTCATGACCAGTGACTCGGCTACCGCGAACGCGCCCACCTCCGGACCGGTCACGGTGAAGACGTTGGGCTGGTGCAGCCCAGGCGTCGACCACCACTCGCGCACCAGTTCGGCGTCGGTGGTGGCTGCCTTGATGGGGCGCAGGCACGGACTGGTGACGGGCAGCTCGTCCACCGGACTGGCGAAGTGTCCGTCATGCCAGATGGCTCCCGGTATCACGGGCCAGCCCAGTTCGGCGTGGGCCAGGGCGGCCTGCAAGGTCGTGGACGGTTCGGTGTTCGGCGTGCTGGTCGGCACTGCCTTGCCTTTCTGTCGAGGAATCGTCTGTGGAAGTGGAAGCGGGTACGACCTCGAACAGGTCGTGAAACTGCATGGGCGCGAGGGCGATGAGCGCGCCGCCGATGAACGCCGGACCGGGCTGAAGCTCGCCGCTCAGCACCCGTGCAACCGTGGAGCGGTTGACGTCCATCGCCTTGGCAAGCGCGTAGTCCGAGCGGAAGCCCGCAAGTCGCGCAGCCTTGGTGAAGACGTCGGTACGCAAGCGGACGGTGTGCGACATCCCTGGCGTACCTGTCCTATGTGGACACGGGTGTATGTCGGGGCGGCATGATCACTGCTCTCTTGCGGCGTTTGGGTGTTGTCGTCGGGTGGCCCAGCACCAGGCGGCGCGGGGACCACCGGGGACTTCGGGAGGCATCTCCACCGGGGGCTTGCCTGGCGCTGGGGCCGTGATCAAGGGTGGAATCCCCGAGGGGCGACGCCCAGCGCCGCTGTAAGGCCGGCGTATCGCCCGAACGGGGCCAGCCGGATGCACCGCTACGCTTGACCAGGCACAACCCGCACTGCGGAATGCGGCAGCCAGCGCCAGGAGGTCATCCGATGGCAGTACGGCGAACCGGCTTTGTCCGGGCGAGGAAGGCCGCTGGCTTCACTCAGGAGTCGTTCGCGGAAGTCATGCACGTTGACCGCTCCACGGTGGCCCGCTGGGAGCAGGGCACGCGAGAGCCGCTGCCATACCAGCGCCCGAAGCTGGCTCGGCTGCTGAAGATCACGATGAACGAGCTGGACGAGCTGCTGCACCCCGAGGTCGAAAGCGTTGCGGCGACGCAACATGCGAGTCCGCCCGCCGTCGTGGTGCCTTCGCCACGAGTGGTCCAAGCCGAGCTACTGACGCAGTACGAAGCGCTGACAAGTGCCTACCGCCAGATCGACTACCAGGCCGGTTCGGCAGCGGTGTACGAGCAGACCGTCTCGCAGCTCAACCGCCTGATGAGCATGGCGGACAACGTGCCGTCATCCCACTACCAGCGGTTCGCCCTGGTACTTGGTGACACTGCCCAGCTCGCTGCCTGGTTGGCGATCGACCACCAGGACTACGGCGCAGCCCGGCGCTACACCTCACTGGCCTTGTCCAGCGCACAGGAAGGCGAGGAAGCCCAGCTCCATGCCTACGTGCTGGGGATCATGAGCTACATCCACCTGCACGCGGGGCGAGGGCCGGACGCGGTGCGCTTGCTGCTGGCAGCGTTGCACCTCGCGGAGAACCCGCGCTTCGGCATCAGCCAAGCTGTCCACTCCTGGCTGTCGGAAGCCATCGGGGAGGCGTACGCCCTGGCGGGAGACCATCGGGCAGGAGCAGCAGCGCTCGCTAAGGCTGAGCGGTTGTTCGATGGCGTCGACCAAGCCCGACGTACCGGCGTGGCTCGGGTTCTACAACGGGGCTGAGCACATCATGCGGCTGAAGGGGCGCTGCCTCGTGCGGCTGGGCGATGGTGCGGCTGCGGTGACCGCGCTGGAGGAAGCCGTCCAGGCGTTGCCCGTGCACTACGTCCGTGAGCGTTCCGGCACGCTTATCGACTTGGCCATCGCTCGCCTGATGCCGTCGCGCACCGGCCACACTTCAGCCGTCGAACCCGAGGCTGCTGCCACTGCTGCGCTCGAAGCCTGGGAGCTGGCTGTCCAGACCGGTTCCGGCCGCAACCAACGCCGGGTACGCGAGCTGCTGCCCCAGCTCCAGCCCTACCGGCAGCTCGGCGCTGTACGGACGTTGCTTGAGGCAGCCCCGTAGCATCGGCTCCGTGCCGATTAGGAGTGAAGACCGCACCGGAAGCACCAGGTGATGAACCGTAGGAACTGGCTGCTGCTCGTGGCACTGTCCTTCCTGTGGGGTGCGGCCTACCTGGTAATCGCGGTCGCATTGCGTGGGTTTCCGCCGGTGGTTGTGGTGTTCGGGCGGGTCTTCCTCGCTGCGCTATTTCTGACACCATTGGCTATCCGCCGTGATGTCTTGAGACCACTGCTGAAGCATCCGTGGTGGGTGCTCGTGACCGTCCTCGTACAGTCCACCGCGCCTCTGCTCCTGCTTACTTATGGGCAGCAATGGCTGTCTGCTGGCCTTACGGGCGTCCTTATTGGGGCGCAGCCGCTGTTCGTGGCGGCCCTTGCTACCTGGTTCGCATCCGACGAGAGGCCGGAGGGTGTCAGAGGAATCCTCGGGCTCGTTATGGGCTTCGCTGGTATCGGGCTGCTGTTCGGTGTGGACATCGGCGGTAGTTCGCACTTGCTGCTCGGCGGAATCCTGGTTACCGCGGCTGCCATGTGTTACGCCGCTGGCTCTATCCTGATCCACCGCAAGTTTAGCTTTGCCCAGCCGCTGGGCATTGCCACTTCGGCCATGCTGGTGAGCAGCGCAGTAACCGCCATTCCAGCCGCACTGATGACGCCGGACCAGATGCCGTCATCCGCCAGTGTGGTGGCATTGGTGGCGCTCGGCGTGGTGTTCACGGCCCTGACACTCACCGTCTTCTACGGCCTCATCGCACGAGCTGGGCCAAGCAAAGCGACGCTGGCGTTTTATCTTTCGCCTGGTGTGACGGTGGTGCTTGGCTGGTTGCTGCTCGATGAGCAGGTGCAGTGGTCGACGGTGGTTGGCCTGGTGGCGATCATTGTGGGTTCGGTGCTGGCGGCGGGCAAAGCAGAACAGCTTGCTTAGTGTGAGCAGGTCCGTTACATTTCCGGCATTGGGCTATCGTAGGGGTGGTGACTATGACTACTGTGTAAACGGAGTTGAGGTCAATGCTGCAAGGACTCGTCAGAACAACATGCAAGACGAAAAGGTCTATAAACCGTTGAAGCAGGTGGCTCACGCCACCCACGCCTTCGAGTCGATGCATCCCAAAGTTGTAGAAGGTGTGAACTACTTTCGGAACGATGACGCCTACCCCACAAGGTTGTATGTTCCTGTCATCATCACCACGGCCAATATCTATGTTCCTGAGTTCGAGCCGCAGGATGTCGTGAAGGGTGACGTTCAACCAGGCAAACTCAGTTTGGGGGAGCCACGCAAGTGGGCTAGCTACGAATTCCCGCTTCCGGACTTCCTGGGCTATCACGTAGAATGACCTAATGAACGTCGACTGCCGTAGGAAAGAGAACCGTCTTCATTCTGGGTGACAAGTACATCGACGAGTTCTTTGTGAACGCCTTGTCAGTTGTAACGCCAGATAGTCCACCGATGGAGTAAGCGGCTGCGGTTACGTGCTTACTGTCTTGCTTTGCCGGCAACAGCACCTACTGGCCACGCGTTACGCCATCTATCAAAAACTCGTTTCAGTTCGGTCAAAACAACCTGCTTCGTTCTGGCCATCCACGGATCACGTCATCGCTGAGGACCCGTTGAACTCTGTGGCGTGGTGAAAAGACGACTCGCTTCGTTCCGTCTGAGTTTACTTGTCTTTTAACCGTCCTCCGTGCTTCCGCAGCATCCGCCGCACGCTGCTCAAGCTTGTACTGCTCCGCAAGCTCCCGAGCGATAGCTCCCTCTTGGTACTGCTTGATCACCAACTTGAGGTTGGTCTCACCAAGTTGATCTTCTACTCGCCACGTTCGCTCACTACGCCCGGTCGAGCGCACGCTTAGTTGCTCCGAAGAGTCGGCCTCCTGAGCCTTGCCCAGCTCCCGCAGCGCCGTAGCCAGCTCAAACGCCACGCCACCCCCGTTCGAGTAAGCGGTGATGAGGTCCACCGAAGAACAACGTGCACGAACGCCGAAGGGGCGGGAACCGGTAAGCCGGTTCCCGCCCCTTCGGCGTGTGCGGCACGAATCGATCGCCCGGACGCCGCCTCGCCCAGCAGTGGGACCGCGGCCGGGCGAGGGGCATCCGTGGACGTCAGCCGTTCCCCGGGTCCACGTCGGACATGTCCAGCACCATCATCGCCTCGATCCTGAAGTTCTCCAGGTCGTCGAGCCAGTCCGGATGACCACCTCTGGTGGTGAAGAACCTGACGGTGGTGCCGTGACTCAGGTAGTCGTCATCGATGCCCGTGCTCACCAACGCCGTGAGCTTGTCGCTCTCCGGCACTCCCCTGGCGCCCCGCATCGCGGCCTTCGTGAACCACAACGCCCGCGACACCATCGTGAGCAGGAAACGGTCCCTCTCCTGCTCGCTCCCGTGCTCCGGCACCCTGATGTCATTGACTTCGTACTCCCGGTTGGCCACCTCACGCTCGTCACACGGCCAGGACCTCGCGTGCAGCCCGGTCGCGCGCAGCAGGAGAGCCCCGCAGTCGGCGGTGTACCAGCCGGCGCGGAGGATGTGGTCGAGTTCCTCCGGGAAGGGCGCCTCAACCTCCTGGCCGAGGTCCCGCATCAAGGCCCGCATCGCCGAGTTGGTCTTCATCGCACTCCCAAGTACTCGAGTGCGCGGTCGACGTACTTCTGGTCGATCTTCCGCGCCACTCCCGGAGCGAGCGTCGCACCGTTCTCCGAGATCCAGGTCCTGGTCTTGGGGTTCAAGTAGTACTTCGTCTTGTCCGCTCCCCGGCCCATGAACTGGACGTGGATCTGCGCGGCCCCCTTCTTGCCCGGAGCGGGGTTCTCCACGTCGATCCGGTAGTCCCTGATGCTGGACGGGGTCATGGTCTTGCTCTGGAAGTTCGGTGAGTCGGGCTTCGAGGTGATCCGGCACACGGCCGGCGGCGCGTTGTGGACGAGGACCGGCGTGCGGCCCGCCAGCACGTAGTACGTGTGGACCGTGTCGACGCTCAGGTTGTAGGTCCGCATGGTAGCCGCGTATGCCCGTGCGGACAGGACGGTCGCACGGCCGCCCAAGCCGGTGTCGAGGACGTCGTCCGGACGCAGGTCGCCGGCGTGGATCCACCGGTGCCGGGACGCCTCGTAGAACGGGTGGTGGGCCGTCGTCGTGATCGTCCGCGGGCCGTCGGTGGTCGAGACGGTCAGGTCCACGTACTGCTTGTCCGCGTCCGTGACGTGGACAGCGGTGACGACGTGGGACTCGGTCCGCTCGCTCTCCGGATCGGCGTTGAGCACCACGTCGCCGACCTCGAGGTCCTCGATCGGTTTGGTCGTGCCATCGGCCATCAGCACGAGGGTGTCGCCGTCGAAGCTGTTCGGTCCGCAGCCGTCCATCATGTCCACGAGCTGCTTGACCGACCGCGCCAGCTTGCCGCCGCCGCCCCGGCCGCCGCCGTCCAGGCCGCCGGTCTCACCGAGGAACTGGATCCACGGCCACTGCAGTTCCTGGTAGTCGTCGAGCGAGCAGTCGTCGCTCTCCCGGCAGAACGCGAGCAGCGCGCCGTAGGTGTTCTCGACGTTCATCTCGCTGCCGAGCGGGTGGACGTTGGGGCCGCCGTAGCCCGCGACGACCTTCGGCAGGATCTTCTCGGCCTCCGCGGCGGTCCACGGGGTCGGGACGCCGTTCAGCGTCGTGCCACCGGTCTCGGAGTCGTACCCGCCGTACCAGCCGTCGCCGTGGTTCGTGATCGGCGGGTAGTACGCGCCGGCCGGGGGGTCGCCGCCGGGCTGGTAGTTGTCGTGCTTGTTCTGGCAGTTGCGGACGCAGTCGCCGTTGCTGTTGTTGACCGGCCCGTTCGGGTTGTGACCGCCGTCGCCGGGGCACGAGTTGTAGTCGCAGTAGGCGAGACCGGTCGGGTCGCTGAACGTCAGCGGCGAGTTGTTGCCGTACGCGTAGCCGTGCCACTGCTGCGGGTCGGTGATGTCCATGATCGGGTCGACCGACAGGAACCTGCCCAGGTCGGGGTCGTACTGCCGGGCTCCGATGTGGACCAGGCCGGTGGCCTCGTCGTTCGTGCCGCCGACGAACCCGCGCTCGCCCGGGAACAGCACGGCCGGGCCGCGTTCGCCGCCGAACGGCAGTTGGCGGCGCTTGGTGGCCGTCATCGAACCCACGTCGACCGACACGTGCGAGGTGCCCTGGTGGTCGGAGCCGAGCCAGGTCAGCCTGGTCTTGCCCTCGCGCATCGCGACGGTGTGGCCCGCGTGGGTGTAGTACCTGGTCACGGCGGGCGTGGGCGCGCCGACCGCCAGTTCCACCTCCTGGTTGCCGAGGTAGAGCGTGGTGGACTCGGCGTCCTTGCGCAGCAGCCGGGTGCCGTCGACGCCGTAGATGAACGTCACCCCGCCGGACGCCTCGACCAGCTTGCCCTCGGCGTCCCAGTCGAGCTCCTGGACACCCTCGGGCTCGGTCCGCGTGACCGTGTTGCCCGCCGCGTCGTAGCCGAACTCCTCGATCCGGGTCCCGCCCGGGCCCTCCTGGACCACCTTGCGCAGGGTGTGCGCCTGCGGCGTGCCGGGTTCCGGGTACTTGTACGTGCGCGTGGTGTCGCCGCCGGCCTTGTGGTCGACCTCCGTGAGGCGGTTGCCCGCCTTGTCGTACTCGTACGACTGCCAGTACGGCGCGGGACCGGACAGGCCCGTGGTCGTCGGCTGCGGACCGCAGCCGACGCCGCCCGCGGGCGTCCACGCCCCGGTCAGCCGCCGCAGGTGGTCGTAGGTGAAGCACTGCAGGTCGACGGGCTGGTCGCGGGGCGCGTCCGAGACGGACCGGACGTTGCCGACGTCGTCGAACGAGTAGGAGACGTCCGCTTGCATGGGCGCGGGCGTCTCGGTGTCGACGATGTACCGGTTGAGCCGCCGGGTGTCGGACTCGTAGTAGTACGACAGCCAGGTGCGCTTGCCCCCGTCACCGAGGTGGATCCGCTCCAGCTCACCGAGCCGGGTGAACGACGTCTGCGAGGCGATGGTGGTCGTCGTCCCGTCGATCCCGCCGTTGGTGGTCGTGGGCCGCCCGAAGTCGTCGTACACGTGCAGCACGGTCTCGGCGGGCACGTTGCCCGCCGCGGCGAACGTCTCGCCCGCGACGGTGCCGTCCTGGTTGTAGCTGTAGTAGGACGTGTAGGTGTTCCGGAGCAGGCCTTCGGCCTCGGGGATGATCACGGACACGCTGGCCGGCCGGTACCGCGAGTCGTAGCTCCCGATCTGCTGGGTGTAGGCCGCGCCGTTGACGTACCGGGTGGCCGACGCGAGCCTGCCCTTGCCGCCGCCCGCGGTGTCGTACGCGTACTTGTGCAGCAGGAGACCGGTCGGGCCGCCTTCGCGGACCTCGGTGCGCCGGCCGACCTTGTCGTACCCGTTCCACGTGGTGCGGCCCCGGGCGTCGGTCGACGTCTCGAGCCGGCCGAGCGCGTTGTAGACCGTCGTGGTCGCGCCGCGGTCGACGTCCTCGGACCGCGTGAGGTGGCCGCGGACGTCGTAGGTCCACCGCCACGTGTTGCCCGCCGGGTCGGTCGCGGACGCCAGGTCGCCGGTCGGCCAGTACGCGTAGGTCGTCGCGTCGAACGTGCCCGTGGGCGTGGGACCGTGGTACTGGCGCAGCTCGGTGGTGCGGCCGCGGGCGTCGGAGACGGTCGTGGTGGCGGTGCCGCCGGCCGGCGGGGTGACGTGCACCCGGTCGCCGTCGTAGGCGGTGGTCGACTCCCACTTCTTCTGCGCGCCGGCGTAGAACATCTGCTTCACCGGGCGGCTGGCGCCGTCGAACCTGGTCCAGGTCACGCTCGTCACGGCGTTGTCCGCCGCGGTCCACAGCGTGGTGTCGACGGGCGCGGCGTTGTAGTACGGCTGGGTGGTCCGGTACTGGCGGCCGTGCGAGTCGTACCGGGTCTCGGCGAGCACCCGACCGCCGTGGGTCGGCGTCTGGACCTGCCTGACCCGGTAGAGGCCGTCGTAGAGGGTGGTGCTGGTGGTGTGGTTGCCGTTCGGGCCGACCTTGGTCTCGCTGACCGCGGACGGGGCGTCGTTGCGGATCAGGTAGCTGTACTTGGCGCTGCCGGACGGGTTGGTGGTCTTCCTCCGGTTGGGCAGCCACACCTCGGTGTTGCGGCCCAGCGCGTCGAACGCGACCTCGGTGACGCGCAGGTTGGCGTCGACCGTCCTGGTCGGCGTACCCCACGCCGGCTCGACCGTCAACGTCGTCGTGTAGCCGAGGGCGTCGGTGGTGACGGTCTTGGTGAGCGGCCCGCCGTCCGCGGGGGTGTAGGCGAGCTTCGACTCGTTGCCCGCGCCGTCGGTGATGGTCAGCGGGCGGCCGAACCGGTCGTAGGTGGCCGAGCCGTCGACGCCGTAGCCGGGGGCCGCCTGGGGGCGGTCGCGCAGCGACTTCTTGGACGTCAGGTCGCCCTTGGCGGGTGCGACGCCGAAGTCCTGGCCGTCGTAGGCGAACACCTCGTCGGCCAGGGCGTGCGCCGGGAACGTCGGCGGCGTGCCGCAGGCGACCGCCACGGCTTCCTGGCGGGACGGGAGGTTCATCAGCCACTTCGCGGTGTTGCGCGCGTAGGTCGTGGTGACGCACTTGTCGTCCGCGTCGGTGGTCGTGTCACCGAGGTCGTTCACGGTGAGCACGAGGCCGAGGTCGTCGTAGGTCGACTCGGTCTTCGTCGTCCGCCAGCCCCCGGCCTTCAACGCCGTGTAAGTCGTCGAGGACGCGTTGTGGACCACGTAAGCCTGGTACTCACCGCGGCTGGCCGTGGGGCCTTGCCACGACGGGGTGTCGATGGTGCGGCTGACGACCTCCTCGCTCTCACCGAGGTAGGTCGTCGACTCGAACCGGACGCCCTGGAGCCAGTCGTGGTCGGTGTGCGCGCCGCCCGCCGAGTCGGTGAACGTGCCGCCCATGCCGCGGTAGAACCGCTCTTCGGCCAGCGTGGTCGGCCCGCTGGTGTCCGTCGGGAGCCCCGTGCGCACCTTCACCCGCGCGTAGCCGCGGTACTCGTCCCAGGTCTTGCGGTCCGCCGGGGTGAACTCGGACCGGCTGAAGTGCCAGGCCGCGCCGTCCAGGTACTCGTAGGACACCTTCTGCATGGCGTTGGCGCCGAACCGGTCCGACGTGGTCACCGATGCCACCACGTACTTGTGGAAGTAGTCGGTGCGCTCGGCGAAGTCCTTCTTCGTCCACGTCACCGGGAAGCACCGCTGCGTGTTGGACTCCGCGCTCGCCGGCATGGAGCCGGCCGCGCAGTCCGGGTCCGCGTAGGCGATCGACGTGATGCCGCCCGCCTCGGAGATGATCGCGGTCAGCCGGAACCGCTGGAGCGGCCCGGCGTCGGTCGGCTGCTCGACCCGGTTGGCCAGCCGGGTGCCCTCGAAGGTCACCGCCGGCAGCGCCACGTCGGTCGTGCCGACGTGCCCGGTGTGGGTGATGCTCTTGAGCCACAGCGCGGCCTTCTCGCCGCTGCCGGGATCGGGGAACTCGTGCCCGAGCGACCAGGAGTCGACGTCGTCGAAGCCGGTGCCGCGCCACACCTTGGTGACGACCCGGCTCAGCCTCTTGGTCGACCAGAACGTGGGCGAGTGCAGGTCCGCGCACGTCGACGCGACGCACCGGTCGGTCAACGAGGTGTCCGGCCAGTTCTCCGGCTTCTCCGGCACGCAGTCGCTGCCCGGCACGCACCGGTCCGCCAGCTCGAAGTCCACCCGCGCGGACGCCTGCACGGCCACCTCGTCGCGCAGGCCGTACACGATGGACTTCAGGGTGCCCGCGCGCACGTACGGAACGGCGGCGTCCTCGGCGTTGAGCCCGTAGGAGTTCGTCTCGGTCTCGTAGTCGTACAGGATGACGTTGCCCCGCGCGTCGACCGACTTGTCGAGGTTCCAGCGCCACGCCTGGGTGCACCACGAGGTGGCGAACGTCGTGCCGTTGCACTCCTCGTGCTGGTCGTCGCCGAACACCGGCACGGTCCACGTCGAGTTCGACTCCTTGCGGGAACCGAAGTAGTGGGTGGTGCCGTCGACCGTGGTGATCGTCCAGTGCTCGCCGTTGTCGTCACCGTTGTCGACGCCGGTGCCCAGGGTGATCCGGGCGCCGTTGTCCGACTTCTGCCGCCACGTGCCGCTGCCCTCGTCGCGCACCAGCATCCCGCCGCCGCCGGGGTAGGTGGCGGTGGCGTTGTGGCTGCGCCAGCACAGGTCGCCGGTGTCGGTGGGCGCGGCGGTGCCCTCGGTGTCGTCGGTGCACCCGCCGTAGCTGCGCTCGACGTACCCGGCGCCGAGCTCCCAGCCCTCACCGACCCACGACGACTGGTTGTTCGTCGCGCTGGTCCGACCGTCCACCAGGGACGACCGGTACGACAGCCCCAGCGACGGCTCGAAACCGCCCGGCGACGGGGGTACGCGCAGCGGGTACGACCAGCTGAAGTCACCGGTCTGCCGGGCCACGTCCCAACTGGCCGTGGGCGACAGCGGCGTGGCCTTGAACGAACCGCCGCCGTCGGGTGCGGCGGTGGACGCCGACTGGTTGCCGCGCAGCGCCCGGGACGTGCTCTCCCCGGTCGGCGTCGACCCCCACGACGGGCTGGTCACGGGTACGGACGGGAGGTCGGGCAGGGCGGCCGAGGGCCCCGCCTGGGCCGTGGCCGGTGTCGGGGCGACCGCCGTCACCAGGGAGAACCCCAAGGTGACCACGAGCGCTCTCGAGAGCGCGCGGAAGGTACGTCTGTCGGACCGCATTACCTCTCCAAAGGTGAGCGGGAGCAGGGCAGGGAGGAACGGTCAGGCCGGGAACACCGGCTGGGTGGTCGGGACGGCCATCTGCACGTGGCCGAGCAGGCCGTCCGCGGTCAGGCCCTCGCAGGTCGGCTCGAGGGAGGCGAACGCCTGCCCGGCGGACGTCCGGCACCGGTAGAGCGGCCGGGTGGCCACGTCGGCCGGTGGCTGCGTCCACGCCCAGCCGAGGCCGCCGCTGACGGTCTTGCCGTCGCACGTGGCGCTGGTCGAGACGAACTGGTCGTAGCCGTCGTGGCAGCTCATGAGCTGGTGCGTGCCGGACTTGGCCACCAGTGACAGGAAGCCGAGCGGACCCTCCGACCGGTAGCCGGCCGGCGTGCCCTCCACGGTCACCGCGTGGTCGCCGGTGTCCCGGTTGAAGTTCCGGGTCAACGCCGCGTACGCCACCGTGTGACCGAGGAGCCCTTCGACCCTCGCGCCGGCGCAGTCGGACCGGCGCGACTCGAAGTGGTCACCCGCGCCGGCGCACCGGTAGATCGGGATCGTCGGCACGTTCGACGGCGCGACGCGGTACACCGCGCCGATCACGCCGAGCACGGTCTGACCTTCGCAGTCGGCCAGCAGCGAGGTGAACACGTCGTCGTGGAACAGGCACGAGTACAGCGGTCGCGTGTTCGCGTGCGCCGGGTCGACCAGCGTGCCCAGGGTGCTCAGCAGGTGGTAGCCCTCCCGCAACGGCCCGGTCGTGCTGCCCGTCGCGTGGTCGCCCGAACCGTTGACCAGGACGCCGAGCTGCCCCGCCGCCGGGGCGGCGTAACCGCCGCGCCCCGCGATGACGGCCTCGGTCTGGACGCCCAGCTCGGTGCGCACCTCGTCGATCGAGCCCCGGAAGAAGTTCCCGGGCTTGCCCGCGACCTTGCCCGCGCCGATGGTCAGCGGGGCGAGGGTCTCCGGCAGCGCGACGCCGTCCCGGATGCCCGCGAGCTTGCCGTCGACGTAGAGCCGCAGCCTGCCGTTGGGCCGGTCGTAGACGCCGGTCAGGTGGGTCCACGAGTTCGTCTTCGGCGGCTGGGCGGACGCCGCCCACACCAGCGGCGCCTGCTCGGTGTCCTGCGTCGGCCCGCCGAACACCCAGCGATCGGCCTCGGGCCGGTACTGCAGCACGAACCCGCTCACGACCGAGCCGTCCTGGCCCACGACGGTGGCGACCGCGTCGCGCGCCTCCAGCCGGGCCCACGCGGAGACGGTGAAGCTGTCCCGCATGGACGCGCCCCACTCCGTGGTGGTGGCGTAGGACGTGCCGTCGAGCTTCAGCGCGCGGCCGTTGACGCCGTCCGTGAACGACACCGGGCCCTTGGCGGCGGTGGGGTTGTTGCGCTGGGAGTGGTCGCGCACGGTGTCGTCGTCGAACCGCCACATGCCCGACGCCACCGCGGTCACGTCGGCCGACACCAGCTTCAGCTCGCCGTCGCTCAACGCCCGGTCGTACACCCTCAGGTCGTCCACACCGCGCGGGAAGAACCCGGCCGGGCCGCCGCCCGCCTTCATCCGGCCGACGGTGAGCGGACCGGTGGACCTGATCGCCGTCGCGCCGACCACCGTGCCCGACGGGACGCCGTTGACGTGCAGCTTCAGGTGGCCCGATCCCGCGTCGTAGCTCAACGCCAGGTGCGTCCAGTTGCTCTTCGCGGCCGGTGTGCTCGACCGCACGACGGAGGTCTCCGCGCCGTCCGAGTCGGCCTTCGGCACCACGCCGGTCCACCGGTCGGTCGCGGCGTCGTACCCGAGCCGGAACGAGCTGACCTGGTCGCCGTCCTCCGCCACGACCGTGCGGTAGCCGGTGCTGCCCGAGCCGTGCAGGTAGGCCCAGGCCGCGACGGTGAAGCTCTTGCCGGGCTCGGTGAGCAGCACCGGACCCGCCGTCTCGGCGTGGTCGTCGACGCCGTCGAGCCACGCGGCGTGGCCCGTGCGGCCGGCGATCCAGCCCGCGCCGTTCTTGAGCGTGGCGGTCCGGCCGCCGACGCCGTCCGCGGCGGTGGTGCCGGTGTTCTCGTTGAACTTCCAGTGCCCGGTGGGCGTGGGCATGGTCGGGGTCGCGTTCTCCTCCGGGTACGACCCGTGCAGCGTCGACACGCGGTCGTCGGTCAGCGGGCCCGTGTAGAGGCGGACCTCGTCCACGCTGCCGACCCAGTGCTGGGCCGGGGTGCCGCCGACCTTGCCCCGGCCGAGCACGAGTGCACCGGTGGTGTGCCACGGCGTGTTGAGCGTGCCGTCACCGATGCGGGTGCCGTTGACGTAGATCCAGATCTTCTTGTGCTTGGCGTCGTAGACCCCGGTGAGGTGCACCCACGTGTCGACCTCGCTGGCGGCGGTGGTGACGGCGGCCTTGGTGACGACGGCGTCCACAGCGTCGCCCTCCGGCATCTCGAAGAACCACTTGCCGTCCCGGTGGCCGTCGTCGTTGATCAGGTGGCCGAGGCGGAACTTGCTGGTGTGCTGCCCGTCCACGCTGAGCGCGACCCACTCGCAGGACTGGACGTCCTCGGTGAACTCGCACGTGCGCCCGGTGGGCAGGTAGACCCACGCCGACACGGTGAAGCTCTCGTCGGTGCGCAGGTCGACGCCCTGGGTGGTGGCCGCGCCGGCGCCGTCGAACGCGAGCGCGCTGCCGAGCCGGCCGGGCGCGTGCGTCGCGCCGCCGGTCAACGTCGCCGAACGGACCCCGACCGAGTCCGCCGCCGACGTGCCGCTCGGCTCGTCCAGCCGCCACTCGTGCACCAGCGCCAGGTCACGGCCCGCGAGCCGGCGGACCTCGTCCACGAACAGCGGTCGGCTGTAGACCGACACGTCGTCGATGGCGCCGCTGAAGTGCTGCACGGCGGTCGTGCCCTGGAGGGTGCGCCCGATGCGCAGGCTGCCCGTGGCCGGGTCCGGGCTCCACGCGCCGAGGTGCGGCGCGGAGCCGGCGGCCACACCGTTGACGTACAGCGACATCCGGCCGGTCGACCGGTCGTAGCCCGCCGCGAGGTGCGTCCACACGCCGACCTGCACCGGCCCGCCGTACGCGTGGTCGCGCGTCGTCGAGCCGTGGTCGAGGCGGGCCATCGTGAACGCCCACCGGCCGTCGTCGGTGGTGCGCAGGTCGAACGCCCCGACCGCCCGGCCTTCCAGCGACACGACCGACATCGCGCTGCCGACCCGGTCCACCTTCGCCCACGCGGTGACGGAGAAGCTGCGCCTGGTGTCGATCGTCTGCGGCGCGCTGACGTGACCGGCCCCGGAGAGCCGGGCCGCCTGGTCGGCGGGGTTGGGCAGGCTGCTCTGGCCCGGCGTCCACGTCACGTCGCCGTTGAGCTTGCCGTCGCGGGCGGGCAGGGAGGCTTCGACGGCGTTGGTGTCGAGCTTCCACGTGCCCGCCGTGACGCCGTCCTGGGCGACGATGCCCTGGATCTCCTCCGGCGCGAGCACCCGGCTGTAGGCGCGCCAGTCGTCCACGAAGCCGTTGAGGTGGTTCCCGCCGTGCGACCGGCCGAACACCAGGTCGCCGGTGGCGTCCCACAGCGTGTCGAGGCCGACGGCCTCGCCGTCACCGGTCCCGTCGACGAACAACCGCGCCGTGCGCGTCGAGGCGTCGAACGTGGCGGTCAGGTGCGTCCAGTCGGTGCCCGCGCCGCCGGTGGTGGTGGCGAGCGCGTTCCACCCCGCCGCACCGTCCGCCGCGCGGACGCCGAAGTGCCACTGGCCGTTCCGCAGGAACACCTCGAACCCGCTGGACGCCGTGCCGTCCTGGGACACCACGGTGTAAGTCGTGTCGGCGGGCGCGGCGGAGGGGACCTTGACCCAGCCGGCCACGGTGAAGTCGCGGTCGGTGCGCAGCACCGGGCCGTCGCTCCTGGCTTCGCCGGCCCCCGGGAAGTGGAGCGCGGCGGGCTTGTCACCGGTCTTCAGCGCGATGTCGGTGGTCGTGGCGGACACGCCGGGCGACAGCACGACCGCCGGACCGCCGGACACCTCGTTCACCGAGGGCGCCCGCTGGTCGAACCGCCAGTGGCCGAGCTGCACGTTGTCCGCGCGGATACCGGCCTTGACCTCGGCGTCGCTCACCACGCGGTCGTAGAGCGCGACCTCGTCCACGGAACCGCGGAACGGGCTCTGGACGTCGTTGCCACCCCAGAGGGAGTACCCGACGCGCAGGTTGCCGCCGCCGTGCCAGTCCAGGCCGGTGCGGCTCGTCGTCTCGGCGGGCTCACCGTCGACGTAGAGCTTGAGCTGCCGCGTCGAGGCGTCGAAGACGCCCGTCAGCTTCGTCCAGGAGCCGACGACGGGAGATGCGGCGGACACCACGACGTCGGTGCCGGCGAGGTCGGCCCGCGGCATGCCGAACGCCCACTTCCGGCTCTCGACCTGGTACCACAGCACCAGGTCCGGGTAGCCGCGCGTGCTCTCCTGGCTCAGGACGACGGCGCTGTGGGCGTCGTCCTCCAGCCGCACCCACGCCGAGACGGAGAAGCTCGCGTCCGTGCGCACCGCGTTGGGGGCGCTGACGCTCTTCCCGGTGCCGTCGAAGCGCAGCGCCGAACCGAGCGCGCCCGGCACGTACGAGGGCCCGCCGTGCGCGGTGGCGTCACGCCAGCCGAGGAAGGCCGAGTCCTTGGTGTCGCCGTCGAACGCGTACTGCGCGAGCGGGCCGGTGCCGCCGCGCACGTAGAAGTGGTAGATCCTGGTCGGGCCGGGGTTGCCCGCGCGGTCGACGCTGCGCACGTGCAGGTCCTGCGGGCCGTCACCGGGCGGGGTCAGCGGGACCACGGCCTGGCCGTCCAAGCCCAGCTTGTCGGGGTGGGCGGTCTCCGTCATGGCGCCGTCCCAGCCGTACGCGAAGTGGTCGACGTCGTCGTCCTTCGCGGTGAAGGTGAACGCGCCGGGCACGCTCGCGCCGCCGTGCCAGCGGTTGTCCTCCGGGTAGAGCGGGCTGACCACGAGCGGCGGGTTCTTCGGCGGGACGACGTCCACCTTGAACGACGGGCCGTTGACCCAGTCGGGCGATTCCCAGTTGCCGTCGTTGGCCTTGACCCGCCACGACACGGTCTGGTCGTGCTTGCCGGTCAGGTCGAGCGTCGAGGTGAACGGCGCGCCGGAGTTGTTGGACGCGCCGTTGTACGGGACCGTCACACCGTTGCGCGTCACCTCCCACATGGGGAACAGCGTGCTGTCGTCGGGGTCGCTGAGCCGCGCGTGCAACGTGACCTCGGGGCCGGACAGGTACGTGACGCCCGCGCACCAGTGGCACGGCGTCATGTCGCGGTCCGTCCGCACCTCGTAGGCGTTGCCCGGCTGGTGGTTGTAGTTGACCGAGAGCTTGGTGTGGTCGGGGTGGTACTTCCGCCAGGCGTTGTCCGTGGTCTCGCTCGCCGCGGTGAGGAAGAACGTCGACACGCCACCCGCGTTGGTGCCACCCGCCGCCTTGTCGAACCCGACCTCCTGGAAGCCGGTGCAACCGCTGTAGACCGACGGCACGGACACGTTCTGCAGGTGCCCGCCCGCGGGCTGGTTGTACCAGTTGGTGTCGGAGTAGATCGTTCCCGCGTCGTACAGCGCCTGGGTCTCCGACGTGCCGCACGCGGTCGGGCCGTAGACGACCGAGGTGATGAACTTGGAGCTCAGCACCTGCCGACCGGCCAGGAAGCCCGTGTCGAACTGGAAGTAGCTGCGCACCACGAGCTTCTGGCTGTAGGCCTTGCCGGACCGGGCGGTGGTGATGCCGCTGAGCCACCAGGCGGTCTCGGCCTGCGAGTTCGCACCGTTCCAGTGCGTGCCGCGGCGCATGGCGTCCGTGCCGTCGTCGTAGACCGACGTCCAGCTCTGCTTGTCCGGCGTGTGCCAGGACGGGTCGATGACCAGCGGGAACACCGCGTGCGGATCGGCCAGCGCGGCCGCGTCCGGCACCAGCGCCAGCGAGTCCTCGGTGATCTCGACGCCGACGGGCGAACGACCCTCCAGCGGGCTGTCGGTCTCGCGCTTCGCCGAGTCCCACATCCACGAGCTCGCGGCTTCGAAGATCGTCTCGCCGGACGGGCTCGTGGCCGTGAGCCTGCCGTCGTCGTGCGCCTTGAGCAGGAGGTTCTTCGTGCGCAGGTCGAACCGGATGCGCTGGAGCGCGGGGTTCGCCGCGGCTTCCGGAGTCCTCACCACGATGTGCTGGGCGTAGCCGGTGACCGTGGTGGTGATCTTGAGGTCGACGTCGGGCAGCACGTCGGCGTAGGTGGCCGTGGCGCCGTCGAGGTGGGGCTCGGGCAGCGCGCCCGGCCAGGTGAGGGTGTACTCGTGGCCGTCGCGCGCCATCCGGACCAGCGGCGCGCCTGTCCCGCCACGGGACAGGGCCAGCTCGGGCACGGTCCCCTTGGGCGTGATGCCGGCGTCCGAGCGCTCCAGCGCCGGGTCGGGCGCGACCCAGCCGTCGCCCTTGCGCACCCGCTGCGGGGTGACGTGCAGGTCGGCGGTGAACGTGCCGTCCGGCTGGGCGAACACGGTCCGCTTCTCGGTGCGCTGGTCGAGCGCCTCGACCGGCGTGCCCTGGCGCTGGGCGGCGTTCATGGCCAGGGCCGAGGTCGGCGCCTCGGTCAGCGCGGGCGGCGGGGCCTCCGGTGTGGCGGGCCGGTCGGCCGTGACCAGGACGGCCGCGCCCAGTGCCGCGACGAGGACGAGGACGGTGGGTCTTTTGCGCAGGCCGAAGCCCCGCGCCGCGGTGCGGCGGGTGAACACGACGAGCCCCCTCGGATTCGGCGCTCGTCCCCCGACGACGTGCGAACCGCAGATGTGCCGGTGCAGCATGCATGGCCGAGGTGGATCTCAGGAAGGCCCAAGAGGGTGATGTGAGCAACCGTCTGATTTCATTGCCTTACAGGTCTCTGACCGGGTAAGTCGCCGGAGGCACGTCCGACGGAGGGCCGTTGTCGATCACTCACTACGATCTGACCGGTGCGCTTTGTGGCCGATCTCCACATCCACTCCAAGTACTCCCGGGCCTGCAGTCGCGACTGCGACCTCGAACACCTGACCTGGTGGGCTCGGCGCAAGGGAATCTCGCTGGTCGGCACCGGCGACTTCACCCACCCCGCCTGGTACGACCACCTCGGTGAGAACCTGGTCGAGGCCGCGCCCGGGGTGTTCCGGCTGCGGGACGACCTCGACCGCGACATCGACCGCAGGCTGCCGCCGTCGTTGGCGGGGGCGCCGGTGCGGTTCATGTTGTCGGTGGAGATCTCCACCATCTACAAGCGCGGCGACCGCACCCGCAAGGTGCACCACTTGATCTACATGCCCGACCTGTCGTCGGCGGCGCGGTTCAACGCGCGGCTCGCGAAGATCGGCAACCTCGGGTCGGACGGGCGGCCGATCCTCGGGTTGGACTCGCGCGACCTGCTGGAGATCACGCTGGAGTGCGGCGGGTACCTCGTGCCCGCGCACGTGTGGACGCCGTGGTTCGCGGTGCTCGGGTCGAAGTCCGGGTTCGACGCGATCGAGGACTGCTACGTCGACCTCGCCTCCCACGTGTTCGCGGTGGAGACCGGGCTGTCGTCGGACCCGGAGATGAACTGGCGGGTGTCCGGGCTGGACAAGTACCGGCTGGTCAGCAACTCCGACGCGCACTCGCCGCCGGTGTTGGGGCGTGAGGCGACCGTGTTCGACACGGAGCTGGACTACTACTCGGTGCGCAAGGCGTTGGAGACGGGGGAGGGGTTCGCCGGGTCGCTGGAGTTCTTCCCCGAGGAGGGCAAGTACCACGTCGACGGGCACCGCAAGTGCGGTGTGCGGATGGAACCGCGGGAGACGTCGGCGCACAACGGGACCTGCCCGGAGTGCGGCAAGCCGTTGACGGTCGGGGTGCTCAGCCGGGTCGAGGAGCTGGCCGACCGGCCGCACGGCGCGCGGCCGCCGGGCGCGGCCGGGTTCACCAGCCTCGTGCCGCTGCCCGAGGTGGTGAGCGAGATCGTCGGCACCGGGCCCAAGAGCAAGAAGGTGCTGGCGGAGATCGACAAGCTGACCGCCGCGCTCGGGCCGGAGCTGGTGATCCTCCGGGACGTGCCGGTGGACGACATCGCCGCGCACTCGCCGTTGCTGGCCGAGGCGGTGACCCGGCTGCGGCGCGGCGAGGTGGTGCGCGATTCCGGGTACGACGGCGAGTACGGCGTGATCCGGGTGTTCGAGCCCGGCGAGCTGGAGCGCCGGCGGTCGGCCTTCGCGTTGTTCGACTACGACGCCCCGCGGCCGTCTACTGTGGAACGTCCACGGCCCGCTCCCGCTCCCGTCGCCGCTGCCGCCGTTCCCGCTCCGGTCGTGGCCGGTTCGTCCTTGTTGGACGGTCTGGACCCGGAGCAGCGGGCGGCGGCGGAAGTGGACGGTGGGCCGTTGCTGATCATCGCCGGGCCGGGGACGGGCAAGACCCGGACGCTGACCCACCGGATCGCGGACCTCGTGACGTCACGGGGTGTGCCCGCGGCGCAGTGCCTGGCGATCACGTTCACCCGGCGTGCGGCGGAGGAGATGGCCGAACGGCTGGCCGCGTTGGCGCCGGACGCGGTCGGCGAGCTGACGATCGCGACGTTCCACTCGCTCGGGGTGCTGATCCTGCGCGAGCACGGTGCGGCGTTCGGGTTGTCGGCGTCGTTCGGGGTGGCCGACCCGGAGCGGCAGCTCGCGGTGGCCTCGTCCGTGGTGGCGGACGAGAAGGAGGCGCGGGCGCTGGTCGCGGCCGGGGACGCGCGGTACAAGAAGGCGTTGCGGGCGCAGGACCTGGTGGACTTCGACGACCTGATCACGTTGCCGCTGGCGTTGTTGGAGGAGTCGGCCGCGCTGGTCGACGCCTACCGCGCCCGGTGGCGGTGGGTGTCCGTGGACGAGTACCAGGACGTGGACGAGCAGCAGTACCGGCTGCTGCGGCTGCTCGTGCCGCCGGACGGCAACCTGACCGCGATCGGCGACCCGGACCAGGCGATCTACCGGTTCCGGGGCGCGGACGTCGGGTTCTTCCTGCGGTTCCGGGAGGACTTCCCCGGTGCCCGGACCGTGCAGCTGACCAGGAACTACCGGTCTTCGGCGGCGGTGGTGGCGGGCGCGTTGGAGGTGATCGCGCCGTCGTCGCTCGTGCCGGGGCGGGAGCTGCGGCCGATGGCGGACCACGGTGACGCGCCGATCGGCGTGCACCACGCGTCGTCGGAGGCGGCCGAGGCCGCGTTCGTGGCGCGGACCGTCGAGCAGGTGCTGGGCGGCGCGTCGTTCCACGCGTTCGACAGCGGTCGGGTGGTGGGCGACGGGACGCAGGGCCTGGGCTTCGCCGACTTCGCCGTGCTCTACCGGACCGATCGGCAGTCGCGGGCGCTGGTGGAGGCGTTGACCCGGTCCGGGCTGCCGTTCCAGAAGCGGTCGCACGACCGGTTGGCGGACCGCCCCGGGGTGGCGCGGATCGCCCACGACCTGCGGTTCGCCGCCGGGGAGACGGTGTCGGAGCGGGTGCGTGCCGTGGCGGGGGACGACCACACCGCCTACGAGCTGCTGAAACCGCTGGCCGCGTCGTGCGGCACGGACTTCGAGCGCTTCCACTCGGCCCTCGCGCTGGGCGTGGAGGTCGACACGTGGGACCCGCGCGCGGACCGGATCTCGCTGCTCACGCTGCACGCGTCGAAGGGCTTGGAGTTCCCGGTCGTGTTCATCGTCGGGTGCGAGGACGGCCTGCTGCCGCTGCGGTGGCCGGGCGCGGACGACGCGGAGGCGGTGGACGAGGAACGGCGGCTGCTGTTCGTCGGGATGACGCGGGCGCGGCGCCACCTGTTCCTCAGCCACACGAGCGGCCGGCCCCGGTCGCCGTTCCTGGCGGCGCTGGAGTCGTACGAGCGGCTCGGCGACGCCCAGCCGCGGCGCCGGCGCAAGGGCACCCAGCTCAGCCTGCTGTGAAGATCAGGAGTGGACTAGACCATAACCCGGCGTTATGACTGGATTGGCATATCCGGCGGGCGATCCCGCCGGCTAGCGTCACGCTCACGGCCCCGCATCCCGTGTCACCACCCCTGCAAGGAGACGAGCGGATGACTCGACGTAGCGTCGCCGCGGTCGCCGTGGCGGTCCTGAGCGCTGCCGGTCTGGCAGCCGCGCTGGCCACCACGGCCACCGCCGGTCCACCACCGCCCCGGCTCGCCCTGGACGGCGGCATGGTCGACGCCCTGGCGCGCGACCTCCACCTGACCCCCGACCAAGCCCGCGCCCGCCTCCACCGGGAGGCCGACGCGGCCCGCACGGAGGGCACGCTCAAGACCCGCCTCGGCCCGGCCTTCGCCGGCGCCTGGCTGAACGAGGACGCCACCGAGCTCGTCGTCGGCGTCACGGCCGCGTCGCAGATCCAGGCCGTCGAGGCGGCGGGCGCGCGGCCGAAGGTGGTGCAGCGCTCCCTCGCCCAGCTCGACGCCCTCAAGGTCAAGCTCGACCGCAACGCCCGCAACGCGCCGAAGACCGTGCCCGGCTGGTACGTCGACACGCCCACGAACACCGTCGTCCTGCTCGCCCGTGACGCCACGGCCGCGCAAACGTTTGCGCGTGCCAGTGGCCTGGCGGACGCCGACGTCCGGGTCGAGCCGTCGACCGAGGAGCCGCGCCCGCTGATCGACGTGATCGGCGGCAACGCCTACTACATCGGCAGCGGCTCGCGGTGCTCGGTCGGCTTCGCGGTCGAGGGCGGGTTCGTCACCGCCGGGCACTGCGGCCGCGCGGGCGCGAGCACGACCCAGCCCAGCGGCACGTTCGCCGGCTCCAGCTTCCCCGGCAACGACTACGCCTGGGTCCGCACGGCCGCCGGCAACACCGGCCGCGCCCTGGTCAACCGCTACCCCGGCACGGTCCCGGTGGCGGGTTCGACCGAGGCGCCGGTGGGCGCGTCGGTGTGCCGCTCCGGCTCCACCACGGGCTGGCGCTGCGGCACCATCCAGCAGAAGAACACCTCCGTGACCTACCCCGAAGGCACGATCACCGGTCTGACCCGCACGAACGCCTGCGCCGAACCCGGCGACTCCGGCGGCTCGTGGCTGACCGGTGACCAGGCGCAGGGCGTCACCTCCGGTGGCTCCGGGAACTGCACGTCCGGCGGGACGATCTACTTCCAGCCGGTCAACGAGATCCTCCAGGTCTACGGCCTCCGGTTGCTCGTCGGTGGCGGCGGTCCCACCAGCACCACCTCGCCGACCACGACCACCTCCAACCCGGGCCAGACCACCTGGCAGCCAGGCGTCGCGTACGCGACCGGCTCCCTCGTGACGTACGACGGCGTCGGGTACAGGTGCTTGCAGGGGCACACGTCCCAACCAGGCTGGGATCCGCCGGCGGTGCCCGCCTTGTGGGAGCGTGTGAGCTAGCGGCGAGCGCACGCGCCGGGGCCCGGTTCGCGGACACGCGGCGAGCCGGGCCCCATCTCGCGTCACCGGTCGCGGGCCGCCACCACCCCGGCGTCCCGCTCCGGGAGCGGCCCACCGCGCGTGCGGGGCGTGTCGTCGCTGGCCAGCGCGGCGCCACGCGGGCTGATCTGCACGATGTCGCCCGCACAGCGCTGTCGGTGTGGCCCGCACCCGTACCCTGAGAGGCGACGAGAAGGGGTGGTGCGGGTCGTGGAGCTGGCCGAGTCGCTGCTGGCGTGGCTGCACGGCTGGACCGGCGTGCCGCTCTGCCCGGGTGACTGGGCCTGGACCGTCACCGCGTTCGGCGCCCTGATCGGCGTGCTGCCGACGGTCGCCGCCCTGCTGTCGATCACCATCCGCCGCGTCGTCGGCAACTCCTACGGCCCGGTCACCGGCGCGTTGTTCGCCGTGCTCGGCGTGGTCAGCACGCTGGTCGTGCCGTGGATGGCGTTCTCGGCGACCTTCAAGCTGCTGCGCACCCGTGCGCTGCCGGGCACGGAGACGCTGGACTCGACGCCGTGCATGGCGTTCAGCCAGTACGACTACCTGGTCGGCACGCGCTCGTTCGTCACCGCGATCTCCGGCCGGGCGGGGATCGAGGAGGTGATCGCGGCCGGTGTCACCGGGCTGCTCGGGCTGCTCTGCCTGCTGTTCGTGATGCTGCAGGCGGGCTCGGCGTTCCGGCTCGGCCCGAACTGGCCGCGCCGGCTGTTCTGGCCGCCGTTCCTGGTCCTGCTGCTGTCGACGTCCGCGCTGCCGGTCGCGCTCGTGGGCCACCTGCTGCTCGGTTTCTTCCCGATCGCGGTGCTGGGCTCCCTCGTCGTGCGGGTTTTCGGGTTGACTACCGCCATGCTGAACCGCCCCGGTCGCGATCGCGGGAACCCGAGCCCGCAACCCGCGGTGTCGAGAACACC
This sequence comes from Saccharothrix saharensis, assembly GCF_006716745.1. Lineage (NCBI taxonomy): Bacteria > Bacillati > Actinomycetota > Actinomycetes > Pseudonocardiales > Pseudonocardiaceae > Saccharothrix > Saccharothrix saharensis. Next base: position 4,126,785 of record NZ_VFPP01000001.1, on the reverse strand, counting down.
GCCGCCGCAACCCCAGCAACCCCCGGGCCGCCCCGCGCAGGGCCATTCCGCGCAGGGCCATTCCGCGCAGGCGCAGGCCTCGCAGGGCCACCCGCAGCCCGGCCGGCCGCAGCCGAGCCAGCCGCAGAAGCCGCCGCCGTACCAGGTGGAGAAGCCGCCGCCCTACCAGCCGGCGCAGATCCCGCCGTACCAGCCGGTGCCGCCCTACCGGCCGACCCCGCCGCGGCGGCACTACCCGCCGACGCGGGTCGCCGACGTGCCCGCGGTGCCGGTGGAGCCGCCGAAGCCGACCCGAGTGGACCAGTCCGCGCCGTTGGCCGACACGCCCGGCCCGCTGCCGTTCGGCCCCGGGAGCGGCCCGAACAGCGCGCCCACGCCCACGCCCGACTCCGGCAAGGTGTGGAACCCCGCGGGCGGTCGGTTCCGGCGGATCCGCCAGCTCGGTCGCGGCGGGTTCGGCACCGTGTGGCTGGCCGTGGACGAGCAGTTGGCCCGCACGGTCGCGGTCAAGCTCGCGCACGCGCCCGACAACGACACCGAGCAGCGCATGTTGCGTGAAGCGCGCGCTCTGGCCGCCGTGCGGCACCCGAACTGCGTGCGCGTGTTCGACATCGTGCAGGACCCGGACGGCCTGGCGATCGTGATGGAGTACATCGACGGGCAGCCGCTGTCGGACGTGGTGGGCAAGAGCGGCCTGCTCGCCGACACGCTCGCCGCCCGGCTGTGGGTGAACATGGCCGACGCGCTGGCCGCCGCGCACGAGCAGGGCGTGCTGCACCGGGACGTGAAGCCGTCGAACGTCATCGTGGACACCCACGGCACCGCGCACCTGATCGACTTCGGCATCGCCCGGTCCAAGGGCGACAGCACGCTCACCGCCACCGGGATGATGGTCGGCACGCCCGACTTCCTCGCCCCGGAGACCGCCCGCGGCGAGGCGGCGAGCCCCGCGTCCGACGCCTGGCAGTTGGCCGCGACGGTCAGCTACGCGCTCACCGGCCACCCGCCGCGCGGCTCGCGGGAGAACCCGATCTCGTCGCTGATGGCCGCCGCGCAGGGCGAGCCGTGCGTGAAGCTGCCCCAGCACAGCGCCCACACCCGGCTGCTCACCGACGCGCTGGACGCCGACCCGGCCAAGCGGCCGTCGCTGACCGCGATCCGCACCGAGCTCGGCACGTGGCTGTCGCAGGCCGGGTTGAGCAAGGAGGGCCCCGTCACGAGGATGATCGACCGGCCGGAGCCGCCGACCCGACCCGTGCGCTGACCAGCGCCGCGATTCCGATCACCAGCGGCACGGCCGGCGGCGCGCCGGGGAACGCGAGCACCGGCGCGGTGCGGCCGAGGGCGAACGCGGCCGTGCGGCCGCGGAGGAGCGTGACGGCGGCGGCCGGCCCCGCCGCCGTCACGGCCGTGAGCAGGGCGCACAGCACCAGCGAACCGGTCAGGCCGTGCCGTCCGCACGGCCGACAGCGCCACGCCGATCAGCACGGGATCACCGCGACCGAGGGCGCGTGCGACGTGCCGTCCGCCACCCCGGGCCCGAGCACCGCGCCGACGTACATCGCGGTGAGCCTCATGCCAGCAGCGGGAGCTTGCGGGTCAGCCGGGTGACCTCGGCCCGCGGCCCGTGCAGGGCGACGGCGACGAACTCGGGGCCCTCGGCGAGCGCGAGCGCTTCCAGGTACTCCGGGTACGCGCGGGACCGGCGGGCCACCTCGGTGAAGCCGACCGCCAGCACGCCCTCGGCCCGGTGCAGGGCCTTGAGGTGCTCGGCCGACGTCGTCAACACCGGCACCGGGTGGGTGTTCAAACCGAGGTGGACGGTCCCGTCGGCGTCCTTCGCGTCCTCCCCGAGCAGGTCGGGCAGGCGGGCGCCGAGGCTCAGGCCGAGCACCGCGGCCGCGTTCGCGGCGAGGTTGGCCGGCAGGTCGTCACGCAGGACCAGGGCGAGTTTGGTGGGCAGCACGTGGGGTCCATTCGTTCGGTGGATTGACGCCAGGATTGCCCACTTGGATGACTGCTTCCAGTGCCACCGAACTTCGTTCGGCGCGCTGCGGCATGATCGGGACGTGGACGAACTTGATTCGGCGATCATCCGGAATCTGCAACTGGATGCGCGGCTGACCAACCGCGAACTGGCCAGGCGGCTCGGCATCGCCCCGTCGACGTGCCTGGAACGCGTGCGCGCGCTGCGCGAGCGCGGGGTGATCAAGGGCTACCACGCGGACGTGGACCCGGTCGCGCTCAACCGGCCCGTGCAAGCCTTCGTCGCCGCCCGCCTGCGCCCGATGAGCCGGGCCGTGATCGACACCTTCAAGGCCGCCATCGGCGCCCTGCCCGAGGTGACCGCGATGTACGTCGTGGCGGGCGACGACGACTTCCTCATCCACCTCGCCGTGCCGGACCTGGAGCACCTGCACGCGTTCCTCATCGACCGCCTGAGCGAACGCCGCGAGGTGATCAGCTTCCGCAGCTCGGTGATCTACGAGAGCATCCGCAACCCCGTGCTCACCGAGCTGCCGAGCTGACCTTCGCGCGGTCGTGGTCGGCTGCGTCGAACGGGTGAACGCGACGTACCCGGGTAACGGACCCCCGCCGGTTGCCGAATTACGCGATGATCCGTGTGAACAGAACAGTCAGCGAGGTGGGCCGTGTCGTCCGAGGAAAGCCGGCACGCCGCCCGACTGATTCCCACTTCGGGTATCAACGGTGCGGATGAACAAGAACGACGGGCGACTTCCGCATTGCTGGCGGTGATGTCCGCGGTGCGCGAATTCGGGCGGGCGCTCACGCAGCCGTTGGGCGCGCCGGCCGCTCCCGTGCAGACGTTCATCGAGGTCCCGTTCGAACTCGAAGGCCGCAAGGTGATCCCGGACGGGCTGATCCGAGTGGTGCGCGGTCAGCGGTCGTGGACGGCGCTCGTCGAGGTGAAGACCGGTGCCAACGAGCTGCAGGTCGAGCAGGTCGAGAACTACCTCGACGTCGCCCGCGACCGGGGCTTCGACGCGGTGATCACCATCTCCAACGAGATCCCCGCGCTGCCCGGTCAGCACCCCGTGGCGGTCGACCGGCGGAAGCTCAGGAAGGTCGCCCTGCACCACCGGTCATGGACCGAAGTGCTCTGCGAAGCCGTGATGCAGAAGGAGCACCGGGGTGTCGCGGACACCGATCAGGCGTGGATCCTCGGTGAGCTCATCCGCTACCTCGAACACCCGCGATCAGGCGCCATGGCGTTCGAGGACATGGGGCCTGCGTGGGTGCCGCTGCGCGAGTCCGTCCGGACCGGGACGCTACGGGCGACCGACAGGACCGCACCCGAGGTGGCCCTGCGCTTCGACGCCCTCATGCGGTTCGCGTGCCTCCAGCTCGGCCGGCGGCTCGGTGCGGAGGTGACTCCGGCGCTGACCCGCAAGGAGTTGGCCGAGCCGCAGACGCGGGTCGCGAAGCAAGTCGGCCAACTCGTCGCCGAGGGCAAGTTGACCGCCGGTGTCCACATCCCGGGCACGGTCGGCGCGCTCCAGGTGACCGCCGACCTGCGGGCGGGCCGGGTCTCGTGCCACGTCGATTTCGACGGGCCGCGGGAGGGGCGTCCGACCACCCGCGTCAACTGGTTGGTCCGGCAGTTGAAGGACGCGCCGGAAACCGTCCGGCTGGAGGCATTCGCACTGCACGGCCGCGGCGCGGGCGCGTCGGAGCTGCTGCGCACGGTGAGAGGCGACCCGATGGCGTTGGTGGTCGACCCGGCGAAGGAGATCCGCGGATTCCGGGTCGCCATTTCGGTGCCCCTGGGCAGCAAGCGCGGCACTGGCCGGAATTCGTTCATCGATTCCGTGCTCGGTGCCGTCGCGAGTTTCTACGAAGAGGTCGTGCAAAACCTCAAGCCGTGGGCGGCCGCACCGCCGCGGATTCGGCCGGAGGAAGCCTTCGCGCCGCCCGTCGACGTTCCTCCGGCACTCGTGTCCACCGCGCCGTCCTCGCAGGACGGCCCCGAGGTCAGTTCCAGGACGGAAGCCACTTCTGGGCGTCCCACACCTCCGGGGTGATCGGTATGCCGTTGAGGATCGGCCACAGCCACACGAAGTTGGCCACGACCAGGCCCACGTACAGGGCCACGGCGAGCAGGCCGGTGCCCCGGCGCTCCTTGCCGTCGGTCCGCTTGCCGAGCACCTCGCCCAGCGCCAGCGCGATGCCCAGCACCAGGAACGGCGCCATCGGCATCGCGTAGAAGTAGTACATCTGCCGGTCCACGTTGATGAACCACGGCAGGAAGCCCGCGCCGTACCCGACCAGCACCGCCGCGTACCGCCAGTCCAGCTTGGCGATCGCCTGCCACATCGCGAACGCCAGCACCGGGAACGCCAGCCACCACATCGCGGGCGTGCCGATCAGCATGATCGCGCCCACGCAGCTCGGCCCGCCGCAGCCCTGCACGGAGCCCTCGAAGTAGTACAGCATCGGCCGCAGCCCCATCGGCCACGTCCACGGCTTCGACTCCCACGGGTGCCGGTTGGTCTCCGACGTCACCAGCTTGGTGTGGAACTCCAGCACGTTGCCGCTGTAGTACCAGAGCGCCCGCAACGGGGCCGGGATCCAGCCCTCCTCGGGGATCTTCGTGCCCGCGATGTGCCGGTCGATGGCCGTCTCCGACGCGAACCACGCCCACCACGTCGCCAGGTACGCCAGCAGCGGCACGACCAGGAGCGCGAACAGCGACGGCAGCAGGTCCTTGGCGAACGAGCCCAGCCACGGCCGCTCCACGCCCGCCGCACGCCGGGCCAGCGCGCTCCACACCACCGACAGCACGCCGAAGAACGCGATGTACCACACGCCGGACCACTTCACGCCGCACGCGAGACCCAGGGCGATCCCGCCCGCGAACCGCCACCAGCGGAAACCCAGCCACGGCCCGTACGGCGAGTTGGTCACCCAGCCCTCGCGCGTGGCCTCCGCCAGCCGCTTGCGCACCTGGTCCCGGTCCACCACCAGGCACGCGAACGCCACCACCACGAAGAACGTCAGGAACGCGTCCAGCATCCCCATCCGCGACTGCACGTGGCTCAGGCCGTCCGCGATGAGCAGCACACCCGCGATGGCGCCGATCAGGTCCGACCGGGTCATCCGCCGGGCGATCCGCACCACCAGCAGGATCGTCAGCGTGCCCACGGCCGCCGACGCGAACCGCCAGCCCACGCCGTCGTAGCCGAACAGCCACTCGCCGATCGCGATGAGCTGCTTGCCCAGCGGCGGGTGGACGATCAGCTCGTAGCCCGGGTTGTCCTCGTACCCGCCGTTGCGCAGCACCTGCGCGCCCTGCGGCACGTAGTGCTTCTCGTCGAAGATCGGCGTGCCCTTGTCGGTCGGGAACCCGAGGTTCCAGAACCGCACCACGCCGCCGATCAGCGCCACGGACAGGGTGACGAGCCAGCCCCGCAGGGCGGTGCTCATCGGGCCGGGTTCGAGCAGGCGTGCCCGCTGTTCGCGGTCGTTGCCCGGTGGCGGGCTCGTCGGCGGGACCTCGCCGGCTTCGACCACATCGTCTGCGGACTGCGGTGCGATCAGGCTCACGGGCCCGATCGTAGGGTGAGAGGCGTGAGACCTGTATCTGGATCAGGCCGTTTGGTGCTGGCGGCTACTCCGCTCGGCGACGTCCGGGACGCGTCACCGCGCCTGGTCGAGGCGCTGGGCACGGCCGACGTGGTCGCGGCCGAGGACACCAGGCGGCTCCGCTCGCTCGCTTCGGCCCTGGACGTGACGCCTTCGGGGCGGGTGGTGAGCTTCTACGACCAGGTCGAGACGGCCCGGCTGCCCGGCCTGCTGGAGGCGCTGCGGGACGGCCGGACCGTGCTGCTGGTGACCGACGCGGGCATGCCGAGCGTGTCCGACCCCGGCTACCGCCTCGTGGACGCGTGCGTGGCGGAGGACATCCGGGTGACGTGCCTGCCCGGCCCGTCCGCCGTCACGACCGCGCTGGCCGTGTCCGGACTGCCCTCGGACCGCTTCTGCTTCGACGGCTTCCCGCCGCGCAAGCAGGGCGAACGTCGCCGGTGGTTCGCCGCGCTGGCCCAGGAGCCCCGGACGTGCGTCTTCTTCGAATCACCCCATCGGCTGGCGGACACCCTCGCCGACGCCGCGCACGTGCTCGGCCCGGACCGCCGTGCCGCCGTGTGCCGGGAGCTGACCAAGACGTACGAGGAGGTCAAGCGGGGTGGCCTGGGCGAGCTGGCCGAGTGGGCCGCCGAGGGCGTGCGCGGTGAGGTCACCGTCGTGCTGGCCCCCGCCGAAGTCCGCGAGGCCCCTCCGATGGAGGCGCTGGTCGCCGAGGTGCGCCAACGCGTGGCCGACGGGGAACGGCTGAAGACCGCGGCGGCGGAGGTCGCGGAGGCCGCGGGGGTGAGCAAGAAGGCCCTCTACGACGCCGCGATCGGCCAGGGCTAGCTGTTCGGGATCGCCACGGTGATCCAGACGATCGCCCGGAGGCCGCAGGTCAGGCTCGTCAGGATCAGGTGCGGCCCGTGGTTGACGCCGCGTCGACCGGCGATGACGTTGACCTGCACGTCCTGCTGCGGCGCCACGGGCTGGACGTACGGCGGCGGCGCGTACGGCCGGGTCGGCTGTTGGTACGGCTGCCACGCGGCGCTCCGGGAAGGCCGGGCGGGTGGGTACCGCCGTGCATCGAGCGGTCGTCGTAGATCGTTGACCGCCGGCTCCGAACGGGGACCCGCGACCGGCCGCCGCCAGGTCCAACCCGGGAAAACCCGCTGGAAGGACCTCCGTAGGCTTGGCCCATGAGTGCCTCCGTGCTGACCGCGGTGGCGTGGCCCTACGCCAACGGCCCCCGCCACATCGGTCACGTCTCCGGTTTCGGTGTCCCCTCCGACGTGTTCTCCCGCTACATGCGCATGTCGGGCAACCGGGTGCTGATGGTCTCCGGCTCGGACGAGCACGGCACGCCCATCTCGGTCCAGGCCGAGAAGGAGGGCCTGACCACCCGCCAGCTCGTGGACAAGTACCACCGCGTCATCGCCGACGACCTGCACGGCCTGGGGCTGTCCTACGACCTGTTCACCCGCACGACGACCGGCAACCACTACAAGGTGGTGCAGGAGCTGTTCCTCGCCCTCTGGCGCAACGGCTACGTCATCCCCAAGACCGAGATGGGCGCGATCAGCCCCTCCACCGGGCGCACCCTGCCCGACCGCTACATCGAGGGCACCTGCCCGATCTGCGGCTACGACGGCGCCCGCGGCGACCAGTGCGACAACTGCGGCAACCAGCTCGACCCCGTCGACCTGAAGAACCCGCGCTCGCGCATCAACGGCGAGACCCCGAAGTTCGTCGAGACCGAGCACCTGTTCCTCGACCTACCGCAGTTCATCGACGCGCTCGGCGGCTGGCTCCAGACCCGCACCGAGTGGCGGCCGAACGTGCTCAAGTTCAGCCGGAACCTCATCGACGACCTGCGCCCCCGCGCCATCACCCGCGACCTGGACTGGGGCATCCCGATCCCGCTCGACGGCTGGCGCGAGCAGCCGATGAAGCGCTTCTACGTGTGGTTCGACGCGGTGATCGGCTACCTCAGCGCGTCCGTCGAGTGGGCCCGCCGCAGCGGCGACGACGACGCCTGGAAGGAGTTCTGGACCGGTGACGCCCAGGGCTACTACTTCATGGGCAAGGACAACATCGTCTTCCACTCGCTGATCTGGCCCTCCCTGCTCCTCGGGCAGAACGGCCAGGGCGCGAAGGGCGGGCAGCCGGGCGCGTTCGGCACGCTGAACCTGCCCACCGAGGTGGTCAGCTCCGAGTTCCTGACCATGAGCGGATCGAAGTTCTCCACGTCCCGCGGCACGGTCATCTACGTGACGGACTTCCTGAAGGAGTTCGGCCCGGACGCGCTGCGCTACTTCATCTCGGTCGCCGGCCCCGAGAACCAGGACACCGACTTCACCTGGGAGGAGTTCGTCCGCCGCACGAACTTCGAGCTGGCCAACGAGTGGGGCAACCTGGTCAACCGGTCGATCTCCATGGCGCACAAGAACGTGGGCGCGGTGCCGAGGCCGACCAACCCCACCCAGGCCGACCACGAGCTGCTGGAGCTGTCCCGCAAGGCGTTCGACGTGGTCGGCGGGCACCTGCGCCGCTCCCGGTTCAAGCAGGCGTCCGGCGAGGCCATGAAGGTGGTCGGCGCGGCCAACCGCTACCTGTCCGACCAGGAGCCGTGGAAGCTCAAGGACGACCCGGAGCGCCGCGACACCGTGCTGCACACCGCGTTGCAGGTCGTCCAGGACGCCAACGCCCTGCTGACGCCGTTCCTGCCGCACTCGGCGCAGAAGGTGCACGAGGCGCTGGGCGGCACGGGCGTGTGGGCGGCCCAGCCGCAGCTGACCGACGTCGCCGACCTGGACGTGCCCGACCGCGAGTACCCGGTGCTGACCGGCGACTACGCGGGCGAGCAGGCGACGTGGGCGTCCACCCCGATCGAGGTGGGCCGGCCCTTGGCCAAGCCCGCGCCGCTGTTCGCGAAGCTCGACCCCGAGCTGGGCGAGACCGGCCCCGAGTGGGCCCCGATCGTCAAGTGACGAAGCGGAGGGGCGAACGGCCACCGGTACCGGAGGCGCTGCCGGCGCCGGTGGTCGACGCCCACACCCACCTGGACGCGTGCGGCGCGAGGACGCCCGAGCAGGTCCGCGAGGTGGTCGACCGGGCCGTCGAAGCCGGTGTGGACCGGGTGATCACCGTCGCCGACGACCTCGACGCCGCGCGGTGGGCCGCCGAAGCCGCCACGTGGGACGACCGGGTGTTCGCCGCGGTCGCCCTGCACCCGACGCGCACGTCGACGTTCGGCGAGGTGGAGCAGGCCGAGCTGGCACGGCTGGCCGGGCAGCCCAGGGTGGTGGCGATCGGGGAGACCGGTCTGGACTACTACTGGGACTACGCGCCGAGATCCGCGCAGCACGAGGCGTTCCGGTGGCACATCGACCTGGCCAAGCGGGTCGGCAAGCCGTTGATGATCCACGACCGGGACGCGCACGACGACATCCTCGCGGTGCTCGACGCCGAGGGCGCGCCGGACACCGTGGTCTTCCACTGCTTCTCCGGTGACCTCCCCTTCGCGCGCGCGTGCGTGGAGCGGGGGTTCGTGCTGTCCTTCGCGGGCACCACGACGTTCCGCAACGCCCGCGCGTTGCGGGAAGCCGCGCGGTGGGTGCCGGAGGACCACGTGCTGGTGGAGACCGACGCGCCGTTCCTCACGCCCCACCCGTACCGAGGTCGCCCGAACGAGCCCTATTGCGCCAACTACACCCTCCGTGACATGGCGACGCTGCGTGAGACCGACCTCGGTGAGCTGGCCACGAAGATCACCCGAAACGCCGAACGCGTCTTCGGTCTTCGTGACGCGGCGAAGTCGTAATCCTCCTTACGACGAATGGCGGACACACTTGCTCCCCTAACGGAGTGACTGAACTCACAAGGATTGCGGGGGTGTTGGCACAACCACCGCGCACCCGTTACGGTCCCGTGACCGTGCCCCGAGTTCCGATGTCGGGGCGCACCCGCAGTCGGGGCGGGTCACGTTGACACCAGAAGCGCGAAGCCGAACACGCACAGGAGTTGCCGGAGATCACTAGCTGACCACCGACATCGAACGTGCGCGTCGCCGGACTTCGCGCCTTCAGGAGGTATGGCACCCCGTGAACTCGTTCAACGAGGACACCGACTGGTTTACGCCCGTGCAGACACCGATGACCGGTGTCGACGTCCTGGACAGACCCGGGCCGCCGTCCGAGTGGGACACCGCGGTGTTCACCATCACCCCGGACGACGTGCTGGAAGTGCTGGGACCGGACGCCGACGCGCTGCTGGAGAGCGCGAACGTCGACGTCGACGAGCTGATCCGGCTGATCAACGCCGAGACCACGCTCCTGCCCCCGATCATCATCCCCGACGAGGTCTCCCAGGACCGGGTCGCGGGCAGCCTGGCCGCCGAGCAGCCGAGCGCCCCGCCCGCCGCGCTGGTCGAAGCCGCGGGGAAGTGGAAGCGGCGCTTCCTGAAGGCCGCGGTCGCCACCGTGCTGGTGACCATCTCCGGCGGTGGCGCCACCGCGATCGCGATGGACAAGTCCGTCACGGTCGACGTCGACGGCGAGGCCAAGACCGTCCGCACCTACGAGTCCACCGTCGGCGAGATCCTGGCCGACGAGGGCATCACGATCGGCGAGCACGACGCCCTCAGCCCGTCCCCCCAGGCGAAGGTCGGCGACGGCGGCAAGATCTCGCTGGACCGCGGCCGGCTGGTGAAGGCGACGGTCGACGGCGAGCAGCGCGAGGGCTGGGTCCGCTCGGTCACCGTGGACGAGGCGCTGGAGCAGCTGCGGGTGGACGACGAGGGCGCGTGGCTCTCGCACGACCGCGGCATGGACGTCCCCCTCGACGGCCTCTCGCTCGAGGTCAAGAGCCTCAAGACGATCACGCTCTACGACGGCGGCAACGCGCCCCGGCAGATGCGGACGACGGCCGTGACCGTCGAAGAGCTGATGAAGAGCGAGAACCTCACGCTCGGCCCCGAGGACAAGCTCGAGACGGCGATGGACCTGCGCGTCACCAACGGCGCCGAGGTCCACATCACGCGCACCGGCGTGTCGGTGATCAACGCGACGGAGGCCATCCAGCCGCCCGTCGAGGAGGTCAAGGACGACACGATGATGAAGGGCCAGAAAGAGGTCCTGGACCCGGGCGAGGCCGGCGAGCAGATCGTCACCTACCGCGTCACGGTGAAGAACGGCGCCGAGGTCGGCCGCGAGAAGCTGGGCGCGAAGGTCACCAAGGAGCCGAAGCCGAAGAAGGTCAAGGTCGGCACCAAGCTCCCGCCCGACGGCGAGGTCTGGGACCGGCTCGCGTACTGCGAGGCGACCGGCAACTGGGCCATCAACACCGGCAACGGCTACTACGGCGGCCTGCAGTTCAACAAGGGCACGTGGGACGCCTACGGCGGCGCCCAGTACGCCGCGTACCCGCACCAGGCGACCCGCGAGCAGCAGATCGCCGTGGCGACCAAGCTGCGCGACGCCCGCGGCGGCTACTCGGCGTGGCCCCACTGCCAGCAGAAGCTGGGCCTGCCGTGACATGGCGCCGCCTCCGGCGTCGCGGCGAGATCGCCTGGAAGTCGACCGCTCGCGCCTGATCTTCCGACGCTCGACAAGCGTGATCGCCGGAAAATGAGGCGCGAACGATCGACGCGACCTCGCGTGGTGGTCCAGGGGCGTGCGTGACGTGGTGGAGAATGCACGGGTGACTGAGGACTCGACGTCGGCCGGTTCGGGGAGCCACCTCCTCGGGCCGGCCGACGTGCGTCGGCTGGCCGCCGAGCTGGACATCCGGCCCACCAAGAAGCTGGGCCAGAACTTCGTGCACGACCCGAACACGGTGCGGCGCATCGTGGCGGCGGCCGGGTTGCGCCCGGACGACGTGGTGCTGGAGGTCGGCCCCGGGCTGGGCTCGCTCACGCTGGCGTTGCTGCCCTCCTGTCGCGCGCTGGTGGCCGTGGAGATCGACGGTGTGCTGGCCGACCGCCTGCCCGTCACGGTGGCCGAGCGGGCCCCCGACCTCGCGGACCGGCTGACGGTCGTGCACGAGGACGCGATGCGCGTCACGCCGTCCCAACTGCCGCTGGAGCCCACGGCGCTGGTGGCGAACCTGCCCTACAACGTGGCCGTGCCCGTGGTGCTGCACCTGCTGGCCGTGCTGCCGTCGTTGCGCACGGGCCTGGTGATGGTGCAGTCCGAGGTGGCCGACCGGATGGCCGCCGGTCCCGGCAGCAAGGTCTACGGCGTGCCCAGCGTGAAGCTCGCCTGGTACGCCGACGCCCGGCGGGCCGGTCCCGTGCCGCGCTCGGTGTTCTGGCCGGTGCCCAACGTGGACTCGGCGCTGGTCGCGTTCGAGCGGCACGAGCCGCTGTCCACTGTGGATCCGAAGGGGCTGTTCTCGTTGGTGGACGCCGCTTTCGCCCAGCGGCGCAAGATGCTGCGCGGCGCGCTGTCCGGCTGGGCCGGTTCGGCGGCGGAGGCGCAGCGGCTGCTCGAGGCCGCGGGCGTGGACCCGGCGGTGCGCGGCGAACAACTGGCCGTCAGTGACTTCATCCGGATAGCCGAAGCCGCGTCCACTCGGTAGTCGATGATCTTTCGGCCGAAAGTGTGATTTGCCGGACGATCCGTTTTCGGGCTTGCGTCGCACGGGCTCGGTCGGGTGTACTCGTGGTGCCATCCCGAGCGGCCGAGAGACCTGGCTCTACGACGCCGCAGCAACCACCCCTCCATGGGGGCAGGTGCTTCAGCCAGGATCGATGGAGGATCACGTGCCCAGGATGCGAATGCTCACCCGCCGGCGGGTCGTCGACCACGGCCGCCGGACCTCGTCAGCGTGTCGCAGCTTCCGCTGAAGCCCTAGGCGCCTTCGAATCCTCGCGTCCTGCGTTCAGGACACCTGCTGAGCTGAGCCGTCGGTCACGCACGCCATGAGCGTGCGCTGCCGCATGCCGTCGTGGAGCGAAACGTGATCACTGTCGAGAACCTCACCAAGACCTTCCCCGGGAGTACCGGGCAGGTTCGCGCGCTGGACGGCGTGAACCTGGACGTCGCCGCGGGCACCGTGCTCGGCGTCGTCGGCCCCAGCGGGGCGGGCAAGTCCACCCTGGCCCGGTGCGTCGCGCTCCTGGAGCGCCCCGACAGCGGTGCGATCCGCGTCGACGGCACCGACCTCGTCTCCCTCGACGGCACCGCGCTGCGTGCCGCCCGCCGGCAGATCGGCGTTGTGCCGCAGGGGGATTCTCTGCTGCGCCAGCGCACCGCCGCGGGCAACGTCGCGCTGCCGCTGGAGGCCGCGGGCGTGGCCGGGCCGCAGCGGCGCACCCGCGTCGCCGAACTGCTCGACCTGGTCGGCCTGACCGACAAGGCCGGCTCCTACCCCGACCAGCTCTCCGGTGGTCAGCGCCAGCGGATCGCGGTCGCGCGGGCGCTCGCCGCGTCGCCGTCCGTGCTGCTGGCCGACGAGCCGACCTCCGCGCTCGACCCGGACACGACCGGCTCGGTGCTCACCGTGCTGGACCGGGCGCGCGCCGAGCTGGGCGTGACGGTGCTCGTGGTCACGCACGACATGGGCGTGGTCCGCAAGATCTGCGACGACGTCGCGGTGCTGGAGGACGGCCGGGTGGTGGAGCACGGCAAGGTGCTCGACCTGGTGTCCGACGCCGCCAGCCGCACGGCCGCGTCGCTGCTGCCCGCCGTGGACCAGAACCCGGCGGCGGAGGCCTCGTTCGACCGGGTCGCGGACGTCGTGCTGATCGGCTTCGCGGCCGTCGGCGCGCTGCTGCCCGAGGCCACCAGCCGGTTCGGCGTCGAGCTGAACCTGCTCGGCGGCGGTCTGACCAGGCTCGGCGAGACCCCGGTGGCGCGGTTCCGCGTCGGCCTCAAGGGCGAGCGCGCCGACTCGGCGCTGGAGTGGATCTCGGAAGCGGGCGGCTCGGTGCGACGGACCCTGTCGGGTCCGCAGGGAGTAGCTGCGTGAGGTCCGCAACACCCTGGTCCACCGTGCTCGACGACGTGCTGGTAGCCACCGGCGAGACGTTGTACATGGTGGTCGTCTCCACCCTGATCGCTGTTCTGCTCGGAGCACCCGTCGGCATCTGGCTTCAGCTCACCGCACCCGGTGGGCTGAAGCCCCGGCCGGTGTTGCACAAGGTGCTCGGGTTCGTCGTGGACCTGGGCCGCTCGATGCCGTTCCTGGTCCTGCTGGTGGTGCTCACCTCGCTGACCAGGCTGCTGCTCGGCAGCACCATCGGACCCACGGCGGCCATCGTGCCGCTGGCCGTCGGCGCCATCCCGTTCGTCGGCAGGCTGGTCCAGAACGTGCTGGCCGAGGTGCACGTGTCGGTGGTCGAGGCCGCCGTCACCACCGGGTCGTCCACGCTGCGGATCGTGCGCAGCGTGCTGCTGCGCGAGTCGATGCCCGCGCTGGTGAACGCCGTCGGCGTGACCGCGGTCGCGCTGCTCGGCTACTCGGCCATGGCCGGGGTGGTCGGCGGCGGCGGCCTCGGCGACCTCGCCGTGCGCATGGGCTACCAGCGGTTCAACGACCGCTACCTGTGGAGCACGGTCGTCGTGCTGGCGATCATCGCCACCGCGATCCAGTTCGTCACCAACCGCGTGGCCCGCGGCGTCGACCGGCGCCGCACCGCGTCCGTCTGATCGTTTTCGTTTCCCACCGTAAGGAATGAAATGCGTATTCGTGCTGCCCTGCTGGCCGTGCTGCTGACCGCAGTGGGCTGCGGTAGTGGCGACACCGGCGCCGCGTCCGACCCGAATGCGCCGTTGAAGGTCGGGGTGAGCCCCGTGCCGCACGCCCAGGTGCTGCGGTACGTGGCGGACAACCTGGCCGCGTCGAAGGGCCTGAAGGTCGAGGTCGTGGAGTTCACCGACTACGTGCAGCCGAACGAGGCGCTCGTGGACGGGTCGCTGGACGCGAACTACTTCCAGACCGTGCCGTACCTGGACACGTTCAAGGCGGAGCGCGGCGCGACGCTGGAGTGGATCGGGCCGGTGCACCTCGAGCCGCTGGGCGTGTACTCGAAGAAGCACCGGTCGCTGGCCGACCTGCCGTCGGGCGCCCGGGTGGCCGTGGCGAACGACGCGACGAACGAGGCGCGCGGGCTGAAGCTGCTCCAGGACAACGGGCTGATCAAGCTGACGCCGGGCACGGAGAAGACGGCGACCGTGCGCGACATCGCGGAGAACCCGAAGGGGTTGGAGTTCGTGGAGCTGGAGGCCGCCCAGCTGCCGCGGTCGTTGGACGACACGGACGCCTCGGTGGTGAACGGCAACTACGCCATCGACGCGGGGCTCAACCCGGCTTCCGACGCGTTGGCGCTGGAGAAGGCCGAGGGGAACCCGAACGCGAACGGGCTGGTCACGCGGGCCGAGCTGAAGGACGACCAGCGGATCAAGGACCTGCTGACCCTGCTCCAGTCGTCCGAGGTCAAGGCCTACATCGAGCAGACCTTCTCGGGCTCCGTCCTCCCCGTCTGACCCGCGTGTCGAACTCTCGGGTCCCGCGTGTCGAACACCCGGGTCCCGAGAGTCCTACGTCCAGGACCCCTGAGTTCTGCATTCAGGTGCGCCGGCGTGGGTGGGGGGTGTGTTCCGTCGCAGGTCAGCGGGTGGTGGGAGCGGGAGACGGGGAAACGCCCGTACGCTGCATGGCGTGCTCGCTGTCGTCCCGCCCCCGGTCACCGTCCGCGTCCCGGCCAAGGTCAACCTGCACCTGGCCGTCGGCGATCTTCGCGCGGACGGGTACCACGACCTGGTGACGATCTTCCAGGCCTTGTCGCTGACCGACGAGGTGACGGTCGCCATCGCCGAAGACCCCGGCGTCGAGGTGCACGGCGAGGGTGCCGACTCGGTGCCCACCGGTGCGTCCAACCTCGCCTGGCGGGCGGTGCGGGTGCTGGCGGAGCACGTCGGTCGCGATCCGGAGGACCCGAAGGTCCGCGTGGTCATCCGCAAGTCCATCCCGGTGGCGGGTGGCATGGCGGGTGGCAGCGCGGACGCGGCGGCGACGTTGGTCGGGCTCGCGTCGCTGTGGCGGTTGGAGATCAGCCGGGACGAGTTGGCCGGCCTCGCGGGCCGGATCGGGGCGGACGTGCCGTTCGCCGTCTACGGCGGCACGGCGCTCGGCACCGACCGCGGCGACCGGATCGTGCCCGTGCTGGCCCGCCACACGTTCCACTGGGTGCTCGCGTTCGACCGCCGCGGCCTGTCCACGCCCGAGGTGTTCGACGAGCTGGACCGGTTGCGCGCCGACGGTGACCCGCCCCGCGTCGGCGAGGCGGAAGCGGTGCTCGAAGGGCTGGCCTCGGGCGACCCCCGGCAGCTCGCGCTGCTCCTGGGCAACGACCTGCAGGCGGCGGCCGTGTCGCTGCGGCCCAACCTGCGGCGGACGCTGCGCGCGGGCGTGAACGCGGGCGCGTTGGCCGGCATGGTGTCCGGGTCGGGTCCGACCTGCGCGTTCCTCTGCACGGACGCCGACTCGGCGGTGCGGGTGGCGGCCGAGCTGGCGGGCGCGGGTGTCTGCCGGACGGTGCGGGTGGCGCAGGGGCCGGTGCACGGCGCGCGGGTCGTGGGCACCGACGAGGCGCCCCGGCCGATCCCGCCCGAAGTGCACGCCTGACGCGTCCGGCGCGGTGGCTAGGCTGGCGCACTGCGTTGTCACCCGATCTCGATGAAGGTGCTGGTACATGGCCAACTTGGTCAACTTGGAGAACGTCTCCAAGTCGTTCGGCGTGCGTCCGCTGCTCGACGGGGTGTCCCTCGGCGTCGGCGAGGGCGACCGCATCGGGGTCGTCGGCCTCAACGGCGGCGGCAAGACGACGTTGCTGGAAGTGCTGGCCGGGATCGCCGAGCCGGACGACGGGCGCGTCAGCCAGAACCGCGGCCTGCGCATGGCCGTGGTCACGCAGCGCACCGAGCTGCCGGAGGGGTCGACGGTCCGCAACGCGGTGATCGACCCGCTGGGCTTCGAGTCCGAGCACGAGTGGGCCGCCGACGCGCGGGTCCGGTCGATCCTGGACGGGCTCGGCATCACCGGGTTCGGGCTGGACTCGCCGGTCGGCACGATGTCCGGTGGCGAGCGGCGGCGGGTGGCGCTGGCCGCGGCGCTCGTGCAGGACCTGGACCTGGTGGTGCTGGACGAGCCGACCAACCACCTGGACGTCGAGGGTGTCCGGTGGCTGGCGGAGCACCTGCTGGCCCGCCGCACGGCACTCGTCGTGGTGACACACGACCGGTGGTTCCTGGACACGGTGTGCAGCCGCACGTGGGAGGTCGTCGGCGGCCGCGTGGAGCAGTACGAGGGCGGTTACGCGGACTGGATCTTCGCCCGCGCCGAACGCGCCCGGCTGGCCGACGCGATCGAGGAGAAGCGCCGCAACCTGGCCCGCAAGGAGCTGGCGTGGCTGCGCCGCGGCGCGCCCGCCCGCACGTCCAAGCCGCGCTACCGCATCGACGCCGCCGAGGCGCTGATCTCCGACGTGCCGCCGCCGCGCGACTCCGTGGAGCTGCTGGCGTTCGCCAAGCGCCGCCTCGGGCGCACGGTGCTGGAGCTGGAGGACGCGACGCTGACCGTGCCCGACCGGGTGCTGGTGCGCGACCTGACGTGGCGGATCGGGCCGGGTGACCGGATCGGGATCGTCGGCGTGAACGGGTCGGGGAAGACGACGCTGCTGAGGGCGTTGGCCGGTGAGCGCGAGCTGGAGACCGGCAAGCGCGTCCAGGGGCAGACCGTGAAGCTCGCGCACCTCAGCCAGGAGCTGCACGACCTGGACGGGTCGATGCGGGTGCTGGAGGCCGTGGAGGAGGTCGCGCGGCGGGTCGTGCTGGGCAAGCAGGAGATGTCGGCGTCGCAGCTGGCCGAGCGGTTCGGGTTCTCGTCGCAGAAGCAGTGGACGCCGGTCGGCGACCTGTCCGGCGGTGAGCGGCGGCGGTTGCAGCTGTGCCGGTTGCTGATGGCCGAGCCGAACGTGCTGCTGCTGGACGAGCCGACCAACGACCTCGACATCGACACGCTCCAGCAGCTGGAAGACCTGCTGGACTCGTGGCCGGGCACGTTGGTGGTCATCTCGCACGACCGCTACCTGGTGGAACGGGTGTGCGACAAGGTCGTGGCGCTGTTCGGCGACGGTGGGTTGACCGACCTGCCCGGCGGGATCGACGAGTACCTGCGGCGGCGGGACAAGCAGAGGGAAGCGGCGGCCGTGCCGAGCGCGAAGCCCACGTCCGCGCCGTCGTCGGCGGCCGACCAGCGTGCGGCGCGCAAGGAGCTGGCCCGCCTGGAACGCCGGCTGGAGGCGTTGCAGAAGAAGGAGGTCCGGCTGCACGCCGCGCTGGCCGAGGCCGCCACCGATCCGGAGCGCCTGCTGGCGTTGGACGCCGAGCTGAAGGCCGTGCTGGCCGAGGCGGAGGACGTCGAGGCCCAGTGGCTGGCCGCCGCCGAAACCGCCGAAGGCTGACCGGCCCGCCGGCGGGCCGGGACCGCCCGGGTGGACGGCCTGCCGCCGATCAGGTCCCGTGAGTCGAACGCTCAGGTCCCGTGAGTCGAACCTTCGGGACCCCTGAACTCAACGTTCAGGTACGTCCTGAGTGACGAATTCGGGGGTCCTGAGCGTTCGACACTCGAGACCTGGGCGTTCGACACTCGAGACCTGGGCGTTCGACACTCGGGTCAGCGGCCGCGGCGGCGGAGTTCGGCGGCGAGGAGGGGCATCAGTTCGTCCACGAACGCGCAGTCGTAGCCCTGGCCCGCCATCAGGGAGGTGGCGAACTTGGTCTTGGCCACCTCGGACGACGAAGCGCCGATCATGCCGTCCAGCGCGATGCCGACCTCCTCCAGCACCCGGTCCACCTGGGACGTCCGGTACCCGCGCTGCGCCGGCCCCGCCAGCGGGATCTTGATCAACCGCAACTGCTTCCACGACGTCACGGGCGGGAGCGCGCTCGGCGGCAGCGGTCCGTCGCCCAGCTGCTTCTCCACCCGTGCCAGGAACGCGTCCACCTCGGTCTCGTCGTACCCGCGCCGGCCGAACATGGGCCGGCTGAAGCGGACCTCGCGGACCTCGCGGGCGGTCAGGTCGTCCTGCCCGAGCAGCGTGTTCTCGATCCGGTCCAGGAACTTGTCGACCTGCGACTCCTGGTAGCCGCGCCGGCCGCGCGGCGGCTTGCCGAAGGCGGCGGTGCGCACGTCACGGGCGGTCAGCGGGCGCGTGCCGGGGCCTGGGCGCGGACGCGGGGGAACAGGGGGAACGGGCGCGGTGGCCGGAACAACGGCGGCGGGAACAGCCGCGGGGGGAACAGCCGCGGGGGGAACAGCGGTGGGAGCGGAAGGGCGGACGGGCGGCGGGGGCATCCGCTCCAACGTCACGACGACGAGGTCCAGGAACGTGTCGACGTCGTCCTCGTCGTACCCCACCTGACCCGGTGGGGCGTAGCGGAACTCGAAGTCCTGCACCTCGCGGGCGGTCAGGTCGTCCCGACCCGCCAGGGTGTTCTCGATCCGGTCGAGGAACGCGTCGATCTCGCCCTCGTGGTAACCGCGGTTGCCCGGTCTGGGCTTGTGGAACCGCACCCCGCGCACGTCCTGCGGCGTGAGCCGGGGCGCCGGTCTCATCCCGGTCGACGTGGCGTGCGCGCCCTGCGCCGGAGCGGTGGCCTGGCGCCGCTGGGGCGTGGAGCCGAGCGTCTCGGCCGCCAGGTCCATGAACGCGTCGACCTCGGCCGCGTAGTAACCCGGCCGCGCGGGTCTGAACCGCACCTGCCGCACGTCCTGCTCGGTCACGTCGTCCCGGCCCAGCAGGGTCGCCTCGATGCGGTCCAGGAAGGCGTCCACCTGACCCTCGTCGTACCCCGGCTGGCCGGGCGGCGGGCGGTGGAAAGCGACCTGCCGCAGATCCTGCGCGCCCAACAGCGGCGCCGGATGGGCCGGCAGGTGCTGACGAGCGTCGAACCCGGCCACCCGTTACCTCCTTCGTGTGGTGTACCGGGGAGTATCGCCTCATGGTGCGCCCGATGTTTCGCCCTATCGGCTCAATGCGACCGAAGATCGCTCTACCCTGACGGGCATGAGCCGGTTCGTGGACACGATGGTGGCAACCGCTGCGGGTGCCGGGGGACGGGCGCGGGGCATGACCACGGGGGAGCCGAACGCTCCGACCCGCCGGTCGTGGGCGGAGGTGCACCAGCAGGCCACCCGCATGGCCGGCGCACTCGTCGCGGGCGGGGTGGCGCGCGGCGAGTCGGTGGCGGTCCTCGCGGGCGACCCGGCCGAGATCGCGCCCGCCGTGCAGGCGGTGTGGCTGGCGGGCGGCAGCACGACCATGCTGCACCAGCCGACGGCCCGCACCGACCTCGGCGAGTGGGCCGCCGACACGTTGCGCGTGCTGGGCATGATCGGCGCGAAGCTGGTGCTGCTGGGCGCGCCGTTCGACGCGCTCTCGGGCGTGCTCGACGAGAACGGCGTGGCCTACCGCAGGCTGGCCGAGCTGGACGGCGAGCCGCTGGCCGTGCCCGTCGACGTCGACGAGGACATGCCCGCGCTGCTCCAGCTGACCAGCGGCTCGACCGCCGACCCGAAGGCCGTCCGCATCACGCACGGCAACCTGTGGTCCAACGCCAAGGCCATGGAGACCGCCGCCGAGCTCGACCCGGAGACCGACCGGATGGTCTCCTGGCTGCCGCTGTTCCACGACATGGGGATGGTCGGCTTCCTGACCGTGCCGATGCTGTTCGGCATCGACCTGGTCAAGGTCACCCCGGTCGACTTCCTCGGCCGGCCCACCCTGTGGCCGGACCTGATCAGCCGCTACCAGGGCACCATCACGGCCGCCCCGAACTTCGCCTACGCCATCGCCGCGCGCCGCATGAAGGGCGTGGACGACGGCGCGTTCGACCTGTCGAAGCTGCGGATCGCGCTCAACGGCGCCGAGCCCATCGACCCGGCCGCGGTGAAGCTGTTCACCGACGCGGGCGCGCGGTTCGGGCTGCGGCCAGAGTGCGTGCTGTGCGCGTACGGCATGGCGGAGACCACGCTGGGCGTGGCGTTCGCGCCGGTGTTCACCGGCATCTCGGTCGACGTGGTGGACCCGGAGGAGCTGGAGGCGGGCCACCGCGCCGTGCCCGTGCCGCCGGACAGCCCGAACGCGCGGGCGTTCCCGCTGCTGGGGCCGCCGCTGCCGGGCCTGGAGGTGCAGGTGGTGGACGGCGAGGGCAAGGTGCTCGGCGAGCGGGAGGTCGGGCAGCTGAGGGTGCGCGGTGAAGCTGTGACGCCCGGCTACCTCACCGTGAACGGCCCGCTGGACACCCAGGACGCCGAGGGCTGGCTGGACACCGGCGACGAGGGCTACGTGGTGGACGGCCAGGTCGTCGTGTGCGGGCGGCGCAAGGACGTGATCATCATGGGTGGACGCAACATCTACCCCACGGACATCGAGCGCGCCGCGACGGCCGTGGAGGGCGTGCGCGCGGGCAACGCGGTGGCCGTGCGGCTGGACGCGGGCACGCGGCGGGAGCGGTTCGCCGTGGTGGTCGAGTCGAAGCTGGCCGGTGAGGACGACGCGGTGCGCGCGTTGAGCAAGGAGATCAGCGCCCGGGTCGTGGACGCGGTCGGCCTGCGGCCGTTCTCCGTGGTTGTGCTCAAGCCCGGCAGCCTGCCCAAGACGCCGTCCGGCAAGCTCCGCCGCTCCGCCGCCGCGTCCTTGGTGCCCGCCGTGTGATGTGGCCGGCAGAACCTCCTGGGGCGCGTTCAGCCCCAGGAGGTGGCGGGCTCAGTGGAACTTGTTCTGGGCGGCTTCCAGCCCCAGCTCCAGCAACGCCTCCACGGCGTCCGCCGTCCGGTCCAGTTCCAGCGCCAGTTGCTTGCGCTCGACCAGCGAGAAGTCGCGCAGCACGTAGTCGGCCGGGTCCATCCGGCCCGGCGGCCGGTCCACGCCGAACCGCACCCGGTGGTAGTCCTTGGTGCCCAACGACTTCGTGATCGACCGCAGGCCGTTGTGGCCGTTCTCGCCGCCGCCGAGCTTGAGCCGCACCGTGCCGAACGGCAGGTCCAGCTCGTCGTGCACCACGATGATCGACGACGGCGGCGTCTTGTAGAACTTCGCCGTGCCCGCCACCGGGCCGCCCGAGGTGTTCATGTAGCCGCGAGGCTTCGCCAGCACGACCCGGCGACCGGCCAACCGGCCCTCCACCACCTCGGCGCCGCCCTTGTGCGCCTTGAACTTCCCGCCCACGCGCGCGGCCAGCTCGTCCAGCACGAGGAAGCCGACGTTGTGCCGGTTGCCCTCGTACTTGGGGCCGGAGTTGCCCAGCCCGACGACCAGGGCGACGTCATCGACCACGGAACCGCAACTCCTGCTCAAGCTCGTCCAACAGGGCGTCCACCGCGCGGACCTGGTAGCCCCGCCGCAGGCCGGACGTGGTGGTGAACCGGGTGTGGCGCACCTCGCCGGAGGTCATCCGCCCCCGGCCGTCCAGCGCCGCGGCGGCCCGGCCGAGGAACGCGTCGACTTCGCCGCGATCGTAGCCGTTGGGCGAGCGCGGCAGCTTCACCGCCAGCAACGCCGCACCGGTCTGCAAGGTGGTCGGCGGCACGTGCCCGGACCGCAGCTGGTGCTCGCACGCGGCCAGGAAGTCATCCACGGCCCGCTGGTCGTAGCCGCCGGCGATCTCGGTGAACGCGATCGCGCGCACCTGGTCGGGGTGCAGCGGGGTGCGGCCGGCGAGCGCGTCGGCGATGCGCAGCACGAACGCGTCGACCTGCGCCGGGTCGTAGCCGCGGCCGCGCTTGCGGGGGAACCGGGTCGCGCGGACCTGCGCCGGGCTCAGGAACGGGAACGGCACGCCACCCCAGCCGTGCGGCGGGGGAGGCGTGCCGTTCGAGTTGCCCGACGTGATGGGCTCAGCCTTCTTCGGTGGCCTCGGCGTCGGTGGCCTCACCGGAGTCGCCGTCCATCTCGGCGGCGGTCGGCGCGGCGTTCACCGCGAGGACCAGGGCGTCCGCGTCGGTCACCAGCGAGGTGCCGGCGGGCAGCGTCAGGTCGGAGGCGTGCACCTGGGTGCCCGCGGCCAGCCCGGCGATGGAGTACTCGACCTGCTCGGGGATGTTGAGCGCGTCGGCCTCCACCTGGATGGTGGTGAGGTCCTGCGTGAGCAGGGTCGCCGCGGCGGCGTCGCCCGTGAGGACGATCGGCACCTCGACGGTGACCTTCTCGCCCCGCTGCACGAGCAGCAGGTCGACGTGCTCGATGTAGTTCTTGATGGGGTGGGTGGTGACGGTCTTGGTCAGCGCCAGCTCGGTGGAGGACTCGATGTCCAGCGTGAGAACTGCGTTCTGACCGTGCTCACGGACGACACGGGCGAACTCCAGCGCCGGCAGGGCCAGGTGCTTCGGGTCGGAACCGTGGCCATAGAGCACCGCGGGGATCTTGCCGGCGCGGCGGGTGCGGCGGGCGGCGCCCTTGCCGAACTCGGTGCGCTGCTCTGCGGCGAGACGGACCTCGGACACGGTGGGGCTCTCCTAACGGTCTGGCCTGGTAAACGTCGGCGGGTGCGTCGGGCGGGGCGAAGCGGGGGTTGGCCTGCGGCGGCGGGCGGCGCGGAGGGTGAACACGCGCGGCATCACAACCGCCGCGTCGATCACGCCGAGCGTGATGCTCGCCCTCGCCGAGGCAACCTGGCCAGTGTAGGCCCGACCGGCGGACTCGGCCTAATCGGGGGTTCTTCCGCCGTCCCCGCGTCCCTCAGACCGGCCGACGGGCGCGTTCGTCGATGACGGTGAGCTCCCGCACGAGCGCCTCCAACGACGCCGGGCTCATCCGGCTGAGCACGTCGACGCTGCGCTGCCACTTCCGGCCGAAGAGGCCGCGGGCGACCGCGCGCCGCGCCGAGTCGGGGGCGAGCTTCGGGATGAGGTAGCCGGCGGCGACCGGTGGCTCGGAGTCGCCGATCGAGTCGGCGACGGCGCTCGCGCGGTCGACGTCACCCGTGCGCAGGATCCCTTCGACCACCCCCCACAGCGAGGCGTGCCGGTAGTACGGGTCGGCGATGCTCCTGGCGACCTCCTCAGCCCGGTCCAGGTCCGCCAAGCCCACGAGGCAGCCGACGACGGTCCTGAGCGTCGCGGCCGACCCGAGGTGGCCGGTCGACCTCGCGGCGAGCTCGACCCGGTGCAGCAGGGTCCGCGCGCGGTCGGCGTGCCCGTGCGCGGTCATCGCGTCCACGGCGAAGCCGACCGCCGACAGCGGGCGCCGGTTCAGCGCGGCGCGGATCGCGACTTGCTCCGCTCGGTCGAGGTCTCCGGCGGTGACCGCCGCCGTCAGCACTTCCTCGACGGCCCTGGTGCCCGTGAACCAGTCGGTGGTCGAGAAGGCGAGCTCCTCGGCGGAGTCGAAATCCCCTCGGGCGATCAGGGCCACCAGTTCGGGTGGGGGTTCGGGCCCGTCCTCGTCCGCCGTGGGAGAAGGCAGGGCGCGCGGTTGGTCGTGCCCCTCGCCCGGCGTGGAGAAGCGCGCGACCGACCGCAGGACCGAGTCGCGAAGGTGATGGCTCCGCATGGTGTCGGCCAGAGCCTCGGCCGCGGTCAGGTCGTGCAGCGACGCGAGTGTGTGCGCGATGGCCGCCAGCGTTTGTTCGCGTCGGCCGATGTCCGTGATGGAGTGCGCCGCCGTCACGGCGTCGTGCACGAGGCGTCGGGCCCTGGCCTCGTCGCCGGCTCCCCTGGCGGCGCGGCTGACCAGGTTCAGCGCGTGGCCGCGGTGGCGCGGGCCCAGGACCGACCGGGCCAGCGCTTCGGCCTGGTCGAGGTCACCGGCCGCGATCACTGCGCCGACCACCCAGACCACCACTTGGTCCCGGCGGGCCGTGTGACCGTGGGCACGAGCCGACACCTCGGCCCGGTGCAGCGCCGCGACGGCCCGCTCCCGGTCGCCGCCGGAGATCAACGCCGGCACCAGGGCCTCGAGCGCGTCACCCCGACGTGCGGGGTCGTCGAGGGAATCGGTGAGGGACCCGGCCGTCACGAGGTCGCCCTGCGCGACCGCCGTGCGGACCAGGTCGAGCGTCGCCCGCGCGCGCTCGACGTCGTCGGCGATCGACTCGACGCGCCGGCGGGCCTGCGCGAGGTCGGTGCCCTGCCGCACGTCGTCGGGCGGGGACGGCTCCGGCTCTTCCGGCCGGTCGAGCCCGTCGACCACGGCCGTCAGATCGCGGACCGAGCGCCTTGCCTCCCCGTCGGGCGCCTGGTCGTGGCCCGGGCCGAGGGCCGTGATCCGGTCCAGCAGCTCCCGTGCCCGGGAGACGTCCCCGGACTCGCCGAACGCGGTCGCCACCCGGGCGATCGCGTCGACGTGGGAGTCGGTTCCGGCGGCCTGGTCGGCGACGACGAGTGCGAGTTCGAGGTCGCCGCCCGTGATCGCGGCCCGGACGATCGGGAGCACGGCCAGGGCCCGGACGGCGTCGTCGGTGATCGGGTCGAGCAGGGCGAGAGCACGGGGGATGTCACCCAGTCGGGCGGCGGCACGGACCAGCGCGCGCAACTCGCGGTCCCGCCTGGTGGTGACCTCGATGAGCCGAACGGCCCGGTCCTGCCGGTCGAGCAGGCTCCGCACCCCGTCGTGCCCTCGGCCGACCGGCGCCAGCGCCGTGAGCGCCCTGGTGCGCAGGAGCACGTCACCGATCGCGTCGGCCAGGTCGACCGCCTGCGTGACGTGTCCCTGGCGGACGAGGGCGCGGACGACCGACAGGTGGGCGAGATCCCGGGCGTGCGCGTCGTCGAAGGACCTGGCCACCGCCACCGCCCTGGAGATCCGCCCGAGCGAGGCCCACAACCCCGGCAGGGTGGGTGACAGCGAGGCGTTGCGACCGACGAGCCGGTCCCGGTGGACGGCGAGGCGGCTGATCGCGACCAGGTCGGGCACGTCGTCGGCCATGAGGAGCGACCGGGTCTCGAGGACCTCGTTGAGCGCGTCGGCGTCGCCACCGGACCGGTCGAGCATGCGGTCGTGCCGGTCGGGGTCGGTCGCGCAGGCGAGCATCCGCACCACGTCGCCGGTGAGGCCGAGCAGGGCGAAGTAGTCGCGGAGGAGGTAGTCGGGGGTGTCGGCGGGCCAGCGGCGGTCGCGGTAGCCGTCGGCCCACCGGTGCAGGCGCTCGCGGTAGGCGGCGAGGCGGGTGGGCCCCAGCACCTCGATCGCCTTCAGGTGCAGCTCCTCGTGACCGAGCACGTAGGCGTCCGAGGCAGCTCCGGGACGGCGGCTGAAGCTGCGGCCGGTCACGGTGTTCAGGTGGTCGTCCACGTCCCACTCCGACGACCTGGTCAACTCCGCCAGGTCGGCCGCCGTGAGGCCGCCGCCCGCCGCCGCGACCAGGCCGAGCAGTTCCTGGGTGGTCGGCGTGCCGTGCAGCAGGGCCTTCAGCTCGCGCTCCATGTCGGCGCGCACCGCCACCGCCGCGTCGGACGGCGCGAGCGGCCGGACGACGTCCGGTGCGCGCAGCGGGTGGTGGTCCGGGACGTCGGTCGGGATCGGCGGGTTCGGGCGGCCCGCCACGACCACCCTCAGGTCGGCCGGCGGGTCCACCGGCAGCAGGGCGGCGACGCTGTGCGCGTCCGGGCCGGTGGTGACGCCCCGGTCCTCGTCCAGCCCGTCCACCAGCAGCACGAGGTGCTCGCCGCGGTCGCGGCACGCCTCGGCGGCCTCGGTGAGCAGGCCCAGCAGGTGCGCTTCCCGCGTCGACTCGGTCAGCAGCGGGGGCAGGGGCTGGTCCAGCAGGGTGACCAGTTGCTCCAGCACGTTGTCGATGAAGGCGTGGCGGTCGTTCTGGGCGGCCAGGCGGGCGGTGATGAAGAACGACACCACGCGGACGCCCGGCGGGGGGTTCAGCGCGAACGTCGCCATCAGCGCCGACTTGCCCGACCACGCCGCCGCCCGCCACCAGCGGTACGGGGTGGGGGAGGACGTGCAGAACGCCGCCAGCTCCGCCAGCTCGGCCTCCCGGCCGACCAGCTCCGGCGGCGCGATCCGCCGGACCGTCTCCCGGTACCGGGTCCGCACCGGCGCGCCGGTCATCAGGTTCACGTCGCCCCGCACGACGCCGATCTGCGCCACCGGGCCGTGCACGGTGCCGGACACGGAGTTGGACGACGAACGGCCCGGCGCATCGGGTGCGCCGGGCCGTTCGCGTTCGAGCGCCATCCGGGGATCATCCCGCAGGGCGCGCGGGGTGTCAGGCGTTGCCGTCGAACAGGGAGGTCACCGAGCCGTCCTCGAAGACCTCCTGGATGACGCGGGCCAGCAGGGGGGCGATCGGGAGGACCGTCATCGCGTCGAAGCGCTTCTCGGCCGGGATCGGCAGGGTGTCGGTGAACACGACCTCGCGGGCGCCGCAGTCGCGCAGGCGCTCGATGGCGGGGCCGGACAGGACCGGGTGGGTGGCGGCGATGACGACGTCCGACGCGCCCTCGGCGAGCAGCTGCTCCACCGCCTTGGTGATCGTGCCGCCGGTGTCGATCATGTCGTCGATGACGACGCACAGCCGGCCCTCGACCTGGCCGACGACCCGGTTGGCGACGACCTCGTTCGGCCGCAGCGGGTCGCGGGTCTTGTGGATGAACGCGATCGGGCAGCCGCCGAGGGTGTCCGCCCACTTCTCGGCCAGCTTGGTGCGGCCCGCGTCGGGGGAGACGACGGTGATGTCGCGGCCCGCGTACTTCTCCTTGATGTGCTCGGCCAGCAGCGGCATGGCCCAGAGGTGGTCCACCGGGCCGTCGAAGAAGCCCTGGATCTGCGCGGTGTGCAGGTCGACGGCCACCAGCCGGTCCGCGCCCGCGGTCTTGAACAGGTCGGCGACCAGGCGGGCCGAGATCGGCTCGCGGCCGCGGTGCTTCTTGTCCTGCCGCGCGTACGGGTAGAACGGCATGATCACGGTGATGCGCTTCGCGGACGCCCGCTTCAGCGCGTCCACCATGATCAGCTGCTCCATCAGCCACTGGTTGATGGGCGCGCAGTGCGACTGGATGACGAACGCGTCGCAGCCGCGCACGCTCTCCTCGAACCGCACGAAGATCTCGCCGTTGGCGAAGTCGTACGCCGACTGGGGGGTCACCGACACGTTCAGGTGCTTGGCCACCTGCTCGGTCAGCTCGGGGTAGGCCCGCCCGCCGAAGAGCATCAGGTTCTTCTTGGGTGTCCCGGCCATCGTGGGGTTCACGTCAGCGCCCTTCATCGGTTGTGCCTGCATTCTCGGGCGTCAGAGCGCGCTCCGCCGCTTCGGCCGAAGGCGTGCCCGCGCGGCGGGACACCACCCATCGGTCCAGGTTCCGCTGGGGTCCGCCGGACACGGCCAGCGCGCCGGGCGGCACGTCGCGCCGCACCACGGTCCCCGCGCCGGTGTACGCGCCGTCGCCCACGGTGACCGGGGCGACGAACATGTTGTCCGAACCGGTGCGGCAGTAGGACCCGATCGTGGTCCGGTGCTTGTTCACGCCGTCGTAGTTGACCGTGACGCTGGCGGCGCCGATGTTGGAGTGCTCGCCGATGGTGGTGTCGCCGATGTAGCTCAGGTGCGGCACCTTGCTGCCCGCGCCGATGTCGGAGTTCTTCGTCTCCACGAAGGTGCCGATCTTCCCGCGCTCGCCGAGCCGGGTACCCGGCCGCAGGTACGCGAACGGTCCGACGGACGCGCCGGGCCCGATCTCCGCGCCGGTGCCGTGCGTGCGGACCACGGTCGCGCCCGCACCGACCGCGCACGCCGACAGCGTGGTGTCGGGACCGACGACCGCGCCCTCGCCGACCGACGTGCCCGCCTTGAGCTGCACGTTCGGCTCGACCAGCACGTCGCGCTCCAGCCGCACGTCGGCGTCCAGCCAGGTCGTGGCCGGGTCGACCACGGTGACACCGGCGCGCATGGCCCGCTCCACGAGCCGGCGGTTGAGCTCCGCGCCCAACCGGGCCAGCTGCACGCGGTCGTTCACGCCCTCGACCAGCCAGGCGTCGTCGGTGACGAGCGCGCCCACCCGCCGCCCGTCGCCGCGCGCGATGGTCAGCACGTCGGTCAGGTACAGCTCGCCCTGGGCGTTGTCGGTGGACAGCCGGGAGAGCCCGTCGCGCAGCACGGCCGCGTCGAACGCGTACACCCCGGAGTTGATCTCGGTGATCTCCCGCTGCTCGGGCGTGGCGTCCTTCTGCTCCACGATGCCCTCGACCGAGCCGTCCGCGGACCGCACGATCCGCCCGTACCCGGTCGGGTCGGCCACCACGGCGGTCAGCACGGTGACGGCGTTGCCGCGCGCGCCGTGCTCGGCCAGCAGACCGCGCAGGGTGTCGGCGTCCAGCAGCGGCACGTCGCCGTAGGTGACGACGACCGTGCCGCCGAGGTCGTCGGGCAGTTCGGCCAGGCCGCAGCCGACCGCGTGCCCGGTGCCCTTCTGCTGCTCCTGCACGGCCACCGTGACCTTGCGGTCCAGCGCGGTGGACAGGCTGTCGAGGTGGTCGGCGACGGCGGCGCGGCCGTGGCCGACCACGACGGCGAGGTGGTCGGGCTCGGTGCCGGCGGCGGCGCGCACGGCGTGCTCCACCAGCGAACGACCGGCGATGCGGTGCAAGACCTTGGGGGTGGCTGAGCGCATGCGGGTGCCTTCACCCGCTGCGAGGACGATCGTGCTGACTGGGGTGGGGACACCCTCGAGCATCAGCGCTCTCCCTAGCTGAGTGCGTGCCTTCAGCGGGAGGGGCCTGGCTTCCCGCCAGGTGCCGATACTAAGCCTCCGAGGAGGGCTCGACTTCCACGGCCGCAACCTGGCAGCCACCTCGCCGCTTCGCCACGTACATCGCCGAGTCGGCCCGCGCCAGCGCCGCGTGCGCCGCCTCGCGCGGCCGCACGGAGATCACGCCCACCGACAGCGTCACGCCCCTGGACAGGTCGGAAGGCAGTGCGGCGACGGCGTCCACGGCCCGGGCGAGGGCCGCTTCGGCGGCGTGCAGGGGCGCTCCGGGCAGCAGCACGACGAACTCGTCACCGCCGTACCGCGCCACCAGGTCGTCACCACGCAACGCCTGGCGCAGTGTGCTCGCAATCACGCGGAGGACGTCGTCACCCTCGGCGTGCGAGTGCTTGTCGTTGACGACCTTGAACCCGTCGAGGTCGACGAGCGCGATGGCCATCGGGTGGGTCTGGGCGTTGATCAGCGCGGCCAGCCGGTCGTCCAGCGCGCGCCGGTTCGGCAGGCCGGTCAGCGGGTCCTGCAGCGCCTGCTGCGCGATCGCGCCGTGCGCCCGGGTCAGCCGCTCGTGGTCGCGCCGGGTGAGCAGGGTGGCGGTGCGCGCCTCCTGCATCAGCCACAGCTCCACCTCCAGCGCGTTGGCGTAGGTCTGCAGCGCCGAGATGGTGCGCTCGCCGTGCGGGCCGGACATGCGGGCGTACTCGCGGGTCAGGCACAGCATCAGGGTCGGCTCGGAGGTGTCGTGCTCCAGCCGGTCGCGGGCGTCGTGCAGCACCTGGAGCGCCTGCTGCGGCAGCTCCTCCATCTCCAGGCAGCGGGCCAGCGCGATCGACACGATGATCAGCTCGCGGGCGTACATGGCCAGCTCGCGCAGGGTCCACAGCCGCGCGATGTGCTCCGCCCCCGGCTTGGCCAGCGCGTGCGCCGCGCCGATCACCGGCACCTGCTCGGCGGCGCTGCGGTCACGCCTGCCGGGGTGCAGCGACTCGCGGAACGGCCCTTCGACGGCGGTGGCGATGGCCGACGCGGTGGCGAACCGCTCGCCCGCCTCGTCGAAGTTGTCCACCCGCTCCAGCCGCAGCCCCCAGCCGATGAGCAGCCGGGCCCGGTTGACCAGGTGCACGTAGATCTGGTGCGGGTTGGCGCTGTCCCGGATCGCGTTGTGCGCCCGCGCCAGCACCTCGTCGGCCATCTCGTAGACGCCGAGCTGGGTGAGCACGAGCCCGGTCGACTGCAACGCCGACGCCAGCAGCCGGTCCCACGTGCGCTTGTCCAGCATCGGGTCGGGTGCGAGGTCCTCCTCCAGCATCGCCAGGCCGCTGGCGACCTCGGTCAACGCCCGGTCCTCGAACCCGCCGAGCAGGTAGCGCCGCCCGCGCAGGGCGTGCGCCTCGGCCTCCAGCACGAGCAGGCCGTGCCGGCGGCAGTGCGCCAGCATCTCGTCCAGCACGGTGTCGGACAGGTCGACCAGGCCGGGCGTGACGATCCGGACCACGGCCGCCGCGCGCAGCAGCTGGCCGACGATCCGCGGCTCGCCGCGGCCCTGCGCCTCGGCCAGGATCTCGTCCACCTCGTGCGCCGCGTCGAGCTGGTCGGAGAGGTGGCTGCTCTGGGCCACGGCCACGAGCTCACTCGCGCGGCCGACCAGCCACGCGTCGGACATCTCGTGGAGCGCCGGCGCCACGTTGCCCTGCTCGTCGACCGCTTCCTCGTGCAGCGACTCACACCCCCATGCAGACGCAGGGCGGCCGGGACCTTCGTGGCCCGGCCTCCTCGCTCCGCCACCAGGATTCGAACCTGGACCATCGGAACCAAAATCCGAGGTGCTGCCTTTACACCATGGCGGAACGGTCGAGGCTCACCCCGACCGCGCGAACACATGTTGTCACGAGTGACCCTCGAAGGTCAGCACCACCACTCAAGTGGCGGCAACCGGACCGTGACTCGATCATGACACTGCGTGTTGTCGCAGGTCAAGCGCATGTGTGACGTGGCCCGCGTCACGATCGGGTGAACTCCGCGCGGCTTCCGATCGACTGCCGGCGGTCCCGCGCGAGGGTCGTGGGACCCCTGTGCGACACGATTTCGGGCAAAACAATCACCCGCTTAACTACCTGGCGTAGTCATTCGGGCACGGCCGGGTGGACCGACGCCGTCACCCGATGCCGTCGACCGAGCCGAGGAAATCGGTCAGCGCCCGGTCGTAGGACTCCGGGTCGACGTTCCACGCCGCCGTGTGCTCCGCCTCGGGCACCTCCACGTACCGCAGGGGCCAGTCGAGCCGGTCCGCCGCCGCGGCCAGCTCCCGTGACGCCTGCACCGGCACGGTGCCGTCCGCGCCGCCGTGGAACAGCAGCGTCGGCGGCCGGCGCGCGGGCGGGTTGGCGAGCAGGTCGAACCGGGTGAAGTCCAGGTCGGCCCGCCAGTCCGAGACCAGCTCCGCGATCGGCACCAGCTGCTCCGGCACGCCCCGGTTGCGCGACTGGAGCTCCAGCGTCTTCGTCCAGCTCACCACGGGCGCGTCCAGCACCGCGGCGACCACGTCGCCCGCCAGGTCCGACCGGCCCAGGAACTGGCCGACGATCGCGCCGCCCATCGACCAGCCGTACAGCACGACGTCGCGCGCGCCGTGCTCGCGGGCGTAGCGCACGGCCGCCTCGACGTCCCGCCACTCCGTGTCGCCCAGGTGGTAGAGGCCGTCCGGCGATCGGGGCGCGCCGTCGTCATTGCGGTAGGTCACGGCCAGAACGGGTAGCCCCAGGGCGTGCAACGCCGGCATGACCCGCAGCGCCTCGGCCCTCGTGCCGCCCCGACCGTGGACGGCGACGACCCAGGTGGGCGACGTCGCCGGGACCAGCCATGCCGGAGCGTCACCCAGTTCGGTCGGAATTCGCACTTCCGTGTACTCGAGGTCGAGTGCCGTGGCCGGGTCCGTGCGCCAGACCGACGTCTCCAGTCGCACCATGGTGCCGTCCGCGGGCGCCGTGCCCTGCAGTTCGCGCACCACGGTGCCCTCCGACCGGTGGGTCACCGGGCCCACCTTCGCGCCGCCGTCCGGCCAGACGAGACCCCATGTGCCCGGGAGCACTGTGACCCTGGACTCCGCCAGCGAGACGGTCCCGAACGCCGACGAGGTGACCGTGTCCCGGTACCCCGGACGCGCGTTCTCCGGGTCGAGCAGCTCGCCGCTGTAGTACCAACCGAACCCCAGCAGACCGCCGCTGAGCAGCAGTAACACGACCGCGAACGTGACGAGCGCGATGCGCGGCCTGCGGTGTCGGCGAACGGTCGGTGACCCCATCACCGAATGATGCCCCGGCGTTGATCGACACGCCCGACTTCCTGAGAAGACGCCATGACTTTGGCTCCGGCTATGGCGGCACGAGCTCGACCTAACTTACGCTTCCGTAAGTTACGGTTCCGTAGGTAGCCCCGAACACACAACGAGGTACATGTATGACCAGCACCCTGGAGAGCAGGTCCACGCCGCAAGGTCCGGAGGATCGCGGACCCAAGCCGATGATCGAAGGGCGACGAGGGCACGTCGAGCAGTTGGGCGTGTACGTGTTCGTCATCGTGCCGTTCCTGGCTCTGCTCGCGGCCGTTCCGTTCGCCTGGGGCTGGGGGCTGGGCTGGGTCGACGTCGCGCTGTTCGTCGCGTTCTACTACCTGGCCGGCCTCGGCGTGACCATCGGCTACCACCGGTACTTCACGCACGGCTCGTTCAAGGCCAACCGCGCCCTCAAGATCGGCTTGGCCATCGCGGGCAGCATGGCGCTGCAGGGACCGGTGATCGTCTGGGTCGCCGACCACCGCCGCCACCACGCGTTCTCCGACCGCGAGGGCGACCCGCACTCGCCGTGGCTGTTCGGCAGCGGCCCGGTCGCGCTGGCCAAGGGCTTCTGGCACGCGCACATGGGCTGGCTGTTCGAGCGCGACAAGACCAACGCGCAGCGGTTCGCGCCCGACCTGCTCGCCGACAAGGACCTGGTCCGCATCGACAGCCTGTTCTGGCTGTGGACGACCATCAGCCTGCTCGCGCCCGCCGCGCTGGGCGGCCTGATCACCATGTCGTGGGCCGGCGCGCTGTCCGCGTTCTTCTGGGCGGGCCTGGTCCGGGTGGCGTTCCTGCACCACGTGACGTGGTCGGTCAACTCGATCTGCCACATGGTGGGTGACCGCCCGTTCGCCGCGCGTGACCGTTCCGCGAACGTGTGGGCGCTGGCGATCCTGAGCTTCGGCGAGTCGTGGCACAACCTGCACCACGCCGACCCGACCTGCGCGCGCCACGGCGTCAAGCGCGGTCAGATCGACACGTCCGCGCGGATGATCTGGCTGTTCGAGAAGTTCGGCTGGGCGACCAACGTGCGCTGGCCGAACCAGCAGCGCCTGGCCCGCATCAGCGCCAAGAAGTAGTCGGACGACGAGCTGTCGCCTGCCCCTCGCGCTCCACGCGGGGGGCAGGCGTTTAGGGTGGTCTGGGTGGCGGGGAGACGGCGCGGCGACGGGACACCGGTGCCGCGCGTGCGGATGACGGGCAAGGAGCGGCGCGAGCAACTGCTCGACGTGGCCCGCGCGTTGTTCGCCGAGAAGGGCTTCGAGGTCACCTCCATCGAGGAGATCGCGCACCGGGCGGGCGTGTCCAAGCCCGTGGTCTACGAGCACTTCGGCGGCAAGGAAGGCATCTACGCCGTCGTGGTGGACCGCGAGATGCAGTACCTGATGGACCACATCGTCAACGCGCTGTCCGGCGGGCACCCGCGGGAGCTGCTGGAGCAGGCGGCGTGCGCGTTGCTGGACTACATCGAGGGCTCGACCGACGGCTTCCGGATCCTGGTGCGCGACTCGCCCGTGGCGTCGTCCACCGGCACGTTCTCGTCGTTGCTGAACGACATCGCGTCCCAGGTGGAGTCGATCCTGGGGCTGCACTTCTCGCGCCAGGGCTACGACCGCAAGCTGGCCGCGCTCTACTCGCAGGCCCTCGTCGGCATGGTGGCGCTGACGGGCCAGTGGTGGCTGGAAGTCCGCAAGCCGAAGAAGGACGAGGTCGCCGCCCACCTGGTCAACCTGGCCTGGAAGGGCCTGTCCCACATGGACCACAAACCCCGCCTCCGCACCCGCTGACCCCCGCGTGTCGAACGCTCAGGTCCCGAGTGTCGAACCTCCAGGACCCCTGAATTCGACGCTCAGGACGCGTGGGGCCCGGGTTGGCTGTCCTGAACGTTGAATTCAGGGGTCCTGAGCGTTCGACACTCGGGACCTGAGCGTTCGACTCGCGGGTCAGGAGGAGGGGGTGAGGCGGAGGATCTTGTCGTCGGTGCCGTTCGAGGTGGTGACGTAGAGCGAGCCGTCGGGGGCCGTTTCGGCGCCGCGCAGGCGGCCGTGGGTGCCGTCCAGTTCCGGGGGGATGGAGACCGAGTGGACACCGCCCTCCTGGGTGACGGTGAAGAGCAGGAGCTTGGCGCCCTTCAGCGCCGTCACGGCCAGGACGCCGTTCAGCGGACCCCACTGCTCGCCCACCAGGAACGCGGCGTCGCAGATCGCCTCCGTCGGCCGCCCCGACGACCACACGGCCGGCACGGCGTCCGGGAACCGCTCCAGGTCCGTCATCGGCACGTCCTCGTCGTACCCGCCGACCGTGCCGCCCCGCGACGGGTCCCACCCGTAGTTCCCACCGGGCCGCACCACGTTCACCTCGTCGTCCACCGACGGCCCGTGCTCCGCGGTGAACACCACCCCGTCCGGCCGCACGGCCACGCCCTGCACGTTGCGGTGCCCGTAGGTGTAGATCCGGTCCCCGAACGGGTTGCCCGGCACGCCCTCGCCGGTCGCCAGGTCGACCCGCAGCACCTTGCCGCCCAGGCTGGCCCGGTCCTGCGGCACGTCACCCCGCGCGGTGTCCCCGGTGCCGACGAGCAGGTCGCCGTCGCGGTCCAGCGCCATCCGGCACCCCGAGTGACGGCCGCTCGCCGCCGTCGGCAGCCCCGCCAGCAGCGGGTCCTTCACCCTGGTCGCCCTGGTGCCGTCCAGCTCCCACGTCACCAGCCGCACGTCGGTGGACGTGTTGAAGCACGTGGTGAACCGGCGGCTGGTCGCGAAGTCCGGGTGCACGACCAGGCTCATCAGCCCGCCCTCGCCCCGGGCCGCCACGTCACCGAGGTCGGCCTCCACGTCGGTCACCCGGCCGCCCTCGACCAGCGAGATCCGCCCCGGCCGCTGCGGCACGAGCAGCCGCCCGTCGGGCAGGAACCCCACGTCCCACGGGTGGCTCAGCCCGGACGCCACCACCTCGACCGCCAGCCCCGCGGACGTGGTCGTCGAGGGCGCGTCACCCCCGGAGCCGTCGGAGTCCCCGGAGCCCCCGGTCGAACACGCCGCACACGCGGCCAGCACCGCAGCGAACCCGAAGAACCGACGCATGTCACCCAGCATGACGACCCCCGTGTGTGCTCGACGTTCACCCGGACGGCTCCGGGTACGGCCGTTCGACGGGCAGCAGGGCACGTGCCGCGTCCAGGTCGCCGGCCCGCACCAGGGCGTGCACCCGGTGGGCCAGGGGCGTCACGTCGGTCAGCCCCACGACCCACTCCTCCACGTACCGCCGCGACGCCTCGCCGGCCAGCCCGAGCTGCAACGACCGGTGCGGGAGGGCTTGGAGGTGCAGGCCGCGCTCCGGGTCCCA
Organism: Saccharothrix saharensis; assembly: GCF_006716745.1. Classification (NCBI taxonomy): domain Bacteria; kingdom Bacillati; phylum Actinomycetota; class Actinomycetes; order Pseudonocardiales; family Pseudonocardiaceae; genus Saccharothrix; species Saccharothrix saharensis. The sequence continues at coordinate 4,090,799 of NZ_VFPP01000001.1, read as the reverse complement.
CTGCACCCGCACGTCCGGCTTGCGCCCGACCCCCTCGTCGCTCGGCACGGCCGCCCGCACCGCCCAGTCGAACCCCGATCGGGTGATTCGCACGGCCAGCACGCGCTCCTGGTCGGGCTTGGCGCCCCACCCGGAGCGGTACATCATCCACAGGAACGACGGCTTGACCCACGTCATCCGGCCGGGCTTGAACGGCGGCACGAACCGGCCCGCCGCCAGCGCGGGGTCGGCGATGGCGGGGGAGTACGCCTGGTACACGGTGATGTGCCGATCGTCGTAGTCGGCCCTGATCTGCTTCTGCTCCACGTACCCAGCGTCACCCCGCGGTCAACCGAAATCACGGGGCACCCGGCCGGCGGGGGCCGTAGGCTGGGAAGCCGAGAACCCCTCCGGTGGACGTGTGGACGTCCGGTCCCGGGCAGGGGTCTGTCCGCGTTTGATCCTCGGGGAGCCACCGCAATGCCCCAGCCCGGCCCGCTGTCCGGCCTGCTGACCGCTGTCCTGCCCGACAAGGCGCTGCGCGCCCTCGCCGACTCGGTCGGCGTGCCCGACCTGGAACTCGAAGGGCCACCCGCCGCCCGACCGCTGGTCGTGGCCGCGCTCGCCACCAGCGCGCCCGTCCTCGCGGTCACCGCGACCGGCCGCGAGGCCGACGACCTCAAGGCCGTGCTGTGCGACCTCATCGGCCCGGAGCAGGTCGCGCTGTTCCCGTCCTGGGAGACGCTGCCGCACGAGCGGCTGTCACCGCGGGCCGACACGGTCGGCGCGCGCCTGGAGGTGCTGCGCCGCCTGGCCCACCCAGCCGACAACCCGCTCAAGGTCGTCATCACCACGGTCCGCAGCCTGATCCAGCCGATGGCCCCCGGCCTGGGCGAGCTCGAGCCCGTGCACCTGGCCGTCGGCTCGGAGCACGACTTCGAGGCGCTGCTGGTCCACCTCACCGAGATCGCCTACACCCGCGTCGACATGGTCGAGAAGCGCGGCGAGTTCGCCGTGCGCGGCGGCATCCTGGACATCTTCCCGCCGACCGCCGAGCACCCGCTGCGGGTCGAGTTCTGGGGCGACGAGGTCAGCGAGATCCGCCCGTTCGCCGTCGCCGACCAGCGGTCGCTGCCGCAGGAGGTCGACGGGTTCACCGCGCCGCCGTGCCGCGAGCTGCTGCTCACCGCGGACGTGAAGGCCAAGGCCGCCGCGCTGGCCGAGCAGCACACCGCCGACGCCCACCTGCACGAGCTGCTGAGCAAGATCGCCGAGGGCATCCCGTCGGAGGGCATGGAAGCCCTCATCCCGGCGCTGTGCGAGGGCGAGCTGCAACTGCTCACCGACGTCGTCCCCGAGGGCACGCACGTCCTCCTCAACGACCCGGAGAAGATCCGGGCGCGGGCCGCGGACCTCGTGCGCACCGGCCAGGAGTTCCTGGAGGCGTCGTGGATGGCCGCGGCGGGCGGCGGGCAGAGCCCCATCGACCTGGACTCCAGCGCCTACCACAGCCTCGCCGACGTGGCGGCCTCCGCGCGGGCCCAGGGCCGGCCCTGGTGGACGCTCAGCCGGCTCACCACCGAGGGCGGTGACGTCGTCCGGCTGGAGCTCAAGCAGGTCGAGGCCTACCAGGGCGACATCGACCGGGCGTTCGCCGACCTGCGCGCCCACACCGTCTCCGGCGGCACGGCGGTGCTCGTCGTCCCCGGCGCGGGCACGGCCCAGCGCGCCACCGAGCAACTCCGCGAAGCCGACGTGAACGTGGTGCTGCGGGAGACGCTGGACACCGCCCCGAAGAAGGGCGCGGTCAGCGTCGTGCGGGGCGCGCTGGAGGACGGCTTCTCGCTGCCCGAGCTGGCGCTGGTCGTGCTCACCGAGACCGACCTGACCGGCGGGCGGCACGGCACGTCCACCAAGGACATGCGCCGCATGCCCAGCCGCCGCCGCAACGCCGTCGACCCGCTGGCGCTGCGGCCCGGCGACTACGTCGTGCACGAGCAGCACGGCATCGGCAAGTACGTCGAGATGGTGCAGCGCACGACCAAGGACACCGCCGGCAACACCGCGACCCGCGAGTACCTGGTCCTGGAGTACGGCTCGAGCAAGCGCGGCCAGCCCGGCGACCGGCTGTTCGTGCCGACCGACCAGCTCGACGAGGTCTCCCGCTACGTCGGCGGCGAGCTGCCCACGCTGAACAAGCTCGGCGGCAGCGACTGGAAGAACACCAAGGCCAAGGCGAAGAAGGCGGTCAAGCAGATCGCCGCCGAGCTGGTCCAGCTCTACGCCGCCCGCCAGGCCGCGCCCGGTCACGCGTTCGGCCCGGACACGCCGTGGCAGCGCGAGCTGGAGGACGCGTTCCCGTTCACCGAGACCGCCGACCAGATGGCGGCGATCGACGAGGTCAAGGCCGACATGCGGCGCACCGTCCCGATGGACCGGGTGATCTGCGGCGACGTCGGCTACGGCAAGACCGAGATCGCGGTGCGCGCGGCGTTCAAGGCGGTGCAGGACGGCAAGCAGGTCGTGGTGCTGGTGCCGACCACGCTGCTGGCCCAGCAGCACCTGAACACGTTCGCCGAGCGCATGCGCGCGTTCCCGGTGACGATCAAGGGCCTGTCCCGGTTCACCGACCCGCAGGAGGCCGAGCAGACCGTCACCGGCCTGGCCGAGGGTGACGTGGACATCGTCATCGGCACGCACCGGCTGCTGCAGAAGAGCCTGCGCTACAAGGACCTGGGCCTGGTCATCGTGGACGAGGAGCAGCGGTTCGGCGTCGAGCACAAGGAGCACATCAAGGCGCTGCGCACGCACGTCGACGTGCTCACGATGTCCGCCACGCCGATCCCGCGCACGCTGGAGATGTCGCTGGCGGGCATCCGCGAGATGTCCACCATCCTCACCCCGCCCGAGGAGCGGCACCCGATCCTGACCTACGTCGGCGCGTACGACGACAAGCAGGTGGCCGCCGCCATCCGCCGCGAGCTGCTGCGCGACGGTCAGGTGTTCTACGTGCACAACCGCGTGTCGTCGATCGAGAAGGCCGCCCGGCACATCCGCGAGCTGGTCCCCGAGGCGCGCGTGATCACCGCGCACGGCCAGATGAACGAGGACAAGCTGGAGAAGATCATCCAGGGGTTCTGGGAGAACGAGTACGACGTGCTCGTCTGCACCACGATCGTGGAGACCGGCCTGGACATCTCCAACGCCAACACCCTCATCGTGGAGCGCGGCGACCTGCTCGGCCTGGCCCAGCTGCACCAGTTGCGCGGCCGCGTCGGCCGGGGCCGGGAACGCGGCTACGCCTACTTCCTCTACCCGCCCGAGGCGCCGCTGACCGAGACCGCGCACGACCGGCTGGCCACGATCGCGCAGAACACCGAGCTGGGCGCGGGCATGGCGGTGGCCATGAAGGACCTGGAGATCCGCGGCGCGGGCAACATCCTCGGCGCGGAGCAGTCCGGCCACATCGCGGGCGTCGGCTTCGACCTGTACGTGCGGCTGGTCGGCGAGGCCGTCGAGGCGTTCCGCAAGCACGCGGGCGCGGACGGCGAGGTCGAGGAGGAGCTGGCCGAGGTCCGCGTCGACCTGCCCGTGGACGCGCACATCCCGCACGACTACGTGCCCGGCGAGCGGCTGCGGCTGGAGGCCTACCGCAAGATCGCCGCCGCGGTCGACGGCGAGGCGTTGCAGGCGGTCTGGGACGAGCTGAAGGACCGCTACGGCACCCCGCCGCTGCCGGTGGAGCGGCTGCTCGCGGTGGCCCGGTTCCGGCAGACGTGCCGCGCGCACGGCGTCACGGAGGTCGCGACCCAGGGCGCGACGATCCGCTTCGCGCCGCTGGAGCTGAAGGACAGCCAGCTCGTGCGGCTGCGCCGGCTGTTCCCCAAGGCGGTCCACAAGGAGGCCGCCCGCACGGTCAGCGTGCCTCGTCCGACGGAGGGAGCGGCCGGCGGCCGGATGGGCGCACCCCAGCTGCGCGACCAGGACCTGCTGGATTGGTGCGCGCAGTTCCTGGAGTCCTTGGCGGGTACTCCCGTGAGCGGCGTCACGAGGACGTGAGAAGGTACTGGTCGTGAGGACTGTGCAGAGGCGCTTCACCAAGATCGGCGCGGCGGTGGCCCTGGCTTCGGTGGCACTGCTGGTCGCGGGCTGCGGCACCGGCCCGAGCCACGTCGGCTCGGCCGCCATCGTCGGCGACACCGTGCTGCCCCTGGAGCAGGTCCAGCAGCGGCTGGACGTCGTGCTCGAGAAGGAGCCCGAGGCCCGGAAGCTGCACGACCAGCGCAAGCTCGACCAGGTCGCCCGGCAGTTGGTGACCCTGGGCGTGCAGCACGAGCTGATCGAGCAGGCGGCCCGGCGCGAGGGCGTGTCCGTGTCCGAGGAGGCCGTGACCGAGTCGGTCGAGCAGGCCGGCGGCGCGGAGGCGGCCTCGCAGAACACGGTGTACGACGCGACGACGTTCCGCGAGCGGGCCAAGGACCAGTTGCTGCTGGTCGAGCTGGCGCGCAAGTACGTGGACCGGATGGAAGTCACGTTCGACTACTTCTTCGTCAAGGACAACGCCGAGGCGGTCGAGAAGGCCAAGCAGGTCGCGGCGGACCCGGCGAAGATGGCCGGGTTCGTGGCCGACGCGCCGCGCAGCGCCGAGGGCCAGACGCTGTCCAAGGAGGGTCAGCGGGTGCGCTCGGCCGACTCGCCGCAGGCCGCGCAGTCGCCGTTGTTCGGCGTGCCGGCGGGCACGGTGGTGGCGTTCGCGCCGGACCCGAGCAGCGCGCAGTGGATCGTGGCGTACGTGACCGACCGCAAGACCGACGTGCGGCCGTCCGGCGAGTCGTCCACCGAGCAGTTGACGCCGCAGCTGCTGGAGCAGATCGGGCTGCGGCTCGTGCACACGCTGGCCGGTGAGCCGGAGATCCAGGTCAACCCCCGGTACGGGGTGTGGGACGGTACCGCGATCTCGCTCGCGGCCGGTGAGGGCGAGTTGAGCGGGTACCAGGCGACGGCGCGGGCGCGGCAGAAGTCGTGACGGTTGTCGTCGTAGGGGCTGTTCCGGTTCTGCCCGCCGCCGCGCTGTCCGCTCTGCGGGGCGCGGCGGCGGTGTACGCGGGGGAGGGTGTGGACGCGGCCGAGTGGTCGGCCGTGCCGGTGTCCGAGTTCGTGGCGGGCCAGCCGGTGGTGTTGATCACGACCAACCCGGATGAGCCGGTGGCGCGGGAGTTGGTCGCGGCGGGTGCCGAGGTGGTGCGGACGCCCGGGGTGCCGTTGCTGGAGGCGGCGGCGGTGATGGACCGGTTGCGGTCGCCCGGTGGCTGTCCGTGGGACGCCGAGCAGGACCACAAGTCGTTGCGGCAGTACCTGGTGGAAGAGACGTACGAGCTGCTGGAAGCCATCGAGGACGGCGACCGGGCGGCGTTGCGGGAAGAGCTCGGGGACGTGCTGCTCCAGGTTCTGTTCCACGCGCGGATCGCGGCGGAGGACGCCGAGGAGCCGTTCGGGATCGACGAGGTCGCCGGGGACCTGGTGGCGAAGCTGGTCGGACGGCACCCGCACGTGTTCGAGGGCGGGGACCCGGCGGTGCGGGACGCGACGTCGCAGCAGCACCGGTGGGAAGAGCTCAAGCAGGCGGAGAAGCGGCGTGAGTCGAGCGTCGACGGGGTCGCGATGGGGCAGCCGGCGGTGGCGCTGGCCGGGAAGCTGGCGCAGCGGGTGGCGCGGGCCGGGTTGCCGGTGGACCTGCTGCCGGAGGGTGACGACGTCGGGGTGACGTTGTTCGCGGTGGCGGCGGTGGCGAAGCTGGCCGGGGAGGACCCGGAGACCGAGTTGCGGGTGGTGGCGCGGCGGTTCGAGGCCGATGTGCGGGCGGCGGAGAAGGCGGCTCGGGCGGCGGGTGTGGAGAGGTTGACGGCGGAGGAGTGGCGTCGGTACTGGCCGCGGTGAGCCCTGGCTGAGGTGAAAGCGGGGTTGCGCGGTAAGCCCGGCTGTGACCTGCCTGAAGCGCCCGAACCCACGTCGAATCGGGCCTCGGTGGGTTGGTTGCGGGTCCGATAACGTCGAAGGGTGACCGAGGCTTACCTCCGCTTCCCGCACCTGCACGGCGACCTGGTGACGTTCGTCGCCGAAGACGATGTGTGGCTCGCGCCGCTCGACGGTGGTCGGGCCTGGCGGGTGACCGCTGACCAGGTGCCTGTGTCCTTTCCCCGCTTCGACCCGACCGGGACGGGGTTGGCGTGGACCAGTCGGCGGGACGGGGCGCCCGAGGTGCACTTGGCGCCGGTGGAGGGCGGGGAGGCGGTTCGGCTCACCTATTGGGGTGATTACACGACCGGGGTCCGGGGGTGGACGGCGGAGGGTGAGGTCGTCGCCGTGACGTCCACCGGGCAGGCGACCACGAACCGGCAGTGGGCGCACGCGGTTCCGGTGGACGGGGGACCGGCGAGGCGGTTGCCGTTCGGGTGGGTGGACGACGTGGCGTTCGGGCCCGGTGGGCAGGTGGTGGTCACGTCGGTGTACGGGCGGGACCCGGCTTGGTGGAAGCGGTACCGGGGTGGGGCGGCGGCGAAGTTGTGGGTCGACCGGCGTGGGGAGGGGGAGTTCGAGCGCATCCTGCCCGGGTTGACGTCGTCGCTGACGTCACCGATGTGGATCGGGGAGCGGATCGCGTTCCTGTCCGACCACGACGGGGTCGGGAGCCTGTACTCGGTGTCGGCGGACGGGTCGGACCTGAGGCGGCACACGGAGCAGGAGTTCTACGCCCGGGTGGCGTCGAGTGACGGTGAGCGGATCGTCTGGCAGCACGCCGGTGAGCTGTGGGTGTTGGACGGGTTGGACGGCGCCGAGCCGCGGAGGTTGGACATCCGGTTGGGTGGGCCGAGGACGGCTCGCCGGCCGCGGCACGTGCCGTCGCGGCCCGACGACTTCCACCCGGACCGGACCGGGCGGGCCAGTGTGGTCGAGGTGCGGGGGACGGTGCACTGGGTGACCCACCGGGACGGGCCCGTGCGCGCGTTGGCGGAGCAGCCCGGGGTGCGGGCGCGGTTGCCGCGGGTGGTCGGGGACGGCGTGGTGTGGGTGACCGACGCGGACGGCGAGGAGGGGTTGGAGTTCGCGCCCGTCGGTGGGGTGGAGCCGGGCAACGAGCCGCGGCGGGTGGCGGTCGGCAAGCTGGGGCGGGTGTTGGAGCTGGCCGTCTCGCCGGACGGGCGGCGGTTGGCGGTGGCCACCCACGACGGGCGGCTGCTGCTGGTCGAGGTGGAGTCCGGTGAGGTGCGCGAGGTGTTGAAGGGGGCGAACCCGCACGTCAGCGACCTGGCGTTCTCGCCCGACTCGAACTGGTTGGCGTGGTCGCACCCCGGGCCGCGGCCGTTGCAGCACATCCGGATGACGAACACGACGGACCTGTCCGTGGTGGACGTGACGCCGCTGCGGTTCTCCGACTTCTCGCCGACGTTCACCGAGGACGGCCGGTACCTGGCGTTCCTGTCGGTGCGCAGCTTCGACCCGGTGTACGACGCGCACGTGTTCGACCTGTCGTTCCCGACCGGCTGCCGGCCCTACCTGCTGCCGCTGGCGGCCACGACGCCCTCGCCGTTCGACCCGCTGCGCCTGGGCCGGCCGGTGGGCGACGACTCGTCGGACAAGGACAAGGAGAAGGACGAGGAGAACCCGATCACGGTCGTCGACCTGGACGGGTTGGCGGACCGGGTGGTGACGGTGCCGGTCGCGGCGGCCCGCTACTCGGGGTTGACGGCGGCCAAGGGCGGGTTGCTGTGGCTGCGGTCGCCGTTGCGGGGGGTGCTGGGCGACAACCTGGCCGGCCCGTCGGCGCGGGCGCCGCGGGCGGTGCTGGAGCGGTTCGACCTGGCCAAGTCGCGCACCGACGTGCTGGTGGACGGGGTGGACGCGTTCGCGGTGACCGGCGACGGGCAGCGGATGGCCGTGCAGGACGGCGGCGACCTGCGGGTGGTGCCGACGGACCGGAAGGTCGACTCCGACGACTACGACTCGGTGGACGTGGACCTGTCGCGGGTGCGGGTGGTGGTGGACCGGGCGGCCGAGTGGCGGCAGGCGTACGCGGAGGCCGGGCGGCTGATGCGGGACCACTTCTGGCGCACCGACATGGGCGGCGTGGACTGGGCTGGGGTGCTGGAGCGCTACCGGCCGCTGGTCGAGCGGCTGGGCAGCTACAGCGACCTGGTCGACCTGCTGTGGGAGGTGCAGGGCGAGCTGGGCACGTCGCACGCCTACGTGATCCCGGCGCACGGGTCGCGCGGGCGCGCGGTGGGCTTGCTGGGCGCGGACCTGGAGCGGGACGAGTCGGGCGCGTGGCGGGTGGTGCGGGTGATCCCGGGTGAGACGTCGGACCCGGCGGCGCGGTCACCGCTGGCCGCGCCGGGGGTCGCGGTGCGGGCCGGTGACGCGATCGTGGCGGTGGACGGGCGGCAGGTGGACCCGGTGACGGGGCCCGCGCCGCTGCTGGTCGGTGCGGCGGGCAAGCCGGTGGAGCTGACCGTGCGGCCCGGTGGCGGTGGTGAGCCGCGCCGGGTCGTCGTGGTGCCGTTGGCGGACGACGAGCCGTTGCGCTACCACGCGTGGGTGGCCGACCGGCGGGCCCGCGTGCACGAGCTGTCCGACGGGCGGGTCGGGTACCTGCACGTGCCGGACATGATGGGCGCGGGCTGGGCGCAGCTGCACCGCGACCTGCGGGTGGAGCTGGCGCGGGAGGCCGTGGTGCTCGACGTGCGGGAGAACGGCGGCGGTCACACGTCCGAGTTGGTCGTGGAGAAGCTGGGGCGGCGGATCATCGGCTGGTCCGTGGCGCGCGGGTACACCACGGCCGACAGCTACCCCGGTGACGCGCCGCGCGGGCCGGTGGTGGCGATCGCGGACGAGTTCGCCGGGTCCGACGGCGACATCGTGAACGTGGCGATCAAGGAGATGGGCATCGGGCCGGTCGTCGGCACCCGCACGTGGGGCGGGGTGATCGGCATCGACATGCAGTACCACCTGGTGGACGGCACGCTGGTGACGCAGCCCCGGTACGCGACGTGGTTCGCCGGGCCGGGGTGGGGCGTGGAGAACCACGGCGTGGACCCGGACGTCGAGGTGGTCGTCACGCCGCAGGACCGGGTGGCCGGGCGCGACCCGCAGCTCGACACGGCGGTGCGGCTGGCGCTGGAGGCGTTGGAGGCGCGGCCGGCGGCCGTTCCGCCGCAGCTCCCGCCCCTCACCTGATCGGGTTCACCTGTGCGTGTGATGGCGCGGTGGTTGCGGCCGGTGGTCCGAACCCGATCAATGAGGGGCACCCAAGATCGGGTTCGGGGGTGTCGTGAGCCGTCGTGAGTTGCCGCGCAGCGGGCGCGGGTGCCTGGCGGCGGTCGTGGCGCCGCCCGTCACGGTGAACCACACGCTGGTGAGCGTGCGCACCGAGGTCCGGACCGTCGCGCTGCCGCCGGTGGTCGTGCCCGCGACGCCGGGGTGCCGCCCCCCGCTCGTCGAACAGCCGAGATCGTCGTAGCCGCGCTGCATCCGGCATCGGGGGACGAATTGCCCGGCGATCCCGCCGTCCGGGTGCCGGGAGCACGTAGCCTGGGGCGGTGGTCGTCCCGCCGCCGTCCAAGACCGAGCCGCGCCGTCCGTCGCGCGGCGGTGCCGGCAACCTCGTCGGGCGCCTCGTGCTGGTGCTGATCCTGCTGGCCGTCGTGGCGGGTGGCGCGTGGGCGCTGGCCACGTTCAACCGGTCCGCGCCGCGGCAGGCCGCCGACCCGCCGTTCCCGGTGCCGTTCCAGGCGGTCGAGCCCGGCGCCGCCGCGCCCGCCCTGCCCGGGTCCGGCGGTGACGTGCCGCCGGCGGGCCAGGCCGAGCCCACCGCGGACCCGCTGGTCGCGTGGGCGGCGTCGCTGTCGGACAAGACCGACGTCCCGGCCCGCGCGCTGCGCGCGTACGCCACCGCCGACCTGGTCATGCGGTCGCAGAGCCCGGCGTGCCGGCTGTCGTGGGCGACGCTGGCGGGCATCGGCCGGATCGAGTCGCACCACGGCACGCTCGGCGGCCTGCGGCTCGGGGAGGACGGCCGGCCGTCACGCCCGATCATCGGCATCCCGCTGGACGGCTCACCGGGCGTGAAGGCCATCGCGGACAGCGACGGCGGCGTGCTCGACGGCGACACGAAGTGGGACCGGGCGGTCGGCCCGATGCAGTTCATCCCGACCACGTGGGCCCGCTACGCCGTGCGCGCGAACGGCGACGGCCGGGCGCCGGACCCGCAGAACATCGACGACGCCGCCCTGGCCGCCGCCCGCTACCTGTGCTCGGACGGCCGTGACCTGGGCACGGGCGCGGGCTGGTGGGCGGCCGTGCTGGCCTACAACAACTCGACCGAGTACGGCCAGAACGTCTACAGCGGCGCGGACGCCTACGCGCGGGTCAGCGTCGGCTAGGGCCGGGTGACGTGCGGTTCGACGGTCAGGCCCAGGTCCGGCAGGCCCAGCCAGTCCAGCTTGACCGACGCCCGCTCCGCCCGTGCCGCCAGCTCCAGCCGCACGCGGTGCACGCTGAGCAGCAGCGCCTGCAGCGAGTCGACGCCGAACGCCGCGCCGACCGCCTCGTCACCCAGCCCGAGCACCTGGTGCGGGCAGCACCAGTCGCCGTTCGGGCTCAGCGGGTCCGGGTGGGGCCGGCCGAAGCGGACCACGACCGGTGCGCGGCTGCCGTCCGGGGCGACGCGGTCCACCCGGCGCTCGGCGACCACCGGGCCGAGCTCGTAGGCCGTCACCGGTCCCGCTCCACCGCCAGGCGGGCGCTGACCTCGCCCAACGCCTCCTGGTACTCCGGTGACGGGTTCATCGCCGCCGCGATCCGCAACTGCGTCAACGCCTCGGTCAACCGGCTCTGCCGCTGCAACGTCCGACCCAGCGCGAACCGCGCGTAGTGGTCGCTCGGGTCGAGCTCCAGCACCTTGCGGAACGCCGCCTCGGCGCGCTTGAGCTGGGCCGACCCCAGGTACGCCCGCCCCGCGAGCAGCTGCACGCCCACCTGGTCGGGCGCGGCTTCGAGCACGACTCGGAGCTCGCGCAGCGCCTCCAGCGGTCGGCGGTCCGCGAGCAGCGCCTCGGCCCGGCGGAACGCCTCGAAGGTGCTGTCGGTCATGGTTCGATCAACGCTACCCGGCCATCCGGCCGCCGGACGACAGCCGACCGGATGACGGGATCGGCGTGTCACGCCACGAGAGCCGCGTGCAGCCGGTCCAGCACCGGCCCGAGCGACGCCGGCCGCTCGACGTGGGCGTTGTGGCCGACGCCGGGCAGCACCACCCCGCCCGGCTGCGCCGCGAGCAGGTGCTCCGGCGGGCACATCGGGTCGGCCTCGCCCGCGGCCAGCACGACCGGCGCCTTGGCCACCGCCAGCAGCCCCGCCACGTCGGGCGCGCCCACCCCGAACGCCGCCGGGTCCAGCGCCGCCCGCCAACCGCCGTCCACCTCGACCACGCCGTCCGCCAACGGCACGCCCGCCAGCTTCGACGCCCACGCCACCGCCTCCTCGCGGGTCGGGAACACCCGCGCGGGCTTCGCGGCCAGCGCCGCCGCCCGCGCCAGCTCCTCGTCGGTCCACCGCAGCTTGACCCCGAGCCCGCCGGCCGCCCGCACGTCCACCCCGAACCACCCGCTGGCCAGCGTCAACGCCACCACGCCGCCCAGTGAGTGCCCGAGCACCGCCACCGGTCCCGAACCCACGACCGCGGCCACCGAAGCGGCCAGCGACCCGAACGAGTACCGCGTCGCCGGCGCCGACCGACCGTGCCCCGGCAGGTCCACCGCCAACCACTCCCCGGGCCACGAATCCGCAGCTGAGCGCCACACCGAGCCCGTCGCGCCGAGCCCGTGCAGCAGCACCAGCAACGGCCCGTCCCCACCGCGCGCCACGTGAACCAAGCGTGAACCCCTCCCGGCCGGTGCCCCAACAGGCGAGCCGGGGCCGTCCCACACCTTGCACCAACTAGGCTCGGCATCGATACACAGATGGTCTGACGAGGGAGCGCACGTGGCGGTCATCGAGCAGGTCGGCGCCCGCGAGATCCTGGACTCGCGAGGCAACCCGACCGTCGAGGTAGAGGTGGCGTTGGACGACGGCACGCTGGAGCGCGCCGCGGTTCCGTCCGGCGCGTCGACCGGCGAGCACGAGGCGGTCGAGCTGAGGGACGGCGACGCCAAGCGCTACCTGGGCAAGGGCGTCGAGCGCGCGGTCACGGCGGTGCTCGACGAGATCGGCCCCGAGCTGGTCGGCATCGAGGCCGTCGAGCAGCGGGTGGTCGACCAGAAGCTGGTCGACCTGGACGGCACGCCGGACAAGTCCCGCCTGGGCGCGAACGCCATCCTCGGCGTCTCGCTCGCGGTGGCGAAGGCGGCGGCGGCGTCCAGCGGCCTGGAGCTGTTCCGGTACGTCGGCGGCCCGAACGCGCACGTGCTGCCGGTGCCGATGCTGAACATCCTCAACGGTGGCGCGCACGCCGACACCGACGTGGACATCCAGGAGTTCATGATCGCGCCGATCGGCGCGGAGAGCTTCCGCGAGGCCCTGCGCTGGGGCGCGGAGACCTACCACGCGCTGAAGTCGGTGCTGAAGTCCAAGGGCCTGGGCACCGGCCTGGGCGACGAGGGCGGCTTCGCGCCGTCCCTGTCGAGCAACCGCGACGCGCTGGACCTGATCCTGGTCGCGATCGAGAAGGCGGGCTTCACGCCCGGCCGCGACATCGCGCTGGCCCTGGACGTGGCCGCCACGGAGTTCTTCTCCGACGGCGCGTACACGTTCGAGAAGACCAAGCGCAGCGCCGAGCAGATGACCGGCTACTACACCGAGCTGGTCAACGCCTACCCGCTGGTGTCGATCGAGGACCCGCTGTCCGAGGACGACTGGGACGGCTGGGTGCAGCTGACCGCCGAGCTGGGCGAGCGCGTGCAGATCGTCGGCGACGACCTGTTCGTGACCAACCCGGAGCGGCTGGAGGAGGGCATCTCCCGCCGGGCGGCCAACGCGCTGCTGGTGAAGGTCAACCAGATCGGCACGCTGTCCGAGACGCTGGACGCGGTCGCGCTGGCCACGTCCTACGGCTACAAGTCGATGATGTCGCACCGGTCCGGCGAGACCGAGGACACCACGATCGCCGACCTCGCGGTGGCCGTCGGCGCGGGCCAGATCAAGACCGGCGCGCCCGCCCGCGGTGAGCGCACCGCGAAGTACAACCAGCTCCTGCGCATCGAGGAGGCCCTGGGCGACGCCGCGCGGTACGCCGGTGACCTGGCCTTCCCGCGGTACACGCCGGAGAGCTGATGGCACGACGGGAACGGGACCCCCGGCGTGGCCGCGAGGCCACGCCGAGGTCCCGCCCTGCGCGGGCCCGCGACGGCCAACCCCGCAAGCCGCCGCCGCGCACCCGGCCCGCGGCGCGCAAGCCGCAGTCCCGGGCGCGGAGCAGGGCGGGCACGGGTGGCGCGTTCGGGATGACCGGCACGCGGCGGGCCGCGCTGCTGGCGATGGTGGTGTGCGCGCTCGCGCTGAGCATCGCGGTGCCGCTGCGCACCTACCTGGCCCAACGCGAGGAGCTGCGCGAGGTGACGGCCTCGCAGGAGACGCTGCGAGCCGAGGTGGGGCAGCTGGAGCAGCGCAAGCGGGAACTGGCCGACCCGGCGCACGTGGAGGCCGAGGCGCGACGGAGGCTGCACTACGTGCGGCCCGGCGAGACGCCCTACATCGTGCAGCTCCCCGGCGACGCGGGGCGCGAACCGGACCAGGAGCGACCGGAGACGAAACCGGCCGAGGACAAGGCGTGGTACGAGCAGTTGTGGGATTCGGCGGCGGCACGATGACGGTGAGCGACGAGGACCGGGCGGCGGTCGCGGCGCAGTTGGGCCGCGAGCCGCGCGGCATGCGGGCGGTGGCGGCGCGGTGCCCCAGCGGGCACCCGGCGGTCGTGCAGACCAACCCCCGGCTGGAGGACGGCACGCCGTTCCCGACCCTGTACTACCTGACCTGCTCCCGGTTGAACTCCTACGTCAGCAGGCTCGAGGGTGCCGGGCTGATGAAGGAGATGACCGACCGGTTGGCCGTGGACGACGAGCTGGCCGAGCGCTACCGCCGTGCGCACGAGTCGTACCTGGCCGAGCGGGACGCGATCGAACCGCTCGGCACGGCGGTCACGGCGGGTGGCATGCCGGGGCGGGTCAAGTGCCTGCACGTGCACGTGGCGCACTCGCTGGCCGCGGGCCGGGGGGTGAACCCGTTCGGCGACGAGGCGCTCGACCTGCTCGCGGAGTGGTGGCCGAGCGGTGATTGCGCGTCAACGGTGAAAAAGTGAACGTACGGGCAGTTGTTCGGGCACAAAGACAGCGGCTGCCCGTGACACCGCCGTTCGGATCAGGCAGGCTGGTTCGCAGGCCGGGGTGACGAGTCGATGGGGAGTCCGGGGCTGTGCCGAAGTCGAAGCGTCGGGGGCGGAAGCGGACGAAGGTCCATCCGGGCACGATGACGCTGCGGCAATGGGGCTTCGCCGCCACCGCGACGGCCGCGATGCTCGTGCCCGCGCTGCTGCACACCGCGACGCCGATCGACTGGGTGCACCTCGCCGGCCGCTCCGACGTGGAAGCCGTGCCGCCCGGTCCGGGTGACGTGCTGGGCACGCTCGCGCTGGACGCCGAGGGCAAGCTGGGCGCGACCGGTCGGCTGCCCGAGACCGACGAGCTGAGCGCGGCCCTGCTGGCCGAGGCCGACGACCCGGCGGAGTTCGAGGACGACCTGCCCCCGCTGGAGGGCGGTTTCCTGCGCGAGGGCCAGCACGGCATCCCCGGCGTGATGCTCGACGCGTACATGCGCGCGGCCGACCGGCTGGCCCAGACCACGCCGAACTGCCACCTGGACTGGCCGCTGCTGGCCAGCATCGGCCGCATCGAGTCCGGGCACGCCCGCGGCGGTCGGGTCAACGAGAAGGGCACCACGGTCGAACCCATCCTGGGCCCGGTGCTCAACGGCGCGCCCGGCATGGCGGCCATCCGCGACACCGACGGCGGCCGGTTCGACGGCGACGGCACCTGGGACCGGGCCGTCGGCCCGATGCAGTTCATCCCGTCCACGTGGGCCGGTTACGCGGCCGACGGCAACGCCGACGGCGAGCGCAACCCGAACAACATCTACGACGCCACCATCGGCGCGGGCAACTACCTGTGCGCCCACAACTCGGACCTGGCCGACCCGGAGCAGCGCGCCAAGTCGGTGTTCCGCTACAACCACTCCAACGATTACGTCGCCACGGTGCTGTACTGGGCGGACGTGTACGCCAGCGGCGTGCCGGTGCTGCCCGACATCATCGGCTCGGACGACGACTTCGGCCAGGACGTCGGCAACGGCACCACCCCGGGCAACAACAACACCTCACCGCCCGGCAACTCGAACCCGCCGTCGTCCAGCCCGTCGCACCCGACGAGCACCACGACGACCACGCGGACCGGCGTGACGACCACGTTCACGTTCCCGCCGACGACGACCACCACCACCCCGCCGGTGTGCCCGACGCCGACGCCGCCCACGACGACGACGTCGACCACCACCCCCACGACGACGCCCACCACGACGTCGTCCACCCCGTCGGACTGCCCCGCGCCGACCACGACCACGACCACCACCACGACCACCACCACGACGACGACCACGACGACCGAGCCGCCCGCCGCGACGTCCCCGGAGGGCACCACCGGCGGCACGACCGGCGGCACGTCGTCCTCGTCCAGCGGCTCGGTCTCCTCCGCGTCGCCGTCGACCACGTCGTCCATGAAGGCCACCTGAGGCAGACCTCCGCGAGGTGGTGCCACTGGTCCACAGGGCACCGGGCCCGGTCGGACACCGACTCGCCACCGGCGGTGCCGCCACCTGCCGGATCGGTCGCCACCGGCTGCGCGGTCGCCCGCTCCGTCCCGCCGCAGGGCACCACGCGTTCAGCAACAACGTGAACGAGCTGATCTACGACGACAAGTGCACCCACCGGGACGACGACCAGGTCAGGTCTACACCGACGTCTGCGGCCGCAACCCGTCCACCACGCCGTCCACCGGCTCGATCAAGCAGTACTTCGCCGGCGACCACGCCGAGCGGACCGGTGGCGCCCTCCACCACTACCCTTCCCCCAGCACCACTCACCGGCGGGGAAGGGACTCGGGCATGGCACGCGTGGCCGCGATCGACTGCGGGACCAACTCGATCCGCCTGCTGGTCGCCGACGTGACCACTTCGGACAGTGGTGAGCGGTGGCTGCGCGACGTGCACCGGGAGATGCGGGTGGTCCGCCTCGGCCAAGGCGTCGACGCCACCGGTGAGCTGCACCCCGACGCCATCGCCCGCACCCGCGCGGCCCTCTCCGACTACACGGCCGTCCTGCGCCGCAAGGGCACCGAACGCGTCCGCATGGTCGCCACCTCCGCCACCCGCGACGCCGCCAACAAGGACGTCTTCTTCGACATGACCCGCGAGGTCCTGGGCGTGGCCGCCGAGGTCATCACCGGCGACGAGGAAGCCCGCCTCTCCTTCACCGGCGCGGTGTCCGACCTGGACCCGGACGAGGGCCCGTTCCTGGTCTCCGACATCGGCGGCGGCTCCACCGAGCTGGTCCTGGGCACCTGGAACGGCGTGCGCGGCGACGTCGACGCCGCCCGGTCGGTGGACATCGGCTGCGTCCGGCTCACCGAACGCTGCCTGCGCTCCGACCCGCCGACCGAGGCGCAGGTCGAGCAGGCCGTCGACGTCACCCGCGAGGTCCTCGCCGAGGCGTTCGCCGCCGTGCCGACCGCCGGCGCGAAGACGTGGATCGGCGTGGCCGGCACCGTCACGACCCTCGTCGCCCTGGCCAGGGAACTGCCGCGGTACGAG
Source organism: Saccharothrix saharensis (assembly GCF_006716745.1). Lineage (NCBI taxonomy): Bacteria > Bacillati > Actinomycetota > Actinomycetes > Pseudonocardiales > Pseudonocardiaceae > Saccharothrix > Saccharothrix saharensis. The sequence goes on along the minus strand of NZ_VFPP01000001.1, from coordinate 4,073,915 downwards.
CCGCAGGAGATCCACCTCGCCCGGCTGAGCCTGGACCGGGTCCGCGAGGTCACCGCCAAGCTGCTCACGATGAGCCACGACGAACGCGCCGCCCTCGGCCCGATGCACCCCGGCCGGGTGGACGTCATCTGCGGCGGCGCGCTGATCGTCCGCACCCTCGCCGACCACCTGGAGTCGCACGGCATCACCGAGCTGGTCGCGAGCGAGCACGACATCCTCGACGGCATCGCCTTCGCGCTGGCCTGACCCCGGTTCCGGCGGCCATCCCTGTCAACTGGGATTGATCGTGATCAGGTCGTGACGCCCTCGCCCATGTGGCCGCTGTCACGCTGCCCTTAGGTTCTCTCTCACGCTGTGAAAGCGGTCGACTCTGCTCGGTAACCCCGATCAGGTGGGAGGACCCATGGCACGTGCACGATTAGCTCCTGGAGCGAAGACCACGGTCGCAGCCGCAGCCGTCGCCTTGGCGGCCGCCGCCTGCGGCTCCGCCGACACCCCGGCCGGCGCGAACACCGACGCCGGCATCACGATCTTCAACACCGAGCCGGAGAACCCGCTCGTCCCGGGCAACACCACCGAGGTCGGCGGCAGCCGCGTCCTCGACCCGATGTTCACCGGCCTCGTCGAGTACCGCGCGCAGGACGCGCAACCGGCCAACGCCATGGCCGAGTCGATCGACACGACCGACTCCAAGGTGTTCACCGTCAAGATCAAGAAGGACTGGCTGTTCCACGACGGCACGCCGGTCACCGCGAAGAGCTTCGTGGACGCCTGGAACTGGACCGCCTACGGCCCCAACGGCACCCAGGGCGCCAGCTTCTTCTCCCAGATCGAGGGCTACGACGCGGTCCACCCGAAGGACCCCGACGGCCCCGAGGAGCCGCAGGAAGCGCCGGCGCCCACCGCCGAGACGCTGTCCGGCCTCGCGATCGTGGACGACCACACGTTCACCATCACGCTGTCCGAACCGTTCGCCGTCTTCCCGGTCACCATCGGCTACGAGGTCTTCGCGCCGCTGCCCGAGGCGTTCTTCAAGGACCGCGCGGCCTTCGAGGAACACCCGATCGGCAACGGGCCGTTCAAGTACGTCTCGCGCACGGTCGGCACCGACATCAAGCTGACCCGCTACGACGACTACAAGGGCAACGACAAGCCGAAGTTCAAGGACCTGACGCTCAAGGTCTACCAGAGCCGCGAATCGGCCTACGCCGACCTCGTCGCCAACAACCTGGACTTCATGGAGGAACTGCCGCCCAACGCGTTGGCGGGCAGGCAGTACGAGACCGACCTCGGCGACCGGGTGGTGCAGCGCGAGACGCTGAACCTCCAGACCATCGCGTTCCCGTTCTACCTGCCGCCCTACGACAACGCCGACCTCCGCCGCGCGATCTCCATGGCGATCAACCGCGAGGAGATCACCGAGCGGATCTTCGAGGGCACCCGCAAGCCCGCCGACGGCTGGGTGCACCCGCTGATGAAGGGCTACCAACCCGGCCAGTGCGGCGACGACTGCACGTACAACCCGGAGAAGGCCAAGGAAGCGCTCGCCAAGTCCGGTTACACCGGCGAGATCGTGCTGCTGTCCAACACCGACGGCGGGCACCAGGAATGGGCCGAAGCCGTCGTCAACAGCATCAAGAACACGCTCGGCGTGCAGGCCCGGTTCGTGCCGTCGACCAGCTTCGGCGAGTTCCGGCAGAAGGTGAACGCGCACGAGATGACCGGCATGTACCGGGCGGGCTGGATCGCCGACTACCCGTCGATCGAGAACTGGCTCACGCCGCTGTACCGCACCGGCGCGTCCTCCAACGACGGCCTGTACTCGAACCCGGCGTTCGACGCGAAGCTCGCCGAGGCCGACAAGGCCACCAGCGAGGACGCGGCGATCGAGCTGTACCTCGAGGCCGAGCGGATCATGGCCCCGGACATGCCGGCCATCCCGCTGTGGACCCAGAACACCATCGCGGGCCGGTCCGACCGGCTCAAGGTGGCCAACCTCGACCCGTTCCGCACGCTCGACCTCTTCTCGGTGGAAGTGGCGTAGCCGGGCCACCGGCCACTCGGGCCGGTCCGGGCACGCACCCGGACCGGCCCCCTGGTGAGGGGAGCGCCCGATGGGGCGGTACGTGCTGCGCAGGTTGTTGCAGATGGTGCCGGTGTTCGTGGGCACCACGTTCCTGATCTACGTGCTGGTGTGGGCGGTCCCGGGCGACCCGTTCGAGGGCAAGTGCGGCGAGCGCGACTGCCCCGCCTCCTACGTGGCGATGATGCGCGAGCGGTTCAACCTGGACGACCCGCTGCTGCTCCAGTACTGGAAGTACCTGGTCAACCTGGTGCAGGGCGACTTCGGCGTCACCTCGTCCGGCGTCCAGGTGGTCGACCGGATCGCCGCCGCGTTCCCGGTGACGCTGCGCCTGGCGCTGGTGGCGCTGCTGATCGAGGCCGTCATCGGCATCACCGCCGGCGTCGTGTCGGGGCTGCGCAACCGCGGGTTCCTGGACAGCCTGGTGCTGGTGTCGACGCTGTTCCTGATCTCCATCCCGGTGTTCGTCACCGGGTACGTGGTGCAGCTCGTCTTCGGGCTGCAACTCGGCTGGATCGCGCCCACGGTCACCACGCCGACCTTCGGCAACCTGGTCGTGCCGGGGTTCGTGCTGGCCAGCCTGTCCATGGCGTACGTGGCCCGGCTGTCGCGGGCGAGCATCGCGGAGAACCGGCGGGCCGACTACGTGCGCACGGCGTTGGCCAAGGGGCTGCCGACGCGCCGGATCGTGGGGGTGCACCTGCTGCGGAACTCGCTGATCCCGGTGATCACGTTCCTGGGCACGGACCTCGGCGCGTTCCTGGGCGGGGCGATCGTGACCGAGGGGATCTTCAACGTGCCCGGCGTGGGCGGTCTGGTGTTCCGGTCGATCCTGACCAAGGACGGCGCGATGGTGACCGGCGTGGTGACCGTGCTGGTGCTGGTGTACCTGCTGATGACGTTGCTGGTGGACCTGCTGTACGCGGTCTTGGACCCGAGGATCCGCTATGACTGACCAACTGGCCTCGCTCGTCCCCGAACGCCCGCGCGGCCTGTTCGGGGACGCCTGGCACGCGCTGCGCCGCCGGCCGCTGTTCTGGGTGTCGGTGGCGTTGATCCTGCTGGTGCTGCTGATGGCGGCGTTCCCCGGGCTGTTCACCTCGGGCGACCCCAACGCCGCCGACCTGTCCCGGTCCCGCGGCGCGCCCTCGTCCGCCGCCTGGTTCGGCTACGACAACCAGGGCTACGACGTCTACACGCGGATCGTCTACGGCACCCGGGCGTCGATCGTGGTCGGCGTGCTGTCGACGATCGGCGTGATCCTGGTCGGCGCCTCGGTGGGCATGCTCGCCGGCTTCTACGGCGGCTGGCTGGACGCCGTGGTGTCGCGCATCGCGGACGTGTTCGTGGGCGTGCCGTTCGTGCTCGGCGCCATCGTCATCCTGACCACGCTGAACGCGGGCGGCGACGCGGGGCCGGTGCGGATCGTGGCGCAGGTGGTGCTGTCGATCTCGGTGCTGTCCTGGCCCGTCGCGATGCGGATCATGCGGTCCACCGCCATCGCGGCCAAGCAGCAGGACTACGTGAAAGCGGCCCGGGCGCTGGGTGCGTCGTCGCGGCGGATCATCGGCAAGCACCTGCTGCCCAACTGCGTCGCGCCCGTCCTCGTCTACTCGACGATCGCGCTGGGCGCGTTCATCGGCGCCGAGGCCACCCTGTCCTACCTCGGCATCGGGCTGCGGCAACCGGTCGTGTCGTGGGGCGTGATGATCAACAGCGCCAAGGACTACCTGCGCGTCGCACCGCACGCGCTGCTGTTCCCGGCCGGTTTCCTGACCGCGACCGTGCTGGCGTTCGTGATGCTGGGCGACGCGGTCCGCGAAGCCCTCGACCCGAAACTCCGGTAGGAAGGGGGAACCGTGCTGGAGGTCGAGGACCTGCACGTGGAGTTCCGCACCCGGGACGGGGTGGCGCGCGTGCTCAACGGCGTGAGCTACCACGTGTCGGCCGGCGAGACCGTGGCCGTGCTCGGCGAGTCCGGGTCGGGCAAGAGCGTGACCGCCCAGGCGATCATGGGCATCCTGGACACGCCGCCCGCGTTCGTCACGCGCGGCTCGGTGCGGTTCCACGGCGAGGAGCTGCTGACCGCGTCGCCCGAACGACGGCGCGCCGTCCGGGCCGAGGGCGTCGCGATGATCTTCCAGGACGCGCTGTCGGCGCTGAACCCGGTGTTCACGGTCGGGTTCCAGATCGAGGAGCAGCTGCGGCTGCGGCGCGGGATGAGCCGGGCCGAGGCGCGGACGCGGGCGATCGAGCTGCTGGACCTGGTGCGGATACCGGCCGCGCGGCAACGGGTCCGCGAGTACCCGCACCAGTTCTCCGGCGGGATGCGGCAGCGGGCCATGATCGCGATGGCGCTGGCGCTGGACCCCGAGGTGCTGATCGCGGACGAGCCGACCACGGCGCTGGACGTCACCGTGCAGGCGCAGATCATGGACCTGCTGGCGGAGATCCAGCGCGAGCGGCGGATGGGGCTGGTGCTGATCACGCACGACCTCGGGGTCGTCGCCGAGGTGGCCGACCGGATCGTGGTGATGTACGCGGGGCGGATCGTGGAGCAGGCCGACGCCGTCTCGCTGTTCCGCTCGCCCGGCCACCCGTACACGGCGGCGCTGATGCGCTCCCTGCCGAGGCTGGACGCCAAGGGCACGGCCCTGGAGACGATCCGCGGGCTGCCACCCAGCCTGCTGGCCGTCCCGCCCGGCTGCCCGTTCCACCCCCGGTGCCCGCGGGCGGAGGACGTGTGCGCGGTGCGCGTGCCGCCGGACGTGCGGCTGGGGTTCGGGCGGACCAGCGCGTGCCACTTCGCGGAGGAGGTCGTCGGTGGCTGAGCTGTTGGAGGTGCGCGACCTGGTGAAGCACTTCCCGGTGACGCGCGGGGTGGCGTTCCGGCGGACCGTCGGGCACGTGCGGGCGGTGGACGGGGTGTCGTTCTCGTTGCGCGCGGGGGAGACGCTGGGGGTGGTCGGCGAGTCCGGGTGCGGCAAGTCGACGCTGGCGCAGGTGCTGATGCGGCTGGAGCCGCCGACGTCGGGCACGGCGCTGTTCGAGGGCGAGCCGATGTTCTCGCTGCGGGGCGCGGCGTTGCGGCGGTGGCGGCGGGACATGCAGATCGTGCTGCAGGACCCGTACACCTCGTTGAACCCGCGGATGACCGTGGGCGACATCGTCGGCGAGCCGTTCGAGATCCACCCCGAGGTCGCGCCACGCGGGTCGCGCGCGGGCCGGGTGCGCGAGCTGCTCGACGTCGTCGGGCTGAACCCGGAGCACATCAACCGATACCCGCACCAGTTCTCCGGTGGGCAGCGGCAGCGGATCGGGATCGCGCGGGCGCTGGCGCTGCGGCCGAAGGTGATCGTGTGCGACGAACCGGTGTCCGCGTTGGACGTGTCGATCCAGGCGCAGGTGATGAACCTGCTGGCCGAGCTGCAGGGCGAGTTCGGGCTGGCTTACGTGTTCATCGCGCACGACCTGTCGGTGGTGCGCCACCTGTCCGACCGGGTCGCCGTGATGTACCTCGGGAAGATCGTCGAGATCGGCACGGAGGAGGAGATCTACGACCACCCCACGCACCCTTACACGCAGGCCCTGCTGTCGGCCGTCCCGGTCGCCGACCCGACCCTGCGCGGCCACCGCGACGTGATCCGCCTGACCGGCGACGTCCCCTCACCCCTGAACCCCCCGTCCGGCTGCCGCTTCCGCACGCGGTGCTGGAAAGCCCAGGACGTGTGCGCCACCGACGAACCGGCGCTGGTCACCCGGGCCGCCGGCCACCCGAGCGCCTGCCACTTCGCCGAGGAACGCCACGTCGTCCCCTGACCCGACCGTCCCCGACCCGCCGCCGCCCCGCTCGTCCCTGGCCGGGCTGCGCCTGACCGATGTGGCTCCGCGACCGCGAGCCGCCCGCGCTCCGGGGGCTTCCGCGGGCCGCTTGTTCCCGGGCCTCCCGTCCCTCGGGCCGCTCGCCGTCCGCGGGCTGCTCGGCCTGCGGGTCCCGCCGTGCGCCGCCTCCTTGTTTCCGGCAACGAAATCGGCGATGACATCGATCCCGTACGGCCATGGGTTCGCTCGTCCGGGTGATCTTGGTGAATCGGATTCACCCCCCGGACGAGCGAAAGCCCAGGTCCTAGCGGTTCGAGGCGGATTGGACGAACTCCGCCAAGTCCTTCGACTGCCGCACCCGGGAAGGCTCGTGCACGTACATCATATGGCCCGCGGGGTAGTAAGCGGCCTCGATGTTGGAGTGCAGGTCGTCCGGGATCTGCAAGTGCGCCACCACGTGCTCGGCCGCGTAGTAAGGCGTCGCGCCGTCCAGGTACCCGTAAGCGATGTGCACCTTCAAGTGCGGGTTGGCGCGCATCGCCGCCGACAGCTTGTTCGCCACCGTCACGTGGGTGCCCTCGAACTCCTTGTACGACCAAGGCCGCACGTTCATCGTCAGGATCTCGTACGGCAGGTCGTTCTCGTACTCCAGCTCCGCCCGCACGTAGTGGTTCAGCGCCGCCGTGTACGGCCCGAGGATCGCCGAGTACGACGGGTCCTCGCTGAAGTGCTCGCGCCCGTAGTCGGCGTCCGCACCGGTGAACCGCGAGTCCAACCGGCCGACGACCTTGCGCTCCGACCGCAGCAGCTCGGTGAAGAACCGCACGTGCTCGATGCGCAGGTCGACCCGGTCCACGTAGTCCTCGCTGAGCCCGGTCAAGCCCGCCAGTCGCGACACCGCCGCCGCACGCTCCTCAGTGGACAGCCGGTTGCCGCGCGCCAGCGCCCACGGGTAGTCGCGCGACGCGAAGTCCTCCGCGTCGGCCAGCACCTCCTCCAACGACCGCGAGCCGTGCAGCCCGTGGTAGTGCGCGATGGCCGCGTAGGTCGGCAGGAACAACGTGTGCGGCAGGTCGTTGCCCTCGCTGAAGTCCAGCGTGGCGAAGTCCAGCACGGACGAGATCAGCATCAGCCCGTTCAGGTACATGCCGTACCGCGACTGGAGGTAGTCGGCCAGCCCCGCGGCGCGCGTGGTGCCGTAGGACTCGCCCGCCAGGAACTTCGGCGACATCCACCGGCCGTTGCGCGACGTCCACAGCCGGATCACCTCGCCGACGGACTCCAGGTCGCCCTGGAACCCGTGGTACTGGCCGGGCTTCTCGCCCTTCACCGCCCGCGAGTACCCGGTCGACACCGGGTCGATGAACACCAGGTCGCTGTGCGCGAGCAGCGTCTCGGTGTTGTCGACCAGGTCGTACGGCGGCGGCGCGAGGTCGCCGACGTCACCGGAGACCACCCGGCGCGGCCCGAGCAGGCCCAGGTGCAGCCACACGCTGGACGAGCCGGGGCCGCCGTTGAACGCGAACGTCACGGGCCGCTTCGCGGGGTCCGCGCCGTCCAGCGTGTACGCGGTGACGAAGACCTCGGCCTTCGGCAGGTGCCCGTCGAACTTGCCCTCGGTCAGCACCTCCTGGCGCAGCACCACCCGACCGGTGGTCGTGGTGTAGTTCAGCTTGCGCCGCTTGACGGTGATGCTGTGCTGGGTGGTGACGAGGTCGTCGGCGGGGATGTCCTTCTCGTCGCCGTTGTCCTTGGCGGCCCGCTCGTCGCCGTTGTCCTTGTCGGTCATGGTCGAACTCTACGATCGGAGTCGTCGTCGGTGCTCCCGCTTTCCGCTCTTGACGAACGGGTTACCAGTTGCCGGGCGTGCCCGCGGCTGGTGGCGTGGCGCGAGGAGGTGGCCAGGGTCAAGCGGGCGGCGTTCCGCGACCAGGAGTACTGGGGACGCCCGGTGCCCGGCTTCGGGCCGGCCGACGCGTCGTTGGCGATCATCGGCCTGGCCCCGGCCGCCCACGGCGCCAACCGCACCGGCCGGATGTTCACCGGCGACCGCTCCGGTGACTTCCTGTACGCGGCGATGCACGCGGTGGGGTTGGCGACCCAGCCGACGGCCACGCACATCGGTGACGGGCTGGAGCTGGTCGGCACGCGGATCACGGCACCGGTGAAGTGCGCGCCGCCGGAGAACAAGCCGACGCCGGAGGAACGCGACAACTGCCGCCCGTGGCTGATCCGCGAGCTGGAACTGCTCCGGCCGACGTTGCGCGCGGTGCTCGTGCTGGGCGGGTTCGGCTGGCAGGCGGCGCTCCCGGTGCTGGCCTCGTGCTGGCAGGTGCCCCGGCCGCGTCCCGCCTTCGGCCACGGCGCGCACGTCACCCTGCCGGCCCAGGACGGCGGCGAGCCGCTGCACCTGTTCGGCTGCTACCACGTGAGCCAGCAGAACACGTTCACCGGCAAGCTGACCCAGCCGATGCTCCAGGACGTGCTGCGCGCCGCCGGGGTCGCGGCGGGGATCCTCCGAGGGCGGGCGACGATCCGGCGAAACCCGCCACGCCCGCCCGGTCCGGCAGGCATCCTGGGTGGATGAAGCCCCGGCTCGCGCTCGTCCTCGCGGTGGGGTCGGCGCTCGTCCTCATCGCGCTCGCGGCCCGCGGGACGTCACCGGTGCGGTACCAGGACCGGCCGGCGGCCGACGACGCGACGTCCACGCCCACGGCGCAGTCGCTGCCGCCGTTGGAACCGAACCTGGACGGGTCCGGGGCGGCCGGGTCGCTGCTGGTGTTCCTGATCGTGCTGATCGCCGTGGTGGTCGTCGGCGTGGTGTGGCTGCTGGTCTCGCTCGGCGTGTTCCAGTGGCGTCGGCGGCGTGGCACCGGGGTCGCGGTCGACGCGCCCGACCTGCCCGAGGAGCACGCGAAGCCGCCGCCGATCCTCGTCCGACGCGCCGCCGAGGCGCTGGAGGAGCTGCGCGGCACCGCGAGTGGGCCGCCCGGTGACGCGGTGATCGCCGCCTGGCTCAGCCTCGAACGGGCCGCGCGGGACAGCGGCGTGCCGCGCGAGGGCCACCAGACGGCCACCGAGTTCACCGGCGACCTGCTGCGCCGCTACCGGGTGGACGAGGACGCCACGGGCACGCTGCGCCGCGCCTACCAGCGGGCCCGGTTCGGCACGGCCGAGGTGACCGCGGCGGACGCCCGCACCGCCGCCGACGCGTTGGAGCACATCGTGCGAGACCTGCGGTGAACCCCCTCGTCCGCGGTATGGGACGCGCGGTGGCGCTGGCGGTCGCCGTCACGGCCGGCACCGCGCTGGTGCTCGCCCGCGTCGGCGCGCCGTGGCTGTGGGCGGTGCTGCTCGCACTGCCCGTCGGCGCGTTGAGCCTGCTCGTCGCACGCCTGCCGCGCGCGACCGACGTGCTGTGGGCGCCCCGGCCCGCGACCATCTCCACCGCCACGTCCGCGCAGGCCAGCACGCTCGCGAGCCGGCTCGCCGAGGCCTCCGTCGACCAGGACCGGTTCGTCAAGCGGATCCAGCCCCGGCTGCGCCGGCTCGCCGAGGCACGCCTGCGGCAGGTGCACGGCGTGCCCGACCTGCACCACCCGAGAGCCGGGGAAGTGCTCGGCGACGAGCTGCACCGCCTGCTCACCGACCCGAAAGCGCCGCTGCCCGAGCCGTCCCGGCTCGCCGACCTGTTGGAGAAGCTGTGACCGAAGCCGGAGTGGGCGTCGAGGCGATCGCGGCCGAGGCCAAGGCGGTGTTGGCCGCCGTCGGCACGGTCGTCGTGGGTCGGGAGCGGTCGCTGCGGCTGGCGCTGGCGGCGATCCTCGCGGGCGGGCACGTGCTGCTGGAGGACGTGCCCGGCCTGGGCAAGACGCTGATGGCGCGGTCGCTGGCGCAGGCGTTGAAGCTGGACTTCAAGCGCCTGCAGTGCACGCCCGACCTGCTGCCCGCCGACGTCACCGGGTCGTTCCTCTACAACCCGGGCGACCGCGAGTTCACCTTCCGCGAGGGACCGCTGTTCACCGGCCTGCTGCTGGCCGACGAGATCAACCGCACGCCCCCGAAGACGCAGTCCGCGCTGCTGGAGGCCATGCAGGAGCGGCAGGTCACGGTCGAGGGCCGCACGTTCGGGCTGCCCCGCCCGTTCCACGTGCTGGCGACCGCGAACCCGGTCGAGTACGAGGGCACCTACCCGCTGCCGGAGGCGCAGCTCGACCGGTTCCTGCTGCGGCTGGACATCGGCTACCCGCCGCCCGCCGAGGAGGTCGAGGTGCTGCGCCGCAGGCTCGTGCGGCAGCGCGAGGAGACCGAGGTCGAGCCGGTGCTGGACGCGGAGCGGCTGCGCCGGCTGCAGCACGGCGTGGAGCAGGTGTCGGTCGACGACGACGTGCTGCGGTACTGCGTGGACCTGGCGGCCGCGACCCGGGCGCACCCCGCGGTCGAGGTCGGCGCGTCACCCCGCGGCGCGCAGGCGCTGGTGCTGGTGGGGCGGGCCCTGGCGGTGCTGGACGGGCGGGACTTCGTGCTGCCCGAGGACGTCAAGGAGTGCGCCGTGCCCGCGCTGGCGCACCGGCTCACGCTGCGTCCGGAGACGTGGACGTCCGGCGTCACCGGCGTGGAGGTCGTGACCGAGCTGCTGGGCCGGGTGGCCGGCCCCGCGAGCGCGCGCTCGTGAACCGGGCGGAACGGCTGCGCGTGGCGTTCACCGGCGGGCGCGGCGCGCACTGGCACCCCACGGACGCGCTGGTGCGGGGCCTCGTGCTGGGCGTCGGCATGGTGGTGCTGGGCGGCGTGCTGCACGAGGTGGAGCTGGTCCTGTTCGGCGCGCCGCTGCTGCTGTCGACGCTGTTGGCGCTGGTCACGCCGGTCGTCGGCACGCCGGAGGTGCGGGTGCGCGGGCTGCCGCGCACGGGCGAGGTCGGCGCGGCCAAGTCCGTGGTGGAGGTCGACCCGGGCCTGGGCGCGGAGGTGCTGGCGATCCGGCTGCCGGGTGTCGGCGCGGGCATCGGGCCCGTGCACCTGCTGTCCGGACAGGCGCGGGAGATCGAGGTCGTGCTGCGGCGTGACGCGTGGGGCGAGGGCGTGGACCTGCGGCCGGACCACCTGGTGGCCGGGCCGGACGCGTTGTTCGTGCACGGTCCGGTGACGGCCGCCGAGCGCGGCCGGGTGATCCTGCCGCCGGTCGAGGCGCTGCCCGCCGGGTTGCTGCCCGCGCGGGCGGTCGGCCTGGTCGGCGCGCACCGGGCGCGGCGGCCGGGCGACTCGGTGGAGCTGCGCGACATCCGGGCGTTCCAGCCGGGCGACCGGCTGCGTCGGATCGACTGGCGGGTGTCGCTGCGGGCGAGCGCGGGTGCCGCGGAGGGCACGAACCTGCACGTGCGTGAGCACCACGCGGAGGCGGACGCGGACGTCGTGCTGGCGTTGGACACGCGGCTGGACGTCGGTGCGGAGCTGGGTGACTGGTCGGTGCCCGCGAAGGTGGCGTCGGGCCGTGCGCTCGGCCGGTCGCTCGGCGAGTGGTCGTTGGCGTCACGGGGGACGACCGTGCGGCCCGCCGGCAGCCTGGACCTGGCCGTGCGGGCGGCGGCGTCGTTGGCGGCCGGGTACCTGCGGCAGGGCGACCGGGTGGGGCTGGTGGACCTCGGCCGGCCGCAGCTCGGCGCGCGGGCGGGTGCGGGACGGCGGCAGTTGCTGCGGTTGCGCAACCAGCTCGTGGTGTGCGCCCGGTCGGCCGGGTGGGCGCAGCGGCCCGTGCTGCGGCCGGAGCAGGTGCCGCACGGCGCGCTGGTGGTCGTGCTGTCGCCGTTCCTGGACGCCGAGGTGGTGGAGCTGGCCGTGCACGCGGCGCGGCGGGGCAACCTGGTGCTGGCGGTGGACGTGCTGCCGTCGCCGTTGCGGGCCGACCGCGAGACGCCGTGGGGTGAGAGCGCGTTGAAGGTGATCCGGTTGGAGCACGACGTGCGGCTGGAGGCGATGCGGCAGCACGGCGTGGCCGTCGTGCAGTGGGGCGCGCCGATCGCGGGTGTCCTCCGCGCCGCCCGCACGGCCCGTCGGGTGACGCGATGACGCGAATGTCGAATTCACGGGGCCTGAGCGTTCGACACTCGGGCGCCGAGCGTTCGACACTCGCGAGTGTCGAACGCTCAGGTCTCGAGTGTCGAACGCTCAGGTACCGCGGGTTCAACGCTCAGGACGGGGGCGGCGGTGCGGGTTGAGCTGGGGGCCGGGTGGCCGGCGTGGGTGTTGCGGGCGTCGATCGCGGTGGTGGCGGCGGCGGTGGCCGGGGTGCTCGCGCTCAACGGGGTCGAGTGGCCCGCGCTCGCGGTGTACGGCGGGCTGGTCGTCGTGGCGGCGGCGATCCCGGCGTCCGCCGCGGTCGCGTTGATCATCGGGTACCCGGCGGCGGCGATGGTGTTCACCGGCGACGAGCCGGCGTGGCCGGGCGTGTTCGCGCTCATCGTGCTGCTGCACCTGCTGCACGTCCTGTCCGCCTACGCCGCGGTCGTCCCGGCCGGGTCGCGCGTTCACCTGGATGCACTAAGGGCACCGGCGAAGAGGTTCGCCGCGGTGCAACTCTGCGTGCTCGCCCTCGCCGGTGTCGTCCTCCTCCTGCCTGACGGCCGAACGGACGAAGCGGTCGAGGTGGTCGGGCTCGCGTGCGTCGTCGGGCTCGTCGTCGGAGTGGTCCTCCTGCTGCGTCGGAAGGGCTGAGGAACCGGGCCTGGACGCTCAGCGCGAGCTGACCGTCTGGATCGTTCCTCTCAGCACGTTCACCGGCTCCCGCTGGTCAGCGGCAGGGTGTCCGCAATCACCCGGCGACTGTGGTCACAACGGGCCCGCTCGATGCGCCGGAAAGCCCCACCCGGTGCGACCATGTGTGTATGGCTGCTGTGAAGTCGCAACCCACACGGATCGTGATTGTCGGCGGTGGGTACGTCGGCATGTACACCGCGCTGGGATTGCAGAAGAAGCTGCGTTCCGGCGAGGCGTCCGTCACGGTGATCGACCCCCAGCCGCACATGACCTACCAGCCGTTCCTCCCCGAGGCGGCGGCCGGTTCCATCGAGCCCCGCCACGTCGTGGTGCCCCTGCGCAAGGTCCTCAAGCGCTGCCACGTGGTCACCGGCCGCGCCACCCGCATCGAGCACGAGCGCAAGGCCGTCACGGTCGAGCTCGCCGACGGTCACGTCGAGGAGTACGAGTACGACGTGCTCGTCTCGGCGCTCGGCGCCATCTCGCGCACGCTGCCCATCCCGGGCCTGCCCGAGGTCGGCATCGGCATGAAGACCATCGGCGAGGCCATCTACCTGCGCAACCACGTGCTGTCGCGGCTCGACCAGGCCGCCAGCACGAACGACCCGGAGCTGCGCAAGCGGCTGCTGAGCTTCGTCGTCATCGGCGGCGGCTTCGCGGGCATCGAGACGCTGGCGGAGCTGGAGGACATGGCCCGCTACGCGCTGCGGTACTACGAGGGCCTCAAGCAGTCCGACATGCACTGGGTGCTGGTCGAGGCCACCGGCCGGATCATGCCCGAGGTGAGCGCGCGGCTCGGCGTCTACACCGTCGAGCAGCTCGAGAAGCGCGGCATCAAGTGCTACCTCGACACGCGCGTCAAGAGCATGGAGGGCGGCCACGTCGTCCTGGACGACGGCACCGAGTTCGACTCGGACACCATCATCTGGACCGCGGGCATGAAGGCCAACCCGATGCTGCGCAACACCGACCTGCCGCTCGACGAGCGCGGCCGGGTCCGGTGCACGGCCGCGATGCAGGTCGTGGGCCTGCCGGGGGTCTGGGCCGCGGGCGACTGCTCGGCCGTGCCGGACCTGTCGCGCACCGAGGAGGACCCGACGGCGACCTGCGTGCCGAACGCGCAGCACGCCATCCGGCAGTCCAAGCTGCTGGCGAAGAACATCGTGGCCACGCTGCGCGGCAAGCAGCCGAAGGACTACTTCCACAAGTACCTGGGCTCGGTCGCGGGCCTGGGCCTCTACAAGGGCGTGGCCGACGTGTTCGGCCTGCGGTTCAAGGGCGTCGTCGCCTGGTTCATGCACCGCAGCTACCACGTCATGTTCATGCCCACGGTCAACCGCAAGTTCCGGGTGTTCGTGGACTGGACGCAGGCGCTGTTCTCGGGCCGCGAGGTCGTCGCCCTCGGCCAGATCCACGAGCCGAAGGCCGAGTTCGACCGGGCCACCAAGAGCTGATCGCGGACGGCCCCGCGCACGCTGCGCCGATCGGGCGTGGCAGGCCGGGGCCGTCCGGCTGAGTCCTCGACCTTGAGCCCCCATACGGGCTAACGCAGGGCCAGTCGCCTTGACATTGCGTAACGTGAACCCGAGAATACAGCTGGTGCATCGCCTGAATGTGTGATGCATCAGTGGGGAGAGAGGTGACCGCGATGTCTCTCGAGGAGCTGGCCGCACAGCTTCGCCGCGGTGAGATCGAGGATCGTGCGCTGGCGGAGTACTCCGCGGAGTACGCCACCGCCGAAAAGCGTTTTTGCAGCAAGAAAGACGACTGAGTCATGACCGTCTCCGGGTGGGGGAACGAGACCGTTCCCCCACCCGAGGCCGCCAGACCGGCGAAACCGCCCCCGCTGTTGCTGCAAGGCCAGGACTACCTCTTCCGGTCGCAGCCGAAGTGCCTGGACTTCCAGGAGCAGGTGCACCGCCTCGGCATGGTCGACGAGGGCGACGGCAGCCCCGTGCCGTGCGTGCTCGTCCTGGCCCGCGCCGCCGACATGGAGATGAACGAGCTCTCCATCGCGCTCGCCGAGCGCGGCATCCGGATGGCCCGCATCGACGCCGACCGCTCCGCGGACCTGCCGCTGACCGTCTACACCGACCAGCCGCTGCTGGAGCTCGACCGCTGGCTGCTGCGCCCCCTGCTGGTGTGGCGCAGGCACTTCGAGCTGACCGCCCTGCCCCACGAGCCCGGCACGCTGGCCGGCGCGTACGCGGTGGACCAGTGGGGCGCCGTCGCCGAGTGGCTGTCCAGCCGCGCCGACTGGGCGCACGTCAACCCCAGCCGCAACACCTCCCACCTCAACCGGCTCACCCAGCTCGCCGACGCCTCCGCGTTCGGCCTGCGCGTGCCGCGCACCACGGTCACCACCCGGCCCGGCCGCACCCGGCCCGGCGGCGGCCGGTGCATCGTCAAGACCTCCGGCCGCCACCTGCTCGAACCGCGCCCCGGCATGCAGCACGGCCTGTTTCCGCGACCGCTGGAGACCAGCCGGTCCGGTGACGTGCCCGAGTCCGCGCCGGTGATCGTGCAGGAGTACGTGCCCTCCGACACCGAGCTGCGCGTGTTCGTGGTGGGCGAGCGGTGCCTGGCGTTCCAGGTCGACAAGCTGGACCCGGCGCAGCTGTGGGTCGACCCCGAGGCGGTCCGCGTCACGCCCGTGGACGTGCCTGCCTCGCTGACCGACCGGCTGCTCGCCCTGGCCCGGCACTGGCGGCTCCAGGTCGCCGCGTTCGACCTGCTCCTCTCCGGCGGCGACCACGTGTTCCTGGAGGTCAACGTCAACTGCGACTGGCGGTGGTTCGAGCACCGGGCGCAGGACTCCCGGGTGTCGGACGCCGTGCACGGGTGGGTGGCGGCGCGCTTCAAGGAGCTGCTGGGTGCGGGCAAAGGTCGCTGAGCACGCGACGCTGTTCTACGCCGACGGGGCCGTGGTGTGGGACGACTACCTCCACCACCGGCAGTTCGCGATCAGTGAGACCGCCGAGCTGCTGTGCCGCAAGTTCACCGAGTTCACCGACGTCGACGCGCTGCTCGCCCCGCTGGCCGAGGCGGACCGGGCGGCGCTGCGCAAGGTGTTGGACGAGCTGGTCGAGGCCGGTGTGCTGATCGTCGAGGGCTCGCCCGAGCACGAGGAGGAACGGCGGCTGCTCGCCGCGTGGGGCGAGTGGGGCACGGCGGCGCGGCACTTCCACTTCGCCAGCCGCACCCTCGCCGACGCGCCCTACCAGCGCTCGGAGGAGCACGACGCCCTGCTGGACGCGAAGCTGGCCGCCGAGCCGCCGCCCGCGCCGTTCCGCAGCCTGGGCCGCACGGCGGTGCTGCTGCCCCGCCTGGACGGCACGGCGAAGTGGGCGCGGGAGGGCCTGCTGGACGTGCTGCTGTCCCGCCGCACGACACGCGAGTTCGGGCCGGGGCCGCTGCCGCTGACGAAGGTCGCCGAGCTGCTGGCCGTGCTGAGCGGGCCGTCGCCGGTGCGGTCGCGGATCGGGCGGTCCGGCACGGTGTTCAAGACCAGCCCGTCCGGCGGCGGGCGGCACCCGGTCGAGCTGTACGCGCACGTGCGCTCGGTCGAGGCGCTGGAACCGGGGTGGTACCACTACGACGGGCTCGCGCACGCGCTGGAGCCCGTCGGGGTGACGTGGGGGCCCGCCGAGATGGCGGCGGCGGCGGGCGACCAGGACTGGGTGGGGCGCGCGCCGCTGGTCCTCGCGTACACCGGCGTCCTCGAACGGACCAGATGGCGTTACGACACGTCACGTGCTTACCGTGTTGTGCAAATGGACGTAGGCCATCTGTCCCAAACGGCTTATCTGGTAGCTACGGCAATGGGATTTGGTATCGGCTTCACCGCAGCATTGCGGGATGAGCTCGTCGAACAAGCACTCGGCTGTGACGCTTATCACGAAGTCGTACTCGGTCTGAGCGCCTTGGGTCCATTACCCGAATGAGCGCAATAGCGGATCTCATTGAGCCGTGCGGGGGACTTCTTCTGAACCTGCCCCACGAACGCTCGGTAACCGCTTAGGCTCCCCGCTGCCCCCGTAGCCCAACCGGTAGAGGCAGGCTCCTTAAAAGAGTCACAGTACGGGTTCGAATCCCGTCGGGGGCACGTTCGGCGCCGGATTGACTTCACCCATCTGCCGGGTGAACGCAGCGCGGTGCGTCGTTGCCGGTCACCGTCACGTCACCCGGTCGGACCTGCGTCCGACCGGATGACCCGTCGACGTTCAGCGCGTGCGAACCCATTCCGCGACGACTTCGGCCAGCACGGCCAGCGGCAGCGGTCCGCCGCCCAGCAGCACGTCGTGGAAGTCGCGGATGTCGAACCGCTCGCCCAACGCCTCCTCGGCCGCCGCGCGGATCCGCAGGATCTCCAGCCGGCCCACCATGTACGCCAGCGCCTGGCCCGGCGCGGCGATGTACCGGTCGACCTCGTTCTCGATCTCGACCAGCGCCAGCGGCGTGTTCCGCAGCATGTACTCGACCGCGCGCTCGCGGCTCCACCCGTGCGCGTGCAGGCCCGTGTCCACGACGAGCCGTCCGGCGCGCATCGAGTCCATCGCCAGCATGCCGAGCCGCGCCACGTCGTCGGAGTACAGGCCCATCTCGTCGGCCAGCCGCTCGGTGTAGAGCCCCCAGCCCTCCAGGTACGCGGTCACGGACGCGACCCGGCGCAGCATCGGCAGCTCGGTGAGCTGCTGCGCGAGCGTGATCTGGAAGTGGTGCCCCGGCACGGCCTCGTGGAACGCGATCGCCTCGGCCTGGTACCGGAACCGCTCCTGCACCCGGTAGGTGTTCGCGTAGTACGTGCCCGCCCGCAGGCCGTCCGGCGTCGGCGGCGAGTAGTAGGCGATCGGCGCGCCCGGGGCGTCGGCCGCGGGCACCGGCTCGACCTGGCAGCGCTGCTCGGGCACCCGGCCGAACCAGCCCGGCGCGGCCTGCTCGGCCCGGGCCACGGCCTCGCGCGCGGCGGTGATCAGCTCGTCCTCGGTGCCCCAGCGCAGCGCCGGGTCGGTGCGCATCCGCTCCAGCACCTCGGCCACGTCGGACGTGCCGAACACCCGCTGCCCCAGCTCGGCGTACTCGTGGGAGAGGCTCGCCATCACGTCCAGGCCGGTCCGGTGCAGCTCCTTGGGCGTGCGGTCGGTCGTCGTCTGCGCCCGCGCGAGTGCCGCGTACATCGCCTCGCCGTTCGGCAGCCAACCCAGGCCCACCCGGTCCGACGGGCGGCCCTCGATGCCCGCGACGACGTCCCGGTAGGCCGCGAACGCGGGCCGCACCACCTCGGCCAGCAGGCGCTGCCGCTCGGCGTCGAACTCCGCGCTGCCCGCCGGACGCGCCAGCGGGTCCTCCTCGGCGGCCAGGTACCGGTCCAAGTGCGCCACGGCGGCGTCCACGAGGTGCTGGACGGGCGTGCGGCCCGCCGCCGCGCCCGCGAGCTGCCGGTCGGCGATGCGGCGCAGGAAGTCGGGGACGCCGGCCAGCCGGTCCAGGTAGGCCCGCTCGGACTCCGGCCCCGACAGCACCGTCGTCGGCATGACCGTCAGCACCTCGCCCGCCGGGGCGAAGAACGAGTCGGTGATCGTGTACTCGACGCCCAGCGCGTCGATCTGGTCCACGATCGCCTCGGCCTGCTGCACGACCACCGCACGCGTCACCGGGTCGTCGTCCGCCGGCAGAGCGCGCGCCCGGTCGGCGATGTCGACCGCCCGCGCCCGTGCCGCCTGCTCGGTCTCGGCCCGGTGGTCGGCCAGCAGGTGGTCGTACCCCGGTACGCCGTAGACGGTCGCCCCCAACGGCGACAGCGTGAACATCAGGTCGAGCAGTTCGTCGGCCAACTCCGCGGTCGTGCCCATGCGCACCCCCTGGTCGTCGTGGAAACCAAGATGGTACTTAGCCTAAGAAACGATTTACACCCGGTCCAAATACGCGAGCACGGCGAGCACCCGCCGGTTGTCGTCCTCGGACAACGGCAGGTCCAACTTGCCGAAGATGTTGGCGATGTGTTTGCCGACCGCTTTCTCGGTGACGAACAGCCGCCCGGCGATGGCGCCGTTGGAACGGCCCTCGGCCATCAGCGACAGCACTTCCCGCTCGCGCGGCGTCAACGTGGTCAGCGGTTGGTCGCGCGCGCCGCGGGCGAGGAGTTGGTTGATGACCTCGGGGTCCATCGCGGTGCCGCCCGCGGCGACCCGGCGAATGGCGTCCACGAACTGCTTGACGTCCGACACCCGGTCCTTGAGCAGGTACCCCACCGCGCCGCCCCGGTCGGACAGCAGCTCCCGCGCGTACAGCTGCTCCACGTACTGCGAGAGCACCAGGACGGGCAGCCCCGGCACCCGCTTGCGCGCCTCGATCGCCGCCCGCAGCCCCTCGTCGGTGAACGTCGGCGGCAGGCGCACGTCGACCACCGCCACGTCCGGGCGGTGGTCGACGAGTGCCTTGAGCAGGGCGGGACCGGAGTCGACCGCCTCCACCACGTCGAAGTCGTAGGCCTCCAGGAGCCGGATCAGGCCGTCCCTGAGGAGGACGAGGTCTTCACCGAGGACAACTCGCACGGCAGCTCCATGGTCACGATGGTCGGCCCGCCCACCGGGCTCGCGATGCCGAGTGTGCCGTCGAACGCGGCCAGCCGGCGCTCGATCCCGCGCAACCCGCCACCGTCCGTCGCCTCCGCGCCGCCCCGCCCGTTGTCGCCGATCATCAACGCCAGCCTGCCGCCCTCGTACCGCACGCGCACCCACGCGCTCGTCGCGCCGCTGTGCTTGGCCACGTTCGTCAACGTCTCGGCCACCGCGAAGTAGGCCGCCGACTCGACCGGCGCCTCCGGCCGCCCGGCCAGCTCCAGGTCCACCTCCACCGGCAGCGGGTGCGCCAGCGCCAACGCGCGCAGCGCGCCGTCCAGCCCCCGGTCGGCCAGCACCGGCGGGTGGATGCCCCGCACGAGCTGCCGCAGCTCGGCCAGCGCCTGGGTGGACGACTGGCGCGCCTCGGCCAGCAGCTCCTGCGCCGCCCGCGGGTCGCGGGCCAGCAGCTCCTCGGCCATGCCCAGGCTCAACCCGAGCGCGACCAGCCTGGCCTGCGCGCCGTCGTGCAGGTCCCGTTCGATCCGGCGCAGCTCGGCGGCCTGCGCGCCGACCGTGTCGGCCCGCGAGTCGGACAGCACCCGCACCCGGTCGGTCAGCGCGGCGGTGGCGCTGGGTGCGAGCAGCCACCGGGCGACGGTCGCGTGCAGCCTGGCGGCACGCGGCGTGGCCCACCAGGCGAGCACCAGGAAGGCGATGCCGAGCAGCGGCGCGAGCACGAAGTTGCCCGGGGTGTCGTAGTCGATCCCGACGTACTCGACCCGCCCGTGGTCGAGCCAGATCAGCGGCACCACGAACCCCAGCACGCCGTTGACCCAGAACCCGACCGGCAGCACGCCGCACAGCACGCCGGTGATCGCGTTGACCGGCAGGAACGCCAGGTCGCGCCACGTCGCCGGGTCGGTGGCGATGGTGCGGACCCTGGTCATCGGACCCCGGTTGGCGGGCAGCCGGTACGGCGAGGGGATCTCCACGTCCAGCACGCGCGCCGCCCACCAGCGGAAGAAGCCGGTGTAGCGGCGGGCCAGCGCGGTGAACAGCAGCAGCAACGGCACGCCGACCGTCACCAGGATCAACGGGTAGGCGTAGAGCTGGAGCGGGACCAGCAGCAGCCCCGCGACGCACAGCGGTGTCCGAGCCAGGCCCAGCGCGGCCTGCGTGAGCCGGGCGCCGGCGGCCCGTACCAGGTCGTGGTCGGTCATGGCGCCGATTCTTCCGGCAGGCCGCAGGGAAATCGGTGGGCTTAACCCCCCAATGCGGGCTGGAGCGCGATCACCGTGCCGTCCGGCACGACCTCCGCGCCCGCCGCGGTGACCTCCGCGTGCTCCGGTGACGCCGGGTCCAGCACCGGGTTGGTGTTGTTCAGGTGCGTGTAGATCCGCCGGGTCGACGGGTGCCGGCGCAGCCGCGGCAGGCTGTCCGCGATCGGCAGGTGGCCCATCGCGGCCTGCCCGCTCGGCCGCCCGGTGGCCGCACCCATCTCGGCGGGCCCGTGGAACGTGCCGTCCAGCAGCACCACGTCGGCCTCGGCCACCAGCGCGTCGAAGCCGTCCGGCCAGGAGGCGAGGCACGGCGCGTACAGCAGCACGCCGCCGGTGGCCGGGTCGCGGAACCGGTAGGCCACCACCCAGGGGCCGGGCGCGTCGGCGGCGTAGCGGGGTCGCTTGCCGCCGACCCCGAACGCGGTGACCTCCACCCCGCCGGCGAGCTCGAACGGCTGTCCGGGCTCGACCTGCCGCCACTCCCACTCGCCGTACGTCCCCAGCACGGCCCGCGTCGGCGCCAGGGCGTGCAGCACGGCCGCCGGCGCGTGGACGGTCAACCCGGGCGCGCCGCGCAGCACGCCCAGGCCCAGCGTGTGGTCCAGTTCGGCGTCGGTGCACAGCACCCCGCGCACCGGCGTGTCCCGCGGGCCGGGACCGGGCGCGAGGTCCGGCGTGGCGGCGAGCTGCGCGCCGATGTCCGGCGAGGCGTTGACCAACCACCACCGGACCCCGTCGCCGCTGACCGCCACCGCGTCCTGCGTGCGCGCCGGCAACCGCCCGGACCGCACCGCCGCGCACGGCCCGCACGCGCAGTTCCACTGCGGCACGCCACCACCGGCCGCCGTGCCCAGCACGACGACCTTCACCGCACGACCGCGCGGTGCTCGACGTCGGTCGGGTCGCCCGCCAGGATCGCGTCGACCAGACCCCGGTGCGGCGACAGCGTGCACACCGGGTCGGTCGCCGCCGCGTCACCGGTGAGCTGGAACGCCTGGCAGCGGCACCCGCCGAAGTCCAGCTCGCGCCGGGCGCACGACCGGCACGGCTCGCGCATCCAGTCGAATCCCCGGAAGGCGGTGAACGCGGGCGACGAGCGCCAGATGTCGCCCAGCGGCCGGTCCCGCACGTTCTCCACGCCCAACCCGTCGATCACGCCCGCCGCCGGGCACGGCAGCACGTCACCGTTGGGCGCCACGGTCAGCTGCCGCGCGCCCCACCCGTGCATGCACGGCTTGGGGTGCGCCTCGTGGTAGTCGGCGACCACGTGCACGATCTCCATCCCGGACCGGGACCGCGCGGCGGCCACCGCCCCGGCCGCCCGCGCCACCTGCTCCCGGGTCGGCAGCAGCGCGGCCCGGTTGCGCAGCGCCCACCCGTAGTACTGGGTGTGGGCCAGCTCCAGCCGGTCCGCGCCCATCCGCTCGGCCAGTGCCACGAGCTCGTCGACGTGGTCGACGTTGAGCCGGTGCAGCACCACGTTCACGGTCAGCGGCAGCCCCGCTCCCCGCACCACCTCGGCCGCGCGCAGCTTGGCCCCGAACGCCTTCACCCCGGCGATCCGGTTCGCCCCCGCCTCGTCCGCGTCCTGCACGGACAGCTGCACGTGGTCGACGCCGGCCAGCCGCTCGACGGTCAGCCCCAGCCCGCTGGTCACCAGGTTCACGTAGCAGCCGAGCCCGGCCGCGTGCCCGACCAGCTCCGGCAGGTCCCCGCGGGCCAGCGGTTCCCCTCCCGACAGGTGCACCTGGAGCACGCCCAGCGCCCGCGCCTGGTCGAACACCGAGCACCACGTCGCGGTGTCCAGCTCGTCGCCGCGCGCGACCAGGTCCACGGGGTTGGAGCAGTACCCGCAGCGCAACGGGCACCGGTGGGTCAGCTCGGCCAGCAGCCCGAACGGCGCGGCCACCCCGGGCGGCTCAGCCATCGACGTCCACCACCCGCCGCGCCACCAGCCGCGTGACCAGCTCGGCCACGTCGTCCGCCCGCACCCCGTCGAACTGCTCGGCCAGCCGGCGCGCGATGCCCGCCACCGACGTGCGGCCGTCGCACAGCCCGACCACCGCCGCCGCGGTCTCGTTGAGCACCAGCACGCCTTCCGGGAACAGCACCACGTGGCTCTCCCGAGTCTCGTCGTACGCCGTCCTCACGCCCCGGCGCAGGCGCGGCACGGCCGTCAGCGCGGTCATGAGTAGTAGTCCACGGCGTCGAGCACCGCCCGCAGCACGTCGCACTTGAACGCCAGCGCGGCGACCGCCGCCTCCTGCTGCCCGCGCGTGCGGCAGTGGCGCACCACGATGTCCACAGTGGACTTCCCTTCGTCGGCGACCACCTCCAGCCGGTCGGTGAAGTAGGCGAAGCCCTCCTCGGCGATCCACGGGTAGTGCTCCCGCATGTCCACCAGCCGCCGCGCCATCAGGCCGCGGGAGAACATCTCGGTCAGCCCGGACGCCACCGCCTCCACCCACGGCCGGGTGCGGGCGAACGTCACGTAGGCGTCCACGGCGAACCGGGTGCCGGGCAGCACGTGCCGCTCGTCCAGCACCTCCTCGCGGGTCAACCCGACGGCCTCGGCCAGGCGCAGCCACTTCTCCACACCGCCTTCCCCGGGCTGGCCTTCCCCGGGCCCGCCGCCGTCGTGCCAGACGATCCGCTCCCGCCACACCCGGCGGACCCCCACCTCCGGGCAGTTGGCCAGGATCGCGGCGTCCTTGCGCGGTATCGCCTGCTGGTAGTACCAGCGGTTGGCGGCCCACAGCTGCAACTCGTGCTTGCTCAACCGGCCCTCGTGCAGCCGGAGGTGGAACGGGTGGCGGTCCCAGTAGCGGGGCGCGAGGCCGCGCAGGCGCGCGGTGAACTCGGCGGGGGACAGCGTGGCGGAGCCGGGCGTCTCGGGCATGAGCACGGGGGAGGGGCACCTCTCGGTACGCGGGCGCCGCGCCCCTCCGGCCGCCGGAGGGCACGGGCGGGCGCGGACGGGCGCGGCGGTGTCGGCGCGGCGGTGTGGGCGCGGCGGCGTCGGCTCAGCCGCGAGCGGCGTAGGCGGTGACTTCCATGGGGGTGTCGACGTCCCGGAAATCGGGCTCGACCCAGGGGCGCTTCTCGGGCTCGGTGGTCATGCGCAACTCCTCGGATGGTGGTGCTTCTCCGTGGGGCGGCGGTAACCCACCGTAGAGCTCCCGGCGGCTACCGCGCTAGTTCCGTGCGGCGGGTATGCGTCTCAACTGTTCCAGCACCACCGGATCCTGCAACTGCATCCACTGGATCACCTCCGTATAGGTGGCGCACACCGTTTCGGGCTTGACGCACACCTCGCCGAGGAACCCCTCCACCGCGCCGCTGAACGCGCCGCCCGCCCAGTCGTTGAAGTGGTTGCCGATCACCACCGGCGCACGGTTGCCGTTGATCGCCGCCTGGTACACCGACCGGTAGGTGTCCAGCACGATCCGGGTGAAGTCGGCGGCCCGCTCCGGCTCCTCCTTCGCGCCGTTGAGCGCGTACCAGAGGTTGAAGTCCATCATCACGACCTGCTTGCCCAGCGCGGGCACGCGCACCTCCGGCATGGGGAACTCCCACACGCCGTCCTGCACGAACGGCCACACCACGCCCAGGCTCACGTGGCTGGTGTCGTAGGCCAGGCCGTGCCCCCGCATCGCCGGGAACGCCTGGCCCCAGTCACCCTCCAAGCACGGCGTGCGGCCGCCGCGCACGGCCGCCGGGTCGAGCTTGAACCCCTGCTGCCGGGCCTTCTCCACGATGGCGCGGAACAGGTCCAGCTCCCGGTTCCACTGCTCGGTGTTCCAGGTGCCGACGTTCGGCTCGTCACCGACGCAGAAGTGCCCGTTGTAGTGCGTGCCGATCTCGTGGCCCGCGTCGAGGGCGGCGTTGAGGTAGCCGATCCGCAGCGCCACGTCCGCGCGGCTGCCGCCGAACCCGATCGACGAGTAGCCGGCCCGGTGGCCCGGACCGGTGTAGGTGGCGGCCTCGTCGTCCGGCACCAGGTACACGCCCGACAGCAGGCCGGTGACGTGGGCGTTCGCCCGTTCCGCGATCGGCATGATCCGGTCCCAGTGCGGCTTGGACGCGGCGCCGTCGAAGGAGAACAGCACGAACTGGGGCGGCTTCTCGCCCGGCAGCATCCGCCGCATCCACGACGGCGGCGACGCCGAGGCGGGCACGGTCGGCGAGGCGGCGGCGCTGCTGCTGCCGGTCGTGCGCGGCGCCATCGGCAGCGGCGCGGCCAGGTCGCCCACGTCGTGCCCCGGTTCGGGTTCCCGGGCGCCCAGCACGGCCAGCACCACGAGGGTGAGTGCCAGCGCGACGCCCGTGCTCGACCAGCCCCATCGCTTCACAACCACAGGACGACGGAAGGTAGCCGGAGGTTGCCTCTTCGTGACGTGATCACGGCCGGTGACCGCTCAGGGCACGGGGGTGGCGGTCACGACCTGGTTCTCCTCGTAGCCGGTGTCGCCGCCGACCCACCGACCGCCGCACGTCACCAGCACCAGCCGGTGCGCGCCGCGCGGCCCGAACAGCTCGACCGCCCGGGACGGCAGGTCGTCCTTGCGCACCGTCTCGACCTTGCCGACCTGGAACCGGAACGCGCGGCCCGCCGTGTCGACCACGGTCACGCCCTGCCCGACCGCCGCGCGCCACAGCTCGTCGAACGGCCCGGTCAGGCCCTTCCAGTTGACGTGCCCGGCGAGCACCGTCGCGCCCTCGGCCGCGCCGAGGTCCACGCCCCACCAGGTCGCCTCGCCGAGGGCTTCCGGGACCGGCAGCACGCCGGCCGCGGTGACCTCGGCGCGCACCAGCGTGGCCGACCCGCCGCCGGGCAGCCGCACCGTGCCGGGCTGCTGCTCGGGCGGATCGGCGGGCGGCGGGGCGGCGGTGGTGGTCGTCGCCGGTGGGGGTGACGCGGGCGGGTTCCCGCCGACCGGCATGCCCGCCAGGTCGATGCCGCGGCCGGAGCGCGCGCTGTCGCCCAACGGGTGCGGCACCACGGCGTCACCGGGGACCGGGCTGCCCGCCAGCACGACGTCGGGCGCCCGGGTGGACACCAGCGCGGCGGAGGCGACGAGAGCCGCCACCGCCGCGCCGGTCAGCAGGGCCTTCACGGAACCGGACCTCACCGGCGAGCGGTCGCCCGCCGCCGCACCAGCAGCCCGACCAGCGTCGCGCCGACCAGCACCACACCGCCGAACCCGACCAGCGCGCCGGTGGGCACCTCGGTGGTGAACGCGGCCTTCGCGACCACGCCCGCGCCCTCCGAACCGGCCGGGATCGTGATCGGGACGACCGGCTTGTCCGGCTTGTTGGTCAGCGCGAGCGCCAGCGTCTGCCCCGCCTGGACGGTCCCGCACACCTTGGGCGGCGCGTTCGGGTCGAAGAACTCCTCGTAGCCCTTGGCCGGCGCCACCTCGGTCAGGCACACCTCCTGCGGTGTGCGCAGGTCCGGCACCTCGGCGGTGCCGTCGGCGGAGGTCTGCAGGACCAGCGGCGTGCCCTCGGGTCCGGTCAGCTCGGAGTCGTCCTGGCGCTTCGCGGCCTTGCCGTCGGGCCCGGTCACCTTCAGCGCCACGCCGGCGATCGCCTTGCCGGTCTCGGCGTCGGTCTTGGCGACCTTCACCACGCCCGGCGGGGTCTTCGCGGTCGTCGACGCGTTCGCGGTCAGCTTCTTCTCGCCGCCGGTGGTGACGATCCGCTGCATGTCGTTGTTCGCGGGCACGTGGACCTTGGGCCGGTCGGCCGGGCTGTCCAGCTTCACCGTGACCGACGGGTTCGGCCCGGTCGGCACGACCTGCACGGCCAGCGCCTTGCCGTCGGTCGAGGTGGTCAGCTCGGCGGTGGCGCCGCCGGACTCCAGCGTGGCGTCGGTCACCTCCACCGTCACCGGCGCGCCGGCCACCTGGCCGCCGTCGGTCTTGGTGATGTCGACCACCCAGGTGTCGGGCGTGCCGATCACCTGCTCCTTCGCCGGGGCGCTCACCTTCGCCGCCCACGGGCCCCGGTTGGCCGCCGCCTCCTCCTCCAGCCGCTTCACCGCCTGCTGGGCCTGGCCGAAGCGGTTCGTGTCGCCGAGCTGCCGGAAGTGGAAGTCCGGGTTGTAGGCGATGTGCCGGAAGTCGCTGTTCGGGTCGAGGGAGATGCCGTTGGCCGGGTCCTCGTACGCCGTCCACGTGTGCAGCAGGTGCGCGAGCGCCGCCGCCTCGTCATTCGACTGGGTGTTCGCGTACCTCAACAGGAGGTAGGAGATGCTGCCGGCGACGTCGTCGCGCAGCCGCGCGCCGCCCTTGGAGAGCAGCTCGTCGCCCTCCTTGTACTCCACGTTGCTGTCCGGCGCGAGCAGCGAGTACTGCACGCACCACACCAGCTGGCCGCGCCACTTGTAGGCGCCGAGCCAGTCGCCGCCCGCCGGTTTGTCGCGGTACCCCTGCGGGTCGGTCCAGTGCCCCGGGCCGTGCTCCACCAGCGGGGGTTGTGCGCCCGCGGCGGGTGCGGCGAGCAGGGCCAGACCGGCCGCGAGCACCGCGCCGGCGAGTCGTCTCCACACCATGATGTCCTGAACCCCTCGGGCGCGCCGGTGGGCGTCGCCGGTCGGTGAGAGCTGCCGGCACTGAGCCTTACGGGTCCGAGATCACGTCGACAAGCCACCAGCGGGGTGGAACCGCGACTACGCTCCGCAGCGCGGGGTGTGGATCCGAGATCGACAGTCCGAGTAAAGTCGCTTTTACCCGACGGGAACCGATCGACTCGTGTGGTCGTTGAACCCCGTGACGGCGTCAGCACGCCACAGGAGGACGAGGTGCGTACCACCAGCAACCCCGCGTTCCGCAACCTGCCGACCAGCGGCGGTGGCGGTAACTACGCAGGCTTCGGCCAGCCCTACCAGGGGCAGCAGCAGTACGGCGCGCAGCAGTACGGCGGCTACCAGCCGGCTCCGCCGACCACGGGTGAGCGCCCGATCACGATCGACGACGTGGTGACCAAGACCGCCACGACGCTCGGTGTGGCCATCCTCACCGGCTTCGTCTCGGCGTGGATGGTGCTGTCCGGCGCGGTCGCGCCGTTCGCGCTCGCCGTGCCCGGCATGATCGTCGGCCTGGTCCTGGCCCTGATCATCATCTTCAAGCAGAAGCCCAGCGGCCCGATGGTGCTCGCCTACTCGGCGGCGGAGGGCGTGTTCCTGGGCGCCATCACCGGCGTGTTCGAGGCGATCTTCCCCGGTATCGCCTGGCAGGCGATCCTGGGCACGTTCGGCGTCTTCGGCGCGATGCTCGTGGTCTACAAGACGGGTGCGATCCGCGTCACGCCGCGCCTGACCAAGTGGATCATCGGCGCCACCGTGGGCGCGGCCGTGCTCATGCTCGGCAACCTGCTCCTGGGCCTGTTCGGCGTGAACATGGGCCTGCGCGACGGCGGCACCCTGGCGATCGTCTTCAGCCTGGTCGTGATCGGCATCGCCGCGTTCAGCTTCCTGCTGGACTTCGAGGCCGCGAACGAGATGATCCGGGGCGCGCTGCCCGCGAAGTACGCCTGGCTCGCCGCGTTCGGCCTGATGACCACGCTGGTCTGGCTGTACCTGGAGATCCTGCGCCTGCTGTCCTACTTCCAGAACGACTGACCCACCCCGCACGATGACCGAAGGGCGTCCCGGCCACCGGGACGCCCTTCGCCATTCCCGAGTGTCGAACGCCCGGGTCCCGAGAGTCCTACGCCCAGGACCCCTGAATTCAACGCTCGGGACGGACGAGCCGGGACGTCAGCCGCGCCAGGAGTGGTCGGCCTCCATCGCCGACCCGACCTCCACCAGGCACGGCACGCACAACGTCCCGCGCGCCGCCCGCACCACCCGGTCGGGCGGCACGGAGTGCGCGCACGCCGCCTCGAAGTACGCCGCCGACGCCTGTTGCGCGGAAAAGGCGTGGCACAGCCGGTCGTACCCGCTGTGCCACCACACGTACGTCATGGGCACCCCGACCTCCCTCACTCGGAGGTAGGACGTCGGTCAACACCTGTCGTGACGCGGTTCAGCTCAGCCGTTCGAGCACCATCGCCATGCCCTGGCCGCCACCGACGCACATGGTCTCCAGGCCGAACTGCTTGTCGTGGAACTGCAGCGAGTTGATCAGCGTCGTGGTGATCCGCGCCCCGGTCATCCCGAACGGGTGACCCACGGCGATCGCGCCACCGTTGACGTTGAGCCGGTCCAGGTCGATGCCCAGGTCCCGGTACGACGGGATGACCTGCGCCGCGAACGCCTCGTTGATCTCCACCAGGTCGATGTCCGAGATCGACATCCCGGCCAGTGCCAGCGCCCGCTTCGACGCCTCGACCGGCCCGAGCCCCATGATCTCCGGCGACAGCCCGGACACGCCGGTGGACACGACCCGCGCCAGCGGCGTGATGCCCAGCTCCTTCGCCTTCACGTCGCTCATGATCACCAGCGCCGCCGCGCCGTCGTTCAACGGGCAGCAGTTGCCCGCCGTGACCCGCCCGTCCGGCCGGAACACCGGCTTGAGCCCCGACACGCCCTCGATCGTCACGCCGGGCCGCGGACCGTCGTCGGCCGACACGACCGTGCCGTCCGGCAGCGTCACGGGCGTGATCTCGCGCGCCCAGAACCCGTTGGCGATGGCCTTCTCGGCGAGGTTCTGCGACCGCACGCCGAACTCGTCCATCTCCTGCCGCGTCACGCCCTTGGCCAGCGCCAGGTTCTCCGCGGTCTGGCCCATGGCGATGTAGATGTCGGGCACCTGCCCGCCGAGCCGCGGGTCGACCCACTCCGCCGCCCCGGACCCGGCCACGGCGGCCGTGCGGGCCTCGGCGTCGGCGAACACCGGGTTGTGCGTGCCCGGCCACGAGTCCGACGACCCGCGCGCGAAGCTGGACACCGTCTCCACGCCGGCGCTGATGAACACGTCGCCCTCGCCGGCCTTGATGGCGTGCAGCGCCATCCGGGTCGTCTGCACGCTCGACGCGCAGTACCGGGTCACGGTCGTGCCGGGCAGGTTGTCGTAACCCGCCAGCACCGACACCACGCGGCCCATGTTGAAGCCCTGCTCGCCGCCGGGCAGGCCGCAGCCGAGCATGAGGTCGTCGATGTCGTTCGGGTCGAGCTGCGGGACCTTCGCCAGCGCGGCCTTGAGGACCTGCACGGTCAGGTCGTCGGCGCGCACGTCCTTCAGGGAGCCCTTGCCCGCGCGCCCGATGGGCGACCGGGCGGCGGAGACGATCACGGCCTCAGGCATTACGGAACTCCTTTGTTTCGCCGCAACGTGTGACGTGCAGCCTAGTTAACGCCCGTTCAGCGCGGCCACCACTCGTGACGAAGGACGCCGCACAGCGGGGCCAGCAGGATGGACGTCGCCGCCTCGTACCCGGTCGCGCTCGGGTGGAACCTGTCCCGGCTGAAGTAGTCGGCGTGCCGCGCCCGGAACTCCGCCGCCAGCAGGTCGCCCAACGCCACCGCCACGCCGCCCGCCCGTTCCACCTCCACCCGCTGCGCCCGCGCCAACCGCCGCGACCAGCCGCGCGCCACCGACCGCAACGGCTCCGCGATCGGCCGCACCGTGCCCAGGTCCGGGCACGTGCCGACGACCACGCCGACCCCCGCCGCCCGCAGTCGCCGCACCTGCGCCCCCAGCAACGCCGCCGACACCGGGATCGACAGCCGCGTGGTCACGTCGTTCGCCCCGATGATCACCAGCGCCACGTCCGGCGGGTCGGCCACCACCCGGTCCACCTGCGCCGCCAGGTCCCGGGACGTGGAGCCGGAGATCGCGTACGTCTCCAGCCGCACCGGCGCGCCCACCTCGTCGGCCAACCCCGTCGCCAGCACCACGCCCGGCAGCTCGGTCACGTCGTCCACGCCCAGCCCGGCCGCCATCGAATCACCCAGCACGGCGAACCGCACCGGCGTCCCGCCGCCCTCCCCGGACCCGGCCACCCCGTACACCCCGTCGGCGCGCAACGGCGGCGCGTCGGGCACGCCGATCACCACCCGCGCCCGCCGCGACTGCTCGCTGACCAGCCCGTAGGCCACCCCGGTCACCGCGCCCAACGCCCCCGCGACCACCGCGAGGAGCCGGTACCCCCGCATCGGCACCTCCCTCTCCCGACCCCATCGTCCACCGGGCCGACCACCGCGCCACCGATATACGCTCAGCGCGTCATCTCAAGAAGTGGAAGGTCCGTCGTGGAGTACGTCGAGAGCGTCGTAGACCTGGTCGGCAACACGCCGCTGGTGAAGTTGAACGCGGTCGCCGAAGGCCGCCGGCCGCTCATCCTGGCCAAGGTCGAGTACCTCAACCCCGGCGGCAGCGTGAAGGACCGCATCGCGCTGCGCATGGTCGAGGCGGCCGAGCGCAGCGGCGAGCTCCAGCCCGGCGGCACGATCGTCGAGCCCACGTCGGGCAACACCGGCGTCGGCCTGGCGCTCGTGGCCCAGCAGAAGGGCTACAAGTGCGTCTTCGTCTGCCCGGACAAGGTCAGCGTGGACAAGCGCAACGTGCTCAAGGCCTACGGCGCCGAGGTCGTGGTGTGCCCGACCGCGGTGGCGCCGGAGCACCCCGACTCCTACTACAACGTCTCCGACCGCCTGGTCGCCGAGATCCCCGGCGCGTGGAAGCCCAACCAGTACGCCAACCCGGAGAACCCGGCCAGCCACTACCACGGCACCGGCCCGGAGGTGTGGCGGCAGACCGAGGGCCGGATCACGCACTTCGTCGCGGGCGTCGGCACCGGCGGCACGATCTCCGGCACGGGCCGCTACCTCAAGGAGGTCTCCGAGGGCCGCGTGAAGATCATCGGCGCGGACCCCGAGGGCTCCGTGTACTCCGGCGGCAGCGGCCGGCCGTACCTGGTCGAGGGCGTCGGTGAGGACTTCTGGCCCGACGCGTACGACCGCGACGTGTGCGACGAGATCGTGGCGGTGAGCGACGCGGACTCGTTCGAGATCACCCGGCGGCTGGCCCGCGAGGAGGGGCTGCTCGTCGGTGGCTCGTGCGGCATGGCCGTCGCGGCGGCGCTGCGCGTGGCCGACAGCGCCGGCCCGGACGACGTGATCGTCGTGCTGCTGCCCGACGGCGGGCGGGGCTACCTGTCGAGCGTGTTCAACGACAAGTGGATGGCCCAGTACGGCTTCCTGTCGCCCGACACGTCCGGCGCGACCGTCGGCGACGTCCTGCGGCGCAAGGACGGCACGATGCCCGACCTCGTGCACGGCCATCCCAACGAGACGGTCGCCGAGGCGGTCGCGATCATGCGCGAGTACGGCGTCTCCCAGATGCCGGTCGTCAACGCCGAGCCGCCCGTGATGGCCGCGGAGGTCGCGGGCGCGGTCAACGAGCGGGACCTGCTCGACGCGCTGTTCACCGGCAAGGCGCAGCTGACCGACCGGCTGGACCGGCACATGTCGTTGAAGCTGCCCACGATCGGCGCGGGCGAGTCGATCAGCTCGGCCATGTCGGCACTGTCCTCAGCGGACGGTGCGCTGGTGCTGGAGGACGGCAAGCCCGCGGGCGTCGTCACCAGGCAGGACGTCCTGGGTTTCCTCGCCGGTCGCTGACCGGCCCCCCGAGGGCGGTCAACGTGTCCCGATCCACGTCGCGGATCGGGACACGTTGACCGGTTGGGCGTGGCCAGGGCGGTCCCATCCGCTAGCGTTGGCCACCGACTCATACACCTACGGCCCGTGCCAAGGGGGTTGGAAACTCCGATGAACGCTCCGCAGCCGCCAGGAAACCAGCAGTTCGGCGGTCAAAACCAGCAGGAGCAGGGGCAGGGTGCCCAGCCCCCGAACGCCGACGCGACGCAGGTCGTGCCGAGCGGCGGTCAGCCCCCTGCTTTCCCGCCGCCGGAGGCGACCCAGGTCGTGCCCTCCGGCCAGCAGCAGCCCCCGTCGAACCCGGACGCGACCCAGGTCGTGCCGCCGAGCGCGACGCAGCAGCCCGCGTCGAACCCGTACGGCCAGCCGGTGCAGCAGCCCGGCTCCGGCGCGTTCCCGGCGCAGCAGCCGCCCGCCTACGGCCAGCAGCCCCCCGCCCAGTACGGCCAGCAGCCGTACGGGCAGCAGCAGCCCTACGGCCAGCAGCCGGTGTCCAACCCGTACGGCCAGCCGCAGGCGAACCCGTACGCCCAGCAGCAGCCGCAGTCCAACCCCTACGGCCAGGCGCCCGCGTCGAACCCGTACGGCCAGCCGCAGCAGCAGGCGTGGGGCGCGCAGCCCGGGTACCCGGCGCAGGCCGCTTACGGCGCGCCCGCGGGTGGTTACGCCGAGTGGGGCAGCCGCGCGGTCGGCGCGCTGATCGACTACCTCGCGCCGGGCCTCGTCGTCGGCATCCTGGCCGGCATCGGCGCGGCCACCGGTGACCCGACCCTGTCGTTGATCCTCAGCGGTGTCGGTTACCTCGCCCTCATCGGCTTCATGATCTACAACTCCTGGTACCTGGCGGGCACCACGGGCCAGTCGATGGGCAAGAAGGTCGCGAAGGTCAAGCTCATCAAGGAGGAGACGGGGCAGCCGATCGGCTTCGGCAACGCCTTCGTGCGCCACCTGTGCCACTTCGTCGACTCGCTGCCCTGCTACGCGGGCTGGTTCGCGCCGTTGTGGGAGGCCAAGAAGCAGACGTGGGCCGACAAGATCATGGGCACCGTCGTGGTGAACGCGCCCGAGGGCGCGGCGCCCGGTGGCTACCCCGGTGGCTACGGCCAGCAGCAGAACCCGTACGGCCAGGCGCCCGCGTCCAACCCGTACGGCCAGCCGCAGCAGCAGAACCCCTACGGCCAGCAGCCGCCGCAGCAGTGGTGACCGCTTGACCGTTCACCCGACCGCCCGTCGGCCTTCCGGTCGACGGGCGGTTGCTTTTTCGGTCGCCGTACCCTAGGAGCATGACGGACACCGGCCACTACGGTTTCGCGACCAGGGCTATCCACGCCGGGCAGGACCCCGACCCGACCACGGGCTCGGTCATCGTGCCGATCCACGCCACCTCCACCTACGCGCAGGACGGCGTGGGCGGGCTGCGGGGCGGGTTCGAGTACTCGCGCACCGGCAACCCCACCCGTGCCGCGCTGGAGGAGTGCCTGGCGGCGCTCGAAGGTGGACGGCACGCCCGCGCGTTCGCCTCGGGCATGGGCGCGACCGACACGGCCCTGCGCGCGCTGTGCCGGCCGGGTGACCACGTCGTCATCCCGAACGACGCGTACGGCGGCACGTTCCGGCTGATCGACAAGGTGTTGTCGCACTGGGGTGTCGAGCACACGCCGGCCGCGCTGTCCGACGTCGACGCGGTGCGCGCGGCGATCCGGCCGAACACCAAGGTGGTGTGGGTCGAGACGCCGACCAACCCGTTGCTGAACATCGCCGACATCGCGCTGCTCGCGCAGGTCGCGCACTCGGCGGGCGCGCGGCTCGTGGTGGACAACACGTTCGCCTCGCCGTACCTGCAGAGCCCGTTGGAGCTGGGTGCGGACGTGGTGCTGCACTCGACGACCAAGTACGTGGGCGGGCACTCCGACGTCGTCGGTGGTGCGCTCGTGACGTCGGACGACGACCTGGACGCGCAGTTCGGGTTCCTGCAGAACGGCGCGGGCGCGGTGCCGGGGCCGTTCGACGCGTGGCTGACGTTGCGCGGGATCAAGACGCTCGAAGTGCGCATGGAGAAGCACTCGGATAACGCCGAGAAGGTCGTCGAGGCGCTGGTCCGGCACCCGAAGGTGACCCGCGTGTACTACCCGGGCCTGCCCGAGCACCCCGGTCACGAGGTCGCGGCGAAGCAGATGCGCCGGTTCGGCGGCATGATCTCGTTCACCGTGGAGGGCGGCGAGGAAGCCGCGCTGCGCGTCTGCTCCCGCACCAAGCTCTTCACCCTGGCCGAGTCGCTGGGCGGCGTCGAGTCCCTGATCGAGCACCCGGGGCGGATGACCCACGCCAGCACCGCGGGCTCCCTCCTGGAGGTCCCCGCCGACCTGATCCGCCTCTCCGTGGGCATCGAATCGGCCGACGACCTGGTCTCCGACCTCCTGACCGCCCTCTCCTGAACCCCGAGTGTCGAACGCTCAGGTCCCGAGTGTCGAACGCTGAGGTCCCGAGTGTCGAACGCTCAGGACCCCTGAGTTCTACGTTCAGGACGAACGAACCCCGCGCCCGGTGACAACCAGCGCGGGGTTCGTGTCGTTGGACGGGTCGGCTCGCGGTACGCGAATGACGAATTCACCGGTCCTGAGCGTTCGACACTCGGGACGCGAGCGTTCGACACTCGGGACCTGAGCGTTCGACACTCGGGGTCAGCGGGGGCCGAAGCGGGCGGCGGAGCGTTCGCGGGCCTTGGCGGCCTCGACCTCGCGGTCACGGGGTGGGGCGTTGGTGACCAGCGATTCCAGCAGCACGCGGGTCGCCTCGGCGACCGCTTCCACGGCCGCGTCGAACGCCTCCTGGTTCGCCGCCGACGGGCGCGCCGCCCCGCTCACCTTGCGCACGTACTGCACCGCCGCCGCACGGACCTCGTCCTCGGTGGCGGGCGGTTCGAAGTTGTGGAGCACCCTGATGTTGCGACACATGGCTCCACTATCACCCAAGGAGACGCCGGCGTCAGGGCTTGACGTCGTACCGGGCGTTCTCCACACGCGGCACGGCGGGCAGCTCGTGCGGGTCGACGCACCCGCCGACGAACTCCACCACGCCGTCGCGCTCCACGAACCGGCCGCTGTCCGCGCACCCCGCGTGGGCCACGGTGAAGAAGGCCGCGCCGGTCAGCGCCACGGCCGTGACCACCGCTCCGACGAGCGGGAGCACCGCGGTGACCCGTGCCGCGAGCGCCATCGCCACCCTCCAGGTGAATGCTGTGTGAGGAATGCCCCGCACCGAGAGTACCGGTCCCGGCGCGCCCGGTACGTCCATCGTCAGCCTTCCGACAGAAAAGGCAACCCCGGAAGACCGAACGGGCCGGCCCGGGGGGTGCCCGGACCGGCCCGTCGCCGTTCCCCACGCTGGTTCGAGCAGGGTCAGAGGTTGCCCCGACGCTCCTGCTCGCGCTCGATCGCCTCGAACAACGCCTTGAAGTTGCCCTTGCCGAAGCCCAGCGACCCGTGCCGCTCGATCAGCTCGTAGAACACGGTCGGCCGGTCGCCGATCGGCTTGGTGAAGATCTGGAGCAGGTAGCCGTCCTCGTCCCGGTCGACCAGGATCCGGTGCTCCTTGAGCACCTCGATCGGCACGCGCACCTCGCCGATGCGCGCCCGCAGCTCCGGGTCGTCGTAGTACGAGTCGGGCGTCTCGAGGAACTCCACGCCCGCGGCGCGCATCGCGGTCAGGGTGGCCACGATGTCGTTGGTCGCCAGCGCGATGTGCTGCACGCCGGCGCCCTCGTAGAACTCCAGGTACTCGTCGATCTGCGACTTCCGCTTGGCCACGGCCGGCTCGTTGAGCGGGAACTTCACCCGGTGGTTGCCGTTGGAGACGACCTTGCTCATCAGCGCCGAGTAGTCGGTGGCGATGTCGTCGCCGACGAACTCCGCCATGTTCACGAAGCCCATCACCCGGTTGTAGAACTCGACCCAGTGGTCCATCCGGCCGAGCTCGACGTTGCCCACGCAGTGGTCGACCGCCTGGAACAACCGCTTCGGCGCGCCCGCGGGCCGCACGACGGTCGACTCCCGCGCCTCGTACCCCGGCAGGTACGGCCCGCGGTAGCGCGACCGGTCGACCAGGGTGTGGCGGGTCTCGCCATACGTCGCGATGGCCGCGAGCCGCACGGTGCCGTGCTCGTCGGAGATGTCGTGCGGCTCCTCGAGCACGGTCGCGCCCTGGGCACGCGCGTGCTCGATGCACCTGTCGACGTCGGCGACCTCCAGCGCGAGGTCCACCACACCGTCGCCGTGCTTGCGGTGGTGGTCGAGCAGCGGGCTGTCCGGCCGCACGCCACCGTTGATCACGAACCGCGCCGAGCCGGACTTGAGCACGAAGGACTTGTGGTCCCGCTGCCCGGTCTCCGGCCCGGAGTACGCGACGAGCTGCATCCCGAACGCGACCTGGTAGAACCACGCGGTCTGCGTCGCGTTGCCGACCACGAACACCACGGCGTCCATCGAGCGGACGGGGAACGGGTCGCGCGTCCCGTCGTAATCGACCAGGCCCACGAGTTGGCGGAGCTGGTCGTAGCTCACGTCGTCAAGCTGCTGCGTCATACCTCACAGCATGTGGAATGCTGGTCAGGCTGCGCAACACTCTCCTGATCCGCTGGGCATTCTGTACAGTGGTTCATGCCTTCGGATCCGCAAGCTGAACACTCTGACCAGGTCGTGGACGCTCTGGACGCACGGCTGTTGCTGCTGCTCACCGACGAGCCCAGGCTGGGCGTGCTGGAGTGCTCGCGGCGCCTGGGCGTGGCCCGCGGCACGGTGCAGGCCCGACTGGACCGGCTGGTGACGCGCGGCGTGCTGACCGGCTTCCCGCCCGCGCTGGACCTGGCCGCGATGGGCTACGGGCTGACCGCGTTCGCCGTGCTGGAGATCGCCCAGGGCCGCCGGCACGAGGTGTCGCAAGGCCTGGCCGCGATCGAAGAGGTGTGCGAGGTGCACGCGACGACCGGGCCCGGTGACCTGTTCGCGCGGGTCGTGGCCCGGTCCAACGCCGACCTGCAGCGGGTGATCGACTCGATCGTGGACGTGCCGGGCGTGCAGCGGCTGTCCACGTCGATCGCGCTGTCCACCCCCGTCCCGCCCCGCGTGCGGCCCCTGCTGGAGCGCATCACGTGACCGGACAGCAGAAGGGCGGCCACCCCGCGTGGTGGCCGCCCTCCCGGTGTCTGGGGGTCAGCCGGCGTACGGCACGGCCTTGATCAGCGTGACTTTCATCGTGCTGCCGTTGGGCAGTTCGTACTCCCGCGCCTCGCCCTCCTTCGCGCCGAGCAACGCCTTGCCCAGCGGCGACGAGGGGGAGTAGACCTCGAGCGCGCCGTGCGCGCCCTCTTCGCGGGTGGCGAGCAGGAACTCCTCCGTCTCGTCATCCCCGTCGTAACGCACGGTGAGCACCATGCCGGGCGCCGCGACGCCCGTCACCGTGGGCG
Source organism: Saccharothrix saharensis (assembly GCF_006716745.1). Taxonomy (NCBI): domain Bacteria; kingdom Bacillati; phylum Actinomycetota; class Actinomycetes; order Pseudonocardiales; family Pseudonocardiaceae; genus Saccharothrix; species Saccharothrix saharensis. The sequence goes on along the minus strand of NZ_VFPP01000001.1, from coordinate 4,036,345 downwards.
CCTCGCCGACCTTGGCGACCCGCAGCAGCTCCTGCAGCTGGCGGATGCGGGCCTCCTGCTTGCCCTGCTCCTCGCGAGCCGCGTGGTACCCGCCGTTCTCCCGGAGGTCACCCTCCTCGCGACGCGCGTTGATCTCCGCAGCAATGACCGGGCGATTCTCGATCATCTCGTCCAGCTCAGCCTTGAGCCGGTCGTAGGCCTCCTGGGTCAGCCAGGTCACCTCAGTGTCGCTCACGGTCACCAACTCCTTGTCTTGCTCCGGCCCACGGCGTGGGCTGGCAGTTCCCGGGCGCACCAGCCCGGAACGGAAAAACACGGCCCGCGTCGGGGCCGTGCTGAATGGCCAGAGTAACACGCACAGAACGTTCGGCGACGGCGTTTTGTTCCCGGATCCGCCACTAAACCCGCAGATCACCCGCTTGGCCGCTACCTCGTGGACAGGTACGCCGGAACCTGGTAAGAGCAGCCGAAAACCTCTCCGGTGACCGGTGGTTTGGACGTCCGCAGCACGGTGGTCGCCCGGATGGTGTCGGCCCCGGGATCGACCAGCACCTCACGCCGGCCCGCCTCGTCGCCGTCCTCGGACCGCGCGCGCACGATGCACACCACGGGCTGCTCCGGTGTCTGCCTGACCACCTCGAACGTGATCCGCACGGAGCTGTCGTCGAGCACCTCGAACGCGGTCTGCTTGGCCTCCACGGGCATCGTGCCCAGGTTGCGGTAGCCGACCCACGCGACGACCCCGCCCACCAGCACCGCGATCACGGGGAGTGACCACCGCGCCCACCTGGGCAGGGACTTGCGGGGCTTGCCGTACCGACCCTCCGGCAGTGCCACTGTCCGAAGCCTTCCTGCCCGTGGGGAACAATGTCCCTCGACCACCGCGTTGAGTGTCGCAGGGACCGGGCCGGACGGGTTCGGCAGGGGCGAGGAGGAGCACCACCGTCATGGTTGAGAAGCTGCGCCTGATGGCGGTGCACGCGCACCCCGACGACGAGTCGAGCAAGGGCGCCGCCACGATGGCCCGCTACGTGGCCGAGGGCCACGAGGTCATGGTCGTGACCTGCACGGGCGGTGAGGCGGGCAGCATCCTCAACCCCGCCATGGACCGCCCGGACGTGCTGGAGAACATCGCCGAGATCCGCCGCCAGGAGATGGCGCGCGCCGCCGGGATCCTGGGCGTGCAGCACCGCTGGCTGGGTTTCGTGGACTCCGGGCTGCCCGAGGGCGACCCGCTGCCGCCGCTGCCCGAGGGCTGCTTCGCGCTGACCCCGCTGGAGGAGTCGACGCCGCCGCTGGTCCAGGTGATCCGCGAGTTCCGCCCGCACGTGATCGTCACCTACGACGAGAACGGCGGCTACCCGCACCCCGACCACATCCGCTGCCACGAGGTGTCCGTGGCCGCGTTCGACGCGGCGGGCGACCCCGACCGCTACCCCGAGCTGGGCGAGCCGTGGCAGCCGCTGAAGCTGTACTACTCGCACGGCTTCTCCCGCGCGAAGCTGCTGGCGTTCCACGAGGCGATGCTCGCCGAGGGCCTGGAGTCCCCGTACGCCGAGTGGCTGGCCGGGTGGGACGCCGACAAGCCGGACGTCATCGAGCGGGTCACCACCCGCGTCGAGTGCGCCGACTACTTCCCGGTGCGCGACGAGGCCCTCAAGGCCCACGCCACCCAGATCGACCCCGAGAGCCGCTGGTTCGCCGTGCCGCGTGAGATGCAGCGCGCGGTGTGGCCGACGGAGGAGTACGAGTTGGCGCGGTCGCTGGTCGACAGCACCGTGCCCGAGGACGACCTGTTCGCGGGCGTCCGGGAGAGGGTGACCGCGTGACCTCGTTCGACCCGATCCCGTGGTCGCAGACCACGGCGGTCGTGCTGGCCCGGCAGCCGTCCACCGAGAAGGACCCGGGTGGTCAGCAGGAGGACTTCGGCAAGTCCTCCCCGCTGGGCCTGCTGATCCTCGTGTTGTTCTTCATCGCCGTGTTCTTCCTGGTCAAGTCGATGAGCAAGCACTTGAAGAAGCTGCCCGCGTCGTTCGACGAGCCCGAGGCCAAGCCGGGGGCGAAGGCCGGCAACGGCAACGGCGACGCGAAGAAGGACGACTAGCCGCGGCGGTACCGCACCCCGGTCCGACCGACGCGTCCGGCCGGGGTTCGGGTCCTACTGTGGAACCATGACGAACCGGCTCGCGTCCTCGACCAGCCCGTACCTGCTCCAGCACGCCGAGAACCCGGTGCACTGGTGGCCGTGGTCGCCGGAGGCGTTCCGGGAGGCGCGGGAACGCGGCGTGCCGGTGCTGCTGTCGGTCGGGTACGCGGCGTGCCACTGGTGCCACGTGATGGCGCACGAGTCGTTCGAGGACGAGGCCACCGCCGCGTACATGAACGAGCACTTCGTCAGCGTCAAGGTCGACCGCGAGGAACGGCCGGACGTGGACGCGGTCTACATGGCGGTCACGCAGGCGCTCAGCGGGCAGGGCGGCTGGCCCATGACGTGCTTCCTCACCCCCGACGGCGAGCCGTTCTACGCGGGCACCTACTACCCGCCGACGCCGCACCCCGGCATGCCGTCGTTCCGCCAGGTGCTGGAGGCCATCGCGCACGCGTGGCGCGAGCAGGGCGACGAGGTGCGCGAGTCGGCGGCCGGGATCGTGGCGCAGCTCGCGTTCCAGCCGCTGCCGCGCTCCACTGTGGACGAGGAGGTGCTGTCCGGCGCGGTGGTGTCGCTGCTCGGCCACTTCGACCGGACCAACGCCGGTTTCGGTGGCGCGCCGAAGTTCCCGCCGTCGATGGTGCTGGAGTTCCTGCTGCGCCACCACGAGCGGACCGGGTCGGTGCAGGCGCTGTCGATGGCGCGGGCGACGTGCGCGGCGATGGCGGACGGCGGGCTGTACGACCAGCTCGCCGGCGGGTTCGCGCGGTACAGCGTGGACGCGGCGTGGGTCGTGCCGCACTTCGAGAAGATGTTGTACGACAACGCTTTGCTGCTGCGCGCGTACACGCACCTGAGCCGTCGTGACGACGACCCGCGCGCTGCGCAGGTGGCCCGGGAGACGGCGGAGTTCCTGGTCCGCGACCTCGGCACGGCGGAGGGCGGGTTCGCCGCGTCGCTGGACGCGGACACCGAGGGCGTCGAGGGCGCGACGTACGTGTGGACGCCCGCGCAGCTCGTGCAGGTGCTCGGGCTGGCGAACGGGGTGCGCGCCGCGGAGCTGTACGGCGTGACGGACGAGGGCACGTTCGAGCACGGCACATCGACGTTGCGGATGCTCGGCACGCCCGACCCGGAGATCGCTGCCAGGCTGCTCGAAGCCCGCGACCGGCGGCCGCAGCCCGGACGGGACGACAAGGTCGTCACCGCGTGGAACGGCCTGGCGATCGCGGCGCTGGCCGAGGCGGGCGCGGTGTTCGGCGAGCCGCGGTGGGTGGAGGCGGCCGTGCGGGCTGCGTCGCTGGTCCTGGACGTGCACCTGGTCGACGGTCGGCTCCTGCGCACGTCGCGCCACGGGGTGGCGGGCACGGCGGCGGGCGTGCTGGAGGACTACGGCTGCTTCGCCGAGGGGCTGCTGGCGCTGCACCAGGCGACCGGCGACGTCACGTGGTTCACCGCCGCGTGCGGGCTGCTGGACACCGCGCTGGCCCGGTTCGCGGGGGAGGAGCCGGGGGTCTACTACGACACGGCGGACGACGCCGAGGCGTTGGTTCAGCGGCCGTCGGACCCGTCGGACAACGCGACCCCGTCCGGCGCGTCGTCGCTGGCCTCGGCGCTGGTGACGGCGTCCGTGCTGGGCGGGCCGTCGGCCTACCGCGAGGCGGCCGAGGCGGCGTTGGGGCGGGCCGGGCTGCTGGCGTCCCGGGAGCCCCGGTTCGCCGGGAACTGGTTGAGCGTGGCCGAGGCGTTGGCGCTCGGACCCGTGCAGGTCGCCGTGGTCGGTGACGCGCCGGAACTCGTCGGGGCCGCGTGGCACGGCGTGCACGGCGGCGGGGTGGTGGTGGCGGGCGCTCCGGACTCGGCGCCGCTGCTGGCCGACCGGCCGCTGGTGGACGGCGGTGCGGCGGCTTACGTGTGCCGCGGGTACGTGTGCGACCGGCCCGTCACGTCGGTGGCGGAGCTGACGGCCGCCCTGGCCGTCCACCGGTAGCGAACTCGTGCCCCCCGGGTGGCTTGCGGGCGTAGCGTCAGCATCGTCGTAATCATGTAATCAGAGGCGGTGCGGGATGCGACGAGGATGGGGCGGCCGGCAGCAGGGCGAGCAGCCGCCGGCGGACGACGCGGCGGGCTGGTTCAGCGGCAGGCTGCCCGACGGCTGGTTCACCGGGGCTCCGGTGGTGACCGTCGACCGGGAGGAGATCCTGGTCGTGGGCACGCTGCCCGCGTTGGAGGGCGAGTTCGCCGACGACGCCGAGCGCGCGGCGGCCGAGTCGGGCCGGATCAGCCGGTTCCGCGAGCAGACCAGGGACGAGCGGATCGAGATCGCCCGCCAGGCCGAGCACCGCTACCGGCGCAAGGTCGCCTGGGGCGCGCGGCTCGGCGGCACGGAGGAGCTGTTCACCACGCTGTCGGTGCCCGTGATGACGCGGTTGCGGCAGCCCGAGCGGATGGTGCTGGACACGCTGGTCGCGGCCGGTGTGGCGCGGTCCCGGTCGGAGGCGCTGGCGTGGGCCGTGCGGCTGGTCGGCGAGCACGCGGACGCGTGGCTGACCGAGTTGCGCGAGGCCATGACCAGGGTGGACGACCTGCGCGCCCAGGGGCCCGATCTCGCGTGACGCCACCCCCGTTTCCCGCTAGCTTGGGGAGCGGGGGTGATCGTCATGCTGTCCTACGACCTGGCCTGGCGCCTGGACCCGGCCGCGCCGCGGGTCCGCGGTCGCACCACGATCCACTTCGAGGGCGGGCGCACGGGCGTCGACCTGGAAGCCGACGAGGTGCTCGAAGCGTCCCTGAACGGCGGACCGGTGCGGTGGGACGAGCCGCTGGACGGCCCGAACGTGCTGCGGGTCGAGGCGCTGTTCCCGTTCCGCGACCGGGGGTTCCGGCGGGTGGTCGACCCGGTGGACGGCCAGGTCTACCTGTACGCGACGAACTTCCCGGACACCCCCCGGCGCACCATGTGCGGCTTCGGCGACTCCTGGCAACGCGCACCGTTCGCGCTGACCGTCACCGTGCCGCCGGCGTGGCGGTGCCTGTCCAACGGTCCCGCGGTCGTGGACGCGGGCGAGGTGCGGACGTTCGCGCCGACCGCCCCGATCCCCCGTGCGACGGTGACGGCCGTGGCGGGTCCGTTCGTGGAAGTGCACGACTCGGTCCACGTGCCGCGGTCGCGCGCCCACGTCGACGGGACCGCCATCGCCGACCTGGTGAAGGCCTCGATCGCATTCTTCGAAACCCTGCTGGGCCCGTTCCCGTACCCGAAGTGCGACGCCGTCTTCGTCCACGACCTGTCGTCACTGGCGCTGTCCACCCCCGGCCTGATCCTCTTCGACCACACCGTCCTGGACCGCCTGACCGATCCCGTTCGGGCGATGACGGTGGTCAGCCACGAAGTCGCGCACACGTGGTCGGGCAACCTGGTCAGCACCACCCAGCCCCTGATCGAAGGCCTGGCCGTCTACCTGAGCCGCCTCTTCGTCGAGCACGTGCTGGGCCACCCCTGGGACCCGGACCCGTCCACCCCGTTCCCCGACCACCCCTACGCCCCCTACCTGGCCCGCATCCGCGCCGTGGAATCCACCATCGGCCGCGACGCCCTCCTGCGCTCCCTGCACGAGATCATGACCACCAACCCCCACCGCCACCTGAGCGAGTCCGCCTTCACCGCGTACTGGTCCGAAGGCTGACCCCGTCGTGGGCACGGGTGCCACCGGTCAGACCTCCGTGCGCCGGACAAGACCAGGCCGGTCTCCGGGTGGACCACCCGGAACCGCTGTCGGCAGGCGAAGCAGGTGTGCACGGGAGACTCGGCGAGGACGACACCGGCCATGTCCTCAGGGGTGAGGCGTTCCCGGCTGTCGCCGGAGGGGAGCGGCAGGTCAGGGGCCGAGCTGCGCCGTGAGCGCCGCGTGGGGCACCAACAGGTCGGGAACGGGCTCGTCCGTGGAAATCACGACCTCGCCCCAGTGCAACGTGAACCGGCGCACGGCGCTCCGCCTGACGGCCCGGAGACGGCCTGATCACGGGAAACGACTACCGGCCGACCACAAAGCCGCTGGTCAGGAGTAGATGGCGAACCAGATGGCGATGTAGTGGCACAACGCCGCCAGCACCGTGGCCGCGTGGAAGAACTCGTGGTAGCCGAAGACCTCCGGCCAGGGGTTGGGCCAGCGGGACGCGTAGAAGATGGCGCCCGCCGTGTAGAGCAGGCCGCCGACCAGCAGCAGGACCAAAGCGGCCACGCCGACGTGGTGCAGCAGGTCCGGCAGGACGAAGACGGCCACCCAGCCCAGCGCGATGTAGATCGGCACGCCGAGCCAGCGCGGCGCGTGCGGCCAGGCCAGTTTCAGCGTCACGCCGCCCAGCGCGCCCGCCCAGACCACGATCAGCACCACGTTGCCCGTGGCCGGCGGCATCGCCAGCAGGGCGAACGGGGTGTAGGTGCCGGCGATGAAGACGAAGATCATCGAGTGGTCGAGGCGCTTCATCCACGTCCGCGCCCGCACGCTCACCCAGTTCACCCGGTGGTACAGCGCGCTCACGCCGAACAGGCCGAGCACCGTCACCCCGTACACGGACGTCGCCAGCGCGGCCTTCGCCGACACGGTGGCCGCGGCCAGGGCGATCAGCGTCGCGCCCGTCGCCACGGACACCACGAACGACCAGAGGTGCAGCCAGCCCCGCAGACGAGGCCGCAGCGCGGCCTGCGGGGTATGAGTCGACGGGGTCACGCACCGAGGTTACGGGAGCGTAGGTGACCCGGTCAGCACACGGCGGCGTGACCGCGCCCACCCGGCGTACGCTCTTCCAGCGTGGGTCTTCGCGAGCGCATCAAGGACAAGCTCCTCCTGCCGGTCTACGAATACCGGCTGAACCGCTGGCTGGACGGCAAGCAACGACCACGCCACGTCGGCGTCGTGCTCGACGGCAACCGCCGGTGGGCCAAGGAGGCGGGCTTCACCGACGTCGCGCACGGCCACCGCGTCGGCGCGCGCAAGATCCTGGAACTGCTGAGCTGGTGCCGCGAGGCCGAGGTCGAGGTCGTCACGCTGTGGATGCTGTCCACGGACAACCTCAACCGCCCCGCCGAAGAGCTGGGACCGCTGCTCGACATCATCGCCGACATCGTCGACGAGCTCGCCGAGCCCGGTAACCCCTGGCGCATCCGGCACGTCGGCGCGCTGGACATGCTGCCCACCGAGACCGCCGCCCGCCTGTCCGCCGCCGCGTTGCGCACCAAGGGCCGCACGGGCCTGGAGGTCAACGTCGCGGTCGGCTACGGCGGCCGGCAGGAGATCGCCGACGCGGTCCGCAAGCTGCTGCAGAAGCACGCCGAGTCCGGCGGCACGATCGAGGAGCTGGCCGAGGTCCTCGACGTCGACCACATCGCCGAGCACCTCTACACGTCCGGCCAGCCCGACCCGGACCTGCTCATCCGCACCTCGGGCGAGCAGCGGCTGTCCGGGTTCATGCTCTGGCAGTCCGCGCACTCCGAGTTCTGGTTCACCGAGGCCTACTGGCCCGAGTTCCGCCGCACCGACTTCCTGCGCGCGCTGCGCGACTACGCCGTCCGGCACCGCCGCTTCGGCTCCTAGCCCCCGCAACGCCCGCCGCAACGCCCAAGGGCGGTGCACCCCGACCGGGGTGCACCGCCCTTGGCGAACATCAACGCCTACTCGGACGAACGGTCAGTTGCCGTCGTAGCCGTGGGAGTCGTTGTCGTCGTTGTCCGTGTTGATGCACAGGCTCTCGTCGTTGTTCGAGAGGATCGGGATGGCCAGGACGTTGACCTCGACCTCGCAAACGTTGAGGTTGCTCAGCAGGTCGGAGTCGTCCGCGAAGTTGATCAGACCGAACTGGTCGTTCGTGTCGCCACCGTCCGCGTCCTCGAAGTACTGCAGCTCGCCCACCGCGGTGTACTCGTTGCCGTGGTCGTCGCCGCCGTGCGGGGTCGCGAACGCGGGAGAGCCCAGCAACATGAGACCAGCCGCGGCGATGGCGACGGCGCCTGCCTTCTTCAACATGTGGAAACACACTCCTCTAGTGGGGAATTGATGTGACGCCCAGAACCTCGCTCGATTCATTCCGAGCATTCGGGGAGTCTGGCGGCTCAGGCGGTTTGCCCTCGCTGCTGTAATTTACCGGCTTGCGCTGTGGATTGCATCCGATCGACACCATCGTGTGAACGCGATGTTTTCCGGTTTTAGTTTTCGGGCTTGTTCCGACATCGCGCCACCTGCTCGCAGCCGTCCAATCGACGGTATTGCGACAGTGGCTTTCACCGTGGTGTACGCACTGGTTCCGGCTCGGACCCGCCGCTGAACGCGTCCTACCGGGGGCTTGACGTGGAGCGGTGCCGCTCAGCCGTCGTTGTCGGCGTTGAGGCAGAGGCTCTCGTCGTTGTTGGACAGGACCGGGATGCCGAGAACGGCGTTGACCTCGATCTCGCAGATGTTGATGTTGCCGGCCACGTCGGAGTCGTCGGCGAAGTTGAGGAGGCCGAACTGGTCGTTCACGTCGCCGTCGTCGCCGTCCTCGACGACCTGCCAGGAACCGATCGCGGTCGCGGTGGTCCCGGAGTGCTCCTGGATCTGTCCGTTCCCGTGTTCGTGGGGCTCACCGGCGACGGCGAATGCCGGGCCGCCGACCATCATCAGGCCGGCTACGGCCGCGACGACGGTGCTCGCCTTCTTCAGCACTTCACACTCCTGTTCGTGGGTTTCCCCAGTCGATCCAGCGCTGCTCGGAAGCCCGGATGCGGGTTGGTCTAGCGGGCAAACTACCGAACCACCGGCCCCATGTGGATCTCTATACCACTATTGTGTGATCGTCCGAAGGTGGTTATCCCTCGTTACGGTGCCTTTGGCGCGCAGAAATCGTGGGACCGGTTCCGCTGTGGTAAACCGGGCGGTCTTCTCGTATGGTCTTCAGTCCGTGGACGGCGACCGGATCGTGCGTGAGTACCTGCTGCTCGGGCTGAGGCTCGATCGGCTGTCACCCGGTCTGGTGGACTCGTTCACCGGCGACCGGGCGCTGCGCCGGGCCGTGGACGTCGAGCCGAGGCCGCACCCCGTCGCGCTGACCGAGCAGGCCAGGCTGCTGCGCCGCGAGCTGCCCGGCGCCGACCTGGCACCGGACCGCAAGCGCTTCCTGGACGCCCACCTGACCGCGATCGAGGCGATCGCGCGCAAGCTCGCGGGCGTGCGCGTCGGCTTCGTCGACGAGGTGCGCGCGTACTTCCAGGTCGACATCCGCCCCGGCCACCCCGACACCTACCGCCGTGCGCACGCGAGCCTGGACGAGCTGCTGCCCGGCCCCGGCACGCTGGCCGAACGGCTGGCCGACCACCGCGCGCTGGACGAGGTGCCGCCGCGCCGCCTCAAGGCCGCCGTGCACGCCCTGTCCAGCGCGCTGCGTGACCGCGTGCGGCAACGGTTCGAGCTGCCGGTGGACGAGCTGGTGGAGTACGAGATCGTCACCGACAAGCCGTGGAGCGGCTTCAACTACTACCTGGGCGGCTTCCGGTCCCGCGTGGCGATCAACGCCGACCTGGGGCACCGGATGTCGAACCTGCCGCACCTCGTCGCGCACGAGTCCTACCCCGGTCACCACACCGAGCACTGCCGCAAGGAGGTGGGCCTGGTCGGCAAGCGCGGGCACGCCGAGCAGGCGTTGTTCCTGATCAACACGCCGCAGTGCCTGATGGCCGAGGGCATGGCCGAGCTCGGCCTGCACGCCGCGGTCGGCCCGGGCTGGGGCCGCTGGGCCGAGGAGGTCATGGCCGACCTGGGCCTGCGGATGGACGGCGAGCTGTCCGAACGGGTCGAGGGCGCGCTGTCCGGGCTGCTCACCGTGCGTCAGGACGCCGCCCTGATGCTCCACGACCGGCGTGCCCATCCGGATGACGTCGTGGCCTTCCTGTGCCGGTGGCTGCTGGTCCCCGAACGCCGTGCCCGTCACATGCTGCGCTTCCTCGGTGACCCTCTGTGGCGGGCGTACACGACGACGTACGTGGAGGGCGTGCGCCTGATCCGAGCATGGCTCGACTTGCGTGCCCCGACCGACACGCTCGGTAACCGCTACCTGAGACTTCTTGACGAACCGCTGGTGCCGGCCGTGGTGGCGGAGGAGGTCGCGGCGGGCGTGCCCTGGCTGTCCCGCGACCCTGGGTGACCGACCGGGCCGCGACCGGCCGCACCGGCCCTGAGCTGCGTGGACGAGGTGGTGTTGCGCCGATGTGACGGCCCGGTGTCGCCCGCGGGCACCCGGTGTGGACACCTTTCGCCAGTTTTGCGGCGAGGTGACGAATTGACGAATCACCTGTGTGGCTGCCTGCATAAGAGGGACCTGCGGAGGTAACTTCCGGTTGGCGGGACGCGTCCACTGCGGACCGCGCAGGGAGGCCCTGATCGTGGCTGTATGCGCGAGGGGGCCGGCACCCGGCCCTCGTGGTCGGTGCGCCTGAGCTAGACGGCGTGCCGGTCGATCGGGGTGGTGCCTGGCCCAGCGAGGAGCGGACGCGGGTGCCGCGTTCGTGAGGGAGTTGCCGTGAACGCACGACGACCCGCGAGCCGTTCCTCAGGCTCATCGCGCAGCACTTCCCGGCGCCGTGGCGCGCCGACGGTCAACACGTACGTGGTGGACACGTCCGTGCTGCTCTCCGACCCCCTGGCCACCACGCGGTTCGCCGAGCACGAGGTCGTGCTGCCGCTCGTGGTCATCAGCGAGCTGGAGGGCAAGCGGCACCACCCCGAACTGGGCTGGTTCGCCCGGGAGGCGCTGCGCCTGCTCGACGACCTGCGCCTGCGGCACGGCCGGCTGGACCACCCGGTCCCGATCGGCGAGGACGGCGGCACGCTGCGCGTCGAGCTCAACCACTCCGACCCGGAGGTGCTGCCCGCGGGTTTCCGCACGGACTCCAACGACGCCCGGATACTGGCCTGCGCGCTCAACCTCGCGGCCGACGGCAACGCCGTCACGCTGGTCACCAAGGACATGCCGCTGCGGGTCAAGGCCGGCGCGGTCGGCCTGGCCGCCGAGGAGTACCGGGCGCACGACGTGACGCTGTCCGGGTACTCGGGCATGTCCGACCTGGACGTGGACCAGTCCGTCGTGGACGCGCTGTACCGCGACACCGTGATCGACCCGGCGCTGTTCGACCTGGCGCACGTGGCCGAGCTGCCGTGCCACAGCGGGTTGCGGCTGCTGGCGGGCACGTCCAGCGCCTTGGGGCGGGTGACGGCGGACAAGCGGTTGCGGCTGGTGCGCGGCGACCGGGAGGCGTTCGGGCTGCACGGCCGGTCGGCGGAGCAGCGCGTCGCGCTGGACCTGCTGCTGGACACCGAGGTCGGCATCGTCTCGCTGGGCGGACGGGCCGGCACGGGTAAGTCGGCGCTCGCGCTGTGCGCGGGGTTGGAGGCGGTCATGGAACGCCGCCAGCACCGCAAGGTCGTGGTGTTCCGCCCGCTGTACGCGGTGGGCGGGCAGGAGCTGGGGTACCTGCCCGGTTCCGAGAGCGAGAAGATGCAGCCGTGGGCGCAGGCGGTGTTCGACACGCTCGGCGCGCTGGTCAGCCAGGACGTGGTCGAGGAGGTCATGGACCGCGGCATGCTCGAGGTCATGCCGCTGACCCACATCCGCGGCCGGTCGCTGCACGACTCGTTCGTGATCGTGGACGAGGCGCAGTCGTTGGAGCGCAACGTGCTGCTGACCGTGCTGTCGCGGTTGGGCGCGAACTCGCGGGTCGTGCTCACGCACGACGTGGCGCAGCGTGACAACCTGCGCGTGGGGCGGCACGACGGGGTGGCGGCGGTCATCGAGAAGCTGAAGGGCCACCCGCTGTTCGCGCACGTCACGTTGACGCGGTCGGAGCGCTCCCCGATCGCCGCGCTGGTCACCGAGATGCTGGAGGACTACGCCTCCTGACGGTCGCCGTGACGCCGAGGCCGCCCCGGTCCGCCGTGATCGGGGCGGCCTTCCCCCGTCCCGGTGCGGTCCGGTGGTCGGGCAGGCGGCGCGGGCCTCAGGACCCCGTCGATCGGCTTCATGATCGCGGCGGCGACCGCGGCCACGGCCGGCACCAGCAGGGCGTTGCGCAGGGCGGTGCCGAAGCCGACCTCCGTGACGTCGAGGAACGGGTACGGGTACCAGTCCGTGATCGCGCCGTGGACGAAGGTGTACAGGATCCACAACACCGGCCAGATGAGGAGCGCCTTGGCGATCGTCGACCAGTCGATGCGCGGCCGGGGCCCGAACAGCAACCAACCGAGCACGGCCAGCACCGGCGAGAGCCGGTGGAACCCGAGGTCGACCCACCAGGACACGCCGACGTGGTGGACCAGCGGCGCGAGCAGGACGGCGAACACGACGCCGGTGATCGTGATGCCGAGCAGGGCGTCCAGCCGCGCCACGCGCCACCGGCGCACGAGGCGGACGTCCAGCGGCACCCGCACCTCCCCTTGACCGGCGTTCACGTCCGGCCCGCTGGTGAAGATCAGCACCAGTTGGGTGATCAACGACGCGGCGATGACGGCCGCGAGCACGCCGTGCCACACCCGTGAGCCGGTGTGCCACGCGGTGGAACGGCGTGCGATCGCGGTGCTCATCACCCGATCATCGGACCGGTTCCGGGGCTCGGCCGGTCGAACCCCGGGTTCGGCCGGTCGAACCCCGAGGTCACCACCCCGACGGGAGCGGCCGTCCTTCGGCGAACCCGGCGGCGCTCTGCACGCCGACCGTGGCCCGGGCGTGGAACTCCTCCAACGTCTGCGCCCCCGCGTAGGTGCAGGCGCTGCGGACGCCCGACGTGATGGCGTCGAGCAGGTCCTCGACGCCGGGGCTGTTCGGGTCCAGGCGCATGCGCGAGGTGGAGATGCCCTCCTCGAACAGGCCCTTCCGGGCGCGGTCGAACGCGTTGTCGGTGCGGGTGCGTGCGGACACGGCGCGCTTGGACGCCATGCCGAACGACTCCTTGTAGAGGCGTCCCTGCTCGTCGCGCTGGAGGTCGCCGGGGGATTCGTAGGTGCCGGCGAACCAGGAGCCGATCATGACGCTGGACGCGCCCGCGGCCAGGGCGAGGGCCACGTCGCGCGGGTGGCGGACGCCGCCGTCGGCCCAGACGTGCTTGCCGAGCCGCCGCGCTTCGGCGGCGCACTCGGCGACCGCGGAGAACTGCGGCCGGCCGACGCCGGTCATCATGCGGGTGGTGCACATCGCGCCCGGTCCGACGCCGACCTTGACGATGTCCGCGCCGGCTTCGACCAGGTCGCGGACGCCCTCGGCGGTGACGACGTTGCCCGCGACGACCGGGACCGCCGGGCGCGCCTCGCGGACGGCCTTCAGGGCGGCGAGCATCTTGTCCTGGTGGCCGTGGGCGGTGTCGACGACGAGGGTGTCGACGCCGGCGTGGAGCAGCTGCTCGGCCTTGGCGGTGACGTCGCCGTTCACGCCGATCGCGGCGGCGACGCGCAGCGCGCCCGCGCCGTCGAGGGCGGGTTGGTAGACGTCGGCGCGCAGCGCGCCCAGGCTGGTCATCACGCCGCGCAGGCGCCCGTCGGCGTCGACCCCGAGCGCGATCCGCTGGGTGCCACCGTGCAGCCGGTCGAAGACGTCACGCGGAGGGGTGTCCAACGGAAGGGTGACGATGCGGTCGTCGGCCACGTCGTGCAACCGCGTGAACCGGTCGACCCCGGCACACGCGGCCTCGTCCACGACCCCCGTCGGCCGTCCGTCGTCGTCGATCACGACAACCGCCCCGTGCGCCCGCTTGTGCAGGAGGTTGACCGCGTCGGCGACCGAGTCGCCCGAGTGCAGCGTCAGCGGGGTGTCCCACACGGTGTGCCGTGCCTTGACCCACTGCACGATCTCCGCGACCGCCTCCGGCGCCACGTCCTGCGGCAGCACCACCAGCCCGCCGCGCCGCGCCACGGTCTCCGCCATCCGCCGTCCCGCCACCGCGGTCATGTTCGCGACCACGATCGGGATCGTCGCCCCCGTTCCGTCGGAGGTCGACAAGTCGACGCCGAACCTCGAGTCGACGGCCGATCGGCCGGGCACGAGGAAGACGTCGTCGTAGGTCAGGTCGTAGCTGGGCCGATGCCCTTCGATGAACCGCACGAGAACTTGACGATACTCGCGTCGGAGCGACTTCGCCCTGGTTGTGCGCACCATCGACGGGATCGGTACGGGGTCTGCGGTTGTACGTTCCTCCAAGTCCGCACTGCTGCGGCTTCACGCCGCGCGGGGGGCGCCGGGGGTGCGCGCGGTCGCGTCGAGGGTCTCCGTGGGTCGGGTGGTGGCTGTGTCGGGGCCTCCGGGGATGGCGTGGCGGTGGCTGGGGCGGGATGGGGTCTCGATGGGGCGGCGGTGGGTGGCCTCGGGCAGGCGGGGTGGTCGGGCAGGCGGGTGGTTGGTCGGGCTTCCTCTTCGTGTCAACCGAGGGACGGTAACGGTGTTTCCGTACATGTCGGGGACATGATCACCCGATCGTGTTCGGGGCAGGGGGTTCACGCTGCGGCAACAGGGCGCGGACCGCGTCGATCGTGTCCGCGTCGCCCGCGTCCTTGTCCGGCCGGTAGCGCAGCACCCGGGCGAAGCGCAGCGCCACGCCGCCCGGGTAGCGGGGACTCACCTGGACGCCGTCCAGCTCGATCTCGATCACCATCTCCGGCCGGACCACCACCACCCAGTCCGTCTTCTCCGTCGCGATCGCCATCAGCTCACGTGTCTGCCAGGCCAGCAACTCGTCGGTCAACCCCTTGAAGGTCTTGCCGACCATGATCGGCGGCCCGCCGTCCGGGTCCCGCGCGCCCAGGTGCAGGTTCGACAGCAGCCCCCTCCGCCGACCGCTGCCCCACTCCACCCCGAGCACCACGAGGTCGAGCGTGTGCACCGGCTTCACCTTCTGCCACGCCCGCCCCCGCCGCCCCGCCGCGTACACCGACTCCAGCGACTTCACCATCACGCCCTCGTGCCCGGCGGCCAGCGCCTCGGCCAGCACGCGCGCCGCCTCCTCCGCCGACCCGGGCGACACCACCCCCGGGATGACGTGCGACCCGGCCACCCGTCGCACCGCGTCCAGCCGCACCCGCAAGGGCTCGTCCAGCAGGTCCACGCCGTCCAGGTGCAGGCAGTCGAAGAAGAACGGGCTCAGCAGCAGCTCCCGCACGTCCTGCGCCCCGAACCGGCTCATCGTCTCCTGGAACGGCCGGGGCTTGCCCTCGTCGGTCAGCGCCAGGGTCTCCCCGTCCAGCACCACCGACGTGCACGGCAGTGCCCGCACCAGCTCCACCAGCTCCGGCACGGTGCCGGTGATCTCCCTCAACGTCCGCGTGAAGATCCGCACCTCGTCACCCGACCGGTGGACCTGGATCCGCGCGCCGTCCAGCTTGTGCTCCACCACGCACGACCCCAGCTCGCCCAGCGCCGCGTCCAGCGACTCCGCCGGCGACGCGAGCATCGGCCGCACCGGCCGCCCCACCTCCAGCCGGAACGCCGCCAACGCCTCCTCGCCGCTCATCGCGGCCACCGCCGTGCCCGGCAGCGACCCCGACAGCATGAACGCCCGCCGCACCACCTCGCCGGGCACGTCGGCCGCCCGCGCGATCGCGTCCAACATCACCCCTTCGAGTGCACCTTGACGCAGTTCACCCGTGAGCAACCGGCGCAGGAAGTCCTGTTCTGCGGCCGTGGCCCGGCCGAACAGCGACGTCAGCGCCTCGACCCGGCGGGCCGCCGAGCCCTTGCCTCCGATCGCGGCGAACGACCCCAGCGCCGCGTCCACATCGGACACCGTCAGCGACGGCTCCGGCGCGGGCGGCACGTCCAGGTCGAACACGGTGCGCCAGCCCGCGCCGATGCGGCCCTGGCTGGGCACGCCGACCAGGAACGACACCACCGCGGGCGTGCTCATCCGGCGCACCAGCCCGGCCAGGGCGGCGACCTTGGCCAGGCGGGAGCGCGTCGCCGCCACCGCGGCGGACGTCTCGACGACTTCGGTGAACAACACGCTGACCATGGTGCACCCGAGCACCGACAAAAACCGGTCAGGCGGCCGCGCGCAGCTCCCGGACGGCCTCCCGCAGCCGGTCCGGCGTCAACGCCGCGTACCCGAGCACGAGCCCCGGGAACGTCGGTGTGCGCGCGTACCGGGCCAGCGCCGGCGCGTTCACCCCGCGGCGGGCCAGCCGGTCCTGCAACGCCACGTCGTCCGTCCCGGCCGGCAGCCGCACGACCACGTGCAGCCCGGCCGCCACCCCGATCGGCTCCCACTCCGGCAGCACGGCCCGCAACGCCTCGAGCAACGCGTCCCGCCGCGCCCGGTAGAGCTGGCGCGTGCGGCGCAGGTGCCGGTCGTACCCGCCGGTGCTCAGCAGCCGGGCCAGCGCCGCCTGGTGCAGCGTCCCCGTGCCCAGGTCGTCCAACCGCTTGCGGTCCACCACGATGTCGCGCATCGCGGGCGGCAGCACCAGCCACCCCAGGCGCAGCGCGGGGGCGAGCACCTTGCTCGTGCTGCCCTGGTACACCACGCGGGTCGGGTCGAGTGCCTGCATCGCGCCCAACGCCGGTCGGTCGTAGCGGTGCTCGGCGTCGTAGTCGTCTTCCACCACCACGCCGTCGCACGCGCGCGCCCAGTCCAACAGCGCGCGCCTACGCGAAGGGTGCAGCACGACACCCAAAGGGAACTGGTGCGCCGCCGTCACGAGCACCGCCCGGCAGTCCGCAGTGGACAGCAGGTCGACGCGCAACCCGTCCGAGTCGACGGGAACCGTGCGAACCTCCAAGCCGTGCAGGGCGAAGATCTCCGCGGGGCCGAAGTGGCTCGGCTCCTCGATGGCGACGCTGCGGTGCCCGGTCGCCAGCAGAACGCGCGCCAGCAGTGAAAGCCCTTCCGCCGCACCGTTCGTCACGACCACTTCGGACGGTCGCGCGGCCACGGCGCGCACCCGTCCCAGGTAGTCCGCCAGCTCCCGGCGCAACGGGCCGAAACCGGCCGGGTCGGGGTAGCCGAGGTCGTCGGTGGCCAGGTCCGCCAGCGCCGTCTTCTGCGCCTGCAACCACTCGTCGCGGGGGAACGCGCTCAGCGCGGGCACGCCGGGCTTGAGGTCGTAGCGGAACTTCGGCGGCGGTTCGGTGGTCGAGGTGTCGGTCGCGCCCGGCCACGTGCAGGCGGCCGCCACGGTGGTGCCGGAGCCGCGTCGCGCGGTCAGGTAGCCCTCGCCGATGAGCTGCGCGTACGCGGACGTGACCGTGCCGCGGGCGACGCCGAGCTGGGCGGCCAGGTCGCGGCTGGACGGCAGGCGGGTGCCCGGCGCGAGCCGCCCGTCCCGCACGGCGCGGCGCAGCTCGGACTCCACCCCGCGCCTGCCGTTCGGGGCGGGGAGGAGGAGTTCGCGGAAAGTGGTCCAGTTGGCGGGCATCGAAGTGGAGCTTAATCGTGGACCACTGGTCGCGGAGAGTTCCGGGCATGGGATACGGCAGAACGGCGATCGCGGCGGGTGCGATGTCGTCGGTGATCGTGGGCGCGTCCGTGCCGGTGACCGGCTTGCTCCAGGGGTATCCGCTGCTCACGGGCCAGGCGATGCGGTACGCGCTGGGTGGGGTGGCGTTGCTGGGGTGGGTCTGGCTGCGGGGTGGGCGGCTGCCGGTGCCGCGGCTGAGGGACTGGCCCGCGTTGGTCGGGCTGGTGGCGACCGGGATGCTCGGGTTCAACGCGTGCGTGCTGTACGCGCAGCGGTACGCCGAGCCGGGGTTCGTGGCGGCCGTGCTCGGGGCCAGCCCGCTGGTGCTGGCGCTGGTGGCGCCGTTGCTGGCGGGGCGGAGGCCGTCCGGTGCGGCGGTGGTCGGTGCGGTGGCCGTGGTCGGCGGGGTGGTGGTGCTGTCCGGCGGTGGGTCGTGGCACGGGCCGGGGTTGCTGCTGGCGGTGTTGACGATGGCGGGTGAGGCGTCGTTCACGCTGTTCGCGGTGGGTGTGGTGCGGCGGTTGGGCGGGGTGGCGGTGGCGACGTGGTGCTGCCTGCTCGCGGCCGCGGCCGGTGCGGTGGTGGGGACGGCGGTCGGCGGGTGGCAGGTGCCGACGGCGTCCGAGGGCGTGGCGCTGGTCGTGCTGGGGGTCGTCGTGACGGCCGTGGCGTTCGGGCTCTGGTACTTCGCGGTGGCGCGGTTGGGCGCGGACCGGGCGGGGGTGCTGATCGGGCTGATGCCGGTGGCCGGGCTGGTCGCGTCGGTGGTGCTCGGTGCGCAGGCGTTGACGGCGGTGGCGGCGGCCGGGGCGGTCGCGGTGGCGGTGGGGTGCGTGGTCGGGCTGCGGGGGCGGGCGGCCGGGGTCGACCGCCCGCCCTTGGTCGAGCCGGAAGTCCAGGTCGCGCGTTCCGAGCGTTGAATTCAGGGGTCCTGAACGTAGGACTCACGGGGCCTGGGGGTTCGACACTCGGGGCCTGGGGGTTCGACTCACGGGTGGGGGTTGGCCATGCGGAGGACGTCGAGGGCGGCGTCCAGGTCGGCTTCGGAGAGCTTGCCGGGGACGTGGCCGCGTTCGAGGACGACCTCGCGGATGGTCTTGCGCTCCTTCAGGGACTGCTTGGCGATGGAGGCGGCTTCCTCGTAGCCCAGGTAGCGGTTGAGGGGGGTGACGATGGACGGCGACGACTCGGCGTACTCGCGCATCCGGTCGATCTGCGGCTCGGCGCCGGTCAGCACCTTGTCGGCGAGCAGGCGGGCGACGGCGGCCAGCAGGCGGGCCGACTCCAGGACGTTGCGGGCGATCACGGGCAGCATCACGTTGAGCTGGAAGTTGCCCTGCGACCCGGCGAACGCCACCGCCGCGTCGTTGCCGATCACCTGCGCCACCACCATCATCGTGGCCTCGGAGATCACCGGGTTCACCTTGCCCGGCATGATCGACGAGCCCGGCTGGAGGTCCGGCAGCGCCAGCTCGCCCAGGCCGGTGCGGGGACCGGAGCCGAGCCACCGCAGGTCGTTCGCGACCTTGTAGAGCCCCACGGCGGTGGCCCGCAGCTGCCCGGAGATCTCCACCACGCCGTCCTGCGTGGCCTGCGCCTCGAAGTGGTCGCGCGCCTCGGTCAGCGGCAGGCCGGTGACCGAGGCCAGCTCGGCCGAGACCGCGGCGCCGAAGCCCGCCGGCGCGTTCAGGCCGCTGCCCACGGCCGTGCCGCCGATCGGCAGCTCGGCCAGCCGGGGGAGCGAGGAGGTGAGGCGTTCGATCCCGTACCGGACCTGGGTCGCCCACGCGCCCGCCTCCTGGCCCAGCGTGACCGGCACGGCGTCCATCAGGTGCGTGCGACCGGACTTCACCAGCGACGTCCAGTCGGCGGCCCGGGCGTCCAGCACCGAGACGAGGTGCTCCAGGGCCGGGATGACGTCGCGCGCCACGGCTTCGGTGGCGGCGACGCGCAGGGTGGTCGGGAACGTGTCGTTGGACGACTGGGAGGCGTTGACGTGGTCGTTCGGGTGCACGTCACGGCCCAGCGCGCGGGTCGCCAGGGTGGCGATGACCTCGTTGGCGTTCATGTTCGACGACGTGCCGGACCCGGTCTGGAACACGTCCACCGGGAAGTGCTCGTCGTGCTCGCCCGCCGCGACGGCGTCGGCGGCCGAGGCGATGGCCGCGGCGACTTCGGGTTCCAGTACCCCCAAGCGCTCGTTCACCCGCGCCGCGGCGGCCTTGAGCAGGCCGAGCGCGCGGATCTGGGTGCGTTCCAGGCCGCGCCCGGAGATCGGGAAGTTCTCCACCGCGCGCTGCGTCTGCGCACGCCACAGCGCGTCCGCCGGCACCCTGACCTCGCCCATGGTGTCGTGCTCGACGCGGTACTCCTGTTCAGCCATACCACCGAGTTTGGACCGGCTTGCCTTACTGGGCACAGTGGCGTGGAACACCTATGGTCGAGGGATGGAGCTTGAGGTCGACCTGCTGATCGTCGGTGCGGGCCCCACGGGGCTGTTCGCGGCGTACTACGCGGGGTTCCGGGACCTGTCGGTCGCGCTGGTCGACGCGCTGCCCGAGGCGGGCGGCCAGATCACCGCGATGTACCCGGAAAAGATGATCTTCGACGTGGCCGGCTTCCCGGCGGTGCGCGGGCGCGAGCTGGTGAGCGCGCTCGTGCAGCAGGCCGACCAGTGGCAGCCGACGTACCTGCTCGGCCGCCAGGCGCGCACCTTGTCCGAAGTGGACGGTCGGCTGGAGGTCGGCCTGGCCGACGGTGGCCTGGTGCGGGCGGGCGCGGTGCTGATCACGGCGGGCATCGGCGAGTTCAAGCCGCGTCCGCTGCCCGCGGGCGACGGCTGGCTGGACCGGGGCGTGGTGCACTTCGTGCCCAAGCTCGACGTGCACACCGGCCAGGACGTGGTGGTCGTCGGCGGCGGCGACTCGGCGTTCGACTGGGCGCTCGCGCTGCACCCGATCGCGTCCAGCGTCACGGTCGTGCACCGGCGGGCGACGTTCCGGGCGCACCCGCCGACCGTGCGGCAGGTCCGCGAGCTGGGCGTGGAGATCATCACCGACGCCGAGGTGCTGGCGCTGCGCGGCGACCCCGACCTGGCCGAGGTGGAGCTGGGCCTGAAGGGCGGCGACCGCAAGGTGCTGCCCGCGCGGACCGTGGTCGCGGCCCTGGGCTTCACCGCCGACCTGGGCCCGATCGAGTCGTGGGGGCTGGAGCTCGACCACCGGGCGGTGCTGGTGGACACCACCATGCGCACCGCCCGGGATCGCGTCTACGCGGCGGGCGACGTCGCCCAGTACCCCGGCAAGGTGAAGCTGATCGCCACCGGGTTCGGCGAGGCCGCCACCGCGGTCAACAACATCGCCGTGCTGCTCAACCCCGAGGCCCACCTGTTCCCGGGCCACTCGAGCAACGCGGGTTAGGCGACCACCTGCACCTGCTCGCCCGGGAACAGGTTGTCGTGGAACACCGACGACTCCTGCGGGCCCAGGTGCACGCAGCCGTGCGACTGCACGTTCGGGTCACCCTGGTGGAACGCGATGCCGTTCGTGGTGAAGTACACCGCGTTCGGCATCGGCGCGTTGTAAGGCACGCTCCAGTCGTCCTTCACCTTGCGCAGCACGGGATAGGTGCCGACGGGGGTCTCGTAGCCGGGCATCCCGTGGGACACCGGCACGGGGCCGTAGCTGGCGCTCCCGTCGTGGATCAGCCACGCCTGGTCGGTGGACAACTGCACGCACGCGCCGTTCCGCACGGAGCACGGCGTGCCGGTCGATGCGTTCGCGGGAGTCGCGAGGCCGAAGGTCAGGGCCACCGCGGCTAGCGCCGTCGTGCCGAGCGTCTTCCTCATCGCTATCACTCCTCGGTGTCAGGATTACCCACCGACGAGTGATCCAACACACGCCGTTACGCGGTTACCTGAACCTGGTCACCCACTTGGAGGGTGCGGAAGTACTTCGCCGCGGCTTCCCGGGACAGGTGGATGCAGCCGTGGGACTCGTCGGTGAGGCTGCCCTCGTGGAACGCGATGCCGTTGCTGACGAAGTAGGTCGAGTACGGCATCTCGGCCATCCCGAAGTCGCGGCTGTAGTCGAGTTCGACCTTCCACAGCACCTCGTGGTAGCCGACGGGCGTCTCGTACCCGGGCATGCCGGACGTGGTCGGCACCGGCCCGTAGCTGATCCGGCCCCCGCTGATCAGCCACGACTCGTTGGTCGACAGCCGCACGCACGCGCCCTCGGTGATGTCGCACGGCGTGCCGGGCACGGTCACCGGCGGCGGAGGCGGCGCGGGCTGCGGGTCCGGCGTCTTCGTGGTCTCGGTCGGCGGGGCGGGCGCGGGGGTGGGGGTGGACGGCTCCGACGTCGGTGCGGAGGAGGTGGGGGAAGGAGGAACCGCGGCCGGGCCGGCTGCTTCCGTCGTCCCGCAAGCCGTTGCCAGCAAAGCGATCGCCACCAGTGCTGCTCTG
Organism: Saccharothrix saharensis; assembly: GCF_006716745.1. Classification (NCBI taxonomy): domain Bacteria; kingdom Bacillati; phylum Actinomycetota; class Actinomycetes; order Pseudonocardiales; family Pseudonocardiaceae; genus Saccharothrix; species Saccharothrix saharensis. The sequence continues at coordinate 4,014,273 of NZ_VFPP01000001.1, read as the reverse complement.
CGCATCGCGCGCCCCCCAGAATGATCGTGCTCGGTACTGATCCTGGAGACGCCCCGTCGAAGCCCCGGGTTGCAGACCCTTCGATAACGAATGGGAAAGGCCGCCCCACCCGGAGGGGGGACGGCCCTTCGAACGCGAGGACGAGCGGTTACACCGCGCCCGCGTACTGGCTGATCCACGAGCGGAACGCCGGCACGTCCATGTAGATCGACGGGCCGGTGGCGCAGGTGGAGCTGTTGTTGCCCGCGCGGCTGGTGGCGCCGATCAGCTGCCACACACCGTTCACGGACTTGATCTGCGGGCCGCCCGAGTCGCCGTAGCAGGCGCCCGAGTTGCCGTTCGGGTTGTTCGTGCAGATCTCCACCGAGCCGTAGATGCCCAGGCAGCTGCCGTCCGACACGATCGACGTGTTCAGCTCCTGCAGGGTGACCGGCGCGCCGCAGGCACCGCGCGGGGCGCAGGTCTGGCCCCACCCGATGATGCGGGTCGCCGTGCCGACCGCACCCGACGTCGACGCCACCGCGATCGGCGTCTGGCTCACCGAGGTGGCCAGGCGCACCAGCGCGATGTCGTACGACGAGTGGGTGACGACCTGGGCGCCGGACGCGACCGTGCCGCCGCTGGTGCGGTTGGTGGTGCCGATGCGGGCCCGGATCGAGGACGCCGAACGGCCCTGCACGCAGTGCTTGGCCGTGACGACCCAGTTGGCCTTGATCAGCGAGCCGCCGCAGAAGTGGCTACCCGTGGTGCTCTGCAGGGACACCATGAACGAGTAGGTCTGCGTGGCGTTGCCGCCGCCCACGATGAACGGGGTGACGCCGCCGTCGGTCGCCGGGGCCGCCGCCGCCCCGGCCGCCGAGGCGAGAGCCGCGCCGACCGCCACCGCGAAGGCGGTGAACAGGGTACGAACCTTCATCGCTTCCTCTCCGTCCCCGGCGCAGGGTGCTCGGGGACGGATCGGAAACTAGGGATGAACGCGACGTGATCACCACAGCCGATCGGCCGGTAACGCCGGGTTCACAGTTGACGGCGCCGGGCAGGCCTACGGCAGCGGCGGCAGCGCGTCCTCGGCGCTCGGCGGGATGTCGAAGTCGACCGACGAGTACTCGCGCAGCTTGGTCAGCCGGTGGAAGCCGTCGATCATCCGGACCGTGCCCGACTTCGACCGCATCACGATCGACTGGGTCGTGCAGCCGCCCGCCCGGTAGTGCACGCCGCGCACCAGGTCGCCGTCGGTGACGCCGGTCGCGCAGAAGAACACGTTGTCGCCGCGCACCAGGTCGTCGGTCAGCAGCACGCGGTCCAGGTCGTGGCCCGCGTTCAGCGCCTTCTGCCGCTCCTCGTCGTCCTTGGGCCACAGCTTGGCCTGGATCGCGCCGCCCATGCACTTGAGCGCCGCCGCCGCGATGATGCCCTCCGGCGTGCCGCCGATGCCCACCAGCAGGTCGATGCCGGTGTTGGGCCGGGCCGCCGAGATCGCGCCCGCCACGTCGCCGTCGGAGATGAAGTGGATGCGCGCGCCCGCCGCGCGCACCTCGCCGATCAGCGACTCGTGCCGCGGCCGGTCCAGGACGCACACCGTCACGTCGGACACGTCGCTGTGCTTGGCCTTCGCGATCCGGCGGATGTTCTCGGCGATCGGCGCGGTGATGTCGATGACGTCCGCCGCCTCCGGCCCGGTGGCGAGCTTCTCCATGTAGAACACGGCGGACGGGTCGAACATCGCGCCCCGCTCGGCCACCGCGAGCACCGCCAGCGCGTTCGGCATGCCCTTGGCCATCAACGTGGTGCCGTCGATCGGGTCGACCGCCACGTCGCACTCGGGGCCGTTGCCGTCACCGACCTCCTCGCCGTTGAACAGCATGGGCGCCTCGTCCTTCTCGCCCTCGCCGATCACCACCACGCCCCGCATCGACACGGTGCCGATCAGCTTGCGCATGGCGTCCACCGCCGCGCCGTCGCCGCCGTTCTTGTCGCCGCGACCCACCCAGCGCCCGGCGGCCATGGCGGCCGCCTCGGTCACCCGGACGAGCTCCAGCGCGAGGTTCCGGTCAGGTGCCTCGCGACGGCGCTCGGACTGGCTGCTGCCTGTGACCATGACGTTTCCTCCTGCGAAGACTACCGGCCGGTAAAGCCAATCCTCGCACGTCGTCAGGCCTCGGCCACGTCCTCCTCGGTCACACTGAGTGCTTGATCGATCCGCTCCCGGGCACCCGCGAGCTGCCGCTCGCAGGTCTTCGCCAAGGCCTCGCCGCGTTCCCACAGCGCCAGCGACTCCTCCAGCGACAGGCCGCCCGCCTCCAGCTTGCGGACCACCTCCACCAACTCGTCCCTGGCCTGCTCGTAGCCCGGCTCGCTCACGTGGACAACTTCCCCAATCGGTTCTGGACGTGCACCACGACGGTGGCGACCGCCTGGTCGTAGCCGATGAACGCCTCGGCGAACTCGGCGCCGTCACCCTCGCGCACCGCGTCGTCGATGCGGTGCTCGGCGTCGGCGACGCGCCTGCGGTGCACCGAGCCGCGGCCCAGCCACCAGCGCAGGCCGGCGTAGCCGCAGGTCGCCTCGGACAGGTCGTGCAACCGGTTGATCAACGTCTGCCTGCCCGACGTGCAGCCCGCCACCAGGGACAGCCAGCAGTCGGCGGCGGCCCGGTCGGCCGACTCGGCGCGGTCGCGCACGGCGACGGCCCCTTCGTCGTCGGCGTCACTCGCGGCGGCCACCGTCAAGGGCAGGAACGTGGGCTCACGCGCCGGGTTCGGCACCACCGCCTCCTTCTTGGGCCGTCTTGCCGGCTCCGCCGGCTCGGTCGTCACTGCCGTCTCCGCCGGCGGTGACGACCGCGTGCACCGCGCCGTCGGCCACGCGAACCCTCAGCCGGGTGCCCGAGGGGGCTTGGGACGTCGACCGGAGGACCCCGTCGACCCCGTCGGGGGTGACGAGCTGCACCACGGCGTACCCGCGCGCCAGCGTGGCGGCAGGTCCGAGGGTCGTCAAGCGCGCCGTGGTCGCGGTCAGGCCCGCGGTCTCCGAGTCGAGCCGGTTGCGCACCGCGCGCCGGGCCCGTTCCCGCAGCCGGTCCACGTCCTCCGCGCGCCGGTCCAGCGGGCCGTACGGGTCCGACAGCGCGGGTCGCGTGCGCAGCGCGGCGAGCAGCTTGCGCTCGCGGTCCACCCAGCCGTGCAGGGCGCGGCGGCTGCGGTCGCGCAGCTGGCGGATCCGCTCGCCCTCCTCGGCGACGTCCGGCACGACCCGCTTGCCCGCGTCGGTCGGCGTGGAGCAGCGCACGTCGGCGACGTGGTCGACCAGCGGGGTGTCCGGCTCGTGCCCGATCGCGGACAGCACCGGCGTGCGGCACTGCGCCACCGCGCGGCACAGCGCCTCGTCGGAGAACGGCAGCAGGTCCTCCACGCTGCCGCCGCCGCGGGCCAGCACGATGACGTCCACCTCGGGGTCGCGGTCCAGAGTCGACAGTGCGGTGAGGATCTGCGGCACGGCCAACGCGCCCTGCACCGCGACGTTGACGACCCGGAACCGGGCGCCCGGCCAGCGGGCGTGCGCGTTGGTCAGCACGTCCCGCTCGGCGGCGGACGCGCGACCCGTGACGAGACCGATCTTGTTCGGCAGGAACGGTGGCCTGCGCTTGCGCCGCGGGTCGAACAGGCCCTCGGCGTTCAGCAGCTTGCGCAGCCGTTCGATGCGGGCCAGCAGCTCGCCGATGCCCACCTGCCGGATCTCGTCCACGCGCAGGCTCAGCGTGCCCCGGTTGGGGAAGAAGTTGGGCTTGCCGTGCACCACGACCCGGCTGCCCTCGGTGAGCTGGAGCTCGCGCACCAGGCCCACGGGCGCGGTCAGCTGCATCGACATGTCCACCGACGGGTCACGCAGGGTGAGGAACGCCGTCGCCGTGCCCGGACGGGCGCTGAGCTGGGTGACCTGGCCCTCGACCCACACGTCGCCCAGCCGGTTGATCCAGTCGAAGATCTTGCGCGCGACCGTCCGGACCGGCCACGGGTTCTCCGGGCTGGACCTCTCGGCGCTCGACTTCTCGGCCTGCGACTTCCCGGTGCCCGTCTGCTCGGGGTTCACTGCTGCTTGAGGTTCGCGATGCGGCGGGTGAGCATGCCGGTGAACTCGGGCCGGGCCGCGTGCGTGCGCTCGTGCGCCAGCAGCTCTTCGAGGTCCTCCGCGCTCAGCGTGCGCAGACGTGCCCTGAGCTGCGCCAACGACAGCTCGTCGTAGTTCGGCAGCACGGCGGGCGGCTCGGCGGCCAGCGCCTGCTCCTCCTCCGCCCACGGGTCGTCGGCCGTCGGCGGGCCGACCTCCGGCTCGTCCTCGTCGAACGTCGCCCACTCGGGTTGCTGCTCCGCCGGCCGCAGCACGGACAGCGCGTCGTCGCCCTTGATTGCGAGTTCCGTCACCCGCTGCTGGACCCGCATGGACAGCTGCAGGGCCTCACTGACCACGGTGACCGGGAGACCCGCGAGCTGCCGCGGGAGCTTCCGGGCCTGCTCGACGGCGGTGACCGCCAGTCCCGCGGCCAGGCGGACGGTCAGGGGCAGTGGCTTCATGCCCTACAGCCTGCCGCAGTCGGCCGTCGGATGCCTACATCCGGCACGCCGTACCCTGGAGGCCATGGACAAGCGAGTGCTCCTGGCCAAGCCGCGTGGCTACTGCGCCGGCGTGGACCGTGCCGTCGTGACCGTGGAGAAGGCGCTGGAGCAGTACGGCGCGCCGGTCTACGTGCGCAAGGAGATCGTCCACAACAAGCACGTCGTGGAGACGCTGTCCGCGCGGGGCGCGATCTTCGTCGACGAGACCGACGAGGTGCCCGAGGGCGCGCTCGTGGTGTTCTCGGCGCACGGCGTGTCGCCCGCCGTGCACCAGGAGGCGGCCGACCGGGGCCTGAGGACGATCGACGCCACGTGCCCGTTGGTGACCAAGGTGCACAACGAGGCCAAGCGCTTCGCGCGCGAGGACTACGACATCCTGCTGATCGGCCACGAAGGACACGAGGAGGTCGAGGGCACGTACGGCGAGGCGCCCTCGCACATCCAGCTCGTGGACACCGCCGAGGACGTGGACAAGGTCGTGGTGCGCGATCCGTCCAAGGTGGTGTGGTTGTCGCAGACCACGCTGTCGGTGGACGAGACGATGGTGCGGGTGCGCCAGTTGCAGGACCGGTTCCCGGACCTGCAGGAGCCGCCGTCGGACGACATCTGCTACGCGACGTCCAACCGGCAGACCGCGGTGAAGACGATGGCGCCGGAGTGCGACCTCGTGCTGGTGGTCGGGTCGAAGAACTCGTCGAACTCGGTGCGGCTGGTCGAGGTGGCGCTGCAGGCCGGCGCGCGGGCGGCGTACTTGGTCGACTACGCGCGCGAGGTCGACCCGGCTTGGCTGGAGGGCGTGACGACGGTCGGCGTGACGTCGGGCGCGTCGGTGCCGGACATCCTGGTGATGGAGCTGCTGGAGTACCTGGCGACGCAGGGGTACGGCGACGTCGAGGAGATCACCACGGCGAACGAGAAGATCGCGTTCGCCCTGCCGCGTGAACTGCGCAAGGACATGGTCCGCTAGGACCCGGCCCACCCGAAGCGCCCCACGCCGGTCGGCGGGGGCGCTTCGCTGTTCCCGTACCGGCTCGGGGTGCACTCGCCCCGCTGCGCGCAGGCCTTCGCCCGCTCCCGCCACCCGGCCGTGGCAATGACCTTCTCCCGATCTCGTGGCGGGCCTCGGTCACCCCGTCCAGGCTGCGCTCGACGATGCGGTCCCACGTCGACAGGTGCGCGAAGCCGATGTCGGGGCCCCGGCCGATCCGCGCACGGCGGTACGGCGGTACGGCTCGCGTGCGCCGATGAGCTGCGCCGACGGTGAACCGTGTTGGCGGCGGCGGGGAGTTCGCGTTTGCTGGAACGATGAGCACCGTGCTGATCGGGGTGGAGAACGTCGCCACCCCCAAGTGGGCCCGCCGTCGGGGCGGGACGTCCGTCAGCCTGGGCAAGGCGATCAAGAGCCTGCCGTCGGCCGTGTCGATGGTGGTCCGGTTGGCCTGGCGCACCTCGCCCCGGCTCACGCTCATGGCGGGCGTGGTGCACGTGCTGTCCGGCTGCGTCACGGCGTTCGGGCTGCTCGCCACGGCGGACGTGTTCTCCGCCCTCCTGCGCGAAGGCCCCACGCCGCAACGGGTGGTCGAGGCGTTGCCCGCGCTGGCGGTGGTGGTGGGGTCGTTCGTGGTCCGCGCCCTGCTGGACACCGCGGTGGCGGCGGTCGAGAGCTCGTTGCGGCCCCGCGTCACGCGTGAGGCCAACGACGAGGTGACGGCGGTGCTCGTGCGCGCCCAGCTCCTCGCGTTCGAGGACGCCGACTTCCGCGAGCTGGCCCGCCAAGGTGGCCGGCGCGGCGTCCGCTCGTTGGAGAGCAGCCTGCGCTACCTCGCCGACCTGGTGTCCGGCGGCATCTCGCTGATCGCCGCGGTGGTCACGGTCGGGTTGCTCGACCCGTGGCTCGCGCCCGCCCTGCTGCTGGCCGCGTTCGCGAACGCCTGGGCGTCGGCGCGGGCGTCCAAGCTGCGCTACGAGCACTTCCTCGACTCGGTGACCCGCAACACCCGCAAGGGCGTGGTCGAAGAGGTCGCCACCGATCGCGACTTCGCCCTCGAACGGCACGCCCTGACGTTGCAGGAACGCCTGCTCGCCGAGCACCGGCGCATCGCCGACAGCCTGATGGCCGACGAGATCCGGATGGCGCACCGCACGAACGGGGTGCGGTTGGCCGGACGGGCGCTGGCCGGGGTCGGCACGGCGATCGCCTACGTCGTGCTCGGCGTCCTGCTGCACACCGGTGGCATGGAGTTGGCGCTGGCGGGCACCGCGGTGCTGGCGATGCGCACCGGCTTCTCGTCCCTGGCGTCCACGACCCGCGCGGTCAACTCGCTGTACGAGGACTCGTTCTACATCGACTTCTATCGGAAGCTGCTGGTCGAAGGCGCGGAGCGGGCCCAGGGCAGCTCGCCGGTGACGGCGCCGGAGGACCCGGGGGAGATCACGCTCGCGGACGTCTCGTTCACCTACCCGGGCGCGTCGAAGCCCGCGCTGCGGGAGGTGAACCTGACCGTGGCGCGGGGTGAGGTCGTCGCGCTGGTGGGGGAGAACGGGTCGGGCAAGACCACCCTGGGCAAGGTGCTGACCGGCCTGTACCCGGCGTCGTCGGGCACGGTCCGGTGGGACGACGTCGACCTGGCCGAGGCCGACCCGCACTCGGTGCACTCGTCGATCGCGGTGATCGCGCAGGACCCGGCGCAGTGGCCGATGACCGCGCGGCACAACGTGACGGTCGGCCGGCTGGAGCGCGAGGACGACGAGGCGTGGCGGGAGGCGGTGGCGAAGTCCGGCGCGGACGAGGTGCTGGCCACCCTGCCCGCCGGGCCGGACACCGTGCTGTCGCGGCAGTTCAACGACGGGCAGGACCTGTCCGGCGGGCAGTGGCAGCGGATGGGCATCGCGCGCGGCATGTACCGGGACGCGGCGGTGCTGGTGGCCGACGAGCCGACGGCCGCGCTGGACGCCAAGGCCGAGGCACGGGTCTTCGAGGGCCTGCGCGAGGCCACCGCGCGGCGCACCACGATCCTGGTGACGCACCGGTTGGCGAACATCCGCAACGCCGACCGGATCGTCGTGCTCGACCAGGGCCGGATCGTCGAGCAGGGCACGCACGAAGAGCTGATGGCGTCGCGCGGCCACTACTTCGAGCTGTTCGAGCTGCAAGCCGCCGCCTACCGGGGCGGGCTGCTCTCGTCCGAGGCGTCCGGCAAGGGGCTGGTGAAACCGGCTTGACCCTCTCGTAGCGTGAGGCTCGAAGGTGGGTCCTGTGAGTGACTACTACAACGCCTTCGAGATCAGCCCCGTGCCCGAGCCCGGCCCGGACGCGGTGGCACCCGAGCTGTACCGCGGCATCTACGGGATGCCCGCGTTCGTCAGCATCCCGACCGACGACCTGGCGGCGTCGGTGGACTTCTGGGTCCGCGGGCTCGGGTTCTTCGAGCTGTTCGGCATCCCCGGCACGCTCGTGCACCTGCGCCGGTGGGCGTTCCAGGACGTGCTGCTCGTGGCGGCGGAGGGCGTGCCGGAGGAGCCGCCGCGGCTGAGCGTCAGCTTCTCGTGCGTGCTCGACCAGGTGGACGCCGTGGTCGAGGCGTGCCGCGCGCTGCGCCCGGGCTCGGTCGACGGCCCGCGGGACACGCCCTGGAACACCCGTGACGTCGAGGTGATCACCCCGGAGAACGCGCGGGTGGTGTTCACCGCGGCGAAGCCCTTCGACCCCGACAGCCAGGAGGCGCGCAACCTGGCCGCCATCGGCATCCAGCACCCGGACGCCGACGAGAATGGGGGCCATGGGTGACACCGCGGAGACCGGCGGCCTGACCGTCGGCCAGGTCTCGACCCGGCTGGGCGTGACGGTCCGCGCGCTGCACCACTGGGACGGGATCGGCCTGGCGCGGCCGTCGCTGCGCACGGCGGGCGGCTACCGGCTCTACACCGCGGCCGACCTGGAACGCCTGCACCGCATCGTCGTGTACCGCGAGATCGGGTTGGGCCTGGACCGGATCCGGGTCGTCCTGGACGACTCCGCGGCGGACGTGCCGGGCGCGTTGCGGGCGCAGCGGGCCCAGGTCGCCGAGCGGATCGACCGGCTCCGGCGGCTCACCGCCGGGCTGGACCGGATGATCGACGCCCACGAACGCGGCCCGCTGCTCACCGCGGCGCAGCAGGCCGCGATCTTCGGCCCCGACTGGGACCCGGACCGGACCGCCCAGGCCCGGCAGCGCTACGGCGACACCGCGCAGTGGTCGCAGTACGCCGAGCGCTCGGCCGCGCGCGGCCCGGCGGAGTGGCAGGCCGTCGCCGACGCCGTGGCCGCCTTCGAACGCGCCCTCGGTGACGCGATGGACGCCGGCGTCACGCCCGGCAGCCCGGCAGCGGACCACCTGGTCGAACGGCACCGCGAGGTGTTCGCCGCGTACTTCCCGCTCACCCGGGAGATGCAGGTCTGCCTCGGCCGCCGGTTCGAGACCGAGCCGGGCTTCGCCGCCCACTACGACGGCATTCGCCCGGGCCTGGCCGGGTGGTTCCGCCGGATCATCGACGCGAGCGCCCGCGCCCGCGGCGTCGACCCCGACACCGCGACCTGGGGGTAGCGCGGACCACGACCGGGCTCCGGGTGGAGTGTGCCGCCCGGCATGCCGGAGCCCGGCCGTGGGGTCTTGCGCCGCGGCGCCGGCGCGCGCTGAGGTCACGGCTGTGACCCACCCCCAATCGAGGTCACAGCCGGTGGCCCGCGCCACCAGCCTGGGGCACGCCGGTACACCGCCGGTACACCGGCGGTCCAACGCGGGGGTCCCGGTGGTGCGACGACTGCGCTACCTTCGATGCCGCCCCGGCCGCCGTGGGGACGGCCGCGGCACTGGGGAGTGTGCCGAGTGCTGTTCCGGGTCCTGGGCGCGGTCGACGTGGTGCGGTCCGACGGAGCGCGGATCCCCGTCGCAGCCCGGAAACCACGCGTGCTGCTGGCCACGCTCCTGCTGCACGCGGGCGAGTGGGTGAGCGTCGAGCGGCTGGTCGGGGCGCTGTGGCCGGAAGGCGCGCCCCCGTCGGCGGAGAAGAACACCAAGACCTACGTCTGGAAGCTGCGCCGGCTGCTCGCGCAGGACCCGACGGCCGGCGAGCGGATCGACGGCGGCCGGGGCGGCTACCGGGTCCGGGTTGCGGCCGACGAGTTGGACGCGCACCGGTTCGAGGCGCTGGTCCGGACCGGTCGGCGGCACGCCGGCGCGGGGCTGCACCGGCAGGCCGCGGCGGCGTTCGCCGAGGCGGTCCGGCTGTGGCGCGGCGACCCGTTCGGCGAGCTGGTCGGGTCGGACGCGGACACCGTGCGGGCCCGGCTGGTCGAGCGGCGGCTGACCGCGTTGGAGGGGCACGCGGCGGCGTTGTCGGCGCTGGGCTCGCACGAAGAGGCGGCGGTCGCGCTCAAGGGGCTGGTCGCGCGGCACCCGTTCCGGGAACGGCTGCGCGGTGCGCTGATGACCGCGCTGTACCGGGCGGGACGGCAGGCCGAGGCGCTGGACGTCTACGACGAGGGCCGCGTGCTGCTGGACCGGGAGCTGGGCGTGCGGCCGGGGGAGGAGCTGCGCCGGCTGCACCTGGACATCCTCAACCAGGACCCGGCCCTGGAGGTCGACCGGGAGGCGGGTCCGCCGGCGTGGGTGAGCCCCGCGCAGGTGCCGGCCGCCGTCGTCGGGTTCACCGGCCGGGCCGAGCACCTGCGGCGCCTCGACCGGCTCCTCGCCCGCGCCGACGACCGCCAGCCGCCGCCGGTCGCCGTCATCACCGGTACCGGCGGCGTCGGCAAGACGGCCCTGGCCGTGCACTGGGCGCACCGCGTGCGGGACCGGTTCCCCGACGGGCAGCTCTACGTCAACCTCCGCGGCTACGACCCCGACCTGCCGGTCGGTCCGGGTGACGCGCTGGCGGGCTTCCTGCGCGCCCTGGGCGTCGACTCGCGGGACCTCCCGCAGGACCTGGACGAGCGGTCCGCCACGTTCCGGTCCCTGTTGGCGGGCAGGCGGGTCCTCGTGGTGCTCGACAACGCCCGCACGGCCGCGCAGGTCCGGCCGCTGCTGCCCGGCTCGCCCGGCTGCCTGGTGCTGGTGACCAGCCGCGACTCGATGCGCGGGCTGATCGCGAAGGACGGCGCGACCCGGCTGGGGCTCGACCTGCTGCCCGCCGCCGAGGCGCACGACCTGCTGCGCGCGTTGATCGGCGACCGGGCGGCGGCGGAACCGGGCGCGGTGGACGCGCTGGCCGAGCTGTGCGCGCGGTTGCCGCTGGCCCTGCGCCTGGCCGCGGAACTCGCCACCGGCCGCCCCACCGCGTCGTTGGCGCGGCTGAGCCGCGAGCTGGTCCGGGAGCAGGACCGGCTGGACCGGCTCGACGACGACACCGACCCCCACGCGGCGCTGCGGTCGGCGTTCTCGTGGTCCTACCGGCACCTGGACCCGGCGGTGGCGCGGGTGTTCCGGCTGCTGGGCGCGCACCCGTGCCACGAACTCGGCCTGGACGCGATCGCCGCGCTGACCGGCTCGTCCGACGCGGCGGTCCGCCGGCACGTCGACGCGCTGGTCCAGGCGCACCTGGTGGAGCGCACGGCCGACGGCCGGTTCCAGATGCACGACCTGCTGCGCACCTACGCCCGCGGTCTCGCCGCCGAAGCGGACCCCGACCGGCACGCGGCGGTGCACGCCCTGGCGGACCACTACGTGCGCGAGGCGGCGGCCGCGGTGGTGCTGTTCGACCCGGTGGACCACGCCGGGCGAGGACCGGCGCTCCCCGCGGCCGGGCCGGCCACCCGGGACGAGGCGGTGGCGTGGCTGGAGGCCGAGCGGGCGAACCTGCTCGCGGTCGCCGAGCACGCGGCCCGGCACGGTGACGCCGCGCAGGCCGAGGAACTGGCCGACGCGGTGTGGCGCTACTTCCACGTCCGCGGCCACCACGACGAGTCGCTGGCCCTGCACACCCACGCCCTGGCGGCCGGTCGTCGGCGCGCCGACCGCGTCGCCCAGGGTGCCGCGCTCACCGGGTTCGGCGTCGCGTGCGAGCGGTTGGGGCGGTACGAGGAGGCGTTGCGCCACCACGAGCAGGCGGTCGAGGTCGCGCGGGAGACCGGCGACGTGAGCTTCACCGGCCGGGCGCTGAAGAACCTGGGCGTGGTCCTGCGCCGCCTCGGGCGGCACCGGGAGGCGGAGCGCGTCTTCCGGGAGTCGCTGGCCATCGCCCGGGCCATCGGGAACCGCCGCGGCGAGGCGGCCGTGCTGTGCAGCCTGGCGCTGGTGCACGAGGCGTCGGGCCGGTACGAGGAGGCGTTGCGGCACATGGAGCAGGCCATGGCGGCCGTGCCGGACGTCGACAACGACCACGCGCTGGTCAACCACCTGCAGGCGAACCTGGGGCTGGTGCACCTGCGGCTCGGCCGCGCCGAGGTCGCCGGGAAGCACCTCGCCGAAGCGCTCGCGGGCGCGCGGGCGACCGGCAGCCGCGACCTGGAGGCCGAGGTGCTCGACACGCTGGGCGAGCTGGCGACGGCCGCCGGCGACCCGGACCGCGCCGTCGAGCACCACCGGGAGGCACTGGCGCTGACCCGCCGCACGGGGGACCGGCACGAGGAGGCGCGGGCCCACGACGGCCTGGCGCGCGCCTACGAGGCCTGGGGCCGGCCGGAGGACGCCCGCCGGCACCGGCTGTTGGCGACTCGCCGTGCACCGGGTGGCCGGTAGGGCGACACGCGGTCGTGGCGACGACGCGCCAGGGGATGAACACGCGAGAAAGGCGAACGCCGGCTCCCTTCCCCCGCCTGCGGGAAAGGGAGCGTGAGTTACCGGCGGCGATTACCGGAGATCAGTACCACGCTTTCTGGTAGATGTGGTTGTTGGTGCCCGCCACGAAGATGTCGATGCGGTTCGGACCCCACGACACGGCCGCCGGGTTGTGCAGGAAGGTGCCGCCGAGGTCTTCCCACCCGGACCAGCCGGCACCGGTCCACGCCTTGTGCCACAGCGCGTTGTCGGCGCCCTTGGCGAACACGTCCAGTCGCCCGGCGGACCAGGAGGCCACGGCCGGGCCCGCGGTGATGACGCCGCCGAGGTCCGCCCAGCCGGACCAGGACGAGCCGTTCCACGCCTTGTGCAGCAGGTGGTTGTTCGTGCCCTCCACGAAGACGTCGATGCGGTTGGGCCCCCACGACACGGCCGCCGGGTTGTCGATGAACCGACCGCCGAGGTTCTGCCAGCCCGACCAGGACGAGCCGGTCCACGCCTTGTGCCACAGCGCGTTGTCGGTGCCCTTGGCGAACACGTCGAGCCGTCCGGCCGACCAGGAGGACACCGCCGGACCTGCGGTGATGACGCCGCCGAGGTCCACCCAGCCGGACCAGGACGAGCCGTTCCACGCCTTGTGCAGCAGGTGGTTGTTCGTGCCGCGGCCGAACAGGTCGATGCGGTCGGGCCCCCACGAGACGGCGGCCGGGTTGTCGATGATGTTCCCGCCGAGGCTCTCCCAGCCCGACCAGGCGGACCCGTTCCACCAGCGGTGCCACACGGCCGAGTCGGTGCCGCGCGCGAACACGTCGAGGCGGTTCGCCGACCACGACGACACGGCCGGGCCCGCGGTGACCACACCGCCGAGGTCGTACCAGCCCGACCATTGTCTGTCCTGCGCCTGCGCCTGCTCCGGTTCGGCGACCGCCGCGGACGTGCCCGCGAAGAACAGGGCCAGCACTGCGGCGATCAACGTTCTGGTGACCGAGACTTTCATCGCGAATTCCCCTCCAGGTCCGATGTTTGCGAAACGCGGACAAGGGGAATTTAGCACCCGATCGGGGGCTCCCAATGGCTGAAAAATGGTTGCTCCACCCCGGTCCGAGATCTCCGCAGAAATTGTGCCTCACTCGACCGAGTGGTCACCGGATGTCAATTCCTGGACGCGGGTAATACTGCTGGGGGACCCTCGGTCGTGGGGTGCGCGGCAGGGCCGCTAGGCCGTCAGCTCCAGCGACGAACCACCGCGGGCCTTGCGGACGCGCAACCGGGTGGGGATGCGCTGCCGCATCTCCTCCACGTGCGAGACCAGGCCGACCACCCGGCCGCCCGCGCGCAGCTCGTCCAGCGTGGTCATCACCAGCTCCAGCGTCTCGGCGTCGAGCGTGCCGAAACCCTCGTCGATGAACAGCGTGTCCAGCACCGCGCCCGCGGCCACCACGTCGGCCAGGCCCAGCGCGAGCGCCAGCGACGCGAGGAACGACTCGCCGCCGGACAGCGTCTTCGCGGGCCGCTGCTGCCCCGAGTAGTCGTCCATGACGTCCAGGCCCAACCCGCCCCTGGTGCCGCGCGGACCGGCCTCGACCGAGTGCACGAACCGGTAGCGGCCCTGGCTCATCCGCTCCAGCCGGGCGCTTGCCGCCACCGCGACCTCCTCCAGCCGCGCGGCCAGCACGTACGTCCGCAGGGTCATGCTCTTGGCGTTCTGCCCCTGCCCGTTGATCACGTCGGTCAACGCGTCCAGCTCGGCGAACTCGGCCTCCACCGGCTCCAGCCGCAGCCACGCGGTCCGCAGCCGCTCGGCCAGGTCGGCGGCGCGGGCGGCCCGCGTGCGGGCGTTGGTCAACGCGGTGGCGGCGTCGGTCGCGTGCGCGCTCGCCGCCCGGAACCGCTCCTCCGCGCCCGCCACGTCCACCTCGGTGTCCGGGTCGGTGTCGGGCAGCTCGGCCAGCGTGCTCTCGGCCGCGGTCCGGGTCTTCTCGACCTCGCGGATGCGGATCTCCAGCTCGGCGACGGCGGCGGCCGGGCGGGCCGCGGCCAGGGCGTCGGCCACGTCGGCGAACCCCTGCGCGGCGGCCAGCCGGGCGACCTCCAGCCGGTGGTCGGCCAGGCGTTCCCCGTGCTCGACCACGGCCGTCCGGCGGGTCGCCAGCGCGGTCAGCGCGTCGGCCAGGTCGCTCAGGTGCGCCCGGCGCGTCACCACGTCCGGGAAGTCGCCGCGCGCCTCCTCCAGCCGTGCGCCCCGCTCCTCGACCGCCTCCACCAGTTGCGCCCGCTGCGCGCCCGCCTCGGCCAGTTCGCGTTCGAGCGCGCCACGCTGGTCGAGCGCGCGCTGGACCTTCTCCTCCAGCTCGGCCAGCTCGTGCTGCCGGGCCTCCCACCGCTCGGCCTGCGCCGCCACGGACCGGTGCTCGCGCTCCAGCTCGGCGGGCGGCCGGTCGCCGAGCTGCTCGCGCAGCAGCGCCAGCCGCTCCGCCAGCCGGTGCGCCTCCTGCTCGGCCCGCTGCCGCCGGTCCAGCGCGACCTGGTCGTCCTCGGCGGCGCGGTCCTCGTCCGCGGCCGTCACGGCGTTCAGCACCGGCTGCGCGGGCGACGGGTGCTCGGCCGAACCGCACACCGGGCACGCGTCGCCCGGCCGCAACCGCTCGGCCAGCTCGACCGCCATGCCGTCCAGCCGTTCCCGGCGGATGCGGAGCAGCGCCTCCCGCGCCGCCTGCTGCGCGTCCACCGCGTCCCGCCGCGCCTCGTCCGCGTCCCGGAACGCCCGCTCCACGCGCGGCAGCTCGGCCGCCGCGGCGGCCAGGCCCGACACCTGCGGCAGCCTGGCCGCGGCCTCGGCCGACTCCTCGACCGCGGTCCGCGCGGCGGCCAGCTTCGACGGCACCTCGTCCAGCTGCGTGACCAGCGCGGCCAGCCGCTGCGACGTGGTGGCCACGTCGCGGTCCAGCTGGGCGATGCGCCGCTGGTCGGCGCGCTGCCGCTCGGCGTCGGCGGCCAGGCTCGTGAGTCCGCCGGCCTCCTCGCGCAGCCGCTCGCCGTCGCCGCGCAGGTCCGTGCCCCGGTAGCCGAGCGCGGCCACCGCGGCGGCCGCCGCCTGCTCGTGCGCGACGGCGGCGTCCAGCTCGCGCTCCAGCTTCACCGCGCGCTCCTGCGCGGGCACGACCACCGCCGCCTGCCGGGCCGCGTCCCGTTCGGCGACCCACGCCCGCAGGCTCGGCTCCACCTCCGCGTACCGGTCGAGGTTGCGGCGCGCCTCCCGCACCCGGCGCACCCGCTCGTGCCGCGCCCGCGCCTCCTGCCACGCCGCCTCGGCCCCGGCCCGCCGGTCCGACGCCTGCGCCGCGGCCTGGTCGGCCTCGCGCTCGGCCTCGTCCAGCCGCTTGAGCAGCGAGCTCAGCCACTCCTGGTCGCCGCCGCCCTCCGGCGGGTCCTCCAGCGCGACCTCGGCCACCCGCTGCACCAGGTCGCGGTGCGCCTGGCCGAGCCGCGCGAGCTCCCGCCTGCGCTCGGCCCGGCGTTCCCGGAACCACTTCTCCACGTCCAGGAACCGCTCGGTGCCGAACAGCTTCTCCAGCAGCTTCTCCCGCTCGGCGGTCTCGGCCCGCAGGAACCGCGCGAACTCGCCCTGCGGCAGCAGCACCACCTGGAAGAACTGCTCGGCGGTCATCCCGAGCAGGCCCTCGACCTCGCGGGCCACGTCGTCGATGCGGCTGTGCCCCTCGCCGGTCCACCCGCCGACCCACGTCAACGACACCTGCGCCTGCTGGCGGGTCGCGCCGTCGCCGCGCTTCTTCGGCCGCTCGTACTCGGGGCTGCGCTTGAGCCGGAACCGCCGGCCGCGCACGGTCAGCTCCAGCTCCACGTACGTCGGGGTGTCCCGGTCGGCGTAGTCGCAGCGCAGCCGCTTCACGTCGCCGCGCGCGCCGGGCACCTTGCCGAACAGCGCGAACGCCACCGCGTCCAGCAACGTCGTCTTGCCCGCGCCGGTGTCGCCGTGCAGCAGGAACAAGCCGTCCGCGCCGAGCAGGTCGAAGTCGACCTCCTCGCGCGCCGCGTACGGGCCGAACCCGCTGACCGCCAACCGGTGCAGCTTCACGAGTCCCCTTCCCGGGCAGCGGCGGCGAACGCCTCCCGCAACAGGTCCAGCTCGCGCGGGTTGGGCTGGTCGCCGCGCACGTCCTCGACGAAGCAGCAGGCGATCTCCTCGTCGCTGCGGCCGCGCACCCGTTCGGCGAACCGCAGCTCGCCGGTCCGCCCGCCCTCCGGCCGCCACTCCACGTGCACCGCGTGCGGGAACCGCCGCTGCAACCGCCGCAGCGCGTCCAGCGGGCGCACCCGGTCGGTCAGCGTCACGGACAGGAAGTGGTCCTCGACCCGCTCGTGGTCCGGGTCCAGCACCAGGTCGTCCAACGCGCCGCTCACCGTCGACAGCGGGCGGGGCACCGGCAGCGACCGCCGTTCCACCCCGGCCAGGCCGCCCGCGTCCAGCTCGACCAGCCACACCGACTTGTGGTGGCGCGCCTCGGAGAACGAGTACGCCACCGGGCTGCCCGAGTACCTCAGGTGCCCGGCCAGCGTCTGCTGTCCGTGCAGGTGGCCCAGCGCCACGTAGTCGATCCCGGCGAACACCGCGCCCGACACGTCCTGCACGCCGCCCACCGCGATGGTGCGCTCCGACTCGCACGGCTCGCCGCCGGTCACGAACGCGTGCGCCAGCACGACCGAGCGCGTGCCCGCGCGGGCCGCCAGGTCCAGCTTGATCCGCCGCATCGCCTCGGTCAGCACGCCGCCGTGGCCCTTCGCCTCCACGCCCAGCACGTGCCGCGCGGTCTCCGGCTCCAGGAACGGGATCCCGTACACCGCCACCGGGCCGTGCGGGTCGGCGAACAGCACCGGCTCGTGCAGCTCGGCCACCCGCGTGCGCAGGTGCAGGCCGCCCGCCTCGGCGAACGCGCCCAGGAAGCCCAGCCGGGCCGCCGAGTCGTGGTTGCCGGGCGTGATCACGATCTGCGCGCCCGCCGCCCGGATCCGCTTGAGCACCCGCGAGCACACCGCGACGGCTTCCGCGTTCGGCACGGCCCGGTCGAACAGGTCACCCGAGACCACGACCACGTCCACCCGCTCGTCCGCCACGGTGTCGGCGAGGCCGCCGAGCACGGCTTCCTGCTCTTGCAGCAGGTCACGGCCGTGGAAGGTGCGCCCCACGTGCCAGTCGGACGTGTGCAGGATCAACACGTCGGCCACGCTAGGGCCGGCGCGCGCTCCGATCGTTCAAGCGGCTCGGCGTGTCGCTCGAACGTGTGGTCGGACACGTGTGCGCGATGATCGGGGCATGACAGCGGTCCTCAGCACGGCGGCGGTGGTCGTGGCGCTCCTGCTCGCGGGCGCGCTGGTGTTCCTGTGGCGGCTCTACCAGGACAGCGTGCGGCGCACCGACGCCGCGCTGGCCGCGGTGCGGGCCGAGCGGGAACGCGGCGACGCGCAGTGGGCGGCGTTGCAGCGCTACGAGGTGGCGTTCTCCTCGGTCAGCGGTCGCGGCGAGCTCGGCGAGAAGGTGCTGGTGGAGACGGCGCGGGTGCTCGGCCTGCGCGAGGGGATCCACTTCGACCTGCAGGTGGACGTGGCGGGCGGCGGCGCGGTGCGGCCCGACCTCGTGCTCAACGTCGGCGGCGGTCGGCGGGTGCCGGTCGACGCGAAGATGAGCATGGCGACGTGGGCGGAGGCGGTGGAGACCGACGACGCGGCCGAACGCGTCGACGCGCTGCGGGTGCACGTCCGCAACATCCGGTCGCGGGCCGCGGAGCTGGCGGGCAAGGGCTACCAGCGGTGGGCCGACGCGATCTACGGGACGATCATGTTCGTGCCCAACGACGGCGCGGTGGTGGCGGCCCTGGACACCGACCCGGAGCTGCTGCGGTGGCTGCTCGACCGGCGGGTGTTCCTGTGCGGGCCGACCGGGTTCGCGGTGATCGCGTCGGCGGCGATGTTCGCGGTGACCGACCGGGCGCTGGCCGACGACGTGGAGCAGGTCCGGGCCGCCTCGTCGCGCGCGCACCGGGCCGCGGACTCCGCGATCGACGCGGTGAACCTGTCGAGCACGCACCTGCAGCGGTTCCTGTCGGCGCGGCGGCGGGAGTTGGACGCGTTGGAGGGTTTCCGGGCGGCCGTGGAGCCGTTGAGCAACGCGTCGTCCGACGTCACACCCCTGCCGCTGGTGCGGCGGACGGACGAGGCCGGCATCGGTGCACCCTTGGACGCCCGCGAGGCGTAATAGAGTGTGTCGGAACTGAGCCGAACTAGGAGCGTGTGCGTGACCGCTGCAACGCGTGACGACTCGCGCAGCGAGCCGGAGGACGACGAGTACACCGCCGTCCGCTGGAACGACCGCGCCATGTTCGGCAGCTTCCGGGGTCTGCCCTGGTGGGCGGCGGTGCTCATCGCTTTCGTGGTGGCCATCGTCGGCACGTTCGTCGACGTCAACTCGGCCGCGCACACCGTGGGCTGGGTGTTCGCCGTCACGTTCTTCGTGGGCTGCGTCGGCGCGGTCGTGTTCGTCGAGCGGCGCTCGATGTTCGGCCCGATCGTCCAGCCGCCGCTGGTGCTGGCGATCGTGGTGCCGATCCTGGTCGTGCTGACGCAGGGCATGCCCGGCAGCGGCGGCCTGGCGTCGATCGGGCTCACGCTCGGCAAGCCGCTGATCGACGGTTTCCCGGCCATGGCCATCACGACCGCGTGCACGGTGATCATCGGCATCGTCCGGGTGACGACGCAGAAGGACCCGAACCGGCTGACCAAGGACGAGAAGCGCGAGGCCAGGCGCAAGCCGGACAAACCGCGCCGCGCCGCCGACCGCGCCGACCGTCCCGCCGACCGCTCCGAGCAGCCGGAGGACCGCCCGAAGAAGCGCCCCAGGCCGGACCGCGCCGACGCCCCGGCCGACCGTCGCGCCGACACCCCGGCCGACCGCCGCCGCCCGACCCAACCGACCGACGAGGACCGCCCCAAGCGCCCCCGGCCGCCGTCGACCTCCCCGGACCGCCCCCGCCGCCCCGCCCCGCCGCGCGAAGGCGGCCGCCCCCCGCGCCGGCCCCGCCCTCGCGGCGAGGACTGATCTTCACCGCCCGACCAGGCCCGTGGCGTGGGGCGTGGTCGTCCCACACCGCCGCCCCGCCCCATCGCGGGCGGGTGACGGTGGTCGTGCCATCGTCAGCTGATGGCCTTCGAGAAGTCGACCCTCGTCAGGTCGGCTGCCTCGAATTTCGTGCCGGTCACCACGGACGCGTCGAACGAAGAATCGCCGACGTAGGCCCCGGTGAAGTCGGCTCCACGAAGATCTGCCCGATCGAACGTAGCATTGGGCAAGGATGCCAACCGAAACGATGCACCGTCTCCGGTGACTCCACTGAAATTGGCGCCGTAGAGTATCGCATGGTCGAACCGCGCGTGCTGGACGGTAGTGCCCACGAAACGTGCTTGTTTCAGGGAGGCTCCGGTGAAGTCGGAGTGGTACAGGATTGTCTGACTGAAGTCGGCTTGGTTCGCGCCACGTACGCGAAGGCATGATCGTCCGAGGTCGACGAAGTTCTCGTCCCTGCCGCGGTCACGCCGGCCGATCACCACGACTGCCGCCTCGATGTCCGCGGGTACCCGATCCTCCGATGCGCAGGCATACGTCCCATCCGGCTGCTGAACGGCGGGACTTCTCGTCCGGACGAAGTTGGCCAGTACCTCCATGATCACTGGCCGGTCGGTCCCGGAGTCCTTCGCCAGTCTTTCGAGAGCGTAGATCGAGCCGACTCTCACGTCGATCGATTCCTTGTTGCCCAGCTGTTCGATCGCTTTCGTAAAGCGCTCTGACGACTGGCCGTTCCGGCTGATGATCAGTTGTTCCTGCGTCGCGCGAAGTGATTGCTGGGTGAAGACCAGCGCTCCTATCGCGGCCAAGGCTGTGATCAGCGCCGGCAGTTGTACCGCGATCTCGCGGAGAAGGTTCCGATTCTGGGTTGCCGGTCGTGCGAGCGGGGATCGCCCACGTGGGAGCTTTCGCACTGCGATGCGGGGAGTGCGCGGCCGACGTCTTTCCATGCCCCATTGATACCGTGTACGACGGTCACGCGACCCGCGATTCATGGGCGAGCAGCCACCGCTTCACGTCGGCGCCCCAGCGGAAGTCGCCGATGGCGCCGCCCGTGCGGACCACGCGGTGGCACGGCACGAACAAGGTGGCCGCGTTGCGCGCGCACGCGGTGGCGGCGGCGCGGATCGCCGACGGGCGGCCGGCCAGCAGGGCGTGGTCGGCGTAGCTGACCGGCTTGCCCGCCGGGACCGTGCGCAGCGCGTCCCAGGCCCGCTGCACGAACTCCCCGCCGCGCTGCCGCACCGGGATGTCGACGATCGCGTCCACGTCACCGGCGTGGTAGGCGCGCACGGCCCTGGTCACCGCGCCCAGGTCGCGGCGGTGGGCCAGGGTCGTCGGCCGCAGCGACGGCGAGACCTGCGGCAGCAGGTCGTCCACGTCCGCGGTCCAGCCGCTGGCCAGGACCGCGCCGTCCATGGCGACGACGGCGGTGAAAGGGCTGATCGGGGTGTCGACGGTCGACACGTGGCCGGTGCTCACGCGGTCCTCCTCAAGTGCATCGCGGCGTACGAGCGCCACGGGCGCCACGCGATGTTGTCGCTGGTCAATGGGATGTCAGGGGCGCCGAGCACGCGCATCACGACGTACGAGGCGACCTGCGGGCCGATGCCGGGGAACGCCGACAGCTCGGCGTGCAGCTCGTCCGCGTCACGGCCGACGTCGACCCGCAACGTGCCGTCCGCCACCGCCCGCGCCACCGGCGAGTCGATCGCCGACGGCGCCGGGTACAGGTGCGTCACCGGTCCGTCCGGGTGCTCCAGCGCCTCGCCCCGCTCGTCGTGGCCCAGGGCCCGGAGCAGGGTTTCCGCGCCGTCGACGCTGCCCGGCAGCCGCACGCCCGGCCGGGCGAGGACGGACGGGCGCAACGCCGGGTCGGCGGACAGGAAGTCGTCCACGGCCACCGGGTCCGCGTCCAGGTCGAGCAGCCGCCGCACCCGGCTCACCGCGCTGCCCAGGTCGCGCAGGTCGGTCAACCGCAGCGAGCACGACACGTGCCCGTCCGCCGGTTCCAGCCGCACGGTCGCCTGCCCGTGCGGCAGCCGCAGCGACCGCGCGTAGGAACCGTCCGCCACGTGCTCCACGCCCGGGATCGCGTGGGCGCGGAAGTACGCCAGCAGGCCCGCCGCGTCGAACGGCGGCCGGTACGGCAGGCGCAGCGTGATGCGGCCCGCGGTGCCCGTCGCGGCACGGGCCGAGCGCATCGCCGACGGCGTGGCCGCGAACACCGCCCGGATCGTGTCGTTGAACTGCCGCACGCTGGCGAAACCGGCCGCGAACGCGATGTCCGCGAACGACAGGTCGGTCGTTTCGATCAGCAACCGCGCGGAGTGCGCGCGGTGCGCGCGTGCCAGCGCCAACGGCCCCGCGCCCAGCTCCGCGGTCAGCACGCGGGTCAGGTGCCGTTCCGAGTAGCCCAGCCGCGCCGCCAGCCCCGGCACGCCCTCGCGCTCCACCACGCCGTCGGAGATCAGGCGCATGGCGCGGGCGGCCAGGTCGGCCCGCAGGTTCCACTCCGGCGAGCCGGGCACGGCGTCGGGCAGGCACCGCCGGCACGCCCGGTAACCGGCGGACTGGGCGGCGGCGGCGGTCGGGTAGAACTCGGCGTTGCGGCGCTTCGGCGTCACGGCGGGGCAGGACGGTCGGCAGTAGATCCGGGTCGTGCGCACCGCGAGGATGAAGCACCCGTCGAAGCGGGCGTCGCGGGCGGCGACGGCCCGGTAGGCGCGTTCGTCGTCGAGGAGCATGCACCCCACTCTGCCAGCGGCGGGAGGGTGTGGCTCGCGGGAATCGGACACGGCGTCGTGGGCGCGTAGACTCACCCACCGTGAGTTTGACCCTCGGTATCGTCGGCCTGCCCAACGTCGGCAAGTCCACCCTGTTCAACGCCCTCACGCGCAACGACGTGCTGGCGGCGAACTACCCGTTCGCGACCATCGAGCCGAACGTCGGCGTGGTGCCGCTGCCGGACGCCCGCCTCGGCAAGCTGGCGGAGATCTTCGGCTCCGAGCGCGAGGTGCCGGCGGTGGTGTCGTTCGTCGACATCGCGGGCATCGTGAAGGGTGCGTCCGAAGGCGCGGGCCTGGGCAACAAGTTCCTCGCCAACATCCGCGAGGCCAACGCGATCTGCCAGGTCATCCGGGTGTTCGACGACTCCGACGTGATCCACGTCGACGGTCGCGTCGACCCGGCCGCCGACATCGAGACGATCAACACCGAGCTGATCCTGGCCGACCTCCAGACGCTGGAGAAGGCGATCCCGAGGCTGGAGAAGGAAGCCCGCACGCAGAAGGACCGCCGTCCCGCGCTGGAGGCGGCGCAGCAGGCGCGCGAGGTCCTCGACGGCGGGCGCACGCTGTTCGCCGCGCAGTCCGAAGTGGACGGCGAGCTGCTGCGCGAGCTGAGCCTGCTGACCGCGAAGCCGTTCCTGTACGTGTTCAACGCCGACGAGGGCGTGCTCACCGACGAGGCGAAGCTCAAGGAGCTGCGCGAGATGGTGGCGCCCGCGGACGCGGTGTTCCTCGACGCCAAGGTCGAGGCGGAGCTGCTGGAACTGGACGAGGAGTCCGCCCGCGAGCTGCTGGAGTCGATCGGCCAGCACGAGCCGGGCCTGCACGCCCTGGCGCGGGCCGGCTTCCACACCCTCGGCCTGCAGACCTACCTGACCGCCGGCCCGAAGGAGTCGCGGGCCTGGACCATCCCCCGGGGCGCGACCGCGCCGCAGGCGGCCGGCGTGATCCACACGGACTTCGAGCGGGGCTTCATCAAGGCCGAGGTGGTCTCGTTCGCGGACCTGGTCGAAGCCGGCTCCATGGCCGCCGCGAAGGCCGCCGGCAAGGTCCGCATGGAGGGCAAGGACTACGTGATGGCCGACGGCGACGTCGTGGAGTTCCGCTTCAACGTCTGATCTTGCCACCACGTTGGTGGCACCGGGAACATGGCGGTGACCCCGAGGTCGACCGACGAGCAGGAGCGCGCGCTGGCCCTGCCGGCGGAAGCCGACGTGGTGATCGCCCTGGCCACCGGTGCGGTCGGCCACGCGGAAGGCGGCGGAGCGGCCAAGGGGCTGAACCTGACCGGCGTGCACCGCCGACGGGGCGTCACGGCATGAGCTTCGCCGGGTCGATGTCGATCTCGAACGGCACGGTGACGTGCAGCGAGTCGCGGGGGCCGGAACAGAGTTCGGGGCGGTGCGTTCGACGCACCGCCCCGAGGTACTGTGCTCCAGGCGTCAGCGCACCTGGTTGCGGCTGTGGCGGGCCAGGGCGAAGACGCCCCCCGCGGTGGCCAGCATGCCCAGGGCGGAGACGGTGAAAACGACGATGTCGGTGGTCATGCGAATTATCCCCTTGCGTTGATCTCCCACTCGTCTTGACGTCCGGGTACCCCGTTTCGTGGCCCGACAGTCGTGTAATTCACACGATCGTGGAGGTAAGGGCAGTGGGACTGCGCACACTCGAGCAGCGGGTGCTCACCGTCGCGCCGTGGGTGCTGGGCTTGTCCCTGCTCGGCCACCTGGCGATGGTGGCGTTCCAGACGAAGATGACCATGGTCGACCTGATGGTCTACCGGAACGCCTCACCGGAGCTGTTCACCGGCTTCCTCTACGACTGGCGGCTCAAGGAGTTCTCCGACCAGTTCGCCCTCCCCTTCACCTACCCGCCGTTCTCCGCGCTCGTCTTCGTGCCGCTGTCGTGGGTGCCGTGGGGCGTGGCCCGCTGGGTCTGGCAGCTCGCCTGCCTGGCCTGCCTGTGGTTCGTCACGCGCAAGTCCCTCCAGCTCGTCGGCAGCGACGACCCGCGTCGCGCGATGCTGTGGACCGGCCTGTTCGTGTGGGTCGAGCCGGTCCGCACCACGCTGAACTACGGCCAGGTCAACCTGGTCCTGGCCGCCCTCCTGCTCGGCACGATGGTCAGCGCGCGGAGCTGGGCGCAGGGCGCGGGCGTCGGGATCGCGGCCGGGTTGAAGCTCACGCCCGCGATCTCCGGCCTCTACTTCCTGGTCGTGCGCCGCTACCGGGCCGCCGCGTGGTCGATCGCCGCGTTCCTCGGCACGGTCGCGGTGGCGTACGCGATCTCGCCGAGCCTGTCGAACCAGTACTGGTTCCACCTGCTGGGCGACGCCTCGCGGGTCGGACCGGTCGGCTCGGCGATCAACCAGTCGCTGCGCGGCGCGTTGTCCCGCACGGTCGGCTACGACATCGGCACGGGGCCGGTCTTCCTGGCCGCCGTGGCGGTCGCGGCCGTGCTCACCGGGTTCGCGCTGCACGCCTCGGTGAAGGCGCGGGACACGTTGGCGATGATCGTGTCCGTGCAGTTCCTCGGCCTGCTGGTCTCCCCGATCTCGTGGAGCCACCACTGGGTGTGGGCGGTACCGGCGCTGCTGTGGCTCGTCCACTCGGCCAGGCACCGGCTCGCGACGGTCACCGCGGTGGCGTGGCTGGTGGCGATCGGCAGCTACCTGATCTCGTTCCTGCTCAAGGCCCAGCCGTCGATCTGGGTCATCCCGCGCCCCTGGTACTACTCGGCGCTGGGCTGGGTGTACCCGGCGGTGGGCGTGCTCACGCTCGTCACGATCGCCGTCGTGCTGCGCGGGCGGGTGGCGCGGCGGTCAGGGGAAGACGTCGAGGACCGACTCGATCTCCTCCGCGAGTGACACGTCCAGCGCGGTGACCCCGCCGCTGGAGTGCGTGCTGCACCGGAACGTCAGCGTGCGCCAGCGGATGTCGATGTCGGGGTGGTGGTTGTCGTTCTCGGCGATCTCCGCCACCCGGTTCACCACCTGGAGCGCCCGGGCGAAGCTCTCCAGCTCCACCGTGCGCACCAGTGCGGCGTCCTGCGCCCGCCAGGACGGCAACGAGGTCAGCGCGGCGGTCACCTGGTCGTCGGTCAGCAGTTCGGCCATGACCCCGATCGTGCCACCGCGCGCGGTAAGCTGCCCGTTCGCCACGGGAGTCCGGTGCGCCGGGCTGAGAGGAAGGCGCGTGAGCCTTCGACCGTACAACCTGATCCGGGTCATGCCGGTGTAGGGAGAGATGATGCTCCGTCGAGTGCTGCCCGTCGTGAGCGCGTTCGCGCTGCTCACCGCTTGTTCGGTCACCACCTCCGACGCGCCGCCGCCGGGGGAGCGGGTCGTCACGCTGGTGACGCACGACTCGTTCGCGATCAGCCCCGAGCTGCTGGAGGAGTTCAAGGCCGACACCGGCATCACGATCAAGCCCCTCGCCTCCGGCAGCGCGGGTGAGCTGACGAACAAGCTGGTGCTGACCAAGGACGCCCCGATCGGCGACGCCGTGTTCGGCGTCGACTCCACGTTCGCCTCGCGCGCGCTGAAGGAGGACGTGTTCGCCGAGTACGCGAGCCCCGAGGCGCGGCAAGGCGCGCAGCGCTACGAGCTCGACCCGCCGAACCGGCTGCACGCCGTCGATGTCGGCGACGTGTGCCTCAACATCGACGTCGCCGCGCTCCGGGACATCGGCGAGCCGAAGCAGCTCGCCGACCTGGCCGACCCGAAGTACCGGGACATGTTGGTGGTGGAGGACCCGGCGACGTCCTCACCGGGCCTGGCGTTCCTGCTGAACACGATCGCGGTGTTCGGCGAGCAGAACTGGCAGAACTACTGGGGTCAGCTCAAGGCCAACGGCGTGAAGGTCGTCAGCGGCTGGGAAGAGGCCTACACGCAGGACTTCTCCGGTTCCAGCGGCAAGGGGTCTCGGCCGATCGTGGTGTCGTACGCGTCGTCGCCGTCGGCGGAGATCGGTGACGACGGCACGCCGCGCACCAAGGCGCTGCCGGACACGTGCTACCGCCAGGTCGAGTACGCGGGCGTGCTGAACGGCGCGAAGAACCCCGACGACGCCGGGAAGGTCGTGGACTTCCTGCTCGGCGAGCAGGTGCAGGCCGACGTGCCGGGCCAGATGTACGTCTACCCGTCCCGCGAGGGCGTCACGCTGCCCGAGGCGTGGACGAAGGCCGCACCGCTGCCCGCAGGCTCCCGGTCGCTGCCCGCCGCCGAGGTCGACGCGAACCGCGAGCGGTGGGTGCAGCAGTGGCGCACGTTGGTGCAGGGCTGAAACGCGCCCTGAGCCCACGCCTGGCCTGGTCGCTGGCCGCCCTGCTGCCCCTGGTGTTCCTGGGCGTGTTCTTCGCGTGGCCGGTGGTGGCGATCGTCGCGCTCGGCGTGGGCGAGGGCGGCGTGCTGCCGGTGCTGGCCCGCGCCGACACCTGGGACCTGGTCGCGTTCACCCTCGGCCAAGCCGCCGCGGCGACAGTGCTGGCGCTGGTCGCGGGCCTGCCGGTGGCGTTCCTGCTGGCCCGCTGCCGGGTCCGCGGCACGGGCCTGGTGCGGGCGGCGGTGATGGTGCCGTTCGTCCTGCCGACCGTGGTGGTGGGGCTGGCGTTCCGGGCGTTGTGGCCCGACGGCGGCGTGCTGCCGATCGTGCTGGCGAACGCGTTCTTCAACGTGGCCGTGGTCGCCCGCACGGTCGGCGGCCTGTGGGCGGGGGTCGACCGGCGGGCGGAGGACGCGGCACGGGCCCTGGGCGCGTCCCGCGTCCGCGCGTTCACCTCGGTCGTGCTGCCGTCGCTGGCGCCCGCGATCGGGTCGGCGGCGTCGGTGGTGTTCCTGTTCTGCGCCACCAGCTTCGGCGCGGTCCTGGTGCTCGGCGGCGCGCGGTACCGCACGGTGGAGACCGAGATCTACCTGCGCACCGTGGAGCTGTTCGACCTGCCGGGTGCGGCGGCGTTGTCGCTGGTGCAGTTCGTCGCCGTGATCGCGGTGCTGGTGATCGGCGGCGCGGCGCGGCGCAGGCGGGAGCGGGCCCTGTCGCTGCGGGTCGAGCCGGCCCGGCGGCCCACCGGCGGCGAGTGGGGCGTGGTCGCGGCGGCGTGGCTGGTGGTGGCGGCGCTGCTGACGCCGGTCGTGGGGCTGGTGGCGCGGTCGCTGGCCACCGACGACGGCTGGAGCTTCGCGGGCTACGCCGCGTTGGCGGGCACGGGGGAGCGCGGCACGCTGGCGGTCTCCGGACTGGACGCCGCGGTGAACTCCCTGCGCACGGCCACCGACGCCACCCTGGTGGCGCTGGTCGTCGGCATCACCTCGGCGGTCGTCCTGGTCGGGCTGCGGCGGCACGGGACGTGGTTCGCCGAGACCCTCGACACGGCGCTGATGCTGCCGCTGGGCGTGTCCGCCGTGACGGTCGGCTTCGGCTACCTGATCACGATGGACGCCCTGCCGGGTGACTTCCGCACGTCGCCGCTGCTGGTGCCGCTGGCGCAGGCGCTGGTGGTGACGCCCCTGGTCGTGCGGATCGTGCTGCCGGTGCTGCGTGCCGTGGACGAACGGCTGCGGCAGGCGGCGGCGACGTTGGGCGCGAGCCCGTGGCGGGTGTGGCGCGAGGTGGACCTGCCGCTGGCGGCGCGGTCGTTGCTCGCGGCGGCCGGGTTCGGGTTCGTGGTGGCGCTGGGCGAGTTCGGCGCGACGAGCTTCCTCGTCCGGCCGGACGCGCCGACGTTGCCGGTGGTGATCGCGCGGCTGATGTCGCGGCCGGGGGAGTTGAACAGCCAGATGGCCTACGCGGCGTGCGCGCTGCTGATGGTGGTGACCGCGGTGGCCGTGCTGGTGATCGAGCGGTTGCGCGTGCCGAGCGGCGGGGAGTTCTGATGTCGTTGCGCCTGGCCGGCCTGACCGTCCACTACGGACCGGTGGCGGCCGTGTCCGAAGTGGACCTGTCGATCGCGGACGGCGAGGTGGTGGCGCTGCTCGGGCCGTCCGGGTGCGGCAAGTCGACGCTGCTGCGCACCGTGGCCGGGCTGGAGCGCCCCGCCGCCGGCACCGTGTCGTGGGACGGCGCGGACCTCGCCGGGACGCCCGTGCACCGGCGCGGCTTCGGCCTGGTGTTCCAGGACGGCCAGCTCTTCCCGCACCGCGACGTCGCCGGCAACGTCGCGTTCGGCCTGCGGATGCGCCGGGTGGACCGGCGGGCGCGCGACCGCCGCGTGGCCGAGCTGCTGGAGCTGGTCGGCCTCTCCGGCTACGCCGACCGCCGGGTGACCGAGCTGTCGGGCGGCGAACAGCAACGGGTGGCCCTGGCCCGCGCCCTCGCGCCGCACCCGAGGCTGCTCCTGCTCGACGAACCGCTCTCCGCCCTCGACCGGGCGTTGCGGGAGCAGTTGGCCCTGGACCTGGCCCGACTGCTGCGCGAGGCGGGCGCCACCGCGCTGGTCGTGACCCACGACCACGACGAGGCGTTCACCCTCGCCGACCGGGTGGCGGTGATGCGCGCGGGTCGCATCGTGCAGGTCGGCGAACCGTCCCGGGTCTGGCGGCACCCGGCCGACGTGGACACCGCGCGCTTCCTGGGCTGCGGCCGGGTCCTCGCCCCCGACGAGGCCGACCGCCTCGTGGGCGTCCACGCCCGGGTAGGCCTCCGCGCCACGGCGCTGAGGGTCGACCCGGCCGGGCCGATCGGGGCGGAGGTGCTGGCCCGCGTCCACCGCCGGGACCACGTGCGGCTGCTCGTGCGGCTGGGCGGTGACGACTTCGAGGCCGTGGCCCCGGTCGCCGAGCCACCGTCACCCGGTGACCACGTCACGCTGGCCGTCGACCACGACGGGGTCGCGGTCATCGGCTGACGCCCGCCGACGCGGGGGCCCCGGTCCGGGACCCCCGCGTCAGCGGTCGGTCAGCTCAGGCCGGAGATCTTCCAGTACCCGACGCTGGGCAGCGTGTCCGGGCCGACCGGGCCCGCGCCCCAGAAGTGGTCGTTGAAGTTCGCGATCCACGAGGTGCCGATCGGGCCCATGGTCGCCCACCGGACCCACGACGGCTGGGTGTCGATCGCCGCCCGCGACCACGCCCGCAGCACCGGCAGGCGGTGGCGCAGCAGGTAGTCGCCGTAGCGGGAGCCGAACGCGCCGCACTGCACGACGCCGGTCTCGAAGCTGTTGATCTGGTGCAGCCCGCGGAACGCCTGGCCCCACCGCTGCCACCACGCCTGGCCGCTCGCGGTCGGCTGGAGCAGGTTGGGCGTGTGCAGGCTCATCCACTCGGCGTCCCGGTTGCCCCAGCGCGCCTCGGTGTTGCGCAGGTAGTTGTCGGAGACGGAGCTGCACCCGGCGAAGGACAGGCCGAACGGGCCGCCGAGCCCGCGGAAGTAGGTCATGTCGACGTCATCGGCGTACAGGTGGTCCTGGCCGCCGGGGAACATCGGGTCCTTGAAGTCCTGCTCCCACGAGTTGGCACCGGTCCAGCTGAACTGCACCGGGATGCCCGCGCTGGTGAACTGGTTGTTGAAGCCGGTGATGTCGGCGGGGATGCTCGGGATGCCCTGGCACGTGCCCGTGCCGGAGCTGCCGACGTCGATCCGGGTGACCCAGCGCGTGCCCAGGTCGGGCGAGGTGGAGGAGGTCGCCGAGCGCGGCGGGACGCTCGGGTCGAGCGGCGGGGCCGTGCTGCCGACGACGGCCGGCAGGTAGATCAGCGGCGCCGACTCGCCCGTCTCCGCGGCCTGGCAGCGGAAGTACGGCTCCAGGTGCGTGGTGCCGGTGCCGAGCATGTTGTTGGCGTAGGCGTACTCGACCGAGCCCAGCGGGTTGGCGCCCAGCGCCTTGGCGCAGTCGCGCCGGCCGTCCTCCAGGGTCAGGACCGGCTTGGTGCCGACGGCGGTGACGACGCGGGTGGCGTAGGTGAGCTGGGTGACGGCGCCCGAGCCGTCCAGCGAGACCCGGATCTTGGAGCCCGGCCCCTCCAGCGGCAGGCCGCCGAGCCGCAGCGCGAACGTGACCGTGGTGTCCAGCGGGGCGCTGACGACCGCGGTGCCGTTGGCGTCGTGGATGTCGATCGTCGTGAACGACGCGCTCGCGGTGGCTTCGGCGGGCAGCAGCCCGACCCCGCGCAGCGCCTCGGTGACGCGCTTGGTCGCGTCGGCCAGGGGCACGGCCCGCAGCCCCCGGATGGTGGTCAGGTCGAGCTGGGTCAGCGTGGTGGCCCGGCCGCTCTCGTCGGGCGTGCCCGCACCGCGGTCGATGCCGGGCACCTTGAGGTGCCGGGACTCGTCCGTGAACGTGACGACGCCCTCGGGCGTGCGCTCGACGGTCCTGAGGCCGAACGCGCGCTGGAGGGCGGTCGCCTGGTCCTGGGTCAGGCCCTCCGAGCGCACGGCGTAGATGGGCAGGGCGTCGGCCGCGGCGGTGGCCGCCGTGGCGCCGGTGAGCGCCGCGGCGCCCACCAAGCCGGACAGGGCGAGCAGCGTCGCTCCCCGATGTCTGGTGGACATGCCTAGTCCTCCTTCTGCGCCGCCGGACAGGGCCGGCGGCACGCGAGGAGGACGGCGGGAAAGGGGCGGTGATACCGACTGGAGAAGGAGATCACTCGATCGGAGTCAAAGGTGTAACGCGGCCGTCGCGCAAAGGATTTGCTAGGCGGATAAGTCTGTGTGCGCAAGCTGCTGACCAGCGGTGATACTTCCAACACGGTAATCGTGATGACGCTTCGACCGCATTTCGGCGGCTATTTCGGTTCGGTGTTCCGAAGTGCGCCGGAAATTCCCTCCGACGTGTCAGAATGGAGGTCGAGGGCATATTCCACATCACCGTGTTCGGCACCCTCGACGTACTCGGGCCACTCTTCGTGGAACGTCCGCACGTGCCGCGGCCCGACCTTCTCCGGCACCCGTCGCGACCCCGCGTTCACCGCCCGCGCGTGCCCGACGAGCGCCGACGCGCCCTCCGGCAGCACGACCCGCTCGACGTCGTCCCGCGACACCGGCCTGCCGTCCTCGATGTACCGCATCACCCGCGGCTCGGCCGGCGACCGGGCCACATCGTCCACATCGGAGGGCGCGATCCCCCGCAGCACCAACCGGTTCGCCCCGACCACGGCCCGATCGTCGGCTAGCTGTCCTTGGTGGCCAAGCGCATTGCCGCCAGCGACATCCCGATCAGCACGTAGCACCCCGCCAAGGCCGTGCTGCGCCAGAGCTGCTCGGTCGGCAGCGGGTCGCGCATCACGTCGATCAACCCGTCCCACGCGGACGTGATGAGGTACGGGTGCAGCCAGTCCAACGCGCTGAACACGCCCAGCACGGCGAACACGATCACGCCGGCCATCGTCGCCGCCATCACGACCAACGGGTGCTCGGTGCACGCCGAGATCGCCATCGCGATCGCCGCCACACCCCACACCTGCACGGTGACCAGCAGGATCGTCAGCACGATCCGCCCCAATGCCGCGCCCAACGACAGCGTGGACCCCGACAGCGTCAGCATCCCCTCGCCGCCGAACAGCACCACGCCGGTGATCGCACCGACCACCGCGATCAGCGTCACCGCGACGAGCGTCATGGTGGCCACGCCGAACGCCTTGATGCCCAGCAGCCTGAGCCGGCCCACCGGCGAGATCATCAACCCGCGCAACGTCCCGTGCTGCGCCTCGCCCGCCAGCCCGTCGGCCGCCCAGATCGCACCCACCAGCGGCAGCAGCAGCGGCAGGGCCAGGAACAACGTGAACACCGGCAACACCAGGCCGTTGCCCTCGATGATCGCGGCCAACCCCGGTCCGGCGGCGCCGTCGCCGTCCGCGGCGAACCACAGCCCGATCCCGGCCAGGACCGGCACCAGGCACAGCGACGCCAGCCCGATCACCGTCCGCGGCCGGCGCAGGATCCAGCGCAGCTCCGAGCGCAGTTGCCTGCCCAGCGGAGCGCGCGTGGCGACCAGCGCGCTCATCGCGCACCCTCCTCGATCGTGTCCACCGCGGACAGGTTGTGCTCGGACTCCTCGGCCTCGGTGAGCCGGGCGAACAGGTCTTCCAGCCCGGTGCGGTGCCGGCGCGCCTCGTGCACCGCGACCCCCGCCCGCACCAGCGTCTCCACCACCACGGGCGCGGTCGTGCCGATGAGTTCGATGCGCACGCCCTGAGCGGTCCCGTCGCCGGTCCCACCGGCGGGGATCGGCCGCGCCGAGATCCGGCCCGCGCGCAACGCGTTCAGCGCGTCGTCCACGTCCGGCGTCACGACCAGCAGCGAGCTGCTGTCCGCGTGCAGCAGTTCGGCCAGCTCGCCCTGCGCCACCACGGTTCCCCGGTGCAGCACGGCGACGTGCGTGCACGTCGCCTCGATCTCGCTGAGCAGGTGGGACGACACGACCACCGTGCTGCCCGCCTCGTGCAGGTCCGCGATCACCTTGCGCACCTCGCGCGTGCCCGCCGGGTCCAGCCCGTTGGTCGGCTCGTCCAGCACGATCAGCTCCCGCTTGACCAGCAGCGCCGAGGCCAGCCCCAGCCGCTGCTTCATGCCCAGCGAGTACCCCCGGTAGCGCCGGTGCGCGGCGGCGGCCAGGCCGACCCGCTCCAAGGCGTCCTCGACGGCCTGCTTGATGTCACCCGTGGCGAGCAGCGGCTCGAACGCCGCCGCCCGCCGCAGGTTCTCCCGCCCCGACAGGAACGGGTGGAACCCCGGACCCTCGACCAGCGCGCCCACGTGCGGCAACGCCTGCGCGGCGCCGTCGGGCAACGCCTTCCCCAGCAGCTCGACCTCCCCCTCGGTCGGCCGCACGAGCCCGAGCAGCATGCGGATCGTGGTGGTCTTGCCCGACCCGTTCGGGCCGAGCATCCCGAGCACCGCCCCGCGCGGCACGTCGAGGTCCACCCGGTCCACCGCGACCGTGCGCCCGTACACCTTGCGCAGTCCCCGCGTCCGGGCGGCGAGGACCGGGGTGGAGCCGGCCGTGGCCGACTCCACCCGCGCGCTGGTCGAGGTGGTCACTTGACCTGGCCGATCGCGTCCACCAGCACCTGCTCCGGCACCGCGCCCGCGGCCACCCGGCCGTCGTCGGTGATCAGCACGCCACCGACCCGCGTGGTGACGAGCGTGCCCGACCCCCACGAGCCGCTGACCTGCTTGCCGAGCTGCTTGATCAGGCCCTGCACGTCGACGTCCTCGCCCTGGCCGCGGTCCTGGAAGCGGCCCTCGCGCTGACCCCGACCCTGCTGCTGCGCCTCCGCGAGACCCGCCAGGGCGTCCTGCGGCACGCGCGCGGCCAGCACGACGTCCCAACCCTCACCGATGACCTGCGGGTTCGCCTCGGTGAACGCCTTCTCGGCCGCCGCCTTGTCCTCCGCCGACGGCGCGTCGACCTCCGGCTCGGTCACCTTCGCCCCGGCGGGCGGGGTGAACGCGAACAGCGACGCGTCCTGCGGGCCGACGGCCAGCTCGGAGAACCCGACCTGCGCGGCGGGCGCGTCCGTGCCGTTGGTCAGCACGGCCACCCGCAGCGGCACCCGCAGCTCCGAGTCGACCGCGACGCGCACCTCGCGCAGCACCGTCTTCTCGGTCGGCTTCGGCGTCAGCACCAGCTCGTACACCGGCCGGTTCGCCACCCGCGCGGTGCCGTCGACCGTGACGTCGCTGAACTCCTGGATCGCCGCCACGACCTGCCGGGACAGCGTCACCGGGTCCGTCGGCGCGGCCTTCGGCTCACCGCTCAGGTCCGGGTGCGCCTGCTCGAACGAGCCGTGCGGCAGCTTGGTCACGGTCTGCTCGGCGGAGTCCCACAGCCACGCGGTCTGCCCGTCGTCGACGAACGTGCGCTCGGAGTCGCCACCGGGCAGCTGCACCCGCACCTTGCCCTGGCCGTCGGTCCAGATCCGCAGGTTGCTGGCGCCGTCCGACAGCTGCGGCACGCCGGCGATGGCCGGGATGCCCAGGTCGTTGTCCACGTCCACGGTGCCGCCGAACGCGGCCGGCTTCGCGTTGAGCACGGACTCGACCAGCGCCTCGGCGCTCACGTCCGGCAGCACCGGTGCGGGCCCCGCGCCGGCGGGCATCGCGAGCAGCCCCAGCCCGGTCGCGCCGGCGACCACGCCGACCGCCGCCGCCACGACGGTCACCCTTCTCCGGTTCATGTGTCCCTCCTCCACCGGGCAGCCCCTTGCGACCCGACACCCCAGACACTGCTCCGCACGCCCTGAGATCGAGCTGAGAGCGGCCCGGACGCTGAGAGCGCACTGAGACTCCCGCGCCGATTGTCCTCCTCACGGGGCATGCTGTGGGGCGTGAGACCACGGGTGCTGGTTGTGGACGACGAGATCGGCGTGCGACGGGCGTTGGAACGCGGC
This sequence comes from Saccharothrix saharensis, assembly GCF_006716745.1. Taxonomy (NCBI): domain Bacteria; kingdom Bacillati; phylum Actinomycetota; class Actinomycetes; order Pseudonocardiales; family Pseudonocardiaceae; genus Saccharothrix; species Saccharothrix saharensis. The sequence goes on along the minus strand of NZ_VFPP01000001.1, from coordinate 3,979,657 downwards.
CTGTCCGCCGAGGGCATGGAGGTGGTGACGGCCGCCGACGGCCCGAACGCCCTCCGGGTGGCGTTGACCGGCGCGTTCGACGTGGTGCTGCTGGACATCATGCTGCCCGGCCTGTCCGGTTACCGGGTCCTGCAGCGGATGCGCGCCGAGGGCGTGCGCACGCCCGTGCTGATGGTGTCGGCCAAGGACGGCGAGGTCGACCAGGCCGACGGCCTCGACCTCGGCGCCGACGGCTACCTGGTGAAGCCGTTCTCGTTCGTGGTGCTGGTCGCGCAGGTGCGCGCGTTGCTGCGGCGCAACTCCGCGGACCTCGCCCGGCGGCGCCTCAAGCTCGGTGAGCTGGTCGTGGACCGGGCCGTGCGCGAGGTCAGCTGGGCCGGTGAGCCCGTGTCGCTGTCGCCGCGCGAGTACGCCGTGCTCGACGTGCTGGCCAGCCGGGCCGGGTCCGTGGTCACCAAGGACGAGCTGCTGCGCACCGTGTGGGGCGACGAGCAGGCGGCCACCCGCAACGCGGTCGAGGTGTACGTCGGCTACCTGCGGCGCAAGCTCGACGCGATGGGCGCGGGCGAGGTGGTGCGGACCGTGCGCGGCCACGGCTACCTGGCGTCCACGCCCGACCTCGACGCGGCGCTGGGAGCGTCGTCGGGGACCAGGCGCAGGTGAACCTGGGCCGGTGGTGGCCGCGCCGGTGGTGGCTGCGGCGGACGCTGCGGTTCCGGATCACCGTGGTGGCGACCGGCGTGGCCCTGCTGTGCCTGCTCGCGTTCACCCTCCTGGCCCCGCAGCTCATCGGGTACGTGCAGGTCAGCGCGGTGGACCGGGAACTGGCGAAGGCCGAGCGGGTGCGCGTGCTCGACACCGCCGGCAACCCGCTGGACGGCGGGCCGCGACCCGACCTGACCGCGGCGGAGATCCGCGTGCTCAAGGCGGGCGGACCCGTGCTGCGGATCGACGGTCCCAGCGCGCACCGGTGGATCGGCCGGGTCGTGTTCACCGCGGACGGCACGCCCGAGCTGCACGTGGCCGGTGACACGCTGGTCGGCTACCGCGAGGCGAACCAGCTCGGCACGCGGTGGCTGGCGGTGGCCGCGGTGCTGGTCGCGGGCCTGGTGGGGATCGCGACGTGGCTGGCGGTGCGGTCGTCGTTGCGGCCGGTGGAGCGGATGCGGGTGGCCGCGGCGGAGCTGCCGCGCGGGCAGCGCCTGCCCGTGCCGGCCGCGCGGGACGAGCTGCAAGCGCTTGCGGAGGCGCTGAACGCGTTGCTGGCCCGGCGTGACGAAGCCACCGAGCGGCTTCGGCGGTTCACCGGTGACGCGGCGCACGAGCTGCGGTCGCCCGTGACGTCCGTGCGGGCGCAGGCCGAGGTGGCGGTGGCGCACCCCGACCCGGACTTCTCCATCGAGGTGCTGGAATCGGTGGTGGAGGAGTCCGAGCGGCTGTCCGCGCTGGTGGACGCGTTGCTGATCCTGGCGCGCGCGGACACCGGCGAGCTGCCGCGCGCCGAGCCCGTCGACCTGGTGCTGCAGGCGCAGGCCGCGGTGGACCGGCTGGGGGAGGCGGAGCTGCTCGTGCAGCTGGCCGCGCCCATGTCGGCGTGCCTGATCTCCGCCGCGCGCACCGAGGTGGAGCTGGTGCTGGACAACCTGCTGCGCAACGCGGCCCGGTACGCCCGGACGTTCATCCGGATCTCGGTGCTGCCGGCGGCCCGCGAGGTGCGGTTGCTGGTGGACGACGACGGGCACGGCATCCCCGAGGAGCACCGGGAGAAGGTGTTCGACCGCTTCTACCGGGTCGAGTCCGACCGGGGGCGGGCCACCGGCGGGTTCGGGCTGGGGCTCGCGCTGGTGGCGCACCTCGTGCGTCGGCGGCGGGGGACGATCCGGGCCGGGGAGTCGCCCGAGGGCGGCGCGCGGCTGGAGGTGCGCTGGCCGCTGTACCGGTGACGTGCGGCTGACAGGATGTGCGACCGTGCCCGAGCTGAGGAACACCACCCTGGTCGACGCCCCGTTGCGGACCGTCGCCGCCGCGTTGTTGGACGCCCGGTTGCTGGCGCGGGCCGTGCGCGGGCTGGGCGTGCGGATCACGGGTGGCGCGCCGGTGCTGTTCGAGGGGGCGCGGCTGGCCGGGTCGGTGGGGCCGGTGACCGGGACGCTGGTCGTGACGCGGGCGGGCACCACGGGTGTGTCGGCGGAGCTGGTCGGTGGGCCGTTGCCGCGGTTCACGCTGGTCACGGACCTGTTGCACACCGGTGGCGGCACGATGGTGGTGGACTCGGTGGAGTGGTCGAGCCCCGGTGGCCCGTTCGGTCGCCTGGCCGACGTCGTGGTGGGCCGTGGTCTGGCTCTCAAGGTGCTGGAGGCGCGTGCGGCGGCCGTGTCGGCTCGGAGCGTCGAACTCCTGAGCGCGCGCGTGGTGGTAGCCGCCGCGATCTTCGACAACGGCCGCCTGTTGGCCCAGCAGCGCAGCTACCCGCCCGACGCCGCGGGCAAGTGGGAACTGCCCGGCGGTCGCGTGGAACCGGACGAAACGGACCACGCCGCCGTCATCCGCGAGTGCGCCGAGGAACTCTCCGTCACCGTCACCCCGGGTGCCGGGATCGGCCCGGACATCCCCCTCCGCTCCGACCTCCTCCTCCGCGCCTACACCGCCACCCTGACCTCCGGCACCCCGACCCCGACCGACCACCAGGCCGTCCGCTGGCTGACCTCCGCCACCCTGACCACCGTCGACTGGCTCCCCGCCGACCGCGTCCTCCTCCCGACCCTCCTCTCCCACCTCCCCTGACCCGCGCGTGTCGAACGCTCAGGTCCCGAGTGTCGAACGCTCAGGCCCTCTCAATTCAACGCTCAGGACAAGCCCGGCGAACCTGAGCGTTGAATTCGGGGGTCGCGAACGTTCGACTCTCGGGACCTGAGCGTTCGACTCTCGGGTCAGGCCAGGCCCGACATGCGGAGGGCGGCGTCCAGGCGGTGGGTGCAGCGGGCGCGGGAGCGTTCGGCGCCGTGGGCGCGGGCGCGGTCCAGTTCGGCGGGGTCGTCCAGCAGGCCCTGGGTGACCTCGCGCACGGGGCGCAGCTCCTCGATCACCGCGTCCGCCGTGACCTCCTTCAACTCGTTGTAGTCCGACAGCGACGACGCCAGCTCGGCCGGCTCCTTCCCGGTGCACGCGGCCAGGATCTCCAGCAGGTTCGCCACCCCGGGCTGCTCCACCGGCGCGTAACGCACCTCGCCGAGGTCGTCGGTCACCGCACGCCGGATCTTGCGCCGCACCAGGTCCGGCGGGTCGAGCACGAACACCGTGCCCGCCGCGTCCTTCGCCGTCTTCGCCATCTTCCGCGACGGGTCGGCCAGGTCGCGCACCCGCGCCGCGGTCGGCGGCACCACGGACCGCGGCATCACGAACACCTCGCCGTAGGTGCCGTTGAACCGCCGCGCCAGCACCCGGGCCAGCTCCACGTGCTGCCGCTGGTCGTCACCGACCGGCACCTCGTGCGCCCCCTGCAGCAGGATGTCGGCCGCCATCAGCACCGGGTACGTGAGCAGGCTCAACCGGACCGACGACCGGCCCGCGGACTTCTCCTTGAACTGGATCATCCGGGCCGCCTCGCCGTACGTGCAGGTGCACTCCAGCACCCACGTCAACGCGCCGAGCTCGCGGACCAGGTCGGACTGCACGGCCACCGACCGCGGGTCCACGCCGGCGGCGATGAGCACCGCCAACTGCTCCCGGGTCAACGACCGCAGCCGTGACGGGTTGTGCGACGTCGTCATGGCGTGCAGGTCGCTGATGAAGTAGACGTCCTCCTCGGTGCCCTCGGCGGCCCACCGCCGGATGGCGCCGAGGTAGTTGCCCAGCTGGACGGGGCCGGACGGGGTGATCGCGGACAGCCTGATCATGGTGATCCCTTCGGGGGTGTGCCCGCTCGACCGGACCCCCGAACGCACGAAGGCCGCCCCAGCGGGCGGCCTGCGTTCGTCTGACGCGCAGTTCTCAGGGCCGCCGGAAGGCGGACCACCAGAACGGGTAAAGAGTGCGCATAGCCGCGATTCTAGCGTGTGACCCCGGTGTGTCACGGGTCTACATTTCTTCTATGTACGTCGTGCTGCTGGAGTACACCGCACCCCTGGACGAGGTCGACTACACCCTCCCGGACCACGTGGAGTGGCTGAAGAAGCAGTACGAGGCCGGGTACTTCCTGGCCTCGGGCCGCCAAGTGCCGCGGGTCGGCGGCGTGATCATCGCCCGGCCGATGGTGCGCGGGAAGCTGGACGCGCTGCTGGCCACCGACCCGTTCGCGATCCGCAAGCTGGCGAAGTACCAGGTGGTGGAGTTCCAGGCCACCCGGACCGCGCCCGAGCTGGCCAGGGTGAACGAAGCGGTGATGGGTTAACCGCGGCGCGGATCCGTCCCACCCGGCACGCGCCGGGCGGTCGCTGTCACGCTGCCGTCTTCTTCTTGCCTTTCTCCTTCTCCTCCTTGCGCTCCTTCTTCGCCGCCTTCGCCGCCTTCTTCGCGGCTTTCTCCCGGGCCTTGAGCAGCACGACCACCGGACAGCTCTTGCACCTCGGTGTCGAACGGCAGCACTTCTTCTTCACCTTGACCTTGCCCACGCGGCGTGCTCCACTCATCCGGGTGTCCTCAGAGTAGGTGAGGCTGACCTCACCTGCCGTCCGTGTGTGGTAAGGGCACCACGCCCGGTACGCTGTACTCAGGCTGCGCGCGATCCATGTCCGGCGCCTGGCTTCCCTCGCACAGACAGCTCTAGGAGTTCCGCGTGCCCACGGCCACCGCGTCGATCAAGGAAACGCTGGTCCGCAACGACCTGCGCAACGTCGCGATCGTCGCGCACGTTGACCACGGCAAGACCACTCTCGTGGACGCCATGCTGCGCCAGTCCGGCGCCTTCTCCGAACGGGCCGAGCTCGTCGACCGGGTCATGGACTCGGGCGAGCTCGAGCGCGAGAAGGGCATCACGATCCTCGCGAAGAACACCGCCGTGCGTCGCCAGACGCCCGACGGCCCGGTGACCATCAACGTGGTCGACACCCCCGGGCACGCCGACTTCGGCGGTGAGGTCGAGCGCGGCCTGTCCATGGTCGACGGCGTCGTGCTGCTGGTGGACGCCTCCGAGGGCCCGCTGCCGCAGACCCGGTTCGTCCTGCGCAAGACCCTGGCCGCCGGCCTGCCGGTGATCCTGGTGGTGAACAAGGTCGACCGCCCCGACGCCCGGATCTCCGAGGTCGTCGAGGAAGCGCACGACCTGCTGCTCGACCTGGCCACCGAGGTCGGCGCCGACGACTCGGTGCTCGACCTGCCCGTCGTCTACGCGTCGGCGCGCGCCGGCCGGGCGTCGCTGAACCAGCCCGAGGACGGCGGCCTGCCCGACGAGGAGAACCTCGACGTCCTGTTCGAGGTCCTGTTCAAGCACATTCCCGCCCCGACGGGTGACGCCGACGCGCCGCTGCGCGCGCTGGTGACGAACCTCGACGCGTCGTCGTTCCTGGGCCGCATCGCGCTCTGCCGCATCGAGGCCGGTCGCATCCGCAAGGGCGAGACCGTGGCGTGGTGCCGCGAGGACGGCTCCGTGCACAAGGTCCGCATCACCGAGCTGCTGATCACCGAGGCGCTCGACCGCGTGCCCGCCGAGCAGGCGCGCGCGGGCGACCTCGTCGCCATCGCCGGCATCCCGGAGATCACCATCGGCGACACGCTCGCCGACGTGGACAACCCGGAGCCGCTGCCCCGGATCACCGTGGACGAGCCCGCGATCTCGATGACCATCGGCGTGAACACCTCGCCGCTGGCCGGTCGCGGCGGCGGCACGAAGCTGACCGCTCGGATGCTCAAGGCCCGGCTGGACTCGGAGCTGGTCGGCAACGTGTCCGTGCGCGTGCTGCCCACCGAGCGCCCCGACACCTGGGAGGTGCAGGGCCGCGGTGAGCTGGCGCTGGCCATCCTGGTCGAGCAGATGAAGCGCGAGGGCTTCGAGCTGACCGTCGGCAAGCCGCAGGTGGTCACCAAGACCGTCGACGGCAAGCTGCACGAGCCGTTCGAGCGGTTGACGATCGACGCCCCCGAGGAGCACCTGGGCGCGATCACCCAGCTGCTGGCCAACCGCAAGGGCCGGATGGAGAACATGTCCGGCCACGGCTCCGGCCGGATCAAGCTGGAGTACGTCGTGCCGTCGCGCGGCCTCATCGGCTTCCGCACCGAGTTCCTGACCGAGACGCGCGGCACCGGCATCGCCAACGCGGTGTCCGAGGGCTACGGCCCGTGGGCCGGCGAGATCCGGACCAGGCACAACGGCTCGCTGGTCGCTGACCGGTCCGGCCAGGTCACCGCGTACGCGATGATCCAGCTCGCCGACCGCGGCACCTTCTTCGTGGAGCCCGGCGCCGAGGCGTACGAGGGCATGGTCGTCGGCGAGAACCCGCGCGCCGAGGACCTGGACGTCAACGTGTGCCGCGAGAAGAAGCTGACGAACATGCGCACGTCGACCGCCGACGTGATGGAGACGCTGGCCCGGCCGCGGAAGCTGTCGCTGGAGGAGGCGCTGGAGTTCTGCGCCCCCGACGAGTGCGTCGAGGTCGCGCCTGAGGTCGTGCGGGTGCGCAAGGTGATCCTGGACGCCAACCAGCGCGGCCGCGAGCGCAGCCGCAACAAGCTGCGGGGCTGAGTCCTTCCGCTCCGGGCTACTCCTTATATATACGGTCTGCTGACGGATATATAGGGTCTGCTGACGGGCACCTCGGGCTTCGGCCCGGGGTGCCCGTCGCTCATCCCGGTACGGGTGGCGTGGGTCACTCCTCGGGTGGGTGTGAGTCGTGGGGTTGGGCGTCGACCGCCGGCGACGTCTGGCACGCTCGTACCCATGGGGACGCGAAAGGTTCTTGCGGTGGTGGCTGCGCTCGCGCTGGCGGGTTGCACGGCGACACCGCCACCGCCCCTGGTGCCGTCGACGCCGGGGATGACGGTCGTCCCGAAGGAGAAGCAGAACGAGGTCGTCGTCGGCGTGGACGACGTCAAGGGCGGCTACAACCCGCACACGCTGGCCAACCAGAGCACCGTGACGACCGCGCTGGCCTCGCTGCTGCTGCCCTCGACGTTCCGGACCGACGCGGACGGCAGTCCCCGGGCCGACCTGGACCTGCTGGTCGGTGCCGAGGTGACGGCCGCGGAGCCGTACACGGTGACGTACACGTTGCGGCGGGATGCCAGCTGGTCGGATTCGGCGCCGATCGCGGCCGAGGACTTCGTGTACCTCTGGCAGCGGATGCGCGAGGAGCCCGGCGTGGTCGACCCCGCCGGGTACCGGCTGATCGACGACATCACCAGCCGCGAGGGCGGCAAGGTGGTCGAGGTCGTGTTCGGCAAGCCCTACCCCGGCTGGCGCAGCCTGTTCCGCAACCTCCTGCCCGCCCACCTGCTCAAGGACGCGCCCGGCGGGTGGGGCGCGGCGCTCGCCGACAGCTTCCCGGCCACGGCGGGGCCGTTCGCGGTCCGCTCGCTCGACCAGCCGCGCGGCGAGATCGTCCTCGAGCGCAGCGACCGGTTCTGGGAGGCGCCGCCCGCGCTGGACCGCCTGGTCCTGCGCCGCGCGAGCCAGCACGACACGATCGAGGCGTTGAACTCCGGTGACGCGCAGGTCGCGCTCATCCGCGCCGACGCGATCGCGACCAAGGACATCGCCGAACTGGCCAAGACCACCCCGCTCACGAGTGCCGTCGTGCCGCGCCCGGAAGTGGTGCAGCTCCTGTTCCGGCCGGCGTCACCCCGCATGCAGGACGTCCGGGTCCGCACCGCCGTGATGAACCTGCTCGACCGGGACGACCTGATCGACGCCGGCTCGCGCAGCGGACCCAGCGAAGCACTCCGCGCGGACGCCCAGGTGATCCCGCCGAGCAAGCCCGGGTACGTCGCCACCATGCCCGCCAAGACCGGTGACCCGGTGCAACTGCTCACCGAAGCGGGTTACACCCGACCGGCGGGCGGGCAGTGGGGCCGTGACGACAAGCCGGTGGAGTTGACCATCGCCGCACCGGCCGGGATCGAGCCCTACGTGACCGTCGCGAACCGCGTTCAGCGTCAACTGTCATTGTCCGGAATCGCCGCGCGCATCCTGACAACGCAGCCCAATGAGTTGTTCGGTGAAGATCTGTCGGATACCGCCGCGTCCAATGAGCCGGTCGACATTGCCGTCGTGCCCCAGGTGGACACCGGCGATTCCGCGGCCGTTCTGGCGTCCACATTCGGCTGCCGGCCCACCCCGCAGGACGGCGGTACACCCATTCCGGCGAATCTGTCGGGTTTCTGCGACCAGGCGGTCCAGCCGGTGATCGACCAGGCGCTCAGCGGGCAGGTGCTGCTCGCCGACGCGCTCGAGACCGTCGAGCCGGTGCTCTGGCAGCAGGCGGTCTCGATGCCGTTGTTCCAGGTAGCGGACCTGCTGGTAGTCCTGCCGGCCGCGCAGAACGTCACCGCCGGTGCGCCGTTCGCCGGTCCGCTGAGCACCGCGCGGGCCTGGCGGCGGGAAGATCGTTGACCGTTGACCTGGCCGAAACACTGGCTTCAAGATGCGTGTGCGGGGCAGTATTGACAGTATTCCCGTCGTCCGGTTAACGAACGCTCCCGCCCGGTAACGACGGAGTTGCATGCTGCGACCAACGTGTCACCCTTTGGTCACGATCGGCCGATGGGCAGTGACCGTGCCGCGCGCGGCTTCTTATCGTGCTGCAACGGTGTGTCGGTTCGGGGCGCGTTTGGCACATCACGGTTATGGGTGGAAGTCGGCCCAAACGGTCGCTCCAACCCAGTGCTAGGAGGGCACGTGTCGATGAGGAGATCAAAGGCTGTCTCGGCGCTTGCGCTGTTGACCGGTGCCGCGCTCGTGCTGAGCGCGTGTGGTGGCGGCGGCGCCGGCGGCGGCGACCAGAGCGGGCCGCAGGATGCCGACCCGGGTGCCATCGGTAGCGCGGACGAGGTGTTGAAGCGTCCGAAGGTGGAGGACATCGGCGAGGTCGCGATCGCCGTGGAAGAAGGCTTCAGCAACTACAACAACAACATCGGTGCCACGAACAACTTCGCGAGCACCATCGCGCTGTCCAACGTGCAGCCCTCGCCCTACGTCACCGACCTGGTCGACGGCAAGGTGATCATCAAGGTCGACGGCGACCTGATGGAGCACATCAAGGTCACGTCCACCGACCCGCAGACCATCGAGTGGAAGGTCCAGAAGGCCGCCGTCTGGTCCGATGGCGAGGCCATCGACTGCGACGACTTCCACCTGAAGTGGCTGGCCGCGACCAGCAAGGCCACGGTCAAGGGCGACGACGGCACGGAAGCCTCGATCTTCGACTCGTCCGACACGGGCTACAAGGACATCGAGAAGCTCGAGTGCTCCGAGGACGGCAAGACCGTCACCACCACGTTCTTCAAGGACAAGGCGTTCGCCGACTACCGCGCCCTGTTCTCGCAGCCGGGTAGCGACAGCCTGCTGCCGGCGCACGTCCTGGAGCAGAAGACCGGCGTCGCGGACATCACCAAGGTGCTGCCCTCGCAGAACGACGAGACGGTCAAGAAGGTCGCCGAGTTCTACACCACCGGCTGGCGGGGCTTCGACCCGGCGGTCGCGCTGTCCGGCGGCCCGTACAAGATCGTCTCGGCGGACCTCAAGGACCAGACGGTCCTCGAGCGCAACGAGAAGTGGTGGGGCAACCCCGGTGGCCCGGCCAAGGTCATCCTGAAGACGAACACCGACGCCCAGTCGGCGGCTCAGCAGCTGCAGAACAAGGAAGTCCAGGTCATCGCGCCGCAGGCCGACGCGGCCGTCGCGCAGCAGCTGCGTGGTGACAGCGCGTTCGACGTCTACGCCGCCGGTGGCCAGACCTACGAGCACGTCGACTTCAACATGGCGCTGCCGCTGTTCAAGCAGAACAAGGAGCTGCGCACCGCGATCGCCCAGTGCTTCGACCGGGACGCCTTGGTCGAGAAGCTGGTCGCGGACGTGGACCCGAACGCCAAGCCGCTCGGCAGCCTGACGTTCATGCCGAACGAGGTCGGCTACGAGGACCACTACAGCGACACCGGCAAGGGTGACGTCGCGGCGGCCAAGAAGACCCTCGAGGACGCCGGCTGGAAGCAGGGCGCCGACGGCATCTACACCAAGGGCGAGTTCCGGGCGTCCTTCAAGCTGGGCCACAAGATCGTCCAGCGCCGTGCGGACACCGTGCGCATCCTGCAGGACAAGTGCAAGCAGGCCGGCATCGAGATCGTCGACGACCAGGCGGCCGACTTCAACGACAAGCGCCTCCCGGCGAGCGAGTTCGAGGCCGCGCTGTTCGCGTGGGTCGGCCAGCCGCTGAAGGCCGGTGCGTACGGCAACTACGCGCAGAAGGACAAGGGCGGCTCGGCCAACTACAACAACTACGACTCCGCCGCTCTGACGGAGAAGTGGGCGGCCGCGAACAGCGAGCTCGACTACCAGAAGCGCGTCACGATGATGAACGACGCCGACAAGATCATGCGGGACGACCTGCACAGCGTGCCGCTGTTCCAGTTGACCGACTTCGCGGCGTCGAGCGCGGACATCGGCCCGATCTCGTACATCGGTGTCGGTGGCGGTGTGACCTGGAACCTGTACGCCTGGCAGAAGAAGTAGTAAACGCCGGGCTCGGTGAGTCCAGGTAGGTAAAGCATTACCCAACCGCCGGGGGGCCGGTGCCACAAGCACCGGCCCCCCGGACGGTGTCCGCGTCCGGTAGGCTCCCACGCTTGCACGCGGGGGTGCCTAGGGAGACTAGAGACTCGTCATGTTCCGTTACATAATCCGGCGGTTGTTGATCTCGATTCCGCTGTTGATCGTCGCTTCATTCCTCTGCTTCGGTCTCGTCAACGCCATGGGCGATCCCCTGGGCGAGTGGAAGCTCCAGAAGCCCCGGACACCGGCGGAGATCGCCGCCGCGTACGAGCGGACGGGCTACAACAAGCCGTTCATGGAGCGCTACGTCGACTGGGCCGGCGACTTCGTGACCGGCGACTGGGGCGAGTCCGTCGTCCCCGGCAACGCGGGCAAGCCGGTCAAGGAAGAGCTGCTCAAGGCGTTCGGCGTGACGCTGCGGCTGATCCTCGGCGCGGAGATCATCGCGCTGCTGCTCGGCATCGTCGTCGGCGTCATCGGCGCGGTGAGACAGTACTCGATATTCGACTACACGGCGACGGGAATATCGTTCGCGATGTTCTCGATGCCGTTGTTCTGCGTGGCCCTGGTGCTCAAGGCCGGGGGTATCGAGCTGAACAACTGGCTGGAGTCCATCGGTGCCGACCGCTGGATCATCACGGCGGGTCCGCCGGGTGACGGGTTCGGCGGCAGCTTCGGCCAGCAGGTGTTCCAGTACAGCGGCGCGTACATCCTGCCCACGATTTCGCTGGTGGTCATCCAGTTCGCGCTCTACAGCCGCTTCCAGCGGGCTTCGATGCTGGAGACGCTGAACGCCGACTACGTGCGCACGGCGCAGGCCAAGGGCATTTCGGAGGCGCGGTCGATCTTCCGGCACGCGTTCCGCAACGCGCTCATCCCGATCATCACGGTCTCCTCGCTCAACATCGGCGCGGGTTTCGGTGGCGCGGTGATCACCGAAACGGTCTTCAGCTGGTCCGGAATGGGCAAGTTCATCGTCGAGGCCATCACCAAGATCGAGCCCTACCAGGTGCTCGGCTTCATGATGCTCACGGCTGTGTTCATCATCGTGTTCAACCTGATCGCGGACGTCCTGTACGCCTTCCTGGACCCGAGGATTCGCCTTGACTGAGATCGGTTCCCCCGTGGCGCAGGCGCCCGCGCCCCAGCAGGGCGGCGAGGCGAGCACGTTCGACACGACCACGGCGCGCAAGCAGTGGCAGGTCATCCTGCGCCGGTTCACCCGGCACAAGGCCGCCCTGGTCGGCCTGGTCCTGTTCGTGGTGCTGGTGCTGTTCGCCTTCCTCGGCGGCCTGTTCTGGAAGTACCCGTACACGGACCTGGGCTTCAAGCGGTACCTGCCGCCGAGCGCCGACCACCCGTTCGGCACCGACCGGCTGGGTGGCGACATGGTCGCCCTGATCATCCGCGGCACGCAGTTCTCGCTCCAGATCGCGATCGTGGTGGCGGTGCTGTCCACCGTCATCGGCGTGGTGCTCGGCGCGGTGGCCGGCTACCTGAAGGGCTGGGTCGACACCCTGATCAGCCGCTTCATCGATCTGCTGCTGGTCATCCCCAGCCTGATCATCGCGGCCGTGCTGGTGCGCAACAGCTTCGTGGTGTCGGTGGCGGGTGGCAGCGGCGGCAGCAACTGGCTGATCGTGGCGCTCTACCTGGGCCTGATCGGCTGGCTGTCGATCGCCCGGGTCATCCGCGGCATGGTGCTGTCGCTGCGCGAGAAGGAGTTCGTGGAGGCGGCCCGCGCGCTGGGCGCGTCCACGTTCCGCATCGTGTTCCGGCACATCCTGCCCAACACCGTCGACGTGATCATCGTGAACGCCACGCTGGCGATCGCGCAGGCCGTGCTGCTGGAGGCCGCGCTGTCGTTCATCGGCCTCGGCGTGCAGAGCCCGGACACGTCGCTGGGCCTGATGATCAGCCTGAACAAGAACGAGTTGACGCTGCACCCGTGGCTGTTCCTCACCCCGTTCGTGTTCATCGTGCTGATCTCGCTCGCGGTGAACTTCATCGGCGACGGTCTCCGGGACGCCTTCGACCCGCGGCAGAAGAGGGTGAAGGCATGAGTGAGGTGGACGTCATGAGCACGCCAGGGTCCTCGGCGTGGGAGAACACGGCCGGCAGCGGCGAGAAGCTGCTCCGCGTCGAGAACCTCTCGGTCGACTTCCCGACCGAGGACGGCACCGTGCACGCCGTGCGCGACGTGTCGTTCACCCTCGGCCCCGGCGAGGTGCTGGGCATCGTGGGCGAGTCGGGTTCGGGCAAGTCCGTGTCGTCGATGGCGATCATGGGCCTGCTGCCGAAGACCGCGAAGATCGGCGGGTCGATCAAGTTCAAGGACCGCGAGCTGGTGGGCCTGAACTACAAGCAGATGCAGCCGGTCCGCGGCAACGGCGTCTCGATGATCTTCCAGGACCCGATGACCTCGCTGAACCCGGTGTACACGGTGGGCTGGCAGCTCGCCGAGGCGCACCGGGCGCACCACGACGTGTCGAAGAAGGCCGCGTGGGCCAAGGCCGTCGAGGCGTTGGAGCTCGTGGGCATCCCGCAGCCGGACCGCCGCGCCTCGCAGTACCCGCACGAGTTCTCCGGCGGCATGCGGCAGCGCGCGATGATCGCGATGGCGATCATCAACGACCCGGACGTGATCATCGCGGACGAGCCGACCACGGCGCTGGACGTGACCGTGCAGGCGCAGATCCTGGACACGCTGCTGCGCATCCGGGACGAGACGAGCGCGGGCATCATGGTCATCACGCACGACCTGGGCGTGGTGGCGGGCATGGTGGACCGCGTGCAGGTCATGTACGGCGGCACGGTGGTCGAGCAGGGCACCGTGGACGAGGTGTTCGAGGCGCAGCGCATGCCGTACACGGTCGGCCTGCTCGGCTCGATCCCGAACCCGAACATGCTGGGCAAGCGGCTCACGCCGATCAAGGGCGCCCCGCCGTCGCTGATGAACCTGCCGCAGGGCTGCTCGTTCTCGCCCCGCTGCCCGTTGGCGATCGACGAGTGCCGCGAGACCGAGCCGCTGCTGCTGGAGACCGACCGGTCGGGCCACTTCGCGCGGTGCCACCGCTCCGCGCACCTGGCGACCATCGAGAACCCGCAGCGGCTGTTCGCCCACGACGAGATCGGCGTGGTCGAGAACCCCGCGGCGCTGACCATGGCGAACCCGGACATCCCGGTGAGCGAGGACCTCGACGTGGTCGAAGCCCGGTTGCACGAAGAGGAGAAGCCGACCTCATGACGTCGACTGACAGCAACCCCCAGGCCGGTGGCCTCGCGTCGGGCGGACGCCCGGGCGAGACGCCGCTGCTGGAGGTCAAGGACCTGGTCAAGTCGTTCCCGGTGCGCGGCGGCGGCATCATCCCGCGCACGGTGGGGCAGGTCCAGGCGGTGTCCGGGGTCAGCTTCGACCTCTACCCGGGCGAGACGCTGGGCCTGGTCGGCGAGTCCGGCTGCGGCAAGTCCACCACCGGTCGCGCCATCCTCCAGCTGCACAAGCCCACGTCGGGCTCGGTGAAGTTCGAGGGCCGCGAGCTCACCAAGCTGCGCGGCAAGGGCCTGCGGGGCGTGCGGCGGGACATGCAGATCGTGTTCCAGGACCCGTACGCGTCGCTGAACCCGCGCTGGCAGATCAACGAGCTGATCTCCGAGCCGTTCAAGATCCACGGCATGCCCGAGGGCAGCGGCAAGGACGTGCAGGCGCGGGTCAACGAGCTCATGGAGCTGGTGGGCCTCAACCCGGAGCACCGCAACCGGTACGCGCACGAGTTCTCCGGCGGCCAGCGCCAGCGCATCGGCATCGCCCGCGCGCTCGCGCTCAACCCGAAGCTCGTGGTGCTGGACGAGCCGGTGTCCGCGCTGGACGTGTCGGTGCAGGCGGGCGTGGTGAACCTGCTGGAGGAGCTGCAGGAGCGCCTGGGCCTGGCGTACCTGTTCGTGGCGCACGACCTGTCGGTGGTGCGGCACATCTCCGACCGGGTCGCGGTCATGTACCTGGGCAAGATCATCGAGATCGGCGACCGGGAGGACATCTACGCCCGGCCGATGCACCCGTACACGCAGGCGCTGCTGTCCGCGGTGCCGGTGCCGAACCCGAAGGTCGAACGGGGACGCCAGCGGATCGTGCTCACCGGTGACGTCCCGTCGCCGGTGAACCCGCCGTCGGGCTGCCGCTTCCGCACCCGGTGCTGGAAGGCGCAGGACATCTGCGCCGTCGAGGAGCCCAAGCTGGAACGGCGCGGCGACGGCAACGGCACGCTGTCCGCGTGCCACTTCGCCGAAGTGGCCCCCACCGCCCTGGTGGGATGAGCTGACACGGCCGCCGCTGCGCCGGACCCGACCCTTGTGGCAGTCGGCGCGGCGGCGGCCCATTACTCTCATCCGGTGACGCTCACCGCTCCACCACGGTTGCTGCTGGTACACGCACACCCCGACGACGAGAGCCTGTGGACGGGCGGCACCATCGCCCGCTACTCGGCGCTGGGCGCGCACGTCACCGTGGTCACCTGCACCCTCGGCGAGGAGGGCGAGATCATCCCGCCCGCGCTCCGGGAGCTGACCGCGGCCAACGCCGACCAGCTCGGCGGGTACCGGGTCGCGGAACTGCGCTCGGCGTGCGCCGCGCTGGGCGTGACCGACCACCGGTTCCTCGGCGGCATCGGCCGCTGGCGCGACTCCGGCATGGCGGGCGTCGAGGCGAACGACCACCCGCGCGCGTTCGTCAACGGCTCGTTCGACGAGCAGGTCGCCGCCCTGTCCGAGATCATCTCGTCGGTGAAGCCGCAGGTCGTCGTCACCTACGACGCGTTCGGCGGCTACGGCCACCCCGACCACATCCGCGCCCACCAGATCACCACGGCCGCCGCGACGGACGTGGACCGCGTGTTCCACGCCGTGACGTCGCGCGCGGCGACCGAGGCGGGCGCGGCGGCGCTGGCCGAGATCGGGGACCTGCCGTGGCGGCTGCCCACCGAGGGCGAGCTGCCGGTCACCGACGACGCCGAGATCACCACCACCATCGACATCTCCGAGCACCTGGTCGCGAAGCTGCGGGCGTTGCGCGCGCACTCCACGCAGATCAGCGTGTGGCAGGACGGCGCGGGCCGGGCGAGCTACGCGCTGTCCAACGGCATCGCGCAGCCCGTCGTGCAGGCCGAGTACTACGTGCTGGCCAAGGGGCCCGCGGCCGGCGCGGAGGAGGACCTGTTCGGGGGGCTGGATTGAGCGATCGCCTGGCTCTCGCCGCGATCGGGGTCGCGGCGTTCGTGCTCGCGGTGCTGGAGCTGTTCTTCCTGCCGATGCGGCTGGACGGCACGCTGCTGCCGCGGGTGGACGACCTGCCGTTCCCGATCACGGTGGTGCTCGCGGTCGTGACGACGCCGCTGCTGGTGCTCGCCGCCTCGCGGTACGCGCACCGCACAGTGGGCGCCGTGTCGCCGCTGCTGGTGTGGGTCGGCACGTTGCTGCTGTTCGGCGTGTTCGGTCCGGGCGGCGACGTGGTACTCCTCAACGACTGGCGCACCCTGGTGCTGTTCGCCGGGGGTGCGCTGCCGGGCGCCATCGCCGTGGGCGCGCACATGGGGAGGACGGCCGGTGCCGGAGACGATCACTGACCGGGACGTGGTGCGGGCGCTGCGCCCGTTCGTGCGGGCCACCGGTCCGCTGCTGGACACGTTGCGCGACGTGAACCTGCTCGGCCTGCGCGACCGCGAGGTGGAGCGGGACGCCGACCGCGGGCTCGTGGACAAGCTGTGGGACCAATTGGCCGCGGTGAAGGTGCCGGGCACGGCCGCGTGGGCGCGGATGGACGTGCTCCAGCGCGACGAGTTCTGGCTCAACCGCGTCGGCCGGGTGGTGTCCCTCGTGGCGGCGCTGCCCGGCGTCGGCGGGGTGCTGGCCGACCGGCTGCCGATCCAGTCCGCGCTGGGCGCGGCGGGCCAGGGGCTGCTGCTGTCGGCGATCGCGGGCGAGCACGGGTTCACCTCCACCGAGGACCGGGTGCGGCTGCTCGCGCACGTGCTGTTCCAGCGGGAGGTCGACGGGTTGCCGGTCGACGAGCTCAAGGAGGACGAGCAGACCGCCGCGCTGACCGAGGAGCTGCGGGAGCGGTCCACGTTCCGGGCGATCGGCGCGACGATCTGGAAGCTCGCCAAGGTCCTCTGGAAGCTCGAGGACGAGCTGGACAAGCGGCCCCAGGGGCGGCTGTACCACCAGGCGCTGGGCATGCTGCCGGTCGTCGGCGTGGTGGGCGACTACTTCGGCGAGCGCTCGGCGTTGAAACGCGTCCGCAGGGCCGCCTACGCGTGGTTCGACACCCAGTAGCGGTAGCGGTGGTGCTCGACGCAGCCCAGCGACTCGTAGAGCGTGATCGCGGGCTTGTTGTGCTCGGCCACCTGGAGCGCGCACGTCGTGGCGCCGTGCTCCAGGCCCCACGCCGCGAGGCCGCCCATGAGGCCGCGCGCCAGGCCCAGCCGGCGCGCCTCGGGGCGGACGGCGAGCCGCGCCACGTGCAGCAGGTCGCCGACGACGGCGCCGCGCACGGCGGCGAGCACCTGCCCGTCGCGCACGACCGCGCCGAAGCCGACCCGGTCGCCGGACGCCAGCACGTGCCGCTGGGCGGGGGTGGGGTCGGGTTGGGCGGCCAGCTCCCACCATCCGGGAGATCCGGTGTCCGAAATGTCCACGTCGGCTGCCTTCGGAGTGGCGAACCCATCCAACCGACCGGTCATCACGAGCGACTCCGCGCCGCCCGGGTGATCCACATCGACCCGCCACCCGGCCGCCGCGACACCCTCCTCGGCGGGGGCGCCGACCACCACGTGCGCGGTCGGCCTGATCGCGTTGGCGGCTGCGAAGTCGATCACCACGCGCAGCGCGTCGGCCACCGGGACACCCGGATCACCCGTGGTCAGGGCGCTGTTGGCCCGTCCGGTGAACCCGCCCGCGGCCCTCAGCCGCCACTGCCCGAGCGGCCGGTCGACCAGTGCCGGCCACGCGTCCGCGCACCGCTGCTCCAACTCGGTCACTCCCCGCACCCCCGCATCGTGCCCCGCGCAGGTGAGCGGCGGTCTGTGAGCTGAACCACGGTGCCGATAAGGCAAGCCTGAGCGTTGGACAATCGACTCCGCCGCGTACTCTCCGGCTTGCGCGGTGTGGACCAGAACAAGAGCAGGAGAGCGCAGTGACCTATGTGATCGCCCAGCCGTGCGTGGACGTGCTCGACAAGGCGTGCATCGAAGAGTGCCCCGTCGACTGCATCTACGAAGGCGACCGGATGCTCTACATCCACCCGGATGAGTGCGTCGACTGTGGTGCTTGCGAGCCGGTGTGCCCCGTCGAGGCCATCTACTACGAGGACGACGTGCCGGACGAGTGGAAGGAGTACACGAAGGCGAACGTGGACTTCTTCGACGAGCTGGGGTCCCCCGGCGGCGCCTCGAAGGTCGGCAAGGTCAGCGCCGACCCCGCGTTCATCAAGGCTCTCCCCCCGCAGGCGTCGCACGAGTGACCTCCCGCACCTCGCGGGGGCTCCCGGACTTCCCCTGGGACTCGCTGGCCGACCACGCCGCCAAGGCGCGCACGCACCCCGGCGGCGTGGTCGACCTGTCCATCGGCACGCCGGTGGACCCGGTCCCGGAGCTGATCCGGCACGCCCTCGGCACGGTCGCCGACCAGCCCGGCTACCCGACCACGCACGGCACGCCGGCGTTGCGGGAGGCGGTCGTCGGCGCGTTGGCGCGGCGGCACGGCGTGCCGGGGCTCGACCCGGTGGCGGTGCTGCCGACGATCGGGTCGAAGGAGCTGGTGGCGTGGCTGCCGACGTTGCTGGGCCTGGGGCCGGGCGACGTGGTGGCCATCCCGGCGTTGTCGTACCCGACGTACGAGGTGGGTGCGCGGCTGGCGGGTGCCACGGTGGTGCGGCTGGCCGACGGCGAGCCGCCGCCGGTCGGGACGTCGCTGGTGTGGCTGAACTCGCCGTCCAACCCGACCGGTCGGGTGCTGCCCGAGGCGCAGCTCGCGCAGGCGGTGGCCGACGCGCGGGCGGTGGGCGCGGTGGTGGCGTCCGACGAGTGCTACCTGGCGTTGGCGTGGACGGCGTCGCCCGTGTCCGTGCTGCGGCCGTCGGTCAACGGCGGGTCGCTGGACGGGGTGCTGGCCGTGCACTCGCTGTCGAAGTCGTCGAGCCTGGCCGGGTACCGGGCGGGGTTCGTGACGGGCGACCCGGCGCTGGTGGCGTCGTTGCTGGAGGTGCGCAAGCACGCCGGGATGATCGTGCCGCGGCCCGTGCAGGCGGCGATCACGGCGGCGTTGAACGACGACGCGCACGTGGCCGAGCAGCGTGAGCGGTACCGGGCGCGGCGTGACGTGCTGCTGCCGGCGTTGACGGCGGCGGGCTTCACCGTGGACCACTCGGAGGCCGGGCTGTACCTGTGGTCGACCCGGGCCGGCGAGCCCGCGTGGGACACCGTCTCGTGGCTGGCCGACCGCGGCGTCCTGGCCGCCCCGGGTACGTTCTACGGCCCGACGGGCGACCGGCACGTCCGCATCGCCCTGACGGCCTCCGACGCCGCCATCTCCACCGCCGCCACCCGCCTGACCTCCTGACCCTCGAGAGTCGAACGCTCAAGTCCCGAGAGTCGAACGCTCAGGTCCCGTGAGTCGAACGCCCAGGTCCCGAGAGTCGAACGCCCAGGTCCCGAGAGTCGAACGCTCAGGTCCCTTGAATTCAACGCTCGGGCATACCGACCGGTTTGCCGAACGTTGAACTCGCGGGTCCTGAACGTTCGACACGCGGGACCTGAGCGTTCGACACGCGGGACCTGAGCGTTCGACTCGCGGGACCTGAACGTTCGACACGCGGGTCCTGGAGGTTCGACACGCGGGACCTGAGCGTTCGACGCTCGGGTCAGTCGTTGGCGTGGAGGGCGGCGTTCAGGGCGACGGTCCGGCCGTGGCGGGGGAGGACCTTGACGGCGCCGGTGGTCGAGTCGCGCAGGAACAACAGGTTCGGCACGCCGGACAGCTGACCCGCCTTCACGACGGTGCCGTCGGCGGCGGTCACCTTGGTGCCCGCGGTGATGTAGAGGCCGGCCTCCACGACGCAGTCGTCGCCCAACGAGATGCCCACGCCGCCGTTCGCGCCGATCAGGCACCGCTCGCCGATCGAGATGACCTGCTTGCCGCCACCGGACAGCGTGCCCATGATCGACGCCCCGCCGCCGACGTCCGACCCGTCACCGACGACGACACCGGCCGAGATGCGGCCCTCCACCATGGACGTGCCGAGCGTGCCCGCGTTGAAGTTCACGAACCCCTCGTGCATCACGGTCGTGCCGGACGCCAGGTGCGCGCCCATCCGGACCCGGTCCGCGTCCGCGATCCGCACCCCGCTCGGCACGACGTAGTCCACCATCCGGGGGAACTTGTCGACCCCGTACACGGTCACCGGCCCGCGCCCGCGCAGCCGCAGCCGGGTCTGCTCGAACCCCTCCACCGCGCACGGCCCGAAGTTCGTCCACACCACGTTGTTCAGCAGCCCGAACACGCCGTCCAGGTTCGCACCGTGCGGCCGCACGAGCCGCGTCGACAGCAGGTGCAGCCGCAGCCACACGTCGTAGGTGGAGGTCGGCGCGTCGGCCAGCGAGCCGATGCCGACCCGGACGCCGACGACCTCGACGTCGCGCTCGGCGTCCACGCCGAGCTGCTTGGCCGCGGCCTCGCCGAGCGCGGCCGAGACCTCCGCGGACGACAGCAGCGCCACACCGGGCTCCGCGTCCTCGAGCGACGGCGACGGGAACCACGTGTCCAGCACGGCGCCGGTAGGGGTGACGGTCGCGAGTCCGACGCCGTACGCGCCGGTGGGGTTTGCGGTGCTCACGGGTGTCAACGGTAACGTGCGCCGGGTGGCCGACACCTTGCACCTCGCCGCCGACCCCGTCGAGCTGACCGCCGCCCTGGTCGACATCCCCAGCGTCTCCGGCGACGAAGCGCGCCTCGCCGACCTCGTCGAACGGTCGCTCGAAGAGCAGACCGCCCTGGAGGTCACCCGGTCCGGCAACGCCGTGCTGGCCCGCACGAACCTCGGCCGCCCGTCCCGCGTCGTGCTCGCCGGCCACCTCGACACCGTGCCGATCAACGACAACCTGCCGTCCCGGCTGGAGCACGGCGTCCTGCACGGCTGCGGCACGGTCGACATGAAGGGCGGCGACGCGGTGATGCTGCACCTGGCCGCCACCGTCGCCGACCCGCGCCACGACCTGACGTTCATCTTCTACGACTGCGAGGAGGTCGAAGCCGTCCGCAACGGCCTCGGCCGCATCGAGCGCGAGCTGCCCGAGTGGCTGCGCGGCGACCTGGCGATCGTGTGCGAGCCGTCCAACGGCACCGTCGAGGCCGGCTGCCAGGGCACGATGCGCATCGACCTGCGCACGAAGGGCGTGCGCGCCCACACCGCCCGCGGGTGGATGGGCGTCAACGCGATCCACGCCATCGGTGACGCCCTGCGCCGCCTGGAGGCCTACGAGCCGCGCCAGGTCGAGATCGACGGCTGCCGGTACCGCGAGGGCCTGCAGGCCGTGCGGATCAGCGGCGGCGTGGCGGGCAACGTCGTGCCGGACGAGGCCGTGCTGACGGTCAACCACCGCTTCGCCCCCGACCGCACGCCCGAGCAGGCCGAGCAGCACCTGCGGGAGGTGTTCGAGGGCTACGACGTCACGGTCACCGACAGCTCGCCGGGCGCCCTGCCGGGCCTGCACGCGCCGACCACCCGTGAGCTGGTCGAAGCCGCCGGCGGCACCCCCGTGGCCAAGCTCGGCTGGACCGACGTGGCCCGGTTCGCCGCCCTGGGCATGCCCGCGGTGAACTTCGGGCCGGGTGACCCGACGCTCGCGCACACGCAGCAGGAGAACGTCCCGGTGGACCAGGTCCACCGGTGCGTCGACGTCCTGCGTCGCTTCCTCAGCCGCGACGGGGCACGCCACTAGACTCCACCCAATGACGGACAGCGTGGACGAGCACCCCAGGGAGAAGCAGCGCGGACCGGTCGTCCTGCGGCGCGGGCAGCGCGACGAGCTGACCACGACCGACCAGCGGCTGCTGGACTCGCGCGGTCCGAGCGACTGGGTGCACACCGACCCGTGGCGGGTGCTGCGCATCCAGGCGGAGTTCGTGGAGGGCTTCGGCGCGCTGGCCGAGCTGCCGAGCGCGGTCACGGTGTTCGGCTCGGCCCGCACCGGCCGCGACCACCCCGAGTACGAGATCGGCCGCAAGCTGGGCGGTGCGCTGGCCGAGGCCGGGTTCGCGGTGATCACCGGTGGCGGTCCGGGCGCGATGGAGGCGGTCAACCGGGGCTGCTCGGAGGCGGGCGGGTACTCGGTCGGCCTGGGCATCGAGCTGCCGTTCGAGCAGGGCCTGAACCCGTGGGTCGACCTGGGCGTGAACTTCCGCTACTTCTTCGTGCGCAAGACCATGTTCATCAAGTACTCGCAGGCGTTCATCTGCCTGCCGGGCGGGTTCGGCACGCTGGACGAGCTGTTCGAGGCGCTGACCCTGGTGCAGACGAAGAAGGTCACCAAGTTCCCGGTGGTGCTGTTCGGCAAGTCCTACTGGCAGGGCCTGTACGACTGGGTGCGCGACTCGGTGCTGGACAGCGGCAAGGTCGGCGAGAAGGACCTGGACCTGCTGCACCTGACCGACGACATCGACGACGCGGTGCGCGTGGTGAACGACGCGCACAAGGCGTGGGCGGACGCGCACTGATGACGCGGGTCACCGTGTACTGCGGGTCGTTGCGCACGGTTCCGCGGAGCTACCTGGACCTCGCGGCCGACGTGGGCGCGCGCATCGCGGCCCGCGGCTGGTCGTTGACGTGGGGCGGTGGCCGCACGTCGATGATGGGCGCGGTGGCGCGGGCGGCCCGGGAGGGCGGGGCCCGCACCACCGGCGTGATCCCGCGCGACCTGGTCGACCGCGAGGTGGCCGACTCCGACGCCGACGAGCTGCTGGTCGTGGAGACCATGCGCGACCGCAAGGCGTTGATGGAGGCGCACGGCGACGCGTTCCTGGCGCTGCCGGGCGGCATCGGCACCTGCGAGGAGCTGTTCGAGGTGTGGACGTCGCGGGTGCTGGCCATGCACGCCAAGCCGGTGGTGCTGCTGGACGTGGACGGCCACTACCGCGGCCTGGTGACGTGGCTGGAGGAGCTGCGCGAACGCGGTTTCGTGTCCCCGTTCGCGCTCGACTCCCTCGTGGTCACCGACGACGTCGACGCGGCCCTGGACGCCTGCGCTAGCTGACCCGCGCGCCGTCGAGGCCGCGCGCGACCGCCAGCCGCGCGGCCTCCTCGGCGAACATGTCCACGTCCAGCGGCACGAACGGCGACACCTTCACGTCCAGCCGGGAGCCCGCCGCCTTGGCCTGCCACGTGCCCAGGACCTCCCCGTCCACCAGCAGGGCCCCGCGTCGGCCCAGGATGCGCCACACCTGCTTCTGGTGCGCCTTGTCCGGCACGAGCAGGTCGCGGTCGCGGGCGTTGAGGTACGGGTCCAGCGGTGGCAGCAGCCGCACGACCTCGGGCTCGGGCGGGTCCTCGAACGCCGCCATCCGGTCGGCCGGCAGCCACGCCCGCTTCGACACGGCGACCAGGTCGTCCGGCCACGCGTCCTTCACATCCCGCACCGGCGCGCCGAAGTAGTGCGCCACCTCGGACGGCCCGGCGGGCCCGTGCAGCCGCAGGTAGTCGGCGATCAGCGCGGCGAAGCCCTCGCCGCGCGCGGGCACGTCCCGCCGGTCCTCCAGCGGCACGAACGTCACCGTCCGCTCCGCCGGGTCGAACCGCAGCCCGGCGGGCAGCACGGCCAGGCGGAAGATCGGGTCCGGCACGTGCGTGGCGTCGCAGCCCCGGCACCAGCCGGTGAGCTCCGGGCGGACCCGGGCGGTGAGGCGGGACGACGCCTCGCCCTTCGTCATCGGCCCGGTCACCACGTCCCGCAACGCCACCGCGACCTCGTGCAGCGCGGCCAGGCCGTCCGCCACCGGCGGCCGGTTCATCCGGGCCACCGCGTCGGCGTCGCTCAACGGCCACAGCCGGGCCGCCAGCGCGGGCACCTCGGCGGCCCGGTGCCAGTGAGGCGCACCCCGCACGCTCCACGTGAGCGTGAACGCGCCCAGGTCGGGCACCCGGTCCAGCCGGGCCGCCAGCGCCGGTACCGCCGACCGCTCCGAGTCCTGCAGGCCGAGGTCGAACACCCGCAGGTCGGCCGCGTCGGTGGTGGCGCGGTCGAACTGGTGCGCGGCGACCCGGTACGCGATCACCCGTTCCCGGTCAGCCAAGGTCGTGGTCCAGCGTGATCAGCTCGTGCTCCAGCCGGGCCGTGCCGGAGATCCCGGCCAGCTCGCCGGTGCCGGAACCGGGCACGATGTGACCCCAGAACCGCTCGCCGGCGGGCGACATGACCGCGCCGTGCTGGAGCACGAACGTCCCCGACCGGCCCTCCACGGTGCCCGTGAACCGCTCGGTGCCCACGTAGCCCGCCGAACCGTCCGACGGCTGGCACATCGTCAGCTCGGCCGTGCTGGTGCCCTCCATGGCGCCGGTGTACGCCTTGTCCACGATCGCCCGGCCCAGCTGCGGCTCGGCCTCGTCGTAGACCGTCTGGTCCCACCGGGTGATCTTGAAGGTCGACTTGGATTCCATGCGGGCGATACTCGCAGGTATTCCTGCCACCTGCCGTCAGCTACCCCCTCGGCACCTCGATCCACGAGTCCGCGCCGAAGGTCACCGACGAGCCGAGCGTGCTGGACCCCTGGTACCGCGCGTCCACGGTGTCCACGACCAGCACCAGCCGGTTGCCCGCCGCGACGTCCCACACCACGGGCTCCAGCGCCAGGTCCACCACCCGCGTCCCGGTCCCGGTCAGCGTCACCGGCTTGTGCGTGACCAGCGCGCCCAGGCCCAGGGCGTTCACCTCGTACAGGTACGCGTACAGCGTCGTCCGCGCCGCTCCCGGCGTCACGGTCAGCCGGACCCGGGGCGTGCCGCTGACCGACGTGCCGCTCCACTGCACGGGCCCCCGCCACACCGCCGCCGCACCCCGGTCGATCAACGGGGTGGAGACGCCCACCGGCAGGTTCAGGAACCCCTGCAACGCCCCGGACACCAGCACCGTGCCGCTCTCGGCGATGGTCGGCCACCCGGTGCCGATCCGGTCCGCCGCCAACGCCACCTTGTCCGTCCGGGCCGTCACCGCCGCCCACGACGGGTACGCGCGCCACGCGCCGCCGTTGTTCGGCTTCACCTGCACGGGCAGCTCGCGCTCGATCCCGTTGGCCTCGCCCCCGAGGTGGTGGCCGAACCAGCGGCCCACCGACGTCCAGATCTCGTTCGGCAGCCCGGCCGCGCCGAACAGCTCCGCCGTCGC
The DNA here is from genome assembly GCF_006716745.1 of Saccharothrix saharensis. Taxonomy (NCBI): domain Bacteria; kingdom Bacillati; phylum Actinomycetota; class Actinomycetes; order Pseudonocardiales; family Pseudonocardiaceae; genus Saccharothrix; species Saccharothrix saharensis. The sequence goes on along the minus strand of NZ_VFPP01000001.1, from coordinate 3,954,538 downwards.
GTGGTCGCCCGGCGACAGCATCAGCCGCTTGGGCCCGGTCAGCGCGCCGAAGAAGTCGGTGATCTGGCCGGGCGCGAACAGCCCGTCGTTCCACGCGTTGCCGATCAGCACCGCGGCCTTGATGGACGACACGTGCGAGGCGGGCGACCGCGGCGGCGAGATCGGCAGCACGTCGGCGAACCGGTTCTCCCGGTACGCCGTCTCCGCGTCGCGCAGCACCGGCCCCGGCCGGCCGGTCAGCTTCCCGGCCGCCAGCAGCAGCTCCACCGCCTGCGCGCTGACCGTCTCGTTCGGGTACAGCGACCGCGCCAGGTCGGTCCACGTGCTCAGCGCCGCCACCGCCTTGATCCGCGGGTCGCGCGCGGCGGCCAGCAGCGACTGGCCCGCGCCGTAGGAGATGCCGCCCACGCCGACGCGAGCCGGGTCGCCGGCCGCGTGCGCGAGCCCCCAGTCGATCACCCGGCTGACGTCGGCCACGGTGTCCGGCCCGGCCACGTCGACCTCGCCGGCCGAGTCGTAGAACCCGCGCGAGGTGTAGCTGATCACCGAGTAGCCGGACCCGTAGGCGAGCTTGGCGGCCGCGCCGACGTACTCGATGTTGTTCACGCCCCAGCTCGACGGCAGCACGATCAGCGGGAACGGTCCGCTGCCGCGCCCGGTCGGCGTGACGACGAACGCCTTCAACGGCGTGCCGCCCTCACCGGGGATCGTCCGGTAGGCGACCGCGAAGCCGGGGGCCGCCTGGGCGGGCGGTGCGAGCACGAGCGCCACCAGGGCGGCGAGCAGGAGGGGAAGTGATCGGCGCACGAGGTCCTCCTTGACCGTGACCGGGATCACGCAGGGTGTTACTCGGGAGTAAACACGAACCGTACTCGCCAGTAGCACGGATCTGTGACGCAGCTCACCCGCAGGTCGGACGTGGCACGATGCCGGTCATGCGGTTCGGTTCACGAGAGGTCGCCGAAGATCGCGCGCTGGTGATGGCGATCGTCAACCGGACGCGCGACTCGTTCTACGACCGCGGCGCGACGTTCGCCGACGACGCCGCCATGGCCGCGGTGGACCGGGCGGTCGCCGACGGCGCGGACATCGTCGACATCGGCGGGGTCCGGGCGGGTTCCCGGGGCGAGGCGGTCGACACGGCCGAGGAGGCGCGGCGGGTCGTGCCGTTCGTCGCGGCGGTCCGCGAACGCCACCCGGACCTGGTGATCAGCGTCGACACGTGGCGGCACGAGGTGGGCCGCGCGGTGTGCGAGGTGGGCGCGGACCTGATCAACGACACGTGGGCGGGCGCGGACCCGGCGCTGGCCGAGGTGGCGGCCGAGTTCGGCGTGGGCATCGTCTGCTCGCACACCGGCGGCCTCGAACCGCGCACCGACCCGCACCGCGTCCGGTACGCCGACGTGGTGGCGTCCGTGGCGGCGGAGCTGGTCGAACGCGCCGAGCGGATGGTCGCGCTGGGCGTGCCCGCGGCGGGTGTGCTGATCGACCCGACCCACGACTTCGGCAAGAACACCTGGCACGGCCTGGAGCTGCTGCGGCGGCTGGACGAGCTGGTGGCGACCGGGTGGCCGGTGCTGATGGCGGTGTCGAACAAGGACTTCGTCGGCGAGACCCTGGGCGCCGGGGTGGACGACCGGGTCGACGGCACGCTGGCCGCGACGTCCGTGGCGGCGTGGTCGGGCGCGAAGGTGTTCCGGGCGCACCAGGTGCGGCAGACCCGGCGGGTGGTGGAGATGGTGGCGAGCATCGCGGGCACGCGTCCGCCGGCCCGGGTGCTGAGGGCGCTGGCCTGATGGCGGACTGGTTCGCGGCCAACACCTGGCAGGGTCCGCGGTGGACTGTCGAGGAGCTCCTGGCGCACAAGGGGAGTCGCACGGTCAGCGTGGTCCTGCCCGCGCTCGACGAGGAGGCCACGGTCGGTGGCGTCGTGGCCGTCGTGCGCCCGCTGCTCGGCGGCCTCGTCGACGAGCTGGTCGTCATGGACTCCGGGTCCACCGACGCCACCGCGGCGCGTGCGGAGGAGGCCGGGGCGCGGGTCGTGCGCCGGACCGACGTGCTGCCCGACCTGGCACCCCGGCCCGGCAAGGGCGAGGTGCTGTGGCGGTCGCTGGCCGCCACGACCGGGGACCTGGTGGTGTTCCTCGACTCCGACCTGGTCGACCCCGACCCCGACTTCGTGCCCGCCCTGCTCGGCCCGCTGCTCACCCGCGCCGGCGTGCACCTGGTCAAGGGCTTCTACCGGCGGCCGCTGCGGCTGGAGAGCACCGGCGGCGGCCGGGTCACCGAACTGGCGGCCCGGCCGCTGCTCAACGCCCTGCGGCCGGAGCTCGCCGGTGTCGTGCAGCCGTTGGGCGGCGAGTACGCGGGCACGCGCGCGTTCCTGGAGTCGGTGCCGTTCGCGCCCGGCTACGGGGTGGAGATCGGGTTGCTGCTCGACGCGCACGCCCGGTACGGGCTGGACGGGATCGCGCAGGTCAACCTGGGTGTGCGCAAGCACCGCAACCGGGACCTGCACCAGCTCGGGCCGATGGCGGCTCAGATCGCGGTCACCGCGCTGCGCCGGTGCGGGGTGCCGGTGGGGTCGTCCACGTTGACGCAGTTCGTGCCGTTCGAGGGGGAGTGGCTGCCGTCGCCGGTGGACGTGCCCGCCGAGGACCGGCCGGCCATGCGCTCGGTGCTCCAGCGGTCGCGGTAGTAGCCCGGCGCGGCGACCAGGTCCGCGTGCCGGCCCTCGCGGGTGACGCGGCCGTCCTCGAAGACCAGGACCCGGTCGAAGTCGGCCAGCGGCGCGAGCCGGTGCGTGACCAGCACGACGGTGCCGCGGGCGTGGGCGAGGACCCGGCGCAGGACGGCGTCACCGTGCTCGACGTCCAGGCCTTCGACGGGTTCGTCCAGGAGCAGGACGTCGGGGTCGGCCAGGAGGGCGCGGGCGAGCAGCAGGCGTTGCCGCTGGCCGCCGGACAGGGCGTCGCCGTCCTCGCCGACGACGGTGTCCCAGGGCACGTCCAGGTCGACCAGGGCCGCGACCCGGTCGAGGTCGGCGCGTGACGCGTCGGGCCGGGCGAGCCGGACGTTGGCCTCCGCGGTGGCGTGGAAGACGTGCGCGTCGTCCAGCACGCCCTTGGCGACTCCGGGGTGTGCGGCGGCCAACGCCCGCAGGAACGTGCTCTTGCCCGCGCCGCTCGCGCCGACCACGCCGATCCGGCCCACCGGCAGGTCCACGCAGGGTGCCGGGCGTGGAGCCGCCCGCAACGCCGCCCGCACCCGGCGGACCGACCCGCGTGCCCCGGCCCACCTCTCCGCGGCCGACGCCAGCGGGGTCGCCACCTCCAGCACGGCGATCGAGCCGAGCACCACGTGTGCGGGCGCGCCGGATCGCAGGAACGCCAGGGCCACCCCGAACTGCACGACCACGGCCGCCGCCGCCAGGGCCGCCGGGGCGAAACCACCCCGGCGTTCCCGGTCGGCCAGGGCGTCGACGACCCGGCCGGTCGCGTCCAGCTCGCGGTCCAGCGCGCCGAACGCGGTCAACTCCGCGGCGCCGTCCAGCAGCACGACCGTCCGCTCCGCCAGTTCCGACCGCAGCGGTGCGAGCGCCCGCAGGTGCCGTCGCGCCATCCGGAACGCCGCCCACGGGATGACGAGCACGGTCGCCGGCAGCCCGACCACCATCGGCCAGGCGAACCCGGTCGCGACCGCTGCCGCCGAGCCCACCACGACCGCCACCGCACCCGGCAACGCGCACCGCACCAGCGCGTCCTGCACGCTGTCCACATCGGACACGAGCCGGGTGAGCGCGTCACCGCGGGGCAGCGGCCGGCGCAGCAACGCGTCGTACACGCGCCCGCGAACCTCCGCCAGGTGCCGCAACACCGCCGAGTGCCCGGCCAGCCGCTCCGCGTACCGCATGCCGCCGCGTGCCACGGCCAGCGCCCGCACGGCCACGATCGCCACCACCAACGCCGACAGCGGCGGCTGCTCCGCGGCCCGCACCACGAGCCACACCGCCGTGACCGTCAACCCGATGCCGGCGAGCTCGGCCCCCACCCCGGCCACCACCGCGACCACCAGCCGCCTCATCCGAACGCCACCACCCGGTCGACCTCGCCCAGCACGGCCGGCCGGTGGGCGACGACCAGGGCCGTCCGCCCCGCCGCGAGCCGCCGGGTCGCCCGCAGCACCGCCTCCTCCGTGCCGCCGTCCAGCCGGGACGTCGGCTCGTCCAGCAGCAGCAACCCCGCACCGTCCCGGACCAGCGCCCGCGCCAACGCCACCCGCTGCCGCTCGCCGGAGGACAACGGGTGCCCGGCGTCGACCAGGTGCGCCAACCCCACCTCCGCGGCCGCCGCGCGCACGTCGCCGGACGACCCGAGCGCGATGTTCTCACCGACCGTGCCGGGGAACAGCGTCGGCCGCTGCGGCACCCAGGCCACCTGCCGCAACCACGACTCCCGGTCGAACTCGCGCAAGTCCACCCCGTCCACCAGCACCCGCCCTTCCTCCGGTGTGACGAACCCCAGCAGCAACGCCAGCACCGTGCTCTTCCCCGCCCCGCTGGGCCCGACCAGCCCGACCCGCTCACCGGCCCCGACCCGCAACGACAACGCGCCCAGCGCCGCCCGCCCCGGGTACCGGACGACCGCCCGGTCCACCACGATCTCCGCCGTCCGCACGTCGGGCACCCGCGCGGTCGCGACGGCCCGGCCCGTCGGCGCGGGCACGGCCTCCAGGACCGCCAAGCCCTCCGCCGAGGCGTGGAACTGCGCACCCGCCGCCCGCAGCGGCAGGTAGGCCTCCGGCGCGAGCAGCAGCACCAGCAACGCCACCGGCAACGTCACGCCGCCGTGCAGCAGCCGCAACCCCACCGGCACCGCCACCAGCGCCACCGACAGCGTCGCCACCAGCTCCAGCACGAGCGCCGACAGGAACGCCACCCGCAGCGTGCGCATGGTGGCCGCCGCGTGCGCCCCCGCCATCGCCCGCACGGTCGCCGCCTGCGCCGCCGCCCGCCCGAACACCTGCAACGTCCCCAGCCCGCGCACCACGTCCAGGAAGTGCCCACCGACCACCGCCGACCCGGCCCACTGCGCCCGCGTCCGTTCCCGCGCGCGCAGGCCGACCAACGCCGCGAACACCGGCACCAACGGCAACGTCACCAGCACCACCACCGCGGACGTCAGGTCGGCGAACGACAGCCGCGCCACGACCGCCACCGGCACCACGGCCGCCACCACCAACTGCGGCAGGTACCCGGCGAAGTACGGCTCGACCGCGTCCACGCCCTTCACCACCAGCGTCGCCACCGACCCGGCCCGGCCCGGCGTCCCGCACGACTCGCGCAGCGCCCGCTTCCGCAGCGACGCCTTCACCGCGGCCGCGTGCCGCCGCGTCACGACCCGCCCGCCCCACAGCACGGACCCGCGCGCCACGACCACCGCCACCAGCCACCACGGCGACCACCCGCCGGCCAGCACGGACGCCAGCACCTCGGCCTGCGCGAGCACCACCGCCGCCGTCAGCACCGCCACCGCGGACAGCACCACGACGTACCGCCGGTCAACGTGCCGCACGGGACATCCACCAGGTCGCCCACTGGAACACCAGCACCAGCGGCACCACGACGACCGCCGCCCAGGTCAGCACCCGCAACGTCGACACGTCCGCCATCACCGACACCGTCACCACCGACCGCGCCCCGAACACGCCCAGCACGGGCAACGCGCAGATCGCCGCGCTGCAGGCGAAACCGGTCCGGTACCGCTCAACCCGCAAGGCCGCCCACACCGCGCCGAGCAACCCCAGCGCCACCACCGCCGTCACCCCGAAGGCCGGCACCGGCACGGGCCCGGCCGTCACCACGGCCGCCACCACGAAAACCGCCGCGCACGGCACCAGCACCCCCGCGACCCGCCGGGCCCGCGACCGCAACCCACCCGACAGCCGCCAGCTCAGGAACACCGCGCCGTGCAGGGAGAACAGCACCACCATCCCCGCGCCCCAGAGGACCGCGGGCCCACCGAGCACCCGCCCGAGCAGCACACCCCACCCCGAGGCGACCACCACGGCGCCGCCCACCAGTGGGAAGTCCCACCCGGGCGACCGCAACTGCACCGCGACCGTGAAGCACACCAACCCGGCCAGCAGCACCGCGAACACCGTGTGCTGCGACGACAGCAACTCGCCCTCCAACCGGGGGAACGCCCCGAACAGCACGCCGACCGCCGCGACCAGCCACACCTCGTTGCCGAGGAAGAACGGCGTCACCGCCCGCAGCACCGCCCGTCGGTCGCCCTCGTCCCGCCCGACCAGCCGCAACAACACCCCCACCCCGTAGTCGAACCCGGCCAGCGCGAAATAACCGCAGGTCAGGAACGCCAGCAGGGCGACCCAGACACCTTCCACGACGAGCACCCCTCACAGAGCCGGAACGAGTGGCGACACGGGCGCCTCGTCGGACGACACCGGCCCGCGCCGGGCCAGCCGGGCGATCAGCACCCAGTCGGCGACCGCCAAGACCGTGAACACCCCGGTGAACGCGATGAACGACACGAGCACCTGGTCCCGGCTGACGTGCGACATCGCGTCCTGCGTCGTCAGCACGCCCTGGATCAGCCACGGCTGCCGCCCGACCTCGCGGAACAGCCAGCCGCCGATCGCCGCCACGAACGGCAGCGGGATGCCGGCCACCATCAGGTACAGCGGGAACCGCAGCCGCACCACCCAGTCGCGCAACAGCAGCGGCACGGTCGCCCAGCTCACCAGCAGCAGCACGAACCCGATCTGGATCATGAACCCGAGGCCCGCGCCGTCCACCGCGCCGACCGTGTCGAACTTGTCCGGCTGGTACCGCTGGACGATCGGGAACTGCCCGAACCCGAAGCCGATCAGCATCGGCGTGGCCAGCGCGGTCAGCACCACGCCCAGCCGCAGCGACCGGCGGAAGAAGTCGACCTCGGTGGTGCGCCGGATGAAGTGGTAGGCGCTCACCCCGGTCAGGAACACCCCGCCGACGGTCAACGACGCGAAGCACACGTGCAGGAACGCGGTGCCGAACGTCGGGTTGGCCACCAGCGCGGAGAAGTCGACCATCCGCAGCACGCCGTCGCGCGGCTCGTGCCCGGCGGGGTGCTGGAGGAAGGCGTTCGCCATCATGATCCAGAACGCGGACGCGAACGCGGTCAGCGTCACCAGCCAGATCAGCGCCAGGTGGACCCACTTGTCGAGCCGGTCCCAGCCGAAGATCCACAAACCCAGGAACGTCGACTCCAGGAAGAACGCGACCAGCGTCTCCAGCGCCAGCGGCGCGCCGAACACGTCGCCCGCGAACGTCGACAGGCCCGACCAGTTCAGCCCGAACTGGAACTCCATGACGATGCCGGTCGCGATGCCGAGCGCGTAGTTCACCACGTAGAGCCGTCCCCAGAAGCGCGTCATCCGCGCGTGCACGGGATCGGCGGACAGCGTGGCCCGGGTCTGCATCACCGCCACCGCCGTGACCAGCCCGAGCGTCAGGAGCACGAACAGGAAGTGGAACGACGTCGTGGTGGCGAACTGGAGCCGGGCCAGTCCGAGAGCATCCATGGGTAGGTACGGTATATGTAGGCAGACAACTTAACATCGGGGATGTCCCCGATTCCCACCCCGGCCCGTGATCAGTAGAGTGGCTACTCATGAAGTCCGACGCGTTGCGCGGGCACCTCGACGCGCTCCTGCTGGCCACGCTCGACGGCGGCCAGCTGCACGGCTACGCCATCATCGAGGCGTTGCAGCGGCGCAGCGGCGGTGCCCTCGACCTGCCCACCGGCACCGTCTACCCGGCCCTGCGCCGGCTGGAGACCGCGGGCCTGGTGGCCAGCGAGTGGAGCACCGTCGGCGGCCGGCAGCGCCGCACCTACCGGCTCACGAAGGCGGGCCGGCGTGCGCTGGCCGCCGAGCGCACCGCGTGGCGCGAGTTCACCACCGCGATCGAGGGCGTGCTGGGAGGTGGGCCGTGGCCGGCGCAGGCGTGATCGACGAGTACGTGACCGCCCTGGACCGGCGGCTGCGCGGACCCGACCCGGTCAAGGACGACCTGCTCGCCGAAGCCCGCGACAGCCTCCACGACGCCGCCGCCGCGCACCGCGACCGGGGCCTCGGCGAGGAGGCCGCGCAACGCCGCGCCGTCGCCGAGTTCGGCCCGGTCACCACCATCGCCCGCGAGTACCAGGGGCTGCTCGGCCTCGCCTACGGTGCGCGCACGCTGCGGTCGGTGCTGCTCGTGGTGCCCCTCGCGTACGTGATGTGGGAGCTCAACCGCCGGTTCTGGATCGGCGAGTGGCAGGACTTCGACGCCCCGCCACCCGACTGGTACCTGCTCGTCGCCCGCTTCACCGACACCTCGGCGTGGTTCGTGGCGGGCGCGGCGGTGCTCGCGCTGCTGGTCGGGCGGCGTCTGGCCCGCGCGGCGGTCAGCACCGCGACCCTGGCCCGGCTCGCGGGCGTGGTCGCCGTCGTCGCGGTCGGCGTGTCGCTGCTCGGCAACGTGGCGATCCTGGCCGCCACCGCCTACCTGGACGCCGCACGGCTGCTCCTGTCACCCCCGGTGACCGCCGCGACCGTCGTCTCCCTGGTCATCGCGCTTCGGCTGGCCGTCCTCGCGCGGCGCTGTGTGGTGTTCTCCTCGGTGTGACCCGGCGGGCATGTGTCACGATCGTCACGTGACCTCAGCGCTCTTCTACATCCTCGTCATGGCGCTCGTGGCGGCCGTGGTCTTCCTGCTGGCCGCCCTCGTGTTCGGCCGTGGCGAGGAGCTGGCGCCGCTGCCGCCGGGCGCGTCGCCGACCCGCCTGCCGTCCGACGACGTGACCCCGGAGGACGTGCGGGACCTGAAGTTCCAGCAGGTCCTGCGCGGTTACAAGATGACCGAGGTGGACTGGGCGCTGGACCGCCTGGCCGGCGAGGTCGAGCGGCTGCGCGACCGCGTCGCCGAGCTGGAGGCCGAGCTGGGCGTCGACCCGCGACCCGCCGGTCCCGCCGGTCCCGTCGCCGAGCCCGAGCCGGAACCCGGGCGGGAGCCGCAGCGTGACCCGGCTTGAGCTGCGCGTCGAGGTCGAGGCGCCGCCGGCGACCACCTGGGCGGCGCTGACCGACTGGGCGCGGCAGGGCGAGTGGATGCTCGGCACCACCGTCCGGGTGACCAGCGGCGACGGGGCGAGCGAGGGCAGCGGGCTGTCCGCGTTCACCGGTGTCGGCCCGATCGGGTTCACCGACACCATGCGCATCACCGCCTGGGAGCCGCCGGTGCGCTGCGCGGTCGTGCACACCGGCCGGCTCGTGCGCGGCACCGGCGAGTTCGTCGTCGTCCCGCGCGGTGACGCGCGCAGCGAGCTCGTCTGGTCCGAGGACATCGCCCTGCCGCTCAACCTGGCCTTCGCACCGGGTGTGAAATGGTCCCTGCGCCGCTTCGCCGCCTTCGCCCGGGAGTACCGCACGCCATGACCGACCTCGTCCGCTGCCCGTGGGGCGACAGCACGCCCGACTACGTCGAGTACCACGACACCGAGTGGGGCGTCGAGCTGCACGGCGAGTCGGCCATGTTCGAGCGGATGTCGCTCGAGTCGTTCCAGTCCGGCCTGTCCTGGATCACCATCCTGCGCAAGCGGGAGAACTTCCGGGCCGCGTTCGCGGGCTTCCGGCCCGAGGCGGTCGCCCGGTTCGGGACCGCCGACTTCGACCGGCTGATGGCCGACGCGGGCATCGTCCGCAACCGCGCCAAGATCAACGCCACGATCAACAACGCCCGCGCGGTGGCCGACCTGGACGTGCCGCTGGACGACCTGCTGTGGTCGTTCAAGCCCGAGCGCCACGAGCGGCCCGCCACGATCGCCGACGTGCCCGCCGTGACGCCCGAGTCCAAGGCCATGGCCAAGGAGCTCAAGCGCCGCGGGTTCGTCTTCCTCGGCCCCACCACCTGCTACGCGCTGATGCAGGCCACCGGCATGGTCGACGACCACATCGCGACCTGCTTCCGCGCCGACACCCCCGCCGACACCCCCGCCGAGAGCCCCACCGGGACCCCCGCCGTCACCGCCCGGTGAACGACGGCTTCCGCTTGGCCACGAACGCGGCCACCGCCTCCCGGTGGTCGGCCGTCGCACCCGCCTCCGCCTGCGTGCGCGCCTCCACGTCCAGCGCCGCCGCCAGCTCGCCGGAGAACGCCATCGCCTCCTTGATCTTGGCGTAGGCCGTGGTCGGGCCCGCGGCGAGCTGGCGGGCCAGCGCCTGCGCCGTCGACAGCACCTCGCCGTCCGGCACCACCTGCCCCACCATGCCGATCCGCAGCGCCTCCTCCGCGCCCACCGGCTGCGCGAGCAGCATCATCTCCATCGCCCGGCCGTGCCCGATCAGCCGCGGCAGCGTCCACGACGCGCCCGAGTCCGCGGTCAACCCCACGTTCGCGAACGCCATCAGGAACCTCGCCCCCGCCCCGGCCACCCGCAGGTCGCACGCGTACGCCAGCGACGCCCCCGCGCCCGCCGCCATCCCGTTCACCGCCGCGATGACCGGCTTCGGCATGCCCACGATCGCCTTGATCAGCGGGTTGTAGTGCCGCTCCACCGTGTTCAGCGGTGCCGGGTCACCCGCCTCCAGCAGCGCCACGTGCTCCTTGAGGTCCTGACCGGCGCAGAACGCCTTCCCCGCGCCCGTGACCACGACCGCCCGCACCGCGTCGTCCGCGGCGGTCTCCACCACGGCCTCCAGGAACCGCTCCTTCAACGCCACCGTGAACGAGTTGAACGACTCCGGCCGGTTGAGCGTGAAGGTGCGAACGCCGTCAGCGTCGTCGATGAGGAGTTCGGACACGGGGTGACCTCCGGTTAGTGGTGGGCGAGGCAGTCGTCGACGAACTTGGCCACCGCGGGCGCGAGGCGGTTGGTGTGCCGGTCGAAGAACGCGGCCGCCCCCGCGCCCGGCCAGTCGCCGGGCAGCAGCTCGCGCGGCAGGCCCGGGTCGCGGAACAGGAACTTGCGCCACGCGTGCAGGAACCGCTGTGACGCGGCGAACGCCGACGGCGGCGACGTACCGTCCACAGCGGACATCACCGGCTCCCACTCGGCCACGAACCGGGCGTAGTCGAGCCCCAGCGTGCCCAGGTCCCAGGCGCGGGCCGCCAGCTCCGCCGGGTCGCCCTCGTGCTCGCCGTGGAACGTGCTGCCGCGCACGTCCTCCGCGGTGAGGACGTCCGCCAGCTCCGGCGACGGGCGTGGTGCGACCCACGTCACCGGGCCCAGCGCGCCGTAGCCGAGCAGTTGCAGCGAGGAGGCGAGCCGGTCGCGCGCCTCGCGGGCCGGCAGCTCCTCCAGCACCACCACGTGCCACCGACCGTCCCACGTGGACGGCCGGGTGCGGTAGATGCGGGCCGCCGCCTCGTCCAGCCGCCGTTCCGCGCGAGGTGTCATCGCGTAGCCGGGGCCGTCGGGCAGGCGGACCGGTTCCAGCCAGCCCTGCCGCACCGTGCGCGACACCGCCGTGCGCACCGCGGGCGCGGCGAAGTCCAGCGGCTCCAGCAACCGGACGAGGGCGGCGATCGTCGCCGCGCCACCCCGCTCGCGGAGGTGGCCGCCGTAGACGTCGAAGAGCGCGGAACGGGCTCGCACGAGAGCCGAGTCTGTCAGGGCGACCCCGCGACACGCCACAACACCCGCGACGGGTCACGACCAGGTGACGGTCGGCGGTCGGCGCGGAAGTCGTTGGGGCGCGGCGATCCTGGCCCTGATCTGCGCGTTGGTGAAGATCGCGAACCGGCCGCCGGGCGGTCGGAAAGATCGGTTCGGTTTCGCTGCCGAGTCCGCATAGGGGAGAATGGGCGGAGTATCCGGCCCTGGTCGGACGGGGAAGATGTTGACGGAGGGAGCACGCGATGGCGGCCATGAAGCCCCGGACTGGCGACGGTCCCCTCGAGGTGACCAAGGAGGGGCGCGGCATCGTGATGCGCGTTCCGCTCGAGGGTGGTGGGCGCCTCGTCGTCGAGATGTCGGCGGATGAGGCCAACGCCCTGGGCGACGCCCTCAAGGCAGCCGCCGGCTGACCGGCCGGAGCAGAGAAAGCGTCGACGCCCCGGTTTCCACTGTGGAACCGGGGCATCGCTACGTCGTGCCGACCCGCGTGCCGGTGCCGTCGCGCTGAGTGCCCACCAGGGGCCCCACCTGCGACTTTCCACTCCGGCCGCACCCACACCACCGCCCTTCGGAGGTCCCCCCGTGCGAGCGCCCCTGCCCACCCCGCTGGTCACCGTCGAGGTGGCCGACACCCTCCGGCGAGGTGTGCCCGCGGTGCTCGTCGCGTTCCCCGGCGACCCGGTGCGGGTGGGGCCCGGCGCGGAGGACGTGGCCGACCTCGGTGACGTGAGCGGCCTGGCCGGTGCGACGTCCCGGCAGGGGCGGTCGTGGGTGGTCGGCGTGGGCGACGGCGGGCCGGGCGACTGGCGCCGGGCCGGTGCGTCGCTGGTGCGGGCGCTGCACGCGGACGCCGAGAAGGCGGGCGGGACCACGTTCGACGTGCGGCTGCCCGGTGACGTGACGCGGGACGCGGTGGCGGCGTTCACGCTGGGCGCGGCCGTCGGCGGCTACCGGTTCACGGTGACCGGCGCCGAGCCCCCGCCGCGGGTGAAGTCGTTGCGCCTGGTCACCGACGTGCCGGGGGCGGCCGACGTGGTCCGCAAGGCGAACGCGCTGGCCGCGGCGACGTCGTTGGGGCGTGACCTGGCGAACACGCCGTCGAACGTGAAGGATCCGTCCTGGCTGGCCGCGGCGGCGGTGAAGGCGGCCCGGGCGGTGCCCGGCCTGCGGGTCGAGGTGCGGGACGAGAAGTGGCTGGCCGAGCAGCGGTTCGGCGGCGTGCTGGCGGTCGGCGGCGGGTCCGCCCGGCCGCCCCGGTTCATCGAGCTGACCTGGCCGGGCACGGGCGGTGCCGGCGAGCCGCACCTGGTCCTGGTGGGCAAGGGCATCACGTTCGACACCGGCGGGATCTCGATCAAGCCGGCCGACGGCATGCACCTGATGCGCACGGACATGTCCGGCGGCGCGGCGGTCATCGCGGCGCTGATCGGCATCGCGCGGCAGAGCCTGCCGGTGCGCGTGACCGGCCTGGTGCCCGCCGCGGAGAACCACGTGTCCGGCTCGGCCTACCGACCGGGTGACGTGATCACCCATCACGGGGGCACGACGACCGAGGTGACGAACACGGACGCGGAAGGCCGCCTGGTCCTCGCCGACGCCCTGTCCTACGCCGTGCGCACCCTCGCGCCGGACTACCTGGTCGACGTCGCCACCCTGACCGGTGCGATGAAGGTCAGCCTGGGCCTGCGCACCGGCGGCCTGTTCGCCACCGACGACGACCTGGCCGCCCGCGTCACGGCCGCCGGTGCGCGCGTGGGCGAGTCGTGGTGGCGCATGCCGCTGCCGGAGGACTTGGCGGCGGACGTCCGGAGCGACATCGCCGACCTGCGCCAGTGCCCACCGGGCCCGGGCGGCATCACCGCGGCGCTGTTCCTGAAGGAGTTCACCGGCGACGTGCCGTGGGCCCACCTGGACATCGCAGGCCCCGCCCGCGCCGACAAGGTCTACGACGAGGTGGTGCCGGGAGCCACCGGCTTCGCCGCCCGAACCCTGATCGAACTGGCCGAGTCCTACGGCCTCACGAACACGATCGGGTGAACATGCCCCGAGAATGTACGGAAACGCTGTTACGCCACCTCGGTTGAATCGAGGAACCGCAACCCCCCAACCCCTCGCTGGCCGGCCCGGTCCGGCCCCGTCCCGTTCACCGGCGGCTTCTTCGCCACCCGCGCGGTCGCGAGCGGTGGGGGCGGGGCACGCGCCGCGCCGCACGTGCGCGGCCGGACCTCGGGCGCGTACCTGTTCGTCCTCCGTCGGCAGCAGCACGGGCGGCACCGCCGCCTACCAGGCGCACGGCCGGCCGGGCCTGGCGCTGCTGATCACCGGGTGGCCGGGGTTCGCGGCCCTCGCCGCGATCACGGCTCAGAAGTCCAGCGGCACCCCCACCCCGGTCCCGCCGGTCACCGCCACCGCGCCCAACTGCGGCAACGTCACCGTCCCGGCCGCCACCGACACCGTCAACGCCCGCACGTCCTCGGGCACCTCGAACACCACCGCCGCCGGGAACGTGTCCCCGCCATAACGCGCGCCGACCTGCCGCGCCGCCTGCCCGCCCGGCACCGTCGCCGTCACCAGCCCCGCCGTCTGCCCGGCACCGAGCACGCTCGGCAGCCCGTGCCCCACCAGCCGCAGCTCCACCAGCGCCATCCCGGGACCGGCCGTGACCAGCTCGTGCTGCCCACCCGACGACACCGGCCGCTGCCGCCCCAACCGCGCCCGCACGACCTCCAGCGACCCGGCCGACGACCCCACCACCACCGGCGTCGACACCGAGGTCGAGTCCGGCCCCGGAGCCCGCCGCAGCACCACCGGCGCGGCACCGACGACCTGCCCGGACGGCACCTCCACCCGCTGTTGCAGCGACTTCGCCCCCACGGTGTCGAGCACCAGCGACTCCTGCCCGCCCGCGACCGGCACCGTGTAGACGATCAGCGCCGAACCGTTGTCGGGCAGCCGCTCGGCGGGTAACCGGTGCCGCCTGCCCGGCACGTCCAGCGACAGCTCCGGCGGCTGCGGCAGCCACCCGCGCCACGGCGTCTGCCCGAACGCCGAGTCGACCTCGCCGTGCCGCGTCACCCGCACCCGCAGCACCCGCAGCGCCACCCCGTGCTCGGCCCGCAGCTCGCCCTCCGCCGTCGGCCACACCGACGGCGACGAGTACCCCGTCACGTGCACCTCGAGCTGGTCGTCGCGCACCATCGCGGACCCCGCGTCCAGCACCTGGCCGTCGTCGGGCAGCACGGCCAGGAAGTCGGGCCCCGCCTCGCCGACGCCCAGGTCGGCGGAGGTCTCCCGACCGTCGGTGCGCACCAGCTTCCCCACCGGCGTGCTGCGCGAGCCCTGCGGCGGCACCTGCGGCGGCTGCACCTCCAGCCGCAGGCCGGACGCGCCGCGCTCCACCTGCTTCAACGGCACCGGCACCCAGTCGGTGGTCGCGGCCGTGCCCGGTACCTGCACGGGACCGCACCACAGCCGCGTGTCCACCTCGAACGCCTCACCGGTGCGGGCGAACCAGCAGCTCACCGGGTCGTGCCCGGTCCGGGCCACGTACCCGAACGACAACGTGTAGCTCAGCTCGGCCTCGGCCCGGGCCTGCAGCCCGGTCGCGTCCAGCACCGCCTCTCCCCCGATGGTCAACCTCACCTGCTCGGCGCTGAACGCGGGCGTGGCGCACCCACCGGCCACCAGCGCGAGCAGGAGCACAAGCCACCGCATACCGCCCCCAGTAGTCGCCCCTACTGGTTAAAGGCGGTCGGCGGCCCCTACCGTTGCATCCCAAAAGAGTGGCGCACGTCACATTGAAGTGGGCGTTCCGGCGTCACCCGGTCACTTCACGCTGCTCAGCGCCGCCTCGTACACGGCCACGGTCTGCTCGGCCACGGTCGCCCACGAGAACTCCTCGACCGCCCGCGCCCGCCCGGCCTCGCCGAACGCCGCCGCCCGCGCCGGATCGCCCAGCACCTCGTTCACCGCGTCCGCCAACGCCGTCCGGTACGCCTCGACGTCCTTCTCGTCGTAGTGCACCAGCAGCCCGGTCCTCCCGTGCTCCACGACCTCCGGGATGCCGCCCACGTCGGACGCCACCACGGCCGTGCCGCACGCCATGGCCTCCAGGTTCACGATGCCCAGCGGCTCGTACACCGACGGGCACACGAACACCGTCGAGTGGCTCAGGATCTGCCGCACCTCGGCCGGCTGGAGCATCTGCTGGATCCAGAACACCCCCGGCCGCGACGCCGCCAGCTCCGCCACCGCCAGCCGCGTCTCCTCCGCGATCTCCGGCGTGTCCGGGGCGCCCGCGCACAGCACGACCTGCGCGTCCGGCGAGATCCGGTGCGCGGCGGCGACCAGGTGCCCGACGCCCTTCTGCCGGGTGATCCGCCCGACGAACGTCACGATCGGCCGCGCCGGGTCGATGCCGTGCCGGACCAGCGCGTCCGTCTCGGACACCGGGTGGTAGGCGGTGGTGTCGATGCCGTTGCGCACCACGTGCACCCGGGCCGGGTCCAGCGCGGGGTAGCAGTCCAGCACGTCGGCCCGCATGCCCTCGCTGACCGCGATCACCGCGTCCGCGGCCTCGTACGCCGTCCGCTCCACCCACGACGACACCCGGTAGCCGCCGCCGAGCTGCTCGGCCTTCCACGGCCGGCGCGGCTCCAGCGAGTGCGCGGTCACCACGTGGGGGATGCCGTGCAGCAGTTTCGCCAGGTGACCGGCCATGTTGGCGTACCAGGTGTGGGAGTGCGCGAGCTGCGCGTCACCCAGCGCGGCGGCCATCTCCAGGTCGACCGACAACGTGGCCAGGGCGGCGTTCGCCTGCTCCAGGCCGTGCGCCGGGTTGTGCGCCCTGGCGTCCGCGCGCGGCCCGCCGAAGGCGTGCACGTCGACGTCCACCAGTTCGCGCAACCTAGGCACCAGGAAACCGACGTGCACCCCAGCGCCGCCGTAGACCTCAGGCGGGTACTCCCGTGTCAGCAGTCCAATTCGCACGGGGCTCACCGTAACCCGGTCGCCGGGGGCAGCCGGGTGAACGAGCGGAGTCTGCGTTACTTCGCCGTTGGTGGGCCGGTCGTCACCCGGTTAGGGTCGTTGCTGTGAAAGGGCAACCGCACGTTCTAGGAATTGTCCTCGCCGGTGGCGAAGGCAAACGGTTGTGGCCGTTGACCGCCGACCGGGCAAAGCCGGCGGTGCCCTTCGGCGGTAACTACCGGCTGGTGGACTTCGTCCTGTCCAACCTGGTGAACGCGGGTTTCGTGAAGCTCTGCGTGCTCACCCAGTACAAATCCCATTCCTTGGACCGCCACATCTCGACCACCTGGCGTCTGTCCAATGTGCTCGGCCAGTACGTCACGCCGGTGCCCGCGCAGCAGCGGCTCGGGCCGCGCTGGTACACCGGCAGCGCGGACGCCATCTTCCAGTCGTTGAACCTGGTCAACGACGAGAAGCCGGAGCACGTGATCATCTTCGGCGCGGACCACGTCTACCGGATGGACCCCGGTCAGATGGTGGAGCAGCACGTCGAGACGGGCGCGGGCGTCACGGTCGCCGGCATCCGGGTGCCGCGGGCGGAGGCCAAGGCGTTCGGCTGCATCGACTCCGACGCGTCCGGGCTGATCACGCGGTTCCTGGAGAAGCCGTCCGAGCCGCCGCACGTGCCGGACGACCCCGAGGTCACGTTCGCCTCTATGGGCAACTACGTGTTCACCACCGAGGCGCTGATCGACGCCCTGCGGGCGGACGCGGCCAACCCCGACTCCGACCACGACATGGGCGGCGACATCATCCCGATGCTCGTCGACCAGGGGCAGGCCCACGTCTACGACTTCGCCGACAACAAGGTGCCCGGCGAGACCGACCGCGACCGCGGTTACTGGCGCGACGTGGGGACCATCGACGCCTACTACGAGGCCCACATGGACCTGGTGTCGGTGCGACCGGTGTTCAACCTGTACAACCAGGCGTGGCCGATCCGCACGGCGACCCCGCCGCTGCCACCCGCGAAGTTCATCGCGGGCGGGAGCGCGGAGGACTCCATGGTGGGGCCGGGGTCGATCATCTCCGGCACCGTCCACGGGTCCGTGATCAGCTCCGACGTGGTCGTGGAGACCGGGTCGGTGGTGCAGGGCAGCGTGCTGCTGCCCGGCGTGCGGATCGGGCGCGGCGCGGTGGTGCGGCGGGCGATCCTGGACAAGAACGTCGTGGTGCCCGACGGCGCGCTGATCGGCGTGGACCCGGCGACGGACCGGCAGCGCTACACGGTGTCGTCCGGCGGGGTGACCGTGCTCGGGAAGGGCGTCACGGCCCACTAGGCGCCCAGCGGGTGCCCGGTGGTGGCGTCGACGTGGTCGGGGACCTCCTCATGGCGGTCCCCGACGGTCGACGTGCCACTGGGTTCGATCATCAGGATGCGCGCGCCGTCGGGTGACGACGGCTTGTGACGTGCGCCTTTGGGGACGACGAACACGTCGTTCGGCTTCAGGTGCACCGTGCGGTCCTCCAGGGCGATGTCGAGTTCGCCTTCGAGGACGAGGAAGAACTCGTCGGTGTCGTCGTGGGCGTGCCACAGGTGCTCGCCGCGGACCTTGGCGACGCGGACGTCGTAGTCGTTGACCGCGGTGACGACGCGCGGGCTCCAGAGGGCGTCGAAGCCGGTGAACGCGTCGGCCAGGTTGATCGGATCCATGGCGTCGATGCTGCGCGGCGCGGCTCGGCGGGCGTGAGTGCCAGGAATCGCACATGCCGCCAGGATCCTCGCACCGCGTGGTGATGATCGTCGACTCCGGCTCGAACCCGTTCGAGCTGGGGGTGGGGACGGAGCTGTTCGGGCTGCGCCGGCCCGAGCTGGGCGGGCGGCCGTGGTACTCGTTCACGCTGAGCGCCCTCGGCCCGGTGCGGATGAACCACGGTTTCTTCACCCTCACGGGTGTCCCCTCCTTGGGGGAGGTCGAGCACGCGGACACGGTGGTCGTGTCGAACCGGCCGGACAGCTGGATCCGACCGCCGGAGCCGCTGCTGGACGCGGTCCGGCGGGCGCACGACCGGGGAGCCAGGCTGGTGAGCTTCTGCACGGGGGCGTTCACGCTGGCCCACGCCGGGCTGCTGGACGGTCGGCGCGCCACCACGCACTGGCAGTGGGCGCGGTTGTTCGGGGAGATGTTCCCGCAGGTGGAGCTGGTTCCGGACGTGCTCTACGCGCGGGACGGCCAGTGCTACACGGCGGCGGGGAGCGCGGCGGCGCTCGACCTCGGGCTGCACCTGATCCGGGAGGACCACGGCACGGACGTCGCCAACACCGTGTCCCGGCGACTGGTGTTCGCCGCCCACCGCGACGGCGGCCAGCGCCAGTTCGTGACCCGGCCCGTGCCGGAGGTGCCGGACCACTCCCTGGCCGACGTCCTCACCTGGGCGCGGGCCCGGTTGGACCAGCCGTTGACGGTGGCGGCGCTGGCGGCGCGCGCGGCCGTGAGCCAAGCCACCCTGCACCGCCGGTTCCAGGCGGAACTGGGCACCACACCCCTCGCTTGGCTGACCGCTGAACGGGTGAGCCTGGCGCGGAGCCTCATCGAGCGCGGCGAACCCCGCCTGGACGTCGTGGCCCGCCGCAGCGGTCTCGGCTCACCGGCCACGCTGCGCGCCCGCTTCCACCGCCACACGGGCCTGACCCCGAGCGCCTACCGCCACCGCTTCGGCCCGGGAGTTGTCCACAGCCCGCCCGCGGAGACCCCGGAACGTCCGACCGGGCCGGCAGGATGAAAGCAGGGGTCCCCTTGCCGAGGACCCCTGCGAAGCGAGCGCACCGCGGGCGTCGGCGTTCCGGGGATCGGCCGGACCTTCCCCGGGCTCAGCCGACCTTCGCGGCCACCAGCAGGCCGTCGCCCAGCGGCAGGATCACCGGCACCAGCCGGTCGTCCTCCCGGACCGCCCGCGCCACGTCCCGCATCGCCGTCGTGTCCGGGTCGCGGTGGGCCGGGTCGACCACCCGGCCGTGCCACAGCACGTTGTCGAACGCGATCACGCCACCCGGCCGCAACAGCCGCACGCCCTCCGCCAGGTACTTCGGGTACTCCGACTTCGCCGCGTCCACGAACACCAGGTCGTACGCGCCGTCGGTCAGCCTGGGCAGCACCTCCAGCGCCCGCCCCATGATCAACCGGGTCCGCGACACCGCGACCCCCGCTTCCGCGAACGCCACCCGCGCCGCCCGCTGGTGCTCCGGCGCGACGTCGATCGACGTCAGCACCCCGGCCGCGGGCATGCCGCCGAGCAGGTACAACGCGCCCACCCCGGCGCCGGTGCCGATCTCCACCACGGCCTTGGCCTGCAACGCGGCGGCCAGGAACCGCAACGCCGCCCCGCCGCCGGACCCGATCGGCACGCACCCCAACTCGGCGCCACGAGCCCTGGCGGCCGCGATCACGGCGTCCTCGGGCAGGTAGCGCTCCACGTACTCGCGCGTCGGCGCATCCACAGCACGAAGGCTAACGCCGCCGGCGGCGGTTCGGGTGGATCGGACGACAACCCGGATTCTCAGCCTGCTCTCAGCCGCCTCTCACGATGGTTATAAGGGAAGACGTCAGGCTGATCCCAACGCATGACGAGCAGGACCAACGGGAACACGTCAGGGGAGCCGAGCGTTGACCCGTGCAGCAGGGCAGCCAGCCCAGTGGAGGTGCTTAACCGCCCGATGCCAAAGCAGACCGCCGCACTGACGGCCCCCATCGACGACGTGGAGTGGATCCCGCCCACGTGGGACGAAGTCGTGCGCGAACACGCCGACCGGGTCTACCGGCTGGCCTACCGCCTCACCGGCAACCAGCACGACGCCGAGGACCTCACCCAGGAGACCTTCATCCGGGTGTTCCGGTCGCTGGCGTCGTACAAGCCCGGCACGTTCGAGGGCTGGCTGCACCGCATCACCACGAACCTGTTCCTCGACATGGCCCGCCGCCGCTCCCGCGTGCGCATGGAGGCCCTGCCCGAGGAGACCGACCGCATCCCGGGCGACGACCCCACGCCCGAGGAGATCTACGACGACACGCACCTCGACCCGGAGCTGCAGGCCGCCCTGGACGAGTTGCCGCCCGAGTTCCGCGCCGCCGTCGTGCTGTGCGACGTGGAAGGACTCTCCTACGAGGAGATCGGCGCCACCCTCGGCGTCAAACTCGGTACCGTGAGGAGCAGGATCCACCGGGGCCGCCAGGCCCTGCGGGTCGCACTGGAACGCCGTCGGGGTCTGGCTCAGGAGGACTCTGCATGACCGACCTGCGAGGTTGGCAACTGCCCGAGCAGCACCTGCTGCCCGACGCGGTCGTCGCCTTCGTCGACGGCGAGCTGTCCGCCTCGGCGCACACCAGGGCGGCCGCGCACCTCCAGCGCTGCCCGTTCTGCGCGGCCGAGGCGTACTCGCAGCAGCAGGCCCGTTCCGCGGTGCGCGCCGCCGACGCGCCGTGCGCCCCCGCGAGCCTGCTGGCCAGGCTGGGCGCGATCCCGCAGGAAGTGGAGCTGCCCAGCGCGCCGGACGGCCTCGCGGTCACCGAGGACGGTCAACTCGTCACGGTCCAGCGGCCCGACCGGGTCGCGTTCGGCAGCGGTCCCGTGCTGGGGGCCGGCCGCCCTTTCGGCACCAGCGGCGGTAGCCGCTTCGGCACCGGTCTCTTCGGGGGCAGACGCGCGCGCCAAGGCGCCGGCGTCGTCGTCTCCGGTCTCATGCTCGGCGCGCTCGCCCTGGTCGCACCGGGCAGCGAGGACACCTCGCCCGCGCCCGCGCAGGGCAACACCCCGCAGCTCTCGCCCGTGGTCGCGCCGTCCCTGGCCGACGACCGCGAGCCCGTCGGCGTGCTGCGCCCGGCGGCGGCCGCGAACACCGGCATGCTCGGCCGCTGACCAGCCCGCTGACGGCAACTTCACCGGTCACCGGGCACGATTGCCCCGCGACGACCATGGTGTGACGACGTGCGGGGAGCGATGAGCGAGCCAGAGCAGGGCAACGGGACCCCCAGGTCGGGCGTGGACGACGGGGCGCACCGCAGGCTCGCACCCCGCCCGCTGCACCGCCCGCCCGTGGACCCCGGCCAGCAGGCCGTGTTCGGCCGGCCGCAGGGCGTGCCCGGCGCGTTCTCGCCCGACCGCCCGAACCTCAACGGCCACGGCCCCGTGCAGCTCGCCCCGCCACCGCCCGAAGCGCTGTCCACGGCGTTCGGCCGGCCGCGCGGCGACGAGGGCACCCGCCTGCAGCGCCCGCCGGTCGACCTGAACGGCGAGCCCGAGGTGGAACCCGTCTTCTGGGAGGGCAAGCCCGCGGGCGACTCGTGGCGCGACCCGGGCGCGTCGGCCGTCATCGGCCCGCCCGCCGTCACCGAGCAGCCCGACCGGGGTCCCCAGCGCGAACCCGAGCCGGGACCGCAGCTCAGCGTGCCCGAACTGCTGTTCGGCCGGCGCGTGAAGCCCACGGCCCTGGTGCTGCTGATGGTGGCGGCGCTGCTGGTCGGCGCGGGCGGCGGGGTGGTCGGCTGGCTGCTGGGCCGGGTCGGCAACCCGCTCACCGACGGCGGTGTCACGCTCGCCGAGGTCAAGCCGGGTAAGGAACGGCCCGTCGGGTCGGTCGCCGAGATCGCCCAGCGGGTCACGCCCAGCGTCGTGTCGATCGAGTTCAAGGGCGCGAGCGTGGCCGGCGTCGGCTCCGGCGTGGTCATCGACGGCGAGGGCTACGTGCTCACCAACGACCACGTGGTCGCACCGGCGGTGCAGGACACGTCGGCGAAGCTGACCGTGGTGTTCACCGACGGCAAGCGGGCCGTGGCGCAGGTCGTCGGCCGCGACTCCAAGACGGACCTCGCGGTGATCAAGGTCGAGGTGGACAACCCGACCGTGCTGCGGTTCGGCGACTCCGACGGATTGGCCGTCGGCGACACCGTGCTGGCCATCGGCTCGCCGCTGTCGCTGTCGAACACCGTCACCGAGGGCATCGTCAGCGCCCTGCACCGGCCGGTCACGGCGGCGGGCGAGAACGGCGGCCCGCAGGTCACCTACGACGCCATCCAGACCGACGCGGCCATCAACCCGGGCAACTCCGGTGGCGCGCTGGTCGACTCGTCCGGGGCGCTGGTGGGCATCAACTCGTCGATCCGCACCGAGACCGGCGGCTCCGTCGGCCTCGGGTTCGCGATCAGCGGCAACTACGCGCGCAAGGTGTCGCAGGCGCTGATCCGCGACGGGCAGGTCAAGCACGCGGACATGAACGTCAACGTGCGGTCGGCGTCGGCGGAGACGGCGGAGGGCGCGCAGGTGCAGAACGTGCCCGAGGGCGGCGCGGCCGACGCGGCGGGCATCGAGGAGGGCGACGTGATCACCCGCGTCGGCGACCGGATGGTGCGCAACGCCGCGGAGCTGACCGTTGCGGTGAGGGACCACGAAATCGGCGAGACGGTGCCGGTCGTGCTGGCCAGGCAGGGTCGGGAGCTGACCGTGCAGGTGACCCTCAGGTCCGACTGACGGCTACGCTGGCGGTCACGGGCTTGGGTCGCGGAAGGTGGGGCACGCGGGTGTTCGACAGCATCGGGTGGCTTGAGATCCTCGTCATCGTCGTGGCGGGCCTGTTCATCCTCGGACCGGAACGGCTGCCCGACGCGGCCGCGTGGGTCGGCAAGACGGTCCGCCGCGTCCGCGAGTACGCGACCGGCGCGCGGGAGCAGTTGAAGCAGGAGATGGGGCCGGAGTTCGAGCAGCTGCGCAAGCCGCTCGAGGACCTGCGGGAACTGCGCAACTTCGACCCGAAGCGCGCCATCACCAAGCACCTGTGGGACGACGAGCCGACCGAGAAGCCGAACGGCCACCCGGCCGTCCCCCCGGCCCGCGACACGGCCACGTCCGAGCGCCCCCTGGAGCGGGGCGAACGGCCCCCGTTCGACCCCGACGCCACCTGACGGGCCCGGATTCGTCGGTCCCCGTCCGTAGAATGAAAGCAGGGGTCCCCTGGCGGGGACCCCTGCGTCGCGTTCCGGACAGCCGGCCGGGCGATGGCGGGCCGCGGTGGCCCCGGCTCGTCAGCGGCCGGCGGGGGAGACGTTCAGCAGGCGGCCGGCCAGCCCGCGCGAGCGGGTGGACAGCTTGCCCGCCGCGGTCGTCAGCACCTGGCCCGCGGTCGACTCCGGGTGCGCCAGCACGATCGGCGTGCCCGCGTCACCCTGCTCGCGCAGGCGCGGGTCGAGCGGCACCTGGCCCAGCAGCGGCACGTCGGCGCCCACGGCCTGGGTCAGCGAGTCGGCCACGGCCTGCCCGCCGCCCGCGCCGAACACGTCCATCCGCGAGCCGTCCGGCAGCTCCAGCCACGACATGTTCTCGATCACGCCCGCGATCCGCTGCCGCGTCTGCAATGCGATCGACCCGGCCCGTTCCGCCACCTCGGCCGCCGCCTGCTGCGGCGTCGTCACCACCAGGATCTCGGCGTTCGGCACGAGCTGCGCCACCGAGATCGCGATGTCGCCGGTGCCCGGCGGCAGGTCGAGCAGCAGCACGTCCAGGTCGCCCCAGAACACGTCGGCCAGGAACTGCTGCAACGCCCGGTGCAGCATCGGGCCGCGCCACACGACCGGGGTGTTGCCCGACGTGAACATGCCGATCGAGATCAGCTTCACGCCGTGCGACTGCGGCGGCATGATCATCTTCTCGACCTGGGTCGGCCGCGCGTCGGTGCCGAGCATGCGCGGGATCGAGTGGCCGTAGATGTCGGCGTCCACCACGCCCACCGACAGCCCGCGCGCGGCCATCGCCACGGCCAGGTTCACCGTCACCGACGACTTGCCGACACCGCCCTTGCCCGACGCCACGCAGTACACGCGGGTCAACGACCCCGGCTGCGCGAACGGGATCACCGGCTCCTCGACGCCGCCGCGCAGCGCCTTGCGCAGCTCGGTGCGCTGCGCGTCGCTCATCACGTCCAGCTCGACGCGGACGCCGGTCACGCCGTCGAGCGCGGACACCGCGGTCGTGACGTCGGCGGTGATCTTGTCGCGCAGCGGGCAGCCGGACACGGTGAGGTACACCGCCACGTCCACGACCCCGTCGTCACCGACCACGACGCCCTTGACCATGCCCAGGTCGGTGATCGGACGCCGGATCTCCGGGTCCTGCACACCGGCCAACGCCTTCTGCACGTCGTCAACGGAAGGAAGAGTCACGGGAACGCCTTCGCCAAGAGATGGTGGGACCGCCATGCTACGGCGGACCGTGCACCTCCAAGCTACCGGTCGGTCACCGGCGAAACGGGGGCAGCGCGCAGCGGGTTGCGTGCTTTCCGTAACATTGGTATCCGTGCCGGAAACCGGATCTGCCCGGGTGCCCACCCGTGCCGAGCTGGGGGTGTGGCGATCCTTCCTCCGGGCGCACGCGAGGCTCACACGGGTGCTGGAAGCCGAACTGATCGCCGAGCAACGCCTGTCGCTCGCGGCCTACGACGTCCTGGTCCAGCTCGCCGAGGCGCCGCAGTACCGCTTGCGGATGACCGAGCTGGCCGACGCGGTGCTGCTGTCCCGCTCCGGCGTGACCCGGCTCGTCGACCGCCTGGAACGCGCGGGCCTCGTGCTGCGGGAACGCGCCGACGGCGACGGCCGCGGCGTGGTGGCGGTGCTCACGTCGCAGGGCCTGGGCCGGCTGCGGGTGGCGTCGGGCACGCACCTCGCGGGCGTGGTGCGGCACTTCGCGGAGACGTTCGACCACGGCGAGCTGGAGGCGTTCGGCCGCACGTGCGACCGGCTCGGCGCGGCCGACGAGCCCTGAGCCGCTAGGGCGAGGACACGTCGTCCTTGACGGTCCGCTTCCGCTCCCGGAACACGCGTTCCAGCTCGCTGCGCAGGTAGTCGCGGGTCACCACCTCGCCCACGGCCAGCCGCAGCGCGGCCAGCTCCCGGGCCAGGTACTCGGTGTCGGCCTTGGTCTGCGCGGCCCGCGCCCGGTCCTCCTCCAGCGACACCCGGTCCCGGTCGTCCTGCCGGTTCTGGGCGAGCAGGATCAGCGGCGCGGCGTAGGCGGCCTGCGTGGAGAACGCCAGGTTGAGCAGGATGAACGGGTACGGGTCCCAGCGCAGCGACACCGCGACCAGGTTCAGCGTGATCCACACGATCACGATCAGGGTCTGCCAGAACAGGAACTTGCCGGTGCCCAGGAACCGGGCCAGGCGCTCGGAGAACCGGCCGAACGCCTCCGGGTCCAGCGACAGCCGGAACCGGCCCTCCGTGCGCGGCTGGTCGAGCCGTCGACGCGGCAGCTCAGGCATGGGTCAGCCCCGTTTCGCGCCAGTTGTCCGGCAGCAGGTGGTCCAGCACGTCGTCCACGGTGACCGCGCCGAGCAGGTGGTCGCTGTCGTCCACCACCGGTCCGCACACCAGGTTGTAGGTGGCGAAGTAGCGGGTCACGTCGCTCAGCGACGCCGACGGCGACAACGTCGCCAGGTCGGTGTCCAGCACGCCCGCGACCAGGTCGGACGGCGGTTCGCGCAGCAGCCGCTGGATGTGCACGCAGCCCAGGTAGCGGCCGGTGGGCGTGGCCGTCGGCGGGCGGCACACGAACACCATGCTGGCCAGCGCGGGCGTCAGGTCCGGGTTGCGCACGTGCGCCAGCGCCTCGGCCACGGTCGCGTCCGGCGCGAGCACCACCGGCTCCGGCGTCATCAACCCGCCCGCGGTGTCGAAGCTGTACTCCAGCAGCCGCTTCACCGGCTCGGACTCCTCCGGCTCCATCAGGCCCAGCAGCCGGTCCTGCTCGACCTTGGGCAGCTCGGAGAGCAGGTCGGCCGCGTCGTCGGGGTTCATGGCCTCCAGGATGTCCGCCGCGCGCTCGTCGTCCAGGTGCGCGAGCAGGTCCTTCTGGTCCTCCTCGGCCATCTCCTCGATGACGTCGGCGAGCCGTTCGTCGTCCAGCGCCTCGGCCACCTCGTAGCGGCGCTTGAACGGCAGGCTGTGCAGGGCCAGCGCGACGTCCGCGGCCCGCATCGTCTCGAAGATCGCCACCAGGTGCTGCGCGCCCTGCGGCTGGCCCGCCAGCTCGGTCACCGACAGCCCGGACAGCTCCTCCCACCGCAGCACCTGCACCGGGCCGCGCCGGGCCAGCCGCCCGGTGCGCTCCCGCACCGCGACCCGCGTCATCCGCCAGTCCCGGGTGCGGCTGGGCTCCATGGCCGCGTCCACCAGCACCGCCGCCGCGCCGGAGTCCAGCGTCACGCGCGCGTCGAGCAGCTCGCCGACGACCAGCACCTCGTTGGCGCGCTGGTGGAACTGGCGCAGGTTGACCGACCCGGTGGCGAGCGTCACGGCGTTCGGCTCGATCGAGGTGACCCGCAGCATCGGCACGAAGATGCGCCGCCGGGTCGCCAGCTCCAGCACCAGGCCCAGCACCCGCGGCGGCTGGCGGTCCACCCGCAGGCCGATGACCAGGTCGCGGACCTTGCCGATCGACTCGCCGTCCGGCCCGAACACGGGCAGCCCGGCGAGTTGGGCGGCGAAGACGCGGTTCACGGCGGCCACGTGATCAGGCTAGTCCGCCGGGTGCGCCGCCGCTGCGTTCCACTGTGGACCGCTGAGGTGCGGCTACGGGCGCAGCGCGCGGGCGATGGCCTCGACCGCGCCCGCCATCCCGGCCAACCCTTCGTCCAGGCACCACAGCCAGGTGTCGACGGCGCGGCAGAACGTCCAGGCGCGGGCCCGCTCGGCGTCCAGCTCGCCGATGTCGCACAGCGCGGCGAACCGGTCGCGCAGTCCCCGGTCGCCGTCCAGCTCGCCGAACCTGTTCCACAGCAACGGGATCACGCCGAACTCGCGGTCGCCGGCCAGCGGCTTCGGGTCGATCATCAGCCACGGCTCGCGGTCGCCGCGCAGCACGTTCTCGTAGTGCAGGTCCTGGTTGACGAGGGTGTCCCCGGCCGTCGCGGCGAGGTCGCGGCCCAGCTCGCCCGCCCGCTCGACCAGCGCGGCCGGCAGCGGGTCGCCCAGCTCGGCGTTCTCCGCGACCAGGTCGGGGAACTCGTGGCGGCGCATCCCCGGGCCGGCCGGGGCGCGCAGCCGGCGCAGCAGCCCGCCGGTGACCGCCAGCGCCTCCTCGATCGGCGCGTCGAGCAGCGACCGGGTGTGGTCGAGGCGTTCCAGGAGCAGCGCGCCGTCCTGGTCGTCGTGGTCGAGCAGCGCCACCACGCCCCGACCGTCCCACGCCTTGAGCGCCAGCGGCTCCTGGCGGGTCTCGTCGTCCAGCCAGGTGAGCTTGAGCACGGCCGGGTGGCCGTCGGCGCGGCGCACCGGGAGGACGACGGCGACGTTGCCGTGCAGCAGGTCGCCGTCGGGGGTGAGGCGCCAGCGGGCGCAGAACTTCGTGGCCAGCGCGGGCAGGGTCGCGCGCCACTCCAGCGCCTCCTCGCCGAGGATCGCGCCGAAGTCGTCCGGGACGGTGATCACGCGGGCTCCAGGCGGTAGACGTCGGCCCACTCCGGGCGGCCGTTCAGGCGTGCGGCCCGCAGCGCCTGCGCGGCGTCGTCGTCCAGGTCGGCGCGACGCGCGGTGGCCCGTGCGTCGACGAGGTGGGAGTGGGTGGTGGGGGAGCGGACGGTGACGGTGCACGTGACGCCGTCGGCCAGGCCCGGCACCTGCTGCTCCGTGCCGCCGACGGCCACCAGGACCGCCCCGTCGCGCCACAGCGCCCACACCAGCCGCGGCTCGTGGCCGTCCGGTCGGATCCACACCGCCGCCGCCTTGCGCAGCGCGTTGTCCAGCACCTGCTCGATCTCCACCGGTTCAGCCTGCCACGGGCCTGTGAATCGGGACTCACGAAATAGCGGGCGGCACACGTGCGTGCCACCCTTCGCACAACAGTAGTTACCGGCCGGTACGAGGAGGTACCCACAGTGGTCGACCAGCAGCGTCCCCGTCGCTCGTGTCTGGCCGTGCCCGGGTCGAGCCAGAAGATGATCGACAAGGCTCGCACGCTGCCCGCGGACCAGGTGTTCCTGGACCTGGAGGACGCGTGCGCGCCGCTGGCCAAGCCCGGGGCGCGCAAGACCATCGTGGCCTCGCTGAACGAGGGCGGCTGGGGCGAGCGCGCGCGGGTGGTCCGGGTGAACGACTGGACCACCGAGTGGACCTACCGCGACGTGACCGAGGTCGTCGAGGGCGCGGGCGCGAACCTGGACTGCATCATGCTGCCCAAGGTGCAGACCGCGGAGCAGGTGCACGCGCTGGACCTGCTGCTCACCCAGATCGAGAAGACCATGGGCTACGAGGTCGGGCGCATCGGCATCGAGGCGCAGATCGAGAACGCCCTGGGCCTGACCAACGTCAACGCGATCGCCACCGCGTCACCGCGGGTGGAGACGATCATCTTCGGGCCGGCCGACTTCATGGCGTCGATCAACATGAAGTCCCTGGTCGTCGGCGAGCAGCCGCCCGGCTACGACGTCGGCGACGCCTACCACTACATCCTGATGCAGATCCTGATGGCCGCGCGCGCACACGACAAGCAGGCCATCGACGGCCCGTACCTGCAGATCCGGGACGTCGAGGGCTTCAAGCGCGTGGCGGGCCGCTCGGCCGCGCTGGGCTTCGACGGCAAGTGGGTCCTGCACCCGGGCCAGATCGACGCGGCGAACGAGGTGTTCAGCCCCAAGCAGGACGACTACGACCACGCCGAGAACATCCTCGACGCGTACGACTACTTCACCTCCGAGAAGGGCGGCAAGCGCGGCGCGGTGATGCTCGGCGACGAGATGATCGACGAGGCCTCGCGCAAGATGGCCCTGGTGATCTCCTCCAAGGGCCGCGCCGCCGGCATGTCCCGCACGAACGTGTGGTCGCCGCCGGAGGACTGACTTCCCGGGGTTCCCGGTCGGCGCGTGGTCGTAGAGTGATCGCGTGGCCGACCGGGAGCTGAAGTCGATCCGGATCGAGGGGTACGCCTCGATCCGTTCGGCGCGGGTGGACCAGGCCTGCACCTCGATGCCTGGCTCAAGACGTTCGAAGAGTGACGAAACGTGCACTCGGTGCTGGTCACGGTGGTGAGCATGGCCACAGGTCGGGTCCTGGATTGGCGATCAAGGGTGCCGGCCTGTGCATGGTGGTCGGCGTGTCCCGACATCGCACCCCGCGCCGGCGGTTGTTCCAGCGCCGCCGCGACGACCTGATCGAGCGCAGCTTCCGGCCCTGCCCCGCCTGCTCGACCGACGTCCACGTGTTCGCCGACGTGTGCCGCCACTGCGGTGGCGAGCTGGAGTTGCGCGCCTCGTGAACTAGCGCGGCGTCGGCAGGTTCGCGGCCTCGCGGTACAGCCACACCACCAGCACGACCCACAGCACGATCGCCAGCAGCCACAGCACCGTCAGCACCGCGCCGACGATGAGCCCCGCGGTCGCCATGCCCCAGCCGTCCTCGCCGGTGCGCCGGATCTGCTTGCGCGCCACGATGCCGAGCACGATGCCCGCCGGGGAGAACAGGAACGCCGTGATCAGCGCGGCGATCGCCATCCCGTTGGTCTGCCGGGGCTGCGCCGGCGGGTAGTAGCCCGGGTGCTGGTAGGGCGGCGGTTGCGACATCGGGAGTCCCCCTGGTGATCGTGCGGGCGCACAGGCTAACCCGCTGTTTCGGTTCAGCGCGTGGCGATGAGCACTCTCGTGACGCGAACGCGCGTTAACCGCGCCATACTCGCCGGTAACCGGAGAGCTACGAAGGGAAACGCGATGGCGCGCCTGGCCCGGACCGCAGGACTGACCGACGTCCAGGAGGAGATCCTGTCGACGGTTCGCACCTTCGTGGACAAGGAGATCATCCCGCACGCCCAGGCGCTGGAGCACGGCGACACGTACCCCGCCGACATCGTCGAGGGCATGAAGGAGATGGGCCTGTTCGGGCTCACCATCCCGGAGGAGTTCGGCGGGCTCGGCGAGTCGCTGCTGACCTACGCGCTGGTGGTCGAGCAGATCGCCCGCGGGTGGATGTCGGTGTCCGGTGTCATCAACACCCACTTCATCGTGGCCCACATGCTCAAGCAGCACGGCACGCCCGAGCAGCGGCGGGAGTACCTGCCCCGGATGGCCACCGGCGAGGTGCGCGGGTCGTTCTCCATGTCCGAGCCGGAACTGGGTTCCGACGTGGCCGCGATCCGCACGCGGGCCGTGCGCGACGGCGACGACTTCGTGATCAACGGCCAGAAGATGTGGCTGACGAACGGCGGCACGTCCAACCTCACCGCCGTGCTGGTGAAGACCGACGAGGGCGCGGACAAGGCGCACCGGAACCTGACCACGTTCCTGGTGGAGAAACCCGAGGGCTACGGCGAGGTCGCGCCCGGCCTCACCATCCCCGGCAAGATCGACAAGATGGGTTACAAGGGCGTCGACACCACCGAGATGGTGTTCGACGGCTTCCGCGTCCCGGCCGGCCGGGTGCTGGGCGGCGAGACCGGTCACGGGTTCCGGCACATGATGGACGGCGTCGAGGTCGGCCGGGTGAACGTGGCGGCGCGCGCGTGCGGCATCGCGCTGCGGTCGTTCGAACTGGCCATCGAGTACGCGCAGCAGCGCAAGACGTTCGGCAAGCCGATCGCGGAGCACCAGGCCATCGCGTTCAAGCTGGCCGAGATGGCGACCAAGGTCGAGGCCGCCCACCTGATGATGGTCAACGCGGCCCGGCTGAAGGACTCCGGCGCGCGCAACGACGTCGAGGCGGGCATGGCCAAGCTCATCGCGTCGGAGTACTGCGCCGAGGTGACGCAGGAGGCGTTCCGCATCCACGGTGGTTACGGCTACTCCAAGGAGTACGAGATCGAGCGCCTGATGCGCGAGGCGCCGTTCCTGCTCATCGGCGAGGGCACCAGCGAGATCCAGAAGACCATCATCAGCCGTGGCCTGCTGCGCGACTACCAGTCCCGCGGCTGACCGCGGGCAGCGCCCGCCGGCCCGGCGATCGCCGGCCCGGCGGCCGGGCCGTCCCCGGGCACCGCGCTCCGCCGGTCCCCGCCGGGGCCGTCGTCGGCCATCGCACTGTCGGTCCCGGCCGGCAAAATAAGAACAGGGGTCCCTCTGCGGGGGACGCCCACCGGGTGCTGCGGGGGCGGGGCAGGTCACGTTTCGCGCCCGTTCCCGCCAACCCGTTTCGCGCCGGTCGCCCGGTGTTGGCAGGATGGGGTGATCAGCACCGCGAAGAGGTGGTCACCGTGACGAGTTCCTTCTCCGGCCAGAACCGACCCGGGGTGCCTCCCCGCCTGCCCACCCCGCCCACCGGCTGGCCCATCGGCTCGTACAGCACCTACGAGGAGGCGCAGCGCGCGGTCGACTTCCTGGCCGATGGCGACTTCCCCGTGCAGGAGGTCACCATCGTGGGGGTCGACCTCATGCTCGTCGAACGGGTGACCGGGCGGCTCACCTGGGGGCGCGTGCTCGGCACCGGCGCGGCGTCGGGGGCGTGGTTCGGCCTGTTCGTCGGCGTCCTGCTCAGCCTGTTCAACACCAGTCCGGGCACGAGCCTCGGGCCGATCGTCGCCGGTCTCCTGGTCGGTGTCGCGTTCGGACTGATCTTCGCGGCGGTCGGGTACGGCTCGGCGCGCGGCAAGCGGGACTTCCAGAGCGCCAGCCAGCTCGTGGCGGGCCGTTACGACGTGCTCTGCCAGCCGCGTTCCGCCGAACGCGGCCGTGACCTGCTCGCCAAGCTCGCCATGCGCCCCTCCGACGCGGGCAAGGCCGGCCAAGACTGAGGTTTGACCCACCACCGGATCGGGTAACGCCGTTCCGGGCTCCGGTGGTTGCGGCACCTGATCACCGGGCCTACGTTCGTTCCACCGGTCGGCCCAGTCGGCCGGTGGGCACGACGAGGTGCCGGGCGCTGCGGTCTGGCTCCTCCGTTGTCGGGAAGGAGGCAGGACCGATGAGGGGCAAGGGTCATCGGTTGGCCGCCGCGGGGAGCGCCGCGCTGATCGCGACGTCCGTGCTGGCGGGCTGTGGTTCGGGTGACGGCGGGATCACCATCAACGTCTACAAGTACCCGCAGGAGAACTTCCAGAAGATCGTCGACCGCTGCAACGACCAGGCCGACGGCTACGAGATCGTCTACCACAAGCTGCCCCGCGAGGCGGACGGCCAGCGCGAGCAGCTGGTCCGCCGGCTCGCCGCCGAGGACGACGGCATGGACGTGCTGGCCCTCGACGTCACGTGGACCGCCGAGCTGGCCAAGGCGGGTTGGATCAAGGAGTTCACCGGCCGGGCCAAGTCCGAGGTCGAGGACGGCACGCTGGAGACGCCGCTGGAGACCGCCCGGTACGAGGGCAAGCTGTACGGCGCGCCGGACAACACGAACGTCCAGCTCCTCTGGTACCGCGAAGACCTCCTGGAAGGCCTGGGGGTGCAGCCGCCGAAGACGTGGGACGAGATGATCGACATCGGTTCCCGCCTCGAAGCCGACGGCAACGACAAGACCCCGGGCCTGGTGCAGGCGACCGGCAAGCAGTACGAGGGCCTGGTCGTGCTCTACAACACCCTGGTGAGCACCGCGGGCGGCCACATCCTCGACGAGGACGGCACCAGGGCCGTGGTCGACGACGGCGCGGTCAAGGCGCTGGAGGTGCTCAAGGAGTTCGCCACCTCCGACGTGGTCGACCCCTCCTTCTCCAACGCGGTCGAGGACGACGCGCGCCTGGCCATGGAGGGCGGCAAGGCGGCGTTCATGCTCAACTGGCCGTACGTCTACGCCGCCGCGCAGAAGGTGGAGTCCCTCGCCCCGAACCTCAAGTGGGCGCCCTACCCGTCGATCGACGGGGGCGCCGCGAACGTCACCGTCGGCGGCATCAACTACGGGGTCAGCTCCTTCTCCCGGCACCCGGACGAGTCGTTCGACGCCGTGCTCTGCCTGCGCAGCGCGGAGAACCAGAAGTTCGCCGCCATCAACGACGGCGTGCCGCCGACCATCGAGGCCGTCTACGACGACCCGGAGATGGCCGAGCCGTACCCGATGAAGGACGCGATCCTGGAGACGCTGAAGAACGCGAGCGTCCGGCCGCGCACCCCCGCCTACCAGAACGTCTCCACCGTCATCTCCACAATCCTGTCGCCGCCCGCGAACATCGACCCGCAGCGCACGGCCGAGCGGCTGCGCGCCGAGTTGCAGGACGCGCTCGACTCCAAGGGGGTGCTGCCGTGAGCCACGCGCTGAAGACCTCCGACGAAACCGCCGAGCCCGCGTTGTCGCCGAAGGCCAAGGCCGCGCTCAGCGAGGGCAAGAAAGCCGAACGGCGGCTCGGCCTGCTGCTGTGCGCGCCCGCGATCCTCATCATGGCCGCGGTCGCGGGCTGGCCGATCCTGTACTCGCTGTGGCTGTCGTTGCAGCGCTACGACCTGAAGTTCCCGGACCGCACCGAGTTCGTCGGCCTGGACAACTACGTCACCGTCCTGACCAACCCCTACTGGTGGAACGCCATGTGGGTGACGGTGCTGATCACGGTGGTGTCCGTGGCGGTCGAGCTGGTGCTGGGCATGGCGCTCGCGCTGATCATGCACCGCACGCTGGTGGGCCGCGGCATCGTGCGCACGTCCACGCTCATCCCGTACGGCATCGTCACGGTGGTGGCCGCGTTCTCCTGGCGCTACGCCTGGACGCCCGGCACCGGCTACCTGGCCGAGACGGTCGCGGGCGGCGACCCGGTGCTCACCGAGAAGATCCCGGCGATCATGGTGGTGACGCTGGCCGAGATCTGGAAGACCACGCCGTTCATGGCGCTGCTGCTGATGGCGGGCCTGGCGCTGGTGCCCGACGACCTGCTCAAGGCCGCCGCGATGGACGGCGCGAGCGCGTGGCAGCGGTTCACCAAGGTGATGGTGCCGGTGATGAAGCCCGCGATCCTGGTGGCGCTGCTGTTCCGCACGCTCGACGCGTTCCGCATCTTCGACAACCTGTTCGTGCTCACGGCGGGCTCGCAGGGCACGTCGTCGGTGTCGATGCTGACCTACAACAACCTGATCAAGGGCCTGAACCTGGGCATCGGCTCGACCATGTCGGTGCTGATCTTCATCGCGGTGGCGATCATCGCGTTCGTGTTCGTGAAGCTGTTCGGCACCGCCGCTCCCGGCGGCGACGGCGGGGGGAGGCGCTGATGGCGGGCATCGGCGGAGCGGTGACCACGGCCCGCAAGGCGCGCTGGACCGTCCTCAACGTCCTGGTCGTGGCGTACGCGCTGATCCCGGTGCTGTGGATCGTGTCGCTGTCGTTCAAGACCAAGGAGACCCTGGCCGACGGCAACTTCATCCCGCGCGCCTGGACGTTCGACAACTACAAGGCGATCTTCTCCACGACGGAGTTCGTCCGCGCGCTGGTGAACTCGATCGGCATCGCGCTGATCGCCACGGCGGTCGCGGTCGTGTTCGGCACGATGGCCGCCTACGCCATCGCCCGGCTCGACTTCCCCGGCAAGCGGCTGCTGGTCGGGGTGTCGCTGCTGATCGCGATGTTCCCGCAGATCTCGCTGGTGTCGCCGCTGTTCGAGATCGAGCGGACGCTCGGGCTGTTCGACACCTGGCCCGGCCTGATCCTGCCCTACATCACGTTCGCGCTGCCGCTGGCGATCTACACGCTGTCGGCGTTCTTCCGCGAGATCCCGTGGGAGCTGGAGAAGGCGGCGAAGATGGACGGCGCGACGCCCGGCCAGGCGTTCCGCCGGGTCATCGCGCCGCTGGCCGCGCCCGGCGTGTTCACCACCGCGATCCTGGTGTTCATCTTCTGCTGGAACGACTTCCTGTTCGCGATCTCGCTGACCTCCACCGAGCGGTCCCGCACGGTGCCGGTCGCGCTGTCGTTCTTCACCGGCGGCTCGCAGTTCGAGGACCCGACGGGGTCGATCGCCGCGGCCGCCGTGGTGATCACCGTCCCGATCATCCTGTTCGTGTTGTTCTTCCAGCGTCGGATCGTCGCCGGGTTGACCTCCGGCGCCGTCAAGGGGTGAAGCAATGGCCGAGATCGTCCTGGACAGCGTGACCAAGCAGTACCCCGACGGCGCGGTGGCCGTGCGGGACGTGGACATCGAGATCGCCGACGGCGAGTTCATCATCCTGGTCGGCCCGTCCGGCTGCGGGAAGTCCACGACCCTGAACATGATCGCGGGCCTGGAGGACATCACGTCCGGCGAGCTGCGCATCGGCGGCGAGCGGGTCAACGAGCGGGCGCCCAAGGACCGCGACATCGCCATGGTGTTCCAGTCCTACGCCCTGTACCCGCACATGACGGTGAAGGAGAACATGGCCTTCCCGCTGCGGCTGGCCAAGGTGGACGACGCCACGGTGGAGAAGAAGGTCCGCGAGGCCGCGCAGATCCTGGACCTGACCCAGCACCTGGACCGCAAGCCGTCGAACCTGTCCGGCGGGCAGCGGCAGCGGGTGGCGATGGGGCGCGCGATCGTGCGCAACCCCAAGGCGTTCCTGATGGACGAGCCGCTGTCGAACCTCGACGCCAAGCTGCGCGTGCAGATGCGCACCTCGGTGTCGCGGTTGCAGAAGCAGCTCGGCACCACCACCGTGTACGTCACGCACGACCAGACCGAGGCGATGACCCTCGGCGACCGGGTCGTGGTGATGCGCGGCGGCGCGGTGCAGCAGATCGGCGCGCCGCAGTTCCTCTACGACAACCCGGCCAACCTGTTCGTCGCCGGGTTCATCGGCTCGCCCGCGATGAACTTCGTGCCCGCCGCGCTGGAGAACGGCGTGCTGCGCTCCGCGCTCGGGGACGTGCCGCTCACCGACCGGGTGCGCGGCCTGCTGGAAGGCGCCGACGCGCCCCGTGAGGTGATCATGGGCCTGCGACCGGAGCACTTCGAGGACGCCCGGCTGGTGGACGACGCCGTCCGCGCGAAGGGCGTCACGTTCACCGACCACGTGGACGTGCTGGAGTCGATGGGCTCGGACAAGTTCGCCTACTTCACCCTGGAGGGTGAGCAGGCGACGTCGGCGGAGCTGGCCGAGCTCGCCGCCGACGCGGGGTCCGCCGACGTGCCGGGCGGCGGGGTGTCGCTGGTCGCCCGGATCGCCGCCACGTCCACCGCGGTGGAGGGCGAGCCCGCCGACATCTGGTTCGACGCCGACAAGGTGCAGCTGTTCGACCCGGGCAGCGGCCGCAACCTGACCTACCGAGGCTGACCCACCGCGGCCGACCTGCCGCGCCGGAGGCCGTCCCCGTTTCCGCGGGGACGGCCTTTCACACTTTCGGGTAAGGCCAAACGGAGGCTTTGCCCAGGTCACGGGGAGTTACCGACCAGCCCGGGTCATCGGCAGGGACGAACTCCATAGGCCATTCAGCGCAGCAAACGCGCACCTCGTCGCAATTGTCGCGCCCGAACTCCCGCCGGTCCCCACCCTGGTCGAAGGCGGGGACGACCTCGGCCGTAAAGGGCCGGGGCAGGGGAGTCCGCCGAGCACAGAGAAGAGCGCGAGATGGGGATTCTTGACGGCAAAGCGGTCGTGATCACCGGGGCGGGTCGGGGGTTGGGCGAGGCCTACGCCATGCACGCGGCGCAGGCCGGCGCGGCGGTCGTGGTCAACGACGTCGACGCTGACCAGGCCGAACAGGTCGCGGAGCACATCCGTTCGTACGGCGGGCGCGCGGTGGCGAGCACGGCGACGGTGGCCGACCCGAGCGAGGCCGAGAAGATCGTGGGAATGTGCGTGGCCGAGTTCGGCCGGATCGACGGCCTGGTGAACAACGCCGGGCTCAACTACGAGGCGCTGCCGTGGGAGGACGAGCCGGAATCGATCCGGCGGATCGTCGAGGTCAACCTCCTGGGTGTCATATACACCGGAATGGCGGCCATGCGCGTGATGCGCGAGCAGGGCCACGGCTCGATCGTGAACATTTCGTCAGGGGCGTTCCTGGGTCAGCGCAAACTCGGCACGTACTCGGCCACGAAAGGCGCGGTGGCGTCGCTCAGCTCGTCGTGGGCCCTGGACCTGGAGGCGGACAACATCCGGGTCAACGCCGTCTGCCCGGTCGCGCACACCCGGATGGTGTGGAAGTCGGAGCGGTCCCTGCGGGCCATCCCCGCCGACCGCACCCCCGGCAAGGTCGCGCCCCTGGTGCTGTTCCTGCTCAGCGACGCGGCCGACGGCATCACCGGCCAGATCGTCCGGTGCAACGGCCGGCAGCTCC
This sequence comes from Saccharothrix saharensis, assembly GCF_006716745.1. Taxonomy (NCBI): domain Bacteria; kingdom Bacillati; phylum Actinomycetota; class Actinomycetes; order Pseudonocardiales; family Pseudonocardiaceae; genus Saccharothrix; species Saccharothrix saharensis. The sequence goes on along the minus strand of NZ_VFPP01000001.1, from coordinate 3,916,734 downwards.
ACCTGGTCGGCCACCCGTACTTCAAGCAGCCGATCCTGGAGAGCGACGCCTGGGACACCGCGTCGGTGAAGCGGGCGTTCGACGGCGTCCTGCAAGCGCACCTGGAACCGTTCGGCCTGGAGAAGCGCATGCCGCCGCGCCTGCGCGAGCTGGTCGAACCCGGCCGCACGGCCTGAGCCGGACGTGGACAGAAGCGTCGCGGGCAAGGTGCACCCCTGTGGCACTGTTGTCCACGCGTCGACTGCCCGACCTCCCGCCCACGTGCACCACCGGCACGGCGTTGCGCCTGGGCCTGCACCGGGCGCGATCGTCTGCTGCGTCTCGTCGTCGCCCTCCGCCGCTGCCTCGGGCGGCCTTCGGCCCGGCCGGGGCAGCTGCCGGAGTCGGCGCGTCGGTCGGGGGCGTCAGGGCCGATGAGGACCGCGGTCGACGTGGTGACATCCGGATGAGCCGCCCCACCCGGGAGGGTCCCGGCGGGCGGGCCCACCTCGACTCGCAGAACCGGGCGCGCCGGGAAGGGCGGCCCACCGGGGAACTGATCGGCGGTTCGGCGGAGCAGCGCGAGAAGGCGTGCCGGGCGTTCGAACAACGACTGGGTGGTGACGGCCACCGGCTGCCGCCGACGCTCGCCGAAGTGGTGTCCGTCGTCGTCGAGTTCCCGGACACGCTGGTGGCCGAACCGTGACGGTCACCGCGCAGCCGGAAGCCGGTGGAGGAGCAGGGGAAGCGCCTTTCGGGCCGGCGCTTCCCCGCTCTGCCACCAGGTTCACCTGTTTGCCCGCCCCTCAACCGCCCCCACCGCGGTGATCACACCTTCGGGTGATCGCCTGATCGGTGGGTCTTCCTGCGACGATGCTGGACGTGGGCACGCGCGCTCCCCGGGTCACGGACTGGCGGCTGGTGGTGCAGTCGCGGCTGGACCGCGTGCGCGCCGACCTCGCCGCGCTCGGGCCGCCGGACCCGCTCGACCCGGAGAGCGACCAGTGGCGCGCGGTGGCCGAGCAGGAGGCCGCCACGGTCGAGGACATGATCACGCGCGTCGAGTCGCGGTGGCGGACGGTCGCGTCGTGGTGGTCGGGCTGGCACATCGAGCGCGCGTGGCGGTCGCTGCACGAGGCCGAGATCGCGGTCGTGGCCGCCGGCAACGGGTTCCTCGGCCGGCTGCCGGGGCTGCGGGCCAGGGTCGCGGAGAACCTGGACGAGGACGACCCGCGCCGCGTCGCGCTGGAGGAGCTGCGGCCCGGCGAGTTCCCCCTCGCCATCGAGCGGGAGATCGTGGTCGACGCGCTGCGGGCCGCGTTCGACGCCTCCGACTTCGCGCACGCCGGGTCGCGGGCGCTGCGCAACAAGCTGATCGCCACCTCCGTGGTGCTGTTCGTGGTCAACACCGCGCTCGGCGTCATCGGCCTGATCAAGCCCGGCCTGATCCCGATGTGCGTGAGCGCGGAGAAGCTGCCGACGGTGTGCCCGGCGGGCAAGTCGGCGACCGGCGCGGACGTGTGGCTGTCCCAGGTGTTCGGCGCGTTCGGCGCGGTCCTCTCGGCCGTCGTGCTGCTCCTGCGCCGCCGACCCAGCCTCTCGCCGTACGTGATGGTCGGCTACCAGGCGCTGATCAAGGTGCTGCTCGGCGCGGCGCTCGCGGTGGTCGGCATCCTCGGCCTCGGCGCGGGCGTCACGACCGGCCTCATCGGCGTGGCCTCCCAGGCCGCACTGCTGCTGTGGGCCGTGATCCTCGGGTACGGCCAGCAGGTCGCGACCCGCCTGCTCGACACCTACACCGACCGGGTGATGGACCAGGCCCGGCCGCTGCCCCGGCTGGAGCGGCAGCGCTAGCGGCGCGCGCGCAGCGCCGAGAACACGTCGGCGTCCCACCGGTGCGTGCGGATCAGCCGGTACCGCTCGGCCGCCACCCACGTGTAGGCCTCGGTCTCGGTGCGGTCGCCGACCAGGTCCGCCTGCCGCAGCAGGTCCACCACCGGCTGGTACTCCTCGGCGTACCACCGCCGGGCGACCGTGACGCGGTCCAGGAACACGCCCTCGTCCTGCATCAGCCGGAAACCCCACGCCTCCACGTGCTCGCCCAGCTCGGCGTAGTCCCACGGGTCCGACAGCACCACGGCCGCCTGCGCCTCACCGCCCAGCGGCACCCGTTCCAGGAACAGCCGCCGGTAGTCCTTCACGATCAGGTCGCCGCGGTGCCGGATGCCGTGCGCCGGGATGCGCGTCACGACCTCCGTCACGTACGCGTCGATCACCTCCAGCCCCAGCGCGTGCGCGACCGACACCCGGTGGTGCCCGTCCTGGACGAAGTGCAGGTCACCGACCCGGTACACCTCGATCGGCGGCACCGGCTCGCCCCGCCGCTGCGCCAGCGCCAGCCGCTGCCACCGCTCCCGCACCCGCGCCGACGTCGGCCGGAACCGCCGGTCGAAGTCCCGGGTCCGGTCCACGCTGCCGACGATCGAGTCCAACCGGACCGTCCGCAGCCCGAGCCGCCGCTCGCTGAGCATCCCCAGCGCCTCCACGACCTCGTGGAACGGCAGCATGATGTTCACGTCGTCGGGCTCGCGGCGCAGCCGAGCCGCCAACCGCGACATCACCTGGCGACGGCGCGCGCGCAGGAAGTCGTTCTCCGCGTCGGCCCGCGGGAAACCCGTGTCACGGGGCACCGCACACTCCTCCTCAGGACGCCGGGAGGTCCAACACCCGGTAACCCACCACGTTCACCACCCGCGTCGGGCCCAGCACCCGGTCGGGCCTGACCGAGCCGTGCGGGTGGATGTGCCCGTGCAGCATGACCGGGGGCCGCAGCCGCCGCACGGCCTCGTGCAGGCACTCGAACCCGCGGTGCGGCGGGTCCGGCTCGTCGCCGCAGCCCCGCGGCGGCGAGTGGGTCAGCAGCACGTCCACGCCGCGCCCGTCGCGCCACCGCCGCCACCGGGCCGCCCGCAGCACCCGGCGCAGCCGCCGCGCCTGCTGCCGCTCGGTCCACTGGTTCGGCCCGCCGCTGTAGCGGACGGACCCGCCCAGCCCGGCGATCCGCAGCCCGGCGACGTCCACCACCCGCTCGTCGGCGTTCACCCCGCCCACCGGGCCCGGCCAGCGCGCCGGCAGGCCCGCCTTCGTCCACAGGCCCCGCACGGAGGTGTACCCGGTCAGGTCCGGGTCGTGGTTGCCCGGCACGAACACGCACGGCCGGTCCAGGGCGGTCGCCAGGAACTCCAGGTAGTCGAACGGCAGGTCACCGGCGGCGAGGACCAGGTCGACGCCGTGCCGGCGCACCCGGTCGGTCCAGCACGACTCGACCACCTCGTCCGCCACCGCGAGCACCCTCGGCACCCGACGAGCCTAAGCGCTGCCGCCGTCGGCGACACCTCGCCGGTGAAAGGGTGAACAACGCGGTCGTCCCCCTGCCGCACAAGGGAAATCGGGTTAACGTCACAGGGTGCTCGCCGAGCTGTTCCTCGACGCGTCCCGCGCCTGCGAAGTCCACAGCCCGCTCACCCGCACCCTGCTGGTGGCGGCGGCGGACGACCTGGCCCGCGGCGGCGTCACCGCGCGGGTGATGGCGGGCGCCGAGTGCGACCGCCACGGCACCGTGCCCGGCCTGCGGTTCGCGGGCGCGCTGCACCGGCTCGTGCTGGAGGGTCGCGCGCCGACCCTGGCCAAGCACTACCCGACCGCGGGCGGTCGGCCCGACCTGGACACCCTGTGGGACGACGCGCTGACCGTGCTGCACGAGCACACCGAGGAGCTGCGCGCCCTGGTCACGACCACCGTCGTGCAGACCAACGAGCCGGGCCGCAGCGCGCCCCTGTTCGGCGGCCTCCAGACCGCCACCCACCTGGCCGCCGCCGAGGCCGGCCGCCGGACCGCGTTCCCGATCCGGCTGCTGGAGGTCGGCGCGTCCGGCGGGCTGAACCTGCGCCCGCACCGCATCGCCTACCGGGTGGACGGCGAGGTGTTCGGCGACCCGGGCAGCCCGTTCGCCCTCGACCCGCGCTGGACCGGCCGGCCACCGGTCGACCTGCGCCACAACCTGCGCCTGGTGCGGCGCGCGGGCTGCGACCCCAACCCGGTCGACGTGTCCACAGAGGACGGGCGGCTGCACCTGTCGTCGTTCGTGTGGGCCGACCAGGTCGACCGCTTCGACCGCCTGCGGGCCGCCGTGGAGCTGGCCAGGCTCGACCCCGTCCCGGTGCGGCCGGCGACCGGCCCGGAGTGGCTGGCCGAGCAGCTCGCCCGGCCGGAGCGCGACGTGCTGACCGTCGTCTGGCACTCGGTCGTCTGGCAGTACGCGTCACCGGCCGACCGCGCCATGGGCCGCGCGATCCTCGCCGACGCCGCCTCCCGGGCCACCCCGATGGCGCCGCTGGCGCTGCTGGTCTACGAGCCGAGGCGCACCCACACGGGGGCCGCGTACGAGTTCCGGCTGCTGCTGAAGCTGTGGCCGGCCGGCGTCTCGCTGCGCCTGGGCACGGGTGCGGGGCACGGCATCCCGTTCACGTGGGACACCGCACCCTGGAACTGAGCCCGGGCAGCGGGTCAGGCGCCGTTCGCGATCAGCAGGGTCACCGTGGTGAGCCAGCCGATCAGGAACGTGAGCACCCAGAACCGCGGGTTGGTGAACATCCTGGTCATGTCGGAACATCCCGTCGCCGGAGGAAGGGCAGGTGGACGAACTCAGAGCCACTCGTTCCGGCGGAATATTCGGTACAGCGTCAGGCAGACCACGAGGATCACGGCGATCACCATGGGGTAGCCGTAGCGCCAGTGCAGCTCCGGCATGAAGTCGAAGTTCATGCCGTACACGCCGACCACCATGGTCGGCACGGAGATGATCGCCACCCACGCGGCGAGCTTGCGCATGTCCGAGTTCTGCTGGAGCGTGATCTTCGCCAGCACGGCGTTGACCAGCGTGGTCAGCAGCTCGTCGAAGTTCATCACGCGCTCCGACACCTCGGTGAGGTGGTCGTCCACGTCGCGGAAGTAGGAGCGCACCTGCTCGGGGACCAGCGGCGTGTAGCCCTCCGCCAACCGCCGCAGCGGCACGGCCAGCGGCATCACCGCCCGGCGCAGCTCCAGCACCTCGCGCTTCATCAGGTAGATCTGGTCGGCGCTGACCCGGCTGCGCGGCTGGAAGACCAGCGCCTCCATCTGGTCGATGTCGTCCTCGATGTGGTCGGTCACGTCGAGGTAGTTGTCGACCACGTGGTCGGCGATCGAGTACAGCACCGCGGCGGGCCCGGAGCTCAACCGCTCCGGCTCGGCCTCGAGCTGCCGCCGCACCGCCGCCAGCCCCGAGTGGTTGCCGTGCCGGACCGTCACCACGAAGTCGCGGCCCAGGAAGACCATGATCTCGCCGCTCTCGACGATCTCGTTGGCGGTGTCGGGCGACGAGTTCTGGATGTACCGGACCGTCTTGAGCACCATGAACAGCATGTTGTCGTAGCGCTCGAGCTTGGGCCGCTGGTGCGCGTGCACGGCGTCCTCGACGGCCAGCTCGTGCAGCCCGAACGTGTCCGCGACGCCCTGGATCTGCTCCTCGTCCGGCTCGTGCAGCCCGATCCAGACGAACCCGTCGCCGCGCCGGCGCACCTCCTCGACCGCGTCGACGTGCGACCAGCGGCCGGGCAGGCGGGCGCCGTCGACGTACACGCCGCAGTCCACGACGTACGCCGACAGCGGCACCGGGATGGGCACCGAGGGGCGTGGGTCCTGCCCGCGGCCTCTCAGGCCGCCGAGCGAGGGCAAGCTGGGCACGAGGTCCTCCAGTGGGGGGCGTCGACTTCGACGAACGACGACGGCACGTCCCCGACCGGTACCGCTGGGCCTACCCGTTGACGGCAGGCTCCCCGATGAGGACGCGCGAGGTACTCGCAGGATGGGGGTCGTTACTCATCGGTAGTCCTCACCTCCTCGGGTCGAGTGGTCGCGGCGGTGTAGTCGCTCACAGACCGGTTGCCGAGGGTACTCCCCCGGTGCTCACACTGTCGTCCCGGTCGGCGTGGTCCTCGATCACACCGACCTCACACTGGTAGCCGGCCAACGGAGGCGTGCGGTGCAGTTCGGGCGTTACTACGAGGAGTTCGAGGTCGGCGCGGTCTACAAGCACTGGCCCGGGAAGACGGTCACCGAGTACGACGACCACCTGTTCTGCCTGCTGACCATGAACCACCACCCGCTGCACATGGACGCGCACTACGCGGCGGAGACGACCGACTTCGGCAAGAACGTCGTGGTCGGCAACTACGTCTACTCGCTGCTGCTGGGCATGTCGGTGCCCGACGTCTCCGGCAAGGCCATCGCCAACCTGGAGGTGGAGTCGCTGCGGCACGTCAAGCCGACGTTCCACGGCGACACCATCTACGGTGAGACCGAGGTGCTGGACAAGACGCCGTCGAAGTCCAAGGACGACCGGGGCGTGGTCTACGTCGAGACCCGCGGGTACAAACAGGATGGAACGGTCGTCTGCGTGTTCCGCCGGAAGGTCATGGTGCCCAAGCGCTCCTACGGCGAGGCGCGCGGCGGCGAGCAGCCGGGCAGGCCCGAACCCAAGGAGTGACGTGACCTCGCTGGATCTGGTGCGGCAACGACTGGCCCGGTTCGCGCGCAGCGAGGCGCACGGCGTCTCGCCGCTGTACGAGCACCTGGCCGCGCGCGCCGCCGACGATCCGGAGGTCGCCGGCCTGCTCACCGCCGCCCCGGAGCGGTTCGCGCACGCGACCCTGCTCCTGGCGGCGGCGCACCGGCTGGTGCAGGCGGAGCCGTTCCACGAGCTGTCGAACTACTACCCGTCCCTGGGCGGCACGTACGGCGCGGACGAGGGCACGTGGCGGCTGTTCCGGGAGTTCGTGCTCCAGCGGGCCGACCGGGTGCGCGAGCTGGTCGCCACCCGGACCGTGCAGACCAACGAGGTGCGGCGGGCCACCCTGCTCTACCCGGCCCTGGCGAAGGTCAAGGGACCCGTGGGGCTGCTGGAGGTCGGCTGCTCGGCGGGCCTGCTGCTCGGCCTGGACCAGTACGGCTACCGCTACCAGACCCAGCAGGCCGGGCAGCTCGTCGCCGGGCCCGCCAAGGCGGCGCTCGGGCTGCACTGCGCGCTGGAGCAGGCGCCCGGCGCGGAGCTGCCGAAGATCCCCAAAACGGTGAAGGTCGCGGCGAAGGTGGGGTTGGACCGGGCGCCCGCCGACCTGACCGACGAGGACACCTACGCGTGGCTGGAGGCGTGCGTCTGGGCCGACCAGCCGGAGCGGCTGCGGCTGTTCGGCGTGGCCGCGACCGTGCAGCGCAAGTCGCCGCCGGAGTTCGTGGTCGGCGACGCGGTGGCCGACCTGGGCAAGGCCGCCGACCGGGTGCCCGCCGACCTGCCGCTGGTGGTGCTGACCAGCAACGTCCTGCCGTACCTGGCGGGGGAGGAGTTCGTGGCCGCGGTGCGCGACCTCGGCCGGCCGGTGTGGTGGTTGAGCCACGAGGAGTACGCGGCGGGGCTCGCGCACGTGCTGCCGGGACGGGACGACCTGCGGCCCGGACCCGACGAGCCGGCGTTCGGCGTGGTGGGCCTGGTCCGGTTCGAGGGCGGCGAGGTGCGCTCGGCGCAGGCCTTGGCGAAGACCGCGCCGCACGGCCAGCGGTTGGTGTGGCTCCCCTGACCGGGGGATGTCGATCACGAACGGGGGAGCCTGACCCCATCGGGCGAGGGTTCCTCGCACCTTCTCGTCCAGTGGGAGTGTGGCCAAGATCGCAGCTTCGGCCCACCGCGCGTCCACCGCGTCCCGGCCCGGTCGGAGGACGCCGGATCGCACCTGGCAGGCGCGTCGTGGAACCCGTGCGCACCGCCTGGCGCCGGACGGGTGACGCTGCCGGTCGACGCCCCGGTGGTCACGGAGAGTCTCGGGTGCGCGCGCGGTTCCCGCACTAATGCGGTCTCGTCGGATTCGCCCGGCCCGGCTCGGCCGCGCGGTCGCGACCATAGTCCCTCACCTGGCGGATTGCGCCTGCGGACGGGCAGCAGTCGCCCGTTCGAGTCGGGCGCGATGGCGCTGACGCGGCGGATCCGGGACTCCCGTTCGGCCGTAACGGTCACCTACCGTAGTCACACCGGGTTGGCGGTGCAGGACGCTGACCCAAGTGCGGTACAAATCTCCCGACGTGTCGCGGAGTGCGGTACAACGGTTTTCACTGGCGCCAAACGGGTGCGGTAGCGAACGGGGTTGATCACCGTGAATCTGAAGAAGATTCTCACTTTCGCCGGGGTCGGCTTGCTCCTGTTCTTCCTCATCGCGGAGCCGCAGCAGGCGGCTCAGCTGGTGCAGAACATCCTGGGCACGCTGCGGGAAGCCGCTGAGGCGCTCATCACCTTCGTGAAACAATTGTTCTGAGTCGACCGGCTCCTCCCACCACGGCGAGAGGTCGAAGCATGTTCGCACCACGGGACCCCGACGAGTACCTGCTCCCCACGGAGCGTCGGGTCATCCGGGTCCGCAGGCACTGGAGCAGTCTGCTCTGGGATCTCCTCGAGGCCGGCGCGCTGCTGGCCGGCGCGATGATGATCTCGTACCTGCTGCCCGACAACGCGGGCATCATCCAGAACATCCTCTGGTACGCCTCGCTGTTCGTGCTGCTCAGGCTGGCCTACTTCGTCATGGAGTGGTGGGTGGAGCGGATCGTCGTCACCGACAAGAGGTTCATGATCTCGTCCGGGGTCTTCGAGACCAAGGTCGCGATGATGCCGATCAGCAAGGTCACCGACCTGACCTACGAGCGCTCGGTGCTCGGGCGCATGTTCGGCTTCGGGACGCTGGTGGTCGAGTCGGCGGGTCAGATCCAGGCCCTCAACCGGATCGAGTACCTGCCCAACCCCGAGGAGGTCTACGACGCCATCTCGGAGTTGACCTTCGGTGACAAGAAGGCCCAGGCGGAGCGCTTCTCGATGATCAAGGCGCAGCGGGCGGCGCGCGGCAAGAAGATGGTGCCGTAGGTCCGACCCGGCCGTGGGGGAGACTGGCGGGGTGCGCATCGACCTGCACACCCACTCGACCGAGTCCGACGGCACCGACACGCCCGCGGAGTTGGTGGCGGCCGCGGCCGCCACCGGCTTGACCGCGGTCGCGCTCACCGACCACGACACCGCTGCCGGCTGGGCGGAGGCGGCCGCCGCGCTGCCACCCGGCTTGAAGCTGGTGCGCGGCGCCGAGCTGTCCTGCGCGTCCGACGACGGCCGGGGCCGGGTCATCACCGTCCACCTGCTCGCCTACCTGTACGACCACACCTCGCCCGCGCTGGTCGAGGAGCAGCTCAGGCTGCGCCTGGAACGACGGCACCGGCTGCGCCGGATGGCCGAGCGGATGGTCGATGACGGGTTCCCCATCGACCCCGACGAGCTGATGGCGGCCATGCCCGCCGACGCGCCGGCCGGACGACCCCACCTCGCCATGGCGTTGATCCGGGCCGGTGTCGTGTCGACCGTGGACGAGGCGTTCGCCAAGTACCTGACCGGTGGCCGGTACTACGTGCCGCGCACCGACACGCCCGTGGCGCGGGCGATCCAGATGATCACCGAGGCGGGCGGTGTGACGGTCCTCGCGCACCCGTTCGCCACCTCCCGGGGCCCGATCGTCACCGACCAGGTGGTGGCCGACCTCGCCGACCTGGGGCTGGCCGGCGTCGAGGTGGACCACCCCGACCACGACGCGGGGACGCGGGCGCGGCTGCGCGGCCTGGCCGGGGAGCTCGGCCTGCTGACCACGGGGTCCAGCGACTACCACGGCACCAACAAGACGGTGCGGCTCGGCGCGGAGACGACGTCGCCGGACGTGCTCGACGCCCTGGCCGACCGGGCGACCGGGTGCAAGATCCTCGTCGGGTGAAGGACTGTCGGACCGCCTGGGTAGCTTGGACCCGTGCAGGAACAGCTGGGGTTCGACTTCGGCGCGATGCCGAAGAAGCTCGTGCGGGTGACGCCGGCGAAGCTCGCCACGTGGGCCGACTGCCCGCGTCGCTTCCGCATGGCCTACCTCGACCGGCCGTCGCCGCCCCGCGGTGGGGCGTGGGCGCACAACACCCTCGGGGCGGTCGTGCACAACGCGTTGAAGGCGTTGTTCGACCTGCCCGCCGAGCGCCGCACCCCCGAGCAGGCGGTCGCGTTGCTGCACCGGCAGTGGAAGAACGACGGCTTCCGGGACGCCGAACAGGCCGCCGTCTACCGGGACCGCGCGGTCGGCTGGGTGCGCGACTACGTCGAAGGGCTGGACACGTCGATCGAACCGGTCGGCATCGAGCGCTGGGTGTCCACACCCACGTCCAAGATCGTCGCCGAGGGCCGGGTCGACCGGATCGACCTGCGTGACGGCGAACTCGTGATCGTCGACTACAAGACCGGCCGGCACGCGCTGACCGTGGACGACGCGCGGGGCTCGCAGGCGTTGGCGCTGTACGCGCTGGCGGCGCGGCGCACGCTGCGCAAGCCGTGCCACCGGGTCGAGCTGCACCACCTGCCGACGCGCACGGTGGCGGTGTGGGAGCACACCGAGGAGAGCCTGGGGCGGCACGTGTCGCGGGCCGAGGAGGCGGCGGACGAGCTGCGGCTGGCCACCGACACCCTGGAGGCGGGCGGCGACCCGGAGATCCTGTTCCCGCCGCGCACCGGGAACCAGTGCACGTGGTGCGACTTCCGCCGGTCCTGCCCCGAAGGTCAACGGGCGGCGCCGGCGCTCGACCCGTGGGCGTTGCTCGCGCCGTAGAGTTGGCCGCGTGACGATGGTGGACAGCGGACCCGAACCACGCCTGGCGAGGCTGTGGCGCGGCGTCAGCGGCGCGCTCGCCGTCGGCTTGGTGCTGCTGGCGCTGGCGATGATCGGCGTGCAGGTCTACGCGGCGACGCACGACCTGCCCGGACCGGGGCTCGACGTGGTGATCGGGCACGTCGTCGCGGCCACCGCCGCGGTGGTGGCCCAGGTCGTCGCCGACCGCCGCCGGGGCTGGGTGGTGGCGGTGTGCGGCCTGGTGGTCGTGCTGCTGGCGGTCGCGACCCTGTGGTTCTTCTGGTGGGCCTGACCGGCCTTCAGGCCAGCCAGGCGCGCCAGGTCGGCAGCACCGTGGCCAGCAACGCCTCCGGCGCCTCGGTGTTCGGGTTGTGCATGACGCCGGACAGCACGGCGAAGTCGGCGTCGAGGCGTTCGGCCATGTCCCGCTGGCTCGCGGCCGACCACGCGTCGTCCAGGTCACCGCACACCACGAGGCACGGGATGCCCGCCGACCGCATGACGCGGGCCAGCTTGGCGACCAGGTCCGGCTCGGTGCGCAGCGCCTCGCCCATGCCCAGCAGCCCGGCGGGCGACGAGCGCACGAACCGCTCCCGGTAGAAGTCCTTGAGCTCCTGCGGGACGTCGCGCCAGTTCGGGTTGAGCGCCAGGCGGGTCTCGTTGACCTCCTGCGACGCCTCCACGCCCTGCTCGCGCAGCACGATCTCGCCGTAGTCCAGGGCGGTGCGGCGCGCCCCCGGCGGCAGCTCCGACGGGCCGGACGCCATCAACGTCAACCCCGACACCGGAGCGCCCGCCAACACCGCGCCCCGCGCCACCAGGCCGCCGAACGAGTGGCCGAGCAGCAGCACGCGCCTGCCCTCGGCGGCGAGCTTCGCGACCAGCTCGGCCACCACCGAGCCCAGCACCTCGGGCCGGTAGTCGGATTCGGCCGGCGGGCCGGGTGACTCGTACTGGCCGGGCAGGTCGATCGCGACGGCCTCGACGCCCGCGTCGGCGATCGGGTCGACCAGCGGCGCGAAGTCCTCCTTGGACCCCGTGTAGCCGGGCACGAGCAGCGCCGTGGCGCCGAGGTCGCGGCCCGCGGCGGGGGCGTGCAGGGCCGCGATCGGGCCGTGCCTGCCGGGCAGGTCCACGCGTTGCGCCCGGTGCGGGCTGAACTGCGAGTGCACGTCTCGCAGTCTGCCGCACCGGCCGCGCGTGCGCGTGGCGCGTTACCGCAGTGCGACGAGCGTGCCGCCGCGCTGCTCCAGCACCACGGGCCCCTCGGTGGCCATCTCGACCGGACCGGTGTGGTCGCCGCGGTCGACCGGGATCGCCGCGACCTCCTCGCCGGTGACCTGGTCGAGCACCTTCAGGCCGTCGTCGACGGGCAGCAGCAGCCGGCCGGCGAGCGTGGTGCCCGCGCCGAGCGTGCCGTTCGCGGTCCAGAGCGGGTTCAGGTCGGCCAACGACAGCGCGACCGTCTTCGAACCGGTGAACCAGTAGATGTTCGCGGTGCTGGTGAACGTGGACGCCACCCGGCCGGGCGGGTCGCCCGCGAGCTCGTCGGCGGAGACGTCGACCGGGTAGGTGCCGACCGAGGAGCCGGTCTCGGAGTCGAACACCACGATCCGGCCCGGCGCGGCCAGCGCGACCCGGTTCGCGGTCACGGCGATCACCCGCGCGCCGGTCTCGCCGGTCACGGTGCTGCTGATGACCTGCGGCTCGTCGGACTTCTCCGGGTTGGGCTTGAGGATGGTGAGGCGGTCGGACGGGTCCAGCGAGGGGCAGCGCTCGATCATCGCGACCTTGCCGCCGGTGACCGCGAACGAGTGGTAGGTGCAGCCGGTGCGGGGCTGCTTGTTCGGGTTGACGATGGCGCGCAGGGTGCCGTACTCCAGCGAGCGGACCAGGTCGTCGCGGCGGTAGACCTCGACGTACGTGCCGCCGGTGGTGAGCACGTGGGAGCCCTCGTTCAGCAGGCGGGTGCCGAGCTCGGCGTCGCCGTTGCGCTGCGGGCCGCGCTTGCCGGAGGCCGTTTCGAGGGTGGTGACCTCGGAGCAGTTGGTGTCCTTGCGGTGCACGGCGAACACGCGGCCCCAGGCCGTGGTGACGGTGCACAGGGGCAGGTCGCGGGCGTAGCGCCAGCGGACGTCGCCGGTGAACGCGTTCCGGCCGACCACCTCGCCACCGTCGCCGGTGACCACGACCGAGTCGAGGTTCACCGGAACGGGCGTCGCCCCACTGGGTGCCCGCCAGATCTCGGACAGCGTCGGCGGCATCACCGTGACGGGCTGCAACGGGGTGATCTCGGACGGGCCGGTCTGGCTGACGGTGTTGCGGGCGTCGCTGGTCAGCCACAGCACCAAGCTCGCCACCAACACCGCGACCACGACCAGCGCGACGCCGACGAAATCGCCCCTGGTGCGCCACGACCGTGACGGCACCGGCTCGGCGATCACGTCGTCCTGCGGCTGCTCGACCCGCGGGTCGCCGGACTCGGCCAGGACGTCTTCCCCGTCCAGCACGACCTGCCCGTTCGACTCCGCCTGCTCCGGCTGGCCCACTGCCCGGCTCCCGATGGTCGGTGATCTATCGCGTTCGGTCTGGCGACATGCTGCCACCACCGGGAAGAGGTCGGTGTGAGGCGGCACCGCCACAGGGCCCGTCCCGGGCCTCGCGGTCGGCCCCGGCTCCCGCGTCCTCCGGGCCGGTCCGGCTTCTCCCGGCGCGAGCGAGGCGGTCGGCGTCCGGTTGCCGCGAGTCCGCCCAGCGGCCGGCGGCCGGTCCCAGCGGTGGCTGGTTCCCGGTGTTGGCCGGGGTGGACGGTCGCGGTGGTGGTTCGCGGGGTGCCGGGGGTGGTTCGGGGCGCCTCGTTGTTCCAACCGAGGTGCGGTAACAGCGTTTCCGTACATCCTCGGGCCATGATCACCCGATCGTGTTCGCTGGTCGGGCCGGGCAGCGCTCGTGGTCGCGCTGCCCACCGCGATTCTTCCCTAGTCGGCCTGCGCCGGCTCGGACGACTCGCCGCCGCCCGTGCGACGACGCCGACGCCTGCGCGGGCGCTCGCCCTCGCCGGCGGGCGGTTCGGCCGGCGCGCCCGCGGTGACCTCGGACGACGCCTCGGACACCGTGCCGTTCTCGCCCGCCGCCACACCACCGCGGCTGCGGCGGCGCTTGCGCGGGCGGGTGCCGCCGTCCTCGCCCGAGCCCGAACCGGTGCTGCCGGTCGCGGTGCTCGAACCCGGTTCGGCGGGCTGGGTCGACTCGGCGCCGGCGCCCGAACGGCCGCCGCGACGCCGCTTGCGCGTCTTCTTCTCGCCCTTCAGGTTCTCCTCCGGCTCGGCACCGAGGCCGGCGCGCGTGCGCAGCCCCAGCGGCAGCCGGCCGGTCGACCCGGCGGGGATGTCCAGGTCCTTGAACAGGTGGTCGGACGTCGAGTACGTCTCCACCGGCTCCGGCTTGCCCAGGTCGAGCGCGTCGCTGATCATCTTCCACCGGGGCATCTCGTCCCAGTCGACCAGCGTCACGGCCACACCCGTGCGCCCCGCCCGACCCGTGCGGCCGATGCGGTGCACGTAGGTCTTCTCGTCCTCGGGGCACTGGTAGTTGATCACGTGCGTGACGCCCTCGACGTCGATGCCGCGCGCGGCCACGTCGGTCGCCACCAGCACGTCGATCTTGCCCGAGCGGAACGCCCGCAGCGCCTGCTCGCGCGCGCCCTGTCCCAGGTCGCCGTGCACGGCCGCGGCGGCGAAGCCGCGTTCGACCAGCTCGTCGGCCACCTTCTGGGCGGTGCGCTTGGTCCGCGTGAACACCATCGACAGGCCGCGCTCACGGGCCTGCAGCGCCCGCGCCAGCAGCTCCGACTTGTCCAGCGCGTGCGCCCGGTAGACGAACTGCTCCGTGCGCTCGTGGATCGCGCCCGCGTCGTTCTCCTCGGCCCGCACGTGCGTCGGCTGGTTGAGGAACGTGCGCGCCAGCGTGATGATCGGGCCGGGCATGGTCGCCGAGAACAGCATGGTCTGCCGCTCGTCGGGCACCATGCGCAGGATCCGCTCGATGTCGGGCAGGAAGCCCAGGTCGAGCATCTCGTCGGCCTCGTCCAGCACCAGGCCGCGCACCTTGCCGAGCACCAGGTGGCGCTGCTCGGCCAGGTCGAGCAGCCGGCCCGGCGTGCCGACGACCACGTCGACGCCCTTGCGCAGCGCCGCGATCTGCGGCTCGTACGGCCGGCCGCCGTAGATGGCCAGCACGCGCACGCCCAGGTGCTTCGCCGCGTCGGTCAGGTCGTGGGTGACCTGGAGGCACAGCTCGCGCGTCGGCACCACGACCAGCGCCTGCGGCGTGCCGTCACCCGGCACGGTGATGCGCTGGAGCAGCGGGATGCCGAAGCCCAGGGTCTTGCCGGTGCCGGTGCGGGCCTGCCCGATGACGTCGTCACCGGCCAGCGCCAGCGGCAGGGTCAGCTCCTGGATGGCGAAGGTGCGGTGGATGCCCGCCTCGGCCAGCGCGCGCACGATCTCCTCGCGCACGCCCAGCTCGCCGAACGTGGGCGAATCGGGTTTGACCGGGGCGTCGGCCACCAGCGGGTGCGAGGTGTCGTCTGCGGGGACACCGGCCTCGCTGTGCTCCAGTGCCACCGGGTCGACATGGGTCTCTTCGTTCGTCGCGGTCAGGGTGATCGCCTCTCTCGTACCAGCGCGCCACGGCCTGTACGGGCCGCTCGACCGCGTCACCGCCACTCGGGCCACCGGAAGGGGCCGGGCGGGTCGCGGGAGGGCCAGCGAGGTGTGTGCGCGCACCCTCTCCTGGCGGCACGGTGCCGCCGCAGTTCAGCCGTCGGCACCGCTGCGAGCCCCCACTGGGCCGCGCCGCGCCGGGCGTCATCTGCCGAGTCTACCCGCCGACTAGGCCGATCGGGCTGGTTCGCGAGGTCGAGTGCGGTTTGGCGTGCCCGGGGTGTTGCCGACGACACGCGACTAGGCTCCGTGGCATGAGCGACCCGGGAGTGGATGCAGCGGTGGGTCAGGCGGTTGCGGTGGGTGACGGTGACCAGGTGGCGGAGGGTGTCGTGGACCTCCTCGGCGCCCTCGCGTACGGCGAGCTGTCGGCGTTCGACCGGCTCGCCGAGGACGCCCGGACCGCGCCCACGCTGGCCGGGCGGGCCGCGCTGTCGCAGATGGCGGCGGCCGAGATCGGCCACTACGCGCTGCTGGAGCGGTACCTGGCCGAGCGCGGCCACTCGCTGGAGGAGGCCATGCGGCCGTTCGTCGCGGGCTTCGACGGCTTCCACGCCTCCACCGCGCCGCGCACGTGGCTGGAATCGCTGGTGAAGGCCTACGTCGGGGACGCGCTGGCGGCCGACTTCTACCGCGAGGTCGCCGAGTGGCTGGACGAGCCGACCAAGGAGCTGGTGCTCGCGGTGCTGGCCGACACGGGCCACTCGGCGTTCGCCGAGCGCGAAGTCCGGGCCGCCTGCGCCGACGACCCGACGTTGCGAGACCGGCTCACGTTGTGGGGTCGTCGGCTGCTCGGCGAGGCATTGACGCAGGCCCAGTACGTGGTGGCGGAGCGGGACGGGCTCGCGGAGCTGATCGTGCGCGGCTCGGGCGACCTGGCGGGCATCGCGGCGCTGTTCCGGCGGCTCCAGCAGAGCCACACGCGCCGCATGACGGCGCTCGGGCTCGGCTAGGGTTGGTGGTCGAAAGCCATCAACGCCGCACGGAGGTCAGCGTGGAGGTCAGGGTCGGGATCGCGGACAGCCCGCGGGAGCTCGTGGTGTCCAGCGGGCTCACCCCCGAAGAGGTCGAGGCGCAGGTCGCGGACGCGCTGAAGGCGGGTACCGGGCAGCTCGTGCTGGTCGACCAGAAGGGCGCCCGCTACGTGGTGCCGGCGGCGCGCATCGCGTACGTGGAGATCGGCCCGAGCGACTCCCGCCGGGTCGGCTTCGTCGCCGGCGACTGAGCGTTCACGAGAAGGGGCACCCGATCGGGTGCCCCTTCCGCGTTTCTTCCCCCCCGGTCAGCCCACCGTGAACGGTGGCGTGGAGGTGCCCGCCACCCGGTAGCGCCGCCAGGGGTCGGGGTCGGTCAGCGACCCGGTCGCCGAGCCGTCCGGGGTGCGCAGCAGCGCGGTCCGCGCACCGCCCTCGACCAGCTCGGTGACCTGCTCGTTCGCGCCGACCCGGCCGTACCAGTGGTACCGGCCGTCGATGGGCTGGAAGTAGCCGCGCAGCTCGACGCGCACGGGCACCTCCCGCTCGTCGAACACCAGCACGGCGTCGCCGGTGTAGCCCTCCTCGTCGTGCTCGTGCTCCTCGCTCATCACGCCTCCTCGACGTCGACGACCCGCAACCGGGGTCCTTCGGGCAGGTCCTCGACCACGGGCAGGTCGGCGCCCAGCGGCGCGTCCGGGTCGAGCTCCACGCCCGCGGAGCGCAGCAGGCCGTCGATGGCGTGCCAGATGATCGTGGTCAGGTAGTCGCTCAGGCTGGACCGGGTCATGGACTGCCGGTCCAGCCACCAGTCGCCCGCGTTCTGGACCATGCCGACCAGGGCGTGCGCCCACGGCTCGGCGCCGCCGGAGTCCATGTCGAACGCGCGCAGGTAGTCGCCGAGCAGCCGGGCCAGGGCCGCCGCGATCAGCTCCTTGTCCTCGCTGACCACGTCCTGCTCGACCGGGCGGTCGGTGAACGACTTGCGCACCACGAACCGGTACAGGTTCGGGTGCTCCTCGATCACCGACAGGTAGGCGTCGACGATCCCCTTGATGCGGGGGCGGACCGGGCCGTCGTGCTCGATCGCGGGCCCCATCTTGTCCATCAGCATCTCGGTGCCGCGCCGGCCGACGGCCAGGTACAGGTCGGACTTGTCGGCGAAGTGCCGGTACAGCACCGGCTTGCTGACGCCCGCCTCGGCGGCGATCTCGTCCATGCCCACGTCCGGGCCGTGCCGGGCGACGGCGCGGATGGTGGCCTCCACGAATTCGGCGCGGCGCGCCTCGCGGTGCCCCTTCCACCGTTCCCGGCGGGCGTCCGTTCCGCCCTTGACAGTTCGAGCCATGTGACGCACGCTACCAGAAGTAACCGTTACCTCAAGTAACAGATAACCCCACCGGGGAGGGACGACCGATGACGAAGGCCTTGAAGGTCGCGGATCGCGAGAAGACCGCCGAACGTCTGCTCAACTCCTCGGCCGACAAGTTCTACGACCCCGAGGTCGACATCGACTGGTCCGCGCCCCTGGTCGACGGCCTGCGGTACACCCCGGAGCACCGCTGCTCGCTGTACGGCACCGAGCTGTGGGACCGGATGAGCCCCGAGCAGCGCATCGACCTGTCCCGGCACGAGGTGGCGAGCGTGGCCAGCGTCGGCCTGTGGTTCGAGATCCTGCTGATGCAGATGCTGCTCAAGGAGGTCTACCGCTCGGACCCGACGACCAAGCACGCGCAGTACGCGTTGACGGAGGTCGCCGACGAGTGCCGGCACTCCACCATGTTCGCCCGCATGGTCGAGACGATCGGCTGCCCGCCCTACGGGCCCCGCCGGTACACCTACCAGCTGGGCAAGCTGCTGCCGGTGATCGGCTACGGGCCCGCGCTGTACGGGTCGATCCTGGTCGCCGAGGAGATCCTGGACCGGTTGCAGCGCGAGACGATGGCCGACGAGACCGTGCAGCCGCTGGTGCGCATGGTCAACCGGATCCACGTGCTCGAAGAGGCCCGGCACGTCCGGTTCGCGCGCGAGGAGGTCGTGCGCGGGATGGCGGAGCTGACCCGCAAGGAGCTGCCCTACCAGCGCTGGCTGATCGCGACCACGTCCATGTTCATCACCCGGTCCCTGATCAACCCGGACGTGTACGCGGCCGTGGGGCTGGACAAGGAGCAGGCGCACAAGGCGGCGCTGGGCAACCCGCACTGGCAGGAGAGCATCCGCTGGTCGGGTGAGCGGATCATGAAGTTCCTGGACGAGGTCGGCCTGGTCGGCAAGCCCGGCATGCGTGCCTGGCGCCGGTCGTTCCTGCTCGGATGAGCGCCCGGACGATCGCACCCCGGCAGGCCGACCGGGGGTTCGCGACCTCCGACGGCACGGCGCTGCACGTCGTGGACACGGGGCCGCGTGACGCCGACGTGACCACCGTGCTGCTGCACGGCTGGACGTTGGACCACACGTCCTGGGACGAGGTGGCGGCCGGGCTGCCGGGGCGCGTGCTGCGGTACGACCACCGCGGTCACGGCGGCTCGGCCCCCGCGCCGCCCGGGACGGCCACGATCGCGCAGTGCGCGGACGACCTGGCCGAGCTGCTCGCGGCGCGGGTGCCGACCGGGCGGCTCGTGCTGGCCGGTCACTCGATGGGCGGCATGACGATCATGGCGTTGGCCGAGCAGCACCCCTCGCTGCTCGACCGCGTCGCCGGCGTCGTCCTGGTCGCCACCTCTTCGGGTGAACTGGCCGGGTCGACGCTGGGGCTGCCGGGGCCGTTCGGCCGGGCGTTCGTGGCGGGGGAGAAGGCGGCGAACCGGCGGATCGCCCGGTTGCGGCGGGCCGAGCTGCTCAAGCGCACCGAGGTGGCCCGGCCGGGGCTGCGGTGGCTGCTGTTCGGCAAGCGGCCGTCGTGGCGGCACGTCGCGCTGACGGCCGCGATGGTCGGCCGGTGCCACCCGGTGAGCATGGTCGGGTTCCGCGACTCGCTGGACGAGCACGACCGGCGCAAGGCGCTGGCCGGGCTGGCGGGCGTCCCGGCGGTCGTGCTGGCGGGCGCGCGGGACCGGCTGACACCCCTGCGCCACGCCCGCGTGCTGGCCGACGAGCTGCCGCACGCCGAGCTGGTGATCCACCCGGGCGCCGGCCACATGCTGCCCTTGGAACGGGCGGACGAGGTCACAGCACACATCACCGCGCTGCTGTGAACGCACGGTGAGGGCCGTCGTCGGGGACGGCCCTCACCGGCCCGTTCAGTGCTGGAGCGGGAAGCCGCCGCCGATGCCGCGCCAGGCCAGGTTCGAGATCAGGGCGATCGCGTCCTCCTTGGCGAGCTTCCGGTCGTCCGCCAGCCACGCACGGGCCGTCACCTGCGACAACCCCACCAGGCCGACGGCGAGCAGCCGGGCCCGGTGCTCGTCCAGGCCCGCGTCGGCGGTGATCGTGTCGGTGATGGCCTCCACGCTGTCGGTCGTCGCCCGCTCCACGGCGCGCGCCACCGCCGGCTCACCGCGCAGGTCCGACTCGAACACCATCCGGAACGCCTGGCCCTCGCCGTCCACGAAGTCGTAGAACGCGGCCACCGCGGCCTTCACCCGCTGCTTGTTGTCCGTCGTGGACGCCAGCGCGCCGCGCACGCGGTTCACCAGCTCGTCCACGTGGGACTCCAGCAGCGCCATGTACAGCTCGAGCTTGCCGGGGAAGTGCTGGTAGAGGACCGGTTTGCTGACCCCCGCGCGCTCGGCGATCTCGTCCATCGCGGCGGCGTGGTAGCCGTTGGTCACGAACACGTCCTGCGCCGCGGCCAGCAACTGGGCACGCCGGGCGGTCCGTGGGAGCCGTACACCCCGCCCCGCCGCGCCGCCGTGGTGCCCGACCGCAGTCTGGGCCGTCTCCGTCATGGTGCCTCCAGCCGACCAATCACTTCGCGGAACCGGGAAAGGGGTTGCCCTTCCGGCTCGCCGGCAACCTTACTCGCTGGTAGCAGCGTTCCGGGAAAGCTTCTCGTTTCGTAGGACGCCAGGCCAGGCATCCTGGGGTGGTGACCGAGACGCTGGAGGCGCGCCGAACCGCCATCACGCACGTGCCCCTGTCCGCCGCGCCGCTACCTCCGCTGGACACAACGATCGAGCCGTGGCCTGGTGACTACGTCGAGGTCGGCGGGCACCGGGTGCACGTCCGCCGCACCCCCGGGCCGGCCGCCGAGAAGGCCGTCTACGTGCACGGGCTGGGCGGCTCGTCGACCAACTGGACCGACCTGGCCGCCCAACTGCGCGAGCGCGTCGAGGGCCACGCGCTGGACCTGCCCGGGTTCGGCCGCTCCGAGCCGATCGACGGCTACGACTTCCGGATGGCCACGCACGCGCGCCTGGTCGCCGAGTACGTCGAGTCGCTCGGCGGGGGTCCCGTGCACCTGTTCGGCAACTCCATGGGCGGCGCGATCACGTTGATGGTCGCCTCCACCCGGCCCGACCTGGTGCGCACGCTGACCCTCGTCTCACCCGCCGTGCCGGACCTGCGGCTGAGCCTGCGCCGCGTGTCGGACCGGCGGCTGCCGCTGGCGTTCCTGCCGGTCGTCGGCGCGCGGGTGCGCGAGCAGTTGGCGCTGGTCACGCCGCGTGAGCGGACCCACCAGATGCTGCGGCTGTGCTTCGCCGACCCGGGCACGGTGCCGGCGCACCGCATCGAGCAGAGCGAGCAGGAGTACACCGAGCGGTCCGCGCAGGCGTGGGCGGGCAACGCGCTCAGCGCCAGCACCATCGACCTGATCCGGTCGTGGCTGGTGCCGCGGAAGAAGTCGATGTGGCTGCTGCCGCCGAAGATCAGCGCGCCCACGCTGGTCGTGTGGGGCACGGAGGACCGGCTGGTCAGCGTGCGCAAGGCGCCGCGGGTGGCCCGGCTGATCCCGCGCGGCCGGCTGCTCGCGCTGCCGCGCACCGGGCACGTGGCGCAGATGGAACGGCCGGTGTCCGTGGCCCGTGCCGTGGTGGGCATGTGGGAGGCGGTCGAGCGACACGAGTGGTGACGCACAGGTCACCTGGAATCCGCCATCCGGGTGCGGTTGTGGCACCCTGGTCGCCGTGAACCGGACGTCGCAGGGCGCGCGTGACACGCCGCCGTCCGCCGATGACCGGCCGTCGCTGTCCGAAGACCGCTACCGCCGCGGCACGCGCCGCACCGGCGCCGAGCCGCTGGCCGCGTCCTGGGAACCGACCGGTCGGCGGCGGCGCAAGCGCCGTCGGGGCGTGAAGGGCCTGGTCGCGGGCTACGGCTGGCGGATCTACGCCATCCCCGTCCTGCTCGTGCTCACGGCCCTGGTCGTGCTGGACACGGCCGCGCCGTCGACCGGCGCGGGCGGCGACCCGGGCACCGGTCAGCCGGCCATCGCGCAGTCGACGACGACCTCCGCCGGGCCGCCCGAGGCGACCGAGAAGCCGCCGGCCGACATCGACCTGAAGAACTTCCCGACCGCGCAGCTCCCGGACGGGCCGAAGTTCTCCGAGCAGGGCGCGGGCACGTTCGCCGTGATCCCGGGCACCACCCCGCAGGTCGGCAGCGGCGGCAAGCTGTACCGCTACCAGATCGCCGTCGAGGACGGCGTCGAGCCGGCGGACTACAACGGCGACCGGGACGCGTTCGCCCGCACGGTCGACGGCATCCTGGCCGACCCGCGCAGCTGGATCGGCACGGGCCAGGCGTCCATGCAGCGCGTCGAGGGCGAACCGGTCGACTTCGTCGTGAGCTTGACCACCACCGGCACCACGCACGCCCTGTGCGGCTTCCAGATCCAGTTCGAGTCGTCGTGCTGGCACTCGGGGACCAAGCGGGTCGTCATCAACGCCGCCCGGTGGGTGCGCGGCGCGAAGGTCTACGGCAACGACATCAGCGCCTACCGGACCTACGCGATCAACCACGAGGTCGGTCACGTGCTGCGCAACCCGCACGAGGGCTGCAAGGAGAACGGCAAGGCCGCGCCGGTGATGATGCAGCAGTCGTTCGGGGTGGCCAACGACTACGTCGCCCAGCTGAACTCGGTCGACTCCTCCAACCGCTACGCCGTGGAGGCGAACGGCCTGGTCTGCACGCCCAACCCGTTCCCGGTCGCACCGCAGTAACAGCCGTCCCGCGCCTTGGGACGACTTCCCATCCGGGAAGACGGACGGGCAGGCTGGTGTTGTCCGTCGGTACAGGACATGTTTCGTCGAGGAGGACTCAGATGGCGCTTCCGCCGCTCGTGGAGCCCGCAGCGGAGCTGACCAAGGAAGAAGTAGCGCGCTACAGCCGCCACCTGATCATCCCGGATGTCGGGGTCGACGGGCAGAAGCGGCTGAAGAACGCGAAGGTCCTGGTCGTCGGAGCCGGCGGGCTGGGCAGCCCGGCCCTGCTCTACCTGGCGGCGGCGGGCGTCGGCACGCTGGGCGTGATCGACTTCGACATCGTCGACGAGTCGAACCTCCAGCGGCAGGTCATCCACGGCCAGTCCGACATCGGCAAGCCGAAGGCGGAGTCGGCGCGGGACTCGGTGGCCGAGATCAACCCGTTCGTGAAGGTGGTGCTGCACCAGACCCACCTGAACTCGGAGAACGCGCTCGACATCTTCCGCGACTACGACCTGATCCTGGACGGCACGGACAACTTCGCCACCCGGTACCTGGTCAACGACGCGGCCGTGCTGCTGGGCAAGCCGTACGTGTGGGGTTCGATCTTCCGGTTCGAGGGCCAGGTCAGCGTCTTCTGGGAGGACGCGCCGAACGGCCAGGGCCTGAACTACCGCGACCTCTACCCCGAGCCGCCGCCGCCCGGCATGGTGCCGTCGTGCGCCGAGGGCGGGGTGCTGGGCGTGCTGTGCGCGTCGATCGGCTCGATCATGGTGACCGAGGCGATCAAGCTGCTGACCGGCATCGGCGACCCGCTGCTCGGCCGGCTCATGGTCTACGACGCCCTGGAGATGTCCTACCGGACCATCAAGATCCGCAAGGACCCGGAGAGCCCGAAGATCACCGAGCTGATCGACTACGAGGCGTTCTGCGGCGTGGTGTCCGACGACGCCCAGCAGGCCGCGGCGGGCAACACGATCACGCCGCTGGAGCTGAAGCAGAAGCAGGACAGCGGCGAGGACTTCCTGCTGGTGGACGTCCGCGAGCCGCACGAGTACGAGATCGTGAAGATCCCGGGCTCGGTGCTGATCCCGAAGGACCGGATCCTGTCCGGCGAGGCGTTCGCCGAGCTGCCGCAGGACAAGCAGGTCGTCCTGCACTGCAAGTCGGGCGCCCGCTCGGCCGAGGCGCTGGCCGTGCTGCACCAGGCCGGCTTCAAGGACGCCGTGCACGTGGGCGGCGGCGTGCTCGCCTGGGCCCGCGAGGTCGACCCCTCGTTGCCGACCTACTGACCAGCACCTGACCGACGACGCCGAACAGGGGTCCCCGCCCAGGGGCCCCTGTTCTTGGTCGTGCGGGGTCACCCGGAGCCGCTCACACCACGGTCCCCGGCAGGGCCGGGCGGCGCGGCGGGACGCGGTCGATCGCGTGGACCGGGTGGCGCGTGCTCACCGACGGCATCCGGCCGACCCTGCCGGGTGAACCTCCACGACCCCGGCCGTCCGGGGCCCGCGCACGGCGACGTGTTCCGCGTCACGTCCAGCACGTTCCCCCTGAGACCGCAATAATGCGGTTAGGCCGAATGCGTGGACACCACGTGTTCGAACCCCTCAGGTCCACCAACCGAAGGCCCGGTGCAGGTAGCGTGCCGGCCGTGACCACTCCGGAGCCACCGCCGTCGCACGTGCGCGCCGCGTTCGGCGCGCGCGACGCCGAGCCGGAGCTGATCGACGGCGGCCCGGTGTGGCGGTGCGGTGACGCGGCCATCCGGCCCGCGGGCAAGCCGGCCGAGGCCACCTGGGTCGCCAAGACCCTCGACGTGCTCGACGTCGAGCACCTGCGCGTCGCCCGGCCCCTGCGCTCCACCGACGGCCGGTACGTCGTCGGCGGGTGGGCGGCGACCAAGTACCTCTCCGGCCGGGCCGAGCCGAGGCACGACGAGGTCGTGGACGTGGCGGTCAAGCTCCACCGGGCGACCGCCGACCTGCCCAGGCCCCGCTTCCTGGACGCCCGCACCGACCTGTTCGCCACCGCCGACCGCTGCGCGTGGGACGAGGAGAAGGCCGACCTCGACCCGGACCTGGGCGGTCGGTTGTTCGACGGCGCCGCCGCCCACCGCAAGCCCGTCACGCTCAAGCCCCAGGTGGTCCACGGCGACCTGTTCGGCACGGTGCTGTTCGCGGGCGACGCGGCCCCGGCGATCATCGACTTCGTCGCCTACTGGCGGCCCGCGCCGTACGGGGCGGCGGTCGTCGTGGTGGACGCGCTGTCCTGGGGTGGCGCGGATCACGGCCTGCTCCAGCGCTGGGCGCACCTGGACGAGTGGCCGCAAATCCTCCTGCGAGCCACCCTGTTCCGGCTCGCTGTCCACGCCCTGCACCCCCGTTCGAGCAGACAATCTCTCGCGGGACTGGAGCGGACGGTGGCGCTCGTCGTCGACCTGCTGTGAACTCACCTCCGCCGCACGGGCCCTGAGCTGTGAAGTTCGCGTGGACGAAACATTCCACGTCCTGCCGTTAACAGCCGCTTCTTACCGTCGGGCTCGTGACCGCCTCCGCGAGCATCGACACGAGCGTCGACACGCACTGCCCGTACTGCGCGTTGCAGTGCGCGATGTCCATCGACAACGGCAAGGTGTCGCCGCGCGAGTTCCCGACCAACCGCGGCGGGCTGTGCCAGAAGGGCTGGACGTCGGCCGAGCTGCTCACCTCGCCGTCCCGCCTGACCACGCCGCTGGTCCGCCGCGACGGTGAGCTGCGGCCGGCCACCTGGGACGAGGCGCTCGACCTGGTCGCGGCCACGCTGCGGGACCTCCGCGACGCCCACGGCCCCGACTCGGTCGGCGTGTTCGGCGGCGGCGGGCTGACCAACGAGAAGTCGTACCTGCTGGGCAAGTTCGCCCGGGTCGCCCTGGGCACCTCCCAGATCGACTACAACGGCCGGTTCTGCATGTCCAGCGCCGCCGCCGCGGGCCTGGAGGCGTTCGGGCTGGACCGGGGCATGCCGTTCCCGGTGACCGACCTCGACCGCGCGGACGCGATCCTGCTGGTCGGCGGCAACCCGGCGGAGACCATGCCGCCGTTCGTGCAGCACCTCAAGAACGCCGAGTTGATCGTCATCGACCCCCGGCGCACGCCGACCGCCGAACTGGCCACCGTGCACCTCCAGCCGGCTCCCGGCACGGACCTCGCGCTCGCGCTCGGCCTCCTGCACACCGCGGTCGCCGACGGCTACCTCGACCGGCAGTACCTGGACGAGCGCACGACCGGCTTCGACGACGCCTGGCGCATCGCCGCCACGTGGTGGCCGGAACGGGTCGAGCGGGTCACCGGCGTGCCGGTCGCCGACCAGCGGGCGGCGGTCCGCATCCTGGCCGAGGCGCACAACGCCTACGTCCTCACCGGCCGCGGCACCGAGCAGCACGCCAGCGGCGCGGACACCGTGTCGGCGTGGATCAACCTGGCGCTGGCGCTGGGCCTGCCCGGCCGCAAGTACTCCGGCTACGGCTGCCTCACCGGCCAGGGCAACGGCCAGGGCGGGCGCGAGCACGGCCAGAAGGCCGACCAGCTCCCCGGCTACCGCAGGATCGACGACCCGGCGGCCCGCGCGCACATCATGGACGTCTGGGGCGTGGACGACCTGCCCGGACCCGGCCGTTCCGCCTACGAGCTCCTCGACGCCCTCGGTCAGCCGAACGGCCCGAAGGCGCTGCTGGTGTTCGGCAGCAACATGATCGTCTCCGCGCCCCGCTCGCAGCACGTCGCCGACCGGCTGGGGGCGCTGGACCTGCTGGTCGTGGCCGACCTGGTGCTGTCGGAGACGGCCGCGGTCGCCGACGTCGTGCTGCCGGTCACGCAGTGGGCCGAGGAGAGCGGCACGATGACCAACCTCGAAGGCCGCGTCCTGCTCCGCCAACGAGCCGTGGCCCCGCCCGAGGGCGTGCGCAGCGACTTGGACGTGCTGCAAGGGCTGGCCACCCGGCTGGGCCAACCGGCCGAGCGCTTTCCAAGTGAACCCGAAGCGGTGTTCGAAGAACTCCGAGTCGCTTCCAAGGGCGGTGTCGCAGATTACTCGGGAGTGACCTACGAGCGCCTGCGTCGAGGGGAAGCCTTGCACTGGCCCGTCGTGGAGGGCGGCACGCCCCGCACGTTCCTCGACCGCTTCGCCCACCCCGACGGGCGGGCGAGGTTCGTGCCGGTCGAGCACCGCGGGCCGGTCGAGTCGCCCGACGCCGACTTCCCGCTGCAGGCCACCACCGGGCGCGTGCTCCAGCACTACCAGTCCGGCGCGCAGACCCGGCTGGTGCCCGAGCTGCACCGGGCCGAACCCGAGGCGTACGTGGAGGTCCACCCCGACACCGCGGCCCGCGCCGGCCTGGTCCACGGCGGGATGGCGGCCGTCGTCTCGCGGCGCGGCCGGACCCTGGCGCGGGTGCGCTGCGTGCCGTCCATGCGGATCGACGTGGTGTTCCTGCCCTTCCACTACGCGGGCGACGGTCGGGCCAACCTGCTGACCAACCCGGCGCTGGACCCGACCAGCCGGATGCCCGAGTTCAAGGTGTGCGCGGTCCGATTGGAGTCGGTATGAGGAACGTTGTCATCGTGGGCTACGGCATGGCCGGCGCCCGGCTGGCCGACGAGATCCGCCGCCGCGACCCGAAGGCGGAGCGGGTGTCGGTGACGGTGCTGGGCGACGAGGCGCACCACGCCTACAACCGGGTGCTGTTGTCCAGCGTGGTGGCGGGGTCGCTCACGCCCGAGGCGGTGCGGCTGCACGACACCGACTGGGCCGCCGAGCACCACGTCGACCTGCGGCTGGGCGGCGGGGTCACCAAGATCGACCGGACCCGCCGGGTGGTGCACGTCGGCGACACCGAGGTTCCCTACGACTCGTTGGTGCTGGCCACGGGCGCGCGCTCGTGGGTGCCGCCGACGCCCGGCCTGCTCGACGGCAACGGCGAGCTGGCGCCCGGCGCGGTGGCGTTCCGCTCCCTGGACGACTGCGCCCGGATCGTGGCGAAGGCCTCGCCGGGCACGCCGGTCGCGGTGCTCGGCGGCGGGCTGCTCGGCCTGGAGGCCGCGCGCGGCCTGGCCGGCCGGGGCTGCCTGGTCACCGTGGTGCACCCGGTCGGGCACCTGATGGAACGGCAGCTCGACGCGGGCGCGGGCCGGGTGCTCGCGACCACGTTGCAGGGCCTGGGCATCGAGTTCCGGCTCGGCGCGCTGGCCACGGGGTACACGCCCGGCGAGGGCCTGGAGCTGAACGACGGCACGCACGTCCCCGCGGACCTGGTCGTCGTCTCGGCGGGCGTGCGCGCGGAGACGAGCCTCGCCGACGAGGCGGGGCTCGACGTCGACCGCGGCATCCTCGTGGACGACGCGCTGCGCACCAGCGATCCCAGGGTGCACGCCATCGGCGACTGCGCCCAGCACGTCGGCACGGTGTCCGGCCTGGTGCAGCCCGCGTGGGAGCAGGCCGCGGTGCTCGCCGACCGGCTCACCGGCGTCGCGCCCGCCGCCCGCTACGCCGGCACCACCGTCGTGACCAGGCTCAAGGCGCGCGACGTCGACCTCGCCGCGCTCGGCGACGTGCACGTGGACGTCGACTCGGCCGACGACGAGGTGCTGTGCTTCCAGGACCCGGCGCGCGGCCGGTACGCCAAGCTCGTGCTGCGCGACGACCGGGTCACCGGCGCGATCGTGCTCGGCGCGCCGGACGCGGCGGCGGCCATCACCCAGCTGTACGACCGCGGCCTGCCCGCGCCGACCGACCGGCTCGCGCTGCTGCTGGGCCGCGCGCTGCCCGCCGAGAACGTGGCCAGCCCGGCCGACCTGCCCGCGGCCGCGGTGGTGTGCCGGTGCAACACGGTCAGCAAGGGCCAGCTCGTCGGCGCCTGGCGGGCGGGTGCGACGACGCTGTCCTCGATCGCCGAGGTCACGCGCGCCGGCACGGGCTGCGGCGGCTGCAAGGACGCGGTGTGCGGCATCGTCGACTGGCTCGCCGCCTCACAGCCGCAATCCGCTTGATGTGCGCGGGAGTTGCCGCCGACGACACCTGTCCGAACGTCGGGGTAACGGGCCGTTCTTACGGTTCCCGCAACGGGAAAACGGTGTTCGGGAGGGTTCGATGAGCACGGTTGTGGAGACCAAGAGCGTTGCGCCTCAGGCGAAGCGCGGTGGTCGGTGGATCGAGCACTGGGAGCCGGAAGACCCGTCGTTCTGGGAGGCGACCGGCAAGAGGATCGCCCGCAAGAACCTGTTCTTCTCCATCCTGGCGGAGAACCTGGGCTTCACCGTGTGGAGCCTGATGAGCATCGTCGTCGTGAGCCTGGGGTCGGTGGGCTTCAGCTTCAGCGTCGGCCAGACGTTCTGGCTGCTGATCGTGCCCAACCTGGTCGGCGCGGTGCTGCGCATCCCCTACACGTTCGCGGTGCCCAGGTTCGGCGGGCGGGCGTGGACCACGATCAGCGCCGGCCTGCTGCTGATCCCCACCACGATGCTGGCGGTCGCGGTGTCGAACCCGGGCACCCCGTACTGGTTCTTCCTGCTCACGTCCGCCGCGATGGGCTTCGGGGGTGGCAACTTCTCGTCCTCCATGGCCAACATCTCGTTCTTCTACCCCGAGGGGAAGAAGGGCCTGGCGCTCGGTCTCAACGCCGCCGGCGGCAACCTCGGCGTGGCCATGGTGCAGCTCGTCGTGCCGATCGTCATCTCCCTGGGCACGGGCATCAACCTGGCCTACGCGGCGCTGTTCTGGATGCCGTTCATCATCGTCTCGTCGGTGTGCTCGTGGTTCCTCATGGACAGCCTCGCCCAGGCCAAGCCGGACGGCTCGTCGTACAAGAAGGCGATGTCGAACAAGCACACGTGGGTGATGTCGTTCCTCTACATCGGCACGTTCGGCTCGTTCATCGGCTTCTCGTTCGCGTTCCCGTCGCTGATCAAGCTCAGCTTCGTGGACTACAAGAGCTTCGTCGGGCTGGCCTTCCTCGGCGCCCTCATCGGCTCGGTGAGCAGGCCGTTCGGCGGGTGGCTCGCCGACCGGTTCGGCGGCGCGCGGATCTCCATGGCCGTGTTCCTCGGCCTGGCCGTCGGCACGGTCAGCCTGCTGGTCAGCATCGAGGTCCGCAGCTTCGCGCTGTTCTTCGGCTCGTTCATCGCGCTGTTCGTGCTGGCCGGCGTCGGCAACGGCTCGACCTACCGGATGATCCCGGCCATCTTCGCCGCGCAGACCGACGACCTCCGGTCGGCCAAGCGGCAGGCCGCGGCCGTGGTCGGCATCGCGGGCGCGGTCGGCGCGTTCGGCGGCGTGCTGGTGAACCTGGTGTTCAAGTTCTCGCTCGAGGGCAGCAAGACCCTGGCGCCCGCGCTCACCGCGTTCCTGGTCTTCTACGGCCTGTGCATGGCCACCACGTGGTGGTTCTACATGCGGCGGCGCGTGTTCGCGCGCGTGCCGAGCCTCGCCTACGCCGGCGTGTGACCCACACAACCCTCTGAAGTGCGGCGTGAGGCTCCTTTAACGCCTGCGCAACATTCGCGACCTTGGCACGACACGGTGCCCGGTGAGCATTGACCTGGGCAGAAGAAGGGATTGGTCCCATGACGCGAACGCTGGTGGTGGTCGGTCACGGCATGGTCGGTCACCGGCTCGTGGAGGCCCTCCGCGAGAAGGACGTCACCGGCCAGTGGCGGGTCGTCGTGTTCGCCGAGGAGACCCGTCCGGCCTACGACCGGGTCGCGCTCTCCTCCTACGTGGACGGCTGGGACGCCGAGTCGCTCAGCCTCGCGCCGCACGCGGACGACGCCGTCGAGCTGCACCTGGACGACAAGGTCGTGCACATCGACCGCGACCGCAAGGTCGTGCGCACCTCCAGCGGCCGGGCGCGGTCCTACGACGCGCTGGTCCTGGCCACCGGCTCGGTGCCGTTCGTGCCACCGGTGCCCGGCCGCGACCTGCCCGGGTGCCACGTCTACCGCACCATCGACGACCTCGACGGCATCCGCGCCACGGTCGAGTCGGCGCGCGCCGCCGGCCGGCACGCGGGCATGGTGCTCGGCGGCGGCCTGCTCGGCCTGGAGGCGGCGAACGCGCTGCGCGGCATGGGCATCTCGCCGCACGTGGTCGAGCTGGGCCCGCGGCTGATGCCGCTGCAGGTCGACGAGGGCGGCGGCGGCCTGCTCAAGCGCCTGGTGGAGAAGCTGGACCTGACCGTGCACACGGGCACGTCCGCGTCCTCCATCGAGCAGGACGGCGAGCGGCTCATCGCCAAGCTGTCCAACGGCGTCGAGCTGGACCTCGACGTCGTGGTGTTCTCCGCGGGCATCCGGCCGCGCGACGAGCTGGCCCGCGAGTTCGGCCTGACCGTCGGCGAGCGCGGCGGCATCATCGTCGACAAGGCGTGCCGCACCTCCGACGAGCACATCTACGCCATCGGCGAGTGCGCCAACCTCGACGGCGTGGTCTACGGCCTGGTCGCGCCCGGCTACTCCATGGCCGAGGTGGTGGCCGACCGGCTGCTCGGCGGCTCGGCCGAGTTCCCCGGCGCCGACATGTCCACCAAGCTCAAGCTCCTCGGCGTGGACGTGGCCTCGTTCGGCGACGCGCACGCCAAGCAGGACGGCGCGCTGGAGGTCGTCGTCAACGACGCCGTGGCCGGCACCTACGCCAAGGTCGTGGTGTCCGACGACGCGAAGACCCTGCTCGGCGGCATCCTGGTCGGCGACGCGTCCAAGTACACGTCGCTGCGACCCCTGGTCGGCCGGCCCGTGCCCGGCGACCCGGTGGCGCTGATCGGGCCGGAGGGCGGCGTCGAGCTGACCCTGCCGCACGACGCCCAGGTGTGCTCGTGCCACGCGGTCACCAAGCAGCACATCGTGGACGTGGTCGACTCCGGCGAGGCCGTCGACGTGCCGGGCATCAAGGCCTGCACGAAGGCGGGCACCGGCTGCGGCTCGTGCGTGCCGATGCTGAAGAAGCTGCTGTCCGAGTGCGGCATCGAGCAGTCCCGCGCGCTGTGCGAGCACTTCGACCACTCGCGCGCCGACCTGTTCGAGATCGTCCGCTCCACCGGCATCGCCACGTTCTCCGAGCTGATCTCCCGGCACGGCCGCGGCTCCGGCTGCGACATCTGCAAGCCCGCCGTCGCCTCGATCCTCGCGTCCCTGGACAACGGGCACGTGCTGGAGGGCGAGCAGGCCACCCTCCAGGACACCAACGACCGCTTCCTGGCCAACATGCAGCGCAACGGCACCTACTCGGTCGTGCCGCGCATCCCCGGCGGCGAGATCACGCCGGAGAAGCTGATCGTCATCGGCGAGGTCGCCCGCGACTTCGGCCTCTACACCAAGATCACCGGCGGGCAGCGGATCGACCTGTTCGGCGCGACCGTCGACCAGCTGCCGCAGATCTGGAAGCGCCTGGTGGACGCCGGGTTCGAGTCCGGGCACGCCTACGGCAAGGCGCTGCGCACGGTGAAGTCGTGCGTCGGCACCACGTGGTGCCGCTACGGCGTGCAGGACTCGGTGTCGCTGGCGATCGAGCTGGAACTGCGCTACCGCGGCCTGCGGTCGCCGCACAAGCTCAAGTCGGCCGTGTCCGGCTGCGCGCGCGAGTGCGCCGAGGCGCGCGGCAAGGACTTCGGCATCATCGCGACCGAGAACGGCTGGAACCTCTACGTCGGCGGCAACGGCGGCTTCACCCCGCGCCACGCCGACCTCATCGCGTCCGACGTGGACACGGAGACGCTGATCAAGCTGATCGACCGGTTCCTGATGTTCTACATCCGCACCGCGGACCGGTTGCAGCGCACCTCGACCTGGATCGAGTCGCTGGAAGGCGGGCTGGACCACCTGCGCGACGTCATCGTCCACGACAGCCTCGGCATCTGCGCCGACCTGGAAGCGGCGATGGCCAAGCACGTGGACAACTACGCCGACGAGTGGCGCGGCGTGCTGGAGGACCCCGAGAAGCTGTCCCGCTTCACCTCGTTCGTCAACGCGCCCGGCACGCCCGACCCGACCATCTCGTTCCGGGAGGAGCGCGGCCAGAAGGTGCCGGTCCTGTTGGGTGTTCCCAGTGTCAGCCAGGTGAGCGTCAGCCAGGTGGAGGTATCCCGATGACACCCGTGTGCGAGTTGAGCGTCCTCCGTCCCGACCAGGGGGTCGCGGCGCTGCTGCCCGACGGTTCCCAGGTGGCGTTGTTCCTGACCTCGGCGGGGACGGTGCACGCGCTGGGCAACATCGACCCGTTCAGCGGCGCGGCCGTGCTGGCGCGCGGCATCGTCGGCGACCGCGGCGGCGTGCCCGTGGTCGTGTCGCCGGTCTACAAGCAGGCGTTCGAGCTGTCCACCGGCAAGTGCCTGGACGACCCGTCGACCGGCGTGCCGGTGCACCCGGTGGTCGTGACCGACGGTGTCATCCAGGTCGGGTCACCGTGAACGTCCCCCCGCTGGCCGGGTACACGGTCGGGGTGACCGCCGCCCGGCGGGCCGACGAGCTCTCCGCCCTGCTCGAGCGCAAGGGCGCGACCGTGCTGCACGGTCCCGCCATCAGGATCGTGCCGCTGCCCGACGACGCGGAGCTGCTGGCCGCGACCAGGGCGGTGGTGGAGGAACCGGTGGACTTCGCCGTGGCGACCACCGGCATCGGCTTCCGCGGCTGGGTCGAGGCCGCGGAGGGCTGGGGGCTGGGCGCGCGCCTGCTGTCCCGGCTGTCCGGGGGGCGGGTGCTGGCCCGGGGGCCGAAGGCGCGGGGCGCGGTGCGCGCGGCCGGGTTGGTGGAGGAGTGCGCGCCGGAGGGGGAGAGCAACGCCGAGTTGCTGGACCACCTGCTGCGGTCCGGCGTGTCCGGCAAGCGCGTCGCGGTGCAGCTGCACGGCGACGTGCTGCCGGAGTTCACCTCGACCTTGCGCGCGGCCGGTGCCACGGTCGTGGAGGTCCCCGTCTACCGCTGGACCGGCCCGGCCGACCCCGCGCCGCTGGAACGGCTGCTGGAAGCCGTCCTGGCCGGCCAGGTGGACGCGCTCACGTTCACCAGCGCGCCCGCCGCCGCGTCCGTGCTGCGGACCGCCGAGGCTATGGGCAAGCTGCCCGAGCTGACGTCGCTGTTGCGCCGGGACGTGCTCGTGGTGGGCGTCGGCGCGATCACCGCCGGCCCGCTGGTGACCGCCGGCATCCCGGTCGTGCAGCCCGCCCGCGCCCGGATCGGCGCGCTGGCCCGGGAGCTGACCCTCGAACTGCCCGCGCGGGCGACCCGGCTGCGCATCGCGGCCCGGGACATCGAGCTGCGCGGCCAGGCCGTCGTCGTCGACGGGGAGCTGCGCCCCGTCCCCCCTGCCCCGATGGCCGTGCTCCGCGTGCTGGCCGCCGCCCGCGGCCGCGTGGTCTCCCGCCGCGACCTGCTGGCGGCGCTGCCCAGCGGTGGCGAGGAGCACGCCGTCGAAACCGCCATCGGCCGGCTGCGCTCGGCGTTGGGCGAACCGCGCATGGTCGCCACCGTCGTCAAGCGCGGCTACCGCCTGGCCATGGACCCCGCCGGAGTGGCCGTATGACCCTCGTCCTCGTCGCGCACGGCACCCGCGACCCCGCCGGGGCCGTCGTCGTGGAAGAGATCGCGTCCCTCGTCCGCGCCCGCCTCGGCGGCGTGCCGGTCCGGGTCGCCTACGCCGACGTGCGCCGGCCGGACGTGACGTCGGTGCTGTCGTCGGTGTCCGGTCCCGCGGTCGTCGTGCCGGCCTTCCTGGCCGCCGGGTACCACGTCCGGGTGGACATCCCTGCGCAGGTGGAGGCGTCCGGCCACCCCGACGCGGTGATCACGGACCCGATCGGCCCGGCCCTGCTGCCCGCGCTGCTCGCCCGGCTGACCGAAGCGGGCTGGACCCGGGGCGACTCGGTGGTCCTGGCGGCGGCCGGCTCCTCGGACCCCCGCGCCCTGGCCGACGTCCGCGCCACCGCCACCGCCCTGTCGCGCCGGGTGGGCCCGGTGACCATCGGCTACGCCGCCACCGCCGAACCGCGCGTCGCGGACGTGGTCGCCGCCGCGTCCGGCCGCGTGGCCGTCGCCTCCTGGCTGCTCGCGCCCGGCCTGTTCCACCGCGTGGTGGCCGAGTCGGGCGCCGCCGTCGTCGCCGCGCCGATCGGCGCGCACCTGCGGGTCGTGGAAGCCGTCCTGCTGCGCTACTACGAGGCCCGCTGCTTCCAAGACGTCGCCTGACCCGAGAGTCGTACCTCCAGGTCGCGTGTGTCGTACGTCCAGGCCCCGAGAGTCCTCCGTTCGCGACCCCTGAATTCAACGCTCGGGTGCGCGGCGGGGGCGTCGTGGCAGCGGAATAGTTGAGCCTTCAACCAGGTTGACCCGGACACGACCGCCGCACCGGGGCGGTCACCGTCCGAGGAGGCAGCCATGCCCGCCGTCACCGCCGACACCCTGACCCTGCCCCGCCTCCCGCACCTGCCCGAGGCCGCCACCGCGTGGCGCGAGGTGCGCCGGGTCGTGCGGGCCCGGCGGTTCCTCGAAGGCGAGGGCTTCCAGGTCCGCCGCCCCTTCCCGGGCGTCGACCTGCCGGACGCCGACCCGTTCCTGCTGCTGGACCACATGGGCGCGGTCGAGTACGGGCCCGGCGAGGCGAAGGGCGCGCCCTGGCACCCGCACCGGGGCTTCGAGACCGTCACCTACATGATCGACGGCGTGTTCGAGCACCGGGACTCCACCGGTGGCGGCGGTGTCATCACCAACGGCGGCACGCAGTGGATGACGGCCGGTTCCGGCGTGCTGCACTCCGAGCTGCCGTCGCAGGAGCTGGTGGCCGAGGGCGGTCTGTTCCACGGCGTGCAGCTGTGGGTCAACCTGCCGCGGTCGGCCAAGTGGACCCCGCCCCGCTACCAGGACATCACGGCGGCGCAGACCGTGCTGCTGTCGAGCGACGACGGCGGTGCGCTGGTCCGCGTGATCGCGGGTGACGTGGCGGGCCACCGCGGCCCCGGCCTGACGCACACGCCGATCACCTACCTGCACGCCACCCTCAGCCCGCACGCCCGCCTGACCATCCCGTGGCCGGAGGAGTTCAGCGCGATGGCCTACGTGCTGTCCGGGCGCGGCACGGTCGGCTCCGACCACCGCCCGCTCACCGAGGGGGAGCTCGCCGTCTTCGGCAACGGCGGCTCCGCGCTCACCCTGCGAGCCGACACGACGTGGGACGTCCTGGTCCTGGGCGGCCTCCCGCTGCGCGAGCCGGTCGCGCGCTACGGGCCGTTCGTGATGAACACCCGCGCCGAGATCCTGCAAGCCGTCGAAGACTTCCAAGCCGGGCGACTGGGCGTCACGCACGTCCCGCACGTCACCGCGGCGGACGAGGAGCTGTCATGACCGACATCGGGGAACTGCTGCGCAAGGGACGCCTGTTCCGCGCCTCCGGCGACCCCAGCGGCGCGGCGCGGTACCTGGCCGAAGCCGCCGAGCACGCGCCGCGCGACCGGACCGTGCTCACCGAGCTGGCGCTGGCGCACTTCCAGTCCGCGGCCCTGGGCAAGGCCGAACGGGTCCTGACCACGCTCGTGGACCTGGACCCGTCCGACGGCTACACCCGCCTGCTGCTGGGCCGCACGCTCAGCCGGCAGAGCAGGCACGCCGACGCCCTGCCGCACCTCCGGCTGGCCGCCGCGATCACCCGTGACCCCGAGGTCGAGGCCGAGGTCGCCCGGGCGCGGGCGCGGGTCACCACAACCCGGGAGGCTCCTCCGCCTTCTCCTTGACCGCGTCCTCCCAGCGGTACGTGCGCAGGTCGACCTTGCCGTCGTCGGCCACCACGCCCTCCCCGCGGAGCAGCTGCAACTGCTCGTCGGCGATGTGGGGCGCGCACGTGCCGTTGGCGCGCAGCACCCGGTGCCACGGCAGGTCGTGCCCGTCCTGGTTGAGCACCTGCCCGACCAGGCGGGGCGACGGCGCGCGGGCGATGTCGGCGACGTCACCGTAGGTCGCCACCCGACCGCGCGGGATCCTGCGCACGACCTCGCGAACCATCTCGTGCAACTCTTCGTCCACCCGCACAGCTTTCCACGCGGGGGGCGCGACGCCGGAGGCGGCGCGATCCGACACTGTCGGTGGTCTGTGGTTCCATCTCCGCCGTGGCGGCGAACAGGGCACCCCTCCTGGTGCGCCGGGTGCGGCAGGACGAGCCCCGGCGCGACTGGGACGCGCCCGCCCGCGCCGTGTTCGACCACCCCGGCGGCCCGCTGCGCGTCCTCGGCGGCCCCGGCACGGGCAAGACGACGTTGCTCGCCGAGGTCGTGGCGCACCGCGTGCTGCACCGCGGCGCGCACCCCGAGAACATCCTGGTCCTCACCCCGAACCGGCGCGCCGCCGAAGCGATGCGCGCCCACATCACCCGGTTGCTGACCGGTGCCCGGACCGACGGCGTCCTGCCGACCACCCAGGAACCGCTGGTCCGCACGGTCCACTCCTACGCCTTCGCGGTCCTCCGCGCGCAGGCCGTCCACCAGGGCGAACCGGCACCGCGCCTGCTCTCG
This sequence comes from Saccharothrix saharensis, assembly GCF_006716745.1. NCBI lineage: Bacteria > Bacillati > Actinomycetota > Actinomycetes > Pseudonocardiales > Pseudonocardiaceae > Saccharothrix > Saccharothrix saharensis. The sequence continues at coordinate 3,879,669 of NZ_VFPP01000001.1, read as the reverse complement.
GGCCCCGAGCAGGACGCCGTGGTCCGCGAACTCCTCGCCGGTGACGTGAGCATGGGCGCGCCGAAGTGGCCGGAACGCCTCCGGCCCGCCCTCGGCCTCCCCGGCTTCGCCCACGAGCTGCGCGACCTGATGCTGCGCGCCACCGAACGCGGCCTGGCGCCGGAGGACCTGACCGAGCTCGGCCGCAAGCACGGCCGCGAGGAGTGGGTCGCGGCCGGCCTGTTCGCCACCCAGTACGAGCAGGTCAACCTGCTCGCCAGCAGCGGGCAGGGGCACGCGCCGTCGTTCGACGCCGCCGAACTCGTCGGCAGCGCGCTGCTCGCCCTCCAGACCGAGCCGGACGTCCTGGCCGCCGAACGACGACGCGTCCGGCACCTCCTCGTGGACGACGCCCAGCACCTCGACCCGCTCCAGCACGAGCTCCTGCGCGTGCTCGGCGACGCCGCCCACGAGTTCGTCCTGTCCGGCGACCCCGACCAGGCCGTGTTCTCCTTCCGCGGCGCGGACCCGAGCCTGCTCGCCGAGGCCGACAGCCCGGCCGTGGTGCTGACCACGGGCCACCGCATGGCCCCGGAGATCCGCGCCGCCGCGGGCCGCCTCGCCGCGCGCCTGCCCGGCACGTCACCCACCCGCGCCGTCACCCCGGTGGACGACACGGGCAACGTCCAGGTCCGCCTGTTCGCCTCCGCCGCGCAGGAGGCGAGCTGGGTCGCCGACCAGCTCCGCCGCGCCCACCTGATCGACGAGATCCCGTGGTCGGGGATGGCCGTCGTGGCGCGCTCGGCCACGAGATCGCTCCCGGTCCTGCAACGCGCCCTGCTCGCCGCCGGCGTCCCGGTCGCCGTGCCGCGCGACGAGCTGCCCCTGGCCCGCCAACCGGCCGTGCTGCCGTTCCTGGCCCTGCTGCGCTGCGCGGCCGTCCCCGGCAGCCTCGACGAGGACACCGCCGCCATGCTCCTGTCCTCGCCCCTCGGCGGCGCGGACCCGCTCGCCCTGCGCCGCCTGCGCCGCGGCCTGCGCCGCCTCGAACTGGCCGCCGGCCGCGACCGCCCCAGCGGTGAGCTGCTGGTCGAGGTGATCGAGTCCGACGACCGCCTGGCCGCCCTGGAGGACGCCGAGGCGCAACCGGCCCGCCGCGTCGCGGGCCTGCTCCGCAAGGCGCGCAAGGGCATCGCGGACGGCCTGAGCGTCGAGCAGGTGCTGTGGGAGCTGTGGCAGGCCACCGGCCTGGAGCTGCGCTGGGTGGCGCAGTCCGCCCGGCACGGCACCGTCGGCATGCAGGCCGACCGGGACCTGGACTCGATCGTCGCGCTGTTCGAGGCCGCCGCGAAGTACGTCGACCGGCTCCCCGGCTCCGGTGCCGAGGGCTTCGCCGACTACCTGGCCGCGCAGGAGATCGTCGGCGACACCCTGGCCGCCGCCGCGCCCACCGGTGAAGCCGTGTCCGTCCTCACCGCCCACGCCGCCGCGGGCCGGGAGTGGACGGTCGTGGCCGTGCCGGGGGTGCAGGAGGGCAGTTGGCCCGACCTGCGGCTGCGCGGGTCGTTGCTGGGCGTGGAGCGCATGGTCGACGTGGTCGCGGGCCTGTCGACCGAGACGGTCTCCGCGGTCGCGCCGATCCTCGCCGAGGAACGCCGCCTGCTGCTCGTCGCCGCGAGCCGCGCCCGGCGGACGTTGCTGGTCAGCGCCGTGCGCGGCGAGGACGAGCAGCCGTCCCGGTTCCTGGACGAGATCGAGGAGCTGTCGACCGACGAGCCGGAGCGCCCGACGTTCACCCCCGAGCGCGGCCTGGTCCTGGCCGAGCTGGTCGGCGAGCTGCGCCGGGTCGTGTGCTCCGACGACGAACCGGCCGAACGCCGGGAACGCGCGGCCGCCCAACTGGCCCGGCTCGCCGCGCACGGCGTCCCCGGCGCGCACCCCGACTCCTGGTACGGCCTGGCCGAGGTCACCACCGACGATCCCCTGTGGACCGAGGAGCACACCGTCAGCGTCTCGCCGTCCACGGTGGAGACGCTGGCGAAGTGCCCGCTGCGCTGGGTCGTCGAACGGCACGGCGGCCAGGACCCGGCCGAGCTGGCGTCGATCACCGGCACGCTCGTGCACGCCCTGGCGCAGGCCGCCGCGACCGGCGCGGACGAGCGGCAGCTCCGGGCCAAGTTGGACGAGGCGTGGGCCGCGGTGGACGCGGGCGCGCCCTGGTTCTCCCGGCGCGAGCGCATCCGGGTGGAGCGGATGCTCGACACGTTCCTGGCGTGGCTCGCGTCCAGCCGCTCCCAGCTCACCCAGGTCGCCGTCGAGGAGGACATCTCGGTCGAGATCCCCCCGCAGGACGGCGGGCCGAAGCTGCGCGTGCGCGGCCGGGTCGACCGGCTGGAGACCGACCGGGACGGGCGCCCGGTCGTCGTGGACGTCAAGACCGGCAAGACCCCGGTGAGCAAGAACGACGCGCAGCAGCACCCGCAGCTCGCCGTCTACCAGCTCGCGTCCGCGCTGGGCGGCTTCACGCACCTGGGCCTGGCCACCGACCCGGGTGGCGCCCGGCTGCTGTACGTGGCCAAGGAGGACAAGAAGACCGGTGCCGTCGAACGCGAGCAGGCACCGCTGGACGAGCAGGGTGTGCGGGTGTGGCTGGAGGCCGTGCAACTGGCCGCCGGGTCGAGCGTCGGGCCGTCCTACCAGGCCACCGAGAACGCGGACTGTGACCGCTGCCCGGCCCGCACCACCTGCCCGGTGCACTCGTCGGGCCGCCAGGTGAGCCAGTAGGGCACGCCTGACCAGGCAATACCGATCCGCCCTGCGGGTCGGCGAAGCCGGTGGGACCCGAGCACGGAGAATGCGGGACGTGGTCGTGCCGAGCGGGGTCGAACGGGTGGCGGGTGAGCCGGTGGCGCTCGCCGGTCCGTTCGAGGTCGCCGAAGCGCTCGGGCTGCCCCGTCCCACCCCCGAGCAGGCCGCGGTCGTCGCCGCGCCCACCGCGCCCGCGCTGGTCGTGGCCGGCGCCGGGGCGGGCAAGACCGAGACCATGGCCGCCCGCGTGGTCTACCTGGTCGCGAACGGCTTCGTCACGCCCGACCGGGTCCTCGGCCTGACGTTCACCCGCAAGGCCGCGCGGCAGCTGTCCGACCGGGTGCGGCTGCGGCTGCGCCGGCTCGCCGGGTCGTCCCTGCTCGACCGGCTCGACCCGAGCGGCGAGCGGCGGGCCGCGGTGCTGACCACCGAGCCGGTGATCCTCACCTACCACGCGTACGCGGGCCGGTTGGTGGGCGAGCACGGCCTGCGGCTGCCCGTGGAGCCGGGCGTGCGGCTGCTCACCGAGACCGCCGCGTGGCAGCTCGCGCACCGCGTGGTGTCGACGTGGAACGACGACCTCGACACCGACAAGGTGCCCGCCACCGTCACCGGCTACCTGCTCGCGCTGGCCGGCGAGCTGGGGGAGCACCTGGTCGAGCCGGTCGCCCTGTGGCGGCACGCCGAGCGGCTGTCCGCGATCATCGAGAACGCGCCCAAGACCGCGCGGCAGCGCGACGGCCTGCCCGAGTCGCTCAGGGCCGTGGTCAACGCCCAGCGCCTGCGCGTCAACCTGCTGCCGCTGCTGGAGGCCTACCAGGCGCGCAAGCGGCGTGAGGCGGCGATGGACTTCGCCGACCAGATGTCCCTGGCCGCGCGCCTCGCCTCCGAGCACCCGGAAGTCGTGCGTGGCGAGCGGGAGCGCTACGGGGCCGTGCTGCTGGACGAGTACCAGGACACCGGTCACGCGCAACGCGTGCTGCTGCGGTCGTTGTTCGGGCGGGGCGAGCCGATGTCGGTGACGGCGGTGGGCGACCCGGCGCAGGCGATCTACGGCTGGCGCGGCGCGTCGGCGGCGAACCTGCCCCGGTTCGTGCACGACTTCCCGCCCGCGAAGAAGTACGGCCTGCTCACCAGCTTCCGCAACCCCCCGGAGGTGCTGGCCCTGGCCAACGCCGTCTCCGCGCCGCTGCGCGCGATGGGGCTGGACGTGGACGAGCTGCGCGCCCGCGACGGCGCCGGGCCCGGTGACGTGCGGGTGGCGTTGTTCGGCGACGTGCGGCAGGAGCTGGACTGGGTGGCCGACACGGTCGCCGCGCAGTGGGAGCAGCACCTCGACACCAGTGACGAGCCGCCGACCGCGGCCGTGCTGGTGCGCCGCCGTTCGGACATGGCGAACATCGCGGCGGCGCTGCGGGAACGCGGTCTGCCGGTGGAGGTCGTCGGGCTGGGCGGGCTGCTCGACGAGCCGGAGGTGCGGGACCTGACCAGCGCGTTGCGCGTGCTGGTCGACCCGTTGGCCGGCACCGCCGCCGCCCGCCTGCTCACCGGTTCGCGCTGGCGGATCGCCGCGTACGACCTGGCGGCGCTGTGGGCCAGGGCGCGTGACCTGGCGGGCGCGCCGAGCAGGCAGGCCGTGGCGGGCGACCCGCTGGCCGTGATCGCCGACGCGCTGCCCGGCGAGCACGCCGAACAGGCCGGTCTCGCCGACGCGCTCGACGACCCGGGCGACCCGACCGCGTACTCCGCCGAGGGGTACCGGCGGATACGGCGGCTGGGCGCGGAGCTGTCGTCGTTGCGCCGCCGGCTCGACCAGCCGCTGCCCGAGCTGGTCGCCGACGTCGAGCGCACGTTGTTGCTGGACATCGAAGCCATGGCCCGGCCGGGCGGGGTGGGGCGGGCGCACCTGGACGCGTTCGCCGACGTGGTCAACGACTTCGCCGCGGCCAGCCCGTCGGCGACCCTGCCCGCGCTGCTGGACTACCTCTACACCGCCGAGCAGGCCGAGGACGGTCTGGAACCCGGCGAGGTGGAGGTGGCCGAGAACCGGGTGCAGGTGCTGACCATGCACTCGGCGAAGGGGCTGGAGTGGCACATCGTCGCCGTGCCGCACGTGGTGAAGGACGTGTTCCCGGGCCGGAAGAAGTCGTCGAGCTGGCTGCGTTCGGTGGCCGAGCTGCCCGCCGACCTGCGCGGTGACGCCGAGGACCTGCCGAAGCTGCGCATCGCGCCCGACGCCAACCGCAAGGAGGTGGAGGAGGCGCTGGTCGGGCACGAGGACGACTTCGACGCGCGGCGGCTGGTGGAGGAGCGGCGGCTGCTGTACGTGGCGCTGACCAGGTCCGAGCACAGCCTGCTGGTGTCGGGGCACTGGTGGGGCGAGACGGGCGACAAGCCGAAGGGGCCGTCGGCGTTCCTGACCGGGATCCGCGAGTCGGTGCTGGCCGCCGACCACCCGCCCGCCGACATCGCGCACTGGGCCCCCCGCCCGGCCGAGGACGAGCCCAACCCCCTGGCGTCGCAGACGAAGACGGCCCAGTGGCCGACCGACCCGCTGGGCAAGCGCCGCGCCGCCGTGGTCGAGGGCGCCGCCCTGGTCCTCTCCGCCCTCGACGACCTGGGTGAGTCGAACCCCCAGGTCCCGAGTGTCGAACCTCCAGGCCCCCGGAGTTCAACGCTCGAGGTCCCCCGGATGGAGGACGACGATCCGGAGGGCTGGGCACGTGACGTCGACGTGCTCCTCGCCGAACGCGCCGCCGCCGCGGACCGCCGGGAACGCGTCGTCCTGCCCGACCACCTGTCGGTCAGCCAACTGGTCGAACTCGCCGCCGACCCGGACCTGCTGGCCCGCCGGCTGCGCCGCCCCCTGCCGTTCCCGCCCAACCCGCTCGCCCGCCGCGGCACGGCGTTCCACACCTGGCTGGAACAGCGGTTCGGCGCGAGCCGCCTGTTCGACCTCGACGACCTGCCCGGCGCGGCCGACGAGGGCGCGGCACCCGACGCCGACCTCACCCGGCTGCAGGAGGCGTTCCTGGCCAGTGCGTGGGCCGACCGCGTGCCGCACGACGTCGAGGTGCCGTTCGAGGCGGAGATCGACGGCCTGTCGGTGCGCGGCCGGATGGACGCCGTGTTCGCCGACGACGACGGCGGCTGGACCGTGGTCGACTGGAAGACCGGCGCCGTGCCGGACGAGGACCGCCTGCCCGCGCTGTCGGTGCAGCTCGCGGCGTACCGGCTGGCGTGGGCGGCGTTGACCGGGACCCCGGTCGAGAAGGTGCGGGCGGCGTTCCACTACGTGCGCCAGGACCACACGCTGCGCCCGGCGGACCTGCTGGACGCCGACGGCCTGCGCGCGCTGATCCGCTCGATCCCGGACTAGCCGTTCACCCGGGCGTTCGCGGGCACTTCCTTCAGCACCCGGTCGTAGAGCACTTCCAGCAGCCACCGCCCGAACAGCGACGGCCCGAACTCGGTCGACCGGTCCTCCGGCGGCACCAGCAGCTCGGCCGCGCCCGCGGCGTCCACCGCGACCACGCCGATGCCGTAGTAGTCCAGCTCGATCAACGGCCACGACTGCGCGCCCTGCGGCGCGGGCAGCACCACCGAGCACGGCGCCAACGTCATCAACGTCCCGCACGACTGCAACGCCCGGTCGACGGTCGACTCACCCACCAGCACGCCGACCAGCTCCACCGCCGGCACCGGCAACCGGTCGTGCGCGGCCGGCTCGAACCACGAGCGGAACCACGAGGGGTCGGCCTGCGGCGGCCAGCCGTTCGCGCTGCGCCACTCGTGCACATCGGCACGAACCCGCACGACGGCCGACACCTGGTGACCCAGCACGGCGACGTCGGGCACGACGATGCCGCGCCAACCCAACGCCGACGCGGCAGGGTGGAGGAGCGGTTGCACTCGGGCATCCTAGGACTGGTTGCGGTTTCAATGACAGACCCACGGCCGCGCTGGGTGTCCGACCCAGTGCCGAGAGTGATCAGGGAGTTGAGCGACCCACGCGCAAGGCCCACAGGACCAGCGGCACCTGCAACGGCAACCGGCCGAAAGCGATCGCCTTCGCCTTCGGCGACTTCGCGCGGTAGTCGTAGGCCATCTTGACGTTGGCCGGGAACACCGCCGCGAAGAAGCCGGCCGCGAGCTTCCCGCCCACGCCCCGGGTGCGCGGCACCGCGACCGCCACCGCCAACGCCACCTCCGCGGCACCGGACAGGTACGTCCAGGTCCGGGGCTCGCCCGGCAGCGCACGCGGCACGATCGCGTCGTACGGCTTCGGCTTGGCGAAGTGCGTGACACCCGCGGCGCCGAGCAGCCCGGCCAGCGCGAGCGCCGACCAGGAACGGGAACGAGTGGGTTCCATGGGACCACCCTGTCACGTCACCCGCCGCACGGCGCTCGCAGGGTTCTCCCGGCGCTCCCGAGGCGCGCTCGGCGTTATCCTCCCGCACCGTGACCGGTGATCCCGAAGAACCCGAGCATCCCGAGCGGGCGGCCGTGGCCGCGCTCGCCGACGACTTCCTGATCGGCCTGCGCGAGTGGCTGGCCATCCCGTCGATCGGCGCCGACCCGGCCCACCACGGCGACGTGGCCGCATCCGCCCACTGGCTGGCCGACGCGCTGCGCCGGGACGGGTGGCCCGACGTGCGGGTGTGGGACGGGGGTCCGGCGCTGCCCGCCGTGTACGCCTGCTGGCCCGCCGCCGACCCGGACGCGCCGACCGTGCTTGTCTACGGCCACCACGACGTGCAGCCGGTCGACCCGGTCGAGCAGTGGCAGCACCCGCCGTTCGAGGCCACCCTGGTCGGGGAGGAGCTGTTCGGCCGGGGTGCCAGCGACGACAAGGGCCAGGTCGCGATGCACCTGCTCGGCCTGCGGGCGCACCTCGCGGCGACGGGCGCGGCCCAGCCGGCGGTGACGGTGAAGCTGCTCGTCGAGGGCGAGGAGGAGTCCGGTTCGCCGCACCTGACCCGGCTGCTGGACGACCACCGCGCCGACCTCGCGTGCGACCTGGTGGTGTTCACCGACACGCCGCTGTACGCGCGGGACGCGCCGACCGTGTGCACGGGTCAGCGCGGGGTGTACGGGGCGGAGGTCGTGTTCACCGGCGGCACGTCCGACGTGCACTCCGGGCGGGCCGGTGGCAGCGTGCCGAACCCGGCGACGGCGATCGCGAGGCTCGTCGCGGCGCTGCACGACGACTCGGGACGCGTCCAACTGCGGGACTTCTACGCCGACGTGGTCGAACCCACCGAGGCCGAGCGCGCCGACTACGCCGCGTTGCCGTTCGACGAGGCGGTGTGGCTGGCGAACGCGGGCGGTGCGCAGGGCGTGGCCGGCGAACCCGGGTGGTCGACCCTCGAACGGGTCTGGGTGCGGCCGACCGCCGAGGTCAACGGCATCCACGGCGGCTACACCGGGCCCGGCTTGAAGACGATCGTGCCGGCGCGGGCGTCGGTGAAGCTGTCGTTCCGGCTCGTGCCCGACCAGCGGCCCGAACGGGTGGCCGACGCGCTGCGCGAGTTCGTCGCCCGGCACACCCCGGCCGGCTTGCGCGCCGAGGTGATCGCGAGCGGTGACGGCGCGCCGCCCTATGCGGTGGACGTGTCCCACCCGGCCGTGGGCGCGGTGCGTGACGCGGTGCAGGCCGCGTTCGACCAGCCCGTGAGGTTCAGCCGAACGGGTGGCTCCGGCCCGGCGGCGTTGCTGCACGGGTGGCTCGGCGTGCCGGTCGTGTACCTGGGCGCGACGTTGCCGGATGATCGGATCCACGCGCCCAACGAGCGCGTCGTCGTGCCGTTGCTGCTCCGCGGCGCGGAGGCCGCCGCCCGGCTGTGGCGGCTACTCCCGGAGAGGTTGTCATGATCCGCCGCACCAACCCGGGGGAACCGCTGGCCGACCGGCCCGGTCACTCGCTCGTCGGCGTGATCAGGATGCCGGACACGGTGCAGAGCCCGGTCCGGGCCATCCTCAAGCGGGTGGTCGGCGCGCTCGGCGCGCTGATGGCCGCCGTGCTGATCGTCTACCTCGACCGCGACGGCTACCGCGACGTCAACGGGGACGGCCTGTCCTTGCTGGACGCGGTGTACTACGCGACGGTGTCGCTCTCGACCACCGGATACGGTGACATCGCCCCCGCCAGTTCGTCGGCGCGGCTGGTCAACGTCCTGGTGATCACCCCCTTGCGCGTGCTGTTCCTGATCGTCCTGGTCGGCACGACCCTCGAAGTCCTGACCGAGCGTTCACGGCAGGCGCTGCGCATCCAGAAGTGGAGGACCAAGGTGCGGGACCACGTGGTCGTCATCGGGTACGGCACGAAGGGCCGATCCGCCGTCAGCGCCCTGCTGGGCGACGGGGCGGAGCCGGGCTCGATCGTCGTGGTCGACACCACGCAGGAGGCCCTGGACGCCGCGTCCGCGATCGGCCTGGTCACCGTGCACGGTTCGGGCACCAGCAACGACGTGCTGCGCGTCGCGGGCGTCACCCGGGCACGGGCGGTGGTCGTGGCCGCGAACCGCGACGACACCGCCGTCCTGGTCACCCTCACCGCCCGCGAACTGGCGCCGAAGGCCCAGATCGTCGCCTCGGTCCGCGAACGCGAGAACGAGCACCTGCTCCGCCAGTCCGGCGCGGACTCGGTCGTGGTCTCCAGCGAAACCGCCGGCCGGCTGCTCGGCATGGCCACCGCCACCCCGTCCGTGGTCGACATGGTGGAGGACCTGCTGACCCCGGACGCCGGCCTGGCCATCGCCGAACGCGACGTCGAACCGTCCGAGATCGGCGGCTCGCCGCGCCACCTGCCGGACATAGTGCTGGGCGTGGTGCGCGACGGCACCCTCTACCGGGTGGACGCCCCGGAAGCCGACGCCGTCGAAGCCGGCGACCGCCTCCTCTACGTCAAGAAGGTCACCCCGCCGAGGGAAGGCTGACCCCGCGACCGGCGGATCACTCCGCCAACGGAATCCGCACCTCGAACACCGCCCCGACCGCCTCCCGCACCCCCTCGCCGTCGATCCCACCACCGGAACCCACCCGCGCCACCACGCCGGGCCGTCCGGTGTCCCCGGCTCGGGTGTCCCCGGCTCGGGTGTCCCCGGCTCGGGCGTCCGTGGTCGGGCGGTGATCCTGGGCGTCGCCGGCGACCCGTTCCGAGGCAGGCCGTTCGGTGCCCATGGCTCGGCGGGGCGTGGCCGTGGTGCGTCCCGCCGGCAGGCCGGTGACCGGGTCCGGCCGCGTCGGGCCAGGACCCTGCTCGGCTTCTGTCGATTCGCACCTCCTTCTCCCGAAGTCGGCCGGGCTCGGCCGGTCGCCATCCGTGTCCGTGCCCGGCGTGTCGATGCCCGGCGTGTCCCTGGTCGGACGTCGGTCGTCGGGCAGGTCGGCGACCGGGCCGTGCCGAGCGGTGGGGATGCTCAGCACAGCGGCGGGCTCGGCCGTCCCGTCGGGTGCGGTGCACGAGAGCTCGCCGCCGTGCGCCCGCACGACACCACGCGCGATCGGCAGGCCGAGACCCGAGCCGCCCGAGCGTTGATCCCTCGCCTCGTCCAGCCGCACCAGCCGGTCGAAGATGCGTTCCCGGTCCTCCGGTGGCACGCCCGGACCGTTGTCGGACACGACGAGCAGAGCGAACCCGCCCGCTTTCGACACGCGCAGCCGCACCCGGCCGGACGGCCCGGTGGCCTGCCGGGCGTTGTCGGCCAGGTTCGCCAACACCTGCGCCAACCGCTGCGGATCGCCGGAGACGAACGCCGCCTCACCCTCGACGGCGATGTCGAAGTCCGGCGCGAGCAACTGCGTCCGCCCCACCTCCGCCTCGGCCAGCGCGAGCAGGTCGACCCGTTCCCGGTGCAGTTCGAGACCGGCCTCGATGCGCGCCAAGGCCAACAGGTCGTCCACCAGCCGCCCGGCCCGCCGCGACTCCCGCACCAGCAGCAGGTTCAACCGCTCCCGCTCCCCGGCGCCGGCCGTCTGCATCAGCGCTTCCGCCACCGCCTGCACACCCGCGATGGGTGTCCTCAGCTCGTGCGCCGCGTCGGCCACGAACCGCTTCGTCCGCTCCTCCGATCCCTCCAACGAGTCCAACATGTCGTCGAACGCGGCCGCCGTCCGCCCGAGTTCGTTGTCCGCCCGCGACGGGTTGAGCCGAGAGCCCCGGTTGCCGCGCGCGATCGACCGGGCCAGCGTGGTCATCGCGTCCAACGGCGCCAACGCCCGCCCGACCACCAGCACCATCGCCCCGACCGTCACCGCCAGCGCCCCGATCCCGGCCAACAGCAACAACCGCCGCAGCCTGGCCTGCGCCGCCGTGATCACCGACGACTCGGCGTACACCGTGATGGTCGACCCGTCGACCAACTGCCTGCTGACCTCGTTCGCCACCTCCTCGTTCGGCGCGTGCCCGAACACCGTCCCGTCCGGCATGACCAGCCGGACCTCGACACCCCGGCCCTCCAGCCGGTCCACCAGGTCCGCCCCGCGCACCTGCTGCTTGACCAGCTGCTGCGCCACCCGCGCCTTCTCCAGCAACGCGGTGTCGACGTCCCGCTTGGACTGCGCCGCGAACAGCGCGTCCACCAACAGCACGACCCCGACCAACACGACGCCGAGCACGCCGATCGCGGACAGCGTGACCCGTCGTCGCAGTGAGACGGTCCGCAAGCTCACGCCTCGTCCGCCCTCAGCACGTACCCGAGCCCGCGCACGGTGTGCAGCAACCGCGGCCCGTGCTCCTCCAACTTCCGGCGCAGGGCACTGACGTGCACCTCCACCAGGTTCGGGTCGTAGTCCTCGTACCCCCACACCGCCGTGAGGATCTGCGTCTTGCCCACGACCCGCCCCCGCTGCGCGGCCAGGTACCGCAGCAGACGCAGCTCGGTGGCCGTCAACTCGATCGACACGTCACCCCGCAGCACCACCGCCGAGTCGGCGTCCACCACCAAGTCGCCGATCTGCACCGTGGACGGCGTCCGCCCCAGCCGCCGCAGCACCGCGCTCACCCGGGCGACCAGCTCGGCCAGCACGAACGGCTTCACCACGTAGTCGTCCGCACCCCGGTCAAGCCCCCGCAGCCGATCGGACACCCCGTCCCGGGCGGTCAGCATCACCACTCCGGCCCCACACGCCCGCCGGATGACCTCCAGGAGCATGAAGCCGTCCCGACCGGGCAGCATCACGTCGAGCACCACCAGGTCCGGCCGGAACCGGACCAGCTCGCCTTCCAGGTCACGACCGTCCGGCCGGACCAACACCTGGTACCCCGCATCGCGCAACGCGGAACTCACCGCGGCACCGATCGCCTCCGCGTCCTCGATCACCAGCACCCTGGCAGCAGTCGACACCTCCATATTCTGCGTCGCGTCGCCCAACGCAGCCGTGAGGCCGCGACGGGCTCGGACAAGTGACTCTCCCTCGACCGCACCGTCGGTGACGACCTTGCGGTTCGTCGTCGCCGGCCGTGACAACGAACCGCAAGCACGGGTCGGCAGGACTGCGGCGACGCGCCGCTCAGCGACCTCGTGGGGCACACGTCGCCGGCGAGTGCCCGGCCCCGAGGGGTTGGATCGGCGGGCTTCCGTTGAACGACCGTTTCTTCGGTCTGGTGATGACCTCCTGGCGGACGACGACCGCGTGTGGATCGAGCATGCGCGGGGCCGAACGGACCGCGAGCCGCTCAGCGACCTCGTGCGGGCACAGGCCGTCGATGTGCCTGGTGAGCTGACGGTTGTCCAGCACGAGCGGGGATGGCCGGACGACGGGCCGCTCAGCAGGCTTGTGGCAGCCCGGTCAAGGCCGAGCGTGGACCCGAGGGGTTCCTGGACACCGCGATCCAGGTTGCCGCCGCGCGCGACTGTGGACGGCAAGCATTCGGTTGGCGGGCATCGGATGGGATTGCTGGTTCCTCCAATTCGATGGTGCGGTCTGTGCCGGCGGACGGCATCCCTGTGGGACTCGGATACGAGTGGGCTGGCTGGACGGCCCGCTCAGTGGCCCGGTGGGGGTGCGGGTCGGCTGCGGTTGCCCGGCCCTGTTCGGCGGCTGATCATCGCGATCCTGCTCGTCGCCGGCGCCGAGACCACGCCAAGGCTGCTGCTTGGTGGGTTCCAGTGCCACCGGTGGCCGATGCGTCAGGCGAACGGTGGCGCGGCGAGCGATGTGCCGGCGTAGGGGCCGGTCTCCCTCGACGTGGGCGCGGACGGGAGAGACCGGCCGTCTGTAGGCCCCGGCCGCGACCCGGCGGTGAGGATCGTGGGCTCGGGGGAGTCGGACAAGTGGGCGGATCGGCTGCGCTCCGCACAGTGGGCGGTTCCAGCGGTTGCGCTTCGTCTCGTGGCGAAGAGCGAAGGATGAGGGCGCTGCGATCCACGAGGGATGCGCCGATGTCGGGCGGTGACAGCCGGCGCGTGCGCGTGTCCGGGTCGGAAGTGGACGAACATCCAGAGTCATCAGGGCGGTGTGCGGTCAGACCCACGCCGGTGGTGCCCGCTCGGCACGGCCCGGTCGTGGATCGGGCCGTCTCAGGCGCGACCGACATGTCCAAGGTCGGAGATCTCGTCGTGGCGCCCGGTGCGGCATCCGGCGACGGGCTCGGGGACGTTGGGGTTCCGTGGATTTCGGGATGAGTGGCATGGGTCGAGTATCGAACAGGAGTTCGAGGGTGGGCAAGATCACGATCGGGTGATGTTCACGGGGGCGCACGTCGCCTCGGCCCCCACGACAACCCGCCACCCCGTCTGCGACCATCCACGCTGTGGCGGTTCCGCGAAGCCCGGTCAGGTGGGCGCTGGTGCTGCTGGTCGCGGGCCTGCTGGCGGTCGCGGCAGCGGTCGCCTTGTGGTGGCCGCGCGCGTCCACCGAGGTCCGGCGGACCACCGCCACCGTCGTCGAACCGGCCTCCTGCGGCGCCGCGGACGCCTACGACCGGGTCGAACTCACGGTCGGTGACCGGAAGCACACCGCCAAGCTCGACGGCTGCGGCCACCAGCGCGACGAGGTCGTCGAAGTCGTCGTCCCCACCGACACCGACGGCGAGCTCACCGTCCAAGCGGCGGCCAGCACACCCGTCGGCATGCCGTTCGAAGTCCGGCTGACCACGTTGCTGATGTGCCTGAGCGGTCTCGCCGGCGGCCTCTACGCCTACCTGCTGACCAGGCGCTCTCAGCCGACGTCCTCCGCCGGGGCCGCGTAGGTGTTGCACGACGTCGTCACGCCCGCGGTGAACCCCGCCGACGCCCACTCGGACTGGTTGTCCGGGCTGCCGTGGGCGTTCTTCTCGGGCGGCTCCTCGACGGCGTACTGGAAGTCGTCCGCCGCCTCCTGCGCCAACCCGGTCCCGATCGACTCGGACACCGCCACCAGGAACATCCCGGCGAAGCAGTTGGCCTGCAGCTCGATCCGCCGCGACATCTCCAGCCCGGCGGGCGTCTCCTCACCCGCCGAGACGATCTTGCTGTCCGCCGCGCGCAGCATCCCGCTCAACGCCTGCACGTGGTGCCCGTACTCGTGCGCCAACGTCGCCAGGTGCGACCCGGCGCGCTCACCGCCGCCGTTGTCACGCAGCCGCCGCGTGGGCATGTAGATGGTCCTGTTGCGGCCGCAGTAGTACGCGACCGCCTCGCTCTCCGCGGGCGCCGAGCCGCACGGCCCCTCGACCAGGTCCGGCGACGTGTCCAGCGCGGGCGGGTTGAACGGCAGGTTCGCCTGCTCCAGCACCGGCCGCCACGCCTGGTCGAGGCACCCGACCCCGGCCTTGTAGTACGCCGACAGCTCCGCGTCCGACACCCCGAACCCCGGCAACGTGCACGCCACCACGGGCAGCCGAACGGGCGCGGTGAGCAGCGGGTGGTCGGCCAGCCGGTGCACGGCCCGCGGCCGCGGCGCCTCCGTCTCGGCCGCCTGGGTGCCGGTCACGCCGGGCGCGGCCACCGGCCGGCCGTTGATCCGGCGGGACGTCTCCAGCTGCGTGATGCCGCCGAGGCCCAGCACGCACAACACGATCAACGAGAACACGCCGATGAGGACGATCGGGTTGTTCTTGGGCTCCTCGGGCGTGTGCACGGTCCTCCAGTCGGGTCAGCTGACGTCCGCCGCGCTCGCCACCCAAGTGTTGCACGCGCTCGTCTCGTTGTTCTTGAACCCGTGGTTGACCCACGCGGCGTTCCGCTCGGGCGCGCCGTGGTCCCGGTTCGGGTAGATCGGGTAGTCGCCCCGGTTGCCCGCGTCCGTCAGGGCCACCGAGATCACGTCGGCCGGCACCGCGCCGTGCGACAGCGGCGCCAGCGTCATCCCGCCGAAGCAGGTGGCCTGCAGCTCCTTGCGGCGGTTCAGGTCGAGGCCCTCGGGGGTGTCCCAGCCGCCCTTCTCGTACTGCGCCTGGCTGGACGCCCGCAGGATGCCGGACAGCCACTGGATGTGGTGGCCGTACTCGTGCGCGAGCTGGCCCAGGTACTTGCCCGGGTGGTTGGGGTTGGCCGAGCCCTGCTCGTTGGCGTAGTGGTTGGGCGTCCAGTAGATGGTGCCGTCGCAGTACATGGCGGTGCGGTCCGGGCCCATGTTGCCGCACGTGTTGGTGATCTGGGACGTCACCATGACCAGCTCCACCGGCTGGTAGGGCAGGTTCGCGCGCTCGAACGACGGCTTCCACATCGCCTCGATGCACGGCAGCGCGGCGCGGAGGTACCGGTCCTGGCCCGCGGGCGAGTAGTCCATCCCCGGCAGGGAGCAGCCGGCGATGTTGAACGCGCCCAGCCCCGCGGCGTGGATCGGGTTGTCACCCAGCGTGATGCTGGCCTTCGGGCCGGCCTTCGGCGTGCTGGTCGACGTGGACCGCCTGCTGCTGCTCTCCGTGGTGGTCGTCGTCGTGGTGGACGTGGTCGTGGTGGGCTCGGGCGTGTACGTGTAGCTCGCGTACCCGGCGTTGCCCGAGTCGCTCGCCTCTTTCGCGCCGTTGGACGCGGCGAGGATGCCGATCGTGGCGACGCCCAGCACGAGGAAACCGACGACCAGCACCGCCACCAGGGGGCCCTTGCTCTTCTGGCGCGGCAGCGGCGGGTAGGGCATCGGCGCCGGACCCCATCCCGGGGGCGGCCCGGGCGGCGGTCCCCAGTTCACGGGCGGTGGCTGCGGCGCGGCCATCGGCGGCGGCATGGCGGGCCGGGCGGGCGGCCAGGGCTGCTGGGGGTGCGGCTGCTGGGGGTGCGGCTGCTGGACGTGCGGCGGGGGCTGCTGGGGCTGGGGGCCGGTCTGGGGCTGTTGCGGTGCGGGCCAGGGGCGGGTCGGCTGGGGCTGTTGGGGGTGCAGCGGGGCGGGCACCGGCGGCGGCCCAACCGGTCGTGGCGGCGGCCAGCCACCCGGCGGCGGTGGTTGCGTCATCGCTGGTGGTCCCCCATATCGCGGATGCCCGAATCAGCACAAGAGCTTAGGGGAACTCCGCTATTCTCCGCGGCCGTGTTGAAAAACTGGGGAGCGGCGGCCCTCTGCGCGGTCGCGCTGTGCACGGGTGTCGGCACAGCGTCGGCGCAACCGGGCAGCACGGCCGGGCTGCCCGGGACGGTCGGCGCGGACGTGCGGCTCAAGCTGGAGCGCGACGGCAGGCTGACCGTGACCGAGGTGGTCACCGTTCCCGAGGGCCGGACCGCCACGCGGGTCGTGCCGCTGCGCGTCCCCGTGTCCGCCGAGCGCGAGCGGGTGTTCCAGGTCGGGGACGTGGCGGTGGAGGGCAACGGGACCGCCGCGGGATCCGACGACGAGCTCACGATCGCGCTCCGGGCGGGCACGTCCACCGTCAAGTACTCGGTGGTCGGCGCGGTCGCGCGGATCGGCGACACGCTGGAGCTGCGCTGGCAGCCGGCGAGCGGCTGGGACACCGACCTCGACTCGGTGAAGGTCTCCGTGATCACGCCGGACGCGCCGCGGTCGGTGAACTGCCTGGCCGGCGAGCCGGGCACGGCCAAGCCGTGCACCAGCGCGGACCTGGGCGACGGGCGTGGCGTGCGGGCGAACGAGATCGGCCTGGCCGCCGGTGAGCGGGTCGACGTGGCCGTGGGGCTGCAGGAGGGCGCGGCGCCCGCGAACGCGCGGGTCGAGGAGACGTCGGGGTTGGCGGCCGCGTTCGCGTTGACCCCGTTGACCGGCGCGGGTCTCGGTGGGCTGGTCGTGCTGCTGCTGTGCGGCGGGTTGTTGTTGTGGTACCTCCGGGGTCGTGACGCGCGTGCGTTGGCCGGGGACGTCGGGCCGGTGAACGTGCTGGTCGCGGACGGTTCCGGGCGGGTGGCGTTCGCGTCTCCCGACGGCGTGCTGCCGGGCCAGGTGGGGACCGTGGTGGACGAGCACGTGGACGTGGTCGACGTGACCGCGACGATCGTGGACCTCGCCGTGCGCAACTACGTGTGGATCGAGGAGGTCGACGGGCACGACTGGCGGTTCGTGCGGCGCAACCCGGCCGACCCGTCGTTGTCGGGGTACGAGCGCGCTGTGTACGAGGCGTTGTTGCCCGACGGCGTGGACGCGGTGACGCTGTCCGAGCTGCGCGGCAGGCGGATCGACCTCTCCCTGGTGCGGGACGAGCTGTACGCCGACGTGGTGGCGAAGAACTGGTTCGCGCGGCGGCCGGACGCGGAGCGGAACCTGTGGTGGTGGGTCGGGGTCGGGATCGGCGTGCTGGGCGCGGCGTCGACGGTGGTGTTGGCGCTGGTCGGCGGGGCGGCGTTGTTCGGGCTGGTGGTGGTGGTCGCCGGGGTGGCGCTGGCGGTGGGCGCGCGCACCATGCCCGCTCGGACCAAGCGCGGGAGCGTGCTGTTGGAGCACGTGCGCGGGTTGCGCGGGTACCTGCACACGGCCACGCCGCAGGACATCCCGGAGTCGGACCGGGAGATGGTGTTCTCGCGGTCGTTGCCGTACGCGGTGGTGCTGGGGGAGACCGAGCGGTGGTTGGCGACGTTCGCGGGCACGCGGCCGGGGCTGTACTGGTTCGGCGAGGCCGAGCAGGGCGGTGACCTGCGGCGGTTCGCGCAGCGGTTCCCGGTGTTCCTGGGCGCGGTGGACGGCGTGCTGGCGCAGGCGGGGCACCTGCGGTCGCTGCGCGGCTGAGTTCACCCGAACGTGATCTTGCATTCCTCGAACAGAGGTTCGACGATGGACCCATCCCCGAACACCACCCCGCGGGCGGCGGGTGGTGGTTCGCGGGGATTCAGGGCCGAGGCCGATCCGGTGTCCACGCGCGCCGGCTCCACCGGGTGGCCGGCCTGATGAGACAGGCGGTGGTCCGGACCGGTGCAGGCGTGCGCCCGGTCCCGGATCGGCCGTCGAGCCGCTGGTCGGCCGGTCGGGTGCCGGTCGGTTCGCGCTGGGCGTAGCGGGGCGCTTCGGTGGGTGGGCGACCATCGCGCCCGGTAGTGGTGTGAACCCGTAGGCTGCGTTCATGGCGCTACCCGAACTGCACAGGTTCACGCTTCCCAACGGTCTGCGGGTGGTGCTCGCACCCGACCGCAGCGCCCCGGTCGTCGGGGTGAGCGTGCACTACGACGTGGGCTTCCGCTCCGAGCCCGAGGGGCGGACGGGCTTCGCTCACCTCTTCGAGCACCTCATGTTCCAGGGCAGCGAGAGCCTGGAGAAGCTGGCCCACTTCCGGCACGTGCAGTCCTCGGGCGGCACGTTCAACGGGTCGACCCACCCCGACTACACCGACTACTACGAAGTGCTGCCGTCGGCGGCACTGGAGCGGGCTCTGTTCCTCGAGGCGGACCGCATGCGGGCGCCGAAGCTCACCGAGGAGAACCTGCGCAACCAGATCGACGTGGTGAAGGAGGAGATCAGGCTCAACGTGCTCAACCGACCGTACGGGGGGTTCCCGTGGATCCTCCTGCCACCGGTCCTGTTCCAGACGTTCCCCAACGCGCACAACGGCTACGGCGACTTCACCGACCTGGAGAACGCCACCGTGGACGACTGCGCCGCGTTCTTCGACACCTACTACGCGCCGGGCAACGCCGTGCTGACGGTGGCGGGCGACTTCGACCCCGAGGGGGCGAAGGCTCTCGTCGAGAAGCACTTCGGTGACGTGCCCGCCCGTCCGGTGCCGTCCCGGCCGTCGTTCGCCGAGGCCCCGCCGAAGGGCGAGCTGCGCGCCGAGCACACCGACAAGCACGCGCCGATGCCCGCCATCGCCGTGGGCTACCGCATCCCGGACCCGGTGACCGAGGTCGAGGGCTACCTCGCCTACTTGGTCCTGGCCGGGGTGCTCACCGACGGTGACGGGTCGCGGTTGCAGCAGCGGCTGGTCCACCGGGACGCGATCGTGGTGGACGTCGGCGCGGGGTGCGGCCTGTTCGGGCCGTTGGAGGCGCGCGACCCGGACACGTTCAGCATCACCGCGATCCACCCGCCGGAGGTCACCTCCGAGCAGGTGCTCGCGGCCGTGGACGAGGAGCTGCTGCGGTTGGCCGAGGAAGGGCCGTCGGAGCAGGAACTGGCGAAGGTCACCGCCCGCTGGGTGTCGACCATGCACCGCGAGCACGACCGGCTCACCAGCCGGACGCTGGGCCTCGGGTCGGCCGAGCTGCTGTTCGGGCGGGCCGAGCTGCTGTACGAGCTGCCGGACAAGCTGGCCGGCATCACCACCGACGAGGTCGCCGCTGCGGCCAAGGCGCTGCGGCCGGACTCGCGCGCCGTCCTGACCCTCAAGCCCGCCAGTGGAGGTAACGAGTGAGCGCCCCGACCAAGCACCGCAGCGCCGAGGAGATCGGCCGTACGGAGCTAGGGCCTCGCCCGTTCCCCGAGCTGGGCGAGCAGCGGGCGGCGGCGGACCTGGACACGGTCGACACGACGCTGGCCAACGGCCTGCGGGTGCTGGCCGTGCGCCGGTCGTCGGTGCCGCTGGTCGAGGTGCGGCTGCGGATCCCGTTCGGTGACCCGGCGGCGAGCAGCGTCGGCTCGACGCACGCGGCCCGGGCCGAGGTGCTGGCGAACACGATCCTCACCGGCACCGCCACCCGCAGCCGGGTGGACGTGGACACCGAGCTGGCGCTGGTCGGCGGTGAGCTGGACGCGGTGGTCGACCCGGAGCGGCTCGCGTTGTCCGGCAACGCGCTGGTGTCCGGTTTCGAGACGGTGCTGGACGTGCTGCGGGACGTGCTGACCGGGGCGACCTACCCGGCCGACGAGGTCGAGCGGGAACGCGCGCGGCTGGTGGAGCGGATCCGGTTGGCGCGGTCGCAGCCGAACGTGATCGCGCGGGAGGCGTTGCAGCGCCACCTGTACGGCGACCACCCGTTCGCCAAGGAGATGCCGGAGGCGGAGGAGGTCGCGGCCGTCACGCGGGACGAGGTGCTGGCGCTGCACGCGTCGGCCGTGCTGCCGCGCGGGTCGGTGGTCGTCGTGGTGGGCGACGTGGCGCCGGACGCGGCGGTGCGCGCGGTCGAGGCCGCGTTGGGCGGCTGGACCGGCGAGGGCACCGCGGTGGCGTTGTCGCCGCTGTCGCCCGTGCGGGGTGGTGACGTGCTGTTCGTGCACCGGCCCGGCGCGGTGCAGTCCCAGATCCGGCTCGCCGGGCGGGGGCTGGAGCGCACCGACGACCGGTACCCGGCGTTGCAGCTGGCGAACCTGGTGTTCGGCGGGTTCTTCTCGTCGCGGCTGGTGGAGAACATCCGCGAGGACAAGGGCTACACCTACAGCGCGCGGTCGCACCCGGAGTTCACGCCGGGCGGGGCGACGCTGCTGGTGGACGCCGACACGGCCAGCGAGGTGACCGCGGCGGCGCTGCTGGAGACCCGGTACGAGCTGGGCAGGCTGGGCCTCGTGCCGCCGACGGAGTCCGAGGTGGACACCGCGCGCCGGTACGCGATCGGGTCGCTGCTGACCGCGACGTCGTCGCAGGGCGGGCTGGCGTCGTTCCTGATGAACCTCGCCGGGCTGGGCCTGGGCGTGGAGTGGTTCACCGGGCACCCGGGCCGGCTCGCGGACGTCACCGTGGAGCAGGTCACCGAGGTGGCGTTGGAGTTCTTCGCGCCGACCGCGTTCACGGGCGTGCTGGTGGGTGACGCGGAGCTGCTGACCCCGCAGTTGCGCGCGCTGGGCGGTGTGACCCTGCCGTGAGCTTCGAGTTGGTGGAGCTGCCCGCCCTGTCGCGGTTCACGGTGGACCGGCGGGAGCCGTTGCGCGGTGACGTGGAGCGGATCGCGCAGTTGTGGCCGAAGGCGCGCGTGCTCACCGTGGACGCGCACGGCCGCACGTTGGTGGCCGACCGGGCGTCCCGCCTGGTCGACCGCCCCGCCACCGAGTTCGGCGACGGTCCGCCGGACACGGCGGTGCTGCTCGGCGAGCAGGACGGCGTGGCGCACTGGGCGGTTCCGCTGACCGAGGACGAAACGGACGTCAAGGCTCCGGCCGGTCGGGCGTGGTTCCGGCCGGAGCTGACCGACGAGCCGCAGTGGCTCGACCTGCGGGCGTGCGGCGCGTTGCTGGACGACACCGACGCGGGGTTGTTCACGACGGCGGTGGCGTTGTTCCACTGGCACCGGTCGGCGCGGTTCTGCGCGAAGTGCGGCGGGCGGACCGACTCGATCAAGTCCGGCTGGGCGCGGGTGTGCGAGCAGTGCGGGCACGAGGAGTACCCGCGCACCGACGCCGCGGTGATCTGCCTGGTCCACGACGGCGCGGACCGGGCGCTGCTCGCCCGCGGCGCGGGGTGGCCCGAGGGGCGGTACTCGGTGCTGGCCGGGTTCGTCGAGGCGGGCGAGTCGCTGGAGGCGTGCGTGGCGCGGGAGATCGAGGAGGAGGTCGGCGTCGTCGTCGCGGGCATCCGCTACCTCGGCAGCCAGCCGTGGCCGTTCCCGCGGTCGTTGATGGTGGGGTTCGAGGCGGTCGCCGACCCGGCCGAGCCCCTGCGGCTCGCCGACGGCGAGATCGCGCAGGCCAAGTGGGTCAGCCGGGCCGACGTGCGGCAGGCGCTCGCCGAGCCGGGCAGCGTGCCGGACCTGCTGCTCGCGCCGGGTGCCTCGATCGCCTACCGGATGATCCAGTCGTGGGCGGCGGCAGGCTGACCCGACGAGGCGGCCTCGGTCAGGTGGTGCAGGCCGGGCGGTCCGGTCGGCCGGCGCCGCCGACGACAACCTGTGGCTGGTGTGCGACTTCCTGCTGCGCGAGTTCGGCTGCCAGCCGGTGGTCCAGCCGGGCGACTCCGACCCGTCGCGTCGGGTGCTCGACGTGGTCCGCGGCCGGGCTGGGGCTGCACGAGTGCCCGGATCGCCAACTGCTCGCCGGGATGGGTGACGTCGGTCGGGTGGCGCCGGGTCGGGTGGCATCGGTCAGGCGGTGCGGAGCAGGTCTGGCCAGGGCAGGGTGCGCACGAAGTCCGCGTACCCGGTCCAGGTGATCTCGGGCAGCTCGGCGTGCAGTCGGCGCAGGTCGATGTCGGTGCCGACGTCGGTGAAGTAGGCGAACATGGCGGCGAGGTCCGTCGAGTGCCGCGCCACCACGTGCAGCGGCGGGCAGTGGTGGCGGATGGGCTGGCCGATGGCCGCGGTCAAGGCTGTGGCCATGCCCGCCGGGGTGAGGGACTCGCCGGCCAGGTCCAGTCGTCTGCCCGCGAACCGGTCGGGTTGTTCGAAGGCGAGCACAGCGGCGGCCGCGACGTCCCGCACGGCGATGAGGTGCAGCGCGCGGTCCGATGGCAGGGGCAGGTAGAGGATGCCCTCGCGCAGTCCCTGCACCGTCCACCCGCCGAACTTGTCGTCGAGGAACGCCGCCGGCCCGAGGATCGTCCACCGGGGTCCGGCCGTGACCAGGTGCTCCTCGATGCGCTGCTTGCTGTCGAAGTGCGGGACGCCGGTGCCGCGGTCGGCGTTGGACGCCGAGGTGAACACGATGTGCTCCACGTCCCGCGCGGCGTCGACCAGGGTGATGCCGTGACGGGTCTCGGTGGCGGTGTCGCTGCCGAACGGCGTCGTCACGGCGAACACCGCCCGGACGCCGTGCAGGGCCGTGCGCAGGGACGCTGGATCGTCGTAGTCGCCGGGCACGACGTCGGCGCCGAGGCGGTGGAGTTCTTGTGCCGCAACGCTGTGCGGTGCGCGGGTGAGCGCTCGGACGCGGTGGCCGCGGGCCAGGAGCGCGCGCGTCACGGCTCCGCCTTGGGCGCCGGTCGCGCCGGTGACCAGGATCGGTTTCATGAGCAAAGGTTGACGCTAAAAGTATTCTGAGGTCAAGTGAGATATTGGTAGGGTGCCGCCATGCACAAGCCGAGTGACGCGCTGCTGGCGTGGCTGTACGTCCAGCAGGGCGTGGACGCGGTGCGGGTCGCCATGGAACGGCGGATCGAAGCGGTGGCCGGCTGTTCGCTGCTGGAACACGAGGCGCTGTACCGGATCGACATGAACGGACGTCTGCTGATGTCCGAGCTGTCCGACCTGCTCGCGGTCAGCCCCAGCGGTGTCACCCGACTGGTCGAACGGCTGGTGCGCCGCGGCTGGGTCGCGCGCGAGCAGCCGCCGGACAACCGCCGCGTCGTGCACGCCGTGCTGACCGACGCCGGTCGTCAGGTGCTGGCCGACACGAGCGCCCCCGCGTACCGCGACTCGGTCACCGAGGAGTTCGCCGCTGCGCTGAGTGATCGCGACGTCGCGGATCTCAAGCGGATCGGGCGAAAACTGCTGGAAGCGCACGGCAAATGGGACACCAAGCGGTTCGCCACCGACTAACGTCGGGACTTCGACACGCCCGTTCGGCGGCCGTGGTCCGAACTCGCCCGATGGGAGGTCGCCGTGCACCGCAGATTGACCGTGCGCGACCTGCGTGCCGGTAACCGCGCGCGGGTGCTGCGCGCGCTCTACTTCGACCAACCCCGCAGCCGGCAGGAACTCGCGGGCGTCACCGGGCTCAGCCAGGCGTCGGTGAGCAACGTCGTCGCCGAGCTCATCGCGGACGGCGTCGTGGTCGAAGCCGGCCAGGTCGACTCCGACGGCGGACGGCCGCGCGTGCTGCTGCGGGTCAACCCCGCGCACGCGGCGGTGGTCGGGGTCGACGTCGGTGAGACGCACGTGCTCGTGGAGGCGTTCGACCTGACGTTGCAGCGGCTGGCCGAGGCGACGTTCCCGATGGAGCCCGACGTCCACTCCGTCGACGCCGTGGCGCGGCGCGTCCTCGAAGGGGTCGAGAGGTGCCTCGCCGAGAGCGGGGTGGGCGACGTGCTCGGCGTGGGCATCGGCGTGCCGGGGCAGGTCGAGCACGGCTTGGTCTACGCGCAGACCGTCGGCTGGCGCGGTGTCGCGCTGGAACAGTCGCTGCGCACCGGCACCGACCTGCCGCTGTTCCTGGACAACGGCGCGAACACGCTGGGACAGGCCGAGGTCTGGTTCGGCGCGGGCCGCGGCACGGGTGACGCGGTGGTCGCGTTGATCGGGTCGGGCGTCGGCGCGAGCGTCATCACGGGCGGCGTGCTGTACCGCGGGTCGTCGGGAGGCGCGGGGGAGTGGGGTCACACGACGGTCGCACTGGACGGCCGCCCGTGCCGGTGCGGCGCGCACGGGTGCCTGGAGGCGTACATCGGCGCGTCGGCGGTCGTCGACCGGTACCGCGCGGTCAAGAAGGACGTGCCGGCCGAGCAGGAGGCGGCGTTGGCGGCACTGGTCGCGGACGGCTCACGGGCCGCGCGGGACGTCCTCGCCGAGACCGCCCGGTACGCCGGGTTGGGCATCGCGAACCTGATCAACCTCTTCAACCCGTCCCAGGTGATCGTCGGCGGTTGGGCCGGGCTGCTGCTGGGCGCGCGCATCCTGGACGACGTGCGCACCCAAGCCTCCCGCCACGCCCTGCACCGACCGTTCGAGCAGGCGTCGATCACGATGTGCGAGCTGGGCCCCGAGTCGGTCGCCCTCGGCGCGGCCACCCTGCCGGTCGCCGAGTTCCTCGCCGCGGGCGGCGTGCGCCACCGCATCCCCAGCCGGGTGTTCTAAGAATGCTTGCCCACGGCGCGCAGTACACCGTCCACCACCGCGTCCACCCCGACTTCCGACCGGATCGCGTACCGGTCGGCCAACATCGGTGAGTGCCTGGTGAACTCCTCGTGGTCCAAACCGTGGAGTACGGGGATGAGCCGGGTGCCTTGGCCGGCCGCCATGCTGAACAAGCCGTTGACCTCCTGTTTCGTCCAGAACTTGCGGAAGAAGTACGGGCTCATCACCAGCAGCCCGGCTTGCGACCGCTGAATCCCCTTGTCGATCGACTCGCGAATGCTGTCGCCAGGGACCATGGTGTATTCGTCGTACCACACGCGGAGTCCCGCTTCGCGCAGCGCGGTCGCGAGGGGACGCACGAAGCCGATCTTGTCTTCGTGTGCATGACTGATGAAAACGTCCCAGGTCGACTGGTCATCCATGATCACTCCGGCTCGAAGCCAAGAAAGCCAGCGTTCGTACGTGGTCGTCGGTATCGGCTTCGAGTGTGCTGAAGACACCGCTCGCATGACGAGCTGTCCGACCAGTCGCCGTGGGCCCAGGCCCGCCGAGTCGCCCGTGTATATATCGGCAAGGCTTTCGAGCGGTGTGTGTTCTTCGGGATATGTATGAGGATTGAGCACGAGCCTGGTCAGGATGGCCGCACAGCGTTGCGCGGTGACACGCACCTCGGTGGACTGCATGCATCGGGGCTTCTGGCAGTGGTCGAGCCAGGGGCCGACCCACGGGTGGCCGGCCAGGCCAACCTTGGTCAACTCGGCCGCGAAGATCTCCCGTCGTTCCGCTGTGGTCACCACCGGTTGGCCGGTGAGCGTCTCCAGCAGTTCTCGCAGGCCGTTGCCGAACTTGCCGCGGCGTAATCGAGTGTCCAACTCCGCGACGGTAACCGTCGTGCGGGTTCCGGGCCGCAATTTCCGCCGTGTCGGTGTGGGCTGGTCGAAAGCCCCGAGCAAGCCGCTGAGGTCGTTGGCGGTGTGCACGTCACCCGTTTTCAGGGTAAAACCGGCCCGGTTCGACTCAACGGCGTTGAGCGCCTTGTCCCACAGTTCCTCGTAGGACGGCTTGCCGTACATCTTGTGCACATCGGCATTGCTCAACGTCACGTGCGGATGCTACCGATGAGCGGCCGGTCGGGCGGCAGCCGGTCGAGTCTCGTGTCGCATCCGCTCTTGGACACAGCGCGTCGTGAATGCCGTGCGTCGACCAGGCCCGAGGATGTGCATTCCGGGCGGCGTGCGCCACCGCATCCCCAGCCGGGTGCTCCAGCGGCGCACGCCGTGCCCCCGGTCAGGCGCTGTGCTGGAACGCCGAGTACGTGAGGTAGCCGTTGTCGCCGCCCTGGTAGTACGTGTTCAGGTCGGCGGGTGCGAGCGGCAGGTCGGTGCGGAGCCGTTCCACCAGGTCGGGGTTGGCGATGAACGCACGGCCGAAGCTGATCAGGTCCGCGCCCAGGCCGAGCCAGTGGTCGGCGGCCGACCGGTCCGTGTGCTTCGGGCCCATCGGGACCACCGGGTTCATCACCAGGGTGCCCGGCCACGCGCGGCGCAGGCCGATCAGCACGTCCTCGTCGGCGGTGGCCTCCAAGTGCAGGTAGGCGAGGTCGAAGCGGGCGAGTTCGGCCAGCAGGTCCGCGTACAGCTCGGGCACCTCGGTCTCCTCGACGCCCCAGAACGTGCCGCCGGGCGAAAGCCTGATCGCGGTGCGGTCCGCGCCGACGGCGTCCACCGTCGCGGCGACGGCCTCGACGGCGAAGCGGATGCGGTTGGTGATCGAGCCGCCGTACGCGTCGGTGCGCAGGTTCGCGTTGGACGACAGGAACTGCGAGATCAGGTAGCCGTTCGCGCCGTGCAGCTCCACGCCGTCGAACCCGGCCTCGACGGCGCGCCGGGCCGCCTCGGCGTACGAACGGGCGTGCTCGGGGATCTCCGCGGTGTCGAGGGCGCGGGGCACCGGTGCGGGCCGCGGGCCGTTCGGGGTGAACACGTCGCCCACGGCGGCGACGGCGGACGGCCCGACCGGCTGGAACCCGGTCGTGTCGGGGTGCGAGACCCGGCCGCCGTGCATGATCTGGGCGAAGATGCGGCCGCCGTTGACGTGCACGGCGTCGGTCACCGGTCGCCACGAGGCCACCTGCTCGTCGGTGTGCAGACCCGGCGTGCCGGGGTTGGACTGCCCGATCAGGCTGGGCTGCACGCCCTCCGAGACGATCAACCCGGCCGTGGCGCGCTGGGCGTAGTAGGCCGCCATGGACGGGGTCGCGAGGCCGCCGGCCGCGGCCCGGACCCGGGACATCGGCGCCATCACGACGCGGTTGGGCAGGTCCAGACCGCCGAGGCGGTAGCGGTCGAACAGCGTGGTCATGCCGAACTCCTCCGTACTGGTCGCGGCCCGGGAGGGGCCTGACAGGTACGCTAAAACCTCACATCAATGTGAGAGGCAAGTCGTGCGACCGGAGTCACAACCAGGAGGTCGGGTCGGGATGCGGATCGGCGAACTCGCGTCGCGTACCGGGGTCAGCGTCCGTTCGCTGCGGTACTACGAGGAGCAGGGACTGCTCACCAGCACCCGCAGCGCCGGCGGGCAACGGCACTACGCGGAGGCTGACGTCGAGCGGGTCGCGTTCGTCCAGCGCCTCTACGCGGCCGGGTTGTCCAGCCGCACGATCACCGAACTGCTGCCGTGCGTCGACTCGCCCAGCGACGAGAACTCCGACGCCGCGATGGAGCGCATGGCCGCCGAACGCGACCGGCTCTCCGCGCACATCGACGACCTGCTGCGCACCCGTGACGCGCTCGACGCCCTGATGGCCTCGGCCCGGGCCTACCGCGACGCCCGCCCGGTCCCCGCCTGACGCGCTACGGGTCGACCCGGTCGAGCGCCGCGCCGTCCCACGTGGTCTGCGTGCACGCCACGCCGCGGCCGTTCTTCGGGCGCAGCACGTCGTAGATGTGCATGCGGGGGATCTTGTCGGACACGCCCCAGCCGCTCGGCCAGGTGATCACCCAGTCCATGTCGAGGTCCACCAGCAGCCCCAGCATGCGCGCGATCGTCGGGTCGTCCAGCCGTTCGAACGCCTCGTCCAGCAGCACGAGCCGCAGCGGCTCGAACTCGCCGCTCACCGCGTCGTAGAACGACGCCGCCGCCGCGAACAGCGTCACGTACGAGATGAGCCGCGTCTCGCCGGACGACAGCTGGCGCAACCGGCGTTCGCGCGGGTTGCCGTCCGGGCCCGTGTCGGCGACCGTGACGGTGAACTGGTGCCACGTCCGGTAGTCCAGGGCGCGGGACAGGATCTCGGCGTAGTTGCCGGTGTGCGCGTCGCGTTCGGCTTCGATGCGCTCGGTGAAGACGCGGCGCAGCGTGGCGTCCTGCTCCGGGTCGCGTTCCGCGTAGGGCAGGCGGACCAGCGCCAACGCGTCGCGCGTCTCCTCCTCCAGCGCTGCCGACGGCTTCCACGCCAGCTTCACGTGCACGCCCTGGCTCGACCGGGCCTTGCCGAGCACCTCGTTCATCCGCTTGCACAGGTCCTCGGCGACGGCGACCTGGCCGCGCAGCCACTCGGCCAGGTCGCGGATCAGGTAGTCGGCGAAGATGTTCTGGTACTGCTCGTCGAGGAAACCGCGCTGCTCGGCCAGTTTCGCGGTGACCTGGCGGGCGGCGACGGCGACCGGTCGGGCGCCTTCCTCGCCGGTGACGGTGACGGTGAGCAGGCCGACGTGCTGCTCGGCGGCGATGTCGTGGCTGCCCGCGAGCGAGGTCTGCAGCGCCTGGAGCTTGGTGATCACCGTGGCCTCGCCCGCGCCGCGCCGGTCGGACGCCATCAGGGCGGCGCGCACGGACGTGACGTCCTCGGCGACGTCCGGCAGGGCGGCGACGAGGATGCCGGGCGCTTGGACGGTGGCCTTGAAGTGCTCGGTCGCGCGGGTGAGGGCGTCCTTGGCCGAGGTGAGCTGCTCGGCGGAGGTGTCCAGCTGGGCGTTCAGCTTCGCCGCCTGCTCGCGGGCCGACGCGACCTGCTCGCGCACACCCTTGAGCTCCTCGCGCATCCCGCGCCGTGAACGCTCCAGAGTGGACAGCTGGTCGGCGATCTCCCTTGCCTCGCCGCCGATCGCGTCGGTCAACTCGGCCAACGTCGACGCCTGCGACGCGTAGTCGACGCACCGCGCCTCCGCATCCGCCTCTGCCGCCACCCGATCCTCCACCGCCGCGTGGTACCGGTGGGACGCGTCGGTCAGGTCGGCCACCGTGCTGCGGCACTGGCGGCGCAGCACGTCGCCCAGCCGATCGGCCGTGCGCTGCGCCTCGGCCGCCGCCTGCTGGGCCCGCTGGAGGCCGTCGGTGGTGGCGGGCAGGCCCGCGTCGCCCGCCTGGCGCACGACCTCGGCCGCGGCCGCTTCGCCGCGGGCTTGGGCGGTGGCGAGTTCGTCGCGCAGCTCCTCGGCCCGGCGGGCGGCCCGGTCGGCGGATTCCTGCGCGGCCTGCAGGCGGCCGTGGCGGGCGACCAGCTCGCGGTCGGCCGGGAACCGGTCGAGGTGGACCTCCCAGCGCTCGACCAGGCCGTGCGCGGCGGCCAGGTCGGCTTCGGCCACGCCCAGGTCGGCGCGGAGGGTGGCCAGCTCGTCCTCCAGCTCCGCGATGCGGCGGCGGCGGGCGGCTTCGCGGGCTCCCGCGCCGATGAACTCCGCCGCGTCCTTGTGCCACGCGCCGGTGAGCACGCCCGCCTGCCAGCGGCCGTCCGGGGACACCGCGAAGGCGGCGGGGTCGGTCGGGGTGGGGGTGTGCAGGGAGATCGAGGCGAGCAGGTCCGCCACGACCGTCGCTGGGACGGGGGAGTGGGGTTCGACGGCCGGGGTCAGGACGGTGGCCAGGGAGGGGCCGGTGGTCGGGGGGCCGGGGATGGCCAGGACGTCGTGGTGCGGGGTCGTGGGAGCGGCGGGGGTGGTCGGGGGTGCCAGGGGTGCGGGGGTGGTTTCGGCGGGGCCGCTCGTTTTCAACCGAGTATCGGTAACGGTGTTTCCGTACATGGTCGGGCCATGTTCACCCGATCGTGCGACCCAGGCGTCCAGGAGACCGGAGGCTTCCAGGGCCGCCTCGATGCCCGCGCGGGCCTGGTCGTCGACGGTCGGGTGGAAGTCGACCAGGCGGTAGAACGGGGCGCCGGTGGACGGGTCGCGGTCGGTGGAGGTGAAGCGGCCCTGGTCCGGGGTGCGGGAGGTGCCCGAGCGCAGGCCGGACAGTTCCGCGTCCAGCGCGTTGATCGACGTGACGAGGGTCGACCGGCGCTGGGCGACCGCGTGGGCCTCGGCCCGGGCCGCCGTGACCAGGGGGCCCACCCACTCACGAGCGGCGGTGGTCAGGGAGCGGGCGGTGGTGGGGTCGGCGGTCGTGGGGAGGGGGAGAGGGGTGTCGGGTCGGGTTTCGGCCAGGGGACCGGAGGTGCGCCAGGTGTCGACCTCGGCCAGCCAGGTCTCGGCGACCTCGGCCAGTTCCCGCGCCTCCTGGTTGCGCAGCGCCGACGCCTCGGTCGCCGCGTGCTGCGCGTCCCGGGCCGTCTGCCGCAACGCGTCCACCTGCCGTTGCGCCGCGTCCAGCTCGGCGGCCTGCGCGGCCAGCGCCAACGCCAGCGCCCCGCGCTGCCGCGCCGTCGAAGCGATCTCCGACGTCCGCCCCGCGACCTCCACCAACGTCGCCTCGTCCACCGGAACGGCCGGGGGCACGCGGCGTTCGATCGGCAGCGGTTCGGCTTCGGGGTCCGGCTTGGCCCGCACGGACTCCGTGCGCACCGAGGCGTCCGAAGTGGACACGGCAGGCACGTCGGGCACGGTGGCGGGGGACAGGCCGGCCGCGCGCAGGTGGTGGCGCAACGGCTCGGCCAGCTCCTGCGCCGACCCCAGGTCCTCGGCCAGCCGCCGCAGCAGCCGCAGCACGCCGTCGACCGCGCCGTCCTCCTGCAACCGCTGCTTGTTCGCCATGTCCAACGCCGCCACGGCCGACGAGCGCTTCTCGGCCACCAGCTTCTCGCGCGTCTGCAAGTCCTGCAGGTCGCGGAACGCCGGCAGCTCCTTCAACGCCCCGATGGTCTCCTCGGCCTGCTGCTCCCCGGCCTCCAGCGACGCCAACGAGTGCTCCGCCGCCGCACGCGCCGCCAGCGTCTCCTCCAGCGACGCCGACAGCCGCGCCGACGCCCGTTCCAGCTTGCGCACCCCGTCCTCGGCCGCGCCCAGCGAGACCGCCGCCGCCCGCAACCCGCCGAACGCGTAGTCGGAGTACGTCTTGAGGAACGTCCCCAGCGCGGTGTCGGCCGACGACAGCCGCGTGATGTTCTCCCGGATCGACTCCAGGTCGTCGAACGACGTCGCCAACTGCTCGACCATCGCCTGGTCCAGCGGCGGCAGCGCGTCGGACAGGATCTGCTCCAGCTGCCCTTCCAGCACCTTCAACCCCACGTCGGGGTTGCGCAGCGTCCGCTGGAGGTGCAGCAGGTCGCCGTACCGGGGCGCGGGCACGCCGTACACGGTCTCGGCGACGCGCGCGCGGAACGCCGCCTCCTCCAGCACGCAGTCCGCGCCGATCAGGTCGCGCAGCTGCGCCGGGCCCAGCGGCGTGCGGTCCGCGCCCACCAGCGCCAACGAGCGACCCACGCGCAGGGGCGTGATGAACCGCCACGAGTCGGTGATCGCCTGCGAGGTCTTCGACGCCTTCACGCCCAACCCGCAGGTCAGGTACTCGCCGTCACCGCGGGTCAGCTCCACCCACGCGTACCCGATCCGGTTGGGCCCGCCGTCGTAGTCGTCCAGCATGAGCCGCCGCAGCGACACCGTGTCGAAGCCCTTGGAGCCGACCTGCCGCAGGTCGCCGTCCAGGCACAGCGGCAGCAGCAGTTCCAGCGTGCGCGACTTGCCGGACCCGTTGGTGCCCTGGAAGATCGCGCGCCCACCGGAGAAGTCGAACGTCTGCTCGGTGTACTGCCAGATGTTGACGATGCCGCCCCTGTGCAGCCGCCACCTGTTCACGCGGTCTCCTCATCGAACAACGACCAGCTGGGCACGTCCGGCACGACCACCGGCTCCACTTCGCGTTCCGGGTCGCCGTCCGGCGCCGGCAGCCACCGGTGCGCGGCGGCGTTGAGCAGCCACCCGTCGTCCGCCTCGACCGCCAGCCCCATGCGCCGCAGCAGTTCCAGCACCTCGTCCACCAGGCGGCCCAGGTCGTCGGTGAACTGCTTGGACCACGCGGTCGGGTAGTCCTCGACCAGCCCTGCGCACACCTCGCGCAGCCGCGCCGGGTCCACGGCGTGCCGTCCACCGGCGAGGGGGTCGGACTCCAGCAGCTCCGGCAGCGCCAGCAGCGCGATCCGCGCCACCGTGGACGTGCCGGGGAAGTACAGGTCGGTCAGGTAGTCCTCGGGGTCGGCGGCCAGCACGCCCTCGACCCGGCACTCGGTGCGCAGGCCGAAGCACGTCTCCAGCAGCGCCGACTCCTTGCGCTGGTTGCGCCGCAACCACTCGGCCTGCTCCGGCGGCAGGTCCGCGTACAGCACGACGGGGTTCTCCACCAGCTTGCGCCGCACCGCGTGCTCGACACCGCGCGGACCCGGCCGGGCGGCCAGCTCCACCAGCCGCGCCGGCGAGTCGGCCTCCGCCACCGGACCGGTCAGCAACTGGCCGAGCAGGTCGGTGTCGATGGTGATCAACGCCTCGGCCTGCACGTCCACCGTGCCCTCGGTCTCGTGCAGCACGCCCAACGACACCAGGTGCCGCAGCGCCGCCGTCAACGCCCGCCGGTCGGCCACGTCGTCCACGACGGTCAACCCGGCCTCCACCGCCGCCGCGCGGATGTCCGCCACCAGTCGCGACAGCAGCGCCTGCCGCCCGACCCCGGTGAGCACCGCCATGGTCAGCGCCACGTACGCGTACCCGCGCGGTGACATGGCGAGCACGCCGCGCGAGTCGTCCGCGCCCGGCCCGGCCTTGTACAGCCGCGCGAACCGCCGTTCCACCACCAGCCGGTAGCCCAGCAGCCCGGCGAACAGGTCCTGCAACGCCGCCCGGTGCCGGTAGACCAGGGTCAGCAGCTCGCCGTCCGGCCCGTCGGCGCGCAGCAGCGGCCGCCGCAGCAGGGTGCGGGCGCAGCGCACCACGTTCGCCGCGTCGATCTCGGAGAGGTCGTCGAACATCAGTCGAGCACCAACGTCGAGTCGTGCAGCGTCAACGTGCCCGCCGCCGAACGGATCCGCGTGGCACGCCCCGCCGCGTGCTCCACCGTCACGCGCAGCCCGCGCACCGGGTCGGTCGCCGAACCGGAGTCGGCCGCCGTGTCGCGCTGCGCCATCGCCAGCGTCAGCAGCTCGCACAGCACGCCGAGCGCTTCGCCGGACAACGTCGCCTCGGCCAGCCGGGGCGCGGCCGCCGCCAGTTCCGCCACCGACGCCGCCCGCCGCTCGTCGGCCTCCCGCGCCTCGGCCAGCAGCGACTGCTCGGTCATCGGGTCGTCCAGGATCCGCGACGTGCGCACGCGCGCGCCGCGGTCACCCCGGCTGCGCACGCTCACCTGCACGTCGACCACCGGCCCGTCCCGCCACGGCGTGCGCTCGTTGTCGCTGTCGTGCTCGGGCGCGGGCGACACGTGCCGCGCGGAGTGCAGCCCGAACGCCGCCGCGTACAGCTCGTGCGCCTGCTCCCGGGTGCCCGAGTCGAACCACGCGGCCAGCTTCAGCAGCTCGGCGCGCCTGCTCGGCAGCAGCCCGCCGCCGGACGTCGCCCGCTTCACGCTCGCCAGCAGCGACCCGATCGCGCGTGCCGTCGCCTCGCGCAGCGCCGTCACCTGGCTCGGCCGGCCGGGCCGGTCCACGAACCAGTCGGTCAGCTCCTGCCAGTCCTCCGGTGACCGGCCGCGCGCCCGTTCCACCTTCTCGCCCAGGTCGGCGCGGCCCAGCAGCCGCAGCAGCTCCGAGCGGGCGGAGTTCACCCGGGCCAGGGCGTCGGCGATGGCCGGGGTGTGCCGCAGCACGTCCTCCACGACCATCTGGATGTACTCGACCAGCAGGTTGCGGAACCCGGAGATCTCCTCCGGCGCCAGGTGGTGCCGCGTCACGACCTGGCCCAGGTAGGCGTAGAAGTCGCGCACGGTCGCGGCCAGCTCGGCGTGCTGGAGGAACAGCGTGGTGACCTGCTCGGCCAGCACCTCCCGCGAGCGCGGCGCGCCGCTGATCAGCGCCTCCGACAGCGACCGGCCCAGCCGGTCCAGGCCGCGTTCCACGGCGGGCAGCAGCTCCCGCGACACCTCCCGCGCACCCTCGGGGACGCGCAGCAGCTCGTCCACGTCCCGCTGCACCCGCACGGCGAGCTTGCTGACCTGGTAGCGCACGCTGCCGTGCTGGAACTCGGCGATGCTGGTGGCCACCACCTCGCGCCTGCCCTGCACCAGGTTGCCCCACTCGACGAGCTGCCGCAGCCGGTTGATCACGTTCTCGATGCGGGACTCGCCCGGCTCGACCCGGCCCTCCCGCTCGGCGCCCGCCAGCGCGCCCGCGACCTCGCCCGCGGACAGGTCGGCCAGCAGCGTGGACGTGAACAACCGCATGATCGCCAGGTAGGTGCGCTGGTGATCACGGGCGTCCAGGTACGCGTAGAGCTTGAGGCGGCCGGCTGGTTCCACGGTGCGCCACCCTAATGCGGCGGTCCGACACGTGCGGGCTACCGTGCCCGTGTGAGTCTGGGGCGCGCGGTGGGGTTGGTGCTGGGCGTGGCCGCTGACGCGGTGTTCGGCGACCCCGAGAAGTATCACCCGGTAGCGGGGTTCGGACGTGCGGCGGCGGCGCTGGAGCGCAAGCTGTACCGCGACCACCGGGTGGGCGGCGTGGCCCACACGGCGGTGCTCGTCGGCGGCACGGTCCTGGCCGGCGTCGCGGTGGAGCGGCTCGGCCGGCGCAGCCCGGTCCTGCAGGTGCTGACCACCGCCGCGGCCACGTGGGTCGTGCTCGGCGGGTCGTCGTTGGCCGACGAGGGCACCGCGATGGGCCGCGAGCTGGACGGCGGAGACCTCGAAGCGGCGCGCAATCGTTTGCCCAACCTCTGCGGGCGGGAACCGCGCAAGCTCGACACGCTCGGCCTGGCGAAGGCGACCGTCGAGTCCGTGGCCGAGAACACGTCCGACGCCGTGGTGGCCCCGCTGTTCTGGGGTGCGGTCGCGGGCGTGCCGGGGCTGCTCGGCTACCGCGCGGCGAACACCCTGGACGCCATGGTCGGCCACCGCAACGAGCGGTACCGCCGGTTCGGCTGGGCCTCGGCCCGCCTGGACGACGTGGCGAACCTGCTGCCCTCGCGGCTGGCCGCGCTGCTCACGGTGGCGGGCGCGCCGGTCGTCGGCGGGTCGGCGGGCGAGGCGTGGCGGACGTGGCGGCGAGACGCGGCGGCGCACCCGAGCCCCAACGCGGGCCAGGTCGAGGCGGCGTTCGCGGGCGCGCTGGAGGTCCGGCTGGGCGGCCGCACGGTGTACGCGCACGGCGCGGAGGACCGGCCGGTGCTCGGGCACGGCCGCAACCCCGACGCCGGGCACGTGACGCGGGCGGTGGAGCTGTCGCGGGTGGTCGGCGCGTCGGCGGCGGCCGTGACCGCGGTCATCGCGCTGGCGCGGCCTCGTCTTCGGCGAGCTGTTCGGCGACGGACTTCCGCCTGACCTTCGACGTGCCCGCGTCCTCGCGCAGCGCGCCGCCGGGCCGGATCTCGCGGGCGGTGAAGTACAGCCAGCCGCCCAGCGCCATCGCGCCGAACGCGATCCACTGCAACGCGTAGGAGAAGAACGGTCCGGCGTCCAGCTTCGGCAGCGGCAGCGCCTCCGTCACGCCCGGCTGGCCCTCGGTGAGCTGGAAGTAGCCCGGTCGCAGGTCGAGCCCGGCGGCCCGGCCGACCACGGCCGAGTTCACCGCGTACACCTGCCGGTGCGCGTCCTCCCGGAACGCGTCCCGGTCGTCGGACTCGTCCCGGCGGGCCAGTGCGACCAGCGTCACGTCGCCGGTCGGCACGGGGTCCAGGTCGGGCACCTTGATGCCGTTGACCGGCCGCACGTAACCCCGGTCGACCAGCACGACCGGCCCCTCGGCCAGCCGGAACGGCGTCAGCACCTCGAACGCGGCCTCGCCCTGCACGGTCCGCAGCCGCGCCACCGCCTGCCCCTCGGGCAGGTAGCGACCGGTCAGCGTGACGCGCCGCCACTCGACCTCGGCGTTCGGCCGGTCGAGCAGCGTGGCGACCGGCACCGGGTCGGTGCGCAGGGACGACACGACCGCGCTGTTCTGCGCGTCGCGCTCGGTGTCGCGGTCGAACTGCCACGGCGCCAGCAGCGTGAAGCAAGCGCCCGCGAACACCCAGACGACCAGCGTCAACGCCAGCCACCCGGGCTGCAACAGGAACCTCAACCGCACGTGACCACGGTAAGCCCTAAGCCGTTGTGACCTGCACCCGGTCGAAGCGCGTGGTGAAGCCGGGACCCGTCGGCGCGGCCGCCATCACGCCGACCAGCGTCCGGACCTCGGGCGGGAAGTACGCCAGCCGCAGCAGGGTCGTCGGCTCGGCGTCGCCCGCGCCGTAGCGGACGGTCACCGCGTCACCCTCGCGCACGGCCGCGATCGTGACCCGGCCGACGCGACCCGCGGGCACCACGGACCAGTCCGAGAACTCCCGCGTCACGACCGTGCTGACCTGGAACTCGTCGTCGACCAGCTCGACCCCGGCCTTGATCCAGTTCCGCTCGTCCAGCCACAGCGCGACGCCGGCCTGGTCGTACTGGGCGGCGTAGTCCGCGGTGAACGTCGCGGTGACGGTGAAGTCGCCGGTCAGGGGCACCCCGAGCACGTGGCCGCTGCCGCGGTCGTAGCCGTGGTGGGTGGTGCGCCAGAAGTCGGTCTCCGGATCGCTGGTGACGGTCAGGCCGCCCTCGGTGCTCCACGTGCGCGGCTCGTTGAGCCACTGCCAGTCGTCGCGTTCGAACGCCGTGATCCCCATGTGGTCATCATCGCAGCGATCGGGCCGCGGCCACCGCCTGTCGGGCGTAGCCGCGGCCGAACAGCGCGGCGTGCACGAGCAGCGGGAACAGCTGGTGCAGCGGCACGCGGTCGCGCCAGCCGGCGGCCAGCGGCGCGGCCTCGTCGTAGGCGGCGAGCACGCGGTCCAGGTGCGGGCAGCCGAACAGGGCGAGCATGGCCAGGTCGCTCTCCCGGTGGCCGCCGTGGGCGGCGGGGTCGATCAGCCACGCGCGGCCGTCGGCGGCCCAGTGCACGTTGCCGCTCCACAGGTCGCCGTGCAGCCGGGCGGGCGGCTCGTCCGGCGCCGCCACCCGCACGCCCTCGACGGTCCGCGCCTCGGTGGCGGTCATCGCGCCCGCGTCCACGGCGAGGCGGGCGTAGCGGCCGATCCGGTGCTCGGCGAACCACTCCGCCCAGTCGCCGGACGCGACGTTGCGCATCGGCGCCAGGCCGATCGACGCGTCCGCGGGACCGCCGGGTGGTGGCGCGCCGAACGCGGGCGCGCCGGCCGCGTGCAACGCCGCGAGCCGCCGCCCGAACTCCTCGGCGGCCCGCGGCGACGGAGGGCCCGGTTCGACCGGGTCGAGGGCCAGCCACCGCCCGTCCTGCCCGCGCACCCCCGGCGTCGGCGGGCCGTCGGGCACGGCCAACCACCGCAGCGACGCGACCTCGGCCCGTGCCGCGCCCGGCTCGTCGTGCCGCTTCACGACCACGCGGTCACCGCCGGCGAGCCCGACCTCCCACACCGCGCCGCCGAGCTGCCGCACCCCGACCGCCTTCGCCCCGGTCAGGTGCTCCGCCGCCTCCGCCGGTGTCACAGCCGTTCGCGCACCCACGCCAGCAGACCGGGCACGGCGGCCTCCACCATGTCCACCACGCGGTCGAAGCCGGCCTTGTCGCCGTAGTACGGGTCGGGCACGTCCACGCCGTCCGCGTCCGGGTCGAACGAGCGCAGCAGCCGCACCCGCTCCGGGTCGCCGACCATCCGCCGCAGCGACCGGGCGTGCCCGGAGTCCAACGCCACCAGCAGGTCGGCGTCGAGGTGGTTCCCGCCCACCTGGGCGGCGACGTGCTCGGTCGGGTATCCGTTGTCGGCCAACGACTTCTCCGCGCGCGGGTCGGCCGGGTCGCCCACGTGCCAGCCGCCGGTGCCCGCGCTGGTCACCTCCACGAGGTCACCCAGCCCGGCCCGGCGCAGGTGCTCGCGGAATATGATCGCGGCCACGGGGGAACGGCAGATGTTGCCGGTGCAGATGAACGAGACGGTCAGCGCCACGGCGGGTCAGTCTGCCAGGTCGAGCGCTCCCACGACCGGCTCGTGTTGGGGGATCAGGGATGTCCGGGGTCGTCGTCGGGGTCGTCGTGCTGCTCGCCGCCGCGGTGGTGGTCGCCGTGGTGGTCGCGGTGCGCCGCCGGTCGTGGCCCGAGACGCCCGCGTTCGCCCGGCCGCGGCCCGTGACGTCGCCCGGCGGGCTGGTGCCCGACCCCAACGCCGGATTCTTCACCGACCGCGGTCTGGCGTTCCGGAAAAGGTATTTCTTCGTCGGCACGGGGTGTCCGCCGGTGCTGGTCGTCGATTTTCCGTCACTGGACGTGTTGCGTCGGGAACAGCCCGTGCGCATTGCCCGGTACGGCATTCGGGTGTGGTGGTGGTTCGGGGACGAGTTCTACCGCGAGGCGGTCGGCCTGGGTGCCGACGACGTGCGAGCATGGGTGCGGGAGCGGGAACGGAAGCGGCTGGCCCGGCAGGACCGGGCCCGGCTGCTCGCCGAGGCGGAAGAGAGTCTGCGAAAGCGTGATAACGGGTAACGAACCGGCCCGCAATTCCGACGCCGAAGGTGTGGGGAATGTGTCGGGAAGGAATGCGAATGACGCGCACACGTGGCGTGCGGCGGGTTCGACGAGAGGTCGGCGACGCGTGGTGACCGAGCCGTCGCTGTGCCGCGCCGGGAGGTACGAGGCTCCCTCGGTCGCGCACCTCGTGCTGAGCCTCGCGCTGCTGTTCTTCGCGGTCGCCGTGTCGATGCTCTAGCTCGTGTGCCCGGGGCCGTCTCAGCGGCCTCTCAGGTGGGTCGCGGGACGATCACCCCGTGTCCACAGTGCAGTCGAACGAGCCGCAGTCGACCATGCCGACCATGCCGGCGCTCGCCCTCGCGCTGCCGAGGGTGGAGGACGAGATCCGGGCCTTGGCGACGTCGTCGTCGCTGCCGATCGTGAACACCTTCTCCGGCCGCATCACCGCGGCCGGGGGCAAGCGGCTGCGGTCGGTGCTGGTCCTGGCCGGCTCGCTGGCCGTGTCCGGGGAGGTCACCGACAAGGCGGTCACCGCCGCCGCCTGCGTCGAACTGCTGCACGCCGGCTCGCTCGTGCACGACGACCTGATGGACAACGCCGAGGAACGGCGCGGCGTGCGCACGGTCAACGCGGACTGGGGCACCGGTCCGGCCGTGCTGGTCGGCGACTTCATGCTGGCCCGCGCGAGCCAGGCCGCGCTGGACCGGATCTCGCCGTTCGCCGCGAGCCGGCTCGCCCAGGCCGTGACCGACCTGGTCGAGGGCCAGGTGCTGGAGGTCGTGGACCTCTACGACGTGGACCGCAGCCCGGAGAACGCGCTGCGGTCCATCGAGCTGAAGACGGGCGCGCTGTTCGAGGTCGGCTGCGTGCTGGCCGCGCACTGCGCCGACGCCGACGAGGCGACCACCGCCGCCATGGCCCGGTTCGGCGCGCTGTTCGGGCTGATGTTCCAGGTCCTGGACGACCTGCTGGACCTCGCGTCCACCTCCCAGCGGCTGGGCAAGCCCGTCGGCAACGACATCCGCCAGGGCGTCTACACGTTCCCGCTGCTGCGGGCGTTGACCGACGACCAGCGCGCGCTCCTGCGGCGACGCGGACGTGAGCTGACCGACGCCGAGCTGGCCGGGCTGCTGGCCGAGCTGCGGCGGACCAGCCTGGTCGCCGACACGGTCGAGCACTGCACGGCGCTGGCGGCGCAGGCCGTGCGCGCGCTGCCGGACCTGCCCGGGTCCGAGGCGCTGGGCATCCTGCGCGAGCTGCCCGGCGCGTACCTGGACTGGGCTTGCTCCCAGATGGGGCAGAGCGCGGATCGGCCGGCGCAGATCGCCTAGACTCGCGGCGATGACCAGCCAGGAGTCCGGCCGGGCGCTGCTGCGCCACCACGGGGACGTCGACGCCGCGCCCGGACTCGTGGACTTCGCGGTCAACGTGCGGGTGCCCGCGCCGCCCGCGTGGCTGCGCGACCGGCTGGCCGCCGCCCTCGACGACCTCGGCTCCTACCCGGCCGCCGCCGCCGACGAACGCGCCCGCGCCGCCGTCGCCGCGCGGCACGGCCGCCACCCCGACGAGGTGCTGATCCTCAACGGCGCCGCGGAGGGCTTCGCGCTGCTGCCCAACCTGCACCCGTGCCTGGCGGCGGTGGTGCACCCGTCGTTCACCGAGCCCGAGGTGGCGCTGCGGGACGCGGGCGTGCCCGTGCAGCGGGTGCAGCTGTGGCCCGAGGACGGCTACGGGCTGCGGCCCGACCTGGTGCCCGACGAGGCCGACCTGGTGGTGCTGGGCAACCCGACCAACCCGACGTCCGTGCTGCACCCGGCCGACGCCGTGGCGTCGCTGAGCCGGCCGGGCCGGGTGCTGGTCGTGGACGAGGCGTTCGCCGACACCGTGCCGGGCGAGCCGGAGTCGCTGGCGGGCCGCACCGACCTGCCCGGCCTGCTGGTGCTGCGCAGCCTGACCAAGACGTGGGGCCTGGCGGGCCTGCGCGCGGGCTACCTGCTCGGCGCGCCGGAGCTGCTGGCCAGGCTCGCGCTGCCCCGACCGCAGTGGCCGGTGGGCAGCCTCGTGCTGGAGGCCGTCGCGGCGTGCTCCGAGCCGCCGGCCGTGGCGGAGGCCGAGGCGTTGGCGCGGGAGGCGCGGGAGCACACCGCGCACGCCGTCGGGCTGCTGGGCGACCTGGTGGTCGTGCCGCCGGACGCGCCGTTCGTGCTGCTGCGCGTCCCGGACGGGCGGCGGGTGCGGGAAGCGTTGCGGGACAAGGGGATCGCCGTGCGGCGCGGTGACACGTTCCCCGGCCTGGGGCCCGACCACCTCCGGGTCGCGGTCCGCGCGCCCGGGGAGTTCGCGCTGCTGGTGGACGCGCTGCGAGTCGTGCTGGAGGAGCTGTGACCACGCTCGGGGACGTGCTGGCCGTCCTGGAGGCCGCCTACCCGCCCGCCACCGCCGAGTCCTGGGACGCCGTCGGCCTGGTCTGCGGCGACCGCGCCGAACGGGTGACGAGGGCGCTGTTCTGCGTCGACCCGGTCGGGTCCACAGTGGACGAAGCGGTGGAGGTGGGCGCGCAGCTGCTGGTGGCGCACCACCCGCTGATGCTGCGCGGCGTCACGGGCGTGCCCGCCGACGACCCGAAGGGCGGGCTGGTGCACCGGCTCATCCGCGCCGGCATCGCCCTCTACACCGCCCACACCAACGCCGACGCGGCCGCCCCCGGCGTCTCGGACGCCCTCGCCGAGGCCATCGGCCTGCGCGTGACCGGCCCGCTGGTGCCCGCCGACCACGACCCGGCCACCGGCATCGGCCGGATCGGCGAGCTGGACCACCCCGAACCGCTGCGCGACTTCGCCCGGCGCGTCGCCGACGCCCTGCCCGCCACGGCGTGGGGCGTGCGCGCGGCGGGCGACCCGGACCGGCCCGTCCGGCGGGTCGCGGTGTGCGGTGGCGCGGGAGACAGCTACCTCGCCGTCGCGGCACGCGCGGGCGTGGACGCCTACGTCACCGCGGACCTGCGCCACCACCCGGCGGGCGAGCACCTGGCCGCCGGCGGACCGGCGTTGGTGGACGTGGCGCACTGGGCCAGTGAGTGGCCGTGGTGCGAGCAGGCGGCGCACGTCGTGCGCACCGCCCTCGGCGGTACCGTCGAAGTCCTCGTCTCGACCCGCCGGACCGACCCGTGGACCGTCGGCGTGACGAGCCGAACAGGAGCACCCCAGATGAGAGGCCCACAGTGAAAGCCGATCCCGCCGTGCAGCGCAGGCTGCTCGACCTCGCCCAGGTCGACGCCGAACTGTCGCGCGTCACCCATCGGCGCCGCACGCTGCCCGAGATCGCGGAGATCGCCGAGGCGGAGAAGCAGCTCCGCGCCAAGCAGGACGCGCTGACCACGATCGAGACGACCCTGGGCGACCTCAACCGCGAGGTCAAGCGGCAGGAGACCGAGATCGACCAGGTCCGCGCCCGCGAGGAGCGCGACCGCAAGCTGCTCCAGGGCGGCTCCGTGGGCGCCAAGCAGCTCACCGACCTGGAGCACGAGCTGGCCACCCTCGGCCGCCGCCGCGGCGCGCTGGAGGACGACCTGCTGGAGCTGATGGAACGCCGCGAGGCCGTCGAGGCCGACATCCAGCACGCCCGGGTCGCGCTGGACAAGGCGCAGGAGGCGCTGTCCGACGCGGCACGCCGCCGCGACAGCGCGCTGGCCGACCTGGAGTCGACCGAGACCAAGCGCGTCGCCGACCGCGAGCGGATGACGGGCCAGTTCCCCGCGCCGCTGCTCGCGCTCTACGACCGGGTGCGGGCGCACAAGGGCATCGGCGCGGCGCTGCTCCAGTCGCGGCGCTGCGGCGCGTGCCGCATCGAGCTGGACCGCAGTGCTTTCGCGCACGTCAAGGAGTCCGCGGCGGACGAGGTCGTGCAGTGTGAGGAGTGCGGCGCGATCATGGTGCGCACCGGGGAATCGGGGCTGTGAGGGTCGTCGTCGAGGCCGACGGCGGCTCGCGCGGCAACCCCGGGCCCGCCGGGTACGGCGCGGTCGTGCTCGACGGGGCGGGCGAGGTGCTGGTCGAGCGGTCGGCCGGCATCGGCGTGGCCACCAACAACGTCGCCGAGTACCAGGGCCTGATCGCCGGGCTGCGGGCGGCGGCGGAACTCGGCGCGTCCGAGGTG
The DNA here is from genome assembly GCF_006716745.1 of Saccharothrix saharensis. NCBI lineage: Bacteria > Bacillati > Actinomycetota > Actinomycetes > Pseudonocardiales > Pseudonocardiaceae > Saccharothrix > Saccharothrix saharensis. The sequence goes on along the minus strand of NZ_VFPP01000001.1, from coordinate 3,836,958 downwards.
GACGTGCGGATGGACTCCAAGCTCGTGGTCGAGCAGATGTCCGGCCGGTGGAAGGTCAAGCACCCGTCCATGCAGCCGCTGGTCGCCCGGGCGCGGGAGGTGGCGGCGGCGTTCGAGCGGGTGACCTACGCGTGGATCCCGCGCGAGCGCAACCAGCGGGCCGACCGGCTGGCGAACCTGGCCATGGACGAGCAGGCGGGCGGGTCGAGGTCGACGAAGGCGGGGAAGGCCGGGCCCGCCCGGCCCGAGCCGCGGCAGGCGGACGCTTCGACCCAGTCGCCGGTGTCGTGGACCGGCGCGACCGGCGAGCCGACCCGGCTCTACCTGCTGCGCCACGGCCAGACCGAGCTGTCGGTGGCCCGCCGCTACTCCGGGCGCGGCAACCCGCCGCTCACCGACGTCGGTCGCGGTCAGGCCGAGGCCGCCGCCCGCCGGCTGGCCGAGGTCGAGGGCCTGACCGCGGTCGTGTCGTCACCGCTGGGGCGGGCGCGGGAGACCGCGCGGGCCGTCGCGACCGCCACCGGGGCCGAGCCGTCCTGGGACGACGACCTGATCGAGACCGACTTCGGCGCGTGGGAGGGCCTCACGTTCACGGAGGCCGCCGAACGCGACCCCGACGTGCACCGGCGCTGGCTCGGCGACCCCTCCGTGCCCGCGCCCGGCGGCGAGAGCTTCGACCAGGTGCACCACCGGGTGCGGCGGGCCCGCAACGCGATCGTGTCCCGCTTCGGCGGCGCGAACGTCGTCGTGGTCAGCCACGTCACGCCGATCAAGTGCCTGCTGCGGATGGCCTTGGACGTCGGCCCGTCGCTGCTGTTCCGGCTGCACCTGGACCTCGCGTCGCTGTCGGTGGTCGAGTTCTACCCCGACGGCCACGCGTCCGTGCGGCTGGTCAACGACACCTCGCACCTCGGCTAGCCGGCGGGGCGCAGCCGGGTGCGCTCCCGCCGGAACCGGGCGTCCTCCAGCGCCAGCGCGAACCGGTCCACCGCGCCGCGAACCGCCTCGGCGGCTTTCGGCGCGATGGTCCCGCCTTCGATGTCCGGGTCCAGCACGAATTCGCCGCGCAGCACCGAGTCCGCGCCTTTGCCCGCCAGCAGCGGGTTCAACGCGTAGTCCATCGCGACCAGGAAACCCTGGCTGCCGCCGGTCGCCAGCGGCAGGATCACCCGGCCGCGCAACGCCTTCTTCGGCAACAGGTCGACGAGCGCTTTCACCAGCCCGCTGTAGGCCGCCCGGTACACCGGGCTGGCGACCACGATCCCGTCCGCGCGCAGCACGGCGGCGACCGCGTCACCGATCTCCGGGTCCCGCAGGTCCTCGGTGAGCAGCGGCAACGTCGGCAGTTGCCGCACGTGCAGGGTGCGCACCTCGTACCCGGCGTCGCGCAGCAAGCCCTCGACGTGCGCGACGAGGACACCGGTGCGGGACGTCGGGGACGGACCGCCGGAAATCATCAGAACGGAGGACATGGGTCGCTGACACCTTTCACGAAAAGGCTCGGAGTACGAGGTGAAAACTGTCAGCGACAACAGATCGCGGCGGCGGTGCGGCCGAAGTCGACGTGCCGGCGGCGGGTGAGTCCCCCGATTCCTGGCATGCTTTCGAGTAGAGCAGCACGCCCACATCGCGACAAGGTTCCGCGGCCCTGGTTCCACTGCCTGGGAAGCCCGCCGGTACCCTGGTGGCGCGGATGAGTCGGCAGGGCGGCCGCGTCGGCGGTGCGGAAGCGCCGTCGCCGAGGAAAGTCCGGACTCCACAGGGCAGGGTGGTTGTCAACGGCAACCAGGGGCGACCCTCGGGACAGTGCCACAGAGAACAGACCGCCCCGGCGCGAGCCGGGGTAAGGGTGAAACGGTGGTGTAAGAGACCACCAGCGTCCCCGGTGACGGGGACGGCTAGGTAAACCCCACCCGGAGCAAGGCCAAGAGGGTGCCCCAGGGCACCTGCGCAGGCGTTCGAGGGCGGCCCGTCCGATGCCTGCGGGTAGGCCGCAAGAGCCTGTCGGCAACGGCAGGCCGAGATGGATGGCCGCCGAACGGGACCGCCGCGAGGCGCCCGGGAACAGAATCCGGCTTACATGCCGGCTCATCCGCCCCTTTCCCGCCCATTCGGGCGCACCCATTGGTCCCCGGCGACCGACAAGGCGCATGTGCCCGCCTATACATCCCTTGCGTGCCAGGGGTGTTACACCGATGAGGCCGTTCGAGTGGTTGTCGGTATCAACCCCGCCCGGCGCGCTTCCTCCCCGCAGACCACGGGCCCTGCCCCGCGGTACCACGAGGAGGGAAATCCCATGTCCACCACCACGAGGCGAGCCGGCACCTGGCTCGCCCTGACCGGCCTGATGGGCGCGGCGGCGATCACGGGGAGCGCCGCCACCGCCACCGCCGCCGCCGCCGCCGAACTGCCGGTGTACGCGGTCCGGTCCACCGGGCTCACCCAAGCCCAGGCCGCCGCCCTGCAACGCGCGTTCGGCCTCAAGAACGTCCAGCTCGCCGAGGACGGCTCGGTCGCGTTCGCCGACGAGTCGACCTACCTGCGCGTGCCCGGTCTCGACCTGGGCGCGGGCAAGCCGGACGAGGAAGGCGCCGAGACCGTCCAGACGGCCCTGGACGTCGAGTCCCTGAAACGCCTGCGCGCCCTCCCCGTCGAGGACGCCACCAAGCGCGCCCTCGAGTCCCTGCGCGGGGCGGGCCTGCTGCCCGCCAACGCCACCCCGACCGCCGGCCAGACGACGTTCGAGGTCGTCGACGCCAACCAGAAGGCCGTCGTCACGGCACCCCTGGACACCGCGGTCTCGTTCGCGTTCACCCTCGACGGCGTGCCGCTGGAGGGCCCGGGAGCGAAGCTGCGGGTCGCGTTCGACGGCCAGGGCGCCGTCGCGGGCCTCACCCACGCCACCCGTGACCTCGTCAAGGTCGGCAGCGTGCCCGTGCTGAGCCTGGACCAGGGCCGCGAGCGGTGCGCCAAGGTGTTCGGCCAGAGCGTGCGGCCGACCGGCGTGTCCTACGTGTACGAGGCGCCGCCGCTGGCGGAGAAGGTCGAGGAGCTGGAGCCCGGCTTGCGCTGCGACGGCGTGAACTCCGACGGCGCGGCCGTGCAGTCGGTGGTCGTCGGCGCGGCGGTCGACGCGCGGCTGCCCGAGCCCGGCCCGGTGGACCCGCCGCGCGAGGAGGGCGCGTTCACCCCGCAGTGGACGTGGCGGATCGACGTCGGCAGCGAGGGCACCGGCCCGTGCTCCGGCCTGCCGTGGACGGCGAACAACCTGAGCACGTTCAACAACCGGTTCACCGCCGCGGGCGTGCCCGTGCAGTTCAGCTGGGTCAACCACAACGCGTGGGAGCGGGACTTCAAGGACCCGGTGTTCCCCGGCGGCCAGGACCACCTCTACGCCGACGACGTCGACATGACCTACTGGCAGGGCCACGGCTCCCCGAACGGCTTCTCGTTCGCCGGGTGCAGCAGCAACACCGACACGTTCCTGTCCAAGGACGAGGCGCGCTGGGGCAACAAGGACGTCGAGTGGATGAGCCTGTTCACCTGCTCGATCCTGCAGGGCTCCGCGGGCGGGCAGAGCTGGGCGGCGCGCTGGGGCCAGGCGTTCCGGGGGCTGCACCAGATCAACAGCTTCGACACCGTCTCCTACCACAGCGCCGTGCACGGCGGGAAGTTCGCGAACTACCTGGTGCGCACGCCGTTCCTGTGGTGGAACAAGCCGATGAAGGTCCGCGACGCGTGGGCGCAGGCGTCGATCGACACGCAGCCGGCGTCGGTGCGGTGGGCGACCATGGGCGCGATCGGCGGCGGTGGCCTGGCCAACTTCGACGACTACTTCTGGAACAAGGGCGCGGTCGGCCCGGACACGCTGCCGACCCACGGCTGGTGGCGGATCTCGGGCATGAGCTGACCCGACCCGCGTGAGCACGGGGTCCCTTCCGCGCCTGGGGGTGGGAAGGGGCCCCGCCACGCGTTTCAGGCGCGGCGGGAGGGCCGGCCCGGTGGCATCCGGAACACCGGCCGGAACGCCGCGCCGTCGTTGTAGCGGCGCTCCAGCTCGGTCACGTACGCCTCGACCGCCGGGTTCACGATGTCGGCCAGGCTGCGCACGCCGGCCTCCGCCTCGTAGGCGGCCAGGTAGGTCGCCGCGGCCCGCGCCCGCTCCAGCACGTCCTGGTCGAAGTTGACCGTCCGCTGCACCCGCCGCCCGGTTTGCCGGTCCTCACCGGTAACCTGATCACTGCCCGAGACGGTCACGGCGACGGTGATTTCGTTCACCCCACCGGCTGGTTCGGGCACGGCCTCGGGCGGGTGGGTCATCGGCGAGCCTCCTCGGCGTCGTCACTCCGGCGTGCGGACCGTTCGGGTGTCGATCGCTCGGCCGGACGGGGGAGTCGGCGCGACCGGCGGGGACAGGGCTGGAGGTCGTGCACACAGTGCGTGACCAGGGGGTTCGCAGTCGGGTGAACTATCTCAGCAATCGGGAGAATCCGGGGACGTCGGTTCTCCACCGGCTCGCCCCCAACCATGATGTCTGTGGTCAGATTAGACGTAATCGACTGCCAGGGGAACGGTTCTTGATCTACCGACCGCTAGCCGACCGATACACCTCGTGACGAAGACGTGTTCTACTCGATAGCGCACCAACCGGACGGGCACCCCTCGGCCCGCCCGGCGAAGTCCTGCGTACTCAGGAGTACGAGATGACCGCCATGACCCTGGTAACACTCGCCCAGCAGCCGCCCGCTTTGGGCACAGGCGGGGTGCGCCAGTGGATCCTCGACAACCTGGTCCCCCTCCTCTTGCTCACCGTCGCGCTGCTGCTGCTCTGGCTCGGCGGCGGCAAGGGCGACAACGCCGGGGTCATGCGCCGCCTGGGCGGCGTCATCATCGCGTTGGCGATCATCGGTCTGGCCGTCACCACGAACGCGGGTGCCAACATCGGCCAGTGGATCGCCGGCCTGTTCACCGGCGGGTGACCCTTGCGGGTACGCACTGACGACGAGGTCTACCGGGTCGACGCCGTCTGGCTCGGCCCGCCCAAAGCAACCTTCCCGTGGCGTGCGCGGTACGTCGCCTGGGGTGTCGGCATCGTGGTCTTCCTGCTGGTCACCGCCGTCCAGCGGCAGGTCGGATTCGGCTTCGACGTGATCAACACCGGTTGGGGCTTCGTGATCACGATCGCCCTGACCAGGTTCATCTGCTCGCGGATCAGCCACGAGCGCCCGCTGTCGTCGGTCCTGGCGATGTGGGTGCGCGAGCTGACCGCGCCGCGGGAGACCACGGCGGGCCGGGGCGGCGCGGCCAGCGCCGCGCGCGTCCGGGTCAGCCCGCACCGCCCGCGCAAACGTCACAAGGGGGCGAAACGCGCGAGCGCCGCCACCCGATCCCAGCACCGCAGGCAGCAAGACCGCCGTCAGAAGGAGGTGCGCGGTGTTCGGACGCCGGCGTGACCGTGACCGACGATCCGCCGCACACGTGGCCCAGCACGCGGCCGCGGCGCGCGACGACCGCAAGGTCTACAGCAAGCGCGGCCGCCGCCTGCCGGGCGAGCAGTCCGTGCCGAGCTACACACCGTCGATCGCCGCCCGCAGCATCGACGGCCACCTGCTGCGCACCGGCCAGGAGGTCTACGCCTGGTACCGGCTCGCGCCGCAGCGCTGGTCGTTCCGGTCGGACTCGCAGCGCCAGGACCTGATCGCGGCGATCGCGGGCCAGTACGCCGAGCTCCAGGGCCGTTGGATGCACCTGCGCGTGACGAACCGGCCGTACCCGATCCGGATGTGGGCCGAGGCGCACGTGCACAACGCCGTGCGCCGGCTGCCGGACACCCCCGGCACGTTGAGCTTCGACGACTACATGGTCGGCGAGCAGCAGCAGCTCATGGGCCGGTCGATGGCCGAGAAGGAGGTCTACCTCGGCGTCCAGGTGCAGACCCGCAACATGATGGACCGCGCGGTCGAGCGCGCCGCGCCCGTGCTGCGCAAGGTCTTCCCGGACGCGGTGGACGCCGAGCTGGTCGCGATCGAGTCCGAGATCGACCACCTCGACCAGGTGATCGGCTCCGCCGGCCTCGAAGGGCGCCCGGCCACGGCCGAGGAGATGTCCTGGCTGATGCACCGGTCCTGCTCGCTCGGCCTGCCCGCGCCGCGCAACCTGCCCGCCGTGCCCGGCGCCCCGTGGGAGCCGGAGGACCTGGCGTCGTTCACCGACGCGGCGGACTTCCACCAGGACCCCTACTCGCCGACGGTCACCGTGCGCGGCCGCACCGGGTCGAACGCGGGCATCAAGCGGCACGTCGCCGTGCTCACCGTCGGCCTGATGCACGGCCTGCAGATCCCCGAGCAGGACGACCCGTGGGTGCAGCGCTCGGACCGGCTGCCGGCCGCCGTGGAGTGGTCGGCGCGGATCTACGTGCGGCGTCCCGAAGAGGTCTCCGGCGAGTTGCAGCGGCAGATGAGCAAGGTCCGCTCGCAGGTGCGCCACTACACCGACGAGCACGAGCTGGAGCCGCCGCAGTCGTTGGCCCGACAGGCGTCCCGGGTGCTGGAGATCGACGACGAGATGACGTCGGGCTTCACCGCGCTGGGCACGCGGGTGCGGAGCTGGTGGCGGCTCGCGGTGTCCGGCCCGACCGAGCGCGAGGCCCTGCGGCTGGCCCAGGGGCTGCTCGACCTCTACAAGCCGAAGGTGGCGATCGAGCACCCGGAGGCGCAGTACGCGATCGCGCGGGAGTTCATCCCGGGCGAGCCGCTGTCGTCGTCGGCCTACCTGCGGCGCGGCTCGGTGCTGTGGGCGGCGTCCGCCGTCCCGACCGCCACGGCCGAGGTGGGCGACCGGCGCGGCATCCTGCTCGGTGAGACGGTGACCGCGACCCGCCGGCCGGTGGCGTGGGACCCGTGGATGGCGCAGGAGCTGCGCGACTCGTCCGGCCTGACCGCGATGGTCGCCGGGCTGGGCGCGGGCAAGTCGTTCCTCGGCGGCGGCATCGTCTACAAGACGTTGCGGGCGGGCGCGCACTGGACGCTGCTGGACCCGTCCGGGCCGCTGGCGGCGCTGTGCGAGCTGCCCGAGCTCAGGCCGTACGCCCGGCCGATCAACCTGCTCAACGCGCAGGCGGGCATCCTCAACCCGTACCGGGTGGTGGCCGAGCCGCAGCTCGACCACTTCATGGACGAGGAGGACCCGGAACGGGCGTGGCGGCGGGAACGCGCGCTGGCCGCGGCGACCCGGCGTCGGCTGGTGCTGGACGTGCTGTCCGGCCTGCTGCCCTACGAGGTGTCCCGGTTGCCGCAGACCCGGATCGTGCTGCTGCGCGCGGTCCGCACGGTCGGCGGCCGGCCCGACGCGCACCCCGGCATGGTGTTCGAGGCGCTGCGGCGGGACGCGTCGGAGCACCACGAGCACGCCGTCGTCGTCGCCGACTTCCTCGACGAGATGCGGGAGCGGATGTCGCTGCTCATCCCCGAGCAGGACCTGGACCCGTACAACGAGGCGCGCGACGACCGGCTGACCGTGCTGACCATGGCGGGGCTGAACCTGCCGAAGGACGGCGTGGGCCGCGAGCACTGGACGGACGCGGAAGCGCTCGGCGTGGAGATGCTGAACCTGGCCGCGTGGTTGACCCAGCGGTCGATCTACGAGCGGCCGAAGGACCTGCGCAAGGGCGTCTGGATCGACGAGGCGTTCTTCCTGTCGGAGGTGCCGACGGGCCGCGTGCTGATGAACCGCTTCGCCCGCGACTCCCGCAAGTGGAACGTCCGCGTGCTGCTGTCGTCGCAGATCCCGGCGGACTTCCTCAAGATCCAGGGCTTCGTGACGCTGCTCGACTCGGTGTTCGTCGGCCGGTTGGACGACGACCAGGCGCAGGCGGACGCGTTGCGCCTGCTGAAGGTCCCGGTCGGGGCGGGCTACGAGCAGGTCGTGGCCTCGCTGGGCCGTCGCCCGGGCGGCGTGCGGAACAACCTCGAACGCGACCGCGCGCCGCGCCAGTTCATCTTCGGCGACGGCGCGGGCGGCGTCGAGCGGATCCGCATCGACTTCTCCGGGCCGCACCTGGAACACCTGCGCAACGCCCTCGACACCACGCCGGACGCGCTGCGCGACGGCGGCGAGTCGACCGAGGTGGAGGTCTCCTCACCCCCGCAGGACCCGTTCTCGTACGCCGAGCAGTACACCGACGAGTACGACGACGAACTGGCCGCCGACCTGGAAGTCGGCCTGACCGACGAGCTGGTCGACTCGGCGCACGGCGAGGGAGGAAACCGCCGTCCGGGCCGGGAAGGCAGCGCATGAGCGGCCTCGTGGACGACTCGCGCACCGCGCTCGGTGCTTGCCGCGCCGAGCGCCGGCGGGACGTGCGCGTGAGCGGGTCCCCCTGTGCTCCGGTCGTGCCGAGCAGTAGCGAGGTGTCCGCGTGAGCACCCTTCTCCTGGTGGCGCTGGTCGCCGTCGCGCTCTACGCGCGACGGCGATTCAGACACGCTCAAGAGCACGCGGAGGCGCACGGCCGCCCGGCGCGCGCCCGGTGGCGTGCGATGGCCGTGGTGGTGGCGATCGTCGGCCTCCAGGTCGTCATCGGCGCCACGCCCGCCGCCGCCGCGCCCTGCGGTGAGGCGCCCAACCCCGAGCGGCCCGGTTCGGGGATGGTCGGCGCGATCGACCCGCCCATCGGCAACGGCCTGCCGGACACGCCCTACCTCAACCACGGGTACGCGGGCATGGTCTGGCACACCTACCAGGAGAAGTGCCTGGTGCCCAACGCCACCCCGGTGCTGGACACCTGGATGGGCAACGAGCTGTTCAACGTCGGCAAGAACATCGTCGGCGCGACGAACGCCCTGCACTACACGGTCGTCGGCCAGGGGCTGCTCCAGCCGCTGGACGAGGCGGTGAAGACCGGCGTCCAGAAGGTCTACGACAACGTCTACCTGCGCTGGTTCGGCCTGGTCGCGCTGATCCTGGCGGTGCTGATGTTCCGCCAGATCTGGCAGGGCGACCTGGCCTCGATCAGCAAGCGCGGGTTGTGGGCGCTGGCCGCGATGTGGCTGGCGACCTCGACCCTGGCGCTGCCGCAGTTCTACAGCCTGATGGACAGCACGCTGGTCACCCGCACGTCGGAGATCCAGGCCGGGTTCGTCGACGTGGACGAGGACAAGGACCAGCTCGACGTGCTGCCGTCGCGGCTGCACGACACCGTCGTCTACCAGAGCTGGTTGCGCGGCGAGTTCGGCACGCCCGAGGCGCCGCAGGCGGCGCAGTTCGGTCCCCGGCTGCTGGCCGCCCAGGCGTGGACGGTGCAGGAGTTGGCCGAGCACAAGGACGGCGACCAGGCCGCGCTGGACGCCAAGAAGGCCGAGTACAAGAACATCTACGCGCAGCTTGGCCCGACGAAGGGCTACTTCAGCGGCGACGACGGCGGCCGCACCGGCGCCGGGTTCCTGTCGCTGCTGCAAGCCGTCGCGTTCTCGCTGTTCCAGCTGTTCGCGAAGGCCGCCGTGCTGCTGGCGCAGCTGCTGCTGCGGGTGCTCACGCTGGCCGGCCCGCTCATCGGCCTGGTCGCGTTGATCCACCACGACCTGCTGCGCAAGGTCGCCCGCGCGGTGGCCGTGACGGTGTTCAACGTGCTGCTGCTGGCGGTGCTGGCGGGCGTGCACGCGTGGCTGCTGCAGGCGATCTTCGGCGCGACCGGGTTGTCGTTGCTGGCCAGGACGCTGCTCGGGCTGATGCTGACGGTGGTCCTCTTCATCGCCGCCAAGCCGATGCGCCGGATGTGGCAGATGGTCGAGATGTCGGTCGGCTCGGTCGGCAACGCGCTGCCCATGCGCGGCGGAATCCTGTCCAAGTTGCGCAAGAAGAAGGAAGGCCCCTCGCCGCAGGAGGAGTTCTGGGACACCGTGCGGGACACCGATCCGGACGGGGTCGAGGTGCCGCAGCGGGACCGGCGCAGGGTGCGGCCCGAGGCGGCCAATCCCGTGGCGGCGAGCGCGCAGCGGTTGGACCGCAACGGGAACAGCGTGCGCGAGCTGGGCTCGGGCGTGGGCGGGAACGGTGCGGTGGCGTTGCCCGGCGGGGGGTACGGCGGGCCGGCGGCGTTGCCGTCCGGGCGGTCCAGGGTGGTCGACGCGCCGCCCATCGCCGACCGGAACTACGACCGGCTGGACGACGCGGTGCTGGTGCCGTCACGGGTCAACGGGCGGGTGGCCGACGCGCCGACCCCGGTGCCGGGGCCGCGGCGCGCCGAGACGGAGGTCGTGGCGGGACGGCAGGTCCACGTGATCTACCGGCCGTCACGCGGGCTTGAGGTCAGGGACAGCTGATGCCGATCCGAACCAATCGCGGCCGGGCGGCCGTGTACCGACGCCTGTGGGGCTGGCCCTTGCGCTCGCCCCGGCACCTGGTGACGACGATCGTCGGGGTGGTCGTCCTGGTCACGACGATCAGCGTGGTCATCCCGAACGCGATCAAGCCGCGGCCGGGCGGCGGCGCGGCGGGCACCACGTCCACCGCCACGACCGGCAGCGGCGGCGGCAACCAGGTCGGGGTGCTGCCCACGGTGACCTCCACCCCGCTGCCGACCAAGGCACCGAGCCCCACGGCCGCGCCCACCTCGGCGCCGGTCAACGTCAACGCGCAGCTGCGCGCCGACATGTGGGTGGACGCGTTCAGCCGCTTCGAGCCCGGCAAGACCACCAAGGAGCAGTGGTTGGCCGGGCTCGAGGAGCACACGTCGGACGAGATGTTCCCGCGGTTGCAGTCCGTCGACCCGGCGAACGTGCCGGCGGTGGTCGACGAGGCCGTCAAGCCGATCAAGTCGTTCACCGATTCGGCGGAGTTCGAGGCGAAGCTCGAGGACGGCAGGCTGATCGTCACGGTGGCGAAGCTGCCCGAGGGTTGGGTCGTGACCGACTGGACCAAGGTGGGGTGACATGCTCAAGATCGGGATCGCGGTCGTCGCGGTGGTGGCCGTGGTGGCGGTGACCGTCACCAACGGCGTGTCCACCGTGCTCAAGGAGAACACCCCGACCGAGGGAGCCGCCGGCATCCGGATGGCGAGCTGCAACGCCTCGCTCGGACCCTGGGGCGGTGGCGGTGAGGAGAAGGGGCGCCGGGAGGCCGAACGGCTCACCGAGGAGCAGCGCACGACCGTCGCCAACATCATCTCCATCGGCCGCAAGCGCGAGCTGCCGCCGCTGGCGTGGCAGATCGCGATCCAGGCGGGCATGACCGAGTCGGGGCTGCGCAGCCTGGACTACGGCGACCGGGACTCGCTGGGCATCTTCCAGATGCGCCCGTCGATGGGCTGGGGCTCGCCGGAAGAGGTCACCGACCCCGAGTACGCGATCAACAAGTTCTACGACGTGCTGCTCAAGCTGCCGGACTGGGAGGAGCAGCGGCCGGGCGACTCGGCCCAGGACGTGGAGCGGTCGGCGTTCCCCGACCGGTACCACAACTGGGAGGCCATGGCCGCGTTCCTGATCAGCAAGGAGGGCGACGTCAGCGACCCGGCCGGGTGCGGGGAGAGCGTCGGCGACTTCCTGCTGGCGTCCAACGCGGCGGGCACCGCGATCGAGTTCACCAAGCAGCAGCTCGGTGAGCCGTACCTGTGGGGCGGCAACGGCCCGGACGCGTGGGACTGCTCCGGCATCCTGGTCAAGGCGTTCGCGGCGGCCGGGGTGAAGATCCCGCGCGTGGCGAACGACCAGTACATGTCCGGTGGCGCGTACCTGCCGGTGCGCGAGGCCAAGGCCGGTGACCTGATCTTCTGGGCCACCAACCCGGCCAACCCGGTCACGGTCCACCACGTCGCCATGTACCTGGGCGGCGACGAGTACATCCACGCGCCGCAGACCGGTGACGTGGTGAAGATCAGCAAGATCAACTGGGACTACCACGAGTTGATGCCGCTGGCCGTTCGGCCGGGCGTGTAGGGAGGCACGACGGTGTTCAACCACGAACCCATCCAGCGGCACGCCGGGCCGCCCGCGTCGAGCACGCCCACGCGGGACTACCTCAACACCCGGCCGCCGGGCACCGACCAGTCGTACGCGGTGCTGCCGCGGTCGCTGGTCGAGGCGATGCCGCTGCCGTGGCAGCAGCAGATGGCGCACCTGCTGGCCGACTTCCACCGCACGTACGCGCACCTGAACTGGCCGGTGTACCGGGTCGTGCCGTCCCGGGTGGAGCGGCTGGTCGACCTGGACGAGGACCAGTTGGCCGAGGTCGGCGCGATCGTGGAGATCGACGTGGACGGCGAGCTGGTCTACCGGGACCGCGGCGGCGCGGTGATCACCGACCCGGAGCACCGGACGGTGCTGGTGTCGGTGCTCGACCCGATCCCGGGCGAGTACGCCAACGCCAACCAGAACACCCCGCCGCGCGGTTTCCCCCAGCCGCCGGTGGTGCCGCAGCCGAGCTACCCGCAGTCGGGCCCGCTCCCCGTGCAGCCGCCACCGCGGTGAACATGACATGCGCTGCGGCGCATGGAAACCTGGGTGCATGGCTTCTGACCCGAACGCTTGGTACTACTGCCTGACCCACCGGACGGTCGAGCGCGGTGTTGGCTGCCGGGGCGGGGACCGCATGGGCCCCTACCCGGACGAGGCCACGGCGCAGCGCGCGCTGGAGCTGGCGCGGGAGCGGACGAAAGCCGAGGACAAGGCCGATAAGGAGTGGGGCAAGCGCTGAGGCCGGCTTAGGGTGCACCCCATGGTGATCCGCACCGACCGAGCGGACCTGGACTTCGGCGGCATCCGGACCGAGTTCGGCCTGCCCGACGGGTTCCCGGCCGCCGCGCTGGCCGAGGCGCAGGCCGCGGTGTCGCGCGACGTCGGCCTGGCGAGTCGCGAGGACGCGACGGACCTGCCGTTGGTCACGATCGACCCGCCCGGCGCGAAGGACCTGGACCAGGCGTTGCTGGTGCAGCGGGTCGGGTCGGGGTTCCGGGTGCACTACGCGATCGCCGACCTGGGCGCCTTCGTGGTGCCCGGTGGCGCGCTGGACGCGGAGGTGCGCAAGCGCGGCCAGACGCTGTACCTGCCCGACGGCAACGTGCCGCTGCACCCGCCGGTGCTGTCGGAGGGCGCGGCGAGCCTGCTGCCGGGGCAGACGCGGCCGTCGGTGCTGTGGACGTTCGAGTGCGGTCCGGACGGCGAGCCGACCGACGTGCGGGTGCGGCGGGCCGTGGTGCGCTCGACCGCGCAGTTCGACTACGAGACCGTGCAGGCGCGGTTCGACGCCGGCACGCCGCACCCGTCGATCGAGGCGCTGCCCGACTTCGGCCGGTTGCGGCGGGAGCGCGCGGTCGAGCGCGGCGCGGTCGAGCTGCAACTGCCGGAGCAGGAGATCGTGCCCAACGGCGACGGCGACTGGAAGCTCGCGGTCCGGCCGCGGGCCGACGTCGACGCGTGGAACGCGGAAATCTCCCTGCTCACCGGCATGTCCGCGGCGAAGGTGATGCTGACGGCGAAGGTCGGTGTGCTGCGGACGCTGCCCGACGCGGACGACGGCGCGGTGGACGCGCTGCGGCGGTCCGCGCACGCGCTGGGCGTGCCGTGGCCGGCGGGCGTGACGCCGTCGCGGTTGCTCGCGGGCCTGGACCCGAGCCGCCCCGAGGCGTTGGCGCTGTTCGTGGACGCGACCCGGCTGCTGCGCGGCGCGGGCTACACCGCGTTCAACGGCGAGGTGCCCGCGGTGTCCACGCACGCCGGCCTGGCCGCGCCCTACACGCACGTGACCGCGCCGCTGCGCCGGTTGGTGGACCGCTTCGCCACCGAGGTGTGCCTGGCCGTCACGGCGGGGCAGGACGTGCCCGACTGGCTGACCGAGGCGTTGCCGCTGCTGCCGGGGTTGATGGGCGGTTCGGACGCGCTGGCGGGCAAGGTCGACCGGGCGTGCCTGGACCAGGTCGAGGCGTGGGTGCTGGCCGACCGGGTCGGGCAGGAGTTCGAGGCGGTCGTGCTGCGGGCCGAGGGGAACGGCGCGGACGTCTTCGTCGCCCAGCCGCCCGTGATGGGCCGCTGCACGGGCGAAGACCTGCCCGAGGGCGAGCGGATCGCGGTGCGCCTGGTGGAGGCCGACCCCGAGCGGCGCAAGGTCGTCTTCGAACGCCGGTGACGGCCTCACGCGTCCAGCGTTATCGCGCGACGAACGGGCGCATCCGGCGTTCGTGGGGAACGCCGCGGTGTGGTCGTCCGCCCGGCCCAGCTCGTCCGCCGGCACGTGCGCGCCGACCAGCGCGAGGCTGGTGCCCTGGCCGGACGGGGCCCGGCATCCCGACCTGACCCGGGACCGGGTGGTGCGCGCGGCGATCGCGATTCGTGGACGCCGAAGGGCTCGGCGTGCTGTCGATGCGCGGCGTCGCGGCCCGGCTCGGTGTCGCGCCGGTCGGAGCTGTGCGCCCGCACGCTGTGGTCGCGGTACCGGCGGCACCCGTGGCCGGCCCAGCTCGGCCCGATCACCCGGCCGCTGCCGCTGCCGAACCTGGCCGTGCACGCGGAGTGGGCGCCGGCCGCGCTGGACGGCTCCGGGCCGAGCGCCGCCGAGATGTGCGACCTGCACGTGGTGTTCTCCAGCTACGTGCACGGCATCGCCGTCCACCTCGAACGCGGGCAGCAGGCGCTCGGTGCGTCCGGGCCGTCGGAGGACGAGTGGATGGAGAGCCGGGCGTCGGCGATGGGCGCGATCACCGGATCGGGGCGCTATCCCCCGTTCGCGTGGGTGCTGGGCGAGCTGGCCGAGGAGGGCTACGACCTGGACCTGGACGAGCTGTTCGAGCTGGGGTTGCGCTCCGTGCCGGATGGTCTCGCGCCGCGGCTCGACCGTCGGCGGGATGTGATGTGATGGCGGGGTGACTGATATTCGTGAGCTCACCGTCGGGGTCCTGGGTGGTACCGGTGCGCAGGGCAAGGGCCTGGCGCTGCGGTGGGCCAAGGCGGGCTTGAAGGTCGTCATCGGCTCCCGCAACGCCGAACGCGCCGAGGCCGCGGCCGAGGAGGTCCGCGCCCAGGCCGGGGTCGGGCACGTCAGCGGCGCGGACAACGAGGGCTGCGCCGAGCAGGCGGACGTCGTGCTGATCGCCGTGCCGTGGGACGGGCACGCGGACACCGTGGCGTCGCTGCGCGAGCCGCTGCGCGGCAAGGTCGTGATCGACTGCGTGAACCCGCTCGGCTTCGACAAGCAGGGTCCGTTCGCGCTTCCGGTGCCGGAGGGCAGCGCCGCGCAGCAGGCCGCCGCGCTCCTGCCGGACTCCCGCGTCACGGCCGCGTTCCACCACGTGTCCGCGGTCAACCTGGCCGACCTGTCGATCGAGACGGTCGAGAACGACGTGCTGGTCCTCGGTGACGACCGCGAGGCCACCGACCTGGTGCGCGCGCTGGCCGGGACGATCCCGGGCTTCCGCGGCGTCTACGGCGGCCGGTTGCGCAACGCCCACCAGGTGGAGGCGTTCACCGCGAACCTGATCGCGATCAACCGCCGGTACAAGGCGCACGCCGGCCTGAAGATCACCGACATCTGATGCTGCCGGTCGACGACCTCGGCGAGCCGGTGCCGCTGCCCGGCCCGCCGAGGCGCGTGGTCAGCCTGGTGCCGTCGCTCACCGAAGCCCTGGTCACCGAGGCCGTCGACCCGGCCGTGCTGATCGGTGCCACGGACTACTGCACGCACCCACCGGACCTGGACGTGACCCGGGTGGGTGGTTCCAAGTACCCGGAGGTGGACCGGGTGCTGGCGCTGCGGCCGGACCTCGTGCTGGCCAACAGCGAGGAGAACCGCCCGGAGGACGTCGAACGCCTGCGCGCCGACGGCATCCCGGTGTGGGTCACCGCCGCACCCGCCACCGTGCCGGCGGCGCTGGGCAGCCTGCGCCGCCTGCTCGGCACGGCGTGGGACGTGGAGCCGGGCTGGCTGGTGGAGGCCGAACGGCTGTGGCGCGACGTGACGCCACCGTGGGCGCGGGCCGTGATCCCGGTGTGGCGCAAACCGTGGGTGGTCCTGGGCCGCGACACGTTCGCCGGCGACGTCCTGCTGCGCCTGGGCGTGCTGAACACCTTCGCCACCCACCCGGACCGCTACCCCCGGCCGGAGCTGCCCGGGATGCAGGACGCCGACCTGGTCGTCCTGCCCGACGAGCCGTACCTGTTCACCCCGGACGACGGCCCCCAGTTCTTCCCCGACCTGCGCCCGGTGCACGTCTCCGGCCGCCACCTGACCTGGTACGGCCCCTCCCTGGTGCCGGCACGTGCCGCCCTGGAAGCCGCGCTCGAACCCCTCAAGCCCTGAAGAACCGCTCACCTGCCGACGCCGGCAGAACCTCCCACGCGTGGTCCGGCAGGGACGCCCCGCTGAACGTCGCCGGTCCGGCGAACGACGCCCCGTCGAAGGAAGCCACGCCGGTGAACCCGGCCGCGGCGAAATCGGCCGACCCCCCGAACGACACGGCGTCGAACACGGCGGCCCCGGCGACCGACGTCCCGCGGAACGAGGCGTTCGCGGCGAACGACGTCCCGGTGAAGTCGGCGTTGCCGGCGAACGACGCGTCGCTGAACCAGCCGACCTTGGCGAACGACGTCCCGGTGAAATCGGCGTCCCCGGTGAACGCCGCCCTGGTGAAGTCGGCGCCACCGATGAACGAAGCCCTGGCGAAGGTGGTGTGGCGCAGCCGGCAGGAGCTCAGGTCGAGGCCGATCAGAACTCCGCCGGACAGGTCGAGGTCCATGTCCGCCCAGTGGGGGTCACCGGCACCGCGCAGATGGGTGGTGAGGATGCGTTGGGCGGTGAGGCGGACTTCGCGTTCCTGCAAGCGCGTGTCGCGAAGCGCGCGGTCCTCCTCCTCACCGGGCGGGGGGTAGGGCATCCGCAGGTAGGCGCACAGGAGGTTGACCACCGTCTGGCGTTGCCCCGGGTTCTCCTGGGCCAGGCGCTCCAAGGCGTAGAGGCCGGCCAGCCGGACCGGGGCCTTGTCCGAGCCGAGCTGTTCGCTCGCCTTCGTGTACAGCTCGGTGACGCGGCGCGCGGCAGCGTCGTTCTCCGCTGCGGCGGCCACGCGTTCGGCGTGCAACCGGTTGGTCTCGGCGACCCGCTCGGTGTGCGCTTGGGCGCGTTCGCGCTGGGAGAGTTCCAGCTCCTGGGTGCGTTGGCGGCGGGCCGCCAGGTAGAGCGCGAACAGCCCGCCGCCGACGGCGATGCCGGAAGCGGTCTTGACGGCGTCCAGCTGCGCGGTCGCCCGCTTGCCCGCGTCGGCCAGGGCCAGGCCGTCGATCCACCGCCAGAGCGCCCACAGCGTCACGCCGGACACGACGAGCACGACTCCGGCGACGATCGGGACCGTCCAACGGGGCAGCGGTGGCCGGGACGGGTGCGGGGGGTTCGGGTCGCTCATCGCACGATGATCGGTGCGGCACCCCGCCCGGTTCCCAGGAACCGCTCGGCGACCACCTGACCGTGGAACGTCTGCCCGGTCGGCGTGGAACCGCAGCGCGGGTGGAACCCCCGGCCCGCCCGTCCCCGGCACCCACGGCACGGTCACGCGGTCCCGGCCGCGGCGGAGGCTTCGGTGGAGAACGCCTCGACGGCGAACCGCCCGCAATCCCGACCCTGAGACCGGTCACGGGCGGGCCCGCCCGTCCAAGCGGCGGTGGGCCGGATCACCTGAACCGGTCGGTGGCGGCCAGCAGCGCCCGCAGGACGCCCGGTTCGTCGAACGCGTGACCGCCGTCCGGCACGATCACCAGCTCCGACCCCGGCCACGCCCGGTGCAGGTCCCAGGCGGTCGTGGCCGGGGTGGCCAGGTCGTAGCGGCCCTGGACGATCACGCCCGGGATGCCCGCGAGCTTGCCCGCGTCACGCAGCAACTGCCCCTCCTCGAACCACCCGCCGTGGCGGAAGTAGTGGTTCTCGATCCGGGCGAACGCCACCGCGTACCGGGGTTGCGCGAACGCCTCCGCCAGCTCCGGCCGCGGCAACAGGGTCACGGTCGAGCCCTCCCACACGCTCCACGCCACGGCGGCCGGTTCGTGCACGGCCGGGTCCGGGTCGTTCAGCAGCCGGTGGTAGGTCTCGATCACGTCCGCGCCCGGCGGCACGAGCGCGGCCACGCGTTCCCACGGCTCCGGGAACAACATGCCCGCCCCGCCGCCGTAGTACCAGTCGAGTTCCTTGCGCCGCAACGTGAAGATGCCCCGCAGCACCAGCTCGGTGACGCGGTCCGGGTACGTCTCGGCGTAGGCCAGCGCCAACGTCGACCCCCACGACCCGCCGAACACCTGCCACCGGTCCACGCCCAGGTGCTCGCGCACCTTCTCCAGGTCCGCCACGAGGTGCCAGGTGGTGTTGGTGGTCAGGTCCGAGCCGGGCTCGGACGCGTGCGGGAGCGACCGGCCGCAGCCCCGCTGGTCGATCAGCACGATCCGGTACGCGGCCGGGTCGAACAGCCTGCGGTGCACGGGCGCGCAGCCGCCGCCGGGGCCGCCGTGCAGGAACACCACCGGCTTGCCGTAGGGGTTCCCGCAGACCTCCCAGTAGACGCGGTTGCCGTCGCCGACGTCGAGCAGGCCTTGGTCGTACGGTTCGATCTCGGGGTACATGCGCCCCACTCTGCCCGAGAACCGGGGGAGTGGATCACCGGCGGGTGCGGTGGTCCCTCCCGCGTCGTCCGGGCAGCACGGGCACCCCGTCGGTGACGAGCATGAAGCGCTCCAGCCCCGGCACGCACACGTTGAGCACGGCCAGGTGCCCGGTGACGTGCCGCGGCCAGCCGTAGGCGCGGTACCCGGCCAGGTCCAGGCAGCGCAGCAGGACGTCCAGGTGTTCGCGGGGCGTGGCGGGCGCGTCGGTGTCGGTGAACGCGACGGGCCGGACCGCGCCGGCGGCGGTCAGGTCGGCCAGGTGGCAGCGGTGCAGTGCCGGGTGGTCGGTGGTGCGCGGGACGCGCCCGGCCCGGGGGTCGGCTTCGTGGGTGGCGATGCTGTGGACCTGGATCAACTCGGTCAGCGCGCGTTCGGCGGCGTAGCGGGCAGACAGAGACGCCCCGCACCCGCGCACGCGTGCGGCTCGGCCCGGCGGCGCGGGCGTGTGGGCCCAGTAGGCGGGCACGCCGAGGTCGGTGGTCATGTCGACCAGGTGCACGGGCCCGCCGAGCAGGTCCGCGGCGCGGCGGTGCAGCGCGGCGAGGTCGTCGGGCAGGGTCGCGGGGCGGACGACGTGCAGCGGCGCGGGCCGGCGGGCCAGGAAGCGCGCGATGAGCAGCAGCGACATCGCGTCGCGCTCGATGATCTCGTTGATCGCGTGGACGGCGGCCTCGACGGGCGTGGTGCCCGCGGCCCAGCCGCTGTTCAGCGAGTAGCGGCGAGCGGCCGCGTAGTCGTAGGTGTCGCCGAGCGCGGCCCGCGCGTCGGCGTGGTGGTCGGCGACGTGGTCGGGCGAGGACAGGAACACCGGCAGGGCGCGTTCGGCGTCGTCGAGCAGGTCCCGGTAGGGCAGGCACGCCAGCGGCCGGTCCGGTCCGGCGGCGAGCAGCGCGAGCGCGGCGTCGTCGGCCAGGCCGGCGGCGGCCTCGTGCGCGCCGATCACCCGGACGTGGCGCGGGGGCAGGTTCCGGCTCAGGTGGTGCTCCAGCGCTTCGAACACCGCGCCCACCCGCGCCGCCCCGGTGGCACCCTTGCCGGAGCCGTCACCGCCGAGAACGGGTCGGTCGTCGCGCCGCAGGACGCACCGCCACGCGCCGGGGTCGTCGGCGGGCACGGGCGTCAGGTGGGCGGTCAACCCGAGTTCGGCGACCGCGGCGCACCCGTGCGACCAGGCTCGGGCCAGGTCCACCGCCCGTTCGCCGGACTGCGCGCGCTCGGCCCCGGTGCCGAACAGGACTTGCGACATGGCTGTTCCTCCGACGACGAGGGCGACCCGCAGCGGCCACAGCGGCTACCTGGGGCACGGCGACTGCGGCCGGTGCGCGGGTGGAGGCGCCTCACCACGGCCCCCACCCGCGCACCGCGCGGGGCTAGCTCGCGACCTGCGGCGTCTCGTCCTCGATCTCGGCCAGTTCCTGCTGCTCGGCGTCGGTCAGGGACACCCTCTCGTCGTCGTCGCTGAACACATCGGTGAAACCCATGGCGGATCTCCGTTCGTGATGGCCTGGGGAGCACGGGCCGCTCCCACCCCGCGCAGGACTACCCCCGAGCCGGTCGGACCGACGACTTCGACCCCATCGGGCGACGACCACCCCACGGGCTTCACCGGAACGAGAACGCCGCGCCGACCCGAGTGGGCCGGCGCGGCGCGGTACCTCGAACGATCAGTGGAACGTGTGCTCGGGACCGGGGAACCGGTGGCCCTTGACCTCGGCCGCGAACTGCTCCGCCGCCGACTTCATCACGCCGGCCACGTCGGCGTACCGCTTCACGAACCGCGGCGCGCGCCCGCGGCGCAGCCCCATCATGTCCTGCCAGACCAGCACCTGCGCGTCGGTGTCCGGACCGGCGCCGATGCCGACGGTCGGGATCGCCAGGTCGTGCGTGATCTGCTTGGCGACCTCGCTGGTCACCATCTCCAGCACCACGGCGAACGCGCCCGCGGCCTCGACGGCGCGCGCGTCCTCGACCACCGAGTCGAAGGCGTCGTTGCGCCCCTGCACCCGGTAGCCGCCGAGCTGGTGCTCGCTCTGCGGGGTGAACCCGATGTGCGCCATGACCGGGATGCCCGCCCGCACGATGGCCTCGATGTGCGGTGCGAAGTGCTTCCCGCCTTCGAGCTTCACCGCGTGCGCGCGGCCTTCCTTCATGAACCGCACGGCCGTCGCCACGGCCTGCTCCACCGACACCTGGTAGGAGCCGAACGGCAGGTCGGCCACGACCAGCGCCCGCTTGACCGACCGCGTCACGCCCCGGACCAGCGGGAGCAGCTCGTCCACGGTCACCGGCAGCGAGGTGTCGTAGCCGTAGACGTTGTTGGACGCGGAGTCGCCGACCAGCAGCACCGGGATGCCCGCCTCGTCGAAGAGCTCCGCGGTGTACATGTCGTAGGCGGTGAGCATGGGCCACGGCTCGCCGCGTTCCTTCATCTCCCGCAGGTGGTGGATGCGCACCTTCTTGCCGGTGGGGGCGCTGCCCGCCCCGTTCCCGTAGGGCGCGGTTACCTCTGGCGAGGTCATCGTCGACCGTCCTCCCTCGGGGCCTGCTCCGTCGCGGGTCCCCGGGCCTTGTTGCACGGTTACCCGCCCAGCGTGACACCGACCCGGGGGTATTTGCGCGTAGTGCGAGTAGCTTCACACGGCACGGCTCGCCGCGTGGTCCCGCGGGATCGGGCGGGCACCATGTCCTGGCCGCTCAGGAGCCGCGTAACGCGGTGAGCACGGCCAGCGCCACCGCGTCGGGGCGGTCCACCGGCACCATGTGTCGGCTGCCCGGCACCAGCGCGGTGCGCCCGGTCGGGCTCATGGCGGCCAGCGCCCGGTGCGCGGCGCTCGCCCGCCGTCCGGGCGTGAGCACGGTCAGCGGCACGTCGGGCAGCGGCCGGAACGCCCGCAGCCGCTCCACCGCCCCCACCTGCGCCGGGTACGACGCCAGCTCGTCCAGCACGGCCCGCGCCACCGACGGCCGCCCGTAGACCGACCGCACCCGCGCCGGTGCCACCGGGTCACGCCGCCCGAGCGTCGACCCGCGCATGGCCCACCGCCGCAGCCGCAGGCCCTGAGCTGCCACGACGGGGTCCAGCCCGGCCCGCAGCACCCACCGCGCCACCGCCGCGGGCAGGTCGAACGGCCGCCCCGCGCCGGGCACCTCCGGGTCGGGGTCGACCAGCACCAGCCCGCGCACCCGCTCCGGCCGCAGCCGGGCCCACGCCTCGACGTGCAGCGACGCCATCGAGTGCCCCACCAGCACCGCCGGCGGCCGCCCGGCCAGCACCGCGTCCAGCACGGCGACCTCGCGGGCCAGCGTCGCGGGCGCCGCCGCGGGCTCGGACCACCCGGTGCCCGGCCGGTCGAACACCAGCACGTGCGCGTCGGGCAGCAACGCCACCACCGCGTCCCAGTCGAACCACGCGCCGCCCAGCGCCGAGCTGAGCACCGCGGTGGGCCCGTCGACCCGTCCGGACGTCCGCACGTGCACGAGTCCGGCGAGTGAGGCGACCATGGTGGACAACCGGAACCTCCTGGGAGTGCGTCGTGGCGGTGGCCAAGTGGAAGTGGCGGACGGCGGGCGTGGTCGCGACCGTCGTCCAGGCGGCGGCCGCGGCATCGCTGCTGCTGTTCCTGCTCGACGAGGAGTCCGACCTCGCCAAGGGCATTCTCCGGGTCTCCTACCTGCTCGGCCTGCCCGTGGAGGCGAACCTCTTCATCGCCCTCGTGCTGGTGGTGCTCGGTGCCGCGCTGCGCAGGCGCAAGAGAGCCGCCCTGTGGGCGTTGCTGCTGTTCCAGGTGCTCAACGCGGGTGTCGTGGTGCTCCTCATCATCCGCTTCTGGCTCGACCCGGCGCCCTTCCTCGGCCCCGACGAGTCACCGGACCGGGTGCGGGTGACCATCGACCTCGGCAGTTTCGTCGTCGTCACGGTCGCGGTCATCGTGCTGCTGCTCGCGGTCAAGGACGCGTTCCCGGCCGAGCTGGCGGCCGGTGCCTGGCGGCAGACGCTCGTCGTCCTGCTCGGCGGGATCGTGGCGTTGTCGCTGCTCGGCTGGGGTCTGACCGAGCTGTTTCCGGGGCACCTGCACGGCACGTGGCACCGGTTGGCGTGGGCGGCGAACCAGATCACCGGTGAGGTGCTGCCGCAGCGCCGCGGTGGCGAGGGCCCGGCGTGGCTGAGCGTCCTGCTCGGGTTCGGGGGCACGCTCGTGGCCATCGCCGCGTTGCGGGTGTTCTTCCGCGGCGTGCGGTCGAGCCGGTCGCTGGACGACGCCGAGGAACTGGCCGTGCGGCGGCTGCTGGCGGCGCACGGCGAGCCGGACTCGCTGGGCTACTTCGCCACCCGCCGCGACAAGAGCGCGGTGTTCGCCCCGGACGGCCGGGCGGCGCTCACCTACCGGGTGCTCGCCGGCACGGCGCTGGTCAGCGGCGACCCGATCGGGGACGAGGAGGCGTGGCCGCAGGCGGTGGACGCGTGGCTGGCCGAGGCACGGCGGTACGGCTGGCTGCCGGGCGTGCTGGGTGCGAGCGAACGCGGGGCGCACGTGTACGCGGCGGCGGGCCTGAAGGCGCTGGAGATCGGCGACGAGGCCGTGCTGGACGTGCGCGAGTTCACCCTGACCGGCCCGGAGCGCAAGGCCGTGCGGCAGGCGGTGAGCCGGGTGGAACGCGCCGGGTACACCGCCCGCGTGCGGCGGCACGCCGAGGTGCCGGCCGACGAACTGGCCTCGATCCTGGACCTGGCGCAGCGGTGGCGGGGCGCGGCGACCGAGCGCGGCTTCTCGATGGCGCTGGGCAGGCTGGGCGACCCGACCGACGGCCGGTGCGTGATGGTCGAGGCCTACGACGCGCACGGCGAGCTGCGCGGCCTGCTGTCGTTCGTGCCGTGGGGCAGGCGCGGGCTGTCGCTGGACCTGATGCGCCGCGACCGCGCCGCGGAGAACGGCCTGAACGAGTTCATGGTGGCCGAGCTGGTGGCCGCCGCCCCGCGGTTGGGCGTGCAGCGCGTATCGCTGAACTTCGCCATGTTCCGCGCGGTGTTCGAGGAGGGCGCGCGGATCGGCGCGGGCCCGGTGCTGCGGACCTGGCGCGCCGTGCTCGGCCTCGCGTCCCGGTTCTTCCAGCTCGAATCGCTGTACCGGTCCAACGCCAAGTACGGCCCGGAGTGGTTGCCCCGCTACCTGTGCTTCACCCGGGCCCGCCACCTGCCCCGGGTGAGCGTCGCGGCGGGTGTGGCCGAGGGGTTCGTGCCGAGCCTGCGGTCGCTGTTCCAGCGCGGTTCGTCGCGTGCGCTGCGCTCCGGGACGGCCGGCTCGGGTTTCGCCGCCGCGGTCGCCGAGATCGACGCGATCAAGGTCGAGCCCAAGCAGGTCCGCCGCCCGGAGCAGGTGCGTGTCCGCATCGCCAAGCTCGACCGGCTGCGCGCCGACGGCATCGACCCGTACCCGGTGAACTACCCGCGCGACCACTCCCTGGCCGAAGCCCGCGCACGCCTCGGGGAGACCGTGTCGGTGACCGGCCGGGTCGTGGCGCTGCGCGAGCTCGGCGGCCTGTGCTTCGCCCGGGTCCGCGACTTCACCGGTGAGGTGCAGCTCATGCTGGACGCCTCCCGCGTGGACCTGACCGCGTGGAAGGCGGGGGTGGACCTCGGCGACCACGTGGGCGTGCGCGGCGAGGTGATCCGGTCCAAGCGGGGCGAGCTGTCCGTGCTGGCCGACGGGTGGACGGTGACGGCGAAGTGCCTGCACCCGCTGCCGGACAAGCGCAAGGGCATGTCCGACCCGGAGGCCCGGGTCCGCCGGCGGTACCTGGACCTGGTGGTGAACGACGACTCGGCGCGGATGCTGCGGCTGCGCAGCGACGTCGTGCGCGCCGTCCGCGACTTCCTGCACGACCGCGGCTACCTCGAAGTCGAGACGCCGATGCTCCAGACCGTGCACGGCGGCGCGAACGCCCGGCCGTTCGTCACCCACATCAACGCCTACGACATGCGCATGTACCTGCGCATCGCGCCCGAGCTGTACCTGAAGCGGCTGTGCGTGGCGGGCGTGGACCGGGTGTTCGAGCTGAACCGCAACTTCCGCAACGAGGGCGCGGACGCCTCGCACAACCCCGAGTTCACCATGCTGGAGGCCTACCAGTCCTACGCCGACTACACCACGATGCTGCACCTCGTGCGGGAACTCGTGCAGCACGCCGCCGTGGCCGCGCACGGCCGCCGCGTGGCCGTGCGCGACGGCGTGGAGGTCGACATCTCGGGGGAGTGGCCGGTCGTCCCGGTCCACTCCGCCGTGTCCGCGGCCTTGGGCACGACCGTGACGCCCGACACGCCGTCGGCGGAGCTGCGGTCGTTGCTGGCCGGCCGCGGCATCGAGCCGAACGACGACGCCGACCACGGCGCGCTGGTGCAGGAGGCGTACGACGAGCTGGTCGAGCCGAACACCGTCGAGCCGACCTTCTACACCGACTTCCCGACCTCGGTCTCGCCGCTGACCCGGCAGCACCGTGCCGATCCCCGCCTGGCCGAACGGTGGGACCTGGTGGCGTTCGGGGCGGAGATCGGCACGGCCTACTCGGAGCTGACCGACCCGCTGGAGCAGCGCCGCAGGCTGGAGGCGCAGTCGTTGCAGGCGGCCAGCGGCGACATCGAGGCGATGGAGCTGGACGAGGACTTCCTGGTCGCGCTGGAGCACGGCATGCCGCCCACCGGCGGTCTCGGCCTGGGCGTGGACCGGGTGCTGATGATGCTCACCGGCACGTCGATCCGGCAGACCGTGCTGTTCCCGTTCGTCAGGCCCGTGTCGTGAGCAGCCCGGCGCGGGCCCGGATGGCGGCGGTGGCGGCGGCGAACCCGGCCGGGTCGGCGATGGTGGTGTTGCCCTCGTACGTGACGCCGTCCGGCACGGCGTCGCTGCCGACGGGGTCCGCGTCGAAGAAGTTGCCGCGGTAGGCGACGTGCTCCAGCGGCGGGTGGACGTGCAGGACGGCGGTGTTGTCGGCGCGGGTGACGACGTTCCCCTCGACCTCCACCCACGTGGCCCCGTAGTCGGTGTAGAGCCCGAAGTTGTACGGCGTGCGCGTGTCCTCGATGACGTTCCCGCTGATCACGGCCCCGTTGGCGGGTGAGTCGCCCTGCGGGCCGGACAGGTAGACGCCGCCGCCGTCGGCCAGCACCCCCATGGTCGAGGTGACCAGGTTGCGCGTGATGCGGGTGCCGCCGCGCGACGGTCCGGCGACGATCCCGTTGTGCGGCACGTCGTGCACGTGGTTGTGCGTGATCACGCCGTCCTCGGTGTCCAGGAACGCGATGCCGGCCGAGCCGGAGTGGTCCAGCCCGACGTGCCCGACGAGGTTGTCCTCGACCAGCGCCTGCCGCGTGCCGGTGACGGAGATGGCAGAGGCGGCGAGGGTGTCGAAGTCGCAGCCGCGCACCACCAGGTCCGCGCCGCCGGTCGCGCCGAGCCCGGTCGCGCCCAGCCTGGTGAACCGGCAGCCCTCGAACCGCACGCCGGTCGTCCCGTGCAGCTGCACGGCGGCGGGGATCCGCGCCGGCTCCTCGGGCACGGTCAACCACGCGCCCTCGGCCACGTCGACCCGCCCGATCGCGCCGCCGTCGTGGAAGCCGTTCGCGTGGTAGTGCAGGAACCCCCGGCCGCCGCCCGGCCGCAGCCACGTGGTGTCGGCGAACGTCAGGCCCCGGAACGCCACGTCCCGCACGCCGGTGGCCCGCACCAGCACCTCCAGGACGGGGGCGACGACGTGCGGTTCGGCCTCGTCCGGGCGCGGGAGGTAGTGCAGGACGTGCCGCGCGCGGTCCAGCGCGAACGTGCCGGGGGTCAGGAACGCGGGGTCGTTCTCGACCCGGGTCGGCTCGGGCAGGCCGGTCGAGCGGTGGCCGTCCCACTCGGAGTTGTAGACGTCCCGCGCCCAGTCGAACGCGGGTTGCGCCATCGTGATCTCGCCGTCGGGCGTGGCGGACGCGACCGCCGAGCGCGCTTCGGACCACGGGTAGACGCCCCGGTGCACGAACTCGACGCCCGCCGGGCTCCGCCAGTCCAACGCGGCGTCCGTGGCGTAACCGGTGTCGGTGCGGCGCACGGTGCCGGGCAGCCCGTCCACGCCCGCGCGCTCGACCCGCCGTCCGTCCACCACGAGGTGCCGGGTGACGAGGTCGCCGACCTCGGACAGCCACACCCCGTCCGGGTCCCGCTGCCCGGTGAGCACCCGCCCGCCGCTGATCACGGCGTCCTCCCGGGCGTCGGTGCCGAAGCCGAACGCCTGGTAGACGACGCGGGAATCGTCCTCGGTCAGCTCGAACGGCTCGGTGAGCACGTGCGTGCCCGCCCGCAGGTGCACGGTGACGTCACCGCCCGCCGCACGGGCCGCGCGGCGGGCGTGCTCCAGTGTGCGGAACGGGCGGTCGGCGGTGCCCTCGGCGGAGTCGTCCCCGGCAGGAGAGACGTGGAAGTCGGTCATGAACAGCCCCCAAGGTGTTTATGGCGTAAACACAAAAGGTATAGCATGGAGGCGTGATGGGGAAAGCGGGCGATCCCGACCGCTCGGTCGAGCTGCTGTGGGGCGGCCGGCCGGGGCTGAGCCTGGAGGCGGTCGTCGGCGCGGCGGTCGAGGTGGCCGACGCCGAGGGGCTGGCCGGGCTGTCGATGCGCAAGGTCGCCGAACGGCTGGGCTTCACCACCATGTCCCTGTACCGGCACGTGCCCGGCCGCGAGCACCTGGTCGACCTGATGCGTGACGCCGTGCTGGGCGACCCGCCACCGTCGACGGGTGCCGAGTGGCGCACCGAGCTGGAGGCGTTCGCCCGGCACGCCTGGGAACTGCGGAAACGGCACCCGTGGCTGGCCGAGGCGAGGGGGCGGCACGTGCCGGGGCCCAACGCGCTGGCCCACTACGAGCACGCGCTGGGCATCGTCGCCGGCACCGGTCTCCCGCCGGCCGAGGTGGTCGCGGCGGTGACCCTGGTCGGCCGGTTCGTGGACGCCGAGGCGTCCGCCCTGGTCGAGGCGGCCCGGGTGGAGCGCGGCACCGGCGTGAGCGACGAGCAGTGGTGGGGTGAGCGGGACGCGTTGTTCGCCCGCTTCGACCGCTACCCGGTGCTGACCGGGCTCTGGGAGGCGGGCGGCTTCGACCAGCCGGTCGACCCGTTCGAGTTCGGCTTGTCGCGGCTGCTGGACAGCATCGAGCTGCTCGTCCAGAAGCGTGATGTAAAGCGTGATGAAACCTGTCGGGTGTGTGGCGCTCCGGTGGCGCAGCCCGCCTCCGGCCGACCCCGCGCGTACTGCTCGCGAGCGTGCCAGCAACGCGCCTACCGCCACCGCCGGTCGACCTGAGCCGCCCACCCCCCCCGACGAGGTGGGCGGCTCACCGACGTCAGACCTGCACGGTCGGCAGCACCACGAGCTGCCGCAGGTTCACGTGCTTCGGCCGGCTGGTGGCGAACCCGACCACGTCACCGATGTCCGCCGGGTTCAGCGGCGGCATCTCCGCCCGCCACTGCGCCAGGTGCGCCGACACGTCCGGGTTGTCGATGTGGTCGGCCAGCTCGCTGTGCACGAGACCGGGCTCGACGTTCGTCACCCGCACGCCCCGCGGCCCCAGCTCCGTGCGCAGGTTCGCCGACAGGTGCGTCACGGCGGCCTTGGTGGCCGTGTAGACGGCGTAGTTCGGGAACGTCAGGTGCGCGCCGATGGACGAGATGTTCACCAGGTCGGCGGTGCCGGTCGCACCGGCCTCGACCAGGTCCGCGGTGAACGCCTTGGTCACGTTCAGCAGGCCCTTGAGGTTCGTGTCGATCATCCGGTGCCACTCGTCGTCGCGGCCGTCGGCGATGGGGTTCGCGAGCATCACGCCCGCGTTGTTCACCACCAGGTCGACCCGGCCGAAGGCGGTGTGGACCGCCTCCACGGCCTCGGTGAGGTCGCCGGTCACGTCGGCGGCGACGGCGAGCGCCTGCCCGCCCTCGGCGGCGATCTTCCCGGCCAGCTCGGTGAGCCGGTCGGCCCGGCGGGCCAGCAGCGCGACCTTCGCCCCGGACCGGGCGAGGACGAGCGCGATCTCGGCCCCGATGCCGCTCGCGGCACCGGTGACAACGGCAGTGCGGTTGTTCAGGTCGTAGGTCATGGCAACAACATTGGCCCTGGTCGCGACCCGGACATGAGGTGCTGGTCCACCTGTGGGACGGCGTTCCCTAGGTCTGGCAGTACCCAGGCTCCGCGGGTGCGGCGCGGCCATACTGGGTGGGTGAACCACGACCTCGGCGAATTCCTCCGCAGCCGCCGGGCTCGCGTGCGCCCGGACGACGTGGGCCTGCCCGGTGGCGGTCGGCGCCGCGTCCCCGGCCTGCGCCGCGAGGAGCTGGCGATGTTGGCGGGCGTCAGCGTGGACTACTACATGCGCCTGGAGCAGGGCCGCACGCCCGCCGTCTCGGACGCGGTGCTCGACGCCGTGGCCCGCGTGCTGCGCTTGGACGAGACCGAGCGCGCCCACCTGCGCAACCTGGTCCGCCCCGCGCCGTCGAGACGCCCCGCGCCCCAACGCGTCCGGCCGGGCTTGCGGCGGCTGCTCGACATGATGGACGACGTGCCCGCGTTCGCGATGGGCCGCCGCGCCGAGGTCCTGGCCTACAACCCGCTGGCCGACGCCCTGTACGGCTTCGGCGACCTGCCGGCGGAGGAGCGCAACTGCGCCAAGCAGACGTTCCTGTGGCCCGAGGCCCGCACGTTCTACCGCGACTGGCCCTCCGTCGCCAACGACATGGTGGCGTTCCTCAGGCTCGACGCGGGCCGGTACCCGGACGACGCGCGCCTGGCCGCGTTGGTGGGGGAGCTGTCGGTGAAGGACGAGACGTTCCGCAAGCTGTGGGCGCAGCACAAGGTGCTGGAGAAGACCCACGGGGTCAAGCTCATCCACCACCCGGTGGTCGGCGACCTGGACCTCGACTACGAGACCCTGCGACCGTCCGGCGACCCGGACGTGGTGCTGGGGGTCTACACCGCTCGCGTGGGCTCACCCACCGAGGAGCGCCTCAAGCTCCTCGCGAGCTGGTCCGCAGAGCTGTCAAGAACGCCTTCAGAGCAGCAGGCCTGAACTCCAGCACGGGCCCGTCGGCGTTCTTCGAGTCCCGCACGGCGTCGAGTCCGGCCCGCAGCTCGACGCAATCGCCACCGCTGTTACCGCTGTAGCTGCTCTTCCGCCACGTCATGCCTCAACGCTATCAAGCAGGTCGGTGACCGAGACCGCCACGAGTTCCCGGAAAACGGCTTCGTAGTGGGAGATCCGGCTCTCCTCGTCCACCAGCAGCCCGTCGGTCAACGTCTCCACGTACACGGTCTTGGCGCGGTCCCCGGACGGCGTGAGGATCATGAAGGGGAAGTAGAGCGCGCTCGTCAGGCCCACGCTGTCCGGAATGATCCGGATGGTGATGTGCGGCAACCGGGACAGCGTCTTGAGGTGCTGCAACTGCTCGAACCGGGTCTCCGGCGACCCGACCGGGGCCCGCAGCACCGACTGCCTGATCACCAGCGTGTAGTCCGGCGGGTTCGGCCCGGTCAACCGCGCCTGCCTGGCCATCCTCGCCTGCACCAGGTGCTCGACCTCGGTGGGGTGCAGCGCCGAGTTGGTCTCGATCACCGCTCGCGCGTACGCCTCGGTCTGCACCAGCCCGTGCAGCAGGTCCGGTCGGTAGAGCTCGATCTTCCGCGCGGTCTCCTCGGTGTTGAAGAACTTCCGCAACCGGTCCGGGATCGCCGCGCCCCAAGGAGTTTTCGGCCTGCGCCGCCGAGCTTCCTCGCCGAGGTGGACGAGGTCGGCCCGCTCCTCGCCCTCGACTCCGAACAGGTCCAGCAAGGCGGCCAGCTCCAGCGGCGGCACCGACGTGTCACCGCGCAGGATCGTGCCGACCTTCGACACCGAGCAGCCCAAGGTCCGCATGATGTCCGCCCGGTCCTTGCCGCTGCGCCGCATGAGTTCTTTGAGGCGCTCGGCGAGTCGTGCGCGGTAGTCGGTCGGGCTCTGACCGCTGGTGGTCATGGGTCTCCTCGCTTGATCACCGCCAGTCTGCCCGAGCCCGCGCGGCCATCCAGTCACCCGGTCAGGCGACTATTCAACCTGAGCGCTCAGGTTTAGCGTCTCGCTTATGACTGGTGAAGAGCGTGAGTTGGTGGCGGAAGAGGCTCCGCGCCTGTTCGCCGTGGTGGAGCGGGTGCCGGAGCTGCACGTGGCGGCCTGGGGCCTGGAATTCGAGGACGGCGCGCAAGTCGTGTCCGAGGACGGCAGCCTCCGGATGAGCCTGCAAGGTCCGGAGAGCTGCCTGCACCTGTTCAAGGGCTCGGAGCTGCTCTGGATCTAGGCCGACAATAAAACTTGTCAAGACAGGAAGAGTTGTCCTAGGCTGGCCGCACACCGACGAACGAGGAGCAGGCCATGTCCTTCCAGGCGTACCTGGACACCATCGAGCGCAAGACCGGCAAGACGCCGGCCGAGCTGCTGGCCGAGGCGGGCGAGCGCGGGTACGACGCGACCACCAAGGCAGGCGTCGTCCTCCAGTGGCTGAAGGACGACTACGACCTGGGCCGCGGTCACGGCATGGCGCTGTACCACGTGCTCAAGAACGGCACCACGATCAGCGACAAGCACGTCGGCGGCACCGGCGCGCACCGGGACGACTCCGCGACCCTGCGCGTGGACGGCCTGGCCAACCGCTGATCATGTCCCTGCCGCACGTCTTCCGGATCACCAAGTACGACCCCGCCGACCGCGACGAACACGGTCACTACAACGGTCCCGAGGACATCACCAGCGACCACGGTGCCGTGGAAGCGGCCTACCTGTCCGCCGCGGACGCCTTCGCGCGAGCCACCGGCGTCCACCGCTTGACCGTTCGCGATCCGCACGTCACGGGCCTGGTCCACTTCGGCGCCGAGGCGCCGATCGAGGGGCACGGCCTGGCCGGGCTGTTCCCGCCGGACCTGACCGGCTACCACGACGGCGCGGAGGTGTCCCTGGACACCGGCCTCGAGCTGGTGCGGGTCATGCTCCGCGACAACGGCGCGTGGTGCCGGTTGGAAGTGGAGGGGAGGTTCTTCGTCCACGTCGGCTACGACCAGTACATGTACGTCGGCAGCGCCGAGCCCTGCGACGAGGCGGTTGGCCGCACCGAGTCCCTCGGACTGTTCCCGGAACGGTTGGACTCGTCCCCGTACGACCCGTCGTACGACGTGCCCGCACCGCAGCGCCCGGCCGACGACGCCTTCTGGGCCGAGTTGACCGGGCTCGCCGCCGGTCGCGGCGCGGTGGTCCTGGAGGAGGGGTACGTGGGGAACGCCTCCCGGTGGCACCGCCTCACCGCCGCCGACGTCGGCGCGGTCCGGGCCCGGCTCACGCCCCGGGCCCGGCTGCTCGTGTGGCCCGACCTCGACCACGACGTCGCCGCCGTGCTCCGCGACCTACCGGAGGAAGGCAGGTCCGACCTCGTCTGGGAGCACCCGGACGGTCGGATCACCTCGTGCACCGTCGACGAGGAGGACTACCCGCGGTTGCCCGCACAGCTCGCCGGAGCACGCGCGGCGATGGCCATCTCCGTCTACTCGCACGAGCGGCACCCGCTGCTCACCGCCGTGCTTCCCGACGCCGACGGCGTCCTGCGCGCCCGGTGGGAAGCCTGACGGTCAGGAGCAGCGCGTCCCCTCCGGCGGCAGCGTCAGCTCCACCAGGTACGCGTGCCCGGCCTCGTCCACGCACTCGTTGCCGTGGAAGTAGACGGTGTGCTGGTTGCCCTCGAACGTCAGCAGCCCGCCACCCAGCTCCTTCGCCAGGCTGACCCCGGCCTCGTACGGCGTGGCCGGGTCGCCGGTGGTGGAGATGACCAGCACCGGGGGCAGGCCGGACACCGGCTTGTGCTCCTGCACGCTCGGCGGCACGGGCCAGAACGCGCACGCGTCCAGCGCCGCGCCCGGCGGCTGGCCGTCGTCCAGGAACGGCGCGGCCGCCTTGTACCGCCGCGCCACGTCGTTCAGCACGTTCTTGTCGGTCACGCGCGGCTCGTCCACGCACTTCACCGCCACGAACGCGTCCGTGATCGTGGAGTACCGGCCTTCCTTGTCCCGGTCGAAGTAGTTGTCGGCCAGCAGCATCAGCACGTCACCGCGGTTGTTCTTCAGCTCGGTCAACCCGGTGTTGAGCGGCGCCCACAGCTCCTCCGAGTACATGGCCTGGATGGCACCGGTGATCGCGTCGTTGTACGACAGCTTCCGGTCCCTGACCGCCACCGGCCGCTGCACGAGCGGCAGCGTCAGGTCCCGGAACGCCTGGTTCGCCTTCGCCGGGTCGGTGCCCAGCGCGCAGTCCTGCCTCTTCGCGCACCACGCGGCGAACGCGTCGAACGCCTTCTGGAACCCCGCGCCCTGCGCGATCAGCGACTCGACCTGGTTCTGCGTCGGGTCCACCGCGCCGTCGAGCACGAGCGCCCGCACGTTGCCCGGGAACGCCTGCGCGTAGGCCGCGCCGATGTGCGTGCCGTAGGAGTACCCCAAATAGGTCAACTTCTCGTCGCCGAGCGCGGACCGCATGACGTCGAGGTCGCGCACGACGTCCCGGGTGCCGACGTTGGCCAACACGTCGACCCCGGTCATCGAGGCGCACTTGTCGGCGTAGGCCTTGTTCTCCGCCTCGGTCTGCGCCAGGCCCGCCGGTGACGTGTCGATGTCGTCGTCGAGCCGGTCGGCGTCCCGTTCGGCGTCGGTCAGGCACTTGATCCGCGGTTCGCTCGCCCCGATGCCGCGCGGGTCGAACCCGATCAGGTCGAACCGCTCACCCACCGGTGTCGACTTCACCTGCGTGCCCATGCCCGCCGCCGCCGCCATGCCGGACGCGCCGGGACCACCGGGGTTGATGATGAGCGAACCGATCCGGTCACCGCTCGCGGCCTGCCTGAGCAGCCCGACCTTGATCGTCCGGTCTCCGGGCCGGGTGTAGTCGAGGGGCACTTCGAGCCGGGCGCACTCGATCGACTTCTTGTTCTTGAACAGCGACGTCGTGGTCCCGGTGGTGGCGTAGGGCGCGCAGTCCTCCCAGGCGAGCTGCTGGCCGTAGAACCGCTCCAACCCGGCGGGCACGGCGCCGGCCGGTCCTCTTTGCTCCAGCGCCGTCCCGGCGGTGGGCGACCCGGACAGCACGCTCGTGCACGAGGCGAGGAGCGGCAGGGCGAGGAACAGCATCATCGGACGGCGCACGTCCCCGATCGTAGGTGTGACTCGTGGGACACAACGGCCGCCAAGGCCGCTCCGGGTGAGCGAGAATGCCCTCATGCCACAGCTCCGACTCGCCCTCGCCCAGGTCAACGCCTGTGTCGGCGACCTGGCGGGCAACACCGAACTGGTCGTCGAGTGGTCCCGCAAGGCCGTGGAGGCGGGCGCCCACCTCGCGGTCTTCCCCGAGATGGCGCTGACCGGCTACCCGGTCGAGGACCTGGCGCTGCGCGTGTCCTTCGCGGAGGCGTCCAAGGAGGCGCTGACCGCGCTGGCGTCCCGCCTGGACGACGAGGGCTGCGGCGAGCTGGCGGTGTTCGTCGGCTACCTCGACCGCGACGAGCGCGGCATGCGCAACACCGCCGCCGTGCTGTTCCGGGGCCGGGTCGTCGCCCGCCAGCACAAGCACCACCTGCCGAACTACGGCGTGTTCGACGAGCGCCGCTACTTCACGCCCGGCGACGAGCTGGACGCCGTGCGCGTGCACGGCGTCGAGGTCGGCATGGTGATCTGCGAGGACCTGTGGCAGGACGGCGGTCCGATCGCCGCGCTCGGCGAGGCGGGCGTGGACCTGGTGGTCTCGCCGAACGCGTCGCCGTACGAGCGCAAGAAGGACGACGCCCGGCTGCCGCTGGTCGCGCGGCGCGCGGTCGAGGCGCGCGCGCCGCTGGCGTACGTGAACCTGATCGGCGGGCAGGACGAGCTGGTGTTCGACGGCGACACGATGGTGGTCGGCGCGGACGGCTCGCTGATCACGCGCGCGCCGCAGTTCGTCGAGCACTTGGTCGTGCTGGACCTCGACCTGCCGGGCGGCGCGCCGCGCACGGAAGGCGCGTACGGCGGGTTCACGGTCAACCGCCGCACCCTGACCCACGACCCGCTGCCGGCCTACGAGCCGCTGCCCGTGCCGCAGTCCGCCGAGCCGCTGTCGGACGAGGCGGAGGTGTGGCACGCGCTCGTCACCGGCCTGCGCGACTACGTGCACAAGAACGGCTTCCGGTCGGTCGTGCTCGGGTTGTCGGGCGGCATCGACTCGGCGGTCGTGGCCGCGCTGTCGGTGGACGCCCTGGGCGCCGACCACGTGTACGGCGTGTCGATGCCGTCGGTGTACTCGTCGGACCACTCGAAGTCCGACGCCCACGACCTGGCCCAGCGCACCGGCTGCCACTACTCGGAGCAGCCCATCGCGGACATGGTCGGCGTGTTCGTGGACCAGCTCGGGCTGACCGGGCTCGCCGAGGAGAACGTCCAGGCGCGGTGCCGCGGCGTCACGCTGATGGGGCTGTCGAACCAGCACGGCCACCTGGTGCTGGCCACCGGCAACAAGACCGAGCTGGCCGTGGGCTACTCGACCATCTACGGCGACGCGGTCGGCGGGTTCGCGCCGATCAAGGACGTGCTCAAGACGCTGGTGTGGGACTTGGCGCGGTGGCGCAACGCCGAGGCGGAGAAGCTGGGCGAGCTGCCGCCGATCCCGGAGAACTCGATCACCAAGCCGCCGTCGGCCGAGCTGCGCCCCGGCCAGGTCGACACCGACTCGCTGCCCGACTACGAGCTGCTCGACTCGGTGCTGGACGACTACGTCGAGGGCGACAAGGGCTACCGCGACCTGATCGCGATGGGCTTCACGCACGAGCTGGTCGACAAGGTGCTGCGCATGGTGGACAAGGCCGAGTACAAGCGCCGCCAGTACCCGCCGGGCACGAAGATCACCTTCAAGGCGTTCGGGCGGGACCGCAGGCTGCCGATCACCAGCGGCTGGCGCGAGGGCTGAGCGCGTTCGTCAGGCGGTGGCCGTCGTCCCGGTGGGCGCGGCCGCCGTCCTGGCGCGCGGCTTGCGGTTCGCGCCGACGCCGCCCGCGATGGCCATCGCCCCGAACACGATCAGCACCACGGCGAGCAGCCAGACCAGCGCGATCAGGCTCGCCACCGGCCACACCAGCACCACGACCCCGCCGAGCGCGGTGATCGCGCCGGAGAACACGGCCCACCCGCTCTTGCCGAACCCGTGGAAGATCTCCGCCACGCCGCCGACGACCCAGGTCACGCCGAGCAGCAGCGCCAGCACCGCGATCGTCTGGAACGGCGCGCGCAGGCACAGGATGCCCGCGACCAGCGCCAGCAGCCCGGCCACCGCCATCAGCCAGCGCTGCCGCCCCGGTTCACCGCCGGTGAACGAGCCGACCAGCCAGAACACGCCGGTGATGAGCATCTCCAGGCCGAACAGCACGGCCGCCGTCACCAGCGTGAGCCCCGGCCACAGCAGCACGGCCACGCCGATCAACAGGGTGATCACCCCGAAGGTGATCCACAACGTTCGCCCGCGGCCGGCCTCCGCGTCGCCGCGTCCGGCCTGACCAGCGGTGTTCGCATCGGGATGTGTCATGCGGCCATGGTCCGTCGACCCACCCGCCCACGCAGGGTCGGTTCACTCGTCCGAGTGGTTCGTTCCCGC
The DNA here is from genome assembly GCF_006716745.1 of Saccharothrix saharensis. NCBI lineage: Bacteria > Bacillati > Actinomycetota > Actinomycetes > Pseudonocardiales > Pseudonocardiaceae > Saccharothrix > Saccharothrix saharensis. The sequence goes on along the minus strand of NZ_VFPP01000001.1, from coordinate 3,800,630 downwards.
GGTCGACCCGGCCCGGGGCAGCAGCAGCGACACCACCGCGCCGATGCCGCAGATCACCGCCGTGATCCAGAAGATCTCGTGGTACTCGGTCAGCAACGCCGCCGTCAGCGCCTCGCGGTAGGCCGCCGCCTGCTCGGCGAACTCCTCCGGCGTGAGCCCGAACGGCAGCGGAGTGTTCAAGTCCGCCGTCAGCTCGCGGAACCGGTGCAGCCCCCAGGCCGACAACCCGGCCACCCCGACCAGCATCCCGGTCATCCGCGCCACGACCACGGCGGCCGACGCGACACCGTGCTGCGCCGCCGGCACGACCCGCAGCACCGCCGCCGACACCGGCGCGATCACCAGCCCCAGCCCGAACCCGGCCACCGCCAGGTCCCGCCCCACCACGAACGACGTCACCGAAGCGGGCCACCGCGCGATCAGCGCGTAGGCCGCGCCCGCGATCACCAGCCCCGCGAACGACACCCACCGGTCACCCGACCGCGTGCGCGCCGCGAGCCACCCGCCGACCAGCGCGCCCACCGGCAACGCGATCAGGAACCGCGCCAGCATGGCCGCCGCCGCGGCCGAGTCGCGCCCCAGCACGGTCTGCGCGAACAGCTCCACGTCCACCAACGTCACCATCAACGCCGCACCGGTCGCCGACGACACGCCCAGCGACGCCAGGAACGGCCCCATCGCCACCCCGGCCGGGTCGAGCAGCCGCACCGGCGACCGCCGCTCCCACAGCACGAACCCGGCGAACACCACCGCCGACGCGCCCAGCGCGGGCCAACCCCACGACGGCAGCACCGACCGCGACGGGTCGGGGTTGTAGAGCGCCACCACCAGCAGCGACAGCGCCAGTGCCAGCAGCCCGCCACCGACGAAGTCGATCCGCACCGACGACCGGGCCGACCGCGGCACGGTGAGCTGCACGACCACCATCGCCACCGCCGCCAGCGGCAGGTTCACCCAGAACACCCACCGCCAGCTCTGCGGCTCCACCGACTCGAAGAACGACCAGGCGTTGAACAACGACGCCAACCCGACGCCGTACAGCGTGCCCAGCACGCTGCCCAGCTCCTGAGCCGCGCCCACCACGCCCAACGCCGACGCGCGCCGTTCCGCCGCCCACAGGTCCGCGACCAGCGCCATCGTCACCGGCAGCAACGCGCCACCGGCCAGGCCCTGCACCACCCGCCCGGCCACCAGCAGCGGCAGGTCACCCGCCAGCGCCGTCACCGCCGAGCCCACCGCGAACCCGACCAGGCACAGGTGCAGCACCAGCCGCCGCCCGAACCGGTCCGAGAGCTGCCCCAGCAACGGCATCCCGGCCACGTAGCCGAGCAGGTACCCGGTCACCACGGGCGTGGCGCGTTCCAGGTGGTTCACCGGGATGCCCAGGTCGCGCACCATGTCCACGAGCACGCCGACGACCACGTACGCGTCCAGCGCGCCCAGCAGCACCGCCGCCGCACCGGCCCCGATCGCCAGCCGCCGCGCCTTGACCGCGTTCATCGCCGAACCGTCCACGGCAGGGCTCACGCGGGCGGCGAAACGGTGACGGGCTTGTTGAAGTCGGACAGCTCGATCGTCACCTTCGCCCCGCTCGGCAGGGTGAACAGCGCCTGCTGCACCCGCTCGTCCTTCAGCGAGAACCGCGAGGCCACGTCGGCGTCGATGCCCGGCACCAGCCCGGCGACCACGTCCTTCGGCACGGTCGCCTCGACCACCGCCACCCCGTCGTCGTCCGACACCGTCCTCGCGTCCCGCGCGTCGGCCAGCACCTTGGCCACGCCCTTGTCCGGGTCCAGGATCGCGGTCGGGTCGTACACCTGGCCCGCCAGCGCCGCGGGCAGCTTGGTGAACCCGCCGGTCGGGCCCTTGAAGTACAGGTCCCGCTCGACCAGCACGTACTCGACCTCGATCAACTGGCCGAACTGCTCCACCTTCGCCCGGCCCTGCGACTGGCCCTCGGCGTTCAGGTCGCCCTCGGCGTCCTTCACCGTCACGCCCGGCAGCTCGCCGTCCACCTTGATGGTGAAGTGCGTGCTGGTCACCGACTTCATCCCGGCGGACGCCTTGGCCAGCAGGTCCGGCCCGTCGGGCAGGGAACCGCCGCCACCACCGGACGACGTGCAGCCCGCCACGAGTGCGAGCACGAGCGACCCGATCAGGGCGCGACGAGGGAGCATGGGTGCATCGTAGATCCAGCCACCCGACAGCACGGCCGAACGCTTCCGCAAGGCCCTGACCTGCGTATTCTTCTCGGCGCGGCAAACGGCCCAGCACGTTCGGCCGAGTCGGCAACGCGCCGTTGACCTCCCTTACCTAGGCTTCGTGTCATGAACCGCCAGCAGGAGTTCGTGCTCCGCACCCTCGAGGAACGCGACATCCGGTTCGTCCGGCTCTGGTTCACCGACGTCCTGGGCTTCCTCAAGTCGGTGGCGATCGCACCCGCGGAGCTCGAAGGCGCCTTCAGCGAGGGCATCGGCTTCGACGGCTCGGCCATCGAGGGCTTCGCCCGCGTGTACGAGTCGGACATGGTGGCCAAGCCCGACCCGTCGACGTTCCAGGTGCTGCCGTGGCAGACGCCGGACAAGAGCCACTACTCGGCGCGGATGTTCTGCGACATCGCCATGCCGGACGGCGCGCCGTCGTGGGCCGACCCGCGGCACGTGCTGCGCCGCACCCTGGCCAAGGCCAGCGAAGCGGGCTTCACCTGCTACGTGCACCCCGAGATGGAGTTCTTCCTGCTCAAGGGTCTGCCGGACGACGGGAGCGAGCCCGTCCCGGCCGACAACGGCGGTTTCTTCGACCAGACCAGCCACGAGACCGCGACCCACTTCCGCCGCCACGCCATCGAGGCGCTGGAGGCGATGGGCATCTCGGTCGAGTTCAGCCACCACGAGGGCGCGCCCGGCCAGCAGGAGATCGACCTGCGCTACGCCGACGCCCTGACCATGGCCGACAACGTGATGACGTTCCGGTACGTGATCAAGGAGGTCGCGATCACGCAGGGCGTGCGCGCCTCGTTCATGCCGAAGCCGTTCACCGACCAGCCCGGCAGCGGCATGCACACGCACGTCAGCCTGTTCGAGGGCGACCGCAACGCGTTCTACGACGCCGAGGACCCGTACCAGCTCTCCGACACCGGCAAGATGTTCGTCGCCGGCCTGTTGAAGCACGCCCGCGAGATCTCCGGCGTGACCAACCAGTGGGTGAACTCCTACAAGCGCCTGATCGTGGGCGGCGAAGCGCCGACGGCCGTGTGCTGGGGCCACGCGAACCGGTCCGCGCTGGTGCGCGTGCCGATGTACTCGCCGGGCAAGTCGTCGTCGCGCCGGGTGGAGATCCGCTCCCTCGACTCGGCCTGCAACCCGTACCTGGCGTACGCGGTGATCCTGGCGGCCGGGCTCAAGGGCATCGAGAAGGGCTACGAGCTGCCGCCGCCCGCCGAGGACGACGTGTGGTCGCTGACCGACCGGGAGCGGCGCGCCGCCGGGTACGACAACCTGCCGCAGAACCTCGGCGAGGCGTTGACCGAGATGGAGAACTCCGAACTGCTCCCCGAAGCGCTGGGCGAGCACGTGTACGACTTCTTCCTGCGCAACAAGCGGGCCGAGTGGGACGGGTACCGACGCAGCGTGACGCCGTACGAGCTGCGCAACCTGTTGCCCGTCCTGTGAGGGAGACGCCTGTGCGGGTGGTGCACACCGGGCACTCGGAGAAGCTAGGTTTGCAGACCGTGACCGAGGTGCCCGCGCGTCCGGAATCCCGTCCCACGTTCATCGCCTGCACGGTGGCCACCGCCGCCGACCTGCCCGCGGTGAAGGTGCTGTCCAGCTCGTTCCTGGCCAACCACCCGCAGGCCAGGTTCCTGGCGCTGGTGGTCGACGCCGCGCCGGAGCACTCCGGCCCGGGCCTGGTCACCCCCGCCGACCTGGGGATGAGCCGGGAAGAGCTGGCGGAACTGGCGACCGGCTGCACGGCCGCTCAGCTGTGCGGGGCGCTGCGGCCCAAGCTGCTGGAGCAACTGCTGGGCCAGGGCGTGCCGGTGCTGTGCCTGGACCCGTGGGTGCAGGTCCTCGGCCCGCTGACCGACGTGGTCGAGTCCGCGGTCCGCCGCGGCCCGCTCGTGCTGCTGCCGAGGGCGCTGCGCCCGTTGCCGGACGACGGCCTGCGCCCCACGCCGACCGAGCTGCTCGAAACGGGCGTCTTCGACCCGGGTTTCCTGCTGGTCGCGCCGGGTGCCGAGCCGTTCCTGCGCTCGCTGGCCGACCAGCTGCGCCGCACCCCGGACGCCACCAAGGCCGTCTTGGACATGGCACCCGCCCTGGTCAACCTGCACGTGCTGCGTGACGCCACGGTCGGCCTGTCGGTGTGGAACGCCGCCCAGCGCGACCTGCACCGCCGCCCCGACGGCACCCTGACCACCCTCGGCGAGCCGATCCGCACGGTCCACTTCGCGGGCTTCGACCCCCACCGCCCGTGGCTGCTGTCCGCCGACTTCACCGACCGCCCCCGCGTCCTGCTCTCCGAACACCCGCTGCTGGCCGAGCTGTGCACGACCTACCGGGCCGAACTGGTGCGCAAGGGCCACTCACCCCAACGGGTCCGCTACGGCTTCGGCCAACTCGCCGACGGCACCCAGATCCCGGACGCCCTGCGCGCGGACTACCGCACCACCGCCCGCTCCCACCCGGGCTCCGCCTTCAGCCCCGAAGGCTGGACCCCCGGCGAGCCACCGGCCCCCGAGCCCGCGACGCCGCCGAACGACGTCCGGCCGTCCGCCACGCCCCCCACCACCAACGGCACCGCAGCCGCCGCACCGCCGGCCGAGGCGACCCCGGCGACCGACCGCCCCGCCACGGACGCCACCAACGGCACCGCTGTCCCCACCGGCCGGCCCGAGCCGCCCACGCCCGCCGCCGACCAGGTCGAGCGGGTCGCTTCCCCCGGGTCCTCGGGGACGCTGCCTCCGCCTGCCGCCGGTGAAGTCGAGCGCGCTCCCGGCGACCAGCCCGAGCGTGCCGCCGCTGACCGGCCCGAGCCCGCAGCCCTGCCCGAGTCCTCGACCGCGCCGTCCTCGACCGATCAGCCCGCGCGCCCCTCAACCCCCGGCTCCACCACCAGACCGGCCGCCGGCCCCGCCGCGTCCCCGGCCCGCACCACCCCACCCCCCGCCTTCGGCCCCGACGGCGGAGCCGGGTTCGTGGCCTGGGCCAGCGAACCGGCACCCGACCTCCCCGGCAGCACGCGCTGGGCCGCCGCCCTCTGGCGTTCCGACCCGGCCCTGCGCACCCAGTTCCCCGACCCGTTCGGCGCGGACGCCCCGGCGTTCCGCGACTGGTGCGCGAGCGTCGGCGTCGCGGCGGGCCGGTTGCCGGTCGACGCCGTGCCCCGCCCCCGCACCGAGGCCACCGTCCTGCACGACCAGCTCGGCGTCTCCGTCCTCGGCACCGGCCCGATCGCCGACCTCGTCCACGCCGCCGCACGCGCCTCCGGCCTGCCCACCTCCACCACCGCCGGCTACCCGGTCGTCATCCGCGTCGGAGGCACCACCGAGCGCGTCCCGGACAGCCGCTTCGTGGTCGACTACCTCCTCGACGACGAGCAGCCGACCGACGCCGCCGAGCTCTGGGTCCCCTCCGAGACGACCCGCGCCACCCTCGAACGCCAGGGCGGCCCGACGGTCCGCGTCCTCCCGCTGCCCGTCCCCCCAGCCGAAGACCAGCCTCGCGAGTCACACGAAGGCGTGATCTTCGGTGCCCTCGCCGACCACGCCGTCGACCGCGCGGGCAACGTGCTGGGCGCGGTCTCCGCGTTCCTCTCCGCCTTCCCCGACCGCAACGACGTCACGCTGCGCATCGAGGTCACCCACGCCGACGCGCACCCCGAAGCCGCCGAACGCCTGCGCCTGGCCACCGCCGCCGACCCGCGCATCGAGCTGGTCGACACACTGGGCCCCGTCGACTGCCTCGTCCACCTGCACCGCGGTGGCGCGTGCGACCGGATCGCGCACACCCTCGCCGGGCACGCCGCCCGCGCCACGCCGATCCTGACCTCCGACCACGGCGCGGTCGCCGAGCAGTTCGACAAGGCCGCCGCGATCTTCGTGCCGTGCCGCCAAGGCGTCGAACCCGACGTCCAGGCCGCCGCCAAGCTCATGCGCGCCCTCGCCGACGACCTGCCCACGGCCGTCGCGATCGGCATCAAGGGGCGCGACCACCTCCGCGCCACCCGTGACGTCGCCAAGATCGGCGAAGTCCTCCGCGACCGCGTCGAGCACGCCTACCGCGGCTGGCGCGCCCGCCGCGCGAAGCCCGCGCCGACCGTCGACCCGCTCAAGGCGCTGCACTCGGCCAAGCACGCCCTGCTGCGCCAACCCGACGTCGGCACGGCCAGCCGCACGCCCATGGCGCCGCAACTGCGCAAGGTCGTCCTGCGCGTCCTCGACCACTACGACAACCACATGCGCAACGTGCTCACGTCGCTGGTCGACGGGGTCGAGCGCACGGTCTCCGAGGTGGTCCGCCGCCAGGACGACATGTCCACCGGCATCGGCCTCGGCGAGCTGGAGGTGCTGCGCGCCGAGCTGGAACAGCACACCGAGCACCAGGGCCACCTCGCCGACCAGCTCGTGGGCATCGACGACGGCGTGGTCCGGGTCCGCGCCGACATGGCAGGCCAGGGACGGCGGCTGCGCGAGATCGAGGACGCCGTGGTCGCCGAGGCGGCGAAGCGCGCCAAGCAGGGCGACGCCCTGGCCCAGCGCATCGACAAGCTCGCCGTCGCCCTCGAGCGCACCCTGGACCGGATCGACTCGCTCGAGGCCAAGGTCGTGGACGCGTTCCGGGAGCGTGACGCCAGGCTCGACGCCGGGCTCCGCGCCGCCAACCAGGCACAGCAGACCGCCGACGCCCTGCGCCGCGTGGTGGTGCGCGAGCACGAGCGGCACGGCGAGGTCGTGCCGCGCAGCTCGCTCGTGCTGACCGACGTCGGCCTGCTGCGCCTGCCGGCGGACGACGCGTTCATGCTCCCGATGCTGTCCAGCAACGGGGTGTGGGAGACCGACCTGTCGGAGCTGATCGACTCGGTGGTCGAGCCGGACGGCATCTTCCTCGACGTCGGCGCGTACGTGGGGTACCAGACCGTGCGGATGCTCAGCCGGTTCGGCACGGGTGGCGCGGTGGTCGCGGTCGAACCGTGCCCGTCCGCGCGGGCCCTGCTGCGGCACAACGTCGACGTGAACCTGCCCGAACGGGTGGCGCAGCAGCTCGTGCTGGTCGACGCCGCCGCGTGGGAGAGCACCGGCGAGCTGACCACCAGGCCGTCGTTGACCGGCGGGGTGTCGGTCGAGCCGCTGCCGGAAGGGGCGGGCGAGGACGTGCCGCGCGTGCGTGCCACCAGGCTCGACAAGGAGCTGGAAGCCGTGCCGTCGTTGCAGGGCCGCAGGCTGTCGGTGGTCCGGGTGGACGCGCCGGGCCGTGGCCACCGGGCGTTGGCCGGACTCGTGCGCCTGCTGCGCCGGGATCGGCCGCACGTGTTCCTCGAGTTCTCCGCCTCGGCGACGGAGGGCTTCGGCGACGATCCGGTCACGGTCCTGAAGGAGTTCCGCATCTGGGGCTACGACCTGGTGCCCGTGGCGACCCGCGAGCCCGCCACGCCGGAGCAGATCGTGGCCGCGATGGAGGGCATGCGGACCACCTCGCTGTGGCTGCGACCGCGTCCCGTGACGCCCAAGGGCCCCGGCCCGCAGGTCGCCGTACCCCTCCGGCAGGCCGCTGACCAGGCGATTTGACACCGGCGAAGGTCATGAGTAACTTTTACCGAGTCGCCAGCAAGAACCTCGGAACGAGCGGTTGACACCGCGAATCGGGCCGAGTACACTACTGCGGCGTCAGCTCCCAGAAACGAATAAGCAGCACAGCGTGCTGCCTCCGCTCTGGAAACAGAACAAAGTGAATGCAAAGCGAGTTCATCGCGGAGCCGAGAAGCCGAAACCGGCCGATTTGACACCGCGAAAACGAACGAGCTAAGCTTCAACCAGAACGAAACACAAAGCCCCGGAATGAACCGCGGTAAGACGCGGGACAAGATGGTGAGCGCGTGTTCTTTGAGAACTCAACAGCGTGCCGAATAGCCAGTAAATTTATGAACCTCGTCAAGAGGTTTCCTTTGAGATTGTTACTGGACAACTGACATTACTTGTCAGTGTTGTTCGGAGCGATCGAACTCATTCCTTATTGGAGAGTTTGATCCTGGCTCAGGACGAACGCTGGCGGCGTGCTTAACACATGCAAGTCGAGCGGTAAGGCCCTTCGGGGTACACGAGCGGCGAACGGGTGAGTAACACGTGGGTAACCTGCCCTGTACTCTGGGATAAGCCTGGGAAACTAGGTCTAATACCGGATATGACCTGCCTCCGCATGGTGGTGGGTGGAAAGTTCCGGCGGTACAGGATGGACCCGCGGCCTATCAGCTTGTTGGTGGGGTAATGGCCTACCAAGGCGACGACGGGTAGCCGGCCTGAGAGGGTGACCGGCCACACTGGGACTGAGACACGGCCCAGACTCCTACGGGAGGCAGCAGTGGGGAATATTGCACAATGGGCGAAAGCCTGATGCAGCGACGCCGCGTGAGGGATGACGGCCTTCGGGTTGTAAACCTCTTTCAGCAGGGACGAAGCGCAAGTGACGGTACCTGCAGAAGAAGCACCGGCTAACTACGTGCCAGCAGCCGCGGTAATACGTAGGGTGCGAGCGTTGTCCGGAATTATTGGGCGTAAAGAGCTCGTAGGCGGTTTGTTGCGTCGGCTGTGAAAACTTCACGCTTAACGTGGAGCCTGCAGTCGATACGGGCAGACTTGAGTTCGGCAGGGGAGACTGGAATTCCTGGTGTAGCGGTGAAATGCGCAGATATCAGGAGGAACACCGGTGGCGAAGGCGGGTCTCTGGGCCGATACTGACGCTGAGGAGCGAAAGCGTGGGGAGCGAACAGGATTAGATACCCTGGTAGTCCACGCCGTAAACGGTGGGTGCTAGGTGTGGGGGACTTCCACGTCCTCCGTGCCGCAGCTAACGCATTAAGCACCCCGCCTGGGGAGTACGGCCGCAAGGCTAAAACTCAAAGGAATTGACGGGGGCCCGCACAAGCGGCGGAGCATGTGGATTAATTCGATGCAACGCGAAGAACCTTACCTGGGCTTGACATGCACCGGAAACCTGCAGAGATGTAGGCCTCTTCGGACTGGTGTACAGGTGGTGCATGGCTGTCGTCAGCTCGTGTCGTGAGATGTTGGGTTAAGTCCCGCAACGAGCGCAACCCTCGTTCCATGTTGCCAGCGCGTAATGGCGGGGACTCATGGGAGACTGCCGGGGTCAACTCGGAGGAAGGTGGGGATGACGTCAAGTCATCATGCCCCTTATGTCCAGGGCTTCACACATGCTACAATGGCCGGTACAGAGGGCTGCTAAGCCGTGAGGTGGAGCGAATCCCACAAAGCCGGTCTCAGTTCGGATCGGGGTCTGCAACTCGACCCCGTGAAGTCGGAGTCGCTAGTAATCGCAGATCAGCAACGCTGCGGTGAATACGTTCCCGGGCCTTGTACACACCGCCCGTCACGTCACGAAAGTCGGTAACACCCGAAGCCCGTGGCCCAACCAGCTTGCTGGGGGGAGCGGTCGAAGGTGGGACTGGCGATTGGGACGAAGTCGTAACAAGGTAGCCGTACCGGAAGGTGCGGCTGGATCACCTCCTTTCTAAGGAGCATCTCTCATCCTGGCTTGCCAGGGTGGAGGGCCATGCCGACGGCGAACGATCGTCGGGTGGAGCTCAATATTGTGGATGCTGGCTAATGTAGAACCTCGGGTTGTTCGCGGAGTTAGTACTGTTCCTTCGGGAGCGTGGAAGGGTCCGTGGAGGGTTCAGGGTTTCTGTTCGGTACGCTGTTGGGTCCTGAGGGAACACGTGAGTGTCTCTTTCAGCGAGAAACGACAGGGCGACCTCCGCCTTCGAACCGCTCAGGTGACTGGGTAGGCGTTGGCAGTAGCGGGGTGGTGTCTGGTTGTTCTTTGAGAACTGCACAGTGGATGCGAGCATCTTTGTGGCAAGTTATTAAGGGCACACGGTGGATGCCTTGGCACCAGGAGCCGATGAAGGACGTAGGAGACTGCGATAAGTCTTGGGGAGCTGTCAACCGAGCTGAGATCCAAGAATTTCCGAATGGGGAAACCCGGCCCCAGTCATGTGGGGTCACCCATACCTGAACACATAGGGTATGTGGAGGGAACGCGGGGAAGTGAAACATCTCAGTACCCGCAGGAAGAGAAAACAACCGTGATTCCGTGAGTAGTGGCGAGCGAAAGCGGAAGAGGCTAAACCGTATTCGTGTGATACCCGGCAGGGGTTGCGTGTACGGGGTCGTGGGACTTACTGGCTAGTTCTGCCGGACTGGCAAGGAGTCATAAAATGTCGTGGTTAGCGGAACGCGTCTGGAAAGCGTGGCCGTAGAGGGTGAAAGTCCCGTACGTGAAAACCCGACATCTCCTAGTGATGTTCCCAAGTAGCAGCGAGCTCGTGGAATTTGCTGTGAATCTGGCGGGACCACCCGCTAAGCCTGAATACTCCCTGGTGACCGATAGCGGACTAGTACCGTGAGGGAAAGGTGAAAAGTACCCCGGGAGGGGAGTGAAATAGTACCTGAAACCGTGTGCCTACAATCCGTCGGAGCCTTTAGGGGTGACGGCGTGCCTTTTGAAGAATGAGCCTGCGAGTTAGTGCTGCGTGGCGAGGTTAACCCGTGTGGGGTAGCCGTAGCGAAAGCGAGTCCGAATAGGGCGACAGAGTCGCGTGGTCTAGACCCGAAGCGGAGTGATCTAGCCATGGCCAGGGTGAAGCGTGGGTAAGACCGCGTGGAGGCCCGAACCCACCAGGGTTGAAAACCTGGGGGATGAGCTGTGGTTAGGGGTGAAAGGCCAATCAAACTCCGTGATAGCTGGTTCTCCCCGAAATGCATTTAGGTGCAGCGTCGTGTGTTTCGTGCCGGAGGTAGAGCACTGGATGGTCTAGGGGGCCCACAAGCTTACCGAAATCAACCAAACTCCGAATGCCGGTACGTGAGAGCGCGGCAGTGAGACTGCGGGGGATAAGCTTCGTAGTCGAGAGGGAAACAGCCCAGAACGCCGGCTAAGGCCCCTAAGTGTGTGCTAAGTGGGAAAGGATGTGGGGTCGCCCAGACAACCAGGAGGTTGGCTTAGAAGCAGCCACCCTTTAAAGAGTGCGTAATAGCTCACTGGTCAAGTGGTCCTGCGCCGACAATGTAGCGGGGCTTAAGCACACCGCCGAAGCCGTGTCATTCAGAGCTTGTCTCTGGATGGGTAGGGGAGCGTCGTTCAGCCACTGAAGCTGCAGGGGAACCTAGTGGTGGAGGCTGGACGAGTGAGAATGCAGGCATGAGTAGCGAAAGCAGAGTGAGAAACTCTGCCGCCGGATGACCAAGGGTTCCTGGGCCAGGCTAATCCGCCCAGGGTAAGTCGGGACCTAAGGCGAGGCCGACAGGCGTAGTCGATGGACAACGGGTTGATATTCCCGTACCCGTGTGAACGCGCCCATGGCGAACCTTGTGATACTAACCGCCCGAAGCCTGTTCTGATTCTTCGGATGATGGACTACGTGGAGCGCGGGACCTGAACTTGTAGTAGTCAAGCGATGGGGTGACGCAGGAGGGTAGCTCCGCCAGTGAGTGGTAGTACTGGTGTAAGCGTGTAGGCCGTAGCATAGGCAAATCCGTGCTGCATATAGGCTGAGACGTGATGCATAGCCGATTGAGGCGAAGTAGGGTGATCCCATGCTGCCGAGAAAAGCCTCTAGTGAGTGTTCATGCGGCCCGTACCCCAAACCGACACAGGTGGTCAGGTAGAGAATACCGAGGCGATCGGGCGAACTGTGGTTAAGGAACTCGGCAAAATGCCCCCGTAACTTCGGGAGAAGGGGGGCCGAGGGATTTGAAGCCCCTTGCGGGCTAGGATTTTTCGGCCGCAGAGACCAGCGAGAAGCGACTGTTTACTAAAAACACAGGTCCGTGCGAAGTCGCAAGACGATGTATACGGACTGACGCCTGCCCGGTGCTGGAACGTTAAGGGGACCGGTTAGCTCTTCGGGGCGAAGCTGAGAACTTAAGCGCCAGTAAACGGCGGTGGTAACTATAACCATCCTAAGGTAGCGAAATTCCTTGTCGGGTAAGTTCCGACCTGCACGAATGGCGTAACGACTTCTCGACTGTCTCAACCACAGGCCCGGCGAAATTGCATTACGAGTAAAGATGCTCGTTACGCGCGGCAGGACGGAAAGACCCCGGGACCTTTACTATAGCTTGGTATTGGTGTTCGGTTCGGCTTGTGTAGGATAGGTGGGAGACTGTGAAGCTGTGACGCCAGTCATGGTGGAGTCGTCGTTGAAATACCACTCTGGTCGTACTGGATGTCTAACCTCGGTCCGTGATCCGGATCAGGGACAGTGCCTGGTGGGTAGTTTAACTGGGGCGGTTGCCTCCCAAAGGGTAACGGAGGCGCTCAAAGGTTCCCTCAGCCTGGTTGGCAATCAGGTGTCGAGTGCAAGTGCACAAGGGGGCTTGACTGTGAGACCGACGGGTCGAGCAGGGACGAAAGTCGGAACTAGTGATCCGGCCATGGCTTGTGGAAGCGTGGTCGCTCAACGGATAAAAGGTACCCCGGGGATAACAGGCTGATCTTGCCCAAGAGTCCATATCGACGGCATGGTTTGGCACCTCGATGTCGGCTCGTCGCATCCTGGGGCTGGAGTAGGTCCCAAGGGTTGGGCTGTTCGCCCATTAAAGCGGTACGCGAGCTGGGTTTAGAACGTCGTGAGACAGTTCGGTCCCTATCCGCCGCGCGCGTAGGATACTTGCGGAAGGCTGTCCCTAGTACGAGAGGACCGGGACGGACGGACCTCTGGTGTGCCAGTTGTCCTGCCAAGGGCATTGCTGGTTGGCTACGTTCGGAAGGGATAACCGCTGAAAGCATCTAAGCGGGAAGCCTGTTCCTAGATGAGGTATCCCACCCTTTGTGGGTTAAGGCCCCCAAGAGACTATTGGGTTGATAGGCCGGAGATGGAAGGTCGGTAACGGCTGGAGTTGACCGGTACTAATAGGCCGAGGACTTGTTACGAAGACGCTACGCATCCACTGTGCGGTTCTGAAAGAACCGAACCGGACCATCTGGTCGGGCACGAGAGTGTCTGGTCGGGTGCCTACGGGTTGGTAATTTCATAGTGTTTCGGTGGTCATAGCGGTTGGGGAACACCCGGTCCCATTCCGAACCCGGTAGTTAAGCCTTCCAGCGCCGATGGTACTGCACTCGTGAGGGTGTGGGAGAGTAGGACGCCGCCGAGCATTCTTCCCCGTAGGGGCACTCGTTATTCGAGTGCCCCTACGGGTTTTTTGCGTTACGGTCCGGTGGTGGCCGAGGTGACGAGACACGATGACCTGGCGGAGTTCTGGGCGCTGACCGGGGACTTCTTCAACGCCGACCCGGTGTTCCACACGATCCCGATCGCCGCGATCGACCGCAGGCTCAACCACGCGGCACCCGAGGACGAGCCGCCGCTGCTGGTCAGCGTCACGGAGGACGGCGTGCTGGTGGCCGCGGCCCTGCGCACACCGCCGTGGCCGCTGACGCTGAGCGGTGTCGCACCGGAGTGGGCCGAGGTCGTCGCGGACGCCCTGGCCGGTGCCGTGGAACTCCCCGGCGTCAACGGGCCGCGTGACTCGGCAGAGGCTTTCGTCGTCGCCTGGGCCGCCCGCACCGGCTGCGGCGCCCGCGAGCACATGGCGTTGCGCCTCTACCAGCTCGGCGACCTCACCGTCCCCGACGTTCCCGGCGCGGCCCGCCTGGCGACCTCGGACGACCTCGACCTGCTCAGCCGCTGGCGCACCGCCTTCGCCGAGGAGGCGGCCGTCCAGACGGCCGAGGTGGACAGCGTGGAGCGGTCCCGGCTCATGGTGAACATCAGCATGGCGGCCGGGAACGGTCACCTGATCTGGTACCAGGGCGACACACCGGTGGCGTGGGCCGGTGCGAGCGCCCCGGCGTCCGGCATGTCCCGCATCGGCCCCGTCTACACCCCGCCGGAGCACCGCAGGCACGGCTACGGCGCGGCCGTCACCGCGGCGTGCGCGTTGTGGGCGCGCGAGCACGGCGCGGAGCACGTCGTCCTCTACACCGACCTGGCGAACCCGACGTCGAACTCGATCTACCAGCGGATCGGGTTCCGGGCGGTGGTCGACTCGGCGGAGTTCGTGTTCACCCCCGCCGGTGGCTGAGCAGGTCGCCCGGCTGGCAGTCCAACGCGTCGCACAGGGCGGTCAACGTGCTGAACCGGATCGCCCTGGCCCGGCCGTTCTTGAGGATCGACAGGTTGACCACGGTCACGCCGACCCGGTCCGCCAACTCGGTCAACGTCATGCCGCGCTCGGCCAGCAGCCGGTCCAGGTGCACCTGGATGCTCACACGGTTCCCTCCAGGTCCGCGCGCATGTCCGCGCTCGTGCGCATGATCTTCGCAAGCGACAGCAGACCGACTCCCGTCACCACCGCCCACCACGGCACGGACCAGTCGAACAGGAACTCGCCCAGGGGCACGTCGAACGTGACGGCGCGCCTCAGCAGCAGGGTGCGGACCAGGGCTTCGACCAACGTCACCAGCGGCAGGGCCAGGAGGGTGAACCACCCGAGCCGACGCAACCGGTCGGAGGTCGCCGCGGTGTGGATGCCTTCTTCGAAAGCGCGCTCGAGCAACCTCATCAGCAGGAAGAACAGCGCGGCGTAGGCGAACCAGGATGGCGCGCGGTCGAAGGCGCTGAGCACGCGGTCGCCGGAACTGGGCTCGGCCAGGCAGTAGCGCAGCTCCGCCGGGTGGGTGGACGCCCCGGCGCGCAACGTTCCCCCTCCCTGGTACTCCGCGCTGAAGCTGCCGGCGATCACGGCCGACGAGAAGCACACGTCGCCGAACTTCTGCCACGTGCCGAGCAGGACGCCCACGGCGGCGACGGACCACAGGAACCGCACCAGGCTGGTGAACGGCTGCAACGGGTTGCGCGCCAACGCTCACACCGTCCCTTCGAGGTCGGCCCGCATGTCCGCGCCCGTGCGCATGATCTTCGCAAGCGTCAGCAGGCCGGCTCCGGTGACCACCGCCCACCACGGGACGTCCCACTCCCCGAGGAACGAGAGTGCGCCGGCGTCGTAGGTGACCGCGGCGTGCACCAACGTGGTGCGTGCGATCGACTCGACCCACGTCGCCCCGAGTACCGCCCACAACAGGCAGTGGCCGAGCCGCCGCACGCGGACCGCCGTGTCGACGGTGTGGACGCCTTCGCCGGCCGCGCGCTTGAGCAGCAGCAGGAGCACCAGCAGCGTGGAGGCGTAGGCGTACCAGGCGACCACGTCGGCGACGAAGCCGGTCAACCGCTGCCAGAGCGCGGGTTCCTGCACGCACAGCCACACCTCGCGCACCCCGTCCAGCGTGGTGCCCGGGGCGAGGCCCTGCTCCTCCCCGTCGTACGGCCAGTTCCGCGCGACGAAGCACACCGGCTGGGTGATCATCACGTACAGGCGGGCCACCGTGCCGATCACGAGCGCGCCGGCGGTCACCGTGAAGACCATGGACGCCGTGTTGGCCAGCGGTTGTAAGAGGTTCCCCTTCGACATGACATGCCCCCCGCATATCGTTTATCGATGTTATCGAGAAACGATACCCCCGAAGACCTCCCGCGTCACGGGCCGGTTGCGGGCGTGGGAGGAGAACACCAGGGACGTGGTCGTGTCGCCGTACCGCTGCGCCTGCTCGACGAACTCCTCCAGCTCGACCATCGACCGGCACACCACGCGCAGCAGCCAGCAGTCGTCGCCGGTCACGTGGTCGGCGTCGCGCACCTGAGCCAGCGTCACCACCCGCTCGCGGAACCGCGGCGTGTCCAGGCTGCGGACCCGCACCCGCACGATGGCCTCGATCGGCAACCCGAGCCGGTGGGTGTCGACCACCGCGACGTAGCCGGTGACGATCCCGGCCTGCTCCAGCCGCCGCACGCGCTCGGTCGTCGCGGGTGCGGACAGGGAGACCCGCCTGGCCAGCTCGGTGAACGTCATCCGGCCGTCGCGCTGGAGCAGCTCCAACAACTTCCAATCCAGATCGTCCAGTTCCACCGTGGAATCGTAAGCGGATCGCGGTCGACGCCTGGAGTTCTCCATGGGGAAGAACACGCTGGTCAGCGACGATCTACCCATGAACAACACGCTCCGCTTCCCCGCCGCCGACCCCGCTGCCGCCGCCGCGTTCTTCGCCGCCGAGCTGGCCTTCGAGGCCGACCCGGACGACGTGGTCCGCGACCTCCTGGCCGGCACGACCGAGGGGTTCCGGCTCGTCGAGACCCGCAGTGCCGAGGCGTTCGCCCGCCTGCGCATCCCCGGCGCGATCAACCTCCCGCACTGGGACGTGGACGAGACCACGACCGCGGGCTGGGACCGGGACCTGGTCTACGTCTGCTACTGCGAGAGCTTCGAGTGCAACGCGGCCACCAAGGGCGCGCTCAAGCTGTCGCGGCTCGGGTTCAAGGTGAAGCGGCTGGCCGGTGGCATCACGACCTGGCACGCGTCCGGCTACCCCGTGGAGGGTGGGACGGTGGCCGCGGGCGCACACGTGAACCCGCACGGGATCGCCTGCGACTGCTGACTACCCTCGGACGGGTGACGCGCTTGCTCGTGCTGCAGCCCGATGCCGACGACCCGCCCGCCCGCCTCGGCGAGTGGCTGACCGCCGCCGGGGCGGTGCTGGACGTGGTGAAGCCCTACGAGGACCCGGTCCCCGACACGCTGGACGGCTACCAGGGCGTGGTGTGCCTGGGCGGTGCCATGGGGGCGTTGGACGACGCCGTGCACCCGTGGCTGGCCGATGTGCGCAAGCTCCTGTCGCACGCCGTGTCGAAGAACGTGCCGCTGCTGGCCGTCTGCCTCGGCGCGCAACTGCTCGCCGTGGCCACCGGCGGGCAGGTGCGGCGCAGCCCGCAGGGGCCCGAGATCGGCGTGCAGCTGGTCGCCAAGCGGGACGCGGCGAGCGGCGACCCGTTGTTCAACGACCTGCCGTGGACGCCGGACGTGCTCCAGTTCCACGAGGACGAGGTCGGGTTCCTGCCGCCGACCGCGGTGCTGCTCGCGTCGTCCCCGAAGTGCGCCAACCAGGCGTTCCGGGTGGGTGATCGCGCCTACGGCGTGCAGTTCCACATCGAGACCACGCCGGAAGTGGTTCTGGGTTGGGCGGCGGGGTACCCAGAGGCCGTGGAAGGTGTGCGTCCGGGGGTGCTCGACCCGGTCCGGCTGGCCGAGGGGCACGAGGACATCCGGGAGGTGTGGCAACCGTTTGCCGAACGATTCGTGCGCCTGGCGGCCGGTGAGCTGACGATCCACCGGAGCCTGCCGCTGGTGTGACGAACCTCCACCGATGTGAGCGTTCATCGTTCGGACAGGTAGCGTTCACCTCGTCGTTGTGAGTGTTCATCGGCCAGACGGGTAGCGTTTACCTTCGACTGTGTCGATTCAGTTGGAGGAATCAGCGTGGATGCCTCGCTCCTCGTCATCATCGTGGTCATCACAGCTCTGGTCTTCGACTTCACCAACGGCTTCCACGACACCGCGAACTCGATGGCGACCTCCATCGCCACCGGCGCGCTGCGGCCCCGCACGGCCGTCGCGTTCTCCGCGGTGTTGAACCTGGTGGGAGCGTTGCTGTCGGTCGAGGTGGCCAAGACCATCTCCGGCGGGATCGTCGACGACGCCAGAATCACGCCCGCGATCGTGTTCGGCGGGTTGATCGGCGCCATCATGTGGAACCTGGTGACCTGGTACGTCGGGCTGCCGTCGAGCTCGTCGCACGCCCTGTTCGGCGGTCTGATCGGGGCGACCTGGATCGCCTCGGGCGCCGACGCGGTGCACTTCGCGAAGGTCGTGGACAAGGTCGTGGCGCCCGCGATCGCCGCGCCCCTGGTGGCGGGCATCGTGGCGATGCTGGCCACCTACCTGACCTACCGGCTGACCAAGCGGGCCCGCAGGTCGGTGACCGACAAGGGATTCAAGGCGGGCCAGATCGCGTCCGCCGCGCTCATGTCGCTGGCGCACGGCACGAACGACGCCCAGAAGACGATGGGCATCATCACGCTGACCCTGATCACCGCGGGCACGCTCGCGCCCGGCTCCGAGCCGCCGCTGTGGGTGATCCTGAGCGCGGCGATCGCCATCGCGCTGGGCACGTACCTGGGCGGGTGGCGGATCACCAAGACCCTGGGCTCGGGCCTGACCACGATCGAGGCGCCGCAGGGCTTCGCCGCCCAGACCAGTGCGGCGACCGTGATCATGGCGTCCTCGCACCTGGGGTTCGCGCTGTCCACGACGCACGTGGCGTCCGGCGGCATCATGGGCTCCGGCCTGGGCCGCCAGCGCGACGGCGTGCGGTGGGGCGTGGCCGGTCGGATGGCCGCGGCGTGGGGGCTGACGCTGCCGGCGGCGGGCCTGGTCGGCGCGCTCGCGGGCAAGGTCGCGTCCCTGGGCACGGTGGGCGTGGTCGCCGTGGCGGCGGCCGGTGTGGGAATGTCGCTGGTGATCTGGCTGCTGTCGCGCCGGGAACCGGTGCGGCCCGAGCACGTGGTGGACGAGATCGCGGCGCAGGCCGAGACGCACAAGGTGGCAGCGTGAAGATCGACTGGGCGGCATTGGGCGCCGTGTTCGGCGTGAGCCTCGCGGTGGTGCTGGGGCTGGTCCTGCTGTTCTCGGGCGGCCTGCGGGCGCTGTCGGCGCGGGAGGCGGCGCAGGAGCGCCAGGCGTCGACCGCGCTGCCGACGGTCGCCGCGGCGGTGTGCCTGCTGGCGTGCGTGACCGTGGTGTTGTTCGGTATCTACTTGATCGTGGCCGGCTGACCGGACCCCCGGCGGGCTACGGTGTTCGGCGATGACCGATCCAGCCCGTCTCCCCACGTCCCCCGCGCGGTTCGGCCTGACCGAGGCCCGCAGCGGTGAGCACCTGCACGCGGCCGGCTGGTGGGAGGGTCGCCGGCCGAGCGAGGGCAACGAGCCGATCCTGGTGGCGCTGTCCCGCAGCCCGGACCCGGACCTGGCGCTGCGCGGGGTCGACCGGTTGCGGGAGGCGCTCGGCGACGCCTGGCCCGAGCTGGACCAGGCGTTGCGCGACAGCGAGGCGTTGCGCGGCCGGCTGCTGGCAGTGCTCGGCTCGTCCACCGCGCTGTCGGACTTCCTGGTCGCCAACCCCGACCGCTGGCACGGCCTGGTGGACGACGAACCGGTGGACGCCCGGTTGTTCGCGCCCGCCCTGGTCGCCGCGGTCGAGGGGCTGACCGGCGCGGACGCCGTGAAGGCGCTGCGGCTGGAGTATCGGGCGCTGCTGTGCCGGATCGCCGCCGCGGACCTGGCGCACGTGGTCGAGCCGGAGCAGCTCTACGTCAACTACGACGACGTGGCCAGCCTGCTGTCGGACCTGGCGGTGGCCGCGTTGCGGGCCGCGCTGGACGTCGCCGGGCGACAGGTGCCGCGGTCGGACGAGTGCCGGCTCGCGGTGATCGCGATGGGCAAGTGCGGCGCGCGGGAGCTGAACTACGTCAGCGACGTGGACGTGGTGTTCGTCGGCGAGGGCGACCTGGCCGTGGCGACCCGGCTGGCCGGCGCGGTGATGCAGGTCGCCGGGCAGGCGTGCTTCGAGGTGGACGCGGCGCTGCGGCCGGAGGGCAAGGCGGGCGCGCTGGTGCGCACGCTGGACGGCCACGCCACCTACTACCAGCGGTGGGCGCGGACGTGGGAGTTCCAGGCGCTGCTCAAGGCGCGACCGGTGGCCGGTGACGAGGAGCTGGGCCGGCGGTACATGGACGTGGTGCGGCCCCTGGTGTGGACGGCCGCCGAGCGGGAGGACTTCGTGCCCGACGTGCAGGCCATGCGCCGCCGCGTCGAGGACCACGTGCCCGCCGACCTGACCGACCGGGAGCTGAAGCTGGGCCGGGGTGGGCTGCGTGACGTCGAGTTCGCCGTGCAGCTGCTGCAACTCGTGCACGGTCGCGGTGACGAGGAGCTGCGCATCACCACGACCACGCAGGCGTTGGCCGCGTTGGGGCGCGGCGGGTACATCGGTCGCGCGGACGCCGCCGACTTCGGCCGCGCCTACCGGTTCCTGCGCACGTTGGAGCACCGGTTGCAGTTGCAGCGGCTGCTGCGCACCCACCTGTTCCCCGCCGACGACGACGTGGCCGCGCTGCGGTGGCTGGCGCGCGCGTCCGGGTTGCAGGCCGAGGGCGGGCTGTCGGAGGGCCAGGTGCTGCTCACCGAGTTCCGCAAGCGCGCCAACCAGGTGCGCAGGCTGCACGAGAAGCTGTTCTACCGGCCGCTGCTGCAGGCCGTCGCGAACGTGCCGACCGAGGCGTTGCGGCTGACGACGTCCCAGGCCGCGGCACGGCTCGCCGCGCTGGGCTACGCCGCCCCGGACGGCGCGCTGAAGCACATCGAGGCGCTGACCAGGGGCGTTTCCCGGCGGGCGCGGATCCAGACGGCGCTGCTGCCCGTGCTGCTCGACCTGTTCGCGACCACGCCGGACCCGGATCGGGGTCTGCTGGCGTACCGGAAGGTGTCCGAGGCGCTGGCCGAGACGCCCTGGTACCTGCGGCTGCTGCGGGACGAGGGCACGGTGGTCGACCGGCTGGCCGCGCTGCTGGGCACCTCGAAGCTCGTGCCGGACCTGCTGGTCCGCGCGCCGGAGGTGCTGCCACTGCTGGCCGACACCGACGCGCTGGTCGGCCGCGACCCGATGACGATCGGCAACCCGCTGCGCAGCGCCGTGTCCCGGTACCGGGACCTGGACCGCGCGGTCACCGCGGCCCGGTCGTTGCGCCGCCAGGAGCTGCTGCGGGTGGCGTCGGCCGACCTGCTCGGGCTGGTGCCGCTGCGGACGGTGTGCGTGTCGCTGTCCGAGGTGTGGGTGGCGGTGTTGCAGGCGGCGCTGGACGCGGTGGTGCGGTCGGCGGGTGAGCCTGCGGCGTCCATCGCGGTCATCGGCATGGGCCGGCTCGGCGGGCGCGAGCTGGGGTACGGCTCGGACGCCGACGTGATGTTCGTGTGCGAGCCCGCGCCGGGGGTGAGCGACGCGGACGCCGCCCGGTACGCGTCGTCCGTGGTGGAGCAGGTGCGGCGGTTGCTCAGCGCGCCCAGCCAGGACCCGCCGTTGCAGGTGGACACCGACCTGCGGCCGGAGGGCAGGCAAGGGCCCCTGGTGCGCACGCTCGACTCCTACCGGGCCTACTACGCGCAGTGGGCCGAGCTGTGGGAGGCGCAGGCGTTGCTGCGGGCCCGCGTCATCGGCGGCGACGCCGACCTCGGCGCGCGGTTCGTCGAGATGATCGACCCGGTGCGGTACCCGGCGAAGGGGCTGGACGCCGGGGCCGTGCGGGAGATCCGGCGCATCAAGGCTCGCGTCGAGGCCGAGCGGCTGCCGCGCGGCGCCGACCCGTCCACCCACACCAAGCTGGGCCGCGGCGGGCTCGCCGACGTCGAGTGGACCGTGCAGCTGCTGCAGCTCCAGCACGCGTTCGAGGTGCCGGGCCTGCGCACGCCGTCGACCGTGCGCGGGCTGCGTGCGGCGACCGAGGCGGGGCTGGTGTCCGAGGACGACTCGTCGGCGCTGCGGGAGGCGTGGGAGGTGGCGACCCGGGCGCGCAACGCCGTGATGCTGGTGAAGGGCAAGGCCGGCGACCAGTTGCCCACCGTCGGGCGCGACCTGGCGGGCGTGGCGTCGGCGATGGGGCACGCGGGTGAGCCCGGCGAGTTCCTGGACGCCTACCGGCGCACCACGCGCCGCGCGCGGGCCGTGATCGAGCGCATCTTCTACGGGTCCTGAACACTGGGGTCCGTGAAAGCGATCGCGCAGACCGAATTCGGAGATGCCGATGTCCTCGTGCTGCGGGAGCTGCCGGACCCGCCGATCGCGTTGGACCAGGTGCTGGTCGAGGTGCGTGCCGCCGGGGTGAACCCGGTCGACCGGCTGGTGCGCATGGGGTACGTGGCGGGTTCGATGCCGTGCCACTTCCCGCTGGTCCCCGGCTGGGACGTGGCCGGGGTGGTCCGGGCCGTCGGGCCGGCGGTGGACGGGTTCGCCGTCGGTGACGAGGTGTTCGGCTACCAGCGCAAGGACCACGTGCAGCACGGGACGTACGGCGAGCTGGTGGCGGCCACCGAGCGCGGGTTGGCGCACAAACCGGCGTCGCTGTCGTTCGAGGAGGCGGGTGGCCTCGCGCTGACCGGCCTCACCGCGTTGCAGGCGTTGCGCAAGGTCGGGGTGTCCTCGGGCGACACGGTCCTCGTGCACGCCGCCGCCGGTGGTGTCGGCCACCTGGCCGTGCAGGTGGCGCGGATCCTCGGCGCGTCACGCGTGATCGGCACCGCGTCGCCGCGCAACCACGGGTTCCTGCGTGGCCTGGGCGTGGAGCCGGTGGCTTATGGGGACGCGCTGGTGGACAACGTGGCCGAGCTCGTCGGCGGTGACGGGAAGGTCGACGTGGCGTTCGACTGCGTCGGCGGTGCGGCGCTCAACGACTCGCCCGCGCTGGTGCGCGACCCGGCCCGGATCGTGTCCATCGTGGACACCAACGTGCTGGAGCTGGGCGGTCGGTACGCCTACGCCAAGCCCGTGCGGGCGGACCTGGACTGGCTCGCCGAGCAGGCGGGTTCGGGGGCGTTGAAGGTCGAGGTGCAGCAGGTGTTCCCGCTGGAGCAGGCCGCCGAGGCGCACCGGCTGCTGGAGGGCAAGCACGTGCGGGGCAAGGTCGTGCTGGCCGTGTGAGCGGGTGGTGGAGGACCCCCGTCCCGGTCGAGGGCGGGGGCCCTCCGCCGTCTCACTCCTCGTCGGCGGTCGGGACCGAGGTGAGCAGTTCGACGATCCACTCCTCGACGAGCGCGTCGTCGGACTCCTCGTCCTGGACGAGGCGGTTCGACACCCGGACACCGAGGCCGAGCACGTCGGCGGCGCCGATCGCCTCGATCGCCTCGGCGGCGGAGTCGAAGATGTTGGTGGACAGCACCTGGGCGGGGGTTGCGACGTCATCAGACACGGCGCGACCCTAGCCGCCCACCCCGGTCGGGGGACGGGCAGCCCTGGTGGGGACGGCGTGTCGATCGGGGGCTACCCACCGTCGAACCAGGGGCCCCACGCATTGACTATTGGTGTTCCCTATGCCGAGACTATCGGCACTCCTGGGGGAGATTCACGTTCGCACGCGTGCGCCCGGACGAAGGACGTCATGGACGACGAGAACCACCGCAAGAAGAGCAGCGCGGCTCTCAAGATCAGCTTGGTCATGCTCGGGGTGCTGGTCCTGCTCGGGGTGATCCAGGCGGTCACCGCCGGCACGGTCGGCGTGGGCGCGCTGAGCTTCACGCTGCGTGAAACCTCTTCGACCACCCCCACGACGGCCACCGCGCCCTCCACCGAGGACAACGCCGGCAGCCTGGACGGCGCGGTCGGCACGGCCCCGGCGACCTCCACTCCGGACGACGCCCCGCCCAGCGTGGACACCAAGGTCGTCACCGGATCGTGGAAGCAGGCGCGCGGGCTGCTCACCGTGGAGGTCACCAAGGTGGAGAACCTGGGTGGCCGCCTGAAGGTCTTCGTCACCGCGATCAACGCCAGCACGGCGAAGATGGACCTCCCCGTGGCGTCCGTGTCCGCGGTGGACGACGCGCAGCGCGACTACGGCGCGTCCACGTCGACCAGCCGGTGGCCCGCGTCGATCGGGAAGAACTCCAGCATCAACGGGTTCCTGGAGCTGGACGCGAAGGCAGGCGCGGACAGCACCACGTTCTCGCTCACGTTCTCCGGGATCATCGGCCAGCTCGCCCCCACCGGCGGCGAGGTGACCGTGACCGGTATCCCGATCCCCCGGTAGGTGGACGTCCTCATCGGCGTGGCCGTCGGCCTGCTGGGCCTGTGGCTGCTGCTCATCCTGTGCCTGTTCCTCCTCCGGCCGCGCGGCTCGGCGCTGTCGCAGGCCGTCCGCCTGCTGCCGGACGTCCTGCGCCTGGTCACGCGGCTGGGCCGCGACCCCGGGCTCCCCCGCTCCGTCCGCGTCCGGCTGTGGTTGCTGCTGGGCTACCTCGCCCTGCCGTTCGACCTGGTGCCGGACTTCATCCCGGTGCTCGGGTACGCGGACGACGTGATCGTGATCAGCTGGGTCCTGCGTTCCGTCATCCGCGCCGCCGGGCCCGAGGTCGTGGCCGCGCACTGGCCGGGCACGCCCGAAGGGCTGGCGGTCGTGCGGCGGCTCACGCGGACCTGATCGAGGGTCGCCGGTCCGTCCGCAGGCTTGCGGAGCGCTGTCCGGGCGCCGGCCCGAGAATGGGCGGGTCGGCGTGGGCGGGGCGAGGAGCACGTGGCGGACGCGGTGGTCGGTGACGGCGCGGAGGACGGTGACGGTCAGCACGCGTTCGTCGTCGGCTCCGGGGTGGTGGTGCAGGCCGGTCGTGACGCGGTGGTCACGATCCACCAAGCGACGCGCCGGGTGGCGTGGCCGGTGCGGGTGGGCGTTCCCCCGCCGCTCGCGGAGCACTACCAGGAGCGGCGGGGTCATGCCCTGCTGACGGAGGCGTTGGCCGCGCACCGCCCGGTGGTGGTGATCGGCGCACACCGCGGTGCGGGTGTGGTGGTGTCGGGGTTGGGCGGGGTGGGCAAGTCCCAGTTGGCCGCCTGGCACGCCTGGCAGGTGTGGTCCGACGCGCACGTGGACGTGGCGGTGTGGCTGTCCGCGCTCGGCCGTGACGCCGTGGTGACCGCCTACGCCGAGGCCGCGAGACGGGTGCTGGTCGAGGACGACCCGCTCATCGCCGAGCGTCCGCCCGAGCAGGCCGCGGCGGCGTTCCGCGCCTGGCTCGCCGGGACCGCGAGGCGGTGGCTGGTCGTGCTCGACGACGTCCAGGACCCGGCCGACGTGCGAGGTCTCGTCCCGCCACCCGGTGCGGGTGGCCAGGTGATCGTCACCAGCCGCCTGCGTGACGCCGCGCTGACCTCCGGGCGAGACCTGATCGAGTTGGACGTGTTCACCGAAGCCGAGGCGCTCGACTACCTGGCCGGGGCGCTGGGCGATCGCCGTGACGCCGACCGGGAGCAGTTCGAGGGCTTGGCCGGGGACCTGGGGTGGCTGCCCCTGGCCCTGGGCCAGGCGGTCGCGTTCATCGTCGACCAGCCGCTGCTCACCGTCGCCGCCTACCGGGCGCTGTTCGCCGACCGCCGCCGCACGCTGGCGGACCTGGCACCGGCCGAGGGCGCGCTGCCCGAGCACCAGGCCACGATCGCGACCACCTGGTCGTTGTCGATCGACCGCGCCGACCGCTCCGGCGGCAGGGGACTGGCCTCGAAGGCCCTGCGCATCGCGAGCGTGCTCGACGCCAACGGCGCACCCCTGGCCGTGTTCACGAGTCGACCGGTGCTGGGCCACCTCGGCAGGTCCGCGTGGCGCCGCGTCCGCGTCGACGACGTGCTGGACGCGCTGACCAGGCTGCACAGGTTCAACCTGATCACGCTCACCCCGACCGCGACCTCCACCGCGGCCGACGACCGGACCCACCTCGACACCGGCGCTGTGCGGGTGCACGCCCTGGTCCAGCGATCCGTCCGCGACGACCTGGGTCCTCGCGGTGTCTCCCGAGCCGCACGAGCGGCGGCCGCCGCGATGACAGCCGTCTGGCCGCACGGCAAGCGGGACGCCGACCTGGAAGCGGTGCTGCGCGCCAACGCCATCGCGCTCGCGTCGGTGACCGACCCGGCCACCTGGTCGTGGAAGGTCTACGACCTGCTCAAACTGGTCGGCGAAAGCCTGGGCGGGGCCGGCTCGCCGGCTGCGGCGTTCGAGCACCTGTCGCGAGTGCGGGAGTGGGCGCTGCAAGGCCTCGGCAGGCTGCACCCGAAGACGTTGGCGATCCAGTCGAGGCGCGCGGCCTGGCGCGGCGATTCCGGCGACCCGGCGGGCGCGGTGGCGGATTTCCAGCAGCTCGCTCGCGACATGAGGCGCGTCTGGGGCGGCAACAACAAGCGGACGTTGATCGCTCGCCGTGAGCTGGCCCGGTGGCGGGGGATCGCCGGTGATCCGGTGGCGGCCGTCGCGGCGCTCGAAGAAGTCACCGCGTCGATGACCCGACGGCTGGGCGCCGATCACGCCGAAACCCTGGTCGCCCGCAGCAACCTGGCCTACTGGCGGGGCACGGTGGGCGACCCGGCAGGTGCCGCGGCGGAGTTCGCGGCGCTGAGCGCGGATTACGAGCGCCTGTTCGGAGCGGACCACCTCGACTCCTTGATCACGCGGCGTGAGCTGGCGAAGTGGCGTGCCGCTGCTGGTGATCCGGCTCGCGCGGTGGTGGAGTTGGAGGACTTGGTGCCGGACATGGTGCGCCTGTTGGGCGTGGTCCATGTCGACACTTTGTCCGCCCGGAGCAACTTGGCCTACTGGCGGGCGACCTCAGGAGATGTGGGCCGTGCCGTGGTGGAGTTCGAGCATTTGCTGGCCGACTCGCGGCGCCATTTGGCCGGCAACCATCCGCATACGTTGACCACACGCCGTGAGCTGGCGAAGTGGCGAGCGGTCGCTGGTGATCCGGCTCGCGCGGTGGTGGAGTTGGAGGCCCTGGTTTCGGACATGGTGCGGGTGTTGGGTGTGGGCCATGTCGACACTTTGTCCGCCCGGAGCAATCTGGCTCATTGGCGCGCGGTGGCCGGTGACGTGGGCCGCGCGGTGGCGGAGTTCGAGGATTTGCTGACCGATTCCCTGCACCACCTGGCCACCGACCACCCGCACACATCGACCACACGTGATGAATTGGCCAGGTGGCGCACTGTCCGCAACAACCCTCCGACACCCCCGAGCCTATGACTGGCCCGCTCATTTGCTGTCGAAGGTTGTCAACCAACACCGATCAACGTCTGGTGGCCTGTGGAAGACCTGAGCATGATCCTGGCTTGCGATCACCTGATCCACCTAGGTGACCTGTCAGTGGTCACAGCTTCAGTGGGACGGGTTGGTGTGGAACATTTCGCCCAGTCGCGCCGCACGGCGCGAGCGTATTCCGTGCGCGCAGATCACGTGATTCCCTACGACGAAGGGAGGGGTATGGCTTCGGATATTTCCCCGGTGAGCTCGACCGATTCACTCGAAGCCATCGGTTATGAAATACAGGATCAATGGGTGCCGCTTCGTCCCGTGCGTGCGATGGCACGGCGGCGGAGTCCTCGCGGCAGTCGATCGCCGTGCCCAGCGCTGGTGGCTGTATGACCGCGTGATCGTCCCGACCTTTGGCTGGAAGTGGCTTGGCGGCAACTCGAGGAGGAGGTGGTCGCGCAAGGATCCGTGCAAGGGGAAACCGGTCATCAAGTCCCAGGACGAGTACCGAAAAGGCCGAAGGCCGGGTGACTGTGGTAGTCACCCGGCCTTCGGCCTGTGGAGGCTTTGACGGCCTCTCCAGCTCAGACGGCCTGGAGACGGCCTACGTGGGGCCGAGACCGGTGGAACTGCTGGTCAGAGCCCCGCGCCGATCACACGTCGTAGTAGAGCGCGAACTCGTAGGGGTTCGGGCGCAGGCGCAGCGGGTCGATCTCCTGTTCCCGCTTGAACGAGATCCAGGTGTCGATGACGTCCGGCGTGAAGACGCCGCCCTCCAGCAGGAACTCGTGGTCCGCCTCGAGGTTGTCCAGCACCGCGTCCAGGGACGCCGGCACCTGCTTGACGTCGCGGGCCTCCTCGGGCGGCAGCTCGTAGAGGTCCTTGTCGATCGGGGCCGGCGGCTCGATCTTGTTCTTCACGCCGTCCAGGCCGGCCATCACCATGGCCGAGAACGCCAGGTACGGGTTGCCCGACGAGTCGGGGCAGCGGAACTCGATGCGCTTGGCCTTCGGGTTGTTGCCGGTGATCGGGATGCGCACGCACGCCGACCGGTTGCGCTGGGAGTAGACCAGTGACACCGGGGCCTCGTAGCCCGGGACCAGGCGGTGGTAGGAGTTCACCGTCGGGTTGGTGAACGCCAGCAGCGACGGCGCGTGGTGCAGGATGCCGCCGATGTAGTGGCGCGCCGTGTCCGACAGGCCCGCGTAGCCGGACTCGTCGTGGAACAGCGGCTGGCCGTCCTTCCACAGCGACTGGTGGGTGTGCATGCCCGAGCCGTTGTCGCCGAACAGCGGCTTCGGCATGAACGTGACGGTCTTGCCGGCCTGCCACGCGGTGTTCTTGATGATGTACTTGAACAGCATCAAGTCGTCCGCGGCGTGCAGCAGCGTGTTGAACTTGTAGTTGATCTCGGCCTGGCCGCCGGTGCCCACCTCGTGGTGCGCCCGCTCGACGGTGAAGCCCTGGGCCTGCATGTTCAGGACCATCTTGTCGCGCAGGTCGGCGTAGTGGTCGGTCGGCGTGACGGGGAAGTAGCCGCCCTTGTACTTGACCTTGTAGCCGCGGTTGCCGCCCTCTTCGTCGCGGCCGGTGTTCCAGGCGCCGGAGATCGCGTCGATCTCGTGGAAGGAGGCGTTCGCGGTGGTGTCGAAGCGGATCGAGTCGAAGATGTAGAACTCCGCCTCGGCGCCGAAGTACGCGGTGTCCGCGATGCCCGACTCGGTGATGTACTGCTCGGCCTTGCGCGCGATGTTGCGCGGGTCGCGGCTGTACGCCTCACGCGTGAACGGGTCGTGCACGAAGAAGTTGACGATCAGCGTCTTCTCGATCCGGAACGGGTCGAGGCGCGCGGTGTAGAGGTCGGGCAGCAGCAGCATGTCCGACTCGTGGATCGACTGGAAGCCGCGCACCGACGAGCCGTCGAACGCGAGGCCCTCCGCGATGGCGTCGGCGTCGAACGCGCTGGCCGGGAGCGTGAAGTGCTGCATCACACCGGGCAGGTCGCTGAAGCGGACGTCGACGAACTTCACGCCCTCGTCGGAGATGAACTTCAGGACCTCGTCGGGATTCTTGAACACCCTCGTCGACTCCTCTGCTGCGGTGGGGGCGTGGTTGTACGCCGCTGCGTGGTGCGGCCTGCCATCGTGGCGAAACTAAGACCGTGGTGTTGCCCAGCCATCACCCGCGTGTTTCGCCAGTGTTAACGGGCGGCTCAGGTCGGGCAACCCGACCGTCACTCCTCACCCGCTGAGCACGGCCTTACTCTGGTGGGGTGAGCAAGTGGACCGGTTCGTGGCTGTCAGGACCCCGTTCGGCGTTGGAGCCCGGCGCCGACTCCGGTGACGGTACCGGGCAGCGGTGGCGTGGTGAACGCCTCGGCCTGCCCAAGTCGGGTCAGGGCTCGGTCGCCTCCACGGGCCGCCGCGCCGTCGCCATCCTGGTCGACTTCGCCCTGTCGGCCGGCGTGGCGGGGCTGTTCACCATGCCCGACCTACCGCGCAACTGGAGCCTGGCGGCCTGGTTCGCCATCACCGTCATCGCGGTCGCGTCCTTCGGCTTCACCCCTGGTCACGCGCTGTTCGGGCTGCGGGTGGTGCGGGTGGACGGCACGGAGAACGTCGGGGTGCTCCGCACCGCGCTGCGCACGGTGTTGATCTTCCTGGTGATCCCGGCCGTGATCTGGGACGCCGACAACCGGGCCCTGCACGACAAGGCGGCGGGCACCATCGTCCTGCGGTCCCGCTAACGCCGTCCAACGCCCGTGCCACGCCGCAGACCCGCCCCGGACGGCTGCCGGAACGGGTCTGAGCTGCGAAAACGCTGCGGAACGCCGGTCAGCGCCGCCGCATGGCACGCTGCACGTTGCGCATCTTGGCGCCCTGGGGCATCGGGCCCTTGGGCAGCGCCGCGCCCCGGCTCGCCAGCGCGGCCAGCCGGTTGTCGATCGTGTCGACCTGGGCGGTCGAGATGTTGCGGGGCAGCTTCATCAGGTGGCTCTGCAGCTTGCGCAGCGGCACCTGGCCGTCCTCGGAGCCCACGACGACGTCGTAGATCGGCGTCTCGCCGATCACCCGCGCCACCCGCTTCTTCTCCTGGGCGAGCAGGTTCTTGACCCGGTGCGGCGCGCCCTCGGCGACCAGCACCACGCCCGGCCGGCCGAGCACCCGGTGGACCATGTCACCGCTGGTCGTGCCCGCCACGGCCTGCGTCACGCGCCACTTGCCGCGCAGGTTGTCCAGCGCCCACGCCGCCGCGCCCGGCTGGCCGTCCGCCTTCGCGTACACGGTGCGCTGCACCCGGCGGCCGAACACGATGACCGCGAGCAGCGCGCCCACCGCGATGCCCATGGGCAGCAGCACCCACTGCATGTCCCAGATGAGGCCGATCAGGAACGCCGCGGCCGTCGCGCCCAGCAGGCACGCCAGCATCAACGGCACGAGCGCCTTGTCCTCGCGGCGCTGCATCTTGAACGCCTCGAAGATCTGGCTGCGCTTCGCCTTCGATGCCGCGCGCCGAGCCTTCGCCGCTTCCTTGGCAGCCGCCTTGGCGGCCGCCTTGTCCTGCTTACCAGCCATACCCACCAGGATACGGCGCGCCGCGTCGCCCCATGACGGGAGTACTCGCCGACCTCTGCGAGGATGCAGCGCATGGACCGGCTGCTGGAGGGACTCGACCCGGAACAGCGCGCCGCCGTGGAAGCTCCGCGCGGCCCGGTCTGCGTGCTCGCGGGCGCCGGCACCGGCAAGACCCGCACCATCACGCACCGCATCGCGCACCTGGTCCAGCGCGGGCACGTGTCCGCCGGCCAGGTCCTCGCGGTCACGTTCACCGCCCGTGCCGCGGGGGAGATGCGGACCCGGCTGCGCGCGCTCGGCGTGCACGGCGCGCAGGCCCGCACCTTCCACGCCGCCGCGTTGCGGCAACTGCGCTACTTCTGGCCGCGCGTGGTCGGCGGCGAGCAGTGGCAGTTGATCGACCGCAACAAGCTGCGGCTGGTCGCGCAGGCCGCCAACCGGGTGGGCCTGTCCACCGAGTCCGACTCGCTGCGCGACCTCGCCGGCGAGATCGAGTGGGCCAAGGCGTCGCTGGTCGCGCCGGACGACTACCCGAACGCCGCCGGCCGCACCAGCCGGGACACCCCCGCCCCCGCCGACCAGGTAGCGCAGGTCTACCGGACCTACGAGGAGCTGAAGAACCAGGCGCAGCTGCTCGACTTCGACGACCTCCTGCTGCACACCGCGGCGGCGTTGGAGGAGCACGGCGAGGTCGCCGAGGAGTTCCGCGACCGGTACCGGTGCTTCGTGGTGGACGAGTACCAGGACGTGACGCCGTTGCAGCAGCGCGTGCTGGACGCGTGGCTGGGGCAGCGCGACGACCTGACCGTGGTCGGTGACGCGAACCAGACCATCTACTCGTTCGCGGGTGCCTCCCCGCGCCCGCTGCTGGACTTCCCCCGCCGGTTCCCCGAGGCCGTCGTGGTGCGGCTGGAACGCGACTACCGGTCGACGCCGCAGGTCGTGGAGCTGGCCAACGAGGTGATCAAGTGGGCGCGCGGCCGGCCGGCCGGGTCGCGGCTGCGGCTGATCGGGCAGCGGCCGGAGGGGCCGAAGCCGACGTTCACCGAGTTCGACGACGAGACGCTGGAAGCCGCGGCCGTCGCGCGGCGGGTGAAGGCGCTGCTGGACGAGGGCGTGTCGGCCAGTGAGATCGCCGTGCTCTACCGCGTGAACGCCCAGTCGGAGGTGTTCGAGCAGGCGTTGGCCGAGGTCGGCGTGCCCTACCAGGTGCGCGGCGGTGAGCGGTTCTTCCAGCGGGCCGAGGTGCGGCAGGCGATGGTGGCGCTGCGGTCGGCGGCGGCGCACGAGCCGACCGGCGAGCTGCCGAAGGTGGTGCGCGAGGTGCTGGCCGGGATCGGCCTGACCGACGAGCCGCCCGCCGGCGGGACGGCGCGGGAGAAGTGGGAGTCGCTGCTCGCGCTGGTCGAACTGGCCGAGGAGCTGGTCACCACCGTGGACTCGGCGGACCTGCGGACGTTCGTCGGCGAGCTGGAGCTGCGGGCCGAGGCGCAGCACCCGCCGACGGTGGAGGGCGTGACGCTGGCGTCCCTGCACGCGGCGAAGGGGCTGGAGTGGGACGCGGTGTTCCTGGTCGGGCTGGTCGAGGGCACGCTGCCGATCCAGCACGCCGACGGTGACGACGCGGCGATCGAGGAGGAGCGCCGGCTGCTGTACGTGGGCGTGACCCGGGCCCGGGAGCACCTGTGGCTGTCGTGGGCGTTGGCGCGGGCCGCGGGCGGGCGCCGGTACCGGCGGCGCAGCCGGTTCCTCTACGGGCTGGTGCCCGACGACCACCCGGCGTCGCGCACGGCCGCGAAGCGGGAGCCGCTGCAGAAGAGGCCCAAGCCGCAGTGCCGGGTGTGCGGCTCGGCGCTGGTGGACGCGCGGGCGATCAAGCTGAGCCGGTGCGCGTCGTGCCCGTCGGACCTGGACGAGGAACTGCTGGCCAAGCTGCGGGCGTGGCGGGCGGACCGCGCGCGTGAGCTGAAGGTGCCCGCGTACGTGGTGTTCACCGACGCGACGCTGGTCGCGATCGCCGAGCAGCGGCCGGAGGACGTGGCCGGGCTGGTGTCGATCTCCGGCATCGGCGCGGCCAAGCTGGACCGGTTCGGTGACGACGTGCTGGCGCTCGTGCGCGGCGGTCGCTGACGGCTGCCCGCCGGCGGGCGGCCTCGTCCGTCCGGGTGGTCGCGTGCTGGCGCTCTGTGCAGGGCAAACGCTGAATTTTCACTCAATCGACAGGTATTTGGAAAAACCTGTTGCACCCGTCCGGCGCGGGGTCATAACCTGCTCAAGCCGGGCACGGAGTGCCCGCTGGGGATTCAAGAGCTAGCAGTCGAGTCGAGACACCCGAGGAGGTGACCGGTCGTGAACACTCTCATGTGCTTCGAGACGCCCGGTTACCTGAAGACCGGGGTGGCCTTGGCCGCAGGCGCTGCTCATGTCGCGGGGGAGAAGTCTGCCCGCGATCGCCACGCCTTCAAGTGGGGCGTTGAGCGAGTTCAGCTGATCCAGGTGCCGGCGCCGTACGCGCCGACCGTTGTCCCGACTCAGAACGTTGCGCCGTCCGCGCACGAGCGAAGTACCTGACCACCCAGTAGTCAGGCCACCAAGCTCACGAAGGCCGCGGACCCGTAACCGGATCCGCGGCCTTCGTGCTGTTCCGACCCGTTTTTCGGTTCGAACGACAAAAACCCCATGCAAGACCCTTGACAGGAGTCCACCTGATGTTGACCGCGACCGTCCCCATAAGCGGGACGTTGTCCACCGAGTCGGAGTTCGCCGGAGCGGGTGTCGCTTCCTTGATCGACACCGCGCCCGACGCCGGCTTGGAGCTTCCTTGCCGTACCAACAACCCGGACCTGTGGTTCGCCGACGCGCCGGCGGAGCTGGAGGAGGCGAAGAGGTTCTGCGCCACCTGCCCCGTCATCGCGGAGTGCCTGGCCGGTGCGCTCGCTCGCCACGAGCCCTGGGGGGTCTGGGGCGGCGAGATCTTCGAGCGCGGAGCTGTGATCGCGCGCAAGCGTCCCCGTGGACGTCCGCGCAAGGACGCAGCACCCGTTGTGCCCGCGGCGCCCGCCGCGACCGTTGTCCGGGGGGCTAACGACCAGGAGGCCGCCGCGTGACCACGTACCGATCCACCGCAGACGAATCGATGCTCGTCGAAGTCAACCCCAAGGGGAACCCCATGCTGCTCGAAGAAAATCTCGCCAGATCCCGAATGCACGACGCGGAGATATTCGCGCGACAGCATCGGCTGGCCCACCGCCTCGTCGTCGCCCGCAGGTGGCGGCGGCTGGCCGGATGGGCCCAGCGCCGGGCGGCTTTGAAGGCCCGCGCGGTCTGATGCTCGCAGGAGGCCCGTCCTCCCCGTCCCGATGACGGGGAGGACGGGCCGCCCGCGTTTCCGGGTACCGGGCGATTCCGACCTCGGGCCGTGATTGGGGGCGCCCTCACCTCGCCGCGTGGGTACCGTTCGACGTGTGGCAGCTCACTCTTCCCACCACCACGGCCATGGCCACTTGCACGACGGGATCGACTGGTCGTCGCGCCTGACCTTCCTCCGGCAGGCGGACGAGCTGGACGCCGAATCCCGGCGGGTGGTCGCCCGCAGACTCGTCCGCGCCCTGCCCGACCAGCCGACCGTGCTCGACGTCGGGTGCGGTGCGGGCGGGATGAGCGTGGCGCTGGTCGAGGCCCTGACGGCTCGGGGCGGCGGCACCGTCGTGCTGGTGGACGGCACGCCCGAACTGCTGGACGCCGCCACCACCGCCGCCCGGTCGGCCGCCACCTACGGGACGGACACGACCACGGCGACCGTGCGCGTCCGGCCGGTGCTCGCCGACCTGGCCGCCGAGCGACCGGTGGACCTCGCCGGGCCCGCCCAGTTGGTGTGGGCGTCGAACGTCGTGCACCACCTCCCTGACCAGCGTGCGGCCGTGCTCGGAGTGATCGAGGCGGTCGCGCCGGGTGGGTGGCTGGCGCTCGCCGAGGGTGGGTTGAGTGGCAGGTTCCTCCCCTATGACCTGGGTGTCGGTGAGCCCGGTTTGCAGGACCGGCTGTCCGCGGCGCGGGCCGAGTGGTTCGTGCGGATGCGGGAGAACACGACCGGCTCGGTGCGCCTGTCCGGTGGCTGGAACCTCGTGCTCTCCGAGGGCGGACTGGTGGACGTGACGGCGTTCAGCTACCTGGTCGACCACCCCGCACCGCCCAAGCAGGCGGTGCGCGACTGGGCGGTGAACCAGCTCATGTGGTACGAGGAGGTGGCGGGCGACGCCCTGCACCCCGCCGACCGCCGCACGGTCAGGCAACTGCTCGACCCGCAGGACCCCGCGTTCCTCGGGCTGCGCGACGACGTGTTCCTGCTGACCGCCAACACCGTGTACGTGGGGCGGAAGCCGTGACCGACTCCTGTGCCCGCTGTGGGCGGACGCGTTCGTCGATCACCGACCCGGCCCAGCTCTTGGCCTGGGCGCGGGAACGGGAACGTGGCGTCGACCGGTGGTTGTGCCACGTGTGCGCGCGGGCGCACGTTCGGGACATCGAAGGCAAGCTGCCCTCCGACTACTGGGCCGCCGGCTGAGACCGCGCCGGGGCGGGGACCACCGGCCGGCCACCACTGCCCGCGACCACTTGCGGAGGCACGGGTACGGCCCTGGTCGGTTCTCCTCCGAGTTGGTGTGGGTTGGTTGCGGCGCAGGTCGGGCCGTGGAGCCGGCGCGGCCGGGGTCGAAGGCCGGCCGGGTTGTGGTGGTGGGGCATTGGTCGGGCGCACGAAGCGGCGGTTGTGCGGGCCCGCACCAGCCGGCAGTCGCGGACCCGCCACACGCCAAGCGCGGCGGCACCACCGCCGGAGTGACGCGCTGGGGTTGCTGGTACGGGAGTGGGCGGGGGTCAGGGCTCGGGGTCGAGGTTGGGTCAGTGGCTGAGCCGGTGCCGGGCTCGGGTTGGAGTTGCGGCTGGGTCGGGAGTGCGGGTGTGGTGGCTGGTAGGTCGACGGGTGGAGGGATGGGCGCAAGGGGAAGGTGGCGGGTAGGGGGAGGGGCGGCGCGAGTTGTGGCCGGTGGCGGCGGTCAACGGAGGAGGGCGGAGAGGAGGTGCAGGGTTCTTCGGGGGATGGCGGTGCCGCGTTTGCTGCCGGCGTCCAGTTCCCTGGTCAGGGTGGTGACCGTGCACAGGCCGGAGCGGACGGCGGTGGCCAGTAGGTGGTGTTGGCGCAGGGGGTTCGGTTCGTGGCGGGCGGCGTCGAGGGTGGCCCTGGTTGGTTCGGCCACGCGCAGGCCCGAGTGGTGCACCACTCCGGGCGGGCGGGTGGTGCGTTCCAGCAGGACGTTGTCCGGGCAGGAGCGGCGGGTGGTGGCCGGTTGGAGCAGGTGTATCCGGGGTGGCGGCGGTAGGGCGTCGAGGCCGTGGGCGTTCAGGGCGTCGACGCCGGTGACGACGGCTCGTGGGCCCGCGTAGGCGAGCGCGGCCTGGAGGCGTTGGGCACGGGTCGGCGGGTTCGCGCTGAGCAGCACCACGCCCGGCAGGATGCGTTGCCACGGGCCGCCCGGGCGGCACTTGAGGTCGATGACGTAGGCCGGCACGCCGGCGGCTTTCAGGTCCGCGGTCTTGATCACTTGGTTCACGGGTTCGATCCTCCGGGGCTTCCGGGGGTCGTGCCACGGGCTGTGGGTGATCTGTGGACAAGTCCCGATCCTGTGGACAGGTCAGTCGTCGAAGCCCGGTTGCCAGCGTGCGACGATGGCCCTGGCCTGCACGTTCGCGTCGAGCTGGCAAAGGATGCCCGTCGCGCCCAGCGTCACCCTGTGGATAAGTAGGTACTGCGGGGGCAGGTTCAACGACCTCCCCGTCTGCGAATCGGGGCTGCGGAGGTCGCCGACGCGCTCCGCCTGCTTCTGCAGCCACCGGCGGGTGAAGTGGAACGTCTCGGTCCGCAGCGGCTCGACGAACGGGGCCAGGTAGCCCAGCACGTCCTCCGCGTGCAGCTCGGTCCCCGGCCGGATGAACCGCTCCGAGCGCAGCAGCTCCACCAGGTCACCCGACCGGCCGTCCAACGCCAACCGGGTCATCAGCCCGAGCGTCTTCGGCAACCCGTCGGGCAGCCGCGCGACCGCGCCGAAGTCGAGCACGCGCAGCCGGCCGTCCGCCCCGAGCATGAAGTTGCCGGGGTGCGGGTCGGCGTGCAGCAGCCCCGACCGGCTCGGCGCGGAGAAGTGGAACTCCGACAGCAGCTGACCGGCCAGGTCGCGCTCGTCCCGCTCACCCTCGCGGATGATCTTCGACAGCGGCGTGCCCTCGGTCCACTCCGTCACCATCACCTTCGGCGCACTGGCCACCACCCGCGGCACGAGGACGTGGTCGTCGCCGGCGAACGCCTTCGCGAACACCCGCTGGTTGCCCGCCTCGGTCCGGTAGTCCAACTCCTCCAGGTACCGGTCCCGCAGCTCCTCCAGCAGCGGCTTGACCTCGGCACCGGGCATCACCGCCTGCAACACCCGGCTGAACCGCAGCAACGTGTTCAAATCGCTCTGCAACGCCTCGTCCGCGCCCGGGTACTGCACCTTCACCGCCACGTCCCGGCCGTCGTGCCACACCGCCCGGTGCACCTGCCCGATGCTCGCCGACGCGGCGGGCGAGTCGTCGAACGACGCGAACCGCTTCCGCCACCCCGCGCCCAACTGCTCGGCCAGCACCCGGTGCACGGTGCGCGCGGGCATCGGCGGCGCGGCCGTCTGCAGCTTGGTCAGCGCCTCGCGGTACGGCTCGGCCAGCTCGTCCGGCACCGCCGCCTCGAACACGCTCAAGGCCTGGCCGAACTTCATGGCACCGCCCTTGAGCTGCCCGAGCACCGCGAACACCTGCTCCGCGGTCTTCGCCGACACCTCGGCGCTGACCTCCTCGGAGCTGCGTCCGGCCAGGCGCTTGCCCCAGCCGCCCACCACCCGGCCCGCCACGCCGAGCGGGAGGCTGGCCAGCTTGGCGGTGCGCTGCACGGCCTTGCGCGGGATCTCGCTCACCCGGTGATTCTCCTCCCGCCGGTCCACGCGGTCGCGGTGGCTCACGCCCCTGCCCCAAAACCTACACAGCCCCACCTGAGGACCGGTCACGTCGCGGAACGGCACTCGCAGCGCGGGTGCACCGGCGCGATCCGGTGCTCGACCACCCCGGCGAACGCGTCCACCTCCAGCGTCGCGTCCCAGGTGGGCGGCCTCGTCCCGGACGGCTCCGACCGGTCGAGCGCCAGCAGCGCCTGCCCCACCGCGACCCCGGCGGTCGCCGTCACGGTGGCCAGGTCGGCCTGCTGCGCCCGGTCGACCAGCTGCGCGGCGATCATCGGCCACGCCGGGTCCTCGTCCGCCTGGTACCGGTCCGCGCACCTCAGGCAACTGCTCCGACCCGGCACGACCAGCGGCCCGACCACCCCCAAGCCCTCCCGGACCCGCACGGCCAGGTGCGGCGTGCCGTCCGAGGTCAGCCGGTGCAGCAGCTCCGGGGCGGGCACCAGGGCGTCGGCCAGCACCACCAGGTCCACCGCGCGCCCCACCGGCCGCACGGTCCCGGCCGCCCGCCGCACGACATCCCGGGCGGCTTCGGCGCGCGGCCGGCCGACGTCCGCCTCGACGTACCCCGACCCGGTGTCCTCCGGTCCGACGCGACCCCGCGCGACCACCCGAACGTGTGCCACTCCGGAGGCCGCCAGGAGCGCGGCGACGGTGACCGCGAGCCGTCCCTCGCCGTGCACGACGACCGACCGGGCGGCGCGGTCGGCGGGCAACCCGGTGGCGTGCCGGCGGGTCCGCAGCGCCCACCCGGTCACCTCGGCGGTCAGCCGGGGGTGCGGCACCGGCACGGACTCCTCGACCAGCCCGGCTCGCGCGAGGCCGTGCAGGACACCGGTGAACTCGGCTGCCTGCCGTCCGTGGCCGGCGAGGCGTTCTCGCAGGTCGGAGAGGGTGTGATGGCCGTCGAGGCCGAGCAGGACGGACGCCATGGGCTCGGGCACTTCCTCGACCAGCATGGCGTGCCGGGGGTCCGTGCCGATCTGCACCACGTCGGCCCGGCGGCGCAGCAGCGGCAGCCCCGGCAGGACCCTGGGGCGGTTGGGTAGATCCACACCGGCAGCGTGCCCGTGCCGGCCGGCACGGCAAAACGCCTGTCCACAGGCTCGCCGGTTGTCCACAGAGGCCGATGAGGGCCTTGACGGGCGGCCGGGCGCCACGAGGTCCCGGCCACCCGCCGGCGATCAGACCTTCGCCTTGCCGAGGATTCGGGTCACCGTGGTGCCGCAGACCGGGCACTTGCCCTTGGCCATCCTGCGGTTGTTGCTCTCGTGCACCTCGCCCGTGAAGTCGCGCTTCTCACGGCACTTGACGCAGTAGCCGTTGTAGGTCTCGGCCACGGCTTCCTCCTCGCTTCGAGAGTGCGGAGCGATCTGCGCCACACTCGGGGGTTGCGCTGAACGCTACCTCCGGGAACGCCCCTCCGCTGCACGCCGCGTCGAGCGTGTCCAGCCGCCTTTCGGTGGAACCTGCTGGTCCGTCCTTCCACGCACCGCCGCTTGGCCGCCGCGGACTGTCGGTCCCTGGCCTTACCGTGAACGCCATGCCCGAACCGCAGGTGGAGGTGCGGCGCAGCGCCCGGCGCCGTCGCATGGTGAGCGCGTACCGCGAGGGGGACACGGTCGTGGTGCTGCTGCCGGCTCGCATGAGCAAGAGCGAGGAGAAGCACTGGGTGGCGGAGATGCTGAGCCGCCTGCAGCGCAGCGAGACCCGCAGGCGCTCACCCACGCGCACGTCCGACGCCGCGCTGCTGGCCCGGTGCGAGGAGCTGGCGGAGAGGTACCTGGACGGCGTGCAGCCCAGCAGCGTGCGGTGGGTGCCGCCGATGCGCACGAGGTGGGCGTCGTGCACGCCGAGCGAGGGCACGATCCGGATCAGCGAACGGCTGCGCGACGTGCCCGCGTGGGTGCTCGACTACGTGCTGGTGCACGAGCTGGCGCACCTGGAGGTGCCGGGGCACGGCAAGGACTTCTGGCTGCTCGTGCACCGGTACCCGAAGGCCGAGCGGGCCATCGGGTACCTGGAAGGCCTCTCGGCCGCGGCCGGGCTGGGCATCACCGAGGAGGACTGAAACACGGCAGGACCCCGCGAGGTCGACGGGCGCGACCTCGCGGGGGTGACCGCTCCTACGCGTCCTCGGGCTTGTCCCCGTCGTCACCCTCGGTCTTGGCGTCCTCGTCGCGCAGGGTGCGCTCCAGCTCGGCCATCGGGTCCTCCAGCGCCTTGCGCGTCTGGCCGAACCGCTCGGCGAACTCCATCGGGTCGTCCAGGTCCTCCGCCGAGGGCACCAGGTCGGGGTGCTCCCACACGCTGTCGCGCTGCTCGATCCCGTGCTGGTCGGTGAGCAGCTTCCACAGCGCCGCCGCCGAGCGGTGCCGGCGCGGCCGCAGCTCCAGGCCCACCAGCGTGGCGAACGTCTGCTCCGCCGGCCCACCGGACGCCCGCCGCCTGCGCAGCGTCTCCCGCAGCGCCTCCGCGCCGGGCAGCCGCTCGCCGACCGCCTCGTTCACCACCACGTCCACCCAGCCCTCGACCAGGGCCAGCAACGTCTCCAGGCGGGTCAGCGCGGCCTTCTGCTCGGGCGTGGTCTGGGGTTCGAGCATCCCCGACTTCATCGCCTCTTCGATGCTCGCCGGGTTCGCCGGGTCGATCTGCCCGGCCAACTGCTCCAGCGCCGACGTGTCCACGGTGATGCCGCGGGCGAACTCCTCCACCGTGTCCAGCAGCCGCTGCCGCAGCCACGGCACGTGGCTGAACAGCCGCTGGTGCGCCGCCTCGCGCGCGGCCAGGAACACCAGCACCTCGCTGGTCGGCCGCTCCAGGCCCTCGGTGAACTTCTCGATGTTGTCGGGCAGCAGCGCGGCCGTGCCCTCCGGCCCGAGCGGCAACCCGACGTCCGTCGACGTCAGCACCTCGGCGCCGAGCTGCGCCAGCGCGCCGCCCAACTGCGAGCCGAACGCCATGCCGCCCATCTGCCCGAGCATCGACAGCAGCGGTCCGGCGGCCTCCTTCGCCTCGGCGGGCATCGCCTCGACCCACGCGCCGGACACGCGCCGCGCCACCGGGTCGCACAGCCGCTGCCACGTCGGCAGCGTGCGCTCCACCCAGTCACGCGCGGTCCAGCCCTGGGACGTGCGGGCGCCCGCGGGCAGTGCCGTCACCGGGTCCAGCCACATCTCGGCCAGGTGCACGGCGTCGGCCACCGCGCTGTCCTGGTCCGGGCGGAACCCGGTGCCGCCCTTGCCGGCGAGCTGCTGCAGCGCGATCTGCTTCGCGAGGTCGTAGTTGACCGGCCCGGACGACGTGCCCGCGTTGCTGAACATCGCACCGAGCTGGCTCAGCATCGCGCCGAGCTGGTTGAAGTCGAAGGGGTTCTCCCCTTGGTCTCCGGGTTTGCGGTCGCGGTCGTCGGGGTCCTGCGGGCTGAACCCGAAGGGCAGGTCACTCATGGGTCCACGGTACGCGGCACGGCAGGCCCGCGTGGGACCGGTTCGCCGGCAGCGTGACGCCGTGGTCGTACCCTGTCGGGCGTGACCGAAGGCACCGACACCGTCGTGGACCAGGCACCAACCCCACCGCACGCGCCGCGGCGCGGCCTGACCCGGCGGACGTGGACCCTCGTGGTCAGCCTCGCGGTCGTGCTGGCCCTCGGCCTGCTCGGCGGGTTCGCGCGCGTGCCGTACGTCGCCCTGGGCCCCGGACCGACCTACGACACGTTGGGCCAGGTCAACGGGGGTGACGTGGTGGCGGTGGAGGGTCAGGAGACGTTCCCGACCGGTGGCCGGCTGACCATGACCACCGTGTCGCTGACCGACGACGTGTCGCTGTTCGGCGCGCTCGGCCTGTGGATCAGCGGCCGGTACGCGCTCGCGCCGCGCGAGGAGTTCTTCCGGCCCGGCGAGTCCGAGCAGCAGGTCCGCGACCAGAACGTGAAGGCGTTCCAGGACTCGCAGACCAGCGCCGAGGTCGCCGCGCTGCGCTACCTGGACTACCCGATGAAGGTCGTCGCCGCCGAGATCACCAACGACACCGCCGCGGCCCAGGTGCTGGAACCCGACGACCGGCTGCTCGAGGTCAACGGCAAGCAGGTCGCCTCGGCCGACGACGTGCGCTCGGCGCTGGAGACGACCAAGCCGGGCGATCAGATCACGCTCACGTTCGAGCGCGGGTCCGAGCGCAAGACCGCCACCGTGACGCTGGGCAGCACCGAGGGCCGCGAGACCGGCTTCCTGGGCGTGCTGCCGCTGGACCGCGCGGACGTGCCGTTCGAGATCAAGATCAGCCTCACCGACGTCGGCGGACCGTCCGCCGGCCTGCTGTTCGCGCTGTCGATCGTCGACAAGCTCACGCCGGGCGAGCTGAACGGCGGCCAGTCCGTCGCGGGCACCGGCGAGATCAACGACCAGGGCGAGGTCGGCCGCATCGGCGGCATCGGGTTCAAGATGGTGGCCGCCCGCGAAGGCGGCGCCACCGTGTTCCTCGTGCCCGCCGGCAACTGCGACGAGGCCAAGCAGCACGCGCCGGAGGGCTTGCGCCTGGTCAAGGTGCAGAAGCTGGACGACGCCGTGCAGTCGCTGGAGTCCTTGAGCAAGGGCGGTGACGCGCCGGGTTGCTAGGGCCGCAAGGTCTCGAGCAGGGCACGGGTGAGGTTCGGGGCCAGTTCGGGGTGCGCCACGACCTCCTCCGGCACCTCGACGTTGCCCCGAAGCCGCAGCACGCACGCCGCCGAGCCGTCCCGCAGCACGGCCGCCACCAGGCGGGCCTCGCGGCGCTGGGGGTGCTCGGCGGCGAACTTGCGCGCCTGCTCGTCGTCCAGCTCCTGCTCGGTCAGCTGGGCCTCGGCGTCCGGCGGCAGCACGACGATCTCCTGCGCCAACGCGCACCCGTGCACGACGTCCGGCCACACGATGCCCGCCAGCGCCCGGTCCAGCTCCTCGTCGGGCAGCGAGTCCTGGGCGATCGGCGTCAACGGTGACGACTCGGGGTCGAGCTGACCCGCCAGCTCCGGCTGCTGCGCCAGCAGCTCGACCGTCGGGACCAGCGCGAACAGCTGGGTCGGCTGGTTCCAGCCGCCGGTGGACACGAACTCCTCGACCTCGCGGGCGACCTCGGGCAGCACCACGGGCGGCGTTTCACTCGCTGACACGTGCGCCATGGTCGCATCTGGGTAAAGGGTCGACCGAACGGGGAACCCTCGGCGGCCTCCGTAGAGTTGGACAGAACGTACGAACGCCACTACCGCGATCCAGGAGCGTGCCCCGTGGCCACACGGCCCCCGGTCGGACTGCCCAGGCTGTCCCGTCGCAGCCGGATTCTGCTCATCGTCGGTGCGGTGGTCCTGGTCGGTCTGATCACCGGCTCAAGGCTGCTCGGCACCTACGTCAACTGGCTCTGGTTCGGCGAGGTCGGCTTCCGCAGCGTCTACGGCACGGTGCTCGCGA
Source organism: Saccharothrix saharensis (assembly GCF_006716745.1). NCBI lineage: Bacteria > Bacillati > Actinomycetota > Actinomycetes > Pseudonocardiales > Pseudonocardiaceae > Saccharothrix > Saccharothrix saharensis. Next base: position 3,757,608 of record NZ_VFPP01000001.1, on the reverse strand, counting down.
CCCGGTTCGGGTTGTTCCTCGCCGTGGGTCTGCTGGTGGGCGGTCTCGTCGCGATCAACCTGATCCTCGCCTACCGCACCCGGCCGGTCTTCGTGCCGGTGTCCGGGCCCGACGACCCGGTTGCCCGCTACCGCGCCGTCGTCAGCAGGCGCATGAAGCTGTTCGCCATCGGCCTGCCGGTGCTGATCGGCCTCATCGCGGGCACCTCGGCCCAGGGCGACTGGCAGCAGGTCCAGCTGTTCTTCAACGCCACCTCGTTCGGCGTGGCCGACCCCGAGTTCGGCCACGACATCGGCTTCTACGCCTTCCAGCTCCCGTTCTACACGTGGGTGATGTCGTGGCTGTTCATCGCCACGGCGGTCGCGTTCGTCGCCGCGGTGGTCGCGCACTACCTGTTCGGCGGCATCCGGCTGGCGGGCCGCGGCGGTCAGCTCTCCGGGCCCGCGCGCACCCACCTGGCGATCGTGGCCGGCGTGTTCATCCTGCTCAAGGCGGTCGCGTACTTCCTCGACCGGTACACGCTGCTGTTCGAGCGCAACGACAAGTTCGACGGCGCGAGCTACACCGACCTCAACGCGGTGCTGCCCGCCAAGCTGATCCTGCTGTTCATCGCGGTGTTCTGCGCCATCGCGTTCTTCGCGGGCGCGGTGCTGCGCAACCTGCAGCTGCCCGCGATCGCGACCGTGCTGCTGGTGCTGTCCTCGATCCTGGTCGGCGCCGCGTGGCCCGCCGTGCTCGAGCAGTTCTCGGTGCGACCGAACGCCATCGAGAAGGAAGCCGAACCCATCGGCCGCAACATCGAAGCGACCCGACAAGCCTACGGGTTGACCGATGACAAGGTGGAGAGCAAGCCGTACGCGGGCAAGCAGAACGTCTCGCTGGAGGAGCTGAAGAACGACCAGGCGACCGTCGGCAACGTCCGGCTGCTCGACCCGGCCGTCATCTCCAAGACGTTCACCCAGTTCCAGCAGCTGCGGCCGTTCTACGCGTTCCCGGAGAAGCTGGACGTCGACCGGTACACAGTGGACGAGCAGCTCCAGGACTACATCGTCGCGGTCCGCGAGCTCAACACCGCGGGCATCCCGCAGGGCCAGCGGGACTGGATCAACCAGCACCTCATCTACACCCACGGCAACGGCATGGTGTTCGCCGAGGCCAGCAAGGTGAACTCGCCCGCGGACGAGGGCGGCAACGGCGGCTACCCGGTGTTCGAGGTGGCGCAGGTCGGCCAGGACGGCAAGGTCCAGCCCGGCCCGTTCGGCGTGGAGCAGCCGCGCACCTACTTCGGTGAGCTGGGCAGCCCGGCCGACTACGCCATCGTCGGCGGCCGCGGCGAGGGCGCTCCCGGTGAGTACGACACCGACGGCTCGTCCTACACCTACACCGGCAAGGGTGGCGTCCGCATCGGCGGCCTGTTCAACAAGGTGGTCTTCGCCGCCGCCTACGGCGAGCGGAACATCCTGTTCAACTCGGCCATCGGCGACGACTCGCGGATCATCTTCAACCGCCACCCGCGCGACCGGGTGGAGGCCGTGGCGCCGTGGCTGACCGTGGACGGCGACCCGTACCCGGCGGTGGTCGACGGCCGCATCACGTGGATCGTCGACGGCTACACCACGCTCGACAACTACCCGTACGCGCGCCGCACCGCGCTGGGCGACGCCACGAACGACTCGCTGCCGGGCGTGGCGCAGCAGCCGAACCGGGAGATCAGCTACATCCGCAACTCGGTCAAGGCCACTGTGGACGCCTACGACGGCACGGTGACCCTGTACGAGATGGACACCAAGGACCCGGTGCTCAAGGCGTGGATGGGCGTCTTCCCGGGCACGGTGAAGGCGAACAGCGAGATGTCGCAGTCGCTCAAGGAGCACCTGCGCTACCCCGAGGACCTGTTCAAGGTGCAGCGCGAGATGCTGTCGGAGTACCACGTGGACAACCCGCGTGACTTCTACTCCGGCGTCTCGTTCTGGTCCGTGCCGTCCGACCCGACCATCGACAACGCCACCACGGTCGAGGCGCAGCAGCAGGGCGTGCAGCAGCAGCGCGACCGGCAGCCGCCGTTCTACGTGCTGGCGGGCGACCCGACCGGTGACGCGAACAAGGTCAGCTTCCAGCTCACCAGCGCGCTCGTACGGCTGAACCGCGAGTTCATGGCGTCGTACGTGACGGTGAGATCCGACCCGGACAACTACGGCAAGATCAGCGTGCTGACGCTGAACAACGAGGCCAAGGGCCCGCAGCAGATCCAGACGACGTTCCTGACCAACGGTGAGGTCAGCAGCGAGCTGAACCTGCTCACGCAGCGGCAGACGAAGGTCGTCTACGGCAACCTGCTCACCCTGCCGGTGGGCGGCGGCCTGCTCTACGTGGAACCCATCTACATCGAGCGGGCCAGCCAGAACACCCAGTTCCCGCAGCTCTACAAGGTGCTGGTGAGCTTCGGCGACAAGGTGGGTTACGCGCCGACGCTGAGCGAGGCGATGGAGAAGGTGCTGTCCGGGTCGTCGGCCCAGGTGCCGCCGTCGGACAACACCGGCCAGCCGCCGAGCTCCACCCCGTCGACCACGCCCACCGCGCCGAACGACGGGCAGGGCGGCACGGAGCTGCAGCAGGCCGTGCGGGACATCCAGTCGGCCCTCGCGCGGGTGAAGTCGGCGCAGTCCAGCGGTGACTTCGCCGAGCTCGGCAACGCGTACAAGGCGTTGGACGAGGCGACGAAGAGGTTCGAGACGGCGAGCGCGGCGTCCACGCAGACGCCGTCGACGTCCCAGGCGTCCCCGACCCCGACCGGCTGACCTGCACTGATATCGCGATCGGGTGGCCTGGGACACGTTCCAGGCCACCCGATTTGCATATCCCGGTAACCGGGGCGTAGAGTTCTAAATGCAGCGCGGGGTGGAGCAGCTCGGTAGCTCGCTGGGCTCATAACCCAGAGGTCGCAGGTTCAAATCCTGTCCCCGCTACCACGGAAAGGCCCTCGGAGTTTCGACTCCGGGGGCCTTTCGCCTGTCAGTGGTCGACGACCCGCAGCAGGTGCCCCGACGTGCTGCGATGCCGCTTTGGGCCCCCCGGTGAAAAGTGGTTTCCGGGGCGTGTATAGTTGTCTTTAGCAGCGCGGGGTGGAGCAGCTCGGTAGCTCGCTGGGCTCATAACCCAGAGGTCGCAGGTTCAAATCCTGTCCCCGCTACTACGCGAAAGGCCCCCGGGACGTTTCCCGGGGGCCTTTCGCCTGTTCGCGCTCAGGTCATGTTCTCGGCCCAGTACTGGGCGCAGGTGAGCGAGCAGACCCGGCCTTCGCCGCTCACCGTGCGGTGCCTGCGGATCTGCTTGCCGCACACCATGCACTCGTCCTTGCCCGCCTGTTCCGGGATCGTGCCGGACGCCCAGGCGCGGGCGTTGCGGACTACCTTCGTCCCCGTCGTCCATTTGATGCCCACAGCTGACCTCCCAGTCGAACGAGCACAGTCGAACGGACACCCGCCGTAATGGTCCCACCACCCGACGTGTTTGCCACCTCGAGAGCCGGACATCACCGGGTTGTGCTATCCGCCCCCGGTCCCGCCGGGGCGGGTCGGACGCGGCGAGTGACCCCGCACTGCCGTTCGAGTGAACGCAAAAGTGCGGTTTCCCTTGTGCTCCAAGGATTTCCACTTGACGTGGACAAGCCGGGTCAAGCGGCCGAACGCGTGGCGTTGATCAGCGGGCGGTTACGCAGCGATGCTTTGCGTTGCTCCGCTTGGCCCAACTCCACTAGCCCGTGATCAGCCACAGTGGACAGAACGGCTGACCATTGTGGACAGCGACCGGTGAGCGTGGCACCGTTGGAGGTGTGTCGGACCTGAATGCGACGGCGGCCGCCCTGCTCGGGCTGCTGCACGACGGACCCAAGACCGGTGGCCAGCTCGTGGCTGAGGCCGGAGAGCGCTTCGGCGCGTTCTTCAGCGTCACCCGCAGCCAGGTCTACCGCGAGCTGCCCGCGTTGGCGGACCAGGGCCTGCTGCGCCTCGGCAAGCAGGGCCCGCGCTCCAGCCAGCAGTACGTGCTGACCGCGGCGGGCAAGAAGGCGTTCAAGAACTGGCTGCTCTCCGAGCCGGGGCCGGACCACCTGCGCAGCCCGCTGATCCTGCGGCTGGTGCACGCGGGCTCCTTGACCGTCAAACAGCGGCAGGCGCTCGTGGACTCCGCCCGCGCGAGCTACGGCGCCGAGCAGGAGGCCGCCAAGACGGCGGTCAAGACCGCCGAGGACGCCTACGCCAAGGCGGTCGCCGAGTTCGGCCTGGCCCACGCCAAGGCCGTGCTCAAGCTGCTCGACGCCATCCCCACGGCCTGAATCGCGCCCACCGGTCGCACTCCGCGACCGGTGCCGGCGTAATCTTGGGACGTGAATCCCGACGTCGAAGCAGACATCAAGGACCTCTCCGCCACGCTCGCGAGCATCGAGGCGGTGATGGACCTCGATGCGCTGCGCGCCCAGGTCGCCGAGCTGGAGCAGGCGGCGGCTCGGCCGGACCTCTGGGACGACCAGGAGCAGGCGCAGAAGGTCACCAGCCAGCTGTCCCACAAGCAGGGTGAGCTTCGTCGCGTCACGAACCTGCGCGACCGGCTGGACGACCTCTCGATCATGTACGAGCTGGCCGAGGACGAGGGCGACGCGGGCAGCCTCGCCGAGGCGGACACCGAGCGCGCGAAGCTCCGCGAGGAGATCTCCTCGCTCGAGGTCCGCACGCTGCTGTCCGGCGAGTACGACGAGCGCAACGCCCTGGTCACGATCCGTGCCGAGGCGGGCGGCGTCGACGCGGCCGACTTCGCCGAGATGCTCCTGCGCATGTACTCGCGGTGGGCCGAGCGGCACGGCTACGGCGTCGACGTGTTCGACACGTCCTACGCCGAGGAGGCGGGCATCAAGTCCGCCACGTTCCGCGTCACGGCCCCGTACGCCTACGGCACGCTCAGCGTCGAGCAGGGCACGCACCGCCTCGTGCGCATCTCGCCGTTCGACAACCAGGGCCGCCGGCAGACGTCGTTCGCGGGCGTCGAGGTGGTGCCCGTGGTCGAGCAGACCGACCACGTCGACATCGACGAGAAGGACCTGCGGGTCGACGTCTACCGCTCGTCCGGCCCCGGCGGCCAGGGCGTGAACACGACCGACTCGGCGGTGCGCCTGACGCACATCCCGACCGGCATCGTCGTCTCCTGCCAGAACGAGCGCTCGCAGCTCCAGAACAAGGCCACCGCGATGGCCGTGCTCCAGGCCAAGCTGCTGGAACGCCAGCGGCAGGAGGAGCAGGCGAAGATGGACGCGCTCAAGGACACCGGCTCGAGCTGGGGCAACCAGATGCGCTCCTACGTGCTGCACCCGTACCAGATGGTCAAGGACCTGCGCACCGAGCACGAGGTCGGCAACCCGTCCGCGGTGCTCGACGGCGAGATCGACGACTTCCTGGAGGCGGGCATCCGCTGGCGCAAGCAGCACCAGTCCTGATCGGTCAAGCCCCCATCCGGCGGGCGAGACGAGGGCTTTACCCGGCCCGCGAGTACACTCGCGCCTCGTGATTCGCCTCGAACACGTGTCCAAGGTCTACAAGAGCTCCGCGCGTCCCGCGCTCGACAACGTCTCGGTCGAGATGGACAAGGGCGAGTTCGTGTTCCTCATCGGGCCTTCCGGTTCCGGGAAGTCCACGTTCCTGCGGCTCCTGCTGCGGGAGGAAGTGCCCAGCAAGGGCCGCGTGTACGTGTCGAACTTCGACGTGGCCAAGATGTCCCGGCGCAGGGTCCCCCGCCTGCGCCAGTCCATCGGCTGCGTGTTCCAGGACTTCCGGCTGCTGACCAACAAGACCGTGGCGGAGAACGTCGCGTTCGCGCTGGAGGTGATCGGCAAGCCGCGCAACACCATCGTCAAGGTGGTGCCCGAGGTGCTGCAGCTGGTCGGCCTCGACGGCAAGGCGGACCGGATGCCGAACGAGCTGTCCGGTGGCGAGCAGCAGCGGGTGGCGATCGCCCGCGCGTTCGTGAACCGGCCGCTGGTGCTGCTGGCCGACGAGCCGACGGGAAACCTGGACCCCGACACCAGCCAGGACATCATGTTGCTGCTGGAGCGGATCAACCGCACCGGCACGACGGTGCTGATGGCCACCCACGACCACTCCATCGTCGACTCCATGCGCCGTCGCGTGGTCGAGCTGGACCACGGCCGGATCATCCGCGACGACGCGCGGGGTGTTTACGGCGTGGGCCGCTGAGCCCGAGGCCGCCGGACCCCCTCATCCCCCGACCCTGAGGAACGTTCCCCCCGATGCGTACCAGCTTCGTGTTCAGCGAGGTCGTCACCGGCCTGCGCCGGAACGTCACGATGACCATCGCGATGATCCTCACGACCGCGATCTCGCTCTTCCTGCTCGGTGTCGGCCTGCTGGTCGTCAACATGGTGGGCAAGATGCAGGACGACTACCTCGGCAAGCTCGAGGTGGCGGTCATGCTCACCAACGACATCAGCGTCAACGACAAGGACTGCACGCAGCAGCCCTGCTCGAGCCTGCGCAGCCAGCTGGAGACCACGTCCGGGGTCGAGACCGTCGTCTACGAGAACCGCGACAAGGGCTTCGAGCGGTTCAAGAAGGTCTTCGAGTCGCAGCCCGAGCTGGCGAAGCTGGCCCGCCCGGAGGCGATCCCGGCGATGTTCCGGGTCAAGCTGGAGGACGCGGAGCGGTCCGACGTGATCGTCCAGGCGTTCACCGGCAAGGCGGGCGTGAAAAAGGTCGACGACCAGCGCGAGGACCTCGACCGGCTGTTCGGCTTCCTCAACGGCGTGCGCGACGCGGCGCTGGCCCTGGCGCTGCTGCAGGCGTTCGCCGCGCTGATGTTGATCTCCAACACGATCCAGGTGTCGGCGTTCACCCGCCGCACCGAGGTCGGCATCATGCGGCTGGTCGGCGCCACCCGCTGGTACACCCAGCTGCCGTTCCTCATCGAGGCGGTGGTCGCGGGCGTCATCGGCGCGGTCGCCTCGATCGGGTTGCTCGTGGTGACCAAGCTGTTCCTGCTCAACCGGGTGCTCGGCGAGCTGTTCCAGGCGAACATCATCCCCGAGGTGAGCATGGTCGAGATCCTGTTCCTGTCCCCGATCCTGGTCGGTGTGGCGATCGCGATCTCGGCGCTGACCGGCTACGTCACGCTGCGCCTCTACGTGCGCCTGTAGGTTCCGATAACCGCTGGCGCGCTCACGTAAGGTTTCGGTCATGGTCAAGGAACGCGGTCAGAAGGTGATCGCGTCGAACCGCAAGGCTCGGCACGACTACACCATCCTCGACACCTACGAAGCGGGTGTCGTGCTCGTCGGCACCGAGGTGAAGAGCCTGCGCATGGGCAGGGCGTCCCTCGTGGACGCCTTCGCCCAGGTCGACGACGGCGAGATCTGGCTGCACGCGCTGCACATCCCGGAGTACGTCGCGGGTACCTGGACCAACCACGAGGTGCGCCGCAAGCGGAAGCTGCTGCTCCACAAGAGCGAGATCGAGCGGCTGATCGGCAAGACCAAGGAGAGCGGTCTGTCGCTGATCCCGCTGTCGATGTACTTCAAGGACGGGTACGTCAAGGTCGAGATCGCCCTGGCGCGCGGCAAGAAGTCCTACGACAAGCGGCAGGACCTGGCCAAGCGCGACGCGCAGCGGGAGATCCAGAAGGCGCACGGCCGGGCGTTGAAGGGGCGGTACTGACCCTGGACGGGCTGCCGGGCCTGGTCGACGTGCACGTGCACTTCATGCCGCAGCGCGTGCTGGACAAGGTGTGGGCGTTCTTCGACTCCGCGTCCCGGCACTACGGGGTCGACTGGTCGATCCGGTACCGCCTGCCCGAGGACGAGCGGCTGGCGGTGCTGCGGTCGTTCGGCGTGGTCGCGTTCGCGCCCCTGGTGTACCCGCACAAGCCGGGCATGGGGGAGTGGCTGACGGACTGGGCGCTGGACTTCGGGGCGCGCGTGGACGGTGCGGTGCCCACGGCGACCCTGTACCCGGAGCCGGGCGTCGAGGCGTACGTGGCGCGGGCGTTGGCGGCGGGCGCGCGGTGCTTCAAGGCGCACGTGCAGGTCGGCGACTACGACCCGCGGTCGTTGGACGGCGCGTGGGGCCTGCTGGCCGAGGCGCGGGTGCCGGTGGTCGTGCACTGCGGTCACGGTCCCGTGCCGGGCGCGCACACCGGGCTGGACGTGTTCGAGCACGTGCTGCGGCGGCACCCGTCGCTCGTCGCGGTGCTGGCGCACGCCGGGATGCCCGACTACCTCGGCGCGCTGGACCTGGTCGCCCGGTACCCCGGGGTGCACGTCGACACGACCATGGTCGGCGTGCCGTTCACGCAGGCGCGGGCGGCGCTGCCGGCCGACTGGGCGGCGCGGTTGGTCGACGTGGCCGACCGGGTGGTGCTCGGCTCGGACTTCCCGAACATCCCGTACGACTACTCGGAGCAACTGGACGCGATCCGGGGCTGGGCCGCCGCGGACGACCGGCTCGGCGAGCCGTTCCTGCGGGCCGTGCTGCACGACAACGGGGCCAGGCTGCTCGGGATCAGCCCAGGTTGAGGTAGGCCAGCACGGCGCGGACGCGGCGGTGCTCGCTCGTGCTCGGCTCCAGGCCGAGCTTGGCGAAGATGTTGCCGACGTGCTTCTCCACCGCGCCGTCGGACACGACCAGGGAGGCCGCGATGGCGGCGTTCGACAGCCCTTCGGCCATCAGCCCGAGCACCTCCCGCTCACGCTGGGTGAGCGAGTCCACCGGGTTGCGCTTGGAGCGGACCATGAGCTGCGTGATGACCTCGTGGTCGATGCTCGTGCCGCCCGCGGCGACGCGGCGCACCGCGGCCACGAACTCCGACACGTCGGCCACCCGCTCCTTGAGCAGGTAGCCGACGCCGTTCGCGCCGCCGGCCAGCAGCTCCACCGCGTACCGCTCCTCGACGTACTGCGAGAGCACCAGCACCGGCAGGTTCGGGATGCGCTTGCGGGCCTCGATCGCCGCCCGCAGGCCCTCGTCGGTGAACGTCGGCGGCATCCGCACGTCCACCAGGGCCAGGTCGGGGCGGTGCTCCTCGATCGCGGCGAGCAGCGCGTCGCCGTCGTCCACCGCCGCGACCGTCTCGATCCCCTCGTCGGCCAGCAGGCGTTGCACGCCCATCCGGAGGAGGACCGAGTCCTCCGCGATCACCACGCGCACGGCAGCTCCGTCCGGATCACGGTCGGCCCGCCGATCGGGCTCACCACGACGACCACGCCGTCAATCGTCGCAGCACGGTCCGCGAGCCCCGCGAGGCCACCACCCGGGCGCACCTCCGCCCCGCCCCGGCCGTTGTCGGTGACCTCCACGACCACGGAGTTCGCCGTGCGGGACACCTGCACGCGCGCCTGCGTCGCGCCGGAGTGCTTGGCGATGTTCGTCAGCGACTCGGCGACCGTGAAGTACGCCGTGCTCTCCACCGCCGTCGGTGGCCGCGGCTCGACGTCCACCTCCACCTCGACCGGGATCGGCGACCGCGCGGCCAGCGACGACAGGGCCGCGTCGAGCCCCCGGTCGCCCAGCACGGACGGGTAGATGCCGCGGGCCAGGTCGCGCAGCTCGGAGATGGCCAGCTTCGCGTCGGCGTGCGCCTCGGCGATCAGCTCGCGGGCCGCGTCCGGGTCGGACTCCATCTTGCTGCGGGCCCGGCCCAAGCCCATGGCCACGGCGACCAGGCGCTGCTGCGCGCCGTCGTGCAGGTCGCGCTCGATGCGCCGGCGCTCGGCCTCGGCCGCCTCCACGCCGCGCGCCCGGCTGGCGGACAGGTGCTCCGCCTTCGCCTCCAGCACGTCGTAGCGGGACGGGCCGAGCAGCGACCGGGCGAGCAGCGCGTGACCCTGGCCCATGGCCTTGAGCAGCCGGTAGGCCACCACGCCGAGCAGCAGGCCCGCCACGCTCACCGGGAGTGCCTTGGCGAACGAGTCGATCAGCCACACCGTGCCGTCGGGCAGCGTCACCTCCCACGTGGCCGGCAGCCAGTGCAGGTAGAACGGCAGGAACACGGTGCCGAGCACGGCCGACCACAGCGCCACCGTGAGCGCGAACTCCACGGCGCCCAGCGGCAGCATGATCAGCCAGTAGGAGAAGTCCCGCCAGGTCGCCGGGTCCTTCGCGATGGCCTTCGCGCGGGCCGTGGCTCCCTCCGGCAGCGGCCGGTACGGGCGGGGGATGTCGACACCCAGGGTCGCGCCCAGCCAGGCCCGTTCCGCCGAGGCCGCGCCGCGGGCCAGGACCATCGTCAGCACGCCGAGCGGGAGGCCCACCCACACCACCGCGGTGCCCACGCTCACCGCGCCCAACGTCACCAGCAGGACGAACCAGAAGATGCCGGTGACCAGGTTCAGCAGGAAGTACCCGCTGACCCGGCCGATGTTCGGGTTGACCCGCGTCGCCATGTTCCCCACCTTCACGCCCGATGTACCCGACCAGCATCGCTCGAACGAGTGGTCGGAACCATCAGGTCCGCCGGTCGGCGAGGGGTGGGGACAGCCCTACCAACCTAATGGGGAAGAACCGGGGGCGGCGGGGCGTTATGCTGTGCGAGGCAGGTCCCACGACACGGGGGTGAACGGTTTCGACTTTGTGCGTTGATTCAAGGGAAGCGTGCCGGTGCAGGCGAGAGACCACCGCAAGCGTCATCGCAAACCAATAAGCGCCGAGTCTAACGACCAGCGCGCGTTCGCCCTCGCCGCCTGAGGCTAGGAGCGACGCTGTCGGCCCGGAGGTGCCTCCGCTCCGGTCGCCGGCATCAGCTAGGAGGCTCACCGCCGTTCCCGGCCACGGGGAACGGTTGGGACACCCACAGTGGCTGGGCTCATCACGGTGACTTGTCCGCGTGATCACCGGGGCCGAGTAGAGGTGTAGCGGACTGCGCACGGAGAAGCCTTGATGAAGCGGCAGAGGACCCGGGTTCGATTCCCGGCACCTCCACTGGTTCGGAGCGGGGTGTGTCGACGGACAGCGTCGACACACCCCGCTCGTCGTGTGGGCGTGCGCCCCGGCCCGCCCGGAGGGCGTTGCGTCCGGACCCCATCCGCAGGTGTCGTAGCGGGGTGGGGTGGTTGCGTGGCACGGGTCGGTCGAGGTCGTCAGGGTTGGTGATCGCGGTGCTCGGCGGCGGCGTGCAGTTCGGCGCGCAGGCGTTCGGCCTGGTGCTGCACTCGGGCCCGGAGCCGCGCGAGTTCGGCGTACTGCCGGGCGTACGGCTCCTCGTGGTCGCGCAACCAGGCGGCCAAGGGGTCGCGACGGAGCCTCAGCGTGATCAGGTACGCCCGTTCCCGCGTCGCCAGCAGGTCGCGGACCAGTTCGCGGGCACGGGCGAGGTGCGGGCTCCGCGTCGACAGCAGGCGCCTCGCCGTCATCAGCGCCGGCACCTGCCGTGAGGGCTGTCGCGAGTGCAGGCGCGACAGCCCGGCCGCGTGCAACAGGTCGACGGCTGTGGTCCGGTCCCCGTCGGGCGCCAGCATCAGGCCGAGCACGTGGACGAGCAGGTGCTCCTCGCCGCGGAAGCGGACGGCCCTCACGTGCTGCCACCGGGCGAGCCACGCGGAGGACCAGTTCCGACCGGCGGTCATCGCGAGGTTGACGAGGTATTTCCGGCGGGCCTTCCCCGCCAGTTCGAGCAACTGGCCGCGCATCTCCTCCAGCCACAGGTCGACGCGGTCGTGCGGGAACCCGACGGCGACGGCCGTGAGCACCCAGTGGCCACTTCGGCGGTGCAGGGCCCGGACGCGGTGCCACAGCACGAGCCCGAGCGTCGCGAGGGACCAGAGGAACGACGATCCGAGTCCGACGGCAACGGGCACCCACGGCGAGTCGCTCAACGCCGTGCCGATCGCGATCCCCAGCGGCAGCGCGGCCAGGGACGCGAGCTGGAGGCACCGCTGCACCTCGTGGTTCACCGGCTGCTCCGCGCCGCGTCGAGCGACTGCCGTGCGCTTGCCCCACGTGACCTCGGGGTCGGGGGCGGCACCCGCGGTCCGGACCTGAGCAGGTGCACCAGTTCGACGACGCGTCGCCAAGGTTCCCCGCGTCGCGTGCAGATCGCGAACGCGACGACGCTGACGGTCCCGATCGTGAGCACGAGCAACGCCGAGGTGAGCGACCAGAGCAGGCCGGTCGACAGCGTCGTCGCGGCGAGACCTCCGAGTGCCAGCTGTCCGGGTAGGCGAGCGCCCCGGCGTAAGTCGGCTCTCGCGGGTGGCACGGGGCGACGGCGACGGTGCCGCGGGTTGGTCATCGCTGGGACTACCTCGGGAGACGAGTGGGCGGGAGCAGCGCTTCGGCAACCATGGATTGCTCTTGAGCTGCGGTGACGTGGAAATGTCAGTGTCGGCTGCTACACCTTTGATCGGCGCACGCCTCGGGCTTCTCGTGTCGAATCTTATGTACTAGATCTTTCTCAACATAGGGTGGTCACCCGAAAGTGTGGCCACGGATAGAGGTGGGATGGCCGCCTGGGGGAACCCGAGGCGACTGGGGTCCGGCGAAGGGCGATCCGGAGCGCCGGTTTGGTCCGTCCGTGTGCCGTGGTGCGCCGTGTTGATGCCACGCCAGGTCACAGCGCTAGGCCGTTCACCCGGATGGGCTGCACTGAAGGGTGGTTCGCGCACACCACTGTACGCAGGTGCTGCTAGGCCATATAGGGTTCACCCCGTGCCAGCACTGCGGATGACTGTTCAAACGCAGGCAGTCCTTCACGCCCTCCTCGCCGACCCGACGGCGGAGTTGTACGGGTTGGAGATCGCTGAACGCACGAATCTGTTGCCTGGGAGCACCTATCCGATCCTGACCAGGCTGCTGGAAGCCGGATGGATCCAGGATCGGTGGGAAGAGGTGGATCCGCATGACGAACGAAGACCGCGCAGGCGCTACTACCGCCTGACCGAGGACGGTGCGGCATCCGCTCGTGAAGCACTTCGCAAAACGACGAAAAGCCTGGCTGAATCGCTTCCGCTGTGGAACGCCACGGTCGAGGGCACTTCGTAGCCCGAGTTCCGGGGCGGCCCGCACCCCTGAGTCCTGTGCCGTGCAGCCGTGGTACGGCGCGGCGCGCCGCCGCCGCGCCCGCTCCGCGCGGAGATCCCCGCACCGGTCCTCCAGTCACTATCGCCGGGACGTGCCATTCCTCACGGTAAGCTCCGGTGGCCGTCGGACGACCGGTGGAGGTCTTTTGCGCCGCGCCTTCGCCACCCACAGCCCATATGCGCTGGCGCGGTACAACAGTTGGCCGCAGAGTCGTGTTTCGGGCTCGTGGCGGCGGCTCCACCGCGATACGACCAACCCTTGTTTCCGCAGCCTTACCAGTAGCACGTAAATCCGGTCCGGACCTATTCCCGTGCGGCCGGAAAGGGAGGTGGCCGACATCTCCTGGGTCGGAGTCGCGGCGAGCACGTCGAGAACGCGACGGGAGGCTCTGCGGCTTTGCCAGACCATGGGCGAAACCACCTGTTCGGTCACTGATGTTCTCAATATAGACGCGGCTCGCTCGAGCATGCCCGATGAAGTGACGTGGGATCTCCTTCCGGCTGATCCTCGTCGGCGAGCGGCTCGTGGGTGCGCCGAGTGGGGTCGAGCGGTTCAGTCCAACCGATGGGTGAAGATGAACGTTGCACCCTCCTATCGGGACACACTCCGCATCATTGCTGCTCGGTTCGGGTGAAATGGCAACGCTGTCGTCTCGCTCGGAAGAGTGATGCGGCAACGTTGAGTGGTGAGCGGATCGCTGGTGAGTGCAGGCCTCTACGGCAAGTGGGGCGTGAACGCTCGGGCACCCTGTCGGGTGCGCCGCTCGACGTCGGCGACGGTCCGCTCGGCGAACTCGGCCGGCGGGTCGAGCAGGCGGGCGCGGATGATCGTCGCGGTCTGGTCGGCCGGCAACGGGCTAGCGGCGCGCGGGCTGGGCGGTCATCGGGTCCTCGGGCCAGCGGTGCTTGGGGTAGCGGCCCCGCAGCTCGGCCCTGACCTGTGGGTATCCCGTCCGCCAGAACGACGCGAGGTCGCCGGTGACGGCCGTCGGGCGGCCGGCGGGGGAGAGCAGGTGCAGCACGACCGGCACGCGGCCGTCGGCCAGGCGGGGCGTCTCGGTCCAGCCGAAGACCTCCTGCACCTTCACCGGCAGGACGGGCTCGGGGCTCGAGTAGTCGACCCGGATGCGTGAACCCGAAGGCACGTCGAGCCGGTCCGGCGCGAGCTCGTCGAAACGGGCCGCGGCGGGCCACGGCAGGAGTCGGCGCACGACTTGTTCGCCGCTGATGCGGGCCAGGTCGGCGCGGCGTCGTGCGTCACCCACGTCCACCACGGTGAGCAGCGCGTCGTCGTCCACCGAGGGCCACGGGTCGCCGATCACGCGGTGCAGGAACGCCATCCGCTCACGCGTGCGCAACCCGTCCGCGTCCCAGCGCAGCAACCCCGTGCCTTCTGCTCGCAGGCCTTCCAGCAGCGCTCGCCGGATCGCCTCGCGGTCGTGCAGCGGTGTGCTGGACAACGTGATCGCGCCCAGCTTGCGCAGCCGGTTCGCCACCACGTCGCCGTCCCACCGCACGTCGTCCTCGGCGGTCAGCAGGGACGACGCGGCGGTCACGGCGAGTTCTTCGTCGGCGCGTGCGGCCAACCGGATGCGACCGTGCGCGCGGCCCGCCTCCCGGTCCGCCACGGCCACCGCCAGCCACTCGGCGTCGGCCAACCCGCTGCCCGGTGGCAGCTCCACCGCCGTGCCGCCCGCCATCAGGTACACCGGCGATCCGGGGGAACGCCTGCGTGCCAACCGTTCCGGGTGGGCGAGCGCGACCACCAGCGCCGGGTCGCCGCGGCCCGCGCCGTCGACCATCGCGGCCAGGCGGCGGACCTCGCGCGGGTCGGCGTCACGGGTCGACAGCTCGACGCCGGAGTTCGCGCGGTCGTCGTCCAGCAACGCCACCACCTCGGCGGCCGTGCGCGCGCCCACCGCCGCCGCGCCGTCCAGCAACGCCCGCGCCAGCCGGGGGTGCAGGCCGAGGTCGGCCATCCGGCGGCCGCGATCCGTGACGCCGTTCGGGTCCAACGCGCCGAGCGCGCGCAGCACCGAGCGGCCCGCGTCCAGCGCACCCTGCGGCGGGGCGTCCCACCAACCGAGCCCCTCGCCGTCGGGCACGCCCCAGCAGGCCAGTTCCAGGGCCAACCGGGTCAGGTCGGCGGTGCGGATCTCCGGCTCCGGGTAGCGCGGCAACGTGCTGTGCTCGTGCGCGGGCCAGCACCGGTAGACCCGGCCCGGCGCCTCCCGTCCCGCCCGGCCCGCGCGCTGGTCGGCGACCGCCGCGCTGACCCGCACCGTGGCCAGGCCCGACAGGCCGCGCCGGTGGTCCACCCGCGGCACGCGCGAGAGGCCCGAGTCGACCACCGCCCGCACGCCGGGGACGGTCAGGCTGGACTCGGCGATCGCGGTGGCCAGCACGACCCGCCGGCGGCGTCCCGGGCGCAGGGCGTCGTCCTGGGCGGAGGCGGCGAGGCGGCCGTGCAGCGGCAGCACGTCCACGTCGTCGCCGATCAGCCCGGCGCACCGGCGGATCTCCGCCACGCCCGGCAGGAACGCCAGCACGTCACCATCCACTTCGGACAACGCCTGGCGGACGGCACGGGCGACGGTGGCCTCGACGCGTTCGTTGCGGGCCGGCGGTGTGTGGGTGGTCCCCACCGGGAACGTCCGCGCCTGCGCCCGGATCACCGGCGCGTCACCCAGCAGCTCGGCCAACCGGTCGGCGGCCACGGTCGCGGACGTGGCCAGCAGCCTCAGGTCCGGCCGCAGCCCGGCGCGGGCGTCCAACAGCAACGCCAGCAGCAGGTCCGCGTCCAGGTGGCGCTCGTGGCACTCGTCCAGCAGCACCGTGCCGACGCCGGCCAGCTCCGGGTCGTGCTGCAACCGCCGCACCAGCAGGCCCGAGGTGACCACCTCGACCCGGGTGTCCTTCGAGGTCTTGCGGTCACCGCGCACCGAGTAGCCCACGGTCCGGCCCACCGGTTCGCCGAGCAGGCTCGCCATCCGCGCGGCGGCGGCGCGCGCGGCCAGCCGGCGCGGCTCGGCCACGACCACGCGGCCGTCCAGCGCGAGCGGCACCAACGTCGTCTTGCCCGTGCCGGGCGGCGCGACCAGCACCGCCGAGCCGTGCGCGGTCAGCGTGGCCGCGATCTCGCCGAGCAGCGGGCGGATCGGCAGGTTCGGCAGCTCCACGCCGTCCAGTCTTGTGCCACTGTGGCCCCATGGGGAAATGGGGTGTCCTCGGCGCGACGGTGGCCCTGGCCCGCGCGGCCGTGACGTTCAAGGTCTGGCAAGAGGTCAAGCGGCTGCCGACGACGCAGGTCGACGCCGGTCCCGTCACCGTGGTCGTGCCGGCGCGGGACGAGGAGCGCAACATCGACCGGTGCGTCGCCGCGCTGCGCGAACAGGACTACGCGGACCTGCGGATCGTGGTCGTGGACGACGCGTCGACCGACCGGACCGCCGAGATCGTGCGGCGGCACGCCGAGGAGGACCCGCGCGTGCGGCTGGTGAGCAGTTCCGGGCCGCCGTCCGGCTGGGCGGGCAAGGTGCACGCGCTGCACGTCGGCACCGCCGGGGCCGACACCGACTGGCTGCTGTTCGTCGACGCCGACACCGAGGCCGCGCCCGACCTGGTCGGCCGGCTGCTCGCGGGTGCGCGGCAGGACGAGCTGGACCTGGTGTCCACGTCCGGGCGGGGGAGGAAACCGAGCGCGGGGTGGTGGCTGCTGCTGCCGCCGGTGAACCAGCTGCTGTTCGAGACGACGACCGTGGACGGGCGGCGCGGCATGGCGCTGGCGGTCGGGCACTGCATCCTGGTCCGCCGGGCGATGTACGAGCGGGCGGGCGGCTGGGCGGCCATCGCCGGGTCGCGCGCGGACGACGTCGGCTTCGCCACCCTGGTCCGCGACACCGGCGGCCGGACCCGGTACGTGGACGGGGCGGACTCGCTCACCACGTCCGGGCTGGACTCGTTCGGCGACACGTGGGCGTCGATGCGCAAGAGCATGGTCGCGGGCACCTCCCTCTACGCCAAGGGGCCGGCCGGCGCGTTCCTGTCGCTCGGGTCGACCGGGCTCGCGCACATCGCGTACGGCGTGGTGCCCGTGGTGACGGCGTTGCGCGGGTCCAGGCTCGGGCTGCTCGCGTGGCTGGCGCAGACGGCCGCCGGGTGGATCTTCCTGCGGCGGGCGCGGCAGCCGCAGCAGGCGGCCGTGCTCGCGCCGCTGTCCTACGTGACGTTCGGCGCGATGACGCTGGAGGCCGCGTGGCAGGCGCTGCGCGGCACCACGAAGTGGAAGGACCGGGACGTGCGAGGCTGACGTCCGTGGTTGACCCGCTGCGCGACCCCGACGACCCCGAACTGCTCGACCCGTACCGGGCCCGTGACCTGGCCGGGCTGGTGGAAGCCGCCCGGCTCGCCGCCGGCGCCGTCCGGTACGGCAAGGTCGGCCGCGTCGGGGTGGCCCAGGTCGTGGTGAACCGGGACAACCCGCTGCCCGGCGGCAACCACGCGTGCGGCGTGTACGGGTCGTCGGCCGAGGTCGCGGGCACGCTGATGCGGCTGGAGCAGACGTTCGCCGACGTGGGGCGGGCCGAGGCGGTGCTGTACGCGTCGCCGACCACGGTGGCCGAGATCGAGGGCATCGCCGACGACACCGGGTGGCACGCGGTGGAGGAGTCGCTGGCCGTCGTGCACCGCGGTGAGGTGCGGCGGTCGTCCTCGGTGCGGGCGGCGCGGGACGGCGACCTGCCCGGCATCGCCGAGCTGCTGGCCGACGACCTGGGCGTGGACGGGCCGAGGCTGCTGCGGCACCTCGGGCAGCGGTTGGACGACCCGCGGTGCGTGTTCGTCGTGGTCGACGACGGCGACCGGATCGGCGGGTTCGCGTCCGGGTTCGGCGAGCGCCGGGTGGGACTGGTGGAGCACGC
The DNA here is from genome assembly GCF_006716745.1 of Saccharothrix saharensis. Classification (NCBI taxonomy): domain Bacteria; kingdom Bacillati; phylum Actinomycetota; class Actinomycetes; order Pseudonocardiales; family Pseudonocardiaceae; genus Saccharothrix; species Saccharothrix saharensis. The sequence continues at coordinate 3,739,620 of NZ_VFPP01000001.1, read as the reverse complement.
GGTCGTGCGGCCGGCCCGCCGTCGCCGCGGGGTGGGCAAGGCGCTGGTGCTGGGCGTGGTGGCCGAGCTGCGGGAGGCCGGCGCGCTGCTCGTGGCCTCGCACGTGGCCGAGGGCGGGGCGGGGGAGCGGTTCGTGGAAGCCTGCGGCTTCGACGTCTGTTATCCGGTGACGGCGTACGCGCGCAGGGTGGACGAGCTGCTCGATTGAGTAATTAGTTGCCGCACCGCATATCCTTAGCACAGCTAACGGAGATCGGAAGGGGCGCACAGTGCTGGGGACCGGGTCCGACGCGAAGGTCAAGCCCCGGCTACCCGGCGAGGTGTGGGTGCTCGTCGTGGCGAGCTTCATCATCGCCCTCGGGTTCGGCATCGTGGCGCCCGTCCTGCCCGCGTACGCCAAGAGCTTCGACGTCGGCACGTTCGCCGTGTCCGCCGTGGTCAGCTCGTTCGCGCTGGTCAGGCTGCTGTTCGCGCCGATGAGCGGCCGGCTGGTGAACAAGTTCGGCGAGACGTGGGTCTACATCGTCGGCATCCTCATCGTCGCCGCCGGCACCGGCGCGTGCGGCTTCGCCACCGCGTACTGGCAGCTCATCGTGTTCCGGTCGTTCGCGGGCATCGGGTCGACCATGTTCACCGTCGCCGCCGTCGGCCTGCTGATCCGGATCACGCCCGCACCCATGCGCGGCCGGGCGTCCGGGCTGTGGGCGACCGGGTTCCTGCTCGGCAACATCGGCGGCCCGATCGTCGGCGCGGCGCTCGTGGAGATCTCCATCCAGGTGCCGTTCGTCACCTACGCGGTGGCGCTCGTGGTGGCCGCGCTCGTCGTGTGGTGGTTCCTGCGCCGGTCCACCCTCGCCGCCGCGCTGGACAAGTCCGTCGAGCAGGAGTCCATGCCGGTGCGCACGGCCGTGCGGCTCTCGGCTTACCGGGCGGCGCTGGCGTCGGGCTTCGCCAACGGCTGGGCCGTGTTCGGCGTGCGCATCTCGCTCGTGCCGCTGTTCGTTGTGGAGGCGCTGCACAGCACGCCCGCCATCGCCGGCATCTCGCTGTCGGTGTTCGCCGCGGGCAACGCCGCCGTGTTGATGATCTCCGGGAAGCTGGCCGACACCATCGGCCGCAAGCCCGTCGCCATCGCCGGGCTCGCGGTGTCCGCCGTCGGCACGGTCTGGCTCGGGTTCAGCGTGGGCGTGCCGATGTTCATGGTCGCCTCGCTGGTGTCCGGCATCGGCGCCGGGCTGCTCAACCCGCCGCAGAACGCCGTCGTGGCCGACGTGATCGGGACGAAGGCCAAGGGCGGACCGGTGCTGGCGGCGTTCCAGATGGTGGCCGACTGCGGTGCCATCGTCGGGCCGCTGCTCGCCGGCGTGCTGGTGGACCAGTTCTCGTACCAGGCGGCGTTCACCCTCACGGGTGCCATGGCGGCCGTGGCCCTCGTGTTCTGGCTGTTCGCGCCGGAAACCCTGCCGCGGGCCGAGGAGACGCACGTCGCGTCGGACGTGGCCGGGGAGTCCGGGTGCCTGGACGAGGGGCCCGAGGTGCCCGTCGGCGAGCGCGTGGCGGGCCGCCCGCGTCAGCCGGACGCGTGAGCGCTCAGGTTCTGCTCAGCATCTCTCGGTAGCCTGCGGACCGGCTTGTGACCGGGAGGGCAGTGCGGTGGGTGGCGCGGAGCGCAACGCTCGGAAGAAGAAGCAGCAGCAGCGGGCGACCAAGGCGGTGGTCGCGGCGCGTGGGACGTCGAGCGACCGGAACAAGGTCATCGTCGGCGTGGTGGTGGTCGTGGTCCTCGCCGCGGCCGTGATCGGCGGGGTGCTTTGGTCGTCCAAGTCGGATTCGGACGACTCACTGGCCAACCCGCCCGCCGTCACCGGCATCTCCGCGCCGATCGTCCGCGAGGGCGGCGCCGTGGTCGTCGGCGAGGCGTCCGCGAAGGTCACGCTGGACCTCTACGAGGACTTCCTCTGCCCCGCGTGCGGCAGCTTCAAGAAGGCCTACGGCGAGCAGTTCAAGCAGGAGATCGAAGCGGGCAACCTCCGCGTCCGCTACCATGCCCTGCCGTTCCTGATCCGGCTCTCCGACCCGGAGGGCTACTCCCGCGACTCCGCCAACGCGGCCCTGTGCGCGGCCGACGCGGGCAAGTTCTGGGAGTACCACGAGGCGTTGTTCGCGCGGCAGCCCGAGGAAGGCGGGCCGGGGCACACCAAGGACGAGCTGGTGAAGCTCGGCACGGACCTCGGGATCACCGGTGACGCGTTCAAGCAGTGCGTGGACAGCGGTGCGCACGAGCAGGACGCCCAGGCCGAGCTGGACGCCGTGAAGGCGACCGGCAAGTTCAAGGGCACCCCGACCGTGATGAAGGACGGCGAGATCGTCTCGTGGGACGACCGGGACTGGCTGACCAACCTGCTCAAGTAGGCGGTCACACCCCCGCCGAGCAGCCCGGATGCTGTTAGGGCACCCCCCGATTTCGTCCGAGCGGGTGCCGTGTTGTACGGTATTGCCACACGAGAACGGCGGCCCCAACCGCCGGGAAATGTGCAGGCAAGGGGCTGTGGCGCAGCTGGTAGCGCATCACACTGGCAGTGTGAGGGTCAGGGGTTCGAGTCCCCTCAGCTCCACAATCGAATACAGCACACGGATCGCCCGCTGACCTGCGGTAATGCAGGTGACGGGCGATCTTGCTTTCGGGTCCACTGTGGACTGGGCCTGCCGAACTGGAGCAATTCTGGAGCAGGCGGTGGCCCGGGCGAAATGTTGTCAGCAGTGTGCTCCAGGTCTCACTAACCTGGCTGTGTGGATCCCCCGCGGCTTTCCATCGCAGTAGCCACCGTCAATGTTCGACACCGGAGCCTCCTGCGCTGACATGACACGACCACTCCTGAACGACCGCGGCCTCGCGGTGGCGTGCGCACTGGTCTTCGCGACCTTCCTCGGGATCGCGGCACTCGGCTTCGCCCAGATCGCCTCGACCCACCAGTGGTGCGAGAGCGATGCGGCGGCACAACTGGCTTCGACGAGGGCGGTGGCCGAGCTGCGTCTGGACGCAACACCGGCCGTTGTTTGTCGAAGCGGTGAGGTGACCGTAGAGCTGCCGGTCACGCCGGTGTCAACGGCGTTCGAATATTGACCCCCGGTGGCCGGATGGAATCTGACCCCCTGGATGGTTGTTGATCTAGTCGTTGGTCTTGGTGGCAGGTGGGACCCGGCCGAGGTCGCGGTCCTTGAGGCGGTAGCTGTCTCCCTTCATCGAGATGACGTCGGCGTGGTGGACGAGGCGGTCGATCATCGCCGCGGCGACGACGTCGTCGCCGAAGACCTCGCCCCAGCGGCCGAACGGCTTGTTCGATGTGACGATCAGGCTGGCCCGTTCGTAGCGGGACGACACGAGTTGGAAGAACAGGTTGGCGGCTTCGGCTTCGAACGGGATGTAGCCGACCTCGTCGATGATGATCAAAGGGATCCGGCCGAGTTTGACCAGTTCGGCCTGGAGCCGTCCGGCGTGGTGGGCCTCGGCGAGGCGGGCGACCCATTCGGCGGCGGTGGCGAAGGCGACCCGGTGTCCGGCTTGGCAGGCGCGGATCCCGAGGCCGATGGACAGGTGGGTCTTGCCGGTCCCGGGTGGGCCGAGGAAGACCACGTTCTCCTTGCCCGCGATGAAGTCCAAGGTCCCGAGGTGCGTGATCGACTCGCGTTTGAGGGAGCGTTGGTGGTCGAAGTCGAAGTCCTCCAACGACTTGCGTGACGGGAACCGGGCGGCGCGGATGCGGCCCTCGCCGCCGTGGGACTCGCGGGCGGCGACCTCGCGTTGCAGACAGGCCGCCAGGAACTCCTCGTGCGACCAGGACTCGGCGCGGGCTCGTTCGGCCAGGCGCTCGACCGCGGCGGCCAGCGACGGCGCTTTGAGCGCCCGGGTGAGGTAGGCGATCTCGCTGGAAACGTTGCGGTTGTTGGCGTTGGTGGTCTTGGCGGCCATCAGGCGATCTCCTCGGCCGTGCTGTCGGCGAGGCCGAACATGCGGTCGTAGTCGGTCAGGTCGCGGTGCTCGACATCGGTGTCGACCGCGGGGACCGCGGCCAGGCGGCGGGACTGCCGCAGCCTGGCCGCGGCGGTGGCGTGGGCGGGGTCGGTGATGCTCTGGTGATCCGCCCAGCACCGTTGATGGCGGGCCGTCTCGGCGCCGTCCAGAGTCACCAGGACCTCCTCCAGAGTCGCGGTGATCTCGACCCGGCGGCCGACCGCCGAAGGGTGCACCGAGTAGTCGTTGGAGTCCACCCGGACGTAGTGATCGCGGGGCAGACGGGTCGTGGACCGCCAGCCGACGACCGGTGCGACCGGTGGCAGCTCGAGCATCGCGGACCGGTCGGCGTCCCATCGATCGGTCGGCCGGCAGCCCAGGCTCCGATGTCGGCGCCGATTGGCGCGCGTGACCAGCCAGTCGGTGAGCTGGGTGTTGAAGTCGGCCGGCGAGGCGAACCCGCGGCCGGGCAGGAACGAGGTCTCGAAGTAGCCGTTGACGCGTTCCACCAGGCCCTTGGCCTCCGGATCGGCCGGACGGCACTGCACGACCCTGATCCCGAGCGTCCCGCGGAAGGCGTTCATCGCCTCGGTCAACACCGGTTTCCCGCCGCGCCACTGGCCGACCGCGGACTCGTTGTCCCAGACCAACGCCCGAGGCACCCGGCCCCAACCGCCGATCAACGCCCAATGCCCGGCCAGCAGGTCCGGCGACTGCCGCGACGGAATCATCACCGCGGTGATCACCCGCGAGTAACCCGACACCATCACCAACACCGGCGGCCGACCCACCTGCCCGAACCCCAGCGGCACGTCCACGGGCGGGAACCACAGGTCGCACTGCGCCAACTCGCCCGGCCGGTACTCCGTCCGCGACGCCGGGTCCGGCGGCGCGAACAACGGCCGCAGCTCCCGCACCCGGTCCTTGAGCACCGTCATCGACCTGCTCCAGCCGATCCGCTCGGCGATCACCGTCGTGGGCATCGTCGGCCACTGCTCCAGCAACCGCCTGATCTCCGGCTCGACCGCGTCCACGATCGACCCCTTCGCCGCCCGCCGGTAGCGCGGCGGCTCGTCGGCGGCCAAAGCCCGCCGAACGGTGTTACGGCTGACACCGAGCTTCCGGACGATGGCCTTGATCGGCATCCCCTCGGCCCGGTGAAGACGGCGGATCTCCGCCCAGTCCTCCACGTTGAGCACTCCCTACTGTCAACGGGGGTCAGATTTCACCCGTCGCCAGGGGGTCAGTTTTCACGCGTCGTCGACAGCCGGCTGTCGCAGGCGTGGCGTTCGCTGTGATCGGCATGGCGATCAGCCTCATCACGGTCGTTGTCACCGCACGGCGTGTCCGCGCTGCCTAACGGCGTTGACAGCGAACAGCGCTTCGACGATCCACCGAGGAGCCCAACTGGTGAAGGTGCGCTGATCGACCCCCGTGACAGGGCTCTTTGCCACGGCACGATCGCCATTCGGCAGACCAGCTAGTGGCTTGTCACGCAGCCTTGGTCGGGTGATAGGTCCAGGTGCGGATGGGTGAGTCGGTGGCGAAGCCGGTCTTGGGTGGCGCTCGGGCGTTGCGCCGGCGGATGAACGAGCCGATGGCGGCGTTCTGTTCGGCGTGGGGAGAAGTTGTCCCATGACCAGGTAGAGCTTCTGACCGGGCCAGCGGGCACCCCGGCGTCGCGCAGGATGCGCCGCAGCGTCTCCCGGCTGATCGCGGTGACGGTGCCGCGGTCGAGCAGGTGCTCGCGGAGTTTCGCGAGCGACCAGGTGGAGAACGCGGACAACGGCCTCACGAACACGCTCGGACGACGAGCCACAACCACCTCTCGCACTCGACATGCGGGACCAGCCTCGCCGATCACCCCAACCGGTCGGATTTCGTGTCATCCCTCTGTGACAAGCCACTAGTCCGGAGGTGTGTCGCCCGGATGGAGGGGTGGAAGTTGGCAAATGCGCTCTGCGTGAATAACGCCGGTCGATCGTGTGTTCCCACTGGGCCTGTGCGGTGGTCCCATTTTCGACGGAACGAGCACTGAGTCCGCATTTATGCGGACTGCGGTGGTGTGGTGCTCACTAACATCGGTCGTCAAGTGGTGAAGTCGGTCGAACATGGTGTCGCCATACAGTATTTCCGGGATCACCTCGAATGCAAGGGGATTTCATGAGTCGTCCTTGGGAAGCCGACCCCGTCGCGCACTTCGCCAAACGACTTGGCAGGTCAGCCGTCCAGTTGGGTGTCACCAACGACGACCCCTCCTGCCCGGACATCTGGGAGCTGGGCAATGGCGACATCGCGGTCATCGGTCGAGACCTCACAGCGGACTACGCGTCCCGCTTACCCGACGGCGTCCACATCGGCGCGGACGAGAAACTCGTCGTGATCCCCGGTGTCATGCTGCGAGCAGCCAAGAGGGACATCGCCGATGAGTGACCCCGAAGCCGTCCTGAGCGGCACCAGACTGAGCGTCGACGAGTACCTCGACGACTTCAAGGACAACTTCTGGCACGACAACAACGGCGTGAACTGGAAGCTGGAACGGCGTCAGGAGTTCGTCGAGTCCTCCAACGAGAGCTGGGAGGCGTCCAGACGCAATGACTGGCGCAGATCGCTCGACCTGCTGGAGGAGGGACGTGCGAACATCGCCGCCTACGAGCGCAGGATCAGCGACAAGGGCATGGAAGTGCGTCGTGTGCGGGTGGTGGAGAAACCGATCACCCCGTACCTGCTCTGGGAGTTGACCTCGCTCCACGTCCGCCACCAGGTAGGCGGCAAGATCCGGGTGGTCGAGCGTGACCAGGTTCGTGCGTTCGAAACCGGCGGCACGGTGCTACCCGAACTCTTCCTCCTCGGCCGGACTATCGCCTACCAGGTCCTTTACGACGGTGAAGGCGTGTTGAGCGGTGCGGTGAAGTGCACGGTTCCCGATGAGGTCGGGCACTGGGGCGACGTCGTGGCTTCCCTGTACCACCAGGGTGAAGAACTCGGTTCGTTCTTCGACCGTGAGGTGGCCAGGCAATTACCCCTGGCGGGCTGACAGGTCATGACCGGACCCGACAGGCATGGATGGGGTGAATCGCACAACGACCTGAGCGGATCAGCCGAGGACGTCGTCCAAGCTCGTGATGTGATCGGCGGTGTGCACTTCCACCGTTCCGGGCGTCCCACTGCGCCGATGCCACGACAGCTGCCTGCTGACGTGCGTGGCTTCGTCAACCGTTCTGCCGACCTCGAATTGCTCACGCTGACATCGGCGGAGGTGGCGGACCGGGTCGTGGTGTGGGTGGTGGTCGGCACCGCCGGCGTGGGCAAGACGTCGCTGGCGGTGCGGTGGGCGCACCAAGTCGCCGGGGACTTCCCGGACGGTCAGCTCTACGTGAACCTGCGCGGTTACGACGCCGGGCTGCCGATCGGCCCGGACGAGGCGCTCGACCGCTTCCTGCGCGCGTTGGGCGTGCCCGGCAACCTCGTGCCGGCCGACCTGGACGCACGCTCGGCGTTGTTCCGGTCGCTCCTCGCGGGACGCAGGTTCCTGATCCTGTTGGACAACGCGGCCTCACCTGCCCAGGTAAGGCCGCTCCTGCCGGGTACCGCCGGGTGCCTCGTGCTGGTGACCAGTCGCGACAAGCTCGCCGGTCTGGTGTCCCGGGACGGCGCGCGTCGGCTGCGATTGGACATCCTGCCCCTCGACGAGGCCGTGTCGTTGCTGCGGGACCTCGTCCAGGAGTACCGCCCCCAGGACAACGACGAAGACCTGGCGCAACTGGCCAGGCTGTGTGCACGTCTTCCATTGGCACTGCGCATAGCGGCGGAGCGGGCGATCGGCAAACCGCAGACGTCACTGCGGGACATGATCACCGAACTGCGCGACGAGTCGAGCCTGTGGGATGCCCTGGGATCGGACGACAGCGACGCCGTCCGCACCGTCTTCGCGTGGTCCTACCGGGCACTGTCCAAGGGGGCGAGCCGACTGTTTCGCATGCTCGGCCTGTACCCCGGTGACGACTTCGGCCCCGCGGCTGTCGCGGCGCTGCTAGGCGGACCTGTGTCCACCGTGCGGCGCCTGCTCGACGACCTGGCCGGCGCGCACCTGCTGGAGAACACGGCGCCGGACCGCTACGAGTTCCACGACCTGCTCCGGCTCTACGCGCAAGACCAGGCGCGAACCGAGGAACCACCGGAGGCGGCGACGGCGGCCCTGGAACGCCTGGCCGCCTGGTACCTGCACGCGGCGTGGAACGCCGTCCGGGCGCTGATCCCCGAAGCCGCTACCCGCGAACTGCCGGCACTGCCCCAGGATGTGTCCGCCCTGGCATTCGCGAACCACCAAGATGCTTTGACCTGGTACGAGCACGAGCGCCGGAACCTCCGGTCGATGATCCGGGTCCTGGGCGAGCAGGCGCGGGACGAAGTGGTGGCACTCTTGGCCGACGTCCTGCGTGAGATCTACGCCCGCTACAACCATTTCGACGACTGGGTCACGACCGGCGTGGCGGGTCTGGACGCAGCCCGCCGATCGGGGAACCGCCGCGGTGAAGCAGACGCGTTGGAGAGTCTGGGCAAGGCACACACGCAACAGGGAAACCGGACCAAGGGGATTGAACACCAAACACTGGCGCTGTCGATCAGGCAGGAGATCGGCGACCGGCGCGGTGAGCTCGCGTCCACCAACGCGCTCGGTCTGGCGTATTTGCGCAACCACGAACCGGACACGGCGCTGCGGCACTTCCGGCGTTCCCGGGAGATCGCGGATGACCTGGCCGACGGCTACTGGACAGCGGTAACGTCCAACAACAGCGCCAACGCCCTGATCGAGCTCGATCGCCCAGAGGAGGCCGTTCCCCTGCTCCACGCCGCCTTGACCGGGTATCGGCGTCTGTCGATCCCGGGTGGCGAAGGCGACGCGTTGCGCGGGTTGAGCCACGCGCACCGCCTACTCGGTGTTCCGGACCAAGCACACCGCTTCATCAGCGACGCGCTGTCGATCGCAAGGGACCGCAAGAACCCCGCGTGGGAGGCGTTCTGGTCGCTGGAGGCAGGGCAGGTGTCCTTGGCTCTCGGTGATCCCGAAGCGGCCTTGGTCCTCTACCAGCGCGCGGCGTCGCTCCAGCGGCAGCTGGGCGACCGGATCAGGGAGGCTGCTGTCCTGGACGCCACCGGTGAGGCGTACCGGCAGTCGGGGCGACCTGCGGATGCCGTCGCGTTCCACCAGTATGCGGTGGACGTGTTCCGTCGATCCCGTGAGGAGTGGCGGATGGCCGTAGCTCTTCACAACCTGGGGGCCATCCTGATCGCCACGGATGGCGCGGAAGCCGCAGCGAGCGCCCTCGACGAGGCCGCAGCCCTGTTTGCTCGGTTCGACGACCCAGCCGCCCATCGCCACCGCGCCGAGGTCGACGCACTCCGTCGAGGTGGAGCAGACGATCCTGCAACGTTCTGAGCGGCTCGTGCCCGGCAGAGGTACGGAGTCCTGGTCGTGCTTCGTTGAGGATGCGGACCGAAGCCGCGGTCCGCGCCAACCATGTCCGCAGCGGATTCGCGCGGGTTTGGGCGCAGGTCGAGGAGCGGTTTGGTTGTTCATCCCCCGCCTACTGTTGGTCGGAACGCAGACCGGTCGAGTGCGCGGACCTCCGACTCAGCCTGCGGTCGAACTGATCGGGCAGAGCTCGATGGCCGACAACGGAAAGTCGCCCCGGACCGCACCTCATTCACGAGGTCTTGCTGATACCACGGTGATCAGCGAGACCTCCTCACTCCGCTTGATCGTCCCGATCGGCGGTGGAGGTGTTCACGAGTAGACAACCGCTCGCTCGCGGATCAGGTCCCACGTGCTGACGTCCAGCTCGGCGAAGACGAGCAGTTCATCGACCGATTGGAACGGGACCGGGTGTTGTTGGCGTGCGCGTTCGATCTGCTCGGTCGGCGCGGTTGTCGAGTCCGCAGCACTGCGCGATGACGGCTGGTGGTGCGGCGTTGATGTCGACCAGGCCGCCGTCGTCGTACTGCCGCGGTAGGTCCGGTCGGCCGATGCGGAGGTCGCGTGCGAGTGCCGGGTCGCGTGCGACGAGTGTGCGGGCTTCCTCTCGTTGGGTGCGCGGGGCCAGTGCCGCGGCGACAGCAGGGTCTGCGGCCCAGGGTTGCGGTGGCTGCGAGGGCGGCCGGACGGGTTGAGGGAGCCCGTAGACGTCACGCCGGATACCGCTGAGCTGGATGCAGGCTGCGGCCATGATCGTGATGGCGCCGAAGCCGCCGATCGTGCTGCGCACGTCCGTGGTCGACGCCGTGGACTCGCCCTGCGAGGAGGGCATGATGAACAGTAGGGCGATGGCGGCTGCGGCGTAGAGCGCGGTCCACAACCGACGCTGGAGGCAGTCTGGCGGGGTCAGCGGCCTGCCGGGCGTCCGTCCGGGTCGGTCATGCTTATGGTGCCACCGCGTGCCTGCAGGACCACGTCCGCGCGGTACTCGCCCTCGGCGAGCGCGGCGAGTTGTCCGAGGCTGACCATCCGCACGGTCTCGCCGTCGCGCTGGAACACCAGCAGGTTGCCGTCCTGGACGTAATCGCCGTCGTAGGTGCCGTCGCCGTCCAGTTCGACGGGTCGACCCAACTCCCGCTCGATCCGCGTGCCGGATGCGGGCCCGGTGAGGACGCGCACCGAGGTCCAATCGCCGGGTGCCAATTCCTTGAGCGGTCTGGAGTCGTCCGAGCGGGCCAGCTCGCCGATCGCCTCCTCAAGGTTCTCGTCGAATTCCACCATCACTCCCGAGGCGGTCTCGCTGCATCCTGCCAGCACGGTGAGCAGTGCGATCAGGGCCAGTATCGAGCGCATGATCAGTACTGGTCCGGAGTAGCCGACGGTTTGCCGGGGTCGTGGTCGTCGTTGCGCCCGGGGTTGTCCGTGGGCCAGGGTGTTTTCTTGGTCTCGCGAGTCTCGCCAGGTGGTACCTCGTTGGAGGGCACGAGGGTGTCGTTCTTGTCGATGACCACCATCTTGCCGTCCTTGACCGCCTGTTCGACCAGAGTCGCCAACTGCTCGGGACTCGCGTCCGGGTTGGCCTGCGCGATGCTGCGGCCGACCTCGTTGTTGTGCAGGTCCATGCTCACCGGGATGTGGTGGCTCGACGGGTTGCGCTCATGGGCAGTGGCGAACTCGCGGGCCCACTCCTCACCGTACCGCTGCGTCATCAGCGCATTCCAGTAGGCGTGCCGGAAGGCGTCCGCGTGCCCGTCGGTCCCGCCCCTGCCGTCGAACTTGCCCTCAGCGACGTGCAGCGCGTCCTGCCGGATGTCGCCGAACTCCTTGAGACCGAGCAGCCCCTTGCGCATCTGCAGGTCGTCGAGCATCTCCGCCTCGGCCTGGGTGACGCGCTCCTTCCTGATGCCCCTGCGTTCCGCGAGCCAACCGGTCAGACCGCTCGGCCAGATCGTTGTGCCATCGGTCTTGACCTGGTACTTCTCCAGCAGTTCGCGGTGCCGCCGATCATCGACCACGTGGTCTTCGCCCACCGTCGCGGCCGCCGCCAACGTGGTCGCCCCCGCGTCACCGATCCCATTCGACAGGATGCGCTTGAGCACGGAGTTCAACTCCGTGTCGATCTCGGCCGCTCGGGCCAGGATGCCCTGCACCTCGACCTGGAGGATCGCGATGTCCAGGAAGCCGCCGACGTCCGAGGTCTTTACGACGGTGCCGTTCTCGATGCGGTAACCGTTCCGCGCGGCGAATCGCTCGGTCGCCTCGACGCTGCGGACCAGGTCCCGTGCGGACTGCTCGGAGTCGTCGACGACCTTCCCCGCCGCGGACAGTCGCGCGGCGAGCTCCTCGAGTTCCTGACGACGAGCGCGGAGGTCGTCAGCCGCTGCTTCCGATGCCTTCCCGGTCCACCCGACCGGCGTGGCGCCGTCGAGTTCGTCCTGCAGGCCGATCACCTGCCTCTTCTGTGCGGAGAGGTGGTCGCCGACCTGTCCGATGACGTCCGGCTGCCATTGCTTGAGCTCGGACCACGTGGCCATCAGCGGCCTCCTGCCTTGCCGAACCCCCGTTCGGCGTCGTCGTCCTGCGTCCCGTAGTCGTCGGCGGCCGCAGTCAGTGCGTCCGCGTAGGAGTCCACACCTCGGGCCCACTTGTCGGTGGTGGCCTCCCAGTGCGGACCGAGCTCGCCGGCAGTCCCGGCGGACTCCGTGCCCGGCAGTGCGGCGGCGAGCTCCGCCACTCGGCCCAGCTCCAACTTGCGCACAACCCCTGCGGCCTGCTTCGCGGCATCGGCCGCGGCGCGCAGCGCTCGCGGATCGACATCGAACCCGGTCATCTGCCCCTCCCCGGACATGACCCAAAGTATCAGTGCCATCGCGGAGCGTATCCATATTTGTGCGGGTAGGAGAACACTGAACCCTCGACGCACATCCCCACTGTGAGGACTGGGCCGCACGGTTCGTTCACGCCCGGCCTGTCTCCACGGCCGTGGAGCGCACGAGTAGCCGAGGTGCGACCTTGAGGTGACGTGGGAGGGGTGCGCCGGGCCGGAGACGAGCAGTCCGTCACCGAGTGGAAGTAATGCGCAAGCTCTCCGACGAGGCGACGGCGGCGTGGCACGAGCGGGGTGAGCGGTTGGCTGAGCGGTTGGCCACGGCGCTTACGGTGCGGGTCGAGTTTCACACCGCGCGTGGAAACCGCGTGTACGGCGGTGGAGGCCGGTACTTGTTGGTGCCGTTCACACGCGGTGGGTGGAGCGGATCTGGAGCATCCGGTGGAGGTGAACGACGTGAGACGGCTTCGAACGGCCGTGAACGGCACCGGCTGACGTGCTGGTTCGCTGTTTGCGCTGCTCAGGGCACTTGTGGAACAGCGCTGGCGGAGTGAGGCTCAACTGTCGGCTGCATGTCGCCGCAGTCGGCATGGATCGGTGGTTGTTCGGCGCGGTTCGGTGATGTGTCGCGGCCTGTGTGTCTCGGTGGTGACTGCGGCGCACGGATGGTGTGGCTGGGCAAGACCTGGTCAACGGAGAGGACCGAGTCCGCGGCCTCCGCCTGACTCGGCGAAGTCTCGACGGTCGGTGCGGTGGTGTGGCCACCGCACCGACCTGTGGGCGGATTGAGGACGACGGGTCCTACTTCGTGGCGCACAGGGCCTTGTCGAAGAGGGCGATGACCTCGTACTGGTGGACTTCGTCGTTCGTCCCGGCGACGGTGACCGCCCGGCCGTCGGGGGTGATGGCGGCGCGGGTCTGGAAACCGTCGGCGTCGCCGCCGTGGCCGTACGCGGTGATCCCGCAGCTGAGCTTCATCTCGATGACGCCCAGACCGTAACGCCAACCCTCGAAGAGGCCGGGCGCGTCCACGGACTGACGCATCTCCGCCAGCCGACCGGGCTTGAGCAGCCGACCGTCCTGCAAGGCGACCAAGAACTTGTTCACGTCACTCGGGGTGGCGATCATCTGCCCCGCGGCACCGGCGATCGACGGGTCGAACCGGGTGATGTCGATCAGGTCACCGGCGATCGGCTCGCCCCTGTCGTCCTTGGGGAACAGGTAACCCCGGGGGTGCGGGGCACGGATGTCACGGTCACCCGGACCCGGGTAGTACGTCTCCTTCAGCCCGATCCGGTCGATGATCCTGCTGGTGACCACCTCGGCGAAGGGGCGTCCCGCCGCTTTCTGCGCCACCAGGCCCAGCAGCATGTACCCGGTATTGCTGTATGCCCACACCCTGTCCTGCCCGGGGGTGAACGTTGGTGCTTGCGTCAGCGCCGCGTCCAGCACCTCCCGGGTCTCGAAGTACCGGTCCTTGATCGGCAGGATCCCGTTGCCCATGAAGGGGACTCCGGTGGGCATCCCACTGGTGTGGTTCAGCAGTTGCCTGATCGTGATCGCCCGACCGTCGATCGCCGCACCGTCGCGGGTACCCCGCACCACGCCCGGCAGGAACTTCTCCACCGTGTCGTCCAGGGCGAGCTTGCCCTCGTCGGCCAACTGCAGGGTCGCCACAGCGGTGAACATCTTCGTGATGCTGGCGATCCGGACGTAGCCGTCCGTCGGCACCTTCGACCTCGTCCGGATGTCCCCCACGCCGGCGGTGTAGTCCGTCACCCGCCCGTTCCGGTCTCGCACCGACATCAGCATCCCGGGCAGCGACCCGTCGGCGACCAGCGCCTCCAGTCCCGCCTGCAGCGCCTTGTCGTGACCCGGCCTCGACCTGTCACCTGACGCGCCCGCCGACGCCACTTCCGTCAGCGCGAGTCCGGCGACCGCCACGGCCGCCATCGCCGCGGCGACCACGCGGCGCCGGCGCGTGGCACCCGGGCGGGTTCGGGCGGGACGACTGAGATCCTTCGGCAAGGGACACTCCCCAATTGAGCGGTTTGCACTGGCTCGATCAGTGTTGCCGTGGTCCCTGCGCCTCACGATCCCTTGTACTGCACACTTCCGGTACAGCCAGCACTACCTCCGGCGGCACCGGAGGTGGGAACGGGCAAGGGCTCGGGCGCGGTGTCAGCACACCGCGCCCGAGCCCTTGTCGTACGACTTCCCGGGTAGGGGAACCTACCCTTCAGCCGGGCCTCAGGTCGCGCACAGCGCGGCGTCGAAGAGCGCGGCGCGGTCCGCGGCGACGGACTCGTCCTTCACCGACCCCTTGAGCGAGGTGACCACGAGGGTCGCCGCGCGGCCGTCGTCGGTGGCCGCGTTGGTGGTCGAGTAGCCAGGGATGTCGCCACCGTGCCCCCACGCGACTCCTCCGCAGCTCAACGGTGTGCTGAACAGGCCGAGTCCGTAGCCCGACCCGGATCTCGGGTCGGTCGGGATGGTGGTGCGCATCTGGGCCAGCTGGGCCGGTTCGAGCAGCTTCCCGTCCAGGAGCGCGCGCAGGAACGTGTTGAGGTCGTCCGGTGTGGAGATCAGATGACCGGCGGCCCAACCCCAGCTCGGGTCCATCCGCGTGAAGTCGACCAGCTCGTCGGTCGCCGGGTCGCGCTGGTAGCCCCGGGGGTGGCGGCCGCGGATGTCCTCTTCTCCGACCTCGGGCGCGTACGTGTCGCGCAGACCGATCCGTTGGACGACCCGGGTCGTCACCAATTCGTCGAACGGGCGGCCGGTGACCCGCTGGGCGATCAGCCCGGCCAGGACGTAGTTCGTGTTGCTGTAGGACCAACCGCCGCCCGCGGGCACGCCGTTCTCCCTGGCGTTCGCCAGGTCGAGCAGCTCCCTGGGCTCGAGGTAGACGTGCCGGTACAGCAGGAAGTCGCCCTTGGTCTCGAACATCGAGTCGGTGTAGTCGGGTAGGCCGCTGTTGTGCTGGAGCAGTTGGCGGACCGTGATCCTGGTGGCGTCCACGCCTTGGCCGCGCACCAGACCAGGCAGGTACGTCTCGATCGACGCGTCGAGTTCCACGCGGCCCTCACCGACGAGCTGCAGCACGACGACGGAGGCGAACATCTTGCTCGCGCTGCCGATCCGCACCCTGCCGTTGACCGGCACCTTGCCGCCGGTCCGCAGGTCGCCGACCCCGGCCGTGTAGTGGCGGGTCCGGCCGTGCCGGTCCCGGACAGCGGCCAGCGCCCCGGGGTGCCGGTCGACACCGACGAGCTCGTCCAAGCCCTGCTGTACGGCGTGGGGGCGGTGCTCGGCCCCGGCGGCTTGGACCGGGCCGCCGAACGCGAGACCGCCCGCCGCGGCCGCCACCACCGTCATGGCGACCACGCGGCGGTGCGGCGAGGAGGATGACCGTTCTTGCTGGGAAGGGGATGTGAACAAGGCAGACGACTCCAGGGTTCCGCGGACGTCGGTCCTGCGATGACCGACGGGATTGAGGCTGCTCACCTCCACCTCGGCGAACAATCCAGCCCACTGGACAACCGGGGTGGTGGTAGCGCCCCGAGACGGGGCAAGCCACGACGGTCAGCTCGCTTCGCGTGCACCATGGGGTCCTGTTGATCGGTTAAGGTTCGGCCGGGGGGTGGCATGGCACAGGTGCGCAAGCGCCTGAGGGCGTCGTTCGACGCTGTCGCGCGCTTGGTCGGCGGCCTCGGCACGGCGCTGCTCGCGCTGGTCGTCCTGGTCTGGCTCGGCGTGGTCGCGCTGCTCAGCTGCGTGGGTGTCGGCGTTGTCCTGCTGCCCGCCGCCCTGCGCGCGCTGCGGACGGTCGCGAACCGGGAACGGGTCCGGCTCGGTGTCCTCGCCCCTGCCCCCGCACCGCACCAGGCGCTCGCTGCGCTGCGCGACGTGACCGTGCGGCGTGAGCTGACCTGGCTGCTGCTGCACGCCACGGCCGGCCTGGCGACCGGATTCGTCGGGCTCGCGATGCCGGCCACGGCGCTGCAGAACACGACGTACCCGCTCTGGTACCACCTGCTGCCGCCCGAGGACAACACTCCCAGTCTCATCTTCTGGGCGGTCACCGACTTCACCGGCGCCCTGGCGGTGGCGTTGACCGGCGTGTTCTGCGCCGCTTTCATCGCCGGGCTGGGGCCGGCACTCGTTCGGGTGCAGGAATGGCCGGGCCGGCACCTGCTGGCGCCGCCCGCGGGCGTCGACCTCTCGCTGCGGGTCGCCGAGCTGACCGCCACCCGCGCCGCCGCTCTCGACGCGCACGCCGCCGAGCTGCGTCGCATCGAGCGGTCGCTGCACGACGGCACGCAGAACCGGCTGGTCGCGGTGGCCGTGCTGCTCGGTGCCGCGCGGCGGGCCGTGGACCGGGATCCGGCGGCGGTGGGTGCTGTGCTGGACCGGGCGCAGGACGCGACCGAACAGGCGCTCGCCGAGCTGCGGGCGGTGGTCCGCGGCATCCTGCCCCCGGTGCTGGCCGACCGCGGGCTCACCGGTGCCCTGGCCGGCCTCGCGGGTAGCTGCGGCGTGCCTTGCGAGCTGGTGGTGGACGTGCCGGGCCGGTGCGCCGCCTCGGTCGAGGCCACCGCGTACTTCGTGGTGGCCGAAGCCCTCTCCAACGTGTCCAAGCACAGCGGCGCCGCGAGCGCCGTGGTGGCGGTGAGGCGGGAGGGGGATCGGTTGCTGCTGCGGATCGTCGACGACGGCCGGGGTGGCGCGGACGAACGCGACGGGTCGGGCCTGTCGGGCATCCGCCGACGGGTCGAGGCGCACGACGGGCGCCTGACGCTGGACAGCCCGCTCGGCGGGCCCACGACGATGGAGGTGGAGCTGCCGTGCGGATCGTGATCGCGGAGGACGACCCGCTGCTGCGCGAGGGGCTCGCGCTGCTGCTGCGCGCCGAATCGCTCGACGTGGTGTCCACCACCGATACGCCGGAGTCGTTCCTGGCCGCGGTGGCCGAGCACGAGCCGGATGTCGCCATCGTGGACGTGCGGATGCCGCCCACTCACACCAACGAGGGGATCGTGGCGGCCGTCGAGGCGCGACGACGCCGACCCGGCCTCGCGGTGCTCGTGCTCTCGGCGTACGTGGAGCAGGCGTTCGCCACCGAACTGCTCGCCGCCGGCGCCGACCGGCTCGGTTACCTGCTCAAGGAGCGAGTGGGACGGGTCGAGGAGTTCTTGAGCGCGCTGCACCGGGTGGCGGGCGGTGGCACGGCCGTGGACCCCGAGGTGGTCGGCCAACTGCTGGCCCGCAACCCGCACACCAGCGCGCTGGACCGGTTGAGCCCCCGCGAACGGGACGTGCTCGCGCTCATGGCAGAAGGGCTGGGCAACGCCGCCATCGCCGAGCGGCTCTTCATCACCGAGGGCGGGGTGCACAAGCACATCCGCAGCATCTTCGCCAAGCTCGACCTCGCCCCCGACGACCGGGCCGACCGTCGCGTCACCGCGGTCCTGCGCTACCTCAAAGGCACCGGACCGAAGTAACGCCGCTGCGGTTGGTTCGGGTGGATGTTTGTTGGGCGCAGTTCGTTGCTGTGATGTGGTTCGCGCGTCCCAGGTGTGATTGCGGCGCGTGGATCGCCTGGTGAGGCCAGGTCTGGCCGGTGTCCTGAAGCGCCTGGTCTGTGGGGCGGTCAGGTCGTGGCTTGGAACCTGGCCGGATCAATGGACTTCATGCTGGCACTCCCGCTCTCCTGGCCCGCCCCGATGGAGGTGTAGCGCCGGCGTTCGAGCTCATCGCGTTCAGCATCCGGGATCGTCATCGACTCGGCGAGTGCGGCGGCGAGCGCGTCCACTTGCTGCTCACTGCCGTGCGGGCAGCTCCAGTCCATCGGGGATGACTCCGGCGTGCCCTCGTCGCAGGACCGGAACGCCCGTGCGAACGGACCGTCAAGCCTTGAAGATCATCGTGCGGTGCCACTCGAAGTAGGGTGCGGATGAAGATGTGTAGGCAGTGCAGGGGCGTCCCCTCAACCGGCTGAGACGGTCGCGCATGCTGCCTTGCGGAACTTCGTCCGGTGGCCGTGTCCGCACGTGCCCGTTGTCGTCGACGGTGATCCAGCCGGATTCGTAGAGGGCGTCGCAGCCGAACGTGCAGGCGAGCATCGCTACGTTGCCGAGGTCGCGGCGTTCGTCATCACTGCACGCGGCCCGCTTCTTGATGTGGGCGGCGACGAGGAAGTCCAGTGGGAACAGATCGCCGCACAGGACGCACCGGGCGGATGTCCGACCGCGGGCGAGCCGGCTGCGTAACCGACCCTGTTCCAGCCTGATCTTCACCTGGGCGGTCGAGTCCACCGGGCCGTTGTGGTGGTCGTCGGTCGGCGGTTCGCCGAGCACTACCACGGTAGGTTTGCCGGTGAACCTCGCTCCGGGTAGAACCGCCAGGACGGCGCCCACGAACGAACTTCGATGACCCAGTTCGCCGGGGGTAACCCGTACCGAGCCCTGGGTGGCGAGCAGGTTCAGACCCTTCTGCACGGTGCTCACCGGGACGGGTTCGCCCTCGGGCGATCGTTCCGTCCTCACGATGACGATGTCGCCTCGCACGGCCAGGATGGTGTTCGGCTTGCCGGACACGGTCCGGATGTCGATCCCGATGAGTGCTCTGAGCAGGTCGACGGCCTTCGGGAGGGCCGGCAGAGGATCGGCTCGGGAGGCCGGGCCTTCCAGCCGCTCGGACGTGTCGGCTGGACCTGATCGCTCAACCATCGCCACCCGCGGCCACGCACGCACCTCCTGACATGTCGTGACCGCAGCATAGGAAAAGGAAGCCCGCCGCGAACAGGTTTCACGATGGTGAGGGGAGCTCGTGGTTGTCGCGCCTCGTGTGGGTCCGGTCAGTGAACGCGGTGGACGACTCGCCGGAGCAGGCGCGGTTCACGGCAGCCTCGGCTGCGAGGGGCACCACGACTGGGAACTACCCGAAGGTCGCTACACCCTGGCCGTGCTGTTCGAGTACGCGGGCACTCTCGGGTTGCTGAGGGTGAACCCTGGCCTGATGAGGGCGACGGCGTCCTGATCCCGCTGATTTATCTCGACGGATCGCATCCGACCGGTCACGCGGCTCGCGGGCTTTGCCACTCGTCGTCTCGTCTTCGAGTGATCGACGGGTGTCCCCAATGTCCACCGAGTAATTCGCCGATGGTGTCAGATGGTGCTTTCCTCGCGCTTTCGCGGTGGTGAAAGTGGGAAAAGTTGTGGCGATGCGGGGGCGTCCGGGTTCTCCGGGCGCTAGCGTTCGGCCGTGATGTTCCTTCGGATTGTTCGCGTCATCCTCATCGTGCTCGGCATCGGCACGGCGGCGCTGGGGATAGTTCTGATCGCCGTCGACGCCCGGATGACGGGTGGTCCCATCACGGCGTCGTGGAGTTGCAAACCAGAGGGCAGCGGCACGTCCGGGCGTGTCACGTGCAGGACCGACTCGGCCACCTACGCCGGGCCGGGCGGGTTGGTCGACACGCTCAGCTACCTCGGTCTCACGATCGGCGGGGTGGCGTTGATCGGTTCGGCGGTCGCGATCGGGCAGTTCGACCGGACTCGGATCGCGGCCGCGCCGGCGCAGGGGCCGGTGGGGCCACCGGCGGGGGCACCGCCCGGTCCGCCGTTGCCGCCGCCGCCCGGTCACGGTCCGCAGGCCGCGCAGGTGCGGGGACCCGGCGGCACGTGGTGACCACGGCGGTCCACAGCGGACCGGACTACGGGACGGCCCTGGCGGCGAGCAGGTTGGTCCGCTCGCGGTCCAACCTGCGGAACGCGGCGTCATAGCCGTCGAACGCCGGTGAACCGGTGCCGGGTGCGGCGACCTGCGGTCTGCGTTCGGGCGCGTCCGGTGCGATGACCTGCATCGCGGCGGACGCCGTGGCCAGGTGGTGGGCGGCCAGGCGGGAGAGCGCCGCGGCGCGGTTGGCTGGGCTGTCGGTGGTCGCGGCGAGTTCCGTGGCGTAGGCGCGCAGCAGGCTGTGTGGCTGGTAGCGGCCGTCGAGGTCCTGGTTGACCAGGTGCGCGCAGACCAGGGCGTCGAGCAGGTGGCGGGCGCGCCTCGGCTCGAGGTCGGCCGTGGCGGCGACGGCGGGGATGTCCAAGGCCTGCCCTTGGTGCACGCCGAAGAGCCGGAACACCTCGGCTGCGGCGGGGTCGAGCTGTTGGTAGGACCACGAGAACACGGTGCGGACGGACGTGCGGGGGTCGTCGTTCGCGCGCAGCAGGTCGAGCGCGTACCGCTGGTCGGCGAGTTCGGTCGCCAGGTCGGCGAGGGCACGTCCCGGTCGCGACTGGATGAGCTCGGACACGACCCGGAGGGCCAGGGGTAACCGCGCGCAACGCTCGACCAGTGTGGCTACCGCTTCCGGTTCAATGTCGGCGCGATCGCCGAGCAGGTCGCGCAGCAGGCCCACCGCGTCGGCCGAGGGAAGGAGGTCCAGGCGGATGCGGTGCGCGCCGTGACGGGCCACGAGGCCGGCCAGTGAGTCCCGGCTGGTCACCAGCACGAGGCAGGACGACCCGCCGGGCAGCAGCGGGCGCACCTGGTCGACGCTGCGGGCGTTGTCCAGCACGATCAGCATCCGGCGCCGGTCGAGGAGGGTGCGGAAGAGGGCGGCGCGTTCGTCGAGGCGGTCCGGGATCGCGGTGAGGCCGGAGGACCGCAGGAACGCCGCCAGCACGTCCGCCGCGGACACCGGCCCGTCCGGACCGTGGCCGCGCAGGTCCGCGTGGAGCTGCCCATCCGGGAACCGGTCGCGGACCCGGTGCGCCCAGCGCACGGCGAGCGCGGTCTTGCCCACCCCGGGAGTTCCGGTCACCGCGGCGATGGACGCCGATCCGTTGGCGGACAGCACGCCGTCCAGCTCCGCGAGTTCGGCTTCCCGGCCGACGAAGCCGGGCACGTCCACCGGCAGTTGGGCGGGGACGTGGCGTGATGGCCGCGGGATCGTCGGCAGGTCGTCGGCGAGGATGCGGTGGTGCAGGTCGCGCAGCTCCGGGCCCGGCTCCAAGCCGAGTTCGGACACCAGTGCGTGCCGTGCCCGGCGGTAGGCATCCAGGGCTTCCGTTCGGCGGCCGGTCCGGTAGAGGGCGGTCATCAGCAGCACGTGCAGGCGTTCCCGCCACGGGTGTTCGCGGACCAGTTCGGTCAGCTCGCCGACCTGGTGCACGCCGCACGTCGACTCGGCTGCGTGCAACGACTCGACGGCGGCGAGGCGGCGTTCGGCGAGGCGTCGTGCCCAGTCGGCCAGCGCCGTCGTTTCGAGGTCGGCGAACGGCGTGCCGCGGTACAACGCCAGCGCGGATCGCAGCGACTCGATCGCCCGTTGCGGGTCGTGGGTGGTGGCTGTGCCTGCTTTGACCAGCGCTTCGAACCGTTCCGCGTCGACCTCGTCGGCGTGGGCGTGCAGTCGGTAGCCGTTCGAGCCGAACGTCAGCCGGTCCGGCGAGTCGAGCACGCCGCGCAGCCGGTGGACGTGCAGCTGGAGCCTCTGCGCCGCCCTGGGGTCCGGTCGGTCGCCCCACAGCGCTTGGGTCAGCACGTCGGCGGGCACGGGTTGGTCGGCCCGTTCCAGCAGCACGCCGAGCAGCGTCCGTTGCAGCCGACCGGACAGCACCTCCACCCGGTCTCCGTGCCGCACCTCCACCGGTCCGAGTACTCGAAACTCCATGAGCCCCCCGGTCACCGGCCAATCGTGACACCTCGGCTGAGGTCGGTGTGTCAGGCGTTCACCGGACACCCGGGGCGTGGTCGTCGGTATTTGTCCACTTTTTGGCCCGTACCGCGCTGATTGGCCACTTTTCTGTCTGTTTTCGGCGGGTGGCCGCTGCAATCATCTGTCGCGTGTCCGGCTACCAGTTCGATTTCTTCATCAGCTACGCCCGTCGGGGCACGGTGCAGCAGTGGCTGTTGAACCACTTCCTCCGAAAGCTGTCGGATTGTCTGGCCGACCAGCTCGCGCCGACGCCGAGGATCTACGTCGACCGGGAGATGCCGCGTGCGGTGCACTGGCCCTCCAGTCTGAGGCACGCCCTGAAGCGCAGCAAGATCATGATCCAGCTGCTGAACCCGCAGTACTTCACGTCACCGTGGTGCCTGGCTGAGTGGCACAACATGATGGAAAGGGAAAGGGTGCTGGGCCTGGCCAGTCTCGAGAAACCTCAGGGGCTGATCTACCCGATCCTGTACTCGGATTCGGACAACTTCCCGTTGGAGGGGAAGGTCCGGGGTTGGGTGAACTTCAAGGAATTCGCCTACCCGGACCCCGTCTACCAGCAGACCGCCGATTTCGTGCGGTTCCACCACGCGGTGAACAAGATGGCCGCCGACCTCGTGGCGCTGGTGCAGCAAGTGCCTCCTTGGCAAGAAGACTGGCCGGACGTGGATCCGCCTGATCCCGTGCTGGCCCCGACACCGCCGCTGCCGAGGTTCTGATGACCACAGGGACCGTCATCACCTTCTACTCCTACAAGGGCGGTGTCGGGCGGAGTTTCACGCTGGCCAACATCGCCGTGCTGCTGGCCCGGTGGGGATACCGCGTGCTCACGGTCGACTGGGACCTCGAAGCACCCGGCCTGCACCACTACTTCAAGCCGGTGATGGTCGAGCAGCCCAAGGGTGGCGTCATCGACCTCGCCCACGACTTCCTCGCCGGAGCGGAGAGCCCGCAACCGCACGCGGTGCGACTCGACGTCGAAGGAAACACACTCGCGCTGCTGGCTGCGGGCCGTGACGACGACTCGTACACGAACCGGATGCAGCGCATCGACTGGGAGGACCTCTACCGGCGGGGGTTCGCGGATTTCTTGGAGCGCTGCCGGGCGGAGTGGACCGCGGACTACGACTTCGTGCTGATCGACAGCCGGACCGGTGTCTCGGACATCGCGGGCATCTGCACCGCGCAACTGCCCGACCGGCTGGCCGTCCTGTTCACCGCCAACGAGCAGAACCTGAAGGACATCGTGGACGTCGTGCGTCGCGCCGACAGCGCGCGCGACCGCATGCCCTACGACCGGCCACGACACCTCGTCCTCCCGATCTTGTCCCGGCTGGACGACTCGGTGGAGTACGAGCGGGCAGAGCAGTGGCGGCGCAAGTGCGCGGAGGTCGTCGGGCCGCTGTTCCGCAACTGGCTGGTCAAGAACGTGGCGGAGGACCAGATGCTGCGGCACCTCACGCTGCCGTACATCCCGTTCTGGAGCTTCGGCGAGCAGTTGTCGGTGCTGCAGGAGCGTCCTCCGGCGGCGGGTCAGGTCTCGTTCGCGCTGGAGACGGTGGCGGCGGTGATCGCGCAGCAGTTCGACCGCACCGACGTGCTGGACGACAACCGGGATGCCTACGTGGCATCGGCGCGTGATCGGAAGCAGGATTTCGATCTGGACCTGCTGGTGTCCAGCCCGCGGTCGGCGTTGCGCATCGCGGATCGGTTGGTGAAGGAGCTGCGCGGCTTCGGCGTGCGAGTCGAGCGGTCATCGTCCGGTGATCTGGAGATGCTGGACAAGGCCAGTGAGTTGGCCGAGCACCTGTGCCTGGTGGTGGACAAGCAGTTGAGCCGGTGGCAGGTCACCGAGGTGGAGCGGTTCCTGCGGCACACCATCGGGCCGGACGGGGGACAGCGGCGGCTGTTCTGCGTGTTGACCGACGGCACCGACCCCGAGGACCTGCCCGGGTTCCTGCGCAACCTGCGTCACCTGCGGTTCGGGCCGGGTGTGGCGCGGGATCTCCACGACATGATCACCGGCACGCCGGCCGGTGACCTGGACCCGGACCTCGATGCCCTGCGGAACGCGGCGGCCGCGCTGCGGGCCGTGCCGGACCGGCTGTCGTCCGTGGGGCGGTTGTCGCTGGTCGAAGAGACCGTGCACGGCATGGCGACCGCGCTCGACAACGGCGACTTGGCGACGTTGCGTGACTTCGCGGTCGACCTCGGCGTGCTGTCCAGGTCGCACGGGGACAACGGCCGGGTCATCGCGTCCCAAGGCCTGCTGGCCGACATCAACACCCTCCTCGAACGGATCGACCGTCGGATCGACGCGTCCACCCACTGAAAGGCGGCGCCATGCCGGAGAAGTTCGGGAACGACGAACGAGCAGCGCTGATCGTGCTCATGCTGGAGAACCGGGACGTGCCCAACGTGGAGCTCGACCGGGAGCTCAAGGTGAGGCTGACCAGGGACGGCCGCGAGAGGCTGAACGACATCGGTCTCCTCGAGTCGTGGAAGGAGAAGAACCGGATCTGGCACCGGATCACCGATGAGGGGATCTCCTGGTGCATGGACGACCTGGCTTCAGGGGAGCCGCCGACCAAGTCCGGTCCGCTGTCGCGGGCGCACTTCGCGGTGTTGCAGCTCTTCATCCGCTACCACCAGCGACGGAACACCCTGGCAGAGGTGATCCGGGACGGTGCGGACCTGGAGTCGGTGATCCGGGCCGCGTACTCGGAGCTGTCGGTCAAGCCGCAGGACTGGGTGCGGTTGGCGAAGCTGCGCCCCAAGCTCAACGGCGCGGAGAAGAACGAGGTGGACGCGGTGCTCCTGGAGATGGTGAAGACCGGCACGGTGCACCTGGCTCCCGACTCCAACCGCAAGGTGTTGACCGACGCCGACCACGCCGCCGCGCTCCGGGTCGCCGGCGAGGACAACCACCTGGTGGCGATCGAGGAATCATGAGCGAGCAACAGCGCAAGGCACTGGCCGCTCTCCGCTTCAACTCCGCCGAGACGCCCGACGACGTCTGGGAGACCTCGCCGTCGCACGTGGACGGCTTGCATCCCAGGGCGGAGGCGCGGATCCGGGCCGGTATCGCGGACGCGGCCGCCAGCACCGGACCCAGCCCCATCGGCTTGGTGCTCCAGGGACGCAAGGGAGTCGGCAAAACGCACCTGCTCGGCTCGGTCCGCCGCATGGTGCAGCGCAAAGGCGGCTACTTCTTCCTGGTCGAGCTGACCACGGGGCAGGAGTTCTGGAACGACGTCGCCGAGGCGATGCGCAGCGAGCTGCGCCGGAGCACGGACGACGGCGAACTTCAGCTCACCGCGCTGCTGCGGCAGCTGTGCCAGGCAGGGAAGGTGCCCGCGGAGGTGGCAGCGGCGGTCCGCGGCGAGCAGGAGTTGACCCCGCAGGACCTGACCACCTTCCTCGTCCACCTGCGCGGGGTGAACGCCCGGATCGCGGTCGAGTGCGCGGACACCATCCGAGCCTTGGCGCTCTACGCGTCCGAGCACGCCGATGTCGGCTTGGCCTACCTGCAAGGGGTGGCGGACGCGGACGGCGACTGGGGATTGCCACCCAAGTCGAAACCGGCGCAGACGCTGGTGCGGGACATCTCGCGCGTGCTGGCGCTGACCGGTCCGTGCGTCATCGCCGTCGACCAGTTGGACACCCTGGTCAACCTCGATCAAGGGATTCTCGGAGAGAAGGTGAAGAACACGGAGCTGAGGGGGGAACTCGCGCTCATCTCCGACGGGTTGATGAAGCTCCGGGAGAAGACCCGGCGGACGCTGTCGATCGTGGCGTGCCTGCCCAATACCTGGAAGATGCTGCACGACATCGCGAGCGACACCGTCACCGACCGGTTCACCGAGATCCCGTTCCTCGGCTCGATCGTGAACCCGGAGATCGGCCGGACGCTGGTGGAGAAGTGGCTCGGAGTGGTCTACCAGCGCATCGAGTTCACCCCGCCCCACCCGACCTGGCCCGTGTCGCCGGAAGCGTTCGGGGGGCAATGGGCGGTCACGTTGACCCCTCGCGTGCTGCTGAAGCGCATCCACGCGCACGCCGAGGCGTGCCTGCACGCCGAGATCCGGGAGCTGACGTCCTTCGACGAGACGCCTGACGAGCCCCGCCCCCCGGTGGACGTCGGGGTGGAGCCGGACTACTTCCAGGGGTTCGATGCCGAGTTCGAGCGGTTGCGGGAGAAGGCGGAGGTCTCTGCTGCGGCGCTGCAACGGCACAACGAGGACAAGGTGATGCCGGCGCTGCTGTCGGCGGGCTTGAAGTCGTGGATCAACGAGGTCGGCAACGACGACTTGGCGTGGCAGGCGGAACAGCTCCAGGGCGGGAGCGACGTGCACGCCTGGTTGCGCCGCACCGTGGACGAGGACCTCGACACCGACGAGCGCTGGGGTTTCCGACTCATCGCCAGCGCGCAGGGGAACTCCGTGCTCAACCGGATGCGGAAGGTGCGGGATGCGGCGCGGTTCGGGGCGCAGAACCGGCACCTGGTGCTGCTCCGCAACGGCAACGGGGGGTGGACCGGCAAGGTGACCAGGACCGAGGTCGCCGGGTTGGAGCAGGCCGGTGGTCGGTGGGTGGAGATCTCGGACGACGACTTGCGCACGTTCAGCGCGTTGAAGGAGATGTTGTCCACGCAGACGCACCAGTTGCTGGCCTGGTTGGTGGCGCGCAAACCCGCCAGCCGCACGACGTTCCTGCGGGAGGTGCTGCCCAATCCGGGGCGGTCGGCGGCTGGGCACCAGGAGACGCGCCCGCCGCCGGCGCGAGCGGAACCGGCGTCGCCGACGGAGATCGTGCTCGGCATGGACGGTGAGGTGCGGATCGAGCTCGAGTCACTGCGCAAGCACGCCATCGTGTTCGCGGGTTCCGGCAGCGGCAAGACGGTGCTGCTCCGGCGGATCGTCGAGGAGTGCGCCCTGCGGGGGGTGTCGGCGATCGTGCTGGACCCGAACAACGACCTGGCGCGGTTGGGTGACGCGTGGCCCGAGGCGCCGGGCGAGTGGTTGGCCGGGGACGCCGCGGTGGCGGCCGAGTACCTGGAGCACACCGAGGTGGTGGTGTGGACGCCCGGCCGGGCCGGTGGGCGTCCGCTCAGCTTCCACCCGTTGCCGGACTTCGCCGAGGTGCGCGGGGACGTCGACGAGTTCACCGCGTCGGTCGAGGCGGCGGTGGCGCGGCTCGTGCCGCACGCCGGGGTCGGTGGTGGGTCGAAGACCGCCGTGCGCGGACGGGCCGTGCTGCGGGAGGCGTTGACGCACTACGCCCGGTCGGACGGGCGGGACCTGGCGGCGTTCATCGAGGTGCTGGCCGACCTGCCGGACGGGGTGAGCACGCTGAGCACGGCCCGTGCGACGGCGGCGGACCTGGCGGAGACGTTGCGGGCCGCGATGGTCAACGACCCGCTGCTCGGCGGGGCGGGCGAGCCGACCGACCCGGCGCTGCTGCTCACCCCGACGCCGGGCAAGCGGGCGCGGATCTCGGTGATCAGCTTCGTCGGGTTGCCCGCGGAGGAGCAGAAGCAGGGGTTCGTCAGCCAGCTCCAGCTCGAGGTGTTCGCCTGGGTCAAGCGCAACCCGGCGGTGGACCGGCCGCTCGGCGGCCTCGTCGTGATGGACGAGGCGCAGACGATCGCGCCGTCCGGCGGGTGGACGGCGAGCACGCAGAGCACGATCCTGCTGGCCTCGCAGGCCCGCAAGTACGGGCTCGGCCTGCTGTTCGCCACCCAGGCGCCGAAGGGCGTGCACAACCAGGTCGTCGGCAACGCCACGACGCAGTTCTTCGGCAGGTTGAACAGCCCGGCGCAGATCGCGGCGGCGACCGAGATGGCCCGGGCCAAGGGCAGCTCGGTCGAGGACATCTCCAGGCTGGAACGCGGCCGGTTCTACGTCACCGGCGAGGCGTTCGGCTTCCGCCGGATGCGGACGCCGCTGTGCCTGAGCCACCACCCGCCCAGCCCGCTGCGGCTGGAGGAAGTGCTGGAACGGGCGCGCGACGGCCGGCGGTGACGAAGCGCTCCCCGCCCTCGACGAGGACGGGGAGCGCTTCGACGTGCGCGGTCAGCCGACGGTCGAGGCCAGCACCGACTCGATCCGCTGCCACAGCGCGTCGAACAGGTCCTCCCGGCGGTAGGTGCGCGGCGCGGCGCCGCCGCCCAGCACCGAGAAGTCGTGCACCTCCAGCACGGCCGCGCCCGCGCCGGTGTCGTAGACCGGGCGCGCCCAGCCGTTGGTGAGGGCGCTGCCGTCCCGCTTGCCCACGACGAAGTTCACCGTCTCGTCGCCGCCGATGCCGCCGCGCTGGATGTCCAGCGCGTACACGGTGTCACCGGCCCGCTCGACCCGCACGGCGATCCGCAGGTCGGCGACGTGCGCGGTGCCCGCGAACCCGCGCCGCGCCAGCCCCGGCAGCGCCGCGGCGAACTGCTCGCCCAGGTAGCGCAGCGTCGCGTCCTGCTCGGCGTAGCGGCTGAACGTGGCCGGCACGACCGGCTCCGGCTCCTCCGCCACCGGCGTGACGTCCTTGATCCCGGTCACCACGTCGGCGACCTGCGCGCGAGCCGACCCGACCGCCTCGGCCGCCTCGATCCGGGCCACCAGCGCCTCGGTGAGCCGGTCCGACCGCGTGCCGCGCACGTAGGCCACGTGCGGGTGCAGCAGGTCCGGCGGCACGGTCACGTCGCCCAGCAGCACCGGCAGCACGTGCTCGTCCCCGGCCTTGACCGCGCGCAACGCGGCCGTGGTGAAGTCGTCCACCTCGGCCACGAACGGGACGAAGAACCGCACCCGCGCGGCCGGCAGGTCACCGCCTTCCTTGTGCGCCCACCACTCGTGGGTCTGCTCCGGCCCGTGCAGCACGGTCAGGCCGCGCTGCCGGAACGCCTCGACCACCTCCTCGACCGCGGAGCGCTGCTCCTCGGCGAACGACACGGCGACGTCGTACTCGCTCACAACCAACCTCCCTGTCCACGCCGGCGCGGTGCCGGCCCGGTCCGTCGCGCACAGCATCGGGACCGCGTGTCGACCAGAAGTGGACGAAGAGTGGATGCGCCGGTGTCGCCCGTCCGCCGCACCGGCGGGAAACGGGCAACACCTGGTCAGCCGCGACGGGCTGGTGAAACATTGTCGGTACGGGCGGAATGAATTCGGAAAACGGCCCGTGAATACATTCACCGATTCGTCTTGGAGGACAGTCGTGTCCATTTTCAGGTCAGGTTTCGCAGCCAAGGCCGGTTTCTCGCTGGCCGTGGTGGGCGCGGTGGTCGCGGTGTTCGCGTCGGGTGGTGGCGCGGCCGCCTCGTCGTTCGAGGAGTGCCCGCCGCCGGTCACCACCACGGTCACCGTCGGGCCCGACGGCAACCCGTGGTACGGGTGAGGAGCACAAATGCGCCCGGCCGGCCGCGGAATTCCCGCGGTCGGTCGGGCGATTGCGCCGGATCGGGCGCGGTGGTGTACTCGGACGTCGGCCGGACCAGGAGGCTCAGGTGACCGGATCGTTTGGTGAATTACTCCGCGAGTGCCGCGTGGCCGCCGGTCTGTCGATCGGGCAGCTGGCCAAGCGCGTGCACTACAGCAAAGGCCACCTCAGCAAGGTCGAGAACGACCTGAAGCTGCCGCACGACACCATGGCGCGGCTGTGCGACAGCGTGCTGGACGCGGGCGGCAGCCTCATCGAGGCGGCCCGGGCGGCCCGGGACCAGGCCGTCGAGCGGGCCGCCGGGGCCGGGCTCACGCTCGACCGCCGCCAGGTGCTGGTCGCCGGCACCGGCACGGTGCTCGGGATGGCGCTCGCGGGCGGACCGCGGCCCGCGCCGGACGAGCGGGTGGTGGCGGGGATGCGGACCTCGTTCGAGCACCTGCGTTCCCTGGGCATGCAGACGAGTCCCGTCGTGGTCCTCGAACCGCTGGTGGCCCTGCTGCGCACGGTGCACGCGCTGGCGCACGAGAACCCCGAGCCGGTCCGGTCCCGGCTGCTGCTGCTCGCCGCGCGGATCGCCGAGTACACGGGGTGGATGAACCAGGAGGTGGGTGACGAGCAGCGCGCGCTGTCGTGGACCCGGCACGCCTCCGAGCTGGCGCGCGCGGGCGGCGACCGGGAGATCGTGAGCTACGCGTTCGTCCGGGAGGCCGGGCTCGCGCTCTACCGGCAGGACGCGGTCGGGACGATCGAGCTGGCCCGGCGGGCGCAGGGCATCGACCGGGCGAGCGCGCGGACCCGGGGCCTGGCGGCGCGGCGGGAGGCGCAGGGTCACGCCCTGGCGGGTGACCTCGGGTCCTTCGACCGGGCGATGGACCGGGCCGCCGACCTCCTCGACCGGTCCACCGCGGACACCGGGGCGTACCCGGTGCTGGGCTCGACCGCGCCGGACCCGGCGGAGCTGGCCAGGGGCTGGTCGTTGTGCGACCTCGGCCGGACCGCCGAGTCGGCGACCGTGCTGGAGCGGGAGCTGGTCCGGTTGCCCGCCACGGCCCGCCGGTCCCGGGCCAGGTTCGGCACCCGCCGCTCGCTGGCCCTCGCGCTCGCCGGTGAGATCGACCAGAGTTGCGCGACGTTGGCGGGCACGCTGGACGACGTGGCGCACGTCGACTCGGCGACCGTGCGGGCGGACCTGCGGGAGCTGTCCCGGACGCTGGGCCGGTGGCACAACCACGGCGCGGTCCGGGAGGTCTACCCCGAGCTGCGGCGCGTGCTGCGGCAGCGGTACTGACCCGGTCCGGCGGGTCGCGGTGACGGGCGACCCGCCGGGACGGGCGTCAGCGGCACGCGCAGGTCAGGCTCGCGTGCTCGGCCCGCACCTCGTCCGCCTCGGGCTGGCCGAGCGCGCCGAACTCCGACTCGGCCGCGTCCCAGTGCTCGGCGGCCTTGGTGTGCTGCCCCAACGCGTGCAGCGCCCGGGCGACGCCGTGGTGGGCCCGGGCGCCGTGCCCGCGGTTCCCGGCTCCCATCGCCAGGTCCAGCGCCGCGCGGTAGGCCCGCAACGCGCCCGAGCGGTCGCCGCCGGCCTGCGCGGTCGCGGCCCGGTCGAGGAACAGGCGGGTGCGCAGGTCGGTGTTGGACACGTCGGCCGCCGCCACCCTGGCCCGCTCGTGGTGGTGCAGGGCTTCGGCCACCCTGCCCTGCGACCGGTGCACGTTGGCGGTGTAGTTCAGCGCGTAGGCCGCCAGGCAGTCGTCGCCCAGCTCGACGGCCAGGTCGTGCGCCTCCAGGTGGGCGTCGAGCGCCTCGTCGGCGAACCCCAGGCGCTGCTGCACCGTGCCGAGGTTGTTCAACGCGTGCGCCAAGCCCTGCCGGTGGTCGACCCGGCGCAGGAGCGGCACGGCGGCCCGGTGCCGGCGCAGCGCCGGTTCCAGGTCGCCGCGTTCCTCGTTCAGCACCCCGAGCATGCTCAACGCGTGCGCCTGACCACGCAGGTCACCGCACCGCTCGAACTTCTCCAGCGCGGCCTCGGCGTGCCCGATCGCCTCGGCGTGCCGGCCGAGCTGCATCTGGGAGATCGCGAGCAACACCAACGTGTCCGCCTCGCCCAGCACGTCGCCGAGTCCCCGCCACAGCGACAGGGCGCGGGTGGCCAGCTCCAGCGCGTCCTCCAACCGCCCGAGCCGGTCGTAGGCGGTGGCCAGGTGGAGCAGCACGTGCGCGCGGCCGTGCTCCTCGTCCGGCACGGCGCGCACGGTCGCCCAGGCCAGCTCCACCGTCTCGACCCAGTCCTCGAACCTGCTCGTGGTGTGGAAGTGGCGCCAGATCAGCACCGCCAGCCGCCACGCGTGGCCGGGCAACTCCCGCTCGGCGGCGCAGCGGATGGCGGCGACCAGGTTGTCCCGCTCGGCCGCGATCCAGGCGGTCGCGTCCCGCTTTCCCCTGAACGCGGGCACCACCCGGCTGGTGCGGTGCACCGCGGGCAGGTGCGCGCGGTCGAACGGGTAGGCCGCGCCCACCGCTTCGGCGAGTCCGACCAGGTAGAAGTCGAGCAGCCGCAGCAGGGCGTCCACGCGCTCGGCCGGCGTGCCCGGTGACGGCTCGGCCGCGGCGAACTCCTTGAGCGGGTCCAGCATCCGGTACCGCTCCGGCGCCACTTCCTCCAGCAGGCACACCTCGTGCAGGTCGTCGAGCAGCGCGCGGACGCCGGGCACGTCCCGGGCGGCCAGCGCCGCCGCGCCCGCCACGTCCAGGTCGGGTCCGGGCAGGTGGCCGAACAGCCGGAACAGCTCCCGCTGCGCCACGTCGAGCTGGAGGTACGACACCCGCACCGCGGCGCCGTCCGCGCCGTCGCCGTCCGCGGGCCACGGCCCGCTCTCCTCCAACTGCCGCAGCAGGTGTTCCAACGGCCACCGGTCGTGCCGGCGGAACACCGCCGCGGCCACCCGGATCTGCATCGGCATGTACCCGCACCGCTTGACCACCCCGGCCACCTCGGCCGACCTGGCGTGCACCCGCTGCGCGCCGGCCAGCGTGCGGAACAGCGCGAACGCGTCGTCGGGCGGCAGCTCCAGCAGCCGCAGGTGCGCGCCGGTGTCCGGCTCGCCGACCCGCCTGCTGGTCACGATCGCGAAGCAGCCCGCCTCCTCCGGCAGCAGCGACCGCACCTGCTCCGGCGAGTGCGCGTTGTCCAGCACCACCAACGTCCGCGTGCCGTACAGCTCCGTCTGGTAGAGGGTGAACTTCCGGTTCACCGACGCCGGGATCTGCTCGGGCGGCACGCCCAGCTCGCCCAGGAGCTGGTCGAGCGCGTCCGACACCGTCGTCGGGGAAACGTTCGGCGTGTACCCGTTGAGCCGCACCAGCAGCTGCCCGTCCGGGAACCGGTGGCGCAGCCGGTGCGCCGCCTCCACGGCCAACCCGGTCTTGCCCACGCCGGGCCCACCGCTCACCCACACCGCGCGCCGCTCGCCCGGTGACCCGGCCGCCGCCTCGATCGCCGCCAGCTCCGCGTCACGACCGGTGAACCCGCCCTCCCGCGACGGCAGCGAGCTGGTCGGCTCACCGCGTTCCGCGCGGGCGGCGAGCTTGCGCAGCTGCGGCCCCGGCTCCCAGCCCTGCTCCGCCAACGCGGCCTCGGTGGCGTGGAAGACCCGGCCCGCCTCGGTCCGGTCGCCGTTGGCGATCAACGCCCGCATGAGCAGCCCGGCGTGCTTCTGCCGGGCCGGGTCGGTGCGCACCACCGGCCGCAGCCGGTCCCGCACCGACCGGTGATCGCCCGCGTCCAGCTCCAGCTCGGACAGGTCCCCGACCGCGTCGTAGTAGCTGTCGTCCGGCGAGATCAGCTCGGTGCCGCCGACCCGGTCGTGGTCGATGTCCTCCAGGAACCGGCCGCGCCACAGGTCGACGGCCGCGCGTAACAGCGCGATCGCCAGCCGGGGGTCCCGCGCCCGCGCCGCCTCCGCCTCCGCGCGCAGCCGGTCGAACCGGACGGTGTCGATCAGGTCGTCGTCGACCCGCAGCAGGTAGCCGGTCGGCGTCGTCTCGATCGCCGCGTCCGTGCCCTGGAACGCCTTGCGCAGCTTGTTGATGTAGCCGCGCACGAGGTTGCGGCGGTCGGGGTTGCCACCCCACACGATCTCGGTCAACTTCTCGGTGGACACCGGCTTGTTCGCGTGCAGCAGGAGCACCACGAGGACGAACCGCTGCTGCTGGTCGCCCAGCGGCAATCGGGCACCTTCGTGCCACGCCTCCAGCGGACCCAGCATCCGAAATTCCACGCCGCCTCCCGGTTCGCGAGCTTCACGTCTACGGCGGATGTCGCACAAGGGGCCGTCCGTGTGTCGGAATCCGCCTCGGGTCCACCTTCGGTAGACAAGCACCGGCCACGCTCCGACCTGTCCGCAAAAGTTGTGCGAAGGAGGAGCTCGATGGTGTCCGACGTGCTGCCGTGCTACTTGGTGTGCGACGTGTCGCTCTCCATGACCGACCACCTCGGTGAGGTGAACGCGGGGTTGCGGGAGTTCCGGGGCGCGGTGCACGCCGACCCGTCGGTGGCCGCCCTGACCAGGGTCTGCGTGGTCGGGTTCGCCGCCGCGGCCACCGTGCTGCAACCGCTGCGACCGGCGGCGGAGCTGACCGAGCTGGAC
The DNA here is from genome assembly GCF_006716745.1 of Saccharothrix saharensis. Classification (NCBI taxonomy): domain Bacteria; kingdom Bacillati; phylum Actinomycetota; class Actinomycetes; order Pseudonocardiales; family Pseudonocardiaceae; genus Saccharothrix; species Saccharothrix saharensis. The sequence goes on along the minus strand of NZ_VFPP01000001.1, from coordinate 3,705,507 downwards.
GCGTCCAGACCCCGCGCCGGGACCAACTTCGGCCCGGCGTTCGCGTTGTTGCGCGAGACCATCTCGGACGACGTGCGCGCCCTGGAAGCCGACCGCCTGCGCGTGCACCGCCCGGTCGTCTTCTTCGCCTCCGATGGCCGGCCGACCGACCGGTCCGCGTGGCCCGCGGCGTTCGCGGCGCTGGCCGACCCGGACTGGCCGTCCCGTCCGACCGTGGTCGCCTACGGCCTCGGCGCGGTAGACCGGGACACGCTCGACCGCATCGGCACGTCCCGCGTGTTCCTCGGCCAGGACGGCATCCGGCTGGGCACCGCGCTGGCGGTGTCGATGACCCGGACGGCACGGCGGACCGACCGCGTCTAGGCCATCCACGATCCGTCCACGCCCGGTCCACCCGCGGGACGCACCCTGCACCGCAGAACACCGTGGAGATCGACGGGGGTGAGCCGATGAACGCGTACGTGGACCTGGTCCGGGAGCTGAAGTCGCTCCGCAAGGGCCGCGGCGTGCTGGCCGGCCGGATCGGGGACCGGGTCGGCCCGACCCTGCGCGCGACCTGCGGGGTGACCGCGGGCGACGCGCCGGGCGCGATCCGGCGGAAGGTGTCCGCGAGGCTGGAGGAGCTGGCCGGGCGGCTGCCGGAGGACCTGCGCCTGGCCACGCGCGCGGCGTTCGCCATCGAGGACGAGGCCCGGCTGCCGCTCTACCAGGACCGCGTGTACTGGGCGGCGATCCGGCTGGACCGCGACCCGCGCACGATCCGCCGCCGGGTCGACGAGGCCATCAACCACCTCGCCGAGCTGGCCGCCGACGCGCCGCGCGACCGGCCGGGCGCGCGGTCGGGCGGGTGGCGCACCGCCGAGCTGCACGCCGTGCTGACGCTGGACGGGCCCGAGGTGATCGAGCGGCACCGGGTCGTCGCCGAGCGGGACGGGTTGCGCGAGCTGGCCCTGACCCCGCCGCTCCCGCTGGACCGGCCCGACGTGCGGGTGCTGTACGGCGGCACGCTGGTCGACCGCCACCGCCCGACCCTGGCCCTGCCGGCCCCGGTCGACCGCGACCACGCGCACGACTTCGCGATCCGCTACCGGCCGCCGGGCGAGCAGGTGTTGCGGGCGCACCTCGTCCACGTGCCGGAGCACCCGTGCGACCTGCTCGACCTGCGCGTCCGCTTCGGCCCCGCCCCGACCCCGGCGCGCGTGTGGGCGCTGGAAGGCGCCGATCCGCACGACGACCTGACCCGCGGGGGCGTCGCGCACCCGGTGGACCCGGCCGGTGAGGTCCACCTGCGGTTCCACCACCCCACCCCGGGGCTGGCCTACGGGGTGAGGTGGCGGGTGACCGGGGCGCCGGACCGCTAGAAGGTCAGGCCCCAGCTGGTGACGTACCCCGTGTCGTTGGCGACCGCGTCGCGCACGCGCAGCTTCCACGTGCCGTTGGCGGGCTCGGAGGAGGCGTCGACGGTGTAGGTGGTGATCACGTTGTCCGCGCTGTCGTTGTCGTTGCGCGGCTTGAGCGGGTAGACCGTGCCGTCCGGGGCGAGCAGGTCCACGACCAGGTCGCCCCGCCAGGTGTGGCGGATGTCGACGTCGACCTGGAGCGTGCCGGGCGCGTTGCCCGCGCAGTCGGTGACGGACAACGAGCTCGTCACGGCCGTGCCGGCGTCGGGGATGGTGACGTCGGTGGTGTTGCGGTACGGGCCGCAGGTCGGCGGCGGGGTGGTGCCGCCCAGGGTGTTGAGGAGCTTGTTCGGCGAACCGGCCCGGCCGTCGCCGATGGTGACCGTGCTGGCCCGCGCCACCAGGGCGTCGCGGACCTGCTGCGGTGTCGCGGACGGGTTGCCGGCCAGGTGCAGGGCGGCGGCGCCGGCGACGTGCGGCGCGGCCATCGAGGTGCCGGTCATGGTCCGGGTGCCGGTGTCGCTCTGGTGGCTCGCCGACACGATGCTCGTGCCCGGCGCCCAGATGTCCAGGCACGAGCCGTAGTTGGACGTCGAGCTGCGGGTGTCGGTGTTGGTGGTGTTCCCGACCGTGATCGCCTCGGGCAGCTTCGCCGGCGACGTCCGGCAGGCGTCGGTGCCCTGGTTGTTGCCCGACAGCGACCACACCACGCCGGACGCGATGGAGTTCTTGATCGCGTTCTCGACGCTGGGCGCGGAGCTGCCGAAGTAGAGGCTGAAGTTGGCCACGGCGGGCTTGACCGCGTTGCGGGTGACCCAGTCGATGCCGGCCAGGGTGTCCTCGGTGGTGGCGCTGTCGTTGCAGTCCAGCACGCGCACCGAAACGATCTTCACGCCCTTGGCCACCCCGTACGCGGAGCTGCCGATGGTGCCGGCGACGTGCGTGCCGTGGCCGAGGCAGTCGCTCGCGTCCGAATCGTCGTCGACGAAGTCGTAGCCGCTCTTGGCCCGCCCGCCGAACGACTGGTGGCTCATCCGCACCCCGCTGTCCACCACGTACGCGGTGACGTTCGAGGCGGTGGTGTCGTAGGTGTAGGACCCGCTCAGCGGCAGGGCGCGCTGGTCGACCCGGTCCAGGCCCCACGACGGCGGGTTCTGCTGGGTGTCCGACGCACGGCCCACGACCACCGGTTCGACGCGGCTCACGGCCGGGTCGGCGGCGAGCCGGGCGGCCTGCGCGCGGTCCAGCTCGACGGAGAACCCGCGCAGCGCCGAGTCGTAGACGCGGCGGACGCGCCCGGAGTACCTGCCGGCCAGGTCGGGCACGGCCGCGCGGTCGGTGGAGTCCTTGAGGACGACGATGTACCGGTCGGCGACCACTTGCGCGCCGACGGGAGGGGACAGGGGTTCGGCGTTCGCCGGCGTGCCCGCCGTGGTGAGCGCGGCGGTGACGCCCGCCGCCGCGACCGCGGTCACGAAGCGTGGTGAGATGCGCATGGTTCCTCCGAGACCGGCCCGGTGGCCGGTCCGTGCAGGGGTGGGGGAAGTCCCCGTGCGACCTGGTCGAGGCTGGCTCCCGGGGACGTGATGACCATGCACTTCGCGGTTCGCCGCGGACAATGCGCGCGGCGAACAGCGGGTATACCCAAACAACGGCCGACCCGGTCACCGCGAGTGGTGGTCGTGCCGTGACGTCGCGTTGTACGGTGCCGGGCATGCCCCGCGACACGAGGTCATCGCCTGCCGACGTGTTCGTGGGGCGGGACGTCGAGCTGGACGCGGTGGCGCGGGCCCTGCGCGACTCGCCGGCCGTGGTGCTGGTCGAGGGCGAGGCGGGCGTGGGCAAGACCCGCCTCGTGCGCGAACTGCTCGGCCACCGGGCCGTGGCGGGTCGGACCGTGCTGCTGGGACGGTGCCAGCCGCTGCGCGCGCCGCTGCCCTACGGGCCGGTGGTGGACGCCTTGCGGCACCTGCGCGAGGTGGTGGGCGCCGGCCCGTTGCCGCCGATCACCGGCGCGCTGCACCCGTTGTTGCCCGAGCTGGCGTCGCTGCTGCCGGAGCCGTTGCCGGGGGTGGACGCGGGCAGTGAGCGGCACCGGGTGTTCCGGGCCGTGCGCGAGCTGCTGGCCGTGCCGGGCCGCGCGGTGCTGGTGCTCGAAGACGTGCACTGGGCGGACGAGGGCACGCACGAGCTGCTGCGGTTCCTGGCCTGCCCGCCGCGCGAGGTCTCGCTCGTGCTGACCTGCCGGCGCGAGGACTTCCTGCCGCCGACGCACCTGGCCGACCTCGTGCTGCGGTTGACGCCGTTGAGCGCCGGGCACGTCCGCGAGCTGGCGTGCGCGCTGCTGCGCGTGCCGGACGTGCCCGAGGACGTCGCCGCCGAACTGCACCGCCGCACGGCCGGCATCCCGTTCGCGGTGGAGGAGGTGCTGCGCGAGGTGCGGGACGGCGCGGTGGACCTCGACAGCCTGCGGCCGGGCCCACCCGACCGGGTGCACGTGCCCGTGCTGCTGCGCGACACGATGGCCGACCACCTGGCCCGGCTCGGTCCGGCGGTCACCCGGGTCGTGCAGGCGGCGGCGGTGCTCGACGTGCCCGCCGCGGAGGACGTGCTCACCGCCGTGGCGGACCTGCCCGTGCGGGAGGCGGCCGACGCGCTGGTGACAGCGCTGCGCACGGGCGTGCTGCACGAGGTGTCGGCCGGCCGTTACGCGTTGCGGCACCCGTTGGCGCGGCAGGCGACCTACGCGCCGTTGCCCGGTCCGCGCCGGCGGTCGCTGCACGAGCGGGCCGCCGCCGCGCTCGCCGCGCTGCCGGACCCGCCGCTGGTCCAGCTCGCCCACCACCACCGCCACGCCGGGAACCCGGACGCGTGGGTCGGCTCGACGGCCGCCGCGTCCGAGCACGCCGTCCTCGTCGGCGACACCGCGCTCGCGGTGCAGCTGCTGGAGGACGCCCTCGCCGACCCGGACCTGCCGCGCGCGGCCAAGGACTCCTTCGCCGTGCGGCTGGGCAAGCTGGCCCTGCAGAGCGTCGTGCGCGACCACACCGTCCGACGCCTGCGCGAGGTGCTGGCCGACCGGGGGATGAGCCGGACGGCACGCGGTGAGGTGCGGCTCAACCTGGGCATCCTGCTGATCAACCAGGTCGGCTCGACCGCGGCGGGGCGAGCCGAGATCGAACGGGCCGTGCCCGACCTGAGCCGCCGTCCCGCGCTGGCCGCCCGCGGCATGGCGGCGTTGTCGCTGCCCTGCTTCGGACCCGGGCCGGTGGCCGAGCACCTGCGGTGGCTGGACGAGGCCGAGCGCGTGGTGGCGGGCAGCCGGGACGCCGAGCTGGTCGCCGCGGTGCGCGCGAACCGGGTGTCCACGCTGATGCAGATCGCCGATCCGTCCGCGTGGGACACGGTCGCCGCGCTGCCCGCGCACGCGGGCTCCGTGCGGGTGCGCCGCCAGCTCACCCGGACCTACCACAACCTGGCCGACGCGGCGACGTGGACCGGCCACTACGACCGGGCCCTGGAGTTCCTGGACCGGGGCAGGCACATGGTCGCGGACTCCGACGTGCCGTACCTGTCGCTGCTCAGCGACGGCACCCGGCTGCGCCTGCACGCGGCCACCGGGCGGTGGGACGGCCTGGAGGACGACGCGCGCCGGTTCGTGGAGCAGGCGGGCGACATGGCGTTCCTGGCCGTCGACGCGTGGTTGGCGCTGGGGTGGCTGGCGCTGGACCGCGGTGACGCGTCGGCGGCGGCGCGGTGGTTCGGCACGGCCCTCGCGGTCGCACCGGACAACGTGCCCGCGGTGGTGTCGGCGATGGCGGGCCGGGCCGCCGCGCACCTGCGGCGCGGTGAGACGGCGGCGGCGTGCCACGAGGCCGATCGCGCGGTGGCCCGGGTGCGCCGCAAGGACAACTGGGTGTGGGCGGCGGAGGTGGCGTGGCCCCTGGTGCGCGCCCGCGTCCGGACCGGTCGGGTGGCGGAGGCCGCCGCGTTCACCGACGCGTTCGCCGAGGGCATCGCGGGCCGGGACGCGCCGCTGGCGGCGGCCGGGCTGGAGCTGTGCCGGGGCGAGCTGGCCGACTCCCCGGAGGAGGCCGCGGACCGCTTCCACGCCGCCGCGCGCCGGTTCGCCGTCCTGCCGCGACCGCACGCCGCCGCCGTGGCGGACGAGCTGTCGGCGCACCACTGCGACCGGGCGGGCGACCGGGCCACCGCCGCGGACCGGGTGGCGGCCGCGATCGGCGCCTACCGGGACCTGGGCCTGGCGCACGACGTCCAGCGCGGTGAACGCGCGTCGCGCGCGTACCGGGGCGGCGTGCGGCCCGGCCGGCGCGGTTACGGGCGGGCGTTGTCCCCGCGCGAACGCGAGGTGGCCGCGCTGGTCGGCCGCGGGCTGACCAACCGCGAGATCGCCGAGGCGCTGTTCCTGTCCAGGCGCACGGTGGACAACCACGTCGCGCACGCGATGCGGAAGCTCGGCATCGCCTCCCGCACCGCGCTGCGCGGCGTGGGTCAGTCGAGCACGGCGAACGCCTCCACCTCGACCAGCACGTCCGGCTCGAACAGGTAGTCCACGCCGATCAGCGACGCGGGCGGGAACGGTCGGGGGATGCCCAACTCGTCGGCGACGGAGGTGATGCCCGCCAGGAAGGCGTCCATCTGGTCGGGGCTCCACCGCGTCACGAAGAACCGGAGCCGCACCACGTCGGTGAAGTCGGCCCCGGCGCCGGCCAGGCCGAGCGCGGTGTTGCGCAGCGCTTGCGCGACCTGGCCGGTGAGGTCGCCGGTCGCGACGGGGGCGCCCGCCGCGTCACGGGCGATCTGCCCGGCGACGTGCACGTGCCGCGTGCCCGTGCCGATCGAGACGTGGTGGTAGGGAACGGGCTGGAACATGCCCTCGGGGCTGAGCAGCTGCACGGTCACGTGACGTCCTTCATGCTGGTCGTGAGTGGTATCCAACGTCTACCTGGTGCACGAAGGGAACTTCAACGAGACTAGGTGTCGTGCAGGAAACCTCGCAGGCCGACCAGGTCGTGATCACCGCGCCGCACCGCGAACTGCTCGACCAGGTGCTCGACAAGTGGTCGCTCCAGGTCCTCGACAAGCTGTGCGGCCGGCCGTCGCGGTTCAACGAGCTGCGCCGCGAGATCCCCGTCGTGACGCAGAAGTCGCTGACCGCCACGCTGCGCCGGCTGGAGCGCAACGGGATGGTCGAACGCGTCGTCGTGGCCACGCGCCCGATCGCCGTCGAGTACCGCATCACGCCGCTCGGGACGACGTTGCAGGACCTCATCGACGCGTTGCTGCGCTGGAGCACGGCCAACATGGCCGACGTCGAACGGGCCCGCGCGCGGTTCGACGCCGAGGCGTGACCGGCCTCAGCCGTCCAGCAGCCCGCGCCGGTACGCGGCGGCCACGGCCGAGGCGCGGTCGGTGACCTCCAGCTTGGCGTAGATGTGCAACAGGTGCGTCTTCACGGTGGCTTCGCTGATGTAGAGCCGGGCGGCGGCCTCGCGGTTGGTCCGGCCCTCGGCGACGAGCGCGAGCACCTCGCGTTCCCGGGCGCTGAGCCGGGCCTCGCTCAGCGGGCGTCGCGGGCGGACGCGGGCGAGCAGCAGCGCGGCGACCGACGGCGCCAGCACGGTCTCGCCGCGCGCGGCGGCGCGCACGGCGCGGAACAGCTCCTCGCGGGGCGCGTCCTTGAGCAGGTAGCCGATGGCGCCCGCCTCGACGGCCGGCAGCACGTCCGAGTCGGTGTCGTGGGTGGTGAGCACGAGCACCCGGGTGGTCGGCACGCGCTCCAGCAGCGACCGGATCAGCGCACCGCCGCTCGGGTCGGGCAGCCGCAGGTCGGTCAGCACCACGTCCGGGCGGGCCGCCGCCACCACGGTCAGGGCCTCCGTCCCGGACGCCGCCTCGCCGACGACCTCCAGGTCCGGCTGCGTGCCGAGCATGCCGCGCAACCCGTCCCGCACCACCGGGTGGTCGTCCACGACCACCAGCCGCAACGACGTCACCCGTCCACCCCGATCACCGGGACGGTGACGCTGACCGCCGTGCCGGCGCCCGGCGCGGACTCGACGTCGACCTCGCCCGCCAACGCGCGCACCCGCTCCATCAACGCCGTGAGCCCGAAGCCGCCGGCCACCCCCGGCGTGAACCCGACCCCGTCGTCGCGCACGTCCAAGACGACCACGTCCTCCATGTAGGACAGTGTGACGTCCACGCGTCGCGCCCCGGCGTGCCGGCCCACGTTGGACAGCGCCTCCTGGGCCGCGCGCAGCACGGTCACCTCCACCTCCGAGTGCAACGGTTGCGGCGTCCCGGTCACGGTGAAGGCGGCCGGCACGCCGTACTGCTCCCGCCACGTCGTCACGGCCTGCCGCACGGCCTCACCGAGCCTGGCGCCCTGGAGCGGTCCGGGGCGCAGCGCCTCGATCGACCGGCGCACCTCCACCAGGCTGGTGCGCGCGAGGCCGCCCGCGATCTCCAGCCGGGCGCGCACCGGACCGGGCGGAACGGCGTGCTCGTCGATCGCCTCCAGCTGCGTGACGATCCCGGTCAGCCCCTGGGCCACGGTGTCGTGGATCTCCCGGGCCAACCGCGCGCGCTCGCCCGCGATCCCGGCGGCCCTGGCCTGCTCGACCAGCAGCCCGTGCAGCCGGGCGTTCTCCTCGGCCATGGCGACCAGCTCGGCGTTGGTCTCCCGGCGCCGGATCGCCTCCCGCTCCATGGCCCTGATCACGCCGCCGATCAGCGCGGCCAGCGGCGTGCCCACGGCGAGGTTGACCAGCGTCAGGCGCAGGTCCGTGCCGGGCGCCAGCAGCCACGGGACGTTCGCCGCGACCACGCCGAGGTACGCGGGCCACCCCGGCAGGGCGACGAACGCCAGCACGTAGCACATGGGGATGAACAGCTGGAAGGCGTCGTGGCGCTGCACCAGCACCGACGCGAACGCGAGCACGCCGACGAAGTACACCGCCATCGGCCACACCCGGCGGTCCCACCACTGCGGGTGCGCCACGACGAACCACCAGTGCCACCCGGCGAGTCCGGCGGCGATGCCGACCGTGACCGCCTGGTCCGGCCAGCCGCGCGAAGCGGTGGTCACCGCTATCGCGCAGGTGAGGAACAGCACGCCGAACGGGGCGAAACCCCACGCCTGGTTCCACCGCCGTTCCCGCAGCAGGCCCAGCCGTTCCTCCACCGTCGTCACCCCGCCATCTTCGCCGCCGCACGGCGATAAGTCAGGCGGCCCAACAACGCTTCCGCCGGCCCTCGCCTGCCCGCGCGCCCGAGCAGCGCCGCGAGCAGCAGCGAGACCAGCCACGTGCCGAGCGCGATGACGGAGAGCCCGGCGGTGCCGAGCGTCGCCCCGAGGCCGAGGGTGTAGGGCATCAGCAGCGCCACGAACACCACGGACTGGAACAGGTAGCAGCTCAACGAGTACCGGCCGCCGGTCTCCAGCAGGCGCACCACCGGTCCGCGCCGCGCACCGAGCCGTGCCGCCGCCAGCGCGATGAGCGCCGCGTACCCGAGCCCTCCCGCGACACCGGTCACCGCGTGCAGCGCCGCGACGCTCCACAGCGTGAGCGGCGCCGTCGGCTGCCAGAACCCGCCCGTCGCCAACGCGATCGGCACGCCACCGGCCACGGCGGCCGTCAACCCGAGCACGGAGGTGCGGACCAGCAGGGGACGGTGCGCGGCCGGGTCGGTGAGCACCCCGCGCCGGGCCGCCCACGTGCCGATCAGGGCCGCGCTGCCCACCCCGATCATCCCGAACGGGGTCAGCAACCACTCGGCGGGCCGCAGGGCCATCGCCGCGCCGAAGTCGGCGGTCTCGAAGGAGAAGAAGACGTGACGCGTGCCGTCCGGCGGCGTCAGCGACGACGCGCCCTGCACCACCGCCACGACGACCAGCCACAGGCCGGCGGCGACGAGCAGCTTGCGGTCCGAGGCACCCAGCCACCGCAGGACCAGGAACCCCAGGATGCCGTAGCTGAGGAGGATGTCACCCGGGAACAGCAGCACCACGTGCGCCGCGCCGAACGCGATGAGCCAGCGGTTGCGCCGCCGGAGCAGCCGCTTGGCCTCGCGGTCGTCCGCCCCGGCCGTGCGATGGCGCCGGTAGGAGAGGACGACGCCGTAGGCGAAGAGGGCGGCGAACATCGGGTACGCGCGCCCGCCGACGAAGGTCACGTTCAGCACGGCCGCGACCCGGTCGAGCAGGCCGTGCTCGACGATGTGCTGGCGCACGCCGTAAGGGCGGTCGTAGAGGTACACAACGGAGTTGGCCAAGGCGATCAGGGCGAGCATCGCACCGCGGGCCAGGTCGGGCGCGAGCGCCCGCTCCCCGACCGGGATCGGCCCCGCGGCGGCAGTCGTCTGGGTCATGGGCCAAGCCTCGCCGCGGTGGGGCGACCCCCGGATCGACGAGCCGGCTGACCCCGGGCGTCCACCTCGGACCGGCGCGGGTCAACCGATCGGTCGATGCGGTGCCCCGTCCGGTCAGGGGCGTTCGACAATTCGAAGAATCCGGGCGAATGCGCGTTCGATGAGGTGAAAGGCGGTTCCCGGTGACCGCCGGACATCCGCGGCCGGCTCGGTGGGTAAATGCGGGGAGTCGGGTGATTGACAAGGTCACAGGCGCGCCGCACAGTTTGGGAGCGCTCCCAATTCATCACCGTCGATGAGGAAACCTCTTATGAGACCGCGCCTCGCCGTGCTGCCCGCACTCGCCGCGCTCGTGGCCGCCCAAGTCGCGCTGACCGCCGGTGCCCCGGCGCACGCCGCCGATTCCGCCGTCACCGTCACGGTGAACACCAGGGCCGGGTTGGAGGTGGTGGACGAGGCCGCCACCGGCGTGAACCACGCGATCTGGGACACCCACCTGGGCAGTGACGCGGTCGCCGACCTGCTCAAGGACGCGGGTGTCAAGGCGATGCGCTACCCCGGCGGGTCCTACTCGGACATCTACCACTGGGCCGACCACACCGCGCCCGGCGGTTACGTGGCGCCGAACACCGACTTCGACACGTTCATGAGGGGCGTGCGGCGGGCCGGCGGTCAGGCGATCGTCACGGCCAACTACGGCACCGGCACGGCCGAAGAGGCGGCTGCCTGGGTGCGGTACGCCAACGTCGAGAAGCGCTACGGCGTGAAGTACTGGGAGATCGGCAACGAGAACTACGGCAACGGGCACTACGGCTCGGGCTGGGAAGCCGACCACCACCCGGACAAGAGCCCGACGTACTACGCCACCCTGGTCCGCGATTACGCCACCGCGATGAAGGCCGTCGACCCGACCATCAAGATCGGCGCGGTGCTGACCACGCCGGGCGAGTGGCCCGACGGCATCACGGCGGCGGGCGACTCCGCGTCGTGGAACGAGGTCGTGCTGTCCATCGCCGGTCCCGTGGTCGACTTCGGCATCATCCACTGGTACCCCAGCGGTGACACGGCGGCGCAGGTGCTGGCCAAGACCGACCGGGTGAAGGACCAGATCGCCCTGGTGCGCGAGCAGTCGCGCCGGCTCGCGGGCAAGGACCTGGGCATCGCGCTGACCGAGGTGAACACGTCGTTCGGGCGCAACACCCAGCCGGGCGCGCTGTTCGCCGCCGACGCCTACGCGACCATGATCGGCCACGGCGTGTTCAACGTGGACTGGTGGAACGTCCACAACGGCATCGGCCAGGTCCGCGAGATCGCGGGCCACACCGATTACGACGACTACGGCCTGCTCTCCAGCGGCGGCTGCAACGCCGAGGGGACGGTGTGCCAGCCCGCGCTGAACACGCCGTTCGCGCCGTACCACGGGATCGCCATGGTGTCGAAGTTCGCCCGGCCGGGCGACCAGCTGGTGACGGCCGCGTCCACCGACCCGCTGGTGCGCAGCCACGCGGCGCGGCGGACCGACGGCGGCCTGTCCGTGCTGCTGATCAACCAGGACCCCGACGCCGCCAGGACCGTGGACCTGCGGCTCGCCGGCTACACGGCCGCCGCCGGCGCGACCGTGCACACCTTCGCCAACGGCGACACCGGCATCACCACGGCCACCGGCTCGTCGTCCACCGTGACGCTGCCGCCTTACTCGATCACCACCGTGCTGCTCAAGCCGTCCGGTTCGGTGGGCGGCCCGGCCGCCCCCGCCCGCCCGGTCGCGGGTGGGATCACCGACCGCACGGCCGCGCTGTCCTGGCCCGCGCCGCCCGCGGGCGTCAAGTACGAGGTGCACCGGCGGGTCGACGGGGCGCACACCGAGCAGTGGGGCGAGACGACCGGCACCACGTTCACCGCGGCCAACCTCGTGCCCGGCACGGAGTACACGGTCAACCTCGTGGCGCGGGACAACGCGGGTCGGGTCTCCTGGTCCTCCCCACCGCTGACCTTCACCACCGGCACCCCGGCCACGTCCACGTGCGCGGTGACGTACAAGGAGAGCACCAACTGGGGCAACGGTTTCGTGGCCGACCTCCAGATCACCAACACGGGCACGCGACCGGCCGCCGGGTGGACGTTGACCTACACCTGGCCGACCACCTGGCAGCAGGTCTCCAGCGGCTGGAACGCCACCTGGTCGCAGGCCGGGACCAAGGTCACCGTCGGCAACACCGCCACGCTGGCGGCGGGCGAGTCGACCACGGCCGGGTTCGTGGGCGCGTACCAGGGCCCGAACGTGCACCCGGTGAAGTACTTCCTGAACGGCACGCTCTGCACCACCCGCTGACGTGACGCCGCCCCCGGTCCGCGCCGGGGGCGGCTCGCCGGTCGGGGTCACCCGGCGTCGCCGCGGCCGCGGTCGTCCAGCACCAGCGGTGCGCGGCCGGTGACGGTGTAGCGCACGTGGGTCACGTCCGGCGCGTGCAGGACCCTCGTCGGGGTCAGCTCGATGCCCTCCTTGTGGCCCAGGCCGAGGTCGGCGTCCAGCAGGCGCATGCCGGTGCCCAGGACGACCGGGACGATGTGCAGCTCCAGCTCGTCCAGCAGGCCGGCGGCCAGGACCTGGCGGACCAGCGTGCCGCCGCCCGCGACCGCGACGTCCTTGCCGCCCGCGACGGCCTTCGCCCGGGCCACGGCGCTCGCCACGCCGTCGGTGACGTAGGTGAAGCTGGTGCCGCCCCTGCGCTCGAGGGTCGGGCGCGGCCGGTTGGTCACCACGAAGACGGGTGCGCGGAACGGTGGCTCCTCGCCCCACGGCACCTCGCCGCCGTCGGCCATGCGCCGGCCCATCACGTACGCGCCGGCGGCCTCGAAGTTCTCCTGGATGACGTCGGAGTTGACGTCGCGCACGCCGCCCGCGATGCCCTGCCGCTCCCGCCACGCCATCGCGCTGATCGCCCAGCGGGTGATGCGGAAGAACGCCGCCGCCTCCGCCGACCCCAGCCAGTCGCCGTCGCCGTCGTGGCGCGGCCCGGCGTAGAAGCCGTCGAGGGACACCGACATCTGCGCGGTCACCTTGGTCATCGCTCTTCCTTCCTCCCGGCGACGCCCGACGGGGTCGCTCGGGAGGGGATCGGAGCCGGCGACCCGATTTCTACGCCGACCCGGGAAGATCTTCGACGGATCCGCAGCGGGCGGCCCGCAGGAGCAGGAACCGCTGCTCGGCGACGTTGCCCGCGAGCCGCGCGGCCTGCCGGAACGCCGCACCCGCGGCGTCCGCGTCACCGGCCCGTTCGAGCACGTGGGCGCGCACGGCGAGCAGTCGGTGGTGGCCCGCGAGGACGCCGCGCTCCAGCTCGTCGAGGACGTCCAGGGCGGCCCGCGGCCCGTGCACCTCGGCCACCGCGACGGCCCGGTTCAGCGCGGCGACCGAGCTGGGCGCGAGGCGGTGCAGCACGTCGTACAACGCGAGGACCTGCGGCCAGTCGGTGTCCGCCGCCGTGGCGGCCTCGCTGTGCACGGCCGCGATGGCCGCCTGCACCTGGTACGGGCCGACGGGGTGGCCGGCCAGGGTGCGGGTGATCAGGTCGGTGCCCTCGGCGATCGCCGCGCGGTCCCACCGCGACCGGTCCTGCTCGGCCAGCGGGACCAGGGTGCCGTCCGGTCCGGTGCGGGCCGCGCCGCGCGCCTCGGTGAGCAGCATCAACGCGAGCAGGCCGGCCGTCTCGCCGTGGTCGGGCAGCCGGGCGTGCAGCTCACGGGTCAGCCGCACGGCCTGCTCGGTCAGGTCGGGCCGGCGCAGCCGGGGACCGGCGCTGGCGCTGTAGCCCTCGTTGAACAGCAGGTACAGCACGTGCAGCACGACGGTCAGCGCGCGTTCGCGGTCCGCCGGTGAGGAGGGCAGCTCGAACCGCGCGCCCGCCTCCAGCAGCCGCTGCTTGGCCCGCGAGACGCGCTGGCCCATGGTCTTGTCCGGCACCAGGAACGCGGCGGCGATCTCGGCGGTGGTCAACCCGGCGACGGCCCGCAGCGTCAACGCCATCTGCGCCGGCGGCGTGAGCGCGGGGTGGCAGCACAGGAGCAGCAGTTCCAGCAGGTCGTCACGGGCGGGTTCGGCGTCCGGCGGCGGTGCGAGCAGCTCGTCGCGCGGCACGGCGTCGTGCACGGCCTGCTCGCGGCGGGCCCGCGCGGCGTCGGACCGCACCAGGTCGACGTACCGGCGCGCGGCGACGGTGGTGAGCCAGCCCAGCGGGTGTTCGGGGACGCCGTTGCGCGACCACGCGTCGGCGGCGTCGATCAACGCCTCCTGCACGGCGTCCTCGCACCGGGCGAAGTCGCCGTGCCGGCGCACCAGGGTGCCGAGCACCTGCGGCGTCAGGGTCCGCAGGAGGTGTTCGACGGTCAAAGGTCGCCGCCGCCCGGCTCCATCAGCGGCCACACCTCCAGGCCGCCGCCCAGGCCCCGGCTGTAGCGCAGGGCCGGGTACGAGCGCGCGATGTCCAGCGCCCGCTCCTCGCTGTCCACGTCGACCACGAAGTAGGAGCCGACGTACTCCTTGGCCTCCAGGTACGGCCCGTCGGTGACGACCGGGGCGCCCTCGACCACGCGCACCGCCCGGGGGCGTTCCACCAGGCCGCGCGAGTCGACCAGCTCGCCGGACTCCCGCAGCTCCGCGTTGAACGCGTCCACGTCGGCGACCAGCTTGGTGAACTCCTCGGCGTCCACGCTGTTCCACACCTGCTCATTGCCGTAGATGAGCATCAGGTACTTCACGCGCGCCTCCTGCGGACCGGCATCGGACAGCGGGATTCTGCCGGCTGGAGCGTTTTCGAAAAACTTGCGAAACCACCGTGTGGCTTCAGGAGTTCGGGCGACGTGGATCGGTGCTGACGGGTGAATCGTTGCAGTTCAGCGGCTCGTTGTGTTTCGCCAGTTTTCCGATAGTGTCGGAAACCGTGAGCGGGTTGAAGATTCTGGAGCGCACGTGCCGCGTGAGCAGGTCGCGGGTCGACCGGCCGCACCCTCCCGTGCCGCTGGTCGAGCTGGTCTTCCCCGCCCTGAACAGCGCCTGGGCCATGGAGGTCATGCGGGGCGTGGTCGACTCGGGGCTGGACGTGGTGCTGTCCTCGGCGGTCGGCCGCGGCGCGTCGTGGGCCGCCGACGTGGTCCGGGCCCGGCGCGCCGGGGTGCTGCTGGTGACGTGCCCGATCAGCGTGGCCGAGGAACGGGTGTTCGCCCGCGCCGGCGTGCCGCTGGTGCACATCGACCCGGTGGACGTGGCCGCGCCGGACCTGGTCGGCGTCGCCGCGTCCGACCGGGCGGGCGGCGTCACGGCGGTGAAGCACCTGCTGGCGCTCGGGCACCGGCGGATCGCCGTCGTGGGCGGTCCGCGTGACGTGCGGTGCAGCCGTGCCCGCGTGGAGGGCTACCGGGTCGCCCTCGACCGCGCGGGCATCGCGTTCGACGCGGACCTGGTCCGGCACGCCGACTTCACCCGCGAGGGTGGTCGCCGGGAGGCCGACGCGCTGCTGCGCAGGCCCGACCGGCCCACGGCGGTGTTCGCGGCCAACGACGAGCAGGCGCTGGGCGTGGTGGAGGCGGCGCGGTCGGCGGGCCTGTCCGTGCCGGGCGACCTCAGCGTCGTCGGCTTCGACGACCTGCCCGCCGCCCGCCGCGCCGCGCCCGCGCTCACCACGGTCCGCCAGCCGCTCGCCGCGATGGGCCGGCAGGCGGGCTGGATGCTGGCCGACCTGATCGCCGGCCGCCCGCCGGTGACCGACCGGGTCGAGCTGGCCACGGAACTCGTCGTCCGCGACTCGACCGCCCCGCCGGCCCGGGGCTGACGCCGGGTCAGCCGGTGGTCGTCACCGTCGTCGGTGCCGCCGTGGTGGACTCCGCTGTGGCGGACCCGGTCGTGGTGGGCACGGGGGACTGGGTGACCGTCGACGGCGTGGGCGTGGTGGTCGTGGGCATGGTCGGCATCACGACGGTGAACGGGACGCCCGGCTCCTCGTGGCAGCCCCGCTCGTCGTGGACCACCCGCGGGCGGGGGAAGCGGTTGTCCCGGCGGCTGTCGCCCTCGCAGCCGTACCACGTGGCGTTGAGCGGCCTGCCGTCCTCGTCGTAGAGGTGGACGTCGGTGAGCGGCTTGCCGTCCTTGTCGAACACGTAGACGTTGTCGGGCATCGCGGGCGTCGGGTTGTACGAGACCGGCGCGTTGCCGACCGGGTAGTCGTCCAGGCGCGTGGCCAGCGAGCCGAGGATGACCAGCAGGAGGCCCAGGGCGAACCCGGTCGCGGGCAGGCTGATCCACAGCCACCGGCGGTCGGTCCGCGCCTTCGGGCCCGCCACCAGCGACAACGCGGCGAGCGCCACGGCCACCACCAGGCCGAACTCCGGCCGGTACACCATCACGCCGCCGGCCGCGATGACCAGCGCGCGGACGACCCACCACGCCGGCTGGAGGGCGCGCAGCGGCGCGAACGCCTTGCGCAGGTCCGTCTTCGCGGCCCGGGCCAGGAAGTCCCGGACGGCGGCGGTCTCCGGCAGCTTCGCGACCTCGGCGAGCAGGCCGGCCTGCCGGAACACCAGCAGCGCCGCCGCCGCGCCGCAGAGGCCGACCAGCACGGTCGCCTCGATGATGTCGCCGCGGGTGGTGGCGAAGCCGAACGCCATCACGGTGGCGGCGACGAGGCTCCAGAACGCGAACCTGGCCACCAGCACCGACTGCCCGCCGCCGTCGGCCGCGGGGGAGGAGGGCAGCGGGTAGCCCGCCGCGACGCGCAGCTCCTCGGCGTACGCACGGGGTGTGCCGAGCCGGTCGACCAGCGCGGCCAGGGAGAACTCGTCGCCCATCTCCTCGGCGACCTCGGCGACGTGCGCGCCCGCGTCGTCCATGATCTCGGCGACCTCGGCGGCGGGCAGGTCGGACAGCGCCTCGCGCATGCCGTCCAGGTAGTGCTGGACCTCGGTGTTCGTCTGCGTGTTCATGCACCCTCCCCCAACAGGTCGTCCAACGCCCGCGCGAACGACTTCCAGGTCTGGCCGGATTCGAGCAGGCGTTCCCGGCCCGGCTCGTTGAGGCTGTAGTACTTGCGGTGCGGGCCCTCTTCGCTGGGCACGACGTAGGACGTGAGCAGGCCGGCGTTGTAGAGCCGGCGCAGGGTGCCGTAGACCGACGCGTCGCCGACGCCGTCCAGACCGCCTTGGCGCAGTCTGCGCAGCACGTCGTAGCCGTACCCGTCCTCCTTGCGCAGCACCGCGAGGACGGCGAGGTCCAGCACCCCCTTGAGCAGCTGGCTGGTGTCCATGCGCATCTCCCCCGGTGGTGTGCGAACGATGGTACTACGGAAAGCGGAGTACCGTGTACGGAGGGGTAGTGCGAGGATCACTCCCGTGGCGACCGAGTTCGTGGGAGACCCCGCATGGGTGTGGGGTCTGGCGTCGCGCGACGAGGACGTCCGCCGCCGCGCCCTGGCCCGGCACCGGGAGTCGGTCGAGCACGCGCGGCAGGCGTTGCACTGGTCGAACGACGTGTGGGCGCGAGCCGGGTCGCCGGCGCCGGACCAGCCGCACCTGGCCGCCGAGATGGACCAGGCCCAGGCCGCGTTCCGCTACCACCGGGGCCAGACGATCTTCGGCCTCACCGCTTCGCTGTGGGACGAGGACGACGAGGTCCGCGAGCGCCACGCGCCGTTCGTGCTGCTCTACCTGGTGTGGGAGGGGCGTTGTCCGGACGACTGGCGCGCCGACGCCAACAACCTGTGGTCACCGTGGGGGCGCAAGGAGTCGTTGCTGCGCGCGCTGGCCGCCGACGGCGTCCCGTCGGGCATCCGGCCGCAGGTGCCGGACCTGATCACCGACGTGGTCCGCCGCCGCTACCGCTGCAAGGACTGGATGTACGCGGGGCTGGTCCGGCACGTCGCCGACGACCGGTTCCACGAGCGGATGCGCGGCCTGCTGGGCGACGACGACCCGGTGGTCCGGCTGCGGGCGGAGTTCCTGCTGCACGTCGCCGCGCACCCGGAGGTGAAGGTGAAGCGGACCACCTGGCGGCGGTGGCTGGCTGGTCGCCACCTGTGACCGGACCTGCCCGCCGTTGGACCGGACCCGGACCCGGGGTGAACGGGCCGTCCGGGAGGCTGACGAGCAGCTCCTCCGTCACCCGTCCTTCTCGTCGAGGGACCTGAGTACGGCCACGCCGCCCGCCGGCACGCGCAGCTCCGACGCGCACCGCTGCCCGGTGAGCAGCTCGGTGCCGGACGCGGCCAGGCCCACCTCGGCGTCGGTGTGGTTGAGCACGAACAGGTAGTCGGCGCCGGCGCCGCGCCGGCGCACCACCTCCACGTCGCGCGGCAGGTCGTCACGCACCCGAACGCCCGCGGCCGGGAAGACCTCGCGCAGCACCCGGTCGAGCGCCGCGCCGCGCAGCCGGGTCGAGACGTACCAGGCGGTGCCCGCCCCGAGCCGGTGCCGCGTCACGGCCGGACCGCCCGCCGCCGGGCCGTCCACGTAGGAGCGCACGGCCTCCGCGCCGGTCAGGCGGATGTGCTCGGCCCACACGTCACCGCGCAGCCCGCCGTCGAGCGCGACCTCCTCGCCGGCGCGCAGCGGCAGGAACTCCTCCACCTCCAGCCCGAGCACGTCGCGCAACGCGCCGGGGTGCCCGCCGGGGTGCACGGCGTCGTTGGCGTCCACGATGCCGGAGAAGTACGAGACGACGAGCGCGCCGCCACCGGCCACGTAGTCGTGCAGCACGCGGGCCGCCGCCGTCGACGCCAGGTACAGCGACGGCACGACGACGAGCCGGTAGCCGCCCAGGTCGGCTTCCGGCGCGACGAAGTCCACGGTCAGGTGAGCGTCCCAGAGCCGTTCGTAGAACGCGCCGACGCGCTCCCGGTAGGACAGGTCGACCGACGGCCGCCAGTCCAGCTCCAGCGCCCACCACGACTCCCAGTCCCACAGCACGGCGACGTCCGCCCGCACCACGCTGCCGCGCACCTCGTGCAGCGCGCCGAGCTCACCGCCCAGCCGCACGACCTCCGGCCACGTCCGGCTGCGCGTGCCCGAGTGGGGCAGCATCGCGGAGTGGAACTTCTCCGCGCCGAAGCGGGAAGCCCGCCACTGGAAGAACATCACCGCGTCCGCGCCGCGCGCCACGTGGGCCAGGCTGTTGCGGCGCATCTCGCCGGGCCGCTTGGCCAGGTTGCGCGGCTGCCAGTTCACCGCGCCGGTGGAGTGCTCCATCAGCATCCACGGCCGCCCGCCCGCCACCGCGCGGGTCAGGTCCGCCGACAGGGCCAGGTCGATGTGGTTCCGGTCGGCCTCGGCGGTCAGGTAGTGGTCGTTGGCCACCACGTCGACCTCGCGGCCCCAGCGCCAGTAGTCGATCGACTTGCAGTTGGTGGTCATGAAGTTCGTGGTGATCGGCAGGGCCGAGTGCGCGCGCAGGATGTCGCGCTCGGCGGTGTAGCAGGCCAGCAGCTCGTCCGAGCAGAACCGGGCGAAGTCCAGCTCGTGCGCCGGGTTGCCGGTCGTGCCGGACACCCGCGGCGGCTCGACCTCGGCCCACTCGCCGTAGCGCTGGCCCCAGAAGCTCGTGCCCCAGGCCTCGTTGAGCGCGTCGAGCGAACCGTGCCGGTCGCGCAGCCAGCGCCGGAACGCGGTGGCCGACTCGGGGCAGTAGCACGCGCCGAGCGGCGCGCCGTACTCGTTGTGCACGTGCCACAGCGCCACCGCCGGGTGCGCGCCGTACCGCGCGCCGAGCTGCCGGGTGATCGTCGCGGCGGCCTGCCGGTAGGCGGGTGAGCTGGGGCAGAACGTCGCCCGCGACCCGCGTTCCAGTTCCGTGCCGTCCCGGGTGACCGGCCGGATGCCCGGGTGCGCGCGGTAGAGCCACGCGGGCGGCACGACGGTCGGCGTGGCCAGGTTGACCGCGATGCCCGCGCCGTGCAGCAGGTCCAGCAGCCGGTCAAGCCAGCCGAAGTCGAACTCGCCGGGCCGCGGCTCCAGCAGCGCCCAGGCGTGGATGGCGACGCTGACCAGGTTCACCCCGGCCTGCCGCATCAGCGCCACGTCCTCGACCCACACCTCCTCGGGCCACTGCTCGGGGTTGTAGTCCCCGCCGTAGACGAGCCCGTCCACGCCGGCCGGCATGCGCGGCGCGAACGGGTCCCCCACGGCTTGCCCGTCGGCCGGGCGAGGCACCACAAACGTCATGAACACTCCAGCGGCTGTGAACGTGCACGGTCTCATCGCAGATTACGGTGCAGATAAGACGGGGTGTCAAGTAGTTGACAGGCGAGCTGTCCGGCCAACTACTGTGCACGTTCACAGCGCGGTTCTCGCTGGCAGTGGCGTCAGCGACGCGGACCCCCGGAGACCTCATGCGACTCGACATCGCGAAGAAGGCCGCGGCACTCGGTCTCGGCCTCGCCCTGCTCGCCGGCTGCGGCACAGGCGCCGAGCAGGCCGCCGACGGCCCGGTCGAACTGTCCTTCTGGGCGTGGGCGCCCAACATCGACAAGGTCGTCGACAAGTGGAACGCGGGCCACCCGGACGCCCAGGTCGTGGTGAGCAAGCAGGCGCAGGGCGACGACCTGGTGACCAAGCTCCTGACCAGCGCCAAGGGCGGCAACCCGCCGGACCTCGCGCAGGTGGAGTTCCAGGCGCTGCCGACCCTGGTCAGCAACGACGTGCTGGCCGACATCTCCGAGGGCGCCGCGGCCGCCGAGGACGAGTTCGCGCCGGGCATCTGGGACCAGGTCACGCTGGGCGGCAGCGGCGTCTACGCCGTGCCCCAGGACTCCGGGCCGATGATGTTCTACTACCGCGCCGACCTGTTCGAGCAGTACGGCCTGGAGGTGCCGACCACCTGGGACGAGTACGCGCAGACCGCCCGTGACCTGCGGGCCGAGGCACCGGACAAGTTCCTCGGCACGTTCTCCTCCAACGACCCGGGCTGGTTCGCGGGGCTCGTGCAGCAGGCCGGCGCCTCGTGGTGGTCGGTCGACGGCGACGCGTGGAAGGTCTCGGTGGACGACGCCGCGACCAGGAAGGTCGCGCAGTACTGGAGCGGCCTGGTCGCCGAGGGCGCGGTCGACAAGTCCCCGATGTACACGCCCGAGTGGAACAAGGCGCTCAACGACGGCACGCAGATCGGCTGGCTGAGCGCGGTGTGGGCACCGGGCGTGCTCAAGGGCAACGCGGAGAGCACGGCGGGCAAGTGGGCGATGGCGCCGATGCCGCAGTGGGACGCCGCCAACCCGCGCACCGGCAACTGGGGCGGCTCCACCACGGCCGTGACCGCGGGCTCGAAGAAGCAGAAGGCCGCGACCGAGTTCGCGCTGTGGCTCAACACCGACCCGGAGGCCGTCGAGTTGCTGGTGAAGGAGAGCGGCATCTACCCGGCGGCCACGTCCGCGCAGCAGGCGCAGTCCCAGCCGCCCGCGTTCTTCCCCAACCAACCGGACTTCTACACCCGGGCCGCGGCGATCGCCGCCACCTCGTCCGGCTTCACGTGGGGGCCGAACGTGAACGTCACCTACACCGCGTACAAGAACGCGATGGGTGAGGCGATCAGCGCCGGCGCGGACCTCGTGCCCGCGCTGGCGGAGATGCAGGGCGCGACCGTGGACGACATGAAGGCCAACGGCTTCACGGTTGGCGGCTGAGCCCGTGGCGTCGACGCGTGTGACCGCGCGGGGTGGTGCGGCGCCCAGGGTGGCGCCGTACGCCTTCGTGGCCCCGGCGGTGGTGCTGTTCGTGCTGGTGTTCGCGCTGCCGATCGCCTACACGGTGTACCTGAGCCTGTTCCGCACCGAGGTCAGGGGCCTCGGGCTGGGCAGGGGCAGCCGCTCCGAGGTGTTCGTGGGGCTGGACAACTACGTGCGCGCGCTCACCGACTCCGAGTTGGGCGCGGGCGCGTTGCGGGTGCTCGGCTACGGCGCGATCCTCGTGCCGACGATGCTGGGCCTGGCCCTGGTGTTCGCGCTGCTGCTGGACGAGGACCGGGTGCGGGCCCGCGGGTTCAGCCGGATCGCCATCTTCCTGCCGTACGCGATCCCGGGCGTGATCGCGTCGCTGCTCTGGGGCTTCCTGTACCTGCCCGGCACCAGCCCGCTCAACCAGCTGCTGCGCGAGCTGTCGATGCCGGGGGTGGACCTGCTGTCGCCGACCGGCATCTACTTCGCGCTGGCCAACATCGCGGTGTGGGGCGGTGTCGGCTACAACATGGTCGTCCTCCACACCGCGCTGCGGTCCATCCCGCGCGACCTGTACGAGGCGGCCCGGATCGACGGCTGCACGCCGTGGCAGGTCGCGGTGCGGATCAAGATCCCGCTGCTCGCGCCCGCGCTCGTGCTGACGTCGTTGTTCTCGATCATCGCGACGCTGCAGGTGTTCGCCGAGCCGACCACGCTGGCGCCGCTGACCAACTCGCTCTCGCTCACCTGGACGCCGTTGATGAAGGTCTACCAGGACGCGTTCGGCCGAGGTGACCTCTACTCCGCCGCCGCCACGTCGGTGCTGATCGCGTCGGTGATGTTCGTGATCTCGTTCGGGCTGCTGCGGGTGACGCGGTCGCGGGCGTTCGGGGGTGAGCGGTGAGGGTGCGGCTGGGTGGCCTGCCGACGTTCGTGCTGCTCCTGGGTGCGGTGTACTGCCTGTTCCCGGTGGCGTGGGTGCTGGTCGCGGCGACGAAGAGCACCGGTGAGCTGTTCTCCACGACGACGTTGTCGGTCGGGTCGTCGCTGGTGGCGAACCTGGCCGAGCTGAACGGCTACCGCGGTGGCGTGTTCTGGCGGTGGATGGCGAACTCGGCGCTGTACGCGGGGCTGGGCGCGCTGCTGTCGGCGGCGTTGTCGGGCGTGACCGGGTACGCGCTGGCCAAGTACGCGTTCCGGGGGCGGGCGTTGATCTTCAACGCCTTGATCGCGGGCGTGCTCGTGCCCGCCGTGGTGCTGGCCGTCCCGCAGTACCTGCTGCTGGCGAAGGTGGGCCTGACCGACACCTACCTGTCCGTGCTGCTGCCGAGCGTGATCAGCCCGTACGGCATCTACCTGGCCCGCATCTACGCGGCCGCGTCCGTGCCGGAGGAGGTGGTCGAGGCGGCCCGCACGGACGGGGCGGGCGAGGCGCGCATCCTGGGCTCCATCGCGCTGCCGATGATGGTCCCGGGCCTGGTCACGGTGTTCCTGTTCCAGTTCGTGTCGATCTGGAACAACTTCATGCTGCCCTACATCATGCTCGGCGACGACGGGAAGTTCCCGGTCACGCTGGGGCTGTACACGATGCTCAAGCAGGGCAACACCACACCCGCGCTGTACACCCTCGTCGTCACCGGTTCGCTGGTGTCGGTGCTGCCCTTGATCGCGCTGTTCCTCACGTTGCAGCGATACTGGCGCATCGACTTGCTCTCCGGAGCGGTGAAGGCATGAGGGAGTCATGAGCGTCGAGCGCAGCAAGGCGGCGCGGCACCGGCCGACCATCCACGACGTGGCGGCTGCCGCGGGCGTGTCCCGCGGCACGGTGTCGCGCGCGCTCAACGGCGGCCGCAACGTCAGCCCCACGGCGCTGGAGGCCGTGCTGAAGGCCGTGCGGACCACGGGTTACGTCGCCAACCCGGCCGCGCGCAGCCTCGTCACCCAGCGCGCGCACTCCGTGGCGTTCGTGCTCACCGAGCCGCAGCAGCGGCTGTTCGAGGACCCGAACTTCAGCATCCTGCTCCAGGGCTGCACCCAGGAGCTCGCCGAGGTCGACGTGCCCGTGCTGCTCATGACCGCCAGCACCGAGGTGGAGCGCAAGCGCACGAGCCGCTTCATCGCCGCCGGTCACGTGGACGGCGTGCTGCTGGTGTCGTCGCACACCGGCAACCCCCTGCTGGAGGAGCTGCGCGACTCGGGCATCCCCGTCGTGGCCTGCGGCAAGCCGATCGGCCACGAGGGCCAGGTCGCCTACGCCGCCGCCGACGACCGTTCCGGCGCGCGGCTGATGGTCGAGCACCTGCGGTCGCGCGGCCGTCGGCGCATCGCCACCATCACCGGTCCGCCCGACACGCCCGGCGGCGTCGAACGCCTCGCCGGCTACCGGGACGTGCTGGGGTCCGACGCCAGCCCGGACCTGATCGCGCACGGCGACTACAGCCGCGCGGGCGGTGAGGCGGCCATGTCCACCCTGCTGGAGCGGGCCCCGGACCTGGACGCGGTGTTCGTGGCGTCCGACCTGATGGCCGCCGGCGCGCTGAACGTCCTGCACGACTCGGGCCGCCGCGTGCCGGAGGACGTCGCCGTGGGCGGCTTCGACGACTCCAGCATCGCCACCTCCACCCGCCCCGCCCTGACCACGGTGCGCCAACCGTTCCAGCGCATCACCCGCGAAATGGTGCGCCTCCTGCTGGAACAGGTCCGTGGCGAACCACCGGCCGCCTCCATCCTGCCGACCGAACTGGTCGTCCGCGCCTCGACCTAGCGCTCGCGGAGCAGCACCCCGCCCGCAGGTCACGCGGCGCGGCTCCTAGCGCGTGAACGACGTCAGCGCCCTGCGGCGGGCCGTGACGTCGTCCGGGTCGTCGCCGTGGACCAGCAGTTGGAGGGTGCTGAGCACGACGGGGTTGTCGGTGCGGGTGGTGTCGTGGCCGGAGGTGATCAGCACGCCGCCCGCGTCCAGGGCGGGGCGGACGTGGGCGAGCAGGTCGGCCAGCGGGGTGGCGGCCGTCAGCTTCACCGACTCGGCGTAGCCGTCGAGCGCGTCGGGGCGGGCCGATTGGAGCGCGAGCAGCGGGATCGAGCCGCTCGTGATCCGGAAGTTCAGGTCGAGCATGACCAGCCGCCCGTCCGCCGTCTCGGCGCAGTCCAGGCTGCACAGGCCGCGGTAGCCGAGGTCGGCGGCGCGCTGGGTGATCGCCAGGCACTCCGCGAGCAGGTCCGCCGGCGGCGGGCTGACCGGGCCGAACCGGCCGCCGACGTACACGCCGGTGTCGTCGACGCGCTGTTCGGTGACGGCGAGCAGGCGGGCGACGGCGTCCGGTGCGACGTAGAGCTGCACGCCCCAGTTGCGCGTGAGCTGCAAGTACTCCTCGATCACGAACTCGCCGAGCACGTCGGTGAACGCCGGGAACGCGACCCGTTCGCCCGCCTCGTGCAGGTAGACGTCGAGGCTGCCGCCGTGCGCGTCGTCGGTGGCGGCCTTGAGGACCCAGGACGTCGCCGCCGGCGCGGCTTCGGCCAGGTCCGCACGGGTGACCACGCTGCGGCGCGCGTGGAAGCGCGGGTCGACGAACGTGCTGATGGTGGCCTTGTTGTTCAGGTAGCCGACCAGGCGGGCGGTCTTGACCACGCGGTCGTCGGGGCACAGCGCGGTCGGGTGGGGGTACTCCATCGAGATCGGCAGGCCGTCGGCCACCGCCTCGGTGAGGCGGGCGGCGAACCCGGCCTCGTCGCGGAAGTCGCGCAGGTCGTCGCCGACCGGCAGGCCGCCCTCGTGCAGCTGTGCCAGGAGCTCCGGGTCCGTGCCACCCGCGCTGCAGATGACCGGTGCGCCGCCGGCGACCGCGATCGGGCGGGCGGAGAGCGCGTCGACGGTGTTGCGGTGCCGGTGGTCGCCGGCGGCCGGGCGCGCGCAGACGGCGACGCCGGGTCCGTACACGTCGGTGAGCATGCGAGGTGCGCCGACGACGGGCGGCAGCGGAGTGGAGATGCTGATGGCGTGCTCCCGTGGGGGGTGAGTCGGGACGGCCGCGCCCGCCACGCGGTGGCGTGGACGTCGATGCCGTGGAACCCGCGGTGCCGCGGGGTGGGAGCGGTGGAGCGTCCACTCGGCCCGGTCGGTGCCCCGGGGCCGGCTGCGTGAACCGTGATCTACCAGCCCGAACGCGGGCTGTGCGCCTCCACGGTCTCACGCCACCCCCGACTCACCCAAACCCACCCGCGAGAGTCGAACGCTCAGGTCTCGAGAGTCGAACGTTCAGGACCCCTGAATTCAACGCTCACGCCTAACGGTGTGTGGCGCGAACGTTGAACTCACGGGTCCTGAACGTAGGACTCTCGGGACCTGAGTGTTCGACTCTCGGGTTAGGGGAGGTGAAGGTCAGGTCCCGCCGCACCCGGCGAGAACGGCGGCAGGGCGGCGAACGCCGGGTCGACCCGCGCGGTGCGGACGACGTGGTGCGCCCAAGCCCGGACGCGGGACAGCGGGTGGTCGGCGAACTGAGCGTCGTAACGCGGGTCGTCGCCCCTGTGGAACGGCAGTCGCCCCCGCACCTCCGGCGCGTACGGGTGCGGCAGCACCCACCCGTCGAACCCGAGCTGCGCCACCAGCACGGCCTCCCGCATCCCGGTCCGCCCCCGCTCCGCCGCCTGGAGTTCGAGCACGGCGCTGCTCCCCGCCTTGGGCACGGTGAACGAGCCGATGAACACCTGCCCCGACGGCTGGTCCGGCAGCGGCACCTTCACCACCCGGAACAACGCGGGCACGTCGCCCAGCCGCACGTGGTGCGCCTCGATCAGGCACCCGACCTCGCCGGTGGTGACGGCCAGGTCGTGCCGCAGCTCCGGCAGGTCGTCCCACGACGCGGGCAGGTCCGGCACCAGGTCGGAGTACGTGAGGCTGACCTGGTCGCCGGTCGCGGGGTCCACCCAGGTGGTCCGGTCGTGCCGGCGGAGGCCGGTCGTGTCGAATGCGATGGGCACCGGTTGACCCTATTGGGCGAGGCCGTGCTCGTATGCGTAGATCACCGCGTGCACCCGTGTGCGCAGGCCGAGCTTGGTGAGGATGCGGGCCACGTGCGTCTTCACCGTGCCCTCCTCGATGGTGAGCGCACCGGCGATCTCCGCGTTGCTCAACCCCCGCACCACGTGCGCCAGCACCTCCCGCTCCCGCGCGGTGAGCTGGTCGACCCGGCTGGGCGCCGGCCGGGGTGACAGCTGGGCGAACCGGGCGATGAGCCGTCCCGTGACCTTGGGGTCGATCAACCCCCGCCCTTCGTGCAGCCCGCGCACCGCCTCCAACAACAACGCGGGATCGCTGTCCTTCAACAAGAACCCGCCCGCGCCCGCCGCCAACGCGCCGAACAGGTACTCGTCCACGTCGAACGTCGTCAGCGCCAGGATCTTCGGCGCCAGGATCCTCGGCGCCGGGACCTCCGGCGCCGGGACCTCCGGCGCCGAGATCTCCGGCGCCGAGATCTCCGGCCGGGCCCCGCTGAGCCGGGTGATCGCCGCGATCCCGTCGCCGTGGGGCATCCGCAGGTCCATCACCACCACGTCCGGCCGCCGGACCAGCGTCACGTGCACGGCCTCCGCGCCGCTCGCCGCCTCCCCGACCACCTCGATGTCCGGCTCGCCGTCCAGCACCATCCGCAGCGCTTCCCGCACCGCCGCCTGGTCGTCGGCGACGACCACCCGGATCGCCACTACGCCGTCCCTCCCGTCGGCAGCTCGGCCCGCACGCGCCACCCACCCGGCTCACGCGGCCCGGCGGTGAGCGTGCCACCGAGCTGACGCACCCGCTCGCGCATCCCCCGGATCCCCTGCCCCTCCAGCCCCTCCGACTCCCGGGAACCCACCACCGGCCCGTCGTCCACGACGGTCACGACCAGCCGGTCCCGGTCCCGGTGCAGCCGCACGTCCACCTCGCCCGCGCCGGAGTGCCGGACCACGTTGGTCAACGCCTCCTGCACCACCCGGTAGGCCGCCTGGTCGACGTCCGCCGGCACCGCCCGCTCGGCCTGGCCGGACCACGTCACCGCGATCCGCCGATCCGGCCCGGACAGCCGCCCGACCAGCCGGTCCAGCTCCGCCAACCCGGCCCCGGCCGGCACGTCCCGCAGCGTGCTCAACAAGCCCCGCACCTCGTCCAACGCGGACGACGACAGGTCCGCGATGGTGCCCAACGCCCGGTCGGCGATCGAGGACTCGCCGCCCAGCACCCGCCGCACGGCCGTGGCCTGCATCCGGATCGCGGTGAGGTGGTGGCCGACGCTGTCGTGCACGTCCCGGGCCAGCCGCGCCCGTTCCTCGGCCGACGCCCGGTCGGCCTCCGCCCGCTGCACCCGCAACGCCTGCTCCGCCCGTTCCCGGTGCAGCCGCAACGCGTACCCGGTCGCCACCGGCGCGACGCCCATCACCACCAGGTCCGTCACGGTGAACACCTGCACGGGGCTGCCCGCGATCACCGCGCTGACCAGCACCCAGCACCCGCACACCGCGAGCACCAGCCCCGGTCCGCGCTCGCGGTGGTACACGGCCGCGCAGAACGCGCCCATGGTGACCAGCATCCCCGGCCACGCGGGCAGGAACCCGATCCCGCCCAAGCCCACCACCGCCGACAGCACCGCCGACGTCAACGGCAGCACGTGCCGCAGCAGCAGCGGCAGGGTGACGCAGAGGCTGGAGCCGACCAGCAGCCCCAGCCCCTGCGGCGGTCCGCCCCGCCCCTCCCACCGCGCCAGGAGCACCAACGCCGCCGTGACGCCGACGACGAGCAGGACTTCCCGCAGGGACTTCACGCGGACCATCGTCTACGCAACGCCGCACGCCGTCCCGTCCGGCGGCAGCACGCCGTCGACCAGGTACCGGTGGACGTGCTCCCGGACGCACGGGTGGCCGCTCAAGTACAGCGCGTGCCCGCCCTGCACCGGCAGGTACCGCGCGTTCCCGAGCTGTGCCACCACCCGCCGCGCGTCCTCCGGCGGCGTGGTGGAGTCGTGCTCGCCACTGGCGACCAGCACCGGCCCCAGCCCGGAGACGCGCAGCCGGTGCGGCGGGTACGTGCCGGTGTCGGGCAGGCCCGCGCAGTGGTAGGCCATCGGCCACGTCGCGACCCACCCGATGTGGGGCGTGACGCGGCGCAACCCGTCCTCCCACGACTTCAGCACCCGGTAGTCGGAGGGGTACGGGAAGTCGGCGCAGAACGCGATCCGGGACAGGTCCGGGTCACGCCCGCCGGCGGGCTGCTCGGCGAACCGCGTCGCGTCGCCCGCGTGCGCCTCGGCGATGGCCAGCGCCAGGGCGGCCCACTCCTCCTCGTAGGCGGGGTTGGTCCGCGACGCGATCCGGGACGCGTTCACCGTCCGGTCGCCGGCCGGGATCGGCTCGCGCGCGGCCCGTGCGAGCACCTCGTCCCACGTCTTCAGCACGTCACGCCCGTGCAGCGCGCAGGCCGCGTCCGCGTCGCACCACTGCGCGAACCGGACCATGTTGCGCTCCATGGTCCGCGCCCGCGGCAGCAGCCAGTCCGTCCACGACCGACGGGTGTGGTCCAGCACGCTGTCCAGGTACATCCTCCCGATCCGCGTCGGGAAGAGCCGCGCGTACGCCTGCGCGAACACCGTGCCGTAGGAGTTGCCGTAGTAGTTCAGCCGCTCCTGCCCGAGCGCGACCCGGATGGCGTCCATGTCGTGCGCGACCTGCCCCGAGTCGAGGTGACCGGCCAGCGGTCCGGCGGCGACCCGCCCGCAGTCGACACCGAACCGGTGGTTCGCCGTCCGGTACCGCTCGTAGGTGGCCCGGTCCGGGGAAGCCCACTCCAGGTTCTCCGGCAGCGGCGCCGGGTACGGGCACGCGATGCCGGCACTCGCCTCGAACCCGCGCGGGTCCGACACGACCACGTCGAACCACCGGGTCAGGTCGGTGAACGCGCCCTTGGCGACGCGCAGCACCGAGATCTGCTGCGCCGGCCCGCCGAGGTTGACGAACAGGACGCCCTTCTTCGTCGCCTGGTCCTGCGCGGGCAGCCGGGCCACGCCCAGCGACACCCGGGCACCGCGCGGCCTGCCCCAGTCCGCCGGCACGGTCACCTCACCGCACTGCAGCCCGTCACCGCAGTCCACCCACGACACCCCGGTCCCGGCGGCCTGCGCGACCCCCGGCGCGACGGCGAGCGCGGCGACCAACCCGACCGCGCCCACCACACCTGCGAACGTTCTCCTCATGAGCCCAGCCTGGGAGGCCGGCACCGACCCGCGCGTCTGCCTCAGGACAGATCTTTCGCAACGCGTTCGGTGCTCGTGTTGCGCGTTGCGCCCGACGGCCAGTCCGTCAGCGGTCGGCGGGGGAGTCGGCGGCGAACACGTCCACCTGGGGCAGGTCGTGGCCGAGCCGATCGCGCTTGGCGGTGAGGTAGCCGATGTTGTGCCGGTTCGGCGGCGCCAGGTGCGGCACGCGGGCCGAGACCTCGATGCCGCGTGCGGTCAGGGCGGCGATCTTGTCCGGGTTGTTCGACAGCAACCGCACCGACGTGACACCGAGGTGCTTCAGGATGCGCGCGGCGGGGGAGTAGTCGCGGACGTCGACCGGCAGGCCGAGCGTGGTCGCGGAGTCGAGCGTGTCCAGGCCCTCCTCGTCCTGCAGCACGTGCGTGCGCACCTTGTCCACCAAGCCGATGCCGCGCCCCTCGTGGCCGCGCAGGTAGATCAGGATGCCGCCGCCCTCGGTGACGATCCGGTCCAGCGCCGCGTCAAGCTGGTCGCCGCACTCGCAGCGCATCGCGCCGAAGATGTCGCCCGTCATGCACTCGGAGTGCACGCGCACGAGCACGTCCTCCCGCACGTCCGTCGCGCCGTAGACCAACGCCATGTGCTCGTGCCCGTCGGCCCGGAACGCCACCGCGCGGAACGTGCCGCGGCGCGTCACCAGGTCCGACTCCGCCACGTCCCCGTCGTTGAAGGCTTCCTCGCGCATCCGGCTCCCTCGTCGCACCCGGCACCGGCCGAGGCGTTCACTACGCTCGGGCCGGTACTCGCACCGTAGCTCGCACCACCGGCGGAGGTCACCCTGTTCAGCATCACCGTTCGCGACCACGTGATGGTCGCCCACAGCTTCCGCGGCGAGGTCTTCGGTCCGGCGCAACGGCTCCACGGGGCGACGTTCGTGGTGGACGCCCGGTTCAAGCGGGACCGGCTCGACGCGGACAACATCGTGGTCGACATCGGACTCGCGACCGAGCGGCTGCGCGCCGTCCTGGCCGAGCTCAACTACCGCAACCTGGACGACGTGCCGGAGTTCGCCGGGGTGAACACGTCGACCGAGTTCCTGGCCAAGCACATCGCGGACGCGCTCGCGGACGCCGTGCACGCGGGTTCGCTCGGCGAGGGCGCACGCGGGCTGTCCGGGATCGAGGTCACGCTGCACGAGTCGCACGTCGCCTGGGCGAGCTACGAACGCGCGCTGTGACGGTCCACTTCGTCCGTCCCGTGGACGACCCGGCATCGCCCAGCGGCGGCAACGCCTACGACCGCCGGGTCGTCCACGGGTTGGGACAGGTGCGCGACGTCGAGGTGCCCGGCGCGTGGCCGCGACCCGACCCGGCGGCTCGTGCGGCGTTGGGCCGGGTGTTGGCCGCGATCGCGGACGGGTCGGTCGTCGTGCTCGACGGCCTGGTGGCGTGCGGCGTCCCCGAGGTCGTCGTGCCGCACGCCGACCGGCTGCGGCTGGTCGTGCTGGTGCACCTGCCGCTGGCGGACGAGACGGGGCTGGATCCGGCGGTGGCGTCCCGGTTGGACGCCGCCGAAGGCGAGTGCCTGCGCGCGGTCCGCGCCGTCGTGGCCACGAGCCCGTCGGCGGCACGGCGGCTCATGTCACACCACTCCCTCGCCCGGGTCCACGTCGTCGCGCCCGGCGTCGACCCCGCGCCGTCGGCCACCGGCACGGACGGTGCCTCCCGGTTGCTCTGCGTGGCTTCCGTGACGCCGCGCAAGGGGCACGACGTGCTGGTGCGGGCCTTGGCTTCGGTGGCCGACCTGTCGTGGACGTGCGCGTTCGTCGGTGCGCAGCGGTGGCCGGTGCGCGAGGTGGTCGAGCGGCACGGCCTGGGTTCGCGGATCGAGCTGCCGGGCCCCCTCACCGGGCCGTTGCTGGACCGCGCGTACGCGACGGCGGACCTGTTCGTGCTGGCGTCGTGGGCCGAGACGTACGGGATGGTGGTGACCGAGGCGTTGGCGCGGGGCGTGCCGGTGGTGGCCAGCGCCGTGCCGGACGCGCTCGGTGACGGCGGGGTGCTGCTGCCGGCCGGTGACGTGGGGGCGTTCGCCGGGGCGTTGCGGCGGTGGTTGACCGATGACGCGTGGCGGCGTGACCTGCGCGGTCGTGCCCTGGCGCGCCGCCGCCAACTGTCCACTTGGGACGTGACGGCGGCCGGGCTGGCCGAGGTGCTGGCTAGTCTGCGGCCATGAGCACCTTCGCCCCGGAATGGCTGTCCCTGCGCGAGAAGGCCGACGCGGAGGCCCGCGCGCTCGACCTGGTCGACCGGCTCCGCAAGATCGTTCTGAACCGGACACCCCTCGTGGTGCGTGATCTCGGGTGTGGCACGGGATCGTTGGGACGGTGGCTCGCCGGACGGCTGGGAGGTCCGCAGCACTGGGTGCTGCACGACCGCGACCCCCGGCTGCTCAGCATCGCGGCGGCGACCGTGAGCGGGGTGACGATCGAGACGCACGAGGCCGACGTGACCGGGTTGACCGGCGCGGACCTGGCCGGGACGTCGCTGGTCACCGCGTCGGCGCTGCTTGACCTGCTGACGGCGGAGGAGGTGGACGGGCTGGCGGGCGCGTGCGCGGACGCGGGGTGCCCGGCGCTGTTCACGCTGTCGGTGGTCGGCCGGGTGGAGTTCGACCCGGCCGAGCCGCTGGACGCGGACTTCGAGGCGGCGTTCAACGCACACCAGCGCCGGGTGGTCGACGGGCGGCGCCTGCTGGGGCCGGACGCGGTCGACGCGGCGGTGGCGGCGTTCGAGCGGCGCGGGGCCGAGGTGGCGACGAGCCCGAGCCCGTGGCGGTTGGGCCCGGAACAGGCCGCGCTGGCGGGGGAGTGGCTGCGCGGGTGGGTGGCGGCGGCGGTCGAGCAGGAACCCGGCCTGGCCGCCGAGGCACCGTCCTACGTGCGGCGGAAGCTCGAACTCGGACCGCACGTGGTGGTCGGTCACGCGGACCTGCTGGCGGTGCCGAGGTGAGCAGCCGCACGCCCCCGCCCCTGACCCGCCGCTTGCCGCTTGCCTGGCCGTGGCTCCGCCTGGCGGGCGCGGTCGTGATCCTCGTCGGGCTCGGGTGGCGGTTGGGTGCCGAGGCGTTCCTGGCCGGCCTGCGGGCGGTCGACGGCTGGGCCGTGGCCGCCGCCCTGGGCATCGGCTTGCTGACCACCGTGGCGAGCGCGTGGCGGTGGTGCCTCATCGCCCGCCGCCTCGGCCTGCCGCTCACCCTCGCCGCCGCCGTCTCCGACTACTACCGCGCCCTCCTGCTCAACGCCGTCCTGCCCGCGGGTGTGCTGGGTGACGTGCACCGGGCGGTGAGCCACGGTCGGCAGGCCGGTGACGTCGGGCGCGGGGTGCGGGCCGTGGTGTTGGAGCGCGGCGCCGGTCAGGCCGTCCTGATCGCCGTCGGCGTGGCCGTGGTGCTCACGGGATCCGTCCCGGTCGACGTCCCCGCGCCGGCCGTGCCGGCCGCCGTGCTCGTCCTGGCGTCGGCGTGCCTGTCGGCGAAGGTCCGCCGGGCGGTGCGCGCCACCTGGCACGACGCGCGCACCGGCCTGCTCGACCGCGGAGTCCTGCCCGAGGTCGCCCTGCTGTCCGCCGCGGCGCTGGCCGGGCACGTGGCGTTGTTCGCCGTCGCCGCCAGGGCCGCGGGCGCGGAGGTCCCGCTCACCCGGCTGCTCCCGCTGCTCGTGGTGGCCCTGCTGGTGATGGCCGTCCCGCTGAACGTGGGCGGCTTCGGGCCGCGCGAGGCGTTCCTCGCGGTGGCGTTCGGGTCGGCCGGTCTCGGTGCCGCGCAAGGCCTCACGACCGGTGTCGTCTACGGCGTGCTGGCGCTGATCGGCAGCCTGCCCGGCGTGCTCACCCTGTTCCGGACCTCAGAACAGCGCCAGGTACGACCGGAACGACTCGACGAGGACCGCGAGCACGTCCCTGCCCTTGTCGGCTGACGCCAACGACGGCCGCCCGACCACCCCGGACCCCGTGTACGGGCCGAGTCCCAGCGTGAGCAGGTGGGGCCGGTCGTCGGCCAGGTGGTCGGCCGCCTCGTAGCCGGGCCGCACCAGCTCCGGGTGGGCGTGCAGGAGGATGGACGTCTCCAGCTCACCCGCGTGCATGTCGCCGCGCGACGACGTCACCACCCCGGCGGCGGCCCGTGCCGCGGCCCAGTCGCCGCTGCCGGGGAACAACGCCATCCCCTCCGACTCCTGCACCACGTTCGCCAGCACGTAGTTCCCGCCGTGCCCGCTGACCAGCACCAGGTGCGGCACACCCGACCGGCGCAACGAGTCCGCGACGTCCCGCACCACCGCGTACAGCGTGCGCGCCGAGATGCTCACCGTCCCGGGCCACGCGGCGTGCTCGTGCGAGCACGAGATCGTGATCGGCGGCAGCACCTGCACGGGGTGCGCGTCGCCGATGGCCCGGGCGATGGCGCAGGCGACGACCGTGTCCGTGGCCAGCGGCAGGTACGGGCCGTGCTGCTCGTGGCTGCCGACCGGCAGCACCGCCACGGTCGCCGCCCGCGCCCGCACGTCCTCGGTGGTGTCAGGCAGGTACATGCCCGGAACCGTAGTCAACGCGGTGGCACAGCGGCGGCAGCGCGCCACCGGCCAGCAGGGACGGCAGGTCGTCGAACCGGCTCTGCCCGCTGATCAGCGCGTCGAACGCGGGGTCGGCGAGCAGGTCCAGCGCCAACGCCATCCGCTCGGCGTGCGTGCGGTCCGGTCGTGCCACCACACCCACCTGGCTGCTGCGCACCCTCAGCCGCCGCGAGTGGAAGAACTCGCCCAGCGGCACGGACACCGACCGGTCGCCGTACCAGCTCAGCTCCACCACCTGACCCTCCGGCGCGAGCAGCGCCAACGACCGGGCCAACCCCGCCTCGGACGCGCTCGCGTGCACGACCAGGTCGCAGTTCCCCTCGGCGTCCCCGGGCGACGCGAACGCGACCCCCAGCGCGTCGGCCACCGCCGCACGGTCCGGGTCGGCGTCCACGAGGTGCAGCCGCACGCCCGGGAACCGGGCCAGCACGGCGGCCACGGCGCACCCGACCATCCCGCCACCGACGACCGCGATCCGGTCGCCGATCATCGGCTTGGCGTCCCACAGCGCGTTCACCGCCGTCTCCACCGTCCCGGCGAGCACGGCCCGTGCGGCGGGCACCGCGTCCGGCACGGGCGTGACGGCGTCGGCGGGCACCACGTAGTGCGTCTGGTGTGGATAGAGGCAGAACACCGTGCGACCGAGCAGGGGCCCGCGCTCGACCACGCCGACGTTGAGGTAGCCGTACTTCACCGGCCACGGGAACCCGCCCTCCTGGAACGGCGCCCGCATCACGTCGTGCTGGCTCTCCGGCACGCCACCGCGCAGGACCAGGCTTTCCGTGCCCCGGCTGATCCCCGAGTACAGCGTGCGGACCAGCACTTCGCCCGGCCCCGGTTCGGGCAGCGCCACGTCCCGGATCTCACTTTTTCCCGATGAGGTGAACCAGAGGGCCCTCGCAGTGCGTGTCACCTGGTACAACCTCCGAACGACGAGGGGCACGATGACGACACTTCACCACACCCCTGCCCGGCTCGACACCGAGCCGGCCGCGTGGGCAGGCGGCCAGCTGGTCGTCCTCGGCCTGTTGGGCAGCACGGTCGGGCTGGGGCCGCTCGGGTGGCTCGCCGGCGTCGCGTACGCGGTGGCCAACCAGGCGTTGCTCGGTGGTGCGGTGCGCCGGGCGCGGACGGCGCTCGGGCCGGCCGACCGCGTCACGTCGGCCCGGGGGCTGCTGGTCGGCGGCGTCACGGCGTTGGTGGCCGACGGCGGCGACCACACCGCGCTGCTGGTCGTGCTCGCGTCCGTGGCGCTGGCCCTGGACTTCGTGGACGGTCGGGTGGCACGGCGCACGGGCACCGCGTCGGCGTTGGGCGCGCGGTTCGACATGGAGGTCGACGCGTTCCTGATCCTGGTGCTGAGCGCGCACGTCGCCGCGGACCTCGGCCCGTGGGTGCTCGTGGTGGGCGCGCTGCGGTACGCGTTCGTCGCGGCGTCCTGGGGCTGGGCTTGGCTGCGGGGCGCGCTGCCGCCGAGCCGAGCCCGCAAGGTGGTCGCGGCGGTGCAGGGGGTCACCCTGGTCGCCGCCGCCTCCGGCCTGCCGCCGCACCCGACCGTCCTCGTCGGACTCGCGCTGTCCTCGCTGCTCTGGTCGTTCGGCCGTGACATCGCCTGGTTGTGGCGCAACGCCCCCGCACCCGTGGAAGGAGTCAGCCGTGGCTGACGCAGCTCGCCCGAACGTCGTCCGCGACGTCGCCAACATCGCCCTGTGGGTGTTGCAGGTGCTGTTGGCCGCGTACTTCGTCCACAGCGGTGTGTCGCTGCTCGGCGACGACTTCGTGGGCAAGTTCGACCGGATCGGGTCCGGCCAGTGGCTGCGGTACGTGACGGGGGTGCTGGAGATCGCCGGCGCGCTCGGCCTGCTCGTGCCGGTCCTCTGTGGGCTCGCCGGGCTGGGCCTGGCGGGCGTGATGGCCGGCGCGGTCGTCACGGAGCTGTTCGTGCTGCGGGACTCGTCCGGCGCGGTGCTGCCCGCGGTGCTGCTCGTGCTGGCCGCGGTCGTGGCGTGGGGTCGCCGCGACACCGTCCGGGGCCTGCTTCAGCGCTTCGGGAAGTAGCGCAGCACGGCCACGTCGCCGAGCTTGGTCACGTCCTCCAGGTGGAAGCGGCGCGCCGGACCGCCCGGGAACTCGGCCGGGTTGACGAACCGGGGCGCGGTGACCTGCCCGATCAGCATCGGCGCGACCGCCACCCGGACCTCGTCGGCCAGCCCGGCGGACAGGAACGCGGTGTGGACCGTGCCGCCGCCCTCGACCATGAGCCGGTCCACGCCCCGCGCGCCGAGGTCGTCCAGCAACGCCCCGAAGTCGACCGACGGGCCGAGCGACACGACGTCCGCCAGGTCGCCGACGGCCGCGACCGCGCGCCCGTGACCGTGCTCGGCGGTGTAGACGAGCCGGTCGCCGTCCTGCCAGAACGCGCGCGTCCGGTCGAGGTCGCCGCTGCCCGTGACGGTGACCTTCAGCGGGTGCTCGGGCCGGCCCGCCACGACCCGGGCGGCCCGGCGGTCCGCGTGCCGGACCAGCAGGCGCGGGTTGTCGCGCCGGATCGTCGCCGCCCCGACCAGGATCGCGTCGGACTCGGCCCGCGCCTGGTCGACGTGGTCGAAGTCCTCGGCGTTGGACAGCGGGAACCGTTGCTCGTCGCGGTCGTCGATGTAGCCGTCCAGGCTGACGGCCACGCTGAGCAGGACGTGCGGACGGATCACGGACCCACCGTACCGACGGTGCCGTCTAGTACTTGAGGCCGATCCGCGGCGGTCGCGGCTCTCCTACCATCAGCGGGTGTTCCACGTCCTGCGCTCCGCCTGGGTCGAACCCCGGCCGCACCACGCCCCGGCGCGGGTGTGGCGCGACTGGGCACTGGTGGGCGCGCTCGTGCCCGCCGCGCTGCTGGAAGCGGCCCTCCGGCCGGACGTCCCGTGGCGTTTCCCGTGGGCGGCCGTCACGATCGGCCTGCTGCCCACCCTGCTGTGGCGGCGGACCCGGCCGCTGCTCGTGCTCGTCCTGGCGTTCGGCGTCACCGGCCTGGTCCCGCTGATCACCGGCTACGACCGCGGCGAGCCGTACACCGCGGCGTTCCTGCTGGTGCTGGTGTACTCGGTGGTCAGGTGGGGTTCGGGCCGCGAAGCCGTGCTCGGCCTGGCCCTCGTGACCGGCAGCGCGTGCGTGTCCACGGCGCTGCGCGACCTCTCCCTCGCGGACGCGATCGGCGGCCTGACCGTCGTCTTCGCCGCCACCGCCCTCGGCGTCGCCATGCGCTACCGGTCCCGGCTGCGGACCCGTGAGCTCGACCGGGTCAAGCTGCTGGAACGGGAACGGCTGGCCCGCGACCTGCACGACACCGTCGCCCACCACGTGTCCGCCATCGCGATCCGCGCCCAGGCGGGCCTCGCGGTGGGGCACCCGGACGCCGCCGTGGACGCGTTGCGCCTGATCGAGGCCGAGGCCTCGCGCGCCCTGGCCGAGATGCGCGCGATGGTGCGGGTCCTGCGGCGCGGCGAAGCGGCCGACCTCGCACCCAGCCCGCGCATCGCCGACCTCCGGGACCTGGCCACCGCGCACCGCGCCGGCCCGTCGGTCGACGTGGGCATCACCGGCGACCTGGCCGACCTGCACCCGTCGATCGACGCGGCGGTCTACCGCCTGGCCCGGGAAGCCGTGACGAACGCGCAGCGGCACGCCCGGCACGCCACCCGCATCGAGGTCCGCGTCGCCGCCGACGCCACGTCCGTGCACCTGCGCGTCAGCGACGACGGCGAGGGGTCCGCGCCGACCACCCCCGGCTACGGGCTCATCGGCATGTTCGAACGGGCGGACCTGCTCGGCGGCACCTGCGCCGCGGGCCCCGACGACCGGGGCTGGACCGTGACCGCCACCCTGCCCCGGACGGGAACGCCCGCATGAGCGTCCGCGTGGTCGTCGCCGACGACCAGGAGATCGTCCGCACCGGCCTGACCATGATCCTCGACGCCCAACCCGGCATCGAGGTCGTCGGCTCGGCGGGCGACGGGCGGGAAGCCGTGCGCCTCGCCCGGGCCCTGCGCCCGGACGTGTGCCTGTTCGACATCCGCATGCCCGGCGTCGACGGCATCGAGGCCACCCGGCTGCTGGCCGGACCGGACGTGCCGGACCCGCTCGCCGTCGTCGTCATCACCACGTTCGACCTGGACGAGTACGTCTACGCCGCGCTGCGCGCCGGTGCCGTCGGCTTCCTGCTCAAGGACGCCGGGCCCGCCCTGCTCACCCAGGCCGTGCACGCCGCCGCCGAGGGCGACGCGCTGATCGCGCCGAGCATCACCGCCCGGCTGCTCAAGACCTTCGCCGCCGCCGGACCCGCGTCACCCGCGCAACCCGTCGAACCGCTCACCGACCGCGAGGAGCAGGTGCTGGCGACCGTGGCGCGCGGCCGCACGAACAGCGAGATCGCCGGCGAACTGCACATCACCCTGAGCACGGTCAAGACGCACATCGCGAGCCTGATGGCCAAGCTGGGCGCCCGCAACCGCGTCGAGATCGCCCTGTGGGCCTACGAAACCGGCCGGAAGTACTAGTCCGCACCTGCCCGTAGGTACGGCGTCGCGCCGGCTCTTCGCCCGATGTCCCGCGCCGCGCCCGTCCGCAGACTCCCCCCATGACCTCCACCCGCAGGGCCGCCTGGCTCGTGCCCACCGCGTTGATCGCGCTGACCCTCATCCCGATGGCGGGCGGCGCGCTCCGCCTCACCGACCTGGCCGCGGGCGAGGTCACCCCGGAGAACGCGCGGTTCTTCGCCGCACCCGTGCCCGTGCTGCTGCACATCCTCAGCGCCGTCCTCTACTGCCTCGGCGGCGCTTTCCAGTTCACGTCGACCTTCCGCGGACCCACCCACCGCCGCCTCGGCCGAGTCCTCGTCCCCGCAGGCCTCCTGATGGCCCTGACCGGCCTGTGGATGACCCTCTTCCACCCCTACCCGGAAGGCGACGGCGACCTGCTGGCGGCGTTCCGGCTCGTGGCGGGCTCCACCACCGTCCTGGCCCTCGTCCTCGGCTTCCTCGCGATCCGCCGCCGCGACGTCGCCCGCCACCGCGCGTGGATGATCCGCGGCTACGCGCTCGCCCAGGGCGCGGGCACGCAGGCGCTGGTCACCATCGCGTGGGTGCTGCTCGTCGGCCCGGCCACCGGCCTGACCAGGACCCTGCTGCTCGGCGCCGCCTGGGTGATCAACGCCGCCGCGGCGGAATGGCTCATCCGTGAACCGCACCGCCGTCGCCGCGCGTTGTACCGGTCAGGACGCCTGGAGAGGACGGCATGACCGAACACCTCGCACGCAGGGCCGCCACGACGCTGGCGGCCCTGCTCGTCCTGTCCGCCCTGCTGCTCCCGAGCGACGTCGACTCGTTGACCCCCACCACGTTCCTGCGCCTGCCGGTGGAAGCCCTGCTGGGCGTGGTGCTGGTGCTCGTGCTCCCGGAACGCGCGCGCAGAACCGCGGCACCCGCCGCCGGCGCGCTCCTGGGCCTGCTGCTCGTGCTGAAGGTCCTGGACATCGGCTTCGACGCGGTGCTGTACCGGCCGTTCGACCTCGTGCTCGACTGGCCCTTGCTCGAACCCGCGGTGGACTACGTGGACGTGACCGCGGGCCGGTTCGCCGCCGTCGCCGCGGTGCTCGCCACCGTGCTGCTCGCCTCCGCACTGGTCGTCCTGACCGCACGGTCCGCCGCTCGGCTCGGCACCGTGGTGGCCCGCCACCGACGGGTCGCCACCCGCGTGGTCGCCGTGCTCGCCGTCGTCTGGACCACCCTCCCGATCTCCTCGCACGGCACCGCGGCGTTCGTCCACGACCAGGCGCTCCGGGTCGGGGCGAGCCTGCGCGACCGCCACGACTTCGCCGCCGAATCGGCCACCGACCCCTTCGCCGCGAGCGACGAACTGCTCGGCGGTCTGCGCGGCAAGGACGTCGTCATCGCGTTCGTGGAGAGCTACGGCCGGTCCGCCGTGGAACACCCGGACATCGCCCCGCGGGTGACCGCCGCCCTCGACGCCGGCACCGGCCGCCTGGCCGCCGCCGGCTACGGCTCCCGCAGCGCGTTCCTGACCTCGCCGACGGCGGGCGGCGGTAGCTGGCTCGCCCAGGCCACCCTCCTGTCCGGGCTGTGGGTGGACAACCAGCAGCGCTACCGCACCCTGCTGGCCGGCGACCGGTTGACGCTCGGCGGCGCGTTCCGGCGCGCGGGCTGGCGCTCGGTCGGCGTCATGCCGGGCATCACGAAGGCCTGGCCGGAGGGCGACTTCTTCGACTACGACCGGATCTACGCGTTCGACGACCTCGACTACCGCGGTCCGCGCTTCGGCTACGCCACCACACCCGACGAGTTCACCCTGTCGCGGTTCCAGCAGTTCGAGCGCGCCGACGCGCACACCCCCGTGATGGCCGCCATCCCCCTGCTGTCCAGCCACGCCCCGTGGTCACCCGCGCCCACAGCGGTCGGCTGGGACGACCTCGGCGACGGCTCGGTCTACCACTCCATGACCTCCGGCGAGGCGCCCGCCGAGGCCGTGTTCGGCCGCGAGCCGACCCTCGTCCGCGCCGACTACGCACGCACCGTCGAGTACTCCGTGAACACCCTCGTGTCCTACGTCGAGACCTACGGCGACGACGACCTCGTGCTCGTGTTCCTCGGCGACCACCAACCCGCCCCCTTCGTCACCGGACCCGACGCGGGCCGCGACGTGCCGATCACCGTCGTGTCCCGCGACCGGACCGTGCTGGACCACGCCACCGGCTGGGGCTGGACCGACGGTCTCCGACCGGGCCCTCAAGCACCCGTGCGCCCCATGAACACCTTCCGCGACCAGTTCCTGACCACGTTCGGCCAGACCTCGCCGTGATCGAACCGGACCGCCTCCCCCCTGGTGGTCACCGGCACCGACCCGGAGAACGGCGGCCGGTGAACCGGCTCGAACATGGGCCGCGTCGACATTGCCGAGCTCCTGGGCAACGCCGTCGACCGCACCATGACCACCCTCCGCGCACCTCTCACCCATCCGTGAAAAGTCTTTGTCACCCCCCGCCGACATCCGCTGAACTGCCCCCATGAGCGACCGACCCGCCGTCCGACCCACACCCGTGAGCGGCTTCCCGGAGTGGCTGCCGCACGTGCGCCTGGTCGAACCGCGCTGGCTGGACGCGATCCGCGCCGCCTTCGAGCGCTACGGCTTCTGCTCCGTCGAAACCCCGTCCGCCGAACGCCTGGACGTCCTGCTGTCCAAGGGCGACACGTCCAAAGAGGTCTACACGCTCGGCCGCGTCCACGACGGGGACCAGGACCCCACCGGGGACGACTCCCGGCTGGGACTGCGCTTCGACCTGACCGTGCCGCTCGCCCGCTACACCGCCCAGCACTTCAACGACCTGGTCTTCCCGTTCAAGCGCTACCAGATCCAACGCGTGTGGCGTGGCGAGCGGCCCCAGGACGGCCGGTTCCGCGAGTTCACCCAGTGCGACATCGACGTGATCAACCCGGGCGAGGTGCCGATCCACTTCGACGCCGAGCTGCCGCGCATCGTGCACGAGGTGCTGACCTCCCTGGACCTCCCCGCCTGGACCATCAACGTCAACAACCGCAAGGTCCTGCAAGGCTTCTACGAGGGCCTGGGCATCAGCCGGCCGCTCGACGTCGTCCGAGCCGTGGACAAGATCGACAAGATCGGTCCGGACGGCGTCGCCCGCGTCCTGGCCGACCGGCTCGACCCGGCTCAGCTCCGGTCCGTGCTCCGCCTCGCCGGGCTGCGCGGCGGCCCGGCGGAGGTGCGCGAGCTCGGCGTGCGGTCACCGTTGCTGGACGAGGGCCTGGAGGAACTGGACTTCGTCCTCCGCGAGCTGTCCGACCTGCCCGGGGTGGTCGCGGACTTCTCCATCGCCCGCGGCCTGGACTACTACACCGGCACGGTCTACGAGGGGAAGTTCGTGGACTGGCCGGAGTACGGCGCGATCTGCTCCGGTGGCCGCTACGACGACCTGGCCGGGTCGTTCAGCCGGCGGGAACTGCCCGGTGTCGGCATGTCGATCGGGTTCTCCCGGATCTTCGCCAAGGTGCTGTCCGCCGGCTTGCTCGACCCGGGCCCGAGCTCGCCCGCCGACGTCCTCGTCGTGCTGCCGAAGGACCGCCGCCCGATCGCCACCTCGACCGCCAGGACCCTCCGGGACCGCGGGTTCAACGTCGAGCTGTACCACCAGGAGGACAAGGTCGCCAAGCAGCTCCGGTACGCCTCGCGCAAGGGCATCGGGTTCGCGTGGTTCCCGCCGTTCGAGGACGGGCGCCCGCACGAGGTGAAGGACCTCGCCGCCGGCACCCAGACCACGACCGACCCGACCACCTGGTCACCCGGAGGTCAGCGCCCGGCCAACCGGTCCGGGACCGGCGCCAACGGGTAGGCCTGCCAGAAGAACCGGTCCGCGGCGTGCTGGTCACCGGCGAAGTTGACCGCCTCCACGATCCGCCGCCCGCGGATCCGGAACGCCAACGCCCACGTGATGTCCAACCCCGCCGGCCGGGTGCTCCACCCGCGGTGCAGGTCGACGACCCACTCGCCGTCCGCCGCTAAAAAGATCGGCTCGGCCCGGAAACCCGCCTTCGCCAGCTCGGCGAAGAACGCCACCACCTCCTCGACCCCGACCTTCGTGCCCGACAACGGGTGGTGGCCGGGGATCGTCCACCGGACGTCGTCGGCGAAGAAGCGCCGCAGGGCGTCCACGTCCCCCGATCCGTACGCCGCGTAGTAGTCCTTGATGAGCTTCACGTTGGGGTGCTCCGGCGCGGCGCTCGCGGTGCCCGCGCCCAGCAACGACCCCGCCGCCACGCCCACCGCGCTCGCCCCGAGCCCGCGCAACACGTCGGCACGGGACAGGTGTTCGGTCATGTCCGCTCCTCGATCGTCCGTTCACCCGATCGTGCGGAGTTCACCCGCCCGGTGTCCAAGACCTGTGCCCATGCCGATCGGTAATGGACAGGACCGCAAGGGTCCCGGTACGTCACGATGCCGTCGTGGACGAACTGGAACGCCTCCTGGACGACCGGCGGCCTCGCTCTCGCGCCTGGACCGAGCCGGACCCCGTGCTGGCCCTGCTGACCTCCGTCGAGGCCGCGGGTGACGAGGCGACCGGCCTGGCGGCGCTGACGGCGCTGGCCCGTCGGCCGGGTGCGGTGATCCGGCTGGACGTCGCCGCCCGCCGCACGCACCGGCCCGAGGGCTCCGGGCGGTGGACCGCGCCGTCCTCGCCGCTGGGTCTCGCGCTGGCGTGCACGCACCGCGACGGCCGCATCCGGGAACGTGCCGTGCGGGAGGTCGTGGCGCGCCCGTTGCCGGAGCTGGTGCCGTTCCTGGTGGTGCGGACCGGCGACTGGGTCCGGGAGGTGCGCGACCGCGCCCGCGCCGGGCTGGCCGTGCTGCTGCACGACGACCCCGCGCGGTTCCTGCCGGCCGCGGCCGGGGTGGGGCTGCGGATCGAGCGGTGGTTGCGCGGGACGTTCGTGCGCAACCAACTCCTCGCCACGGCGACCGATCCCCGCGCGCCGCTGGAGTCGTTGCTGGCGTCACCGGACCGCGAGGTGCGGCTGTTCGCCTTCACCGCCGGGACGTGGCGGCTGGACCGGAAGGTGTCGGTGGCGTTGACGGCGCCGGACGTGCGGTTGCGGTCGGCTGCCGCGGAGGCGGTGGCGCGGGACTGCGCGTGGACCGGGCGGGTGGAGGTGCTGCGGCGGCTGGCCGCGTCACCGCACGCCGAGGTGCGGGTGCAGGCGTTGACCGGGCTGGTGCGGTTGGGGCGTGACGCGGAAGTCCTGCCGTACTTGGACGACACGTCGTCGCTGGTGCGTGCGCTGGCACGGGCGGCGGCGTCACGGCAGGGCGTGGACGTGCCGGCGTACTACCGGTCGCGCGTGAGTCCGGGTGCGATCGACGGGTTCGCCGAGGTGCGTGGCGACGGTCGGCACCTGGTCGAGCTGCTGTCGCACCCGTCGGCGACGATCCGCGCCCGCGCGGTGCGGGCGTTGCGGCTGCTGGAACAGGCACCGGCCGACCGCGTGCTGTCG
Source organism: Saccharothrix saharensis (assembly GCF_006716745.1). Lineage (NCBI taxonomy): Bacteria > Bacillati > Actinomycetota > Actinomycetes > Pseudonocardiales > Pseudonocardiaceae > Saccharothrix > Saccharothrix saharensis. Next base: position 3,661,095 of record NZ_VFPP01000001.1, on the reverse strand, counting down.
ATGCTGCGCGACCCGTCGTCCCCGGTGGTGCGTGAGGCGACCGCGGCGGTCCGGTCGGTACCTCCGACCCTGCCGTGGGAGCTGCTGGCCGACGAACGGCCCGCCGTGCGGTTGGCCGGGTACCGGTTGGCGCGACAGCTCGGGCCGGTCGCCGAGCTGCGGGCGGCGTTGACGGCGGTGGGGGACGGGCACGTCCGGTTGGCGCGGCGGGGTCGGGCGGACGCCGCGCGCATGGCGCGGTCCCTGGTGTCGGTGCCGTGGCGGCGGCGGACCGTCGTGCCGTTGGAACCGGGCGCGCAGGACGGGCCGGAGCTGCGGGCGTTGCTGGAGCGGGCCGCGGCCGGGCTGGACGAACAGACCTCGCACCTGTTGCGCGAGCACCTGGCCCGACCCGACCGCCCGGTCCCCTGAAACCCGGACGTCAGGTGCGCATCTCGCGCGTGCGCCACAGCACGAGCACGAAGTACGGCGTGCCGACCAACGCGATCACCAGCCCGGCGGGCACCTGCGCGGGTGCGATCACCGTCCGGCCCACCGTGTCCGCCACGCTCACCAGCACAGCGCCCAACGCCGCCGCGACCGGCAGCACGCGCGCGTGCCGACCACCGACCAGCGACCGCGCCAGGTGCGGCGCGACCAGCCCGACGAACGCCACCACGCCGATCGCCGACACCGCGGTGGCCGCCAGCACGCCCGCCGCCAGCAGGATCACCAGCCGCGACCGCTCCACCCGCATCCCGAGCACGCGCGGCGTGTCCTCGTCCAGGCTGTGCAGGTCCAGCTCGCGGTGCCGCGCCCACAGCAACGGCGTCAGCAGCGCCAGCGCCAGCGCCGTCGGCACCACCTGCTCCAGCGTCCGCCCGTAGGTGGAGCCGGACATCCACGTCAACGCCTTCGCCGTGTTCCACGGGTCCGACGTCACGATCAGCAGCGTGATCAGCGCCATGCCGGCCGACCACATCGCGATGCCGATCACGACCAGCCGGTCCGAGTCCAGCCCGGACCGCCACGCCAGCCCGTAGACCAGCGCGAACGCCGCCATCGCGCCCGCACCGGCCGCGCCCGCGATGTGCCACGCGCCGGCCATCGGCACGACCGTGATCAACGTGATGGCGCCCAGCCCCGCGCCCGCCGTGATGCCGAGCAGGCCGGGTTCGGCCAACGGGTTGCGGCTCACCGACTGGATGCCGCACCCGGCCACGGCCAGCGCCGCGCCCGCCACCAGCGCCGCCAGCACCCGCGGCAGCCGCTGGTCCAGCACGAACGTCAACGCGGTGCCGGTACGGCCGGCGAACCAGTTCGCCAGGTCGCCCAGCAGCACCACCCGGTCGCCGAGCATCAGCCCGACCGCCGGCGCGGCGACCAGCAGCACGACCAGCACCACCGACGTCACCACCAGCCGCCGGGACGACGTGGCCACCCCGACCCGACCGGCGGGCGCCTGCCGCGGCGTCCCGCTCGAACGCCCGCGCCGCGCCAGCCAGATCAGCACGACCGCGCCGAGGATCGTCGTCATCACGCCCGTCGGCACCCGCACCGCCGCGGCCGACCCCATGACCGCCCGCAGCAGCACGTCCGCGCCCAGCACGATCACCACGCCGACCAGCCCGGACACCGGCAGCAGCAGCCGGTGCCTGCCCAGGCCCGGCACGAACGGCGTCAGCAGCCGGGTGATCACCGGCGCGCTCAACCCGACGAACCCGATCGGCCCGGCGATCGTCACCGCCGCCGCGGTCAGCGCCACCGTCAGCAGCACCGCGCCCACGCGCGTGCGCCGCACCTTCAGCCCCAGCACGGTCGCGTTGTCGTCGCCCAGGGCGAGGACGTCCAGCGACCGGCCCATCACCAGCAGCGCCGCCACCGCGACCGCCACGACCGGCGTCATCTGCGCGGTCGCGTCCAGGTCGCTCACCGTCAGCGAGCCCGAGCCCCAGGCGAACAGCCCGGTCGTCTCCTGCTCGAACATCAGCAGCAGCAGGATCGTCGCCGACTGGAGCGTCAGCATGACCGCCGAGCCGACGAGCACGAGCCGCGGGCTGGTCGACCCGCCGCCGGACAACCCCAGCACGACCACCGACGCCGCGAGCCCGCCGACGAACGCCGCCGCGCCCGCGGGCAGCGTGGGCAGGCTCAGCCCGAACGCGGCGATCGCGACCACGGCCAGGTGCGCGCCCGCGTTCACGGCGAGCGTGTCCGGCGAGGCCAACGGGTTGCGCGCCACCGACTGCATGCCCGCGCCGGCGACGCCCAACGCGACGCCGAGCAGCAGCGCGGCCAGCAGGCGCGGCACGCGCGAACCCTCCAGCACGGCGAGGGTCTGCGCGTCCCCGTTGCCCAACACGGCGCTGAGCACGTCGAGCACACCGGTCGACGCGGTGCCCTGGGTGAGGTGGACGGCGGAGAGCACGGCGATGAGCGCCACGATCCCCGCCGTCACGACGGCGGTGCGCATCATCAGGCGGTGGCAGCCTTCACGAACTGCTCGGCGACGTGGATGACCGACTTCGGCCCGCCGAACGTCCACGTGCCCGGCTCCAGCTTGACCACCTTCTCGCTCACCACGAACGGCAGCCGCTGCCACACCGGGTTCTGCGCGAGGCCGGTGGTGAACACGTCGTCCTCGGACGCGCTGTAGAACAGCACGGTCTTCGGGTCGGTGACCGCGGTCAGGCCCTCGACGTCGGTGGCGCCCAGGCCCCACTGCGGGTCGACCTCGCCGGTCCACGCGTTCTTGAAGCCGACGGCCTCGGCGGTGTCGGAGACCAGCGAGCCCTTGCCGAACGGGCGGATGTTGACCGTGCTGCCCTCGAGCCAGCCGTCGGCCATGAGGAACGGCGTGCCGGCCGCGCCCTTGGCCTCCACGGCCTTCTTGCCGTCGGCGAGCGCGGTGTCCAGTTCGGACAGCAGCTTGTCGCCCTCGGCGGCCTTGCCGATCGCCTGCGCGATCAGCTTGGTGTCCTCGCGCAGCCGGTCGAGGTTGCGGGTGGCGTCGCTGGCCTGGGTGACGACCACGGGGACGTACTTCTCGAGCTGGCCGACCAGCGTCTCGTACCGGCCCTTGGCCATGATCACCAGGTCGGGGTCGAGCGCGACGATCGAGTCGACGCTGGGCTCGTTGCGCTTGCCGACGTCCTTGACGTCGGCGGCGAGCGGCACGGACGCGTCCCACGTCTTGTAACCGGCGGCGTCCGCGACACCCACGGGCATGACACCCAGCGAGGCGACGGTTTCGGTCTCGGCCCATTCCAGCGTGACGACCTTCGTCGCCGGGGCGTCGAGCTTGACCTCCTTGCCGCGGGCGTCGGTCACGGTGACCGGGCCGCCGGTGGACTCGGTCGGGGTGGTCGTCGGCGTCTCCGTCGTGCCGCACGCGGACAGCAGCACGGCCGCCGTCACGAGGGCAGGGGCGAGCAAGCGCATGGCTGGTACCTCTCAGGGGTGAAGGGGGAAGGGCTCAGGCCGGTCGCGGGGTGTGCCTGCCGAGGGGGCGGCAGTGGATGGCCCCGGTCACCGGGTCGTCGGCGACGTGGACCGTGACGCCGTAGGCGTGGGTCAGGTGCTCACCGGTGAGGACATCGCGGACCCCGCCCGCCGCGACGACCCGGCCCTCGCTGAGCAGCACGACCTCGTCGGCGATGATCGCCGCGTGGTCGAGGTCGTGCAGCACGACGCCGACCGCCACGTCGTGGTCGTTCGCCAGGTCGCGCACGACGTCGAGGACTTCGACCTGGTAGCGCAGGTCGAGGTGGTTGGTGGGCTCGTCCAGCAGCAGCACGGAGGTCTGCTGCGCCAGGCACGACGCGAGCCACACGCGCTGCAGCTCGCCGCCCGACAGCTCGTCCACGCCCCGGTCGGCCATCGGGGCGACGCCGGTCAGGTCCATGGCGCGCTCGATCGCGGCGCCGCCCTCCAGGTCCACCCCGCGCCACCCCGTCCGGTAGGGGTACCGGCCGTAGGAGACGACGTCGCGCACCGAGACCCCCGAGGGCGTCGGCCGCTGCTGGGTGAGCAGGGTGACGTTGCGGGCGAACTCCTTGCCGGACAGGGGCGCGTGGCCCCACACCGTCCGCTCGCCCATCCGCACCTGCCCGCCGCGCGGCCGGTGCAGGCGCGCCAGGGAGCGCAGGACCGTCGACTTGCCGGAGCCGTTGGGCCCGACGAGCGCCGTGACGGTCCCGGCCCGCAACCCGAGCGAGACACCGTGCACCACCGCGCGGTCGTGGTGCGCGAGAACCAGTTCCTCACCGGCGAGCAGCGCGTCTCCCGTGGACATGAGGGGAGCCTAACCTAAGGTCGCGAATCACCCATATGGGCGTGATCTACTGCACTCCTCGGCCTATTTGGTAACGCGGCGCAACCAAGATCCTCAGCCGAAGTGGCGCCGCGTGTCGGCCACGAGCGAGTCGAACACCAGCGCGTTGAGCCGGTCGCCCACCTTGACCGCGGGTTCGTAGGCGAACGTCCACGTCAGCCTGCTGCCCTCCGCCGACCGCTCCACCAGGTAGTCCTCGCCGAACCGCCGGAACACCGGCAGGTTCGCCCGGTCCACCGCGAACGACTGCCGCCTGCCCTCCTCCCAGCGGATGAAGACCTCGCGCAGGCGCAGCACGCCCAGCACCGCCGCCGTGCGCGTCGTGCCCACCCCGAACGGGCGAGGGGAGGTGTACTCGACCGACGACAGCAGCCGGCACCACCACAGCGGGTTGGAGGCGGCCAGGCCGCGCCACACACGTTCGGGTGACGCCGGCAGGTCCAGCACGTAGCTGCGGCGCTGCGGCGCGGCGTCGAAGAAGTCCACCTCGAACGGCTCCAGGCTGGGCACGTCATCCAGTGTGACCCCTGCGTGCCGGTTTCACCGCTCGCCCACGCGTCGTACCGCACCGGTCGAACCGGACGACGGCCGTCGAGCACCCACAGCGGCAACCGTTGATCCGGTCGGGCGGACCCGGTGCCCGAACGTGTGGATCAGCGCCGCCGACCCTTGGCCGTCGCACCCGGCACTGGTTGCGTACACCGGGTACTCCCGACGAGAGGTGCGAGCCGATGGCGCAGCCGTTCCAGCTGCCGGAGTTCTACCTGCCCCACCCGGCGCGGCTGAACGCCAACCTCGACCGCGCGCGGGCGCACACCAAGGCGTGGGCGTACGAGATGGACATGATCGACGTGCCGCAGCACGGCACCGTCATCTGGTCCGAGCGGGACCTCGACTCGCACGACTACGCGCTGCTGTGCGCCTACACCCACCCGGACGCCTCCGCGGCCGACCTCGACCTGGTCACCGACTGGTACGTGTGGGTCTTCTACTTCGACGACCACTTCGTGGAGCTCTACAAGCGCAACCCGGACGTGGCGGGCGCGAAGGCCTACCTCGACCGGCTGCCGCTGTTCATGCCGGTCGACGGCGCGATCACGGCCGAGCCGACGAACCCGGTCGAGAAGGGCCTGGCCGACCTGTGGACCCGCACCGTCGGCAGCCACTCGCCGGACTGGCGCCGCCGGTTCGCCGACAACACCGAGCACCTGCTGGACGAGTCCATGTGGGAGCTGCTCAACATCTCCGAGGGCAGGCTCGCCAACCCGATCGAGTACGTCGAGATGCGCCGCAAGGTGGGCGGCGCGCCCTGGTCGGCGAACCTGGTCGAGCACGTCACCGGCATGGAGGTGCCCGCCCGGATCGCCCTGACCCGCCCGATGGGCGTCCTGCGCGACACGTTCGCCGACGCCGTGCACCTGCGCAACGACCTGTTCTCCTACGAGCGCGAGGTGCTCGACGAGGGCGAGCTGAGCAACGGCGTGCTGGTGCTGGAGGAGTTCCTGGACATCCCGACCCAGGAAGCCGCCGAGCGGGTCAACGACCTGCTCACGTCCCGCCTGCACCAGTTCGAGCACACCGCCGTGACCGAGGTGCCGCTGCTGCTGGACGAGCACGCGGTCGACCCGGCGGGCCGACTCGCCGTGCTGGCGTACGTGAAGGGCCTGCAGGACTGGCAGTCCGGCGGCCACGAGTGGCACGCCCGTTCGAGCCGCTACATGAACGAGGGCGCGGTCACCGCGAACCCGGTGCTCGGCGGCCCGACCGGGCTGGGCACGAGCGCCCTGCGCTCGCTCGTCGCCACCGCGCCGCAACGCCTGCGCGGCTTCAGCCACGTGCCGTTCGAGGAGGTGCCGCCGCTGCCCGAGCCCGCGCTGGACATGCCGTTCGAGCTGGCGGTCAGCCCGCACTGGGCGGACGCGCGGGAGAAGAGCGTCGCGTGGGCGCGGGAGATGGGCTTCTTCGACGACGTGCCGCGCGTGTGGACCGAGGACAAGTTGCGCGACTACGACCTCGCGCTGTGCTCGGCGGGCATCGACCCGGACGCCGGCGCGGCGGAGCTCGAGATCAACGCCCTGTGGCTGACCTGGGGCACCTACGGCGACGACTTCTACCCGGTCGCGTTCGGCCGCTCCCCGGACCTGGCCGTGGCCAAGGCCGCCACCGACCGGCTCAAGCAGATGATGCCGCTGGAGGGCGCGCCGCCGCCACCGGTGACGCCGCTGGAACGCGGTCTCGCGGACGTCTGGCAGCGGACGACGGCCCCGATGCCGCTGGGCAACCGGCAGCAGTTGCGCCACGCGCTGGAGCTGATGCTCGACAGCTGGCTGTGGGAGCTGAAGAACCAGCACGAGAACCGGGTGCCCGACCCGGTCGACTACGTGGAGATGCGCCGGCACACGTTCGGCTCGGAGCTGACCATGAGCCTGGCCCGGCTGGGCCACGGCAGGCTGGTGCCCGAGGAGGTCTACCGGACCCGCACCATCGCCAACATCGAGAACTCGGCGATGGACTACGCCATCATCCTCAACGACCTCTTCTCCTACCGGAAGGAGATCCAGTTCGAGGGCGAGGTGCACAACATCGTGCTCGTCGTGCGCACGTTCCTCGACGTGGGCTTGGACCGGGCGATCCAGGTGGCGACGGACCTGGCGAACGCGCGGCTGGACCAGTTCCGGCACTCGGTCGCGGTGGAGCTGCCCGCGTTGGTCGAGGAGCTCCGGCTCGACCAGGACGCGCGGGCCGCGCTCGACGCCTACGTCGGCGAGTTGCGCGACTGGCTGGCGGGCATCCTCAACTGGCACCGCAACGCGGTCCGCTACCACGACGCGGACCTGGCCAAGCACTTCGGCGACCGGGAGGTCGCGTTCCCGTCGCACGCCCTGCGCGGTCCCACCGGCCTCGGCACGAAGTCGGCCCGCGTCCTGGTGAACAACGGCTGACACGAGGACGGCCGCCCCCAGGTCGACCGTCCTCGTGCGTTCGAGGTGACCGCGTCCTCGCACGGGGGTGCGGACACACCGCGGCGTCCCAACCGGCAGGGGGAGCACCGGTCGGGACGTCGACCCCTCGTTCCGGCGGAGGTGTGGGGCAGCTCCACCGGGTCACTTCATCGATCCGCGGTCATGGGGACACCCTGCTGGGCCGAACGTGAGCGAACCTAGGATGAACCTTGAACCGGCTGTTCGAGGGGGCGCGAGCGTGGACTTCGGGCTGCTCGGCGGCGTCCGGGCGCGGGTCGGCGGTGCCGACCTCGACATCGGGCACACCCGTCGCCGCAGCGTGCTCGCGGCGTTGCTGCTGGAGCAGGGCCGGCCGGTGCCCGCGGAACGGCTCGTCGACCGGGTCTGGGGCGAGCAGCCGCCGCTGCGGGCCAGGGAGACGCTGTACGGGTACCTCTCCAAGCTGCGGGCGGCCGGGATCGACATCCGGCGCCGGTCCGGCGGCTACCTGCTGGAGACCGACCGGGTCGACCTGGTCGAGTTCCGCACCCTGGTCGAGCAGGCCCGCGGTGAACGCGACGACGAGCGTGCCGCCGAGCTGTACGACCGGGCGTTGCGGCTGTGGCGCGGTGACGCGCTGGACGGGCTCGACTCGCCGTGGTTCGACCAGGTCAGGCAGTCGTTGCAGGCCGAACGGGCGGCCGTCGAGCTGGACCGCAACGACGTGGAGATCCGGCTGGGCCGCCACGCCGCCCTGCTGCCGGCCCTCCGCGACGCGGCGCGGGCCCACCCGCTGGACGAGCGGTTGGCCGGTCAGCTCGTGCTCGCCCTGCACCGCAGCGGCCGGTCGTCGGAGGCGTTGCGGCACTACGACGCGTTGCGGCGCACGCTCGCCGACGAGCTGGGCACCGACCCCGGCAAGCCGCTGCAAGACCTCTACCTGCAACTCCTGGGTCAGCAGCCGGCAGCGGAGACCACCGGGGCGGAGCCGGCCCGCGCGGTGCCGCGGCAGTTGCCCGCGCCGCAGCGCTGGTTCACCGGCCGGGAGAAGGAGGTCGCCGACCTCGCCGAACCGTCGTCCACCGTCGTGATCACGGCGATCGGCGGCGCGGGCGGCATCGGCAAGACGGCGTTGGCGCTGCACTGGGCGCACCAGCACGTCGACGACTTCCCGGACGGCCAGCTCTACGTCAACCTGCGCGGGTTCGACCCGGTCGGCGACCCGGTCACGCCGCAGAACGCGCTGCGCGGCTTCCTCGAAGCCCTCGGCGTCGGCGATCCGCCCGCCGACCTCGACGCCCAGGCCGCCCTCTACCGCAGCCTGCTCGCGGACAAGCGGGTGCTGGTGGTGCTGGACAACGCCCGGGACACGGCGCAGGTCACGCCCCTGCTGCCCGGTGGCGCGCGCTGCACCGTGCTGATCACCAGCCGGTTGCAGCTCCTCGGCCTGCTCACGGCGCACGGTGCGCGCTCGGTCGTGCTGGACGTCCTGGACGAGCACGAGTCCCGCGCGTTCCTGGTGGCCCGGTTGGGCGCGCAACGGGTCGACGCCGAGCCGGACGTGACGCGTGAGCTGCTGGAGCTGTGCGGCGGCCTGCCGCTGGCGTTGAGCATCATCGCGGCGCGGGCCGTGACGCAGCCGGACCTGCCGCTGTCGGCGCTCGCCGAGGAGCTGGAGGAGCAGCGGCTCGACGCGTTGGACGACCTCAGCGCCGACCTGCGCACGGTGTTCGCCTGCTCGTTACGGGTGCTCAGTCCCGCGGCGGTGGAGCTGTTCGGGCTGATCGGCCTGACCTCCGCGCCGGAGCTGAGCCTGAAGGCGATCACCGCCCTCACCGGCCGCACCGCCACGCGCCGCCTGCTGCGCGAACTGGAAGCCGCCCACCTGGTGCACCAGCACCGCGTGGGCCGCTACCGCATGCACGACCTCGTCCGCCTCTACGCGGCCGAGGTCGCTCCCGCGCGCGCCGACGCCAACCTGGAGGCGTTCATCGGCTACTTCGCCGCCACCGCGCACGACGGCGACCGATTGATCGAACCGCACCGCCCCCCGATCACCGCGCCGGCCGGTGATGCGGCTCCGCTGTCCGACGTGACGGCCGCGATGGACTGGTTCGACGCCGAGTACGAGTCCCTGCTGGCGGCGCAGCGGCTGGCCGCGGACCACCGTTGGCACGACGTGGCCTGGCACTTGGCGTGGGCGTTGACGAACTACCACCTGCGGCGTGGCCACGCGGTGGAGGACATCGCGGTGTGGGGGATCGCGCTGGGTGCCGCGGACGCGCTGGGTGACCGGTTCAAGCAGGTGTCGGCGCACAAGTTCCTCGGCATGGCGTTGACCGACGTGGGCCGTTACGACGAGGGCGACCACCACCTGCGGCAGGCGTTGGAGCTGGTGGAGGACGACTACGGCAAGGCCGCGGCCCACCGCGCGATGGCGTGGGCGATGGAACGGCGGGGTGACGTCGCCGGTGCCCTGGTGCACGCGCGGGCGCAGTTGGAGTTGTTCCGGGCGCTCGGTCTCGAAGTGCGCATCGCCGAGGCGCTGAACGACGTGGGCTACCGGATGGCGCGGCTCGGTGACCACGCGGGTGCCGAGGACCACTGCCGCGAAGCGCTGGCGCTCAACCGGAAGCTGGGCCACGTCGACGGCGAAGCGGCCACTTCGGACAGCCTGGGCTACATCGCCCACCACCACGGCCGCGACGCCGACGCGGTGGAGCACTACCGGCACGCGTTGAAGCTCTACCGGCGGTTGGACAACTCCTACGAGGAGGCCAGCGTGCTGCGCCACTTCGGCGACGTCCTGGCCGTCCTGGGCCGCGACGAGGAAGCCCGCGACGCCTGGCAACGCGCCCTGACCCTCTTCCGCGCCCAGGGCCGGGTCGAGGACGCGGACGGCGTCCTCGACCTGCTCGGCTGACCACGCCGGCGCTGCCCGCCCGCCGCGAGCGACCCCGCCGCCAACACCGCGACGCCCGTCCGGAACCCGCCGCCAACGCCACCACCGGCGCCCACCGCGGCCTGACCTGCGCTTCCTGCGTCATGACGGGGGACGCTACGACCGCTCACCGACCGGTCGGATCCGTCAGGTGACCAGTCACGTGACGGATTCCCCCGCCCCCGCCCGCTCCTAGCGTCGGCACCACACAACCGAGGGAGGAACCACCGTGATCAAGCTCGCGATCATCGTCGGCAGCACCCGCAAGGGCCGGTTCGCACCGGTCGTGGCGAACTGGTTCGCCGACCGGGCCAAGCAGCGCGACGACCTCAGCGTGGACGTGCTCGACCTCGACGACCTGGACCTGCCGGACCGGCTGCACGCGTTCGGCGAGGACCCGGCCCCGGAGGTCGCGCTGGTCTCGCCGCGCCTGCGCGACGCGGACGCGTTCGTCGTCGTCACCCCCGAGTACAACCACAGCTTCCCCGCCCCGCTGAAGAGCGCCATCGACTGGCACTTCACCGAGTGGCAGGCCAAGCCGGTCGGGTTCGTGTCCTACGGCGGCGTCGGCGGCGGGTTGCGCGCGGTCGAGCAGTTGCGGCAGGTCTTCGCCGAGCTGCACGCCGTCACCGTGCGGGACGCGGTCAGCTTCCACGGCGCGTGGTCCCGGTTCGACGAGGCCGGGAACCCGGTGGACGCGGACGCGGTGGACAAGGCCGCCGCGACCGTGCTCGACCAGCTCGTCTGGTGGGGCACCGCGCTCAAGGAGGCCCGCGCCAAGCGGCCTTACGGGGCCTGACGTGCGGGCCGTGCGGCTGCACGCGTTCGGCGACGACCTCGGGTGCGAGCAGGTCGAGGACCCGTCGCCCGGACCGGGGCAGGTGCGGATCGCGGTGCGCGCGGCGGGCGTGCACCTGGTGGACGCGCTGATCCGACGCGGCCGCGCCGAGTGGGTGCCGCTGCCGGACCTGCCCGCCGTGCCGGGGTCCGAGGTGGCCGGTGTCGTCGACGCGCTCGGCCGTGACGTGGACGAGGCGTGGCTGGGGGAGCGGGTCGTGACGCAGCTCGGCTTGGCGGGCGGCGGGTACGCCGAGCTGGCGGTGCGGGAGGTCGGCGCGCTGCACGTCATCCCGGACGGCCTCGACTTCCCGGCCGCCGTGGCGATGATCTGCACCGGCGCCACGGCGCTGGGCGTGGTCGACGCGGCGGCCCCGGGCCCGGACGACGTGGTCCTGGTGACGGCCGCCGCGGGCGGTGTCGGGACGATGGTCACGCAGGGTGCGTCACGGGCCGGCGCGCTGGTCGTGGGTCTGGTCGGGTGCGAGGAGAAGCGGCGGGTGGCGTTGCGGGCGGGAGCGTCGATCGCGGTCGACTACCGGCGCGCGGGGTGGCAGGACGAGGTGGTCGCCCGTCTCGGCGGCCGGGAGGTGACGGCGGTGCTGGACGGTGTCGGCGGCGAACCGGGCCGGGCGGCGGTGGAGCTGCTCGCGCCGGGTGGCCGGGTGGTGCTGTTCGGGTCGTCGTCGGGGGAACCGACCCGCCTCACGACGGACGACCTGTTCGCCCGCGCCCTGACCGCGACGGTCGCCGCGGGGCCGCACGTGGCCAAGCGGTCGGGCGGCCTGCGCGCTCTGGAGGCCCGCGCCCTGACCGCCGCCGCGACCGGTGTCCTGACCCCGTTCGTGCAGGCGTTCCCGCTGGTCGAGGCCAGCCGGGCGCACGAGGCGATGGAGAGCAGGCACACGGTCGGCAAGGTCGTCCTGCTCCCGGACGCCGGCTAGGGTCGTGACCGTGCTGCACGGGAGGACCGCGGAACTGGCCGCGGTGGGCGACCTGCTGTCCGCTGCCCGCGCCGGCCGCAGCGGCGTGCTCGTGGTCCGCGGCGAAGCGGGCATCGGCAAGTCCGCCCTGCTGTCCCACGCCGCCTCCCAGCCCCGTTCGACCCCGGAATTGTCAGACCCCTCGGGCACAATGAAAACAGGGGACCCCCTGGCGGGTACCCCTGCGCAGCGATCGTCGGACCGGCCCGCTTTCCTGGTCCTGCGCGGCACGGCGGTCGAGTCCGAGTCGGTCGTGCCGTTCGCCGGGCTGAACCTGCTCCTCGGCCCCGTCGTCGACCGCGTCGACAGCCTGCCGCCCAACCAGGCCGCCGCCCTGCGCGCCGCCCTCGGCCTCGCCGCACCCGACGGCGGCGACCACCACCTGGTCGGCCTCGCCGTCCTCACCCTCCTCGCCGACCTGGCCGAGCACCGCCCGGTCCTCTGCCTGGTCGACGACGCCCACTGGCTGGACCAGGGCTCCGCGCACGCCCTGGTCTTCGCCGCGCGCCGCCTCCAAGCCGAAGGCGTCGCGATGCTCTTCGCCGCACGCGACCTGCACGCCCCGCCGTTCCCCGCACCCGGCCTGCCCGAACTGCGGCTCACCGGACTCGCCCCCGAGCACGCCACCGCCCTCCTCGAAGAGCACGCCGCCGACCTGCCGCGCCACGTCCGCGACCGCATCGCCGAAGAAGCCCGCGGCAACCCGTTGGCCCTGCTCGAACTCCCCGCCGCCCAACGCGAAGGCCACCTGCCCGCCGCCCACGCCTACCGCGTCGCCGCCCTGCCCACCCACAGCCGCATCCAGCAGACGTTCGCCGACCGCATCGCCGCCCTCCCCGAACTCACCCGCACCCTCCTCCTGGTCGCCGCCGCCGACGACACCGGCGACCCGGGCGTGGTGTTCCAAGCCGCGAACCTGCTCGGCGCGTCCGTCAACGACCTGGAAGCCGCCGAACAACGCCAACTCCTGCGCGCCGACGACGGCCGGCTGACGTTCCGCCACCCGCTGATCCGCGCCGCCGCCTACCGCGGCGCGCCGCTCAAGCACCGCCTCGCCGTGCACCGGGCGCTGGCCGAAGTCGTGGACGACCCCCACCGCAGCGCGTGGCACCTCGCCGCCGCCACCACCGGACCGGACGAGGACGTCGCACGAGCTCTCGCCCGCACCGCCGAGGACGCCCGCAACCGGGGCGGCTACCTCGCCGTCGCCTCCGCCTTCCACCGCGCCGCCGAGCTCACCCCCGACCCGGTCGAACGCGGCCACCGGCTGGCCGCGGCGGCGGGCGCGGCCGGTGCGGCGGGCCAGTTCGACCGGGCGGTGGAGCTCGCCGACCGGGCGTGGGACCTGGTGGGCAACCCGGTGGACGGCGCGCGGGTTGCTCGCATCCAGGCCAGGTTGGCCAGTGAGCAGGGACGGTCCGGCCAGGCCGCGGCGCAGCTCGCCCGTGCCGTCTCCTGCGCCCGGCACACCGACCGCGAACTGGCGGGGGAGCTGCTGTTCAACGCCGCCAACAACGCGTGGGCCGGCCGTGACTTCGACCTCCTCAGGGACATCGCGGCACGCGCGGGCGACCTGCCCGGTGCCGAGGACACCCGAGCCGTCGTGACAGCCGCGCTGGGGCTGGAGGGCGACGACGTCCCCGGCGGCATGGCCGCGTTGCGCGGGCTGCTGGACTCCCGGTACGTCGGCGGACCGGGCAACGCCGTCACCGCCTGGTGGCACCTGATCCTCGGCGACGACCAAGCCGCCCACGCGTGGGCGTTCGAGCTGGAACGCCAGTCCCGCGCCCAAGGCGCGCTCGGCGTGCTGCCCCGCGCACTGGCCTACCTGGCCCGCGGCCGGCTGCACCTCGGGCAGCACCGCGACGCGCGGGCCACCGCCGAGGAGGGGCTGCGCATCGCCCGCGACATCGGTCAGGAGTTCAGCGTCGGCTTCCTGTCCAGCGTGCTCGCCGAACTGGCCGCCCTCGAAGGCGACGAGGCGCGGTGCGAGGAGCTGGTGGCGACGCTGACCGGCGGCGCGCCCGGGTCCGTGCGGGCCGCGTGCGCGCTGGCACTGCTCGACCTCGGCCTGGGCCGCCACGAGGTTGTGCTCGACCGGCTGGCCGACGTCGCCGCCGGCGCGCACCGCCTCTACTCGATCACCAGCCTGCCCGACCTGGTGGAGGCGGCCGCGCGGCTGGGCCGGCCCGGGATCGCCGAGAACGCCGCCACCTGGTACGACGAGTGGGCGACGGGCACCGGGCAGCCGTGGGCGCGCGCCGTCGCCGCCCGCTGCCGCGCCCTGCTCACCGACGACGAGCGGTCGTTCGCGGAAGCCGTCGAGCTGCACCGCGCGCACGAGGGCCGTCCGTTCGAACGCGCCCGCACCGAGCTGCTGTACGGGGAGTGGCTGCGCCGGGCGCGCCGCAAGGCCGACGCCCGCACGCACCTGCGGTCGGCGCTGGAGAAGTTCGAACGGCTCGGCACGACGCCGTGGGCCGCCCGCGCCCGCACCGAGCTGCGCGCCACCGGCGAGAGCCGCGCCGTGCCGGGCCCCGACCCGCTGGGCGCCCTCACCCCGCAGGAGTTGCAGGTCGTGCGGCTGGCCGCGGCCGGCCTGAGCAACCGGGACATCGGCGCACAGCTGTTCCTGAGCCCGCGCACGGTCGGCTACCACCTCTACAAGGCCTACCCGAAGCTCGGCGTCTCGTCCCGGGTGGAGCTGGCCAAGCTCGCCCTCGCGTAGCCAAATGGTCTAGACCCATTGACAGCACCTCCCGGGCGTACGCACGCTGGACGGCAGCCGCCTTGCCCGAGGAGGGACCCACGGTGACACTCCCAGCGAGGACGGCACGCGCGCTCGCCGTCCTGGTGCTGGTGTTCGGCGCGATCGCCGCCTGGAACACCGCACCCACCCCGGCTTCGGCCGCCGAACCCCTGCAGAGCCTCGTCCCGGTGCCGGTCTCCGTGCAGCCCGCCGCCGGCGTCACGCACACGATCACCGCCGACACCAGGATCCACACCTCACCGGCCGCGCACGGCGTCGGTGACCAGCTCGCCGCCCTGCTGCGCCCGTCGACCGGTTACGCCCTGCCCGTCGCCGACACCACCGGCGTCCCGGCCGACGGCATCACGCTGCTCATCGGCGGCGCGCCCGCGTCCGTCGGCGACCAGGGCTACCAGCTCACGGTCACGTCCGCGGCCGTCCGACTCCGCGCGAACACCCCGGCCGGGCTGTTCGCGGGCGTGCAGACGCTGCGCCAGCTCCTGCCCGCCGAGGTCGAGAGCCGCACCGCCCGGCCGGGCCCGTGGACCGTGCCGGGCGCGACCATCACCGACCACCCGCGGTTCGCGCACCGGGGCGCGATGCTGGACGTGGCGCGGCACTTCCACCCCGTCGCCACCGTCAAGCGGTACATCGACCAGCTCGCGCTCTACAAGGTGAACTACCTCCACCTGCACCTCACCGACGACCAGGGCTGGCGGATCGTGATCGACAGCTGGCCGCGGCTGACCGCGCACGGCGGCAGCACGCAGGTCGGCGGCGGGCCCGGCGGGTACTACACCAAGGCGCAGTACCAGGAGATCGTGGCGTATGCGGCGGCGCGGCACATCACCGTCGTGCCCGAGGTGGACCTGCCCGGCCACACCAACGCGGCGCTGGCGTCCTACGCCGAGCTGAACTGCAACGGCGTGGCACCCGCGTTGCGCACGGACATCGCGGTCGGCTACTCGTCGTTGTGCGTGTCCAAGGACGTCACCTACACGTTCGTGGAGGACGTGATCCGGGAGATCGCGGCGCTGACGCCCGGCCCGTACTTCCACATCGGCGGCGACGAGGCGAACGCGACCACCGACCAGGAGTACCGGACGTTCATGGACCGGGTGCTGCCGCTGGTGGGCAAGTACGGCAAGAAGCCGCTGGGCTGGCACGAGTTCGTCAAGACCACGACCGACACCGGCGCGGTCGCGCAGTACTGGGGGACGACCACGTCCAACGCCGTGGTCCGGAACGCCGCCGCGCGCGGGCAGAAGGTCCTGATGTCACCGGCGAACAAGGCGTACCTGGACATGAAGTACCACTCCGGCACGCCGCTGGGGCTGAGCTGGGCCGGGTTCATCGAGGTCCAGGGCGCCTACGACTGGAACCCCGGCACGCACGTCGACGGTGTGCCCGAGTCCGCCGTGCTCGGCGTGGAAGCTCCACTGTGGACGGAAACGGTCGTGACGCCGGCCCACGTGGACTTCATGGCGTTCCCGCGCCTGCCCGCGATCGCCGAACTGGCCTGGTCGCCGTGGTCGACGCACGACTGGGACGCGTTCCGCCTCCGCCTGGCCGCCCAAGCCCCCCGCTGGACCGCCCTGGGCATCGACTTCTACCGCTCACCCCAGATCCCCTGGACCGCCACCACTCCCACTACTACTACCACCACCACCACCCCATCGGGCACCTGGACCCCGAACCACGCCTACACCGTCGGCAACCAGGTCACCTACAACGGCGTCACCTACCAGTGCCGCCAATCCCACACGTCCCAACCGGGCTGGGAACCTCCCACCACCCCCGCCCTCTGGCAACGCCTCTGACCCGAACGCCGAACTCACCGGTCCCGAGCGTTCGACACTCGGCACCCGAACGTTCGACTCTCGCGAGTGTCGAACGCTCAGGACCCGAGTGTCGAACGCTCAGGACCCCCGAATTCAACGCTCAGGGCGTGACGCGGGCGGCGGAGACGGGGCGTTCGGCCGTGGCGTAGGTGCCGGCGGAGGAGGTGTTCACGCTCCACCGGTAACGGCTGAAGTCGCCGGTCTCGTTGGACGCGTAGAACATCATGTGCCCGTAACCCGCGCCGTCGGTGGACGCGGTGGCGTTGAAGATCCGGTTGTCCGGGAACCGGAAGTAGTTGCCCACCCCGTACACGCCGTGCGGCTCGGACGTGCAGTCCACGACCTCCACCGCGTACTGCGTCTCACCGGCGAAGTTCAGCCCCCGCGTCGGCGCGCGGTAGACGCCCTTGACCGAACGCACCATCACCACGTGACCGGTGTTGGTGTCCTGGTCGTTGCGGTAGTCGATGGCGATCAGGTCACCCGGACGGAGGTCGACCACCCTGGTGACGCGCTCGAAGTGCGGGATGCGCCGCTCCGCGAACGCCGCCCGGTAGTCCCGCGCGAACGGGCTCGCCACCCCGAAGTGCGTGCTGAAGAACCGCGGCGTCGCCCACCGGTACGTGCGCTTGAGCACGGCGGTCAGGAACGACGCGCACTGGCTCTGGTTGACCCACCCGGACGCGTCACCGGGCGAGCCCCACCGGACCACGTTCGGCTGGTCCGGCTCCTTGTAGGTGTTGTTCGCCGGCGGGCACGTCGGCAACGACAGGTAGCCGACGAGCTGCTCGGCTTCCAACAGGTGCGGTGTGGACGGCCGTTGTGGACCCGGCCTCCGGGCCGACGCGGCGGTCGTCCCGGGGGTCGCGGTCGCCGGTGCGGCGAGGGCGGTTCCCCCGGAGAACGATCTGCGCGACAGGTCCATCGTGCGACTCCCCCTTCGATGCGGGCCCGCATACCGTAGTCGAAGGGGGTGGGCCGCACGTGGCGGTTCAGCGCGCGTAGACCAGCAGAACGGTGGTCAGCACGGTGCAGAGGGCCAGCATGGTGGCGATCCCGGTCATCGCCGCGCCGGTCGACAGCAGGACCCGGGTGAGCACGCCGAGCACCCGGCGCAGGAGCTTGGCCAAGCCCATGACCAGCGTCAAGGCGCCGATCATGAGCACTACCACGAGCGGCGTCCACTCGGTGGTGCCGGACGATTGAGCTAACGCGGTGAGCATGGTCATGACGACCCCCGGATGGCTTCCTGGGTGAACTTCACCTAGACTCACTGAAGTTGACTGAACCTCAGTAACATGAGGGTAAGTCCGGGTGTACATAGGTGACAAGAGTCCTATCGGTGGTATCGGGTCGTGACTTTCCCCCGCAATCGTGTATGTTTCACGCTTCAGCTAAAAGCTGAAGTTCACTGAAGGGCGC
Source organism: Saccharothrix saharensis (assembly GCF_006716745.1). Taxonomy (NCBI): domain Bacteria; kingdom Bacillati; phylum Actinomycetota; class Actinomycetes; order Pseudonocardiales; family Pseudonocardiaceae; genus Saccharothrix; species Saccharothrix saharensis. The sequence goes on along the minus strand of NZ_VFPP01000001.1, from coordinate 3,643,068 downwards.
GCGGACGTGGTCGTTGCGGAGGACCCCCACTCGCTGTCGCACCGCCTGCGGGCGTTGCGCGAACAGCGCTGGCCCGACGTCACGATCACCCAGAGCGACCTGGCCCGGGCTTTCAGCGCGGAGAAGCCCGCCAGCGTGCCGCTGCTGTCGTCCTGGGAGAGCCGCGGCAAGCCCAAGACCCCGCCGCTGCACCGCCTCGCCGCCTACGCCACGTTCTTCGCCACCCGGCGCTCGGTCGCGTCCCGCCCCTACCGGCTGCTCCCGGTCGACGAGCTGACCCCCGACGAGCTGCGCCAACGGGACGAGCTGCTGCGCGAGCTGACCGACCTGCGGGCCGCCGTCGAACGCGAGGACGGCACGACACCCGCCCACGACCGCGCCCACCGCGACTTCTGGTACTTCGACGACCGCTACGACATCACCATCGTCGTCGCCCAGCTCCCGGCCGACATGCGGGCGAAGATGCCGTACTCCGACCCCACGCAGCCGGACTACGTCGAGCTCTACACCTACGCCGACCTCGACGCCCTGATCGAGCTGCACGGCCACATCCGCGCGCTCAACCCCCGCAGCCAGGTCAACTTCCGCATCGCGTCCGACCTGGCCCCCGACGACTACACCACGCACCTCGTGCTGCTCGGCGGAGTCGACTGGAACCTCGTCACCCGCGAGCTGCTGGACCGCGTCGACCTGCCGATCACGCAGGTCGCCCGGCACGACATGGCCGAGGCGGGCGGGTTCGTGGTGCACGCACCCGGGGGCGAGGAGCGCCTCTGCGCGCCCAGGCTCGGCAACCACGGCGGCCACGAGGTCCTGCTGGAGGACGTCGGCCACTTCTACCGCGGCACGAACCCGTTCAACCACAAGCGAACGGTGACGATCTGCAACGGCCAGTACGGCAGGGGCACCCTCGGTGTCGTGCGGGCGCTCACCGACGGCAGGTTCCGCGACCGCAACGCGGAGTACCTGAACCAGCGATTCCCCGGCCTGGCCTCCTACAGCATCCTGACCAGGGTGATGGTGGTGAACGGCCAGGTGGTCACGCCGGACTGGAACCTGCCGGAGAACCGACTCTTCGAATGGCCGGAGGGCCAGAGTTGAACACCCCAGTCGCGGCGCTCGCCACCGCGCCCGCGCACCCCCGGCCGCGAGCACCCCGGTCGCAGAACCACAACGGTTCCCACCGCCACCTGCTGACCAGGGACGCGTTCGCCGTCCCGGCCGGGGTGGACGCGATCATCGTGCCGACCGCGCGACCCACCGCCTACCTGGAGCACGTCGTCGCGCTCGCCAAGCACCACGGCTGCACGCTGGTCGCGCTGTGCAGCCGCCACGCGTCCGCCGACGCCGCCACCGCGCTCGCCGAACGCGCCGGCGTCGAGATCGTCGCCACCGACATCGCCGAGGCGCCCGAGGACGCCGTGCCGGTGTTCGGCACCACGGCGATGCTGCGCGGCGGCCGGTTCGACCGCCGCACCGACACCAGCCTCAAGCGCAACCTCGGCCTGCTGCTCGCGGCGGCGGCCGGGTGGGAGCGGGTCGTCTACGTGGACGACGACGTGGTGATCCCGAACCCCGACGACCTGGGCACGGCGGTCGGCCTGCTGGACACCTTCACCGGCGTCGGCCTGTCCGTCGGCGGCTACCCGGACAACTCGGTGGTCTGCCACGCCTACCGCGAGGCGGGCGGCGACCAGGACACGTTCATCGGCTCGGGCGCGCTGGCGATCGGCCGCGAGTCGTTCACCTCGTTCTTCCCCGACATCTACAACGAGGACTGGTTCTTCCTGCTCAACGACACGGGCCTGTCGCCGTCGGCGGTGACGGGCCTGGCGCTGCAGAAGCCGTACGACCCGTACCGCGACACCACGCGGGCCCGCACCGAGGAGCTCGGCGACTGCCTCGCCGAAGGGCTGTTCGGCCTGCTCGACGGCGGTCGGGGCCTGACCGGGGCCACGGCCGGCTACTGGCGGTGGTTCCTGGGCCAGCGCCGGCGGTTCATCGACGAGGTGATCACCATGGTGGGCGACACCCAGCCGGAAGGGCCCGCGAAGCAGCGGATGGTCGCCGCCCTCAAGGCCGCCCGCGGCCGCAACCGCCTCATCGAGCCGCAGCTCTGCGTGGACTACCTCACGGCCTGGCGCGCCGACCGGGAGGTGTGGCGCGCCCATGTCGAGGAGGTGTCCCGCCGCTACGGCGGCGGGCCGGTGCAGAAGCTGCTGGCCGACCTCGGCCTGCTGCACCGCTACCGCCCGCGCCCCTGACCACCGAAGCGGCGCTTCCCATGTGGCGGAACGCTCAGTCCGCGGCCCGCCGCGCCGGTTAGGCTCGCCTGCTGGGACGTAGACGGTGGGAGGGCGCATGACGAGCACCGATGGTCGGCAGAAGTGGCTGACCGTCGCCGACGAGCTGGCCGCGGCGTTGCGGGTCGACGCGGCGGAGCGCGACCGGCGGGGTGCGGAGCCCGTGGCCGAGGTCGAGGCGTTGCGGCGGTCCGGGCTGCTCACGATCGACGACTGGGCCACGCAGCAGGCCGTGACCAGGGTCGTCGGCGCGGCGGACGCCAACGTCGGCCACCTGCTCGGCTACCACTACCTCCAGGTGTGGCGCAGCGGCCTGTTCGACAACCCGGACCACCGGCCCGGCGACAACACCTCCGGTGCCGATCTCTTCTGGGCGGGGGTCAGCAACCCGCTGGACGCGGCGCTGGAGCTGCGGCCGGTCGACGGCGGCTTCGAGGTCACGGGCCGCAAGACGTTCGCCACCGGCGCGTCGGTGGCCGACCGGCTCGTGGTCAGCGCCACCCACACCGAGACCGGCGCGAAGGTCACCTTCACCCTCGACGCCAAGGCCGACGGCATCACCTACGCCGGCGACTGGGACAACATCGGCCAGCGCCTCACCGCCAGCGGCGGCGTGGTGTTCGACCGCGTGCACGTGCCCGCCGACCAGGTCCTCGGCGCGCACGACGAGACCAGCCCGCGCCTGTCGCTGGCCGCCCTGGGCTTCCAGCTCGTGCTGGCCCAGCTGTACGTGGCGATGGCCGAGGGCGCGTTGGCCGAAGCCGCCCGCTACACCCGCACGACCACCCGGCCGTGGTTCCTCAGCGGCGTCGACAAGGCCACCGCCGACCCGTACATCCTGGGTACGTACGGCGAGCTGGTCGCCGACGCGCAGGCCGCGGGCTTCCTCACCGACCACGCCTCGGACCGGCTGGACCGGGCCTCGCGCCGCGGCGCGGACCTGACCGGCGACGAGCGCGCCGAGACCGCCGCCGCCATCTCGTCGGCCAAGGTGGTCGCCACCAGGGTCGCCAACCAGACCACCAGCCGCGTGTTCGAGCTGTGCGGTGCCCGCGCCACCGCCGCCGGCTACGCGTTCGACCGGTTCTGGCGCAACGCCCGCACGCTCACCCTGCACGACCCCGTGTCGTACAAGGCGCGCGAGCTCGGCGCGTACTACCTGACCGGCGAGCACGCCCCGTTCACCGGGTACAGCTGATGGAGCCGCTGCTCGCGCGCAGCGTGCGCCTGGAAGACGACGGCGTGCACATCCTGGACCGGCGCGACTTCCCGTTCCACAAGACGTGGGTGCGCTGCGGCACGGTCGCCGAGGTCGCCAAGGCCATCGAGGACATGGTCACGCAGTCGTCCGGCCCGTACTTCGCCGCGCTGTGGGGCATGGTGCTGGCCGCCCGCGAAGCCCGCGGCCTGCCGCGCGCCGAGGCCCGCGCCCGGCTCGACCGGGCCGGGCAGCTCCTCGTCGCGACCCGTCCCACCAACAACCACCTGCGCAAAGCCGTAGCCGCGGTGCTGGCCGGCGTCGACGCCTCGGACGACCTCGAAGCGGGCGCGCTCGCCGGCGCGGAGGCGGGCGACGAGCGCTACCGCGGCCGCAGCCGCAGCCTCGGCGCGCACACCGCCGAACTGCTGCCGGACGAGGGCGCGGTGCTCACGCACTGCTGGGCCGACCTCTACCTGACCGAGACCGTCGCCGCAGCCCAGGCCATGGGCAAGCGTTTGCGGTTCGTCTGCACGGAGACCCGCCCATACCTCCAGGGCGCCCGCCTGACCGCGGAGACGCTGGGGGAGATGGGCGTGGACACGACCCTGATCACCGACGGCATGGGCGCGGCCGTGATGTCGACCGGCGACGTGGACGTGCTGCTCACCGCCGCCGACCGCGTCACGATGGACGGGCACGTGGTCAACAAGGTCGGCACGCTCGGCCTCGCGGTCGCCGCGCACGCGTTCGACGTGCCGTTCCTGGCCATGGTGCAGGCGCCGGACCGCCTCGCCCCGACCGCCGCCGACGTGCTGATCGAGCACCGGCCCGGCGACGAGGTGCTGCACACGCTGGGCCGCCGCACGGCCACCGACCGGGCCCGGGGGCTGTACCCGGCGTTCGACGTGACCCCGCCGCGGTTCGTGACGTCGGTGGTGACCGACCGCGGTGCGTACGCTCCGGGCGGGTTGGCCGATTACTACGTTGGGGACGTTCATGACTAAGTGGGTCGTGCTGGACATCGAGGGCACGCTCAGCGCCACCGACCAGGTCCTGGTCACGCTGTACGACTACGCCCGGCCGCGGCTGGGGCCGTGGATCGACGAGCACGGCGACGACCCGGCCGTGGCCGAGGCCGTGGCGCAGATCCGCGAGCTGTCCGGTGTGGACGGTGGCACGGCCGAGCTGGTGGCCGTGCTGCACGGGTGGATGGACGCGGACCGGAAGGCCACGCCGCTCAAGACGTTGCAGGGCCTGATCTGGCAGCGCGGTTACGCGCAGGGCGACCTGGTGGCCGAGTTCTTCCCGGACGTCGTGCCCGCGCTGCGCAAGTGGCACGCCGAGGGCACCAAGCTGGCCGTGTTCTCCTCGGGCTCGGTGGCCGGCCAGGTGGCGTTCTTCGCGCACACCACGGACGGCGACCTCACGTCGCTGTTCGAGTACCACTTCGACACCGTGAACGCGGGCCCGAAGCGGGAAGCCGCGTCCTACCTGAAGATCGCCTCCGTGCTGGGCGCCGGCGACATCACGTTCTACTCCGACGTCCCCGCCGAGCTGCACGCCGCCGCCGAGGCCGGCTGGCGGACCGTCGGCGTGGCGCGCCCGGGTGAGCCCTACGGCGACGCGGACTTCAGCCCGCACGAGACGGTGCGCGCCCTGTGACGCCGGGGGAGGCGCTGGCCGCGGAGTGCGCCCGGTACACCGCGATGGGCTGGATGCGCGGCACGTCCGGCAACCTGTCCGTGGTCGTGGACCGCGACCCGCTGCGGCTCGCGGTCACCGTCAGCGGCAAGGACAAGGGCGAGCTCACGCCCGACGACGTGGTGGTCATCGACGCCGAGGGCCGCACGGACGACTCGGTGCGCGTGCCGTCGGCCGAAGCGGGCCTGCACGGGCGGATCGCGGCGGTGTCCGGCGCGGGCGCGGTGGTCCACGTGCACGCCCTCGCGCCCGTGGTCGCGGCCGAGCACTGGCCCGACGGCGTCGAGCTGAGCGACCTGGAGATGCTCAAGGGCTTCGGCCGGCAGGCGCACGAGACCGTCGTGATCCCGGTCGTGCCGAACAGCCAGGACATGCGGGTGCTCGGCGACGCGTTCGAGGCCGGGTTCCGCGAGGACGTGCCGGCCTTGATTGTCGCCCGGCACGGGGTGTACGTGTGGGGTGACGACCTCTACCAGGCGCGGCACCGGCTGGAGTGCTTGGAGTGGCTGTTGCGCTTCAAGACCGAGACGACCCGGCGCGGGGATTCACCACGAACATGAGGGAGCAGGCGCGATGACGTTGCTGACCGTGTGGTCGGACACCGACCCCGAGACCGCTCTGGTGCGCACCGCCGACCCCGCCGAGATCGCGGTGGAGCTCAAGCAGCTCGGCGTCCGCTACGAGCAGTGGCCGGTCGTCGAGGGCGTGACCAGCGAGAACGCCCTGGAGGTCTACGCCGAGCAGGTCGCCCGGGTGACCGGGACCGAGGGCTACACCGTGGTCGACGCGATGGAGATGACGCCGTCGGACGACCCGGAGTGGCTGGCGTCGGCGGGGCAGGCGCGGCTGAAGTTCCTGGCCGAGCACACCCACGACGACGACGAGGACCGCTTCTTCGCCCGCGGTTCCGGCGTGTTCTACCTGCACGTCGACAAGCGCGTGTACGGGGTGCTGTGCGAGGCGGGCGACCTGCTGAGCGTGCCCGCGAACACCACGCACTGGTTCGACATGGGCACCCGGCCGGACTACGTGTCGATCCGGTTCTTCCACGACGACGACGGCTGGGTGGGCAACTTCACCGGCAGCGAGATCGCCAAGGCGTTCCCGACGTTCGACGCGATCACCGCGGGTCGGCGAGCGAGCTGAGCTCGGCGGCGAGGTTGGCCCGGGCGCGTTCCTCCCACCGCTCGCGCGCGTGCGGGGTGACGTAGAGCGGGTCCTTGCGGGCCAACGAGCGCAGCACCTCGGCCCGCCCGACCCGCCACGCGTCGTCCGGCACGTGCGCGTACTCGGCGCGCACGGCCGCGCGGTAGCGCTCGTAGCCGGCCGGGTCGGAGCCGAGGACGGCCAGGTCGGCGTCCAGGAGCAGGCACGTGAGCGGGTCGGCCGAGGTGTGGTCCGCGGTGGCCAGCACGAGCCCGGCCACCGCGTCCGCCTCGGGCAGGCCGGCGAGCCGTGCCCGGGCCCACCCGGCGCTGCGGCGCTCGTCCTCGCCGGGCTCGCCGTCGTAGATCACGTCGTGCGTCAGTGCGGCGAGGGCCAGCACAGCGCGCTCGCGTGCCGTGCGGCCGTCGGTCTCGGCGAGCACGTCGGCGTCCCGTGCGACGGCCAGCACGTGGTCCGCGTTGTGGTAGCCGCGGTGCGGTTCGGCATACCGTTCGACCAGGTCACCGGGGTCGTTCGCGCCGCCGAGCACGCGGACGGCCGCGTGCCACCGGACCTCCAGCTCATGCACCGGGCAACCTCACCGTGAACGCCGCGCCGCCCTCCGGCGCGGGACCGGCCTCGATCGTCCCACCCAGCCGGGTCACCAGGCCGTGCACCAGGGCGAGCCCGACGCCCGTGCCCACCGGTCGGGAGCGCTCGTACTTGGCGTGCAGCGCTCCCTTGCGGAACGCCACCCGGTAGTCCTCCTCGGACAGCCCCGGACCGCCGTCCCGCACCTGCACCACGTCGTGCAGCGCCAGCACCACCGGCCGGCCGGCGGGCGTCAGGCGCAGCGCGTTCTCCAACAACCCGTCCAGCACCTGCCGCAGCCGCCGCGCGTCCGTGATCCGCACGACCGGCGCGGTCGGCGCCTCCAGCCGGAACTCCACGCCCTTGGCCGCGCACCGCGCCCGCCACACCCCGGCGGCGGCCGACACCACCTCCGCCAGGTCGACCGGCGCGAGGTCCACCCGGAAGTCGTCCGCGCCCAACCGGGCCAGGTCCAGCAGGTCGGTGACCAGCCGGTCGAGCCGGTGCGCCTCCTCGGAGATCGTGCGGCCCACCACCGGCACGTCCGCCCCGGACACCACCCCGTCGGCCAACGACTCGGCGAACCCGGTCACCGCCGTCAACGGCGTGCGCAGCTCGTGCGAGACCGACAGCAGGAACTCCCGCTGCCGGGCCTCGCTGCGCGCCAGCGCGTCGGCCAGCGCGTTCACCGCCCCGCCCACCTCGGCCACCTCCGCCGGCCCCCGCTCCGGTGCACGCAGGTCGCGCCGGCCACCGCTCATGGTCCGCGCGACCGCCGCCGTCCGCCGCAACGGCCGCGCGACCAGCTTGCCCAGCAGCAACCCGGCCACCGCCGCCACCGCCAACCCGACCGCCAACGCGAGCGCGATGGCGCGCAGCAGCTTGCGCCCCGGCCCGTTCCCGATGCCGGCCTCCTGCACCAGCGCCACCCCGGGCCGCACCTCGACCAGCCGCGTCCCCGCGGTGCCCGACCTCATCCCGGCCTCGCGCACCGCCCGCACGGCCCGCGGGTCACCGGCCAACCCGCCGTCCGGTCCGATCAGCACCACGGCGATGCCCTGCCCGCGCAGCACCTCGACCACCCGCAGCCGCCCGGCCCGACCCACGTCGAGCTGCTCCGCCACCACGTCCGCCTGGTCGGCCAACGCCTCGCGGCTCACCTCCCGCGACGCGGTCAGCACCAGCCGTGCCGACACCAACCCGGCCACCACGACCGCCACACCGGCCACCGCCAGGCACAGGGCCGTGATGCGGAACGCGAGGCTCGTCCGCCGGGTCACGACGCCTCGACCGAGTAGCCGACCCCGCGCACGGTCCTGATCGGACTGCGCCCGCCGAGCTTCGCCCGCAACTGCGCCACGTGCACGTCCACCGTCCGCGTGCCCGCCGCCGCCGCGTATCCCCACACCGCGCTCAACAGCTGCTCCCGCGCGAACACCCGCCCGGGGTGCCGCATCAGGTGCGCCAGCAGGTCGAACTCCGTCGACGTCAGCGCCACCTCGTCCGCACCGGCCCACACCCGCCGCCGGTCGCCGTCCAGCTTCACGTCCCCGACCACGCGCACCGCGCTGACCTGCGGCGTCCCCCGGCGCAGGACCGTGCGCACCCGGGCCACCAGCTCCCGCGGGCTGAACGGCTTGGTCACGTAGTCGTCCGCGCCCAGCTCCAGCCCGAGCACCCGGTCCACCTCGTCGTCCCGCGCCGTCACGAACAGCACGGGCGTCCAGTCACCCGCCGCCCGCAACGCCCGGCACACCTCGACCCCGTCCATGCCGGGCAGGCCGACGTCCAGCAGCACGGCCACCGGCCGCAACCGCCGCACCGCGGCCAGCGCCGCGTGCCCGTCAGCCTCCACGTGCGCCCCGAACCCGTCCCGGCGCAGGTACAGGCAGATCAGGTCGGCGATGGCCCGTTCGTCCTCCACGACCAGCACGAGTCCCGGCACGCCGCGCATCGTGGCACGCGCCCGGCCGCGAGCAGGGCAGGACCGTGTTCGGGTTCGGTAAAGGTCTCCAGCCTCCCCGCCGCGGGTGACTTCCGTCGATTCCCAGCGACCTCACATCACGCTTTCGCCTCGGCCTGCACCATGCGAACGGGCTAACGCGATACGCGTCCACGGAGCAGCCCGTTCCGCCGAACGCCACATCGAGCCATGCGGAGACCATGCGCACGACCAGTCGCACCCTGTTCGAAGCAGTACCGTCGCCGCCGTCATCGCCGCCGGCGACCACCGCGCCACCCCCCGAGGATGACGACCTGGCGTTCCTCGCCGCCCCGGAGCTGCGCAGGCTCCTCCGCCGCTGACCGGCCGAACGGGTTACCGACCGGCAACATCACCACCGCGTAACGAATCGACGGCAACCCGCGTCATCTGAATGGGCTATCTCGATAGAGGGACGTCCGGTGTAGTTCCATCCCCCGGTCAGCCCTCGAACCCGCGGAGCAGCACCATGCGCAACACCACCCGCCGTCTTCTCGGAGCAGCCGCCCTGCTCGCCCTGAGCGCCACCGGCCTGCTGGGCGGCACCGCTTCGGCCTCGCCCGGCGACACCCCGCCGCCGGCGGGGGACACGCGCGCCGTCTCGGCCGCCAAGAACCTGGAGTGGGACCACGACGGCGCGTGCGCCAAGGCCGGCCTGACCGGCGAGGCGTTCGACGAGGAGGACGAGCAGGGCGCGCCGACGCTGCCCAGCACCCGGACCGAGACCCACCTCACCATCACCGGTGGTCTCGAGGGCTACACCGTGACCGGTGTCGTGGTGAAGGGCGGCGACGGCTACAACGTCTACACCGCCGGGAAGCTCGGCGAACTCGCCTGGGTCGACCTGCACGCGCCGCTCAACAAGAACGGCAAGCCGGCCGGGATCAGCCACTGGTTCTTCTGCGCGGAGAAGGACGACGCGGTCACCACGACCACGACCGCCCCGGCCTCCACCACCTCCTCAACGCCGGTGACCACCACCGACGAGACCGCCCCGACGACGACCACGACGGACTCGGTCGCCGTCACCCCGACCACCACCTCGGCCCCGGCCGCCGTCGTGGGTGCCGACGACAGTGATTTGGCCAACACCGGCTTCAGCGGCGGCTGGATGCTCGTCGTCGGGCTCGCCCTGGTCGCCGCGGGCGCGGCCTTCGTCGCCTCGCCCAAGCTGCGCACCCTCCTGCGCCGCTGACCCTCGCGCGCCCGCTCCGCACCTGACCGACCGCGCCACCCGATCTACCTCGAACAACACCGACGCGACCCCGCCCGGCCGACGGCCCGACGGGGTCGCGTCGGCCGTTCGCGCCCCCGTCCCCGGCGATCACGCTCCCCGATCGCCGGGAATCAGCGCGCGCACGACCGACTCCCCGGCGACCGGGCCCACGACGCCGGAGGCGGCGTGATCAGGCGCAGCCCAGCCGCGCCTCCCGGAACAGCGCCGTCTACGATCCGATGAGCCGGCGGCGCCACCCACCGGCAATGCCAGAACCAGACAGTGCAGGAGGCACCGTGACGGCCGTAGCCCCGCAGCCGATCGCAACGCGGCCCTTCGGGACTCGCGAGGCGGTCAAGGGTTCGTTCCTGCTGCGGATGTTCCGCACCACGGACCACAAGCAGATCGGGATCATGTACCTGGTCACCTCGTTCGCCTTCTTCATGGTGGGCGGCGCGATGGCCATGCTGATGCGGACCGAGCTGGCCCGACCGGGCATGCAGTTCCTGTCGCAGGAGCAGTTCAACCAGCTGTTCACCATGCACGGCACGGTGATGCTGCTGCTCTACGCGACGCCGATCGTGTTCGGTTTCGCCAACTTCATCCTGCCGCTGCAGATCGGTTCGCCGGACGTGGCGTTCCCGCGGCTGAACGCCTTCTCGTACTGGCTGTACCTGTTCGGCGGCCTGATCGTGATGGCGGGCTTCCTCACGCCGGGCGGCGCGGCCGACTTCGGCTGGTTCGCCTACACCCCGCTGTCCAACGCCATCCACTCGCCCGGCGTCGGCGCCGACCTGTGGATCTCCGGCCTGGTCGTCGGTGGTCTCGGCACCATCCTCGGCGCGGTCAACATGATCACCACCGTGGTCTGCCTGCGGGCGCCCGGCATGACCATGTTCCGCATGCCGATCTTCACCTGGAACATCCTGGTGACGTCCGTGCTGGTGCTGCTGGCGTTCCCGATCCTGACCGCCGCGCTGCTGGGCCTGCTGGCCGACCGCCACCTGGGTGCGCACGTGTTCGACCCCGCCAACGGCGGCGTGATCCTGTGGCAGCACCTGTTCTGGTTCTTCGGCCACCCCGAGGTCTACATCGTCGCGCTGCCGTTCTTCGGCATCGTGTCGGAGATCTTCCCGGTGTTCAGCCGCAAGCCGATCTTCGGCTACAACGGCCTGGTCTACGCGACGCTGGGCATCGCGGCGCTGTCCGTGGCCGTGTGGGCGCACCACATGTACGCCACCGGCGCGGTGCTGCTGCCGTTCTTCGCGTTCATGACGTTCCTGATCGCCGTGCCGACCGGCATCAAGTTCTTCAACTGGATCGGCACGATGTGGAAGGGGCAGCTGACGTTCGAGACCCCGATGCTGTTCAGCATCGGCTTCATCGTCACGTTCCTCTTCGGCGGTCTGTCCGGCATCCTGCTGGCCGCGCCGGCGATCGACTTCCACGTGTCGGACACGTACTTCGTCGTCGCGCACTTCCACTACGTGCTGTACGGCACGATCGTGTTCGCCACCTTCGCGGGCATCTACTTCTGGTTCCCGAAGATCACCGGCCGGATGATGGACGAGCCGCTGGGCAAGCTCCACTTCTGGACCACGTTCCTCGGCTTCCACGCCACGTTCCTGGTGCAGCACTGGCTGGGCAACGAGGGCATGCCGCGCCGGTACGCGGACTACCTGCCCAGCGACGGCTTCACCACGCTGAACACGATCTCCACGATCGGCGCGTACATCCTGGGCGCGTCCACGCTGCCGTTCATCTGGAACGTGTTCAAGAGCTACCGCTACGGCGAGACCGTGAAGGTCGACGACCCGTGGGGCTTCGGCAACTCGCTGGAGTGGGCGACCTCCTGCCCGCCGCCGCGGCACAACTTCACCGAGCTGCCGCGCATCCGCTCGGTGCGCCCGGCGTTCGAGCTGCACTACCCGCACATGATCGAGCGGCTGCACAGCGAGGCGCACGTGACGTTCACCGGCAAGGCGATCGCGCACGAGGACGCCAAGCCCGCGCCGTCCGAGGTGGCCGCCGCGGCTGTGCAATCGGGCACAGCGTCGGAGGACACCGAGAGCGACCACAAGTAACGCTTGTAACCTGAGCGCAGGTTCAACGGCGAGCCCCGACGACCGTTCCCGGTCGTCGGGGCTCGCCGCTGTCTGGCATAGGAGCCATCAGTGACCAAGCCCAGCGCGACGCCCGTCCTGATCACCGTCACCGGCCCGGACAAGCCGGGTGTGTCCTCCGTCCTCTTCGCGGTCCTGACCAGGCACGGGGTGGAGATCCTCGACGTCGAGCAGGTCGTGATCCGCGGCCGGCTGGTGCTCGGCGTGCTCGTCTCCGCCGACCACGACCCGGAGGGGTTGCAGGAGGCCGTCGAGCAGGCCATGGCGACGGTGTCGATGCACGTCGAGGTGGAGATCGGCGCGGACTCGAAGCGCACCGCGCGGCTGGAGTCCAGCCACGTGATCATCCTGCTCGGCCGCCCGGTGACGGCCCGCTCGTTCACCGAGGTGGCGCGGCGGTTGGCGTCGCTCGGCGCGAACATCGACGCGATCCGCGGCGTCGCCGACTACCCCGTCACGGGGCTCGAGCTGCGGGTTTCCGTGGCGGCGGACACGCCGGAGAGCGACGCGCAGCTGCGGTCGGCGCTGGCCGAGGTGGCGGTGCGCGGCGGGCTGGACATCGCGGTGGAACGGGCGGGGCTGACCCGGCGGGCCAAGCGGCTGGTCGTGTTCGACGTGGACTCCACGCTCATCCAGGGCGAGGTGATCGAGATGCTGGCCGCCCACGTCGGGGTGGAGCCGCAGGTCAAGGAGATCACCGACGCGGCGATGCGCGGCGAGCTGGACTTCACCGAGTCGCTGCGGCGGCGGGTGGCGCTGCTGGAGGGCCTGGACGAGTCCGTGCTCGACGAGGTGGCCGGGTCGTTGGAGCTGACGCCGGGCGCGCGGACGACGGTGCGGACGCTCAAGCGGCTCGGGTTCCGCTGCGGCGTGGTCTCCGGCGGGTTCACCCGGGTGATCCAGCGGCTGGTGGACGAGCTGGGCCTGGACTTCTGCGCGGCCAACGAGCTGGAGATCGTGGACGGCAAGCTGACCGGCCGGGTCGTCGGCGACGTGGTGGACCGGGCGGGCAAGGCGGTCGCGCTGCGGCGGTTCGCGGGGGAGCAGGGGATCACGCTGGCGCAGACGGTGGCCGTGGGTGACGGCGCGAACGACATCGACATGCTCGGCGCGGCCGGGCTGGGCATCGCGTTCAACGCCAAGCCCGCGTTGCGGGAGGTGGCGGACACGGCGCTGTCGCACCCGTTCCTGGACGCGGTGCTGTTCGTGCTCGGCGTGACGCGCGCGGAGGTGGAGGCCGCGGACGCGGCGGACGGTCTGGAGCTGAACCGGCTGTGAACCCGATCCTGCGGATGCTGGTGGACCGGCACTACGCGACCGACGAGGAGGATCCGGCGTCGGTGCGGGCCATGCCGGTGGTGCTGCGGATCGAGCGGTCCGCGCCGCCGTCGAGGACCGACGTGCTGGAGGCGGCCGCGGCGGCGGCCATCGCGGTGTGCCTGGACGACCGCGCGTTGCCGGGCGGTGAGTGGCACGACGAACTGGTGGCGTGGGTGCGCGGGCGCATCCGGAAGGTGACCAGGCGGGCGCGCGGCGCGCACTGGGAGGCCGTGCAGGCGTTGCCGGGCGTCACGATCACGGTCGGCAGCGCGTCGGTGCGGGCGTTCGTGCCGGGGCGGGTGGTGGACCTGCCCAAGGAGCTGAGCCGGTTGCAGATCTCGGGCAGCGAGCTGCCGCCCGACGAACCCGGCCCGGTCCCCGCCGGTGTGCCCGAGCTGTGGCTGAACCCGCGCGTGGAGATGACCGCGGGCAAGGCCGCGGCGCAGGTGGGGCACGCGTCGATGCTGCTCGCGCCGCACCTGTCCGACGCCGAGCTGGAGGAGTGGGCGGCGCTGGACCACCGGTGCGCCGTGCGGACGCCGTCGACGGGTGACTGGGACGCCCTCGTGGCACGGCCGGGCGTGGTGCTGGTGCGCGACGCCGGGTACACCGAGGTCGCGCCCGGCACCGCCACGGTGGCCGTGAACCGACGTTTCGACTGACCGCTTTGCGGTAACCATCTCCGGCGTGAGCCTGTTGGACGTGCTCGACGCCAAGCTCGGGGACGGGCTGGAGAGCCTGCTGTGCGCGCACCACGCGAGACGGCTGCGCAAGCTGGGGTGGGGTTCGGCGTTCGCCGGCGAGGACGGCCGGTGGACGCCGCGGCGGCCGGTGCGCGACGGCAACCAGGTCGAGGTGCTGGTGGACGGGCACGAGGTGCTGCCCGCCATCGCGTCGGCGATCGCGTCGGCGAAGAAGTCCGTGCACCTGGCGGGGTGGTGCGCGAGCCCGGACTTCCGGCTGACCCGGGAACCGGGCTCGCCGACGTTGCGCGACCTGCTGGCGTCGGCCGCGTCCCGGGTGCCCGTGCGGGTGCTGCTGTGGGCGGGGCCGCCGGTGCCGATGTTCGAGCCGACGCGCAAGCGGGTGCTGGCGAGCAAGCGCGAGTTCACCCGGGACAGCGCGGTGCGGTGCGAGATCGACGCGCGCGAGCGCACGTTGCACTGCCACCACGAGAAGATCGTCATCGTGGACGACGAGGTGGCGTTCGTCGGCGGCATGGACCTGACCGCCGTGGAGGGCGACCGCCACGACACCGCCGAGCACCCGCCGCGCGAGCCGCTGGGCTGGCACGACATCGGGACGCGCCTGCGCGGCCCGATCGTCGCCGACGTGGCCGAGCACTTCCGCAGCCGCTGGCAGGAGATCGCGGGCGAGGAGCTGCCGGAGGTGTCCCCGCCCGCTCCGGTCGGGTCGTCCTCGGCGCAGCTCGTGCGGACGATCCCGGAGCGCACCTACGACTTCTGCCCGCGCGGCGAGTTCAGCCTGCTCGACTCCTACCTGCGCGCCCTGCGCTCGGCGGAGCGCCTGGTCTACGTCGAGAACCAGTTCCTGTGGTCACCGGAGATCACGGAGGTCCTGCTCTCGAAGCTCCGCGAGCCACCGCACCCGGACTTCCGGGTCGTGCTGGTCCTCCCGCGCAAGCCGAGCAACGGCGCGGACACCACCCGCGGCCAGCTCGGTCGGCTGCTGGACGCCGACGACGGCAACCACCGCCTGGTCGCCGCCACCCTGTCCTCGCACGACGGCGTGACGTCGTCGTCGGTCTACGTGCACGCCAAGCTGGCCATCGTGGACGACCGGTGGCTGAGCATCGGCTCGGCCAACCTGAACGAGCACTCGCTGTTCAACGACACGGAGGTCAACGTCGTCACCGACGACCCCGCCGTGGCCCGCGACACCCGCCTGCGCCTGTGGTCGGAACACCTGCAACGCCCGATCTCCACCATCACCGGCCCCGCCCACGAGGTCGTGGACACCCTCTGGCGCCCGACCCTGACCGCCCCGGGCGAGCACCGCCTGACCGCCCTCCCGGGCGTCTCCCGCCGCGCCGGCCGCCTCCAAGGCCCGCTGCGCGGCCTCCTCGTCGACGGCTGACCCCGAGAGTCGAACCTCCAGACCCCGAGAGTCCTACGTCCAGAACACGTGAATTCAACGCTCAGAACACGCGACCTGCGGAAACGTCGTCAGTTGTTGGTCGCGTCGAGCCGCTTGAGCGCCGCCCGCACGACCTCCGGGTCGTACGTCGTCCAGAACGGCGGCAGCGAGGCACGCAGGAACCCGCCGTAACGGGCCGTCGCCAAGCGCGGGTCGAGGATCGCCACCACGCCCTTGTCGTTCATCGAACGCAGCAGCCGCCCCGCGCCCTGGGCCAGCAGCAACGCCGCGTGCGTCGCCGCCACGGTGAGGAAACCGTTGCCGCCACGCGACTCCACGGCCTTCTGCCGGGCCGACGCCAACGGGTCGTCCGGCCGCGGGAACGGGATGCGGTCCATCACCACCAGCGACAGCGACGGCCCCGGCACGTCCACGCCCTGCCACAACGACAAGGTGCCGAACAGGCACGTCCGCACGTCCTCGGCGAACCGCTTCACCAACTGCCCCGTGGCATCGTCACCCTGGCACAGCACGGGGTGGTCCACCTTGCCCCGCAACGCCTCCGCCGCCGCCTTCGCCGCACGCATCGACGAGAACAGGCCCAACGTGCGTCCACCCGCCGCGTTGACCAGACCCTCGATCTCGTCCACATAGGACGGTGGCAGCCCGTCGCGCCCCGGCGGCGGCAGGTGCCGCGCCACGTACAGGATCCCGCTGCTGCCGTGCTCGAACGGCGACCCGACGTCCAACCCGGTCCACCGCGGTCCGCTCACGTCCGACGGCGGCTCCTTGTCCGTCGCCGTCCCCTCGGCCTTGCGCGCCCCGGACGCGGCCGGCAGCCCCCACTGCCGCGCCAACGTGTCGAACGTCCCGCCCAACGTCAACGTCGCCGACGTCAGGACCGTGGTCCGCTTCCCGAACAACCGCTCCCGCAGCAACCCACCGACACCCAACGGCGCGACCCGCAACGACGGCGGCTTGTTCCGGTCCGCGAAGTCACCCGACACCCAGACCACGTCGTGGTCCTCGTCGAAAGCTCCCAGGATCCGCGCCGCGCAGTCGTGCACGTCGTCCAGCAGCGAGAGCGCCAACTTCCGCGACGTCGCCCCGTCGACGTCCTCCTTGCGCTCCGGCCCCAACGACGTGATGCACGCGTGCGCCGCGTCCTTCGTCGCGCGCAACGCGCCCGCCAACGCCTGGGGCAGGCTGTCGAGCCGCCCCGGCGGCAGCTCCTCCAGGATCATCGCCAGACCGTCGCTCGCCTCGGCCATCCGGTCGGCCACGCCCTGGTCGATGAGCCGCCCGCAGCGCCGCGCGGCCGTGGCGACCAGGGACGCGCTCAGCTCCTCCGTGGCCACCGACGTGACGCGGTCGACCAGGTCGTGCGCCTCGTCGATCACGACCACGTCGTGGTCGGGCAGGACCTGGTAGCCCTCCAGCGCGTCCACGGCGAGCATCGCGTGGTTGGTGACCACGACGTCGGCCCGGCCCGCTTCGGCGCGCGCTTTCTCGGCGAAGCAGTCGACGCCGATCGGGCACTTGTTCACGCCCAGGCACTCGCGCGCGGTCACCGAGACCTGCCGCCACGCCTGGTCCGTGACGCCGGGGACGAGCTCGTCGCGGTCACCGGTCTCGGTGTCGGACGACCACTCGTGCAGCCGCTTGACCTCGCGGCCCATCTTGGACACGGCGAACGGGTCGAACAGGCCCGCGTCCTCCGGCTCGTCCGGCGCGCCGGTGTGCAGGCGGTGCATGCACAGGTAGTTGCGGCGGCCCTTGAGGATGGCGAACCGCGGCTCGCGCCCCAGTTCCTTGCGCAACGCCTTGGCCAGTCGCGGCAGGTCGCGGTCGACGAGCTGGCGTTGCAGGGCGATCGTCGCGGTGGAGATGACGACCGTCGACTCCTCGGCGACGGCGTGCCGCAGCGACGGCACCAGGTAGGCCAGCGACTTGCCGGTGCCGGTGCCCGCCTGCACGGCCAGGTGCTCGCCGGTCCGGATCGCCCGTTCGACGGCCTCGGCCATCTCGAGCTGACCCTGGCGTTCGGCTCCGCCCACCGCCTCCACGGCGACGGCGAGCAACGTCCTGGTGTCGGGGATCGCGGTGGTGGCGGGCACGGCGAAGACCGTACCCGCCCGGACCGTCACCCCGGGTCGGACACCCCACCGCGTGCTGAGCGTTGGATTCAGGTGTTCCGACGCAGGACTCTCGCGCGCCGAACGTGTGACTCTCGGGGTTACTTGCGGTTGACCAGGGCCCAGGTGGCGGGTAGGAGGCCGGCGGCCAGGGCGATCTTCAGCGCGTCACCCAGCAGGAACGGGGTCACGCCCAGTTGCAGCGCCTTGCCGAAGCCGACACCGGCGGCGGCCATCAGCCACGGCACGCCGCACGCGTAGATCGCCAGGTTGCCGACGACCATCGTGCCGGCGGTCCGCAACGGCGTCCGGTCGCCACCGCGGGCGGCGAGGTGGCCGACCAGCGCGCCGGCGAGCACGAAGCCGACTACGTACCCGAGCGACGCGGGCGTGCCCGACGAACCGCCCTGGAACCACGGCACACCGGCCACGCCGGCGATCAGGTACAGCACCATCGACGCGCCGCCGCGCTGCCAGCCCAGCGCCGCGCCCACCAGCAGGGCGGCGAACGTCTGGCCGGTGATCGGCACGGGGCTGCCCGGCACCGGCAACGCGACCTGGGCGGCCAGGCCGGTCAACCCGGCGCCCGCGACGACCAGGGCGATGTCACGCGCGAGAGCACCCGGGACCAGGTCGGCGAGCACCGCGCGACGGCCGGGAACGGCGAGGACGGACACTTTGGGACCTCCCAGAGGATCGACTGCACGGGGAGGTTAACCGGGGATCACTGGTCCGGTCTTTGTGGAGGCTCTACAAAGTTGGCCATCTCACGCAGGACTAGTGGTCCAGTGCGACGTCACCGGTGACCCGCTCGGTGTTGCGGCGCGTCTTCGCCCACCCGTTGCGGCCGCGGGCCAGCCGGACCACCGCCCGCCACGACGTGATGTAGAACGTGTAGATGTAGATCGCGTACACGAACCCGTAGCCGGTCGCCCGCGCCCAGCCGATCGAGGGCGCACACCGGATCTTGTACACCGGCCCCCACAGCACGAACGGCAGCAGGCCGAACATCCCGTACACGGCGAACAGGATCCACGCGCCCTCGACGAACCACGCCCACACCTCACCCGGCGCGGTCACGGCGCGGTGACCCAGGAGGAGCAGCGGGACGGGGTAGACGAGCGTGCCCAGCAACTGCATCCACGGCTGGGCCAGGTAGTACAGCATCTCCGCCGCGCCCAGCGTCGACAGGTGCGACGACGCCCAGATCCGCCGCACGTACCGCAGGCACTGCATGGTCCCCTGCCCCCACCGGGTGCGCTGCGCCAGGAACCGCCGCAGGCTGTAGAGCCCTTCCTGGTGCACGTGCGCGTCCAGGCTGAACCCGGTGCGCCACCCCGCCGTCAACAGGTGCACCCCGAGCTCGAAGTCCTCCAACAACGACCCGCGCCACGGCCGCCCGCCCGGCCCCGCGATCGAGTCCAGCGCCGACAACCGGGTGAACTGCCCGTTCCCGCCCATGGAGATCGTCCCGGCCACACCCCGGGAGAGCTGGATCGCCGCGATCGCGGTCCGGAACTCCAGGTCCTGCATCCGCACCAGCAGGCCACCGAGGACCCCGCGCCACCGCGGCACGCCCTCCTGCCGCGTGCCCGCGTTGACCATCCGCACGTCCACCTGCACCGCGCCGATCGCCGGGTCGCCGAACAGGTGCCCCGCCGCGCACACGTCCAGGCAGTTCCGCGCGGGCCGCCCGTCGGCGTCCACCACGACCACCACCGCCCGGCTGGCGTCCGCGTGCCGCCCCATCCACAGCTTCAGCGTGCGGTACGCGTCGTTGAGCGCGTCTCCCTTGCCGGTCCGCGCGTGCGGCCGCCGCCGCTGCACGAGGTGGACGTTCCGGTCGTCGCGGAACCCGCGCACGACCCGCGCCGTGCCGTCGTCGGAGTCGTCGTCGATCACCCACACGTGCGCGCCCGGGAACGCCTCCCGCAGGTACCGGACCGTCTCGCCGATGACGGCTTCCTCGTCCCGGCACGGCACCAGGAAGTGCCACTCGAAGTCGGCGGCCCGCCCGACCGGTCGCGGCTCGTACCGCAGGTAGGGCACGACGATCAGCAGCACGTACGTCACGAACGCCACGCTCATCGTCAGCGCGAGCGCCTGGGTGAACCCCAGCAGCACCTCCGGGCTCACCGCCGCGTCGCCAACCACACGAACGCCACCAGCGCGGCGGCCCCGCCGACCACGCTCACCATCGAGCCGAGCAGCGTGTGACCCCAGTGGTAGCCGGTGTCCACGCCGAGCCACCGGACCAGCCCGACCAGCGTCAGCACCCGGACCTGGTTCACCACGACCACCGCGCCGCCGGCCACCGCGAGCGCCACCAGCACCCGTCGCGTGATCCGGGGCCGCAACGCGATCATCACCGAGCCCACCGCGAGCAGCGGCACGACGAGGAACGCCGACGTGCACTCGGGCGTCATCCGCAACCCGAGCGGGGTGTCGGAGCCGAGCCCGAAGTAGACCGTCTGCCGGGCCGCGACGACCTCCACCCCGTCCGAGCTCATCACGTCGAGCAGCAGCCCGGACAGCAGGATCTCGGCGGTCCGGTAGGCCTGCTGCGCGACCACGAGGCCGACGGCCGCCGCCACCAGCGCGACGACCACCACCCGGTTGAGGCGTTCGGTGCGGGGCACGACAAGCGCCACGAAGGAGTCCTTTCCATCGATCGGGGATCGCCCGATAGGGCTGCTTGGTGGTCATCGGATCGCTGTAGCGCGAACCACACCCCCGGATCGAGTGACAACGTGAGGCGAATTCGGGGTGGATGCCCACCTTCGGTGGCACCAATTGGGCAGTTCGAGTGGCCGTCGTCCCTCTTTACGGTCAGCAACTCTTAATCCGACGGGAGGAAAGCCGATAGGGGCAATTGCTCGACAAACCGTTCCGAGAAAGGAGCTCCATGCGTGTCCGAATGACGCGTCGCGCCGCGGTGGCCGGGCTGGCCGCCGTCACCGCGCTGGTCGTGGCCGCCGCGCCCGCCTCGGCGGCGCCGGGTGACGCCTCGGCCCACGGCGCGAGGCTCGACCTGTCGCTGTCGGGCCGTGACGCGGTCGCGGCCGGTCCCTTCGCCGCCGCCACCGCGAACGGCCCCACGACCGGCACGTTCGCGACCGTCGACCTGCCGGCCGTGCTGCGCACCGGCGTGATCGACACCTCCGCCTCGCGCGACGACAGGACCGGTGGCGTCGGCTCCTGGGCGAGCACCGCCGACGTCCGCCTCGACCTGCTCGCGGAGGTGACCGGCGGTCTGTCCGCGGAACTGGTCGAAGCCGAGTGCGCGGCCACCCAGAAGGGCGTGGTGGGCAAGGCGAAGCTCGTCGGCCTCGACCTCGGCCGGCTCGGCGAGGTCGGCTCCGAACCGGCGCCCGACACCGCCGTCGACGTCGAGGTGCTCGGCGCGGACGTCGCCAGGGTCGTGCTCAACGAGCAGGTCCGCAACGGCGACGGCAGCCTCACCGTGAACGCCCTGCACGTCACCCTGCTCGGCGGTCCGCTCGGCACGGGCGACCTGGTCGTCTCGTCCGCCACGTGCGGCCCGGCGGGCCTGCCCATCCCGATGGCGTCCGGCGCCGGCCTGTGGATCGGGCTCGGCCTGCTCGCCCTGTTCGGCGTGCCCGTCGGCGCTTCGGCACTGCGCCGCCGGCACGACCTCGCGGCGGTCTGAGCCGTGTACAAGGTCCCCGGCAGCGGTGTCGCGGTCGGCACGGGAGTCGGCTCGTTGGCGGCCACCGGCGCAGGGGTCGTGTGGTGGGTGGTGGCCGGTGCGGTGCTCCTGGTGGCCGGCCTGCTGCTCACCCGCGCGTCCCGCGAGCGACGAGCGACAGCCGACGAGTAGCGAGCGTGCGCCCCGGCCGCGCGCCCACCCCCAGTCGCGCGGTCGGGGCGCCGCGCCCCCATCCCCACTCGAACCAGCCAAGGGAGCGAAGGTGAAGGAAGTCGTGCTGCTCGCGGGCACCCGGCCCGAAGCGGTGAAGATCGCGCCGGTGGCGCTGGCGCTGGGCGACCACCCGGTGCTCCGGCCCGTCATCGTCCACAGCGGACAGCACAACGGCATGGTCGAGCAGGCGCTGCGCTCGTTCGGCCTGCACGCGCACGTCGAGCTGGACGTGGCGCGCGCCACCGGCGGCCAGGCCGAGCTGCTGGCCCGCCTGGTGGCCGGGTTCGACCGGCTGCTGAGCAGGCGCGACCCGGCCGTCGTGCTCGTCCAGGGCGACACGACCACGGCGCTGGCGGGCGCGCTGGCCGCGTTCTGGCGCGGCATCCCGGTCGCCCACCTCGAAGCCGGCCTGCGCACCGGCGACCTCGCCGGGCCGTTCCCCGAGGAGGGCACCCGGCAGATGATCGCCCGCATCGCCACCCTGCACCTCGCGCCGACCGACGACGCCGCGGCCGCGCTGATCCGCGAGGGCATGGCCGACCGGCGGATCGTGGTCACCGGCAACACCGTGGTCGACGCCGTGCAGCGGGTCGCCGCCGCCGACCTGCCCGCGCGCGACCCCGAGCTGGCCCGGCTGGAACGCGTGCTCGACGAGCGCTCCCACCGCCTGGTCCTGGTGACGGTGCACCGGCGCGAGTCGTGGGGCGCGCCGCTGGCCCGCGTGCTGCACGCGGTGCGGTCCATCGCCGACCGGCACCCCGACGTGCGCGTGCTGCTGCCCGTCCACCCGAACCCGCGGGTGCGCGCGGCGGCGCGGAACCTGCTCGGCGGGCACGACCGGATCGTGGTGACCGAGCCGTTGGACTACTCGGACCTGGTGCGCGCGCTGCGCCGGTCCGCGCTGGTGCTCACCGACTCCGGCGGCATCCAGGAGGAGGCGCCGACGTTCGGCGTGCCGGTGCTCGTGCTGCGTGACACGACCGAGCGGGTGTCCGCGGTGGACGAGGGCTGCGCGTGGCTGGTCGGCACCGACCCGATCCGGATCGTCGCCGAGGCGGGCTGGGTGCTCGGCGCGCGGCTGCGGCTGCCGCCGGGGCGCAACCCGTTCGGCGACGGGCGCGCGGCGTCCCGGGTGCGGTGCGCGTTGGAGCGGCTCGTCGGCCTGCCGAGCGACTTCGCGACGGCGTCGTTGCCCGTGCGCATCCCGTGCTGACCGCGGTTCGTCACCCGATCAGGTATCGGTTTTCCTCTTGCGGGTGATGTGCACGCGAGATCGTTCGGCTGCGGTCCGCTCGGGCTCGATAGTCCTCACGACCGTGAATAGCGAAAGGGCGACACGATGATGCAGTTCGGAGCGCGCCGGGTCGGCGCAGTGACCGCGGCGCTGGTACTCGGCCTGGTCGCCGCGCCACCGGCGTGGGCGGCGAACCCGGCGGGGGTGGCGTCCGTCGGCTCCGCCGAGTTCACCAAGGGCGGCACGCGGGTCAGCGTCCCGCCGCTGGCGCCGTGCGCGGTGGACGGCACGACGTCGAACTCGTCCGAGGCGGTGAGCCGCACGGGCGTCCGGTTCGGCGCGGGCACGTCCACGTGCACCACGGCGGTCGTGGACCCGGACCACGGCACGACGAAGTCGACGTCCGAGGCGGTCGGCACCGAGTTCGAGCTGTCCGCGCTGGTGTCGGCGGGCGGGCCGCGGCTGAGGGTGGCCCGGTGGAAGGTGACGTGCACGGGCACCGAGTCCGGCACGAGCGCGGGCTGGGCGGCGGACGGCCTGCACGGCTTCGCGGGCCTGCCCGAGCAGATCCCGACGAACTACGTGCACCAGGTGAGGGCGAGCGACGGCACGGTGCTGGCCACCGCGACGTTCGGCGAGACGGTGTTGCCCGACCCGAACGACGGCAGCATCGCGATGGCCCTGATGCACCTGCGCTTCACCGAGGCCTCCACCGTCACCGGCGACGTCGTCCTCGGCTCCACCGCCTGCTCCCCGACCCCTTGACCTCCGCGAGAGTCGAACGCTCAGCGCCCGCGTGTCGAACCTTCAGGCCCCGAGTGTCCTACGTTCAGGACCCCTGAATTCAACGCTCAGGACCGCCACCTGGCGACGCGAACGGAGAACTCACGGGTCCTGAGCGTTCGACTCTCGGGAGGTCAGGAGACGTGCGGGGTGCCGGTCAGCGTCACGCCGGCCGCACCCAGGCGCGTCAGCGCGCCGTCCACCGTCGACCGCGCCACGCCCGCCGTCAGGTCCAGCAGCACGGTCGTCGCGAACCCGGCCTCCGCCGCGTCCAACGCCGTCGCGCGCACGCAGTGGTCCGTGGCGATCCCCACCACGTCCACCTGCTCCACGCCCCGCGCCCGCAGCCAGTCCACCAACCGCTCACCCGCGCCGGACGTGCCCTCGAACCCCGAGTACGCCGCCGCGTGCGCGCCCTTCGAGAACACCGCCTCCACCGCCGTGACGTCCAGCTCCGGGTGGAACGACGCGCCGGCCGTCCCCGCCACGCAGTGCACCGGCCACGAGTCCACGAAGTCCGGCGTCTCGCTGAAGTGCGACCCCGGGTCCACGTGGTAGTCGCGCGTCGCCACGACGTGGTCGTACGACGACGACGCGACGTGCGCCGAGATCGCCGCCGCCACGGCCGCCCCGCCCGCCACCGCCAACGACCCGCCCTCGCAGAAGTCGTTCTGCACGTCCACCACGATCAGCGCTTTGCCCATCACAAGCCTCACAGGAACGTCGTCGGAATCGCGGGCTCGCCGCGGGACAGCTTCAGACCCTCCCACGGCACGGTCACCAGGGCGGCACGCAGCCGCTCCCGGCTCTCCACCAGGGTGTCCAGGCCGTCCACCCGTTGTCCAGCGCGGACCATCGGCACGGCGAGCAGCCGGTCGTGCTCACCCGTCGACGGCTGGGCGTCGTGCGGGAACACGACCTCCTCCAACGCCGTCCCCGTCTCCTTGTGCCGCCGCAGCGCGCTCTTGCGCCCACCGCGCGACTCCTTGTGCGAGCTGCGCTTGGCCACCGGCCGCCCGTCCACCTCGACGAGCTTGTAGACCATGCCCGCGGTCGGCGCGCCGGACCCCGTGACCACCGACGTGCCGACGCCGTACGCGTCCACCGGCTCGGCCCGCAGCATCGCGATCGAGTACTCGTCCAGGTCACCGGACACCACGATCCGGGTGTTCCGCGCGCCCAACGAGTCCAGCTGGTCCCGCGCCTGCCGCGCCAGCACGCCCAGGTCGCCCGAGTCGATCCGCACGGCGCCCAGCTCCGGCCCCGCGACCTCGACGGCGGTCTTGATGCCGTTCGTGATGTCGTAGGTGTCCACGAGGAGGGTCGTGTCCACGCCCAGTGCCTCGACCTGCGCGCGGAACGCCTCCTCCTCGGTGTCGTGCAGCAGGGTGAACGCGTGCGCGCACGTCCCGGCGGTCGGGATGCCGTGCCGCCGTGCGGCCTCCAGGTTCGACGTCGCGGTGAACCCGGCCAGGTACGCGGCCCGCGCCGCCGCCACCGCCGCCTCCTCGTGCGTGCGGCGCGATCCCATCTCGATCATCCGCCGCCCGTTGGCCGCGCCGACCATCCGCGCCGCCGCCGACGCGATCGCGCTGTCGTGGTTCAGGACGGACAGCGCCAGCGTCTCCAGCACCACCCCCACGCCGAACGGCGCCCGCACGGACAGGATCGGCGACCCCGGGAAGTACAGCTCGCCCTCCGGGTAGCCGTCCACGTCACCGGTGAACCGGTAGCCGGCCAGCCACTCCAGGGTCGCCTGGTCCACCACGTTCGTGCGTTCCAGCAGCTCCAGGTCACTCTCGGTGAACGTGAAGTCGGTGATCGCGTCGAGCAGCCTGCCCGTGCCCGCGACCACGCCGTACCGCCTGCCCTCCGGCAACCGCCGGGCGAAGACCTCGAAGACGCACGGCCGGTCGGCGGTGCCGTCGCGCAGTGCCGCGGCCAGCATCGTCAACTCGTAGTGGTCGGTGAACAGCGACGTCGACATGGGGCGAAGCCTAAGCGGTCCGAACTCGGGCCCCTGCGGGCTCCACCGCGCAGCGGAACATGACACCATTGGCGGTATGACCACGCCCGTCGAGCATGAGCGGACGCAGGTTGACCCGGCCGGCGAGGAGGTCCGCGCGGAGGACCGCCCGTGGCAGACCCTGGTCTGGAACGACCCGGTGAACCTGATGTCCTACGTGACGTACGTGTTCCAGAAGCTGTTCGGCTACAGCCGTGACCACGCGACCAAGCTGATGCTGGACGTGCACCACAAGGGCAGGGCGATCGTGTCGTCGGGGACGAAGGACAAGGTGGAGGCCGACGTGGCCAAGCTGCACGCGGCCGGGCTCTGGGCGACCATGCAGCGTTCGTCGTGAAGAAGTGGACACGCACCGGCGACCAGGTGCTCGGCCGGTTCGACCGGCAGGAAGCCGCCGTGGTGCGCGGCCTGGTGAGCCAGATCCAGGACATGCTGCTGGCCCGGGCCGAGGAGGCGCCGCAGGACGAGCTGGCGGAGCTGACCGGAATCCGCACCGGCCCGTCCACGCCGCCCGACGACCCCATCCTGGGTCGGCTGCTGCCCGACTTCCACCGGCTCGACGCCGACGCGCCCGACCCGGCCGAGGTGGACTCGGCGAACGCGCTGCGGTCGTTGCACGAGCCCGAGCTGCTGGACCTCAAGACCGGGGTGGCGGCCGTGGTGCTGCAGACGTGCCCGCCCGACGGCGGTGAGGTGCGGCTGGCGCTGGAGCAGGCCGAGGCGTGGCTGTCGGCGTTGAACGACGTGCGGCTGGCGCTGGGGACGGCGTTGGACGTGCAGGAGGACATGCCGGACGAGCTGCCGCCGGACGACCCGCGGTCGCCGCACCTGGGCGTGTACCACTGGTTGACGTGGGTGCAGGAGACGCTGGTCGAAGCGGTCATGAACTGATGCTGGTCGGGCGCGCTCCGGGCGCGGCGGTGCTGTTGGCGCCCGCGGGCGCGGTGGCCGGGGTCGACGTCCGGGGCGCGCCGGTCGGCACGCGTGAACTGGACCTGCTGGACCCGTCGACGCTGGTGCGGCGGGTGCACGCCGTGGTGCTGGGCGGGCCGTCGACCGTGGACGGGGTCGTGCGCTGGCTGGCCGAACGCGGCCACGGCTTCGCCGTCGGCCCGCAGCCGTTCGAGGTCGTCCCGATCGTCCCCGCCGCCGAGCCCCTGGGCCTGGCCCCGGCCGACGGCTACGCGGTGTGCACCTCCGCCGTGCCGCTCGACGTGCCCGCTCTGGCCCTGGTCGGCTCGACCGCCGCGGGGCTCGTCGTCGTGGACGCCGACCTGGACCCGGCGGAATGCCGAAGGGTCGCGATGTCCGCCCACGACGCCTTCGCCCGCACCGGCGTGACGGTGCCCGCCACCGTCTTCGCCGTGGCCACCGGCACCCCGACCGGCACGCCCCTGTCCACCCTCTGCGCCACCGCCACCACCGCCCTCCACCACGCGTGTCGAACGCTCAGCGCCCGAGTGTCGAACGCTCAGCGCCCGAGTGTCGAACGCTCAGGTACCGAGAGTTCAACGCTCAGGTTGAGCTGAACGTGGAACTCGGAGGTCCTGAGCGTTCGACACGCGGGACCTGAGCGTTCGACTCACGGGACCTGGAGGTTCGACACGCGGGACGGGAGTGTTCGACACGCGGGAGCGGGTAACCCGGGCGGTATGGGCGGTGTGCAGAAGGTGATCACGTGGGTTCGGACCAGTCCGGCGGTGGACAAGGCGGCCGGGGCGTTGGCGGAGGCGGTGCCTGCGGCGTTGCGGCGGCGTGAGGTGACGGACCTGCTCGGCGCACGCGCGCTCGGCCGGCCGGTGCACCCGGCGGTCGTGGCGCTGCCCATCGGGCTGTACGCGGCGTCGGCGGCGTTGGACCTCATGCCGGGCAGCGCGAAGGCGGCACGGGCGGTGATCGGGGCCGGGCTGGCCGTCGCACCCGCCGCGCTGGCCACCGAGCTCGCCGAGTACGGCACGTTGGACGAGAAGCAGCGGCGCACGGCGTTCGTGCAACTGGCGGCCAACGCCGCCGCGAACGTGTGCTACCTCACGTCCTTCCGCCTGCGCGGTCACGGCTTCGGCGTCGTGGCCAGGGCCGTCTCGGCCCTTGGACTCGCCGCGCTCGGCGCGGGCGGCCTGCTGGGCGTCCGTCCGGCCGACACTAAGCCCCTCGGGGGCGTGCGCGAACCGGTGTAGTGCGAGTTCTCACACCCCGGGACACCTTCCCCCACCACGTAGGATGGTGTCGTGCTGGTGATTCGCCGTGACCTCGTCGACGCGATGGTGGCGCACGCCCGTCGCGACCACCCGGACGAGGCGTGCGGGATCATCGCGGGCCCGGAGGGTTCCGACCGCCCGGAGCGGTTCATCGAGATGGACAACGCCGAGCGCTCGCCGACGTTCTACCGCTTCGACTCGATGGAGCAGTTGCGCGTCCACCGCGAGATGAGCGCGAACGACGAGGAAACGGTCGTCGTCTACCACTCGCACACGGCGACCGAGGCCTACCCGTCGCGCACGGACATCTCCTACGCGAGCGAACCGCAGGCGCACTACGTGCTCATCTCCACCCGGGACCCGGAGCAGCACGAGCTGCGCTCCTACCGGATCGTGGACGGCGTGGTGACCGAAGAGCCGGTCGAGGTCGTGGAGTCGTACATGTTCGCCCACACCGGCGCCGACGACACCCCCGACTGTCCCTGAGCCCTCCAGGTGCGCCCTCGCGCACCACTCGTGGCACCACTCTCACCAAACCCGGCTCCTCGGAGGTACCAGCATGGCCGTCACCGTCTCCATCCCCACGATCCTGCGCACCCACACCGGTGGGCAGAAGTCCGTCGAGGCCGCGGGCGCGACGCTCGCGGAGGTCATCGACGACCTGGAGACCAACCACGGTGGCCTGAAGCAGCGCCTGGTCAAGGAAGGCGCGCTCCACCGGTTCGTCAACGTCTACGTCAACGACGAGGACGTGCGGTTCGCGGGCGGCCTCGAAGCGGCCGTCAAGGACGGCGACACCGTGACGATCCTCCCGGCCGTCGCGGGCGGCTGACCCCCAGTCGGGAGGACTCATCGTGGCCCGGTACGAGTCACTGCTCGACGCGGTCGGCGGCACGCCCCTGGTGGGGCTGCCCCGGCTGTCGCCGTCGAAGGACGTGCGGCTGTGGGCGAAGCTGGAGGACCGCAACCCGACCGGCTCGATCAAGGACCGGCCGGTCCTGATGATGATCGAGGAGGCCGAGCGGACCGGAGTGCTCACGCCGGGCTGCACGATCCTCGAACCGACGTCGGGCAACACCGGCATCGCCCTGGCCATGGCCGCCAAGCTCAAGGGCTACGGCCTGGTGTGCGTGATGCCGGAGAACACCTCCGCCGAGCGCAAGCAGCTGCTGCAGGCCTACGGCGCGCGGATCGTGTTCTCGCCCGCGGCGGGCGGCTCGAACCAGGCCGTGGCGCTGGCCAAGGAGCTGTCCGCGCAGAACCCGGACTGGGTGATGCTCTACCAGTACGGCAACCCGGCGAACCCCGGCGCGCACTACCACGGCACCGGGCCGGAGATCCTCAAGGACCTACCGACGATCACGCACTTCGTCGCGGGTCTGGGCACCACGGGCACGCTGGTCGGCGTCGGCCGGTACCTGCGCGAGCAGAAGCCGGACGTGCAGGTCATCGCGGCCGAGCCGCGGTACGGCGAGCTGGTCTACGGGCTGCGCAACCTCGACGAGGGCTTCGTGCCCGAGCTGTACGACGCCGAGGTGCTGACCGGCCGCTACTCGGTCGGCTCGTACGACGCGCTGCGCCGGACCCGGCAGCTGCTGGAGGTGGAGGGCATCTTCGCGGGCATCTCCACCGGCGCGATCCTGCACGCGGCGCTGGCCGCGGCGGAGAAGGCGGCGGCCCGCGGCGAGTCCGCGGACGTGGCGTTCGTGGTCGCGGACGCGGGGTGGAAGTACCTGTCCACCGGCGCGTACGCGGGCACGTTGGACGAGGCCGCGGCGCGGCTGGACGGTCACCTCTGGGCCTGAGCCCGGAACGCGAGAAGGGCCCCGCGGGCATGTGCGGGGCCCTTCTCATCTCAGCCGATCGTGCACGCGACGCCGTTGAGCGTGAACGAGGTCGGCTTGCCGGTGTTGCCGCTGTGGGTCGCCTGGAACCCGATGCCGACGGACGCGCCCGCGGCGAGCGCGCCGTTGTAGGACGCGTTGCGGGCCGTGACGGCGCCGCTGGTGGGGGAGTAGGTGGCGTTCCACCCGCTGGTGATGGTCTGCCCGCCGGGCAGGGTGAACGCGAGCTGCCAGCCGTTGATCGCGCTGGCGGAGGTGTTGGCGATGGTGATGCTCGCGGTCAGGCCGGTGTTCCAGCTGTTGACGCCGTAGGTGACCTTGCAGTCGCCGGGCGGCGGGGTCGTCGTAGTCGTAGTCGTGGTGGTGGTCGTGGTTGTGGTTGTGGTGGTGGTGGTCGTAGTGGTGTCGCCGGGCTTGTCCAGACCGAAGAACTGGATCGCGCGCAACGCCATGCCCGCGCCCATCAGGTTGTGGCCGGTGCCCTGCATGGAGATGGCCTCGACCTTGTCCCCGTAACGGGTGCGCGTCCAGCCGGACTGCGGGCTGTCGGTGGACGTCGGCGTGGTCGACAGGCCGTGGACGTTGGTCCACTGGTCGATCGTCTCGCCGAAGTTCGGGTACCGCAGCGTGTCGTCGGCGGTGCCGTGCCAGATCTGCACGCGCGGCCGCGCGCCGCTGTAGCCGGGGTACATGCCGCGGGCGGTGTTGCCCCACTCCTGGGGCGTGCGCAGGATCTGACCGTTGGCGCACTGGCTGTTCCAGCCGGAGCCGTCGGTGGTGGCGAAGCAGCCGGCGGGCACGCCCGCGAACGCCGCGCCCGCGGCGAACACGTCCGGGTAGTCGGCCAGCATCACGTTCGTGGTCATCGCGCCGGACGAGACGCCGGTGACGAACACGCGGCTCGTGTCGCCGTTGTGGCGCTGGAGCACGTACCGGACCATCGACATCAGCCCGACCGGGTCGCTGCCCCCGTCCCGCCGCAGCGCCTGCGCGCTCGACACGTCGAAGCACTGACCGCTGCGGGTCGCCGACGGGTAGATCACGATGAAGCCGTACTGGTCGGCCAGCCGGGCGAAGTCCGTGCCCGAGTAGAACGCCGGACCGGTGCCGGTGCAGTAGTGCACGGCCAGCAGCACGCCCGGCCGGGGCTGGACCCGGTCCGGCACGTACAGGTGCATGCGCAGGTTGCTGGGGTTCGTGCCGAAGCCCGTGACCTCGGTCAGCGTGGCGGCCGAAGCCGACGGTGCGGCGACGAAGGCCAGCACGAACGCCGCCGCGGCGGCCAGTGAGGTCACGATCGCGCCGAGGACCTTCACGGCGCCACCACCCGTCCGGTGTTGTCGATGCGGCCGGGGCACAGGTTCTTGGCCGCCAGGCCCTGCACGATCCGCGGCACGGCGTTGACCGTGTTCTGGTAGCTCGCGTGCATGAGCACGATGCCGCCCGCGTTCGCGCCCGTCGCGGCCCGCACGATGGCGTCGGTGGACGCGCCGTTCCAGTCCTGCGTGTCGACCGACCAGGTGACCTGGGTCAGGCCGAGCCGGCGCGCCTCGGTCTGCACGGTCGAGTTCGTCGCGCCGTACGGCGGGCGGAACAGCGTCGGCGTCTGGCCGGTGGCGTTGCGGATCGCGTTCTGCGTGTCGCCCAGCTCCTTGGCCACGGCGGCGGCGCTGAGGTTCGTCAGGTACGGGTGCGACCACGAGTGGTTGCCGACCCACATGCCCGCCTGCGCGGTCTCGCGGGTCAGCTGCGGTTGCTGCTGCACGCGTGAGCCGAGGTCGAAGAACGTGGCCCGTGCGCCCGCCGAGCGCAGCGCGCTGATCAGGGGACGGGTGAACTGCGCGTTCGGGCCGTCGTCGTAGGTCAGCGCGACGTAACCGTTGCACGCCAGCGCGACCGGCCCGGTTCTCGGGGCGGGCGCGGCGCTCGCGGCGGTCGAGGACATCAGCGGCGCGGCCACCAGCAGCACCACGGCCAGCAGGGTTCTCAAGACCATTCCCTCCTCCTTGAGGATCACGGCGTGAGTTGTCGTCACTATGTGTTGTGACGCGGTCGCGGACAATGAGTTTCGTGAATGTTGCGAGTCTCAAATGGCGTGGTGAGCTGCGGCAACGCCCGATGCGCCCGTTTGGTCGCGTCCCTCGGCCGCGGAAAGTTTCGGCCGACCGCGCCACGGTGGTGCCGAATACCGTCCGGCGGCCTTGTGGGCCCATTCCCGGCAGGTACCCGGCAAGGCGTTTTCCGGGCCGCCGGTAAATGCGGCGTTACTGTCCGTCCTTCGGAAAGCCGCAGGCTCCGACAACTCGCTCACCTCGGTTGATGCATTCGAGTGAACCTGTGTGGAGCCCTATTGCAAACAGTGGAACGGCCGGTCTTCCCGCATTTTTGCGATCGGTCGGGATGCTATCGTTTAGCTCATGCAATTGACGGTGCTCGGGTGTGCGGGCAGTGCGCCGGGGCCCGATCTGCCGACCTCCGGGTACCTGGTGGAGGCGGGCGGCGCGCGGATCGTGCTGGAGCTGGGCAGCGGCGTGTTCGGCCCGCTCACGCGCCTGTGCGACCCGTTCGACCTCGACGCCGTGCTGCTGTCGCACCTGCACCTCGACCACTGCGCGGACTTCGGCTCGCTCACCGTCTACCGGCGCGAGCACCCCGAGCCGCCCTACGACGTCCGCGCGCGCCGGTTGCCGGTGTTCGCGCCGGCGCACGCACCGTCCCGGCTGGCCAACGCGCACGCCGCGAGCCGCGCCGAGCTGGCGACCACGGACCTGACCGACACGTTCGACTTCGTGCCCCTCGTGCCCGGCCACTACGCCGTCGGTCCGGTGGACGTCGAGGTGGCCGCGATGCGGCACATCTGCGAGGCCTACGGGTTCCGCATCTCGCACGGGGGCGTGTCGCTGGTGTTCACCGGCGACACCGTGCCGTGCCCGGAGCTGGTGCGGCTGGCCGAGGGCGCGGACCTGCTGCTGGCCGACTCGGCGTGGCGCGCGCAGGCCGGCCGGGCCAACTACCTGCACATGAGCGGCCGGGAGGCGGGCGAGGTGGCCAGGTCGGCCGGCGTCGGCCGGCTGGTGCTGACCCACGTGCTGCCGTGGTCGGACCGCGACGGGGTGCTGCGCGACGCGGCCGAGGCGTTCCCCGGTCCCGTCACGCTGGCCACCCCCGGCGCGACCTACGCGGTCTAGCCCGCGAACGCGGTGGACGGCAGGCCCTCGCCGACGCCCGGCAGCACCAGGACCGACCCGGCCAGCTCGCTCGACGCGCCCTCGCCCAGCCCGACCCGCGCGGTCGTCACGTAGAGGTCGGTGAAGTCCGCGCCGCCGAAGCAGCACGCCGTCGGCTGACCGACCGGCAGCTCGATCTCGCGGTCCAGCGCGCCGTCCGGCGTGTACCGGTGCAGCGCCGCGCCGCCCCACAGCGCGACCCAGATCGCGCCGGCCGCGTCCACGGTGAGGCCGTCGGGCAGCCCGCGCGGCACGTCCGCCAGCGGACGCCGGTTCGTCGCCTCACCGGTCTCGCGGTCGTAGTCGAGCACGTCGATCCGCCGCTCCGCCGAGTCGACGTAGTACATGAGCCTGCTGTCCGGGCTCCAGCCGATGCCGTTGCTGACGCTCACCTTGTCCAGCACGACCTTCGCGTCACCGCTGGGCTCCACGCGGGCCAGCCAGCCGCCCGGGTCCTCGTCGTAGCGCATCGTGCCCGCCCACAGCCGGCCCGCCGGGTCGACCGCGGCGTCGTTGCCCCGCACGCCGTCGCGGGCCCAGTAGACGAGCCACGTCTTGACCCCGTCCCGGTCGATCAGCGCCACGCCGTCGCGCAGGTTCAGCACCAGGCCGCCCCTGGACCGCGGCTTGGCCGCGCCCACGTGCTGCGGCACTTCGAGGACGGCGTCGTCGTCGCGCGACGGGCTGTACCGGTGCACCTCGCTGCCGAGGACGTCCACCCAGAGCAGCGTTCCGCTGGCGTGGTCCCACGTGGGGGCCTCACCCAGTTCCGCTTCGGCCCGCACCGCCACTTCGATCGACACCGGCACAGCCTACGGCGACGCCCCGCGGCCCACGGTGAAGACGCGGAAGTCCGCCGCTGAACACCTGTTCCCCGCGTAGCCTGGTGACGTGGACCCCACCGGCCCCTTCACGCCTCCGACGCCCGACCCGGTGGCCGCCGCGCCGACACCGGCCAAGCGGCCCAAGCCGTTGGCCAAGCGCGTCGTGCCGCCGCGACCCGTGCTGTCGGCCGTGGTCGTGCTCGGCTTCGTCGGACTGCTCTACGTGGTCGAGGCGATCGACACCGTGCTGGGCGGCAGGCTCGACGACGACGGGGTGATCCCGCGTGATTTCAGCCAGTGGGACAACATCCTGTGGTTCCCGCTGCTGCACGGCGACTGGACCCACCTGACCGGCAACGCCGTGCCGCTGCTCGTGCTGTCCTACCTGGCCACGTCCGGCGGGATCAAGCAGTTCCTCCAGGTCACCGCGGTCATCTGGCTGACCAGCGGGCTCGGCGTGTGGCTCTTCGGCTCGTACGGCAGCCACATCGGCGCGTCCGGCCTGGTGTTCGGCTTCCTGGTGTTCCTGCTGGTGCGCGGGGTCTTCGCGCGCAGCGTGCTGCAGATCGTGCTGGCCGTGGTGGTCTTCGCGCTCTACGGCGCGGCGCTGTGGGGCGTGCTGCCCGGCCAGCCCGGCATCTCCTGGGAAGGCCACCTGTTCGGCGCGCTCGGCGGCGTCCTCGCGGCCTGGGGCGTTGCCCGGGATGCCAGGAAGGGCGCCGCGACTACGCTGGGAGCGTGACCGCCACCGCCGATTCGCCCATCGCGATCTTCGACTCCGGCGTGGGCGGGCTGACCGTCGCACGGGCGATCATGGACCAGTTGCCGGCCGAGCGGATCCGCTACGTGGGCGACACGGTCAACTGCCCGTACGGACCGCTGCCGATCGCCCAAGCGCGGAAGTTCGCGCTGGAGGTGATGGACCGGCAGGTCGCCGACGGGGCCAAGCTGCTGGTCATCGCGTGCAACACGGCCTCCGCGGCGTGCCTGCGCGACGCGCGTGAGCGTTACGACATCCCGGTGATCGAGGTGGTGCTGCCGGCCGTGAGGCGCGCCGTCGCCACCACCCGGACGGGCCGCGTCGGCGTCATCGGCACGGTGGGCACGATCGCGTCAGGCGCGTACCAGGACGCGTTCGCCGCCGCACGGGACATCGAGGTCACCGCGGTCGCGTGCCCGAGGTTCGTGGACTTCGTGGAACGCGGCACCACCTCCGGCCGGCAGGTCCTCGGCCTGGCGCAGGCGTACCTGGAACCGTTGCAGCGGGCCGAGGTCGACACGCTCGTCCTGGGCTGCACGCACTACCCGTTGCTGACCGGCGTGCTGCAGATCGTCATGGGCGACGGCGTGACGCTCGTCTCCAGCGCGGAGGAGACCGTGAAGGACGTCGTGCGGGTGCTGACCGAGCACGACCTGTTCCGCGCCGGCGACCCCGACCAGCGGTTCAGTTGCACCGGGCCGGTGGAGCCGTTCACCCGGTTGGCGCACCGATTCCTGCCCGGGTTGGAAAGCGCGACCTTCCAAGCCCACGGCTGACCTGGCACGCTCCGTGGGTGCTGTTGACCATCCTCGGCTGCTCGGGCAGCCTGCCGGGACCGCACGGACCCGCATCCGGCTACCTCGTCGAGGCGGAGGGCTGCCGGCTCGCGATCGAACTGGGCAGCGGTGTCCTGGCGGCGTTGCAGGCGCGTCACGACGCGTTCTCGTTGGACGCCCTGCTGTTCTCCCACCTGCACCCGGACCACTGCGCCGACTTCACCACCCTGGCGGTCATCCGCCGCTACCACACCCACCCGCCGTACGACACCCGTGAACGCCGGCTGCCCGTGCACGGGCCCGCCGAGACCGCCGACCGCTTCGCCCGCGCGTACGCCGAGACCGCCGACGAACTGCTCACCACGGACCTGAGCGACGTGTTCGAGTTCCACACCCTCACTGAGGGCGCGGTGACGCGCGTCGGTCCGTTCGAGATCACGGCGGTCCGGGTCGACCACCCCACCGAGGCGTACGGGTTCCGCATCGCGACCAAGACCGCGACGTTGGCCTACACCGGTGACACCGGGCCGTGCGAGGCGTTGCTCGACCTGGCGCGCGACGTGGACGTGCTGCTGTCCGAGGCGACGTGGACGCACACCGAGGACCGGCCGGCCGGCACGCACCTGTCCGGTGTGCAGGCGGGGCGGGTGGCGGCGCAGGCGGGTGCGGGGCGGCTGCTGCTCACGCACATCGCGCCGTGGACCGATCGCGACGCCGTGCTGGCCGAGGCGCGGGGTGAGTTCGCCGGACCGGTGGAGGTGGTCGCCCAGGGCGACACGTACGCGGTTGACGGCTCGAAGGTCCGGGTAATCGGCGGCCATGGCAACTGATGTCGTCGAGCTGATCCTGGCCGACCACCGCAGGTTCGAGGAGCTGTTCCGCACGTTGCGCGACCGCGAGTCCGACCGCGCGATGGCGTTGAGCGAACTGGCGGCGCTGCTCGTCGCGCACGCCGAGGCCGAGGAGACCGAGGTGTACCCGGCGCTCAAGCGGTACAAGGAGGTCGACAACGACGAGGTCGACCACGGGGCGGAGGAGCACGCCGAGGGCCACCAGGCGCTGCTGGCGTTGATGGAGGTCGAGGACACGAGCTCCGAGGAGTGGGAGAGCAAGCTGGAGGAGCTGGTCGAGGCGCTCAACCACCACGTGGACGAGGAGGAGCGCACGATCCTCAACGACGCGCGGCAGGAGGTGTCCGACGAGCGGCGGGAGGAGCTGGGCCGGCTGTTCACCGAGATCCGGCAGAGCCGGTTGGACGACGATTGCGGCGACATCGGCTATGTGCGCAAGATCGCGGCAGCCACGGAGGACCGGATCGACTAACGTCGATGACGTGTCGAACGTCGAGGTGCGCCGGGTCGGACAGCACGATTTCGTGGCCACGAACGACCGGGGCGCTTCGGTGCGCGTCGGGCGCAAGGGGGCGGAGGGCGCGTTCACGCCGGTGGAGCTGCTGCTCGCGGCGGCGGCCGGCTGCGCGGCCGTGACGGCGGAGACGCTGATCACCCGCCGCGTGGACGGCGACCTGGTGGCCCGTGCGGACGACGTGCGCTCCGCGGACGGCCACTCGCTGACCAGCGTCCCGGTCGCCCTCGACTACGACGTCTCCACGTTGGACGACACCGAGCGCGCCGCCCTGGAAACCGCCATCCGCCGCGCCATCGACCAGCTGTGCACCGTCACCCGCACCCTGAAGTCCGCACCTCCCACCCCCCTGACCCTCCCCACCTGACCCGAGTGTCGAACCCTCAGGTCCCGAGTGTCGAACCTCCAGGTCGGGTGTGTCGAACGCCCCGGACCCCCGAGTTCGCCATTCGCGACCGCGCGACCACGTCGCCGCGGTGCCTGAGCGTTGAATTCGGGGGTCCGGAGCGTTCGACACTCGGGTCCTGGGTGTTCGACACTCGGGACCTGGGTGTTCGACACTCGCGGGGGTCAGGAGGTGCCGATGCCGTCCCAGACGGCGGTGGAGCCGCTGTGGCCGATGCGGACCGTCTGCACGGTGGCGGCGGCGCCCGCGGCGATCACCAGCACGGCGACGACGACGGCGATGCGGCGCCAGGTCTTCGGCACGGCCGGGTCCTCGGCGGCGGCGGCCCGCTCGCGGTCGGCCAGGCGGCCCGCGACCAGCAGCGCCACCACGACCACGCCGAAACCCAGCGCGAACGGCAGCAGGTCGTTGCCCAGGTCCCTGTGCCGCTGGATCAACGGGTTGCCCAACGACTCGAAGTGCACGTAGAGCTGGTCACCCGCCCACTGGGCCAACGGCACCGAGCCGACACCCAGCAGCGTCACGCCCAACAACGGCCACGCGTACCGCTGCCGCCACCGCGGCACCACGGCCATCGCCGCCGCACCCGCCGCGGCCATCGGGAGCAGCACCACCACCGCGTGGACCAGCAGCGGGTGCGCGGGGAGACCGAAGATCGTCACCAGGTCGTTCGCGAGTGCCATGCCTCTCCCTACGCCGGTGGGTCGCTCCCGGGTTCAGCGACATAGGGTAGTGCCGTGCTGAGGACCGATGGCAGGAACGACGACGTGCTGCGCGACATCCGGATCACCCGCGGCTTCCAGCAGTGGCCCGCGGGGTCGGTGCTGATCGAGTTCGGCAACACGCGGGTGCTGTGCGCGGCCAGCGTGACCGAGGGCGTGCCGCGGTGGCGGTCCGGTTCGGGCCTCGGCTGGGTGACCGCCGAATACGCGATGCTCCCCTCCGCCACCCACACGCGCAGCGACCGTGAGTCGGTGAAGGGCCGGATCGGGGGGCGCACCCACGAGATCAGCCGCCTGATCGGGCGTTCGCTGCGCGCGTGCATCGACCTGGCCGCGCTGGGCGAGAACACGATCGTGATCGACTGCGACGTGATCCAGGCCGACGGCGGCACCCGCACCGCCGCCATCACCGGCGCGTACGTCGCCCTGGCCGACGCCGTCACCTACCTGGGTGCCGCCGGCCGCCTGGCCGACCCCCAGCCGCTCTCGTGCGCCGTGTCGGCGGTGTCGGTCGGCGTCGTGGACGGCCGCGTGCGCCTGGACCTGCCGTACGAAGAGGACTCGCGCGCCGAGGTCGACATGAACGTCGTCGCCACGGACGCCGGCACGCTGATCGAGGTGCAGGGCACGGGCGAGGGCGCGACGTTCGCTCGGTCCACCTTGGACAAGATGCTCGACCTGGCCCTGGAGGGCTGCGCGCAGCTCAACCGCATCCAGGCGGAGGCGCTGGCCCTGCCGTACCCCGGTGTGCTGCCCGAGCCGAAGGTGAAGAAGAAGTGAAGCTGCTGCTCGCGTCGCGGAACAAGAAGAAGCTCGGCGAACTGCGCCGCATCCTGCTGGCCGAGGGGCTGGCGGGGATCGAGGTCGTCGGCCTGGACGACGTGCCGGAGTTCCCGGAGGCGCCGGAGACCGACCCGACGTTCGAGGGCAACGCCCTGGCCAAGGCCCGTGACGCGTTCAACGCCACCGGCCTGCCGTCGGTCGCGGACGACTCCGGCATCGCCATCGACGCCCTCAACGGCATGCCGGGCGTCCTCTCGGCCCGCTGGTCCGGCCGGCACGGCGACGACCAGGCCAACCTCGACCTGGTCTTGGGCCAACTGCGCGACGTCCCGGACGAGCGCCGCGGCGCGGCCTTCGTCTGCACGGCCGCGTTCGTGGCGGGCCCCGACGCGGAGACCGTCGTGCGCGGCGAGTGGCGCGGCACGATCACCCGCGAACCGGCCGGCGGGAACGGCTTCGGCTACGACCCGATCTTCCGCCCCGAAGGCCACGACGTGACGTCCGCCGAACTGACCCCGGACGAGAAGGACGCCCTCTCCCACCGCGGCCGCGCCCTGCGCCTGCTCCTCCCGCACCTGCGCGAGCTGGCGAAGTAGCCAGGAGCCCGCCGCGCACCGCACGGCGGGCCACTCCGTCGGGATCAGGCGGGCAGTTCGCGCAGCAGCTTGGCCACGTGGCCGGTGGCGCGGACGTTGTACATGGCCTTCTTGACCTTGCCCTCGGGGTCGACCAGGAACGTCGAGCGGATCACGCCCAGGACGGTCCGGCCGTAGTTCTGCTTCTCCCCGAACGCGCCCCACTCGGCCAGCACCTTGCGGTCCACGTCGGACAGCAGCGGGAAGTTCAGGCCTTCCGCGGCGGCGAACGCGGCCAGCTTCTCCGGCTTGTCCGGCGAGATGCCGACGACGTCGTAGCCCGACGTCGCCAGGTCGCCGATGCTGTCGCGGAAGTCGCACGCCTGCTTGGTGCAGCCCGGCGTGCCCGCGGCCGGGTAGAAGTAGACGACCACGGAGCGGCCGAGGTAGTCGGAAAGCGAGACGGGCTTGCCCTCGCTGTCGGGCAGCGTGAACGCCGGGGCCTGGTCGCCCGGGGACAGGCGCTTCTGCTCGGTCATGGCCCCAGACGCTACAAGGTCAGGCCACGCCCTCGAACGTCGCGCTGGGCTCCTGGTTGGCACCGTTCGGCTCGACCACCAACCGCAGCCGCACGGGCTCGGCGGGCACGGCGAACGCCACCGTCAGCACGGTCTCCGCGCCGGGTGCCACCTCGGTGACCCCCGCGCCGACGCCGTTGAGCCCCTGCACGGAGTCGCGCACCTCGGCGACCGGCGCGCCGTCGACGAACGCACGCAGCGACAGCTGGCTGGTGCGGTAGGCGGTCTTGGTGCCGTTGACCACCGTCAGGGTGAACACGGCGGTGCGCGGCGACTGCGGGAACGATGTGTCGCTCGGCTTGAGCGACGTGGGCGGCTGCACGGTCACGGCCATGCCGTTGCCCCACACGCGCTGCGTGCCGAAGGCGGTGGACCCGGCCGACGACGGCGCGTCACCGCGCTGCTCGGCCACCGCGGACGGCCCGGGGGGCGTGGAAATGTCGGAGGGGTCCGCACATCCCGCCATTGCCAGGCCGAGGCACACGCCGACGGCCAGTCTGGCGAACTTCACGAACCTCCCCTTCCCGCCCCGGCGGTGGGCTTGACTGCGACTGCCACCACCATGACGGTGCCGGGGGGTGCTCGGTGGCCGAACCAGGCCCTTGATTCGCACCTGGTGCCTGCCTGTGGCCAACCCGTGATGACGCACGGCTGCCCGCGTGGGCGGCACCACACCTGGCAGGCGCCCACGCGGGTCGGCGGCCGAGCACCGGGCGAGCGGATCGCCCGGAAGTTGGGGAGCGCGTCGGGGGGCGTGCGCGCTCCACTACGATCATCGCGGCCCGTGGCCGAATCGCTACACCTCTACTTCAGTCTTCACCCGTTCGGACGAACCCTGGACGGGCGAACGTCCCGCGAGTTCGGCCAGCAGCTCGTAAGACCGGAGCCGGTCGGACTGCTCGGCCACCATCGTGGTGACCATCAGCTCGTCGGCCACCGTGTCCTCCAGCAGCCGCTCCAGCTCCGCCGCGACCGTCCGCGGCGAGCCGATGACCTGCGACGCGAGCCGGTCCTCGAAGATCAGCCGCTCGACGTCGGTGTACGGGTAGTCGGCGGCCTCCTGGGACGTGGCCAGCGGACCGGGCCGCCCGCTGCGCAGCTTGACGAACGCGAGCGCGCCGGGACCGGCGATGTGCAGCGCCTGCTCGTCGGTGTCGGCCACCACCACCGAGGCGCAGACCAGCGCGTACGGCTCCGCGAGCCGCTCGGAGGGCCGGAACCGCTCGCGGTACAGCGCCAGCGCGGGCAGCGTGTTCTCCGCGCTGAAGTGGTGGGCGAACGCGAACGGCAGCCCGAGCAGCCCCGCGACCTGCGCGCTGTACCCGCTCGACCCGAGCAGGAACAGGTCCGGCTTGTTGCCCTCGGCGGGCATCGCGTTGAGCTCCTCGGTGCCGTTGAAGTACCCGGTCAGCTCGCTGAGCTGCTGCGGGAAGTCGTCCACCGAGAGAGGGCCGGTGGTCCGGCGCAACGCGCGGGCGGTGCGCTGGTCCGTGCCGGGCGCGCGGCCGATGCCCAGGTCGATGCGGCCGGGGTGCAGGGCGGACAGCGTGCCGAACTGCTCGGCCACGACCAGCGGCGGGTGGTTGGGCAGCATCACGCCGCCCGAGCCGACGCGCAGCGTGGTGGTGGCGTCGGCGACGTGGCCGATGAGGATCGCGGGGGAGGAGCTGGCGACACCGGGCATGTTGTGGTGCTCGGCCAGCCAGAACCGGGTGAAGCCGAGCCGTTCGACGTGCTGGGCCAGCTCACGCGTGTGCCTCAGCGCCGTGCGCGCGTCCGTCGCCGTGGTGACCGTGGCGAGGTCGAGGGCGGACAGCGGCACGTCGTGAAGTCGACTCATGCCTTCGACCAACGCCGAAGACCTCGAAAGCCTTCCTGGTGTGACGGTCGCGACACCGGGAAGCGCCCGGCCGTGCGCCGGCGTTGTCCATGACATGGACGTCGTGGTCGTCGGTGCAGGTCAGGCGGGGTTGTCCGCGGCCTACTTCCTCAAGCGCGCGAACCTCGACCACGTCGTGCTGGACGCCGACGGGGGTCCGGGCGGCGCGTGGCGGCACCGCTGGCCGACGCTGCGGATGGCGACCGTGCACGGCATCCACGACCTGCCGGGCATGCCGTTCGCCGAGCCGGACCCGACCGCGCCCGCCAACGAGGTGCTGCCCGCGTACTTCGCCGACTTCGAACGCCGCAACGGCCTCGACGTGCGGCGGCCGGTACGCGTGCACGCCGTCCGCGACCACGGCGGGCTGCTGCGCGTCGAGACCGACCACGGCGCCTGGGAGACCCGCGCGCTGGTCAACGCCACCGGCACGTGGACCCGCCCGTTCTGGCCCCGCTACCCCGGTCAGGAGCTGTTCCGGGGCCGTCAGCTGCACTCCTCGCAGTACCGGGGTCCCGAGGAGTTCACCGGGCAGCACGTGGTGGTGGTCGGTGGCGGCACGTCCGCGGTGCAGCAGTTGCTGGAGATCGACCGGTACGCCGCCCGCACCACCTGGGCGACGCGCCGGGAGCCGGAGTTCTTCGACGAGCCGTTCACGCCGGAACTGGGCCGTGCCGTGGTCGCCAAGGTCGACGAACGGGTCCGGCAGGGGTTGCCGCCCCGCAGCGTGGTCAGCGTGACCGGGCTGAACCTCACCCCGGCCGTCCGCGACGCCCTCCGGACCGGCGTGCTGGACCGGCGGCCGGTGTTCGAGCGGATCACCGAGGACGGCGTGGTCTGGCCCGACGGCACGCACGAGCACGTCGACGCCATCCTGTGGGCGACCGGGTTCCGCGCCGCCCTCGACCACCTCGCACCGCTGCGCCTGCGCGGGCCCGGCGGTGGCATCGGGCTCGACGGCACCAGGGTCGTGGCGGACCCGCGCGTGCACCTCGTCGGCTACGGGCCGTCGGCCAGCACGGTCGGCGCCACCAGGGCGGGCCGTGCGGCGGCGCGGGAGATCAAGGCGTCGCTGTCCCGCCGAGAGGCCGCCTGAACAGGCGCGACGCCTTCTGGCCGAGCAGGTTCGCGCCGACGCCCAGCTTGTAGCGCAGCAGGTCCAGCCTGCCCACGTTGCGCCGGGCCAGGAACTCGCGGGTGGCCGCCGCGTCGAAGAACCAGGGGAACAGCGAGGACGGGTCGTTGAACCCCTCCCACAGCTGCTCGCCGATGTCCTCCCGGCGTGACGCGGCCAGCATCACGGTCTTCTGCTCGTCGTTGAGCGGCGCGAGCAGGCCGTTGGAGAAGTCGCTGGTGTAGCAGCCGCGCTCCCACCACTCGTCGAACCGCTCGGTCAGCCACGCCGCGGTGAACGGCCCCTCGTGCGCGGCCAGCTCCTCGGCGAAGAACCGCGCCATCCGGGTGGCGTTGTTCGCGCCCTGGCCCGCCAGCGGGTCGTTGAGCACGACGGCGTCGCCGAGGCCCAGCACGTGTCGGCCGGACGGCAGCACGGCCACCGGCTTGCGCACCACCGGCACGATCTGGCCCTTGATCCACGTCACCGGGCTGGTGGCGCGCGCGGGCCGCAGGAACTCCGACTCGTGCGGGAACAGGTCGTCCACCACGGACTTCAGCACCTCCAGCCCCTCGTCGGCCGAGGTCACGTCGCCGAACCGGTCGCCGCGGCCACCCGGAGTCGCCTCCACCACGATGCTGCGCGACTCGCCGACGTCCTTGTCGAAGAACGGGATCCAGAACACCTCCAGCGTGCCCGGCAAGAACGAGAACACCCCCTCCCGGTGCTCGGGCCGCGCGGCCATGTCGTAGCCGTGGATGTTGACCATGAACAGGCTGCGCTGCGGCTCCGAGTGCACCGACCTGACCGGGTCGCGTTCGAACAGGCCGGTCAGCGACTTGTGCCCGGCCGTGACGACGACCAGGTCGTGCGACGCCGCCAACCGGTCCAAGTCGTCCACGCCGACCGTGCCGATCACCACCGACGCACCCCGCCGCTCCACCTCCCGCAGCCCGGCGGAGAACTTCAACCGCTGGTCCACGGCCAGCGCGGGCTTGCGCAGCGGCGCGTCGACGGAGAACGCCAACGAGCGGTCGTCCGTGAACAGGTCGAGGTGGATGCGCCGCACCCGGGACGCCTCGGGCCAGAGGGACAGGCCCAGGTCGGCCTCGTACTCGACCTGGTCGCCGAACAGGCAGGCGGTCGGCCGGCCGCGGTCGTCGAGGTGGTCGTCCGCCGTCCGGTCGGAGTAGAGGGTGACCCGCCATCCGGCGCGCAAGAGCGCCGCCGACAACACGAGGCCCGCCTGACCTGCGCCGATGACCGCGATTGTGCCCACACCAGAGATCCTCGGCAGCCGCTGTGCGCAGGCCAATAGCTCAATCGGGTCTACTAGCCTCGGCGAGGTGCACAGGGGGTTGCGCGTCGTTGCCGGGTTGTTGCTCGGCTTCGCAACAGCGCTGGTCGATCTGTTCGTCGTGGTGTTCACCCGGAAGGCGGCAGTGGCCGTGGCCGGGTT
This sequence comes from Saccharothrix saharensis, assembly GCF_006716745.1. Lineage (NCBI taxonomy): Bacteria > Bacillati > Actinomycetota > Actinomycetes > Pseudonocardiales > Pseudonocardiaceae > Saccharothrix > Saccharothrix saharensis. Next base: position 3,598,818 of record NZ_VFPP01000001.1, on the reverse strand, counting down.
GGAACGGCGGCGGCTGCGGGCGTTCCTCGGCATCGACAGCGCCGAGCCGACCCGGGAGCAGGCGGTGCGCTACCTGGCCGTGCGGTCGGCGGTCGGGCTGTTCGGCGGGTTCGTGCTGGCCTGGCTGTTCTACGGGCTGGCGATGGCCGTGATCGTGGCGTACCGGTTGGTCATGGGCGGTCCGCGCAGCGGCCTGGACCCCTCGGACGGCTGGGCGGCCTTCCTGTGGACCGGGGCGATCGGCGTGGTCCTGCTCTACATCGAGGTGCAGGGCATCATCGGCGTCGTCGCGCTGGAGGGCAAGGTCGCCCGGCGGTGGCTCGGCCCGAGCGAGGCCGAGCTGCTGCGCCTGCGCATCGACGAGCTGGCCGCGAGCCGGGCGGGCATCGTGGCGGCGGTGGACGCCGAGCGGCGGCGCATCGAGCGCGACTTGCACGACGGCGTGCAGCAGCGGCTGGTCGCGCTGGGCATGCTGCTCGGCCGCGCCCGCCGCAACCCCGACCACGCCGACGCCCTGCTGGCCCAGGCGCACGAGGAGTCCCGGCACGTGCTGGAGGACCTGCGCGAGGTGGCCTGGCGGGTCTACCCGGCGGCGCTGGACTCGTCGGGGCTGGTCGAGGCGCTGGAAGCGGTGGCGGACCGGTCCGCGATCCCCGTGCGCATCCGGTGCGCGCCCCTGACCGCCGCACCGCAGGTGGAGACGGCCGTGTACTTCGTGGTGTGCGAGGCGGTGACCAACGCGGCCAAGCACTCGGGTGCGACCATGATCGGCGTGGACGTCACCGAGGAGGAGGGCGCGGTGCGGGTGCGGATCGCGGACGACGGCGTCGGGGGAGCCGACCCGGCGGGCGGTGGGCTGGCCGGGCTGTCCCGGCGGGTGCTCGCGCTGGACGGCGCGTTCGACGTGACCAGCCCGGCCGGCGGCCCGACGGTGATCACCGCGGAGGTGCCGTGCGGGTGATCCTGGCCGAGGACTCGACGTTGCTGCGCGAAGGGCTCGTGCGGCTGCTCGTCGAGGAGGGGCACGACGTGCTCGCCGCCGTCGGTGACGCGGAAGCGCTGGTCAGTGCTGTGGCGGCGCACGTGCCGGACGTCGTGGTGACCGACGTGCGGATGCCGCCGACGAACTCCGACGAGGGCCTGAAGGCCGCGTTGGAGATCCGCCGGCGGTTCCCCGGTGTCGGTGTGCTGGTGCTGTCGCAGTACGTCGAGCAGCGCTACGCCGTCGACCTGCTCACCGAGCACGCCGACGGCGTGGGCTACCTGCTCAAGGACCGCGTCGTGCAGGTGGAGGAGTTCCTCGACGCGTTGCGCCGGGTCGGCGCGGGCGACGTGGCGTTCGACCCGGAGGTGGTGCGGCGGCTGCTGGCCCGCACGAGCCACCCGCTGGACGTGCTGACCGAGCGGGAGCGCCAGGTGCTGGGGCTCATGGCCGAGGGGCACACGAACAACGCCATCGGGTCCCGCCTGCACGTGTCGCGCAGCGCGGTGGAGAAGCACATCAACTCGATCTTCGACAAGCTCGGCCTGTCCGATGTGGACGGCTACAGTCGGCGCGTGCTGGCGATCCTGCGCTACTTGCGGGTCTGAGCCTTCTTCTTCTGCCGGGACAGGCGTGACACGACGAACCACGCGACAGCCACCACGACCAGGCCGATCACGACCTTCGACACGACGCCCATGTACTGGTCGATCAGGTGGTAGTTCTCGCCCAGCACGTACCCGGCGAGGATGAGCGCGGAGTTCCAGATCAGGCTGCCGGCCGCGGTGAGCAGCAGGAAGCTGGGCAGGGGCATGCGCTCGACGCCCGCGGGGATGGAGATGAGGCTGCGGAAGATCGGCACCATGCGGCCGAAGAACACCGTCGCCTTGCCGTGCCGGGCGAACCACTGCTCGGTGCGGTCCACATCGGACACGTCGACCAGCGGCAGGCGTTGGGCGATGGCCCTGATCCGGTCACGACCGAGCAGTGCGCCGAGGTAGTACAGCGCGAGCGCGCCGGCGACCGACCCGGTGGTGGTCCACAGGATCGCGGCGAGCAGGTTCATCTTGCCCTGGCTCGCGGTGAAGCCCGCCAGGGGCAGGAACAGCTCGCTGGGCAGGGGCGGGAACAGGTTCTCCAGCGCGATCGCGATCCCGGCGCCGGGCGCGCCGAGCGCTTCCATCATGTCGGTGACCCACGAGACGACGTCCATGATGCCAAGTTACGAACGCGCCGATGCCGTCGCCATGAAGCCTGCCGCACACCCGGGTGTGGAAAACCTCAGTTCCCCACCGCGGCGTGCGCGGCCAAGCCCTTGGCGTAACGCGAGATCACGGCTTGGAGCACCAGGCGGTAGAGCCACCCCGTCCCCCGCGCCTTCGGCTCGAACGACGAGTGCCAGCGGATCGCGGTCCCGTCGCCGTCCGGCGTGAGGTCGATGAACGCCCGGTAGTCCCTGATGGCGAGACCCGAGAGCAGGGTGTAGCCCACCCGCCGGTTCGGCGTCAGTTCGACGACCTCCTCCCTCGTCAGCGCCTTGCGGCCTTGGTTGTGGAATACCCGCACTTCGCCGACCCCATTCGCGTCACCGGCCCGTTCCCGCTCGTACCGCACGACCGGCGACCAGCTCGGCCACGTCGAACCGTCCGCGACCAGGCGGTAAACCCGTTCCGGGGGTGCTTCACTGCGGACCCGCACGTCCACTCGTTGTACCATGTGGTACATGTACCATTTGGTACATGACGGAACAAGGGGCCGCACGTCAGCGCCTGCTCACCGCGGTCGTCGAGCACCTGGCGTCGCACGGCTTGGCGGACGTGAGCCTGCGCGGGCTGGCCGAGGCGGTGGGCACGAGCCACCGGATGCTGATCTACCACTTCGGCTCGATGGAGGGTCTGCTGGTGGAGGTCGTGCGGGCGGTCGAGGCGAAGCAGCGGGCCGTGCTGGCGTCCCTGCCGACCGACGACCCGGCCGAGGCCGCCCGCGCGTTCTGGCGCACGCTCACCGACCCTGCCCTGCGCGCCCACGAACGCCTGTTCTTCGAGCTCTACGCCCAGGCCGCCCAGGGCCGTCCCGGCGTGACGCCGCTGTTGGACGGCATCGTCACCGACTGGCTGGAACCGGTGGCCGCCGTCCAGCGCGCCCTCGGCCACCCGCCCGCCGTCGCCGCGGCGCGTGCCCGCCTTGGTCTGGCCGTCGCCCGCGGCCTCCTGCTGGACCTGATCGCCACCGACGACCTGGCCGCCGTCAACGCCGCCATGGACGAGTTCATCGCCCTGACCACCCCGTGAGTCGAACCTCCAGGTCCCGAGTGTCGAACCTCCAGGCCCCGAGTGTCGAACCTCCAGGTCCCGAGAGTCCTACGTTCAGGACCCCTGAGTTCAACGCTCGGAACGTCGCGGGGCCGTCCTGAGCGTTGAATTCAGGGGTCGCGAACGTAGGACTCTCGGGACCTGAGCGTTCGACACTCGGGACCCGAGCGTTCGACTCACGAGGGGGTCGTAGGATCGGGTGGCGTGAAGCGGATCCCGGTGGTGGTGGTCGCGGGGTTCCTCGGCGCCGGCAAGACGACGTTGCTCAACCACCTGCTCGGCGGCAGCCGCGGCACGCGGATCGGGGTCGTGGTGAACGACTTCGGGGCCATCGGCATCGACGCTATGAGCGTGGCCGGGCAGGTCGACTCGACCGTCTCGCTGAGCAACGGGTGCCTGTGCTGCGCGGTCGACGTGAGCGGGCTCGACGCGATGCTGGCCAAGCTGGACTCCCTGGTCGACGTCATCGTGATCGAGGCGAGCGGCCTGGCCGAACCGCAGGCCATGGCACGGATGGTGCTCGCCACCGAGAACCCCCGCCTGACCTACGGCGGCCTGGTGCTGCTGGTCGACGCCGCCGAGTTCCCCGACGACCTGGCCAAGCACCTGCGCGTGGCCGACCTGGTCGTGCTCAACAAGGTCGACCGCGTCACGAACGCGCCCGAGCTCACCGCCGAGATCCACCGGCTCAAGCCGGGCGTGCCCGTGGTGGAGTCGTCGTACGGCCGCGTGGACCCGGCCCTGCTGTTCGACCCACGCCCACGCGAGCGGTTCGGCCAACTGTCCTTCGAGGACCTGCTGGACGAAGAGCACGACCACGTGCACTACGACAGCGTGGAGTTCACCGGCGGCGCCCTGGACCCGTTGCGGCTCATGGCCTTCCTCGACGCACGCCCCGAAGGCCTGTACCGGATCAAGGGCTTCGTCCGGTTCGACGTGCCCGGCCACCGGCAGCGGTTCGGCCTGCACACCGTCGGCGCGTTCCTGCGGTTCGAGCGGTCGGCGTGGCCGGGACCGCGGCGCACCGAGCTGGTGCTCATCGGCACGGGCCTGGACGTCGCCGCGATCCGCGCGGAGCTGGCCGCCTGCGAGGAACCGGACCCGGCCGCGGTGAACCCGCAGTCGATGCTGGAGGTCCTGCGCTACACCACGTGAACGGCCCCCGGCGGATCACCGCCGAGGGTCGCCGGCGACGTGGGCTCGGAGAGACTCGAACTCTCACTGGCACGGACCTAAACCGTGTGCCTCTGCCAATTGGGCTACGAGCCCGGCGCGGCAAGCTTATCGGCAGGCCCGCGCCGTCCGGTGACGAGGGCCACCTGGGTGAAAACAGCGTTACCGAAACGCCCGTCGGCCGGTCAGGTCAACGCCGCCACCGCGCCTCAACTACGGTTGTGACCAAGGAGCAGCAGCTAGGAGGAGATGTGGCCCGCGATCCCGACACCATCCAGCGCGAGATCGAGCAGGCTCGCGACGCGCTGGCCGTGACCCTCGACGAACTGGGGACGAGGGCGAATCCCCAGCGCTTCGTCGAGTCCGGCAAGGAGAGCGTGCGCGCGAAGCTCGACGAACCCAAGATCCGGTACTCGCTGATCGCGGTGGCCGTGCTCGTCGGGTTCGCCCTGCTGCGCAAGCTGTTCCGCTGACCGCGCCCTGCTGCTGACCGCGCCCTACTGCCCCTTGGCGACGAGGGGCACCAGCACCTGGTCCACCACGCGGTCGACGAACGGCAGGTCGAGCGGGTCGCCGGTGAGCATCAGCCGGTAGATCAGGGCCGCGCCCGCGATCTCGACGGCCATGCCGCGCGGCGCGTCCTGGCGCAGTTCGCCGCGTTCCTCGGCGCGCTCCAGGATGCGCCGCAGCACGCCCCGCTGCGCGGTCAGGAACGTCTCGCGGAACGCCGAGGCGAGTTCCGGCTCGTGCGGCAGCTCGCCGACGAGCGCCTGCGCCGCCTTGCCGATCGGGCCGGACAGGAACGCGGCGAACGCGCTCAGGAACTCCCGCAGGTCGCCGGCGAGCGACCCGGTGTCCGGCTCGGTCAGGTTCTGCTGGGCGAGCTGCGTGCACGTGTCGATCACGAGGTCGAGCTTGGACTCCCACCGCCGGTAGATCGTCGCCTTGCCCGCACGGGCGCGCGCCGCGACGGCGTCCATCGTCAGCGCGCGGTACCCGACTTCGGCCATCACCTCCAGCGCGGCCTGTCGCAACGCGTCGTCCCGGCTGGCGTCCCTGGGTCTGCCCCGCTGCGGGGTCCGAGCGGCCCCGCTGTACACCGGTGTGGCCATTTCGCGCTCCTGTCGCCTTTGGCCGGACATCCTAGGCCTGGTGAGCCCGGATCCCGGCGTCGAGCACCGGCCCGCGCGCCGCGCCGCTTCGGGTTCACCCCGCCGCCGGCGGCGCGAGGCCCGCGCGGGTGTGCAGGTAGGCCACCGAGAACGCGAGCGCGTCGCCGTCGAGCAGGTGCACGACGGCGCGCGCGGAGCGCCCGAGGGCGATCTCCTCCACCAGTTGGTCGGCGGCCAGCCGGGCCGCGATCAAGCCCGGTGCGGTCGCGTCGAGTTCTTTGCCCGCCGCGCGGACGGTGACCGCCCAGTCGTCGCCGTTGCGCCGGTAGTTCGCGGTGATGGGGAGTGTGGACATGCCTGGCCTTCCGTCGGTCGTCTGCTCATCTGACCGGCGTTTGGGGATGAACGCGCGTCGTCCCCTTCTATCGAGTGAGAGGCGCTGATGAGGCCTCGACGCCCCCATGTGCCACCCGATCGTGTACTCGAAAACCGGGTACACACCGTGCATGACCCGTAACGCCCCGCCATCGGACGTCGATAGGCCATTTGGAGTAATCCCTTTGGTCTGAGAGGTCGTCATGAGTCGTCGAGTGGTCGTTGTGGTGTGCCTGGCGCTGGGTCTCGCGATCGCGCCCGGGGTGGCGTTGGCCGATCCGTCGTGGCACGTGCCGGACGGGTGGGGCGACCCGGTCCGGGGTGACGTGTGCCGGCACCGCGGCGACCCGCCGTGCCACACCACGACCACCAACCCCACGACGACGTCGACCGGTGGCTGGTCCACCAGCGTGACCACGACGACGACCGCCGTGTCCGGCACGTCGGCGTCCGCGACCACGACCGCCACGACCACGACGGCGGTCGCCGGCACCACGACCGCGTCGACCACCACGACGGCCGTCGCGGGCACCACGGTCCCGGGAACGACCACCACCACCGCCACCGCGCCGGCGCTGACGACCACCGTGCCGCCGCGCGTGGTGTCGGCGTCCGCGGGGCAGGCGTTGGCGAGCACGGGCGCCGCGCCGCTGTGGACGGGCGTGGGCGGCCTGGCCGCGTTGCTGGCCGGGGCGTTGCTGCTGCTGTTCAGCCGTCGCCGTCGCGCCTGACCGCGCCGCCGGCGGGCGTGAGCCGGCTCGCCACGCCCCGCCACACGACGTCCATGACGTAGGCCGTCGCGAGCGCGGGCCCCACCTCGGGCCTGCGCTCGCACCACAGCGCCAGCCGTTCGGTCGAGCCCACCACGATCTCGGCGAACGCCTCGGCCTCGACCGCGTCCACATCGGAGTCGAAGCTGCCGATCACGGCCGCGATCAGGTCGGTCTGCTGCCGCCGGATGCCCTCGACCTCCTCGACGGCCGACGGCACGGTGATCGCCGCCTCCTGCCGCAGCAACGACCACGACTGCTTGTGCTCGGCGATGAACTCGAAGAACGCCATCAGGCCGCGCCGCAGGACCTCCTCGGGCCCGTCCGCGCCGGTGATCGCCTGCTGCGTGCGGTCGAGCAGTTCCGTGCGCGCGCGGTGGATGCAGCCGATGAGCAGGCCTTCCTTGGAGCCGAAGTACTCGTAGAGCATCGGCTTGGACACCCCGACCCGTTCGGCGATCTCGTCCATCGACGCCGCCAGGTAGCCGCGCTCGGCGAAGACGCCCTCGGCGATGTCGAGCATCTGCGCCTTGCGCTGGGCCTTGGGCATCCGCCTGCGGCGCGGCTCGGTCGTGGTCACGAAGTCCAGACTACCGGAGGTAACTTACTTCGAGTAACCTACTGCGGAGTATGTGAGCGGACTTGGAGGAGACGGGCATGCACCGAGAGGTCGAAGTCCTGATCATCGGCACGGGCTTCTCCGGCCTGGGCATGGCGATCGAGCTGAAGCGCACCGGGAAACGCGACTTCGTGGTGCTGGAGAAGGCGGCCGACCTCGGCGGCACCTGGCGGGACAACTCCTACCCCGGCTGCGCGTGCGACGTCCCGTCCCACATGTACTCCTTCTCGTTCGAGCTGAACCCGCGCTGGTCGCGCATGTTCGCCCGGCAGCCCGAGATCTGGGACTACCTCAAGCGGGTGGCGGAGAAGTACCGGCTGCGCGAGCACATCCGGTTCAACACCAAGGTCAGCGGCGCGCGGTGGGACGAGGACGCGAAGGTCTGGCACGTCGCCACCGAGCACGGCGACACCTACACGGCGAAGGCCGTGGTCGCGGGTGTCGGCGCGTTGCACATCCCGAACATCCCGACCCTGCCGGGCATCGAGGACTTCACCGGCAGGACGTTCCACTCGGCCGAGTGGGACCACGACTACGACCTGCGCGGCAAGAAGGTCGCCGTGGTCGGCACGGGCGCGAGCGCCATCCAGTTTGTGCCGCGGATCGTGGACGAGGTCGGCGGCCTGACCCTGTTCCAGCGCACGCCGCCGTGGATCATGCCGAAGATGGACCGGTCCATCCGGACCTGGGAGCAGAAGCTGTTCCGGGCGCTGCCGTTCACCCAGCGCCTGTACCGCGACTTCGTGTACTGGACGCGTGAGTCGAGCGCGCTCGGCTTCGCGGTGAACCCGAAGATCATGGAGTTCGCGCAGAACATCGCGAAGCGGCACATGCGCAGCCAGGTGCCCGACGAGGCGTTGCGGGCGAAGCTGACGCCCGACTACACCATGGGCTGCAAGCGCGTGCTGATCAGCAACGACTACTACCCGGCGTTGAGCAGGCCGAACGTGGACCTGGTGACCGACGGCATCGCCGAGGTGCGGGCGAACAGCGTGGTGGACGCGGCGGGCGTCGAGCACGAGGTCGACGTGATCATCTACGGCACGGGGTTCCACGTCGTCGACTCGTTCGACTACCTGGACATCACCGGCAAGGGCGGCGTCGACCTGGCCAAGCAGTGGCGCGAGCAGGGCATCGAGACCTACTACGGCATCACCGTCTCGGGCTTCCCGAACCTGTTCTTCCTGCTCGGCCCGAACACCGGCCTGGGGCACAACTCGGTGGTGTTCATGATCGAGTCGCAGATCCGGTACGTCCGCCAGTGCCTGGAGCTGCTGGACCGCCACCAGGCCGACGAGCTGGACGTGCGGCCGGACGTGCAGGCGCGGTTCAACCGGCAGTTGCAGCGCAAGCTGACCAAGGGCGTGTGGACCGAGGGCGGCTGCAAGAGCTGGTACCTCGACGCCCGAGGCATCAACCGCACGGTGTGGCCGGGCTTCACGTGGCGCTACTGGATGCGCACCAAGACCGTCCGCGCCGAGGACTACACCCTGACCCGGGCCCGCCGCGCCCGCGTCCCCGCCTGACCCGAACGTCGAACACCCGGTACCCGAGCGTTCGACACACGGGCGCCGAGCGTTCGACTCTCGCGAGCTGGACGCAGGACTCTCGCGAGAGTCGAACGCTCAGGTGCCGAGAGTCGAACGCCCAGGACCCCTGAGTTCGACGTTCAGGACAGCGGGACGCCGGCGGCCTTGGCGCGTTCGGTGCGCAGGCGGGTCACGTCGGGCAGGTCGAGGGGGCCGGGCTTGGCACCCGTGGCCCACTCGATCAGCAGGTCGGCGATCTGCGGGTTGCGCGGCAGCACGGGACCGTGCAGGTAGGTGCACAGGATCCGGCCCTGGACCGCGCCCTCCACCGAGCCGTCGTTGCCCGTGCCCACCTTGACGTGCGCCAACGGCCGCGCGGACGGACCCAGCACGGTGCGGCCCTGGTGGTTCTCGAACCCGGTCAGCAGGCCCTCGAACAACCCGTCGGCCGGCGTCGCGATGACCTCGCCGATGGCCCGGCTGCCACCCGCGTGCGACGTCGAGTCGATCAGCCCGAGCCCGGGGTGCGTCACCTGGTCGGCCCGGGTGAACGACTCGCCGAAGATCTGGATCCCCGCGCACACCCCGAGGATCACCGCGCCGCGCGCCGCCGCCCGCTGCATGCCCGGGTGCTCGCGCAGGTGCCGCACGGCCAACGTCTGCGCCGTGTCCTCACCGCCGCCGACCACGTAGATGTCGCACGACTCGGGCACCGGCTCGCCGAACCGGATGTTCAGGATCTCGGCGGAGATGCCCCGCCACGTCATCCGCTTCTCCAGCACGACCGCGTTGCCGAAGTCGCCGTACGTGCCCAGCAGGTCGGGCAGCACGAGCGCGATCTGGACCTTGCTGGTGCTCACTGGGCGGCCCTCGCGTTCAGGTCGCGGAATGCGGTGTAGTTGGCGATCACCTCGACCGGCCCCGGCGGCATGGCGTCGATCGCCAGCAGCGGGTCCGGCACGATCGTGTGCTCGACCTCGGCGTACGTCAGCCGCACGGCCAGGTCCGTGGCCCGCTCGCCGGACGCGATCACCTGACGGCCGCGCAGCCGCTCGAACGGCACGTCCCACAGCCACGACAGGTCGCGCCCGTCGGCCTCGTGCGCGTTGATCACGAGCACCGCGGGGTGGTCCGCCTCGCGCACCACGGTCAGCGTCTCGCTCCACCCGGCGGGGTTCTTCGACAGCAGCAGCCGCGCCCGGTGCCCGGACCGCTGGATCGTCCGGTACCGGCCGGCCACGTTGGACACCGCGCGCAACCGCTGCACGGCCTCCTCCACGGGCACGCCCAGCGCGACCGCGGCGGCCGTGGCCATCACCGCGTTGGCCTGGTTGAACTTGCCGGGCAGCCGCAGCGCCAGCTCCACCTTCACGCCGTTCGGCGTCACCAGGTACCCGTCGCCGGTCACCCACTGCGGGCGCGGCCGGGCCAGGTCGCACCCGGTGCAGTGCCAGTGCTCGCCCTCCCAGCGGATCGGGTCGCCGCAGCGCGGGCACGAGGCGGCGTCGTTGTGCCAGCCCGTCCCGGTCGCCACCCAGACCACGTTCGCCGAGTCGCGCGCCGCCGACGTCACCATGATGTCGTCGCAGTTGGCCACGACGACCCCGGTCACCGACGCCAGCGCCGTGCGCAGCGACCGCTCGATGGTGCGCACCTCGCCGACCCGGTCGAGCTGGTCGCGGCTGAGGTTCAGCAGCACGGCCACCGCGGGCGCCGCGGCCCGCACGACCTCGGGGAAGTACCCCTCGTCGACCTCCAGCACCGCGTACGGCGCGTCGGGCTGCTTGGACAGCGCGGTCACGTGCCCGTCGGGCATGTTCGCGCCACCGTGGTTGGTGGCGACCTCGCCCAGGAACGACACGGCCCGGCTGAGCATCATCGTGCTGGTGGTCTTGCCGTTCGTGCCGGTCACCAGCGCGACCGAGCGGCCGGTCGTCAAGTGCGCCAGCGCCTGCGGGTCGAGCTTGAGCGCGACCCGGCCGCCGATCATGCCGCCCGCGCCGAGACCCATCTTCTGCGACAGCTTGGAACTCATGTTGCCCAGTCGCACGGCCGCGGCGGTGCGCAGCGGCAGGCGGGCTGGGTCTGCACCTGGAGTGTTCGGCAACCGACTTCCCGGATCTGTCAGGGGAGGGAGATCCCCCGATGCTACCGGGGCCCGTGGTGGTCGAGCTCCCGCAGGGTCCGGATCAGGTCCACCGTGCTGAGCTGGCACAACTGGGCCATGTACTCCAGCGCGGGCAGGTCGAGGTGCACCTCGGGCGGTTGGCCGGGCACCAGGTGCGCGAGCCTGCCCTGCGCCCAGCGGCGCAGCGGCATCAGTTGCGGTCGCGTGTCGGCGACGACCGTGGCCAGGTCGACGGAGAGGTGCCCGGCGGGGGTGTCACCGAACACGCGTTCGTGCACCCGCGCGAGAACCTGGTGCGCGGGCACGCCCAGCGCGACGCAGATCTCCACCAACCTCGTCACGGAGCACTGGCGGGTGCCCAGTTCGTACGTGGCCAGCGTCTGCAGCGAGATGTCGCTCTGCAGCCGGCGGTTGAGCTCCTTGCGAGTCCATCCGCGCTGCTTGCGAAGGCTGCGGAGCTCATCGCCGAGCACGCGCTGGTACGCCGCTGTGTCGATCTGCACCGTCGATCCTCCAGTCCGCCGGGGCCCCGACAGACCCCACGCAGATGGAAAGCTCGACCGGACGGTTGCTTACGCGAGTTGTCCGAATTATCGCCCGATCGGGTTAACCGAGTGGTACTGAAAGTAGCGTTTCAACGCCTCAACGCGCTGGTGACGCCGTTCTCGCGCGGCCCGAGGAAGCGCGGGTCGGGCTTGGCCACGAGCCCGTCCCACATCGCCTTGCCGGCCGCGAACACCTCCCGGAAGTGCCCGTAGGACGTGGTCGCGAACCAGGCCGACGTGTCGTGGCCCACACCGGACGCCTCGATGCCCGCCGAGCGGCACAGCGCCACGGCGCGCGGCAGGTGGAACTCCTGGGTCACCACGGTCGCCCGCTCGACGCCGAAGATCCGCTTGGCCCGCGTGCACGAGTCCCACGTGTCCAGGCCCGCGTAGTCGGCCACCACGTGGTCGGCCGGCACGCCCCGGTCGATCAGGTAGGCGCGCATCGCGGTCGGCTCGTCGTAGTCGGTGGTGCTGTTGTCTCCGCTGACCAGCAGCACCTCGACCTTGCCTCGCCGGTACAGGTCGGCGGCCACGTCGAGCCGGCCCGCCAGGAACGGCGTGGGCGTGCCCGCCCTGGTCAGGCCCGCGCCGAGGACGAGCGCCACCGGCGCGTCCGGCACGTCGGACGCGTCGTGCCGGTAGGCGGCGCTGCCGACCTGCACCCACACCCACGGCGTGGCCACGAGCACGGCCAGGAGGCCGAGCGCGATCAGCACCCGCTTCCAGCGGATGCGCTCGACGAAGTCCCGCACGACTGCCCCCCGGTCCTCAGTTGACGCAGCGCACCCCGTCCGCCGTGATGGGCGGCTCGGTCGTGGTCGGGTCCGGCTGCTGCTGCCGCGCGCCGTCCAAGCCGACCAGCGGCTTGCCGGCGAGGTTCTGCGTGCCCGGTCCGGCGTAGTCCGCTCCCACGAACACGCGCACGTGACCGGCCGGGATGTCGGGGTCCTCTTCCAGGTCGAGCCCGCCCAGCGCCGTGGAGACGGCTTCGGCGCCGGCCTCGCCACCCACGCCGTAGCGGACCACCGACACGTCCATGGGCGAGGCGTTGGCCGCGCCGCCGTCGACGAACCGCTCGGTCACGAGCGCCTCCAGCACCCGGCCGGCCAGGCCCGGCATGCCGGAGGCGTTGCGCACCTCGACGGTGACCGTGGCGTTGTCGATCGCGGGCGTGCCGGCGGCCGTCGCGTTCGGGTCGGCGCGGAGGGTCTTGAAGAACCGCTTCACCTCGCGCTCGTTGACCTCGACCGCCATGCCGTCCTCGGGCGTGGCCAACTCCGGGTTGCCGGTCGGGATCGTCTCGAACTTGAGGCTGCCGCCGGTCAGGTCCTTCATCTGGGTCGCGAACCGCAGCACGTCCCAGTCCTTGTCCAGCACGATGGACTTGGTCAGCGCGTCGATCAGGGAGCGCAGCTTGCCGGGGTCCGACAGCGTGCCCGCGGACAGGATCTGCTTGGCCAGGCCCGCCATGAACACCTGCTGGCGCACGATGCGGTCGAGGTCGCCGCGCAGCAGCCCGTAGCGCTGCCGGACGAACGCCAGCGCCTCGCGGCCCTGGATCTTCTGCTGGCCGGCGGCGAAGTTCGCGCCGGACATGTCGTCGCGGGTGGCCTGGTTGAGGCACACGTCCACGCCGCCGACGGCCTTGGTGATCTCGTAGAAGCCGACCAGGTTGATCTCGGCGTAGTGGTCGATGGTGACGCCGGTCAGGTCCTCGATCGTGGTGATGAGGGTCTTGGCCGCGCCCTGGCGGGACTTGACCTCCAGCTCCGCCGGGTCGCTGACGCCGGAGCGCTCGAGCTCGGCGACGGCCTCGTTCTTGCCGTAGCCGTACGCCGAGTTGATCTTGTGCCGGCCGTAGCCGCCCGCGATCTGCACGTAGGAGTCGCGCGGGAACGACACCGCGACCGCCTTGCCGCCGTCGTTGGGCACGTGCATCAGGATCAGCGTGTCGGTGTTCAGGCCGCCGTCGTTCTCGTTGCCCGCGTGCAGCTCCCTCAGGATCTCCTGGGGCAGCGGGTTGCCCTTGGAGTCCGTGCGGCTGTCCATGCCGACCATCAGGATGTCGACCGACCCGTCGGCGGGCTTCTCGCCGCCGCCCGCGTCGCTGATCACGTCGGTGGTGGCGATCTCGTTGAGCAGCGTGTTCAGGTTCGCCCACGCGTAGCCGGTGCCCAGCAGCACGGCCGCCGAGAACAGCGCGAGCAGCGACCGGCCGAAGACGGCGCCGCCGGAGGCGGAGCGCGCGGGCGGGCGGCGGCGCGGCGGACCCGTGCGGCCGGCGGGCGGGCGCGGGCGTTGCCCGGTCGGTCGTGGCGCGGGGCCGACGCGCTGGGGGTCGGCGGGGCGTCGACCTTCGGTCCTGCGGTCGTCGGTGGGACGGGGGCGGCCGGGCTCGTTGCCCGCGCGGGCGCGGTCGGCCGAGCGCGGCGGGTTCGGGCGGGGCGAGGCCGGGTCGACCGGGCGGTTCGGCCGCTCACCGGGCACGCGGCGCTCGCCGGTCGGGCGCTCGGGGCCGCGACGAGGGGGGTCGAACCGCGCCCCCGGCTCGGAGCGCCGGGGCGGCTCCTGCGCGCGCGGCGGCTGACCTGCGGAAGGACTCCGAGGGGGAACGGGTCGCCTGCGGAACCCGTCGGGTTCGCCTGGCCTCGGCGGCCGGTTGTCCACTCCCACTCCTCCCATGTACCCGGGTACGTCCCAGTGGACGCATGACAGGTGGTCCGGGTTGCCACCAGCGTCGCACAGCGGCTTCGCCGGACGTGGTGATACCGGGCCGAGGGCGGTCTGACCAGGTCGGTTACCCGATTGTAAGTTCGGCCGCGTCCCGTTCGTAGACTGCTGCGGTGCTGACCATGCAGGATGCGCTGCTCGCGCTCACCAGGTACTGGACCGAACGGGGCTGCGTCGTCGTGCAGCCGTACAACACCGAGGTCGGCGCCGGTACCTTGAACCCCGCCACCGTGCTGCGGGTGCTGGGTCCCGAGCCGTGGCGCGTGTCCTACGTCGAGCCCAGCGTGCGGCCCGACGACGCGCGGTACGGCGAGAACCCGAACCGGCTGCAGACCCACACCCAGTTCCAGGTCATCCTCAAGCCCGACCCGGGTAACCCCCAGGAGCTGTACCTGGGCAGCCTCGAAGCGCTGGGCATCGACGTCCGGGCGCACGACGTGCGGTTCGTCGAGGACAACTGGGCCTCGCCCGCGCTCGGCGCGTGGGGCCTGGGCTGGGAGGTGTGGCTCGACGGGCTGGAGATCACCCAGTTCACCTACTTCCAGCAGGCCGGCGGCATGTCGCTGGACCCGGTGTCGGTCGAGATCACGTACGGCATCGAGCGCATCATGATGGCCCTGCAGGGCGTCGGCCACTTCAAGGACATCGCGTACGCGCCCGGCATCTCCTACGGCGAGGCGTTCGGCCAGGCCGAGTACGAGATGAGCCGCTACTACCTCGACGACGCCGACGTGGAGGCGAACAAGCGGCTGTTCGAGGAGTACGCCTCCGAGGCGCGCCGGATGCTGGACGCGCGCCTGCCCGTGCCCGCGCACAACTACGTGCTCAAGTGCTCGCACGCGTTCAACGTGCTCGACGCGCGCGGCGCGATCAGCACCACCGAGCGGGCCCGCGCGTTCGGCCGGATGCGCGGCCTGGCCCGCGAGGTCGCCCAGCTGTGGGCGGCCCGCCGGGAGGAGCTCGGCCACCCGCTCGGCCTCGCGGAGGCGCCCGCCGCGGCCACGCTGCCGGCGGAGTTCGCCGAGGTCGAGGGCCCGAGCACGCTGCTGTTCGAGATCGGCACGGAGGAGCTGCCGCCCGCCGAGGTCACCCGCACCGTCGAGGCGGTCGGCAAGGCCGTCGCGGACAAGCTGGGCGCGACCAGGCTGGCGCACGGCCCGGTCGAGGTGCACGGCACGCCGCGCCGGATCGTGGTGCTGGTGCCCGACGTCGCGCCGCGCGAGCCGGACGCGGAGAAGACCGTGCGCGGCCCCCGGGTGTCCGCCGGGTTCGACGCCGACGGCAACCCGACCAAGGCCGTGCAGGGCTTCGCCCGCGGCCAGGGGGTGGACGTGACCGCGCTCGGCCGCGTCACGGAGAACGGCGTCGAGCACGTCGCCCTGGTGCGCACCGACCCCGGTCGGGGCGCGGTGCGGGTGCTCAGCGGGCTGCTCGCCGAGGTGGTGTCCGAGCTGCGCGCCGAGAAGAACATGAAGTGGAACGACCCGAAGCTGTCGTTCACCCGCCCGATCCGCTGGTTGCTGGCCCTGCTGGGCACGACGCCGGTGCCGGTCGCGGTGTCCTCTTTGGCCGCCGAGCCGAGGACCCGGGTGCACCGCACCGCCGCCGAGCCCGTGGTCGAGGTGTCCACGGCGGACGGTTACCTGGAGTTCCTGGCCGGGCACGGCATCGACGCCTCCGCCGAACGCCGCCGTGACGCGATCGTGGCGCGTGCCGAGGAGCTGGCCGCGTCCGCGGGTGGGGTGGTGGACTCCGCGGGCGTGCTGGACGAGGTGACGAACCTGGTCGAGCGCCCGACGCCGATCCTCGGCTCGTTCGAGGAGCGCTACCTGGAGCTGCCCGCCCAGATCCTCACCACCGTGATGCGCAAGCACCAGCGGTACCTGCCGGTGCGGGCGCGGGACGGCTCGCTGCTGCCGCACTTCGTGGCCGTCGCCAACGGCGACGTGGACGCGGACCTGGTCCGCGCGGGCAACGAGGCCGTGCTGCGGGCCCGGTACGAGGACGCGGCGTTCTTCTGGCGCGCCGACCTGCGCACGCCGCTGGAGGACATGAAGGCCGGGCTGGAGAAGCTCACGTTCGCCGACAGGCTGGGCTCGATGGCCGACCGGGCGGGTCGGATCGCGGCGCTCGCGCGGCGGTTGGCCGACGAGGTCGGCGCGGCCGACGAGACCCTGGCGCGGGCGGGCGAGCTGGCCAAGTTCGACCTGGGCTCGCAGATGGTGATCGAGCTGTCCAGCCTGGCCGGTGTGATGGCCCGCGAGTACGCCGAGCGGGCGGGGGAGACCCCGGAGGTCGCTCAGGCGCTGTACGAGATGGAGCTGCCGCGCTCGGCCGGTGACGCGCTGCCGACGTCCACGCCCGGCGCGCTGCTCTCCCTGGCCGACCGGTTCGACCTGCTGGCGGGGCTGTTCGGCATCGGCGCGAACCCGACCGGCAGCTCCGACCCGTTCGGGCTGCGGCGGGCGGCGCTGGGTGCGGTGAGCGTGCTGCGGGCGTTCCCGGACCTCAAGGCGATCACGCTGACCAAGGCGTTGGCGCTGGCCGCCCAAGAGGTGGAGGCACAGCAGCTGGAGGCCTCGGCGCTCGCCATCCCGGCAACGGCGCTGGACGCGGCACGCGAGTTCGCCGTGCGGCGGTACGAGCAGCAGCTGCTGGACGCCGGGCACGACCACCGGTTCGTCAACGCCGTGCTGCCGCTGGCCGACGCGCCCGCGGTGGCCGACGCGACGTTGGCCGAGCTGACCGCGTTGGCGGGGGACGGGGGCTTCGCCGCGCTGGTGGCCGCGCTGCAGCGGGTGCGGCGGATCGTGCCCGCGGACACCGTCGGCGAGTACGACCCGCAGGTGCTGGTGGAGCCCGCCGAGGTGGCGCTGCACAAGGCGCTGGCCGACGTGCCGACCGGTGTCACGGGCCTGGCCGCGTTCGCCTCCGCCGCGACCGGGCTGACCGGGCCGGTGAACACGTTCTTCGACGAGGTGCTGGTGATGGCCGAGGACGCCGACGTGCGGCGGGCCCGGCTGGGGTTGCTGGCCGCGATCCGCGACCTGGCCGCGCCGGTGCTGGACTGGCAGGCCTTGGGCACCGCGCTGGGCTGAACCCGTCGCGTACGGCGATCCCCGCCCTCCGGCGAGCCGGTGGGCGGGGATCGCCGTAGCTGCCTACATGTCGCGGTTGTCGTCCACGTTGGTGCTGGCGACGGCGACGGTGTGGTCCGGCGTGGCCTGATCGGCGGCGGCGGACCCGGCGCCCAAGGCGAGCAACGCCGCGGCGGCCACGGCCACCAGCGCTGCGGGGATGATTCTCACGCTGCTACTCCTCACACACCCGGCCAGGGTTCGGCAGGCGACACCATCGCACACAATTCACCGCAACGGGAAGTCCCCTTTCGTACCTGCCGAATCCGTGACCAATCGGCTGCGGAGCGTGATATATACCCTCTGTAACGGTCCGACCAGCAGGTTCGATGTTCCGGGAAGGTCAACCGACCGAATGGCGCGGACCATTCGGAGCTGCGGGGTTGCTACGTCTTGACGAACCGCCGCCCGGGGGGTTGGAATTCCGCGACATTCCGTATTCACGCCGTCCGCGGCGGATGTGCCCGCGCAAGGGGTTGGCGAATGCGAAGGCTAGTCACGGCCGTGTCCTGCGGTGTCCTCGTCCTGCTCGCGGGAGCGTGCGGCGCGTCGGACGACGCGCTCTCGCCCACCACCGGCCGCACGGCCAAGCCCGTCGTCGGCGTGATCCTGCCGGACCGCTCGTCGTCGGACCGGTGGGAGGAGCAGGACCGGCCGCTGCTGCTCCAGGCGCTGAACTTCGCGGGCGTCGAGGGCGTGATCGAGAACGCGGACGGTGACGAGACCCGGTTCGCGAGCCTCGCCGACGAGATGATCGCCCGCGGGGTGAAGGTGCTGATGACGACGCCGCTGAGCCCCGAGGGCGGCGCGGCGGTCGAGCGCAAGGCCAAGGACGCGGGCATCCCGGTCATCAACTACGACCGGATCAGCCTGGGTGGCCAGGCCGAGTACTACGTCTCGTTCGACAACCTCAACGTGGGCGAGTTGCAGGCCGAGGGCCTGCTGCGGTGCCTGGGCGAGAAGCCGGGTGCGCGGATCATGGAGTTGCAGGGCGCGCCGACGGACAACAACGCCACGCTGTTCTTCGACGGCCAGCGCCGCAAGCTCGGCCCCAAGTACGACACCGGGGCGTTGCGCCTGGTGGAGAGCAAGGCCATCGACAAGTGGGACCCGGTGCTCGGCAAGGCCGCGTTCGAACAGATGCTGTCGGCCAACGGCGGCTCGGTGGACGGCGTCGTCGCGGCCAACGACGGGCTGGCGGGCGCGGCCATCGAGGTGCTCAAGGCCAAGGGGCTGGCCGGGCGGGTGCCGGTGACCGGGCAGGACGCCACGGTGGAGGGCCTGCGCGCGATCCTGCGCGGCGAGCAGTGCATGACGGTCTACAAGCCGATCCGGGACGAGGCCGAGGCGGCGGCGCGGCTGGCCATCGCGGTGGCGCGCGGCGACCTCAGCGGCGCGGACGACCTGGCCACCGGCAACACCCGCGACCTGGTGGCGAAGCGGGACGTGAAGTCGGTGCTGCTGGGGGCGGACCTGATCACCCGCGAGAACGTGCGCGCGCTGGTGGCCGAGAGCGTGGTCAAGCCGGTCGACCTGTGCGCGGGCGACACCGCGGACGACTGCGCTGAGCTGGGCATCCTGACCGGCTAGGCGGCGCTGCCGGGGCCGGGGAGCACGTCGACGTCGGTCG
This sequence comes from Saccharothrix saharensis, assembly GCF_006716745.1. Classification (NCBI taxonomy): domain Bacteria; kingdom Bacillati; phylum Actinomycetota; class Actinomycetes; order Pseudonocardiales; family Pseudonocardiaceae; genus Saccharothrix; species Saccharothrix saharensis. Next base: position 3,579,773 of record NZ_VFPP01000001.1, on the reverse strand, counting down.
GCCCCATCGGCTCGCCGCACTCCGAGCAGCGCAGCTCCACGTGCGCGACCCGGCCGCACGCGTGGTGGCGGTAGAGCACCGGCGGACCGGCGTCGCCCGCCGTCCAGCGGTCGCCCCAGCGCACCATCACCATCAGCAGCTCGACCAGCTCGACGCCCTTCGGCGTGAGCGCGTACTCGTGGCGGGGTGGCTTGGTCGAGTACTCGCGGCGTTCCAGCACGTCCTGCTCGACGAGCCACTTCAGCCGTTCGGCGAGGACCTTGCGGGAGATGCCGAGGTCGTCCTGGAGCTGGTCGAAGCGCGAGATGCCCACGTAGACGTCCCGCAGGATCAGCGGCGACCACGGCTCGCCGACGACGTCCATGGTGCGCGCGATCGAGCAGGCCATGTCGCCGAACCGGGTCCGCTGCACGCGACCGAGCCTACCGCTTGAGGGTTCCCTCAGGGAACTGTCTGCGGTACGGTCAGTTCCCTGAGGGAACTTGGAGGTGCGCCATGGCTCGACCGACCGTCGTCACCCCGCAGGAGTGGCAGGCCGCTCGCGACGACCTGCTCGTCAAGGAGAAGGAGCTCACCCACGCGCTGGACGCGCTGGCCGCTCGGCGCCGCCGGCTGCCGATGGTGCGGCTGGGCACCGGCCACGAGTTCACCGCGCCCGACGGCGCCGTGGTCGGCCTCACGGACCTGTTCGCCGGCCGGCGACAGCTCATCGCCTACCACCACATGCTCGCGCCGGGTGACGACCACCTGTGCTCGGGCTGCTGCTCGTTCACCGACAACCTCGCCGACCAGATCCACCTCAACGCCCGCGACACCACCCTGATCCTGATGTCACGCGCGCCGCAGCCCGAGATCGCCCCCGTGCGCGAGCGGATGGGCTGGACCGTGCCCTGGTACTCGTCCGGGCAGGCGTTCTCCGACGAGCTGGGCCTGGGCGGCGGCTTCGGGCTGAGCGTGTTCCTGCGCGACGGCGACGAGGTGTTCCGCACGTACTTCACCAGCGGCCGAGGCGTGGACCGGCTGCGGATGGACTTCAACCTGCTCGACCTGACCCCGTACGGCCGCCAGGAGCGCTGGGAGGACTCGCCCGAGGGCTGGCCGCAGACCCCGACCATGGCGTGGCTGCGCCTGCGCGACGAGTACTGAGGAGATCCCGGTGGACCGCAGCCTCACCGAAGCCGAACGTGACGAGTTCCTCGGCGGGCCCCACGTCGCCGTGCTGAGCGTCGCGGCCGAGGACCGACCACCGCTGACCGTGCCGGTGTTCTACGCCTACCGGGACGGCCGCATCACGTTCTTCACCGGCACGCAGGGCCGCACGGCCCGCAAGACCCGGCTGCTGGAACGGGCGGGCGCGTTCAGCTTGAACGTGCAGCAGCCGACCCACCCGTACCGCTACGTCACCGCCGAGTGCGTGGTCGAACGCGCCGACCGGGCGCCGTCGGCCGACGAGGTGCGGGCCGTGGCGAGCCGGTACATGCCCGAAGCGGATGCGCGGGCGTTCGCCGAGTCCGAGACCGTCGACCCGTCCGGCACGTTCGTGCTGTTCACCGGTCGTCCGGTGCGCTGGCTGACCAACGACTTCGCGGAACCGGAGAGCTGAGACCGGGGGATCAGGCCTCCTCGTCGTGCCGCCCGGAGATGAACTCCTGCACCCGGATCTTCACCCGGATGAGCGGCTGGCGGATGCGGGCCTCCCGGCGGTACGCCCGGCGCAGCTTGCGGGAGCCCTCGGTGTACCGCCAGCGGGCCCACGGCGAACCCGGGCGGGCCAGCCGCACCGCCCCGATCTCCGGCAGCACGGGCACCAGCAGCCCGAGCAGCCCGGTCCACACCTTGCCCTTGAGCAGCGCCACGATGGCGAACCCCAGGTTGAGCAGGATGATCAGCACCCGCAGGGCCACGCCCTCGCCGTAGAACTCGTCGTAGCCCAGCGGTCGCGCGCCGAGCAGCAGCAGGCCGGTCATGCCGATCGCCAGGAACACCGCGTCCACCGACAGCCGGCCGTCCTTGGTCCAGTACACGTCCCGCAGGTGCAGGATCAACGCGAACTCGTCGAGCACCAGGGCCGCGCCCACGCCGAGCAACGCGGCTGCGGCAACCCGCACCCCGTGCATGTCGTCCGGCACGGCCAGCCCGATCACCCCGCCGAGCAGCATGAACACCGCGCCGAACACGACGTGGTGGATGTGGGTGCCACCAGGGGTGATGTTGCCCGGCCACCAGCGGACCTTCGCCCGGATCAGGCGCACGCTGATCCTGATGAGGACGAAGGTCAGCACCAGGCCGAGGAAGAAGAACAGCAGCCGGGACTGGGGCAGGTCGAGCGCGTACACCCCACCATCTTCACCCGCCGGGGTTACTTGAACGTGATGCCGCCCTGGATGTCGCCCGCCTGCACGGCGTTGCCGCTGACCGTGCCGGTGATGCTGTTGGTCACGCGGCCGGTCTGCGTCACGGCGTGGTGGGCCCGCAGTTCGGCCCCGAAGGCGGGATCGGCCAGCACGGTCCGCTCCAGCGTCTCGCTCAACGCGGCGACCTGCGGGGAGTCCGGGGCCGCGCCCTCGGCCGCGGTGAGCGCCGCGGCGGCCACCGGATCGTCCGCGAACTTCGCCCGGACCAGCTCGTACAGCCCGGCGACGGCCCGCGTGGCGAGCGAAGCGGCGATGGTGACCAGCATCGGTTCAGGCATCGGGGACCCCCTGTGATCGCGACCTCGCCCACGGTAGCAGTGCGACTCGCCGCATTCTTCCGCTCGACTGGCGGCGGGATCTCGTGGTTGACTGTCTTCGGTCGTACCTTTCTGTGTTCGTGTTCCACCACGCTCGCGGAACGGAGTTGCGGGCGCCGAACTTTCCTCGCCAGGAAGGGCCGGGGCCCTAGCTGACCCGGTGGTCGCAAGCGCGATCCGGCACCTGTTAGAGGAGAAGTAGCAAGATGGCAGTTCAGGGCACCGTCAAGTGGTTCAACGCGGAGAAGGGCTTCGGCTTCATCTCCCCGGACAACGGTGGCGCCGACGTGTTCGTGCACTACTCGGAGATCCAGAGCAACGGCTACCGCACCCTGGAAGAGAACCAGCGGGTGGAGTTCGAGATCGGCCAGGGCCAGAAGGGCCCGCAGGCGCAGACGGTTCGACCGCTCTGACCTAATCCGGGTCACCACCAGGACCTGGATCTTTTCGGGCCGCCACTCCTCGCAGCAGCGGGGGGTGGCGGCCCGAATCGCGTGCTCAGGCCCCCAGCGGGGCCGGGTGGTCGACCTGGCCGCCGTAGACCCGCTTGCCCACCAGCCGGGCGTCGTCGAACACGAAGAACGCCGTCGTGCGCACCCGGTAGGCCCGTCCGGTGGGCTCCTCGCCGCGCAGGCTGCCCAGGTGGGTGCCCCGCAGCTCCAGCTCCACGATCACCGCGTCGTCGGCGTGGTGCAGCTCCACGAGCGTGCTGCGCTGGTCCGGGAAAGCGTCGCCGACGCGCGCGTAGTACCCCGCCACCTCGGCCCGGCCGTCGAACACCTGCCCGGTCGCCACGATCTCGCACCGCGGGTGGTCGAACGCGCTGACGGCGGTGTCGAACTCGCGCTCGTTCTCCGACTCCAGGTGCTCCAGCACGATCGCCTCGCGAAGCGCCCGGAGTGCCTTGGAAGCGGTCATGCGCGCACGAAACACGCACGCGCACCCACCAGTCAAGACGCCGCGGCCCCCGGGTTGTTCGCGATCCCGCACCCGTTCGCCCACCGGGCGGTGCGCGCGACCGTCCGCTCGGAGCCGCGGTGATTGGTGCCGTTGCCGCTGCGGCCGGCCGAGCTCGCCCGTCCACCTGCGGTTTTCCCGGCGGGACGGCGGTGGAGGCACCACCGCCCCGCCGGGACCGGCTCACGGACGCATGTCGTAAGCCCCGGACAACGCCGCCACCGCGGTCCAGACGCGGTCGAACCGGGCCCGGTCCACCACGGGCTTGCGGACCTGCTCGACCGCCCACGCCTGCTGGGCCTCGGTGGACGACGCCTTGCCGTGCAGCGCGACCGCGTAGGCCGAGAAGTCGCGCACCAGGACGTCGAACACCTGGTCCAGCACGTCGACGTCCAACCGGGTGATCGTGGCCTGCTCCAGCACCAACTGGCCGTAGACGACCAGCGTGAACAGGTGGCCGAGGTTGAGCAGGAAGTCCAGGTCCCGCTGCTGCTCGTCGTCCGGCGCGGCCGTGGTCAGCAGCGTGCGCAGGGCTTGTGCCTGCTCGTGGAAGCGGGCCACGTTCGGCACGTCGGCGTGCTCGCGGTAGGCGGTCTCCCAGTCGTGGAACCGGATCCGCCCGAGGCCGCGGGCCGGGCCCTGGCGCCAGAAGAACCCGTCGTCCGCCGGGTCGTGCCTGGTCGGGACCTCGGCGTAGGTGGCGGGCTGGAACAGGTAGTTCGGCATGAACTTGAGCACGAGCGCCAGGTTGACGTGGACCGTGCCCTCCAGCTTCGGCAGCGCGCGGATGTCGCGGGCGGCCATGGAGAAGTACGTGTCCTTCTCGAAGCCCTTGGCCGCGATCACGTCCCAGAGCAGGTCGACCACCCGTTCGCCCTCGCTGGTGACCTTCATCTTGGTGATGGGGTTGAACAGCAGGTAGCGGCGGTCCTCGGGGGAGGCGCTGCGGAAGTAGTCCACCGAGCGGTCGGAGAACAGCTTCATGGCGACCAGCCGGGCGTAGGCGTCCACGAAGTTCTGCCGGACGTGCGGGAAGTCGGTGACGCGCTTGCCGTACAGGACGCGGTTGTGGGCGTGCGTGATGGCCTCGTAGAACGCGTGCTCGTTGATGCCGACTGAGGCCGTGCACAGGTTGAACTTGCCCACATTGACCGTGTTGAGGGCGGCGCTGAACGCCTCGGCGCCGGTGTGCAGGACGTCGGCCGCGGTGACCGGGTAGTCGTGCAGGCGGAACTCGCTGACGAACATCTGCGAGTCGACCACGTTCTTGACCAGCTCGAACTTCTCGTGCTGGGAGTCGACGGCGAAGAAGACGTACCCGTCCGGGCCCTCGACGTCCGCGCGGCGGCCGAACACCGACACCATGCCGGCCACGTTGCCGTTGCCGATGTAGTACTTGCCGCCGGACGCGGTGAAGCCGGTGTCGGTGGGCGTGAGGACCATGTCGGTGGAGTAGACGTCGGCGCCGTGCTCCTTCTCCGACAGCCCGAAGGCGAAGACCGAGCCCCGGTCGAGCAGCTCGGCGGCCTTCGCGCGGGCCGCGGCGTTGTCGCTCATCCAGATCGGGCCGAGGCCGAGCACGGTGACCTGCCAGGCGTACCAGTACTGGAGGCCGTAGAAGCCGAGGACCTCGCTCAGCGCGGCGTTGCGGGCGGCGTCCCAGCGCTTGTCGGGGCTCCCGCCGGCCTCGGCGGCGGGTGTGCAGAAGGTCGCGAACAGCTTCTCCCGCGCGACGAAGTCCAGGAACTCGGTGTACCAGACCTTCGCCTGGTCGTCGGCGATCAGGCGGCGCTTGCCGCGCTCCTCGAACCAGTCGACGGTCACGCGCAGCAGGCGGCGGCTCTCCGCGTCCAGGTGGCCGAAGTCGTGGGTGTTCGGGTCGAACAGCACCGGGGTTCTCCCTTCGTCGCCGCCGCACGCTACCAGTCGGTAACTTGTGTGGTTCCTCGGCCGGGGCGCGGGTGTCGGACCCTCGGCGTAGTGTGCTGCGCGTCACAACGGAGGAGTGACCATGCACCTGCTCGCCATCGGCACCCGCAAGGGCCTGTGGCTCGCGACCAGCGAAGACCGCACGTCCTGGAGCCTCAGCGGACCGCACCACCCGATGACCGAGGTCTACGCGATCGCGATCGACCACCGCCGCGACCGGCCGCGGCTGCTGGTCGGCACCAGCAGCTCCCACTTCGGCCCGACCGTCGTCACCAGCGACGACCTCGGCGCGACCTGGGACGAGCCGGACCACGCGCCGATCGCGTTCCCGGCCGACACCGCGCTGGAACGGGTGTGGCAGCTCGCGCCGACCCCGGACCCGGAGGTCGTGTACGCGGGCACGCAGCCGTCCGCGTTGTTCCGCTCGGAGGACGGCGGCCGGACGTACGCGCTGGTGGAAGGCCTGTGGAAGCACCCGCACCGGGAGCGGTGGGGCGCGGGGTTCGGCGGGCAGGCGATCCACACCGTGCTGCCCGACCCGGCCGACCCGCTCAAGCTGACCGTGGCGATGTCCACCGGCGGCGTGTACCGGTCGTTCGACGGCGGGTCGTCGTGGGAGGCGAGCAACACCGGCATCAAGGCGTACTTCCTGCCCGACCCGTACCCGGAGTTCGGCCAGTGCGTGCACAAGGTGAGCCGGCACCCGTCCCGGCCGGAGCGGCTGTTCCTGCAGAACCACCACGGCGTGTACCGGTCGGACGACGCGGGGGCCACGTGGACGTCCATCGCCGACGGCCTGCCCGCCGACTTCGGGTTCCCCGTGGTCAGCCACCCGCACCGGCCGGACGTGATCTACACCTTCCCGCTGACCGCGGACGGCGAGCGGTTCCCGCCCGGCGGCCGGTGCGCGGTGTACCGCTCGTCGGACGGCGGGTCGTCGTGGGAGGCGTTGCGCGGCGGTCTGCCGGACGGCTTCTGGACGGCCGTGATGCGTGACGCGATGTGCACGGACTCGGCCGACCCGGCGGGCGTCTACTTCGGGTCGCGCTCGGGCGAGGTGTACGCGAGCGCGGACGAGGGGGAGAGCTGGCGGCGGATCGCCGAGCACCTGCCCGACGTGGTGTGCGTGCGCGCGGCGGAGGTGTGACGTGCGGGTGCTCGTGCTGATCCCCGGGCCGTTGCGGCAGACGGCGGGTGACCAGGCCAGGCTGGAGGTCGACCTGCCCGAGCCCGCCACGCTCGGGGTGCTGCTCGACCACCTGGCCGAGCGCTACCCGTTGCTGGACCGGAGGTTGCGCGACGAACGGGCCGGTCTGCGCCGTTACGTGAACTTCTACGTGGACGGCGAGGAGTGCCGCCGGCTGTCCGGGGCCGAGACGTCGTTGCGCCCGGACGCGGAGGTGCGGATCCTGCCGTCGGTCGCGGGCGGCTGACCGGTCACCCGGGGGTCCGCCGGTAGAGCGGGCGCAGCGCGTCGGTCACCGACACGCCGTCCACGACGAGCGGGTCGAGCTGGTCCAGCAGCGCGTCCGGGCGTCGGGTCGTCGGCTCGGCCACGTCGGGCACGACCGCGGCCACCGGCGGTCGGGTCCAGAAGGTCTCGAACGACTCCGCCGGCTGCTGCCGGGGTGTCTCGGGTTCCTCGGGCGGGATGGGCGCGCGCAGGTCGCGCAGCCGGTCCAGCAGGTCCTCGCGGGAGCGTCCGCGCCAGGCCAGGATCTCGAACGGGTCGGTGTCGAACGACTCCGCCAGCAGGTAGCAGGTGGCGGCGAGGTGCTTGCACGGCACCTCCCAGTCCGGGCACGTGCAGTCCATGTGCAGCTCGCGCATGGTGCTGGGGAACAGGGTGAGGCCGAGGTCGGCGAACACGTCCTCGATCTCCGGTGGCATCTCGCCCGCCAGCAGCTTGGCCGCGAAGATCGCCCGGTCGGCCAGCGCGTGCTCGATGCGCCGCCAGTCGTCGTCGTCGAACTTCCGCACCCCGATCCGCGCCCGGTACGGCTCCGGGCGCGTCCCGGTCACCAGGGCCACCACCAGGCTGGTCGACAGCGACAGGCTCATCACCTGGCCCGTGCGGGCGTAGGAGCGGCCGCGGGCGAGTCGTCCGGCCATGCCGAACGACTCCAACACCTCCAGGAACCGGCGTGACCACCACGTCCGCGCGACGTCGCCCCGCTTGCTGCGCAACGTGAGGCCGCCCTCGACCCGGATGGGCCGTGACGGCGGGCGGTAGGAGTGCCAGTCAGTCACCGACGGCCTCCCCGGACAGGGCGAACAGCTCGCGCAGCTCGCCGGTGGACAGCTCGGTCAGCCAGTCCTCGCCCGCGCCGACCACGAGCTGCGCCAGCCCGCGCTTCTCCTCGATCATCCGGTCGATGCGCTCCTCCAGCGTGCCGACGGTGACGAACTTGCGGACCTGCACGTGGTGGCGCTGGCCGATGCGGAACGCCCGGTCGGTGGCCTGGTCCTCCACCGCCGGGTTCCACCAGCGGTCGAGGTGGACGACGTGGTTCGCGGCGGTCAGGTTGAGGCCCGTGCCGCCGGCCTTCAGCGACAGCACGAAGATCGACGGGCCGCCCGGCTCCTGGAACCGGCGCACCATCTCGTCGCGCTGCCGCTTCGACGTGCCGCCGTGCAGGTGGAGGACCTCGGTGTCGAAGCGCGCGGCCAGGTGCGGCACGACCAGGGAGCCGAACGCGGTGAACTGGGTGAAGCACAACGCCTTGTCACCGTCGGCCAGGGCTTCGTCCAGGACCTCCTCCAGCCGGGCGAGCTTGCCGGAGCGGCCCGCGACGCGCGAGCCGTCGCCGAGGAGCTGTGCCGGGTGGTTGCAGACCTGCTTGAGGCGGGACATGGTGGCCAGGACCAGGCCCTTGCGCTTGACACCCTCCGCTTCGGCGATCTTGGCCAGCATGTCGTCCACCACGGCCTGGTAGAGCGTGGCCTGTTCGGCGGTCAGCGTGCAGAGCTGCTTGACCTCGATCTTGTCCGGCAGGTCGGTGATGATCCGCGGGTCGGTCTTGAGCCGGCGCAGCACGAACGGGCCGGTGATGCGGCGCAGGCGGACGGCCGCGTCCTCGTCGTGGTGGCGTTCGATCGGGACGGCGAAGCGGGCGCGGAACGTGTTGACGGTGCCCAGGACGCCGGGGTTGACGAAGTCCATGATCGACCACAGCTCGGCCAGCCGGTTCTCCACCGGGGTGCCGGTCAGGGCGACGCGGTGCCGTGCGGGCAGCGCCCGGACCACCTTCGACTGGCGGGTGGCGCTGTTCTTGATGTTCTGCGCCTCGTCCAGCACGACCCGGTCCCAGGCGGTTCCGGCGAGCTTCCCGGCGTCGCGCGCGACGACCGCGTAGGTGGTGATGACCAGGTCGCAGTCGGTGTCCAGGGCCCGGTCGGCGCCGTGGTAGACCCGCACCTCCAGGCCGGGGGTGAAGCGGGCGGCTTCCCGTTGCCAGTTGCCCACCACCGACATCGGGCAGACCAGCAACGTCGGCAGCCGCTTGCCGTGCGCGCGGTTGTGCGCTTCCAGGGCGAGGAGCTGGACCGTCTTGCCCAGGCCCATGTCGTCGGCCAGGCACGCGCCCAGGCCCAGCCGGTCGAGGAACGCGAGCCAGGCCAGGCCGCGTTGCTGGTAGGGGCGCAGTTCGGCGACCAGGCCCGGTGGCCGGGCGACCGGCTCCAGGTGGTGCTCGACCTCGCCGGACAGCAGGTCTCCGAGCCAGCCGGTGGCGCTGACGCCGTTGAGCGGGAGGGGCAGGTCGGCGTCCTCGGGGTGCAGGCCGGAGTGCAGCAGGACCTGGGCGGCCGTCATCTGCCCGCCGCCGCGCTCGAGGAACGCGAGGCCGGTGGCGAGGCGTTTCGGGTCGACGTGCACCCATTGGCCGCGGACCCGCACCAACGGCACCTTGGCCTCGGCGAGGGACTGCAGCTCGGCCTCGGTCAGCCGCTCGTCGCCGACCGCCAGCTCCCACTTGTAGTCGATCAGGACCTTGAGGCCGAGCTCGCTCTCCTTGGCCACCTGACCGGCCGTGCCGCGACTGGCGGCCGTGAGCCGGAGCCCGAGCCGCTGGGGCCGGCGCCACCACGACGGCAGCATCACGCCGAAGCCGGCTTCCGCCAACACCGCCGCGTGCTGGAGGAAGTCGTACGCGCCCTCGACGTCCAGCTCCAACTCCACCGGCCGGCGAGCGGCGAGCGCCCGGTCCAACGCCGGGTACAGCCGCCCCGCCCGGCCGAGGTCGCCGAGCAGCACGTCCTCGGGCCGACCGACCCACCGCCGCAACACCGCGTCCTGCTTGCGCCACAGCTGTTCGGCGGTCACCACCACGCTCGGCTCGTCGACGGCCTGCAGCAGGAACTCGACCCGCCACCCGTCCTTCGCCATGCCGCCCTGGTCGGGCGAGTTGAGCCGGAAGCACGTGCGGACCGGGTTCTGGCGTAGCCCACCGGCCCGCCACGCCGCCAACTTCGCCCGCAACGCCCCCGCGTCCTCGACGGCACGCGGCTCACCGACCAACGCGTCCAACCACCGCCCGACCACCCCCTCCCCGCCCGGGCCGTCCTCGGGCAACACGGCCCTGACCTTCCGGTCGACCGCGCGATCCAGCACCTCCTCGACCAGATCACCCGCCTCGTCGGTCCCCCGGAACGACTGCGGCGCACTGGCCCGCAACGCCGCGAAGCGCAACGCGTCAACCCCGGACAAAGCCGACCGCCACCGCGCGACCCCATCCCCGTCGATCCCCGGCAGAACCCGCCCGCGCCGCACCAACCCCGCCGCGAAGTCCAGCACTTCACCCCAGAACTTGCCGGACGCCCCAACCCGACAATCCGGCAACCCCTCCAACACCACCTCGTCAACCCACACCACGGGAACCACCCATTCCCGCCACCGGACAACCCCACGCCCACGCCTCTCGCGGACCGACTCGGGGGACGCCACCGGCCCACCGGCCCACGACGGCAACCTCAGCGGAACCTCCCCGACAACACCCCCGACCAGCCGCCGCAACACCTCCGCCTCAACCGCGAACGGATGCCGGACCGCTCTCCTCGGCAACCGCCCCACCACCCGCCCCGGCAACCCCGACTCCTCCGCCCAGACGCCAACCCGCCCACCACCCACACCGACCGCGTGCAACACCAACACCCCAGCACTATGCGCCCCACCACCACCAACCCCGAATTCGCCCCCACCCAACCGCGCCCGCACCGCCCCCTCCCGGCCCGACCGGTGCCCACCTCGACCTCTGCCCGGCCCGGACGCTGCCCGCGCCGACCCCTGCCCGTGCCGCCTGCGTGGGCCGACCGTGCCCACGTCGATGTGCGCCGACCAGCTCCGGGCCCAACCAGGTCCGGCCCGAGCCGGGCAGCTCGGCCGGCCCAGTCCGCTCGATCGGGTGCGGCCGGCACAACACCCCGCGAGCACCCCGGCCATTCCGCCGCAGAAGCCCGAGCCGCCGGGGAGCGCCGGAGGAGGCTGAGGGCAGCGTGCCCAGCCCGGGAAGTCCAGGACCCGGCTGGGGCAGCGCCTGGCAGGTTCGCCCCGACCGACCGTTGTCCGGCCCAAGCCGGGGCGTCACCGTTCACCCTCGACCGGCGACACCCGCCTTGCCTGCCAGTCGAGACCCGATCAGGCAGCCGCGCCCCGCCCGACGTTGCTCGAACCGGACCCGGGTGCGACCCCGGTCGGCCCGGCGGGGGTGGACCGACGCAGCGTTGGCCTCAGCTCGGCTCGGCAAGCCGACTCGGCCGGTGGGCTGGCGCGGGTCGGTTGTCCTGCGGGCTTGCGCGCGGTCCAGGTCGGGACGGGCGGTACCAGGTTCGTGTTCGAGCCGGGAGAGGGGTGGTGGGCAGGCCGGACGGGATCGGACCGGGCGGCCTGCCCGCCGTGTCACCGGGGTTGGTGGGACCTCCGGCGGGCCAGGGTGGTGACGCCGACGGCGGCCAGGCCGACTTGGAGGGCCAGTTCGATCCAGTCGATGCCCGAGGTGTCCGAGACGCCGAGGACCGACGCGGCGAACGTGCCCACCAGGGCCGCCGCGATGCCGACCACGAGCGTCATCACCATCGAGATCTTCTGCCTGCCCGGCACGACCAGCCGTCCCAGGCCACCGACGATCACGCCGATGACGAGCGCCGAGATGAGCCCGGTGATCTCCACGAGAGGTCCTTTCCTCGCCCTACGCGTCCACCACGAGCATCACTCGACGCCCTCACCCCCCGAATCGGGTTTGCCCCTGACCCGGCCCTGATCCCGACCCTGAACCCGGAACACCTCCGCGCCCTCCTCCGACAGGACCCGGCCGGGCACGTCCGGGTCGCAGCCCACCCTGGCCAGCCGTGACCTGATCGAGGTGGGCGAGCGTTCCAGGCGCTTCGCGATCGAGCGGATCAGGTCGGTGGTCGGGGTGTCGGTGGTGGCGGCCAGCCAGTCGGCGCGCAGGCCGTCGTCCAGGTCCCGGGTCCACGGTTGGTTGGCGTTCGCCGGGCGGTCGCGCGGTGAGAGCGAGGACGGTGCGCTGAGCCTGCCCAACGCCTCCAGCACCTGCGCCAGCAGCCTGCCGATCTTCGCGCCGGCGTCGGCCGGCATCCGGATCGCGCCCTCGGCCACCATGGCGCCCGCGGCGTCGACACCGGCCAGGTCGACGGAGAGGTCCGGGTCGGCGGTGGCCACCACCTGGTAGGTCGTGGAGCCGATGCGGACCGCGTTCTCGTACGTGGTTGTCGTCATGGTGATGACGCTAGCGGAGGGGTCCGACAATTCCGGGCCCGTGCCGGAGGACCGGAGGAGCGAATGTCCGATCAGGGGCAGAGCGGGCACGTCGGCGCGGTCGGCTCCGAGCCCGTCAGGTACGGCTTGAGGTGCTCGGCGATGGCCCGCGCCAACGACGGCGGCACGGCGTTGCCGATCTGCCGCGCCACCTCGATCTTCGAGCCGCACCACTCGAACGAGTCCGGGAACGACTGCAGGCGTGCCGCCTCCAGGTGCGTGATCGGGCGGTCGACCCGGTGGCCGTCCTCACCCGGCTCCCACTGCGGGTGCAGGTAGCGGCCCTTCTCCGGCTTGTAGAACTCGGTGCGGATGGTCAGCGACGGCTCGTCCCACCGCATCCGGCCCATCACGTCGGTCGTGCCGCTCTTCTTCTCCCGCCAACACCGGGGCAGCAGGTCCGGCGGCAGGTCGAACCGGCCCCCGCCCGGCGGGATGTGCCGGTACCGCTCCAACGACAACGGCGTGGGGTTGCGGCCGATGTGCAGGTCCGGGCTCTTGAACGGGCCGGGCAGCTCACGCCCGAAGAACTCCACCACCGAGGTCGGCAACGACGTCGTCACCGGCCGCTCCGGCAGGCCGCGCAGCACGTCACCGACCGTGTGCCAACGTCCGCGCGGGTGCGTCGCGACCGGCAGCGGGATGCGCCCGATCCGCGAGCCGATCACGATCGTGCGCCGCCGCCGCTGCGGCACGCCGAAATCCGCCGCGAGCAGGATGCCGTGGCTCAGCTCGTAGCCCTCGGTCTCCGCCTGCAGCAACGCGAACTCGGTCGACGCCAGGAACCGGTCGACGTTCTCGATGACGAACACCGACGGCCGGGCCCGCCGCACGAACCGCAGGTACTCCCGCCACAGCGAGTTGCGCGGATCGTTGACGTCCTTCGAGCCCAGGTTCGAGAAACCCTGGCACGGCGGACCGCCGACGATCACGTCCACCTCGGGGATCGCGCTGTCCGGCACGGCCGCGATGTCCGACCAGCGGATGTGGTCCTCGCCGAAGTTCGCCGCGTACGTGGCCGCCGCGTGCAGGTCCCACTCGACCGCCATGACCGGCCGGTAGCCGCCCGCCGCGGCGAACCCGGAGGTCATGCCACCGCAGCCGGCGAACAGGTCGATCATGGACAGCACGGGCTCAGGCTAGCCGACCGCGCCGCGCCAGCACCGCCGTCCGCACCCGACTCGCCGCGACGGTCGGGTCCTCGTGCTCCCAGACCCGCACCGCGAGCCACCCGGCGTCGGCCAGCACCTGGTCGGTGTTCGCGTCACGCGCCTGGTTCGCCTCGATCTTCGTCCGCCAGAACTCCCCGTTGCGCTTGGGCCAGGTGCCGTGCTCCGGGCAGCCGTGCCAGAAGCACCCGTCCACGAACACCGCCACCTTGGCCGGCCCGAACACCACGTCCGCCTCCCGCCGCACCGCGCGCACCGGCCGCTGGTGCACCCGGTACCGCAGCCCCAACCGGTGCAGTTCACGCCGCAACGCCACCTCGATGCCCGTGTCACGGGACCGCTGCTTGCTCATCCGGGCGCGGACGTCGTCCGTCGTCTCCAGGTTCGGCACCCGGCCATCATGACTCACCCGGGGTGCAGCACGTCCCGCAGCCGCCGCGCCGCCCGGTCCAGTTGGGCCCGCACGGGCAGCACCGCCGCGCCCACCTGCGTGTACTCGCTCACCCCCAGGTCCGCGAAGAAGAACGGCGGCATCGCGTGCACCAGCAGCTCCGCCGACCGCTGCCCACCGCCACGCGGGTTGAGGATCAGCCGCTCCACCCACGCGTCCACCTTGAACACGGTGTCCGCCAACGGGTGCACCCGCACGTCCAGCCCGTGCCCGCGCAACACCGTGACCACGTACACGTCCCGCAGGAACCCCAGGAACTCGGACACCACCCGGTTGCGCAAGGCCGCCCGCCCCGCCGGCCCCACCTCGGCGATCACCTCGCGGGCCGGCGTCCACAACATGCCCCGCGCCCGCTCGTCGGCCTCGCAGAACTCGCGGAACTCCGGCCAGCCCGGTAATCGGCCCAGCGCCTCGACCACGTGGTGCGCCACGTGCGCGAAGGCGAAGTCCGGCCGCCAACCCCGGATCTCCGGCACGTCCGCCGGACCCGCCCGCGGCGCGCTCCGGCACGCGGCCTCGACCTCGTCGGGGGTGACCCGGTGCACGGCCACGGACTCGTGCGCCATCACGTGCCCCACGACGTGCTTGCGCCCGCTGTACCAGTGGTTGAAGTGGAACCGGGTCTCCTGCGTGACGTTGAACAGCCGGCGCACTTCCATCGCGGTGGTCATGACGCGGAGAGTACGGACGACCACCGACAGTTCCGGGGAAACCGCAGGTCAGGTGATCGACAGGTTCGCCCGGTCCGCCGCCGAGCGACCCGCGTCCCACCCCGCCGCGCTGCGCACCGGCGTCGACTTGGCGACAGTCCGGCTGAACATCGAGCCGAAGTACTCCTCCACCGCCTTCTTCCGCTCCGCCAGCACGGGCAGCAGCCGGTCGTCGTCGGCGGGCACCTCGTTCGCCGCGCGCAACCGCTCCCCGATCCGGTGGGCGTAGGACAGCAGGAACGACTTGCGGAACGCCGCCGACCGGGCCTCGTCGCCCTTGCGCGCCTTGTCACCCGCCGCGACCATCGCCCGCGTCGCCTGGACCAGCAGCGACGCCGACAGCAGCTCCACGATCTCCAGGTCGAGCTCCTCGCCGACCAGCGCCACGAACCCCAGGTCGTACACCACGGCACGGCAGCGGTTGGCCTCCGCGACCACGTGCACGACGTGCGCCTTGCCGTCGAAGTACCGCTTGTCCAGCCACAACCGGCGGGACGTCGTCGTCGGCGCCTCCAAGGGCATCCGCTCCAACGCGTGCCGCGTCACGAGCTCCTGCGCCTTGGCCGACAGCGCCTCCGCCTCGTCCGGGAACGCGGTCGACTCGGCCTTGGCCAAGAGCCCCCGCACCCGGTTGAGGATCTTCGGGTCGACGTGGTGGTGGTCGATCGCGGCCAGCGGCGTCCCCGGCTTCGGCACGATCACCGGCAGCGCGGGCAACGTGACGAGCACCGCCAGCACCGCCACCGCGGCGGCCACGGCGTCGTCGCGCAGCTCGATGTGCCGGCGGGCCCACTGGTCGAGGTGCGGCTGGTCGGCGTCCCACCACACCGCGGCCCCGATCTCCGCCAGCTGCTCCCGCCAGCGCGGGTGCAGCGCGGGATAGCGGGACGCCTCCAGCGCCAGCGAGTCGACCAGGAACGACAGCGCGCGCTCGTCCTCGTTGCGCCGCACGACCTCGTACACGTCGTAGGGCAGCCAGCCGTGTTCCCACAGGTGCTCGAACGCACGCCTCAACACCGCCTGCACCGCGTCGTCCACTTCGGCCGGTGGGAGGGAGGAGGTGCGCGGCAGCCGGGCCCGGCGGTTCGCCGCGGCCCGCCACAACGCCTCGCGCAGGGAGTCCACGACCACCGATTGTCCCCTTTCGGGTGTGGTGTCGCCGCAGCCGGTGCGCGTTGCGCCCCACGCGGACCCCGACGTGCCAGCCTCGCGCGGTGAGCCGGAAGACGCAGGTCCCGAAACGGCGACCGATCATGGTGGTGCACCGTCCACAGGGGACGCCGCTGACCACGGCGCAACGCCTGGTCGTCCACCGCTGCCGCGCCCTGCCGCACCTGCTCGACCCGCTGGAGGCCGAACTGACCGTCAGCAGCGCGGTCGCGGACCTCCGCCCGGACGAGGAGTTCTGGGCGGGCCTGATCGAGCACGCCGTGTCGCTGCCCAGCCGCCGCAACCACGCCCTGCTGCGCGTCCTGGCCGCCGTGCTCACCGGCCGCCCGCGCGAGTGGGCGGCGAACGCCGTGACGCCCGCGGGCCCCGCCCTGACCGTCGGCGGCGCCTGGATCTGCGACCGGTCGATCGACGCCGGCTACCTGGCCCTGATCTGCACGTACACGTTCGCCACCGCGGAGCACGCCATGGTGTTCCTGATCGACGAGCTGTCCGGCGGCGAAGTCCGCACCGCCTTCGTGACCCGCGACGTCACCACCGCCCGCACCCGCCTGTCCGACCAGGGCCCGCTGACCCCGATCGGGGCAGAGGCGGCCCACTGGCTGCTGGCCAAGTCCTACGACCGCCTGGACCGCAACACCGACGCCGTCCTCGACGGGGAAGTCCGGCGGACCCGGTTGCTGGCGAGCCGGCGAATAGCGCTTGCCTTCGGCTGATCGCGGCCGGGCGAACAATGCGATTGCGCGCCCGCCGAAAACCACCGGAGAAACGAAGAAGCAGGTCGGCGCAATGCCGACCTGCTTCTTCGTATTGTGCGCCGCCAGGGACTCGAACCCCGAACCCGCTGATTAAGAGTCAGCTGCTCTGCCAGTTGAGCTAGCGGCGCTCGGACTTCCTTGCTCCGTCCGACGCGAAGAACATTAGCACAGCGTCTCTCTCAGCTCCCAATCGCCTGGTCAGGGCAGGTGTGCCGCCCTGGTGCAGGGGGAACTTCGCCTTGGTAACGATCCAGCATCTCGGGCAACATCGTCAACCCTCCAGGCGTCACCTTGTCAGGGGACGCCGACAGGCTCTCGTCGCGGGCTGTCAAGGCGTTCTGGGGACGAAGCGGAGGACGGGATGTACCGCATGCGGGGGGCGCGCAGAGCGCTGGGGATCGTCGCGATCGGGTTGGTCGCGACGTTGATCACAAGTTGTTCGTCGGGCTCCGCCTCGACCGGGGCCGCGTCCGGTGAGACGTCCACCACTTCGTCCACACCGCCGCCCAAGCCCGTGTCGTTGAGCACCGGTCCCGCGGACGCGGCGGTGGACGTGGCGCCCGGTGTGCCGGTCGTGGCCACGGCCACCGACGGCAGGATCACGGCGGTCTCGCTGACCAACCCCGAGGGCAAGGTCGTGGCCGGCCAGGTGAGCCCGGACGGTCTCCAGTGGACCAACACCGAGCCGCTGGGCTACGAGAAGACCTACAAGCTGGCCGTCACCGGCGAGGGCGCGGACGGCAAGCCCGTCACCAAGACCTCGACCTTCACCACCGTCAAGCCGCGCACCCAGACGCTCCTCGCGGAGGTCTTCCCGTTCGACGGCATGACGGTCGGCATCGGCCAGCCGGTGCACTTCCGGTTCGACGAGCCGGTCACCGACAAGGCCGCCGCCGAGGCGATGCTCTCCATCACCACGGAACCGAGCGTCGAGGGTGCCTTCTACTGGTTCGACGACCAGAAGGTGCACTGGCGCCCGAAGGCCTACTGGGCGCCCGGCACCAAGGCCACCATCAACGCCAAGATCTACGGCAAGCACCTCGGCAACGGCGTGTACGGCCAGGAGGACCACGTGTCCACCTTCACCATCGGTGACGCGGTCGTGCACGAGGCCGACGGCCAGTCGCACCAGGTCATCACCAAGATCAACGGCCAGGTGGCGCGCACCATGCCGACCTCCATGGGCGACGCGCAGAACACCACCCCCACGGGCGTCTACGTCACCATGGAGAAGCACGACCACATGGTGATGGACTCCCGCACCTACGGCCTGTCCCTGGACGCGGGCGGTTACGTCACGCCGGTCGACTGGGCCGTCCGGATGTCCAACTCCGGCATCTTCTTCCACGGCGCGCCGTGGTCGATCGGGGACCAGGGCAGGCGCAACGTCAGCCACGGCTGCCTGAACCTCTCGCCCGAGAACGCCAGGTGGGTCTACGACATCTCCAAGCCCGGGGACATCGTGGTCGTGACGAACTCCGGCGGCCCGGTGCTGGAGCCGACCGACGGCTACGGCGACTGGCAGATCCCGTGGGAGGAGTGGGTCAAGGGCGGCGCGAAGTAGCGCTCACAGGTCCGTGACGCGACCCGCCGCCACCACCAGGCGGCGGGTCGTGCGCACCGCGTCCAGCATCCGCCGGTCGTGCGTGACCAGCAGCAACGTGCCGGTGTAGGAGTCCAGCGCGGACTCGAGCTGCTCGATCGCGGGCAGGTCGAGGTGGTTGGTCGGCTCGTCCAGCACGAGCAGGTTCACCCCGCGTGCCTGCAGCAGTGCCAACGCGGCACGCGTGCGTTCACCGGGCGACAGCGAGGCCGCCGTCCGCAGCACGTGCGCCGCCTTCAGCCCGAACTTCGCCAGCAACGTGCGCACGTCGGCGGGCACCAGGTCCGGCACGGCCGCCCCGAACGCCTCCAGCAGCGGCTCGTCGCCCAGGAACAGCCCGCGCGCCTGGTCGATCTCACCCACCACGACGCCCGACCCCAGGGAAGACGACCCGGACGTCAGCGGCACGCGGCCGAGCAGCGCGGCCAGCAACGTCGACTTGCCCGACCCGTTGGCCCCGGTGATGGCGATCCGGTCCGCCCAGTCCACCTGCAGGTCGACCGGCCCCAGCGTGAACGACCCCCGCGCCACGACCGCCGCCCGCAGCACGGCCACGACCGCGCCGGAGCGGGGCGCGGCGGCGATCTCCATCCGCAGCTCCCACTCCTTGCGCGGCTCCTCGACCACGTCCAGCCGTTCGATCAGGCGCTCGGTCTGCCGCGCCTTCGCGGCCTGCTTCTCGGTCGCCTCGGTGCGGAACTTGCGCCCGACCTTGTCGTTGTCGGGCGCCTTGCGGCGGGCGTTCTTCACGCCCTTCTCCATCCACGCCCGCTGGGCCCGAGCGCGCTCCTCCAGCGACGCGCGCGTGGACGCGAACTCCTCGTACTCCTCACGCGCGTGCCTGCGGGCGATCTCCCGCTCCTCCAGGTACGACTCGTAGCCGCCGCCGTAGGACCGCACCTGCTGCTGCGCCAGGTCCAACTCCACCACCCGCGTCACCGTGCGGGCCAGGAACTCGCGGTCGTGCGACACCACCACGACGCCCGCGCGCAGCCCCGTCACGAACCGCTCCAGCCGGGCCAGGCCGTCCAGGTCGAGGTCGTTGGTCGGCTCGTCGAGCAGGAACACGTCGTACCTGCTCAGCAGCAACGACGCCATGCTCGCGCGGGCCGCCTGCCCGCCGGACAGGGCCGTCATGGGCAGGTCGAGCGACACGTCCAGCCCCAGGTCGGCGGCGACCTCCAGGGACCGCTCCTCCAGGTCCGCGCCACCGAGCGCGAGCCACCGCTCCAACGCGTCGGAGTAACCGTCGTCACCCTCGCCCGCGGTCAACGCCTCGGTCGCCCGGTCCAGCTCGACCTGCGCCGCCGCCACGCCCGTGCGGCGGGCCAGGAACGCCCGCACGGTCTCGCCCGGACGCCGGTCCGGCTCCTGCGGCAGGTGGCCGACGGTCGCGGTGGTGGGGGAGAGGCGGATCACACCCTGCTCGGCGGGCAGCAGCCCGGCGAGCGTGCGCAGCAGCGTCGACTTGCCCGCGCCGTTGGCCCCGACCAGGCCGACCACGTCACCGGGTGCGACGACCAGGTCCAACCCCGAGAACAGCACGCGGTCGCCGTGCCCGGCGGCCAGGTCTTTCGCGACGAGTGTGGCGCTCAACGACGACTCCAGGGCAAAAGAAGACGCCCCTCGACGGCGTCGAGGGGCGTTCCGCTTGGGGTGAGTGACGGGACTTGAACCCGCGACACCTGGGATCACAACCCAGTGCTCTGCCAGCTGAGCTACACCCACCAAGACCGGTTGACCCGGCGCGTGAAGCATACAGTGCCCTACCGCCGGGTCTGAAATCGACCCTATTTCTGCCCGTCGGCGGCCAGCAGCTCGGCGGCCACGGCCTGCGCCTGCTCCGACGTCGGCCCTGGTTGCGGCACGAACGCCGTGCGCCGGTAGTAGGCCAGCTCGCGGATCGACTCCTTGATGTCGGCCAGAGCGCGGTGGGCCAGCCCCTTGCCCGGCTGCGCGTAGTAGATGCGCGGGTACCACCGCCGGCACAGCTCCTTGATCGACGACACGTCGACCATCCGGTAGTGCAGGTGGGCGTCCAGCTCGGGCATGTCGCGGGCGATGAACCCGCGGTCGGTGGCGATCGAGTTGCCCGCCAGGGGAGCGGTGCGCGGGTCCGGCACCCACTCCTTGATGTAGGCCAGCACCTGGGCCTCGGCGTCGGCCAGCGTCACGGTGGACCGCCGGACCTCCTCGGTGAGCCCGGACTTGGCGTGCATCTGCATGACGACGTCGGGCATCGAGTCGAGCGCGGTGTCGTCGGCGTGGATCACCACGTCGACCCCCTCGCCGAGCACGTTCAGCTCCGCGTCGGTCACCAGGGCCGCGATCTCGATCAAGGCGTCCTTGCCCAGGTCGAGGCCGGTCATCTCGCAGTCGATCCACACCAAGCGATCCATCACCCGCGCGAGCCTAGTCGCCCGGTCCGACCGGCCCCGCGTCGCTTCGGGTGGCGGCCCCTTCCAATCTCATTACGCTCAGGGCGATGACGGCCCAGAGCGACATCGCTGCCGGTTACGCCTCCCAAGGCGCGGCCATCGAACTCGGTGCAGTGCTCGTCGGCGGACAGGTGGAGGCCACCGCGCACGTGCGGCTCCCGCTGGCCACGATGAACCGGCACGGCCTGGTCGCCGGCGCCACCGGCACGGGCAAGACGAAGACGTTGCAGCTGATGGCCGAGCAGCTGTCGGCGGCGGGCGTGCCCGTGGTGATGGCGGACGTGAAGGGTGACCTGTCGGGGCTGTCCCGGCCGGGCGAGGGCGGTGAGCGGGTCACCGCGCGGGCCGCCGAGACCGGTGACGACTGGCAGCCGGCGGCGTGCCCGGTGCAGTTCCTGTCCCTGGGCACGGGCGGTGCGGCGGTGCCGGTGCGGGCGACCGTGACGAGCTTCGGGCCGATCCTGCTGGCGAAGGTGCTCGGCCTCAACGACACGCAGGAGTCCACGCTCGGGCTGATCTTCCACTGGGCCGACTCGCGCGGCTTGCCGCTGCTGGACATCAAGGACCTGCGGTCGGTGATCGGGCACCTCACGTCCGCCGAGGGCAAGGCGGACCTGAAAGGTCTGGGCGGGGTGTCGTCCGCGACGGCGGGGGTGATCCTGCGGTCGTTGGTGAACCTGGAGGCGCAGGGCGGTGACACGTTCTTCGGCGAGCCGGAGCTGGATCCGCGGGACCTGATGCGGGTGGTGGACGGCCGCGGCGTGGTGTCGTTGCTGGAGCTGGCGGAGTTGCAGGCCAGGCCGGCGTTGTTCTCCACGTTCCTGATGTGGTTGCTGGCGGAGCTGTTCGAGGTGCTGCCCGAGGAAGGCGATCTGGACCAGCCGAAGCTGGTGTTCTTCTTCGACGAGGCGCACCTGCTGTTCGCCGACGCGTCCAAGGCGTTCCTGGAGCGGATCACGCAGACGGTGAAGCTGATCCGGTCCAAGGGTGTCGGTGTGTTCTTCTGCACGCAGTTGCCGACCGACGTGCCGAACGCGGTGCTGTCGCAGCTGGGCGCACGGGTGCAGCACGCGCTGCGGGCGTTCACGCCGGAGGACCAGGCGGCGTTGGCGAAGGCGGTGAAGACGTACCCGACCACGCCGCACTACGAGCTGGACGAGGCGTTGACGTCGTTGGGGATCGGCGAGGCGGTCGTGACGGTGCTGAGCGAGAAGGGCGCGCCGACACCGGTCGCGTGGACGAGGTTGCGCGCTCCGCGGTCCTTGATGGACACGATCGGGGCGGACGCGATCAGGCAGGCCGCCGAGGGGTCCGAGCTGCACGGCAAGTACGCCGGGACGGTGGACCGCGAGTCGGCCTACGAGAAGCTGGCGGCGAGGGTGGCGCCGCCTCCCGCGCAGGAGGAGGCGGCGCCACCTCGGGAAGACCGGGCCGAGCGCGAGGAACCCGGCGTCGTCGCGCAGGTGCTCGGCAACTCGGCGGTGAAGTCGTTCCTGCGTTCAGCCGCCGGTGCGCTGGGTCGTGAGATCACCCGAGGGCTGTTCGGGACCTCCCGCAAGCGCCGGTGAGCGCTTGATCCTCATCGACAGGAACGCCGCGACGATGCTGAGCAGGCCGGCCGCGTACCACGTCGAGGAGTAGTTGCCGAAGTGGTCGCGGGCGATGCCGGCGGCCGTGGCGGCGATGGCCGCGCCGATCTGGTGCGAGGCGAAGACCCAGCCGAAGACGACCGGGGCCGAGAGGCCGAACACCTGGCGGCACAGGGCGACCGTCGGCGGCACGGTGGCGACCCAGTCCAGGCCGTAGAAGATGATGAACACGAGCATCGACGGGTGCACCGAGTCCTGGAACAGCTGCGGCAGGACCAGCAGTGACGCGCCGCGCAGCGCGTAGTACACGGCGAGCAGGACGCGGGAGTCGACGCGGTCGGTGAGCCAGCCCGACAGGACCGTGCCGACGATGTCGAAGATCCCCACCAGGGCGAGCAGGCCGGCGGCGGTGGTGGTGGGCATGCCGTGGTCGTGCGCGGCGGGGATGAAGTGGGTGCCGACCAGGCCGTTCGTGGTCGCGCCGCAGATCGCGAAGCCCGCCGCCAGGAACCAGAACGGTCCCGTGCGCGCGGCGCCGGCCAGCGCGCGGACGGCAGTGCGGGCGGCACCGCCCGCGGCCGGCGGCACGGGCACGACCTCGTCACCGCCGTACGGCGGAACGCCCAGGTCGGCGGGGTGCTCGCGGAGGAACAGCAGCACCAGCGGCACGACCGCGAGGGCCGCGACGGACACCACGACGCACGCCGTGCGCCACCCCGACGACTCCGACACCGCCGCCACGACGGGCAGGAACACCAGCTGGCCCGTGGCGCTGCCCGCCGAGAGGATGCCGGTGACCAGGCCGCGGTGCTTGACGAACCACCGGCCGGTGATCGTCGCCACGAACGCCAGCGCCATCGAGCCGGTGCCCAGGCCGATCAGCACGCCCCAGAACAGCACCAACTGCCAGGCCGCGGTCATGAGCACGGTCAGCCCGCTGCCCACCGCGACCAGCGTCAACGCCGAGGCCACGACCTTGCGCACGCCCAGCCGCTCCATCAGCGCGGCGGCGAACGGCGCGGTCAGGCCGAACAACATCAGGTTCACCGACACGGCGAAGCCGACCGTGCCGGTGGACCAGCCGAACTCGCGTTGCAGCGGTTCGATCAACGCGCCCGGGGTGGCCCGGAACGCCGCCGCGCCGACGAGCGCGACGAAGCCGACGCCGGCGACCACCCATGCCCAGTTCTGCCTGCTGCGAATCACGTGGGCCAGCGTCACCGATCGGGCCCCGATCAGGAAGTGGCTCGATGGCCATCATGTGCAAGAATCCGGCCATGGACCGCCGTCACCTGGTCGCCGTGCTCGCGCTGGACGAGGTGGTGACGTTCGACCTCGGCACCCCGACCCAGGTCTTCAACGCCGCCCGCGACGAGCACGGGCGGCGGCACTACCGGGTGCGGATCTGCACGCCCGGCGCTCGGCCGGTGCGCAGCGCGGCCGGGTTCACCATCACCCCCGACCACGGGCTGGAGCTGGTCGCCGAAGCCGACACGGTCATCGCGGTCGGGGTGAGCTACGGCGCGCAGGTGCTGGACGACGGCACGCTGGAGGAACCGGTGCGCACGGCGCTGCTCGCGGCGGCGGGCCGGGGCGCGCGGGTCATGTCGATCTGCACGGGCGCGTTCGTGCTGGCCGCCGCCGGTCTGCTGGACGGCCGCGCGGCCACCACGCACTGGGCGCACGCGGACAACTTCCGCCGCCTGTTCCCGGCCGTTGAGCTGGACCCGGACGTGCTGTTCGTGGACGGGGGCGACGTGCTCACCTCGGCGGGCGTGGCCGCGGGCGTCGACCTGTGCCTGCACCTCGTGCGGCAGGACCACGGCAGCGAGGTGGCGAACATGGCCGCGCGCCGCTGCGTCGTGCCGGCGTGGCGGCCGGGCGGCCAGTCGCAGTTCATCGTGCGGCCGATCCCGGACCAGGCCGACACGTCCACCGCGCCTGCCCGCGCGTGGGCCCTGGAGCACCTGGGCGAGCCGCTCGACCTGAGCGCGCTGGCCGCGCACGCCCGGATGAGCGTCCGCACGTTCACCCGCCGCTTCCGCGAGGAGGTGGGCGTCAGCCCCGGCAAGTGGATCACGCAGCAGCGCGTCGAACGGGCGCGCCACCTGCTGGAGACCACGGACCTGGCCGTCGACCAGGTGGCCAGGCACGCGGGTTTCGGCACGGGCGCGGCGCTGCGGCAGCAGATGAGCGCGACGCTCGGCGTGTCGCCCAGCGCGTACCGCACCACGTTCCGCTCAGTCGGCTAGCTCCAGGAACGGCCGCAGCAGGTCCGGCACCGCCTCGGCCGCCAGCGCCAGGCCGTCGGCCTCGGCCACGTCGACCACGTGGTACGCGCCGTCGCCCGCCGCCGTGGTGGCCGTGATGGTGACCAGGCCCGCGCGGCGCTGGAAGAACGAGCGGGAGACGCGCCAGCCGATGATGCCGGTGCGTTGCAGCGCCACGGTTTCCCGCACCGCCGAGCCCGCGCGGGCGAGCAGGTACCGGTCGGTCAGCGCGTGGCCGAGCGAGCGGTACCGGTCCCAGCCCAGGGCCGCGGAGAACGGCACGAGCGCCAGCACGACCTGCCACGTCCAGCTCGGCGCCGACCAGGCCAGCGCCGCCGCGAGCACGAGCAGCGGCACGACGGCGCGCACCATCCGGCGGCGCAGGGCGGCCATCGGGTGGCGCCGCAACGGCGTGCGGGTCGGCGGTTCGTCGGTGCGCAGCACCTCCGCCGACACGCGGTGCGCCTCGGCGACCGGAGCGGGTGGCAGCAGCAGGTTGCTCTCACCCTTGCGCCCCAGGCCGGTGGTCACGGTCTTGGCGTGCGCGCCCCGCCCGGTCCGCAGCAGCAGCGGCTCGACCAGCTCGACGCCGCGAAGTCGTTGCTCGGCAACGGAAACCGAACGGGTGGTGAGCAGGCCGCGGCGCACCCGGACCGTGTCGTCCGGCTCGCGCGTCAGCCGATAACCGTGGAACTGCACCACGTACACCAGCACCGAGCCGAGCGTGGCGACCAGCAGCACGACACCGGCGAACACCGCGATCGTCAGCCCGAGCGGCTGCGCGGCGACCCAGTGCGCGGCCTCGGTCATCGGCTCCAGCACCTCGATGTCCAGCTCCCGGGCGAAGTTCACCACGAACCCGAACAACGCACCGGCGGCCACCAGCCCGGACAACGTCAGCGGCGCGTACCGCAGCCACTGGTTGTCCCACTTGGACAGCTCCACGCTCGGCCGCTCCTCGGCCGGTTGGGCCACCGCGACGGGCGCCTTGGCGATCGTGAGCAGCAGCACCCGCAGCCGTTCCGCTTCGGCCGAGGACACCGCGTCCAGCGTCAGGCCGTCCTCGCCGGGCTGGTCGCGCTGCCCGGTGCCGACCCGGATCGCGGACAGCCCGAACAGCCGGTGGCCGAGCTTCGCGGTCAGGTCGACGGTGCGGATGCGGTCGCGCGGCACGGCCAGGCGCTTGCGCACCAGCAGCCCGGTGTGCATCTCGACCTGCTCGGTGGTGATCCGGTACCGGGTGGTGATCCAGCGCAGCAGGCCGAACAGCACGATCGCGACGATCACGCCGACGCTGACCAGGATGCGCCACGTCTCGCCCTTGCCCAGCACGAGCAGGCCGACGAACACCGGCACCAGGCCGAGCAGCTCGTTCAGCGGCCGGACGACGAGCATGCGCACGTCCAGCCGGTGCCAGTCCACGACCGGCTCGGCGTGCTCCGGCGCGGCGGGCAGCTCGGTGGTCACGTGGCATCACCCGGCGTGGCCTGGGTGGTGGTGGTCAGCTCGTCGGCCAGCCGCACCGCGTCACCGTGCTCCAAGCCCTCGATGAGCACGGGGCCGGCGGCCGAGGCGGTGGTGACGGTGACCGTGGACAGGCCGAGCAGCTGTTGCAGCGGACCGCGCTTGGTGTCCACGGTCTGGATGCGCGAGACCGGCGCGATCCGCCACTCCTGGTTCAGCCAGCCCGCCAGCGTGTAGACCGCGTCCGGGGTGGCCTCCCAGCGGTGCACGCGGTAGCGCCAGCGCGGCATGACCAGGGTGTGCGCCGTGCCGAGCACGAGGGTGGCGACCGCGGCGGCGACCTGCCACGGCGTCGCGGTGAAGACCAGCACGACCACTTGCGGCACCAGCAGCACCGCCCAGCCGATCAGCGCGTGCAGGGTCCAGAGGGTGATCGACTTGCGGCTCACCCGGTGCCGCGGCGCACGCAGGCGCAACACTTCGTTGCTCACGCCGTCCACTGTGCCTCACGGCCGAGCCCGCGTGCGCGCGAACCCGGCCGGGTCACCGACCGGTCAGGGCTGGGGTGAGTACGGCGCCTGGAAGACCCGCGCGTCGGCGCTCTGGCCCGAGACGGCCACGGCGGCGGGCACACCGGCGACGACCGCGAGACCGGCGCAGATGGCGAGCGCAGCCATGATCTTGTGCAGGGAGTGCACAACCATCGTCGAACTCCGTTCGATCGTAGCGGCTTTGTCGGCAGGGGGGAGCCGGACCAGATCCGCGGGCGACGCCCGGAAGCGTCCAAGCGGAGCATGGCACACAGGTGTCGTCACGGTCATCACCCACTTCTGCCTCTGCCCGCTGGGCAATACCCCCGGAGCGGTCGCCCCGATCGTCGGGGACATCCCACCATTACCGGTAACGAGCCGGAAAGGCGGAAGTGACTCAGTCGACCACCGCGCGTGCCCGTGCCTCGTCCTCCAGGTCGACCCACCACACCGCCGCCCCCGCGCGGTCGCGCACGTCGAGGGTCCGGTAGATGCGCTGGAGGTGGTTCTGCACGGTCTTCGGCGACAACGACAGCTCGGCCGCGATGGCGGCGGTGCTCTCACCTGCGGCGACCCGACGTAGCACCTCGATGCCGCGCCGGGTCAGCCCGGCCCGCAGCGCCCGCGCGATGCGCCGGTTGTCCTGCTCCGCGGTGGCCGAGCTGCGCAGCGGGTCCGGCGCCGACCGGGTGTCGCGGCGCAGCCCGACCGTGCGCTCGGCCAACTGGTCGACCAGCCGGGCGGACAGGTCGTGCTCCCGCATCCGCAGCAGGTCCCGACCTTCCTGCAGCTCCCACAGCCGGTACTGCTCCAATTGAGACCGGGCGTGTCGCAGCGCCGGTTCCAGCTTCCCGGCCCGCTCGTAGGCCTGGCTCAACGCGCCGTGCGCCCGCACCGCGACCTCACGGGCCAGCACGCCCATCGCCAGCTCCGCCGCCCGGGTCAGCTGCCGCACCTGCTCGTCGCACCGGCCGCGGGCGCCGCTGATCCGGGCCCGCGCCATCAGCAGCTCGGCCCGCAGCACGGGCCGGTCCTGCCCGGTCAGCAGCTGGTCGGCCCGCCGGCACGAGCGCAGCGCCCGGTCCACCTCGCCCAGGTCCAGCCGCACGTGCGTGAGCAGCAGGTTCAGCCGGGCCATCCGCAACGGCTGGTCCAGGTGCTTCCACCGGTCGCGGACCTGCGCGCACAGCGCCTCCGCGCGGCGCAGCTTGCGCGTGCACGGCTCCCCGTCCGGGCTGCACCGGCTCGCCGGCGAGCGCACCATGCAGTGCTCGTGGTACTGCGTGCGCAGCACGGTGGCCTGCTCGTACAGGATCGAGCCGATCAGCTCGACGTCCTTGGTCAGCTCGGCCAGGCCCAGGGCGCGGGCCAGCGAGTGCAGCGACCGCTCCCGCGAGTCCAGCCGCAGCTCCACCACGGCCTGCGAGAAGCTGCACCACGCCTGGAGCCCGACGTGCCGGTTGGCCGCCGCGATGGCCTGCACCCGGTCGATGGTGTCCAGCGCGCCCGGCAGCAGCCCGCGCTTGCCCAGCGCCACGGACTGCGCCAGCACGCTGTGCGCCACGCCCTCGGCGTCGTCCAGCCACGAGAACGCGGCCACGGCCTTCTCGGCGAACTCCAGCGCGTCGCCCGGGCGGCCCTCGTCCAACGCCATCCGCGCCTCGCGCAGGTTGGACACCGCGGCTTCGCGCGGGTCGGCCGCTCGCTGGACGGGAATCGTCATCGTTGCCCCCGCGCCGAGGGTACTCACCCCAGCTCGCGCTTGAGCACCTTCCCGGTGGCGTTGCGCGGCAGGGCGTCGAGGAAGACCACCTCCCTCGGCACGGAGAACTTGGCGAGGTTGCCGCGCACGTGCTCGCGCACCGCCTCCTCGTCCAGCACGCCCGGCTCCTCGCACACGACGTACGCGGCGAGCCGTTGGCCGAACCTTTCGTCCGGCACGCCGACCACGGCCACCTCGCGCACCCCCGCCAGGCCCGCCAGCAGGTCCTCGACCTCACGCGGGTACACGTTCTCGCCGCCGGAAATGATCATCTCGTCGTCCCGGCCCGCGACGAACAGCAGGCCGTCCTGGTCGCGGTAGCCGACGTCACCGGTCGACATGAGGCCGTCGCGGACCTCCTTGTTGCCGCCGTTGGTGTAGCCGTCGAACAGCATCCCGTTGGCCACGAAGATCCGGCCGGTCGTGCCCGCGGGCACCCGGTTGCCCTCGTCGTCCAGGATCTCCAGCCGGGTGCCGTGCGGCGGCCTGCCCGCGGTGTCCGGGTGCCGGGCCAGCTCGTCGGGCCGGGCGATGCTCACCCACGACACCTCGGTGGAGCCGTAGAGGTTGTAGAGCACCGGGCCGAAGTCGGTCAGGCACCGGCGCGCCACCGGCGGCGGCAGCGCCGACCCGCTGGAGGCGATCACCCGCAGCTTCGGCAGGTGCGGGCGTCCGGTGAGCTCCAGCACGCGTTGCAGCATCACGGGGACCACGAACAACGCGTCGCTGCCGTGCCGGCGGGCGTCGGCGAGCACGAGGTCCGGGTCGAACTTGCGGCGCAGCACGAACGTCGCGCCCAGCACCAACCCGATCTGGAACGCGGCCAGTCCCCACGTGTGGAACAGCGGCGCGGGCACGGAGAACCGGTCGCCCGCCTTGAGCGGGATGCGGGACAGCAGCGCGGCGGCGGGCGTGAGGCTCGCCGGTTCCGGCCGCTTGGCGCCCTTGGGCGCGCCGGTGGTGCCCGACGTCAGCACGATCATCCGGCCGCGCGGCGGTCGCCGGGGCAGGGGCGTGTCGGGTGAGCCGGCGATCAGCTGCTCCAACGTCTTGCTCTTCGTGGTGCCGTCCACCCACGCGATCACCCGGCGCACCTTGCGCGGCGCGTTGGTCAGCAGGTCGCGGAACTCGGTGTCGGCGACGACGACGGACACGTCCTGCTCGCGCAGCACCACGGCGATCTGCGCGGCGCTCAACCCGGTGTTGAGCAGCACGGCGTGCGCGCCAAGCTTCACGCACGCGGCCACGGTCTCCACGAAGCCGCGGTGGTTGCGGCACAGCACGGCGACCTTCGAGCCCGCGCGCACGCCCAGGTCGTGCAGGCCGTGCGCGAGCCTGGTGGTGCGCTCGTCCACCTCGGCGTAGGTGAGCGTGCCCGCGTCGTCGATGATCGCCGGCCGGTCGGGGTGGCGGGCCGCGCCGGTGGCGAAGCCGAACGCGACCGTGATGTCCCACCGGAGGAAGGCGTCCACGACGCCGAGCAGCCTGCCGGGGCCCATGGGCCGCACGACACCGGCGCGCACCAGCGTCGCCAGCGCGCGCAGCGCTCCCACGACCCGGTTCACCGCGTCGCCCGCAGGACCAGGCGGGTGATGCCCGCGGCGACGGAGGCGAGCGGCGGCGTGCGCGGCGCGCCCTGCTCCGGCATGGCCCGGTAGACCAGGTGCAGCAGCGATCGGACGGTCTTCGGCGCGGCCTTGCGCGCCAGCTCGACCAGCACCCCGGCCGGGAGGTTGACCTCCTCCGGACGGCGTTCCAGCGCGCGGACCACCCACTGCGCCGCGCGTTCGGGCGTGGCCGCGGGGAACGCGTCGTAGACCTTCGTCGGGCCGATCATCGGCGTGCGCACCAGCGGCATCCGCACGGAGGTGAACGTGACGCCGTCGGCGACGGTCTCACTGGCGGCCACCCGGCTGAACGCGTCGAGTGCGCTCTTCGAGGCGAGGTAGGCGGAGAACCGGGGTGTGTTGATCTGCACTCCCATGCTCGAGATGTTCACGATGTGGCCGAACCGCCGTTCCCTCATGTGCGGCAGCAGACCGAGGACCAGTCGCAGCGGTGCGAAGTAGTTCAACGCCATGGTGCGCTCGTAGTCGTGCAGCCGGTCCACGCTCAGGTGCACGCTGCGGCGGATCGACCGGCCCGCGTTGTTGACCAGCGCGTCGACGCCGTCGTGGTCGGCGAGCACCTGCTTGAGCAGCGCGCCCACCGCCTCCGCGTCGGTCAGGTCGCACGGGTAGGTGTGCGCCGTGCCGCCCTCCGCGCGGATCCGCCCGGCGACCTCCTCCAGCTCGTCGGCGCGCCGGGCGACCAGCAGCGGCACGGCGCCCTTGCGCGCCACGGCGAGCGCGCTGGCCGCGCCGATGCCCGAGGACGCGCCGGTGACGAGCACGGTCCGCCCGGCCAGGCCGTGCCCTCGGGCGGCGCGCAGCGGGTCGAGGTGGTCGGCCCAGTAGCGCCACAGCGTGTGCGCGTAGGTGGTGAAGTCGGGTGGTTCGAGGCCGGTGACCGCGCGGGTGGCCGTCGAGTCGAAATCGGCGTGCAGCGCGAGGTGGGGCACGAGCCGCGGCGGGACGCCCAGCTCCGTGAGCACGCCGGTGACGACCGCGCCGGTGGGTTCGGCGGGCAGCGGCAGCGGCACGCTGAACCGTACCTTCGGCGCGCCGGCGGCGTCGGCCAGCGCGTTGTAGACCTCGTCCATCCGCTGCGAGCGGCGGGCGGTGAGGTGGAACGTGCTGCCGGCCGGCACGTCGGCGTGGATCAGCCGGTCCAGCGCGGCCACCACGTAGTCGACCGGGACCACGTTCGCGACCCCGAAGTGCGGCGCGACCAGCGGCAGCCGGCGCGGCAGGCGGGCGAGCGCGGCCAGCGCCGCGAAGAAGTGGTACGGGCCGTCGACCTTGTCGACCTCGCCGGTGCGCGAGTCGCCGACCACCGCGCCCGGCCGGTAGATCCGCCACGGGACGCCGTCCTGGCCCCGGACGATCTTCTCGGCCGCGTGCTTGGTCGCGTGGTACGGCGAGCCGAGGTGCTGGCCGAGGTCGAAGTCGTCCTCGGTGAACGAGCCGCGGTGATCGCCCGCGACCGCGATGGACGACACGTGGTGCAGCAGGCCGGAGCCGGTGCGTTCGGCGTACTCGACGACCCGCCGGGTGCCCTCGACGTTCACGGCGTGGTGCGCCTCCGCGGACGCGGTGAAGTCGTACACGGCGGCCAGGTGCACGACGTGGTCGACCCGGTCGGCGTCGATCGGCGAACCGAGGTCGCCCAGCACCGGCGTCAGCTTCCCGTGGCGGTCCAGCTTGTCCGCCGAGTGCGGCCTGACCAGCGCGAACACCCGTTCGCAGTCCGGTCGCCGCAGCAGCTCGGCGACCAGGCGCCTGCCGATGAAACCCGTCGCGCCGGTGACGAAGTAGGTACCCACGTCCCCGATACTGGCATTACCTACCCGTGAGTAGGAAGAGTCCGGGGGGAATTCGGAACGCCGGCGATCAGTTCTCCGGCGTGCCGGAGGCGTTCACCACCGCGTCGCGCAGGGCCGCGCGCAGCCGGCCCACCTCCAGCGGCGTCAGCACGGCCGCCTCACCCGGCGGCACGGTCACCACGACGTGGCCCTGGCTGACGAAGACGGTCATGTCACGGCGACGTGACGCGATGTCGCGGCAGGCGATCTGCCACTCCTTGCCTGTGCTCACGGCACCCAACCTCCAGCTGTGTCGACACGGGGTGCTCGGACCAATCCGGGCGCTCTCGGGAGGAGACGCGCGTGGGTTGGTGCCATGACGGGACTTTCCGCCGGGCGACCGTGCCGAGCTGTCGCTAGCGTCGCATGAGGCTGTCCTCGCAGTCACCTGAAGGGGTGAGAAAGATGGCTGAACCGCAACGGATCGTGATAATCGGGTCGGGTCTGGCGGGCGCCTGGCGTTGCGGGCCGAGCTGACCGGAGGGGCCGAGGTCGTCATCGTCGGCGCGGGGTGGATCGGTTGCGAGGTCGCCGCCGCGGCCCGGCGGCACGGCGCTTCGGTGACCGTGGTCGACCCCGTGGACCTGCCGCTGCGCCGGGTGCTCGGACCGCGGATGGGCGAGGTGTTCCGCGACCTGCACGCCGAGCACGGCGTGAGGTGGCGGCTCGGCATCGGCGTGGACGGCTTCACCGAGCACGGCGTCCGGCTCGCCGACGGCGGCGCGCTGACCGGTGACGTGGTGGTGGTCGCGGTGGGCGCCGCGCCGAACCTGGACCTGGCGCGGGACGCCGGGTTGGCCTCGGACGGGGGCGGGGTGGCGGTGGACGGCGCCCTGCGCACGTCCGCGCCGGACGTCTTCGCCGTCGGCGACGTCGCCGCGCACGACCACCCCCGGCACGGCCGGCGGATCCGGGTCGAGCACTGGGCGAACGCCCAGGGCCAGGGCGAGCACGTGGCCGGTCCGGTCCTGGGCTCGGACGAGCCGTACGAGGCGTCGCCGTACTTCTTCACCGACCAGTACGACCTCGGCATGGAGTACCGGGGACTCGCCGACGCCGAGCACGACGAGCTGGTCGTGCGCGGTGACGTGGACGCGCGCGAGTTCACCGCCTTCTGGCTGCGCGAGGGGCGCGTGCAGGCGGCGATGAACGTCAACCGGTGGGACGACGGCGAGGCGTTGCAGCTCCTGGTCGACGCGCGGGCCGAGGTGACGCCGGAGCAGTGCGCTAGGCGTCACATGCAGGAGCCGTGGTCGGGCCCGTGACCCGACGCGATCAGGCGTTCCAGCAGCACGCGCAGCGTGCGCGCCTCCTCCGGCCCGAGCCCGGCGGTGAACTCCCGCTCCACCTCGACGTGCAGCTTCTCGACCTCGCCCTGGACGGTCCGGCCCTGCTCGGTGATCACGGGCACCCGCACGCGCCGGTCGTGCGGGTCCGGCTTGCGCATGATCAGGCCCGCGCGTTCCAACCGGTCCAGCTCCGCGGTCAGGGTGGTCTTGTCCACGCCCAGCGCGTGGCCGAGCGCGAGCTGGGTGCGCTGGAACTCCTCGCTGACCAACGCGGTCAGCACGATCTGCCCCCGCGTGGTGATGCCGTGCCGCACCGCGGCTTCCTGCGAGACCGCGCCCAGCTTCTGCGCCGCGCGGTGCAGCAGCCAGTTCAGGCCCGCGCGGCTGGTGCAGCCCAGGTCAGGGGCGAGGTCCATGCCCGCGAGCATACCCGTCGGGCTAGGTATTCTTAGGTCGGAACATCTTGACTCGTAACTCCTCAGCCAATATGTTCCGAGTTGAGAATTCCTAGGGGGATCGTGGCCCACCTGCCGCACACCGACACCAGCCTGCGCACCGCCGGCGAGGAGTTGGCGGCCGCTTCGCGGGAGGACGCGCACCGCTCGGTGCGCGAGCCGGCCGTCACCTGAGGGGGAGGCGGGTGACGGGCCGTCGTCGAGGGGGACGGCCCGTCACCCGATAGTGCAAGCCCGGAGGGCCTGCCACGATGTGGGCCATGTCGGAGCCGATCGCCGCGGTCGTGGTGCGTGCCGCCGAGCTGACCGCGCGCGGACTGCCGCGCCAGGCGATCGACCTGCTCCAGCCGGCGCTCGTGGTCAACCCCCTGCACGGTGAGGCGTGGTGCCGGCTGGCCGCCGCCTACCTCGACGCGGGCGAACCCGACCCGGCGCTGAACGCCGCCAAGCGCGCCTTGGTGCTCGACGGCGACCCGGCGTGGGCGCAACGGCTGACCGCGCTGGCGTTGAGCGAACTGGGGCGGCACGCCGAGGCGGTCGTCGCGGCACGGGAGTGCGTGCGCCGCAAACCCGGCGACTGGCGCTGCCAGGTGGTGCTGGCCGAAGTGCTGGCGAACAGCCCCGACGGCCGGCGGGAGGCCGTGGAGGTCGCCCGGCAGGCAGCGCACCTCGCGCCCGGGCAGGCACGCGCGTTCCAGGTGCTCGGCGACGCCGCCCTGCGCGTGCGCGACTGGGGCACCGCCGAACGCGCCTACCGCACCGCGTTGCGCCTGGACCCCGAAGCCGGCGACGTGCGCGCCAACCTCGACACCGTGCGGCGCAAGCGCGGTGGCGCGCCCATCCCGCCGCCGTCCGCCGAAGCGCTGCACGCCGCGCACGCGCTGGTCTGGCCCGCGTTGTCCCGGCTGGCCGCGCTGCTCGTCGCGGGCGGGCTGGTGCTGCTGCTCGGGGGCATGCCGCGGCCGACGCCGTTCCTCGGCTGGTTCTCCGGCCTGCTGGTCGTCGCCTGCGCCGCGGTCGTCGGGCTGGTGCTGGTCAAGGCGCGGCGCGGGGTGCGGCGGGCGCTGTTCCGGCTGCCCCGGCACCGGCCCAAGGTCGCCTTCACCGCGACCATGTTCGGTCTGTCCGCCGTCATCCTGACCGGCTGGACGGTGGCGCTGCTGCTCGGCGCGACGACGATGCAGCCGCTCGTCATCGCCTGGCTGTGCGCCCTGATCGGCGGAGCCGTCGTCGTCCTGGCCGGCGGTCGCTAACCTGGACGACGGGAAGGAGGCCGATGACCCGACGCGCGCTGCTCGCGATCCTGGCGTTGATCGCGGGTTTCGTCGTGTCCGGACCCGGCCCCGGTACGCCCGTCGACGTGGTCGCCGTCTCGTCCACCGTGGACGCCGCCCACCTGCCCGGCACGACCGCGCGCGCCACGAACGCCACCCACCCCGTGCAGGTGCACCCGGGTCAGCCGCTGGACGGCGTCCAGCCGGCCGTGCACGTCACGCCCGCGCCGCCGGTGCGGGTGGACGTGGTCGACCCGACCCACCACCTCCTCGAGCGCAACGGCCAGACCTCCCTGGGCGAACGCGCGCCGCCCGTGACCTCCGGTAGCTGAACCCACCCCGTTCACCTCACCCGGAGGTTCCTCCGCCATGCCGCGCTCCAACGCGCGGCGAGCTCTTGTCGTCCGCGGGCTGCTGGCCCTCGGCGTGCTCGTCGCGTCCACGTTCACCCTGCTCACCGTCCAACCGCGCCTCGGGCTCGACCTGCGCGGCGGCACCCGGATCGTGCTCGAGACCCCGTCCGAAGCCACCTCCGACGCCACCGACCGGGCGATGGAGGTGCTGCGCCGCCGCGTCGACGAGCTCGGCGTGGCCGAACCCGTGCTGGCCCGGTCCGGCGATCACCGCATCGTCGTGGAACTGCCCGGCGTGCAGGACCCGACCGAGGCCATCGAGGTGCTCGGCCGCACGGCCCAACTGCGCGTGCAGCCGGTGACCGGGCTCGGCGACGTGCCCACACCGACAGGTGACGCGGTCGCCCTGGGCGAGGTCGTGATGACCGGCGAGGGCATCGAGGACGCCCGCGCCACGCCCAACTCGCAGGGCGTCGGCTACCTGGTCGGCGTCGACTTCCAGGGTGACGCACCGCGGGCGTGGCAGCGGGTGACCGCCGAGGCCGCGTGCTCGCCACCGGGCGACCCGAAGCGGCGGGTGGCGTTCGTGCTGGACGGCCAGGTCGTGTCCGCGCCGCAGGTGGACCCGTCGGTGGTGTGCGGCACCGGCATGATCGGCGGCAGCACGTCGATCACCGGGCAGTTCAGCCAGGCCGAGGCCGAGGAGCTGGCGCTGGTGATCCGGTCCGGTGCGCTGCCCGTGCCCGTCGAGGTGGTGGAGCAGCGGACCGTCGGGCCCACGCTCGGCGCCGAGGCGATCGAGGCCAGCGCCCGTGCGGCGATCATCGGCGTCGCGCTGACCGGGCTGTTCCTGGTGTTCGCGTACCGGCTCGCCGGGCTCGTGGCCGTGCTGGCGCTGGCCGGCTACGCGGCTCTGGCGTACGCCGCGATGCTGGCGATCGGGGCGACGTTCACGTTGCCCGGCTTGGCGGGGTTCGTGCTGGCCATCGGCATGGCGGTGGACGCGAACGTGCTGGTGTTCGAGCGGTCCCGGGAGGAGTACGCGCGCCGCAAGCGCTTGCCCCGGTCCGTGGACCAGGGGTTCCGCGGCGCGCTGAGCGCGGTCGCGGACTCGAACGTGACCACGCTGCTGGCCGCAGGGCTGCTGTTCTGGCTGGCCACCGGGCCCGTGAAGGGTTTCGGCGTCACCCTGTCGATCGGTGTGCTGGCGTCGTTGTTCAGCGCGTTGGTGCTCAGCCGGGTGCTGTTGCGGTTGGTGATGCCTTTGCTGGAACGGCGGCCGACGTGGAGCGGGCTGCACTCGCTGGGACGGGTGCGCACGTGGCTCACCACACGCGGGATCGCGCTGTACCGGCGACCGCGGCGGTGGCTGCTCGCCGCCGGCCTGGTGCTGCTGGCGGCCGTCGGCGGCCTGGTCGTGCGCGGGTTGGAGCTGGGGGTCGAGTTCACCGGCGGGCGGATGCTGGAGTTCACCGCGTCCTCCGTCGACACGAGCCGGGTGCGGGCGGAACTGGCATCCGCCGGGTTCGGCGACGCGGTCGTGGCGACCTCCGGCTCCGACGGCATCTCGGTGCGCACCGGTCCCATCGACTCGGCCGCCGCCGTGCGGCTGGGTGAGGCCGTCGACCGCGCGACCGGCGGCGCGGAACAGGTCAGCAACGAGCTGATCGGGCCGAGCCTCGGCTCCGAGCTGCGGCGCAACGCGTTGATCGCGCTGGCAATCGCCGTCGCCGCGCAGCTCGTCTACCTGGCGGTGCGGTTCGACTGGCGGCTCGGCGTGGCCACCGTGGTCGCCCTGGTCACCGACGTGGTCGTGCTCGTCGGCGCGTTCGCGTGGCTGGGCAAGACGGCCGACGCGGTGTTCCTGGCCGCGCTGCTCACCGTGATCGGGTACTCGGTGAACGACTCGGTGGTGGTGTTCGACCGGGTGCGCGAGCTGAAGCGGACCAAGGCGCCGTTCCCCGACGTGATGAGTTCCGCGGTGCTGCAAACCCTGCCGCGCACGGTGAACACCGGCATCGGCGTGCTGTTCGTGCTGGCCGCGCTGCTGGTGCTCGGTGACGGCTCGCTGGCCGACTTCTCCACCGCGCTGCTGGTCGGGCTGGTCGCCGGCACGGCCTCGACCGTCGTGACGGCGGCGCCGGCGGCGATCGTGCTGGAGCGCCGGTAAGCGCGGGCCACGCGCTGCTCGTCGTTGGGGCGTTCCCGGCCGCCGCCGTCCGGATCGAACTGCCGACCATCCCGCTGTTCATGGTGGCGGGCATCCTGTTCGGACCCATCACGCCCGGTCCGTCGCTTGTGGACGACCCCGGCGAGCCGGCCCGCGGTCGCGCGCCGGGGCCGCCGGGTGGTGACCGGTCTGTTCCGCTCGGCGGACGACGAGCTGCTGGTCGTGGCTCCTGCCGAAACGCCTGTTCTTGTAGCAAGGTGTCCCCATGACCGGATTCGCCTCGTACCAGAACGAGATCTACCTGCAAGGCCTCGCGGGCAACGTCCCGCCGTTCACCACCGACCCCGAAGCGCTGGAGGCGTCCGCCCGGGAACGGCTCGGGCCCGGGCCGTTCTGGTACGTGGCGGGCGCGGCCGGTGGGGGTGCGACGGCGCGGGCGAACCGGGAGGCGTTCGACGACTGGCGGATCGTGCCGCGGATGCTCACCAACGCCACCGAGCGGCACCTGCGGACCTCCGTGCTGGGTACCGACATGCCCGCGCCGGTGCTGCTCGCGCCGGTCGGCGTGCAGTCGATCCTGCACCCGGACGGCGAGCTGGCAACGGCACGGGCGGCGGCCGAGTTGGGGGTGCCGTTCGTGCTGTCCACGGCGTCGTCGCACACGATCGAGGAGGTCGCGGAGGCTGCCGGTGACGCCGCCCGCTGGTTCCAGCTCTACTGGCCCAACGACCCGGACGTGGCGGTGAGCATCCTCGGCCGGGCGCGTGAAGCCGGGTACCGGGTGCTCGTCGTCACGCTCGACACGTGGACGCTCGCCTGGCGGCCGCACGACCTCGACCAGTCCTACCTGCCGTTCCTGCGCGGCGTCGGCACGGCGATCCCGTTCTCCGACCCGGCGTTCCGGGCCGGGCTCGCCGCGTCACCCGAGGACGACCTGCCGATGGCGATCCTGCGGTGGGTGCAGCTGTTCACCGGCACCGACAAGTCGTGGGACCAGTTGTCGTTCCTGCGCGAGCACTGGGACGGTCCGATCGTGCTCAAGGGCATCCAGCACCCCGACGACGCGCGCAAGGCGGTCGACGCGGGCGTGCAGGGCATCGTCGTGTCCAACCACGGCGGACGGCAGGTGGACGGCGCGGTCGCGTCGCTGGAGGTGCTGCCGGAGATCGCCGACGCCGTGGGTGAGCAGGTCGAGGTGCTGTTCGACTCCGGCATCCGCAGCGGCGCGGACATCGTCAAGGCGCTGGCGCTGGGCGCGAAGGCCGTGCTCGTCGGCCGCCCGTTCGCCTACGGATTGGCGCACGGCGGCCAGGTCGGTGTCCGGCACGTGCTGCGGAGCCTGCTCGCCGACTTCGACCTGACCCTGGGCCTGTCCGGGCACCGCAGCCCGGCCGAGCTCAGCCGCGAGGTGCTGCGTCGGCGCTGAGCTGCCGCACCCGGTTCTGCAAGGTGGTGAAGTCGGCCGGCTGCACGGTGATCCACGGGGTGCCGTCGCGGCCGGGCGTCTTCGCCGACAGGTAACGACCGGTGATCGTGTCGAAGTACGTCAACGGCGCGGCGCACCGCTGCTTGCGGCCGAACCGGTCCCGGCGCGCGGCGTAGAGCTGGCCGCCGCCGGTGCGCTGCTCGGCCAGCAGCCTGCGAACCTGCTGCACCTCGG
The DNA here is from genome assembly GCF_006716745.1 of Saccharothrix saharensis. Classification (NCBI taxonomy): domain Bacteria; kingdom Bacillati; phylum Actinomycetota; class Actinomycetes; order Pseudonocardiales; family Pseudonocardiaceae; genus Saccharothrix; species Saccharothrix saharensis. The sequence goes on along the minus strand of NZ_VFPP01000001.1, from coordinate 3,540,803 downwards.
CGACGTGCGCCCCGGTCGGCCTGCTGGCCTGCAGGAACGACCCGCCGTCCTCGTCCGGACGGGGCTGGCGCGGCTTGTCGTCCAACGCGTCGGCGGGCAGCGAGACCACGCCGCCGCGTCCCGGCTTCACCTCCGGCAGCGCGGACACCAGCGACTGCACCACGTCCTCGACCCGCACGGGTTCCAGCACGAAGTGCTTGTCCGCCCGCAGCACCACGCGCAGCGCGTCGTCCCCCGACTGCACGACCAGGGCGGTGCGCGTCTCGTCCCCACCCTGGTTGAAGAACGCGTAGTACTCGGCGCTCGCGTTCGCGATCAGGCGCAACGACCGGCCCAGGTCGGCGTGCACCTGCCGGCCGCGGGCGAGGCCGAGCCGTTCCAACTCGGCCCACCCGCGGCGCGCGAGGTCGGCCAGGACCGTGACGTCACCCTCGGCGAGCTGGTCATCGTCGAAGTCGACCTGCGCCAGCAGCGCGTTGTGCAGCGTCGGCAGACCTTCGGCCTGCCAGGCGTTGTAGAGCGCGACGACCGGGATGGCGACCCTGGTACGCAGCACTTTCCCCCCTGTTCCCGCTATTCGCCGATGACCGGTGGGGCCACCATCGTGCCGTCGCCGAAGATGTCCTCGGTCTCCTGCAGGTAGGACGCGGACTTGTGCTCCTTGTCCTCGTCACCCCCACCGCGGGCGCCACCGGCACCCATGCCGGCCATGCCGGCCGCACCCGGAGCACCACGACCACCGGCCGCGCCACCGGGCCCGAACCCGCCCGCACCACCCGGCCCGAACCCACCTCGGCCCTCGCCGTGGCCCAACGCGCCGGACGCGCCGCCGGGGCCGAAGCCACCCGGCCCCATGCCGCCGACGCCCATGCCACCGGGTCCGCCCATACCGGGGATGCGCCCACCGCCGAACCCACCGGCGCCACCGCCACCCCCGCGACCGCCGCCGCCACCGGGCATGCCGGGCGGCGTCCCCGGCACCCGGTTGCGCGGGTTGTTGGGGTTGTTGGGGTGGTTGGGGTTGCGGGGGTCGTTCGGGTTGCGCGGGTCGTACGGCAACCTCGGGTCATAGGGCAACCGCGGGTCGTACGGCAGGCGGTCCTTCGGCAGCTCCGGCGGCCGGTAGCCGATGTCGGGCTTGGGCCCGTTGGGATCGGGCTGCACCCACGACGGCCTGGTCGTGTTGTCGGTCGTGCCGGGCGGCGGGATCGTCGGCTCGGTCCACGACGGCTTGGTCGTCCCCGTGCCGTTGCGATCACCGCTACCGTCGCCGTCACCCGTCCCGTCACCGTCACCGGTGCCGTCGTCCTTGCCCGGCTTGGGCGGCGGGATGACGATCTTCTCCTTCTCGACGTCCGCCCCGATCTCGTCGGGTGACTGGAACGTCGGCATCCCGGCGCCCGCCGTGTTCGCCGCTTCGCCGTAGCTGCTGAGCACGGCGACGTTGTGCGAGTTGACCTGCTGGCTCTCCTCGACCGCGTCGTCGTAGTCGGTGTTCCACGGGATCGCGTCGTTGTACCAGGGCTTGTCGGGCACGTCGACGGGCTTTTGCAGGCTGTCCTTGGCCTGCCGGAAGGCCCGACTGATTTCCGCGGTGTTGTCGCTCGCGGTCAGGGCACTGCTGCTCGCCGCGTCGGACCAACTGGCCAGCGGCGTGGTGGCGGATCGCGCCCGATCACCGGCCGCGCCTTCCCACGCCGCGCCGGAAGCCCGGACCGCCTGGTTGATCAGGTCGCTGACCTCGGTCTGGCCGTTGGAGATGGTGCCCCACGTCTCGAGGCCGGAGTCCGTGGTCTGCTCGGGCCCCTTGCCGTCGTGGAACCAGCCGTAGATCTTCTCCGCGCCCATGCCCATCTGAAGGAGCACGAAGCCCCCCAGGTCCATGTCCACATCGCCGGCCATGTCCCTACCCCTTCAGGTTCCCGACAATCGTCTCCGCTATGGCGCCGGAGACCGAGCACGGGTTCTTGTACTCGGGCAGCTTCTCGTCGTTCACGATGCTCTGGACGAGGAAGCCCTGGCCGTCGGCCACCCCGACGCCGGTGGTGCAGGACCCGCTCTTGAGGTCGGTCTTGCTCGCGTTGAAGCCCGGGTAGCCCGCGACCTGGATCTCCTCGAACTCGGCGTAGTCGTCGCGGTTCTCGTAGTAGCCCGCGATGCCGTCGGTGTTCTCCAGGATCGTGGCGCTGAAGCTGGTGCCGAGGACCCGGTCCTGCGGCCGCCACTGGCACGTTTCGCCGGCGGCGTCGGTGGTGACCTCGCCGGGCTTGGTGACGTCGTGGGAGGCCAACTGGTCGGCCTTGAGGAGTTCGCACGCGCCGGACTTGGACAGGTCCAGCTCCGGCCCGCTGATGGGGGGCATCCCGTTGCCGTCCGGGGCGGAGGACCGAGTGGTGGTCGAGCCGCCCATGGTCGTCGCGGCGGGGCCGGGGGTGCCCCCGGTCGACGTGCAGCCCGCGACGATCGCGACCAGGGACAGAACTGCCAGAACTGCTCGCCTCACGACTACTTCCCCTCGCCCTTGAAGGCGTCGGCGGTTGCTTCGTCTTGGCCCTTGTAGTTCTCCAGGGCCGCTTGGATGTTCAGGATGGTGTTGGTGAGGGCCTTGTAGGCCTCCTTGTTCGCCCACACGTACCCGCCCGGCTCGCCGCCTGCGGATCGGCGGATGGCCAACGTGGCGAAACCGCTGTACGGGTCCTTGCCGGGTGACTGGACGCCCGCGAGCCGCTCGGCCTGCAGCACCAGTCCCTGCAGTTTGTCACGAGCCTCGATCAAGCCGTCGATCAGCTTCTGCGCCTGCTGCGGGTCGACGGTGAACCGGGTCTGGCTCGCCACCAGCCCCGAACCCGCTGGTCCCGCCGCCACGGTGTCGGCGATGAAGCCGATCTGCTTGGCGCCCCCGCCGCCCCCGGCGTCCAACATCGTCGTGCTCCCCTCACACGCTGAACTGCCCGAAGCGATGATGGCACAGGGTCTTGGCCCCATCGGGACTATCGCCGCAGTTACTCCTACCGGGGGATGGACGGCCGATTCGTTCAAGACGCAGCAAGGCGGACAGGCCTACCGTCGGGGCATGATCGAAGCGGCACGTTCCTTCATCCGGCTCAACGCGCGCGTCCTGGAGCAGCGGCGGTTCGGTTACCTGTTCGACGGTGGGCCGGCCGACGCGGTGGTGGCGGCGGTGGCGGCGTATCGCAACGACGACGGCGGGTTCGGGCACGCGTTGGAGCCCGACGGGCGGGGGCCGGAGAGCCAGCCGTTGCACACCTACACCGCGTTGTCGCTGCTCGAAGAGGCGGGCAGCACCGAGTACGCGCGGGAGGCCTGCGACTTCCTGGCCACGATCACGAACGCGGACGGCGGGGTGCCGAACTGCCTGGACACCGGGCGGGCGGACCTGCGGGCGCCGTGGTGGCAGCCGTCGGGCGACAGCGACCTGCTGGTCACGGGGCTGCTGGCAGGAGTCCTGCACAAGATGGGCGTCGAGCACGGCTGGCTGGACGGCGCGACGGACTTCTGCCGGCGGCGCATCACCGACCTCACGAAGTCGCACCCGTACGAGGTTAACGCCAGCGCCCGGTTCCTCGACCACGTGCCCGACCGGCCGTGGGCGGAACGGGAGGCGGCGCGGTTGGGCGCGTTGGTGCGCGAGCAGGGCCTGGTCGACCTGGGGGGCGGCAAGGCGCACGAGGGGTACGCGGAGGGGGAGACGCACAAGCCGCACCACTACGCGCCGACGCCGGACAGCCTGGCCCGCGAGTGGTTCACCGACGCGGAGATCGACGCGGACCTGGACGCGGTGGCGGCGGCGCAGCAGGACGACGGCGGGTGGACGTTCCCGTGGGCCTCGTGGACGCCGGTGACGACCTACGAGTGGCGGCCCATTGTCACCATCACGGCGTTGCTGGCGCTGCGCGCCTACGGCCGGATCAGCTGACCCAGCGGCACGCCCGCCAGCTCGCGCACCTCGCGCGACAGGTGCGCCTGGTCGGCGTACCCGGTGCGGTGGGCGATGTCGGCGAACGGCACGCCCCGCCACGCCAGCTTGACCGCGCGGTCGAACCGCAGCACGCGGTGCAGCACCTTGGGGCCGTAGCCGAACGCGGCCAGGCTGCGCCGGTGCAGCTGGCGGCTGCTGAGCCCCAGCGACCAGGCCAGATCGCCGACGCTGCCCGAGGACGACGCGATGACGCCCACCACGGGGTCCGGCGGCGTCTCCCGCAACCGGGCCAGGGCGGCGGACGCCAACACCGAGCACGGGTCCGCCGCCGCGCCGAGGGCGTCCTCCAGGCGAGCCGACGGTCCCCACAGCTCCGACAGCGGAACGCGCTGGTCACGCAGCTCCACCGCGGGCACGCCGAACGCCGGGGGCCCCACGCCGGGACCGAACCGGACGCCGAACAGCTCGCCCGGCCTCGACCGCGTCACGTGCCCGACCGTGTCCGGCCCGGCCACGAACACCTCACCCGTGCCCGCCGAGTAGATGATGTCGGTGCACCCGTCCGGCACGACCCGCCCCACGGCGGTCGACGACGTGGTCCGGCGCCACACGCAGGCCAGACCGGGGAACGGGCGTTCCGCGTACACGCCCACCGATGGTAGTGGCGGGCCGCGCAGGAGGAGGCACGCGCGGCCCGCCACGAGCACTCACGTGCCGAACCGGATCCAGTTCAGGCTCACGTACGGCGAGGGCTGGCCGCTGGTGAACGTCACGTAGACGTCGTGCGTGCCGGTGACACCCGAGATGTTCGCCGGCACCGTGCGCCAGCTCTGCCACCCGCCGGTGTTGGCGATGGCGAAGCTGCCGATGGGTGCCGCGGTCGGGCTGTCCAGTCGCACCTCGACCAGGCCGCTGGCCCCGCCGGACGCCCCGGACGCGGCCCGTGCGACGAACTGGGTGGCCGTGCGCGAGCCGAACCGGACGCCGGAGAACCGCAGCGAGTTGCCGTTGCGCAGCTGCGCCACGGTCTGGCCGCCGTCACCGGCTTCGAGGTAGCCGCCGGACCGCGAGGTGGCCTGCTCGGCCTGGACGTCGGCGAACGCGTCCCAGCCGCTGCCGCCGGGCTGCGTGGTGGTCGTGGTCGTGGGCTGCGTGCCGCCGCCGGTGGACCACACCGCGACGTAGTCGACCACCATCGAGTGACCGGACTGGGTGGCCGAGGTCGGCGTGCCGAAGCCCGCCACGCCGTTGGGGAACGCGCCGCCCATGGCCAGGTTCAGCAGCAGGAAGTAACCGGCGTGGCCGGTCATGTTGTTCCACGTGGTCGCGTCGAGCTGGGCCTGCGTGACGCTGTGGAACTGCTGCCCGTCCACGTACCAGCGCAGCGCCTTGGCGCCGTCGTCCCACTCGAACCGGTAGGTGTGGAACGCCGACTGGCACGTCGAGCCGGGGCACGCGCGGCTCGCGCCGAGGCCGTTGGTCTCGTTGCACGGCCCGCCGGGGTTGACGCCGCAGTGCAGCACGCCCCACACGGAGTTGATGCCGTTGACGTTCTCCATGATGTCGAACTCGCCGATGGCGGGCCAGTTCCAGTAGTTGCCGCGGTAGGGCGAGCCCAGCGCCCAGAACGCGGGCCAGTAGCCGAGCGCGGCCTGGCCGGTGACGTTGGGCATCTGGATGCGGCCCTCGATGGCGAGCTTGCCGCCCGCGGGCGGCTTGAAGTTCGACCGCTGGGTCTCGATGCGGGCGGACGTCCAGTTGCCCGAGCCGTCGCGCAGCGCGGTGATGCGCAGGTTGCCCGCGCCGTCCAGCTTGATGTTGTTCGTGCTGTTGGTGTAGTTCTGGATCTCGCCGGTGCCCCAGTTGCCCGGGCCGCCGGGGTAGCCGTGGCCGAGGTCGAAGATCCAGTTCGAGGACGACGGCAGGGTGTTCGCCGCGCCGGTGAAGTCGTCGCTCCACTGCAGGGTCCAGCCCGACGGGGTGGACGGTACCGAGGCGTCGGCCGACATCGTGGCGACGACCGCCAACGGCACGGCGGTGATCAGTGCGGCAGCGGTCGCGAGGGCGCGTCGTCGTCTGCTCGGGCTGAACTCCATGAGCGGTGACCTCCTTGTCACTGTCCTCCAGCGTTCGGCACGACAACACATTGCCGTGCAATCATGAGAGCGCTCTCACCAAGATCGTTCAAGCGACCGAACGGCGCAAAGCGGCTATTTCGCGTCCGCGTAGGAGTCCACCGGCACGGCCTTGAGCGGGAACCGGACCGGTGTCGCGCCGAACACCAGGCGGGACGCCTCCGCGCCCGCCGCGGTCACCTCGGCGCACACCACCTCGGCCAACTCCGCCGGGCAGTGCACCAGCACCTCGTCGTGCTGGAAGAACACCAGGTGCGCGCCCCGCGCCGACTCGTGCAGCCGCCGCCGCAGCACGCCCAGCAACGCCGCCGTCCAGTCCGCCGCGCTGGCCTGCACCACGAAGTTGCGGGTGAACCGGCCCCAGTCCCGTGCCGCCCGCCGCGACCGGCGCACCGCGTCCTCGCCGTCGTCCGCGCTGCCGGTCACCTCGCGCCACGCCTGCGACGGCGGCGGGCTCGTGCGGCCCAACCGCGAGCGCACCATCCGTCCTTGCTCACCCGCCAGCGCGGCGGCTTCCACGTACCCGACGGCTTCGGGGAAGCGGCGGCGCAGCACGGCCATCGCGGGACCGGCGTTGCCGCCCGTGCCGCCGTACATCGCCGACAGCATGGCGAGCTTCGCCTTGCCCCGGTCGCCGTCGAACGCCTCCTCGGCCAACGTGGTGTAGAGGTCGTCGTCCGACGACACCTCGGTGAACTTGTGGTCGTTCGCCAGCGCCGCCAGCACCCGCGGCTCCAGCTGCGCCGCGTCGGCCGCGACCAGCTTCCAGCCAGGGTCGGCCCGCACCGCCGTGCGCAGCGTGCGCGGGATCTGCAACGCCGCCCCACCCCGCGTGGCCCACCGCCCGGACACCACGCCGCCCACCACGTAGTCCGGCCGGAACCGGCCGTCGGCGACCCAGGCGTCCAGCCACGTCCAGCCGTGCGCCACCCACAGCCGGGCCAGTTCCTTGTACTCCAGCAGCGGCGCCACGGCCGGGTGGTCGATCCCCTTGAGCACCCAGGCGCGGGCGGACGGCACGTCGATGCCCTCCCGGGCGAACGCGCGCACGATGCCCGGCGGGTGGTCGGGGTTGACCTGCTTGCCGCCGAACGCCGCCGTGATCCGGTCGGCCAGCTCGGCCAGCCTGGCGGGGCGCGCGCCGCCGGCCGGCCGCGGGCCCAGCGTGTCCACCAGCAGCTCCTCGTGCACGTCCGCCCGCCAGGGCAGGCCGAAGTGGGTCATCTCGGCGGCGGCCAACGCGCTGGCGGACTCGGCCGCGAACAGCAGCCGCAGCCGGTCGGCGTGGGGGAGCGTGGCGGCCAGCCGCTGCTGCTCGGCGTGCACCCCGACCACCGCGTCGAGCGGGTCGGCGTCGCCGGGCAGCCGCTGTTGTTCGGGCTCGAACAGCGTCGGCTGAGCGTCCCGCTTGCGCGGCCCCTGGTCCTCCGGCACGGGCAGCCCGCGCAGCCGGGCGACGGCCGCGCCCAGGCCACGCGGCTCGGCGTGCCGACCCTGGTAGGCGAGCAGCAGGTACTCGACGTGCGCCAGGTCCTGGCACCGCTCGACCCGCACCCCGCGCGCCAGCAGGTCGGGGTAGACCTCCGCGGTCTCCGCCCACAGCCACCGGGGCCGGTGCCGGTCCTCCAGTTCGGACACCGCGGCGGCCAGGTCCGCCGTCCGCCGCACGGGTCCTTCGGGCACCCCGGCGTCGGAGAGCACGCGGAGCCGACCCGCGTTCCCGCCTTCCGGCACCAGCGCGATGAGCATGCCTCCGATTGTGCAAGGCACCCCCGACAATCCCGGTGGCCGGCGGTCACCCGATCGTGGCCGAGGGCGGGGAGCAGGATGTGGCCGGTGGACCGCACCCTGTCGCCCGGTGAGCTGCTGGACCCGCGGTACGAGGTGGTGCCGTTCCACGGGCGCGTGGACGAGCTGGCCGAGCTGGCGCGGTGGTGGGACGACGGGTCGCGGTGCTCGGTGCTCCTGCTGCACGGCCCGGCGGGCGTCGGCAAGACGCGCCTCGCGCGGCACTTCCAAGCGGGCTCCGGCGTCGTGGTCGTGGACGACGCCGACCTCGTCACCGGTCTTGACCTGCACGAACCGCGCGTGCTGCTGATCGCCCGGACCCCGGGCTGGTGGTGGTCGGCCGTGCGTCAACGCGCCACGCGCCAGGGCTACCGCACCGACGACCTCGCCGTCACGCCGTGCCCGGACGAGCACGAGACGTCCTTCGCGACCGCGTGCGCCCACTTCGCGTACGCGCTGGGCCTCACCCTCCCGACCGCCGCCGCGCCCGACGTGGCGACGTTGCACGAGCTGCACCTGGCCGCGCTCGCGGAGGTGTGCGCCACACCGGCCCACTGGCTGGTCACCACCGACCCGGCGCCCGGCCGGCTCGCCGAGGACGCCCTGGCCGTGGCGCTGCTGGACGACCGGATCAGCCCCGACCGCACCCCGGACGCCCTGCAGACCCTGCTGCGCGCCGCCGCACGCCTGCCGCACGTGCGCCGCCGTGCCGAAGAGCTGTTCACCGCGCACCCGGAACTCGCCGACCGCGCCGCGGTCGCCGCGCTGCGGATCCTGGCCGAGTGGCCGGCGACCGCCGGTGCCGTCGCGCGCCGGGTCTTCGACGACCCCCGCTGCCACGGCGACCCGCTGCCCGCCATCCTCACCCGGACCCTCGCCGAGCAGGCCTCGACCAGGCTCGAACGGGCCGAGCTGCACGGCCTGCTGGCCGCCCGCGCGGCCCTGGCGTCACTGCACGAGGAAGCCCTGGCCGCGGCCCGGCACGAAGTCGCCCTCTACCGGCAACTGGCCGCGGAGGACCCGGACGAGCACCGCCCCGCGCTCGCGAACGCCCTGAGGGACCTGGGCTTGCGGCTCGTCGCCGCGCACCGGCCCGAGGACGCCCTGGCCGCGTCACGGGAGGCCGTGGCGCTGTGCCGGGTCGTCGCCGTCGAGGACCGCGACGCCACGTCACGCCTGGCCGACGCGCTCGACCAGCTCAGCCGCCGCTACGCCGCGCTGGGCCGCCGGACCGAGGCGTTGGTCGCGGTGGACGAGGCCGCCGAGCTCTACCGCGGCCTCGCCCGGGCCCACCCGGAGCTGTTCCGGGTGGACCTGGACGAGGTGACGCGCAGGCGCAGCGCGCTAGCCCGTGGTGATCAGTGAGCGGAGGAAGAACGCCACGTTCGCCGGGCGCTCGGCCAGCCGCCGCATGAAGTAGCCGTACCACTCGTCGCCGTACGGGACGTAGACGCGCATGCGGTTGCCGGCGGCCGCGATGCGGCGCTGCTCGTCGGGCCGGATGCCGTAGAGCATCTGGTACTCGTAGGTGTCGGGCGAGCGGTCCTTCGCCAGTTGGTCCGCGATCGCGATGAGCCGCGGGTCGTGCGAGGCGACCATCGGGTAGCCCTCGCCCGCCATCAGCACCTTCAGGCACCGCACGTACGACCGGTCGACCTCGGTCTTGTCCTGGAACGCCACCGCGGCGGGCTCCTGGTACGCGCCCTTGCACAACCGCACGCGCGACCCGGCGTGCGCGAGGTCCCGGCAGTCCTGCTCGGTCCGCTTCAGGTACGCCTGGAGCACCGCGCCCACCCACGGGAAGTCCACCCGCAGCTCGCGCAGGATGCCCAGCGTCGAGTCGGTCGTGGTGTGGTCCTCCATGTCGAGGGTGACGGTGGTGCCGACCGCGCCCGCCGCCGCGCAGATGCGCCGGGCGTTCTCCAAGGCGATCTTCTCGCCGTCCACCGGCAGGAACTGGCCCACCGCGGACAGCTTCACCGACACCTCGGCCCGCTCGGTGTGCCCGGCGAGCTCGAGCAGGCGCAGCAGGTCCAGGTACGCCTCGGCGGTGGCCGCGGCCTGCGCCGCGTCCCGGGTGTCCTCGCCGAGGTGGTCGAGGGTGACGTACCGGCCGTCGGCCAGCACCTCGCCGGTGGTGGCGACGGCCGCGGCCACGTCGTCGCCGGAGATGAACCGCTTGACCACCGGCCGGGTCAGCGGCGTGCGTTCGACCAGCTCGCGGATGGCCCCGGAGCGCGAGGCGGCGAGCAGCGCGGTGCGGAGCATGATCACCCCTGGTGCGGGTAGCGGTAGGAGGTCGGAGCCGCGAACGTCTCCTTGATCGACCGGGGGCTGACCCAGCGCAGCAGGTTGTGCACCGAGCCGGCCTTGTCGTTGGTGCCCGACGCCCGACCGCCGCCGAACGGCTGCTGGCCGACGACCGCGCCGGTCGGCTTGTCGTTGACGTAGAAGTTGCCCGCGGCGAACCGCAGCTCCCGCTGCGCGTGCGCGATCGCGGCCCGGTCCTGCGCGATGATCGCGCCGGTCAGGGCGTACGGCGCGGCGCCCTCCATCTGCTTGAGCACGGTGTCGTAGTCGGAGTCCTCGAACACGTGCACCGCCAGCACCGGCCCGAAGTACTCGGTGGTGAACACCTCGTGCTCGGGGTCGGTGCCCAGCAGCACGGTCGGCCGCACGAAGAAGCCCTCGGAGTCGTCGGCGGTGCCACCGGCCACGACCTCCAGGTGGTCGTCGCCGCGCGCGGCGTCCAGCACGCCCGACAGCTTGTCGAACGAGCGCCGGTCGATGACCGCGCCCATGAAGTTCGACAGGTCCGTGACGTCGCCCATGGTCAGCGACTCGACGTCGGCCAGGAAGTCGTCCTTCATCCGGTTCCACACCGAGCGCGGGACGTACGCGCGGGACGCGGCCGAGCACTTCTGGCCCTGGTACTCGAACGCGCCGCGGACCAGGGCGGTGCGCAGCACGTCCACGTCGGCGGACGGGTGCGCGAGCACGAAGTCCTTGCCGCCGGTCTCGCCGACGATCCGCGGGTAGGAGCGGTAGTTCGCGATGTTCGCGCCCACCTGGCCCCACAGGTGCTGGAACGTGCGGGTGGAGCCGGTGAAGTGGATGCCCGCGAGGTCCGGGTCGGCCAGCGCCACCTCGGACACGGCCAGCCCGTCACCGGGCAGCAGGTTGATCACGCCGGGCGGCATGCCGGCCTCTTCGAGCAGCCGCATGGTCAGGTGCGCGGCGAAGCTCTGCGTCGGCGACGGCTTCCACAGCACCACGTTGCCCATCAGGGCGGGCGCGGTGGGCAGGTTGCCCGCGATGGCGGTGAAGTTGAACGGCGTGATCGCGTAGACGAAGCCCTCCAACGGGCGGTGGTCCGTGCGGTTCCACACGCCGGGGGAGGACTGGGGCTGCTCGGCGAGGAGCTGCCGGCCGAACGAGACGTTGAAGCGCCAGAAGTCGATCAGCTCGCACGCGGCGTCGATCTCGGCCTGGACGGCGGTCTTCGACTGGCCGAGCATGGTGGCCGCGTTGAGCGTGGCCCGCCACTTGGTCGCGAGCAGGTCGGCGGCGCGCAGCAGGATCGCGGCGCGGTCGTCGTAGGACATCGCGCGCCACGCGGGCGCGGCCTGCTTCGCGGCGGCGATGGCGTCCCGCGTGTCCTGCTGGGTGGCGCCGTGCAGGGTGCCGAGCACGGCGCGGTGGTTGTGCGGCTGCACGACGTCGAAGCGCTCGCCGCCGCCGACCCGCTGCTCACCGCCGATGGTGAGGGTCAGCTCGGCGGGCTCCTTGGCCAGCTCGGCCAGCTTCGCCTGCAACTGCGCCCGTTCCGGGGTGCCGGGGGCGTAGCTCAGGACGGGCTCGTTCACCGGTGCGGGGACCGCGGTCACGGCATCCACAAGCAGCTCCTTCGCCACAGGGTTGGGGTTGACCCAACGGTAGGACTTCCAACCCTGCGTCCCGTTGTCCGCCCGTCTAGGCTTGGCCACCCGTCGTTGTGGAACTGGACAAAGATGAGCCTGCGGCAGGTCCTGATCGCGCTCGGTGATCCGCTGGTCGAGGTGCAGGTCGCGCCGCGCGGGCTGGAGGGCGACGTCCTCGACGTGGTCATCCTCGACCCCGACGACACGCCCGACGTGCGGCCCGGCGACCTCGGGTTGGTCGTGGGCGCGCGTGGCCGTGCCGCGGCACCGCTGGTCAGGGCGGCCGGCGCGGGGGGAGCGGTGGCGGTGGCGGTCAAGGTCGACACGCCGTCGCCGGTGCTGCGGCAGGCGGCGGCGGACGCGGGCGTGGCGCTGCTGGCCGTGCGGCCCGAGGTCCGCTGGGAACACCTCGAAGCGCTCGCCCGGGGGGTCGTGCACAACGCCCGCGTGACGGCCGACGCGGGCGTGGGCGAGGTGCTCGGCGACCTGTTCGGCCTGGCCCAGACCATCGCGTCGCTGACCGGCGGCATCGTCAGCATCGAGGACACCGCGAGCCGCGTGCTGGCCTACTCCCGCTCGACCGACGAGGTGGACGAGCTGCGCCGGCTCTCCATCCTGGGCCGCCAGGGGCCGGAGCCCTACCTGAAGATGCTCCGCGAGTGGGGTGTCTACCAGCGGCTGCGCTCCGGCGAGGAGGTCGTCCGCATCGACGAGCGCCCCGAGCTGGGCATCCGCCGCCGCATCGCGGTGGGCATCCACGCGGGCACGCAGCCGCTGGGCACGATCTGGGTGCAGGAGGGCGGCACGCCGCTGGCCGAGCAGGCCGAACGGGCGCTGCTCGGCGCGGCCCGCGTCACGGCCCTGCACCTGGTCCAGCAGCGGGAGCCGGCCGCCGCGTTCCGGGAGAACCTGCTCGCGTCCCTGCTCGACGGCCGGATGGACGCCGGGGCGATCGCCGAGCAGATCGGCGCCGACCCGGACAAGCCCGCCGCCGTCGTGGTCTTCGCGCTGCGCGGGCAGGAGCACGCCGACCGCACCGAGCACGAGCTGCGCCGTGCCGAGATGACCAGCCTGATCTCCGTGCACGCCGCCTCCTACCGGCGCAGCGCGCTGGTCAGCCAGCAGAGCGGGCGCACGTACGCGCTGCTCACGGACCTGCCGGCGAAGGCGCCGCTGCTGACGTTGACCAGGGAGATCGTGGCCGCCGCGCGCAAGCACATGGGCCTGCGGGTGCAGGGCGCGATCGGCTCCACCGTGCCCACCGTGAACGAGGTGATGATCTCCCGGGCCGAGGCGGACCGCGTGCTCGACGCGATGTCGCGCGACCTCGACGCCGACGTGGCGACCCTGGAGGACGTGCGGTCGCGGGTGTTGATCAGCGAAACGCTCGCCCTGCTGGCCGAGCACCCGCGCATCCGGGATCCGCGGCTCGCCCGGCTCGATGGGGAACTGGCCCGTTCCCTTTTGGCGTACCTCGACGAATTCGGTGATGTGAAAAGCGCGGCGGCGAAGTTGCACGTGCACCCGAACACGCTGCGATACCGCGTCCGACGTGCGGCGGAGGTCGGCGGATTCGATCTGGACGACCCGCTGCTCCGGTTGTTCGCGCAGTTGCAACTCAGGCTGGGCTGAACCGGTGGCCGCGCGCGCCGTACCCTCCGGGAGTGAGCACCCAAGCCCGCGGCAGCGACTTCGCTGAATTGTCCAGGCTGGTCAAGCAGCAGGGTCTGCTGGACCGGCGCATCGGTTTCTACATCACGTTCCTGGTCGGCGTGCTCGCCGCGTTCGGCCTCACCGGGGTTTCCATGGTGCTGATCGGCGACTCGTGGTGGCAGCTCGTGCCGGCCGCCGTGCTGGGCGTCGTCTTCACGCAGATCGCCTTCCTCGGGCACGACGCGGGCCACCGGCAGGTGTTCGCCGACCACAAGACCAACCAGACCATGGGCCTGCTGCTGGGCAACCTGCTCATCGGCGTCGGCTACGGCTGGTGGATGGGCAAGCACACCCGGCACCACGCCAACCCCAACCACGAGGACGAGGACCCGGACGTCGACATCGCCGTGCTCGCGTTCAGCGCCGAGCAGGCCGAGCGCAAGCGCGGCTTCTTCCGCTGGGTCGTCAAGCACCAGGCGTGGTTGTTCTTCCCGCTGCTGCTGCTCGAAGGCTTCAGCCTGCACGTCATCAGCGCCGCCGCCGCGGTCCGCCGGGAGGTCAAGGGCTGGAAGCTGGAGCTGGTGCTGATGGCCGTGCACGTCGTGGTCTACCTGGGCGCGGTGTTCCTGCTGATGTCCCCGCTCAAGGCCGTCGTGTTCATCGCCGTGCACCAGGGCGTGTTCGGCGTCTACATGGGCATCTCGTTCGCGCCCAACCACAAGGGCATGCCGGTGCTGCAGGCGGGCCACCAGCTCGACTTCCTGCGCAAGCAGGTGCTGACCTCCCGCAACGTCACCGGCGGCTGGTTCACCGACTTCCTGCTCGGTGGCCTGAACTACCAGATCGAGCACCACCTGTTCCCGAGCATGCCGCGGCCGCACCTGCGCCGCGCGCAGGCGCTGGTCCGCGACTTCTGCCTGCGGCACTCGGTGTCCTACGCCGAGTGCGGCCTGTTCACCTCGTACGGCTTCGTGCTGAAGTACCTGCACGAGGCGGGAGCTGAACTGCGCGGTACAGGAAAGCTCGCTCCAGCAGGGTCCAGGTAGTCGTCGTCACCAGGTAGACGCCGGCCGCCAGCGGCAGCACGGCGGCGATCAGCACCGTCCCGAACGGCAGGAGCCGCAGCAGCCCGGCGAACGGCGGCTGCGGCCCGCCGGTGCGGCGCGCCACGGCCGCCTGCCACCGCGAGGTGGCGAACGCGACCCCGGTGAGCACGGCGAACAGCGCCGCGAACACCGGCGTGTGCGCCCACACCCCGAACCAGTGCGTGCCCAGCGGCACGCCCAGCAGCGTGCCGTCCAGCAGCGGGTTCGGGGTGGTGACCAGCCGGTACATCACCATGAAGAACGGCACCTGCACGAGCGCGGGCAGGCACCCGGCCAGCATGGACGTGCCGCGGGACCGGTAGAGCTCCAGCGTCTTCTCCTGGAGCTTCACCCGGTCCTTGCCGTACTTCTCGGACAGCTTGCGGACCTCGGGCGCCAACGCGGCGCGGGCCTTCTCGCCGCGCACGGCGGCACGGCTGAGCGGGTGCACGAGCAGCCGCACGGCGGCGGTGAAGGCGACGATGGCCAACGCGGGCGTGGCGAACGCGGCCAGGGCTGAGCCCAGGGCGTGGAACAAGGGTGAACTCCGTCCTCAGAGCAAGGGGAACTGCGGGCCTCGGGTGCTAGAGGCCCAATCCCGGAGCTCGAGGACGGGGACGGCCCGCCGCGTCGGGGTCGCGCAGCCGCAGGAACGCGGCGCGCAGGGACTTCTCGCGGATCGACAGCGACCGCACCCACGCGGGCGCGGCCCGCACCACCGGCGCGGCGGTGAGCAGCAGCACGACCAGGGCCACGGCCGTCACGGCGGCCAGGACCTCGGTGGGTGTGCTGAGCAGGGTGAGGGCGTAGACGGCCAGGAGGCACAACGCGGCCAGGTCAACCCACAGCAGGCGCAGCCTGGTCATGTCCTCACCTCCCCTCAGTCCACCTTACCCACGAGGGCGGGCCGCGCGGGGTGGTCGTAGCGCACCGTCACGTCGGCGCGCGGCTCGTAGGAGGCGTACGCGGGCAGCGTCCACCGCCACTCGTCGGGCATCTGCCGGTCCAGCGCTCCCGGCGACAGCCACAGGTGCGCGGTCAGCTCGGCGGGCAGCCACTTGTCGAGCAGCACCGTGCCGTCGACCAGCAGCACGCCGCCCGCGCCGAGCGCCACGTAGTCGGCCCGGTGCGCCCGGTCCGTCGCCGCGTTCCACAGCGCCGGCAGCACCCGCCCCGACCCGCCGGGGTCCAGCGGCTCCAGCACCTCGCGCAGCAACCCGCCGACGTCCAGCCACGAGTCGCGGAACGAGTCGGGGTCCTCGTGCCCGTACTCCAGCCGCACGGACGCGGGCCGCAGGAAGTCCCACGCCGACACCCGCAGCACCGGGCGTCCCAGCGCGCGCAGCGGCTCCACCAGGGTGTCCGCCAGCTCGCCCGGCCTGGTCGGCAGCGCGCCGTCGACCAGCACCCGGGCCCACGTCGTGCGCGGCAGCGCGTCGATCCGCCCGACCAGCTCGTCCACGAGGGTCTGCGGGGAGAGGGGCACGACCTTCACGGCAGCGGGTGGTCCTCCCAGCCGGCGGGCAGTGCCGGCACCGGCCAGCCCGGGTCGGGTTCCCACGACCCCCACGCCGGGTCCCACCACGTGCGGCCGTCGGTCAGCATGGCCTCGACCTCCTTCGCGGTGCGCCGGATGCCCTCGGCCTCGGCGGCGTCGTACTTGCCGTCGGCGACCATCTCCTCGAACTCGTCGCGGTCCAGCTCCTGCCAGTCGCCGTCGACCGGCGCCCAGAAGTCCAGCGCGTGGTCGAGGGTGTCGAAGCCGTGGGCGGTGCGGCGGAACGGCGCCTGGAGGTTGAGGTAGAAGCCCGCGAACCGGCGCTGCTCGCCCTGCCAGTACAGGTCGACCGAGTAGGCGTCGCCGGGGCGGTGCAGCTGGAGCTTGCCCAGGCCGGTCCAGCGGGTGCGGCCCAGCTCCCGCCAGTGGTGGGTGCGCGGGTGCGGGTGGAAGCCGAACTCCGTGCCCGGCGCGGTGTAGACGACGAGCAGGTCCGGCCCGTCCCGGACGACCCGGGTCGGGGTGACCACCCACGGCTCGCCGTGCAGCACCTCGCGCCGCAACGCCACGTCCCCCGGCCGGAAGTACCCCATGTCGATCAGGCTAGATGAGCGCCCGCCGCAGCCGGGTCGCCGCCACCTCGCGGCGCGGGTCGGTCCGCGGCAGCAGCAGGACCAGGCGTTCCAGCACCGTCGCGTCGTGCGCCACCAGGCCGAACGCCCACAGCGCCTCCACGTCGCCCCGGTCCAGCACGCCCCGGCGCAGCGCCGCGACCAGGTCCTCACGCTCCTCGCACACCACCGGCGCCTCGGACCGGGGGAGCAGCTCGCCCCGGTACGCCGCTGCGGCCGTGCCCACGTCACCGGCCCGCAGGGCGTCCCGCACCGCCAGGAAGTCACCGCGCACGTCCGCCGACAGCCGGTACGGCCTGGTCAGCAGCACCTCGCCCAACTGGGCGCGCAGCCGGTGCAGCTCGGCCCGCACGGTGGTCGGGTTGCCGCGCTCGCCGTACAGGTGCAGCGCCAACTGCTCGGCCGTGAGCCCGCGCGGGTGCAGCGCCAGCGCCGTCAGCAGCTCCGCGTGCCGCAGCGACAGCGGCAGCGCCCGCCCGTCGACCGAGCCCTTCACGTCGCCCAGGAACCGCAGCGAGAGCACGGGTCGCCGGGTCCGGTGCCGCGGCACCCGCAGCAGGTAGCCCTCGTCCAACCGCTCCAGGACCGCGTCCCGCCCGTCGGCCAGCCGCACGCCGTCGCCGCTCACGTCCACGCGGGCGGTCAGCAGGCCGTGCGGCTCGGCGGCCAGCACCCGGCCGCTCGGGCTGAGCAGGGCGCCCGGCTCGCCGCGCAGGCCGATCAGGTGCCGCATGTTCAGCGACCGCAGCCGCTCGTCGCGGGCCGCCAGCCGCTCCTGCAACCGGCCTTCCGCCAACCGGGCCGCGGCCGACACCAGCGCCACGAGCGCCGGGTGCGTGCTGGTCAACGGCCCGCTGACGTCGACCACGCCGATCGTGCGGCCGGTGTCCGGGTCGCGCACCGGGCTCGCCGCGCACGTCCAGCCGTGGTAGGTCCGCACCAGGTGCTCGGCGGAGTGCACGGTCACCGGCGCGCCCACCGCGAGCGCCGTGCCCATCGCGTTCGTGCCGATCGCGTCCTCGGCCCAGCACGCGCCCTCGGTCAGCCGCACCCGTTCGGCCGGGCGGCGCACCGAGTTCGCGCCCTCGCACCACAGGATCGTGCCGTCCGCGTCGGTGACCAGCATGACGTGCTGCGCCTCGTCGGCGATCCCGACGAGCGTCTCGCGCAGCACCGGCAGCGCGGCCGCGAGCGGGTGCGCGCGACGCCGGTCGACCACCTCGTCCGGGGCGAGCACCACGGGCGCCTCGTGCCGGTCGGGGTCGACCCGCGCGGCCAGCGACCGCCGCCACGACTCGACGATCAGCTCACGCGCACCGCGCGCCCGACCACCGCCCAGCACCGCCTCGCGCGCGTGCGCGAGCCGTCGCGGGTCCGGTTGCATGGGCGCCTCCCGGACCAGGATGACGCTCCCGCGCCGATCGCGGCAAGCGAAACGCTGATCCGTTCGGGTGCAACGCGACTGCAACGTTGTGCGGCCGACGCTGCACCCCGCACGACCGACGCGAGGGGAGCGGGGAGATGGCGAGGTACGCGGCGCCGGGCGCGCGGGGGAGCGTGGTGTCCTACCGCGACCGGTACGACCACTTCATCGGCGGCGAGTACGTGCCGCCCGCCAAGGGCGGCTACTTCACCGACCCGACCCCGGTCACCGGCGAGGTGTTCACGGAGGTCGCCCGGGGCACCGCCGAGGACGTCGAACGGGCGTTGGACGCGGCGCACGGCGCGGCCCGCCGCTGGGCCCGCACGTCCCCCGCCGAGCGGGCCACCGTGCTCGACGAGGTCGCCGACCGGATCGAGGACCACCTCGAAGCCCTCGCCGTCGCCGAGACCTGGGAGAGCGGCAAGCCGGTGCGTGAGGTGCTGACCACCGACCTGCCGCTGGCGGTGGACTGCTTCCGCGGCTTCGCGGGCGCGGTCCGGGCCCAGGAGGGCGGCATCACGCAGATCCGCGACGACCTGGTGGCCTACCGCTTCCCGCAGCCGCTGGGCGTGGTCGGCCGGCTCGTGCCGTGGAACTTCCCGCTGCTCATGGCCGCGTGGCAGCTCGCACCGGCGCTGGCGGCGGGCAACGCGGTGGTGCTCAAGCCCGCCGAGCAGACCCCGGCGTCGATCCACGTGCTGGTGGGCCTGGTCGCCGACCTGCTGCCGCCCGGCGTGGTGAACGTGGTCAACGGCTTCGGCGCGGAGGCGGGCATGCTGCTGGCCGCGAGCCACCGGGTGGCGCGGACCCCGGTCGCGCCCAAGCCGGGCGGCAAGAGCGCGATCGTGTTCTTCGCCGACGTGGCCGCGCGGCGGGACGCGTTCTACGACAAGGCGCTGGAGGGCTTCACCGCGTTCGCCCTCAACCAGGGCGAGGGCTCCACGTGCCCGTCCCGCGGCCTGGTCCAGAGCCCGATCTACGACGAGTTCCTCGCCGACGCCACCGAGCGGACCGAGGCGGTCAAGCAGGGCCACCCGCTCGACACGGGGACCGTGATCGGCGCGCAGACCAGCCGCGAGCAGCTCGACAAGGTCCTCGCCTACCTGGAGATGGGCCGGCGCGAGGGTGCGCGGGTGGCGTGCGGCGGTGAACGCGCCGACCTCGGCGGCGAGCTGTCGGGCGGGTACTACGTCACGCCGACGATCCTCGAAGGCGACCACAAGATGCGGGTCTTCCAGGAAGAGGTCTTCGGCCCGGTGGTGTCGGTGACCCGGTTCGACGACTTCGACGACGCGGTGAAGACCGTCAACGACACGCCGTGCGGCGTCGGCGCGGGCGTGTGGTCGCGCGACGGCGGCCTGGCCTACCGCGCGGGCCGCGAGATCCAGGCGTCCCGGGTGTGGGTGAACAACCACCACGCCTACCCGCGCTCGGGCGTCGGCCGGGAGGACCACCGCGTCGTGCTCGACCACTACCAGCAGACCAAGAGCATGCTGGTCGGCTTCTGAGCGGGAAGGGGGAGCCGGTGCCACGGCTCCCCCTTCCACCCGTCACTTCTTCCAGGGCACCTGCGGGGACGCGTAGTAGTTCACGCCCATCACGTCCCACCGGTCGGCCTGCGCCGCCAGCCGGACCTTGAACTTCTCCCAGTCGTGCGTCGACCACGGCGACCAACCCAGCTCGGCGATCGCGGGCAGCCGCGGGAACGCCAGGAACTCCAGGTCGGCGGAGTCGGTGACGGTCTCGCTCCACAGCGGCGCCTCGACCCCGCGCACCGCCTCGGCCGGCAGGCCCTCGATGTACGCGCCGGGGTTCCAGTCGTACGCGTCCTGCACGTCGGTGTAGCCGGCCCAGCTCAGCCCGAGCTTGGTGTCCGCGTCGTACTTCATGTCCAGGTACGCCTTGGTGGCGGGCGACAGCACGATCTCGCTGCCCCGCTCGGCGGCCGCGACCATGTCCGGCGCGACCGTCTTCGTGCCCCAGAACTGCGGGACGGCCGACGCGGGCGGACCGGCCTTGACGAACTCGTGCCAGCCGGTCGCGGTCTTGCCGTGCTTGGCGACCAGCGGCAGCACCTTGTCCATGAACAGGTCGAAGTCCGGGTCGGTGGTGGCGTGCGCCTCGTCGCCGCCGATGTGCAGGTACTGGCCGGGGGTCAACGCGGCCACCTCGCGCAGCACGTCGTCCACGAACCTGTAGGTGATGTCCTTGTCGATGCACAGCGAGCTGAAACCGACCTCGATGCCGGTGTAGGGCGGCGGCGCGACGCCGTCGCAGTTCAGCTCCGGGTACGACGACAGCGCGGCGTTGGTGTGACCCGGCATGTCGATCTCCGGGATCACCGTGATGTGCCGCGCGGCGGCGTAGGCGACGAGGTCCTTGTACTGCTCCTGCGTGTAGAAGCCGCCGGGGCCGCCGCCGACCTCCGTGCTGCCGCCGTGCGCGGTGAGGTTGGGCCAGCTCTTGATCTCCAGTCGCCAGCCCTGGTCGTCGGTCAGGTGCAGGTGCAGCCGGTTGACCTTGTAGAGCGCGATCTGGTCGATGTACCGCTTGACCTCGTCGACCGAGAAGAAGTGCCGTGCCACGTCGAGCATCGCGCCCCGGTGGGCGTAGCGCGGGTAGTCCAGCACCCGGACGCCCGGCACGGTCCACGGGCCGCGCTGCTTCGTCTTCGCCTCCACCTTCGCGGGCAGGAGCTGGCGCAACGTCTGCACGCCCGCGAACAGGCCCGCGGCCGTCCGCGCCCGGACCAGCACGCCCCGCCCGGTCACGTCGAGCTGGTAGCCCTCCTCGCCGACGCGGGCGTCGGCGCCGACGAGCAGCAGCGAGATGTGCCGACCGGACGCGCCGGGCACGACCGGCAGCCGGTAGCCCGTGGACGGGCGCAGCACGCCCGCCAGGAACTCGCCGACCCGCTTGGCCGCGGGCGAGCCGGGTTGGGTGTGGATCCTGGTGTCCGCGCTGAGCGTGAACGTCACGCCCGGTCGCGGGGTGGCAGTGACGGGAGCGGGCACGATGTGCGGCAACGGCGTCTCCGGAGCTGCGTGGGCGGGAACCGCCGCGCCCACCGCGCCGACGAACAGCAGCGCGGCGAGCGCTCGACCGAACCCGCGCCGTCCGGCGCCTTCTGAGAGAAGCACTGACGTCCTCCTGGCCAGCGTGGATCACCGAGCGGCGGCTCCAGCCACCGTTTCAGCCGCACCAGGAGGTGTCAAGGTCCAGACCAATTACCGCAGCTTCGGCTTGCCGAGACGACGCCACGCGTCCGGGAAGCGGTCCTCCACGCGCTGCGCCGCCGCCGTCTCCAGACCGTGCAGCAGACCGAACGTGAAACCGTTCTCCCCGTCGAGCTGGGCCTTCGCGCCCAGCTCGCGCAGCACCGGCCGCGCCACCACGCCGTCCTGGTGCTCGCCCAGCAGCTCCTGCACCGCCTTCACCTTCTTGCGGTACTTCGCGGCCCGCTTGCCGAACCTCGGCTCCGACACCTCGACCGCGTACCGCAGCCGCTTGGCCGCCTTGCGGGCCTCGTGCAGCGCGACGTCGTCCTGCGCGCTCCCGGCCCGTTTCGCCAACCTGCGGTAGGTCTTGTCCACCAGCGCCGGCAACACCTTCGCGGCCTTCTCCCGCGCCGCCGGCGTGAACGGCGGGTCGGCCACCAGCGCGTCGACCGCGTCCAGCAGGGCGAAGTACCGGTCGCTGTCCAACGCCGCCACGGACGCCTCGTGCGCGGCCGCCTCCAACGGCGCGAAGTGCCGGGTCAGCTGCGCCTTCACCGGGCCCAGCACCAGCTCGTCGTCCAGCGCCGCGACCGCGTTCTCGAACCGGTCGCGCAACACCTCCAGGTCGCGGGCCTCCCCGAGCACACCCGCGAGCCACTTCAGCTCGTCGGTCAGCTGACGCGTGTCGTCACGGTCCACGATCGCGCCGAACGCCTGCAGCGCGCTGCGCATCCGCCGTGTCGCCACCCGCATCTGGTGCACGGCGTCGTCCTCACCCCGGCGCACGCGCGGGTCCTGGTGCTTCAACGCGTCGGCCTGCTCCCGCAGGTAAGCCAGCACGACGTCACCCGCCGACCTGCCCGTCGCGGCCGGCGGCGCGCTCGTCGCGGCCAACCGGTCGGCCAGCAGCCGGGTCAGCTTCGCCGACGACGTGGACCGCGTGATGCCCGAGCCCGCCAGCCGTTCCTCGACCCGGTCCAGCAGCGCGACGTCACCGCGTTCCCCCAGCTCCACCTCGATCTCGCGCCACGAGTCGACCGGCGAGTCGCCCACCAGCGCCTGCCCGGACACCAGGTCCTCGACCACCTCGGTGAGCAACCCGCCCCGGTCGTCCACGAGCTGCCAGCGCTGCCGGGTGGTCTGGATGCGCGCCACCGGTGCCAGCTCGCGCCCGCGCGCGTGCACCCGGACCAGCGAGCCGAGCTCCTCGGGCGGGTGCTTGGCCGCGCGCCCCGGCGGCAACCGCACCTCCTCGCGCGTGTCCACGCCCACCGGCAGCTTCAGGTGCCAGCCCGCGTCGTCACCGCCCGTGCGGCGGCGCAACGTCAACCCGGCACGCGCCAACCTCAGGTCCGCGGTGTCGTAGTAGACCGCTTCCAGGCGTTGCTCCTCCGGTCCCGCCACGGCCGCCACGCCGGGCAGGTCGGCCAGGTCCGGCAGCGCGGTGCCGCCGGGGGCCTCGTACTTGCGTTCCGTCTCGTGCACCGACCTCGACATGCAACAGAGGTACACCGTTTGATCCGAGTTCAGGCACGTCACCGTGCGTGATCGACCGTTAACCAGGCCGGGGGTTTGTGTCGGCCCGTACGCGTGGTTTCCCCGTTTCATCCCTGGACTGGGCCGTGACGTGCGGTTGGCTGGATCGCGTGCCCACCGAAAAGGAACGGCTCGACGAGGTCGAGCCGACCGTCGCTGATCTCGTCGCCACCACCCAGGCGCTGACGGCCGAGCTCGGTCGGGTGAGCGCACGCCTGCACGTCCTCGAACGCAGGCTGTCCGGCGCCGGGTCGGGCCCGGACGAAGACCTCGACTCGACCGGGGACATCGCCGACACCGTGCGCGCGCTGCGCGCCGCGTGGGACGCCGAGCAGGACCTGCTGGCCGACTCCGTCCGCGCCGAGCTGCGGGCCGAGGTCGGCGAGTACGAGTCGATGAAGCAGCAGCGGGACGCGGGCCTGGCCAAGCTCTCGTCCGGCCGCATGCCCCGCTTCGAGCGCGACGCGTTGCAGCACGAGGTGCAGAACCTGGAGTGGCGGGTCAACGCGCAGGAAGCGGGCGCGGTCGCCGCCGCCCACCGGCTGGCCGCCGACCAGGTCGCCGCCGAGGAGCCGTGGCGCGCGGACGCCGTCGTGGCGGGCGAGAAAGCACGCCAGGAAGTCCTCGACATCGCCCGCCGCCGGCTCGAACGAGCGCTGGCCGCCGACACCCGGCTCCCGCTGTGGTTCCGCGTCGGCCTGGGCGAGATCACCACCCCCGACCCGTCCCGCTGGGTCGAGGCCGCCGTGGCGCTCGTCGCCTACCGCCTCGAGTACGGCGTGACGGACCCGATCTCACCGCTGGGCGAAGTCCCCTCGGCCGCCTCGGGCTTCGCCGCCTGGGTCCGCCGGGCCGAGGCCTACACCGACATCGTCGATCAACTGGAATCCCTGCGGCCCTAGCAGGTCTTGAGCATCGCGCCCAACGCGTCGCGCTCCGCCTCGTCCACCGTCAAGGCGTACAACGTCTTCACCGACACCACGGCCCGCGCGTACGTACACCAGTACGACTGCACCGGCGGCTTCCACTTCGCCGCGTCCTGGTCACCCTTGGCCCGGTTGCTGCTCGCCGTCACCGCGATCAGCTGCAACCCGCCGAGATCGTTGGCGAACTTCTCCCGCTGCTCGTCGGTCCACTTGTCCGCACCCGAGCGCCACGCCTCGGCCAACGCCACCGTGTGGTCGATGTCCAGCTCACCCGGATCGGCCACGACCTTGCCGTCGTAGGCGCTCGTCCACGTCCCCGACGTGATCTTGCAGCGCTCACCGGTCCGCACGTCCGCGCCCTGCCGCTGCAACACCACGTCCCGCGTGTCGCACCCCTGGCCCTGGCTGCTCCAGTGCGGGAACCGGTCGCGGCTGTAACCCGCCATCTTCCCCTCGGGCGCCACGGTCAACGCCGCCAACTGCGCCGCCGGGTCGTCACCGGGCGCCGCCGGACCCGTCGGCACACCCGCGGACGACGTGGTGTCCGGCGTGAGCACGCCGGTGCCACAACCGGCGACGATCAGGAGGAGGACCAGGACACCGCTGACGACCGCCGACCGCTTGCCGCTCATGCCACCATGATCAGCGATGATCGCCCCGACCGGAACACCGGGGCCGAACATTCGGCCGACCCGCACCCGATTCGACGCGCGTTCGACCCGGCGCCGAGCCCTTTCGGCCTACCGGCACGGGGCCCACCGCCCCGTGCCGTCGGCACCGGCATCAGGGCCGGCTGGTCAGGTACCCGCCCATGTGCGTGAAGTACTCCGTCGCGCCCAACTCCGTGCCGTCCTCCGTGCGCACCCGCTTGACCAGCAACGCGTGGTTGCGGCCACGCCGCGCCAACGCCCCCGCGACGATCGCGACACCGTCACCCTCGCGGTAGAAGATCCGACCGGGCGTGCCGCCGTAGCACTCCCGGGACACCTCGGCCTCCAGGATCTCCAGCCGCTTGCCCTTGTGGAACGCGAACGCGCTCGGGTACGGCGGGCACTGGGCGCGGACCAACCGGTCCAGCTCGTCGGCCTCCCACGTCCAGTCGATGCGCAGGTCCTCCTCCGCCCGCTTGTGGAAGAAGCTGGCCTTCGACCGGTCCTGCTTGGCGAAGTCCGTGCGCCCCTTGGCGATTTCGGCCAGGCCGTCCACCGTGATCGGCCCGAACAGCGCCAACGTCTTGTGGAACAGGTCCGCCGTGGTGTCGCGCGGACCGACCGGGACGGCGCGCTGGAGCACGATGTCGCCCGCGTCCAGCGTCTCGTCCATCATGTGCGCGGTGACGCCGACCTCCTTCTCGTCGTTGATCAGCGCCCAGATCAACGGCGAGAAACCCGCGTAAGCGGGCAGCAGCGAGTCGTGCACGTTCAACGTGCCGTGCTTGGGCAGGGTGAAGATGTGCGGCGGGATCCACGTGCGCCAGTTCGTGGCGACGATGACGTCCGGCTCGACCTCCTTGAGCCGCTGGAACAGCTCGTCGTCGTCCGGGCGGTTGCGGATGAGCGTCTCGACGCCGTGCTCGGCGGCCAGGTCCGCGACGGAGTCGCTCCAGATGCGCTCGTAGGCGTGGTCGCTCTTGGGGTGCGTGACGACCAGCACCACCTCGTGCTCGGAGTCCAGCAGCGCCTGGAGCGTGCGGTGACCCCAGGTCTGGTAGCCGAACATGACGACCCGCATGGGAGCTCCTCCTTGGATAGGCTCGCCTAAGTTATCCAACCCTAACCTAAGTGAGGTGGGCTAGCCTTTGCGGGTGATCCTCGACCTCAAGGTGGTGGGCGGACGGGTCGTCACCCTGGACCCGACCCGGCCGACGGCGTCCGTGATCGGTGTCTGGGCCGGGAGGATCGTCGGCTTGGACGACGACGTCGCCGACCTCCCCGCGCGCCGCGTGGTCGACCTCGACGGCGCGGTGGTGCTCCCCGGCTTCGTGGACGCCCACAACCACCTCGCCTGGACCGGACGCGCCGCGCGCACCCCGGACGTCTCGTCCTGCACGACCGTCGCCCAAGTCCTCGACGTCCTCCGGGGCGCACCGCGCTCGTCCGGCTGGGTCGAAGCCGCCGGCTACGACCACCGCGCCCTGGACCGCCCGCTGACCTCACGCGACCTGGACCTGATCGGCCCCCGCGTCTACGTGCAGGACCTCTCCGGCCACGCCTGCGTCGTCAGCGGCGACGTCCTCGCCGTCCTGCCCGCCTCGGCGCTGCGCGAAGCCCAACGCGACGCGACGGGCACCCCGACCGGCTTCCTCGCCGAAGCCGCCCAAACCGCCGTCCGCGCCCTCCGCCTGCCCTACTCGCTGGAGGACATCGCCGCCGACGTCGAATCCGGCGCGCACCAGTGCCTCCGCGAGGGCGTCGTCCTGGCCGCCGAAGCCGGCGTGGGCGGCGGCCTGATCGGCAGCAGCCCGCTGGAAGTCGAGGCCTACCAACGCGCCACCCTGCCGATCCGCATCCAACTGATGGTCTCCGCCGACCGGCTGGAACCCGTGACCGCCCACGCCACCGACGGCATCCGCCGTGCCCTGCCGCTGGGCCTGCGCACCGGACTGGGTGACGACCGCCTCTCCATCGGCCCGCTGAAGCTGTGGACCGACGGCGGCATGCTGGCCCGAACCGCCGCGCTGACCTGGCCGTACGAAGGCATGGACACCGCCGGCCAACTGCAGGACGACCCGGACTCGATGCGCGCCGCGATCCTCGACGGCCACGCCGCCGGCTGGCAACTGGCCGTGCACGCCATCGGTGACCGCGCCGTCGACTTCGCCCTGGACGCACTGGCCGAAGCCCAGCGGGCCGTCCCCCGCCTGGACACCCGGCACCGGATCGAACACTGCGGCCTCGTCCGCCCGGAACAACTCGACCGGATCGCCGCCCTGAACGTCATCCCGGTCATCCAACCGACGTTCCTCTGGGCCTACGGCGACGACTACGCCACCATCATGGGCCCGGACCGCACCCCCTGGATGTACCGCGGCCGGGCGTTCCTGGACCGGGGCATCCCGATCGCCGGCAGCTCCGACCGCCCGGTCGCCGACGGCAGACCGTTGCGCGCCATCCAGTTCATGGCCGAACGCCTCTCCAAGGAGGGCAACCCCATCGGCCCCACCGAGGCGACCACCGTCCACGAAGCCCTCGCGGCGTACACGATCGGCGCCGCCTACGCGTGCCGCCAGGACCACGCCCTGGGCACCATCACCCCGGGCAAGCTGGCGGACTTCACCATCCTCGAAACCAACCCCCTGACCGCAGACATCTCCACCATCTCCGACATCCCCGTCGCCGCCACCGTGATCGCGGGCGACTTCATCCACAACCCCGCCGACTTCACCTGACCCGACCCAGGCCCCCGCCCATGCCTCCTCGCCGCCGGCCGGCCGTTTTCTCCGGCTAACGTGAGAAATGCGGTTCAGGTTGTCAGAGGTTGTCCGCTTCCCCCGATCGTGTGCCCGCAACGCACGCCGGCCAACGACCGCGGAAGCTCGATTCGACGTGGTGCCGGTACGGGCACCACGTCAAATCGAGCCGGACCGGACCACCAAGCCGAATCCGGCCCCCTGTTACGCGCTCATCCGCCAATGCACCACATACCCCGCCGCCTCCGCCGCGATCAGCGCGTCCAACTTCGCCAGGTTCGTCCGCCGCGACATCCGGAACGCCCGCCCCCGCCGCGCGTCCAACACCAGCGGCACCGCGCCGGGCAGTGTGTCGGCCACCGTCTGCTGCAGGATCCGCAACCCGACGTTCGCCGCCTCCTGCGTCATCGGCGTCTCCTTCACGTACACCAGCACCGCCGCCTTCGACCCGTCCGGCAACCGCAGCCCCAAGTGCGGTCGGACCCGCAGGGCCAGGTCGCCTGCCTGCCACCGCGCCGCTCCCGTGGGCACCCCGGTAGCCCGGGTCGACTGCAACCACGGCAGGAACCCCTCCCGCAGCTCCTCGAACGCGCGCGGCCGGCCGGCACGGGGGTTGCGGTGCGCGGCCTCGACCACCTTGTCCAGCTCCGCGGCCGGGTCGGGCGAGTTCGCCGCCCGCCGCATCGCGTCACGCACGGGGTTGTAGAACCCGGCCACCCACTGCTCCGACGACAGGTAGATGCGCCGCTGCTCGGACACGATGCTGATGCGGCCCCGCTGACCGCTCATGACGTACTCGGTGAAGGACAGGGCGGTGACGCTGATCGGCTCCACGGCAAGCTCCCCTCGCGCGCGATCGAACTCGTGTTCGATTCTACCGAGGGGGTCCGACAATCCGCGGGGTGCGAACGGACCATCCGCGGGCAGTACGCGATCGGCCTGACCTCGGGTCACGGCCACCCGACGCCTAAGCTGCCGGACCTGGGGAAGGAGCAAGCCGTGGGTGAACGACCGGACATCGACCTGACCAGGCCGAGCGCCGCCCGGGTCTACGACTACTACCTCGGCGGCGCGCACAACTTCGCCGTCGACCGGGAGATGGCCGAGCAGGCGATCACCATGTGGCCGGAGCTCCCGCTGATCATGCAGGCCAACCGGGCGTTCCTGCGCCGGGCCGTCCAGTTCTGCGTGAGCCGGG
Source organism: Saccharothrix saharensis (assembly GCF_006716745.1). NCBI lineage: Bacteria > Bacillati > Actinomycetota > Actinomycetes > Pseudonocardiales > Pseudonocardiaceae > Saccharothrix > Saccharothrix saharensis. The sequence goes on along the minus strand of NZ_VFPP01000001.1, from coordinate 3,512,442 downwards.
GCGTCACCCAGTTCCTCGACCTGGGCTCCGGCATCCCGACCGTCGGCAACGTCCACGAGGTGGCCCGTGAAGCCGGCCCGGCCTCGCGCGTGGCCTACGTCGACAACGACCCGATCGCGGTCACGTACAGCCGCACGATCCTCGGTGACGACCCGCGCACCACCGTCGTCCAGGAGGACCTGCGCCACCCGGACGCGGTGCTGGCCGCCCCCGAGGTCGCCGCGCTGCTCGACTTCGACCGGCCGGTCGCGGTCATGATGGTCGCGGTGCTGCACTTCGTGCCGGACGAGCCGGTGAAGATCATCGCCGCCTACCGCGACGCCGTGCCGCCCGGCAGCTACCTGGTGATCTCCCACGCCACGCACGACGGTCAGGACGCCCAGGCCGACGAGCACACCGACCTGTACCGGCGGCGCACGGCCACGCCGATGACGATGCGCTCCAAGTCCGAGGTCGAGGCGTTGTACGAGGGGTACGAGCTGGTCGAGCCGGGTGTCGTGCACCTGCCGCTGTGGCGTCCCGCGTCGCCGGAGGACGTGGACGAGCACCCCGAGCGGTTCGCCGGCCTGGCCGCCGTGGGCCGCAGGCTCTGAAAAACCGAGGAGTTCGCACCTTCGAGTGATCGTGCCCCGCCGGCCAACGTCGTTGTTGTAGTTTTGTGACCTGGCAGGTGCGGCTGCCACCGAGGCTCCTCCTGACCCGGATGGAGTGGGTGCCTCCAGAGCGCGTCGAGGGGACGCGTCCCGCATGTCCGCCTACTTTCCCGGGGTTCGTCGTCCACGCGGTCGCACCGGTGTGCGCTCGTGCGTCCGTGAACCCGGTGGCGTCGACCGGGTGGCGTCCGCGGAGGTTCCTCGTGTCGACAAGCTCTCTGGTCAAGCGGTACTGGTGCACGGGCGAGACACCGAACATGGTGCGCAGGCAACGCGGCGGTGCCGTCCCCGGCCCGGTCGTGCCCGCCGCCCGCACCCCGGGTCAACGCCGGTTCGAGGCCGCGCTGCTGTCCGCCGTCACGCGCACCATGGCGGGCATGCGCAGGCGTGGCCACCCGCTGCGCCCGACTTCCGTGGTCGGCCGGGTGCGGCCGGACGAGAAGGTGCTCGGCCTGCGCGTCCACGACGCCGCGTTGGACGACCTGCTGACCCAACTCCTCCCGGCGGTCGCGGGCGACCGGCTCCACGGCGTGCCCGGCCTGCGCGTCCGCCCGCGCCGTGACCACCTGGACCTGCGCTCACCCGACGGCGAAGCACGACTGCTCGGCGTGACGCGGGAACGCTGGCGGCGGGCCGTCGCCGCGGGTCTGCCCGTCGACCTCGCCCTGGCCGACCGCCCCCAGCCCCTGGAAGCGGCCGCGGCGGACCAACCGACCCCGCCGACGTCGGACCTGATGAGCGGGGTCCTGCGCCGCCTGCCGCTGTGGCGCGGCGCCGCGTGGCTGGACGGCGTCGTCGTGGGTGACACCTTCGAGCTGTACTGGCGCGGTGGCCCGCCGGGCGGCTCGGTCGCCGCGATCCTGGCCGGTTCCACGTGCCGCGTCCCGTCCTGCGCGGCCATCCCGTACCGCCTCCGCAACGACGTGCACGGCGTGGCCCTGTCCGCCGCCCCGCACACCGCCCCTCACGCCTTGGCGCCGCCGCCCGAACCGGACTGGGCGTGGAACGACTGGCTGGCCGCCACCGCGCCCGGCCCCGCCGTGGACGAACGGGCGGTCCGCCCCCTGCTCCCCGTCCGACCCGACCTGCCGGACGTGTGGGAGCACCACGAGATGCGCACCGCGCTGGCGTTGCGCGACATCACCACCGTCTACCGCCTGCTGACCCACCACGGCGTGCCGCGCGACCGGATCGCCGCGCTGACCGGCCAACCGCACCACGACGTCGACCGCGTCCTGTCCGGTGCGAAGGTCGAGTCCTACGACACCCTGACCGCCATCGCCGAGGGGCTCGGTGTCCCGCTGGGCTACATGGGCCTGGCGCACGACGAACCGTCCCACCCCGGCGCCGGGTGCGCCTGCGCCCACCTGGACGAGCGCACGAAACGCGACCGCTTCCTGGCCCACGCCGCCCTCGTCACCGTGGGCACGACGACGGCCGGCTGGGGTTGCCCCACCGAGGGCTGCCGCTCCACCCGCCCGGTCTGACCCGCCGGCTCGGCCGCGCGCGGGCACGAGTTCCGCGCCTTTCGACGCAGGACGTCGGGTCATGGCCCGCGCGGATCACCACCCGGAGCGGGGCCGACACGTTCGTCGTCCGACTCCGCACGTCGTGCCGCCGCGGTGCGGTACGAGGTCTCGGACCTGAGAAGTAGATCATCGCGGGTGTGACGTGGGCCGATCTTGACCGGAGATCGGCTCCGACGTCCTCACCCGCACTGCTGCGCCCCCGGCAGGATTCGAACCTGCGACCTCGGGATTAGAAGTGTCCATCTACTTCACCGTGGTGGGCGCTACCAGCTACTATGATGAACGAAGCGTTCGCACCAGAGGCTCAACTGTCACGGATCTACCACAGTTCGCACCACGGCCCGCACCACGCCAACGGACCGATCGCGACCGTGGACGCGTAGCCTTGCCGACCATCGTTCAACTCCTAGGGCCGGCGCATCGATACCGCTACGGCGCGACCACAGAACTGTGGGTAGTGATGATCTTTTGTCCACTGAGTTTATGCAGTTTCAGTCGGGCGCCGACTTCGTCAGGATTAGATAGATCAATATCGTTCAGGGACATTGCCCACATTCGAACCGAGTCCTTCATCGACTCAAGATCTTCTCGGGTTACAATCCGGGTACCTGCTGGCAAAGATGCATCGCGGTTCGGCCTGTTGACCGGATGGAACAGAACGGGAAGAGCGGTTGCGGGGTGTGAGTATTCGGCCCGAAACCAGTTCATCGATCCGGCAAGCTGATCCGCATCCTTTTTTCTGATATAATCTGTCGTCACTGCACTCTTGCACTCGATGACGAAGTAGTTAGTTTCGTTCAAAGCCCAGAGGTTATCTGAGCCACGTTTGAAGTCGCGCTCGGGGCGCTGCGTCACGAGCCCTAGGTGATCTCCTAGATCGTATACAGCTTGCTCGAACGGCTCTACTGTGTTCGGATCCTGATCGTAGATCAGATCCGAGAGGAGCGCGTTGATCGCGGCAGCAGCTTCCGTGCCATTTGAATACTGTCCTGACAGAAAGGTTGCTGCGCTTACTGCTTGTTCCTGTGCCCGCCCCTTCAGGCGGACGTACGCAACTCCCTGCTTTGGGCGCAGGAGGCTCGAATTATGGTCAAGCGCGACAGTCTGAATTTCCTGTGCTCGGACCGCATCTGTCGGATGGACAAAAGCAGCCTGTTGTTGCATCAACCAACCGCGCTCACGCGGTGACTGTGACACTGCGTTGACGGCCTTTTGTTGAGCATCTGCAGCCTCGGGGTAACGTTGTTGCACAGCTAGTTCAAACGCCCGGCGTGACTGCACAGCAGCCTCTGATACGCTCCCGGTGCCGTATTTGACCCCGTTAAGAGCATTTCTGCTGGCAGTAACCCATCCGGGGTGACGAGTGAGGAACTGTGAAATGGCGGTCTTGATATCGTCGACAGTGCCGTCTCGGAGTTGGTCGAATACTTGGTTTGCAAGCTGCATCTGCGCGCGGGTCGCCGGGCTGAAGTGAGCTAGTGCATCACCTTCGATAAGACGCCTAATGAGTCGCCCGCCCAGCAATAGAACTACGCAATGGTCGTCGCGGGACCTGATACCCCGCCCCATTCCTTGTTCTGTTCTTTGTAGCTGCCGTCCCGTCATTGCGTGTGTGTCGTCGAGAGCGCTGGCTTCCACTCTGGCGAGGCCATCGTATGCCTCAGGGACGCCATCGATAACGAGGACTCGGCAAGCGTCATCGGGAAGATCCACACCGTCATACTTGCCGATGAGCACGGTCAATCCGATTCGTCCATCGCGAAGTGCCTTAATGCCAGCCTGCAGCTTGCCCGCGTCCAACGTCTGATCAGCTATGTCTGACCACCAGTCCGCCCTTCGCTTAGAAGGAACGATCACAACAACGTTATGGACCTTTGAGATTTCCGACAGATATCCCTTGAGATCGTCATCGGACCATGCTGGCTGGATCATCTGAGGCGCAAGTATCATCCGATCGCCGATATCATCGGCTGCGCTAGGCGTGAGCGACTTGCGGATTGAGTCAGCGTCCGCAGCGAAATGTGTGACTACGACACTGTCGTCAGAGAGAGTTGCAGTCAAGTATATCCTTCGTTTCGCCTGGGCGAAACTTGGAATGACATCAACTGGTGGAAGGATCGGTTTGATCTGCACCTCGGCTGCATCAATCACACATCTACACTGTGAGAGGCATCCGCTCACAAGTGGCCACGTCCATTCAAGGGGCTCGTCGCTCTTGTGGGAATGCAAAATCTGCATGATTTCAGGTTGAGCGTCGTACCAATCCCATGGTGGTACGAGAAGTGCTGGCTGTCGTTCACCGTCGAGAATGGCAAGGAACTTTGCGTGATCTTGAGCTTCGAGTACTGAGCTGAACCGCCTGCGGATCTTTTGAGACGCTGCATGTTCAGCCGGTATCTTGATCTCGAACTGTTCCTCAATGACATTCAAGCAAGCGTGAGCATCGTCGATCAGTACGGAGCCAAGGCGAATCTTTCGACCTTCGGATCCAACTCCGAACTTGCTTCTTCCGTTGAAAAGCGTCTGTACGGTGGCAACCAGGATCGCCTTGCCTGCCGCAACATCAGGATCACGAGGGTCTCGCGCAACTCTAAGTCCCAACGCCATCGCGGTATCTGTAACCTCGTCGGCGAGGAAAACTGAAGGCGTGAGATATGCTGCAGGGTAGACGCCTTCATTCAAACAGCTCTTCAGCATGAGAAGGCCAACGAGCGTCTTTCCATTCCCCGTGTTCATCTTGACGACTAGGTCCCGCTCTGTGCGGCGGAGATGCCAGCCATCGAATACTTCACGTTGGACATCGCGAAGATACTCGAAGCGTGATGATTTACTGGGCAATGCGGCAAAGATATCTCTGGGATGGGTTTCCCGATCGGCGGCCGAAGGACCGCTGAGCGCATCGAAATTTAACCCGGACATGGTGCCCACCTTGACTACTTGCAGTGCTTGGGGTTGTCACACTACTGGGTGGCAGGGCGCAAATCATCACCTGATCTAGCTAACAGGAGCAACGCCTCGCTACGGTTGGTGTGTGGTCGATATACTGTCTGTAACTCAGGTTCTCGCGGCCCGTTCCAGTAACTAGGCGAAGCCAGTAGGTGATGTAGTAGCCATTCCGGTATTCCCTGGTCTGCTTGGGCCGCTCAGGACTCCACAGCCCCTGTCTCACCTCGTCCCCGTTAGCTGACTTGATATGCTATTGCATGAATATCGTCAAGCCGCCCTGAAGTGTTACTGGCGGAAACTTGCCGATAACGCACAATTTGTAGCAACAAACCGTTGATATTTGCTGTTCAAAATGGTTAGCCCTCATGAAAGCTTGCCATCAAGGTGTGTCTGAACGGGTTCGAAAAAGCCATAGGGGACATACTCGGGCAGTTCGCCTCGTGAAACCCAGGCAATGGAATCGAGTTCTTCGTCATCTGCTACGCTGGCTTGTCCTTCGATGTGATTAAACGCAACGTAGATCATCGTACGACCTGTCTTGGGGTGTACGCGTTCGCCCAGAAGCTTTCCTTCTGCAACGGTCACGCCGGTCTCTTCATTGGCTTCGCGCGCCGCAGCTTCGAGAGGAGTTTCTCCCGGCTCCACTTCGCCAGCCGGAAATTGCCATGAGAGGCTTCCCTCCGAGACGCGACGCCTGACCATGAGGACGCGGTTATTCAGTGTAATGATTGCGGCGGCGATCGCCGGACGCGGCGTCTCAGGTGTCACGTCGGTCATGTGCAAGCTCCTCAATGGCATCTAGTACTGGCGAGAATATTAGGTCGATTGGGATGAAACGGGTCAATCGGTCGCTAGTTGTCCACGTGACACTGACGTTTTCCACCACGTCCAGGTTCTGCGCATCACCGCCCAAGTACTCGCACAGCAGGTAGTCACAGTACACGTGGGTGGTTGGATGTAGCCGGCTTCCGAGGTTGCGAACGACCGCGCAATGAATACCGGTCTCCGCGAGCGTTTCTCGTACGGCGACGATCTCAGAGGATGCTCCGGGCTTCACCATTCCGGCAGGGAACTGCCAAGAGATTCCACTGGAATCTTCACTGCGACGCTGCACGATTAGAACTTGTGAGCCTTTGAGAACTATGGCAATTGCGACGCGAAGAGCGTGAATCGGTGTACTTGAGTCAGTCGACTGGCGAGATGCACCACTGTCGGTCGCGAGGATCGTCGCAAATCTGTTTCGCTCGGCATCCGACGCGTTCTCTAGAGTCCGGTCAAGTATCTGTTGCACTTCAGGTCTCGGTTTGAGTGTTGGCTTTTCATGCCACGCGGCGACGGCCCTGGGGGAGACTCCTAGACGGTCAGCGAAGGACTCGTTTGACTCCCGCAGTGCTGCTTGGAGCACGCAGGCTGCTCGACCGCTCCACTCCCGCACTATGTCCACTGGCCTGTGCCTTCGTGGTGGCGAAGTGCACTGAAAGTGCATTGGCCGTGCAGTGGAACTGCACTGGTTGTGCATGGTTGGTGAAGGCTGCTCGGCGTTGACTTCTTGGCATGAGAAGCAGCAGCCATCAGTTCCCCTTAGCGGCTCGGTCGGTTGAGGTTCGACTCCACGAAGGCGAGCATTTTTGTCACGTTCTCGCTGAGTTGATCGACTCGGTCGCTGAGCGTCTCGACGCTGTCGAGTTGCTGGCGGATCTCGCGGAGCTGGTGCTCGATGACTGCCAGCCGGCCGGGAATGTCGTCGTCGCCGCGGGGCGTTGGTTCGCCTTGCCGCGGAGGCAGGTGACCTGCCAATACGGCGGTCAGGTGGCCTGGATGCCAGTCGAGCGCTGTCGAGAGCGCTTCGAGCGTCCGGCGGCTTCTTCGGCGCTGTGTGCTGTTGTTCTGGAGCTCGCCGACGATCGCCTTGGACACACCCGAGCGGTCGGTGAGTTCGCGCTGGCTGATGTCCAGTTCGGCCATGCGCTGGTTGATCGCTTGTGCGACCGCCGCCCAGTCCCCGGTCAAGTGCTCCTCCGCGCTCCGCCCGAAAGGCGAGCGTAGCGCGGTGCAATTCCGCTGACCTCCGAACACGCAGTGTCCAGCGGTTTTGGCCCTTGCTGTGCCTTGGCGGGATGAAATTGACCCGCGAACGCGACTGAAACTAGACGTTCGACACAAGGGGTCTTGCTTATGAGCGACAAGCCTGAGAGCGCCAAGCCGGCGTTCTACACAGTCCGAGAGGCGGCGCGGATTCTGCGCGTCGCGCCTTCCACGCTCTACCGAGTGATCCGTGAGGGTGACTTCCCAGCCGTTCGGCTGCGGACGCGCTACGTGGTGCCAGCCATCGCGCTTGACCAGCTCTTGGAGCAAGCGGCCACGAGTGGGGGGTTGGTCGACCCCGCTCAGATCGCTGCTCAGCGGCGAGCTGCCCGCGAGTTCAACCGGAAGGTCGGGGGTGCCTCGTGGTGAACCCGGAGGACTACTTCGAGGTGGTTGCGGCGGATCTTGACCGGTTCGCGGCGGTGCCGGACGAGGTGTTGTGGGAGATCGTCACGTTGGACGGTCGGTGCTTGTGGTTGGTGCCGGTCGACGAGGTGCCGGAGTGGGACGAGGAGGAGTCGACCGATCGGGAGTTGGCTGCCCGGTTGTGTGCGGAGTGTCCGGTGCGGCGTGCGTGCTTGGAGTTGGAGTTGCGTACGGCCGGTGCTGACACGGTTGGTGTGTGGGGTGGCCTGTCCGAGGAGGAGCGGCGTGCCCTGTACCCGGTGTGGCGGGCGCGGCGTGGCCGGATGGGTGGGCCGTCGTCATGACGATCGACCTGACGGCTACTCAGGTGTTCGCTGGCGTGGGTGTGCTGCTGGCGTTGGTGATGGTGTGGCGGGCCGGTTCGCGTAAGGCGAAGGCTGCGGCGGACACGGCGCGTGCCGGTGCCCGGTTGCTGTCGCTTACGGGTCGGGTGCTCGTGACGGCCGGCGTCATCGTGGGTGTGCAGTGGCTGGTGATCACGCACGGGCGTGACTCCACGTTGCTGTGGGTGGCGCTCGGTCTGCCGGCGTTGTTCTCGGCCTACACGCTCACCAGGGCGTTGACGGTGACTGCGGTGGACGGTCCGCGTCGTAGGGGTGATCGACGGTGAGCACACCGAAGGGTGTGGGAAGGGTGGTCGCCTTCGGGCGGCCACCCGCCGCGCCGGACGAGAACACGGCCGCGAGGCTCGCGCGGGAGGCTGCCGAGGCGGCGGAGCTGCGGGCGCACCAGGCGCGGCCGGACGTGGTGGCGTTGCGGGTCGAGCGAGTACGGGCGCAGGTCGACCGGTTGTGTTGGGCGGGGATCGTGCTCGGTCTCGGGTTCACCATGACCAACGTCCAGCACTTCGCGGCTGGTGACGCGCCGGTGTGGTCGTTGCCGTGGTTGGCCGCGTGGTTGCTCGATCCCACGGTGTCGCTCGTGCTGCTCGCGATCCTGCGGGCGGAGCAGGTGACGGCGCGGTATCGGGTGCGGACGGGGCCGTGGGTGCGGCGGGCGAAGTGGTTCACGCTCGCTGCCACCTACGTCATGAACACATGGGCGTCCTACGCGGCCGGTTCGCTGTCGGGGATCGTGCTGCACTCGGTGCCGCCGCTCGTGGTGTTCGTCGCGGCGGAGGCGGTCACCGACCTCCGGGACAAGCTGACCGAAGCGGTGTCGGCAGCGTTCACGGAGGCCGACCAGCGCAGGCCGGTGACCGTTCATGAGCGACAGCCGCGAACGAGCGCCAGAAGCAAGCGTCGGACCACGTTCGGGGAGTACCTGGCGGCAGCACGGGCGGCGTGGGCACCAGAGGTCACGGTGACGCCGTCGTGGGTGCGTGAGGTCACCGGGTGCTCGCGCGGGCTGTCCTCACGGCTCGCCGCCACGCTCGTCCGTGAAGTGGGCGGGAGCGGGTCATGAACGGTCGGGAGGTCGTGAGCGCGGTTCTTGAAGGTGAGTTCGTGAACGACCAGCCGTCACGGAGGTCGTGGGGACAGCGGCTGGTGGACTGGTGGCAGCGTTCACCGCGTGTGCCCGGTGTGCTGAAGTCGCGGCGGCTCGTGGTGCAGGCCGTCAAGGATCTCGTGGTGGCGGTGCTGCGGTCGCCGTTCCGGTTCGTCGGTGCGGTCGTGCGTGGGCTCGTGGTCGCGGCGCGGTGGTGGCGGTCGTGGGTTCGGGTTGCCGACTACCGGGCGGCTGCGGAGCAGTCGGAGAAGTTGGCGGACAAGTTCACCGACATTCGGGCGTTGGCGTTGTTCCGGTGGAAGGTCACCGGCGCCGTCGTCGTCCTGGCCGCCGTGGTGGTAGCGGTGCTCGATCTCGTCTACGGACACAGGGTGCTGTGGATCACTGGCGGACTGGTCGCGGTCGCGCTGGCGGTGCTCGGCCGCCGCAAGGACGGCTCACCGGGCCGTAAGCCGGTGCTGGCCGGACCACGGACGCTGACGTGGACGATGGACCCTCAGGTGCTCGTGGACGCGTTCCGGGACGCGAAGCTCATCGGCAAGGACGAGTCGCTAAGGCTGGTCGAGCGCGCCACCAGGCAGGGTGATGGGTGGGCCGTCACCGTGGACCTGCCCGCGACCCGCAAGGCGGCCGACGTGGTGAAGAACCGGGAGGCGTTGGCGTCGGCGCTCGCGGTGGACGAGGTACAGCTCATCGTGGAGCGCGTACGCGGCAACGGCGGCCACGCGGGCAGGGTCGCGCTGTGGGTCGCCGACGAAGACCCTTACGGCTCGCCTCCACTCCGGACACCCTTGCTCACCGTGGAGCGGTGGGACGCGTGGCGGCCGGTGCCGTTCGGCCGTGACGCGCGGCAGCGGCGGGTGGACCTGCCGTTGGTGTGGACGTCATTGCTCGTGGGCGCAATCCCCAGGCAGGGCAAGACTTTCGCGGCACGGTTGGCAGCCGCGGGCTTGATCCTGGACCCGCACACCCGGCTCTACGTGGCCGACTTCAAGGCCGGAAAGGACTGGTACGCGGCGGCACAGGTCGCCCACCGGTTCATGGCCGGTGACGAACCGGCACACGTCCTGACCCTGGTGGACTGGCTCGTGGAACTCGTCGCCGAGGTGCAGGGCCGCTACCGGCGGATGCAGGACCTTGACGACGAGGTGTGCCCCGAGTCGAAGATCACGCCCACCATGTCCCGTGACCCGAACCTCGACATGCCGGTGACCGCGATCTTCATCGACGAAGTCCAGATCCCGCTGGAGGACCGGACACCGCTGGAGGTGCAGGACAAGAAGCTCACCGCAGGCGAGTACGTGGGCGAGTTGCTGACATGGCTAGCCCGCAAGGGACCGGCCGCCGGCATCGTGCTCGTGCTGGCCACCCAACGACCCGACAGCAAGACCATCCCCAGCAACCTTCGGGCGGTACTGGGCTCACGGTTCGCGCTGCGGGTCATGGACTGGCGCGACAGCAACATCGTGTTGGGCGAGCAGATGAACACACGCGGCTACGACAGCAGCCGGCTACTGGCCACGCACAAGGGCGTCGGCATCCTCCGACCGGACGGAGAGACCACCGCAGGGGCAGACGTACTCGCCACCACGGTGCGGACCTACTACATGCCGAATGAGGACTGGCGAGCCATCTGCGCCCGTGGACGCGCGCTTCGGGAGGCAGAGGGCACCCTGTCCGGTCACGCGGCCGGACAGGACAACCGGCCGATGCTCGACCATGCCGCAGTGGCGAAGGCGCTCGGAACGGTCGCCGAACGCACGACGGAAGTGGAGGTACCTGAACCGCTGGCGTCCGTTGTGGACTACCTCGGCGACGACCTCCAGCCCGGTGGGCGTGACTTCGTTCCCACAGCGGAACTCGTGGCCGCGCTGGACGTCGAACCCACAGCGTTCGGTCTGCGCATGGGCGAGTTCGGCTGCCGACCGACCCGCGACCGGATCACCACCGACGACGGCGTGCGCCAGGTACGCGGCTACCTTGTCGCCGACATCCGCGCGGCACTCACCGCCGTCCGAGAGGGCGCGATCGTGGACGGTGAGGTGGTCGAGGATGACCACTGACCCGTCCCGAACCCCGTCCCACACCGGTGAACCCGTCCCACCGGCTGTGACACCTCCGAAACCGCGTCTCACCAGCGCAAACAAGCTCTTGTGACGGGGTGTGGGTGGGACGGGACACCCGTCCCAGACAAGGCGAAACGGCCGTGTGCGGTGCCATCCGAGTGGATGGTTCGCACACGGCCGTCCCGTCCCACAGGTGCCGGGGGAGGCGTCCGGCACCCCATGCCCAACCGTCAGGGCGCGGTCAACGACGGTTGGAGGTCTCCAGCGCCAACAGGTCCGCCAAGTCCGGGCCGCTCATCAGCAGCCCGTCACACTCGGCCGGCGACACGAGCCACCGTGTCCGGTGCCCTTCGACCACGGCGGGAGGCAGCGGCAGCATCGAACCCGGAGGGAACACCAACTTCTCGTCCAGCCCGTCTGCCGATGACACCACGAACACGGCCGACTCGATCATCAGACCGAGTGTCGGAACGGGAAGCATCACCACCGGCGTCGGCACCGTGCGGAACGCCTTCGACGCGACCACCCGCCGCGCCGGCTCAGGCTCCACCACCACGGCGGTCATCAGCGTCCCGAGAACGGCCAACGCCGACCGCGTGACACCGCCGTCCGACACCGGCCACAACCGCCGGACCTCCTGAGGGTCCAACGTCGCCATGGCCGGAGCCGACAACGCCAGCGCATCGCACTCGGAGTTCGTGACCGGATCGACGTAGGTATCACCGACCCACAACGCACCCGGCACTACCGGCCACCCGTGGGCCACGCACTCCAGCGCGGTCTCGAGCCCGTTACTCCTCACCGGCCCCCCCGACCCAGAAGATCCGGGGGATCGCACGCCCGCCGGCCCGGTAGAAGATCAACGCACTCTCCGCCGACTGAAGACCCATGCGCATTCCACCGTGGACGCTGATCACCTCGACGCCCGTCTTGGTAGTCATCCCCCACGCGACGATCTGCAAGTCCTCAGGAGGTCCGAACGTCTCTTGCACCACCGCGAACACACGCGGAGCCTGACCGTCCACGAACTCCTGAACCTCACCCACGACCTTCGGATCATCGAACAGCGAGACCGCCTTCTCGTCGTCCTTGTCATCCACCAACGTCAGGTCCATGACGTCCCTTCTCTATCTTTATTCCTCTCGGTCGGGCGCACTTGGTTGCGCGCCCGTACCGCTATCTGCGGCTTGTTCCGGCTCTGCGGGACGAACGAGGTCAACGGACAGGCGACGACCTTGAGCACGCTCTCGAAGCGCGTCACCCAGCGCCACCATCTGATCGCCAAGTGCCTGCTCTCGATCCGGTGGAAATGCCTGGTCAGGCCATCTCTCGTCTGCACCTATTGAGGCGAAGATGTATGACGCCATCTCAGTGTTTACGGCCGTCAGAGCCGCCATGAACACCACTGGATCGAGGATCACGATCCACCTCGTCGCCAGTCCAGGAAAGCTGCCGCGAGGCAGACGATGGCTATCACCGTGAGCGTTATTCCCCAGATCTCCATCACGACGGCTCACATCCCGTCCGTCTTGGTGCCGTCGTCCACCTCATGGATGACGACCACTGTGGAACCGGCGCGCTGGATCAGACGGCGTAGCTGCGCCTGCACCGCAGATTGATCCGACAAGTGATCAAGGGCCGGAACGATCACAGCGGTTTCGTTCCGCAACACCAGTGCTTGGAGCAGACCGCCGACACCGGGCCGCGTCACCTGATCCGACCGCGACCCGCGATCGGTGAACACGTTCGCGAGTCGAAGCCCGCGTTCCTGGCAGAACTGGATCATCTCGGCGCGGAGCGCCGCCAACTCGGCTTCGGTTGCCGCATCCGACCGGAGATACCCGTAGACAACACGTTCGAGTGGATCAGTTGGGGTCGGAGGCTCCTCGGTGGGTTCTGCTGTCACCGTCATGTCATCCCCTTGCTTTGGGAGTCCGGCGACAGGGCTCCTGGGAGGGGTGCAACCGTCACCGGACAGCGCGGGAAGCCACCGTTAGGCGGCTTGTGTCAGAATGAAATCAAGTCTGATATTGACCCGTGGGTCAGAACATGACCTGCGCACGACACGGTGACGCCACGCGAGGCGCACGAGATGGCGGGGGAGGCTTGGCCATGCCGGTGACCGGTTCGCAGAGCCGCACGGTCCTGGAGCAACAGATCAGGGCGCGACGGATGACCTTCGAGGAGTTCGCCGAGTACGCCGAGACGTTCGCGCGGCAGCATGGTGAGGTCGGGACGCTCAGCGTGCGTCACCTACAGCGGCTCGCTGCTGGCCCTCGCAAGGACGGCCGACCGGTTCGTGTTCTGCCGTCCACCGCCCGACTGCTCGAAGCGATCTTCCACACGAGCATCGAAGACCTGCTCGGTCGGCCAGACCTCCGCCGCGCTCAACGGGATAGCCATCCACTTCGGGTGGTTATCGCCGTAGTCGTAAAGGGCTCTGAGGTTCTCTTGGTACGGAGGCGGAGCGAACCGGCTGACAGGGCGTGGCAATTCCCGGCGGGAATGGTGAAGCCAGGTGCCACGCCGGAGGTCGTGGCGGTCCGCGAGACGTTGGGTGAAACCGGCGTTCACTGTGCCGTGCGTAATGAACTCGGCAGCCGGCTCCACCCGATCACCAACGTGCTGTGCGACTACGTTCTCTGTGACTACGTAGCGGGCCACGCGGAGAACGCGGACGAGTTCGAAAACGTAGATGTCAGGTGGGTGGGACGGGACGAGTTGGAGCGGTTGATCCCGGCCGACCAGATCTATCGACCAGTGCTCGACGCGCTCGAACTGTCTGCGGTATGAGCTACTTCGCTTTCCGGTCGGCGTGTAGTTCCACGACTTCGGCCGAGTGATCAGGGATCGGTTTGGTCGGGTCGAGCACGACCGCTCGCTTACCGCGACTCGCTGAAACTAGACCTTCGGCCTTCAACTCGGCAACCGCTCGGTTCGCGGTACCCACCGAAACGCCGTAGCGGGCCTTCAGTTCGACAACGGTGGGGAGCATGTCGCCGGGGCGGAGCGCACCGCAGGCGATAGCGCCGCGAAGGTCTGCCGCGATCTTTTGGTACGGCCCGGTGATCTTTGGCTCAAGCCGTGTGACCGTACGGCCGCTCTCGTCCACGACGATGGGCGCGGCGGGCATCCGACCGGACAAGGTGCCTGCGGCCCTCTGATCGGCCTCTGAGAGCCACGCCGTGTAGACGCGCAGGGTCGTAGCACCACCACCGCCATGGCCGAGGCGACCGGCCACGGTGCGCGGGTCCACGCCAGCGCTGATCAGCTCTGTGGCGCTGTAGTGGCGCAGCTCGTGAAGGTGGCTTTCGATGCCGAGTCGCTTGCACATGCGCGAGTACCGCTGGGAAACCGAGTCCGGCTTCAGGTATGCGCTGTGGTCGATCGACGTCGAGAAAAGGTAGCCCTTCGGGTTGACCTTCCGGCCCATCTCCGCAGCAACGCTTTCGCACTGCTGGAGGTAGATGCGCAGGAGACTCACAGTGGTCTCGTCCAGCGCGATCCGGCGTTGCTGGTGATCCTTGGTGTCCTTCTCCCAAGTGTCCGCGCCCTCTTGGCCGATGCTGGTCTTGACTTCCAGCAGCGCTTTGTCCAAGTGGAGCTGATTGAGTCGAAGGCCGCAGAGTTCACCGCGACGAGCACCCGTGGTCATGGCCAACCAGACCAGCATTCCCCACGGGAGGTCTTGGAACGCATCGTTGACGATGACGGCGGCTTGCTCAGGGGAAGGCGGGTTCGGCTTCGCTTTGGGGGCAGCCGGTTGCTTGGCTTGATCGAGCGGGTTGACAGAGATCCACCTCCACCGCATGGCCATCGCGAGAGCGCCGCTCAGACAGGCGTGGACTTTGCGGATGGTCGAGGCGGACAAGCCCTTGCACTCGTGGGGCTTGCACTTGTCAGTGCACTCATGCTCGCCCTTCTTGCGGTGCTCGATGAACTTGCCCTTGCCGCCGCAGTGGGCCGAACACTGCTTGAGGATCGAGTAGAACGACTCGATCGTCTCGCCGTCGAGCTTGGCGACCTGCAACCCGCCGAGCAGTGGCCGGATGTGGTTGCGGATCAACCGCTGGTAGCCGATGAGGGTGCTCTTGTCGACGTTCAGGCCGTCGAGGTACCGGCCCATGAGCGTGTCGACGTTCACCTTCGTGCGCGGGTTGCGCTGCTCGTCCACCTGGTTGAGCAGGCGTGTGAGCACCTTCTCGGCCTCGCGCTCGGCGTTCGGGGTGCCGTGGGGGACGAGTTCCTTGAGGTAGTTGCGCTGACCAGTCAACTGGTCCACACCTGCGTAGACGCTGACGCGCAGCGATCCGCTGGGCAGCGTCTCGATCTGGCCGCGCTTGCGGCGCTCAGAGCGTGTCTTGGAGGCCGTCATGGTGCGAGTCTACGACTGTTCGCACCACATGCGGCACCACGGAACGTTACTAAGATCAACTAAGTTCCTAGCCTCTGACCTGTCCGTGCAGGTCAGAGGCTTGTACATCCAGCGCCCCCGGCAGGATTCGAACCTGCGACCTCGGGATTAGAAGTCCCTCGCTCTCTCCACTGAGCTACGGAGGCTGGAGGGGCTGTGACCACGCGCTGTAGCAGCGTAGCCGCCCCACCGGACACATCGTCCGGAAGACTCGTCGCGTTTCGTCCCGGGGCCGGAAGGGTGATCAAGATGGCCGAAAAGTGAGGTGGATCACTTCGGTGAGGCCGTCGAGTCGCGCGAGACGAGGGACACCGGCAGTCTTGTCGGCTCTCCCGGTCTGCCGCCGTCGAGCAGGCGCAGGGCCAGTTCGCCCGCGTGCCGACCCTTCTCGGCCAGGGGTTGACGGACCGTAGTCAACGGTGGGTCCGCGTGCTCGGCGGCGGGCACGTCGTCGAAGCCGATGATCGACACGTCGGCCGGCACGCGCAGCCCGAGGTCCCGCACGGCCTGGAGCGCGCCGAACGCCAGCTCGTCCGAGGCGCACAGCAACGCCGTCGGTCGCGGGGTCGAGGAGAGCAGGCTGCGGGCGCCCGCGCGGCCCAGTTCACGGCTGCTCCGCGCGCACTCCCACACCGGCGTGTCCGTCCCCGTCACGTCGAGGTAGCCGTGCAGCCGGTCCCGCGTCACGCGGAACGACGTGGAGGCCAGCCGCTCGGGCGTCACCGGCCCGTTGTGCCCGTCCGGGTGCAGCGCGAACGTCACCACGCCGAACCGCCGGTGTCCCATCCCCCACAGCGACGACGCCGCCAGCCGCGCACCGCCGAAGTCGTCCACCTCGACGCGCGCGGTGTTCGGCAGCACCGGTTGGTCGATCACCACCATCGGCAGCCCGCGTGCCCGCACGGCGGTCAGCGCGGGCGCGTCGTCGGGCAGCGAGTAGGCCACCACGACATCGGCCTGCGCCCGCGTCACGGTCTCCGGCCGCGGCCCGCCCCGGTCGCGTCCCGGCATCAGCACCAGGCAGTGGTCGTGCCCGTCCACGGTCGACGCGAGCCCGTCCAGCACGATCGACAGCGCCGCGTCGGCGAACGACGCCGACAGCCCCTGTCCCAGCATGAACCCGACGGCCGCGCTGTGCCGGGTCGCGAGGCTGCGCGCCACCGGGTCGGGGCCCGCGTACCCCATGGACGCCGCGGTCTCCAGGATGCGCTCGCGCAGTGCGGCGGAGAGCTGGTCGGGCCGGTTGTAGGCGTTGGACACGGTGGCTCGCGACACGCCGACCGCGCCGGCCACCGTGTCGAGCGTCGGCTTGCGAGGGCGGTCCACGTGATGAGCGTAACCAGGTAATCGATTGGACGTTCTGAAGCGCTCTAGTTCACACTCGACGGCATGCCCACGTCACGTCTCGCCGTCTTCGCGGTGTTCCTGTTCAACGGGGCGTTGTTCCTGTCCTGGGCCGCGCGCATGCCCGCGCTGGCGGCGCAGGTGGGCGCGACCGAGGCCACGCTCGGCCTGGCCCTGTTCGGCGCCAGCGTCGGCCTGGCGTCGACGGCGCCGTTCGCCGCCCGGATCTGCGCGCGGGTCGGTGCGCGGAAGCTGATCGTGGTGGGCGCGGGCGTCACGGTGCTCGCCGTGCCGTCCCTCACGCTCGCCGACACGCCGTGGCAGCTTGGTCTGGTGCTGTTCGTGCTCGGCGCGTGCGGCGCGTCGCTGGACGTCGGCATGAACGTGGCGGCCGTGGCCGTGACCCGCAGCCTGGACCGCCCGCTGATGCCGCAGTTCCACGCGGGGTTCAGCGTCGGCGGCCTGATCGGCTCGCTGGGCGCGGCGGCGGCCGCGGCCGCCGGCTGGGGGCTGACCCGGCACCTGGTCTTCGTCGCGATAATCGGCGCGGTCGTGATCGCCTGGGTGATCAGGGCCGTGCCGGACACCACCGGGGAGACGACCGACACCGCCGCGGACGACCGCCCGGTCCTCAAGCGGCCGTTGCTGTGGCTGCTGGCCACGATCACGCTGTGCTCGGCGATCGCCGAGGGCGCGGCGTCGGACTGGTCGGCGCTGTTCTTCGTCAACGAACGGGGCGTGAGCGAGGCCGCGGCCGCCGCCGCGTACGCCGGGTTCTCCATCGCCATGGCCACCGCCCGCCTGCTCGGCGAGCCCGCGCAACGCCGGGTCGGCCCGTACGGGCTGCTCGCTTCGGGTGCCGTGGTGGCCGCGCTGGGCCTGGGGCTGGCCGTGCTGGTGCCGCTGCCCGCGTTCGGCTACGTCGGATTCGCCTTGGCGGGGCTCGGGCTGGCGTTCGCGTTCCCGGTGATCATGGACCTGGCCGGTGACGCGGGCAAGCGCGCCGACGGCACGGGCGGTGAACGCGAGATCGGCCTGGTGACGACGGTCGCCTACACCGGGTTCCTGCTCGGCCCGCCGCTCGTCGGCGGCATCGCGCACGTCAGCGACCTGTCGATCTCGCTCGGTTTCGTGGCGTTCGTCATCGCGTTGATGGTGCCCGCCGTGCTGCTGGCGCGCCGGTCCCGCGCCCGTGAGCTCACGCGATCGGGAGCCGGTTCAACGCGGCCTTGAGCAGGGGCTGCATGGCGGCGAGCATCTGCTCGGGCACGCCGCCCGCCTGCGCCATCGCCACCAGGACGCTGCGGTTGGCGTTCACCGCCAGGGTCGCGGTGCACGCCATCTCGCCGCCGCTCAGCTCGCACAGCACCCACGTCGAGTGCCCGTCGACGACCACCTCGCGGCCCTTGGCCTGCCGCGTCCGCACCTGCTCGTACTTCTGGTAGAGCGCGGCGACGACGGTCCGGCCGGCCTGCGAGCCGTCGTCCAGCACGTACTGGCACGACTCCTGGATCACGTCGTCCTTGCGCGCGGGGTCCTTCTTGAACGGCCCGATGCCCTTCAGGTCTGCCGCCGTGAGCAGCGAGCACGGCTCCACGCCGACGACCGTGCGCGCCTTGGCGATCTTGGGTTCGCCCGCCGGTTCGGCCGATGCCGTCGTGGGTGTGATCCCGGCCTGGGGCAACGCGTCCCCGTTGACGGAGTAACTGCACCCCGCCGACAGGAGCAAGGCGAGGGCCATCACGAGCGCCGAGCGAGAACTGGTCACGTCCGGCAACGGTAGTGGGTGTGATCTCCGCACGTCCGGCGGTTGGTGGCGGTGTGGTCGGGCCGCCTACGCTCGTCACGTGCCCACTGACGCGCCCTCCCGCACCCGGCGGACCGGTCTCATCCCCCTGCTGATCGTCGGCACGGCGATAGCCGCGCTGGTGGCGGTGGGGCTGCTCGTGCTCAACGGCACCGACGCGTCCGGGTTGATCGTCGTGCGGGTGGTGACCGAGGCCGCGGCCGTGGTGACGATCGGGTCGCTGCTGCTGGCGGCGTTCCTGGTGCCGCCGCAGGAGACCGGCACGCTGGCCGCGGACGGTTACGCGGCCGTGCGGACGGCGGGCTGGGCGGCGCTGGTGTGGACGTTGGGCGCGGTGCTGTCGGTGCCGTTCACGGTGGCCGACGCGCTCGGCCAGCCGGTGACGGCGCTGCTGGAGCCGTCGGTGCTGGTGCAGGTGGCCGGGCTGGTGGAGCAGTCGAAGGCCTGGATGATCACGGCGGTGCTGGTGGCGCTGCTGGCGCTGGGCTGCCGGCTGGTGCTGTCGTGGGGCTGGACCGTGCCGCTGTTCCTCCTGTCGGTGTTCGCCCTGATCCCGGTGGCCGTGACGGGGCACTCGTCCGGCGGCGGCTCGCACGACGTGGCCACGAACAGCCTGCTGTTCCACCTGATCGGGGCGGCGTTGTGGGTGGGCGGGTTGATCGCGCTGCTGGCGCACGGCCGGCGTGGCGGCGAGCACCTGGGGTTGGCCACGGCGAGGTTCTCCCGGCTGGCCCTGGTGTGCTGGATCGTGATGGCGGCGTCCGGCGTGATCAACGCCTGGGTGCGGCTGCCGGTGAGCCGGCTCCTCGGCAGCGACTACGGGCTGTTGGTGCTCGGCAAGGCGATCGCGCTGATCGTGCTGGGTGTCGTGGGGTACTTCCAGCGCGAGAAGAGCGTGAAGGAGGTCGTGGCCACCGGTTCCGGGCGGTCGCTGGTGCGGCTCGCGGGCGTCGAGGTGCTGCTGATGTTCCTCACGCTGGGGCTCGCCGCGGCGTTGAGCCGCACGCCGCCGCCGGCCGAGGGTCGCGTGCTGCCCAGCACGGTGGAGCTGCGCATCGGTTACGACCTGTTCGGCGCGCCGACGCTGTCGCGGCTGCTGTTCGACTGGCGGTTCGACCTGATCTTCGGCACGGCCTTCATCGCGCTGGGCGTGCTGTACCTGCTGGGGGTGTGGCGGCTGCGCAAGCGCGGTGACGCGTGGCCGGTCGGCCGCACGATCGCGTGGGTGGCGGGCTGCCTGACCGTGGTGTTCGCCACGTCGTCCGGCGTGGGTCGGTACGCGCCCGCGATGTTCAGCATCCACATGGAAGCGCACATGCTGCTGTCCATGCTGGCGCCGATCCTGCTGGTGCTGGGCGGCCCGGTGACGCTGGCGATGCGCGCCCTGCCGCCGGCCGGCAAGGGCAACCCGCCGGGGCCGCGGGAGTGGCTGCTGGCGTTCGTGCACTCGCCGGTGGCGAAGGTGCTGACCAACCCGTTCGTGGCGCTGGCGCTGTTCGTGGGCTCGTTCTACGGCCTGTACTTCTCCGGCCTGTTCGACAGCGCGTTGGACTACCACTGGGCGCACCTGGCGATGAACGCCCACTTCATCCTGGTCGGCTACGTCTTCTACTGGCCGGTGATCGGCATCGACCCGGCGCCGAACCGGCTGCCGCCGCTGGGCCGGCTCGGGCTGCTGTTCGCCTCGATCCCGTTCCACGCGTTCTTCGGCATCGTGCTGATGAGCTCCCAGACCGTGATCGGCGACAACTTCTACCGGTCGCTCGGCCTGCCGTGGGTGACGTCGCAGCTGGAGGACCAGCGGCTGGGCGGCGGCATCGCGTGGGCGGCGGGCGAGTTGCCGCTGATCGTGGTGATGGTGGCGCTGCTGGTGCAGTGGGCCAGGTCGGACAGCCGCGACGCCCGCCGGGCGGACCGGCGGGCGGACGCGGACGGTGACGCGGACCTGGCCGCGTACAACGCGATGCTGCGCAAGATGTCCGGCAAGGACTAGAGCGGCCGGCGGAAGCCCTTGACCGCCGCGAACCACCCCGCCGCGGCCAGCACGGCGCTCGTCGCCAGCGCCCCGACCACGCCCGTCACGGGCTGGGCCAGCGCCAACGACCGCGCCGCGTCCACCGCGAACGTCAACGGGTTGACGGTCGCGATCGCCTGGAGCCAGCCGGGCAGGCCGTTGATCGGCACGTACGCGCTGGAGGCGAACATCAGCGGGAACATGGCCAGGAAGCCGACGGTCTGCATCAGCTCGGCGTTGCGCAGCCACGCGGCGATGGCCAGGAAGATCCAGCCCAGGCCCCAGCCGACGGCCAGCGCCAGAGCCAGCGCCGCGGCGGTGCCCGTGATGCCGCCGGCGGGGGAGTAGCCGAAGACCACGACGGCGAACACGAGCATCAGCAGCAGTTGCGCGGCCGTGCGGACCAGGTCGGACAGGCTGCGTGCGACCAGCACCGAGCCGGACCGGATGGGCAGCGAGCGGAACCGGGCCAGCACGCCGTTCTTCATGTCGGTGACGAGTCCGACGCCCGCCTGCAACGCGGACTGCATGGCGGTGTTGACCAGGATCGCGGGCATCAGGAAGTCGATGTAGGCCACGCCCTGCGGGAAACCGGGGGTGTCGGCGATGCTCGCGAAGATCTGGCTGAACAGGGTCAGCATGATCAGCGGCTGGAGGATGCTGAACACGATCATGCGCGGGTCGCTGACCAGGGTGCGCAGGGAGCGCTGGGTCAGCACCAGCACCTGGGTGCCGAAGTCGGTGCCGCGCCAGCGGGGCGCGGCGGTGAGGGTGGTCATCCGGGGGCTCCTGTTCAGGCCGCGTGCTGCGCGAGGGTGAGGTAGACGTCGTCCAGGGTCGGCTCGCCCAGGGCCAGTTCGGTGGCCTCCAGGCCGACCTCGTCCAGCGCGCGGACCACCGTGGCGATCTCGCGGGACGACGTGACCGGCGCGGTCAGCGTGTTGGCCGCGGGCACGGGCTGCAGGCCCGCCCGTTCGAGGGCGCCGGTGGCCTGGGGGACGTCCGAGACGTCGGCCAGGGTCACGGTGACGGTGCGCTGCCCGACCTGGGCCTTCAGCTCGGCGCTGGTGCCGGCGGCGACGACCTTGCCCTGCGCCAGGACCGTGATCGAGTCGGCGAGGCGGTCGGCCTCGTCCAGGTACTGGGTGGTGAGCAGGACCGTGGTGCCGTCGGTGACCAGGTTCTCCACGATCTCCCACAGGCCGAGCCTGCTCGCCGGGTCCAGGCCGGTGGTCGGCTCGTCCAGGAAGATCACCTCCGGGTGCCCGACCAGGCTCGCGGCCAGGTCGAGGCGTCGGCGCATGCCGCCGGAGTAGGTGCGGGACGGCCGCTTCGCCGCGTCCGCGAGGCCGAACAGCTCCAGCAGTTCCGCGCCCCTGGCCCTGGCCTCGCGCGGTGACGCGCCGAGCAGCCGGGCGATCAGGACGAGGTTGTCCAGGCCGGAGAGCTGCTCGTCGACGGCGGCGAACTGGCCGGTCAGCCCGATCCGGCTGCGCACCTGGTGCGCCTGCGCGACCACGTCGAACCCGGCCACCTCCGCGTGGCCGGAGTCCGGCGGGAGCATCGTGGTGAGGACGTTGACCAGCGTCGTCTTGCCCGCGCCGTTGTGGCCGAGCAGGCCGAGCACGCTGCCCTTGGGCACCGCGACGCTCACCCCGTCCAGGGCTTTCTGCGCGCCGAACGCCTTGCCGACGTCGGTCACCTCGATCATCAGGTCTTCCACTGGTTTCCCCCTCAGTTCTGCGTCAGCACGCCGTGCAGGAACAGCTGCACGAGCTGGTCGGCGTCGGCGGTGGAGTCGCCGAAGCCCTCGCCTTGCATGCGGTTGGTGAACACGAGCCCGAGCAGCAGGCGTGCGGCCAGGGACGGGTCGACGCGCAGGTGGTCGTCCGGGCCGAACAGCGACGCGACGCGCTCGGTGATGCGCTGCATCTCGACCGGCGGTCCCTTGCGCTGCCTGCCGTGCCCGTCCTCGCCGTTGTGCGGGTCGTAGCCGGAGTCGCGCAGGACGCTCATCAGCTTCCACATCCGGTCGAGGTAGCCGGAGACGGCGCTGATGGCCCAGGAGAGGCGTTCGGCGAGGGTGCTCGCCTGCCCGGCCTCGTCGATCAGCGCCAGCTCGGAGTCGACCGCCAGCACGCTGAGCACGCACGTGCGGATGAGTTCCTGCTTGTCCTTGAACGCCCGGAAGACCGTGCCCTCCGCGATGCCGGCCGCTTTGGCGATCTGACTGGTCGTGACGTTGGCGCCGTGCGCGTACAGGAGCGGGACGGTGGCCGCGACGATCGCCTCCCGGCGGTCTTCGGGGCTCATCGCGGGTGCTCGGCGGCGGCGGGTGGTCTCCTCGGGCATGGGTGCAGCTTATGAGTGAGTCCTCACTCATGTCAACGAGTGAGCGCTCACTCATTCGCGTTATGCATGCTTCAGGCAGTTGTCCACAGATCCGAAACCACTGCTGGGCCGCCGCTCGGAGCACCGGCAACCTGGTCCCAAGAGCGCAACCAGGAGGCGGACATGGCTTACAACGAGACCCGGGTCACCATCTGCGGCAACGTCGCCGGCCCGGTCACCCACACCAAGGTCGGCACGGGCTTCAGCCGGGCGAAGTTCCGGCTGTTCAGCGCCGAGCGGATCTGGGACCAGGAGGATCGCAGCTGGTCCGACGGCTCGCGGATGTTCTTGACGGTGTCCTGCTGGCGGATGTTGGCGGACAACGCCCAGGCGTCGTTGAACAAGGGCGACCCGGTGGTGGTCACCGGCCGGCTGACGATCAAGGAGGTGGAGGTCGAGGGCAAGCGGCAGCCGGTGGTGGAACTGGAAGCCACCGCGATCGGCCCCAACCTGGCCCTGTGCACGGCCATGCCGACACGCACCAGGCACACCCCGGACTCCGTCGAGGCCAGGGCCGCGCCCGAGATCGTCGCCCCCCGCGAACCGGGCCAACTGGCACTGGCCGTCGCGGGTGACGTGGAGCAGTCGAAGAAGGTGGCCGAAGTGCCGTTCTGAGCCGCGGTAGCCGGGCGCTCGGAGGTGCCGCGCCGGCTCGTCGAGGGCGAACGTGCCCGGTGGTCGGGCGGCCGGGAGCCGTCACCGCTGGTTTCATGGAGGAGAGGAGCCGAAGGGGCGACCGGGATCCCGGGACCGACGACCCGGCCACCTGCCGCAGGCGATCAGGCCGACCTCAGGGGCCACACCTCCGCGCCGCACGGCGGAACACCCGCCTGCCCGGAATTTCCGTCGCCCGACCAACTCCACGCCGCACCTCGACCGGCACCTCCGGCCGTTCCGCCCGTCCCGTGACCGTCGACCGCACTTCCGTGCCGCAGGGCACCGCGGGCTTGTCGGGACCCCGACCACTGCCTCCGTCCGGCGACCGCCGACCGCAGTTCCGCGTGATGGGGCGCCCTCGGGCTTGTCGAGGCTCCGGCCGGGGCCACCGGACCGGCTCGAAGCGCGCCTGGACCGGCACCGAGGATCACGTCCTCCTCTCCGGGACCATCAGCGGCAAGGTCGCGGGGCATCCGGGCGCCCGGTCGACGTCCCGGTCGGCGGCCGGCGTGGTCGGTTGACGAGAGCGCTCGGTGGCCGATCGGACGGTCGGCGAACCGGAGCAGGCGCCGCTGGCCCTCCCGGGCCAGGCGGGGCGCCCGAAGGAGGTGGCCGAAGTGCCGTTCTGAGCCGATCGAGCGACAAGGGCTCCCGCCGGCCCGATCGGGGCGGAGAATGCGCGGGCAGTCGTCGCCGTTGCGAGCGTGGAGGGGGGAGGTCGTCGGGCCGGCGCCAGGGCCGGATCCGCACGCGGGCACCGGGGGTTGACAGCGCACCGAGTTCGCGCATCCGGTCGGAGCCGCTGGTCGCAGGGTCGCGCCAGGCTGGACCGGTGGTCGTGTGACGTCTGTGGGTGACCCACGTTCGCGTTAACTCTGCGTTGTGACCCGTCCGTAGCCGGCGTCCGAGGTTCGGGCCCGATCGGCACCGCTCTACGATCGCGGGCATGGCCGAGTACGTCTACACCATGAAGAAGGTGCGCAAGGCGCACGGGGACAAAGTCATCCTGGATGACGTCACCATCATGTTCCTCCCCGGTGCGAAGATCGGCGTTGTCGGTCCGAACGGCGCCGGCAAGTCGAGCGTGCTGAAGATCATGGCCGGCCTGGACACACCGGGCAACGGCGAGGCCTTCCTCTCGCCCGGCTACACCGTCGGCATCCTCCAGCAGGAGCCGCCGCTCAACGAGGAGAAGACCGTCCTGGGCAACGTCCAGGAGGGTCTCGGCGAGATCAAGGTCAAGCTCGACCGCTTCAACGAGATCGCCGAGAAGATGGCCGTCGACTACTCCGACGAGCTGATGGAGGAGATGGGGCAGCTCCAGGAGGAGCTGGACCACGCGAACGCGTGGGACCTCGACTCCCAGCTGGAGCAGGCGATGGACGCCCTGCGCTGCCCGCCGCCCGACGCCGACGTCAAGACGCTGTCCGGTGGTGAGCGCCGTCGGGTCGCCCTGTGCAAGCTGCTGCTGAGCAAGCCGGACCTGCTGCTGCTCGACGAGCCCACCAACCACCTGGACGCGGAGAGCGTGCTGTGGTTGGAGCAGCACCTGGCGCAGTACGCGGGCGCCGTCCTGGCCGTCACCCACGACCGGTACTTCCTGGACAACCTCGCCGAGTGGATCCTGGAGCTCGACCGCGGTCGGGCCCACCCGTACGAGGGCAACTACTCGACCTACCTGGAGAAGAAGGCCGAGCGGCTGGCAGTCCAGGGCAAGAAGGACCAGAAGCTGCAGAAGCGGCTCAAGGACGAGCTGGAGTGGGTCCGGTCGGGCGCGAAGGCCCGCCAGGCCAAGTCCAAGGCGCGTCTCGGCCGCTACGAGGAGATGGCCGCCGAGGCGGAGAAGACCCGCAAGCTCGACTTCGAGGAGATCCAGATCCCGCCGGGCCCGCGTCTGGGCAACGTCGTGGTCGAGGTGGAGAACCTGAAGAAGGGCTTCGGCGAGCGGGTGCTGATCGACGGGCTGTCGTTCAGCCTCCCGCGCAACGGCATCGTCGGCGTCATCGGTCCGAACGGCGTCGGCAAGACGACGCTGTTCAAGACCATCGTCGGCCTGGAGCAGCCGGACGCGGGCACGGTCCGCATCGGCGAGACGGTCAAGCTGTCCTACGTCGACCAGAACCGCGCGGGCATCGACCCGAAGAAGAACGTGTGGGAGGTCGTCTCCGACGGCCTGGACTACATCCACGTCGGCAACGTCGAGATGCCGTCGCGGGCCTACGTCAGCGCGTTCGGCTTCAAGGGCCCGGACCAGCAGAAGCCGGCGGGCGTGCTCTCCGGCGGCGAGCGCAACCGGCTCAACCTGGCGCTGACGCTCAAGCAGGGTGGCAACCTGATCCTGCTGGACGAGCCGACGAACGACCTGGACGTCGAGACCCTGGGCTCGCTGGAGAACGCGCTCGAGCAGTTCCCCGGCTGCGCCGTGGTCATCTCGCACGACCGGTGGTTCCTCGACCGCGTCGCCACGCACATCCTGGCGTGGGAGGGCACGGACGAGAACCCGTCGCAGTGGTACTGGTTCGAGGGCAACTTCGAGGGCTACGAGAAGAACAAGGTCGAGCGCCTCGGCGCGGAGGCGGCCAGGCCGCACCGCGTGACCTACCGCAAGCTCACACGGGACTGAGAGCCGGGTACCTACATCGTGGCGGCGAGGGGCGAGGCGCAGGCGGACGTCGAGGTGAGCACGCTGGTCGTGCCCGCCTGGCGGTTGCGTTGGCGGGCACCGGAGCTCGCGCTGGTGCTGGGCGAGCGCGCGGTCGCGCTCGCCTCCACCCGCCGTGACGAGGTCGACCGGCTGCGCGCGGAGGCACTGGTGGTCTTCGCGAGCAACCGCATGGGCCGGGGCGTCCGGATCGCGGACCGGGCGCTGGACGCCCTCAAGGCGGCCGAGGCGGCGTCGGAGCGGGAAACGGCCTGGCGGTTGCGGGTCGAGCTGGCCGATTGCGCCAGGTCGGTCGGCGCGCCGCTGACGGGGTTCGCGGCCGTCCGCCCGGTCCTGGAAGCCGACGACGTCCCGCCGGGGCTGCGGGCGACCGCGCTCGTCCAGGCCGGCGAGTGCCTGGTCTCGGTGGGTCGGGGCGCGGCCCTGGCCCAGGCGTTGGACGAGGCGGACCACCTGTACCAGGCGGATCCGCTGCTGGACCACGACACGACCCTGCTGCACCGGGGTCTGCTCCGCGCCTCGGCGGCGGGTCAGCACCGCCGGTGGGGCGACCTGCCGGCGGCGGTCGCCGCGGCCCGCGACGGCCTGGCCGTGCTGGACCGACTCAAGGAGCCGTCGACCGACAACGGCCAGGTCCGGGGCAGGCTCACGGTCGAGCTGGTCTGCGCCCTGATGGACCTCGACAAGCTGGGCGAGGCCTCCGAGATCGGCACCCCGCTGCTGGAACGCCCGGTCCGCGCGCCGTCCGCCTCCACCGCCGGCTGGCTGAGGTTGGCCCTGGCCACGCGGGTCCACCTGCCCGCCGGCCGGGTGGACCAGGCTCGTGACCTGCTCCGCGACGCCGCCGACAGCGCCGAACGCCACCAGCTGGACACGCTCCTCGCGGAGAGCCTCCTCGCGCTGGCGCACGTCCACGAGGTGGCGGGCGACCTGGCCGAAGCCCTGGCGAACCTCCGTTCCGCGCACGCGGCCGAACGCCGTCGGGCCAGGGCCGTCTACGCGGTCCGGGCGAGGCTGGCCGCCGAGTTCGCGGGCATCCACCGCCGCCCCGCCGGCGGCCTGCACGACGAACTGGCCGCCCTGCTCCGCACCGGCACGCCGACCCCGGCCACCGACCCCAACCTGGCCCCGGAGGTCAAGCAGCAACTCCGCCAGTGGCGTCCGGTCCAGATGCACCGCAACGAGGGCGTCCGGGTCAAGCGCTCTCGCCGTGCCGCGGAGGACATGACCGTCGACGGCATCTCCGCCGCGAGGGCCCACGCCGCCGACCGCTGGCGCCTGGTCCAACCGTTCGGCGAAACCGAAGGCGACCAGCAGCCCGGCGACCAGCAGCCCGGCGGCCAGCAACCAGGCGGCCGCCGCCGCGCCCCGGACCGGGAACCCCGCCCCACGCAGGGCCGTCCGGAACACGCGAGGAGCGGCCAGGCCCGCCCCACCACCGGCGCGCCTTCAGGCACCCGCACAAGCCCCGCAAGCCCGACGCAGCCGACGCCGCCCACTGCCACCCCCGCGCGCCCCGCCGCCGCCACACCGGCCGGAACCGAGCCGACCGGCGGTTCGGATGGCGCCACGACTTCGGCGGACACCCCCGCGGTCGGCTCGGCGACGGCCGGTGCGGGGGTCGGGGTCGTATCGGCCGCCGGCCACGCGGCGGACGGCTCCGATGACGCCACGACTCCGGCGGCCGCCCACGTGGGCGGCTCCGGTCCAGCCGCGGCCGGGTCCAGCGCTGCCGAAGCCGGGGTCGCCTCGGCCGGCAGCCACGCGGCGGGCGGGTCCGGGGACGCCGTCACTCCGGCCGGTACCCACGTGGGCGGCTCCGGGCCGGTCGCCGCCGGTGTGGGCGGTTCGGAGGACGCCATGACTCCGGCGGGCACCCGTGCGGGCGGCTTCGGGGAGGTTGCGGCTGTTCCGAGCGACGGGGTCCCGGGTGCGGGTCCTGCGCACGTGAGTGGTGCCGGTCCGGTCGTGGATGCGTCCGGCGGGGCCGGGGCGGAAGTCGGCTCGGGTGGGGTGTCGGCTGCCGGTGGGTCGGGTGGCGACCCGTCGGGAGACGCGCGAGGCGTGGCGGAGGTACCGGCCGCGGGCGGTGTCGGGCTTGCTGATGCGGGGTCGGCCGGGGCGCGCCAGGATGCGTCCGTGACGAGCGGCATCGAGGCGGGAAGTGTGGCGGAGGGCCCTGCCGCGTCGGCCGGTCAGGCAGGCGCGGAGGCCGGTGGGCACCGCGAGTCGACCGGCCCGGCCGGTGCCGTGCCGACGGCGGAAGCCGGTGGTCCGGTCGGTGGCGGGTCCGGTGAGGCGGATGCCCCCGCCGCGACCGAGGGCGGCGAGCGGAGCGTGCCCGCGGCCGGGTTGATCGCGGCGGCCGGTGCGGTGCGCAGTGGGCGCAGGCGGGCCCGTGAGGCTTCGGAGGAGCAAGGCGAGCGGGCGGCTGGTGAGTCCGACTCCAGTGTGCTGGACACGTTGAAGGCGGCCGGGTTGCTCGACCCGCAGCGGGCCGGTGGACGGCGGCGGGCTCGGGACGCGGACGAGGCCGAAGCGCCCGAATCCACGCCGCGGGCGGAAGGCGAGCCGGTGCAGTGGCGGGTCGAACCACCCGCCCGGTTGCGGAGCGAGGACCCGCCGGTGGTCGACATGTTCGACTCGCCGACCATGGTCCAGCCCGCCATCCGCGACGACGTGCCGCCGGTCGGGCTCGGCGCGGCCTTCGTGAAGGGGCCGCTCATCCCGACCGCCCGCGTGCCCGACCCGCCCGACTACCCGCCGCCGCCCGTGCCCGACTTCGGCATCCCCGGCCAGTCCGGGTTCCAGGCGGAGCGGACGACGCCGGAGCCCGAGGCGGCGGACGTCGAAGCACGTCCCGCCTTCCCCGCCTCCGACGTCGACTCGACGCCCGAGGAGCAGGTGGAGCCGTTGCCCGAGCCGGACCAGGTGCCGGGCTTCCCCGAACCCGACCAGGTCCCGCCCGTGCCGGTGCCCGAGCCCGTCCCGGCCGACCCGTCGCCCGAACCCGCGCCGCCCCCGGCGCGGTTCGGCCCGACCGGGTTCCTCAGCGCCGCCGACGTCGAGCACGACGACACGCCGACGACGACCAGCCCGAAACCGGCACCCGCACCGACACCGGAGCCGGAAGCGCCGAGCGGTGAGGTCCCGAAGGAACCCTTCGTCACCGCGGTCGTGGTCGGTGGCAAGACGATCGACCTGCCCGCGATCGTCGAACCGCCGCCGCCGTCCGGCGACTCGCCGAGCGCCACCCGCGCCTCACGCCGCCACAAGAGCGACCTGAGCCTGGCCGAGCTCCTGGCCGAAGCCCTGGTCGCCTACGAGGACGCCCGGCGCGAGGACGAGGCCGCCGGTCGCGTCGACGTGGACGAGGACACCGTGCCGATCCCACCTGTCGGGACACCGCCACCCGTCCCGGACACCGAGACGACGGCTCCGATCCAGCGCGTCGACCCGCCGCGCCGGTTCGACACGTGGACACTTCCCGAAGCGTGAAATGATTTGAGGTTCTAATAAGGTTTCCCACCGGTAACAAAGCGGGAAATAGCCCACGTCACAAGTGAATTCCGGACTTTCCGGCAAGTTGTTCGATTCAGTGCGAGGGTTGCGGCGAACGTGATCGCGCCCGTCTGGTTAAGTGGTGCGCACACCCGGTACACAGAGGTGCCGGATAGCGTGGAGTCGCCTGAACATGACCTCGACTGGAGCCCCGTCCCGATCCGAGCACGCCGCCCGCGACGTCGGCGCGGCTCGCCCGGCCAGTCCCGAACAGGCCCGTGACGAATTGATCGAACGTGCCGCCGCCAACGCCCCCGAACTCGCCGAGCTCATCCGCCTGTACTACCGCCACGTCCCCGCCGAGGAAGTCAACGACGACGACCCGGTGGACCTGGTGGGCGCGGTGCGCTCGAACTACCAGCTCGCCGGGACACGGGTGCCCGGTCGCCCGGTGGTGCGGATCATCAACCCCACCCGCGCGCACGACGGCTGGGCGTGCCCGGCCACGGTGGTGCAGGTGGTCACCGACGACATGCCGTACCTGGTCGACTCGGTGGCCTCCGAGCTGACCCGGGGCGGCGTGCAGGTGCAACGGGTGGTGCACCCGATCGTCGTGGTGCGCCGGGACCTGGTGACGGGCGCGCTGCAGGAGGTCCTGCCGGCCGCGGACCCGGCCGACCCGCCGGGCGACGCGCTGGCCGAGTCGTGGATGTACATCGAGGTCGACCTGCTCACCGACCCGGACCGGGCCCGTGAGCTGGAAACGAAGCTGCACGCGGTGCTCAACGACGTCCGCGAGGTCGTCGAGGACACCGACAAGATGACCGGCACGGCCCTGCACCTGGCCCAGCAGCTGGAGGCCGAGCCGCCGCCGCTGCCCGACCACGAGGTGCGCGACGGCGCGAACCTGCTGCGCTGGCTGGCCGACGACCACTTCACGTTCCTCGGCTACCGCCAGTACGAGCTGGTCCACGACGACCCGGCGACCGGCGGTGACCCCGCGCTGCGGGCGGTCCTGGCCAGCGGCCTGGGCGTGCTCAGACAGGACAGCCTGGCGGCGCGCAGCCTGACCGCGGGCCCGGACGCGGGCGCGCAGGCACTGTCACCCGAACTGCTGGTCCTGACGCAGGCCAGCGCCCAGTCGAGCGTGCACCGGTCGGTGTACCCGTACTACGTCGGTGTGAAGACGTTCGACGCCGACGGCAACGTGACCGGCGAGCACCGGTTCCTCGGCGTCTTCTCCACCACCGCGCTGCACGAGGACGTGCTGGACATCCCGGCCGTCGAACGCCGGGTCCGCGACGTCATCCACCGCGCCGGCTTCCCGCTGCACTCGTACTCGGGGCAGCGGATGCTGGAGGTCATCCAGAACTACCCGCGCACCGAGCTGTTCTCGGTCGACCCGGACACGCTCTACCAGACCGTGACGGGCGTGATCGCGCTGGCCGAACGCCGCCGGCTGCGCCTGTTCCTGCGCCGCGACCCGTACGGCCGCTTCTACTCGTGCCTGGTCTACCTGCCGCGCGACCGCTACACCACGACGTCGCGGCTGGCCATGCAGGAAGTGCTGATCGACCAGCTCGGCGGCGTGAACCTGGAGTACAGCGCGCGCGTCGGCGAGTCCGCGCTGGCCCGCGTGCACTTCACCGTGCACACCGACCCGACCCGCCAGGTCGAGCCGGACACCGGCTACATCCAGCAGTTGCTGGCCGAGGCGGTGCGCTCCTGGGACGACCGCATGGTCGAGGCGGTGCTGGACGACCGGGGCACCGGTCTGGGCGCGGAATCGTCGTCCGAGCAGGGCCAGCGGATCGCCGCGGCGTTCCCCGAGGCCTACAAGGAGGACTTCACCGCGGCCGAGGGCCTGGCGGACTTCCGGCGCATCGAGGCGCTCAAGCCCGGCGACCTGGACCTGGTGTTCTACGTGCCGAGCGACGCCGAGCCGGGTGAGCGGCGGTTCAAGCTGTTCCTGGTCGGGGCGCGGCTGACGCTGTCGGACGTGCTGCCGATGTTGCAGCGCATGGGCGTGGTCGTGGTGGACGAGCGCCCGTACGAGCTGTCCCGCGACGACGGCGCGGAGTGCTGGATCTACGACTTCGGCCTGCGCGTCGACCAGGTGACGCTGGACAAGCTGTCCGCCGAGGACATGGAGGCCGTGCGCACCCGGTTCCAGGACGCGTTCGCCGCCGCGTGGCGCGGTGAGGCCGAGGTCGACGGCTTCAACACGCTCGTGCTCAAGGCGGGTGTCACGTGGCAGCAGGCCGCGATGCTGCGCGCCTACGCCAAGTACCTGCGCCAGGCGGGCACGCCGTACAGCCAGGACTACATCGAGGACGCCGTCCTGGGCCACACCGAGGTCGCCACGGCCCTGGTGCGGCTGTTCGAGGCGCGGTTCGACCCGGCGCTGTCGGACGACCAGCGCGTCAGCCGCACCGAGCACCTGGCCGCCGAGATCACCGCGATGATCGACGACGTGACCAGCCTGGACGCCGACCGCATCCTGCGCAGCCTGCTCACGCTGGTGCAGGCCACGTTGCGCACGAACTACTTCGTCCGCGACGTCGACGGCAACCCGCGCCCCTACCTGGCGGTGAAGCTGAACCCGCAGGCGATCCCGGACCTGCCGCAGCCGCGGCCGCGGTTCGAGATCTTCGTGTACTCGCCGCGGCTGGAGGGCGTGCACCTGCGCTTCGGCCCGGTGGCACGCGGCGGGCTGCGCTGGTCCGACCGGCGCGAGGACTTCCGCACCGAGATCCTGGGCCTGGTCAAGGCGCAGGCGGTGAAGAACGCGGTGATCGTGCCGGTCGGC
Organism: Saccharothrix saharensis; assembly: GCF_006716745.1. Taxonomy (NCBI): domain Bacteria; kingdom Bacillati; phylum Actinomycetota; class Actinomycetes; order Pseudonocardiales; family Pseudonocardiaceae; genus Saccharothrix; species Saccharothrix saharensis. The sequence continues at coordinate 3,479,689 of NZ_VFPP01000001.1, read as the reverse complement.
GCGAAGGGCGGCTTCGTGCTCAAGCGCCCACCCGCACCGACCGGTGACGCCGGCTACGACCGCGAGCAGCTGATGGCCGAGGGCATCTCCTGCTACCGGCAGTTCATCTCCGGCCTGCTGGACCTGACCGACAACCTCAACTCCGGCACGGTGCTGCCCGCGCCGCAAGTCGTCCGGCACGACGGCGACGACACTTACCTGGTGGTCGCGGCGGACAAGGGCACCGCGTCGTTCTCCGACATCGCCAACGAGGTGTCGAAGTCCTACGGCTTCTGGCTGGGTGACGCGTTCGCGTCCGGCGGGTCCGTGGGCTACGACCACAAGGCCATGGGCATCACGGCCAAGGGCGCGTGGGAGAGCGTGAAGCGGCACTTCCGCGAGCTCGGCGTGGACACGCAGTCGGAGGAGTTCACCGTCGTCGGCGTCGGTGACATGTCCGGTGACGTGTTCGGCAACGGCATGCTGCTCTCGGAGCACATCCGGCTGGTGGCCGCGTTCGACCACCGGCACATCTTCATCGACCCGAACCCGACCGCGGCGGCGGGCTTCGCCGAGCGCAAGCGACTGTTCGAGCTGCCCCGCTCGTCGTGGGACGACTACGACCGCTCGCTGATCAGCGAGGGCGGCGGCGTGTGGCCGCGCACGGCGAAGTCGATCCCGGTCAGCGACCAGGTCCGCGAAGCACTGGGGCTGCCCGAGGGCGTGGTGAAGCTGTCGCCGCCTGAGCTGATGAAGGCGGTCCTGCTCGCGCCGGTCGACCTGCTCTGGAACGGCGGCATCGGCACCTACGTGAAGGCGGGCGCGGAGTCGCACGCCGAGGTCGGCGACAAGGCCAACGACGCGATCCGCGTCAACGGCGCCGACCTGCGCGTCAAGGTCGTCGGCGAGGGCGGCAACCTCGGCCTGACCCAGCGCGGCCGGATCGAGTTCGCCCGCACCGGCGGCAAGGTCAACACCGACGCGCTGGACAACTCGGCCGGTGTCGACTGCTCCGACCACGAGGTCAACATCAAGATCCTGCTGGACGAGCTGGTGCGGGACGGCAAGCTCGACCAGGAGCAGCGCAACGAGCTGCTGGGCCAGATGACCGACGAGGTCGGCGAGCTGGTGCTGGCCGACAACTACTCGCAGAACGCCGTGCTCGGCGTGTCCCGGGCCCACGCCGCGCCGATGCTGTCGGTGCACGCGCGCCTGGTCGCCGACCTGGAGCAGCGGGGCGTGCTGGACCGCGCGCTCGAAGCGCTGCCCAGCGCGGCGGAGTTCAAGGCGCTGGAGAAGGCGGGCGACGGCCTGACCTCGCCGGAGCTGGCCACGCTGCTCGCGCACGTGAAGCTCGCGTTGAAGGAGGAGGTGCTGGCCGGCGACCTGCCGTCGATCGACGTGCTGGCCCGCCGGCTGCCCGAGTACTTCCCGAGCGAGCTGCGGGAGCGGTTCGCCGACGCCATCGGCAGCCACCCGCTGTCCCGCGAGATCATCACCACGGTGCTGGTCAACGAGGTCGTGGACGGCGCCGGCGTGTCGTACGCGTTCCGGTTGGCCGAGGAGATCAGCGCGTCGGCCACGGACGCGGTGCGCGCCTACACCGTGGTCACGGGCATCTACGACCTGCCGTCGATCTGGCGGCAGATCCGGGCGCTGGACACCGTCGTGCCGACCGAGGTGCAGGACGACATGGTGCTGGAGACGCGCCGCCTGCTGGACCGCGCGTCGCGCTGGCTGCTCACCAACCGGCCGCAGCCGCTGGCGGTGGGCTCCACGATCAGCCGGTTCGCGCCGGTGATCGCCGAGCTGGCGCCGCGCACGATCGACCTGCTCCAGGGGCGCGAGAAGGAGTCCGTGCTGGCGCACGTCGAACGGCTGGTGGGCCACGGCGTGCCGGAGGAGCTGGCGCGCCGGATCGCCGGGCTGCTGTTCACCTACGGCCTGCTGGACGTGACCGAGGTGGCCGAGCTCGCCGAGCGCGAGGAGGGCGAGGGCGCGACCGGGCAGGAGCGCACGCACGCGGAGACGGCGGAGCTGTACTTCGCGCTGTCGGAGCACCTGGACGTGGACCGGATGCTCAGCTCGGTGTCGAACCTGGAACGCCTGAACCGCTGGCACTCGCTGGCGCGCCTGGCGCTGCGGGACGACTTCTACTCGTCGCTGCGGTCGATCACGATCGACGTGCTGCGGTCGGCGGAGCCGGGCGACAGCCCGGAGGAGAAGATCGCCACCTGGGAGCAGGCGAACTCGTCCCGCCTGAGCCGCGCCCGCGCCGCATTGGCCGAGATCAACCGGGTGAGCAAGCTGGACCTGGCCACCCTCTCCGTGGCCGCCCGCCAGGTTCGCAGCATGATCCGCTGACGTGCCGCCGCCGGGGCACCACCACGCGGTGCCCCGGCGGCGGAACGCGGTCTAGTTGCGCCAGGTGTCCGACAGCGTCGCCGGGGACGTGGCGGTGCGGTTCGCGCCGCTCTCCCACGTCACCGCGCCGTTGGACTCCTTGCGGATGTACTTGTACTGGAACGACGTCCCGGTGGGCAGCGACACCGAGCCCCGCCAGGTCGGGTAGGTGGCCGCGGACAGCGGGACGGCGGCGGCCGGGTTCCACGAGCCCAGGGACGGGTGGTCGCCGACCACGAAGATGTTCTGCCCCAACGACGTGGTGGCGTTCACCGCGAACGACGCCGTGCCGACCGGCGGCGGCGTGTCCCCGCCCGTCGCGCCGACGTGCAGCGCCAACGCCTCACCCGCGCCCACCGTGGCGGTGAACTGACCGTTCGCGCCGACGGCCACGGCCACGCACCCGTCCTTCTGCACGTTGCAGTACGACCCGGCGGGCAGCGAGGTCTGGAACGTCCGCGTCAGCGCCGACGACTCGCGGTTGATCGCGACGAAGCCCTTGCCGCCCCGCCCGAACGCGATGGCGTCGCCGCCGTTGTCCCACCAGTTCACCACCGACGTGCCGGCCACGGCGTTGCGGAACTGGACCATCGACGCGATCTGCGTCCACCGGTGCTGGCACTTCCACCCGGACGTGTAGCACTCGGACCCGGACGGCGGACCGGCGTCGTGGTTGGAGAACTCGTAGCCCGAGTACACGTTCGGCGCGCCGTAGGGCCAGGCCAGCATGAACACGTTCGCCAGCGTGTAGGTCGACCCGTCCTTGTACGTCAGCGTCGACCCGTTGCGCTCGGTGTCCCAGTTGTCGACGAACGACCGCGCCTGACCGCTCGGCAGGTAGCCCCACGACTGCCCGAAGGTGCTCAGGTACGCCAGGTTCTCGTTGTTGAAGATCCGCTTGATGTCGTAGGCGTACCGGAACTCGTCCACGTCACCCGACCCGGTGTACTCGCCGGGCTGCACGGCCTCGCCGGCGCCGTAGATCACCTCGTGCACCCAGAACACGTTCGGGTTGCTCAGCCGCGACTTGATCGCCGACAGGTCGGCCGCCGCCATGTGCTTGGCCGCGTCGATCCGGAACCCGTCCACGCCGAGCGAGATCAGGTGGTTGAGGTAGGACGCGATGCGCCCGCGCACGTGGTCGCTGCCGGTGTTGAGGTCCGACAGCCCGACGAGCTCGCAGTTCTGCACGTTGCCGCGGTTGCGGTAGTCGCTGATGTGCGACCGGCACGAGTGGAAGTCCGGGTCGCTGTAGATGCCGGGGTAGTTGTACTTCGTGTACGACGAGCCGCCGGTCCCGGTGCCGGACCCGGCGCTCATGTGGTTGATCACCGCGTCCGCGATGACCTTCACGCCCGCCGCGTGGCAGGTGTTCACCATGTTCCGGAACGCGGCCTCGTCGCCGAGGCGTCCGGCGATGCGGTAGCTGACCGGTTGGTACGAGGTCCACCACTGGGACCCCTGGATGTGCTCGGTGGCCGGCGAGACCTCCACGAACCCGTAGCCGCGCGGCCCGAGGACGTTCGTGCACTCACCGGCGACCCGCGCGAACGGCCACTGGAACAGGGTCGCGGTCACGTCCTTCGCGGACGGCGGCGTTGCAAAACTTTGCGGAACCGCCAAAAGGCTGAACAGCAGTACGGCTATCGCGCACAAAGCGCGTCGACTAGCGGAAACCACGTTGTCTCCTAGGTGGCAGGGATGTGCTCTACGTCATACCAGCTGCCGGACTTGCTGAAAACACTTGCAAAGTATTTCATTGCCCTCCGGCGGAACCGATCCGGAAGGACACCCCATGACGCAGGACTGGTGGCGCGAGGCCGTCATCTACCAGGTCTACGTGCGCAGCTTCGCCGACTCGGACGGCGACGGCGTCGGTGACCTGCCCGGCATCCGCTCCCGGCTGCCCTACCTGGCCGACCTCGGCGTGGACGCCGTCTGGATCACGCCGTTCTACCGCTCCCCGATGGCCGACGGCGGCTACGACGTGGCGGACTACCGCACCGTCGACCCGCTCTTCGGCTCCAACGACGACGCCGAGGCCCTCGTCCGGGACGCCCACGAGCTCGGCATCCGGGTGATCGTGGACCTCGTCCCGAACCACACGAGCGACCAGCACGCGTGGTTCCGGCAGGCGCTCCAGGCGGCGCCGGGCTCCCCGGAACGCGCCCGCTACCACTTCCGCGACGGCCGGGGCGACCTGCCGCCGAACGACTGGGAGTCCGTCTTCGGCGGCCCCGCGTGGACGCGGGTGGCCGACGGCCAGTGGTACCTGCACCTGTTCGCGCCCGAGCAGCCCGACCTGAACTGGGACCAGCCGGAGGTGCGCGACGAGTTCCTGGACGTGCTGCGCTTCTGGCTCGACCTGGGCGTGGACGGCTTCCGCATCGACGTCGCCCACGGCATGGTCAAGGCCGACGGCCTGCCCGACGTCGGCACCCCCGGCCACCTCAATCTGCTGGGCACGGAGGCGCTGCCGTTCTTCGACCAGGACGGCGTGCACGAGATCTACCGCGACTGGCGCAAGGTGCTCGACTCCTATCCGGGCAACCGGATCGGCGTGGCCGAGGCGTGGACGCCCAGCCCCGAGCGCACCGCCCGCTACCTGCGCGCCGACGAGCTGCACCAGGCGTTCAACTTCCACTACCTGACCGCCGGGTGGGACGCCGCCGACCTCAAGCAGGTCATCGACGACTCGCTCGCCGCGATGCGCCCGGTGGCCGCGCCGACGACGTGGGTGCTGTCCAACCACGACGTGCAGCGGCACGCGACGCGGTACGGGGGCGTGACGCGGGCGCGGGCCGCCGCGCTGCTGATGCTGGCGCTGCCCGGCAGCGCGTACGTCTACCAGGGCGAGGAGCTGGGCCTGCCCGAGGTGCTCGACCTGCCCGAAGACGTGCTCCAGGACCCGGTGTGGGAGCGGTCCGGCCACACCGACCGCGGCCGGGACGGCTGCCGCGTGCCGGTCCCGTGGACGGCCGACGGCCCGTCGTTCGGCTTCGGTGACGGCGGCTCGTGGCTGCCGCAGCCCGCCGACTGGGGCCGGCTCAGCGTGGCGAGCCAGCTCGGCGACCCGAACTCGGTGCTGGAGCTGTACCGCGCCGCGCTGCGCGTGCGGCGGGAGCACCCGGACCTCGGCGCGGGGTCCGACGTGGAGTGGCTCGACGTGCCGGAGGGCGTGCTGGCGTTCCGCCGCGGGGCGTTCACCTGCGTGGTGAACTTCGGCCCGGACGTGGCACGACTGCCCTCGGACGGGGACGTGGTGCTCGCCTCGGGTGGATTCGCGACCGAAGACGCGGACGTCCTCGTGCCGCCGGACACGACCGTGTGGCTCTCGCGCCCGTAGAGTCACACGGTGTGACAGCGCGGCTCAGTGACATCGCGACCCAGGCAGGCGTGAGCGAGGCGACGGTCAGCCGAGTGGTCAACGGCAAGCCAGGCGTTTCGGCCGCGACCCGCCAGGCGGTGGTCGCCGCGATGGACGTGCTCGGCTACGAGCGCCCGCCCAGGCTCCGCCAGCGCAGCGCCGGGTTGATCGGGTTGATCACCCCCGAGTTGAACAACCCGATCTTCCCGGCGTTCGCGCAGGTCATCGAGCAGGTGCTGACGCGCGACGGCTACACGCCGGTGCTGTGCACGCAGACACCCGGCGGCTCGACCGAGGACCAGTTGACCGAGATGCTGGTCGACCGGGGCGTCACCGGGATCGTGTTCGTGTCCGGGCTGCACGCCGACACGACCGCCGACAAGGACCGGTACGTCAAGCTGGCGGGGCGCGGCGTGCCGTTCGTGATGATCAACGGCTACACCGACCAGGTGTCCGCGCCGTTCGTCTCGGTGGACAACCGGGCCGCCGTCCGGTTGGCGGTCACCCACTTGGTGGAACTCGGGCACGAGCGGATCGGCCTGGCCGTCGGACCGCCGCGGTTCGTGCCGGCGCAGCGCATGGTCGAGGGCTTCACGCTCGTCCGCCCGCAGGCCGCCGACCTGGTCGAGCACTCCCTGTTCACGGTCGAGGGCGGCCAGGCCGCGGCCGACGCCCTGCTGGACCGCGGCTGCACGGCGATCGTGTGCGGCAGCGACCTGATGGCGTTCGGCGCGATCCGCGCGGCCCGCCGGCGCGGCTTGGCCGTGCCGCGCGACGTCTCCGTGGTGGGCTTCGACGACTCGCCGCTGATCGTGTTCGCCGACCCGCCGCTGACCACGATCCGCCAGCCGGTCGAGGCGATGGGTCAGGCCGCCGTGCACGCGTTGCTGGAGGAGATCGGCGGCACGCCCGCACCGCACGCGGAGTTCGTGTTCCAGCCGGAACTGGTGGTGCGCGGCTCGACGGGCGCCCGTCCCAGATGACCGTGCCCGCCCAGCGGATGCGAGCGCAGCGGCTGTCGCACCCGGCCACCGACGTGGTGGACCTGTTCGCCTCCGTGTTCGCCCTGCAAGCACAGGACGTCCCGGCGGTACGGCTCGCGGCGCGCGCCCGAGGCGTGAGGTCCCTCGACGGTCCTCTGGTGCGCACCTGGGCCATGCGCGGCACCCTGCACCTGCTCCACGAAGACGACCTGTGGGTCGTGAACCTGCTCGGTCCGACCTTCATCGCCGCCGGACGCCGTCGCCGCGATCAGCTCGGCCTCACCGATGAGCTGTGCGAGCGCGCGCTACCCGCGTTGCGCGAAGTCCTCACCGAGCCGGTGGACCGCGCCGAACTCGTGCGCCGGCTCGCCGAGGTCGGCATCGCGCTCGACCCCAAGTCCCAGGCACCGGCCCACCTGCTGGCGTTCGCCGCGCACTCGGGCGTGCTGTGCCGGGGCCTGGACGACACCTACCGGCTCCTGCGCGTCGAGTGCGAGCCGCGCGGCGTGGACGAACTGTGGCGGCGCTACCGACGTGCCTACGGACCGGCCACGCGGCACGACTTCGCCGCGTGGAGCGGCCTGCCCAAGCGGCAGCTCGGGGACCTGCCCGAGGTGGCCGACGCACCGGCCGAGCCGACCGGCGCGGTCCGGGTGCTCGGCCACTTCGACACCTACCTGCTCGGCTACCGCGACCGCTCCGCCGTGCTCGACCCCGAGCACGCGCCGCTCGTGCAGACCGGCGGCGGTGTCCTCACCCCGTACGTCGTGGTCGACGGGCAGGTGGTGGCGGTGTGGCGGCGCGACGGCGGGCACTTCGCCGTGCGGCCGTTCGGCGAGCGCCCGGACATCGCGGACGAGGTCGCCGACCTGGGCCGATTCCTCCACGTGGACGCCCGCTTAACCTGGGTGTAGCTCGTGGATAAGGTCACTGCCACGCATCGACACCGGGAGGCGCGTTCAACTTGGGTGTGTTCGTCACGGGCGTGCGCCCGCGCTGGTCGGACATGGACGCGTTCGGCCACGTCAACCACGCCAACACGGTGACCCTGCTGGAGGAGGCGCGCATCGACCTGCTGTTCACCGAGGCGGCCCGCCACGGTGTGCCGGAGATGTCGCACGGCATGGTCGTGGCCCGGCTGGTGGTGGACTACCTCGCGCCGCTGGTGTTCACCGGTGACGAGATCGTGGTGGAGATGTCGGTGCGGGAACTGAAGTCCGCGTCGTTCACGTTGGACTACACGGTCCGCGGCAGTCGCCAGGAGGGCAGCGCCGTCGTCACGACGGCCGAGACCCTCATGGTGCCGTACAACCTGACGGCCGGACGTCCGCGCCGTCTCCTCGAAGCCGAGCGCGACTTCCTCGCGGGCTGGCGTGCCGGAGGTAATGGTGCCTGAGCTGGTCCTCGCCGATCCCGCCGAGCGGGACGACCTCGGCGCGTTCGTCGCCCGTGCCGTCCGCCTGGACGCCCAGGCGGTCGTGCGGCTGCGCAACCGCGCGTCCGGCGACCTGGTGGACGCGTGGGTCGCGACCCCGTTCGACACCCTGGCCACCCGGACCGTGGCCGGCCGCACCACGCCCGGCGACGTGACGGTGTCCGGCACCGACCTGCTCACCGGCCTGGCCGTGGTCCGCAGCGAGACCGTGGACCCCGGGCCGTCGCGGGACATGATGTGGCGCTCGGCGCTGCCGCCGTCCGCGGGCTGGCTGCCGGTCGACCGGCTGCCCGGCAGCGTCGTGTCGGAGCTGGCCGAGAAGGGCGTGGAGGTCGCCCGGGAGAATGCCGGTCCCCGCGGTACCCCGCCCGCCTCGCTGCTGGACCAGACCGTGCTCACGGTGAGCGGTTCGGGCCTGGACGTGAAGGTGCCGATGCGGTGCCTGTTCGCGTTGTCCGGCATGGGTTTCCTGGGCGGTGACGACGTCCGCATCACCGCCACCGACTCGTGGCTGCGCATCGACGCCCGCTTCGGCGCGGTCGTCCGCCGCCGCCACTCCATGCTGCCGCTGCTGGTCTGACCTCACCGCTCGACCGGATCAGCTCCGCTATCGTCGGTCCGTGGCAGCACGCGCGCGAAGCGCTCCGGGCTCCCGTCCCGACGGGGGGTTACCGGAGGCCGACGGTCCGGTGAGCCGTCCGACGGGCTGGTTCGAGCAGCCGATCCGGACCGGGCTCGCGCTCCTGGTCGTGTGCGCCGGTCCGCTGATCCTGCTGGCCGGTCTCGGCGGGTACGTCCCCGACGACGACCGGACGGCCGTGGTCGTGACCGGCCTCGTCTGGACCCCGCTGACCGTGGTCGTCCTGGCCCTGGCCGTCGGCGGCACCGTGCGGGACCAGCGCGTGTGGCGCGCCCTGGACGCGGACGGCGTGCGCGTCATGGGCGAGGTAACGTCCGCCGAGCACATCCCGTGCGGCGAGGACGAGCGCTGCACCAGGGTCCGGATGCTGGTCACCGTGCCGGGACGGCCGCCGTTCACCACGAGCCACCTCCTCCTCGGCGAGGAGGTCGTCGCGGTCGGCACCCGCATCCCGATCGACGTGCACCCGACGCGCGACCTCTTCCGCCTGGCCGACGCGTCCCGGTAGTCCTCCCGCCGCGGGCGGCGCGGCGGGAGGACCACCGGGCTAGACCAGCCAGACCGCCGTGTCCGGTGGGAGCTGGTTGCCCGCCATCGGGCCGCTGGCCAGCAGGACCTCGCCCGGCGGCAGCGGCACGGGTGCGCCGGAGGTGTTCAGGGCGCAGATCAGGCCGCCGCCCTTGCGCCGGAACGCGAAGCAGCCGGGCGGTGCGCCGTACCACTCCAGCTCGTCGCCGTTGAACGCGCCGTGCGACTTCCGCAGCTCCAGGGCGTGCCGGTAGAACGACAGCATCGAGTCGGGGTCTTCCAGCTGCGACTCGGCGGTCAGGCCGGCCCACTCGTTCGGCTGCGGCAGCCACGTGGTCACGCCCCGGGTGAAGCCGAACGGCGGCGTGTCGCCTTCCCACGGCAGCGGCACGCGGCAGCCGTCGCGGCCCCGCTGGGTGTGGCCGGAGCGCAGCCAGATCGGGTCCTGCAACGCCCACTCGGGCAGCTCCACGTCCGGCAGGCCGAGCTCTTCGCCGTTGTAGAGGTAGACCACGCCGGGCAGCGCCAGCTCCACCAGCGTCATCGCCCGCGCCCGCTGCGCGCCGAGGGCGCCGCCGCCGTACCGCGTCACGTGCCGCGGCACGTCGTGGTTGGACAGGGTCCAGGTCGGCGGCGCGCCCACGCCGCGCACCGCGCCCAGCGAGTGCTCGATCGCGGTGCGCACCGCGTCCGCGTCGAACGGCGCCTTCACCAGCCGGAAGTTGAACCCCAGGTGCAGCTCGTCGGGCCGCACGTACCGCGCGAACCGCTCGTCGTCGGCGACCCAGATCTCGCCGACGGCCATCCGGCCGGGGTACTCGTCGATGACCTTGCGGATCATCCGGTGGATCTCGTGCACGCCGTCGTCGTCGAACCGGGGGTCGAGCGAGTTGTCGTGCATGCCGACCGGATCGGCCCGCGGGTCCAGGTTCGGCAACCCGTAGGGCTTGGCCATGCCGTGGGCGACGTCGATGCGGAACCCGTCCACCCCGCGGTCCAGCCAGAACCGCAGCGTGTGCGCGAGGTCTGCGGCGACCTCCGCGTTCGCCCAGTTCAGATCGGGCTGCTCGGGCGCGAACAGGTGCAGGTACCACTGGCCGTCGGGCACCCGGGTCCACGCCGGGCCGCCGAACTGGCTCGGCCAGTTGTTCGGCGGCACGGACCCGTCGAACCCGCCGCCGTCGCGGAACACGAACCGGTCCCGCTCGACCGAGCCGGGCCCGGCCCGCAGGGCGGCCTGGAACCACGCGTGCCGGTCGCTGGTGTGGTTCGGCACGAGGTCGATGGTGACCTTGAGGTTGTGCGCGTGCGCCTCGGTGACCAGCCGGTCGAACGCGGCCAGGTCGCCGAACAGCGGGTCGACGTCACGCGGGTCGGCCACGTCGTAGCCGTGGTCGGCCATGGGCGAGGTGAAGAACGGCGTGAGCCAGAGGGCGTCCACGCCGAGCAGTTCGAGGTAGCCGAGCCGGGAGCGGATACCGTCGAGGTCGCCCACGCCGTCACCGTTCGCGTCGGCGAAGGATCGGACGTAGACCTGGTAGAAGACGGCGTCACGCCACCAGGCGGACTCGTCGGCGATCTCTGGTTGTAGATCGGAGGATCGTCGCACGAGGAGTCATCCTGCCATTCGCGACCGACACCACGACCCCGTTCGGGTGATCAAGAATCACACCCAGGCGTTCATCATGCTGTTCGCGGCCATCTCGAGGTAAGCCCACAGTTGCTTGCGGTGCTCGGGCGACAGCTCAACGGAGTCGACGCCCACCTTGATGCAGCGCAACCACGCGTCCCGCTCGACGGGACCGATCACGAACGGGGCGTGCCGCATCCGCAACCGGGGATGGCCGCGGTTGTCGGAGTACGTGTGCGGTCCGCCCCAGTACTGCATGAGGAACAGCCGGAAGCGCTCCTCGGCGGGGCCGAGGTCTTCCTCGGGGTACATCGGACGCAGGACGGGATCGTTGGCCACTTCCTCGTAGAAGCGCGCGACGATCTGGTGGAACGTCTCGTACCCGCCCACTGCTTCGTAGAAGTTCTCCGGAGGAGTGGTCACCCCTCCATCCTGCCTCAGCCACCGGTGGGCAGCCGACGCCGGGCGGGGTTGGCGAACGTCTGGCGCATCACCGCGACCCGTGGTGGCCGCGTCACGCCGCCCCGCATCCTGGCCCCGGCATCACCTGCCGTGAGGGAGGACACGACATGGGCGGCTCGAACGAGGCGCTGCTGAGCTGGTTCCGGCGGGGTGGGTGGACGCAGCTCGAGCTCGCGCGCGCCGTCGGGCGGCTCGGCCGGGCGCGGGGGTTCAACGTGGCGCCGGACAGCTCCCGGGTGCGGCGGTGGCTGGAGGGCGAGCAGCCGCGGCACCCGGTGCCGGAGCTGCTGGCGGCGTTGTTCGCGGAACGGCTGGGCACGCCGTGCACGCCGGCGGACCTCGGGTTGACCGCGCCGGCCCGCGACCACGTGTCGTGGGACCACCGGGCGCTGGTGGCGACGTTGCAGGACTTCACGAGGAGCGATCTGATGATCAAACGCAGGGACGTGCTCGGCGCGACCGCCGCCCTGGCCACCGGGGCGGTGCTGGAGGGGCGCCTGGCCGGGTGGCTGGGCCCCGACGACGCGGTGCCGGCCCCGGCGCTGGGCCCGGGTCGGATCGGCAGCGCGGAGATCGCCGAGATCGAGGCCGCGACCAGGACGTTCTGGGCCTGGGACGCCCAGCGCGGCGGCGGCCTGTACCGGGAGGCGGTGGTGGGGCAGCTCAAGGCGATGACGGACCTGCTCGACCACGCCTACCCCGACCCGATCGCGCGCCGGCTGTTCCGCTCGACCGCGGACCTCGCCCGGCTGGCCGGGTGGATGTCGCACGACGTGGGTCTCCAGGCGACCGCGCAGCGGTACTTCACCCTGGCGCTGCACTGCGCCAAGCGGGCCGGTGACACCGGCCTGGGGGTCGAGGTGCTGTCCCGGATGGCGCGCCAGATGGTGCACGTGGGCAAGCCGCGCGAAGCGCTGTCCCTGGTCGCGCTGGCCCGCCGGGGCTCGGGGAGCGGGCTCGCGCCGATGGCGTCGGCGATGCTCTCCACCTGCGAGGCGTGGGCGCACGCGACCCTGGGCGACGTCGGGGCGGTGGACCGGGCGCTGGGAGCCGCGCAGGAGCGGTTCTCGCGGGCCGACCCCGCCGGGACCCCCGGCTGGCTGTCGTACTTCGACCTGGCGGGCCTGGAGGGCATGGCGGCCCTGGCGTACCGGACGGCGGCCGAGCACCGGCCCGGCACGGCGGACCGGGCCGAACCGCACCTGGCCGAGGCGCTGCGCCTGCGCCGCGAGACCTACCGGCGGTCGAACCTGTTCGACGTCATCTCACTGGTCGGCGTCCGCGTGCTGCAGGGCGAGCACGCGGAGGCGAACCGCCTGGCGACCACGGTGCTGGCCCCGGCCGGCCGGATCAGCTCCACCCGGACGTTCGACCGGATCGCGGTCGTCCGCGACCGCGCCGCCGCCGACGCGGCCCGCGCCAAGGACGCGCGGCTGCTGGCCGACACGCTCGCCGCGCTCGTCGCGGCGTGACGGGGGACCGGTCCGGGCACCCGCCCGGACCGGCCACCCGGCTCAGGGCGACTTGATCGAGATGCCCGACTCGTCCAGGGCGGGCATCAGCTTGGCCCGCAGCGCCCGCTGGACGGCCCACTGGCGGCCCGGTCGGACCTTGACCGTCACCCGCATGGTGATGCCCTCGGGCGTGACCTTCTCCACGCCGAGCACCTGCGGCTTGTCGATCACGTCCTTGGCCAGCGGCTCCTCGCCCGTCGCGGCGGTCACGGCCTCGGTCAGCACCTCGGTCGCCGAGGCCAGGTTCGCGCCGTAGGCCAGCGGCAGGTCGACCACCGCCACCGCGAAGCCCTGCGACGAGTTGCCGACCCGCATGATCTCGCCGTTGCGGACGTACCAGACCGTGCCGTTGGTGTCGCGGATCGTGGTGATCCGCAGCGCCACCGACTCGACCGTGCCGGTCGCCGGGCCGAGGTCGACCACGTCACCGACGCCGTACTGGTCCTCCAGCATCATGAACATGCCGGACAGGAAGTCCTTGACCAGGTTCTGCGCGCCGAAGCCGATCGCCACGCCGAGGATGCCCGCCGAGGTCAGGATCGGCGCGGGGTTCATGCCCAGCTCGGTGAGGATCTGGATGAACGCCACGCCGAACACGATGATCGTGACGAACGACTTGAGCACCGAGCCGATGGTCTTGGCCCGCTGCTCGCGCCGTTCGGAGACCAACGCGCCCAGCGCCTGCGGTGCGCGTTCCCGCAGCGGCTTGAGCAGCTTCGGCTTGCGCCCGCCGTTGCCCCGGGTCATCCGGTCGATCAACCGGCGGAGCAGGAACCGGACCACCACGGCGATGATCAGCGTCAACGCGATCCGCAACGCGCCCTCGGCGATCTTGGGGCCGTGGGTCACCCACCACTCGACGGCGAGGGTCGACTCCACGTCGAACATCGGCTTCGTCGGTGTCGGGGTCGGCTGCACGTCCTGCACCTGCTCAGTCCTCCACTCACAACTCCAGGCCGGTAGCCCAGGCCAGGAACGTCAACTGGTCCACGGCCAGGCCGACCGACCGGCTCACCGACCGGCCCGCGTGCCCCACCTCGGTCTCGCGGCGGAGCAGCACCGGGTGCTTGGTCGGATCACTCGACGTCGCGTGCTGCAGTGCCGCGCACATCTTCCGGGCGTGGTTGGGGTCCACGCGGCTGTCCGACTCGAAGACCGTGAACAGCACCGAAGGGTACTCAACACCCGGCCGGACCCGGTGGTACGGGGAGTAGGCCAGCAGCCAGGCCAGCTCTTCGGGCACGGACGCGGAGCCGTACTCCTCCGCCCACAGCCGCCCCAGCAGGAAGTTCTCGTACCGGACCATGTCCAGCAGTGGCGCTGAGCACACCACCGCCGCGTACAGCTCCGGCCGCTGCGTCAGGGCCGCGCCGACGAGCAGCCCGCCGTTGGACCCGCCCATGATCGACAGCTGTTGCGGCGTGGTCCACCCGTCGCCGATCAGCCGCTCGGCCGCCGCGTGGAAGTCGTCGAACACGTTCTGCTTGCGCTCGCGCATCCCCGCCCGGTGCCATTCCTCCCCCTCCTCGTCGCCGCCGCGCAACGAGGCGTGCGCCCACACGCCGCCCGCCTCGACCCACGCCAACGTGGTCGCGCTGTACCCCGGGCCGCGGCCCACCGCGAACCCGCCGTACCCGGTGAGCAACGTCGGCCGGGGCAGGTCCGGGTGCCGCTCCCCGGACACCACGAACATTCGCACGACCGTGCCGTCCGACGACGTGTACGAGACCTGTTGTGTGGACAACTCCGGCAGGGTCACCGTTCCGGGTGCCGCCACGTCCAGCTCCGCCCGGCCGGTGGCGGGCGAGTACCGGTACACCGACAGGGGCGTGACGAAGTCCGACCAGCCGAACCACAGCACGTCCCGATCGGCGACGGTGAGCGCGTCGGTTGTGGACAACCCGTGCACCGACCCCGTGCCGGGCATCGGGACCTCGCCGAGGTGCTCGCCGGTGGCGGGTGAGTGCAGGTGCAGCTCGGACACCGCGTGCCGGGTCCGCAGCAGCACCAGCGACCCGTCCAGCCAGTGCACGTCGTCCAGCACCGAGTCCGGCTGCTCGCCCACCAGCTCGGTCCACGCCGTCGGCGCCGCCGGGTCCGCCACGCACAGCCGGAACCGGGGCGCGTCCAGGCTGGTCCGCAGGTAGAGCCGCCCGTCCGGCGCGACCCACGCCGAGCACTGCACCCCGTCGGAGTCGCGCACGACCGGCGTCAGCTCCCCGGACGAGTGCAGGTCGGCGATCCACACCGAGTCGCGCCGCACGGTGCCGGGCGCGCCGTTCACGACCAGCCACCGCCCGTCCTCCGACAGCGACAGCCCGTAGTAGTAGGTGTGGTCGAGCCCGTCCCCGTGCACGTTGACGTCCTGCGACGCGGGCGTGCCGACGCGGTGCCGCCACACCCGCCGGTGGAACTGCCGCTCGTCCTCGGGCACCAGCGCGGGGTCGACCCGCCGCACGTAGAAGAACTCCTCGCCGCCGGGCAGCCAGCCCACCGGCGAGTACCGGCACCGGTCGACCGGGCCGTCCAGCAGCTCGCCCGTGTCGACGTCCACGACGTGCAGCAACGAGTGCTCGTCGCCGCCCACGGAGACCTGGTACGCCAGCCGCGTGCCCTCCCGGGACGGCGACCACCGGTCCAGCGTCGTCCGCCCGGACGGGTCGAGCTGGGACACGTCCAGCAGCACCCGCTCCACGCCGTCCACCCGCACGTACAGCACCGGGTGGTCCTGGTCCGGCCCGCGCCGGGTGTAGAACGCGCGGCCGGCCCGCCACACCGGCGTGCCCACGGACCCGGTCCGCGCCAGCTCACCCAGCCGGGCGGCCAGCGCGTCCCGGCCGGGCATGGCGTCCAGCCACGACCGCGCCAGGCCGTCCTGCTCGGCCGACCACGCGGCGGTGCGGGGGTCCGCGGCGTCTTCCAGCCAGCGGTACGGATCTTCGACCGCGTGTCCGTGCAGGTCCTCGACGAGGTCGAGCCGCGACGCGGCGGGATAGGTGATCGTCGCAGGCAGCGCTGCGCGGGAGGCTTCGGTCACCTCGCCGAGCGTAGCGCTCGTGATGAAAACCATGTCCGATAGGGGTCCGTTCACCGAAGTTTTGGTCCCGGCTTCGTGACACGTCACATATCACAGGTGATTTTTGGGGTCGATCTGTGGTCTGCTAGCACTGAACCGGTGGAGGTGGTCGCGTGCCAGACCGACAACCCACCCCGATCGGCGCCCTGGTGAACGCCGGGATCGCGTCGTCGGTCCCGTCCGGCCAAAAACAGCTCGCGGTGAGTGCCGTGCACGCCGTGGCCGACGGGCAGGGAGCCGGTCAGGCGCCCGTGGTGCTGCCCTGGGGCCGGCGCAAGGTCCTGCTGCTCAACGCCACGTTCGAGCCGCTCACCGCGCTGCCGCTGCGGCGCGCGGTGGTGCTCGTGGTGTGCGGGAAGGCCGAGGTCGTGCACGGCGACCCCGCCGGTGCCGTCGTCCACTCCTCGACGTCCGAGGTGGTCGTGCCGTCGGTGATCCGGCTGGCGAACTACGTGCGGGTGCCCTACCGCGGCCGCGTCCCGCTCACCCGCGCCGGGTTGATGCACCGCGACCGGTACCGCTGCGCGTACTGCGGCGGGCGGGCCGAGACGATCGACCACGTCGTGCCGCGCAGCCGGGGCGGCCCCCACTCGTGGACCAACTGCGTGGCGTGCTGCGCGAAGTGCAACCACCGCAAGGCGGACAAGCTCCTCTCCGAGCTGGGGTGGCGCCTGCGCGTGGTCCCGAACGCGCCCCGCGGGCCGCACTGGCGGCTGCTGGCCGGCGTCACCGAGGCCGACCCGCTCTGGCTGCCCTACCTCGGCGAGCCCGCGGCGTAGCGAGACCTCTCCCTCACACCGCCGGGGCCTGGCCCGCGGCGGTGCCCGTGATGCGCACGGAACCCGACGTGATGCGGACCGAGCCCGCCATCGTGATGCGCACGGAGTCGGTGTCCGACCCGGTGATCCGGACGGACCCCTGCGACGTGATCCGGACGGAGTCGTCGGAGGTGATGCGCACCGACTCGGCGAGCACTGCCTGAGGCTGAACAGTGGTAACGCTCTGCGCCGATTGGGTGTACGACGAAAGGGTGAGGGCGGCGACCAGAACAAGGTTCATGGTGTACATGTCGTGTCCTCCGTGACTCATCGGGCGGGAATTGGTCTCCGGAATCGGATGCGCAAGACCCGTACAGGTGAAAAGCTAGAAGCCGAGTGGGCCCAGGACAAGACGCCAAACCGGCCGCCATTCGCCTCCGTCCGGGCGAAGACCGTCCGGGTGTACGCACTGCGACGATCGAGCGCCGGAGCTGGTGCATCCGGCACCGATGGACACCGAGGGTGACGTCGTCGCAGGTAGGGGGTCGGCCAGATCACACGCGGCCATGCCACGTGGCCGGGGCTGGTGCCGGCGGGCGGCCCGGGGGCCGGGCCCGTGCGGGCGTTCCACGACGTGGTCACCGCCGTACGCGTGGTGGCCGGCCGTCCCGCGGGGGCCGCGTTCACAGTTGGCAGCGGTCCGGCGGGGGAGCCGCGCACGGCCCGCGAACCCCGCCCGCGCGGGAACGGGTGCCCTCACCCGGACCTGACCTGGACGATCGGTTACCGTAACCGGCGTGACCATCGTGGAGACCGTGCTCGTCTTCGCGCTGATCCCGCTGGCCATCTACGGCGTGATCACGCTACTGACGCTGAGGCCGAAGGCCACCCGCATTCAGCGGTACCGGCCCGGCCAGGAGTGGAACTACGCCCCCGCCTGGTGGACGGCGAACCCGGCCGGCCTGCCCGGCGGCGCGCACCAGGCCGTCACGGCGCCGGCCGAGGGCCGGACCGCCAAGGGAGGTGCCCGTGGCAACTGGTGAGCTGACGAGGGTGGAGGTGGACCCCGCGGACCTGCCGGTGGGTGCCGCGATCACCAACAGCGGTCGGATCTCCGCCGCGAAGATGTACGAGCCGCACGCGCCGAGCCTGCCGTTCACGCCGGTGCAGCTCGCGAGCCTGGACGAGGCGCTGACGCTGGCCGGCCGCACCACCGGGCTGGACTTCAGCGTGTACCTCGGCGAGCTGGGCGCGGACTCCCGCGCCAAGGCCGAGGAGCTGCACGCGAGCACCACGCGCCCGACGCACGCCGTGCTGATCGCCGTGTCGCCCGGTGAGCGCCGGGTCGAGGTGGTGACGGGCGACGAGTCCCACCGCCGCATCGCCGACCGCGGCGCGAAGCTGGCCGTGATGAGCATGGTCGCCTCCTTCAAGGAGGGCGACCTCGCCGGCGGCCTGGTGAGCGGCCTGCGGATGCTGACCGACCAGGCGGGTCACGCGCCGAAGCACGTCTGACGCACGACGAGGTGAAGGCCCCGGCGCACCACGCCGGGGCCTTCGCGCTCACCGGGACTTGAGCGCTTCGACGAACGCCTTCAGCCGACCGGGGCTGATCCCGAGCACGACTTCAGGGTTCTTGCTGTCCCGCACCGCGCCGAGGTGGTTGGCCACCTCGACGCAAGAGCCGCTCTCGACGCTCTTGCTGGCTTTCCTCCACCGAAGTGTCATGCGACTCCTGTCGTCCGCACCTCCCTCGCGATGACCTCGAAGGACCGCTCCGCGCTCATCGCGACCTCCAGCAACCTTGGCACGGACGCCTCGAAGCCGGCTACCGACTCAGGCTCCTGGACGAACACCGAGCTGATCGAGTTCTCCAGGTGCACGAACGAGGTCCCGTTGCACTTGATCAGGTGGAAAGCGCCGTTCAGACCCGCGTGCCAGCCGGTGGCCGAGGGCACGATCCGGAGTTCGACGTTCTCGTGCGCGCTCATCATCAGCAGGTGGTCGAACTGCTCGGCCATGACCTCGGGTCCGCCGATCGTCTGCTGCAACACCGCCTCGCCGATCAGGGCCGTGAAGCGGACCGGGTTGCGGCGGGTGAGGACGTCACGCCGTCCCATCCGGACCGCGACGCGGGTCGCGATCTCCGCCTCGGGCATCTCGGCCGCTTCCATGATCGAGCGGGTGTAGGCGCTGACTTGCAGCAGCCCCGGGATGACCAGCGGCGACCAGCTCACCACCTCTTGGGCCATCTGCTCGACCTCCACCAAAGCGGCCAGTTGGGCCCGGCGCTCGGGGAGTTCGATCACCGCAAGGGGTGATCCACCGGGGTCCTCGGTCATCTCCAGGATTTCTTCGCGATCCCGATCGGTGATGTCGAGCGGTTCGAGGATGCGAATGACCTCTGCTCGCGTCGGGACGCGCTGGCCGCTTTCGTTGCGTGAGAGCAACGAATGTACGACGCCAATCTTCTTCGCGAGTGCGCGTTGGCTGAGCTTGTTGGCCACGCGCACGTTGCGCAAACGCGCGCCCAGTGCGATGGATTTCGAGGTGTTGCGGTTCATGGAAATGCATCTTATGGCGGGACCGGTGGTCAAGTCGCTCGCTCGAAAAGGGGATTGACCGTTTGTTGTGGTCCGGACAGGGTGTTGTGCAACAGACCACCGACCAGCCCGCACACTGGTCGGACATGTGCGACGGGGTGGTGCGGCACGTGAGCCCGCGGCTGCCTACCGCCCCGTCGCATCCTTTGTCGCTTGTGCGGACAGGGGGATTCGTGGAGTCCGAAGAAAAGCCGGTGACCCGGTTGAGCACCGCGCGCAGCCGTGAATTGGGCGAGGAATTGCGCCGGGTCCGGCACAAGGCCCGGATGTCGTCCGGGTTCCTCGCCGACGCCCTGGGGTGGTCCCTGGGCAAGTTGTCGAAACTGGAGACCGGGAGCCGCGGCACGAGCCCGTGGGAGATCGGGACGCTGCTGGGTCGCTGCGGCGCGGACAAACCGACCCGCGACCGCATCCTCGCCATCGCGAGCGAGGCCGACTCGGGCAACTTCCTCCGGCGCCACGACCCAGGGCCGGACGCGCTCACCGCGGTGTACGTGCACGAGCACGCGGCCCGCACGCTGACGACCTACGAGCCGCTGGTGATCCCCAGCCTGGCGCAGACCGAGGACTACGCCTACGCGCTCACCGGGGACCGCGACGCGACCGAGGCGCGGATGGCCAGGCAGGAGACCCTGCGCCGGCCGGGCGGCCCGGAGACGGTCATCTACGTGCACGAAGCGGCGTTGCGGCTCGTCGTCGGCGACGCCAGGGTCATGCGGGACCAGTTGCTGCGGCTGACGCTGATGTGCGGCTGGGCGCGGATCAGGCCGCTGATCATCCCGATGAGCGCGGAGCCGCACACGGTCCTGCGCCACCCGGGCACCCTGCTGACGTTCCCGGCACCGCTCAAGCCGCTGGCCTACGCCGAGACGGAGGCCGCGACGGTGTTCCACGACGAGCCGGGCGCGGTCGCCGCCTACGAGGCGAAGATGAGCCACCTGGAACGCCTGGTCCTCACGCCGGTCCAGTCCCGCGACGTGTTCGCCCGCTGGGCCGACGCCTACGACCGCGACCACCGCTCGGCCCCGGACGTGAAACGGGGCGACGCCTGAAGCGCCGCCCCGTTGCGCCACACCCGGTTCAGGACCGGTCGAACTCCTGGGCCGCCAGGGCGCGCACGATGCCCGCCCTGCCCTCCGACACCAGTCGTCGCAGGGCGGGCGGCCGCTCCTGGGCCAGCCACTCGTCCGCCGCCGTGACCGTCTCCTTCGCGATGGACCACGACGGGAACAGGCCGACGACCATCGACTGGGCCCGCTCGCTCGACCGGCGCTCCCAGACGTCGGCCACGTCGGCGAAGTACCGCGTGACGAACGGCTGCAGCAGCACCTTCTGACCGGGGTGCTGGATGCCCGCGATGATCGCCTCCGACACCGCGTTGGGCAGCTCGTCATCGTTCACCGCGCGGTCCCACGCCTCGTTCTTGGCGTCGATCGTCGGCCGCAGCGCGCGTGCCGACTCGGCCTTGCGGCGACCCGTCGCGGTCGGGTCGCGCTCCTCCTCGGCCCGGATCTCGTCCAGGTCGGCGGCACCGTGCGCGACCAGCGCGTGCAGCAGCCGCCAGCGCAGGTCGGTGTCCACGTCCAGGCCGTCGAGCACGTCGGTGCCGTCCAGCCACCCGCGCACGACCGCCAGCGTGGCCTCGTCCAGCACGGAACCGGCCAGCGAGTTCACGAACGCGAGCTGGTGGTCCGAACCGGGCTCGGCGGCCCGGGCCAGCTCCAGCGTCCTGGTGGTGAACCGCCGCCAGCCCTCGTCGCGCCACGACACGTCCGCGTACGACGACAGCGCCGTCTGCGCCTGGAGCAGCAACCGCTGCACCACGCCGACCTCGGTCTCCGCGTGCAGCCCGCCGAGCACCAGGTTCACGAAGTCGCGTGCCTTCAGCTCGGCCTCGCGCGTCATCTCCCACGCCGCCGACCAGCACAGCGTGCGCGGCAGCGGCTCGGCGATGTCGGCGATGTGGTCGATCAGCGACGCCAGCGAGTCGGCGTCCAGCCGCATGGTGCAGTAGGTGAGGTCGTCGTCGTTGACCAGCACCAGCTTGCCGCGCGGCACGCCGACCAGGTCGGGCACCTCGGTGCGCTCGCCGGACACGTCCAGCTCGACCCGGTGCGTGCGCACGAGCTTCCCGGAGTCGTCGGAGTCGTACACGCCGATCGCCAACCGGTGCGTGCGCAGCTCGCCCTCGCCCGGACGCGCCCCGCCCTGCAACACGGCGAACTCGGTGAACCTGCCCTCGGCGTCCACGGAGAACTTGGGCCGCAGCAGGTTCAGGCCGGTGGTCTCCAGCCACTGGGCGCTCCACCACGACAGGTCGCGGCCGGACGCCTCCTCCAGCGCGTTCAGCAGGTCGGCCAGCGTGGCGTTGCCCCACGCGTGCTTGCCGAAGTACACCCGCAGGCCGGACAGGAAGTTCTCCAGCCCGACGTACGACACCAACTGCTTGAGCACCGACGCGCCCTTGGCGTAGGTGATGCCGTCGAAGTTGACCTCGACCGCCTGCAGGTCCGGGATGTCGGCGGCCACCGGGTGCGTGGACGGCAACTGGTCCTGCCGGTACGCCCAGGACTTCTCGATCTTGGCGAACGTCGTCCACGCCTGCCGGTACTCGGTCGCCTCGGCCTGCGCCAGCACCGACGCCCAGGTGGCGAACGACTCGTTCAGCCACAGGTCGTCCCACCAGCGCATGGTCACCAGGTCGCCGAACCACATGTGCGCCATCTCGTGCAGCACGGTCTCGGCGCGGCGCTCGTACAGGTAGCGGGTGACGCGGCTGCGGAAGACGTAGTCCTCCAGGAACGTGACGCAGCCGGCGTTCTCCATCGCGCCCGCGTTGAACTCGGGCACGAAGCACTGGTCGTACTTGCCGAACGGGTAGGTGACGCCGAACGCCTTGTGGTAGAAGCCGAAACCCTGCTTGGTCTCGGTGAACAGCCGCTCGGCGTCCATGTGCGGTGCGAGCGACGCGCGGCAGTAGATGCCCAGCGGGATCGTCGTGTCGCCGTCGCTGAACTCGTCGCGCCACTCCGCGTACGGGCCCGCGACCAGCGCGACCAGGTACGTGGACATGGGCTTGGTCGTGGCGAAGACGTGCTCGTCCGCGCCGCCCTGGCCGTCCACAGTGGACTCGATCGCCGAGTTGGAGACGACCTTCCAGTGGTGCGGCGCGGTGACCTTGAGGTCGTAGACCGCCTTGAGGTCGGGCTGGTCGAAGCAGGCGAACATGCGCTTCGCGTCCGCCGTCTCGAACTGCGAGTACAGGTACACCTCGCCGTCGACCGGGTCGACGAACCGGTGCAGGCCCTCGCCGGTGTTCATGTACCGGCAGTCGGCCTCGATCGTCAGCTCGTTGACCTCGGCCAGGTCGGGCAGGTGGACGCCGTCCTCCTCGCGGTACGAGGAGACGTCCAGCTCGTGCCCGTTGAGCACGGCGCGGTGCACGTTGGCGGCCACGATGTCGACCCACGAGGACGCGCCGGGCGTCCGGCTGCGGAACGCGACCGTCGTCGTCGAGCGGAACGTGTCCGAGCCGGGCTTGCCGCCACCGTCGGTCAGGTCCAGTTCGATCCGGTAGGAGTCGACCTCCAGCAGCGCGGCCCGCTGCTGCGCCTGGTCGCGGGTGAGGTTGGGTGCCGCCACTGGTCACCTCGTCTGCCGGCGCCACGGGACCTCGACGCCGACGTCGTCGGAACGGGGAAAGGGTGTCGAGTCGGTGAACACGACAGTCGCATCCAATCACGTGGGACGCCCGGAAGTGGACTGGCGTCCGAGGGAAGACTGCGCGCGGTCGGCTGGTTGAGCACCATGGGGGTGCCGCACCCGGCGAACCCGCTCACGAACAGCCACGGAGGGAACACCGCATGTCGACAGAGGGACGCACGAAGGTCGACTTCTACTTCGACCCGATCTGCCCGTTCGCGTGGATCTCGTCCCGGTGGATCCTCGAAGTGGAGAAGCAGCGCGACCTCGACCTCGACTTCCGGGTCATGAGCCTGTCCGTGCTCAACGAGGGCCGCGACCTGCCGGCCGACTACCGCGAGATGCTCGACCGGGGCTGGGGCCCGGTGCGGGTGGCCATCGCGGCGGCCAAGGCGCACGGCGACGACGTGCTGCGCGACCTCTACACCGCGCTCGGCACCCGGATCCACAACGAGGGGCTCGGTCGCGATCGCGACTACGACCAGGCCATCAAGCTGGCGCTGGAGGACGTGAAGCTGCCGGCGGAGCTGGCCGCGGCCGCGCACACCGACGAGCACGACGAGGAGCTGCGGGCCAGCCACCACCGCGGCATGGACCCGGTCGGCATGGACGTGGGCACGCCCACCATCCACATCGACGGCGTGGCGTTCTTCGGGCCCGTGCTCACCAAGATCCCGCGGGGCGAGGACGCGGTGAAGGTGTTCGACGGCGCTCGGGCGTTGGCGGGCTTCCCGTACTTCTTCGAGCTCAAGCGGACCCGGACCGGGGGACTGGACTTCTCCTGACGCGCCCGGTGTGACACTCTTGGGCAGGTTTTGTTCTGGAGTGTCACACCGTTCTCGGGGAGTCCGCAGTGATCGAGGTCGTCAACCCGGCCACCGAAGAGGTCGTCGGCACGGTCCACGCCGGCACGCCCGGCGACGTGGACGCGGCCGTGACCAGGGCGAACACCGCGTTCCCGGCGTGGTCGCGGACCTCGGTGGAGTCCCGGGTGGCGATCGTGCGTGCGGTGGCCGACGCGCTGGAGGCGCGGGCCGACGAGTTCGCCTCGACCATGACGACGGAGATGGGCACGCCCATCACGTTCGCGTCGCGGGTGCAGGTGCCGAACCCGGTGGGCATCGCGCGCGGCGTGGCCGAGGCGGTGGAGGCCGGGTGCCTCGGCGAGTCGGAGATCGGGAACTCGCTCGTGCTGCGCGAGCCGATCGGGGTGGTCGCGGCCATCACGCCGTGGAACTTCCCGTTGCAGCAGATGGTGGCCAAGGTCGTGCCCGCGCTGGCGGCGGGGAACGCGGTGGTGCTCAAGCCGAGCGAACTGGCTCCGCTGACCGCCGACCTGCTCGCTTCGGTGCTGTCCGACGCGGGTGTCCCGCCGGGTGTGTTCTCGCTCGTCCACGGGACGGGTCCGGTGGTCGGCGAGGCGTTGGCGAGTCACCCGATGGTGGACATGGTGTCGTTCACCGGTTCGACGCGGGCCGGTCGGCGGGTGTCCGCGCTGGCCGCCGAGACGGTGAAGCGCGTGGCGCTGGAGCTGGGCGGCAAGTCGGCGAACGTCGTGCTGGACGACGCCGACCTGGCGCGGGCGGTGAAGATCGGCGTCGGCAACGCGTACATGAACAACGGCCAGGCGTGCAGCGCGTGGACGCGTTTGCTGGTGCCCGCGTCACGGCACGACGAGGCGTTGGAGATCGCGGTCGCCGCCGCGGCCAAGTACGAGCCGGGCGACCCGGCCCTGCCCTCGACGCGCATGGGCCCCGCCGTCTCGGCCGCCCAGCGCGACCGCGTCGTCGACTACATCTCGCGCGGCACCTCGGAAGGGGCCAAGCTCGCGTTGGGCGGCCCGTCCCGCCCCCTGGACCGCGGCTTCCACGTCACGCCGACCGTGTTCGGCAACGTCGCCCCGGACATGGTGATCGCGCAGGAGGAGATCTTCGGCCCGGTGCTGTCCGTGATGCCGTACGCGGACGAGGACGACGCCGTGCGCATCGCGAACTCCACCATCTACGGCCTCGGCGGCGCCGTCTTCTCCGCCGACCCGACGCGGGCCCTCGCCGTCGCCAAGCGCCTGCGCACGGGCCAGGTCGACATCAACGGCGCGGCGTTCAACACCAGCGCCCCGTTCGGCGGCTACCGCCAATCCGGCAACGGCCGCGAGTTCGGTGCGCACGGCCTGGACGAGTTCACCGAACTGAAGTCGATCCAGCGCTGACCGCATTTCTGCGCCTTGGGTGCTTCATGCTTACGGCCTATCGTCGTCGACTGCATCCGGTCCTACGCTGAGGTCTGCACGGGGGAATTCTCGGGAATCGATCACTGTTTCCGGGCAGCCCGCGCGACCAATCACTCATTCCAGCGGGGAGCGAATGATGAAGCAATTCCGCACGTCCTTGGCCGTTGTCGGCGCGGTTGTCGCGCTCACGGCGGCCGGCGTCCTCACCCAGCACGACGTCGGTTCCGCGCAGCCCGCCGCCTCGGCCGATCAGGGGATCGCGCACCTGGGCACGCAGGTCGACCTGCCGGCCGGGGTCTGGACGGCAACGCCCCTGGTCGTGACGCTGCCGTTCGCCGGCACCTACGAACTCGACGCCGACGTGCGCGGACGCCTGTCCGGGGTGCCGGCGGTGAACACGTACATCAGCGCCAGGTTGTGGAACGACACGACCAACACCGTCGTCCCCCAGAGCGAACGCCTGATCCAGCAGGTCATCGACTCCAACGCCGGCGGCGGGCAGACCGGGGGCAACCAGACCGCGCCGATCAGCGAGCTGATCCACGTGGACGAGCCCACGACGATCCGGTTGCAGGCCCGCCGGATCGACGCCGTCGGTTCGGCCGTCGTCGCCCAGATCTACTCCGACGGCGCCGGCTACACGTCACTGCGCTACGACCGGGTCGGCGACTGACCAATCGCGGAGAACACCGTCGGTCAGGCGCGGAACGGCGGTGCTGACATTCACCTGGGAGGCGAGGGCCACGTCACCGGCGTGGCCCTCGGCAATGAGCTCGCGGCCGGAGACGCAACCGTGAAGAATGTCTTCCACCGACGCCCACGCGTACATTTCCGCGGCCACGGCGGCCTCGACCGAAGCCGAGCCGTAACCCAACAGCGACGACATCACCGCCCCCGCGCCCAACAGGTCCTCGACCGCCGGCCGCAACGGCCCGGCGTCCGCGTCGGCGGTGATGGTCACGCCCCAGCGCTCACCGGCGGGCACGACGCCGATCGGCCCGCCCGCCGCCAACTCCCGGGCCGCCGCCGCGACCGCCCGCGCGTTGCGCAGGCACCCCGCCAGGACGACCGCCCCGGTCGAAGCCGCCACCGAGCACAACGTCGCGCCGTTCGCCGAAGCCAGCTCCAACTCCGCCCCGGCCGGCACCGACACCAGCGACGACGGCCGCAACGTCCACGACGGGTCGGCCGGCCGCGCCGCCGAAGCACGATCCGCCCAGTGCACCGGCCGCACCGACCCGCCTCGCGCCACCACCACGTCCACGGCCGTCGAGAACGACAGCACGTCCACGACCACGAGCACCGCGCACTGCTCCCCGAGCGCGGCAACCCCCTCCGAGCCCCATTCCAGCCGCAGCCGGGAACCCTCTTGTCCGAACACCCGGCCAAGGATGGCAGACTTGCTGACGTGCGCGTTTACCTGGGATCGGACCACGCGGGCTTCGAGCTGAAGACCCACCTCGTCAAGCACCTGACCGACGCGGGCCACGAGGTGGTCGACGTCGGGCCCGCCGTGTACGACGCGGAGGACGACTACCCGCCGTTCTGCATCGAGGCGGCCCGCCGCGTCGTCGCGGACGAGGGCAGCCTGGGCGTCGTCATCGGCGGTTCCGGCAACGGCGAGCAGATCGCGGCGAACAAGGTGCCCGGCGCGCGTGCCGCGCTCGCCTACAGCGTCGAGACCGCGAAGCTGGCCCGCGAGCACAACGACGCCCAGCTCATCGGCATCGGCGGTCGCATGCACACCACCGAGGAGGCGTTCGCGATCGTCGAGGCCTTCCTCGCCACCCCGTTCTCCGGCCAGGAGCGGCACGCCCGCCGGATCGGCATCCTCAGCGAGTACGAGCGCACCGGCGAGGCGCCGGCCCTGCCGTAATGCCCGAAGGTCACACGCTGCACCGCCTGGCGAAGCTGCACCAGCGCCGGTACGCGGGCTCGACCGTCCGGGTGTCGAGCCCGCAGGGCAGGTTCCCGGCGTCCCTCGTGGACGGTCGACTGCTCGAACGCGCCGAGGCGCACGGCAAGCACCTGTTCCACGTCTACGGGCCGGACGCGACCGTGCACGTCCACCTGGGCCTCTACGGCACGTTCACCGAGTGGCCGCACCCGGTGACCGAGCCGGTCGGCCAGGTGCGGATGCGGCTGGCCGGGCCCACCCACTGGACGGACCTGCGCGGCCCCACCCGGTGCGAGGTCCTCACCGACGTCGAGGTGGCCGCGCTGCGCGCCCGCCTCGGCCCGGACCCGCTGCGCCGTGACGCGAAACCCGACCTCGCCTTCGCGCGTGTGGCCCGGTCCCGCCAGTCCATCGCCGTGCTGCTGATGGACCAGACCGTGCTCGCGGGCGTCGGCAACGTCTACCGCGCCGAGGTGCTGTTCCGGCACGGCGTGCACCCGCTCGTGCCCGGCAACCGGGTCGACCGGGCGTTGTGGGACGACCTGTGGTCCGACCTGGTCGTGCTCATGCGCGCGGGCGTGAAGGTCGGGCGCATCGACACCGTGCGGCCCGAGCACCTGCCGGAGGTCACCGGCCGCGCGCCACGCCAGGACCGGCACGGCGGCGAGGTCTACGTCTACCGCCGCACCGGTCAACCGTGCCTGGTCTGCGGCACGCCCGTGGCCGCCGCGGAGCTGGCCGGCCGCAACCTGTACTGGTGCCCCACCTGCCAGCCCGCCTGACTCAGATGTCGAACCCGCCGAAGTCGCCGCCGCCGTAGTCGCCGCCGAAGTCACCGCCGTAGTCGCCGCCGGCGTCACCGCCCGCGTCACCACCGTCGGCGGCGTCGCCGCCATCGCCACCGTCGCCGCCCGGGTCCTCGGCCGCCACGGCCGCCGGCACGCCGACCATGCCCGAGAACATCGCGCTGAACAGCAGCATCGAGCCGAAGCCCCACGCACCCGCGACCAGCGCGGGCTTCCACCACGGCTCGGAGTACCAGCCCTGCGGCACCGGACGGCCCGCCACCACACCACCGGGGTAGTAGTGCGGCGTGTGCGAACCCGGCCGCGGCGAGGCGACGTACCGGTGGCCCTCCACCGTGACGTCACGCTCCTCCGACACCTTGCCCGCCCGGCCCTGACCGGTGAGGTCGGGCAGCTCGGGGCCCGGGTCGAGGTCCATCGCGACGCGCGCGGCCCGCACGTAGTACAGGCCCTCCATCGCGGTCTGCGTGACCAGGCGGCACTGCTCCACCGTGCGCGCCTGCTCCATCTGCGACCCGGCCGCGGTGAACCGCTCGGAAGCGTCCGCCAGCGCCTGCTGCGAGGCCACGTCCGTGCCGGTCAGGTTCATGACCTGGCCGCCCAGGCGCTCCACCCAGCGGCGCGCCTCGGCCTGGGCGTCCTCCAGCTCACGGCGGCGCTTCTCGGCGGCGGAGCGGGCGGAATACCAGATGGCGCCCGCCAGGACCAACAGCACGAGCAACACGATCGTGGTGGTCATCAACCCTCCCGGTGCTTGATGCCCGGAAAACGCCCCGTGCCGGGCCGAGGTTCCCGAAACGGTCAGAACACCTCCGGGCAGTGGGGCTCCCGATCACCCAAAAGCGCATGTGACACGGCGTTCAGCGCACCCTCGGTGACCTCACTCACCCGTTGGGCGCGGGCCAGCATCGCCAGCCTCGTCCCACCGAGGTACGCCGCGCCCAACGCCTGCACGTCCAGCACGAGGTCCGGCGCATCGTCCACCCGGTGCACGGTCGCCGTGCCGTCCTTCACGGTGAACCGCCACCGGCCCGCGTTCCACGGGCAGAACCCGTCCGACACCTCCAGCACGGCGTCCACGTCGGAGTTGTAGCGGCGCTGGGTGAGCGCCCGGTCGACGTCCACGACCCGCACCCACAGCGCGTCCGACCGGCCGCGCAACGCGAGCCGCACGTCGTCCAGCAGGTGGACGACCGGGTCGTCCGACGCGGTGTAGGACTTCACCTCGCCGACCAGGTCGACGTCCAGCAGGTACCGGTAGAGCGCCGCGTACGCCTCGTCGGTGCGCGCCGCGATCTCCCGCACGTGCAGCTCGTTGCGCGGGCCGCGTTCCCGCCAGTCGTGCTTGATCCGGTAGACCGCGTAGCCCTGCGGGTGCAGCACGTAGTGGTAGGCGCTCAGCCCGTCGCGGTCGCGCTCGGTGTCGGCGAACTGGTGCTCCCACGCGGCGTCCAGGCGGCTCAGCCACCCCGTCCGGCCCGGCCTCACGTCGTCGTACACGGCCTTCATGGCCGGCATGGCCTCGTCCCGCGACACCTCGCGCAGCCGTTCGCCGTCGACCGAGACACCGGGGTGGAACTCCGCGCCGCGCGGCACCTCCAGCCGGGCGAACTCGGCCGCGAGCCCGTAGCCGAACCGGGGGTAGATCGCCGCTTCCGACGCCCAGAGCGCGGCGATCGCCTCACGGCCCTCTTCGTGCAGGCCGTGCAGCTGCGCCCGCATCACGCGCGTGAGCACGCCGCGCCGTCGATGGCCCGGCTTCACACCCACCGACGTGACCGCCGCGACGGGCTGCGGGCCGGCTCCGGGCAGGGTGATCTCGCGGGTCTGGATGCCACCGCCGCCGATCAGCTCGTCGCCGTCGAACACGGCGTGGTGCCGTTCCGGCTCGAACAGGCCACGCCACCGTTCGAGCTGGTCCTCGACGCTGTCGGAGAGGAACGAGGCGTTGACGACCCGCTGGAATTCCGCGAGGTCGTCGGCGGTGAGGGTGCGGAGGGTGAGCGCCATGCCACGTTCATACGCCGGTCTCCGGCCGCGCGCGATCGAATTGGGGGTCGCACCCCGGCGGGTCGTTCCGCGATGCTGCGCGGATGGACGCCCACTCGTTGGCCGGCGCACTCCACGCCGAAGCGGAGGCCTTGGCGGACGCCGCCGCCCGCGCACCACACGATCGTGACGTGCCGGCGTGCCCGGGGATGACGGTCCGCGACCTGCTCGTGCACGTCGGCTCGGTGCACCGGACGGTGACCCGGTGGGTCGCCCGAGGCGGACGTCCGCCGGGCAGGGGCTTCCCGCCCGGTGATGCCGACCCCCTCGACTGGTACCGGGAGGGTGTCGCGTCGCTGATCGCCGCGCTGGACCCGGCACGTGCGGGCGAGCCCGCGGCGACGTGGTGCCCGTGGGACGGGACGCTGGGGTTCTGGGTGCGGCGGATGGCGCACGAGACGGCCGTGCACCGGGTCGACGCGCAGGCCGCGGCGGGTGCGGTGGAGCCGTTGGAGCCGGGGTTGGCGGCGGACGGCATCGACGAGGTGCTGCGGCTGTGGCTGGGCTGCCACCAGCCGCCCGGGGCGCACACGTCCGGGCGAGCCGTGACGCTGCGCGTGCCGGGCCGGGAGTGGACCGTGGCGCTGCACGAGGGGGTCGTGGACTACTGCCCCGGTGCCGACCCGGCGGCGGTGGTCAGCGGCTCGCCGTCCGACGTCGATCTGTGGTTGTGGGGGCGGGTCGGGGAGGAGCGCGTGTCGGTGGAGGGTGACGTCGGCGCCGTGCGGTCGCTGCGTGCCGCCGTTGCTGCCGCAACCGGGTGATCCGCGGTCGTTCGCGGGGCACACTGTCCGCGTGACGAAGCTGCGCGTGATCGTGAGATGCCTGGTGACCTTCGCCATCGGCTGCCTCATGGTGGTGCTGGCGATCCGCTTCGGCGAGGCGCTGTGGCGTGCCGTGACGTCCTAGCCCACGTGTGCCTTGACGAAGCAGAACTCGTTGCCCGCGGGGTCGAGCATCACCTGGAAGCTGCCCTGCTCGTCGGTCTGCACGGCACCCCGGGTCGTCGCCCCGAGCCCGACCGCCTTCTGCGTCGCCGCAGCGATGTCGTCGACGTCGACGTCCAGGTGAAGCCTGTTCTTCACCGCTTTGGCCTCCGGCACCGGCTGGAAGGACAGCCGCGGCCAGCCGGGCGGGACGACGTGCGCCCACCCGTGCGCCCGGTCCACCGGCTCCCCACCGAGCAACCCCGCCCAGAACCGCACGAGCCGTGCGGGGTCGAGGCAATCCACCACGATCTGGTCCAGACGCATGGTTCCATCATGAGGTGACCTGGGATCCGTTCGGCACGTTGGGCCAGGCTCTGTGGATCACCGGCGGCCAGTGGGCCGGCAAGAGCACCGTGGCCCGAATCCTGGCCGTCCGCCACGGAATGACGGCGTACCACTACGACTACCACGACGCCCGCGGCCATCTGGACCGGCGGACCGCCAACAACGTCCCCCTGCTCGGCGCGGAAACCGCCTACGTCACCAATACCCCGGCCGAAACAGCGGCGTGGGTCATCGACCACTTCCCGATCCGCTTCGAATGGGCGCTGGACGACCTGCGCGGCTTGTTCTCCGGCCGTCCGATCATCGCCGAGGGCTGGGGCCTCCGCCCGGACCTGGTCGCCCCGATCATGACATCCCGCAACCAGATGGTCGTCATGGTCCCCACGGACGACTTCCGCCACCACCAAGCCACCGTCCTCCCGCGCGCCTCCCGCCTCTCCCACGAGGTCAGCGACCCGGACCTGGCCCAACGCAACCGCCTCGAACGCGACCGCCTGATCGCCGAGGACTGCGTCACCCAAGCCCGCCGACTGGGCATCCGCGTCCTCGAAGTGGACGGGACACAAGACGCCGAAACCATCGCCACCGAAGTGTCCGACCATTTCGGCTTGACCTCTTGACTTCCCCGCCCGCCGATTACAGGTCGCGGGAAGCGCCCAGGACTGCCTTGCTTCCCGCAACCACTCGACGAGTCGGCACGTGCCAAGGGGGTCATGGCAACAACTCGTCGCCACGCAATAAACCCGCATTCGCTCGAAACGTCAAGCCGGTCCGCCACCCCAATGGCATGAACAATTCCCGCCGCCACCCCGCCGGGGCGCGCGATCTCGACAAACCGCCCATATGACCGCAGGTCATTCCCTCCGCCCCGACCCGGCCTCCGCCCCGCCGGCCACCTCCCTGATCGCACCCCATCCGGCAGCACACCCGCTTGGCGGGCCCCACTCGACTCTGACCTGGAGTGTTCATCCGTTCCTGATGAGGGCGCTGTTCCGCAACTGAGCGTCCAGCAGCTGTTTCGCCTGAACGAGCGCGGTCAGGCGATCGGCGATCAACTCCTCCTGGAACTCCGCGTGCAGTCGCAGGGCGGTGCCCGGCAGACGCACCTCGTCACGGCACCGCGCGTCCGCGGTGGCGGTCGTGATCTCCTCGGGTGTCACGTCCCGTTCGGGCTCGACGGTCGTGATGGAAACGGAGGTGGCCCACCTGGGGTCGCCTTCGGCGTCAGCCGTCGTGGCGTAGTGGTACCCGGCCCGGTCCATGCACCTGCTCCACCGGGTCTGCGCGTTCCGGTAGCTGTCGTCGCGTTCCGCCCGAGCCTGTGCCTCCTGCTCGATCACGGTGAACGTGGTCGACGGCACGACGCGGTCGTCACGCAGCGCGTGACGGAGGTCGTCCGCCCCGGCGTCCAGTCGGCGCTTCACCTCGCCGTCGCAGCCGCCCGGGGGCACCGGCCGCCCGCGGTAGTGCCCAACGGTTCCGTCGAACACGGGAACGTACGCGGCGGGCACCTCAACCGCCTTGGTCGCACCGCGTGCGGCGGCGGTGAAGAGGTCGTCCTGGTAGCCCACCGGTCCCCGGTAGCCGTTGCGTTCCGGGTCGCGGTCGCGGAGCCGGCCGATCAGGGCTGCGGCGCGGACCGGCCGTGCCGGGTGTACCTCGGGCAGCGGCAGGTCGATCCCGAAACGCGTCATGCACTCGTCGAGCGCCCACATGCGCGCCCGTTGGATCTGCGCGTACTCCGCCGGCGTGAGTTCGAAGCGTTGCAACGGCAGCGCCACTTCTCCCGCGGGCAGCGGCGGCTGCTCCTCCGCGCCGCACGCAGCTGTGATCAGCAAGAGCAACGCCACCAGTGATCTGACCAGCATCGGGTTCCCCTACGAGTGGGTGGCGGGCCCCGCGAGGACCCGCCACCGTGCCGACCTCAGATGTAGACCTTGCTGGTGTTGAACACGTAGCCGCTGACGGTCAGCTTCCCCCGGGCGAACGCCCAGTTCACCTGGGTGAACGGCACGGCCGCGGTGAACGCCGACCCACTGCCCGACGGGACCGTGGACCAGGTGGGCCATCCGTCGCCGTACTTGCCGCACCAATACGCCACGCTGTTGCCGCTGTACTGCCAGCCCATGGCGACGGCGTCACCCGGCTTGGCGCCGTAGATCACGCTGAACACGTGGTTGTTGTAGTAGCGGACAGCGATCGTGCGACCCTCGGCTTTCGCGGACGCCACGTTCGATGCGGCGACTCTGTGGTTCGCCGCCGTGCCGCACCACGTCTCGGCTGCCGACGCCGGCGCGACCGCGAGCACGCTCGCCGCCAGCGCCACCGCCAACGCTCCCATGAGTTTTTTGATCAGCACCTTCCGTCCTTCCTCGGCCGTATCACGGCCAGTCCTGTCCACCAGAAGAATTCGCGTTCCGGCTTCAGTGAACGATCTGTCAGCAATGGCGGCAGAATGCCAGGCCCGGGTCAACGGGGAAAACCTCGAACCGAGTTCACCACGCAGCCGGCCGTGTGCAGGGCAGTGCAGGGGCGAGGATCACTTGCGCCAGTACGCTTTGCAGGTCGCCGAGGTGTATTCGGCGAGTCGCGCGTACGAGACGTACCCCGCACGGACCCAGTCGGAATCGTAACCCCCGTTCATCTCCACCGATGAGCCGTGCGAGACCGTGAGGTGCTCGTACTGCGAGTAGCAGACCTTCCGACCGCCGGCGTTGTACGTGGCCCCGTAGGCCCAGGTGCCGCCGCCCACCTTCTCCACGGCCTGTGCTCCGACCTCGCCGGAGGTGCCGTCGACGGTGATCGCACCCGCACCGGTGTACTCGACCCACCCGCCGTCGACCGTCTGACCTTGTGCGACGACCCGGATCCCGGAGTGGCCGCCCGGGGAGGAGCCGTGCGGCACCGGGGCAGCGGGCGCCGGCGTGGAAACCGCCACGACCGCCAGGGCGGCCGCCCCCAACGCGGCTCCCAGCCTGACTGTCGCGTTTCGGAAGCTCATACTTCGTCCCCTCGTCCTTCCAGCACTCGAGAAACGGGCAGCGGTCGCGCCTGTCGCGTTTCCCTTTCCCACTGGAATCGCGCTCAGGCGACAACCTCCACCATGGCGATCGCTCTCGAAGAGTCCGATCGAAGCCCTGCGGCACCGAGAGTGCCCGTCGCTTGCCGGGCTGACAAGGAAGAACGCCGTTCGGATGTGTTCGAACATGTTCCGGACGGCGCAAGACACCAGGGCTCAAGACACCGGAAACCGCCGCCAACCCTCCGGAGTTCACGGCAGAATCGCGCACCCTGCGGACCTGATCCGGGAAAGAGGGGTGGTCGGTCGAAGTCGTGGAGCGTGTCAAGAAGCGCGGTGCTCACCAAGGCGGCACCGGTTCACCACCGATGTCATCCGCAGACGCGGACGTCCCCTTGCACGACCTCCGGCACACCGGCGACACCCTGGCGGCGGAGACCGGGGCGACCCTCCCTGAGCTGATGGACCGGATGGGGCACAGCTTCTTGCGCACAGCGCTCATCCACCTCCATGCGAGGGAGAGCGCGGGCGGAGTATTACGGCGGGGGTCCGGAGCCCGGTGAGCGCCGCGAAGGGCGCGGAAGGTCCGCAGAAAGCAAAAGACCGTCCACGTGGGACGGTCCGTAAAGGCTCTACCTGCGGGAAGGGGCTGGAGCGGGTGACGGGAATCGAACCCGCATGACCAGCTTGGAAGGCTGGGGCTCTACCATTGAGCTACACCCGCATCGCGCCTACCGGGGTGGGCGCGTGGTCAGCTTAGCCGGTCGCGATAGGCTGGGGTGGACCGGGGCGTGGCGCAGTTTGGTAGCGCACCCGCTTTGGGAGCGGGGGGTCGCAGGTTCAAATCCTGTCGCCCCGACGGTAGCCCTGGCCGGCCGGTGGTTGGTCAGGGCACTTCCCCGGGCTCCGTGGCCCGCGCGCCCCTCAGCCGCCCAGTTCGTTGACCGCGGTGGAGATCGTGGCGGCCTGGCGTTCCAGTTCGGTGTCCGGTGAGTCCTCGTCGACGCCGCGCGCCAGCAGCTCGGCCCGGGACAGCAGCAGCATCGCGCCGCGGAAGTCGTCGGTGTCCAGGTCGTCCACCTGGACCACCTCGATCCGGCCCTCGACCAGGACCAGGTTGGGGTCCGGCAGGTCGGAGGTCAACAGCTCCCGCAGGTCACTCGCCTTCACGGTCATGTGACCGTTCTACCCGGCACCCGCGCCGCGAAACGCGGGCCGTTCTTGAGCACACCCGCGCCCGGGTGCTCAAGAACGGCTCCCCAGTGTCATGCCGGAGTCGCCACCTGCTCGCTGACGACCTGCGCCGCCGCCGACACGAGTGCCGTCACCGACGGGTTGGTCGAGTTGTCCTGACGCCACGCGAACTGGGTGTAGACCCGGAACGGCGGGACCCAGGGCAGCCGGCACAGCCTGCCGTCGGCGAGCTCCGCCGCGACCGTCACCTCGGGGACGAGCGAGATCCCCAGACCCGAGGCGACCGCCCGCTTGGCGGCGTCGATCGAGTCGAGCGCCAGCACCGGCGACTTCGACTCGGCTTCCTGCAGGCCCAGCGCCTGCTCGAACTGCTCGTAGTAGCTGGCGCCGTTCTCGGCCCGGATGAGCGTGCTGCCCCGCAGCTCGTCCTCGGTGATCACCGAACGCCTGGTCAGGGCGTGGGTCGGGCCGGCGACCATGACCAACGGCTCCGGGCACAGCACCGTCGTCTCCAACCCCTCGCGGGGCTCCACGGAGCCGATGAAGAAGGTGCAGTCGAGCCGTCCCTCACGCACCGAGGTCAGGTTGGCCTGGGTGTTGCGCGAGTGGAGTGAGATCTGGACGCTCGGGTAGCGCCAGCACATGTACTCGATCAGTGGTAGCAGACGGTAGTCGGTCAGACTCTGTGCGCTGCCGATGACCAGCTTGCCGTGCGGCTCGCCGTTCATCGTGATGGCTTTCCTGGCCTTGTCGGTCAGGGTGATGATGTTCCGCGCGAACGGCAATAGCTCGACACCGGCAGAGGTCATCTGGATGCCGCGCGGAAGTCGACGGAACAGCGGCACGCCGAGGGTCTCTTCGAGTGCCTTGATCCGAGTGGTTATAGTGGGTTGTGAGCAATTCAGCGTGGCGGCTGCCTTGGTGAAACTGCCCGTTTGAACCACAGTTGTGAACGCCAAAAGCTGACGCGTCTCCATGGAGCTCCCCAACGGTGCGTTTAAGTGGTCCACGATGAGGGCGGTGCGGGCCGGCATCGTGGTCTCTCGTGCGTGGCGGCAGTTGACCTGGCTGCGCTCCTGCGTGCGCGTGGCCTGACCTCGGTCAACATCGCCGCGCTACCGCGAGGGGTGGTACGCGGTGGCCGCGGTGTGCGTCCGGGGCCCGTCGGACCCCGAAGTCACCGCCGGCGCCCAGCGGTGGTCCTGGGATAGTGTTCGGCAGCGGCGGAATGGATCTCATCGGGTCATCGGCACCTTGTCTGGTAGGTGGTAAAAGAGCTCGATGACATTGTCTCGCTCGTTCCTGTCGGTCCCGGTTGCCGGTTGCGTCCGCTGCTGACCCCCCAGAACGTCCGGCAACGCCAATTATTGCTGGTCCAACATGCGGATCCCGGCGTCACGCTACCTGAAACCCACACTAATGGACTACGGCGGTTGGAGTCATCTCGACAAGTGAAAGTTTTCTGTCGAGCACTACTCCGAACGGCCTCAATTCACTCTTTTCGACGAACCTCCCCTCGCTGGCGGTTGCTGACTGTTAGTCGGCTCTACGACATACGTGTTACACGACGACGTGGTCGCCTCGCTCGGTGCTGACGCGGTCAGGCGTGCTCGCGGCTCCCAGTGCCACTCGAATGGCCTAACGAATCGTCCTGTCGATCGACCGTTGAGCCGCATAGGTACGCCCGATCCGCCGCTGGTGAAGCCGCGAAAATGCGGACTCGCGTCGTCGGTCACGGAGCGCCGGGGACGCCGGGGCGGCCGCGGAGGGGCCGAGGGGTGGGCCGGCCGCTCCCGGCTCGCGGCAGAGTTAAGAACCAGTGTTGTGATTTTCGCCGCGCCGGCAGGGACGTCCGGCAGGTCGCCGGCGACTGCCCGTGAGACCGCACGGGAAGGCACCCGAACGAGCGAAATTCCACCCGTGTCGCGAATTGCCGCCCCGCGACCGCAAAGCGATTCCCGCCGAACGGGTTTTGCCCGCGACAATGCCCCGACGGCCCCCGTCCAACCGGTTGCGGCGCCCGGACCCGGGGTGCTAGCGCCACGCGCTCGGCCGACCGCCTAGACTCAGGCGGAATCCCGGCGCGCCCCCACGCGTTCACGGGGTGTTCCGCACGTCCTGCCCGTTACGAGGAGACCACGTTGAAGAGCACCGTCGAGCACCTGAGCCCGACGCGGGTCCGGATCAACGTCGAGGTGCCGTTCGACGAGCTCAAGTCGGACTTCGACCGCGCCTACCGCAAGCTGGCCAAGCAGGTCCGCATCCCCGGCTTCCGCCCCGGCAAGGCCCCCGCCCGCGTGCTGGAGAGCCGCATCGGCCGCGCGCCCGTGCTGGACGAGGTCGTCCAGGAGGCCATCCCGGCCAAGTACCTGGAGGCCGTCAGCTCCGGTGAGCTGCGCACCCTGGGCCGCCCCGACTTCGAGGTGACCAAGATCGAGGACGGCGAGTCCCTGGCGTTCACCGCCGAGGTCGACGTCCGCCCCGAGATCACCGTCCCCGCCTTCGGCGAGCTGACCGTCAGCGTCGACGACCAGGAGGTCACCGACGAGGACGTGGAGACCCAGCTCAACGAGCTGCGCGCCCGGTTCGCGACCCTCACCGGCGTCAAGCGCCCGGCCGAGAACGGCGACTTCGTCGTGGTCGACCTGTCGGCGACCGTGGACGGCGAGGAGGTCGAGGAGGCCAAGACCACCGGCCTGTCCTACGAGATCGGCTCCGGCCAGCTCGTCGAGGGCATCGACGAGGCCCTGGTCGGCGCGTCCGAGGGCGAGTCGAAGAACTTCACCACGACCCTGGTCGCGGGCGAGCACGCGGGCCGCGACGCCGAGGTCACCGTGGTGCTGAACTCGGTCAAGGAGCGCCAGCTCCCCGAGCTGGACGACGAGTTCGCCCAGCTCGCCAGCGAGTTCGACACCCTGGACGAGCTCAAGGCCGACCTGCGCACCCGCCTGGGCCGCGTGAAGAAGATGCAGCAGGGCGTCCAGGCCCGCGACAAGGTGCTGGAGGCGCTGCTGGCCAGCGTCGAGGTGCCGCTGCCCGAGGCCGTCGTCCAGGGCGAGGTCGAGGCGCGGGCGCACGACGCCATCCACGCCCTCGACCACGACGAGGCGCGCTTCGCCGAGTGGCTGGCCGAGCAGGGCCAGACCAAGGAGCAGTTCGACGCCGAGGTGCGCGAGGCCTCCGAGCAGGCGGTCAAGACGCAGCTCGTGCTGGACGCCATCGCCGACGCCGAGCAGCTCAACGTGACCGACGCCGAGCTGACCGAGCGGATCATCTACCAGGCGCAGCGGTTCGGCATCAGCCCGGACGAGTACGTCAAGCGGGCCCAGCAGTCGGGCCAGCTGGGCGCCATCTTCGCCGACGTGCGCCGCGGCAAGGCGCTGGCCACGGTCGTGCGCCAGGCCACCGTGACCGACGCCGCGGGCAACGCCCTCGACCTGGACGAGCTGTTCGGCGAGACCAGGTCCACTGAGGAGCAGGAACCCGCCAACGCGGAGTGAAGCCCTGAGCGAACGCGGGCGGTGTCGGGACGTCGACGCCGCCCGCCTTCGTTAAGGTCGTTGCTACGAGACTCTTTTCGGCACAGTTAGTCGCAAAGTTAGGCAGGCAGACGTGACGCAGCACTCTTTCTCGGAGCCCGTGATGCGAGCGGCCTCGGGGATGAACCTCAACGACTCGGTCTACGAGCGTCTGCTCCGCGAGCGGATCATCGTCCTGGGGACCCAGGTCGAAGAGAACATCGCCAACCAGATCGTGGCCCAGCTCCTCCTCCTGGCCGCGGAGGACCCGGAGAAGGACATCACCTTCTACATCAACTCGCCCGGCGGCTCGGTGACCGCGGGCATGGCGATCTTCGACACCATGCAGCTGATCGAGCCGGACGTCGCGACCTACGCGATGGGCCTGGCCGCGTCGATGGGGCAGTTCCTGCTCTCCGCGGGCACGCCCGGCAAGCGCCACGCCCTCCCGCACGCCCGCATCCTGATGCACCAGCCCTCGGCCGGCGTCGGCGGCACGGCGGCGGACATCGCCATCCAGGCCGACATGCTCACCCGCACCAAGCACGAGATGGCCGAGCTGATCGCCCAGCACACCGGCCAGCCGGTCGAGCGCATCATCGCCGACTCCGACCGCGACCGCTGGTTCAACGCCCAGGAAGCCCTGGAGTACGGCTTCGTGGACAAGGTGATCACCCGCGCCAGCCAGGCCAAGACCAACTGACCGCGACCCGAGCACCAGCCACCAGGAGACCTGAAGTGAGCCAGTTCCACGCGCCGCAGTCCCGGTACGTGCTCCCGTCGTTCGTCGAGCGGACGAGCTACGGCATCAAGGAGTCCAACCCGTACAACAAGCTGTTCGAGGAGCGCATCATCTTCCTCGGCGTGCAGGTGGACGACGCGTCGGCGAACGACGTGATGGCCCAGCTGCTCGTGCTGGAGTCGGAGGACCCCGACCGCGACATCCTGATGTACATCAACTCGCCGGGTGGCTCGTTCACCTCGCTGATGGCCATCTACGACACCATGCAGTTCGTCCGCCCCGACATCCAGACCTACTGCCTGGGCCAGGCGGCCTCGGCGGCGGCCGTGCTGCTCGCGGCGGGCACCCCGGGCAAGCGGCACGCGCTGCCCAACGCCCGGATCCTGATCCACCAGCCGGCCACCGAGGGCGTCTACGGGCAGGTCTCCGACCTGGAGATCCAGTCCAACGAGATCCAGCGGGTGCGCAGGCTGCTGGAGACCACGCTCGCCAAGCACACCAGCCGCACGCCGGAGCAGGTGCGCCTGGACATCGAGCGGGACAAGATCCTCACGGCCGCGGAGGCCAAGGACTACGGCATCGTCGACAGCGTCCTGCCGTACCGGAAGCTCTCGGCGAAGTAAGTCTCGGCGTGGCGCCCGACACGCCGAGCTGACCAGGGGGTCCTGTGCAGTTCGGGGTGTCGGGGGCACGCTGGTCCTCCCGCACAGGCGGGTAGGGCAGGTACCGTCGAGGGGAACGGGCGGACCCCGCACCCAGCGGGCACTCGCCACATCAGCAGTCAGGCGCACCTCACCAGGTCGTGCGCCGGAGGGGACAGAGGTCAGCGGTCATGGCACGTATCGGTGACGGCGGCGACCTGCTGAAGTGCTCTTTCTGCGGCAAGAGCCAGAAGCAGGTGAAAAAACTCATCGCCGGACCGGGTGTCTACATCTGCGATGAGTGCATCGACCTCTGCAACGAGATCATCGAGGAAGAGCTCGCGGAGGCCGGTGACGTCAAGCTCGACGAGCTGCCCAAGCCCGCCGAGATCCACGAGTTCCTCGACCAGTACGTGATCGGCCAGAACGAGGCCAAGCGCACGCTCTCGGTGGCGGTCTACAACCACTACAAGCGCATCCAGGCCGGTGACCGCGGGCGTGAGGGCCGCGACGACGGCGTGGAGCTCGCCAAGTCGAACATCCTCATGCTCGGACCGACCGGGTGCGGCAAGACCTACCTGGCCCAGACGCTCGCCAAGATGCTGAACGTGCCGTTCGCCATCGCGGACGC
Organism: Saccharothrix saharensis; assembly: GCF_006716745.1. Lineage (NCBI taxonomy): Bacteria > Bacillati > Actinomycetota > Actinomycetes > Pseudonocardiales > Pseudonocardiaceae > Saccharothrix > Saccharothrix saharensis. The sequence goes on along the minus strand of NZ_VFPP01000001.1, from coordinate 3,438,608 downwards.
CACGGCGCTGACCGAGGCGGGCTACGTGGGCGAGGACGTGGAGAACATCCTCCTCAAGCTCATCCAGGCGGCGGACTACGACGTCAAGCGCGCCGAGACCGGCATCATCTACATCGACGAGGTCGACAAGATCGCTCGAAAGAGTGAAAATCCGTCGATCACGCGGGACGTGTCGGGTGAAGGCGTGCAGCAGGCGCTGCTGAAAATACTGGAGGGGACGACGGCCTCGGTGCCGCCGCAGGGTGGTCGCAAGCACCCCCACCAGGAGTTCATCCAGATCGACACGACGAACGTGCTGTTCATCGTGGCGGGCGCCTTCGCGGGTCTCGACAAGATCATCCAGGACCGGGTGGGCAAGCGCGGTCTCGGCTTCGGCGCCGAGGTGCGCACCAAGGCCGAGGTCGACGCGGCGGACTACTACGCCGAGTCGATGCCCGAGGACCTGATCAAGTTCGGGTTGATCCCCGAGTTCATCGGCCGGTTGCCGATGGTCGCGAGCGTCACCAACCTGGACAAGGACTCGCTGGTCCGCATCCTCACCGAGCCGAAGAACGCGCTGGTCAAGCAGTACCAGAAGCTGTTCGAGATGGACGGCGTGGAGCTGGAGTTCACCCGGACCGCCATGGAGGCGGTCGCCGACCAGGCGATCCTGCGCGGCACGGGTGCGCGCGGCCTGCGGGCGATCATGGAAGAGGTCCTGCTGCCGGTGATGTACGACATCCCCAGCCGCACGGACGTCGCCAAGGTCGTGATCACGGAGCAGACCGTGAAGGAGAACGTCAACCCGACCATCGTGGCCCGGCAGCCCTCGCGCCGGGAACGTCGCGAGAAGTCCGCCTGAGTTGTCGCTCCCGCACACGCTGATCCTGCACGGCCTGGGTGGTTCCGGGCCGGAGCACTGGCAGAACTGGCTGGCGGGCGAGCTGGCTCACCACGGCGGGTCGGTGGACCTGCCCGAGTTCAGCTCGCCCGACGCGCCGCGGCTCTCGTCGTGGCTGGACGAGCTGCGGTCCCACCTCGCCGCGATGCCACCACCCGGGTCCGGTGAACGGGTGGTGGTCGCGCACTCGCTGGCGGTGCTGCTGTGGCTGCACCACGCGGCGGGGTCGTTCGACGAGTCGCTGCGCGTGGACCGCGTGCTGCTGGTCGCGCCGCCCGCGCCGGACTTCGACGGCGAGCCGTTGATCTCCGAGTTCCTGCACCCCGTGCTGGACCCGACGGTGGTGCGGCGGGCGGCGGTGTCGACCCGGCTGGTGGTGGGCGCGGGCGACGACTACTGCACGGTGACGCAGGCCAAGGAGCTGGCCGAGGCGCTGCGGGTCGACCTGGACGTGATCGTGGACGGCGGGCACCTCAACGTCGCCGCCGGGTACGGCTCGTGGAGCGCGGTGCTGAAGTGGGTCCGCAGCGGCCGGGTACCGCTCACGCCGCGCTGACCGTCACCCGGAAGAGGGTGAACGCGGCCAGGAACGGTCCGGCGGCGAGGTCGGCCAGCCAGGCGTCGGCCGATCGGTGGGTGAGGCGGCCCGCCTGGACGGCCCGCCGGGCGTTGCGGGTGAGGCCGAGCAGGTGGTCGGCCGTGGCGAAGTCGTGCAGGACCTGGACGTCGGCCTCCACGGAGGTGACGGTCAGGCCCGCCGCTGCGGCGAGCCGGGCGAGCTGCCTGCCGACCACCGGGTTGGGCACCACCCGGTCGCACACGAACCGGTTGAACGCGAGGTTCGTGGCCACCGAACCGGGGTCGACGGCCAGGGTCTCCCAGTCGGGCTGGGCCAGCGCGGCACGTCCGCCGGGCCGCAGCACGCGGCGCAGCTCGGCCAGGACGGCGGCGGGGTCCGCGACCAGGTGCAGCACCCGGTCGACGCGGGCGCGGTCGACGCCGCGGTCATCGAGGGGCAACGCGTGGGCGTCGCCCTGCCGCACGTCCACCCGCAGGTGCGCGGTGCGGCGCTTCGCTTCGTCGACCATGGCCGGGTCCACGTCCACGCCGACGACCTCACGGGCCCGTTCGGCCATCGCGGGCAGGTCGGTGCCGGGTCCGCAGCCGACGTCGAGCGCGACGTGGTCCGGTCGGAGGTCCAGGGCGTCCAGGAGCCGCTGCTTGTAGGCGCTGCCCGCCGCCGCGGCGTGGTCGAGGTAGGCGATCGGGTCGGGTTGCGTCACCATGTGGCCAGGCAACCACAGGCCTGTGGAGGTCCTGTGCAGGTCCTGGGGCTATCGGGGGACGCGCTTGCCGAGGAAGCGGATGACGTCGGGGACGACCTTGCGGTAGAGCGCGTCGTTGTGGCCGCCCGGGACGATCGACGCCACGGCGGGTTTGGCGTCGGCGATGAAGCGGCGCGTGCCGGTGATGAAGTTGTCGCGGTCGCCGGCCCAGACACCGATGGGGGCGGTGCCCAGCTCGTCGATGTTCTTCAGCGGGTCCAGGGACGCCCACTGGGCCTCGTCGGCGAAGGCGTTGCGCTTGGACATCTCGGCCCAGTCCGTGAGCAGGGCGGGAGCGATGGCGGCGACGGCCCGGGTCGGTTCGCGGCGCTCGTGCCGTCGGCGGGCGTAGAGCAGCGCGCCGAAGCCGCCCATGGAGACGCCGGTGCAGGCGAACGGTGCGCCGAAGCCCCGGTCGGCCAGCCAGCGGGGCACCTCTTCGAGCAGCATGGCCATGGGGTCGTCGCCCGGGACGTTCTCGTGCCAGTAGTGGTCGCCGCCGTCCACCGCCACGAAGCCGAACGGCGGCACCTGGCTCCGGCCGACCGCCGACACCAGGACTTCGGCCATGCCGCCCGGTGACGCCGTGCGGGCCGTGCCGAAGCGGCCGTGCAGCAGGATCGACATGGGCAGGTCCCGCGTGGGCACGCCCGGCGGGACCATGGTCAGCAGGTCGACGTCACAGCCCCGGTAGTCGGAGCGGACGCGGTCGACGCGCACGACGGCGCGTTTCACGGCGGGCACCGGTCCGGCGACGCCGAGCGCGTGGCGCAGCGCCTCGCCCAGCGGGGCGTCGCCGTGCCACGCGGCCGTGAGGCCCGCGGTGGCCAGAGCCGTGCCGCCGAGCGCGGTGAGCACCGTTCGCCTGGTGACCATGTGCGTTCCCCCTGCCGATCCCCTCCTGGACATCGTCGTGAACAGGGCTCGCGTTTCGTCAGATCGCGGACCGGTTCCGCAGTTCCTCGATCTGCTCGGTGGAGTACCCGAGTTCGCGCAGGACTTGCCCGGTGTGCTCGCCCAGGGCGGGCACGGGGGCCGGAGTCCAGTCCCAGGCGGTGGAGTCGACGGGAGGGCGCAGGGCGGTGACCCGGCCGTGGGGCACGGGGACGGACGTCTGCCGGTCCCGCGCGGTGAGCTGCGGGTGGTTCGGCAGGTCGGTGACGCTGCGGGTCAGGGCGGCGGGCACGTCGGCCCCGTCCAGCGCTTCGAGCAGGGCCGCGATCGTCCAGGCGGTGAAGTCGAGTTCGGCGTGCAGGGCCGGTCGGTGGGCCACGCGGGACGTGACCGTGGTGAAGCGGGGGTCGTCGGCCAGGTCCGGGCGGCCGAGCAGGTGGCACAGGCGACGCCACTGGGGGTCGTTCTGCACGGCCAGGTGGACGGTGCCGTCGGCGCAGGCGAACGGGCCGTAGGGTGCGATGCTCGGGTGGTGCGCGCCGGCGCGCGGCGCGGCCCGGCCGGTGCCGGCGGCGTAGAGCATGGGCTGGTGCATCCACTCGGCCATGGCGTCGAAGAGGGACAGGCCGAGGGTGGCGCCTTCACCGGTCCGGGCGCGGTGCAGGAGGGCGGCCAGCACGGCGGACTGGAGTTGGACGCCCGCCGCGATGTCGGCCACCGAGATGCCGGCCCGCGCCGTCACGTCGCCCTCGCCGGTGAGGTCGATGAGGCCGGTCTCGGACTGGATCAGGGCGTCGAACGCCTTGCGGGACGCGTACGGGCCCGAGTCGCCGTAGCCGGAGAGCTCGCCGATGACGAGGTCGGGCTTCACCCGGCGCAACGACTCCGCGTCCACGCCGAGGCGGCGGGCGGCGGCGGGGGAGAGGTTGCACAGGACCACGTCGGCCGTGGCGACCAGGTCGTGCAGGACCCCGGAGGCGGACGGGTGCTTGAGGTCGAGCGTGAGGGACTGCTTGCCGACGTTGGTCCACGCGAAGTAGGAGGAGACCTCGCCGCACGTCGTGTCGTAGTGGCGGGCGAAGTCGCCCCCGTCCGGGCGTTCCACCTTGATCACGCGGGCGCCCAGGTCCGCCAGGAGCCGGGTGGCGTACGGCACGGCCACCGCTTGTTCGAGGCTGACGACGGTGACGTCGTCCAGCGGTCTCATGCGGTGATCCGGTGGTGGCCCGTGTAGACGTTCATCGAGTCGCCGCGCACGAAGCCGACCAGCGTCACGCCCTGCTCCTCGGCCAGGTCGGCGGCCAGCGACGACGGGGCCGAGACGGCGGACAGGACGGGGATGCCGGCCATGGCCGCCTTCTGGACCAGCTCGAACGACGCCCGGCCGGACACCATCAGCACGGTGCCGGCCAGCGGGATTTTGTTGTTGAGCACGGCCCAGCCCAGGACCTTGTCCACGGCGTTGTGCCTGCCCACGTCCTCGCGGACGACGAGCGCCTCGCCGGTGGTCGTGAACAGGCCCGCGGCGTGCAGGCCGCCCGTGGCGGCGAAGACCTTCTGGCGCTTGCGCAGCTCGTCCGGCAGGGCGGAGAGGACGTCCACGTCGACCGTGCAGCGGTCGTCGGCGGGGGAGTGGTGGGTCTTCAGCTTGACCGCGTCCAGCGCCGCCTTGCCGCACACGCCGCACGACGACGTGGTGTAGAAGTTGCGCTCGACGCCGGTGTCGGGCGGCGCCACGCCGTCGGCGAGCGTCAGGTCGAGCACGTTGTAGGTGTTCAGGCCGTCCGGGCCGGTGCCCTCGCAGAAGCGGGCGACCGAGATGTCCTCCAGGCCGCGGATGACGCCTTCGCTGAGCAGGAAGCCGTGCGCCAGCTCGACGTCGTGACCCGGTGTGCGCATGGTCACGGTGAGTGCCTTGCCGCCCACGCGCAGCTCCAACGGCTCTTCGGCGGCCAGCGCGTCGACCCGTTTGCGGGACGTTCGTCGCGCATACGTGACCACTGGGCGACGCACGGTGACCCGCCCCATCGCGAAACTCCTTCCCTTGGCTAAGTTTTTTCGCAAGCCACTCACCAGGTTACGGAGGTGTCGGGCAGTGGGTTTCCTGGACCGCTCTCGCACGATCGCCCCACCGGGGTGGAACCGCTGGTTGATCCCGCCCGCCGCGCTGTCGGTGCACCTGGCCATCGGCCAGGCGTACGCGTGGAGCGTGTTCAAGCCGCCGTTGGAGGGGGCGCTGGACCTCACGGGGACGCAGAGCGCCCTGCCGTTCCAACTGGGGATCGTGATGTTGGGGTTGTCGGCGGCGTTCGGCGGCACGCTGGTCGAGCGCAACGGGCCGCGGTGGGCCATGTTCGTGTCCGCCACCTGCTTCTCGTCGGGGTTCCTCATCTCGGCGCTGGGCGCGTGGACGCAGCAGTACTGGCTGGTGGTCGTGGGGTACGGGTTCGTCGGCGGCATCGGGTTGGGCATCGGGTACATCTCGCCGGTGTCCACGCTGATCAAGTGGTTCCCGGACCGGCCGGGCATGGCCACCGGCATCGCGATCATGGGCTTCGGCGGTGGCGCGCTGATCGCCTCACCGTGGTCGGCGCAGATGCTGGAGTCGTTCGGGCGGGACAGCGGCGGCATCGCGCGGACGTTCCTGGTGCACGGCGTCGTCTACGCGGTGTTCATGTCGGTGGGAGTGCTGCTGGTCCGGGTGCCCGCGGAGGTCGCGGAGCGGGAGGTGGTGCGTTCGGCGTTCGGCGTGTCGGCCCGCAACGCGCTGCGGACGCCGCAGTTCTGGTGCCTGTGGGTGGTGCTGTGCTTCAACGTCACGGCCGGCATCGGCATCCTGGAGAAGGCGTCGCCGATGATCCGCGACTTCTTCGCCGACACGTCCACGCCGGTGGCGGCGGGCGCGGCGGCCGGGTTCGTGGCACTGCTGTCGCTGGCGAACATGGTCGGCCGGATCGCCTGGTCGTCCACTTCGGACCTGGTGGGCCGCAAGAACGTCTACCGGTTGTACCTGGGCGCCGGCGCGGTGACGTACCTGGTGCTGGCGCTGGCGGGTGACGCGTCGAAGCCGTTGTTCGTGGTGTGCGCCATGCTGATCCTGTCGTTCTACGGCGGCGGTTTCGCGACGGTCCCGGCGTACTTGAAGGACCTGTTCGGCACGTACCAGGTGGGCGCGATCCACGGCCGGCTGCTGACCGCGTGGTCCCTGGCGGGCGTGCTCGGGCCGTTGATCGTGAACGCGATCGCCGACGGGCAGAAGGCGGCCGGGAAGACCGGGCCCGACCTCTACACGGCGTCGCTGTTCATCATGATGGCGTTGCTGGTGGTCGGGTTCGTGGCCAACGAGCTCGTGCGGCCGGTCGCGGCCGAGTACCACGAGCCGGAAGTGGAGGCGGTCCGGTGAACCAGCGGTGGTTGGTCGTGTTCGCGTGGCTCTGGGTCGGCGTGCCCCTGGCCTACGGGCTGGTCGAGCTGATCCGCAAGGTGACGGCGTTGTTCACTGGTTAGAGTCGACCAGGTGGATACCTACGACGTGGTGGTGGTCGGCGGCGGGCACAACGCGCTGGTGGCGGCCTCCTACCTGGCACGGGCGGGCCGCACGGTGCTGGTGCTGGAGAAGCTGGACCACGTCGGCGGCGCGGCGGTGAGCGAGCAGGCGTTCCCGGGCGTGCCGGCGCGGTTGTCGCGCTACTCGTACCTGGTCAGCCTGCTGCCGGACCGGATCGTGGCCGACCTCGGGCTGCGCGTGGCGCTGCGGTCGCGAGCGGCGTCGTCGTACACGCCCGGTGGCGACCTGCTGGTGGAACGCGTGCCGGGTGAGGCGACCGCCGCGTCGTTCCGGGCGCTGACCGGGTCGGACGCCGAGTGGGAGCGGTGGCGCCGGTGGTACGACGACCTGGCGGTGCTGGCCGAGGCGTTGTCGCCGACGATGCTGGAACCCCTGCTGTCCCGGGAGCACGCACGGCTGCGCGTCGACTCGGTGGCCCGGATGCGGTTGTGGGACCAGGTCGTGGAACGGCCGCTCGGGGAGACGTTGGAGGAGCTGTTCGCCGACGACGTCGTGCGCGGGGTCGTCGCCACGGACGCGTTGATCGGCACGCACACGTCGTTGCACGACCTGAAGGCCAACCGGTGCTTCCTCTACCACGTGATCGGCAACGGCACGGGGGAGTGGCAGGTTCCGGTGGGCGGGATGGGCGCGGTGACCGGCGAGCTGCTGCGGGTGGCGCGGGAGGCCGGCGCGGAGGTCGTGACGGGGGCCGAGGTGACGCGGGTCGAGGTGGACGGCGTCACGGGTGAGGTCGAGTACGACGGCCGCACGGTCGGCGCGAAGTTCGTGCTGTCGGGCGTCGCACCGTCCACCTTGGACCTCCTGCGCGGTCGTCCGGCCCGGTCGGTCGCCGAGGGCTGCCAGGTCAAGGTGAACATGCTGCTGGAACGGCTGCCCCGGTTCCGCAGCGGCGTCGACCCGCGGGTGGCGTTCGCCGGGACGCTGCACATCGACGAGTCGTACCGGCAGCTGGAGACGGCGTACCGGGAGAGCGCCGCGGGGCAGGTGCCGTCGGTGCTGCCGTCGGAGATGTACTGCCACACGCTGACCGACCCGTCGATCCTCGCGCCCGAGCTGGTCGAGCGCGGGTGGCACACGTTGACGTTGTTCGGGCTGCACACCCCGGCGGCGCTGTTCGAGCAGGACAACGCCGGGCTGCGGGACGAGCTGGTGGGCCGCTACCTGGCCGGGTTGGACGCCCACCTGGCGGAGCCGATCGAGTCGTGCCTGGCGCGGGACGCCGACGGCCGGCCGTGCCTGGAAGCCCGCACGCCGCTGGACCTGGAGGCGGAACTGGGCCTGCCGCGCGGCAACATCTTCCACGACGAGCTGGCGTGGCCGTTCGCCGAGCACGAGGACGAGGTCGGCCGGTGGGGCGTGGAGACCGACGTGGCGAACCTGTTCGTGTGCGGCGCGGGCGCACGTCGCGGCGGCGGGGTCAGCGGGATCGCCGGCCACAACGCGGCGATGGCCGTGCTGGAGCGCTGAACTGGTGAGCGATGTCCGCAACGAGGTCAGCGGCACGGTGTTCGGCTCGGTGCTGCAAGTCGGGCGGTTGGCCGCGCCGATCGCGGCGGCGTCGGTGACGCCCGCGAGCCTGCCGGTGGACGAGGGCTTCGTGGGCCGCGCGGCGGAGCTGGCCGAGGTGCGCGAGTTCCTGTCACCCGGTGGGGAGGGGACCGCGCTGGCCGTGGTCGGCCTGGCCGGGGTGGGCAAGTCGGCACTGGTCGTCCGCGCCGCGCACCTGGCGGTCGAGGCCGGGTGGTTCCCCGGTGGCGTGTTGTTCGTGGACGCCCAGGGTTACCGGGAGGACCGGCGGCTGGACGCGGATGACGCGCTGGCGGCGTTGCTCCGCGCCCTCGGCGTGCCCGGTGAGGCCGTCCCACCGGGCCGGGGCGAGCGGGAAGCGCTGTACCGGTCGCAGCTCGCGGCACGCCCGGCCGTGCTGGTCGTCGTGGACAACGCGTCGTCGGCCGATCAGGTGCTGCCGTTGCGGCCCGCCGGGCAGGCGCACCGGCTGGTGCTGACCAGCCGCGACAACCTGCCCGTGCCGAGGGCACGCCGGATCGAGCTGGACGTGATGAGCCGCTCGGAGGCCGCGGCCGTGCTGGAGGACGCGGTCCGGGCGGTCGACCCGGACGACGACCGCGTCACCGCGGATCCCGCCGCTGCCGGTGCGTTGGCCGAGGCGTGCGGGTATCTGCCGCTGGCGCTGCGGATCCTCGCCGAGGTGGTTGCCGACCGACGTGCCGAGGACCTGTCGCGATTCGCCCGGTCCGTTGCCGCGGCCCACGACCGGTTGGGCAAACTGGCTTACGACTCGATCGACGTCCGCACGGCGTTCGACGCCTCGTACGGGAGGCTGTCCGACGAGCAGGCGCGGCTGTTCCGCCTCGCGGCACTCCACCCGGGCCGCACGGTGACGGTCGCGACAGCGGCCGCGTTGGCCGGCGTCACGGCCGTCGACGCGGAGGAACTGCTGGTCCGACTGCGCCGCGCGCACCTGCTCCAGCCTGGTCTGGTGGCCGACGAGTACCGGTTCCACGACCTGCTGCGCATCTACGCCGCCGAACGGTGTGTCGAGGTGGAAGACACGCAGACCCGTCAGGCGGCAGAGCGCGCTCTGGTCCGCTACTACCTGGCACACGTCAAGGGTGTGCACAGCCATCTGGATCCCGGTGCGACACAGCACGAGGTGTTCTCCGATCGGCTCACGTCGTTGACGTGGTTCGACGGCGAGCTGCACAACCTGCTGCCGCTGCTGGAACTCGCGGCGCGCAACGGGTGGCACGAGGACGTCAGGGACGTGGGTCAGGCGGCGCTCCGGTACTTCGACCTGCGCCGGCCCGCGGAGTGGATCCCGGTCTGCTCGCTGGTCCTCGCCTCGACCCGGGCGCTCGGCGACCGCCTCGGTGAAGGTCGGGCGATCAGCGACCTGGGCACCGCGTACCACCGGCAGCGGCGGTTCGACGTGGCGATGGACCACCTCCGGACCGCGGCGGCGTTGCTGCGCGAGGTCGGTTCACCGCGTGACCAGGCGCGCTCGCTCAACCGCATCGCGGCGTCGTACGCGGTGACCGGTCACTTCCCGGAGGCGGTCCGGCACTTCGAGCTGAGCGCGGGGATGTACCGGACCGTCGCTGACGCGGAAGGCGAGGCTCAGTGCTTGACCAACTTGGCCAAGGTGCACCGGCACGCGGGCGAACCGGCCGAGGCGGTCGCGGTCTACCGGCGCGCCCTGGACCTGAGCCGGCGGGTCGGGGACCGGGACGGCGAAGGGGATTGCCTGAACGGCTTGGGCATTGCCTACGACCTGCTCGGCGCGCACGACGAGGCCGAGGGCCACTATCTGGCCGCGCTCGACGCTCACCGGGAGGCGGGCAACCGGCTCGCCGAGATGCAGGTGCTCAACAACCTGGGGCTGACGCTGCAGCACGCCGCCAGGTCCGCGGAGGCGCTGCGCCACCACGAGCGAGGCCTGGCGACCGCCCGGGAGATCGGCTACGCGTACGGCGAAGCGATCTCCGTCCGGAACCTGGGACTGGCCTACTGGTCGCTGAACCGGCGGAAGGCGGCCGTCGACCACCTGCGGCGTGCGGCCGGGCTGCTGGACGAGGCCAACGACCCGAAGTTGGCCGAGAGCGCCCTCGATGCCATCCGGCGGATCGAGGCCGAGGGCCGTGGTGTGCGGCGCTGGCTGCGGCGGCCCTCCCGGTGGGTGAAAGACCTGATGTCGTTGTCGGAGTACTCGCTCTCGGTTTGGACGAGGAACGGCTGACAGCGGTTCAGAGGGCGGCGAAGAGGGTGTCGATGAGCTGCTGGGCCCGGTCGGCGGTGGCGTCGGTGGTCACGGTGATCTCGACCGTGCCGGCGCGGGCGACGACGGCGGTCCGGACGACCTCGCCGGTGATGGCGGTGGCGCGGTAGGCCTCGTCGTGGAAGCCGGGCAGGTCGGTGATGCCGCTGTGGTCGCGGCGGCCCTCGGCGAACGACGCGGCGTCCGCGCCGGTCTCGAAGCGGACCTCGGCCGAGCCGCCGCCGTACGCGCAGCGCACGACGTTGCCGCTGATGGTCTGGCGCGGGCCGGTGAGCCGCATCTCCAGGGCGGCGCCCACGACGTTCGGGGGAGCGTCCTCGCAGTTCACGCCGGCCGAGTCGGTCGGCGTCGGTGACGGCGGCGGCTCGGTGGCGGGCGCGCTCGTGCATGCGCAGAGCGCGAGCAGTGCCAAGGGGAGCACGGTCCTCATCACGTCCGTAGGTTCGCCCGAACGGCCGCCTCCGTTACCCGAAGGCGTATCAAGGAACCTTTCTAAAGAAACCTTGCTAAAGGAACCTTGATGTAGCTACCGTGATCGCATGGCCGACGAACAGGTAGAGCTGATCCGGGATCCGAAGACGCTCCGGGCGCTCGCCCACCCGCTGCGGTGGAAGCTCCTCGACGTGTTGGCCACCTACGGGCCGTCGACCGCGACCCGGTGCGCGGAGCTGCTGAGCGAGAGCGTCGCCAGTTGCTCCTACCACCTCAACATGCTGGCCCAGTACGGGTTCGTGGCCGAAGTGCCCGGCAAGGGCAGGCAGAAGCCGTGGCGGCTGGTGCGCCGCGAGCAGAGCTGGTCGTCCATCGGGATGGACGACGAGGCCGCGCTCGCCGCCGAGGCCGCCGGTGACGCGTTCCTGGAGAAGGAGTTCGCCTCGATCCGCGAGCGCTTCCGGATCAAGGACCGCGAACCGCTGGAGTGGCGCGAGCAGATGGGGACGTTCGCGACCACCGAGTTCCTGACCGCCGAGGAGGCGGCCGAGTTGCACGCCCGGATGGCCGAGCTCTTCAAGCCCTACGCCGACCGGCACGAGAACGAGGTCGCCCGCCCGGAAGGCGCCCGTCCGGTGCGCTACTTCCTGGCCACCACCGTGGCGCCGCGCCGCGACTAGGGGGACACCATGCCGCACGACGACCTGCTGCTCGCCGTAGCGATGCAGCGCATGCACGACGACCACCACGCCGCCGCGAGCCACCGCCTGGCCGGGAGCAAGCGCTTGCGCTCGCTGAGCGGCCGGGTCCGGCTGGACTGGCGGGTGGTGCGCGACCAGCGCGTGCTGGTCGCGAGCGTCGGGTTCTCCTGGCGCCGGGCCGCGAGCTGACGGCTCAGTCGACCTTCTCCAGCCGCACCACGATGGACTTCGACGTCGGCGTGCCCGACACGGTGGCCGTGGAGTCCAGCGGCACCAACGAGTTCGCCTCCGGGAAGTACGCCGCCGCGCAGCCCTTCGCGGTCGGGTAGGCCACCAGCCGGAACCGCTCGGCCCGCCGTTCCGTGACGCCGGTCGGGTCGTCCGGCCACTCGCTGACCAGGTCCACGTGCTGCCCGTCGAGCAGGTCGAGCGCGTCCAGGTCCTCGGGGCTGACGAACACGACCCGCCGGCCGTCCTTGACACCCCGGTAGCGGTCGTCCAGGCCGTAGATCGTGGTGTTGTACTGGTCGTGGCTGCGCATGGTCTGCAACAGCAGCCGACCCTCCGGCACCCGCAGCACGGTGAGGTCGTTGGCCGAGAAGTGCGCCTTGCCGGACCGGGTGCCGGTGAACTCCCGGGCGTCGCGCGGCGCGTGCGGCAGCACGAAACCGTCCGGCCGGCGCACCCGGGTGTTGTAGTCGTCGCAGCCGGGCACGACCCGCGCGATCCGGTCGCGGACCAGGTCGTAGTCCTTCTCGAACTCCTCCCACGGCACCGGGTGGTCCGGGCCGAGCACGGCCCGTGCCAACCGGCACACGATCGACACCTCCGACAGCAGCCGGTCGCTCGCCGGGGTCAGCCGGCCGCGCGAGCGGTGCACGACCGACATCGAGTCCTCGACCGTGACGAACTGCTCGCCGGTGTGCTGGAGGTCGCTCTCCGTGCGGCCCAACGTGGGCAGGATCAACGCCGTGCGGCCGTGCACCACGTGCGACCGGTTCAGCTTGGTCGACACGTGCACGGTCAGGTCCAGCCCGCGCACGGCCGCCTCGGTCACCGCCGTGTCCGGGGTGGCCGCCACGAAGTTCCCGCCCACGGCGAAGAACACCTTCGCCGCGCCGTCGCGCATGGCCCGGATCGACGCCACCGTGTCGAACCCGTGCTTGCGCGGCACGTCGATGCCGAACTCGGTCTCCAGCGCGGACAGGAACTTCTCCGGCATCTTCTCCCAGATGCCCATGGTCCGGTCGCCCTGCACGTTGGAGTGGCCGCGCACCGGGCACAGGCCCGCGCCCGGTTTGCCGATCATGCCGCGCAGCAGCGCCACGTTCGCGATCTCGCGGATCGTCGGCACGGAGTGCTTGTGCTGCGTCAACCCCATGGCCCAGCAGAAGATCGTCCGCTGCGACTCCGCCAGCATCCGGGCGAACAGCTCCACCTGCGCGCGCGGCAGCCCGGTGGCCGTGTCGACCGACTCCCAGTCCAGCCGCCGCACGTGGTCGGCGTACTGGGCGAACCCCTCCGTGAAGCCCTCCACGAACCCGGTGTCCACCGCGTCCCAGGACAGCAGCAGGTTGCCCGCGGCCTGGAACAGCGCCTGGTCACCGCCCAACCGGATCTGCAGGAACTCGTCGGCCAGCTTCGTGCCCGCGCCCACCAGCCCGCGCACGTTCTGCGGGTTCTTGAACCGCAGCAACCCCGCTTCCGGCAGCGGGTTCACCGCCACGACCTTCGCGCCGCCGCGCTTGGCCTCCTCCAACGCCGACAGCATCCGCGGGTGGTTCGTGCCCGGGTTCTGGCCCACCACCACGATCAGGTCGGCGCGGTTGAAGTCGTCGATGCTCACCGAGCCCTTGCCGATGCCGGTCGTCTCCGACAGCGCCGCGCCGGACGACTCGTGGCACATGTTCGAGCAGTCCGGCAGGTTGTTCGTGCCGAACGAGCGCACCAGGAGCTGGTACAGGAACGCGGCCTCGTTGCTGGTGCGGCCGGACGTGTAGAACACGGCCTCGTCCGGGCTCGCCAGGCCGTTGAGGTGCGAGGCGATCAGCGAGAACGCGTCGTGCCAGTCGATCGGCTCGTAGTGCGTGGCGCCCTCGCGCAGCACCACCGGCTCGGTGATGCGGCCCTGCTGGCCCAGCCAGTAGTCGGTCTTGCCGGCCAGCTCGGCGATCGGGTGCGCGGCGAAGAAGTCCGGGCCGACGCGCCGCCTGGTCGCCTCCTCGGCCACCGCCTTCGCGCCGTTCTCGCAGAACTCGGCCAGCTTGCGGTGCCCCTGCGGCTCCGGCCACGCGCAGCCGGGGCAGTCGAAGCCCTCGCGCTGGTTGAGCAGCTTCAACGTGGTCGCGGTCCGCGCCACGCCCATCTGCTCCACCCCGCGCCGCAGCGACACGGCCACGCCGGGGATGCCCGCCGCCCACCGCTTGGGCTCGCTCACGTCGAGCTGCGACTCGTCGATGTCCTGCCGGGGCGGGTTGCGGTCCATGCCTCATATTGTGCCGCCGGCGCACCCCGCGCGAGCGCGCCGGCGGTCTGTCCGATCTCCGGTCGCGCCGGGGCGACGCGGGACCGCCGGCACGGGCCCCAAGGGGTTGTGAACGGCCCGTGCCTTCGGCGTCCTCACCTGCGACGATCCCGGTGATCAACGTCAATTGTGATCGGCATCACTCTCAGGCGAATCGTCCGATCGGGTGACCTCAGTCGACACAGCCGTCTTCGGTCAACAGGGGCTGGGTCGGGTCGAAGTACTCCTCGGGCTCCCGCTCGGGGACGGCCGGGCCGTCCACCCGGGGATCGGCGATCGACGGCGCGAGGAAGCCCCGGTCGATCGCGTCGCACGACATCGAGTAGGTGAAGCCGGACGACTGGTCGGTCCACAGGCCCCGGCTCGTGTCGCGGACGTCCGGGCCGGACCGCACGACGTAGTCCATCACGACCCGGTTCATCGCGACGATGTCCAGCGGTCCGGTCACCCGGCCCGGCTCGGGCGCGGCGAACGCGTAGGCGAACACGTAGTTCGTGCGCACGACCAGCTCGCCGGGTCCGCCCGCCTCCGCGCGCATCGTGCCGTTGACCTTCGGCGCGGCCGGCAGCAGCGGCCACCCCGTCGCCACCCGCGTCACCACCATCGTCGCCTCGACGTCGTGGCGGCCGTCGAACAGCGGCCGCATGTGGTCCTGCAGGTCCGGCGCGAGCAGCCCGAGGAACGGCTCCACGTCGTGCCGCTCGACGACCCGCCGGTCCAGCCGGGACGCGATGACGGCCTGGCGCACCCGTTCGTAGGCCTGCGCGACCTCGTCGGCGGTGAACCCGCCCACCGCCTCGGCCGGTGGCGCGACGACCCCGGCTTCGCCGTCCGCCCAGCCTGCCGCGGGGGTGCCGGTGAACGGCCGCTCCAGGTCCACCCCGGTCCACGCGGCGGGCCGCGACCGGTCGGGCCCGACCGCGCTCCACGCCGCCACGCCGCTCAGCATCGCCGCCACCAGCGCCACTCCCGCGACCGCCCGGGCGCGTCCCCGGGACAACCTCGGCAGCGGTCGACGCCTGCGCCCGGGCCGGTTGGCCCGCGCCTCCTTCTCGGCCCGCCGAGTCGCCTCGCGGATCCACTTCGCGTCGTTCAGGTCGGGGTGGTCTTCCAACCCGTACGCGTCCACAGAGTCCCCCGATCGAGTGATTCGATCACTCGATCGGACGAACAGGTTCCGGCGTTACCGGGTCGTTCAGTCCGGGCAGCCGTCGGCCGGTGACGACGGCGCGCCGAGGTCGAAGTCCACGCCCGGGGGTGTGGACGGCTCGGTGAACGCGGGCGCCAGGTAGCCGCGCTTGGCACTCGAACACGCGATCGAGTGCAGCGACCCCAGCGACGCGTCCGCCCACAGCCCGTCCACGCCCGGGCTGCCCGTGCGCAGCGAGTACCGCACCTGGAACCGCGCCGACGCCACCACGTCCAGCGGCCCGCGCACCGCCCCCGGCCGGTCCGGTGCGAACGCGTAGGCGAACGTGTAATCGGTCCGCACCGCCAGCTCACCCTCCGGCCCCACCTCGGCGACCATCTCGCCGCGCACCTTCGGTGCCACCTCGGCCAACCGCGCGCCCTTGTCCACCCGCGTCGCCACCAACGCCGCCTCGCCGTCGTTGCGGCCGTCGAACAGCACCCGCACCGACTCCCGCAGGTCCGGCGCGAACAGCCCGAACAGCGGCTCCAGGTCGTGGTCGCGCACCACCCGCGGGTCCAGCCGCGCCGTGACCACGGCCTCGCGCACCCGCTGGTACGCGCCCGCCACCTGCTCCGCCGAGTACGGGCCGACCTCCGCCGCCTCAGGGACCACCACGCCGTCCGCGCCGTCCGCCCACGCCGCCGCCGACGTGCCCGCGAACGGCTCGTCCGGGTCGAATCGGCGCTGCCCGGCCGGCGCGCCCGACTCCGACTCGACGACCGCCCACGCCAGCAGCACCGCCGCCACCGCGATCGCCAGCCCGATCCAGAACCGCCGCCGCGGCCGGCGCGGCAAGGACCGCAACCGCCGCACCCTGGCCTCGCGCTCGGCCCGCCGCACGGCCTCCCTCGCCCACCCGGCGTCCCGCAGGTCGGGGTGGTCCTCGATCCGGTACTCGTCCACGTTGCCCCCAACTCGTCGACCGCCACCCAAGGCGTTACCAGCTATCGCCCGGGAAGTCGATACGGGACGCTCCGGAGCGCGCTAGCAGGTATCTGGTTAGAAGTCGATACCCGCGCCTCCGTAGACTTCGACCGTGACTGAGACCCCCACCGCACCGCAGCGCTCCGAACTCCCGCCGGCGTGGAACCCGGCCGAGGTAGAGGCCGGGCTGTACGAGCGGTGGGTCGAGCGCGGTTACTTCACGGCCGACGCGACCAGCGACAAGCCGCCGTTCTCCATCGTGCTCCCGCCGCCGAACGTCAACGGCAGCCTGCACATGGGCCACGCGCTGAACCACAGCATCATGGACGCGCTCACCCGCCGCCGCCGCATGCAGGGCTACGAGGTGCTCTGGCTGCCCGGCACCGACCACGCGGGCATCGCCACCCAGACCGCCGTCGAGCGCGCCCTCGCCGGCGAGGGCAAGTCCCGCCACGACGTGGGCCGCGAGAAGTTCGTCGAGCGCGTCTGGCAGTGGCGCGACGAGGTCGGCGGCAAGATCCTCGGCCAGATGCGCCGCCTCGGCGACGGCGTCGACTGGACCCGCGTCCGCTTCACCATGGACGAGGGCCTGTCCCGCGCGGTCCAGACGATCTTCAAGAAGCTCTACGACGACGGCCTGATCTACCGCGCCGAGCGCATCATCAACTGGTGCCCGCGCTGCCAGACCGCGCTGTCGGACATCGAGGTCGACCACTCCGAGGACGACGGCGAGCTGATCTCGATCCGCTACGGCTCGGGCGAGAACTCGATCGTGGTCGCCACCACGCGCGCCGAGACCATGCTGGGCGACACGGCGGTGGCCGTGCACCCGGAGGACGAGCGGTACCGGCACCTGATCGGCACCGAGGTCGAGGTGCCGCTGACCGGGCGGCACGTGCCGATCGTCGCCGACGAGCACGTCGACCCCAAGTTCGGCACGGGCGCGGTCAAGGTCACCCCGGCGCACGACCCGAACGACTTCGAGATCGGGCAGCGCCACGACCTGCCCGCGCTCACCGTCATGGACGGCCGCGGCGTGATCACCGCGCACGGCCCGTTCCAGGACATGGACCGCTTCGAAGCACGGCCGGCCGTCGTCGCGGCCCTGCGCGAACAGGGCCGGATCGTGGCCGAGAAGCGCCCGTACCAGCACTCCGTCGGCCACTGCTCGCGCTGCGACACCGTGATCGAGCCGCGCCTGTCCATGCAGTGGTGGGTGAAGGTCGCCCCGCTCGCCGAGGCCGCCTCCGCCGCCGTGCGCGACGGCCGCACCACCATCCACCCGCCGGAGCTGGCCAAGCGCTACTTCGACTGGGTCGACAACCTCAACGACTGGTGCATCTCGCGGCAGCTGTGGTGGGGCCACCGCATCCCCGTCTGGTACGGCCCGAACGACAAGGTCATGTGCGTCGGACCGGACGACGAGCCGCCCGGCGAGGGCTGGGTGCAGGACGAGGACGTGCTCGACACGTGGTTCTCGTCCGGCCTGTGGCCGTTCTCCACGCTCGGCTGGCCCGCGCAGACCGCCGACCTGGCCAAGTTCTACCCGACCAGCGTGCTGTCCACCGGCTACGACATCCTGTTCTTCTGGGTCGTCCGGATGATGATGTTCGGCCTGTACGCGATGGACGGCGAGCAGCCGTTCGACCACGTGTTCCTGCACGGCCTGATCCGCGACCAGTTCGGCAAGAAGATGTCGAAGTCGCGCGGCAACGGCATCGACCCGATCGACTGGATGGACGCCTACGGCACCGACGCCACCCGGTTCACGCTGCTGCGCAGCGCCAACCCCGGCTCGGACATGGCGCTGGCCGACGAGTGGGCCGCCGGCTCCCGCAACTTCACCACGAAGTTGTGGAACGCCTCCCGGTTCGCGCTGAACAACGGCGCCACCGTCGAGCGGCCGCTGCCGCCGCGCGAGGAGCTGACCGACGCCGACCGCTGGATCCTCGACCTGCTCGACGGGCTCGTGACCGAGGTCGACGGCCACTTCGAGGCGTTCGGGTTCGCCAAGCTCAGCGAAGCGCTCTACCACTTCACGTGGGACGAGTTCTGCGACTGGTACCTGGAGCTGGCCAAGGTCCAGCTCGCCGAGGGCGGCGCGCGGGCCGACGCCACCCGGTCGGTGCTCGGGCACGTGCTCGACGTGGTGCTGCGGCTGCTGCACCCGTTGACGCCGTTCATCACCGAGACCCTGTGGACCACGCTGACCGGCGGCGAGTCGCTCGTGGTGGCGGACTGGCCGAAGCCGACCGGTGCCGCGCGCGACGAGGTCGCCGCCGAGCGCGTCGAGGGCCTGAAGAAGCTCGTCACCGAGATCCGCCGGTTCCGCTCCGACCAGGGCCTCAAGCCCGCGCAGAAGGTCGCGGGCAAGGTGCGCGGCGCGTGCTGCGTCGACCTGCTCGACCAGGTGCCCGCGGTGCGGTCGCTGACCCGGATGACCGAGCCGGGCGACGACTTCGCGGCCAGCGTCTCGCTCGACGTCGGCCTGCCCAAGGGCACGGTCAAGGTCGAGCTGGACCTGTCCGGCGCGGTGGACGTGGTCGCCGAGCGCAAGCGGCTGGCCAAGGACCTGGCCGTGGCCGAGAAGGAACGCGCCCAGTGCGAGGGCAAGCTGGGCAACGCGGCGTTCCTGGACAAGGCGCCGGCGGACGTGGTGGCCAAGATCCAGGCCAGGTTGGTGGCGGCCACCGCCGAGATCGACCGCATCCACGCCCGCCTGGAGACACTGCCGCAGGACAACGCGTGACCGGGTTCGAGACGGGGGCGCTGGAAGAGCTCCGACAGGTCGAGTCGGAGCTCAACACCCGCTGGCCCGAGACCAAGATCGAGCCGAGCCTCGACCGCATCCGCGCGCTGGCCGACATCCTGGGCGACCCCCAGGCGTCGTACCCGGTGGTGCACATCGGCGGCACGAACGGCAAGACGTCCACGTCGCGGATGGTCGACGCGCTGCTGACCAGGATCGGCCTGCGCACCGGCCGCTACACCAGCCCGCACCTGCAACTGGCGACCGAGCGGATCAGCGTCGACGGCGCTCCGATCAGCCCGGAGCGCTACGTCGAGATCTACCGCGACATCGAGCCGTACCTGTCGATCGTGGACGCGCGCGGCGACGTGCCGATGAGCAAGTTCGAGGTGCTCACCGGCATGGCGTTCGCCGCGTTCGCCGACGCGCCCGTGGACGTGGGCGTGATCGAGGTCGGCATGGGCGGGTCGTGGGACGCGACGAACATCGCCGACGGCCGGGTCGCGGTCATCACGCCGATCGGCCTGGACCACGTCGAGTACCTCGGCGGCGACCTGGCCGGGATCGCGCAGGAGAAGGCCGGGATCATCAAGCCGGGTGCGGTCGCGCTGCTGGCCAAGCAGGAACCGGCCGCGGAGCAGGTGCTGCTGCGGCGGTGCGCCGAGGTGGACGCGACGGTCGCCCGGCTCGGGTCCGAGTTCGGCGTCATCCAGCGCGACGTCGCCGTGGGCGGGCAGGTGCTGCGGCTCCAGGGCCTGGCCGGCGAGTACGACGAGGTCTTCCTCCCGCTGCACGGCGCGCACCAGGCGGCGAACGCGGCCCTCGCGCTGGCCGCCGTGGAGGCGTTCTTCGGGGCGGGTCCGGACCGGCAGCTCGACGTCGAGGCCGTGCGCGAGGCGTTCGCCACCGCGACCTCGCCCGGTCGCCTGGAACGCGTCCGCACCGCGCCCACCGTGCTGGTCGACGCGGCGCACAACCCGCACGGCGCGGAGGCGCTGGCGAAGGCGCTGGACGAGGAGTTCGGCTTCCGCAAGCTCGTCGCCGTGGTCGGCGTGATGCAGGAGAAGGACGCCGTCGGCATCCTCAGCGCGCTGGAACCGGTCGTGCAGGAGGTCGTGCTGACCGCGAACTCCTCGCCGCGCGCCATGGACCCCGACCTGCTCGCGGGTGTGGCCATCCCGATCTTCGGCGAGGACCGGATGGTCGTGCAGCCGCACCTGGACGACGCGATCGAGGAGGCCGTGCGGCTCGCCGAGGAGAGCGACGACGGCGACATCGTGTCCGGCGGCGGCGTCGTGGTGACCGGCTCGGTCGTCACGGCGGGCGACGCACGTGCCCTGTTCGGCAAGGAGCCGTCGTGACCTCACCCGCCGCGCAGCCGGCGCCCGCGCCCAAGAAGGACCCGATGAAGTCCTTCCGCGGCATCATGGCCGCCACGCTGATCCTGGAGGTGATCGTCGTCGCCCTGGCGCTGCCGGTGGTGGCGAAGCTGGGCGGCGGGGTCGGCACCGGCGCCGGCTACCTGGTGTTCGGGCTGATCGTCGCGCTGATCGCCACGTGCGCGCTGCTGAAGCGCCCGTGGGCGGTGTACCTCATCGGGGCGATCCACCTCGTGATGATCGGGTCGTTGTTCGTGCTGACCGCGCTGGGCGCGATCGGCTTGCTGTTCGCCCTGGTGTGGGCGTACCTGCTCTGGCTGCGGCGTGACGTGGCCAAGCGGATGGCCGAAGGCAGGCTGCCCAGCCAGCAGGGGTAGTCCGGACGGGCGGTCGCCTCTGCCCTTCCGCCTGCCCTGCCGGTCTTGAGCGCGGTCCGATCGGCTCAGCACGCTGGGAACGCGGCCCAGGCCTTCCTCGTGCGGCGGCGGGCGCCGGGTGGAGGAGGAGATCGTGGTGCTCCGCCGTGCGCTGGGCTTGTGACGGCCGGCCGGCGTTCACCCGGAATTCGGCTTCACCGATTACAAACCCGCCCATGAGCGATGGTGTGGTGAACCGGCGGACGCTGCTGCGCGCCGGTGCGATCGGTGCGGGCGCGGTGTTCGTCCCGGGCGGTGTGGCGTTGGCGCGCGGCGGCGACCGGCCGGTGCTCACGCACGGCGTGCAGTCCGGTGACGTCACGTCCGACGGTGGGCTGGTGTGGACGCGGGCCGACCGGCCGTCCCGGATGCTGGTGCAGGTGTCGTCGGACCCGTCGTTCCGGCACGCGCGGACCGTGCGCGGACCGCTGCTGACGCCGGAGACCGTGGCACGGGCCGGGTCCGGCTGCGCGGCCTGCCGGGTGGGCGCGAGGTGCACTACCGCGTCGTCGCCGAGGACCTGGACGGCCGCACCCGCGGCGAAGCCGTGACGGGCAGCTTCCGCACCGCGCCCGCCGGCCGTGACGGCGTCCGGTTCGTGTGGTCCGGCGACGTGGCGGGCCAGGGCTGGGGCAGCAACCCGGACCTGGGCGGCATGCCGATCTTCGGCGCGATGGCCGCCCGCCGCCCCGACTTCTTCCTCAACAGCGGCGACACGGTGTACGCCGACGGCCCGCTGCAGGAGGAGGTGACGCTGCCCGACGGGCGGGTGTGGCGCAACGTCGTCATCCCGGAGAAGCTGAAGGTCGCCGAGACGCTGGACGAGTACCGCGGCCAGTTCGCCTACAACCTGCTCGACCCGCAGTACCGCTCGTTCGCGTCACGCGTGCCGATGATCGTGCAGTGGGACGACCACCACGTCAGTCAACCAACAACAGTCTAGCAGTCCGACCAAGCCACGGCCGTCAGGCCCTTGCGTGTCCCCAAATGGCGTGCTGAACCTCTTCGCGCCTAGGATGAGCGAACTATCTCGTAAGGTTCGACGTACGCTTGGTCATCCGTAGTTGGATGGGGACGAGCGCCCGCCAAGGTGGTCAGCCTTAGCGGGCTGCAACGATCAGATCGTCACGACCTCAAAAAGGTCGTCAAAGCTCATCGGGGCAAGCGCCGTCAATGCCCCACCGATGAAAGCCGGACCGGGAGTCATGTGCCCGGCACGCACGCGCATGACCGTGGACCGTGCAACGTGCATCTCTTTGGCTAGTGCGTATGAGCTTTTGAAGCCGGCGAGCGCCACGGCTTTAGAGAACTGATCAGCCTTAAGTGCAACTGAGTATCGATGGGACATATGTGCCGCCTCATGGTGTGGCACACGACGTAATACCTGGCCTAATCTACAGCGTTTGTGACGTCGCTGAAGTCGTTGAGGCCAAGGACGCTCAACACCTTGACCGCCTCGCTCATGAAGTTCCTAAAAGCGTACTCGTCGGTAAAATGCAAGCTGACCATGCCGTCTGCAAACGAGAAGAACGACTCTTTACCTACGATCTCGTGATCGACCTTGCAGTTCGCGTCGATCTCCGCACTAGTACGGACTCGTGAAGTTCCAAAATCGGCTTGCATGTACTTGTTCACACTTTCTGGTGATAGTAGATCTGGCTAACCCGAACGATGTGCAGGGATAGGATCTCGCCGATTCGATTCGGCAACTTGAGTCGAGCTAGCCTGACTGCCGGTGCACGTGTCTTCGTGGTCGGCCAATTTGGCCTGATCGGCTATCTGCTTACCGCAGCGATAGCAAGATTGGTCTAGTCGGTCGAGTAGTTGTTTACGTGTCTCACCGCCGCGCTGTTGCATCCAAGGTTTCGCGTTAGCCACCGCTGGCCCCTTGAGTTAGTACCGGTCAGAATGGGTCATAGGGACGCCATTCGATGCAAGTCGGCCTTCTCCGGGTCGTCAACCATTCGCTTAAAGCGGATCGCGCATCCGATATGGGGATGGCAGCGCTACGCGGAAAGACAGCGCCTGTGGATCCACTGAAGACCAGGTCGATATCCGGCAGCGGGCGTCTTGGGTTGTACGAGTTCGCGATTACAAGATCCGGGTCATCTTGGTCTGTATAGTTAAGTGCGGCGAAGCCGCTTACCGGACGGACGCTTACACGTAGTTGATGGTTTGGGTGAGGGCCTTCCCGTGTGACTCGAAACTCGCTATCGCCGATATACATCAAGGTTTCCCATTCCGCGTGGTCGGTGCGTAGAACGTCGTCCACTAGCCGCATGGCGTCGCGAATCCCTTTGGCGACGCGGGCAACTCCGGTCGTAAGCACCGCCGTGACAATCATGCGCTTCCACTCGAATCTTCGCGCGTCTTGCGGGAAGGGCTTCCGTCGATAGGTCTCTTTCGCGGCAACGGTCCTACCGGGTACCGGCTAATGTCTATGCCGAGTTCGACATGCTTCACACTCGCTCGGCATAACGCCTGCTAAGCAGTGGATTCGTGGTGATCGATCTAACCCGATGGTGTACCTACAGACCCGTAGTACCCTGGTCTGAGGTAGGGCGTCCGCCGCGACACTGACGGGGGAAGTCGAGAGATGGGTGCAGCTGGTTCACGGGGCGGTGGCCCCGGTAGTAGCCGCCGTTGTCAGGGCTGTGACGCTGTGCTGGCTGCTGACAACACTGCCCGCTTGTGCGGACGTTGCCACCGCGAGCAGCGGGACCAACTGAGGACCCCTCCCGCTCAACTTAGGCATGAATTCTTTGAGACGGACGAGTTTCGAGCCGCCTTTGCGAGTCAGCACATCGGACGCGTATTTAAGGCATACCGGAACCATCCACGCCACTTGACTCTGTTTGGCAAGGCTTTGACGCAAGAGCTACTTGGACGATGGTTGGGCTTGACCCAGGCTCAGGTAAGCAGGATTGAAAACGGGAAGCCTGAGCAATACCTTGAGACCTTGCAAAACTGGGCCAAGATTCTGCACCTTCCTCCGCACATGCTCTGGTTCGATCTTCCGGGTCAAACCCGCTTGCGGCTACCTGAATCGAAGTCGAGCCGAGGATTCGGCGGACCAGTGGATTCCGAAGATCAGGACAAAATTCTGGTCGTCAACACCGGTATGGACACCGCCGAGTTGATACAGCGCGTCCGTACCTCGGCAATTGACCAGCCAACGATAGATGCCCTGAGCATAACTGTAGAACAACTGTGCTGTGACTACGCGCATGCTGACGCGCGCGAACTTGTGCGCAAAGGCAGGTACTGGCTCAATCACGTCAGTGTGCAACTGGAGAAGCAACTGACGCTTCCGCAACACCGTGACCTGTTGCATAATGCTGGCTTGCTGGCACTACTGGTCGGCTGTCTTGAAAATGACTTGGGCGACATGGACGCGGCCAAAGCGACTCGCAAGATGGCGCTAGAACTAGGAAATGAGTCCGGCGACGCTTCAATCGTCGGTTGGGCTCATGAAATGCTGGCTTGGTTCCACCTCACGGCGGGCAACTATCGCGCCGTGATTCCGGCTGCGCAAGCCGGAATCATCGCGGCACCGTCCCAGTCGGTGGCGGTGCAGCTTTATGGCCAGCAGGCTAAAGCGTATGCTCGGATGGGGATGTCAGAGGAAGTGTACGCATCTCTTGAGCGCGGCAGTGAACTACTCGGCCAGTTGCCATATCCTGAGCGGCCGGAGAATCATTTCGTAGTCGATCCTGAGAAGTGGGACTTCTACGCTATGGACACGTATCGGACTGTGGGACGCGATGACTTGGCGAAGCGGAATGCCGAGGAAGTAATCCGGCGCAGCGTCACCCCTGACGGGTTCGTTGTCTCTCCGATGCGCAGCGCAGAAGCAAAGTTGACGCTCGCCGTTGTGGCAGCAAGGGCGGGTGACGTGGACGGCGCTGCCGAGATGGGTATGGAAGCATTGCAGCACGGACGTCAGAGCCGCCCATCCCTTCTCATGGTCGCATCCGAGTTGGACACGGAGTTGAGTACGTACGGCGCGCGCGCGGGCGGGGACTTCCGCGACCTGTTCGAGCAGGTTAAGCGGGGCAAGACGCCTGAAATCGACGGCAAGTGACGGTCCACTGATCAACATCCTCGCCGTGAATAATCATACCGGCGGATATTCTTCCTGAGCATATCGCGCTAGGGTGCACCCCTGCTGACCTGCGATATGTTGTCTCCCGCATACGCATACTTCGAGTGTGACATAGTCGTCATCGCGACGTTCCGGCCTACTTGATGGCGCGGCCTGCAAATCAGCGGGCCGAAGCCTCAAGTAAGGAATAACCATCATGCGTTCGTCGCGTACTGAGTTGCTGTCTATAAGGCAAGTTGCGTGGCTGACTGGCGGCAGTGTCGCAACCGTCTGCCACGCAGTTCGTGTCGGCACGCTGCCCGTGGTGTGGCGGCGTGGCGAGTTGCGGGTTCCCGCCTCCGCTGTTGCGGAGCTGGCGGGCGGTGGCCGCCGATGAGTGAGGTCCACGAGCGGATTGCCGCCGATCTTGACGAGTGCGCGGGGCTGGCGGATGACCAGCTCGCGCACGCGGTCCGGAATCGGGGCCTGTGCGGGTGGCTGTCGACCAGTGGCGAGTACCCGGAGTGGACGGGTGACTTCCGGTCAGATCAGGAGTTGGCCGCACGTGTGTGTGCGGCGTGCCCTGTCCAGCGTGAGTGCCTGGAGTGGGAGTTCCGCACTCGCGGTCACGCGACGGCTGGCGTGTGGGGTCCGCTGCCAGAGGACGAGCGGCGCGCGGTCTACGAGTGCTGGGAGGAACGCCGCGACGGCGGCACCGTGGCGGGTGAACAGGCATGACCGAGTTTGAGTTGTCTGCAGAGCTCGTGCTGGTCGGCCTGGCTGCTGTCTTGGCGCTCTGGGTGGCGTGGCGACTTTCGGTCAGGAGGGCGCGTAAGGCGTCCGAGGCGGCCCGGGGCGGCGTGCGGTTGCTGTCGCTGACTGGTCGGGTGGTCGTCGGCGCTCTGCTCATCTCAGGGGCGCAGTGGCTGGCGTTGACGCACCCTGGCGCGTCGGGGTGGGTGAAGTTGGCCGCCCTCGCCGTTCCCGCGATGCTCGCATCGTGGGTCTTGGTGCGGGCGCTGACCGTGACCGCCGTTAACGATCATGCGCGAGGTCGACGGCGATGACTCCCCGCGATGATCGTCAAACAGGCAGGGGAGAACTCGTCCGCCAAGTCCTAGATGGAGAGTTGGTCGACAGTGAAACTGTTGTGGCACAACGCAAAGCGTCATCGAAGGTCAATTCCGCGGTGCGGTCTATCGCTGATCTTGATGCGGTAGCCCGGGCACGGTCGGTGGTGGCGTACCGGGCGCGCACGGCGCCCCGCGATGTCGTCCGCTTGACGTGGTTCCTCACCCGGGGAACCGGGCGCTGGATCGCCAAGGCGTGGCGGTGGGCGTCGTATGCGGACCTTCGCGCCGATGCCCGTGCGGCCCGGATCGCCGGCGACGTGGAGGCGCGGCGGACGGCTCAGGAGTTGATCAGGTCCGACGCCAAAGCGCGGTGGGCGAAGTTCGGGAACTTTCTCCGGCGGACTCTCGTCGGTCTGGCTGCCGTAACGGTGCTGCTGGTCCTCCTGGCGCTCGTGGACGCCGTACTGGACCGGTCGGCTATGCCGGGGTGGCTCAGGGCCGTCTACGCCGTTAGGGACGCTCTGACGGCCGCTATGTCGGCGGCGTGGCCGTGGATTCCTCCGCTGACCGTGGTCGGGGTGGTCGTGGCGGCCATGTGGGAGGGCCGTGACCGCACACCGGGGGCGGGATGGCTCACGCGGCCGGATCGCGATGACTCCGATTCGTGGGTAGACGAGCGGATGATTACCAGGGCGCTTGCACACCTGGGAATTGCCCCGCTGAACTCCTTCCTCAAAGGTGGCGGAGAACTGGTCTACACCGTTGCGGCGCGAAAGGACGGTGACGGAACACAGGCGCAAATCCGCCTGCCGCTCGGAGTGACGGCGGAGATGGTGTC
This sequence comes from Saccharothrix saharensis, assembly GCF_006716745.1. NCBI lineage: Bacteria > Bacillati > Actinomycetota > Actinomycetes > Pseudonocardiales > Pseudonocardiaceae > Saccharothrix > Saccharothrix saharensis. The sequence continues at coordinate 3,411,830 of NZ_VFPP01000001.1, read as the reverse complement.
CGATCGGCGCAAGGTGTTGGCGGCCAACCTAGGGCGCGCGTCATTGGAGACGTGGCCCACCACAGGGGAGGAAGACGGAGTTCTGGACCTGTGGGTTGCTGACAAAGGCACGCTCTCCGGTGGCGCTGGTGATTGGCCGCTGTTGCATGACGGGGCCGTTGACGTGTTCGAAGGTGTTCCGTTTGGCCTGACGCAACGCGGACTAGTAATCAACGCGCCATTGGTCGGAAGTAACTGGTTGGTCGGCGGCAGGCCCGGACAAGGAAAGACTAATCTTCTCCGGGTGCTGATGGTTGGGGCGGCGCTAGACCCAACCGCCGAACTATGGGCGTTCGTGATGGGAGAGAGCCCCGATTTCGATCCCCTGGTACCGCGCCTGAGTCGCTATCGCATGGGAATGGATGACTCAGTCGCCGCCGATGCCGTTCAAGCGCTAGAGGATCTTCTCGGTGAAATGGAGCGGCGCGGCCGTACTCTCGGCGGGCAGTCAGGCCGACCGCCGAAGGTGTCGCGCAGACTCGCCGACAACCCACGGTTGGGCCTGCACCCGATCATCCTGTCAATAGACGAGTGTCACGAACTCTTCCAGCACCGAAAGTACGGAAAGCGAGCGGAAGAACTCGCGGTCAAACTGATCAAGCGTGGTCGCAAGTACGGAATAGTTCTCCTGCTGGCTACCCAGTCGCCAACGAAGGACAGTATTCCGAAAGAGATCACGCGGAACGTGTCGTGTGGCGTGGCATTTGCTGTCGCGGACCACATCGCCAATGATGGGCTATTGGGGTCGGGCAAGTACCGGGCTGGTGTCCGGGCAACCGAACTCAGGATGCACACCGACCGGGGAACCTGTGTTGCGGTTGGCGTCACGCACAACTCGTTCGAGCTCGTGCGCACGTTTTACCTGCCGTTCGAGGACGGCATCGATGAGGTGACGCCCGTCATTAGGCGCGCCATCTCAAATATTGGAAACTTGCCCCTTACGGCCGGCTCGGACTTGAAAGAGGTCGAAGCCGTACCTGCCGATTACCTGCGTGACATTCAATCAGTGATCCAAGGAGAGAGTCGTGTCCGCACTCAAACTGTTCTCTCGCGACTGGTTGCGCTCAACCCGCAAGAATACGAACCGTGGACCGCACGTGATCTCCGGGCCGTGCTTCTCGGGTTCGGAATTCAGTCTCGTAAATCTGACGGCGCAATGGTCGTTCGATCTGAGGACGTTGCCGATGCGATCACCCGTCGTGCCGAGAGTGCTCTTGAGACCTATATGGACGGACGGAGGACGCCAGGGAGTCAGGGACCTTTCCCTGCCGCCTCCCTGAGCCTTGGTCCCTCGGCTGACCAGCGCGGACGTCCGTCAGGGAGGCGGGCCGGCCCACTCCTGAACGGTCCGGAGACGGGCCGGATTCCATTGTCGGACGGACATGACAAGGGCTCCCTCCCTGTGGACGGGGAGGTGGGTCCGGGCGGTGGATGACATCGCCGCCGGAGCGTCCACTAAGGACGATCAACGGCGGATTCCGGCAACGCTCATGGCTGGGCTTGACGGAGAAATTTGGATAACCGTTGACGGCGCAGACGTCCGGCAGTTGGCCGAGAGAATCGGCGAGGTATGCGATGTGTTGATCCCGGAACAGCAACGTAGACAATGAGCCTGTCGACCTGATGACAGAGGGCCCCTTCGCAAAGTGCGGAGGGGCCCTCTGTCATTGGTTTCCTAGCTTTGATCCTGGCCGTGTTTTGGCTCGGTCAAACCGACCCTAGTCCAGTCGAGTAGATCGGTGACCTCTACCGTCTCGCCAGTGGTGCCGATCCGGTCGCGCCATTCGGCTAGTTCCGGCATTGCTTCCTGCCAGCCATCCGGCAAACGCCAACCGGCGGACCACGTACCATCGGGCCGTTTCTGCACCGCGAACGCGAACCCCAATTCGAGCCACCTGAGGCGTCGATCTTCCGGTGTCATCACCGCTAGCTCTTGTTGCCAGGTTCGATCGGTCGGAACCCATTGCACGCCGCCAGGGTCGGCCGGGAGAGCTCTGAGCATGTCGATATCGGCTAGGATCTTGTCCCCGTCGTCCATGATCTGACGCCTGGCTTCCGGTGACTTGGCCCGAGCAATTCCGGACATCAGCTTGCCGTGTTCACGCTCCAGTTTCGCAATGTCGTTGGCATGATTGGTAGGCGGCAAAACGATGCGCTCCCGGACCGGAACCATTGCGAAGATCCTGTAGAAAGCCTGTTCGGCCAAGGGCTCGATTTCTTCCGCTCGCATGGACGGGCCGTGCTTGCGTGATGGGCAACGCCAGTACCGGTATACGTACTCGCTCTTGCTTCCATCCTTCCGGGTGCGTGTATTGGTCGCGATGCGGTGCCACAGGGGTTCGAGGCACTCCGGGCACACCAGGACACCGGAGAATTGGTAAGGCTGGTTGCTGCCTCGCGCCTTCCGTCGCGCCTTTTCTTCCAGCCGGGCCGATATGTCCGCCTGTTCGGCGGGTTCGAAGATGCCGAAGTCCACTAGGGCGGGGTCGACCAGCAAGCGGCGGAGTGAAGTCAGCCGCCACGTTTTCTCTTTTAGTTCGACCGTTGTGAGGTCTTCTCCTCGTCGCTCTGCACCTAGCTGCAATTGCCTGTCCCTTGGCGTCACGACCTTGTTTTCCGTCAACCAGTCGCACATCTCGGTAAGGCTCTTCCCTGCCCGTGCCATCTTGGAAAGCGTGTGAAGAATCTTGACCGCATACGGGTCGAGTCCGAGGATCCAGCCGCCCTTGGGCAACTCCACGGGCATGGTGCCGTAGATATGGCCTTCCCCTGCCCAGCGGCCCGCTTCCTTGAGGGCTGCTTTCGAGTCGCGGAAACGCTCCCTCATTCGTTCGCGCTCCATGCGTGCGAACGCGGCAATCAGGGTGATCATGAACTCCGACATCGAGTTACTCGAATCGATGCCTTCCGCAATGCTGACCAGCCGCTTGCCTCGTGCCCTGAGCCATTCAAGCAAGGCGAGCGCGTCCATCACGTTGCGCACCAGCCGATCAAGCTTCGAGACAACCAACGTCTTCCACGGCTTTGGCGGCGCGTCGGACAGCCAGACCTTGAGCCCATCCCGCTTGTAGGGTTCCAAGTCTCCGGAGACGTGCAGGTCCTCTACGGTCTCAGTGATCGGGACGTCGTAGGCGCTTGCCCATCGGTGCGTGTCCCGCGTCTGCACCTCCGTGGAGGTGCTCTCGTCCGAGAAGTGCGATTGCCGCAGGTAGCACAGTGCGGCATCGTTGTCGGGCGTGAACGGGACGACCGGCGGCCGGTTGCTCGTCTGCTTCTTGAGCCGGCGTTTCCGAGGGGTCGGTGCGCTCATGATCGGCATCCTCGCTGGTAGGGGCCCATGTCGACTGTAGTTGGCTGACTCACGTCGTGGGACCACGAGGTGACCAACAACTGGTACCCCGGCGAGATCCTCACCTCGCCCGCGTACACCGAGAAGCGGGTGGACGTGCTGGCGGCGCGGGCGTTCCGGGCGTTCCACGAGTGGCAGCCGATCGACCCGCGGCAGGCGGTGGACGGCCGGGTGTACCGCAAGTTCCGGCACGGGGCGCACGTCGAGGTGTTCGTGCTGGACATGCGGTCGTACAAGGACGCCAACACGGCACCGCGCGACGGCGTCGGGCACGTGCTGGGCGAGCGGCAGGCCCGCTGGCTGGTGGACTCCCTGGACCGCAGCCGGGCCACCTGGAAGATCATCGCGGCCGACCTGCCGATCGGGTTGACCGTGCCGGACGGCACGGACATCGAGGGCGTCGCCAACGGCCTGCCGGGTGCGCCGGGCGGTCGTGAGCACGAGCTGGCGTGGGTGTTGAGGGAGCTGAAGCGGCGGCGCGTGCGCAACACCGTGTGGCTCACCGCGGACGTCCACTACACGGCCGCGCACCACTACTCGCCGGAGCGCGCGTCGTTCCAGGACTTCGACCCGTTCTGGGAGTTCGTGTCCGGTCCGCTGAACGCGGGCGCGTTCGGCCCGAACACCCTCGACCCGACGTTCGGCCCGGAAGCGGTGTTCGTCAACGCCCCGCCGGCCGCGAACACCACCCCGCTGGACGGGTTCCAGCACTTCGGCGAGGTCGAGGTGACGCGGGACGGCGAGCTGACCGTGTGGCTGCGCGACATCAAGGGCCGGTCGTTGTGGAGCAAGACGCTCCAGCCCGAGAGGCGGTGACCCCGACCCGGGGCGCGTCCACACCGGATCGACCTCGGCTCGTCCCTGGTCGCCGATGTCCGGTACGGGGTCCCGTGGGGGCCGGGCGGTTCTGCCCGACGCGCGGGACCTTCGCGCCCGGCCAGTCGTGAGCGGGAGTGGTGCCGACCGCACCGGCCCGCCCCCACGAGGGGCGAGCCGGTGACCAGGTACGCGTCGAAGCCCGCACCCGCACCTCAGGCGGCGTCTTCGAGGGCGGATCCTCCTGGGCTGCTCTGCTCCCAGGCGAAGCTGAACAGCGACAGCGCGAGGTCGTAGAGCAGGCTGGACTGCCGGGCGGCGATGCAGGGCGAGTGGCGGCCGTGCGCCGATCCGCCGTACAACGTCAGGTACGCGACCTCGTTGGTGATGACCAGCCGGTACCTGTTCGGCAGGTCGTAGAAGCGCAGTGACACGTTGCCGTGGCGGCGGGCCGCGGCGGCCACGTAGTTCGCGTTCACGCGGACCTGCTCGGCGAGGAACCCGGACGCGAAAGCCGGGTCCGCGCGCCGCACGTCCTCCTCGCGCTTGGCCAGCCACGAGTGCGGGCTCGAACGCAGGTCGGGCAGCAGGACCTGCACGACCTGCTGCGGTCGCGTCCCGTCCGCCCAGACGGAGCTGAACGTGTCGCGGGTCAACTCGTTCCCGCGGCCCGCCAGCACGCGGATCCAGTGAGCTCTCGTCAGGTCACGCGCGAGATCCGGACTGGCGAGTTCCTGGCGCCGGTAGACATGTTGCACGGGAAGCCCGGCCAGGCGCGAGAACAAAGCCGTCAACGACCGCCGGACGCGACGGGAGAACGCCCAACCTAACGCGACGGTGAGGCAGGTCGCGACCAGGGAACTGGCGATCGCCAGGATGAACTCGACCACCTGCCTCACCTGACCAGGTAAGGGATCAGATCGCGGAGGACAACGGCCGCGTTCCTGGACGCGATCTCATGCGCGTCGTCGTCCTTCTGCGCGTCGGCGAGGTCGGAAATCCCTCGTACGACGACCCAGGGCCGGCTCCCTGCCTCGTGGCAGAACTGCCCCAACCCGTCGGACTCCATGTCCACCGCCAGCACCTTGTCGTTGAACGACCTCAGGTACCGGCGCTCCGGGGCGTTGTCGGCGGCGATCACGACGTTGCCGGAGCCGATCAGTCCGGAGTGCGCCAGGAAGTCGTCGATCGCGGCCGGTTCTCCCCGCGTGGAGAAGAAGTCGTCGACGGCGCGCCCGACGGTCGCCGGGGCTTCCCAGTGGCGACCCCGGTGCTGCGTGCCGTGCGAGGTCTTCTTCTGCAGGTCGTAACCCACGACCTTGGTGGCGACCACGACGTCCCCGATGCGCTGCCCCGGATCGATGGCGCCCGCGATGCCCGCCAGGACCAGCACCTCCGGTGAGAAGTGGTGGACCAGTCGCCGTGCCGCGTCCATGGCCGCACCTTGCCCCTGGCCGTGCGTCCGCACGGCGACGACGCGGGTGAACCGCGTGCCCGAGTGGAAGCCGTCCCGCAGCGGCGACAAGGCGAGCACGTCGCGAACCGCCCGGGTCTCGGCCGGGGTCATGGTGATCACTCCGATGCGGTGGCCTTCTTCCCGCTTCTCCGGTAGGCGTGCAGCCGCCGGGCCCACTGACGCCCCTGGGCCGATGGCGCTGCCGGTGATGGTGTTCCCGTCACCGGTCAGCATCGCGCCTTCGACGGTTATTCTCATGGTCATCCCACATCTCCCGAAGGGCTGTTCGGCGTGGCGGTCCCGGCCTGGTTCACCGTGGCGTCCTGGCCTATCGCCGAGTTGTCGAACTTGAGACTTCCCGTGTTGAACACGTTGGCGTTGATGATGGTGTTGACCTGACGTTCGAACGTGGAAACGTCCATCCCCTTGAGCTTGAGGAACTCGACGATCGACTCGATCATCGGGTTGAGGATGAAGTTCTTGTTCTTCAGGATCTCCGGCGCGTCGAAGGCGATGTGCCGGTCCCGGTCCTTCAGGTCCGATTCCTGGCGGATGCTGACCCGGGCGCCGATGACCGAGTTCCGCTTCGACACGAGGGTGCGGTCCTTCCTGGCGTACCACGCGCGGATGGCCACCCACGGCGCTGTGCCGAGGTGCCACGACCCGCGGAGTTCGCGGGGGAGGTCGCGCAACGAGCGGAAGGCCGAGCGGACGACTTCCCCGGCACCGTTGCGCCGGTACGCGTCGACCACCCGGAATTCCCGGGGAAGGCTCGTGAGCATGCCCAGGGCGAAATCGATGTTCAGCGTGCGCGCCCCCAGGGTCAGGTTCAGGAAGAGCGTCGTCACCACTTCGCCAGATCTGCTGACCCCGATCTCCAGGTAGTGCTTGACCAGGCTGCCGGGGTCGTTGATGATCTGCTCGATCTCGTTGGCGGTCGGCTCGTCGAGCAAGAGGTGTCGGGCTGCGGCGACGTGCTCTTCGGCGATGAAGAGCCGGTCTCGCACGTGTAACCCGGGTAATCCCGGCCCTTCCTGGTGGCTCCCCAGTTCGGTGGCCGCTTTTCGCAGGAAGCGCACGAGTTCGGGGGCGTCGAAACGGGGGTGGTCGCTCGCGATGAACTCCGACTTCTTGGCTTCGTCGCGCACCAGCTGGATCGACTGCGGTGGCCACCGGTGCACGAACCCGCTGCCCACGAAAGGGCTCGGGGTGCTCTGGCTGGAGTAGTGGTGGCCGTACACCACCAGGGTGCTCGCCTGTTGTGCGTCGACCACTTCCGACCGCTTGGACAGGCGGGGCGGCCGGAGGTCCGCCGTCCGGTGCAGCCGGTTCAAGGCGAGTTGCCGCGTCACGCCCGCGACCACCGCGAGAGCGGCCGCGAGGAGCAGCGTCACCACCCCTTGGGGCAGCGCGGCCGACAAGGAGGACGACGTCAGCTTGGCGGTGACTGCCACGACGACCACGAGCAGGGCGCAGGTGCCCAGGTCCAGCCAGAACCGGCGCTTCTGCTCCCGCAGTCTCTGCACGGCGTCAGCCGACTCCGCCCGGGCCCGCCACCTGTGACCCCACGATCGTCCCTTGAGCTTGAGGAGGTCCAGGGACGTGCGCGGCACGTCCGCCACCGATCGCATCGCCAAGAGGGCGCAGACGGCCGACACGGTAGCCAAGACGTCGGTGCACAAGCCCGCGGCGAACAACGCGACCAGGCACAGTTGGTACGCGGTGCCCAACGCCCATGCGCGCCTGGCGTGCTCCACCACGGCGACGAGGTCGAACCCGTAGGACGGCGCGACCCTGTGCCGGCAGTCGTTGTGCACGTCGCGGATGACTCGGTCGCGGAACTCGCGGTCGAGGTAGACGCCGGCGCACAGGTGGCGGGTGGCCGTGCTCTGGCGGTCGTCGCGCACTCCGGCGGGAGTCGTCGCGGCTGTGCCCATCTCGCACCTCCGGGCTATAGGTCATTCTGACTATAAGTACGGTCCGACTTCAGGTCAATCCGACCATTAGGGGGTATGATGATTCGGTGATCAGGAATGTCGCCCCAGGTCGTCACGCCGGCGACGTCGCGGTGACGGTGGACCTGGTGATCTTCACCATCCGAGACGACAGGCTGCAGGTGCTGCTGGTGGAGCGGGGGAAGGAGCCGTTCCTCGGCATGTCCGCGCTGCCGGGCGGGTACGTCCGCGACGGCGAGACGCTGGACCGCACCGCACTGCGCGAGCTGAACGAGGAGACTGGCCTCGACGGTCGGCGGCTGCACCTGGAGCAGCTGAAAACCTACGGTGACCCAGGGCGCGACCCGCGTGGCCGGGTGATCACCGTGGCGTACCTGGCCCTGGTGCCGGACCTCTCCACTCCGGTGGCCGGCACGGACGCCAGGGCTGCGCAGTGGGTCCCGGTGGACTCCGTCGACTTCGACGAACTCGCCTTCGACCACGCCGTGATCCTGCGCGAGGCGCTCGAGCGGGCGCGTTCCCAACTGGAGTACACGACGATCGCCGCCGCCTTCTGCACCGAGCCGTTCAGCATCAGCGACCTCCGGCGCGTGTACGAGGTCGTGTGGGGGTTCCCGCTCGATCCGAGCAACTTCCGCCGGAAGGTCACGGGGGCGGAAGACTTCCTCGTCCCCACGGGCCGGCGCAGCACTCCGGAGATCGGCCGACCCGCCGCGCTCTACCGCAGGGGAACGGCCCAACTGCTCTTCCCGCCGTTGATGCGGTCGGGCTGAGCGCGACAGGTTCGCGCTCGGCTGTGAGTGGCAGCACGGTTGTGTCACGCAAGGGTCTGCAAGCACTTGCAGCCGTCTGGGCCTTGTCCGGCCGAGATTGTCGTGGTTTTGTGCACCTCGCCCCGGCGTGCCGTCGGGGCGGGGTTGCAAATTCTTGCGACAAGGAGGTCGCGATGCGTCGGGCCGTCGCCGCGCTCATCGCCCTGGCCGTTGTGCCGTTCGTGCCACCACCCGCCGGCGCCGCGCCCGAAGTGGGGCAGCGGCTCGCGGTCGGAGCCGTCACCGACCTCGCACCGGGGGTCCGGGGCGGTGACCGGGCGCTGGCGAAGGACGCGCTGCGGGCCGACCTGGCCGGTGAGCGGTTCTACTTCGTGATGCCCGACCGGTTCGCCAACGGCGACCCGGGCAACGACCGCGGCGGCACGGCGGAGACCGACCGGCTCAAGAGCGGCTACGACCCCGCCGACAAGGGCTTCTACCACGGTGGCGACCTCAAGGGCCTGCGCGACAAGATCGGCTACCTGGACGAGATGGGCGTCACCGCGATCTGGATGACGCCCATGTTCCGGAACCGGTGGGTGCAGGGCTCCGGCGACGACATCTCGGCCGGCTACCACGGCTACTGGACCACCGACTTCACGAAGCTCGACCCGCACTTCGGCACCACCAACGACATGCGGCGGCTCATCCAGGACGCGCACCGCCGCGGCATCAAGGTCTTCTTCGACATCGTCGCCAACCACACCGCCGACCTGATCGACCACGCCGAGGGCGAGTACGACTACGTCAGCACGGGCGCGCAGCCGTACCTGGACGAGCAGGGCAACCCGGTCGACATCTCGAAGATCGCGGGCAAGGAGCCCTTCCCGAAGCTCACCGCGCCGTACACGCCGGTGGTCAAGGGCGAGAAGACCCCCGCCTGGCTCAACGACCCGCAGCTCTACCACAACCGCGGCGACTCGACGTTCAGCGGCGAGTCCAACGAGTACGGCGACTTCTTCGGCCTGGACGACCTGATGACCGAGCACCCGACGGTCGTCAAGGGCATGAAGCGGATCTTCACCAGCTGGATCGACACGCTGGGCATCGACGGCTACCGGGTCGACACCGTCAAGCACGTCAACATGGAGTTCTGGCAGGCACTCGCGCCGCACGTGAAGCAGTACGCGGCGATGCGCGGCAAGAAGGACTTCTTCGTCTTCGGCGAGGTGTTCGACGCCGACCCGGCGTTCACGTCCCGCTACACGACCACCGGCCGAATGCAGGCCACGCTCGACTTCCCGTTCCAGAGCGGCGCGGCCCGGTTCCTGTCCGGCCAGGGCGCGGCCCGGCTCGGCGAGGTGCTGGTGGAGGACGACCGCTACACCGACGCGGACTCCAACGCGTCCTCGCTGCCGACGTTCCTCGGCAACCACGACATGGGCCGCATCGCGTGGATGGTCCGGGAGAGCCGCCCGGGCATCTCCGAGGCCGAGTTGCTGGACCGGCTGGAGCTCGGCAACGCGCTGATGTACCTGTGGCGCGGCAACCCGGTCGTCTACTACGGCGACGAGCAGGGGTTCGCGGGCACCGGCGGCGACAAGCTCGCCCGGCAGGACATGTTCGCCTCGAAGACGCCCGAGTACGCGGCCGAGGACCTGGTCGGCAGCGACCGCACCGGCGCGGTGGACAACTTCCGCACCGACCACCCGCTGTACCGGCAGCTCCGGGACCTGGCGAAGTTCGTGGACCGCGACCCGGTGTGGCGCGAGGGGAACCAGGAGCTGCGCCTGGTGCGGGGTGACGTGCTCGCGTTCAGCCGCACGGGCCGCACCCAGCAGGTCGAGCACGTGGTGGTGGCCAACGCGGGCACCGCCCCCGCGACCGTCGACGTCCCCGTGTCGGGCCGGGGCTACCGCCCGGTCTGGCCCGCCGCGGGTTCGCAGGTCAACGCCGCCAACGGCGAGGTCAGCGTGACCGTCCCCGCGTTGTCCGTCCTGGTGCTCCGCTCGACCGGCCGGATCCCGTCCGCCGCGCCCACGCCGACGCTGGCCGTGCCGCCGACCGGGACCGTGCTGGACGACCGGGTCGAGCTGCGCGCCGACGGCGTCACCTCGCCCTACGCGCAGGCCACCTTCGCCGCCCGGGTCCAGGGCGAGCGCGACTGGCAGGTGCTCGGCACCGACGACGCCGCGCCGTACCGGGTGTTCGCCGACCTGGCGGGCCTGCCGGGCGCGGCCGCGGGCAAGGACGTCGAGGTCCGCGTCGTCGCCAAGGACGCCAAAGGCGCGCTGGGCGCGGACGGCGCCCGGGTCGGCCTGGTGGCCGCACCGCCGGTCGAGCCGCCGACCACCGTGACGTCCGACTGGCTGGTGGTGCACTACAACCGCCCCGCGGGCGACTACGACGGCTGGGGCCTGCACGCGTGGGGCGACGTCGAGAACGCGCCCACCTGGGACGCGCCGCTGCCGTTCGCCGGTGAGACGCCGTACGGCCGGTTCGCGTGGGTGAAGCTCAAGCCGGGCGCGCGATCGGTCGGCCTGATCGCCCACCGCGGCGACGAGAAGGACACCGACGGCGACCGGTTCGTCGACCCGAGCGCCACGCCGCAGGTGTGGCTGGCGCAAGGCCAGGCCGCCGTCCACGCCAGCGAGGTCGCCGCGACCGGGCGAGCCGTGGTGACGCACACCGGTGACGCCACCGGTCTCGTGGTGCGGGCGAACGGTGCCGACCACCCGTTCACCGGGGGAGTGGCGACCGTCCCCGCGACCGCGCCCGTCGAGTTCTCCGTGCTGCGCAACGGCACGGTCGAGGCGACCGGCCGCACGGCGGGCCGCGCCTGGGTCGACGGCGACGAGGTCCACGCGACCCTCGCCGCCGCGCAGAACCGCGCGGTGATCCACTACAACCGGCCCGACGGCGACTACACCGACTGGACGCTCTACCACTGGACCGGGTCGCTGGAACCGAGCCCGGGCTGGAACCAGTCCCGCGTGCCGGACGGGACCGACGGGTTCGGCGTGTACTGGTCCGTGCCGCTGGAACCGGGCGCGGCCGGGCTGAGCAACATCATCCACCGCGGCGACGCCAAGGACCCGGGACCGGACCAGTTCCTCGACGTCACGGGCACGGGCCACGAGGTCTGGTACGTCTCCGGCTCGACCAAGCCGGACGGCTCGATCTCCTACGTGCTGCCGCCGTCCGGTGGTGAGGGCGTGGACGACGACCTGACCAAGGCCAAGGCGATCTGGGTGTCCGAGGACCTGGTCGTGTGGGACGTGCCCGTGGTGCCGTCCGACGGCTACCGGCTGGAGTACGACGGCAAGGTGCTGCGGCTGGAACCGTCGTCGGACGCCGTGCCCGCGCGGTTCCCGCACCTGCGGGGCAAGCCGGTGTTCCGGGTGCGTGACGGCGAACGGCTGGACGAGGCGTTGCGCGGCAAGCTGTCCGCCGTGCACGTCGATCCGGGCGGGGGCCTGCGGCACCGCACGGGCGTGCAGATCGCCGGCGTGCTGGACGACCGGTTCGCCGCGGCGGCGTCCGCGCTGACCTACGGGCCGACGTTCGACGGCGACCGGGTGACCGCGCGGCTGTGGGCACCCACGGCGTCCTCGGTGAAGTTGCAGGTGTTCGACCAGCCCGGCGGCACGGCGACGACCGTGGACATGGCGCGCGACGACGCGTCCGGCTCGTGGTCGGCCTCCGGTGCGTGGCGGGACAGGTTCTACCTGTTCGAGGTGACCGTCGCCGGGCGCGCGGTGACCGTGACCGACCCGTACTCGGTGGCGCTGGCGGTGAACTCGACGCACTCGCAGTTCGCCGACCTCGGCGACGCCCGCACCATGCCCGCCGACTGGGCCGGGCACGTCGCCCGCGGCCTGGACGGTGACCCGACCGAGCACGGCATCACCGAGCTGCACGTCCGCGACTTCTCCATCGGGGACACCACCGTTCCCGAGCCCGACCGCGGCACGTACCGCGCGTTCACCCACTCGTCCTCGGTCGGCATGACGCACCTGCGCGAGCTGGCGGCCGCGGGGCTGGACACCGTGCACCTGCTGCCGACGTTCGACATCGCGACCATCCCGGAGAAGCGCGCGGACCAGCAGCGGCCGGCGTGCGACCTGGCGTCGCTGCCCGCCGAGTCGCCGCAGCAGCAAGCCTGCCTGGCCGGGGTGGCCGCGAAGGACGGCTTCAACTGGGGCTACGACCCGTACCACTACGACGTGCCCGAGGGCTCGTACGCCACGGACGACGCGCAGACCGGCTGGGCGCGCTCGAAGCAGTACCGCGAGATGGTGAAGTCGCTGCACGACAACGGCAACCGCGTGGTCGTGGACGTGGTCTACAACCACACGGCCGCGGCCGGTGACGCGCCGACGTCCGTGCTGGACAAGGTCGTGCCGGGGTACTACCAGCGGCTCAACCTCGACGGCACCGTGGCCGACTCGACGTGCTGCGCGAACACCGCGACCGAGAACGCCATGATGGGCAAGCTCGTCGTCGACTCCGCGGTGCGCTGGGCCAGGCTCTACAAGGTGGACGGCTTCCGCTTCGACCTGATGGGCCACCACCCGAAGGCGAACATCCTGGCCGTGCGGGCGGCGCTGGACGCGTTGACCGTCGAGCGCGACGGCGTGGACGGGCGCAAGATCCGGATCTACGGCGAGGGCTGGGACTTCGGCGAGGTCGCCGGCAACGCCCGGTTCGAGCAGGCCACCCAGGCGAACATGGCCGGGACGGGCATCGGCACGTTCAGCGACCGGCTGCGCGACGCGGTGCGCGGCGGCGGACCGTTCGACGCCGACCCGCGCGTGCAGGGGCTGGCGTCGGGTCTGGCGGGCGACCCGAACGGCTCACCGGCCAACGGCGACGTGACCGCGCGCCTGACCAACTACACCGACCTGGTGAAGCTGGGCATGGCGGGCAACATGGCGTCCTACCGGTTCCGCTCCACCGCCGGCGGCGAGGTCTCGGGTCGTGACGTGACGTACAACGGCTCACCCGCCGGGTACGCGGGCGGGCCGGCCGACGTGATCACGTACGTCGACGCGCACGACAACGAGACGTTGTTCGACTCGCAGGTGTTCAAGCTGCCCGTCGGCACGTCCATGGCGGACCGCGTGCGGATGCAGAAGGTCGCCCTCGCGCCCGTCCTGCTGGGCCAGGGCCAACCGTTCCTGCACGCCGGCGCGGAGTTCCTGCGCTCGAAGTCGTTGGACCGCAACAGCTACGACTCGGGTGACTGGTTCAACCGCTACGACCCGTCGTTGCGCGACAACGGCTTCGCGCGCGGCCTGCCGCCGGCGGCCGACAACGAGGACAAGTGGCCCTACGCCGCACCCCTGCTGGCCGACCCCGCCCTGGAGCCGTCTTCGGCGGACATGCGCGCGGCCCTGGACAACACCCTGCAACTCCTCCGCATCCGCGCGTCCTCCCCGCTGTTCACCCTGAACGACGCGGCACTGGTGCAGCAGAAGCTGTCGTTCCCGACCGCCGAACCCGGGATCGTCGCCGCACTCCTGGACGACACCGTCGGCCCGGACACCGATCCCGCGCTCGACGGCATCCTGGTCGTCATCAACCCCTACCCGACGTCCAAGACCCTCACGGTCGCGGGCGACTGGCGGAACCACCCCCTGACCGGCGACAAGGCCACCACCACCAACGGCACGCTCACCGCACCGGCCCGCTCGGTGGTCGTCCTGACCAGGTAGGACGGGTCCGATGGCGGTAGGGCGACGCTCGCCCTACCGCCATCGGCCTACCGCTCCGGAGGGTTGCCGCTGGTGGGCGCTTCGGCGAGGTGATCCTGGAGCAGGGCATGGCGGAACTGGTAGACCGGACCGACGGTGCGGATCAGGTGGCGGGACCGCGCGTCCTCCAAGAAGCGGAGCAGGCGGATCGGTGTCCCGTACCGCAAGGTGAAGTAGACCTGGGCCAGGAAGGTCTGCGTCGCCGAGGCGACCAGCAGGCCGGTCAGCACCCCGTACGCCAGGGCCGCCGTCCACCCGGACAGGCTGAACGTCAGCAGCCAGACCGCCACACCGGCGAGCGCCCCGGACAAGAGGTGCGCGATGACGTCATGCCGCCACGCTTCGACAGGCTCCGCCGCTTCGAGGCCACCGCTGGAGGTGGTTCCGTTCAGCAGGCCCAGGAAGGCGGCGAACCCGAACACGAGGACTGCGCCCAAGGCCAACCCGACGATCGGCTCCGTCACCTGCCACACCGCGATCCCGGGCACCGCACCGCCCACCACGACCCCGATCCGCTCCGGCACGGTGAGCCGCGGGCGCACCAGGTGTCCGACCGCGAGTCGGACCCGGTGCGGTGGGTCAGGTACGACGAAGGTCGCTGCCAGACCGAACGTCAAGCCGTACAGCGCGACCCCCGAGAACTTCGCCGGCGGGCTCCCGATGCCCATCGTGGCGAACACGATCCAGCCTGCACCTGTCCCGACAGCGGTTGCGAGGGTCACCCTGACCGGCCGAGGCACCCAAGTGGGTAGCGACCACCACTCCAGGTCGCGGCTACCCGCACGGCTCAGGTGACCGGCGATGTGGAAGAGGGTGCGGCGGGCGGTGGCCCCGTCGTAGCGAGAGACCGGTTTTCCGGGACCCTGTGCGTAAGCCGACTCGATGACGTGGTCGAGGAGGTGTCGGATGATGGCCGCGGCATCGGCGAAGCGCGAGGTGTCGAGCAGCTCGTCCACCGGGCCGTCAACGGGGTAGGTGTCCCGCACCAGGTTGACGGTGAGAGGCGTGGACACGGCTTGGGTCAACGGGTGTCCGGCGTCGTTCACCACGGTGTCGGCGACGCGTCGCCATGATGGCGGAGGTGGGTCCGGCAACGGCCGTAACAGGTGATCCGCGACATCCGGCGGCCGCAGCGGGAGCAGTTCCAGCGCGACGGCCCCGACCAGGATGTGCTGTGTGGCCGCGACCACCAGCTCACGGGTACGGGTGAGGAGGACCAATCGTGCGGTCACCTGCCGGGTGAGCGAGCGCAGGGCGATCGCCCTGGTGTGTTCCGGCATTTCGTCCAGACCGTCCAGGAACACCGCGATGCGACCGGCGCGCAGCAACGCGGTCGCCCGCTCCCCGCCCCTGCGCCCGTGCAGGAGCGGCAGCGTGCCGAGCTTGCCGACGAGCCACTCCATGAACGGTTGGTTACCGGGGTTCCAACCGGAGAGGGTGATCAGCACGGGCACCGGCACCCGCTGCCGCTCGGCCGGGTCGACCTGATCGCGATACCGCAGAGCGTCCAGGAGCAGCAGCACCGCCGCGGAGGACTTGCCACTGCCCGGCTCGCCGGTGATGATCAACCGTCCCGAAGGAAGTCCGCCGTAGATCCGGTGCAAGGTTCTCCGGTCCCCGTTGCGCAACCTGGCCGAGGTGACCCGGTCCAGTCCCGGCAGCGGGTCGAACGGCACGTGCCCGTCCCGGGTGGTCGTGGCGGCCGACGACGGACCGGCAACGGGCTCCCTGCTCCGCCGCCACCGTATGGGCAGTGGCGCCGGCTGCAGCAGCCCGCGTTCCGTGGCGGCCTGCTGCCACTGGGCCCGCATGGCCTGCGCCAAGTCGTCTGCGAGCCCGTCGACATCAACGGGGGCGTGTGTGACCACCTTGACCAACTGGTCCCACAACAACAGCACCATCGTGGCGGCGGCGAGTGCGAACTGACCGAACGTGCTCATCTCGCCACGAGGAGCCGGATCGAGCAACGCCACCCACAGGACGCCGGCACCCAGTCCGGCGGCGACCACGAACCGCGCGAGGCGCGGTAACCACGGCTTCACCCCCACACCATCGCGCACGGAGCAACGTTCGTGACACTCGCCGAGGATGCCGTCTCGGTACCCGCTAGTGGTCGGCCAGCTCGACGCGTGACCGGACGTCCTCGGCGCGCAGGATGCGGAACCCCCGCTCCTGCGCGCCGAGCACTTTCAAGAACCCGGGGCTGGTCTCCATCACGTAGGCCTCGATCGTGTCGTCACCGACCTCGATCCGCTCCAACGGCACCCATGGCGTGCCCACGACCGCCGCCACCACCAACGCCACCGCGCCCACCACGTACCCGAACCGGCGCAGCACGAAGTCCATCTGAGCGTGCAGCCGCCGCATGCGCTCCACGAGCACCACGAGCGCCGTCAACACCACCGCGCCGACCGGCATCCACCACCGGTGGTACGAGAGGACGTGCGCCACCAGGAACGCCACCAGCACCGCGACCGCCAGCGGTGCCGCCCGGGACCGCCTCCCGACCGCGTAGAACACCGTCAACGGCACCATCACCACCAATAGCGCGCTGCTGATCCACGCGTCCGCCATGAACGTCCCCAGGAACAGCCCCGGCGCGTCCTCCAGGTCCAACGTGTGCAGCAGCGCGAACGCCGTGTGCCAGTCGTAGTGCGACACCGCGAGCAGCCGCAGCAGCACGAACAGCACCGCGGCTCCGGTGAGGGTGCTCCCCAGGTGGGGCTTCTCGGTGGCCACGGCCGGCACTATCGCAGCTCCGGCTACCCTTTACCCCAGTTGCACAATCCCGTACGAAGGAGTACCGACCGCCGTGAGCGAGCGCACCCTGGTCCTGGTCAAGCCCGACGGCGTCAGCCGCGGCCTGGTCGGCGAGGTCATCTCCCGCATCGAGCGCAAGGGCCTGAAGCTGGCCGCCCTGGAGCTGCGCGTCGTGGACCGCGCGACCGCCGAGCAGCACTACGCCGAGCACGACGGCAAGCCGTTCTACAACGACCTGGTCGAGTTCATCACCGGCGGCCCGCTGGTCGCCGTCGTCGTGGAGGGCTCGCGCGCCATCTCCGCGTTCCGCCAGCTGGCCGGCGGCACCGACCCGGTCGAGAAGGCCACCCCCGGCACGATCCGCGGTGACTTCGGCCTGGAGGTCCAGTTCAACCTGGTCCACGGCTCGGACTCGCCGGAGTCGGCCGAGCGCGAGATCAAGCTCTGGTTCCCGAACCTCTGAGCTGCTGTTGCAACGGCCCGGTCCGCCCAGCGGTCCGGGCCGGTGTCGCAACGCGCCCCGCCTGACGCCGACCGGCCGACGCGCGCGCCGGCGACGAGCCCGGCCCGCCCGGCGCGGAACCGTGCAGCACGACGCCGGGGCGGTGGCCCAGCGGCAGGTACATGCGCACGTCGTCGAACCGGACGTCGCCCACCGCGATCACGTTCGGCAGGCGGCCCCACTCGCGGAACCCCAAGCTCTCGTACAGCTGGATCGCGCCGTGGTTGTTGCCGCGCACGCCGAGCGTCAGCATCTCCAGCCCGGCCGCACGCGCGTGCTCGACCACCGCGCCCAACAACCGCGCGCCCAACCCGAGCCCTCGGGCCGCCGGGTGCGAGGTCACCCGCCGCACCTCGGCCATGTGCGCGAACACCTCGCTGTCGGAACGCTTCCACGACGCCGTGCCGCGCAGCACACCGTCCACACGCGCCACGACGAGCGCACCGTCCGAAGGCGACGCGAGCACGCCGTCCAGCCAGGCGTCGGTCTGCGCGCGCCCCGGTGGCGACGTCCAGCCGATCGCACCGCCGGCGGCCACCACGGCGTGCAGCACCTCGTGCACTTCGGCCCGAAGCCGTTCGTCGGTCGCGACCGGCCAACTCAGCTCGATCTCCACGGCGCCACCCTAAAACGGTTCCGGAAATGTCGGACCCCGCCGCTAACGTGACGAACGTGACCTCCACCCTCGTCCACGCCAAGGACCTGACCAAGCACTTCGGCTCGTTCGAAGCCGTCCGGGGCATCGACGTCGAGGTGCGCAAGGGCGAGGCGTTCGGCTTCCTCGGCCCCAACGGCGCGGGCAAGTCCTCGACCATGCGCATGGTGTCGTGCGTGTCACCGCGCACCGGCGGCGCGCTGCGGGTGCTGGGCATGGACCCGGACACCGACGGCCCGAGGATCCGGGCCCGCATCGGCGTGGTGCCGCAGCAGGACAACCTCGACACCGAGCTGACCGTCCGGCAGAACCTCCAGGTCTACGGCCGCTACTTCGGCCTGTCCCGGGCGGCGGTGCGCGAGCGTGCCGTCGAGCTGATGGAGTTCGCCCAGCTCAGCGACCGCGCCGAGGCCGAGGTGGAGCCGCTGTCGGGTGGCATGAAGCGGCGGCTCACGATCGCCCGCTCCCTGGTCAACGACCCGGAGCTGCTGCTGCTCGACGAACCGACCACCGGCCTCGACCCGCAGGCCCGCCACCTGCTGTGGGACCGGCTGTTCCGGCTCAAGCAGTCCGGCGTCACGCTCATCATCACCACGCACTACATGGACGAGGCCGAGCAGCTGTGCGACCGGCTGGTGGTGATGGACGGCGGCCGGATCGCGGCCGAGGGCTCGCCCGCGGAGCTGATCCGCCGCTACTCGACCCGGGAGGTGCTGGAGCTGCGCTTCCCGCCGGGTGAGCAGAGCGCCGAGCAGGTGCGCGACCTGGCCGAACGGGTCGAGGTCCTGCCCGACCGGGTGCTGCTCTACACCGGCGACGGCGAGGCGGCCCTGGCGGCGGCCCACGCGCGGGGCGTGCGACCGGTGTCCAGCCTGGTGCGCCGCAGCACGTTGGAGGACGTGTTCCTGCGCCTGACCGGCCGGACGTTGGTGGACTGAGGTGGAGGCGCACGTCGTCGGCCCGTGGCGGGCCGCCCTGATCGCGGTGGAGCACCACTGGACCTGGTACCGGCGCAACTGGCGGGCCACGGTCATCTCGAACTTCCTGCAACCGGTGCTGTTCCTGCTGGCCATGGGGGTCGGCTTCGGCTCGCAGGTGCGGCAGGGCGAGGCCACCGGCGGCCACCCGTACCTCGTGTACCTGGCGCCCGCGCTGCTGGTCATCACCGCCGCGCAGAACGCGATGTTCGAGTCGACGTGGGCGGTGTTCTCGTCCTTCAAGTGGCAGCGCACGTACCTGGCGATGGTGTCCACGCCGATCACGCCCGCGCAGGTGCTGCACGGCCAGTTGCTGTGGATCGCGCTGCGCCTGGCGTCGGGCACCGCCGTGTTCCTGGCCGTCGCCGCGGCGCTGGGCGCGATCACCAGCCCGTGGGCGCTGCTGGCCGTGCCGTTCGCCACCCTGGCCGGCATGGCGTTCAGCGCGCCCGTGGTGGCCTTCGCCGCCACCAGGGAGAAGCCGGACTCGTTCAACGCCGTCTTCCGCTTCGTCCTGATGCCGATGACCCTGTTCACCGGCGCGTTCTTCCCGTTGGACCAACTGCCCGGCTGGATCCACCCGCTGGCCTGGCTCACCCCCGTGTGGCACGGCATCGAGCTGACCCGCGGCGCGACGTTCGGCACCCTGGGCCCGCTGCCCGCGCTGGGCCACGTCGCCTACCTGTCCGCCCTGGTCGCGCTCGGCGTGGTCCTGGGCCGCCGCTACTTCCACCGGAGGCTGGCCGTATGACCAACGAGACCTCCACCGCGGACGCACCCACGCCGGTCCGGCCGCGCGACGGCGCCGGGCTGCTGCTCCGGATCGTCCCGCCGGGCCTGTACGCGGGCCGCGCGCACGTGCTGGTCGAACGCTCGTACCTGGTCAGCAGGCGCGGCTGGATGTCGGTCCTCTCCGGCTTCTTCGAACCGCTGTTCTTCCTGTTCTCCCTGGGCTACGGCCTGGGCCGGCTCGTCGCCACGGTCGACGGCCCCGGCGGGCCCGTGCCGTACGCCGTGTTCGTCGCGCCCGCCCTGCTGGCCGCCTCGGCGATGAACGGCGCGGTGTTCGAGGCGACGTTCAACCTGTTCTTCAAGTTCAAGTACGCCAAGACCTACGACGCCGTGCTGGCCACGCCGCTCGGCCCGGTCGACATCGCGCTCGGCGAGGCCGCGTGGTGCCTCATCCGCGGCGGCCTGTACTCGGCCGGCTTCCTCGCGGTCATGCTCGGGTTCGGGCTGATCGGCTCGCCGTGGGCGCTGCTGGCGCTGCCCGCGTGCCTGCTGGTCGCGCTGGCGTTCGCGGCGGTCGGCATGGCCGCGGCCACGTTCATGCGCTCGTGGCACGACTTCGACCTGGTGCAACTGGCGGTGATGCCGCTGTTCCTGTTCTCGACCACGTTCTACCCGCTGTCGGTCTACCCCGGCTGGCTCCAGGCGGTCGTGCAGTGGACGCCGCTGTACCACGCGATCGAGCTGATGAGGGGGCTGACCACGGGTCACGTCGGCTGGGGCGCGCTCGGGCACGTCGCGTACTTCGCCGTGATGGCCCTCGTCGGAGTGGTCGTCGCCGCGCGCAGGCTCGGCAAGTTGCTGCTGACCTGACCTGGTTCAACACTGGACGGACCCCGAGCACCGGAGGTCGTCATGGACGTCATCGCACTCATCGGCCGCATCCTGTTCGTGTTCCTGTTCTTCGGCTCGGCGGTGGGCCACCTCACCCAGACGGCGGCCATGGCCGGCTACGCCGCGTCCAAGGGCGTCCCGTCGGCGAAAGCCGCCACGTTCGGCAGCGGCGTGCTCATGGCCGTCGGCGGGTTGATGCTGCTCCTGGGCGTGTGGGCGGATCTCGGCGCGCTGCTGCTGGTGCTGTTCCTGCTGCCCACGGCGTTCCTGATGCACAACTTCTGGAAGGAGACCGACGCGCAGGCCAAGCAGCTGGAGATGATCCAGTTCAACAAGGACATCGCGCTCGCCGGCGGCGCGCTGATGTTCTTCGGCCTGTACGCGGGTCCGGGTTCCGAGCTGGGCCTCACCATCACCGGACCGCTGTTCTGATGCCCGCCGGCACTCCCGTTACCCTGGTCGGCGTGAGTGTCGAGTCGGTTTTCCCCGCCCTGGAACCCCTGCTGCCGAGGGTGTCCAAGCCGGTGCAATACGTCGGCGGGGAACTCAACGCCACCGTGAAGGACTGGGACGCCGCCGCGGTGCGGTGGGCGCTGATGTACCCGGACGCCTACGAGGTGGGGCTGCCCAACCAGGGCGTCATGATCCTCTACGAGGTCCTCAACGAGCAGCCGGACGTGCTGGCCGAGCGGACCTACGCGGTGTGGCCCGACCTCGAGCGGCTGATGCGCGAGCACGGCGTGCCGCAGTTCACCGTCGACAGCCACCGCCCGGTGGGCGCGTTCGACCTGCTCGGGGTCAGCTTCGCGACCGAGCTGGGCTACACGAACCTGCTCAACGCGCTCGACCTGGCGGGTGTCCCGATCCGGGCCGCCGACCGCACCGAGGACCACCCGATCGTGGTGGCGGGCGGGCACGCGGCGTTCAACCCGGAGCCGATCTCGCCGTTCGTCGACGCGGCCGTGCTGGGCGACGGCGAGGAAGCCGTCCTGGAGATCACCGACATCGTCCGGGCGTGGAAGGCCGAGGGCTGCCCCGGCGGCCGCGACGAGGTCCTGACCAGGCTCGCCGAGACCGGCGGCGTGTACGTGCCCCGGTTCTACGACGTCGAGTACCTGCCCGACGGCCGCATCCAGCGCGTGGTGCCCAACCGCGAGCGCGTGCCGTACCGGGTGTTCAAGCGGACCACGATGGACCTCGACGCGTGGCCGTACCCGAAGCAGCCGCTGGTGCCGCTCGCGGAGAGCGTGCACGAGCGGATGAGCGTGGAGATCTTCCGCGGCTGCACGCGCGGCTGCCGGTTCTGCCAGGCGGGCATGATCACCCGCCCGGTGCGGGAGCGGTCCATCGAGGGCATCGGCGCGATGGTGCAGCGCGGCCTGGAGGCGACCGGCTTCGAGGAGGTCGGCCTGCTGTCGCTGTCCAGCGCGGACCACTCGGAGATCGCCGAGATCACCAAGGGCCTCGCCGACCGCTACGAGGGCACGAACACCGGCCTGTCGCTGCCGTCGACCCGGGTGGACGCGTTCAACATCGACCTGGCCAACGAGCTGTCCCGCAACGGCCGCCGCTCCGGCCTCACGTTCGCCCCCGAGGGCGGCAGCGAGCGGCTCCGGCGCGTGATCAACAAGATGGTGTCGGAGGAGGACCTGATCCGCACGGTCAGCGCGGCGTTCGGCGCGGGCTGGCGGCAGGTCAAGCTGTACTTCATGTGCGGCCTGCCCACCGAGACCGACGACGACGTGCTGCAGATCGCGGAGATGGCCAAGAACGTCATCCGCGCCGGTCGCGAGGTCTCCGGCCGCAAGGACATCCGCTGCACGATCTCCATCGGCGGGTTCGTGCCCAAGCCGCACACCCCGTTCCAGTGGGCCGCGCAGTGCGACCCCGACACGGTGGACGACCGGCTGCGCAAGCTGCGTGACGCGGTGAACTCCGACCGCGCGCTGGGCCGCAACATCGGCATGCGCTACCACGACGGCAAGCCGTCCCTGATCGAAGGCCTGCTCTCGCGCGGCGACCGCCGCATCGGCCTGGTGATCGAACGGGTGTGGCGCGAGGGCGGTCGGTTCGACGGCTGGTCGGAGCACTTCTCCTACGACCGCTGGGTGCAGGCGGCGGAGGCCGAGCTGACCCCGCTGGGCGTGGACCTGGCCTGGTTCACCACGCGGGAGCGCGAGGAGCTGGAAGTCCTGCCGTGGGACCACCTGGACTCGGGGTTGGACAAGGAGTGGCTCTGGGCGGACTGGCAGGACGCGCTGGACGAGCGCGAGCAGGACGATTGCCGCTGGACGCCGTGCTTCGACTGCGGTGTGTGCCCGGCCATGGGCACCGACATCGAGGTCGGGCCCACCGGCCGCACGCTGCTGCCGATCTCGCCGGTCGGCAAGGGCTCCCCGGTGCGCAACCCGGCGCTCACCCAGGGCTGACGGCCCGCGGGCGGCCTCCGGCGTGCGGAGGTCGCCCGGTGGCCTACTCCCGCACGGCGGCCAGCGCGTCCACCAGGCCGTGGCCGTAGAAGCCGTTGTACTCCGAGTGGCCCGTGCAGAACGCGTCCTGCGCGCCCGTGCCGTTGAGGTCGTAGTCCGCCGGGCACGGCAGCGTCTCCGCCTGCCCGTTGAGCATCTTCGACAGGTCCGTCGCGGACGCGCCGGGGTGCGTGGACGCCAGCAGCGCCGCCACCCCGGACACGTGCGGCGCGGCCATGGACGTGCCGCACGAGTAGTCGTACCCGGCGGACGGCACGGTCGACAGCACGCAGCCGCCCTGCCCGTCGTCCGGCGCCTGCCTGCGGTCGCCGCCCGGCGCGGCCACGTCCACCGCGCCCAGCCCGTAGGAGCTGTACCCGGCCTTCACCCGGTCCGCGCCCACCGACGACACCGCCACGACGTTGCGCAACTGCGCCGGCAGCACCAGGCACGTGTTGTCCACCGGCCGCGGCTTGACGTCCTCCGGGGCGGCGTTGGTCGGGCTCATCGCGTCCCGGCCCGGCTTGGTCAGGTCGGCCGCCGCGTTGCCCGTCGCCGCCACCGTCAGCACGCCGCGCCCCGACGCGTGCTCGACCGCCCGCCGGACCGCCTCGTAGACCACGGACTGGCCCTGCTGGTCCTGGCAGGTGAACACCCACGGGTCGATGAAGTAGCTGTTGTTGGTGATGGTCATGCCCCGTTCGGCGGCCCACATGAACCCGCACACCGCGTACTCGGGGTAGATGAACCCGGCGTCGTCCACGACCTTCACCGACGCGATCCGCACGCCCGGCGCCACGCCCGTCGTGCCGCGGCCGTCGTCGGCCGCCGCGATAGTGCCCGCCACGTGCGTGCCGTGGCCGGACGTCGTCGGCGCCCACGCGGCGGGCGACGGGTCGGCCACGCCGGTCGTGCAGCCGGCCGACAGCGCCGGGTCCAGCGCGCCGACCAGGTCGGGGTGCGTCGGGTCGATGCCCGAGTCGAGCACGCCGACCACCACGTCCCGGCTGCCGGTGCTGATGGCGTGCGCCTCGGCCGCCCGGATCAGGTCCATGTCCCACTGCTCGGCCGTGCGGTCCGCGGCGCCTTCCGCGGGACGGGCCGGTGTGACCTCGTCCTTCTTCGTCTGCCGGGCCGGCGCGCCGTTGCGCTTGGACAGGCCGTCGGCCTGCGCGCTGTACGCCCGGTGCGCGCCGATGCGCCGCCCGAACCGGGGATCGGGCGAGACGGCCACGGCCACCGCGATCTGCGGGTAGTAGTGGGCGGTCGTGCCGCACGCGGCGGCGATCTGGGCGTCGGCCAGCGGAGCGCTGGTGCCCGGGTCGAACACGACCAGGTAGCGCAGCGTCGGACCCGGCTGGACGCAGTCGACCGCGGGGGCGGCACCGGCGGGCTCGGCCGCGGTGGCGGTCGCCGAGAAGCAGCCGGTCGCGAGCAGCGCCGCGCTGACCGCGACCGCTTGGACGCGGCGGTGCAGAGGCACGGGGGACCTCCAGGGCTGGACCGGTGACGGGGGAGCCGTCGGTCCGACGTCGGGGCGAACCGTCGATCGGACTGCTGCTGCCGGACCGTAGCCAGACCCGGCGGGGCAGACAAGCGCAACGGTGCCGAACAGGTCCAAGGTACCGTCCTCGTGGAGTAGGAGCGTGGACCGTTGGGGTGCTCGACCCCGTCACGGGCCACCAGGCACCCAAGGGGAGTAGCTCTGAGCCGCCAGCAGCAGCCCAACCCGTCGGCCGCACCTGTGCAGAAGCTCCGACTGCGCTACGCCAAACGCGGTCGGTTGCGGTTCACGTCACACCGTGACATCGCGCGCACGTTCGAGCGCGCGCTGCGTCGTGCGGGCGTCCCCATGGCCTATTCCCAGGGCTTCAGCCCTCACCCGAAGGTGTCATGGGTGGGCGCGGCGCCGACGGGCGTGGCGAGCGAGGCCGAGTACGTGGAGGTGTCCGTCGTCGACCGGGTCGACCCGGACGCGCTGCGGACCGCGCTGGACGCCGTGCTGCCGCCCGGCCTCGACGTGCTGGAGGTCGTCCAGTCCGCCGGCGGCACGCTGCCCGAGCGGATCGAGGCGAGCGCGTGGCGGGTCGAGCTGCCCGGCGTGTCGCCCGAAGAGCTGACCGAAGCCGTGACCGCGCTGATGGCGTCGGAATCCGTGCAGGTCGAGCGCCTGACCAAGGACGGGAAGAAGATCGTGGACGTGCGGCCGGCGATCGTGTCGGCCGAGGTGGGACCCTCGGCGGGGGCGCATTCGAGCGACGCCGGACACGATGCACGAGATTTGTCACAGCCGTGTGGGATACTCATGACGGTCGTACGGCAGACAACCCCTACCGTGAGACCCGACGACGTGCTGAGCGCGCTCCGAGTCGTCGCCGACCTGGTTCCGCCGGTCCCCGCGAAGGCGACCCGGATGGCGCAGGGGCGGCTGGACGACGAAGGCGGCCTGGTCGACCCGCTTGCCCTGGACAGGGCGGCGGAGGTCTGACCGGGCGGTGATCTTCAGCTTCGCTGACGGCGTCGTCGAAGCAGTATCGGGACCTGCTGTGCCGCGTGCCCCACGGGCGGGCGCCACAGCGCGAGGCAAGGATTCCCGCCGCCAGCCGCGGCGGTGAGTGGACAAGAGAGGCCCCTGCGCGGCCGCGTCGGTTGGGACGCGCCCGGGGGCGGAGGAGCTGCATTGTCGAACACGGAAAAGCCTGCCGGCGCCGCCGGCGGGGGTAACGCCACATCCGCACACCCCGATCTGGCGGATCTGCCCGCCAAGCTGCGGGTGCACGCGTTGGCCAAGCTGCTCGGCGCGAGCAGCAAGGACGTGGTGGCCGCCCTCGCCGACCTGGGCGAGACGGTGAAGGGCGCGCAGTCGAGCGTGAGCCGCGATCTCGCGCTCAAGGTCGCCGAGAGCCTGCTGGGCTGGGACGACATCGTCACCGGAGAGGTGGACGAGCAGACCGAGGAGCCGGTGGCGGTGGCCCGCGAGGTCGCGCCGCTGGTGCCGCTGTTCGCGCCGCCGTCCGCGGTGTTCCTGCCGCCGACCCCGGTGGCCAAGGCCCAGCCGGTCAAGGACGTCCCGGTCGGCCGGGACGAGGACCTCGACGACACCGAGGAAGACACCGACGAGCACGCAGCCGCCGACGACGCCGGCGACGAGGGCGAAGGCCGCCGCCGCCGCCGTCGTGGTCGGCGTGGCCGCGGTCGCGGCAAGGGCGTCGGCGAGGACAACGGCGAGGACGAGCCCGGCGAGGAGCAGGCCGAGGCCGCCGAGGCCGAGGCCGAGCCCGCCGACGAGGCGTCGGCCGACGAGGAGGGCGCGGGCAGCCGTCGCCGCCGGCGTCGCCGCCGCCGCAAGACCGGCGCCGAGGAAGAGGCGGCGCCGAACGAGGACGACCCGCCGAACACGGTCGTCCACGTCCGCGAGCCCGCTCGTGACGCGCGTGACGACAAGGCCGATTCCGAGGCCGCGCAGAACGAGGTGCGCAGCGTCCGCGGGTCGACCCGGTTGGAGGCCAAGCGCCAGCGCCGCCGTGACGGCCGCGAGGCCGGTCGCCGCCGCGCCCCCGTGCTGTCCGAGGCCGAGTTCCTGGCCCGCCGCGAAGCCGTGGAGCGCACGATGGTGGTGCGCGAGCGCGGCGACCGCACGCAGATCGGCGTGCTGGAGGACGGCGTCCTGGTCGAGCACTTCGTGACCTCGTCGGGCAGCGGCTCGCTGGTCGGCAACGTCTACCTCGGCCGGGTGCAGAACGTGCTGCCCTCGATGGAGGCGGCGTTCATCGACATCGGCCGCGGCCGCAACGCGGTGCTGTACGCGGGCGAGGTCGACTGGGACGCGGCCGGCCTGGAGGGCAAGGCCCGCAAGATCGAGCAGGCCCTGTCGACCGGTGACAGCGTGCTCGTGCAGGTCACCAAGGACCCGGTGGGTCACAAGGGCGCCCGGCTGACCACCCAGATCAGCCTGCCCGGCCGCTTCCTGGTCTACGTGCCCGGCGGCGGCGCGACCGGCATCAGCCGCAAGCTGCCCGACAACGAGCGCAAGCGCCTCAAGGACATCCTCAAGCGCGTCGTCCCCGAGGACGCGGGCGTCATCATCCGCACCGCCTCGGAGGGCATCGCCGAGGAGGAGCTGGCCCGCGACGTCACCCGCCTGCAGGCGCAGTGGCAGGTCATCAAGGAGAAGGCCGACGCGCCCAAGGCGCAGGCGCCGCAGTTGCTGTACGAAGAGCCGGACCTGCTGGTGAAGGTCGTGCGCGACCTGTTCACCGAGGACTTCTCCACGCTCGTCGTCCAGGGCTCCGACGCGTGGGAGACCATCGACGGCTACGTGCGGCACGTCGCGCCGGACCTGCAGGAACGGCTGCGCAAGCACGTGGGCAACAGCGACGCGTTCACCGAGTACCGCATCGACGAGCAGCTGCTCAAGGCGCTGGACCGCAAGGTCTGGCTGCCGTCGGGCGGCTACCTGGTCATCGACCGCACCGAGGCGATGACGGTCATCGACGTCAACACCGGCAAGTTCACCGGATCGGGTGGAAATCTCGAGGAGACGGTGACCCGGAACAACCTGGAGGCGGCGGAGGAGATCGTCCGCCAGCTCCGGTTGCGCGACATCGGCGGCATCATCGTGATCGACTTCATCGACATGGTGCTGGAGTCGAACCGCGACCTGGTGCTGCGCCGGCTGACCGAGTGCCTGGGCCGCGACCGCACCCGCCACCAGGTGGCGGAGGTGACGTCGCTGGGCCTGGTGCAGATGACCCGCAAGCGGGTCGGCACCGGCCTGCTGGAGGCGTTCTCCACCACCTGCGAGCACTGCCGCGGGCGTGGCCTGGTCGTGACGACCGAGCCCATGCACGCGCACGGCAACGGCAACGGCAACGGCGGTGGCCAGCCGCAGCAGCAACAGCAGCAGGGTGGCGGCCGCAAGTCGCGCCGCGCCAAGCACGCGGACGTGCCGGAGCCGGTGGCCGAGCAGACCGTGGAGCCGACCGAGGAGCCCGAGGCGATCGCCGAGCAGCCGACGTCGGTCGACCCGGTGGCCGCCGTCGTGGAGGAGGAGGCCGCGCCGGAGACCCCGAAGCGCGACCGCCGCCAGCGCCGCCGGGCCCGCCGCGAGGCCGGCGCGGTCGTGAAGCACGGCGACGAGGAGCCCGTGCCGTCGACGGCCACCGAGCAGTCGGCGCCCGAGCAGTCGGTGTCGGAGCAGCCCGCGGCTCCCCAAGCCGCCCCTGAGCAGCCCGCCCCTGAGCAGCCCGCCACCGAGCTGCCCGCGGTCGAGCGGCCGGTTGCCGCGCAGCCTGCCGCCGCGCAGCCTGTCGGCGAGCAGGACGCTCCCGCTCCGGCCGACCCTGTCGCCGTGGCGGCGGAGCAGCCCGTCGAGACCCCGTCGGCACCCGCCGACGCGCCCGTCACGACCGGTCGCACCCGCCGGCGGGTGACCAAGCCCGCCATGGTGCCCGAGCCCGTCACCCCGCCCGTCGCGGTGGCACCGGTGGAGGTCCCGCCCGTCACCCGGACGAGCGTCGCACCCCCCGCCCAGGTCGCCGAGCAGCCGGTCAACGGCCACGTCGAGCCGAACGCGCCCGCCGTGACCACGCGTCGCCGCACGGCCCGCCGTGCCGCCTCCCGGCCCGCCGGCCCGCCGCTGGACGGCGTCAAGGAGAGCTGACCGGAGACGTCGCACACCCGAACCGCTGCCCGGCCTGGCCGAGCAGCGGTTCGGCGTGTCCGGGCCCGGTTCGGCGCAATCCCGCTGACCAGGTCGAACGCGGTTCACCGACCCCGGTTTGACCACGCCGTGCACCGCCACGTAACCTGATACGCGGCCCGCCATCCGGTGGGCCCTGTCGCGTGAAGCCCAGCTCGCTCGTAGCAGTGCGGCCGAGGCGTGCGCGATCCCGTCCCGTCGAGTAGCAGGAGACTTCCGTCCCGATGTACGCGATCGTCAAGACCGGCGGCAAGCAGTACAAGGTGGCTGTCGGCGACGTCATCGAGGTCGAGAAGCTCGAAGGCGAGCCGGACACCGAGATCACCTTCGCGGCGCCGCTCCTCGTTGTGGACGGCGATGACGTCACCTCCGCGGCAGACGCCCTGGCGAAGTTCTCGGTGACCGGCAAGGTCGTCGAGCAGACCAAGGGCCCCAAGATCCGCATCCACAAGTTCAAGAACAAGACCGGCTACCACAAGCGCCAGGGTCACCGCCAGAAGCTGACCCGCGTCGAGGTCACCGGCATCACCGGTAAGTGAGGATCTGACTAGCCATGGCACACAAGAAGGGTGCGTCCAGCTCCCGCAACGGCCGTGACTCGAACCCCCAGTACCTCGGGGTCAAGCGGTTCGGCGGTCAGGTCGTCAAGGCCGGCGAGATCCTGATCCGCCAGCGCGGCACCAAGTTCCACCCCGGCGTCAACGTCGGCCGCGGCAAGGACGACACGCTGTTCGCGTTGGCGCCCGGTGCGGTCGAGTTCGGCACCAAGCGCGGTCGCAAGACCGTGAACATCGTCCCGGTCGAGGCTGCTGCCTAAGCAGCTCGGGCGAGACGGAACGACCTCCGACGAGGGGCGGGACCGGTGCATTCCGGCTCCCGCCCCTCGTTGCTTCTGCTAGAGAGGAAATCCCCGTGTCCCGCTTTGTCGACCGGGTCGTCATCCACGTCGCCGCAGGGGACGGGGGCAACGGGGTCGCCTCCGTGCACCGCGAGAAGTTCAAGCCGCTGGGCGGCCCGGACGGCGGCAACGGAGGCAAGGGCGGCGACGTCGTGTTGGTCGTCGACTCCCAGGTCCACACGCTCCTGGACTTCCACTTCCGCCCCAACGCCACCGCCGGCAACGGCAAGGGCGGCCAGGGCGGCAACCGCGACGGCGCGAACGGCGCGGACCTCGAACTGCGCGTGCCCGACGGCACCGTCGTGATGACGCCGGACGGCGAGGTGGTCGCGGACCTCGTCGGTGAGGGCACCCGGCTGATCGCCGCCCAGGGCGGCCGCGGCGGTCTCGGCAACGCCTCGCTGGCGTCCAAGGCGCGCAAGGCGCCCGGGTTCGCGCTGCTGGGCGAGCCGGGCGAGCAGCACGACCTCGTGCTGGAGCTGAAGTCCGTCGCCGACGTCGGCCTGCTGGGCTTCCCGTCGGCGGGCAAGTCGTCGCTGATCTCGGTGCTGTCCGCGGCCAAGCCGAAGATCGCCGACTACCCGTTCACCACGCTGGTGCCCAACCTGGGCGTGATCACCGGCGGCGAGACCATCTTCACCATGGCCGACGTGCCCGGCCTGATCCCCGGCGCGTCCGAGGGCAAGGGCCTCGGCCTGGACTTCCTGCGGCACATCGAGCGCTGCGCGGTGCTGGTGCACGTCGTGGACTGCGCCACGTACGAGGCGGACCGCGACCCGCTGTCGGACATCGACGCGCTGGAGGAGGAGCTGGCCAAGTACACCCCCTCCCTGGCCGACGACCTGGCCGAACGGCCGCGCGTCGTGGTGCTGAACAAGATCGACGTGCCGGAGGCGCGCGACCTGGCGGAGCTGGTGCGCCCGGACATCGAGGCGCGCGGCCTGCCGGTGTTCGAGGTGTCCACCGCCAGCCGTGAGGGGCTGCGCGAGCTGACGTTCGCGTTGGCGCGCGTGGTGGAGGAGTACCGGGCGGCGAAGCCGAAGCAGGAGTCGACCCGGATCGTGCTGCGGCCCAGGGCCGTGGACGACCAGGGCTTCACCGTGGTGGAGGACTCGCAGACCGAGGGCGGCTTCATCGTGCGCGGCGAGCGGCCCGAGCGGTGGATCCGGCAGACCGACTTCAGCAACGACGAGGCCGTCGGCTACCTGGCCGACCGGCTCGCCCGCCTCGGCGTCGAGGAGAAGCTGGTCAAGATGGGTGCCGAGCCGGGCTGCCAGGTCACCATCGGCGACCTGGTGTTCGACTGGGAGCCGACGACGCCCTCGGGCATCGCGATGACCATGAGCGGCCGGGGCACGGACGCGCGGCTCGAGGCGAACAACCGCGTCGGCGCGTCGGAGCGGCTGGCGGCGAAGAAGGCCCGCCGCATCCCCGGCCCGGCCGGGTCCGACGTGGCGGACGAGTTCGAAGAGGACGACGACGAGTGATCGGTTCGGTGGCGGCGTCGCCGGCCCGGCAGGCGGTGTCCGCGGCGTCTCGGGTCGTGGTGAAGGTCGGGTCGTCGTCGTTGACCACCGCCGCGGGCGGGTTGGACCGTTCGCGGCTGGACGCGCTGGTGGACGCGGTCGCGGCGCGGTGCGCGGCGGGCAGCCAGGTGGTGCTGGTGTCGTCGGGCGCCATCGCGGCCGGCCTCGCGCCGCTGGGCGTGACGCGGCGGCCCCGTGACCTGGCCACGCAGCAGGCGGCGGCGAGCGTCGGGCAGTTGGCGCTGGCGCACGCGTACGCGCACTCGTTCGGGCGGTTCTCGCTCACCGTCGGGCAGGTGCTGCTGACGGCGGACGACGTGGTGCGGCGGTCGCACTACCGCAACGCGCAGCGCACGTTCTCCCGGTTGCTGGCGCTGGGCGCGGTGCCCGTGGTGAACGAGAACGACACGGTGGCCACCGAGGAGATCCGGTTCGGCGACAACGACCGGCTGGCCGCGCTGGTGGCGCACCTGGTCGGCGCGGACGCGTTGTTCCTGCTCTCCGACGTGGACGCGCTCTACGACGGCGATCCGCGCCAACCGGGCGCGCAACGCGTCACCGAGGTGGCCGGCGCCTCCGACGTGGACGGTGTGCGGGCCGGTTCGGTCGGGTCGTCGGGGCTGGGCACCGGCGGCATGGCGTCGAAGCTGGCAGCGGCCCGGTTGGCGGCGTCGGCGGGCATCCCCGTGCTGCTGGCGGGTGCGGCCGACGCGGCGCGGGCGTTGAGCACGGCCGACGTCGGCACGGCGTTCGCCGTGACCGGTCCGCGGCTGTCCGCGCGCCGGTTCTGGCTCGGTCACGCGGCCGACGCGACCGGCAGGCTGGTGCTGGACGACGGCGCGGTGGCCGCGGTCGTGGGACGGCGGCGGTCGCTGCTGGCGGCGGGCATCACGGGTGTCGAGGGCGCGTTCGAGGCGGGTGACGTGGTCGAGCTGGTCGACCTGTCCGGGCACGTGGTGGCGCGCGGCGTGGTCGGGTTCGACGCGGCCGAGCTGCCCGCGTTGATCGGCCGCAAGACCAGCGACCTGCCGGCCGAGCAGCGCCGGGAGGTCGTGCACGCCGACGACCTGGTGCCGCTGCAAGCTTAGGCGCGGTCGCGCAGCCACCGACCGGCCGCCCGCCAGATCACGTGCGGGGCGACGTCGGTGTGCCAGATGGTGGCGCGGGTGGTGCCGAGTTCCGATACTGGCACATGATCGCCACCGGCGCGGGCAGCCCGATGAAGCCGCACCCGGCACCTGTTCACGCCACGCCGACACCGAGCCCAGCGGCTTGCGGAGCGGTTCGGCCCACAGCCACATGCCCACCGCGCCGATCGAGCGCGACCACTCCCGGCTGAGCGCGGAGGAACGGCGCGATCCGGCGCAGGGAGGACGGCTCCTGGCCGACCCCCCCGGGCCGCCGCACCGCGATCCCGACCGCCCTGCGTGACCTGTCCGGCGAGCCGCTGACCCGCTGCGGACTAGCGCAGCTCGCTGCCCTTCGTCTCCGGCATCGAGAGGATCACGAAGAACGCGATCGCGGCACCGGCCGCGACGTAGAAGAAGAACGTGCTGCCCGGCAACCACTGGATCACCAGCGGCGCGGTGCCGCCGAACAGCGCCACGGTCAGGTTGTACCAGGAGCCGATGCCCAGGGCGCGCAGCTCGGTCGGGAACAGCTCGCTCATCACGGCGGGCGCGATCGACGTCATGGCCGTGTACAGGCC
The DNA here is from genome assembly GCF_006716745.1 of Saccharothrix saharensis. Taxonomy (NCBI): domain Bacteria; kingdom Bacillati; phylum Actinomycetota; class Actinomycetes; order Pseudonocardiales; family Pseudonocardiaceae; genus Saccharothrix; species Saccharothrix saharensis. The sequence continues at coordinate 3,378,889 of NZ_VFPP01000001.1, read as the reverse complement.
CAGTCCCACGCAGAACACCAGCAGCAGGTTGCCCACGCCCGGCCCGATCAACGTGGACAGCGGCACCACCAGCACCGCCGTCGCCGCCGACCAGGCCAGCAGTTGGGGCTTGCGGCCGAACCGGTCCGACAGCGCGCCCATCGGGTACTGCAGCAGGATGAACAGACCCGTCGCTATCGACAGGGCGAGGAACACGTCCCCGGCGTCCGCACCCCGCTTGGCCACCGCGAACGGCGTCAGCGCGCTGAAGAACGTGTAGTAGCACAACGTCGACAGCATGGTGAAGCCCACGAGCCGCCCGACCGCCTTGGGGTGCTCGCGCAGCGTCAGCAGCAGCGGGCGCTTGAGCTGCTGCGCCTTCGCCTTGTTGTGCTCGAACTGCTCGGTCTCCTCCAGGCTGCGCCGCATCCACAGGCCGACCAGGCCGAGCACGCCGCCGACCAGGAACGGGATGCGCCAGCCGTAGGACGCCAGTTCGGCCTTGTCGAGCGTGCGGGCCAGCACGTACCCGAGCAGTGACGCGGTCAGCACCGCGACACCCGTGGAGATGTAGAAGAACGCCGAGTACCGCCCCCGCCGGTGCGCCGGCGCGATCTCCGCCAGGTACGCCGAGGCGTTGGAGACCTCACCGCCCAGCGACAGGCCCTGTGCGACGCGGGCCAGCAGCAGCAGGATCGGCGCCAGCCACCCCACCTGCGCGTAGGTGGGCAGCAGACCGATGGCGACCGAACCGCCGGCCATCAGGATGATGGTCAGCAGCATCGCCGTCCGCCGCCCGCGCAGGTCGGCGAACCGCCCGAGCAGGTACCCGCCCAACGGCCGGAAGAAGAACGCGATCGCGTACGCCGCGAGCGTGTTGATCAACGCGAGCCGCGGGTTGTCCTTGGGGAAGACCTGGGTGGCGAAGTAGATCGAGAACGTGGCGTAGATGGTCCAGTCGTACCACTCGATCGCGTTCCCGATGCTCGCCGCGACGAGCTTGCGGATGGGCAGGCGGTGCTGGGTCTCGGTCTCCAGGGCAGCCATGGGTGGACACAACCACAAAGCAACCGAAGCCGGTAGATCCCTCACCGAACCCCGTTGTGCTCACCTCGCCGTGCCGTTCGCGGCCTCCCGCCCACGGCCGGTGACCACGCAAGTGGTGCCCGCTCGGGTATCCGCCCGCGATGCGCGAGCCTTCGCCGTCACGGCATCGCCGCCCGCCACTCGGCGGCCAGCAGGCCGAACAGCAAGTCGTCCGTCCACTCTCCCTTCAGCCACGTGTTCTGCACCCGGTGCCCCTCCTGCCGGAACCCGAGCTTGGTCAGCAGCCGCGCCGACCGGACGTTGCGGGCGTCGCACTCGGCGGACACCCGGTGCAGTCCGCGCGTCTCGAACAGGTACGCCAGCACCCGCCCCACTGCTTCCGCCGCGTACCCGCGCCCCTGGTGCGCGGTCGCCAGCGTGTACCCGATGTCGGCCTGCATCCGGTTCTCGTGCAACCCCACGCCGACATCGCCGACGAGCGTCCCGCCCGCCTCGACCGCGAACTGGTACCAGCCCGGTGCGGTCGGGTCGGCCGTGGCGACGTCCCGCACGAACTCCTCGGCCTGAGCCAAGGTGAACGGCGCTTCCCAACCCTGGTACCGGGCCACGTCCGGGTCCGACCGGTACGCGGCGAGCCCCGGCGCGTCGGCCGCGGTGAAAGGCCGCAGCACCAACCGTTCCGTCGTCAGTCCCACCCCGTCGTCCCCACCTCCTCCGTCACGCTGTCACCGCCAACGCGAACGGCAGCACCGCCGACGCACCCGCCCGCCTCAGCAGCCGTGCGGCGACCGTCACCGTCCACCCGGTGTCGACCTGGTCGTCCACCAGCAGCACCGGACCGTCCACACCGGACAGGTCCGGCACGTCCGTCTCGCGCACCAACCCCGCCAACCGCTGCGCGCTGTTGGCCCGACGCGCCGCCTCGCCCAGCCACACCTGCCCGAGCAGCGGCAACCGGCCGACCTCCGCGATCCGCCGCCCGAAGCTGCCCACCAGTGCCGGCCTGGTCCGCGACCCGACCGTCACCACGCCCACCGGCCGGTCCGCCCAACCCCACGCGGACAGCACCTTCACGCACGCGGCGAACACGTCCTCGGGGATCTCCTGGTCTTCCCCCGCGAACAGCGACCGCAACCGGTTGCCCCACCCGATGTCGGTCAACCGGCCCAGCGCCCGCCCCGTGGCCGCCAGCTCGCCCGCCGGGATCTTCCCGGACAACGACACCCCGGCCGCCGCCATCCCGGTCGGCCACATCTTGCGCGGCTCCACCTCGACGCCGGGCCGCAGCAGCCGTTCCCGGGCCGCCGACGCCGCCGCGTCCGACACCTCCGCCGACGGCCGCTCCCCGGTGCAGTTGTCGCACCGCCCGCACGGCGCCGCGTGCGGGTCGTCCAACTGCCGCAGCAGGAACTCCATGCGGCAGCCGTCGGTGGCCAGGTAGTCCAGCACCGCCTGCCGCTCCACCCGCCGCGCCGCCTCGATCCGCTCGTACCGCTCGGCGTCGTAGGACCACGGTCGCCCCGTCGACACCCACCCGCCGCGCACCCGCCGCACGGCACCGTCCACGTCGAGCACCTTCAACACCACTTCCAGCCGGGTGCGCGACAGCTCGACCACCGGCTCCAGCGCCGCCGTCGACATCGGCCGGTCCGCCGGCAGCGCGTCGAGCACCTGCCGCACCACGTGCTCCGGGGGGAACGCCAGCGACGCGAAGTACGCCCAGATGTCCTTGTCCTCGGGGCCCGGCAGCAACAGCACCTCGGCCCGCTCCACACCACGCCCGGCCCGGCCGATCTGCTGGTAGTAGGCGATGGGGGAAGGCGGTGCGCCCAGGTGCACCACGAACCCCAGGTCCGGTTTGTCGAACCCCATGCCCAGCGCCGACGTCGCCACCAACGCCTTGACCCGGTTCGCCAGCAGGTCCTCCTCGGCTCGCTGCCGCTCGGCCGGGTCGGTGCGCCCCGAGTACGCCGCCACCTCGTAGCCCCGTTCCCGCAGGAACGCCGCCACGTCGTCCGCCGAGGCCACCGTGAGCGTGTAGATGATCCCCGAGCCGGGCAGCCGCTCCAGCCGCTCGGCCAGCCACCCCAGCCTGGCCTCGGCGGTCGGCAGCCGCACGGCCGACAGCCGCAGGCTCTCCCGGTCCAACGGCCCGCGCAGCACCAGCGCGTCCGTGCCCGCGCCCAGCCCCAACTGGTCCGCCACGTCCCGCACCACCCGGTTGTTCGCCGTGGCCGTCGTGGCGAGCACCGGCACGCCGGCCGGCAGCTCGGTCAGCAACGTCCGCAGCCGTCGGTAGTCCGGCCGGAAGTCGTGGCCCCAGTCGGAGATGCAGTGCGCCTCGTCCACCACCAGCAGCCCCGCCGACGCGGTCAGCGACGGCAGCACCGTGTCCCGGAAGTCCGGGTTGTTCAGCCGCTCCGGCGAGACCAGCAGCACGTCCACCTCACCGGCCGCCACCCGGTCCTGCACGTCCTGCCACTCGTCGGTGTTGGCCGAGTTGATCGTCGCCGCGTGCACCCCCGCCCGCGCGGCGGCGTCGACCTGGTTGCGCATCAGCGCCAGCAACGGCGACACGATCACCGTCGGCCCCTCGCCCAGGGACCGCAGCAACGCCGTGGCGATGAAGTACACGGCGGACTTGCCCCACCCCGTGCGCTGCACCACCAGCGCCCGCCGCCGTTGGGACACCAGTGCGTGGATGGCCGTCCACTGGTCGTCACGCAGGACCGCCCGAGGGCCCGCCAAAGCCCTCAGTCGCTCCTCGGCCAGTTCCCGCAACGCGCTGTCGTCCATGGCGACACAGTGGCAGACCGCCCCGACAAGACGGACACCTGTGCGACGGTCCCAGCCGCAGCTTCACCCGGACGTGGTGGGACGTCCGTTCCTCGGGAACCTCGGCGACAGCCGCGGCCGGGTGACCGTAGGCTGGACGACGTGACTGATGACCTGCGCGAACAGGTGCACGCCGCGGCTCGGCGCGCCCGTGTCGCCGCCAACGAGCTCGTCCTCGCCACCCGCCAGAGCAAGGACGCCGCACTGCACGAGATGGCCACCGCGCTGCGCACCCGCGCCGCCGAGGTGCTCGAAGCCAACGCCAAGGACCTCGAAGCGGGTCGCGCCGCGGGCCTCACGCAAGGCCTGCTGGACCGCCTCACGCTCACCGAGGCGCGCGTCGACGGCGTCGCCCGGGGCCTCGAGACCGTCGCCGGCCTCGCGGACCCGGTCGGCGAGGTGCTGCGCGGCTCGATCCTGCCGAACGGCCTGGAGCTGAAGCAGGTCCGCGTCCCGATGGGCGTGGTCGGCATGGTCTACGAGGCGCGCCCGAACGTCACCGTGGACGCGGCCGGCCTGGCGCTGAAGTCCGGCAACGCGGCCCTGCTGCGCGGCTCGTCCACCGCCGAGCACTCGAACACCGCGCTGGTCGCGATCCTGCGCGACGCCCTGGAGGCCGCCGGCCTGCCCGCCGACGCCGTGCAGCTCCTGCCGTGCCACGACCGCGCCTCGGTCACCCACCTGATCACCGCGCGCGGCCTGGTCGACCTGGTCATCCCGCGCGGCGGCGCCGGTCTGATCAACGCCGTCGTGCAGCAGGCCACCGTGCCGACCATCGAGACCGGTGTGGGCAACGTGCACGTGTACGTGGACGCGAGCGCCGACCTCGACATGGCGCAGCGCATCGTGCTCAACTCCAAGACCCGCCGCACGAGCGTGTGCAACGCGGCCGAGTCGCTGCTGGTGCACGCCGACATCGCGGACGAGTTCGTGCCCCGCATCACCGACGCTTTGAACGCGCAGGACGTCACCATCCACGGCGACGAGCGGTTCGCGCGCGACCCGAGGGTCCAGGCCGCCACCGACTCCGACTGGGACACCGAGTACCTGTCGCTGGACATCGCCGCCCGCGTGGTCGGCTCGATCGACGAGGCCATCGAGCACATCGCCGAGCACGGCTCCGGTCACACCGAGGCCATCGTGACCAGCGACCTCGCCGCGGCGCGCCGGTTCACCGCGCGCGTCGACGCGGCGGCGGTCATGGTCAACGCCTCGACCGCGTTCACCGACGGCGGCGAGTTCGGCATGGGCGCGGAGATCGGCATCTCCACCCAGAAGCTGCACGCCCGCGGTCCGATGGGGCTGACCGAGCTGACCTCGTCCAAGTGGGTGGTCTGGGGCGAGGGGCACGTCCGGCCGACGTCGTGAGCAGGCCCAGGGACGCCGCCGCGACCAAGGCGGCGTTGCTGGACGCCGCGACGAAGCTGTTCGGCGAGCGCGGGTTCGACCGCACCACGGTGCGCGACATCGCGAGCCTGGCGGGCGTGAACCAGGCCCTGCTGTTCCGCTACTACGGCAGCAAGGACGCCCTGTTCGCGACCGTGCTCGCCACGCAGAGCCGCGAGCTGCTGGAGGACTCGCCCGCCGAGCACCTGCTGCGCAACGTGCTGCTGCGGATGATGGAGGAGAAGCCGAGGCCCGAGGACCACCCGTTGTACGCGGTGCTGCGGTCGTCCCACCACGACTCGGCCGCGGAGGTCGTGCGCCGGCAACTGGGGGAGGAGTACGCGCGCGCTCTGTCGTCCCTTACGGACGCCGCGGACGCGGAGTTGCGCGCGGACCTCGTCCTGGCGTGGGTCGTGGGCATCGGTGTGCTGCGCAGCGTGTTCGGCAAGCAGCCCCTGGCGGACGCGGACGCGTCCACCGTGGCGGCCCTGGTGACCCGGGCGTCGTCCGTCCTGTTGGAGCACACCGATACCGGTTGACGGTCTGTAACGATCTGCCTACTGTCGGATGTAAGCGAATGCTTACATGGGGGTAGACGATGGAGACCAGGGCTTATCCGTTCGCCGAGCTCGACCACTTGCAGATCAATCCCGTGTACTTCGAGCTGCAACGGGACGAGCCGGTGGCCAGGGTGCGGCTGCCCTACGGCGGTGAGGGGTGGCTGGCCACGCGGTACGAGGACGTCAAGACCGTCCTGGCGGACCCGAGGTTCAGCCGCGCGGCCGTGATGGAGCCGGGCGCCGACGTGCCGCGCACGCTGCCCACGATGCCGACCGAGACGAACATCCTGAGCATGGACCCGCCGGACCACACGCGGCTGCGCAAGCTGGTCGCGAAGGGGTTCACCGCGCGGCGCACCGAGCAGCTGCGCGAGCGCGCCCAGGAGATCGTGGACGGCCTGCTGGACGCGATGCGGGAGCAGGGGCCGCCGGCCGACCTGGTCGAGGCGCTGGCCATGCCGCTGCCCATCACGATCATCTGCGAGATGCTGGGCGTGCCGTTCGACGACCGCGGCCAGTTCCGCGCCTGGTCGGAGGCGGCGGTGGCGATCACCGCGTTCACCCACGAGGAGATCCTGAAGGCCAACGAGGCGTTGCGCGGCTACATCGGCGAGCTGGTCGCCCGCAAGCGCGCCGAACCGACCGACGACATGCTGTCCGTGCTCATCGCGGCACGGGACAACGAGGACCGGCTCAGCGAGGAGGAGCTGGTCTCGTTCGGGGTGACGCTGCTGGTGGCGGGCCACGAGACCACCGCGAACCAGATCGGCAACTTCGCCTTCCACCTGCTGCGCATGCCGGACCGGCTGGCCGAGCTGCGGGCCGACCCGTCGCTGGTGCCCGCCGCGATCGAGGAGCTGCTGCGGTTCACCGCGCTGGGTGGTTCGGCGGGCTTCCCCCGGATCGCGACGGCCGAGGTGGAGCTGTCCGGCGTGACGATCAAGCCGGGCGAGGCGGTGTTCGTCAACAACGTGACGGCGAACCGCGACCCCGAGGTGTTCGCCAACCCGCACGAGGTGGACTTCCACCGCGAGCACAACCCGCACATCATGTTCGGCCACGGCGCGCACCACTGCATCGGCGCGCCACTGGCCCGGATGGAGCTGCAAGTGGCCATCGGGACGCTGCTCGAGCGGTTCCCGTCGCTGGAACTGGACGGCGACGTGACGTTCAAGAAGGGCCGGCTCATCCGCGGCCCGCAGGCCCTGCCGGTGAGGTGGTGACCCGATGAGCGAGTGGACGATCGCGGTCGACCGCGGCGCGTGCATGGGCACCGGGATGTGCACCTCGATCGCGCCGGACCACTTCCGCCTGGACGGTGGCACGTCCACGCCGGTCAAGGTGGACGTCGACCCGGACGACGCGGTGATCGACGCGGCCGAGTCGTGCCCCATGGAGGCGATCCTGGTGCGTTCGGCGGACGGTTCGGTGCTCGCGCCGCAGCTCTAGCGGACGACCGCTCCGCAGCGCCGCCGGTGAAAGCCGTAGCGGCGTTGCGGAGCACGTCCCGCGGCACGGGGCGGGTGCCTACTGTCGGCGGGGACGATCACCGGCAGGGGGAGTGTCGATGCAGGTCAGGCCCTATCCGTTCCCCGAGCCCGACGACCTCGACGTCCACGAGACCTACCTGGAGCTGCAACGGGACGAGCCGGTGGCGAGGGTGCGCCTGCCGTACGGCCGGGAGGCCTGGCTGGTGACCCGCTACGCCGACGCGAAGGTCGTGCTGGCCGACCCGAGGTTCAGCCGCGCCCCGGTGATGGACGCCGACTACGACCCGCCGCGGACCATGCCCGAGGTGCCGGGCATCACCACGATCCTGAGCATGGACCCGCCGGAGCACACCCGGCTGCGCCGGATCCTGGCCAAGGCGTTCACCGCCCGTCGCACCGGCCAGTTGCGCGAGCGCGCCCAGGAGATCGTGGACGGCCTGCTGGACGCGATGCAGGAGCAGGGGCCGCCCGCCGACCTGGTGGACGCGCTGGCCATGCCGGTCGCCATCACGCTCATCAGCGAGATGCTGGGCGTGCCGGCGCTGGACCGGGCCCAGTTCCGCGCGTGGTCGGACGCGGCGGTGGCGATCACCGCGTTCACCGTGCCCGAGATCGAGGCCGCGGCGGCGTCGCTGCGCGCCTACATCCGCGACCTGGTCGAGGACAAGCGCAAGAACCCCGCCGACGACATGCTCACCGTGCTGGTGCACGCGCACGACAACGACGACCGGCTCACCGAGGAGGAGCTGGTGTCGTTCGGCGTCACGCTGCTCATCGCCGGGCACGAGACGACCGGCAGCGAGATCGGCAACTTCGTCCACCAGCTGCTGACCCACCCGGACCGGCTGGCCGAGCTGCGCGCCGACCCGTCGTTGCTGCCCGCCGCGGTCGAGGAGCTGCTGCGGATCACGAAGCTGTCCGGTGCACCGGGCTTCCCCCGCATCGCCACCGCCGACGTCGAGCTGTCGGGCGTGACCATCCGCGCGGGTGAGGCGGTGTTCGTGGACGGTCTGGTGGCCAACCGCGACCCGGCCGTGTTCCCGAACCCGCACGAGCTGGACTTCCACCGGCCGCACAACCCGCACTTCGCGTTCGGCCACGGCGTGCACCACTGCATCGGCGCGCCCTTGGCAAGGATGGAGTTGCAGGTGTCCATTTCGACCTTGCTCAATAGGTTTCCGCACCTGGAGTTGGCCGACGACGTGGTGTTCAAGAAGGGCAGACTGGTGCGAGGCCCCGAACGCCTGATGGTGAGGTGGTAGACCGATGAGCGAGTGGACCATCGAGGTCGACCGGGGCGCCTGCCTCGGCACCGGCATGTGCAGCTCGATCGCGCCGGGCCATTTCCAGCTCGAAGGCGGTACGTCCACGCCGGTCAAAGCGGACGTGGACCCGGACGACGCGGTGATCGACGCGGCCGAGTCGTGCCCCATGGAGGCGATCCTGGTGCGGTCCGCGGACGGCTCGGTGCTCGCTCCGCAGCTGTAGGGAAAAAGTTCCGCCAATCGCGTCATGGCCGCGTGACGTGCGCGTTCCTCTTCCGTGCGGCCCTGTGTTCGGGGTGGGTCGCGCGATCCGCGGATGCGGCCCACTCCCCCCGGGGCCGCGACGGGGAGACGAGTGCGCGGGCGGCCTTTCGGGGAGCGACCGGCCGCCCGCGCACCACCCGAACTAGGCTCACGTCCCATGTCGAACCGGCGGATCGGCGTCATGGGTGGCACCTTCGACCCGGTGCACCACGGCCACCTGGTGGCCGCCAGCGAGGTCCAGGCCCGCTTCGACCTGGACGAAGTCGTCTTCGTGCCCACCGGCCAGCCGTGGCAGAAGAGCGAGCGCGAGGTCAGCGCCGCCGAGGACCGGTACCTGATGACGGTCATCGCCACCGCCTCGAACCCCCGGTTCTCGGTCAGCCGGGTCGACATCGACCGGCCGGGGCCGACGTACACCGTCGACACCCTCACCGACCTCAAGGCCACCCACCCCGACGCCGACCTGTTCTTCATCACGGGTGCGGACGCGCTGGAGCAGATCCTGTCCTGGCGGCGGGCGGACGACGTGTTCAGCCTCGCGCACTTCATCGGCGTCACCCGACCGGGTTACGAGCTGGTCGACACGCACCTGCCGCCGGGCGCGGTGTCGCTGGTAGAGGTGCCGGCGATGGCCATCTCGTCGACCGCCGTGCGCGCCCGGACGGCCTCCGGACTGCCCGTCTGGTACCTCGTGCCGGATGGTGTCGTTCAGTACATCTCCAAGCGCCGGCTTTACTCGATGCCGGACTGAGCGCGGTCGCCGGTACCCTCATTGACTCGTGCGGGCGTAACGGCGCCCGCCGGTGTGATGAGGAGTGACGTGGCAGCCACCGACGAGGCACGACGGTTGGCGCTGGTCGCCGCGAACGCGGCAGCCGACAAGAAAGCGCACGACGTGATCGTGCTCGACGTGTCCGACCAACTGGTGATCACGGACTGCTTCGTGATCGCCTCCGCTCCGAACGAGCGGCAGGTCGGCGCGATCGTGGACAACGTCGAGGAGAAGTTGCGCGAGGCCGGGCGCAAGCCGGTCCGCCGTGAGGGCGCGCGCGAGGGTCGCTGGGTCCTGCTGGACTTCGTGGACGTGGTCGTGCACGTCCAGCACGTCGAGGAGCGCACCTTCTACGGCCTGGAGCGGCTGTGGAAGGACTGCCCGCGCATCGAGTTCGACGCCGGGCCACCGGCCGACGAGGTCGCCGAGGTATGACCCTGAACCGGCTCGTGCTGTGGCGGCACGGTGAGACCGACTACAACGCGACCGGCCGCATGCAGGGCCACCTGGACTCGTCGCTGACCGAGACCGGGTGGAACCAGGCGCGGTTCGCGGTGCCGGTGCTCGCCGGGTTCACACCCGAGCTGGTGGTGGCCTCCGACCTGCACCGCGCCCGGGACACCGCGACCGTGTTCACGAACGCGACCGGGGTCGGCCTGCGCGTCGACGAACGGCTGCGGGAGACGCACCTGGGCAAGTGGCAGGGGCTGACCTCGGCCGAGATCGAGGTGGAGTGGCCGGGCGCGCTGGACCTGTGGCGGGTCGACGGCACCCTGGCGCCCCCGGACGGCGAGACGCGCGTGGAGGTCGCCGAGCGCGCGCTCGCCGTGGTGGCCGAGGTGGACGAGGAGTTCTCCGGCACGGTCATGCTGTGCGCGCACGGCGGCCTGATCAGCGCGTTGACCGGCCGTTTGCTGGAGCTGCCGGTCGACCGGTGGGCGCTGCTGGGCGGCATCGGCAACTGCCACTGGACGGTGTTCACCCGCCGGCCGCAGGGCGACGGCAGGTGGCGGTTGTCGTCGTACAACGCCGGAATCACCCGGTGAGACTGCTCGTCCTCGGCGATTCGCTCTCGTTCCACGGTCCGCGGGGACCGTTGCCGGCCGACGACCCGGGGTTGTGGCCGAACGTGGCGGCGTCGGCGTTGGGCGGGCACGCGGAGCTGGCGGCGGGGTTCGGCTGGACGGCCCGGGACGCGTGGTGGTCGTTGACCGGTGACCCCAGGGTGTGGTCGTTGCTGCCGCGCACGGACGTGTTGGTGCTGGCCGTGGGGCACATGGACACGTTGCCGTCGCCGTTGCCGACCTACCTGCGGCAGGGGCTGCGCTACCTGCGGCCGGACGGGGTGCGGCGGCGGGCGCGCGCCGGGTACCGGACGTTGCAGCCGGTGCTGTCGCGGGCGTTCTGCGGGTATCCGGTGGCGCTGCCGCCCCGGTTGACGGTGCGTTACCTGAACGACTCGGTGCGTGCCGTGCGTGCGCTGGCACCGGGCACCAGGGTGGTGGGGATGACGCCTTCGGTGCACTGCTCGGCTGCTTACGCCGGTGTCCACAGTGGGCGTGCGGCGGCCGAGCGCGCGCTGCGCTCGTGGGCCGAGGGGGCGGACGTGCCGCTGCTGGACGTGCCGCCGTTGGTCGGTGACCACGTTCGGTCACGGCGGGGCAACCCGGACGGCATGCACTGGGGTTGGGAAGGGCACGAGCTGGTCGGGCGGGCCATGGCGGAACTGATCAGGTCCGTGGCGGTCGGCCACTCGGGTGCGGCGGAGCCGTAGTCTCGGCTCTCGTGTCCACCACGATCGTCACCGACTCCACGGCGTACCTGCCCGAGGGGTTCGCCGAGCGGCACGGCGTCCGGGTCGTGCCGCTGCACGTGGCCGTGGACGGCCGGAGCAGGTTGGACGGGGTGGACTTCGGCCCGGCGGAGCTGGCCGCCGCGTTGGGGGAGCACCGGCGGGTGACCACGTCCCGGCCGACGCCGGGTGAGCTGGCCGAGGTGTACCGGTCCGTGCTGGCGGGGAGCGCGGAGGAGATCGTGTCCGTGCACCTGTCCCGTGACCTCTCGGGCACGTGGGAGGCCGCGCGGTTGGCCGCGGAGGAGGTCGACCCGGTGCGGATCAGGGTGGTCGACTCGCGCGCCACCGGGATGGGGTTGGGGTTCGCCGCGCTGGCCGCGTGCGCCGCGGGTGGGGACGCGCGGTGCGCGGAGGAGGCGGCGGTGGCTGCCGCCGGCCGGGTCAAGATGTTCTTCTGCGTGGAGACGCTCGACCACCTGAGGCGTGGTGGGCGGATCGGGGCGGCGGCGGCGTTGGTGGGGACCGCGCTGGCCGTGAAGCCGTTGTTGCACGTGGACGACGGCCGGATCGTGCCGCTGGAGAAGGTGCGCACGATGGGGCGGGCGATCGCCCGGCTGGTCGACCTGGCCGCTTCCGCGGCGGGGTCCGGGCCGGTCGGTCTGGCTGTCCACCACTTGGCCGCGCCGGAACGCGCGGCGGAACTGGCGACGTTGCTGGACGAACGCGTTCCCGGCTCGACCGGATGCCTGATTTCCGAGGTCGGAGCGGTGATCGGCGCGCACACGGGCCCCGGTGTGCTCGGTGTCGTGGTGCTGCCCGGGGGAGTGTCCTAGCTCTCGTTATCCATGATTGAGGCAGTTATCCACAGATCGCGAACACGAACCCCACTGCCGTCCCGACCCGGCCTACCGTCGATCCCATGTTCGACAAGAACCCGGAAACCACGACCGCCCGCCTGAAGGCCCTCGTTTCCCAGGAACGCGGCAAACACCGCGCATCGGACCCGGAGACCCTGGTGTTCGTCTCCTCGGCCGGTGCCGACCCACCGAACCCCCTGCACCGCGTGCACCGCCTGCTCCGCCGTTGGCTGCCCGAGCCCGCCGTGCCGCATCGCCGCAGACTCCTGCTGGCCGGTGTCATGGCCGGCGTGGCGCTGGCCGTCGCCCTCGCCTTGTGGTGGCAGCGCCCCGTGCCGGAAACCCCACCGGCCCTGCCGGTCGCCGAGGCCGCCGCCGTCACGAGCGCCGAGGAACAGCTGGTCGTCGACGTGGTCGGCCTCGTCCCCACGCCAGGCCTGGTCACCGTCCCGAACGGCGCCAGGGTCGCCGACGCCCTCCGCGCCGCCGGCGGAGCCAATCCCGGAGCCGACCTGACCACCCTCAACTTGGCCCGCAAAGTCGTCGACGGCGAACAGTTGGCCGTCGGCATCCCCGTTCCACAACCGACCAACGCCGCCACCGGACCACTCAACCTGAACACCGCCACCAAAGACCAACTGGACACCTTGCCGGGCGTGGGCCCGGTGACCGCCCAGCGAATCGTCGACCGAAGGCAGAAACGCGGCCCCTTCACCTCCCTGGACCAACTGGGCGAGATCGACGGCATCGGCGACACCAAGTTGGCCAAACTCCGCGACCTGGTCCGCCTCTGATCTGCCGAGCCGGCGATCAGGCGACGCCGTGCCCGGGGGTCGGCGGTGCGGCCGAGGCGGCCGCGAACGGTTCGACGAGGTCGAGGCTGTCGCCTGCCGGTCGTCGACGTCGTGAACACCCGGCCCCGCCGGTTCTCCGCCGACCTCACCCACCAGTAGGAGCCCGCGCGACCTCGTCGTGACGCGGATCGCCGTCATGGGTCGGACCGCGCTGCCCCCGCACGGTGTTCGAGCGGGCCACCGCGTCGGCGCAACGGGTCGTCGATGCCGCGACCGCGATCCCGACGTGCTCGCCGCCCAGCCGAACTCTCCGACGTAGTCGGATCCCGTGCCCATCCACCATCACCTGGAGTCCTCATGCGACCCGAGAACCACCCAAGCGTCACACCGGTAGGCGCTTCCGGCCATCGCCGCCCGCTCACCCGCATCCGCCGCGCACTACGAACCGTGACGGCTCGTCTCGTCACCTTGTCGAGGTCCCGCTGGGTGGGCTCATGATCCGTGGACCTCTCCTCCCGACCGCCGCCGCTTCGAAGGCCGCGTCGTGAACCCCCGCACGCACCTCGTCCCGGCGGCACTGGCGGTGTGGGCGACGGCACTGGCCGGACTGCTCGGCACGTGGTGGGCGGCGCCGGTGGTCGGGTTGGGTGCGGCTGTCGTCGGCGGGTTGGTGTTCCGCGCATGGCGGCCGGCCGCGGTGGCGGTCGTGGTGGCGGGACCGGTGGCGGCGTGCTGGATCGGGGCCCAAGTGCACGGGGCGGTCCACCACCCGTTGCGGGCGGCGGCGGCAGGTGGGGTGGCCGCCACTGTCCACTTCGAACTCGACGATCGGCCGCACGGCTTGCGCAGCAGTGGCTTCGGCTCGCGGGCGGGCGGGGTCGACCTGGTGCTGGTCCGCGGCACGCTCACCGCAGGCGGCCGGATCGCGGTGTTGGCGCCGGCGGCTCGGTGGCAGGATCTCCTGCCCGGTCAGCGGGTCACCGCTCGCGGAACCCTCGCCCCTCCCCGAGGCGGTGAGCTGACGGTCGCGGTGCTGCGCGTTCGTGGACCTCCGCGGGACGTGTCCGAAGCGCCCGTGTGGCAGCGGGTCGCCGAGGACCTGCGTGCCGGGCTGCGGAAGGCGAGCACCGCCCTCGATCCCGAACCGGCCGGGTTGCTGCCCGCGCTCGTCGTGGGTGACACCTCGGCTCTTCCCCCGAGAGTGGTGGAGGAGTTCCGCACGGCCGGTCTCGCGCACGTCCTCGCCGTCAGCGGCGCGAACCTGGCGATCGTCTGCGGCGCGGTCCTGTTGCTGCTGCGGTTGCTGCGGGTCGGTCCCCGCGGTTGCGCGGCGGGGGCGATGGCGGCGCTGGTGGGGTTCGTGGTGCTGGCCGGGCCGGAGCCGAGCGTGTTGCGGGCCGCGGTGATGGGTGCGGTGGCGTTGCTCGCGCTGGTGCTGGGACGGGAGCGGTCGGCGTTGCCGGCGCTCGCGGCCGCGGTGGTGGTGCTGGTGCTCTACGACCCGGAACTGGCCACGGAACCCGGGTTCGGGTTGTCGGTGGTGGCGACGGCGGCGCTGGTGCTGCTCGCGCCGAGGTGGGCCGCGGCGATGAAGGACCGGGGTGTGCCGGTCGGCTTCGCCGAGGCGCTGGCGGTGCCGGTGGCCGCGAACCTGGCGACCGCGCCGCTGGTCGCCGGGCTCTCCGGCCAGGTGAGCCTGGTCGCGGTGGTGGCGAACCTGCTGGCCGCCCCGGTGGTGGCGCCGGCCACCGTGCTCGGTGTGCTGGCCGCCGTGGCGGCACCGGTGCACGAGCCGACGGCCCGGGTGGTCGTCGAAGTGGCCGGGCCGGCGGTGAGTTGGCTGATCGCCGTCGGGCGGCACGCGGCGGCGGTGCCGGGTGCGGCGGTCGGGTGGCCCGGCGGCTGGGTCGGCGGGGCGTTGCTGGCCGGGGTGCTGCTCCTCGGCTACGCGATCACCAGGCTTCGCCGGGTGCGGACGTTGGTGGTGGCGGCCGTGGTCGGCGCGGTGGTGGTGGTCGTGCCGCTGAACGTCGTCTCGCCCGGGTGGCCCGTGCCCGGCTGGTCGGTCGTGGCGTGCGACGTCGGGCAGGGCGACGCCGTCGTCCTGGCGACCGCCGAGCGTGACCGGGCGGTGGTGGTGGACACCGGACCGGACCCGGCGCCGGTGCTGTCGTGCCTGCGTCGGCTCGGGGTGCGGCGCATCCCGCTGGTGGTGCTCAGCCACCTGCACGCCGACCACGTCGGCGGGTTGGCCGCGGTGATGGCGGAACGGAGCGTGGGCGCGGTGGCGGTGGGGCCGTCACGGCAACCGGAGTGGGCTTGGGAGGAGGTGACGGAACAGGCGCGGGCCGCCGGGGTCCGCGTGGTCGAGCTGGGCGCCGGGCAGCGGCTGAGCTGGCCGGGCCTGCAGCTCGACGTGCTGGGTCCGCGCGTGGACCCGGTTGGCGGGACGAACACGGCGGTCAACGACGCGTCGCTGGTGCTGCGGGCCTCCACCGCGGCCGGGCGGGTGCTGCTGACCGGCGACATCGAGCTGGCCGGGCAGGCGGACCTGCTCGGCGGGCACGTGGACCTGCGGGCCGACGTGCTCAAGGTGCCGCACCACGGGTCGCGGTACTCGTCACCGGCGTTCCTCGCGGCCGTGCGGCCGCGGATCGCGCTGGTCAGCGTCGGCGCGGGCAACCGCTACGGCCATCCCAGCGGGGTGCTGGTCGACGCGTTGACGAGCCGGGGCGCGCTGGTGCTGCGCACCGACCGGGACGGCGACACCGCCGTCCTGGCCGGCCCGGACGGGCCGCGGGTCGCCCGCAGGGGAGGCGGCCCTCCGCACCACGGACAAGGGGAGAACGATGGGGAAAGACGTCTGGATCCGATTGCACTCCGGCTGGTCGCCGCGAGGCGACAACCGGGCCGTGGCCTGGGTGCTGTGGCAGCCCGGGTACACCGCGCAACCGTGGCCGCGCACCGAACTGCGGCCCGCTTTCACCTACTACGTGTGCGAGAAGCTGCCCGACGGCGTTCGCGCCGTGGTCGCCAGGGCCACCACCACCGCCGTGATCGGACTGGCGGAGGTCCTGTCGGCGGACTCGGCGTACCGACTGGTCGCCGACGCGTTGTTCGACGACGACCTCGCCATACCGCCGGAGGAGTGGCATGCCGAGCGCTACAACCGGGAGAAGGCGGACAGCGCCTGGCCGCAGTTGCTCACCGCCTGGCGCGTGGTCACCGAACCGGTCGGCCCGCACGTCCTGCCCGAGCTGACCGCGTTCCCGCGCACCGGGTGGCTGCGGTCGTCCCGGATCTCGCTGTGACCGGCACCGCGTCCACGCGGACGGGCGGTGGCGGGCGACCAGGGGGATCGGCACCCAGGCGAGCGCCGCCGGGGTGAGCCGGGCCGTGTCGCCCGTGGTGCCGTCCGGTCGGCCGGAACCGCGGTCCGGCCGACCAGACGGCGACGGGTCAGTCCTGGAGTGCCTTCAGGACGGCTTCGGCCGACGGCGGGACGTTGGCGCGCGGGCCGACGCGGTCGCCCAGGGCGTCGAGGGTCTTGAGGCCGTCGCCGGTGATGAGGAGCACCGTCTCGCCGTCCGGGTCCAACTGGCCGGTCTCGATGAGCTTCTTCGCGGTGGCGACGGTGACGCCGCCGGCCGTCTCGGCGAAGATGCCCTCGGTCCGGGCCAGCAGGCGGATGCCCTCGACGACCTCTTCGTCGGTGACGTCCTCGATCGCGCCGTTGGTGCGGCGGACGGCGTCCAGCACGTAGGGGCCGTCGGCGGGGGCGCCGATCGCCAGCGACCGGGCGATGGTGTCCGGGCGGACCGGGGAGACCACGTCGTGGCCCGCCTTGAAGGCGGCCGAGACGGGGGAGCAGCCGGTGGCCTGCGCGCCGAACACGCGGTACGGGGTCTGCTCGACCAGGTCGAGCTCGCCCAGCTCGCGGAAGGCCTTGTCGACCTTGGTCAACTGGGAGCCGGACGCGATGGGCACCACGATCTGGTCGGGCAGCCGCCAGCCGAGCTGCTCGGCGACCTCGTACCCGAGCGTCTTGGAGCCCTCGGCGTAGTAGGGGCGGACGTTGACGTTGACGAACGCCCAGTCCTCGTGCTCGGCGGCCAGTTCCTGCGCCAGCCGGTTCACGTCGTCGTAGTTGCCGTCGACGGTGATGAGGTTGCCGCCGTAGACGGCGGTCATGAGGATCTTCGCCTGCTCCAGGGTGGACGGCACCAGCACCACCGACTGCCAGCCCGCGCGGGCCGCGGCGGCGGCGACGGCGTTGGCCAGGTTGCCGGTGGAGGGGCAGGCGAGGACCTTGAAGCCGAGCTCGCGGGCGGCGGCGAGGGCGACGCCGACCACGCGGTCCTTGAACGAGTGGGTCGGGTTGCCGGTGTCGTCCTTCACCCACACCTTGCGCACGCCCAGGGCCTTGGCGAGGCGGTCGGCCTCGACCAGGCGGGTGCCGCCGGGGTTGGTGTTGGGGTGCGACTCGACAGTGGACGGCACGGGGAGCAGGCCGCGGTAGCGCCAGATCGACCGGGGGCCCGCCTCGATGTCCTCACGGCGGACCCGACCGAAGTCGTAGGCCACTTCCAGCGGCCCGAAACACTCGAGACAGGCGTACTCCGGAGCGAGCGGCGTCTCGTGACCGCACTCGCGACACGACAGCGCGCGGGCGGGACCGAGGTCGAAGGAGGTGGTGGCCGAGGGCACACTGACAGCAGTCATCGCGAGGTATCTCCTCATCTTTCCCGCGCGTCGCGGGTCGGAATTGGCACCGTGGTCGCCAGCGGATGCTGTGCGACGGGTTGCCGGGGCTTCTTCGGGCCGATCCCTCTGCCCCTCTGGATGAGCGGTATTCAGTTGTGCCCTCAACTTACGTCACCATCCCGACCCGCAGCCAGAGACGTCCACCATCCGGACGCCCGGCGGGCGTGGGAGGATCGCGCCCGTGAGTGCGCCCGCTGACACGCCCGACGCCGTGCACCTGGTCATCGGCGAGGAGGAGTTGCTGGTCGAACGTGCCGTGCGCGGTGCGTTGGCGGCGGCGCGGAAAGCTGATCCGCAGGCCGACCTGACCCGCGTGCGCGTGACCGATCTCACCCCGCCTGAGCTGGCGGAACTGGTGAGCCCGTCGCTGTTCGCCGAGGGCCGGGTGGTCGCGCTGGAGGCCGCGCAGGAGTGCGGCAAGGAGATCGCCGAGGCGGTGGTCGCCTACGCCAAGGCGCCGGCGGACGGGGTGACGCTGGTCGTCGTCCACAGTGGCGGTGGGCGCAGCAAGGCGGCCAAGGACCTGCCCGGGTTGCTGCGCAAGGCGGGCGCCGCGGTCACCGAGTGCCCCAAGATCACCAAGGCGGCGGACCGGGAAGCGTTCGTGCGCAACGAGATCCGCGCGGCGGGCGGCGGCAAGGCCGACCCGGAGGCCGTGGCGGCGCTGATCGAGGCGATCGGGTCGGACCTGCGCGAGTTGGCGGCGGCGGCTTCGCAGCTCGTCGCCGACACGGGCGGCAAGGTCGACGCCGAGGCGGTCCGCCGCTATCACCGGGGTCGGGCCGAGGTGACCGGGTTCGCGGTCGCGGAGAAGGCCGTGATGGGTGACCGGGCCGGCGCGCTGGAGGCGTTGCGGTGGGCGTTGCAGCTCGGTGTGCCGCACGTGCTGGTCGCCGACGCGCTGGCCGACGCGGTGCGCACGATCGCGCGCGTGTCCGCGGTGGGCCGGGGCGACCCGTTCAAGCTGGCGGGCGAGCTCGGCATGCCGCCGTGGAAGGTGAAGAAGGCCCAGGGCCAGTCACGCGGCTGGGAGGACCGGGGGCTCGCGGCGGCGATGACGGTGGTCGCCGACCTGAACGCCGACGTCAAGGGCGTCGCCGCCGACTCGGGCTACGCCCTGGAACGCGCCGTCCTCAAGATCGTCGCCGCCCACGGCCGCCGCTGATCGGCCGGCTGACGGGCTGTCGGCTGCGGCTGGGGGCTGCGGCTGGGGGCTGCGGCTGGGGACTGACGAGCTGTCGGCTGTGGCCGGCGGGCTGCCCCGACCGCCTGCGGTTGATCGGCTGTCGCTGTCGGGCGTCGCCGACCGGCTGTCCCGGCTGTCCCGGGCGGTGTCTTGGTGGACGGTGATCGGCCCGTGAACGGGAAGTGCCGCCCACCCCGAGGGGTGGGCGGCACTCCGGCGTGAGGACCAGATCAGAGCTGGTTGGCGCGCCGCGCCAGCGCCGACTTCTTGTTGGCGGCCTGGTTGGCGTGGATCACGCCCTTGGTGACGGCCTTGTCGAGCTTGCGGGAAGCCTCCTGCGCGAGCGCGGTGGCCTTCTCCTTGTCACCGGCCTCGGCGGCCTCACGGAACTTGCGGATGGCGGTCTTGAGGGACGACTTGACGGCCTTGTTGCGCAGGCGCGCCTTCTCGTTCGTCTTGATCCGCTTCATCTGGGACTTGATGTTCGCCACGCGAAAGCCACCTTTTCCTCGGTCTCGGAGTCGCACCGCGCTTGTCACCGGCTCCGCCCCATGAAGGGGCGGTTTTCCTCCACAGCGGAATGCCGCACGGGTACGGCCCAGAAGGGTATCAGGGCAGCTCACCGCACCGTGAATCGAGCCCTCTCGGCACCGACCACGACGTCGTACGCGCCCCTGGCCACCTCGGGCTTGCCCGAGCCGTCCACATCACCCGCCGTCACCGCGAGCCGCCGCACGTCGAAGGACACCTCGACCGTCCGCGACTCGCCCGCCTTCAACGTCACGCGCGTGAAGCCGACCAGGCGCTTGTCCGGCGTCAGCACCTTGCTCACGGGCTGGTGCACGTACACCGGCACGACGAGAGTGCCGTCACGCCCACCGGTGTTGGCCGCGGTCACCGACACCGTCACCTGGCCGTCCCTCCGCACCTCGGCGGACTTCAGCGTCGGCGCGGACGTGGTGAACGTCGTGTACGACAGGCCGTGACCGAACGCGAACGCCGGGTCGTACCCCGAACCGGCCGCCGTGTTCGCGCCGCGGAGCTGGTCGTACGAGAACGGCTGGTCGCCGACGGTCTTGGGCCACGACACCGGCAGCTTCCCGCTGGGGTTCACCGCACCGAACAGCACGTCGGCGATGGCGCTGCCGCCCTCGGTCCCGGGCAGCCAGCCCGCGACCAGCGCCGGCGCGTCCGCCACCGTGCCGAGCACCTGCGGCCGGCCGGTGAGCAGCACCACCACGACCGGCTTGCCCGTCGCGCGCACCGCGTCCACCAGGCCCTGCTGGTCGGCGGTCAGCGCGGGTTCCTCGGTGTCCGCCTCGCCCTCCGCGCCCGGGTCCTCACCGAGCACGACGACCACCGCGTCGGCGTCACCGGCCTGCGCCACCGCGTCCGCTCGGGTGGTGGCGCTCACGACGTTCGCGGACGGCGCGGCGGCCTTGATGCCCTGGAGCACGGTCACCGCGGGCGGCGCGGGTGACCCGGCGGGCACGCCCTGCCAGCCGACCGACCAGCCGCCGAGCTGCCGGGCCACGGAGTCGGCCGAGTCGCCGGTCACCACGAGCTTGCGCGCGCCGGTCGACAGGGGCAGCACCCCCTCGTTGCGCAGCAGCACCGTGCTCTCCGCCGCCGCCTGCCGCGCCAACGCCCGATCCGCCCCGTTCACGATCGCGTCGGCCTTCGCCGCGTCCACGAACGGCCGCTCGAACAGCCCCAGCTCGAACTTGAGCGTCAGGATCCGCCGCACGGCCTGGTCGATCCGCTTGCCGGGGATCGCGCCGCTGCGCACGCCCGCCAGCAGGCCCGAGGTGAACCCGGCCGCGTCCGACGGTTCCATCGCCATGTCCACGCCCGCGTTGACGGCCATCGCGATGGCTTCCTCGTAGTTCGCCGCCACGTGGTAGCGGTCGACCAGGAACCGGATGTCCTCCCAGTCGGTGATCGCCACGCCCCGGAACCCCATCCGGTCGCGCAACTGCGTGGTCAGCAGGTACTTCGACGCGTGCGCGGGCACGCCGTTCACCGCGCCGGAGTTGATCATCACGGTGCCCACGCCCGCGTCGAACTGCGGCTGGAACGCGGGCAGCACGGTGTCCTGCAGGTACCGGATCGGCAGCTGGGCGGGCGCGCGGTCGTGGCCGTTGAACGGCTCCGAGTAGCCCGCGAAGTGCTTGGCGGTCGCGGTCAGCTTCGCCGTGCCGTCGGTCGGGTCGGACTGCTGGCCGCGCACGTTCGCCGCCGCCAGCGCACCGGCCAGCACCGGGTCCTCGCTGTAGGTCTCGTAGTAGCGGCCCCAGCGGGTGTCGCGGGCGATGTCGGACACCGGCGCGAAGTTCCAGAACACGCCGGTGGCGCGCATGGCGCGGCCGGTGGACGCGCCGAGCTTCTCCTGCAGCTCCGGGTTCCACGTCGCGCCCAGGCCGATCTGGTGCGGGAACATGGTGGCGCTGAGCACGTTGTTGTGCCCGTGCACGCCGTCCGCGCCGTAGATCAGCGGGATCCGCAGCCGGCTGTGGTCCAGCGCGTACTTCTGGATCGCGTTGGTCATCTCCGCCCACGCCCGCGGCGTGTTCGGGTTCGGTGCGTCACCCCCGCCGGACAGGATGGACCCGACCTTCGCGTCCTCCAGCACGGCCTCCATGCAGTCCTCGCGCAGCGGACCGGGGTTCCACTCGCAGTTGCCGCGCAGCTTGCCCAGCCGGATCTGGGTCATCTGCCCGACCTTCTCCTCCAGCGTCATCCGCCTGAGGAGGTTGTCGACGCGTCGGTCGACCGGCGCCCGCGCGTCCTGGTAATCCTGACCGGCCGGCTCCATCACGCCGCTGGCCTGCGCGCCGGTGACCAACAGGGTCAGCGTGACCAGCGCGGCGACCGCGGTCCGCTTGCGGGATCTCAACACCGAGAGCCTCCAGGTCGATCGGGGAACACCCGCGAACACCCTTCCTGTGTGAATCCGCGCACAACAGGGCTGAACGGCCCATTCTGGGAGCGCTCCCATCGCGGTAAGGGGTGAAATGCAGTACGCCCGTCTTGTTTGATGTGCCGTGTGACCGCCGCACTCGACTGGCCCGGTTTCGGGAACGTCTCGCTCGCCGCCCTGTTGTTCCTCTGCCTGGCCGCCGTCCTCGCCGGCGCGGTCGACGCCGTGGTGGGCGGCGGCGGGCTGATCCAGTTGCCCGCGCTGCTGCTGATCGGACCGGGCGGCCAGCCGCTGTACGCGTTGGCCACCAACAAGATCGCGTCCGTGGTCGGCACGGCGGCGGCCGTGCGGACCTACTCGCGGCAGGCCGCGATCGACTGGTCCTCGGCGCTGCCGATGGCGGGGGCGGCGTTCGCGGGCGCGGTGGGCGGCGCGGCGTTCGCGGGCGCGCTGGCACCCGGTGTGCTCAACGGCGTGGTGCTCGTCGCGCTGGTCGGCGTCGGCCTCTACACGTGGCGCAAGCCGGAGCTGGGCGTGGCGGAGGCACCGCGGTTCACGCGGTTCGCGCAGATCGCCGTGATGGCGCTGGGCGGCGCGGTGATCGGCTTCTACGACGGCCTGGCCGGGCCGGGCACGGGCGCGTTCCTGGTGTTCCTGCTCGTGGGCCTGGTGGGGTTCGCGTTCCTGCGTGCCTCGGCGACGGCCAAGGTCGTGAACGTGGCCACGAACCTGGGTGCCCTGCTGTACTTCATCCCGGCCGGGAAGGTGCTGTGGGGCTTGGGCCTGGTGCTCGCGCTGTGCAACGTCACCGGCGCGGTGTTCGGCGCTCGGCTGGCCGTGCGGCGCGGGTCGGCGTTCGTGCGCCGGGTGTTCCTCACCGTCGTGGTGGCGCTGGTGGTCAGTCTGGGGTGGAAGGCGGCGGTTGGATGACCCGGAACGTCGCGCCCATCGGGTCGCCGACCGTGGTGAACCGGCCGAACCGCGACTCGGCCACGTCGCCGACCGTGATGCCGCCCAGCTCCCGCACCCGGCGGACGGCCGCGTCGGCGTCGGTCACCGCGAAGTAGGTCATCCAGTGCGGCGGGATCTCGGCGGGGATGTCGTTGGCCATCCCGAACACACCCGCCACCGCGCGGCCCTCGACCCGCAACTGCGTGTACGGGAAGTCCGGCAACGGGTCCAGCCCGACGTCGAACACCTGCTGGTAGAACTCGGCCGCGCCGAACGGGTCGCGGGTGGCCAGCTCGTTCCACACCACCGAACCCGGCTCGTTCACCACGTACGCGCCGATGTGCGTGCCCGCCTCCCACAGGCCGAACGCCGCGCCGTACGGGTCCACCGCGATGGCGCCGCGCCCCGGCCCGCCGGTGTCGAACTCCGGCACGAGCACCTTGCCGCCGTTGGCGTTCACCTTCTCCAGCGACTCGTCGAGGTCGTCGGTGGCCAGGTAGGTCGTCCACACCACGGGGAACATCACGTCCGACGGCATCTCACCGAACCCGGCCACGGGCCGCCCGCGCACCAGCGCCATCGTGTAGTGCCCGGTCTCCGGGCCGCCGATCTCGAAGTCCCAGCCGAACAAGCCGCCGTAGAACTCCATGGTGGCGTCGCGGTCGGTGGTCATCATGTCGACCCACGCCGGTGTGCCCTGCGGGTACGGGACGTCCATCTCGCTCACCCGGCCAACAGTCGCACCAGCGCCTGCGCTCCGCGAGTTGATCACCGCGCGGGAACGCCGCCGGCGGGAGTGGTCCGCGCCGACGGCGTCCGGTCATCCGTCCCGGCTCTCCCCGTCGTCCTTGCGGGGTCGGCCGCGCTTGGGTGGCGCGGCGGCCCCGGTGGGCAGCCGCCCGGCTTCGGCGAGCGCGCGGCGCAGCAGGAACTCGATCTGCGCGTTGGTGCTGCGCAGCTCGTCGTTCGCCCACCTCGTCAGCGCGTCGTGCACCGCCGGGTCGAGGCGCAGCAGGACGCTCTTGCGCTCGGCCACGTCAGGTGTACAGCGACCCGGCGTTGACCACGGGCTGGGTGGATCGGTCGCCGCAGAGCACGACCAGCAGGTTCGACACCATCGCCGCCTTGCGCTCCTCGTCCAGTTCCACCACGTCCTCCTCGGCGAGCCGGTCCAGCGCGAGCTGGACCATGCCGACCGCCCCCTCCACGATCCGCGACCGCGCCGCGACCACCGCGCCCGCCTGCTGGCGCTGCAGCATCGCGTGCGCGATCTCCGGAGCGTAGGCCAGGTGCGTGAGGCGGGATTCGATCACCTTCACGCCGGCCGCCTGCACGCGGGCCGCGATCTCCACCGACAGCGTCTCGGTGATCTCGTCGGCGTTCTCCCGCAACGACAACCCGGTGTCGTCGTGGTTGTCGTAGGGGTAGCTGGTCGCGATGTGCCGCACCGCGGTCTCGGTCTGGATGCCGACGAACCGCACGAAGTCGTCCACCTCGAACATCGCCCGCGCGGTGTCCTCGACCTGCCACACGACCACGGCGGCGATCTCGATCGGGTTGCCGTCCGCGTCGTTGACCTTCAGCGTCGCGGTCTCGTGGTTGCGGATCCGGGTCGACACCTTCGCCTTCGTGGTGAACGGGTTCGCCCAGCGCAGGCCGTCCTGGCGGACGGTGCCGGTGTAGCGGCCGGCGAACTGGAGCACCCGCGACTCGCCGGGGGCGACGGTGAACAACCCGACGGACACGACGACGGTGGCGACGAGCACCAGCGTGCCGGCCACGATCGCCGGGACGCTGGGCCCGTCGTCGCCCGGGATCGAGCCGAGCGTGATCAGCGCCGTGCTCGCCAGCGCCCCGACCACCACACCCGCGAGCACGCCCCACCCCGATGGCGCGCGTGCTTCCTTCTCCCGGACCACCGGGACCGGCATCTGCACCGCAACGTCCGTGACGTCCACGTTCCACCCCTCGATGTCATATCGCCTGCTTAGCAAAGTGATATCACTTTTTGGGGGTGCGGGCAAGTCGGCGGCAAGACGAGGACAGGAGCTGACCGCGATGGGACCTACGGTGGGCGCATGACCCCGGTACTGAGCCGTCGCGCCCTCGGTCGGGCCACGCTGGCCCGCCAGTTCCTGCTCGCCCGCACGGACGCGACCGTGCCGGAGGTCGTCACGCACCTGGTCGGCCTGCAGGCCCAGACGCCGCACACCTGGTACACCGGCCTGTGGACGCGGATCGACGGCTTCACGCCCGACCGGGCCGCGGACCCGCTGGTGAACCGCGACCTGGTGCGCATCGCCGTGATGCGGTCGACGATCCACCTCGTCACCGCGCGGGACGCGCTCGCGCTGCGCCCGGCCGTCCAGCCCGCCCTCGACCGCGACCTGTTCCGCAACTACACCCACGGCCGGGACATGCGCGGCCTGGACGTCGACGCGGTGGTGGCCGCCGGGCGCGCGTTGCTGGCCGAGGAACCGCGCACGAACAAGGAACTGGGCGCGCTGCTGCACGAGAAGTGGCCCGACCGCGCGCCCTCGTCGCTGGCGTACGCGATCCGGTGCCTGGTGCCGCTGGTGCAGGTGCCGCCGCGCGGGGTGTGGGGCCGCAGCGGCTCCATCGCGCACGCCGGCGCGGAGACGTGGCTGGGCGCGCCCGTGGTCGACAAGCCGTCGGTGGACGACCTGGTGCTGCGCTACCTGGCCGCGTTCGGGCCCGCGACGGTGAAGGACGTGCAGACCTGGTCCGGTCTCACGAGGCTGCGCGAGGTGGTCGAGGGGTTGCCGCTGCTGCGGCTGCGCGACGAGGACGGCCAGGAGCTGTTCGACCTGCCCGACGCGCCCCGGCCGGACGAGGACGTGCCCGCGCCGCCGAGGTTCCTCTACGACTTCGACAACGTGCTGCTCTCGCACGCCGACCGGCGCCGGGTCGTCACCGCGGACGTGCGCGCGCGGAACTACGACCCGCACGGGCCCGTGCCGCAGTTCTTCCTGGTCGACGGCGTCACGGCGGGTGACTGGAAGCTGGACCGGACCAAGGAGGTGGCCACGCTGGAACTGCGGCCGTTCCGCCGCCTGCCCGCGCCCGACGAGGTGGAGCGGGAAGCCGCGCGCCTGCTGGCGTTCCTCGCGCCGGACGTGCCGCGGCACGAGGTCCGGACAACCTCACCGGCGGCGCCGCGTCCCTGACAGCATGGGGACGATCACCGTGCGCCCGCCGCGGGCGGAGGACAAGTGGCCGCTCGTCGACGTCCACGTCAAGGCCCGGCGCAGCTACTACGAGGGTCACGTGCCCGAGGCGGAGCTCGCCGAGTGGGAGCGGTCGGCGCGGGCCACCGGTTACGTCTTCGACAAGCCCGACCGGATCTGGCTGTGTGCCGAGCTGGACCAGGTCTTCGCCGGGTTCGCCCTGGTCACGCCGGCCGGTGACCTGTTGCAGCTCCAGGTCGCGCCGCGGTGCTGGGGCAGGGGCGTCGGCCACTCGCTGCACGAGGCGGCGATGGACGCGCTGCGCGACCTGGGCGTCACCACCGCGCGCCTCCACGTGTTCGCCGAGAACCACCGCGCGCGGCGCTTCTACACCGACCACGGCTGGCGCGAGACCGGCCGCGACGGCGACCACGTCCGAATGGCGCTGGAGCTGCGCGTGTGATCGCCTGGGCACCGTGGAGATCCTGAGCAGCCGCGTCCTCCTGCGCTCCCGCGACCCGGAGCGCGTCACGGCGTTCTACCGGGACGTGCTCGGCCTGGCCGTCTACCGCGAGTTCCCCGGCGGCACGGTGTTCTTCCTCGGCCAGGGGCTCCTCGAGGTGTCCGGCACCTCCACCGGGCAGGCCACCGACGCCACGCAGCTGTGGTTGCAGGTGCGCGACCTGCGCCGGGCCGCCGAAGACCTCGCCGAGCACGTCGTCCGCCCCGCCCGGCGCGAGCCGTGGGGTCTGGACGAGCTGTGGGTCGCCGACCCCGACGGCCGGCCGATCGTGCTGGTCGAGGTGCCCGCCGACCACCCCCTACGCCGGGACGTGCGCGACTAGCTGCACCGCGGGCCCGACCACGCCGCCGTACTGGTGCAACGACGTGCGCACCCCGGTAAACCCGGCCGCCTCGGCCTCCCGGATCAGGTCGTACTCCGAGGTGTCGAGCACCCGCCGGTGCACCGAGACGACCAGCCTGCCGCCGGGACGAAGCACGCGGGCCAGCTCGTGGAACGCGGCCGGCCGGTTGCCCCAGAGCTGGAGGTTGTTCACCGAGACCACCACGTCCACCGAGTCCTCGGGCTGGCCGGTCCGCGTCGCCGCGCCCTCGCGCAGCTCGACCCGGCCCGCCACGATCAGCTCCGCGCACCGCGTGCGCGCCTCGTCCAGCATCACCTGCGACGGGTCGACGCCGATCGCCTTCAGCGCCCGTTCACCGGCGAGCTTGAGCCCGACGCCCGGACCGGGGCCGAGCACCAGCACGACCTCCTCGGGCGTCGGCGCGGCCACGTCGGTGACGTGCTCCTCCACCTTCGCGTTCAGCACGGCCATGACCCGGCCGCCCAGCTCGCCGACCTTGCCCCGGGGGTGGCCGAAGGCCGCGTCCAGCGCCTTCATCAGGTTGTTCGCCATGGCTCCAGCGTCGCGGCGACCCGCTCCCACGGCATCGGGGACGGCCCGGAGACCGGCCCGGAGATCGCACCCCGAGGTCGGTCAGCGCCGGCCGAGCCGCCGCAGCGCGCCAACGACCAGCGAGAACACCCGGTTCGGATGCAGGTGGCGGTGCGGCTTGAAGTCAGGTCGAGGCGGGTTCTCGGTATACGGCACCGCCTCGTCCGCTCAGCTCCGTGGGCCACCCACGAGCGAGTCGATGTCGACTTCCAGTTCGCGCCAGGACACATCGGTACCCGCCGGTGTCGCGAATTCTCCCAGCTCCACTGCCTTGGCCAGGATCTTCGGCGCATCGGACTCGCGGTAACGACGCCCACCCGACTTGCCAACCTCACGCACCATGACCTGTTTGGGGTCATGCACCATCGCGGTGTTCCGGCCATAGTACTTCTTGGGGATGGTCCAGGACGGGTAAGCGGCGGCCACGGCGCGGGGGAACAGGAGCAACCAGGCCTCCATCTCCCAAGTAGCGAGTACGTAGTGCGAGCGGTTGAGACGGGCCGACAGCGCTTGTTGGACGCGCCACCGTGCAGCCGTGCGCTCCGGTGAGTCCACAGCGTCGAAGTCTTCGTGCACGAAGAAGGCGGCAATCGCGGCCTGCTCGCGTGCTGCGCGAGCCTCGGCGAGTCTCACGAGTCTGTCGACCCAGCTGGCGAGATTCTGCGGGCCGGCTTGGCGAAGACGGACCTGTTCGTTGATCTCCACAATCCGCCCACGCGCGTCCGGATGCCGCGATTCGATCGCGATGCGAAGGCATTGCCGGTCGTTGCTGTCCTCTCCGGCGAGCACGATGACGGGCTTCTTGGTGGCACGCTGTGCGGTGCCGGCGCGCCGAGTCAAAGGTCGCCACCCAAAGCGCCGGAGAACCACAGTTCGCCCAATGGCAGGTCGTCGCTGGCCTGTACGATCCGACGCACATCGGCCAGTGACACCGCGGGGATGGCAGAGGATCCGTCGTCCCGTCGTTCGCAGATCACGAACTCTTCCGGGCGAAGCCGGTCCGCCAGAGCGGGAGAATGGGTTGCGATCAGGAATTGACTTCGTTCACTCGCATCGCGGAGCCTTTCGACCAACATCTCGAGTGCTTGGGGATGTAGGCCGTGATCAATCTCTTCAATGCAGGTCAGGGCGGGAGGATCCGGGTCGTACAGCAATGCGAGCAGGCCGAGCAGTCGCACTGTCCCGTAGGATGCGTCGACAAGTGGTGTCGGCCGTCGAAGACCTCTCTCATGGAGGACTACTACCACCTCGTTCGACCCATTCGCCGGGTATTCGAACTCGATCGAGTCCAACTGGGGAAGAGCACGCCGTGCATCCTCCTCCAATTGCTCGAAGGACGACGGGTCGGTCCGGCGCAGCATCAGCATAAAAGATGCAAGATTGCTCGCGTCGTCTTCGAGGTACTCGCGATGACGGGAGATTCGAGCCGGACGACGCGCGGCCGGGACCGCTACATCGAAAACCCGGAACGAGGCCAGTCGGTCTGCCACGGCGGAGACTTCTTCTCCACCTGCGCCGTGAAGGCGCGGCAAAGTGGACAAGCCACTGCTGAACGACTTGATCCCGATCGAGTCCTCGGTTCCCCCGGTGGCCCCCGTGTTGACCACCGTTGCCTGTTGCCCACTGATGGTGATCCTTCTGCCACGTCCTTGGGGCCGCTTGAATTGAAACGCCTCCCGGCGCGACAACACGTCGCCGGTTGATCGCCGGGTTCGAGTGATGCGCAACTCGTACTCGTCGGGTCCGTTGCGACTGCTGTGCGTCGTCCATGTCGCCGTCGCGTTGATTCGAATGCTGGAGGGAGGCTTCTCGCCGCCGTGGAAAACAATCTGGTCGAAACCGCCGCGAGCGTTCAGTGCCGGTTCGAGGTCGGTTCGGATTATGTCTGCGAGAAACTCGAACACCTTGAGGACGTTGGTCTTGCCCGCCCCATTGGGGCCTACTAAGACGGTGAGGTCGCCGAGTGGCAAGTGGATCTTCCGAAGACTTCGGAAATTTTCCACTTCGAGGCTCACCAGTCGCTTGTCCATGGCTTGGACTCTAATGGTCCTCGCGTTCGGATCCGATGCGACTCGCCCGCCTCCGCCGACTCAGCGCCAGCCGAGCCGCCGCAGCGCGGCAACGACCAGCGAGAACCGCTCCGGCTCCAGCACCGAGCCCTCCCGGCGGATGTCGTCCTCGTTCAGTTCGAACACCCGGTCCAGC
This sequence comes from Saccharothrix saharensis, assembly GCF_006716745.1. NCBI lineage: Bacteria > Bacillati > Actinomycetota > Actinomycetes > Pseudonocardiales > Pseudonocardiaceae > Saccharothrix > Saccharothrix saharensis. The sequence goes on along the minus strand of NZ_VFPP01000001.1, from coordinate 3,349,174 downwards.
CGCACGTAGGACCGCCGGCCGTCGCGGTCCCAGCGGCCAGAGCCCAGGTCCAGGCAGTCGTTCACCTCGTGCCGGTCGGGGGTCCTGCTGGTCAGCATCAGGCCGAGCAGCGCCCGGCGGTGGCGGCCGACGACCAGCAGCGGCCGGTCCTTGCCGCGGCCCGGGTCCTCCTCGAAGGGGACCCACGCCCACACCACCTCGCCCGGGTCGGCCAGGCCGTCCAGGTCGGGCGAGTACTCCAGGGTGGCCGCCACCGCGGCCGTGTGGACCTCGCGCACCGCGCCCTTCGCGGGGCGGGCGTCTTCACCGTTCGCGTGCACGGCGGCGAGCATATGGTCTCGGTCACGTACGCGCGGAACGCCACGACGCCGTGACGTGAGAAGATGGGTCGATCCCCCGTCCTTCGTGTGCGAGGAACCTGAGTGACCACGTTCGCCGACCAGACGTTCACGCCTCCGGAGCTCATCCGGAACTTCTGCATCATCGCGCACATCGACCACGGCAAGTCGACCCTGGCCGACCGGATGCTGCAGCTCACCGGCGTGGTCGAGGAGCGGGCCATGCGCGCTCAGTACCTCGACCGCATGGACATCGAGCGCGAGCGCGGCATCACGATCAAGGCGCAGAACGTGCGGCTGCCGTGGCAGGTCGAGGGCCAGGACCACGTGCTGCACATGATCGACACCCCGGGTCACGTCGACTTCACCTACGAGGTCTCGCGCGCCCTGGAGGCGTGCGAGGGCACCGTGCTGCTGGTCGACGCCGCGCAGGGCATCGAGGCGCAGACGCTGGCCAACCTGTACCTGGCGATGGAGAACGACCTCACCATCATCCCGGTGCTGAACAAGATCGACCTGCCCGCCGCGGACCCGGACAAGTACGCCAAGGAGCTCGCCCACATCGTCGGCTGCGAGCCCGAGGAGGTGCTGCGCGTCTCGGCGAAGACCGGCCTCGGCGTCGGCGCGCTGCTGGACGAGGTCGTCAAGCGGGTGCCCGCGCCGGTCGGCGACGCGGACGCGCCCGCCCGCGCGATGATCTTCGACTCGGTCTACGACACCTACCGCGGCGTGGTCACCTACATCCGCGTGGTCGACGGCAAGATCACCCCGCGCGAGCGGATCAAGATGATGTCCACCGGCGCCACGCACGAGCTGCTGGAAGTCGGCATCATCTCGCCCGAGCCGAAGCCGAGCCGCGGGCTGGGCGTCGGCGAGGTGGGCTACCTGATCACCGGCGTGAAGGACGTGCGCCAGTCCAAGGTCGGCGACACCGTCACCTGGGACAAGAAGGGCGCGACCGAGCCGCTGGCCGGGTACCGCGAGCCCAAGCCCATGGTCTACTCCGGGCTGTACCCGGTGGACGGGTCGGACTACCCGGTGCTGCGCGAGGCGCTGGAGAAGCTCCAGCTCAACGACGCCGCGCTGACGTTCGAGCCGGAGACGTCGGCCGCCCTGGGCTTCGGCTTCCGGTGCGGCTTCCTCGGCCTGCTGCACCTGGAGATCACCCGCGACCGGTTGGAGCGGGAGTTCGGCCTGGACCTGATCTCCACCGCGCCCAACGTGGTCTACCGCGTGGTGATGGACGACGGCACCGAGCACGTGGTGACCAACCCGTCCGACTGGCCCGACGGCAAGCGCGCCGAGGTGTACGAGCCGGTCACCAAGTGCACGATCATCGCGCCCAGCGAGTACATCGGCGCGATCATGGAGCTGTGCCAGTCCAAGCGCGGCCAGCTCGGCGGCATGGACTACCTGTCCGAGGACCGCGTCGAGCTGCGCTACACCATGCCGCTCGGCGAGATCATCTTCGACTTCTTCGACGCGTTGAAGTCGCGCACGCGCGGGTACGCGTCGCTGGACTACGAGGAGTCGGGCGAGCAGGACGCGGACCTGGTGAAGGTGGACATCCTGCTCCAGGGCGAGCCGGTGGACGCGTTCAGCGCGATCGTGCACAAGGACCACGCGTACGGGTACGGCACCAAGATGGCCAGCAAGCTGCGCGAGCTGATCCCGCGGCAGCAGTTCGAGGTGCCGATCCAGGCGGCCGTGGGCGCGCGCGTGATCGCCCGCGAGACGATCCGCGCCATCCGCAAGGACGTGCTCGCCAAGTGCTACGGCGGTGACATCACCCGCAAGCGCAAGCTGCTGGAGAAGCAGAAGGAAGGCAAGAAGCGGATGAAGATGGTGGGCCGGGTCGAGGTCCCCCAGGAAGCCTTCGTCGCCGCCCTGTCCACCGACGATTCCGGCGGTAAGGACAAGGGCAAGAAGTAGTACCACCGGCCAAATCCGCGCCGATCGGCACATCTTCGGGTGACCGGTCGGCGCGGATCGCTGTTTCCGGGAGTTTTCTCCGCCATGGTTGGCGCACCAACCGGGAGGAGGGGACCATGACCGTCATGGTCGAACACGAAGGCAGCTCCTACACGGTCGAGGACCTGGAGGGCATGCCTGATGACGGACGCCGTTACGAACTCGTCGACGGGCACCTGCTCGTGAGCCCGGCACCGGGGTACCGGCATCAGAAGATCGTGCTGAAGCTCGGCGCGTTGCTGGATGCGAGCTGCCCGGAGGATCTCGCCGTGTTGCCGGCACCCTTCGCCGTGCAGCCGAGCGGAAAGACCGAGTTGCAACCGGACTTGCTCGTCGGTCGTCACGCCGACTTCACCGAAAAGTTGTTGCCCGTCGCCCCGTTGCTGGCAGTGGAAGTGCTCTCACCGAGCACGGGTATTCGCGATCTCACCATCAAGAAGAACGCGTACGAGCGGATGGGTGTGATCAGCTACTGGGTGATCGATCCGCAGGAACCCGTGCTGGCGGCGTTCGAGCTCGACCCCGAGGGCTGCTACCGGCAGGTGGCCGAGGTGCAGGGGGAGAAGCCGTTCGACGCGACGCTGCCGTTCCCGGTGCGGGTCGTGCCGGCCGAGCTGCTCGGCACGCTGTGGGATGGCGAGTCGGAATGACGAAAGGGCCCCCAGGACGCCCCTGTCCTGAAGGCCCTCACAAGGGTGCGGCGGATCAGCCGTGGTTGCGCAGAGTGGTGCTCAGCGCCTGGCGGCGGAGGATCGCCTCGATCTCGCGAGCCTCGTGGCTGGAGTGCCGGGCGAGGATGGCTTCCATGTCCATCCGGGCGCTCGGGGTGTCGTAGGCGGCCAACTCGCGGTTCAGGTCCGCTTCCCGCTTGCGGATCTGCCGCCGGGTGGCGAAGTACGTGCGAACGGTCTCCAGAAGGGTGGTCATGTCGCCTTTCGGTCGTCCATCTGTATCGGTTCACCTACAATGATGCCGCACGTCAGGGGCTTGCGCGACCAAATATGACGTGATCTCCGCCGCAAGTGTCACGAGGGCGTGAAGGCCGCGTCACCGGCCTAGGACGTCCAGTGCCCGGGAGTACTTCGCGCGCAGTCGGTCCTGGGTGGCGGTGTCGAGGAGGGCCAGTCGCGGCGGTGAGGTGTTGTCGGCGATGTCGGCCCGCTTCACGGCCACCGCGACCGGGTCGGCCAGCACCCGCGCGAGGTAGTCCTCCTGCGCCTCGCCGTCACGGTGGGTCAGCACCAGGACGGTCGCGACCACCTCCGGCGGGCACCCGGCGGCGAGCAGGTCGTCGGCGGTGACGGAGGTGTCCTCGACGACGTCGTGCAGCACGGCCGCCATGCGCGCGTGCTCGCCGGACACCCGGCCCATCACCCGCAGCGGGTGGCCGATGTAGGGCTGGCCGGACTTGTCGACCTGCCCGTCGTGGGCGGCCCGCGCGATCCGGATCGCGTCATCAACGGTGAACGTCATCGGATCATTGTTCACACCCTTGACAACCCCCAGTGGTCTAGTCCATTTTTCGAGTGGCCCACCTCACCTGCGCTGGGCTTTGGCCGCCGACGAGAACGTGGAGGTGGACGTGGTTTCGAGGACGAGACGCGCACTGGGCGCGGTGCTGGCGGGTGTGCTGGCCATCGCGGGCCTGACCCTGGTGGTCGTGGGCAGCGCGTCGGCCGCCAACCTGGTCGCCAACCCCGGGTTCGAGGGCGGCACGGGCGGGTGGACGTGCAGTGCCGCGGCCACCGCGGCGACCACGACCAAGCGCAGCGGCACGCACGCCATGGCGGGCACCCCGGCGGGTCAGGACAACGCGCGCTGCTCGCAGACGATCCCCGTGCAGGCCAACACCGCCTACAAGCTGTCCGCGTGGGTCCAGGGGACCTACGTCTACCTCGGCGTGACCGGCACCGGCAGCGGAGACAAGAGCACCTGGACGCCGGGCTCGGCGGGCTTCAGCCAGCTCTCGATCGACTTCACCACCGGCGCGAGCACCAGCGTCACGATCTTCGTGCACGGCTGGTACGGCCAGCCGACGTTCTACGCCGACGACGTGAGCCTCGACGGCCCCGGCACGCCGCCGACGAGCACGACCACCAGCACGACGACGACCACCACGACCACCACGACCACCACGACGACGACCACCACCACCACGACCGGGAACCCGAACCCGACGCTGCCCAAGCACGCGCTCACCGGCTACTGGCACAACTTCGACAACGGCTCGCGCCTGCTCAAGCTCGCCGACGTGCCCACCACGTACGACATCGTGGCCGTCGCGTTCGCCGACGCCACCACCACGCCGGGCGCGGTCGCGTTCACCCTCGACCCGACGCTGTCGAGCAAGCTCGGCGGCTACACCGACGCCCAGTTCAAGGCCGACGTGCGCACGCTGCAGAACCGGGGCCAGAAGGTGATCATCTCGGTCGGCGGCGAGAAGGGCACGATCAGCGTCGGCAACTCCACCGCCGCGACCAACTTCGCCAACAGCGTGAAGTCCCTGATCGCGAACTACGGGTTCGACGGCGTGGACATCGACCTGGAGAACGGCGTCAACGCCACTTACATGGCGCAGGCGCTGCGCGCGATCCACGCGGGCGGCGGCAAGGTGATCGCGATGGCGCCGCAGACCATCGACATGCAGTCCACCGGCCAGGAGTACTTCAAGCTGGCGCTGGCCGTGAAGGACATCCTCACCGTCGTCAACATGCAGTACTACAACTCCGGCACGATGCTCGGCTGCGACCAGAAGGTCTACGCCCAGGGCACGGTGGACTTCCTGGTCGCGCTGGCCTGCATCCAGTTGCAGAACGGCCTGCGCCCCGACCAGGTCGGCCTGGGCCTGCCCGCCTCGCCGTCGGGCGCGGGCGGCGGCTACCAGTCGCCCGCCAACGTGAACCGGGCGCTCGACTGCCTGGCCAAGGGCACGAACTGCGGCTCGTTCAAGCCGGCGCAGACCTGGCCCGGCATCCGCGGCGCGATGACCTGGTCGATCAACTGGGACGCGTCCAACAGCTGGCAGTTCGCCAACACGGTCGCACCGCACCTGGACACGCTGCCGTAAGCCCGATCGCACGACACACCGCTCCCGAACGGAGGACTCCCGTGAGAGTCCTCCGTTCGGGACGCGTGTGTCGTACGTCGGGAACACCCGGGTTCAGCGTTCGGAACACGCCGTCCGGCGGTCGCGCGGGTTAGGGTCGCGCCATGCTGGACCGACTCGAAGTGCCCGTCATCGCCGCGCCGATGGCCGGTGGCGCGTCCACACCCGCGCTCGTGGCCGAGGTCGGCCGGGCGGGCGGCCTCGGCTTCCTGGCGGCCGGCTACCTGTCCGTCGAGGCGCTCGCCGAGCGGATCACCGCGACGACCGCGCTGACCGACCGGCCGTTCGGCGTGAACCTGTTCGTCCCCGGTCCCCGCTCCACCACCGACCTGTCCGGCTACCGCGAGCGCGTCGCGGCGCAGTCCCCGACCGAGCCGGGCGAGCCGCGCTGGGACGACGACTCCTACGCGGCCAAGCTGGAACTCGTGATGGCGCTGCGCGTTCCGGTGGTCTCGTTCACGTTCGGCCTGCCCAACCCCGAGGACGTGCACCGGCTGCACGCGGCCGGCGCCACGGTCGTCGTCACGGTCACGACGCCGCAGGAAGCCGCGCAGGCGGCCCAGGTCGGCGCGGACGCGCTGTGCGTGCAGGGCAGCGACGCGGGCGGCCACCGCGGCACGTTCGCCGACGACGGCGTCTCGCCCGGCGGCGGTGAGCTGTACGGTGTGCTGGCCGCGTTGCGGCTGGTGCGCGCGAAGGTGGACCTGCCGCTGATCGCGACCGGCGGGCTGGTGCACGGCGCGGACGTGGCCGCCGTGATCACCGCGGGCGCGGTCGCGGCGCAGCTCGGCACCGCGTTCCTGGCCACGCCGGAGGCGGGCACGTCCGCCGCGCACCGCCAAGCCCTCGCGGAGGGCACCCGTCGCACAGCGCTGACCAGGGCGTTCAGCGGACGTCCGGCGCGCGGCCTGGTGAACCGGTTCCTGGTGGAGAACCAGGATCGGGCGCCCGCCGCGTACCCGGAGGTGCACCACCTGACCAAGCCGGTGCGCGCGACCGGCGACCCGGAGCTGATGTCGTTGTGGGCCGGGCAGACGTACGCGTTGGTCCGACCGGCCCCGGCGGCCGAGGTGGTGGCCCGGTTGGTCGCCGAGGCGCGCCAGGCCCTTTCCGTCGCGATCACGCGCATTTCCCCGGTGTAGCACCACAGAATGTCGGCGTGACCACCGCGCGCGAACTCGCCGACGAGATGTTGACCCTGGTCCTGGACGCCGATCCCGTCATGGCGACGTTGCTGGGAATCCCCGGCTGGGACAACCGGCTGCCGGACCCCAGCGCGGACGCCGAACGCGTGCTGCGCTCCCGTGCCGGGGACATCGCGCGGCGCGCGCGTGGCGGGGATGACGACCCGGTGACGCGTGCGGTGGTCGTGGAGCAGGCGTGGGGGCTGGTGCACCGGCTGGACGCGCACCTCGTCGAGCACACCCACGCCGAAGGCCTCACCGCGCCGCTCGCGGTGCTGCTGGCGGCGTTACCGCTGGTGCGGCCGTCGGACGACGAGGCGCGCAAGGCGTACCTGACCCGGCTGTCCGCGCTGCCCGGCTACCTGGACGCGCTCACCCGAAGACAGCGGGACACGGTGCGCCGCCCGCTGCGGCACCTGGTGGAAGCCGCCGTCCACCGCCTCGACCGCTACCTCGCCGAGGCCGACGACCCGCTGGGCGTTCCGCTGCGCGACACCCCGTTCGCCGCGGTGTGCGCCCGGCTGCTGCACGAGACCGTGCGGCCGGCCGTCACCCGCTACCGCGACTTCCTGCGCGCCGAGGTGGTCGGCCGCGGCCGCGGCGAGGACCGGCCCGGCCTGTGCTGGCTGCCCGACGGCGACCTGATCTACGCGGACCTGGTCCGCACGTACACCACGACCGGCCACACGCCCGAGGAGCTGCACCGGATCGGCCTGGCGCTGGTCGAGGAGCTGGACCGGGAGTACGAGGAGATCGGCGGCCGGGTGTTCGGCCCGATGTCGGCCGCCGGCGTGCGCGCCCGCCTGCTCGGCGACCCGGAACTGCGCTGGACCAACCCCGAGGACATGGTGGCGGTGGCGGCGGCGACGATCGCCCGCGCCGAACAGGTCGCGGGGGAGTGGTTCGGCACGGTGCCGCGGGCCCGGTGCGAGGTCGAGGCGGTGCCCGAGGCGGAGGCGCCGACCGCGCCGCTGGCCTACTACGTCGACCCGGCGATGGACGGTTCCCGGCCGGGCACCTACTACGTCAACACCCACCGGTCCGAGCTGCGCGAGCGGTTCAGCGCCGAGTCGACCGCGTTCCACGAGGGCGTGCCGGGCCACCACTTCCAGATCTCGCTGGCCCAGCGGCTCGACGACCTGCCGCTGCTGCGCCGGTTCGCGTCCATCGAGGCCTACCTGGAGGGCTGGGCCCTCTACACCGAGCGGTTGGCCGACGAGATGGGCCTCTACAGCGACGACCTCGCCCGGCTGGGCATGCTGTCCGGCGACTCGCTGCGCGCCGCGCGCCTGGTGGTCGACACCGGGCTGCACGCGATGCGCTGGACCCGCCGGCAGGCCGTGGACTACCTGCGCGCCAACGCCGTCATGCCGGACGTCGACATCTTCTCCGAGGTCGACCGGTACATCGAGAACCCCGCGCAGGCGCTGTCCTACATGGTGGGGCGGCTGGAGATCCAGCGCCTGCGCGGCGAGGCGGAGCGGAGGCTGGGCGACCGCTTCGACATCAGGGCGTTCCACGACCTCGTGCTCGGCGGCGGGCCGTTGCCGATGGCCGTGCTCGCCGACGTGGTCGACGGGTGGTGCGGCTCAGTCCTCGGTGTTGTTGAGGACTGACTTCCGCTTGCTGTAGGCGAAGTACACGACCAGTCCGATGAGGAACCACATGCCGAAGCGCAGCCAGGTCTCCGGGGCCAGGAACGTGATCAGCCACAGCGAGAACACCACGCCGATGATCGGCACGACCGGCATGCCGGGCGTCTTGAACGTGCGCGGCAGGTCCGGCTGCTTGTACCGCAGCACGATCACCGCGACGCAGACCACCACGAACGCCAGCAGGATGCCGATGTTGGTCAGCTCGGCGGCCTCGGCGATGGGCAGGAAGCCTGCGATGACGGCGGAGGCGACGCCGAGCACCCACGTGGTGCGCGTCGGCACGTGCTTGACCGGGTGGGTCTTGGCGAACCACTTCGGCAGCAGGCCGTCGCGCGACATCGAGTAGCCGACCCGCGCCGCGCCCATCAGGAACGTGAACAGCACCGTCGTGATGCCCAGCACCGCGCCGACGGAGATGATGATGCCCAGCGCCGGCAGTCCGATGTCCGCGAACGCCGAGGCGAACGCGCTCTCCGCGTCCACGTCCTTGTAGTTGACCATGCCGGTCAGCACGAGGCAGGCCAGCACGTACAGCACCATCGAGACGGCCAGCGAGTAGATGATCGCCTTCGGCATGTGCTTCTGGGAGTCCTTGGACTCCTCGGCGGCCGTGCTCATGGCGTCGTAGCCGAACACCGCGAAGAACACCGTGGCCGCGCCGGTCAGCGCACCGGAGATGCCGAACGGGAAGAACGGGTTGTAGTTGTCGGTGTTGATGTGGAACGCGCCGACGACGATCACCAGCAGCACCACGGCGACCTTCAGGTACACCAGGGTCGTCTCGAAGCGGGCCGCGTTCTTCATGCCCATGTTGAGCACGAACGCGATCAGCAGGCACAGCAGCACGGCGAACAGGTTGACCTTGTAGCTGCCCGCCGCGACGTCACCGGTCTCGGTGCCGGGCGCGCCGAGCATCCACACCGGCAGGTCGAGGCCGAGCAGGTTCAGCAGCTCGTTGAAGTAGCCGCTGATGCCGATCGCCACCACGGCCACGATCGCGGTGTACTCCAGCAGCAGGTCCCAGCCGATGAACCAGCCGACGATCTCGCCGAGCACGGCGTAGCCGTAGGTGTAGGCCGAGCCCGCCCTGGGGATCAGGCCGGCGAACTCCGCGTAGGAGAACGCGGCGGCGGCGCTGGCGATGCCCGCGACGAGGAACGAGATCAGCACGGCCGGGCCCGCGGTCTTGTTGGCCACGGCCCCGGCCAGCGAGAAGATGCCCGCGCCGATGATGCCGCCGATGCCGATCGCGGTGAGCTGCCACAGCCCCAGCGTCCGGGTCAGCGCTGTCTTCTCGTCACTGATCTGCTCGATCGGCTTGCGGCGGAACACGCCGCTGCCCCGGCCGAATCCGTCCTGCACCGTCATCGTCCAGCTCCCTCGGTGGATTGGTGTGCGGCGAACCGTACGCCGGTCGACTGCCACCGGGTTTGTTCGATTGCACCATTCGAGGGAGCGGTTTTTGTGCGGCCGTACGGATTGACGAAGCTCAGCCGCGGGCGAAGACGATCTTGCCGGCGGTCTCGCCGTCGAGCATCGCGCGCAGGCCCTCCTCGACCCGCTCGAACGGCAGCTCGGCGCCGATCTGCGGGCGCAGGCCGGTGAGGTCGCAGAACGACAGCAGGTCGCCCAGCTCCTCGCGCGTGCCCATGGTCGAGCCGACGACCCGCAACTGGAGGAAGAACAGCCGGGGCAGCTCGGCCGCCGACGCGTCACCGCTGGTCGCACCGGAGATGACCAGCGTCCCGCCCGGCTTGAGCGCCTTCATCGAGTGCGACCAGGTGGCCTTGCCGACGGTCTCGAACACCGCGTCCACCCGTTCGGGGAGCCGGGCGCCCGACTCGAACGCCTGGTGCGCGCCCAGGCTCTCGGCCAGCGCCCGCTTCTCCTCGGTGCGGCCGGTCACCCACACCCGGAAGCCCGCCGCGCGGCCCAGTTGCACCAACGCGGTCGAGACGCCGCCGGACGCGCCCTGCACCAGCATCGTCTGGCCCGGCCGCAGGCCCGAGTTCACGAACAGCATCCGGTACGCGGTCAGCCACGCCGTGCCCATGCACGCCGCCTCGGCGAAGCTCAGCCCCGCGGGCTTGGGCAGCGCGTTGCGCTTCGGGACCACGACGTGGTCGGCGAACGTGCCTTGGTGCTTCTCGGTGAGCAGCGTGCGGCGCGGGTCCAGCGTCTCGTCACCGGACCAGTCCGGGTCGCCGATCACCGAGTGCAGCACGACCTCCGTGCCGTCCTCCAGCACGCCCGCGCCGTCGCACCCCAGGATCATCGGGAACTGCTCCGGCTTGATGCCCACGCCGCGCAGCGTCCACAGGTCGTGCATGTTCAGGCTCGCCGCTTTCACGGCCACCTTCACCCAGCCCTCCGGTACCTCGGGATCCGGTCGTTCGCCCACGCGCAGGGCGGCGATCGGGTCTTGCGGGCTCGGCTCGGCTGCGTAGACGGCGAACATGCGGGCAACTTACCGACTGGTAGTGATCCGTGTGCGGTGAAGCGCGTCACGCGACTACGCTCGACGGTGTGGTGGACGCGGTCGAGCAGTGGTGGGACGGGGTCGAGCTGTGGCTCGCGCAGCTGGCCTTCCCGTTCCAGTTCGCGCTGCTCATGTGCGTGCTGCTGCCGTTGTCGCTGGGCCTGGCCCGGCTGATCGACCGGGTCGTGGACAACGCCTCGACCAGGTTCAACCCCGTGCCGAAGGTGCCGCCGGCGGCGGAGCAGGAGCAGCCCCGGAAGGTGGAGGCGGGCGAGCCTTCGTAGGCTCTGCAGACCGTGACTCCCGCCCGGCGGCTCTCCGTCGCACTGCTCGGCCTGATCGCGCTCGTCGTGGTCGGCTACTTCGCCAAGGACCTCACCGGCACGTCGTCGCCACCCCCGCCGCCCGCGGTGTCGGGCGTGCCGGGCGCCGACTCCGGGTTGCCGGTCGAGTCGCTGTCGAGCCTGCCCGCGCAGGTGAAGGACACGTGGGAGCTGATCGCGCGGGGCGGGCCGTTCCCGTACCCGCGCAACGACGGCGTGACGTTCCAGAACCGCGAGAAGCGGCTGCCCGCCAAGCCGTCCGACTACTACCGGGAGTACACGGTGCCGACGCCGGGCAGTGACGACCGAGGGGCGCGGCGACTCGTGACGGGGTCGTCCGACGAGGTGTACTACACGGGTGACCACTACCGGTCGTTCGTGGTCGTGGACGTGAGCGCATGACCCACCGGCACGTGGTGCGGCGGGGCGCGCACTCGAAGGAGGCGGCCATCGGGGCGATCGCGGACGCGCTGAGCTTCCCCGACTGGTTCGGGCACAACCTGGACGCGCTGTACGACTGCCTGACCGACCTGTCGTGGCTGCCCGAGGGCGAGCACGTGCTGGAGTGGGAGGGCGGGAACGCCGACGTGGAGGCCGTGCTGGCGGACGCGGCCGCCCGAACCGCCGAACTGGGCGACCGCGTCCTCACGGTCGTCTACACGGACTAGGCCTCGGCGCCGGCTCCCCCGGCGGGGACCCAGGAGGGCTTGCGCTTGCCGACGAACGCGGCGATGCCCTCCTGGCCCTCGGGACCGCCGAAGTGCCGTGCGGACAGGGCCAGCATGTCGGCGAACACCTCGCCCAGCTCACTCGACCGGGGCTCCCGGAGCATCCGCTTGGTGGCGGCCAGGGCGTTGGGCGCGCCCAGCGCGAGCATGTCGGTGTAGCGGGTGACCTCGGCGTCGAGGTCGTCGGCGGGCACGGCCGAGTTGATCAGACCGATGGCCGCGGCCCGCGGCGCGGCGAACGTCTCGCCGGTCAGGAACAGCTCGTGCGCGGCACGGGGGAGCAGGCGGGGCAGCACCGTCACCGAGATGACGGCGGGCACCACGCCGATGCGGACCTCGCTGAACGCGAACGTCGCCGTGTCCACCGCGACCGCGATGTCGCACGCCGCCACCAGGCCCACACCGCCCGCTCGCGCCGGGCCGGCCAGGCGGGCGACCACCGGCTTCGGGCTGGTCCAGAGCTGCTCGAGGATCGCCGGGAACTCGTTGACCCCCTGCTCGTCGGCGCTCGCGCCGCCCGCCTCCTTGAGGTCCATGCCGGAGCAGAACACCGGTCCGGTGTGGCTCAGCACGATCACGCGCACGGCGTCGTCGGCCGTCGCGGTCTTGAGGTGCCCGGTCAGCTCGGCGCGCAGCCGGGCGGACAGGGCGTTGCGGTTGTGGGGGGAGTCCAGCGTGATCGTCGCGATGCCACGCCGCACCTCGTAGTGGACCAGCTCGTCTGCCATGGACGGCACTCTACGATCCCGTCGTAATTGACAGTGTTCTGTCAAAATGACAGGATACTGTCATGACAAGGACGGTGCACCTCGCGCTCTACGACACGCTGGCGGACTGGGAGTTCGGCCACGCGACCGCGCAGATCAACACCCCGGACTTCCAGAAGGAGCCCGGCCGGTACCGGGTGCGGACCGTCGGTGCGACGCTCGACCCGGTGACGTCCCTCGGCGGCCTGCGGATCACGCCGGACCTGGCGCTGACCGACGTCGACCCGGCGGACAGCGCGATGCTGATCCTGCCCGGCGCGGCGACGTGGGAGAGCGGTGGCAACGCGGTGTTCGCGACGGCGGCGCGGCGGTGGCTGGACGCGGGCGTGCCGGTGGCGGCGATCTGCGGTGCGACGATCGGCCTGGCCGCCGAGGGCCTGCTGAACTCGCGTGCCCACGGTGGCAACGCGGTCGAGCAGTTGGCGGCCGTGCCGGGGTACACCGGTGCGGCGTTGTTCGGCTCCGAGCGCGCGGTGCGGGCCGACGGACTGATCACGGCCGGTGCGGCGTCGGCGCTGGAGTTCGCGCGGGAGATCTTCGCGGAGCTGGACCTGTACGAGCCGGCCGTGCTGGAGGCGTGGTACGGGCTGTACCGGACGGGCGACCCGGCGTGGTTCGGCAAGCTCGTCGCCGCCGTCTCGTGAGCGAGCGTCTCGTGAGCGAGGTTGAGCCGGGGGTCGAGCCGCGCACCGAGGCGGGTGACGTGCTGACCGAGGTCATCATGCGCACGTTCCGCCTCTACGGCGGCTTCCTGGAGGCGGCGGAGGTGATGACGAAACCGGTCGGCCTGACCGCCGCGTGGTGGCAGGTGCTGGGCGCCGTGCTGCGGCAACCGCTGCCGGTGTCCGGCATCGCCCGCGAGATGAGCCTGACCAGGCAGAGCGTCCAGCGCATCGCCGACCTGCTGGTGGCGAAGGGCCTGGCCGAGTACCTGCCCAACCCGGCCCACAAGCGCGCCAAGCTCCTCCGCCCGACCACCTCGGGCTACACCGCCGTCTCCCGCCTGGCCCGGGCCCAGCACGCCTTCACCAACCGCATCTCGTCCCACGTGGACCTGGCCGACCTGCGCACCACCCTGACCGTCATGGACCGCCTGGTGGAGGCCCTGGACGCGGAGGACTTGTAGCAGTCACTCGGCGCCATAGCCGTGACGCAGCACGTCCCAGGTCAGTCGAGCGTCCTCCGCGTCCTCCCCGGCACCCGACCAAGCGGCATGCGCCGGATCGTCGAGGACCGCCGCTTGGTCGAGATGGCCCTCGGGTGGCACCGGGCCGAGCGCTTCGAGGATGTCGCTGGGATCTTCGACCACCGAAGCCAGGAATGCGAGATCGAGGAGATGTCGCGAGTTGAAGGCCTCTGCGGGACGTGAACGTGCATGGTCGCCGTACGCGGCTGTCTTGATCGCCAAGGCTCGTGCCAGGTCGGGCACCACGATGTCGGCTGTTCGCCCACCATGGGTCGCTTTGATGACAACGCGGTGGAGCAGTGCCTGGCGACCACCGTAGACGGGAACGGTCCGACCCGGAGGCGTGGTCTCCAGGTTCGGGGGCGGCTTCACTCCGGCAGGAGCCAGCACATCGACCTGCTCCCCGTTGGGGCCGAGGTACCGGTGCGTCGACTCGATCGGGCTGTCCGGCGCGACCTTGTAGCCCAACTGAGCCAGTACGTCCACGGCTTCTTTGAGTGACGACGGCTGGATCTCGACGTTGAACAGCACGTCTACGTCACTGGTCACCCGGATCGGTCGTCGTCCCGCGACTGCACCGTGGAGGTAGACCATGATGCCGCCGATCACGACGTGTTCGGCGGGTAGTCGCTCGGAGAGCGTGAGAAGTGCGGGCCACAACGCGTCGTCGTGCAGTCGTGGCAAGTCCGCTGAGCCGAGGACGGGCAGCTCCGGCCACCTGTCGGAAATCATGCGCCGACAGGCTAGTCGACCTTCCCCAGCAACTCGGCCGCAGCGCGGCGGGACCGGTCGTCACCGAGGTCCAGCAGATCGGCCGCTGCTGTTCCGCGCGATACCGTGACCTCGGCGAACACCTGTGCCACGACGGCGGGTGGAAGGCTGTCCGGCACCACGTGGATCACCACATCGGGTGAGGTCGACTGCCAACCGATACCTTTCATGGCCCGCAACGCGGCGAAAGCCGCCGGAGTGGTGTACCACTCATCAGGTTCGCCCTCCGGCAGCACCAGGTTGGCGCCGTGCAGCCGGGCCGCCCACTGGCCGCCGACCGCGACACCGGTCAACGACCGGACCCGCTTGCGCGCGGGGCCGGGCATCCGCACGCGGTGCACCTGAGCCCGGCCGGCCAGCAGCCGAGGCCACTCCGACAGGGGTCGGCGGGCGTACCGCCGGGCCCGGACCAGCTCCGACGAGGACACCCAGTGCGGCTTCAGGTCCGAGACGAGCGACAACACCGCCCACGCCATCGATGGTGACAGCGGTCGTCCGGCCGTCGGTTTGATGACGTTCGCCCGACGGGTGACCGCCTCGGCTTGCACCAGCACGTCCCGCCCGGGGCTGATCGCTTCGAGATCTCCGGAGCGGACGAGTTCACGGACGCGCTCGGGCGAGACCCGCAGCCGCTCGGCAGCTGCGCGGACTGTGATCCAGTCCCGGAGTCCTTCCGCCATTAACGCCTCCAGCCAGCGACGACTTACACAATACCCCGCGCAGTGGGGGGTATTGTGCGTCGACTTCAGGTTGTGCGCAGACCTTCAGGAGGAGATCACGCGGAGGCGGCGAGGGGAGCCAGGGCCGAGTGGTAGCGGTGGAGGATCAGTTCGGCGACTTCCGGGTCCGGGCCCAGCGGTGGGGCGATGATCGCGTCGCCGGCCAGGCGGGTGACGCGGTCCGGGAGGAAACCCGGGGCCAGGAACCACGACGCCACGGCGATGCGGCGGGCGCCGCGGGCGCGCAGGCGGGCGACGGCGGTCGGCACGTCAGGCTGCGCGGTGGCGGCGAAGGCGGGCTCGACGCCCGCCCAGCCGGAGCCCGCGGCCCAGCGCGCGGCGATGGACGAGACCAGCGCGTTGGCCGGGGCGTGCGACGAGCCCGCGCCCGCCAGCACCACGCCCAGCGTGCGGTCGCGGGAGCGGATGCCCACCGAGGCCAGCCGGCGCAGCGCCGCCGACTCCAGCCGGGGGTCCGGTCCGAGCACGTCGGCGATCGACACGTCGAAACCCGGCAGCCGCGTGTCCGCCACGGCACCGGGCACGTCCACCCGGGCGTGGAAAGCCTTGCCCAACAACAACGGCACCACCACGGCCGAGCGGTGACCGTCCGCGTGCACCCCTCGCAGCACGTCACCCAACAACGGCACCGAGAGGTCCAGGAACGACCCCCGGACGTCCAACGACGGGGCCAACGCCCGCACCACGTCCAACAACTGGTGCACGACGGCCGCCGACCGCGGATCACGGCTGCCGTGCGCCACGGCCACCAACGCGGTCACAGCGCACCCGTCAATCCGCGCGCGCGCAGCACCGCCCGCTCCAACGGCCGGAACACCAGCAGCTCGATCCCCACGCCCACCAGCAGGATGAGGAAGATCGCCGCGATCACCATCGAGATGTCGTTCAACGCCGACCCGTTGTGCAGGTACTGCCCCAGCCCCTCACCCAACTGCGGCGACGTGGCGATGATCTCCGCCGCCATCAGCGACCGCCACGAGAACGCCCAGCCCTGCTTCAACCCGGCCAGGTACCCCGGCAGGGCGGCGGGCAGCAGGATGTGCCGCGCCGCCGCGACCCGGCTCGCGCCCAGCGCCTGACCGACCCGCGGCAGCAGCGGCGGGACCTGGTCGACACCCGACACCAGGCCGTTCGCGATCGAGGGCACGGAACCCATCAGCACGACGAAGTAGATGGTCGCGGGCGTCGCGCCGAACCACAGGATGCCCGCCGGCACCCACGCCACCGACGGCAGCGATTGCAGGCCGGTCAGCAACGACCCGATGGCCGCGCGCACCACCCGCACCTTCGCGATCAGCAACCCCAGCGGCGTGGCGATCACCACGGCGGTGAGGAACCCGAGCACGGCGCGGCTCACCGAGGTCCACAGCACCTCGAACGCCCGGCCGGTCTGGATCGCCTCCGCCACCGCCGCCCACACCGACGCAGGCGACGGCAGCTGGTACTCCGGCCAGAACGCCAGCGCCCACAGCGCCTGCCACACGCCCAGCAGCAGGGCGAACGCGATCAGCGGCGGCACGGCGGTGCGGACGAACCGCTTGCGGAACGACGGCCGCCGCTCGCCCGACGGCGCGTCGAGCGCGTCCAGCCCGGCGCCGACCGCC
The DNA here is from genome assembly GCF_006716745.1 of Saccharothrix saharensis. NCBI lineage: Bacteria > Bacillati > Actinomycetota > Actinomycetes > Pseudonocardiales > Pseudonocardiaceae > Saccharothrix > Saccharothrix saharensis. Next base: position 3,332,322 of record NZ_VFPP01000001.1, on the reverse strand, counting down.
GCGAGGTCCGTGTCAAGCTGCGGCATGACCGCTGATCACCTCTCGCAGGTGGGCCGTGATGTCCTCGATCACGGCGGGCTCGTCGCAGTCCACGGTGGACCACTCGCGCACCACGCGGCCCGGCCGGGACGACAGCAGCACGACCCGCTGACCCAGCCGCACGGCCTCGCGCACGTCGTGCGTGACGAACACGATCGCCGTCGCCGTCTCCCGCCACACCCGCACCAGCTCCGCCTGGAGCACGTCGCGGGTGATGGCGTCCAGCGCGGCGAACGGCTCGTCCATCAGCAGCAGGCCGGGCGTGTTGTCCTCGGCGCTGCCCAGCGTGGAGGCCAGCGCACGGGCCAGCGCCACGCGCTGCCGCATGCCGCCGGACAGCTCGTGCGGGCGCTTGTGGCCCGCGCCGACCAGCCGCACCAGCGACAGCAGCTCGCTGGCCTTCTCCCGCCGCGGCCCCCGCTTCACGCCCGCGAGCCGCAACGGCAGCTCGACGTTGCGCGCGGCGGTCAGCCACGGCATCAGCGCGGCCTCCTGGAACATCACGGCGGGCCGTGACGTGGTCAGCTCGATGCTGCCGGAAGTGGGCGCGTCCAGCCCGGCGACCAGGTTCAGCAAGGTCGACTTGCCGCAGCCGGACGCGCCCAGCAGGCACACGAACTCGCCCGGCGCGACCGACAGGTCGACGCCGTCGAGCGCGACGACGCCGGCCGGGCCGTGGCCGAAGACCTTCCGCACCCCGGACAAGGTCACCGCGGCGTCCACGTCGGACACGGCCGCTGGGGTCTCAAGCGTGGCGGTCATGGTGTGCCTGCCTTCCTCGAGTTACTTCTTGTCCAGCCCGGCGGTGTCCACGGTCGGCTTGCCCGCCGCCGTGAGCACCTTGTTCAGCAACGTGAAGTCGGCGAGCCCGGCCACGTCCGCGGCCTCCTTCGCCACGCCCGCGGTCACCGCGTCCTCCGCCAGCTGCGGGAAGCTCTTGGCCTGCGGGTCCACCGTCAGCTCGATGTTGTCGAACGCCCGGTCCAGCACCGCGTCGCCGAGCGCCTTGCCGGTGAGCTGCTTCAACGCGGCGTTGACCACCTGCTTGGCCTCGACCTCGTTGTCCAGCGCGAAGTCGGTCGCCGCGAGGTGGCCCCGCAGCAGCGCCTCCACCGTCTGCGGGTGCTCGGCGAGGAACTCGGCGCGCACGAGGACGACGGTGGTCGGGAACCTCCCGCCCTCCCACAGGTCCTTCTCGTCCAGCAGCACCTTCGCGCCCGCGTCGAGCACGAGCCGTGACGACCACGGCTCCGGCGCCCACGCGCCCTGGATGTCGCCGCGCTTGAACAGGTCGAGCGACTGCGAGTTCTCGACGTTGGTCACCTGCACGTCGAGCTTCTCGTCGGCCAGCCACTTCTTCAGCGCGACGTCCTGCGTGTTGCCGAGCTGCGGGGTGGTGAGGACCTTGCCGTTCAGGTCGGCGGGCGAGGTGATCTCGGGCTTGACCACTAGCTGCGCGCCGCCGGAGGTGGCGCCGGCGACCAGCCGGACCGCCTCGCCGCCCGACTTGGCGTAGGCGTTGATGGCCGGGCCGGATCCGATGAACGACACGTCCAGTGAGCTGCCCAGCAGCGCGTTGACCGCGTCCGGGCCGGCGTTGAACGTCTGGGTCGTGAGCTTGGTGCCGCCGAGCTCCTTGGCGAAGAAGCCCTTGTCCACGCCGATCAGCGCGGCGGCGTGGGTGACGTTGGGGAAGTAGCCGAGGCGGACCTCCGCCGCGGCGCCCTGGTCCTGGGCGCCGGCGGTGGAGTCCTCGCCGCGGTCGATCCGGGAGCACCCGGCTAGTGCCGTGAATGCGGTCAGTACTGCCAGTGACGTGGTCAGGAAACGGCGTTTGGTGCTCACGATCGGGAGACCTCTCAGGGACCGGGGGACACGAGGGCGTGGCTGTCGGGTTGGGCGGCGTCGCCGCCCTCGGTACAGCTCTCCACGCCGTCCACCTCCGGCAGCGGGGCACCCACGAGCCCTGCCGCCAACGTGCTGCCGTCGGCGGCGTCGATCACCAGGAACGCACCCGTGCGGCGGTCCTTCGCGTAGTCGTCCACCGGGATCGGCTCGGCCGTGCGGACCGCGACCTGGCCGATCTCGTTGAGGCTCAGCGAGCCGGGCGCGTCGGTGCTGGCGAGCTTCTGCTCGTCGAACCGGGTGCGCAGCTCGGTGACGATCGCCTGCACGGTCCGCGTGCCGTGCTTGACCAGCACCCGGGCGCCCGGCGTCAGCGCCTTCTCCGACAGCCAGCACACCGTGGCCTCGAACTCGTCGGTCACCGTCGGCTGGTCGCCCGCGGCGGAGATCAGGTCGCCGCGGGAGATGTCGAGGTCGTGCGCCAGCAGCAGCGTCACCGACTGGCCCGAGGAGGCTTCCGGCAGCGGGCCGTCGGCGGTGTCGATGCCGGTGACGGTGGACCGCAGGCCGGCGGGCAGCACGGCGATCTCGTCGCCGACCCGCACGGTGCCCGCCGCGACCTGGCCCGCGTAGCCGCGGTAGTCCGGGTGCTCGGCGGTGCGCGGGCGGATCACGTACTGGACCGGGAAGCGGAACGGCGCGTCGTGCGCGTCCGGCTCCACCGGCACCGACTCCAGGTGCTCCAGCAGCGTCGGGCCGTCGTACCAGGGGGTCCGCGTCGAGCGCTCCACCACGTTGTCGCCCGCCAGCGCGGACACCGGGATCTCCACCACGGCGTCCTCGGCGTACCCGAGGGCGGTGGCGTGCGCGGTGAACTCCTTGGCGATGCGGGAGAACGTGACCTCGTCGAAGTCCACCAGGTCGATCTTGTTGACCGCCAGCACCAGGCGCGGCACGCCCAGCAGCGCCAGCACGGCCGCGTGCCGCCTGGTCTGCTCGATGACGCCCTTGCGCGCGTCGACCAGCAGCACGCCGAGCTGGGCGGTGGACGCGCCGGTCACCGTGTTGCGGGTGTACTGCACGTGGCCGGGGGTGTCGGCCAGCACGAACGAGCGCTTGGGCGTGGCGAAGTAGCGGTACGCCACGTCGATGGTGATGCCCTGCTCGCGCTCCGAGCGCAGGCCGTCGACCAGCAACGACAGGTCGGGCGTGGTCAGGCCGCGGTCGGCGCTGGCGCGGTGCACCGCGTCGAGCGTGTCGGCCAGCACCGACTTGGTGTCGTACAGCAACCTGCCGACCAGCGTGGACTTGCCGTCGTCCACGCTGCCCGCCGTCGCCAACCTCAACAGGTCGCTCATCTAGAAGTAGCCCTCCCGCTTGCGGTCTTCCATGGCGGCCTCGGACAGCCGGTCGTCCGCGCGGGTCGCGCCGCGCTCGGTGAGCCTGCTGGCCGCCACCTCGGCGATGACGGCGGAGATGTCGGTGGCGTCGGACTCGACCGCGCCGGTGCACGACCCGTCGCCGACGGTCCGGTAGCGGACGGTCTTCTCGATCTTCCGCTCGCCCTCGCGCGGACCGCCCCACGGGCCTTCCGCCAGCCACATCCCGTCGCGCAGGTACACCTCGCGCCGGTGGGCGTAGTAGATCGACGGCAGCTCGATGCCCTCCCGGGCGATGTAGTGCCACACGTCCAGCTCGGTCCAGTTGGACAGCGGGAACACGCGGACGTGCTCGCCCGGGCGGTGCCGGCCGTTGTAGAGGTTCCACAGCTCCGGGCGCTGCCGGCGCGGCTCCCACTGGCCGAACGCGTTGCGCAGGCTGAAGATCCGCTCCTTGGCGCGGGCCCGCTCCTCGTCCCGGCGACCGCCGCCGAACACCGCGTCGAACCTGTGGTTGGTGATCGCGTCCAGCAGCGGCACGGTCTGCAACGGGTTGCGGGTGCCGTCGGGGCGCTCGGCCAGCCGGCCGTCGTCGATGTAGTCCTGCACCTTGGCGACTTCCAGCCGCAGCCCGTGCTGCGCCACGACCTTGTCGCGGAACTCGATGACTTCCTCGAAGTTGTGCCCGGTGTCCACGTGCAGCAGCGGGAACGGCACCGGCGCGGGCCAGAACGCCTTCACCGCCAGGTGCAGCAGCAGGGTCGAGTCCTTGCCGCCGGAGAAGAGGATCACCGGCCGGTCGAACTCGCCCGCCACCTCGCGGAAGATGTGGATCGCCTCGGACTCCAGGCGGTCCAACGTGTCCAGAGCTGTCGCGGTGGTCATCCGTGCAACCCGCATTCGGTCTTGGCCAGCCCGGCCCACCGGCCGCTGCGGGCGTCGGCGCCCGGCAACGGCTTCGCGGTGCACGGAGCGCAGCCGATGGAGGGGTAACCCGCCTGCACCAAGGGGTTCTCCAGGATCCCGTGCTCGGCGATGTAGGCGTTGAACTGCTCGTCGGACCAGGGCGCGATCGGGTTGACCTTCACCAGCCCGTTGCGGTCGTCCCACTGGACGATCGGCGTGTTCGCCCGGGTCGGCGCGTCCACGCGGCGCACGCCGGTGACCCACGCGTCGTAGTTCTTCAGGGTCCGCTGGAGCGGGATGACCTTGCGCAGTTGGCAGCACCGGTTCGGGTCGGTCCGGTTCAGCAGGCCGAACTCGGCCTCCTGGTCGGCCACCGACTGCTCGGCCGCGGCGTTGACGATGTGCACCTCGGGGTAGACCAGGTCGACGGCGTCCCGCGTGCCGATGGTCTCGGCGAAGTGGTAGCCGGTCTCCAGGAACAGCACGTCCACGTCCGGCTTGACCTTGGCGGCGAGGTCGACCAGGACGGCGTCCTGCATGTTCGACGCGACGATCCAGCTCTCGCCGAACGTGCGGGCGGTCCACGCGAGCGCCTCTTCGGCACTGGCATCCGCCAGCTCGACCGAAGCGGCCTCGGCGATCACCTTCAGTTCCTCGACCCGGGTGGGGGCGGTCATCGCTGCACCTCCTGAGGAAGGTTGAGACCAACGAACTTCACGGTGAACACGCGGCGGCAGGAGGCGCAGAGCCACGAGTAGCTCGGCTCCTCCTGCGGACGGAGGTCCTCGTCGCCGCAATACGGGCAGTAGAAGGGCGTAGCGCGCTCGCTCATTTCAGGTCCGCCTCGTCCGCGCGGGCGACCCACTGCGCGAACCGCTCGTCCGCCTCGCGCTTGGCGACGAAGTTGCGCACCACCCGCTCGACGTAGTCCGACAGCTCGGCGGCGGTGACCTTGTGGCCGCGCAGCTTGCGGCCGAACCCGGCGTCCAGGCCGAGCCCGCCGCCCAGGTGCACCTGGAAGCCCTCGACCTGGTTGCCGTCGGCGTCGGTGACGATCTGGCCCTTGAGCCCGATGTCCGCGGTCTGGATGCGGGCGCACGAGTTGGGGCAGCCGTTGATGTGCACGGAGATCGGCTCGGCGACGCCCGCCACGACGTCGGCCAGCCGGGACTCCAGCGCGGCCACCAGCTCCACCGCGCGCGCCTTGGTCTCGACGATCGCGAGCTTGCAGAACTCGATGCCGGTGCACGCCATCACGCCCCGCCGCCACGGCGACGGCTCGGTCTGCAACCCCAGCTTCGCCAGGTCCGCCTGGAGGGTCTTCACCTCGGCCTCGGGCACGTCCAGCACCACGAGCTTCTGCTGCGGCGTGAGCCGCACCCGGCCCGAACCGGCCCGCTCGGCCACCTTGGCCACCTCGACCAGCGTGGAACCGGACACCCGGCCCGCGATCGGGGCCGCGCCGACGTAGAACAAGCCGTCCTTCTGCTTGTGCACGCCGATGTGGTCGCGCGGGACCGCGGGGTTCTCCGGCGCGGGGCCGTCGATCATCTTCCGCTTGAGGTACTCGGTTTCGAGCACTTCCCTGAACTTGTCGACGCCCCAGTCCGCGACCAGGAACTTGATCCGGGCCCGGTGCCGCAGCCGGCGGTAGCCGTAGTCGCGGAAGACGCTGATCACGCCCTCCCACACCTCCGGCACCTCCTCGGACGGCACCCAGGCGCCCAGCCGCTTGCCGATCATCGGGTTGGTGGACAGGCCGCCGCCGACCCACAGGTCGAAGCCCGGGCCGTGCTCCGGGTGGTCCACGCCGACGAACGCCACGTCGTGGATCTCGTGCGCCACGTCCGGCAGGCCCGAGATCGCCGTCTTGAACTTGCGCGGCAGGTTCGAGAAGCGCGGGTCGCCGATGTAGCGGCGCAGGATCTCGTCGATCGCGGGCGTGCCGTCGACCACCTCGTCCGCCGCGATGCCCGCCACCGGCGAGCCGAGGATCACGCGCGGGCTGTCGCCGCAGGCCTCCATCGTGGTCAGGCCCGCGTCCTCCAGCTTCCGCCAGATCGTCGGGACGTCCTCGATGCGGATCCAGTGGTACTGCACGTTCTGCCGGTCGGTGATGTCGGCCGTGTCCCGCGCGTAGGTCTGGGACAGCTCGCCGATCAGGGCGAGCTGCTGCGTGGTGAGCCGGCCGCCGTCGATGCGGACGCGCAGCATGAAGTACTCGTCGTCCAGCTCTTCGGGCTCCAACGTGGCCGTGCGGCCGCCGTCGATGCCCGGCTTGCGCTGGGTGTACAGGCCGTACCAGCGGAAACGGCCACGCAGGTCGGCCGGGTCGATCGAGTCGAAGCCGCCGTGGGCGTAGATGTTCTCGATCCGCGACCGGACGTTGAGCGGGTTGTCGTCCTTCTTGCTCCGCTCGTTCGGGTTCAACGGCTCGCGGTAGCCCAGCGCCCACTGTCCCTCACCTCGGCGCTGCTTGGTGCGCTGAGGCGTCGTCGTCGGGGGGACCATCCTCGTCCTCCGGGGATTCGGGGCGCTGGTGCGCGTGCGAGTCCCGGTGGAGCCGTGGTGGGGGTCTCGTCAGCGCACCCGGCGCCGACGGGAACAAAAAGGCAGGCGCGGGTTATGCCGAACGACGGCACATCGCGCTGGAGACACGCCGGAAGTCGACGTGGCGGCGGACCACCAGGCGCACTCCGGTCGATGTCATGTCAGTCAGCGTGCCACGCGTCCATCTCGTGGTCCACCGCCATCCGCATCGTGGGACGGGGTTGCGCCGCTGGTAGATGGGACAATGGGAGGCATGCCCTCCGCTCTGCCGATCGGTGACCCCGCGCCCCCCGACGGCTCCCTGCCCGCGTCCGCGCTCACCGGTCTGGGTGACCGCCCGTTCGGGGTGTACGTGCACGTCCCGTTCTGCGCGACCCGGTGCGGCTACTGCGACTTCAACACCTACACCGCCGGTGAGCTGGGCACTTCCGCCTCGCCGGCGTCCTGGCTGGAGGGGCTGCGGCGGGAACTGGACCTCGCGGCGTCCGTGCTGGGCGACCCGCCGGCGGCGGACACGGTGTTCGTGGGCGGTGGCACACCGTCGCTGCTCGGCGCAACGGGGTTGGGCCAGGTGCTCGACGCGGTGCGGTCCTCGTTCGGCCTCTCGGCGGGCGCGGAGGTGACCACGGAGTCCAACCCGGAGTCCACGTCGCCGGAGTTCTTCGCCGCCATCCGTGACGCGGGTTACACCCGGGTGTCGCTCGGCATGCAGTCGGCCGCCCGCCACGTGCTGGCCGTGCTGGACCGCGCGCACACCCCCGGTCGCCCGGTGGCCGCCGCGCGGGAGGCCCGCACGGCCGGGTTCGACCACGTGAACCTCGACCTCATCTACGGCACGCCGGGGGAGACCGTCGCGGACCTCCAGGCGTCGTTGGACGCCGTGCGCAGCGCCGGTGTCGACCACGTGTCGGCGTACGCGCTGATCGTGGAGGAGGGCACGGCACTGGCCCGCCGGGTGCGGCGCGGCGAGCTGCCGATGCCGGACGACGACGTGCTGGCGGACAAGTACGAGCTGATCGACGCGGCCATGACCGCGCAGGGCCTGACCTGGTACGAGGTGTCGAACTGGGCGGCGTCGGCCGAGGCCGCGTGCCGGCACAACCTGCTGTACTGGCAGGGCGCCGACTGGTGGGGCGCGGGCCCCGGCGCGCACAGCCACGTCGGCGGCGTGCGCTGGTGGAACGTCAAGCACCCGGCGAAGTACGCCGAACTGCTGGCCGCCGGCACGTCACCCGCCGTCGGCCGCGAGCTCCTCGACGACGACGACCGCCGGGTGGAACGCGTGCTGCTGGAGCTGCGCCTGGCCACCGGCCTGCCGCTGGACGGCCTCGACGCCGACGGGCAGGCCGAGGCCAAGTCCGCCGCCGCCGACGGCCTGCTGGACCACACCGCCCTCGACCTCGGCCGCTGCGTCCTCACCGACCGGGGCCGCCTGCTCGCCGACGCGGTCGTGCGCCGGCTCACCTGACCACCGGGCCCGCTCCGGCGCCGCACCGAAGCCCGGCGAACGGTTTTTCCGATCCGGGCCGCAAGCTCCGTAAACTCAAGGTGAAGCAGCTCGGTCCGTCCTGGAGGTGACGTGCGTGAACGCCGATGAGCGCCGGTTCGAGGTACTGCGCGCGATCGTCGCCGACTACGTGTCGAACCAGGAGCCGGTCGGTTCGAAGGCCCTGGTGGAGCGGCACAACCTGGGCGTGTCGAGCGCGACGGTCCGCAACGACATGGCGTCGCTGGAGGAGGACGGGTACATCACCCAGCCCCACACCAGCGCCGGCCGCGTGCCCACCGACAAGGGCTACCGACTGTTCGTGGACCGGCTCAGCGAGGTCAAGCCGCTGTCCACGCCCGAGCGCAAGGCCATCCAGAACTTCCTCGAAGGCGCCTACGACCTCGACGACGTGCTGCGCCGCAGCGTCCGGCTGCTGGCCCAGCTCACCCGGCAGGTCGCCGTCATCCAGTACCCCACCCTGAGCCGCTCCACGGTCCGGCACATCGAAGTGCTCGCCATCACACCGGCCCGGCTGATGCTGGTGCTGATCACCGACACCGGCCGCGTCGACCAGCGCTCGGTCGACCTCGGCGACGTGATCACCGAGGACAACGTGGCCCGCATCCGGTCCATGCTCAACGGCGCCATGGTCGGCAAGCGCCTGTCCGACGCCTCGGCCGAGGTCGCGAAGCTGCCCGGCGACGCGCCCGGTGACCTGCGCGACATCGTGCTGCGGGTGAGCACGGTGCTGATCGAGTCGCTGGTCGAGCACCCCGAGGAACGCCTGGTGCTGGGTGGCACGGCGAACCTCACCCGCAACGTGGCAGACTTCCCGGGTTCCCTGCGCCAGGTGCTGGAGGCGCTGGAGGAGCAGGTCGTGGTGCTCAAGCTGCTCGCCTCGGCCCGCGACCCCGGCCGGATCCTGGTGCACATCGGCGAGGAGAACGAAGCGGCCGAGATGCGCAGCACCTCGGTCGTGTCCATCGGCTACGGCAGCCGGGACAACCTGCTCGGCGGCATGGGCGTGGTCGGGCCGACCCGCATGGACTACCCCGGCACGATGGCGGCGGTGCGAGCGGTCGCCAACTACGTGGGGGAGATCTTGACCGGACGGTGACGGCGGGGGAACACCGCGGTCCCGCAGGACGTTTCGCAAGCGAGCGAGCGCGTGACGAAGCGCGTTCGCAGGAGGAAACACGGTGGCGAGGGACTACTACGGCACGCTCGGGGTCTCCAAGAACGCGACTCCCGACGAGATCAAGCGCGCCTACCGCAAGCTCGCGCGGCAACTGCACCCCGACGTCAACCCCAACGAGGAAGCGCGCTTCAAGGAGGTGACCGCCGCCTACGAGGTCCTGTCGGACCCCAAGAAGCGGCAGGTCGTCGACCTGGGCGGCGACCCGTTGGAGCCGGGCGGCGGTGGCGGCGGCATGCGCGACCCGTTCGCGGGGTTCGGTCTCGGCGACATCATGGACGCGTTCTTCGGCGCGGGCGGCGGTGGCGGACGAGGTCCGCGCAGCCGCGTGCAGCCCGGCTCGGACGCGCTGATCCGGCTGTCGATGACGCTGGAGGAGTGCGCGGCGGGCGCGTCGCGCGAGTTGACCGTGGACACGGCGATCCTGTGCGACCGGTGCGTGGGCAGCGGCTGCGCCGAGGGCTCGTCCCCGGTGCGCTGCGACACGTGCGGTGGTCGTGGCGAGGTCCAGTCCGTGCAGCGCTCGTTCCTGGGCCAGGTCGTCACGGCCCGGCCGTGCCCGGTCTGCCGCGGCCTCGGCGAGGTCATCCCCGACCCGTGCCAGCAGTGCGCGGGCGAGGGCCGGGTGCGCTCGCGGCGCACCATCTCGGTGCAGATCCCGGCCGGTGTGGCCGAGGGCATGCGGGTGCGGCTCGCGGGCCAGGGCGAGGTCGGCCCCGGCGGCGGGCCCGCGGGCGACCTGTACGTCGAGGTCGAGGAGGTGCCGCACGAGATCTTCGAGCGTGACGGCGCGAACCTGCACTGCTCCATCCGCATCCCGATGACGACCGCCGCCCTGGGCGCGGTGCTGCCGCTGCAGACGTTGGACGGCGACGAGGAGCTGGAGATCGAGCCCGGCACCCAGCCGAACACCGAGCTGGTGCTCACCGGGCGCGGCATGCCCCGGCTGCGGTCCAGCGGTCGCATCGACGGTCGTGGCGACCTGCACGTGCACCTGGAGGTCGTGACGCCGACCAAGCTGGACGCCCGGCAGGTCGAGCTGCTGCGCGAGCTGGCCGTCGTGCGCGGCGAGGACGAGCCGACGCTCGCGCACAACGGCAAGGGCGGCGGCGGTCTGTTCTCGCGGCTGCGGTCCGGCCGCAACCACCGGTGACGCTGCCGGTCTTCCTGGTCGCCGCGCTGCCGCCCGGTGACGAGGCCGTCCTGGACGGCCCCGAGGGGCGGCACGCGGCCACCGTGCGCCGGTTGCGCGCGGGGGAGGAGCTGGTGCTCTCCGACGGCACGGGCGCGCAGGTGCGGTGCGTGGTGTCGGAGGCGTTCAAGGACTCCCTGCGGTTGCGCGTCGTGCAGCGGTGGGTCGTGCCCGAGCCGTCCGTCCGGGTCGTGGTGGCGCAGGCGCTGGTGAAGGGCGACCGGGGTGAGCTGGCCGTGGAGCTGGCCACCGAGGCGGGCGTGGACGGCGTCGTGCCGTGGCGCGCCTCGCGCTGCGTGACCAAGTGGGAGGACGGGCCGCGCGGGGCGAAGGCGCTCGAGCGCTGGCGCAGCACCGCCCGTGAGGCGGCCAAGCAGGCCCGCCGGGCCCGCGTGCCGTCGGTCGCCGAACCCGTTTCGACGTCCGGGCTGGTGCGGTTGGCGGCGTCGTCGGCGATCACTTTGGTTTTGCACGAATCCTCTTCCTCGGCCCTCGGATCGGTTCAGCTACCCGCCTCGGGTGATGTGCTGCTGGTCGTCGGGCCGGAAGGTGGCATCACCGACGAGGAATTGTCGACGTTGACCGGTGCCGGCGCGCACGTTGTGCGACTGGGACCCACCGTTCTGCGAGCGTCGACGGCCGCGGCGGTCGCTTTGGGTGCGCTGGGTGTGCTGACCGATCGCTGGCGGTAATCGGCCTTGCTCCCTTCTGGCGAACACCTGACATAGGGGTTACCCTCATGGCAGAGGGGCTGACTTGGCCTAACCGGGATCGCCCCTCCGCAGACCCGCCGGACACCTCCCCCCTCGGTCCGGCGCTCGCCGCGTCGCGGTGGGACGACCCCCAGGTCCCACCGCGACGCGGCCTCTTTTTTGCCTCCAAGGGGTTTCGATTGCGCATCGTCTACGGGCCGCACCCGAGCCAGTTCGGCGAGTTTTCCACGCCGCCCGGTGAATCGTTTCCGGTTGTCGTGGTAATCCATGGTGGTTTTTGGCACCAGCGTTACGGACTCGAACTCGGCCGCCCCTTGGCCGCTGACCTGGTCATTCACGGCGTGGCCGCGTACAACGTGGAGTACCGGCGGGTAACCGGGGGTGGCGGGTGGCCCGCGACCGGTGACGACGTGCTCGCCGCCATCGACGCCCTCGACCCGTCGTTCGGCCCGGTCGTCACGCTGGGTCACTCCGCGGGCGGGCACCTGGCCGTGTGGGCCGCCGCGCGCCACCCGCGCGTCGTCGGGGCCGTGGCGCAGGCCGGCGTCCTGGACTTCCTCCAGCACCCGGAGATCACCCGCCGTGCCGCCGAACTGCTGGGCGGCACGCCCGCCGAGGTGCCCGACCGCTACGCCGACGCCTCCCCGGCCGCCCAACTGCCCATCGCCAAGCCGCTCGTCCTGGTCCACGGCGAGGACGACGAGGACGTGCCGTTCGCCCAGAGCGAGGCGTTCGCCCGCGCCTCCGGCGCCGAGCTGATCGCCCTCCCCGGCACCGACCACATGTCCCTCGTCACCCCCGGCACCACCGCCTGGGCCACCTGCCGCACCGCCGCCCTCCGCCTGACCCGAACGTAGAACTCACCGGTCCCGAACGTTCGACACGCGGGACCCGAACGTTCGACTCTCGCGGAGGCCCTACCTCCACGCCGCGTGTGTCGAACGCTCAGGACCCGAGAGTCGAACGCTCGGGACCGGTGAGTTCAACGCTCGGGACGGCACGAGCCGGGTGGGTCGGTAGCCTGCGGAGCCATGTCCGACTGCCTGTTCTGCCGCATCGTCGCCCGCGAGATCCCGGCGACGGTGGTGCACGAGACCGACACCACGCTGGCGTTCCGCGACATCGCACCCCAGGCGCCGACGCACGTCGTGCTGGTGCCCAAGGTGCACGCGACCGACGCCGTCGCCCTGGCCGCCGCCGCGCCCGGCGTGCTGGACGACCTGTTCCTGGCCGCCGGCGAGGTGGCCAAGTCCGAGGGCGTCGCCGACGCCGGCTACCGGTTGCTGTTCAACACCGGTCAGGACGCGGGCCAGACCGTCTTCCACGCCCACCTGCACGTCCTCGGCGGACGGCGGCTCGGCCCGCTGGCCTGACGCCTAACCCAGGGCCTGCATCACCGGCGCCCACAGCCGCGCCCGGTCGCCGCCGAACGCACCCAGCACCATCAGGTCCGCGGTGAACCGCGGCACGACCCCGCGCGCCTCCAGCCACGCGCCCAACCTCGCGTCGCGCACGTCCACCCGCACCACCGCCCCGACCGCCACGTCCGCGACCAACTCCGCCGCACGCCCCGCCGACGGCGCCACGACCGGCCCCACCATCGTGACCGGGCCGTTCCGCCACGTCGCCACGAACCCGTCCTCGGCCACCCTGACCTGCGACGCGAACCCGAACAACGCCGCCCACATCGCCGACCGGTCGGCGCCGAACACCTCGGCGTCGACCGCCACCACCCGCGCCCGGTCCGCCGGTTCCGCCGGCCACGACGTGCCCGCGGCCGTCCCGCCGAACGCCCCGACGTGCGCGGTCACCGTCCCCACCGACCGGAACCCCAGCTTCTCGTACAACGGCTTGCCGTACGAAGTCGCGTGCAGCGACACCACCGGCGTCCCCGCGAACGCCAGCGCGTGCTCCACGAGCCGCCGCCCCAACCCGCGCCCGCCGTGGCTCGACGCCACCAGCACCATGCTCACCGCCGCGTGCTCGTCACCGAACCGGGTGACGATGGTCGTGCCCACCAGCCGATCGCCGTCGAACAGCCCGAAACCGGTTCCGACGCGCAACAGGAAGGCCCACTTCTCCCGCTCCTCGGGCCACCCCCGGTCCGCTGCGAGCCCGACGCAGGCGGGCAGGTCGTCGAGGGTGAGCGCGCGCAACTTCTCCACAGCTCCGAGTACACCCGCCGTGTCCAACCCGTTTCTTACTCCGGTGCGGACTGTCGGTGGGGGCGGCTAGCATCGGAACCGGTAGGTCGAATTCACGAGCACGGCGCGAACGCGCAGGAAGAGGGCCCGAGGCCACGTGGCCGGTACCGACGACAACACGCCGCAGGCAGCCACCACCGCGGCCGACGCCCAGTCCAAGTTCGCCGTGCCCGACGGCGCGGTGCTCGCCCTGCTCGGGTCGCGCGACGAGAACCTCCGGCTCGCCGAGGAACTGCTGGTCGCCGACGTGCACGTGCGCGGCAACGAGATCACGCTCTCCGGCCAGCCGGCCGACGTGGCGTTCGCCGAACGGGTGTTCTCCGAGCTGGTCACCCTCGCCAGCCGCGGTCAGCAGGTGGGCCCGGACACGGTCCGCCGCACGGTCGCGATGCTGTCCGCGGGCACCGCGGAGTCGCCCGCCGAGGTGCTGAGCCTGGACATCATCTCGCGGCGCGGCCGGACCATCCGGCCGAAGACGCTGAACCAGAAGCACTACGTGGACGCGATCGACCAGAACACCGTGGTGTTCGGCATCGGTCCGGCGGGCACCGGCAAGACCTACCTGGCGATGGCGAAGGCCGTGCAGGCGCTGCAGGCCAAGCAGGTGAACCGGATCATCCTGACCCGGCCGGCGGTCGAGGCGGGCGAGCGGCTGGGCTACCTGCCGGGCACGCTGTACGAGAAGATCGACCCGTACCTGCGCCCCCTGTACGACGCCCTGCACGACATGGTCGACCCGGAGTCCATCCCGCGCCTCACCCAGGCGGGCACGATCGAGGTCGCCCCACTGGCCTATATGCGTGGTCGGACGCTTAATGACGCGTTCATCATCCTGGACGAGGCGCAGAACACGACGCCCGAACAGATGAAGATGTTCCTCACCCGGTTGGGGTTCGGGTCGAAGATCGTGGTGACCGGTGACATCACGCAGGTCGACCTGCCCGGTGGGCAGCGCAGCGGCCTGAAGGTCGTCAAGGACATCCTCGAAGGTGTCGACGACGTCCATTTCTCCGTCCTGACCAGCAACGACGTGGTCCGCCACCGGCTGGTCGCCGACATCGTGGACGCCTACGAGAAGTGGCAGGTCGAGCAGGACGAGGGTGACGCGGCCAACGGGCACCAGCACCACGCCGGACCCGGTGCGCGGTCGCGTGGGCAGCGCCGGGGACGATAGGCGCCGTGAGCATCGAGATCGCGAACGAGTCGGGCGTGAGCGTGGACGAGCCGTCCATCGTCGCCGCCGCCCGGTTCGCCCTGGACCGGATGGGCGTGAGCCCGTTGGCCGAGCTGTCCGTCCTGCTGGTGGAGCTGGACGTGATGGCGGACCTGCACCAGCGCTGGATGGACCTGCCCGGCCCGACGGACGTGATGGCGTTCCCGATGGACGAGCTGGACTCGGCGCGCCGCCCGGACGCCGCGGGCCTCGGCCCGGCGTTGCTCGGCGACATCGTGCTGTGCCCGGACTTCGCCAAGGACCAGGCCAAGAAGGCGGGCCACAGCCTGCTGGACGAGCTGCACCTGCTGACCGTGCACGGCGTGCTGCACCTGCTCGGCTACGACCACGCCGAGCCCGCCGAGGAGCGGGAGATGTTCACGCTGCAGAACCGCATCCTGGGCGACTTCCGCACCGCGGCGGCCGAGGCGGAGCGCAAGTCGGCGCAGCGCGAGGCGGACTCGAAGCTCCTCGGGGCGGTGGGCCTGGAGGACGCGGACCGGCCCGAGCCGACGACCTGAGGCGGCCGGGGTGATAGGCAGTTCCGCCGGCTTGCTGGTGTTGGCCGTGGTGTTGGTGTTGGCCGCGGGTGCGTTCGCGGGGGTGGACGCGGCGCTGGGCACGGTGTCGCGGGCCCGGGTCGAGGCGTTGCAGCGGCAGGGCCGGGCGGGCGCGGGGCAGTTGATCGCCCTGCTGGCCGACCGGCCGCGGCACGTGAACCTGCTGCTGTTGCTGCGGCTGGGCTGCGAGCTGGCGGCGACGGTGATCGTGACCGTGGTGTGCCTGGGTCTCATCGCCACCGACTGGGTGGCCATGCCGGTCGCCGGGCTGAGCATGCTCGTGGTGTCGTACGTGCTGGTCGGCGTGGGTCCGCGGACGATCGGCCGGCAGCACCCCTACGCGGTGAGCCTGCTCGCGGCGGGCCCGATCCGGGTGCTGGGCCGCGTGCTGGGGCCGTTGAGCAAGCTGCTGATCCTGGTCGGCAACGCGATCACGCCGGGCAAGGGCTTCCGCGAGGGTCCGTTCTCGTCCGAGGTGGAGCTGCGCGAGCTGGTCGACATGGCGCAGGAGCGGGGCGTCGTGGACGAGGGCGAGCGCGAGATGATCCACTCGGTCTTCGAGCTGGGTGACACGATCGCGCGCGAGGTGATGGTGCCGCGCACCGAGATCGTGTGGATCGAGCAGACCAAGTCGATCCGCCAGGCGCTGGCCCTGTCGCTGCGCACCGGGTACACCCGGGTGCCGGTGATCGGGGAGAGCGTGGACGACATCGTCGGCGTGGTGAACCTGAAGGACCTGGTGCGGCTGACGCTGGCCGAGGAGCCGAACGGCACGTCGGTGGCGGACGTGATGAAGCAGGCGTCGTTCATCCCTGACTCGAAGCCGATCGCGGACCTGCTGCGGGAGATGCAGCTGTCGCGCAACCACCTGGCGGTGGTGGTGGACGAGTACGGCGGCACGGCGGGCCTGCTCACCATCGAGGACATCCTGGAGGAGATCGTCGGCGAGATCACCGACGAGTCCGACACCGACGACCGGCCGCCGGTGGAGCACCTGGACGACGGTTCGGTGCGGGTCAGCGCGCGGCTGCCGGTGGACGACCTGGACGCGTTGTTCGGCACCGAGCTGGACGACCACGAGGTGGAGACGGTCGGCGGGCTGCTGGCGCAGCGCCTGGGCCGCGTGCCGCTGCCGGGCACGGAAGCCGAGATCGCGGGCCTGCGGATGCGGGCCGAGGGCGGCAAGGACGAACGCGGGCGGATGCGCATCACGACGGTGCTCGTGCGCCCGGTGGACAACGGCGACGACAGCGAGGGGACCACCGGTGAGTGACCTCGACCCCGAGGACCAGAAGATCGTCACGCTGGCGCGCTCGGCGCGGGCCCGCACCGGCGCGGCGGAGGGCGCGGCGGTGCGTGACACGGACGGCCGGACCTACGCGGCGACCACGATCGCGCTGCCGTCGCTGAAGCTGACGGCCCTCCAAGCCGCCGTCGCCGCGGCCGTGTCCAGCGGCGCCGAGGGCCTGGAGGCGGCGGCCGTCGTCACGGCGTCCGGCGAGGTGGACCAGGACTCGGTGGCGGCGGTGCGCGACCTGACCGCCGACGCGCCCGTGCTGCGCGCCGACGCGTCGGGCGCGGTGCAGGAAACCGTGTAAGTGCGCGACTACGTCACCGTGTGCCGCGGCTGCTGCTGCGGCACGCTCAAGAAGCACCCGGACTACGACCACGACGAGCAGTTGCGGCGGTTGCGGGCGCTGGCCGACGGTTCCGGCGGTCGGCTGCGCGTGCGCACCGCCGACTGCCTCGACGCGTGCGAGAACTCGAACGTCGTCGTGGTGAAGCCCGCCGGGCAGAAGCCGGTGTGGCTGGGCTTCGTCCTGCACGACGCGGTGATGGACGACGTTGAGCGCTGGCTCACCGACGGCGGCCCGATGCCGGCGACGCTCGAGGTGAACCGCATCGCGCCGCCCGCGCAGCAGGCCTGAACAGGTCCGGCACGGGTGCCTGGCGAGGGCTGACGCGGCGCGGTCGGCGGGGGCGGGGACAATGGGTGGATGGATGGTTACCGCTCCGGGTTCGCGTGCTTCGTCGGCCGCCCCAACGCAGGCAAGTCGACGTTGACCAACGCGCTCGTCGGGACCAAGGTCGCGATCACGTCGAGCAAGCCGCAGACCACCCGGCACACCATCCGGGGCATCGTGCACCGCGAGGACGGGCAGTTGGTCCTGGTGGACACCCCCGGCCTGCACCGGCCGCGCACCCTGCTCGGCCAGCGGCTCAACGACCTGGTGCGCGAGACGTGGTCCGAGGTGGACGTGGTCGGGTTCTGCGTGCCCGCCGACCAGAAGGTCGGCCCCGGTGACAAGTTCATCGCCGCCGAGCTGGAGAAGATCGCCAAGCGCACGCCGGTCATCGGCATCGTCACCAAGACCGACCTGGTCGGCCAGCAGCAGGTCGCCGAGCAGCTGCTCGCCCTGCAGAACGTGATGGACTTCGCCGAGCTGATCCCGGTGTCCGCGGTGGACGGCTACCAGGTCGACGCCCTGGCCGACCTGGTGCTGGGCAAGCTGCCCGAGGGGCCGCCGCTGTACCCGGACGGCGAGCTGACCGACGAGCCGGAGCTCACCCTGGTCGCCGAGCTGATCCGCGAGGCGGCGCTGGAGGGCGTGCGCGACGAGCTGCCGCACTCGATCGCCGTCGTGGTCGAGGAGATGCTGCCCCGCGAGGGCCGCGACGACCTGGTGGACATCCACGCCAACGTGTTCGTGGAGCGCCCCAGCCAGAAGGCGATCATCCTGGGCCACCGCGGTGAGCGCCTCAAGCAGGTGGGCATCACCTCGCGCCGGCACATCGAGAAGCTGCTCGGCACCCGCGTGTACCTCGACCTGCACATCAAGATCGCCAAGGACTGGCAGCGCGACCCGAAGCAGTTGCGCAGACTGGGGTTCTGAGTGGCGAACCTCTACCGGGACACCGGGGTGGTCCTGCGGGTGCAGAAGCTCGGCGAGGCCGACCGGATCATCACGCTGCTCACCCAGCGGCACGGCAAGGTGCGCGCGGTGGCCAAGGGCGTGCGCCGCACGTCGTCCCGGTTCGGCGCGCGGCTGGAGCCGTTCGGGCACGTCGACGTGCAGTTCTACCCCGGCCGGTCGCTGGACGTGATCACGCAGGTGGAGACGCTGGACGCGTTCGGCGTGGTGCTGGTGGACGACTACCAGCGCTACACGGCGGCGTGCGCGGTGCTGGAGACCGCCGACCGGCTCACCGCCGAGGAGGGCGAACCGGTCGTCCGGCTGTACCTGCTGGTCACGGGCGCGTTGCGGGCGTTGGCGGCGAAGGAGCGGGACGCCTCGCTCATCCTGGACGCGTTCCTGATGCGTGCGATGGCGTTCGCCGGGTGGGCGCCTGCGGTGGACGAGTGCGCCCGCTGCGGCGACCCCGGCCCGCACAAGGCGTTCAACGTCCACGCCGGGGGCATGGTCTGCCCGCGGTGCCGTCCGCCGGGCAGCGCCACGCCGTCCGCCGACACGTTGCGCCTGCTCGCCGCGCTCCTGCGCGGCCGGTGGGACGTGGTGGACGGCATCCCCGCGGGCGCGCGCCGCGACGCGAGCGGCCTGGTCGCCGCGCACCTCCAGTGGCACCTGGAGCGGCAGTTGCGCTCGCTGCCGTTGGTCGAGCGCAAGGCGCAGCCGGCCGACGGTTAGGCTCGCTCGCCGCACGAGAACCCCACCCATGGAGAGGACAGCCATGCTCCGCCGACGGCGGGTTGAGCGCGTCCAGCGCGTTCCCCGACCCCCGGAACCGCACCCGACCGGCGCGACGCCGCCGGTGCTGCCTGCGGACCTCGTGCCCCGGCACATCGCGATCGTCATGGACGGCAACGGCCGGTGGGCGAACCAGCGCGGCCTGTCCCGCATCGAGGGCCACAAGCGCGGCGAGGCCGTGGTGGTCGAGGCCGCCAAGGGCGCGATCGAGATGGGCGTGAAGTGGCTGTCGCTGTACGCGTTCTCCACCGAGAACTGGCGGCGCAGCCCGGAGGAGGTCCGCTTCCTCATGGGCTTCAGCCGTGACGTGATCCACCACCGCACCGACGAGCTGGACGAGCTGGGCGTGCGGGTGCGGTGGGCGGGTCGCCGGCCCAGGCTGTGGCGCAGCGTCATCAAGGAGCTCGAGGTCGCCGAGGAGCGCACGAAGGACAACACCGTGCTGAACCTGGCGATGTGCATCAACTACGGCGGGCGGGCCGAGGTCGGCGACGCGGCGCGGGAGATCGCCCGGCTGGTCGCGGCGGGCAAGCTCAACCCGGAGAAGGTGGACGAGCGCACCCTGGCCAAGCACATGTACCAGCCGGAGATGCCGGACGTGGACCTGTTCATCCGGCCCTCCGGCGAGCAGCGCACGTCGAACTTCCTGCTGTGGCAGTCGGCGTACGCGGAGCTGGTGTTCCAGGACATCCTGTGGCCCGACTTCGACCGGCTGGACCTGTGGCGCGCCTGCGAGGCGTACGCCATGCGCGACCGGCGCTTCGGCGGCGCCGTGGACAAGCCCGACGTGGAGGATGCTTAAGTGACCGACCAGGACGCCAAGGTGACCGCGGAACTGCTGACCGCGGCCCGTGAGGCGTTGGAGATGTTCCACGACGTCCACGTCGACGACGACGGCGCGTTGAGCTTCCAGCACGGCGAGGTGCCGTGCGCGGTGCAGGCGATGCGGCTGGCCGAGGGCCTGACCGTGCTCAGCCTGACCTGCGTGGTGGCCTGGGACCTGCCCGACGACCGCAACCTCGCCGTGTCCGCCGCCGAACGCGCGGGTCAGGGCCTGTTCGGCACGCTCGGCGTGGTGCACACCGAGCGCGGGATGGACGTCACGTTGCGCTACGCGTTCCCGGCCGAGGGGTTGAAGCCGGAGCCGTTGAGCACGCTGCTGATGTTGGTCGTGTCCACTGCTTCGCAGCTGCGCAACGAGCTGCTGGCCGGAACCGGGAGCGCCTGATGGCCGGTGTGATCGTGTACGAGCCCGACGACGAGACGGACGTGGAGGGCCTGCCGTGGGCGATCACGTTCGAGGCGTCGGCGGGGGAGGAGTGGGCGTCGTTCGTGTGCGGCCCCTACGACCGTGACGACGCGGTGAAGCTGGCCGAGGAGGTGCTCGCCGCGAGCCGCGGCGTGACCGCCGTGGTCGAGCCGCTGTTGCCGGTGGCGGAAGCGGCGGACGTGCTGGCGACGATCGCCGAGCTGCGCGACGAGGAAGCCGACCCCGAGTAACCCTCAGTAATGAACCCGGTACCGTCGGCACTCCAATAGGTTGCCGGCGCGACCGGGGGGCCTGGTGAGTTCACCGAGGATCGTGAAACTGGGGAACGTCGACGGGGTGGCGGTGGCGGTCTGCGTCACCGCCGAACCGTGGGACATGGGGGTCGACGCGCTGGTCGTGTCCGTGGGGGAAACCCTCGGTGACCTCGGGTCGGTCCTGGCCGATCGGTTCCCGACCTTCGACCAGGCCGTCTCGCGGGTCAACCTCGCCCGCATCGCGCCGTCCGACCCCGAGGTTGTCCGGCTGAGGGGCATCGGCTCGCTCGCCCTCGTAGTCCTCGCATCGCCCCATGGCGATTACGGGCTCGTGGACACGTCGAGCGTGGTGGCGGCGACGCGGGCGGCGATCCGCACGGCTGCCCGGGAGGGCGCGACCGGTGTCGCGCTGCCCCTGCTCGCCACCGGCGCGCTCGGCCTCCCCCCGCGCGATGTGGCCGCGGCGGTCGTGCCGGCGGTCCTGGACGTCCTGCGGCTGCCCTCCAGGCGGGGGTTGCGGCAGGTCGTGCTGTTCGGCCGTGACGCCGAGGTGGTCGACGCGGTTGTCCGTCGGTGGTCCGATCACGATCGCCCACCCGCGGAGGCCGAGGCGCCGACGTCGGTGGCGGAACCGGAGCGCGCGACGCCGGTGGATCGCCCCGATGAGCGCCGGGTGTCGGACGACCTGGCCGGCGGGGTGTCGAGCGACCTGGTCGACCCGACCGAGCCGATCCCCCTGGCCAGGGACCGGCTCGGCGTGGCCACGTACGCGTCGATGCTGGCCGCGGTGATCGCCGAGCGCGCCACCCCGACGCCGCTGTCGGTCGGCGTGTTCGGGGATTGGGGCTCGGGCAAGAGCTTCTTCATGGGCATGCTACGCGGGCGGATCGGCGAGTTGGCGGAGTCCGGCTCGCCGAAGTACTGCCGACGCGTGGTGCAGATCGGGTTCAACGCCTGGCACTACGCGGACACCAACCTCTGGGCGAGCCTGGCGGACGTCATCTTCCGCGCGCTCGCCGACGCGGACCGCGACCCGCACCGGCAGCGCGGCGAGCTGCGCCGCCTGCTGGCCGAGACGGTCGACCGGCACGACGAACTGGCAGAGCTCAACCAGCGTGCCGAGGAGGAGGTCGCCCGCCTCAAGGCCAAGGTCGACGAGGCCGACCGTCAGCACGTCACCGGCGCCCGCGACCTGCTCATCGCGCTGAGGGAGTCGACCCGGCTGCGGGAGCGGCTGGACCGGGTGTGGAGCCGGATCGGCGTCGCCGACGAGGTCGAGCAGGGCCGGCTGCTGTCGCAGCAGCTGCGGGACTCCCACGCTGACGTGGACGCGCTGCGCCGATTACCGAGCGACCGTCAGGGCAAGGTCGCGCTCGCCGCGGCGGGTGTCGTGCTCGGCGTCACGGCGGCCGCCGCGGTGGTGGCGCCGCTGATCACCTGGCTCGGCGGTGTCGCGGGCCTGGCCCTCGCGACGGTCGGCGGCGGGCTGCTCCTGCGTGCCCGCAAGGGGCTGGGTGAGCTGCGCGTGCTGGCCGAGGATATCCGCGGCGGCCTTGACCGGATCCACGAGGAACGCGTACGCGAGCAGGTCTCCGACACCGTGGACCTGCTCCGCAAGGCGGAGGCGGACCAGCTCGTCGCCCAGGCGCAGCTGGACGAGGTGGTCACCCACGTCGGTGAGCTGGGCAGGCAGCTGGCCAACCTCGACCCGGCACGCCGGATGTCGGCGTTCGTGGCCGCCAAGGGCGAGGCCTACACGCGTGACCTGGGGGTCGTGTCCGTCCTGCGCAGGGACTTCGAGCAGCTCGTCGCGCTGCTGGCCGACTGGCGGGCGAACCCCGACGCGGACCGCGGCGGGCAGCGACCGGTCGACCGGATCGTGCTGCACATCGACGACCTCGACCGGTGCGAGCCGCGGCAGGTCGTGCAGGTCATGGAGGCCGTGCACCTGCTGCTGGCGATGGACCTGTTCGTCGTGGTGGTCGGCGTCGACCCGCGCTGGCTCGTGCGCTCGCTGCGCGACCACTACGCCGGTGTGCTGGACGGGGACACCGCGGCGTCACCGTGGCGCGTCCTGCCGGAGGACTACCTCGAGAAGATCATCAACATCCCGTTCACCCTGCCCGGCATGGCCCGCGGCAGGCTGGGCGAGGTGCTGCGGTCCATGGCGGAGGTCGAGGCACACACCTCGGTCGCCGGGGACGGCCCGGACGTGCCGCGAGCCGATCCGGGCGACGACGTGCCGGAACACGTGCTGCCCGTCGAACCGGGGGCGCAGCTGGATACCTCCACGCCCGCTCCCCTGCCCGCCCGGCCGCTGACCGAGCGCGAGATGGTGTTCCTCGCCGCACTGGACCCGCTCGTCGACACACCGCGCGCGGCGAAGCGGCTGTTCAACATCTACCGGATGATCCGCGCCACCCGCGACCTCGGCGACGCGGCGCGGTTCCTCGGTGACGACGAGCGGCCCGGCGAGTTCCAGGCGGTGGTCGTGCTGCTGGGGATCGTCGCCGTGGCACCCTCGCTGGCCGTCGCCGTGCTCGACGCCCCGCCGGCGGTGGAGGTCCGCGGCGGGCTCGTGCACCGGGACCAGGGCGGGACGTGGGCCTCGTTCGCGGCGGACCTGCGGCCGGACGACGGGCACTCACCGGTCGTCGGGAGGGTCACCCCCGATCAGGAAGGCCGGTGGCTGCGGTTGCACGACGGGCTCGAAGGGGTCACGCGCCTGGTCACGTTGCCGGGGCTCGCCGTGTTCCAGGAGTGGACCCCGCACGTGCGGCGGTTCTCCTACTTCGACCGCTGAGGTCTTTCGAGCACCTCGTACCCGATGAACGCGAACATGCGGGCGCCCGGGGTCAGCGGTCGCGGTTCGGCCCGGAAGCGGTGGACGCCGACGCCGTACCCCGTGTCCGGGTCGGACAGCCACCGGCGCTCGAACCCGCGCTCCTCGAACCACGCGCAGATCGACGGCACGAGGTCCGGAGCGCCGCGGTGACGGGTCCAGATCACCGTGCCACCCGTCCGGCACAACGCGGCGCAGTGGTCGACGGTCCGCTCGACGTCGGAATCGGTGATGTTGCCGAACACGCCGCAGACCAGCACGAGGTCCGCCGGGACCAGGTCGCGGTAGTGGTCGGTGAGCGAGGCGTCGGCCGTCAGCACCTCCACCCCGGGCAGGCCGGCCGCCCGTGCCGCGGCGACGTCGGCGTTGCGCGGGTCGAGCTCGACCAGGCGTGCTCGGACGTCGTCGCGCCGGGGGTGGTCGGCGAGCACGTCCAGCAGGTCACGCCCCTGGCCTGCGCACAGGCTCACCGCGCGCAACGGTCCCGGGGGACTGTCGTCCAACGCGGCCCGGACCTGCTCCTGGACGGCGCGCAGCCGCCGGGCCAGCCCCGAGTCCGGACGGTCGTAGTCGTCGTGCCACCCGTGCCAGTCCACCCCGCGAACCTACCGCCGGTGACGGCCGCGTGGCCGTCGGCCGAAGACCAGCCGGAGGTCGGTGAGCCACGGGCCGGAGTTCTGGCATCATCTCGAAAGTGACAATCACTGGCGAGATCCGCGGCTCGCGCCGGCGCGGCACGCCACCGCGCTGGAAGATCACTTCGCTGGAAGTGCTCTGCGTGCTGCTCGTGCTCGCGCTGGTGCTGCAGGACTGGCTGGTCGGCGTGCTCGACGTGCCGGTGCTGCGCACGGCGTCCACGGTGTTCGTCGCGGTGTGCGTGCAGGCGCTGCCGTTCCTCGTCCTCGGCGTGCTCATCAGCGGCGCCATCGCGGCGTTCATCCCGGCGAACGTGCTGCGCAGGGCGTTGCCGAAGAAGACCGCGCTGGCCGTGCCCGTCGCCGGTGTCGCCGGGGTCGCGCTGCCCGGCTGCGAGTGCGCGTCCGTGCCCGTCTCACGCCGCCTGATGCAGCAGGGCGTGGCACCCGCCGTGGCGCTGACGTTCCTGCTCGCCGCGCCCGCGGTGAACCCGATCGTGCTCGTGTCCACGGCCGTGGCGTTCCCGAACGCGCCCATGATGGTGCCCGCCCGGTTCGTCGGCGCGCTGCTCACCGCCATCGTCATGGGCTGGCTGTGGACCCGGTTCGGCAAGGCCGAGTGGATCGCCGAACGCGCGTTGCGCCGCCTGCCCGACCACGACGGCACGTCCCGCTGGGCGGTGTTCGCCGAGACCGCGCGGCACGACCTGGTCGACGCGGGCGGGTTCCTGGTGCTCGGCGGCGTGTTCGCGGCCGCGTTCAACGTGCTCGTGCCGCAGGAGTGGCTGGAGACGCTGGGCGGCCAGGTCGTGCTGGCCGTCGTGGTGCTGTCGCTGCTGGCCGTGGTGCTGGCGCTGTGCAGCGAGGCCGACGCGTTCGTCGCGGCCTCCATGTCGGCGCTGCCGCTGCTGCCCCGGCTGGTGTTCCTCGTGGTCGGCCCGGCGGTCGACGTCAAGCTCATCGCGCTGCAGGCGGGCGCGTTCGGCAAGTCCTTCGCGGCGCGCTTCGCCCCGGCCACGTTCCTGGTGGCGATCGCGTCGGCCCTGGCGGCGGGAGCGGTGTTCCTGTGAGGCGTGAGGTCCCATGAGACGAGAGACGCAGAACATCCTGCTGGTCCTGCTCGGCGGCGCGCTGCTCAAGCTCGCGCTGACCGGCACGTACCTGCGGTACGTCAAGGAGTCGCTGCAACCGTGGCTGGTCCTGACCGGCGGCGTCATGGTCGTGCTGGCCCTGGTGTCGATCGTGCGCGACATCCGCGGCGGTCAGCAGAACCCGAGCGGCGTCGAGCACGCCGGGCACGAGCACGGCACGTCCCGCAGCCCGTGGATGCTGCTGCTGCCGGTGTTCGCGGTGTTCCTGATCAGCCCGCCCGCGCTCGGCGCGGACACGGTGAACCGGTCCGACCGCAACGCCGCCCAGGAGGCCAAGGCGTCGAGCGGGTTCGCGCCGCTGCCCTCCGACGACGTCGTCCCGCTCACCATCTCGGAGTTCGTCACCCGCACGGCGTGGGACGACTCCGGCTCGTTGGACGACCGCACGGTCAAGCTCACCGGGTTCGTCGTGCGCAAGGACGCCGACGTGTTCATCGCCCGGTTGACCATCTCGTGCTGCGCCGCGGACGCCTCGCCGGTCAAGGCGAAGATGGTCGGCCAGGACTTCGCCGCGCTGCCCACCGACCAGTGGGTCGAGGCCACCGGCCGGGTCGTGCCCGGCTCGGCGACCAAGGAGAGCGCGTTCGTGCCCACGTTCACGGTGTCGCAGGTCGTGCCGATCGCCACGCCCGAGGACACCTACGAGGGCTGAGCCTGCCCGCAGCAGTCGCGGCACGTGCCGAAGATCTCCACGGTGTGGCTGACCTCGACGAACCCGTTCTCGGCGGCGACGCGGTCGGCCCACTTCTCCACCGCCGGGCCCTCGACCTCCACCGTGCGGCCGCAGTTGCGGCACACCAGGTGGTGATGGTGGTGCTGGGAGCAGCGGCGGTAGATCGCCTCACCGGAGTCGGTGCGCAGCACGTCCACCTCGCCGGCGTCGGCCAGCGACTGCAACGTGCGGTAGACCGTGGTCAGGCCGATGCCCTCGCCGCGTTTGCGCAGCTCCTCGTGCAGCTCCTGGGCCGAGCGGAACTCGCCGAGCGAGTCGAGCAGCTTGGACACCGCGGTGCGCTGCTTGGTCGACCGCAGGCCGGGCACAGCGGTGGTCGGACGCTCGCTAGTGGTCACATCTCCTCCGTCCGGGGGGACCGGTCGGTCTGGTTGATACCACGCGGCCCCTCGTCCACATGGGTCACCGCGTCCACCACGATGTGCGCGAGGTGCTCGTCGACGAGCCGGTAGACGACCTCGCGGCCGTGCCGCTCGCCGTGCACGACGCCCGCCGCCTTGAGCACCCGCAGGTGCTGGCTGATCAACGGCTGGGCCACGCCCAGCGCCTCGACCAGCTCGTGCACGCACCGGTCCGCCTCGCGCAGTTGCAGCACGATCGCGATCCGCACCGGCGCGGCGAGCGCGCGCAGCAGCTCACCGGCCGCGGACAGGGTCCGGGTCGGCTGGCGCGGCGCCGGCGGGGGCACGCGGCGTTCCGGGGAGTGCACGTGCTCGCCCCGCACTCCGACCGTCACGTCGCCTCCCACGTGGTATGGATTTTCACCACCGATACTACGGCGCTAGAGCACGGACACCGTGATGAGCACCAGGACGGCCAGCACGAGGAGTCTCAACACGCGCGCGCTCGGGGTGAGCAGGGGCCAGGTCGTGGCGAGCAGCGCCGCCACCCCCAGCGCCAACAGGCCCAGCAGCAGCGCGCCCACCGTGCCCTGGAGCCACACGCCGAGCCCGAACAGCACCAGGACCAGCAGGAACGCCGCCGGCGCGGGCACCCGCGAGAGCGGTCCGGCACCGGGGATCAGGGTCCGCTTCGAGTTACCAGCCACCGTGGCATCCTTGCACCGTGCTGCTCGTGTGCCGCTTCACCGTGGCCGAACCCGGGGTCGAGGCGTTCACCGGGCGCGTCGACCGGGCGTTGGCCCTGCTCACCGCCCAACCCGGCTGTCGGCGTGCCCAGCTGTCCCGGTCGACCGACGAGGCGGACCGGTTCGTGCTGACCGTCGAGTTCGACTCGGTGGTGGCCTACCGGCGGGCGCTGTCGCCGTTCGAGGTGCGGGAGCACGTCATCCCCCTGCTGTCCGAGGCGAACACCGACGAACCCGCCGCCTACGAGCCGCTGCTGGTCGCCGCCGACGGCGCGGTGCGGCGCGAGGTGAGCCTGCTGGCGCACGACGCGGGCACCGTCCGCCTGGGTGAGGCCGCGGGGCCGACCACCCCGCGCTGAGCGGACCGCCGGGGCGCGGGGCGTGGCCCGGTCGCCCGATGGGGAGCTGACGGCAAGGACTACCCTGGCAAGCCCGTTTCCGTCCTTTCTGCATCTCCCGATGGAGTGTCCGTGGCAGCCGATCGCATCGAGACCGTCGTCAGCCTGTGCAAGCGTCGCGGGTTCGTCTACCCGTGCGGCGAGATCTACGGCGGCACCAGGTCGGCGTGGGACTACGGCCCGCTCGGCGTCGAGCTGAAGGACAACATCAAGCGCCAGTGGTGGAACTACATGGTGCGCGGCCGCGAGGACGTCGTCGGCCTGGACTCGTCGGTGATCCTGCCGCGCGAGGTGTGGGTGGCGTCCGGGCACGTCGAGGCGTTCGTCGACCCGCTGATCGAGTGCAACTCGTGCCACAAGCGGTTCCGGCAGGACACGCTGGCCGAGGAGTACGCCGAGCGCACCGGCAAGCAGGTGGCCGAGGGCGACGTGTCCGACGTGCCGTGCCCGAACTGCGGCACCCGCGGCCAGTACACCGAGCCGAAGATGTTCAACGGCCTGCTCAAGACCCACCTCGGCCCGGTCGAGACCGACGAGGGCCTGCACTACCTGCGCCCGGAGACCGCGCAGGGCATCTTCACCAACTTCCTGAACGTGCAGACCACGTCGCGCCGCAAGCCGCCGTTCGGCATCGGCCAGATCGGCAAGAGCTTCCGCAACGAGATCACGCCGGGCAACTTCATCTTCCGCACCCGTGAGTTCGAGCAGATGGAGATGGAGTTCTTCGTCGAGCCGGGCACGGACGAGGAATGGCACCAGTACTGGATCGACGAGCGCACGCGCTGGTACACCGAGCTGGGCATCTCCAAGGAGAACCTGCGGCACTACGAGCACCCCAAGGAAAAGCTGTCGCACTACTCGAAGCGCACCGTCGACATCGAGTACCGGTTCCGGTTCGGCGGGCAGGAGTGGGGTGAGCTGGAAGGCATCGCCAACCGCACCGACTTCGACCTCACCACCCACTCGAACCACTCCGGCGTCGACCTGTCGTACTTCGACCAGGCCACGAACTCGCGCTACAAGCCGTTCGTGATCGAGCCCGCGGCGGGCGTGGGCCGGCCGATGATGGCGTTCCTGCTGGAGGCCTACACCGAGGACGAGGCGCCCAACGCCAAGGGCGGCGTGGACAAGCGGGTGGTGCTCCGCCTGGACCGCAGGCTGGCCCCGGTGAAGGCGGCCGTGCTGCCGCTGTCGCGCAACGCCGACCTGTCGCCGAAGGCCAAGGACCTGGCCAACGCGCTGCGCAAGCACTGGAACATCGAGTTCGACGACGCGGGCGCCATCGGCCGCCGTTACCGCAGGCAGGACGAGATCGGCACGCCGTTCTGCGTCACGGTGGACTTCGACACCCTCACCGACCACGCCGTGACGGTGCGGGAGCGCGACACCATGTCGCAGGAGCGCGTGTCGATGGACCAGCTGGAGGGCTACCTGGCCGCCCGGCTGATCGGCGCGTGACCTGAGCGTTGAACTCGGGGGTCCCGGGCGTTCGACTCTCGGGACCTGAGCGTTCGACTCACGGGGTGGCGCGGTGGTCGGAGGGGAGAGGCCGCGTTCCCGCTTGAACGCCGTGCTCAGCGCGAACGCGGTGCTGTAGCCGACCTGGCGGGCGACCGCGGCCACCGTGGCGGACGGTTCGCGCAGCAGGTCGGCGGCCAGGGTGAGGCGCCAGTCGGTCAGGTAGGCCATCGGCGGTTCGCCGACCAGTTCGGTGAACCGCCTGGCCAGCGCCGCCCGCGACACGCCGACCGCCTCGGCCAGCGAACCCACCGTCCACGGGTGGGCCGGGTCGGCGTGCAGCAGCCGCAGCGCCCGCCCCACCACGGGGTCGGCGTGCGCCGAGAACCAGGCCGGCGTCCGCGCTTCCGGCCGGCAGAACCACGACCGCAGCACGGAGATCAGCACCAGGTCGAGCAGGCGGTCCAGCACGGCCTCCTGGCCCGGCTCGTCCCGCGTGATCTCGTCGGCCAGCAGGGGCACCAACGGCAGCTCCGCGCGCGGCGCCACGAGGAACGGCGGCAGCACCGACAGCAACCGGCGGCTCACCTCGCCGTCCAACTGGTACGTGCCGCTGAGCATCAC
Source organism: Saccharothrix saharensis (assembly GCF_006716745.1). Classification (NCBI taxonomy): domain Bacteria; kingdom Bacillati; phylum Actinomycetota; class Actinomycetes; order Pseudonocardiales; family Pseudonocardiaceae; genus Saccharothrix; species Saccharothrix saharensis. The sequence continues at coordinate 3,302,878 of NZ_VFPP01000001.1, read as the reverse complement.
CACGGACCCGTCGGCGTTCGCACCCCACGTCCGCACGCCCAGTCCCCACTGCTCGCACAACGCTGCGCCGTCCGGCGTGGTGGTGATCTCGCCGGGGTGGACCACCGCCTGCACGGGCGTCGCAGGGTCGTCCGCCAGCACGTACGGGTCGGGCCCGCGCAGCACCGCGACGTCACCGGCGCGCAGCGGCACGGGGTCACCGTCGTGCGGCAGCAGCCAACCGTCCCCGCGCACCATGGCGACCACGGTGAGAGGCGCGCGGTCCTCGATGCGCAGTGACCACGGCGGGTCCAGGACGGTGCGCATGAGGAACGCGCCCCGGGCGCGCGGCCCGTCCAACAACGCGGCGAGAGCGTCCACGGACCGAGCCTAGGGCTGCGGCAGGATGGCGTCGTGCGATTACCCGGCAGACTGGCTTGGTGGGCCGCTGCGGCGGCCGTGGTGTCCGCGGCACTGGCCGTCGCCGTCAACATCGCGACCGACACCGTCGAGGCGGTCGACCGGCCGTGGTGGCCGGCCGTCGCCTGGTCGGCGGTCGGACTGCTGGTCGTGCTGGGCGTCGTCGTGCAGTCGTCGGTCGAGCGGCGGCGCGCGGCCTCGGCGTCGCCGGAGCCGGGGGACGTGCTCCGGACCGTCCTGGACGGGGTGCGGGAGGCGTGGACGGGTGAGGCGGCCAAGCGCAAGCTGCTCCAGCCCGCGCCCCTGGACGTGCGCTGGTCGTCCACCGAACGGCCGGTCGCGGCCGATCGGCGGACCGTGTTGGACGACCCGGACGGTCCCGGGTGGCACGACGCCCCGTTGACGGGCGGTGTCGGGCAGGTCGCGGACGCGCTGCCGGCCCTGCCGCACCGGCAGCTCGTGGTGCTGGGCGCGCCGGGCGCGGGGAAGAGCGCGTTGGCGGTCCTGCTGACGCTCGGCCTGGTCGACCGGCACGCGGCCGGCGAGCCGGTTCCGGTGCTGCTCGCCGTCTCGTCGTGGAACCCCGCCGTCGAAGAGGTCGAGGACTTCCTGGTGCGGCGGACGGCCGAGGACCACGCGGTCGACGCGGAGACCGTCCGCCGCCTGGTGCGGGACGGGCTGGTGCTGCCCGTGCTGGACGGCCTGGACGAGGTGCCCGCGGTCTGGCACGAACAGGCGTTGCGCAAGCTGGAGCGGTGGACCGTCGCCAAGCGGCCTTTGGTGCTGACCTGTCGCAGCGAGGAGTACGAGCGGGCCGTCACCTCCAGCGGGATCGTGCTCGGCCGGGCGGCGGTGGTGGAGCTGGCACCGGTGGACGGGTCCCGGGTCGGGTCGTTCCTGGCCACGGGCACGCCCGTGCCGCAGAGGTGGGAGCCGGTGTTGAGGCACCTCGAGGCCGAGCCCGGTGGTGTGCTGGCCGAGGTCCTGTCCACACCGCTGATGGTGTCGATCGCCCGGTCGGCCTACCGGTCCGCCACCACCGATCCCGCGGCGCTGCTCAGGCTCGCCGACCGCGCCGCCGTGGCGCGGACCCTCTTCGACGCCTTCCTGGCCGACGCCTACCCACCGGCCGAGCCGGACCCCACCGCGGTCCGGCCGGCTCCGCCACGGCCCCGCAAGGCCGTGAAGTGGTTGCGCTACCTGGCGTTCCAACTGCACCAGGCCGGCACGCGCGACTGGCACTGGTGGAACGTCTCACCGAAGCACACCGCACCCAGCCCGTCGCCGCGACGGTGGATGGCCGGTGCGACGCTCGTGATCCTGCCGGTGGCGGTGGTGGTCGTCGCCCTCTGGGGATTCTTCGCCCCCTTCGGTCCGGCATCGGCGGAGGACCGGCTCACCCTCGGCATGCAGATCGTCTTCGGGGTGGTGGCGATCTGCATCATGTTCGTCATCTTCAGCCTGCGATCGCACCTGGCGAGCCTCCTGGCAGCCGGTGGCACCTACCTCGTCGGTTCCGGCGTGGCGGTGCTGATCGAGCAGTTCCTGACCTCGGATCGAGAGGTCGGCGCGCTCGGCGTGATGTTGACCGTCACGGTTGTCTCCTATGAAGTGTTGGCACGGATCCCGCTGTGGGTGCAGTCCGGCAGCAAGGTCGTCACGGTCTTGCGGGACCGGTTCGTCGACGGCGATCGGCGAGTGGTCTGCGGTGTGTTCGGCGCGGCGTTCTGCGTCGTGGCCGGTGCGGCGGTGCAGAATCGCGCCGTCTTCGTCTCCGCCGCCGCCTACGCGGTGATCGCGGCCGTGATGCCGGTGCCGACGCGGGCGTGGCGGTCCAGCTTCACGCCGTGGGCGACGATGTCGGCGGCCTGGCGCCGGTCGCTCGCCGCCGCCGCTCGGCACGGTGCTCTGGGTGGGACGCTGGTGGCCGTCGCGGTGGCGTGGACGTCGACACCGTCGGCGATCATCCGCGCGGCGGCCGTGGCGGCTGTGTGCTGCGGGCTGAACGCCGCCTACTGGGCCGGTCTGCGCTCGCTGGCCTGGTACCGGTGCGTGGTCGTCGCCAACGCCATGCTGGGGATCGGGCCGTGGCGTCCGCGACGGTTCCTGAACGAGGCGCGGAACCTCCAAGTGCTCCGACAGGCGGGGACGGCCCTGCAATTCCGGCACGCGCTGCTCCAGGACCACCTGGAGGAGCCGGTGCGGGTCGAACACCTGACGACCCTCGTGGAGCAGGACGACTACATGTCCGAATACGCGGTGGTGAGCCTGGCCGAGGCGATGGCACGCCGGGGCGACGTGGCGGAGGCGATCACCCTCCTGCGGGACACCGTGCCGCAGTTCTACTTGAGCGACCCCACGGCGAAACCGCTGGCCGACCTGCTGGCGGCCGAAGGCCGGCTGGACGAGTTGCGCGAGATGGCGGCCGAACTGCCGGGCACGCGTGGTCACGAAGCGGGAATGGCCCTGGCCAGGGCGCTGGTGGCGGCCGGACGGGTGGACGAGGCGATCCCGGTCCTGCGTGCCGGGCTGTGGCACGGCCTCGGCGCCGAGGAGGCGGCGGAGGAACTGGTCGGGTTGCTCGCGCACCACGGCCGGCTGGCCGAGATCCGGGTCCTCACCTACGGGGAAGACCTGCTCGCCGTGGTCGCGGCCGGGTGGCTGTCGACACACTCGGCGGACGAGCCGCTCGACCACGTCGTCGACTTCCTGCGCTCCCACCTGGACGACGAGGTGGTGGTCTTCCACGACGGCCGCGTCAAGCTGGCCGACCTCCTGGCCCGGACGGGGCGGGAGGCTGAGGCGCTCGCGGTGTTGCGGGACGGCGCGGATCGGCCGCACCCGACTCAGGAGAACGTGGCATGGCGCTTGGCGGCGTTACTGGCCGAGGCCGGGGAGTGGGCGGAGTTGCGGGAACGCGCCGACGCGGACGACATCTGCGTGGGCGCGCACGCGACCCGCCTGCTGGCCGCGGACCTCGCCGCACGGGGTGACGTCGAGGAGGCGGTCGCCCTCATGCGGGCGCGGCTGGAGCGCGACGACCGGGCTCTCCGGCGGATGGACTTCGACGCCGAGTACGCCAACCTGCTGCACGGCAACACCACCGCCCTGCTGCTGGCCGACCTGTTGGTGGAGGTCGGACGCGTGGACGAGGCCGCCGCCTTCCTGGCCCGCCGGTTGAAACTCGACCACGAGCACGCGATGTGGGACGTCGAGGACATGCTCGTGGACGTCTTGTTGGGCCTCGGCCGCCTCGACGACGCGGTGGGCGTCCTGCGCACGATGATGAATCGGGTCGACCCGCACTCCGAGCAGGCCGCGGCACGGCTCGCCGCGTTGTCCGAGGCAGGCAGGTAGACGCTCGCGTATGCGATCGAGGCGTTGAGCCATGGGAAGTCCAGGACCCCTCGACTTGACTGGGCGCATGTTCCCCACGGTGACGATCATCGCGGCCCTCGGCTGCGGGATGATGGCTGGAGTCTTCTTCGCGTTCTCCGCGATGGTCATGCCCGGTCTGCGGCGGGCCGAGCCCGAGGTCGGCGTGGCCGCCATGCGGGCGATCAACCTGGCCGTGGTGAACCCCGCGTTCATCGCCCTCTTCGTCGGCACGGCGGTCGTCGGCGTGGTGGCGGCGTTCGGGGGTGGCCCGTGGGCGTGGGCCGGCGCGGCGCTCTACGGCCTGGGCGGGATCGTGCTCACCGGCGCGTTCCACATCCCGCGCAACAACGAGCTGGAGCGGTTCGGCACGACCGAGTACTGGGCCCGCTACCTGCGCGAGTGGGTGCCCGCGAACCACGTCCGGGCGCTGCTGTCGCTCGCCGCGGCCCTGGCGTTCACCCTGGCCGCCCTACGGTAGCAATCACGTTGAGTAATCATATTTCGGTTTAATGATCTGCGTCACGAACCATCGGGTGAATATCGAACCGACTGCGTGAAAACGGCTTCTACATTAACCCCCACGTCACCCGGATTTGTGACACTGGATTGCAGTCACGGTTCCTCGGGGGGTGTCATGGCGCGTGTTGTCGTCGTCGCGGTCGCCTTGGCGCTCGTCGCCGTGCTCGTGCCGTCGCCGTCCGGCCCGGTCGGCGTCGTGCGCGCCGCCCCGGTCGGGCACTCCGTCACGAGTTCGGAGGAAGAGCCGGCCCGCGAGTACCGCACCGGCGCCGAGTCGCGATCTTGGACCACGCGCTCGTCGCCGGCCCGACCAGCGGTGAACCACTCCCGCGTCGTCCCCGTCCTCCGGCGCGTCGACGCGTCCACGGGCACGGACCCACCGGTCGGCCGAGGACGACGGGAACACCTCCGGGCGTGGTCCACCCCATCGGCTCTCCAGGTGTTCCGGAACTGATCGGCGCCCCACCGCCAGTCGATCGCACAGTCCGACCACCGACGAGTGGGGAAATCCGATGGAAATCCACCCACGGGCGCACGACGCCCGTGCATATCCGCCCCGCCTGTCCCAGGAAATGGGACGCGGGTGCGCGAACGACCGATCACCGACCCCGTCCACCAGTCGCGCGACATCACGCGCGGTGAGCGGATCGGCGGGGAACGACCGGTGAGCACCATGACCGGACGACCCGCCGCGGCCCGGCTGCGGGCGACCCTCTGGCCCGACGTCGGCGCGTCACTGGTGGTGTTCCTGGTGGCGCTCCCGCTGTGCGTGGGCATCGCCGTCGCCTCCGGCGTCCCGGCCGAGCTGGGCATCATCACCGGGGTGGTGGGCGGCCTTGTGGTCGGCCTGCTGCCCGGCAGCACCATGCAGGTCAGCGGCCCGGCGGCGGGCCTGACCGTACTGGTCGCCGACACCGTAGCGAGGCACGGCCTGCCCGCGCTCGGCCTCATCGTGCTCGGTGCCGGCCTGCTCCAGGTGACCATGGGCCTGCTGCGCCTGGGCCGCTGGTTCCGCGCCATCTCGCCCGCCGTGGTCCAGGGCATGCTCGCGGGCATCGGCCTGGTGCTCGTGCTGGGCCAGCTCTACCCGTTCGCCGGCCAGGACCAGCCCGTCACGACCGGCGGGAAGTTCACGGGTCTGGCCGACCTGGTCCGGGCCGCGACGACCACCGCCGTCGGCCTGAGCGGCGTGGCCGTCGCCGTGCTGACGCTGGTCGTGGCCTCGCTGTGGAAGCGCACGCCGTGGCGCGCCGTGCCGGGGATGCTGGTGGCCGTCGTGGTCGCCTCGGCGGTGGGCGTGCTGCTGCCGGTCCCGCGCATCGAGGTCGGCCCGCTGACCGACGTGGTGGCGCTGGTCGACCTCTCCCTGCTGGACGTGGGCCTGCTCGGCGCGATGCTGACGTTCGCCCTCGTGGCGTCGGCGGAGACGTTGTTCTGCGCGGCCGCCGTGGACCGGATGCACAGCGGGCCGCGAACCCGGTACAACCGGGAACTCGTGGCGCAGGGCGTCGGCAACGCGGTGTGCGGCGTGCTCGGCGCGCTGCCGATGACCGCCGTGATCGTGCGCAGCGCGGCCAACGTGGACGCGGGGGCCCGCACCCGGCTGTCCCGCGTGCTGCACGGCTGGTGGCTGCTGGTGTTCGTGGTGCTGCTGCCGGGCGTGCTGTCGTACGTCCCGCTGCCGGTCCTGGCCGCGCTGCTGGTGCAGGCGGGCTGGAAGCTGCTGGCGCCCAGGCAGGTCCTCGCGCTGGCCCGCGCGGACCGGGCGGAAGCGGCCATCCTGGTCCTGACCGCCGGCCTGATCGTGCTGACCGACCTGCTCACCGGAACCCTCGCCGGCCTGCTGGCCGCGGTGGTCAAGACGGCCTGGGACATGTCCCGCCTGACCGTCACGGTGACCGCGCACGGCGAGGACCACCACCACGTGGCCGTGCGCGGCAACGCGACGTTCCTCAAGCTGCCGGGCCTGCTGGAGACCCTGGAGGCCGTGCCGGACAGCAGGCACGTCCGGGTCGACCTGACCGGCGTCCGCCACCTCGACCAGGCGTGCGGCCAGGCGATCGACCACTGGGCCGCGGGCCGCGGCGGCGTCGAGCTGATCCACCCGGCGTCCGACTGAGCGCCACGCCCGGCGCGGGACCGCCCCCCCGCGCCGGGCGACCCGCCTCACGCCTGCGACCGCCGGGCGTGGTTGGCGTGCTTGCGCGCCGCGAACTCGTGCGCCTCGACGAGCAGCGGCCCGACGGCGTCCGCCGTCGCCTCACCCGGCGACACCACGCAAACCCAGTACTGGGAGGCGTAGACGGGGTGCGGCATCAACCGATCCCGTTCCGCGTGGTCGAAGCCGGTCCTCAGCACGCCTTGTTCGTCGCGTTCGGTCGGCACGGGCCCGAACAACCCGGTGTACGTCGCCTTGGTCAGCCCGATGTTGAGCCGGTAGGCGCCCGGCTGGTTCAAGTCGGACACCTGCTCGTAGTTGTCGCTGGTCACGATCGTCGCGAACGGCATCTGGCGCTCGGGCGGGAGGTCGCCGTCGGGGTCGTAGAGGAAGAACGTGTCGCCGTAGGCCTCCATCACGCGGGTACCGGCGAAGGACTTGATGTGCTCCGTCATTTCCTCGGCATTCACACCTTCAAGCGTAACTTTCAACTGCTAATTGAAGCTTTTGGCGGGAAAGCGCAGGAGGGTCGAGGTCAAAGCTTCAACCGGCCGGGATGAGCGCCGCGACCAGCTCGCCGGTGACGGCGGTCAGGCGGTCCTTCGCGGTCTGCTCGTCCACGCCCGTCTGGACGGACAGGACGGCCACGGCGTAGCGGTCGGCGAGGACGCCGGACGTGTGCAGGTGGAGGTCGGCCGGCAGGTACCACATCCAGCCCTGCTTGGCGTAGGCGTCGGTGCCGGGGGCGAGCAGGCCGTACGCCTGGTCGAAGCCGTCCGCGGCGGTCGGGGTGGCGGAGGACAGGGCGTCGACGATGAACGTCCGGTCGGCGGTCGGGAGGCCGGTCGCGATGTAGCGGTAGAGCCGGGCGACGTCGGCGGCCGACATCTCGACGTCACCCCACTGGGAGGCGTCCGCGGGCGCGTGGGTCGCGGTCAGGCCTGCCTGGGTGGCCACGCGGCCGATCGCGCCCATGCCGTCGTGCACGGTCCACAGCGCGTTCATGGCGTCGTCGTCGCTCAGGCTCAGCGCGCGGGCCAGTCGGTCGAGGTCGGCCGCCGGGACCTCGCCGGACGCCAGCACGTCGACGGCCACCAGGAGCTTGCTCAGCGACGCCGAGCGGAACGGGGTGTCGGCGTCGGCGCCCGCCGTCGCACCGGTCTCCAGGTCCACCACGGCGAGCCCCAGGTCGACGTCGCCCGCGGCCCCGACCGCCCGCGCCACCGCCGCCGAGAGGTCCGGGGCAGGTGCCTCGGCGGAGCGTGGCGCGGCCGGACGCGGGGCGTCCGCCGAGGTGCTCGCGGTGCTGTCGGGCGCGACCAGCGACGCGTGCGCCGTGCACTCCGCGGTGCGCGGGTGCACCAGCGCGATCACGGCCGCGACCACCGCGACCGCGACCACCCACCAGCGTCTTCCCACCCCTCCACGGTCCGTCTCACAACCGCCTGACGTCGAGCGGTTCCTCCTGTGCGGTTGCTGAAGATTCGTCACGTCGCACGACGTACGCACCGCCGCGGGGCCGTTCGGACACGGCCTCCACGAGCTCGGTGCCGTGGTAGACGAGCCCGGCGCCGTCGTCGGTGCAGTGCGTCACCGGCAGCACGCCCGACGCCACCGCCGCGTGGATCGTCGGCCGCCGCGCCGCCTCGCTGTCGTAGTGCACGCCGTTGCCGTACGGCAGGAAGCCCAGCCCGTTGGTGATCACCCGCAGCTCCGGCCCGAACGAGTCGGTCGCGCCGCCCGCGAACCAGCAGATCGACCCGGCGGACACGCCGCCGAGCACGACGCCGTCCTGCCACGCACCCCGCAGCGCCGGCCCGAGGTCGTGCACCGCCCACACGGCCAGCAGGTTCGCCACCGACCCGCCGCCGACCCACACCACGTCGTGCTCGCGCAGGAAGCCCGGCACGTCGGTCGTCGGCGGCATGGTGAACAGGTTCAGGTGCGACACCTCCCAGCCCGCGAGCTGCCCGGCTTCGGAGATGTCCGCGTTGAACCACCGCTGGTCGCCCGCGGCCGTGCCGATGTGGCACAGCTTCGGCGTGCGGCCGTGCACGCCGGACAGGTCCACGGCGTGGCGCACGAGGCCGTGGAACTCGAGGTTGGTCCGGCGCCCGGCGCGGAAACCGCCCGAGGTCGCCACGATGGTCGGCTGGTCTGCTGGCATGAGGTGATCCTGGCAGCGGTGACGTCGGGGCCGATATGGGATCATCCGCGACGTGACGTTCCTGCCGAGGCTCCGCAGGCTTGCCACGCGCGTCGTCCTGGGCGGCCTGGTGATCGGGCTGCTGGTCGTCGGCGGCACGGCGTTCCGCGTGTGGCAGGTGGCCCGCGAGGACGACCGCACCCACGCCGACATGGCCGTGGTCCTGGGCGCGGCCCAGTTCAACGGCGTGCCGTCGGACGTGCTGGAAGCGCGGCTGGAGCACGCCCGCCGGCTCTACGAGCAGGGCGTGGTCAACTACATCGCCACCACCGGCGGCCGCCAGCCCGGCGACAACTTCACCGAGGGCGAGGCCGGCCGGATGTGGCTGGAGGAGCGCGACGTGCCCGCCGACCGCATCCTCGAGGTCGGCGAGGGCACCGACACGCTGGGCAGCATCCGCGCGCTCGCCGCCGCCGCCCGGGAGAAGTCCCTCACCACGGCGGTGATCGTCAGCGACCCGTGGCACTCGCTGCGGGCGCGCACGATGGCCGAGGACGAGGGGCTGTCGGCGTGGACGTCGCCGACCCGCAGCGGCCCGAACGTGCAGACCCGCGAGACCCAGCTGTTCTACATCCGCCGCGAGACCGGCGCGCTGCTCTACTACCACCTGATGAAGGCGCCGGCGGGTGCGTTCGACGGCATCCTGCTGTAGGCCGCCGCTTACCCTGGGCGGATGAGCCAGGGCTACACCGAACACGACTTCGCGCGGCTGCTGCCCGAGCCGCCCAAGGGAGCGGTGCTGCCCGGAGCGCGCACCGAGCGCCGTTCGCCGTTCTCCCGCGACCGGGCCAGGGTGCTGCACTCGGCGGCGCTGCGCCGGCTCGCGGGCAAGACCCAGGTCGTCGGCCCCAACGAGGGCGCGGAGGTGACCGGTGTGCCGCGCACCCGGCTCACCCACTCGCTGGAGGTCGCCCAGATCGGCCGGGGCATCGGCGAGGAGCTGGGCTGCGACCCCGACCTGGTCGACACCGCGGGCCTGGCCCACGACATCGGGCACCCGCCGTTCGGGCACAACGGCGAACGCGCGCTCGACGAGCTGGCCGGGCCGTGCGGCGGCTTCGAGGGCAACGCCCAGACGCTGCGCATCCTGACCCGGCTGGAACCCAAGACCGCCCGGGGCCTCAACCTGACCCGGGCGTGCCTGGACGCGGCGACCAAGTACCCGTGGACCCGCCGTCCCGGGATGGTGAAGTTCGGCGCCTACGACGACGACCTGGACGTGTTCTCGTGGGTCCGTCAGGGCGCGCCGGACCACCGGCGGTGCCTTGAGGCGCAGGTCATGGACTGGGCCGACGACGTCGCCTATTCCGTGCACGACGTGGAGGACGGGGTGCTCGCGCACCGGATCAGCCTGTCCGCCCTCGGCGACCCGGCCGAGCGCGCCGTCATCGCCGACCTGGCCGCCAAGCACTTCTCCGACGAGCCGGTGTCCGTGCTCGAAGCCACCGCCACCGAGCTGCTCGGCCTGCCGGTGATCGCCGAGCTGGCCGAGTACGACGGCTCGCTGCGCGCCCAGGTGGCGTTGAAGCGACTCACCAGCGAGCTGGTCGGCCGGTTCGCCTCGGCCGCCGTCGGCGCTACCCGCGACGTGCACGGTGACGGCCCGCTGAGCCGCTACCGGGCCGACCTGGTCGTGCCGCCCCGGGTCGCGGCCGAGGTGGCGCTGCTCAAGGCGGTCGCGGTGCGGTACGTGATGAGCGACCCGTCGCGGCTGGCCATGCAGGCGCGGCAGCGGGAGCTGGTCGCCGAACTGGTCCACCTGCTGCTCATGCGCGCCCCGGACACGCTCGACCCCGCGTTCCACCCGGCCTGGGTCGCCGCGGGTACCGACGCCGAACGGCTGCGCGTCGTGGTCGACCAGGTGGCGTCCCTCACCGACGCCCAGGCCGCGGCGTGGCGGCGGTCGCTGGCGAACGTCGCCCCCGAACCCCTGTGACCGGTGGCACACTCGACGTCATGGCCGATGAGTCCAGGAGACCGCCAGGCCGTCCTTGGCCGTGGCGCAGACCGACCCGCGACCCGGTGCACGTCGGTGGCGAGTTCCCGTACGACGGGTGGGACGACGAACCCGACGACGGCGCCGCCGGCGTGCGCGAGCCACGTCACCCCCAGCCGCTCGGACCCGTGAGCGGCGCGGGCGAACGTCCGATCCCGGACGACCCGATAGCGGTTAAGGAGACCCAGTGCCTGATCGAGCGCACCTGACGTTCGCCCTCACCCTGCACGACGCCGTCGCGCCCGACCGCACCCGCAACGCCTGTTGGTCGCCGTACTCGGTGGCCAGCGCGCTGGGCATGACGGCGCAGGCGGCGCGGGGCGAGACCGAGGCCGAGCTGGTCGCGCTGCTCGGCGCGGACCACGCCAAGGTGCTCAAGGGCGCGGTGGTGGGCGACGACGCCGAGTTCGCCGTGGCCAACACGCTGTGGGCGTGGGACGACCTGCCGCTCAACGAGGGTTTCCTCACCGACCTGGCCGGCTGGCCGGGGGCGAAGGCGCGCTCGGCGCCGTTCGCGCAGGACCCGGAAGGCGCGCGCAAGCTCATCAACGCCGACGTGGCCGAGACGACCCGGGGGCTGGTCCCCGAGCTGCTGGCATCGGGCGCGATCACGTCCGACACGGTCGCGACGCTGGTCAACGCGCTGTACCTGAAGTGCGCGTGGAGCGAGGAGTTCCCCGAGCACGACACCGCCGACCTGCCGTTCCGAGGTGCCGGCGAGGTCGCCACCATGCGCCGTGAGGGGAACGTGCGCTACGCCCAGCGGGACGGGTGGCAGGCCGTGGCGCTGGCCGCGCGCGGCGGTGTCGAGGCGGTCGTGCTGCTGCCCGACGGCGACCTGGGCGGCACCGAGGGCGTGCCCGCGGTGCTGGAGGCGTTGGACCACGACCGGGTCGAGCTGTTCCTGCCCAAGCTGGACCTGTCCGTGAACGTCTCCCTGGCCGACGCGTTGCAGCAGGTCGGCGTGCGCACGATGTTCGGCCGTGGCGCGGACTTCACCGGCCTGAGCCCCGACCCCCGGCTCTATGTGGACGACGTGGTGCACGAAGCCGTGCTGCGGCTGGACGAGCAGGGCTTCGAGGGTGCCGCGGCGACCGCCGTGATGATGCGCCTGACCTCGTTCATGCCCGCCGAACCCGCGCGCACGGTCCGCGTCGACCGGCCGTACCTGCTCCTGGTGCGGCACGCTGAGACAGGCGCCATCTACTTCCTCGCCCAAGTCGCCAAGCCCTGATGGATCCGCACCCGTTCGGCGAACCGGGGACTTCGCGCCGCACTGAGCCGGGCCGCCAGATCGGTGCGGCCGCCCCGTTCGGTCCAATAGGTGGTTCGTTCGCGGGTCACGAGTTCCACCAGAGCGGGTGCACTGTCATCGACCAGCGCGAAGAAGTCGTCGGGTCGGAAGACCTCATAAGGCCGCGAGTCCGCGTCCTCATCGGCAATGAAGAAGTCTTGGTCACCCGTGAGGATGAAATCCGCCCCACAGGCCACCGCGCAGCGTGCACGTGGCGGTCGTCAGCGTCACCACCGGGGAACGAGTCGTCGATGGAGAAGTCCTCGACCCTGCCACCTTCGAAGGTCCGCGCGATCGGATCCCGTATGGCGGTGATCTTCGCGCCGCTCCGCGTCGGGTTGTTCCGACGTAGGCGGTAGATCGTCTCCGCGAGCACGTCCTCGGTCCAGTCAACCGCGAATGGTTCTCCGGACGACCTCAACCGCAACAGTGCGAGCCAGTCCCGGAGAATGCGCGGGAGTAAAGCACATTCGCATCGACGAGGACTCTCGTGGGGGCCACTGCGGCAGGTTAGCGCTCAACCCTGCTTTCTCAGTGGCCGGGTCGACGGCCGTGAGTCACTGTCAGTCGTCTTCCAACGCCCGCAGTTCCTCGAATGCGGCCAACTGGCGTTGCCTGCGCGCATGCCGTTCCTGCAGTACGTCGGCTGTCCGCAAACGGGTGTGCGAACCGACCTTGTGCGCGGGAATCTCGCCCGCACCGATCTTGCGCATCAAGGTTGGACGCGAGGTGCCCAGCAGTTGGGCGGCGGCGGTCGTCGTCAGTTCCTCGGGCATCGTGCTGACGGTGACCACGTGCCCCTGCGCAACGGCGTGGACGACCTGGGCGATGATCGCCGACAACTCGTCCGGTACCGGGACGCCTTCGCTTTGGCCGTCGGTCATGGCGGTGAACCGCGCGCCACGAGCAGGAAGCCGGGTCATGAGCGCCTGCGCCTGCCGCTGGTCGCGTTCGTCCGCCAACACGACATCACGATCAGCCGTGGCCACTACCGTCGACACTGCCATCACTCCCTCACGGGGCACTCCAGTTACAACCGATCGTGTGTGCACTTATATGTGCAACAAGGTCCATGGAACCACGCTCGTCGGACAGGTGCCAACTGCACTGCACGACCCGCGGCACGGACCGCGATCGATGCGCCTGACCTTGTTCCTGCGGGCCGAACCGCAAGTCGCCAAGCCGTAGCTGTCACGTCCGGGCCTCCCTCCTCGTCCACCGGGTGAAGACCCGAAACGAGGAGGGGACATGGCACCCAGGATCCCGGTCGTCACGACCGAGCAGGCCAACCCGCTGGTGCGCTTCGCCTACCGGTTCGCCAGGAAGCGCTTCGGGGCGGTGCCGGAGCCGTTCACCGTGGCCGCGCACCACCGCCGGCTGTTCGTGGCGAGCGCGCGGCACGAGATGGCGGTGGAGAAGGCGGCCAAGACGCTGCCCGTGTCGCTGCGCGAGCTGGTCGTCTACCTGACCGCGGTGAAGCTCGGCTGCTCGTGGTGCGTCGACTTCGGCACCATGCTGATCAAGCACGAGGGCCTCGACGTCGACCGGCTCAAGGAGATCCACGACTACCGCGCGTCGGACAAGTACACCGAGCTGGAGAAGCTGGCCCTGGCCTACGCCGACGCGATGACCGAGACGCCCACCGCGGTCACCGACGAGCAGGTCGCCGAGCTCGACCGGCGGCTGGGGCACCAGGGCCTGGTCGAGCTGACCTACCTCATCGCGCTGGAGAACCAGCGCGGCCGGTTCAACTCGGCGTTCGGCATCACCGACCAGGGCTTCACCTCGGGTGACGCGTGCCGGGTGCCCATGCCGTAACGCTTCAGGGAGCCTCGGGGAACGGCACGTGGCCGAGCTTGTCCGGGTTCGACATGTCGTACACGCCGGCCACCCTGCCGTCCCGCACCACGATCGCCTCGACCCGGGGCGTCAGCTCGCCCTGGGCGGCGAACACCAGCCCGAGGTCGCCGTTGACCAGCGCGGGCCGACCCTCGACGTCGCCGTAGCGGCGCATGAGGCCGAGGATGAGGCGCGCGACCTTGTCCGCGCCGCTGACCACGTGCACCGCGGTCTTGGCCTTGCCGCCGCCGTCGCCGACCATCACCACGTCCGGGTGCAGCAGGCTGACCACGGCGTCGAGGTCGCCCGACGCGACGGCCGCGAGGAACCGCTCCAGCACCTCGCGCTGCTCCTCCAGCGCCACCCGCGGCGGCGGGTCGGCCTCCGCCACCGCCCGCCGGCCCCGTGACGCGTGCTGGCGGGCCGTGGTGACCGTGCAGCCCAACGAGTCCGCGATCTCCGCGAACGGCACGTCGAACGCGTCGTGCAGCACGAACGCCACCCGCTGCTCGGGGGTGAGGCGGTCCAGCACGACCAGCGCCGCCATCCGCACGCCGTCGTCGCGCACCACGGCGTCCAGCGGGTCGTCCTCGCCCGAGGTCACCACCGGCTCGGGCAGCCACTGCCCGACGTAGCGCTCCCGCCGCACCGCCGCCGACCGCAGCCGGTCCAGGCAGATCCGGCCCACCACGGTGGTCAGCCAGCCCCGCAGGTCCCGGATGTCGGTGCGCGCCCGGTCGCTCAGCCCGGACAGCCGCAGCCACGCCTCCTGCACCGCGTCCTCGGCGTCCGCGACGCTGCCGGTGAGCCGGTAGGCCACGCCGACCAGGTGGGCGCGGTGGCCGGTGAAGGTCGCGGCCAGGGTCTGCTCGGCCGCCGGGGACTCCGAGGCTGTGGTCACGGGCGCCAGTCTGCCAGCACTAGACTCGCTCGACGTGGCAGGACGCATCCGGGAGAGCGACATCGCACTCGTCCGCGACCGGAGCCGGATCGACGAGGTCGTGGGGGACCACGTCTCGCTGCGTCGGGCCGGTGGCGGCGCGCTGAAGGGGCTGTGCCCGTTCCACGACGAGAAGTCGCCGTCGTTCAACGTCCGCCCGTCGCACGGCACGTTCCACTGCTTCGGCTGCGGCGAGGGCGGCGACGTCATCGCGTTCGTGATGAAGATCGAGCACCTCGGGTTCGTCGAGGCGGTCGAGCGGTTGGCCGACCGGGCGGGCATCCAGCTCACCTACGAGGGCGGCGGCGCGACCATCCAGCGTGACCGCGGCACCCGCAGCCGGCTCATCGAGGCGCACCGGGTCGCCGCCGAGTTCTACGCCGAGCAACTGGCCACGCCGGACGCGCTGGCGGCGCGGGAATTCCTGGCGCAGCGCGGGTTCGACGAGGCCGCGGCCCGGCAGTTCGGCTGCGGTTTCGCGCCCGGTGGCTGGGACAGGCTCACCAAGCACCTCCTCGGGCGCGGGTTCGAGCTGACCGAGCTGATCAAGGCCCAGCTGACCAAGGAGGGCAGGCAGGGGCCGATCGACCGGTTCCACCGCAGGCTGCTGTGGCCGATCCGGGACATGGGCGGCGAGGTCGTCGGGTTCGGCGCGCGGCGCATCTTCGACGACGACCCGATCCAGGCCAAGTACCTCAACACCAGCGAGAGCCCGATCTACAAGAAGTCCCAGGTGCTGTTCGGGCTGGACCTGGCCAAGCGGGAGATCGCCAAGCGCAGGCAGGCCGTGGTCGTCGAGGGCTACACCGACGTGATGGCCATGCACCTGGCGGGCGTGCCCAC
Organism: Saccharothrix saharensis; assembly: GCF_006716745.1. Lineage (NCBI taxonomy): Bacteria > Bacillati > Actinomycetota > Actinomycetes > Pseudonocardiales > Pseudonocardiaceae > Saccharothrix > Saccharothrix saharensis. The sequence continues at coordinate 3,287,306 of NZ_VFPP01000001.1, read as the reverse complement.
GGCGGTCGCGTCCTGCGGCACGGCGTTCGGCGCCGACCACATGAACGTGCTGCGCCGGCTGCTCATCGACGACTCGCTCAACGGCGAGGTGATCTTCACCTTCGACGGCGACGCGGCCGGGCAGAAGGCGGCGCTCAAGGCGTTCGAGGGCGAGCAGGCGTTCTCCGCGCAGACCTACATCGCCATCGCGCCGGACGGCATGGACCCGTGCGAGCTGCGGCAGGCGAAGGGCGACGTGGCCGTGCGGGACCTGGTGGCCCGCCGCACGCCGCTGTTCGAGTTCGCCATCAAGACCCGGCTGCGGGACTACGACCTGGACTCGGTCGACGGCCGGGTCGAGGCGCTGAAGGTCATGGTGCCGTTCGTGGCGCAGATCAAGGACCGGGCCAAGCGGGACGGTTACGCGACCCGGTTGGCCTGGTGGGTCGGCTGGGACGACGAGGCCGCGGTGGTGCGCCGGGTGCGGGAGACGGCGACCGGCCGCGCGCCCGCCGGGCCCCGCCGCGCCGCTCCGGTCGACCCGAACCAGGGCGCGCTGGACGTCGACGGCCCGCCGCGCCCCGACCCGCGCGACCCGGCGCTGTGGGCGCAGCGGGAGGCGTTGAAGGCCGCGTTGCAGCTGCCCGAGATGGCCGGCCCGTACTACGACTCGCTGCCCGACGAGGCGTTCACGCACCCCGCCTACCTGGCGCTGCACCAGGCGATCCGGGACGCGGGCGGCGTGTCGTCGGGGCTGGCCGGTCCGGCGTTCCTGGACGCGGTGTCGCAGGTGTGCCGGCAGCAGGCCGTGCGGTCGGTGCTGACCGAGCTGGCCGTGGAGCCGCTGCGGGTCAAGTCCGAGGACGAGTACCGGTACGTGCAGAGCGTGCTGGCGCGGTTGCAGCAGATCCTGGTGGCCGGGCAGATCACCGAGATCAAGTCCCGGCTGCGGCGGGTGTCGCCGATCGAGGAGCCCGACGAGTACCGGGCCCTGTTCGGGGACCTCATCGCGCTGGAGGACTACCACAAGGCGTTGGGTCAACAAGCGGTGGGCGGGCTGTGATGGGGCTGTTCCGGAGGATTTTCGGCTCGGGTGCGCCCGAGGGGTTCACCGGCGTGCTGGACGCGGACGAGAACGTGTTGGCGTCGGCCGCGGTCGGCGCCGAGTGGCTCGTGGCGACCACGCACGGGCTGTGGTTGCCGGGGCCGCGCCGGGTCGGGTGGCACCTGATCAGCAAGGCGACGTGGAGCGGGAACGCGCTGGCGGTGGTCGAGGCGGTCGAGGACGGGACCGCGGGCACCGCCGTGGTGCTGCGCGACCTGCCGCCGCAGCGGTTCCCGCTGGAGTCGCCCGGCAAGGTGCCCGAGGTCGTGCACGAGCGCGTGACCGGGTCGATCAAGTCCCGGGAGCACAACGAGACCGTCGGCGCGTGGTTCGTGCAGCGGAAGGTGGCCGGGCGGGACGGCGTGGTGCTCCAGGTGCGGCCCGATCCCGGGGCGGACGTCGAGCGCGTCCGGGAGGTCGCGGCCTCGGTGGCGGCGAAGATCGCCAAGCTGCGCGGTTGACGGTGTGCAGTACGCGCGTACTGTGGATAGCGGTACGTCCGTACTGCTACTGGGAGTGCGCGCATGTGGGATCCGGGTCGGTACCTGGCGTTCGCCGACCACCGGTCGCGGCCGTTCCACGAGCTGGTGGCCCGCATCGGCGCCGAAGCGCCGCGCCGGGTGGTCGACCTGGGCTGCGGCCCGGGGAACCTGACGGAGTCGTTGGCGCGGCGGTGGCCGTCGGCGGTGGTGGAGGCGCTGGACTCGTCGCCGGAGATGGTCTCGGCGGCACGGGCGCGCGGGGTCGACGCGCGGCTCGGTGACGTGACGACGTGGGAGCCCGCGCCGGACACCGACGTGGTCGTGACCAACGCGGTGCTGCAGTGGGTGCCGGGGCACGAGGACCTGCTGCGGGAGTGGGCGCGGGCGCTGCCGTCCGGCGCGTGGCTGGCGGTGCAGGTGCCCGGCAACTTCTCCGGGCCGTCGCACGAGCTGGTGCGGTCGCTGGTGGCCGAGTCGTGGCCCGCGTTGCGGGGGTTGCTGCGCCCGTCGCCGGTGCTCGACCCGAGGGGGTACGCCGAGGTGCTCGACGGCTGCGCGGTCGACGCGTGGGAGACGACGTACCTCCAGCGGCTGGAGGGCGAGGACGCCGTGCTGGAGTGGATCACCGGGGCGGCGCTGCGGCCGATCCGGGCGGCGTTGGACGACGGCGAGTGGGCCGCGTTCCGGGGTCGGCTGGCGCCGTTGCTGCGCGAGGCGTACCCGCCGCGGGCGGACGGCACGACGTGGTTCCCGTTCCGCCGGGTGTTCGCCGTGGCGCTCGTGCCGTAGGCGTGCGCCCCGCGGACGTGCGCCGAGGCCGCCCCGGCGTGCGGGGCGGCCTCGGTCGGCGCGGGACGGTCAGTTGGCGCGCGGGATGACGGGGTCGCGCCGGTGGCCGTTGGAGCTGGGCTGGTGCCGGCCGAAACCGGTCTTCTCGCCCACCTTGGCGCGCACGATGCCCGCCGCGCCCTGGACCGCCGGGTGGTCGGCCAGCGAGCGGTAGGCGCGCACGATCTGGTCGTAGCGCTGGCGTCCGGCGCGCGCCCCTAGGACGTAGCCGACGGCGGCGCCGAGCAGGATGCCCTTCATGAGGTGGTCCTCTCCTGGAGATCGTGCCTGGTCACACCCCTTCCTACCCCATGAGGAGGGGGGTGTGCGCGAGCACTGTTGAGGATGCGCTAGAGTTACGTCCTGTCGGGCCGGGAGGCCCGGTCCACAACAGAACATTCCCCCTTAGCTCAATGGCAGAGCATTCGACTGTTAATCGAAGGGTTACTGGTTCGAATCCAGTAGGGGGAGCGCGATGGCAGCCCCGGGCCGGTCGGCTCGGGGTTTTGTCGTCTCATGGGGCCGGGGTACCCGCGAGTCACCCGTTTGTCACACGTTCGGGGCCGGTTTCTTGCGGCAGGCTGGGCCGCATGGCCGACCGATCCGCCCCCTTCGACCGCTTCGCCATCCGGCGCCGCATCACGTCCCTGGACCCGGAACGGGACCACGCCGAGATCATGCGCCTGTCGTCCGGGTACGAGTTCCCGTGGGACTACGTGCGGGCGCTGGAGTTCGCCCTGTTCCGGACCTACTGCGTGCCGTCGATCTCGGCGTTGCTGGCGAAGACGGGCGAGTTCGAGCGGCGGCCGCAGAAGCGGTACGACGACACGGCGCTGCTGATGGCGGAGCTGGTGGAGCACGGCTACGACTCGCCGCGGGGCCGTGAGGCGTTGCGCGTGGTGAACCGGCTGCACGGGCGGTACGACATCTCGAACGACGACATGCGGTACGTGCTGTCGACGTTCATCTTCGACCCGATCGAGTGGATCACGAAGTTCGGCTGGCGACCGTTGACCGACCACGAGCGGCTGGGCGCGTTCCACTTCTACCGCGCCGTCGGTGCCCGGATGGGCATCAAGGACCTGCCCGCCACCTACGAGGCCTACCGGGCGTTCAAGCGGGAGTACGAGGACGCGAACTTCACCTACAGCGACACGAACCGCGCGATCGGCCGGTACACGCTGGACCTGTTCTGCTCCTGGTACCCGGTGCCCCGCGCGCTCACCGCCAAGGCCGTCCTAGCCATGCTGGACGGTCCGATGCTGACCGCGTTCGGCTTCCCCCGCCAACCGCGCTGGCTGACCACCGCCGCCCACACCACCCTGCGCCTGCGCGCCACCGCGCTACGCCACCTCCCGCCCCGCAGGGCACCGCACCTGACCAACGCGAAGAACCGGACCTACCCGAACTACCCCACGGGCTACCGCCCCACCGACCTCGGAGCCCCGTAGTCCGCCAGTGCACAGCTTGGTCACGCCACCCGGGTTGTCGAGACGCGGGGGATCACCCCTCTGTACCCTCCGGAACCGCACGTCAGGGGGCGGTAGCTCAGCCGGTCAGAGCAGCGGACTCATAATCCGTCAGGTCGTGGGTTCGAACCCCACCCGCCCCACCGTTTTACCTGGTCAAGTGTGGTGACGATGATGGCCTCCATGATCGTCACCACACCAAACCCCCACCTTATGAGCGGAACCCCTTAACCGCCTCCAGCGCGTCAGCGGCCTTCCGGCTGGTCACCTTGCGCGCCATGTAGACGTCCTGCGTGGTCGACACCTTGGAGTGTCCGAGCTGATCGGCGATCTGCCGAGCGCTCAATCCGGCCTCGTCCAAGATCGTCGCCACCGACCGCCGGAACGTCCGGAAGGTCACCCACGGGTAGCCCGCCCGGTCCCGGAACTCCCGCCACCGCGCGAGCGTGTTGTGCTTGTCCCGGAGCCCGCCGAGCGAGTTCGGGAACACTGGGCCTCGCAGGTCCGCCTGGTCGACCCCGAAGCGTTCCGCCAGCTTCGCCCGCCGCTCTCGAAGCACGTCGACCAGCCAGGCCGACAGCGGCAAAGCCCGCTCGGACACGTCCGTCTTGCCGTGGTTGATCCGCTGACCCTGACCCTTGACCCGGATCAGGCTGCCACCCCAGTCCACCGTTCCGGCGTTCAGGTCCAGGTGGTGCCAGTGCACCGCCAACCCCTCCCCGGTCCGCTCACCCGTGCCCGCGTACCAGCGCGCCAGGTCAGGCAGGTCGTGACGGACCGCCTCTTCGTCCGAGTCGAGCTTGGCCAGCAGGTCGGCCAGCTCCTCCAGCACCAGCGCCCGAGCACGCGCCTTGCGTCCCTCCAGCGGTGCCACGTCCCGGACCGGGTTGGACGCCAACGCTCCGTGCCGCACCGCCAGGCCGCAGATGCCGGACAGGATCGTCCGCACCGTCTTGGCCGTCGCCGCGCTGTGCTTGTCCTGCGCCGCCGCCACCACCTGACCAAGCCGCGGAACGGTCAACTCCTGCACCCGCAACTCGCCGATGGCAGGCAGGACCAGGCCGCGCAACCGGTTCTCGTAGGTCTCCTTGGAGGTGGGGGAGCGGCGGCCCGCGTCGATCGCCCGTTGGAACTGCTCCAGCCACAGCTCGGCCGCCTCCCAGAACCTCATGTCCGGGGTGATGCCCTCCGCCCCGGACGGGGGAGTGCGGTTCCGCAGCGCCTCCTGAAGTGCACGCGTCGAAGCTGCCTTGGTCTTGCCCCACCTCTCGACGTAACGCGTCACCCCGTCGAAGTCGCGGAACTTCGTCGTCGCCCGCCATCCCGTCGAGGTGGGGTAGGTCCTGATCTTCCCGTACGTGCCGAGCGGAAGCGGTGGGCGCGGCATCAGGCGATCCCGTCCGGTAGCGAGTCGACCCAGGCCTTGACCTGGTCGGGGACGAAGCGCACGTACTTGCCGATCCGCTTGCCGGGCGGGCCGTAGTTGCGGGTGCGCCATTGGTAGAGGGTGTTGACCGGGACGCCCAGGAAGTCGGCGACCTCCTTCATCCCCCAGAGCTTGCTCATGCTGCTACCTCCTGTTCGTACCGTTGTCTGCGCTGTTCACGGGTGCGTTCGGCGATGGCCAGGGCCAGCTCGCGCTCGGCATCGTCGGCGTAGCCGGTGCCGGTGTAGGTCCAGTCGTTGACCAGCAGCACCGAGCCGGGGTCGTGGCCGAGCTGGTCGAGCATTTCGGCGGTGCGAAACGCGCGGCGCTCGCCCCGGATGGCCTTGAAGGTGGTCGAGTAGGCGCGGGACTTGCTCAGGAAGTGGCCCCGGAAGGCGAGCATGTGCGCCCAGCGCCGCAGGTTGAGCTTCGAGTACTGCTTCAGGTCACCGAGGTCCCACGTGGTCTGGATGATCCGGCGGTGGTGGGCATGCACTCGCAGGTGGTCGATGTCGAGTTGGGAGCGGATCGGGCGGTCGGCTGCTTCGCTCTTGCCGGTGCCCTTGGTGGCGTACTTGGCCACGTAGCCCGCCAGGCGCGTCTCGCTGATCTCGCCGTCCTCTTCGACCTCGTGGGCGCTGGTCGGGCGGATGCGGCGGACGTCGACCTGCGAGCCCCACCGCAGCGTGATCGGGGTGCCGTCGGGTAGCGCCTGGTCCAGGGCGACGGACCGAGTTGCACTGGTGATGGCGGCTGCCAGCAGCTCGGCCGAGGCCCACGGCGGGGCGGGGTCGGCGGGACCGTCCGGGCCGTCCAGGCGCACGACGGCGTGGAAGTGGACCAGGCCGCGCCGTTGGTACTCGGCGACCTTGGCGTAGGAGAGCCGGGCGTGGTCGGTGAACGCACGGACCGGCAGCCCGACGGCCTTCATCACCTCGCGCTTGAGGGCGGTGACGAACCGGTGCCACAGCTCCCCGGCGTTGGCCTGCCACAGCACCGAGCCGACGTAGTCGTAGGTGTCGGGGTCGAGCGGGGTTCCGATGGTCGGGTCGTCGGGGTGGTGCCAGGTGCCGCACGCGCAGGGCAGGACCTTCCCGCGGCTGGTGGTGCGCCGGTTGTGCACCGGTCCGAACGACGGGGCGGTCAGCGTGGCGAACACGCGCGGCTTCTCCGTGACCGAGGTCGGCACGCCCTTCGAGCCACCGGCGAGTCCGGCGTGCATGAGGTGGTAGGCGTCAGCCGCGTACCGGTCGGAACAGGAGGGGCACACGGACTCGCGGCGGTTGCCGCAGGGGATGAACACGTCCCCGCCGTGCCAGTCCAGCAGTGCCCCGGTGGCCTGGTCCTGGACCTGCCAGCCGCCGGTCATCCGGATCGGTTGGGCGCATCCGCCGGTCGCGGTGACCTTGTCGCGCCAGGTCCGGTAGTCGGCCCGCCGAAGCCGGTGGGCAATACGGTCATCAAGCGTGGACACCACGCGTCACCTCCTTCGAGCAGCACGAGTAGCGGGACACGGCCCGGGGAAGGTGGCCGTGTCCCGCCGATGAGGCAGCGGTTCCTGCCGTGGATCAGGTGAAGGCGTGCCCGTTGTGGGCGTGGACTTCGGCGACGATGCGGTCGGCGAGGTCGGCCGGGACGCGCGCCGCCTGGCGGACGTCGTCGGCGGTCAGCGGACGGCCTTCGGCGGCGACCTGGTCGACCTTGGCCTTGACCGCGTCGCGGATCGGGTCCGGCAGCTTGAGCCTGGTTCCGGTGGCCAGCGCCGCCTGAACCGGCCGTGGAGCCGCCGCAACGGGAGCCGGGGCGGGTGTGGGTGGTGGCGCGGTGGTGTTGGCGGCGCGGTAGGCGTCGGTGATCGCCTGGTTCATGCGCTGCTGGATCACCGGCATCACCTCGGCGACGCCGAACACCACCACCGGCACCATCACGTGGATGGCGAGGTTGCCGACCTCGAACCGCTCACCCTCGCGCACCGCGATCGTCGGGTAGACGTTCATGAACAGCGTCGAGCCGAGCAGGATGCGCTTGAGCCAGTCCACCCACTTGGAGTCCACCGGCACGCCCCGGTGCAGCACCTCGGACTCGAACACCAGCAACATGATCAGGATCCCGGCCAGCATCGGTTCAGCCAGCCATGCCGCCCACCACAACGGGTCGGTCAGCGGTCGGTGGCCAGCCAGGAAGTCCTGAACCCCGGCCGTGGTGAAGCCGAGCCCGAGTGCGAGGAAGAACCACATTCCGCGCGTGATCAACCGGCGTTGGGACTCGATCCGCACCGCCACCATGTCGGGGTCGTCGACCAGGCCGCGCAGTTGCGCCGATTCGGCCTTCTTGCGGCGCAGGCCCACGACCCGTTTCGTGACCCCGGCCTGAACGTCGATCTCGTCGGAGTCGTCGACCTGCACCGGGATCACCTCTCCGAAGTCAGCCGCGCGAACAACTCACGTCCGGCGGGCGTGATCTCCATGTGGTCGGCGTTGAACGGCTCGCCTGACTCGTCCTTCAACACGCGCGTCTGTCCCGCGATGAGACAGCCGTGCTCCTCCAGCAGGCCGATCACCTCCGACTCGTCCCAGGTGGCCTGTCGAGCCTGTTCGGCGTGGTCGTGAAACCACCCCGACGGGCCACTCTGGATGGGCGAGCGGGTGTAGAGCCGGTCAGCGACGGCGTAGCGCAGCATCTTGACCACGTCGTCCTTGATCCAGTCCGGTGGGTCCTCCTTCTTCCAGTCCGGTATCGGCGGCACGTTCCCGGTTCCGGGCATGAGTGATCCCCTTCCTTTCGGTGTTGTGGGTCTTCTGACTTGGATCGAAGGTGAAGCGATTGGCGAGCCTTACCGCGCACCCCGCAGGTTCGACCAGCGGACCCGGATCGCCTCACCGGAATTCGTCAGCGCCACCACGTAGACGTTCTTGCGGATCACACCGTGCAACTGCGTGGTGAACTCGCCCTCGGCCGCGTAACGCTGCTTGACCAGCGACTCGACCACAGTGGCGACGTCGTCGTCGGCATGGCGGCAGTGCCCGTCACCATCGAGCACCACGACCCGGCCCGACCGATCCAACTGGCCGATCACCCCGGCCGTGATGTCGTTGAGCACCTGCGGCACCAGGTCAGGCGTGCCGCCGAACCCCGCAGGGGCCACCGGCTTCGGTTCCGGAGCAGCGGCGGCCTGCTGCCAGTCGTCGGCGAACAGATCGACCTGCCCCGGGTCGACCCCGCCGCGCGGCCGAGGGGCACGGGTCGCGCCACGGGCACGGATGCGCGCCATCACAACCGCCCGCGTCGGTGCTCGATCTCGCGGCGGACGAAGTCGCGCAGGATGTAGAACACCGCCACGACACCGGCCAGGGCCAGCACCAGCGTCCATACGAAGAACGCGCCGGTGCCGTCGACCTGGTAGACGACGAACAGCACCCCGCCAGCGACGGCGAGGAACAGCGCGAACCGCCACGCCGCCCACAGCCGGATACCCAGGTTCCACATGATTGTTCCTCCACTTCGGAATGAGCGATGTGCTTGCGCGCCAACGACTTCGGCCGCAGCGCGTGCGAAGGTCAGGCGACGGCGTGCAGCCGCGGACGACCCGAGGTGACGAACGCGACCAGGTCGCGGATGTCCTGGTCGGTCTGGAATGAGGCCCGTACGCGCAGCGGGTTGCAGGAGCCCTGCTCCACCACGAACCCGATACCGGCGTGCGCCGGGTCCAGCGGGATCTCGTCGGCCAGCGCGCCACGCAGCCGCATCCCGTCACCCAGGACCATGTCCACCTGGCTCTGCGAGGTCACCGACAGGCACACCCGCGCGGTGAACAGCTCGCGGATCGGGACCGTGTCCTTGGTCGGCTCCTGCACGTAGCCGCAGACCCCGAACCCCGCCGCCCGACCCTGCGTCATGATCTCCGAGAGCAGCTTGAGCACACCGCGCACCTCGGACGCCGGTCCGTAGCTGGTCATCATGCCCAGCTCGTCGATCTGCAACAGCCGCAACGGCGTCTCCACCGACGGGGTGAACTTGCGTTTCCCCTGCTCACGCAGCACCGCCTGCCGCGCCTTCAACTCGTCGCGGAACGACTCGACCACCGAGACCGCGTCGGCCCACTCGATCGCCCGACGGTGGAACAACGGAGCACCGATCTCGGTCTCCATGCCCTCCTTCAGGTCGATCACGTCCGGCACCACCAGCCGGTCACGCAGCAGCGGAGCCATGCCCCGCAACGGCGACCACAGCAACGAGCCCTTGCCCGAACCCGTGGCACCGGCGGTGAACAGGTGCTGACCGAGGAACGATTGGGTCCAGGGTGTGCCGTACTCGGTGTCACCCAGCTCGATCGCGCCCAGGTCGACCTCATCGGCGTCGTGCGGCAGGTCGATAGCCGGGATCGGGTCCGCGCCGAACGGGTTCTCCCGCTCGATCACGAGACCGATCACCTGAGGCTTGATCTTCACCACCGCGACCCGCTGAGCGAGTAGGGCGTGGGCCAGGGCGTCGGCGCGTTCCTCGAACAGCGACGGGGTCTGACCCCGGTTGAGCCGCACGTGGATCGTGTCGATCGACGGCGACGCCGACCGCACCCGCAGAATGCGCGGCACCGCCATCGCGTCCGTGCGCCGGTTGACCGTGACCAGGTCGCAGTCGGACAGGATGTCCGCCCAACGTCGCCCCACGTAGGTCAGCCAGCGGCGGCGGAACGCCCGCAACCACGGCGCGGCCACCTGGTCGAACGAGGCCGGGTGGCCCCGGTACCAGCCCGCCACGCCGAGCAGCGCGCCGCCGACGATCCCGCTCGTGGTCGGCAACCCCCACTCCACCGCGCTCTTCGTAACCGCCGTGGCAAGGCCCGCCGGAACCGCCACCATGCCGGGGTGCCGGACACCCCACTTGATCGCGCGAACCTCCAACCCCTGACTACGAGTCGGTTTCGGCATGACAAGCCACCCCTCTCTGAATCGTGAGACCTTGGAAACCAGGAGCCCGACCAGCCTCATTCGGCGTGATCGGGCCCCTGGCGAGAAATGCGCCGCTCCCGGCGGTCTAAATGTCCTGCAAGTACGGCTGCACATCCGCCATCGCGACCGTCAAATCCGCGACCGCACGCGTCACCGCCTTGTGCTTACCGCTGAAACGGAACCGCGCGAACGGCATCCCGTCCAACGCCTCCTTGAGCTGACTCATGGCCGCGTCGACCGCGTCCACCGCCTGACCCGCGCCGTAACGAGCAGCCATCGTCAGACCCTCCAGTTCTTCGCGACCAACTCCGCCTCGTACTTCCGGGCGTCCTTCGTGAACTCCTCGATCTCCCGAACCGCCTTGTCACACAACGACTTCAGCTCATCCGCGTCCGGCACCGCCCACGCCTCCGCCGGGATGTCCGCGTCCTCCGCCTTGGCGATGAAGCCACGGACGTGCTCGTCCACCGTCTCCTGCAACAACACGATCGCGGCCCGGAATGTCGCGTAGTTCTCCTGCGCCGCCATGTTCACGATCTCCACCACACCACCTCATTTCCGTAAAGAACGGGAGACACAAAGCCCCCGGCACCGGACACGACACGCGCCGGGGGCAACGAATCTCCCGGCACCAACCCATCGGGTGCCGGAAAAAGGCATGGATCTACCCACTGTGGAATTCTCAAAGAACAAACGGACACCCCTGCTACAGGGCAACACGGCCTACCCCGACAACGCGGAGCGGTTCACGCGGCCACAGGAGCCCGATTCTCGGAACGGACGATCAGGAGCGTGACTCAGCCGAGCGGCTTGAGCCCCATCGCACGCCAGGCCAGACCGGACACCGTCTCACCCTTGCCGTTCTTGAAGCTGTACGGCGACACCGTCGCGTCCACCAACTCCACCAACGTGCCCTCCTCGAAGCCCGGACCCGGGTCGGTACCGAGGGTCACGCGGATCTCCTCACCCTTCTGCCCCTTCGACTTCACGAACACCGACACCACGAACTGCGACGCGCCATCGCGGTCGGTCACGACCTCCGCCGTACCGTCCACCTCCCGCGTCTTCAACGTCGGCTCCTCCGTCACCATCAACCGCCAACCGGTCAGCACCACCGGGATGTCACGCATGTCTACCTCCTAGGTCGTTTACCCCTATAAACACTGTCGACGCTTGCTGTTGTTGAGGGGTCTAAACAGCAAGGTACTCCCATGACCTAGGGCCGTCAAGGGGTCTAAACTCCACATGTGGACGACGACTTCGCGAGCCTCAGGGATGACCCCGACCCGGTACGGCGCGGCAGGCGGGCTACGGCTCTGCTAGCCGTCTACCAGCAGCGATCGACCGAGTTGGCCCGTCTCCGGCGCGCAGCGATCGAGGAGGCGCGCGATCTCCTCGGTGGCAGCTACACGGAAGTCGCCAAGGCATTCGGCCTGACCAAGGGCCGGATCACTCAGATCCGCAGTAGCGCACCACCGGCGCATCGCGCGTTCTTCGGCGTCGGCCCGTTGGACATGGCACTACCCGGTCGCATCATCCGGGAACGCGATGACCTGGTGATCGCGGCCGAGGACGACGCCACCGGTGCCCACCTGCTGGCCGAGCTGGAGAAGCTGACGTTCATCACCAACCGCGTCATCCTGGACCCGCGCGAGGAGTGGGAGCCGACAGGCGACGCGGTTGTGGTGTGCGGTCCCGCGTCCGCGCACATCGGCCACCGACTGATGTCGCAAGACCCCGTCCTTCGCATGGCGCTGGGTGATGGTGCCCAGTGGTTCATCGTGGACGAAGTGACCGGGGAGCGGCATCTGTCGCCGCTGGACGAGGTGACGCCTTCCAGGGCTGATCACGCCTACATAGCGCGCCATCGTTGGGGTAACCACGTCATCGTGCACATCGCTGGCCTTCACGCGCTCGGCTCGATCGGTGCGGCGCACCACATCACAGACACCATCGCGGACCTGTTCACAGAGTTCGGTGACTCCGAGTTCAGCATGGCCGTCACCACCGAGTTCGACGGGCTTACGCCGAAGGCATCGACGGTGCTCGTTCCACCTAGGCGGTGGTCCTAGCCGTGTTCCGGGGCGCTTCGCTCTCCAGCGACGGCAGCTCGGAGGGTGGCCAGGACAGGTGGGCCGCGTCTGAGAGGCATGCAGTCGTGCTCGATGGCGCGTCGAGCTTCACCCCTGCCGTCGTAGACGCCTCTGAGTACGTCGACCAACTGTGCGCCGAGTTGACGAGCGAGCTACGCGACGGCGATCACGATCTAGTCGCGATACTCGGCACCTGCATCAGCGCCGTAGCTTCCCGCTTGTCCCTTCGACCCGCAGAAGCCCCGTCATCTACGGTCCTCCTCGCTAGGGAGCGCGGTGACGAGTTCAACCTCTTGGTGCTCGGAGACAGCACGGCCGTGGTGTCGGTAAATGGCGAGATCAGCCGAACTACCGACGACCGGCTAGCGTCAGTCGGCGGTGACCTTCGACGCCGATACAGGTCGAGGCTAGCCGCGGGCACTGGTTACGACGATGAGCACCGCCAGCTCTTGCGCCTTCTCCAAGAGCAAGAGCTAACCGCGAGGAACACTCTCGATGGCTACTGGATCGCAGAAGCGGACCGGCAAGCAGCCAAGGAGGCCGTCGTGCAGACGTTCGCGCTGGCCGACCTTGATTGGTGCGTGCTGGCCACGGACGGTGTCCAACGCCCGATCGATCACCTCGGAATGCACTGGCCCGATATCGCTGGCATGACGGCTCCGGAGTTGTCCCACTTGCTAGCCGACCTACACCACTGGGAAGAGAACCAAGACCCCGATGGTGCAGCTCTGCCGCGCTCGAAGAGACACGACGACAAGGCCATCGTGGTCTGGACCCCTACCCGCTCCTAACGCCGTCTCCCCAGCCGCGCGGCACTGTAGCCCACGTGTGCAAAGTTTCTTTTCTTCATCAAGGCGACCCCTGCCGGGGTCGCTCGCGCCGCTCCGTCCTGGCCGCTCGGCAGGGCCAGGGGCCCGGCTCCGCCACCCTGGCCCGCCGGCGGCCGAAGACGCGACCGACCCCGGCAAGCGCCGCAAAACCAAAGACATGTCCTCGCCGGACGGGCAGGCCAGCAGGATGACCGGAGGACACCGCCAGCTCGGTTGCCAGCGTGGGCCGGGTTTCGTGTCATCCCGCCGACCTCCCCGAGGGCAACCACACGCGTCAAGGGGGCAGTTCCAGCCCAGCGGTCCTGTGTGGACGGAAGGTGCCCCCTTGACACGCATGGTTGGGGCTAGCCAGGTCGGCGGGATGACACGAAGCCCTCCTTAGATAAGGGGTCCTAAGCCTAACGATCACGGTTTGGTAACAAAAGATGTGGTTTCGTCCTTTTTGTCGGATTTTTTAGTGCCCTGTAGTGGTACTGGAAGACCTCCATGTTGGCGAGGATCGTCCTGACTGAGCGGCCTGGGCGACACCGAGTCCCTGGTTCAACGGCTTTGACCAGCGGAAACTCTCGATGGTTAGGGAAGGGCCGGGGACTATAGCACTGGGCTCCGACAAGGAGACCAACCCGCCTAAAATTGGCTCCACTATGCTGAACCTGCTCCCGATGCGTGACTCAGTCGAGAGCACCCTCGCCCTTCCTGATCCTCAGTCGAACCAGCTGGTCGACTGAGGGCCGGCACTCTGTCGATCTACATCGACCGCCGGTGGAGGAAGTGTGGGAAACAGGGGTAAACGAAGAAGGTCCGAAGACTCGGGAAAGTGCACTCCCTGCCGTCTCCGGACCGTCTTCGCAGCTAGCCAGTTCGTCCTCAGTGCCGCCAAGCTCCTGTGGGACCTGCTGGCTGGGTAGCCGGGTTACTGGGTTGCTGGGTTGGGTCGCAAGCTCAACCCAGCACCTATGTGTGAGCTCAGGCAATCCGCCCTGCATCACATGTACGTCATGTGTAGCACTCTACATGACCTGCTGTAAGACGCTACAGCGTCTGACCTGCGAAATTCGACTTAGATAGTCTACTCGGTAGGCAGGCCAACGGCTGGTTTGGGATCCGAAGAAGATCGTCCGGAGTCCATCAGTTGGAACGGGCGCCGGGCAGTCCGGCACACGGTGGTCGGAGCGCTCCGCTACCGCGCCGGTGGACAGCTCGACGCCTTGGCGGCATCGACTGGCCACGAGCTTGCCTTCCGCGAGGTGGTGCGGCTGGGCAGGACAAGATCCATGCCACACCTTTGCCCCACGAAACGACGACAGACGACCGCGAAGCACGATCCACAGTGGTCGTTCGCGGACGCTAGGCGCGCTGGTGGTGGCGGGTGCTGGCAAGGGTCGGCAGACGACGGGGGAGACGGCCAACAATCCGTCAGGTCGTGGGTTCGAACCCCACCCGCCCCACCACCGGACCAGCGGGAACGCTGGTCCGGAGAGCAGCTGGAAATCCTCGTCCGCGGGCGCCGCCCGGACCGTCGGTGCAGCTTGCCCTCGGTGTGGAGGATGCGGTCGGTTCGCATCAGGCGGAAAGCCCAGGATCTTCAGGAAGAACGAGTAGGTGTAGGCGTGGTGCCGGCGCCAGGCCGCTGATCGCGTCCGGACGACTTCGACCTCCACCCCGTCGACCACGATGACGGGGTGGCGGATCGGTCCGCTGAAGTAGCGCGGATCGACGATGGGCAGCCGACCGGTGTGAGAAGCAGGCCAGGGAGACGAACGCCCTGGAGCGGATGGCCTCGCGGATCCGCCGCTTCCCCTCGACGCTCGGCGCCAGGGCCGTCCGGTCCCGCCAGTACGGGGTGCGCGCCGCGTCCAACAACGCGCACAGCTCGTCGACCCGTGCCGCGTCCTCGCGCGCACAGGACACGAGACGTGCTCGGCCACCTCGCTCGCCACGCGGTGCAGCGGGCGCCCGGCGGTCGAGCGCTTCGGCCGAAGTGCTCGTGCGGGTTCGGCAACGGTATCGCCGCAGGTCGGGGCGTTGTCGAGGGTCGTCATCGGAAAACTCCGGCCGGGAGCGACCAGTTTTCGGTGGCGGCGGTGTCCATCCCTTCGAGACCACATCTCGACCGCTTCGCCAGGCCGACCCGACCCCACCCGCCGTCGCACGTCAGACCTGTCGCGCCGCCGTCCCAACGCCGCCACCGGGCTCCGGCCCGGGGGCGGTGACCACAGGAAAGAAGGAGCCACCATGCGAGGGATCCCGCCAGCCAGGGGAACCGACGCCTCGGCGCAGCGCTCGGCCGAGGGGTTGCTCGCGTTGGCGCGCAGTGGGGACGGGGAGGCGTTCCGAGGGCTCGTCGAGCCCTATCGGCGGGAGCTGCAGGTCCACTGCTACCGCATCCTCGGCTCCGTGCAGGACGCCGAGGACCTGTTGCAGGAGACGTTGCTGGCGGCGTGGCGGGGGATCGGCGGGTACGAGGAGCGCGCGTCGGTGCGGACGTGGCTCTACCGAATCGCCACCAACCGCTGTCTCAACGCACTGCGGGCCGGCACCCGTCGTCCGAACGACTATGCGGCCTACCAATCGGAGGTCCCGTTGCCCGAGCCATCTCACCGCCGCGCGGAGCCGAGCTGGCTGGAGCCGTACCCCGACGCGCTGCTCGACGAGATCGCCGACGACATGCCGGGACCGGAGGCGCGCTACGAGGTCAGGGAATCGGTGTCGCTGGCCTTCCTGACCGCATTGCAGCAATTGCCGCCGAAGCAGCGGGCCGTGCTGGTTCTCCGGGACGTGCTCGGCTTCCGGGCGGCCGAAGTCGCGAATATCCTGGACACCACCGAGAATGCGGTGACCAGCGCCCTGAGAAGGGCCCGGAGCGCGCTGACGCAGGAACTGCCCGGTCCCGACTGGGAAAGTGCGCCGCTGCCCAACTCGCCGCAGGAACGCCGGATCGTGGACGACTTCACCCGCGCTTTCCAAGCCGGTGACGTCGACGCGGTGGTCGACCTGCTGACCAACGACGCGCGGCTCACCATGCCGCCGCTGCCGCTGGAGTACCAGGGATTGGACGCCATCCGCCACTTCCTGGCCACGGTGGCGTTGCGCGACGGGATGAGCCACGTGCTGATCCCGACGCGCGCCAACGGCCAACCGGCCTTCGGCTGCTACCTGCGCGACCCGCGGACGCCGATCCTGCACGCGCACGGCGTGCTGGTGCTGACCCTCACCGGTGACCGGATCACCGGCCTCACCAGATTCCACGACAACTCGCTGCTGCCCATCTTCGGACTTCCGCGATCGCTCCGCGAGTAAGACCCCACGACCGACTGCGAGTCCGCCGCGCAGTTGTTCCGACAGCACGTCCAGGAAGTGCGCGCGGCAACGCGCGCACGGGATGAACGGCAAGGCCGTGACACTCGTCCACGGCATCTGCCTGCATTTTTTACCGATGAAGTGAACCGAAGGAGAACGGTGAGTACCGAAACAGGACGAATGTCGTCCAAGCAGGCGTGGACATTGGGGCTCGCCTCACTGGCGTCGTTCATGATGGCCCTGGACAGCCTCGTCGTCACCACCACGCTGAGCACGATCCGCGCGGATCTGACGGCCTCGATCGAACAACTGGAATGGGTTGTCAACGCGTACAACCTCACCTTCGCGGTCCTGCTGCTGACCGGCGCGGCACTCGGTGACCGGTTCGGCCGCCGCAAGATGTTCAACACCGGTCTGGCGCTGTTCACCGTCGCGTCGGTGGCTTGTGCGCTGGCGCCGAACATTGTCTTCCTGATCGTGGCCCGAGCCTTCCAGGGCGCCGGGGCCGCGATGGTGCTGCCGCTGTCGCTCACGCTGATCACCGCGGTGTTCCCGCCGCAGACGCGCGGCAAGGCGATGGGTCTCTACCTGGGCCTGACCGGTCTGGCCACGTTCAGCGGCCCGTTCATCGGTGGTGCGATCGCCCAGGGCCTGGCCTGGCAGTGGATCTTCTGGCTGAACCTGCCGATCGGCATCGTCGCGATCCTGCTCGCTTCGCGGAAGGTCGACGAGAGCACCGGCCCGAACAACAAGCTCGACCTGGGCGGTCTCGCGCTGGTGACCCTGGGCGCGTTCGGCATCATCTGGGCCCTGGTGCGCGGCAACGCGGCCGGTTGGGGCAGCGCCGAGGTCGTCGCCTCGATCGTGCTCGGCGTCGTGCTCATGGTCGCGTTCGTGTTCTACGAGAAGCGCACGCCGCGGCCGATGGTCCCGATGGGCTTCTTCAAGCTGCGCGCGTTCTCCACCGCCAACCCGGCGAACTTCCTGGTGTTCGCCTCGCTGTACGGCACGATGTTCTTCCTCGCGCAGTACTTCCAGGTCGTCAAGGGTCACGGCCCGCTGGTCGCCGGCCTCATGCTGATGCCGTGGACCGGCACGCTCATGGTGTGCGCGCCGATCGCCGGCCGCCTGGTCGACAAGGTCGGCGAGCGCAAGTTCGTCGTCGGCGGCCTGTTCCTGCAGGCGGTCAGCATGGCGTGGATCGCGGTGGCCATCGACACGAACACCTCGTACCTGGAGATCCTGCCCGCGCTGGTCATCGGCTCGGTCGGCATCACGGCGGCCATGCCGGCCGCGCAGAAGGCGGTCGTGAGCGCGGTCCAGCCGCAGCAGATCGGCCAGGCGTCCGGTGTGTTCATGATGCTGCGCATGTTCGGTGGCGTGTTCGGCACCTCGGTGTCGGTCGCCGTGTTCGGCGCCGTCGGCGGTTACGCCACGGCCGAGTCGTTTGCCGAGGGCTTCTCGGGCTCGATGACCGCGGTCGCCATCCTGGCGTTCGTCGGCATGCTGATCGGTCTCGCGATGCCGAGCAGGCGTCCGGGTGCCGCCCCGGCCGCCGCGCCGCCGCAGGCCGCCGCGGTCCCGCAGCCCGAGAAGGCCTAGGGCGACGAGCGGTCGACAACTCCATAAACTGCCGCACAACGGCAACCGCGCAATAGTCGCGGACGTCGGCCACACCCGGCCGGCGTCCGCGACTATTGCTATTCAGGGCATTGTTCGACGGCCGGCGAAGTGCACGTTGACCTGCTGCTTCGTGTTCCCGTCGGCCTGTGGACGGGAGGGCATGCGAGAAGAAGCGGTTTCTTTCAACGGTGTGCTAATAATTGGTGGCAGCCAGCGAAAGCCTGTCGTGTGAATTCTTGGAGAGGAGTCCAGTGTGGGCGCAGAAATTGGTGTCGCGCTGCCGGTCCGCGAGTACTCGATGCTGTACCCGACCGACGCGGCGGCCCCGCTGATCAGCCTGGCGAGGAAGGTCGAGGAGTTGCGGTTCGACTCGGTGTGGGTCGGTGACTCCTTCGTCACCCGGCCGCGCCTGGAGCCGCTGGCGCTGCTGGGCGCGATCTCGATGGTGACGGAGGACGTCACCATCGGCACGGCGGCGTTGACGGCCGTGCTGCGGGAGCCGAAGGCGCTGGCGCACGCGATCACGACGCTGGACCAGCTCAGCAACGGGCGGCTGAAGATGGGCCTGGGCATGGGCGAGCCGCTGCCGGTGAACAACGAGAGCGACCTGGTCCCGATGTCCTACACCGAGCGGATCACGCGCGTCGACGAGATGGTGCGGGCGTTCAAGACGGTGTGGGAAGGCCGCGAGGGCGACCTGAAGGGCCAGTACTACAACCTGGACGAGCTGCGCCAGCAGGGCCCGCCGAAGACCCAGGGCGGCCCCGGCATCTACCTGGCCAGCAACGGCAAGCCGAAGGCGGTCCGCCGCACGGCCGAGATGTACGACGGCTGGATGCCGGTGCACATCGACGCCGAGGGCTACCGCCACTCGCTCGGCCAGATCCGGGAGCACGCGAAGAACTTCGGCCGCAACCCCGACGACATCCGTCCGACGATGTACATCAACGTCAACATCGGCCAGGACACCGCCTCGGGCGAGGCGGCGCTCAACGACTACACCACGCGCTACTACCAGCTACCCCAGACCACCATGTCGAACTACCAGAACTACTTCGGTGGCACGGAGAAGGGCCTGGTCGAGCACCTGCGCGAGTTCATCGAGGCCGGGTGCCGGCACATCATCCTGCGGATCAACACCTTCACCGACTACGACGACATGCTGCGGGTCATCGGCGAGAACGTGGTGCCCGCCATCCACGAGATCGAGGTGGACTGACGTCGCGACGAGACCACCACCGGGGCGGGCGATTGCGAACGCAATGGCCCGCCCTCCCGCGAGCGGGGCGGGCGGGTTCCTACCCGGTAGGACCGGAGGTAGCATCGGTGGTATGAAAATCAGTGTGAGCCTCCCCGAGGAGGACGTAGAGTTCGTTGATCGCTACCTGCGGCAACACCGGAGCGCCTCCCGGTCGTCGGTGATCCACCAGGCGATCACGTTGCTGCGCGAGGCGGGTCTGGAGAACGCCTACGCGAGCGCGTGGGACGAGTGGGAAGCCGGAGGGGACGCCGACATGTGGGACGTGACCGCGCCAGACGGTGTCCACGATGCGGCGAGGTGACATCTACTGGGTGGACCTGGAGCCGGTGCGGGGCGCCGAGGCGAACAAGATCCGCCCGGCCGTGGTCGTGAGCAACGACGCGGCGAACCGGGCCGCCGGACGGGGCGGCCGGGGTGTGGTGACCGTGGTGCCGATCACCTCCAACACCGCGAAGGTGTACCCGTTCCAGGTGCTGCTGCCCGCCAAGGACTGCGGGCTCGGCGCGGACTCGAAGGCCCAGGCCGAGCAGGTGCGCACGGTCGCCGCGGCCCGGCTCCGCGCCCGGATCGGCGGCCTGCCGCCCGCGGTGCTCAAGCAGCTCGACGACGCCCTGCGCGTGCACCTGTCGCTCTGAGCGACCGCCGCGCACGACCACCGCCGGGACCGCCCGCGGACGGCCCCGGCAGCCCTGGTCACTCCAGGACGCGGATCGCGCCGGCCGGGCACAGGTGCGCCGCTTCACGCGCCGCCTTCTCGTGCTCGCCCGTCGGTGACGGCTCCAGCAGCACGACCGTCCCGTCCACCTCGTCCTGGTCGAACACGGCCGGGTCGGTCAACGCGCACATCCCCGACCCCGCGCAGCGGTCCGGATCGACTTCGATCTTCACGAGAACTCCACCGGCAGTTCGTGCACCCCGTAGATCGCCATGTCGGTGCGGAGTTTGACATCCTCGGCGGGCACCGCCAGCCGCAGGTCCGGGAACTCCCGGAACAACGCGCTGAACCCGACCCGCATCTCGATCCGGGCGAGCTGCTGGCCCAGGCACTGGTGCACGCCGTGGCCGAACCCGAGGTGCCCGGACGCGGACCGGTGGACGTCGAACTCGTCCGGCCGCTCGAACCGCGCCGGGTCCCGGTTGGCGGCGGCCACCGAGATGGAGACCGACTCACCCGCCCGGACCACCACGCCGCCGACCTCCACGTCCTCCAGGGCCGTGCGCACCGTGCCGAACTGGATGATCGTCAGGTACCGCATCAGCTCCTCGACCGCGTTGTCCACCAACGACGGGTCGGCCCGCAGCGCCGCGAGCTGGTCGGGCCGCTGCAACAGCAGCAACGTCCCGATGCCCAGCATGTTCGCCGTGGTCTCGTGGCCCGCGACGAGCAGCAGCAACCCCATGTTGGCGACTTCGGAGTCGGTCAGCTCGCCGGTGGCGACCAGCCCGGTCAGCATGTCGTCGCCCGGCTCCACGTGCTTGCGCTCGGCCAGCCGGAGCACGAAGTCCTCCAGCCGCTCGAACGCCGCCATGATCTCGTCCATCGTGGAGTCCAGGCTCAGCAGCTTCGCCGTGTCCTGCTGGAACGCCTCACGGTCCTCGTAGGGCACCCCCAGCAGCTCGCAGATCACCATCGACGGCACCGGCAGCGCGAAGTTCGCCACCAGGTCCGCGGGCGACCCGGCCGCCCGCAGCGCGGCCAGGTGCTCGGCCACGATCTGCTCGATCCGCGGCAGGAGCTGGTTCATCCTCCGCACGGTGAACTGCCCGGTGAGCAGCTTGCGGTAGCGGGTGTGGTCGGGCGCGTCCATCCCGATGAACATGCCCGGCTTGGCCGGCGGCCGTTGCGCCACCGGCTCGCCGCCGACCGTCCGCGGCGAGTGCTGGAGCTCGACCCGGCTGCTGAACCGGCGGTCCGCGTGCACCTCGCGGGCCAGCTCGTAGTTGGTCACGAGCCACCCCAGGTGCCCGTCGGGGAACTTCATCCGGCTGATCGGCGCCCGTTCGCGGAGCAACCCCAACTCCGCGGGCGGGTCGAACGCCGTGGGGCGTTGCGTGGGCAGCTCGGAGTACAGCGTTTCGGTCATCTCGCACACCTCCCAGTGCGTTAAGGGACCTACTTCGCAACATACAGAAGTTTCACGAACCCGTGAAGTAAATATGGCGTAGGGAAGGGGTGTAGTACGACTGATAGCAGATGTGCTACAAAATGACCGAGAACTCTGACAGGGGGAGGTGAGGGTCCTTGGTCATCGAGGTGCGCGATCTGCGGATGCGCTACGGCACGACGGACGTGCTGCACGGGGTCGACTTCACCGCGGGCCCGGGTGAGGTGGTGGCCCTGCTGGGGCCCAACGGCGCGGGCAAGACCACGACGATCGAGATCCTGGAGGGCTTCCGGCTGCCCTCCGACGGCCACGTGCGGGTGCTGGGCGTCGACCCGGCGACCGGCGACGAGGCCTGGCGCGCCCGGCTCGGCGTGGTGCTCCAGTCCTGGCGCGACCACGGCCGCTGGAAGGTGCGCGAGCTGCTGCACCACCTCGGCCGCTACTACGAGCCCTACGCGACGCCGGGCCAGTCCCGGCCGTTCGACACCGACGAGCTGATCGAGACCGTCGGCCTGGCCGAGCACGCGCACAAGAAGGTCGGCAGCCTGTCCGGCGGCCAGCGGCGGCGGCTGGACGTGGCGATCGGCATCGTCGGCAAGCCCGACCTGCTGTTCCTGGACGAGCCGACGGCCGGGTTCGACCCGCACGCGCGCCGCGACTTCCACGACCTGGTGCACCGGCTGTCGGACCTGGAGGGCATGACGATCCTGCTCACCACGCACGACCTGGCGGAGGCCGAGAAGCTGGCCGACCGGATCCTGGTGCTCGCGGGCGGCCGGATCATCGCCGACGGCAGCCCCGACCAGCTCAGCCGTCAGGTCGAGGGCAAGTCCGAGGTCCGCTGGACGCACGACGGCCTGCGGCACGTGCACACGACCGACGACGCGACGGCGTTCGTGCGCGACCTGTTCCGGCAGCACACCAGCGGCATCTCCGAGCTGGAGGTGCGCCGCAGCACGTTGGAGGACACCTACATGGCACTCGTGCAGCGGCACGAGAGCGGGCAGGCGACGGAAGAGGAGGTGGCGCTGCGGTGAACACCAAGGCCCAGGCGATCCGGCTCGGCGTGGACCGCGGCGTGCGCGAGTTCCGCCACTCCATGGGCAGCTCGGACCAGTGGTACAACGTGTTCACCGGGCTCGCCGCGCTGACCGTGCTGTGGTTCCAGCGCGACTCGTCGGTCGAGGGCTCCGGCGTCTCGCTCGCCACGCTCACCCTGCCCAGCATGCTCGGCATGGGGATGGTGTTCGGTGCCCTGGTCGGTCCCGCGGGCCAGCTCTCGACCAACCGCGAGGACGGCACGCTGCTGCGCGCCAAGGCGGTGCCGAACGGCATGATCGGCTACCTGGTCGGCCGGACCGTGCAGACGTCGCTGGACTCGCTGTCGGGTCTGGTGGTCGTGCTGGTGCCCGGCCTGTTCCTGGTGAACGTGCTGGCGGGCGCGGGTGTGGGCGGTGTCCTCGGCCTGGCCGCCGTGCTGGCGCTCGGCATGGCGTCGATGCTGCCCTGGGGCGCGGTGGCCGGGTCGATCACCAAGAGCCCCGGCGGCGCGATGGGCATCACCATGCTGCCGATGATGGGCATCATCGCGATCTCGGGCATCTTCTACCCGATCACCGCGATGCCGGGCTGGTTGCAGGGCGTGGCCCAGGTGTTCCCGGTGTACTGGGCGGGGCACGGCGCCAGGGCGGCGCTGCTGCCGGACGCGGCGGCGGCCGCGGAGCTCGGCGGCACCTGGCGGATCACGGAGATGGTGGGCGTGCTCGGGGTGTGGGCGGTGGTCGGCTTCGTGCTAGCGCCTACGATCCTGCGTCGGATGGCTCGCCGGGAGTCCGGATCGGATATGGAGCAGCGCCGACAGGCGGCGCTGCAGAGGGTGCGATGAGCGAAAGCGTCTACAACCGGATCGCGATGCTGCGCGCGGAACGGGGTGTGTCACGCCGGCAGCTCTCCGAGGCGTTGGGCATCCACTACCAGACCGTGGGCTACCTCGAACGGGGTGAGTACAGCCCCAGCCTGTACCTGGCGCTGCGCATCGCGCAGTACTTCGAGGTGCCGGTGGAGGTCGTGTTCTCGACCGACCCGTTCCCCCGGCTGGGCAGCTCCGAGCGGTCCGCGTAGACGAGGGAGGGGGCGGTGCCGACGCGCACCGCCCCCTTCGCGCCACCCCGGCCCGGCCTCGATCACGTCGGTCGAGGAGCCTGCCGACGCCGAGGTCCTCCAGGCGTGTCGCGTTCAGGGCCTGCTCGACGATCTCCGCGAGGCCGGGGTCGACCGCGTGGCCGACCCGGTGGCCGCGCGGGAATCTCCGCATGACTGGAGGACGGCTCGAGAACCTCGTCACGCGTCGTGCGCGGGGGGTGGACGGCTGCCTCCTGCCCAGAGGGGAGGGCCCGGAACACCCACATGCCTACGACGGTGGCGACGGGCGCCACTCACCTCCCGAGCACGCCGCGCAGCGCCGCGCGGATCGCGGCGGTCAGCTCGGCCACGCTCTCCGGCGTCCCGGGCGCGGGTGCGCCGAGCGCGCCCGCGCCGACCAGCCGGTCGAACAGCAGGCCGTCCACGAACGCCACCAGCTCCCGGCTCTGCCGCTCGGGGTCGGGTGCGCCCAACGCCGCCAGCAGCTCCCGAGCCTGGGCACGCGGTTGTTCGCCGTGGGCCAGGATGCCGCGCAGCTCGTGGTGGTGGGTGGCCTCCAGCAGGCACGCGTACCGGGCCAGCGTGCGCTCGCGGCCGGTGGTCATCCACCGGTCCAGCACGTGCGCGACCGACTCGGCGAGCAGGTCGGGGTCGAGCGGGACGGTCAGCCGGGCCTCCGCGACCTCGGCGGTGTCGAGGTCGGCGAGCCGCTGCACCACGCCCTCGACCAGCGCTTTGCGGGTGCGGAAGTAGGCCGAGGTCGAGCCGGTCGGCACGCCCGCCTGCGCGTCCACCGCGCGGTGGGTCAGCCCGCGCATGCCCTTGGTGGCCACCACGTGGATCGCCGCGTCGGCGAGGGCCGCCATGCGCTCCGTCACAGTGCGTCCTCCTTCTACAGCTGTAGAGTACTGGTATCTACAGCTGTAGAAGGAGGGGCATGAAAGCGCTCGTGGTGGGTGGTGGCCTCGGTGGCGTCACGGCGGCGGTCGCGTTGCGGCAGGTCGGCTGGGAGGTCGGGGTGCTGGAACGCGTGCCGGAGTTCGGCGAGGTCGGCGCGGGCGTCGGCGTGATGCCGAACGCCCTGCGGGCCCTGGCGGCGCTGGGGCTGGCCGACGAGGTGCGGCGGATCGGCACGCCCCGCGTGCCCGGCGGCATCCGCGACCCGAGGGGCCGGACGCTGACGCGGGTCGACGCCTCGCACGAGGACCACGTGGTCGCGGTGCACCGGGCCGACCTGCACCGGGTGCTGCGGTCGGCGCTGCCGCCGGCGTGCCTGGTCACCGACACCGAGGTGACGGACGTGGACGACCTGGACGCCGACCTCGTGGTCGCGGCGGACGGCCTGCGCAGCCGAACCCGGCAGGCGCTGTTCCCGGGAATGCCCCAGCCGGTGTACACGGGCACCACGGCGTGGCGCAGCGTGACGAGAGCCGTGTTCCCCCGCGACCTCGGCCTCGGCCAGACCCTCGGTCCCGGCGCCGAGTTCGGCGTCCTCCCGCTCGGTGACGGTCGGGTCTGCTGGTACGCGGCCACGACCGCCCCTGCCGGTGGCCGTTCGGCGGACGAGCTGGGCGAGGTCCGCCGGCTCGTCGCCGACTGGCACGACCCGATCCCGGACCTGCTGGACGCCACGCCACCCGAGGCCGTGCTGCGGCACGACATCCACGAGCTGGCCGCGCCGCTGCCGACCTACGTGCGCGGCCGGGTGGCGCTGCTCGGCGACGCGGCCCACGCGATGACGCCCTACCTGGGCCAAGGCGCGTGCATGGCGATCGAGGACGCCGTGGTGCTGGCCGCCGTGTGCGCCCGCGCCGACGACGTGGCCGGCGCGCTCGCGGAGTACGAC
This sequence comes from Saccharothrix saharensis, assembly GCF_006716745.1. Lineage (NCBI taxonomy): Bacteria > Bacillati > Actinomycetota > Actinomycetes > Pseudonocardiales > Pseudonocardiaceae > Saccharothrix > Saccharothrix saharensis. The sequence goes on along the minus strand of NZ_VFPP01000001.1, from coordinate 3,261,868 downwards.
CGGCAACGCCGGCCGCGCACGCAGTCGATGGCGAAGGCGTCGCGGATGCTCGGGAGGGTGGGGCACAAGCTGCGGAACCCGGTGCTCGTGAAGGCGCGTGACACCGCCATGCGCGCCGTCCCGCCGTCGATCGGGCTGCGCGGGATGGCCCGGTTCATGGCGTGGACGCCGCCGTCGCTGTCACCCGATAGGTGAATATGCTGCTGTGAGGTAAATCACAAGTAACCGCCGCGATTCGGCTGGATAACGATCGAATATCACTCGTTTCCGCTGGAAGCCTCACCCTTCTGCGCGATCAAGCGCTTACTGTCCGCCATCAGCAGTAGGTCTTGAATGCACTTCGGCACCCGGCACGGCGGTGCAGCGACGGCGAAGGTCCAACTACGGTGTCCCGCCATGGCCCCCGTCCCCTCGTGTCCGGCTGAAGCCATCCCCCTGCACGACTCCGCCGCGCCCACCGTCGACCTCGCCGAGGCCGAGGAGTTCCTCCGCCTGCACCACTCCGAACACCCCGAACTCGGTCCCGTCGAGTACCGCCTCGCCGAGATGCACGCCGAAGTCGCGGCGACCGGCACCTACCGCCACACGCCCGACGAGCTGACGTTCGGCGCACGGGTGGCGTGGCGCAACAGCGCGCGCTGCATCGGCCGGCTGTACTGGCGCAGCCTCAAGGTCCGCGACCTGCGCGACCTGCGCGATCCCAAGGAGGTCGCGGACGAGTGCGTCGAGCACCTCGAGCTCGCCGGCAACGGCGGCAAGGTCCGCCCGGTGATCAGCGTGTTCGCCCCCGACGAGCCCGGCAGGCCCGCCCCGCGGATCCGCAACGAGCAGCTGATCCGGTACGCGGGCTACGTCGGCTCGGACGGCGGCGTGCTGGGCGACCGGCGCAACGTCGAGCTGACCGCCGCGGCGATCGACCTGGGGTGGCGCCCGCCCGCCCGGCGCGGGCCGTTCGACGTGCTGCCGCTGATCGTGGAGCGCGAGGACGCCGAGCCGGCCATGGTCGAGCTGCCGCCCGACGCGGTGCTGGAGGTGCCGATCGGGCACCCCGAGCTGCCGTGGCTGGCCGACCTCGGGCTGCGCTGGCACGCCGTGCCCGCGATCAGCAACATGCGCCTGCGCATCGGCGGGATCGACTACCCGGCCGCGCCGTTCAACGGCTGGTACATGGGCACCGAGATCGGCGCGCGCAACTTCGCCGACGTCGACCGCTACGACCTGCTGCCCTACCTGGGCAGGCGGATGGGGTTGGACACCTCGTCGGTGCGGACGCTGTGGAAGGACCGCGTGCTGGTCGAGCTGAACCGCGCGGTGCTGCACTCGTTCACCCAGGCCGGCGTGACGATCACCGACCACCACACCGAGTCCGACCGGTTCCTCACCCACGTCGAGAAGGAGGAGGCGGCGGGCCGGTCGTGCCCGGCGGACTGGACGTGGATCGTGCCGCCGATGTCGAGCGGCATCACCAGCGTCTTCCACCGGTACTACGACAAGCGCGAGCTGGTGCCGAACTTCTTCCCCGGCGACACCGAGGGCGTCTGCCCGGTGATCCACTGAAGGTCTCAGCAAGACGTATGTACGGTTAACGTTAAAGCCCACGTGTGGCGTAGATCACCTCGGCCCGGCTAGGGTGACTCTCCGTGAGAGTGGGCATACCCGTCGAGGCGCGGCCCGCTGAGCGCCGCGTAGCCGGTCTACCGGAAACGGTGACCACGCTGATCGGTGCCGGACTCACGGTCGACGTGCAAGCCGGAGCGGGCCGACACGCCCACGCCTCCGACGCCGCCTACCGCGCAGCCGGTGCGAACGTCGTCGCCGACCACCCGGCCGGGCAGTCCGACGTGATCGTCTCCGTCCAACCGCCGACCCCCGAGCAGGCCGCCGCCCTCCGCGAGGGCGACATCACGGTCAGCTTCCTCCAGCCGGCCGCCGAGCCCGAGCTCATCGAGGTGCTCAAGGACCGGAAGGTCACCGCGTTCAGCCTCGACCTGCTGCCCAGGGTGACCAGGGCGCAGTCCGCGGACGCCCTGTCGTCGCAGGCGCTCGTGGCGGGCTACCGGGCGGTGATGGAGGCGGCGAGCCGGCTGCCGAAGTTCCTGCCCATGTTCACCACGGCGGCGGGCACGATCCCGCCCGCCAAGGTGCTCGTCCTCGGTGCGGGCGTGGCCGGCCTCCAGGCCATCGCCACAGCCCGACGCCTCGGCGCCGTGGTCGAGGCCTACGACGTGCGCGCCGCGGCCAAGGAAGAGGTGAGGAGCCTCGGCGCGCGGTTCCTCGAACTGGACCTCGAAACCCAGCGGGGCGTGTACGCCGAAGCGCAGTCGGAGACGTTCCTGGAACGCCAGCGCGAGCTGATCGCGGACCGGGTCGCCGCCTCCGACGTGGTGATCTCGACCGCCGCCATCCCGGGCCGCAAGGCGCCCGTGCTGGTCACCAACGACATGCTCAAGGCGATGGCGCCGGGCTCGGTGGTGGTCGACCTGGCCGCCGAGTCCGGCGGCAACGTCACCGCGAGCAGCCCCGGCGAGGAGACCTGGGTCGGCGAGGTGCTGGTCTACGGCGCGAAGAACATGCCCAGCAGCATGCCCGTGCACGCCAGCAGGCTCTACGCGCGCAACGTGGCCAACCTCCTGATGATGATGACGGAGGACGGTCAGGTGGTCCCCGACCTCACCGACGAGGTGCTGTCCGGCTGCTGCCTCACGCACGCGGGCGAGCTGAGGAGGGAGCTGCCGTGATCGACCTGTTGACGATCTTCGTGCTGGCCGTGTTCGTCGGCTTCGAGGTCGTGTCGAAGGTGTCCACGATCCTGCACACGCCGCTGATGTCCGGCGCGAACGCGATCCACGGCGTGATCCTGGTCGGCGCCATCCTCATCACCGGCCGCGCCGAGCACGCGCTGGAGGTCACCCTCGGCCTGCTGGCGGTCTTCCTGGCCACGGTGAACGTGGTCGGCGGCTTCGTGGTCACCGACCGGATGCTGGAGATGTTCAAGGGCCACAAGGGCGGCAAGCCCGTGAAGAGCGCGACCAACGGGCACAAGGAGGTGGGGGAGTGAGCCCCACCTGGGTCCAGCTCGCGTACCTGGTCGCCGCGCTGTGCTTCGTGCTGGCGCTCAAGGGCCTGAGCACGCCGAAGTACGCCCGCGCGGGCAACCTGCTGGGCGCGGCGGGCATGGCGCTGGCCGTGGTCACCGCCTACGTCGACGGCGCCGTGCACAACGGCCCGCTGATCCTGGTGGCCGTGGTCGCGGGGGTGGCCGTGGGCATCCCGGCCGCGCGGTCGGTGAAGATGACCGCGATCCCGCAGATGGTGGCGCTGTTCAACGGCGTGGGCGGCGCGGCGGCGGCGCTGGTGGCGTTGACCGAGTTCCTGGCCGTGCCGCACGGCTCGGTGCTGTTCCAGGTCGCCACCGTGCTCACCGTGCTGATCGGCTCGGTCAGCTTCTCCGGCAGCGTGGTCACGTTCCTCAAGCTCCAGGAGGTCATGACCACCCGGCCCGTGCTGCTGCCCGCGGGCCAGTTCCTCGGCATCGGCGTGGCCGCGGTGAGCGCGCTGCTCGCGCTGTCGGTCGTGCTGACCGGGAACAGCGCGCTGCTGGTGCTGCTGGCGCTGGCGGGTCTCGCGCTGGGCGTGCTGTTCGTGCTGCCGGTGGGCGGCGCGGACGTGCCGATCGCGATCTCGCTGCTCAACGCGTTCACCGGCCTGGCCGTCGCCGCGTCCGGCTACGTGCTGGCCAACACCCTGCTGATCGTCTCCGGCACGCTCGTCGGCGCGTCCGGCACGATCCTGACCCGGCTGATGGCCCAGGCCATGGGTCGGCCGCTGACCAACATCCTGTTCGGCGCGTTCCAGACGACCACGGCGACCGCGGCCACCGAGGAGCAGCGCACCGTCCGCTCCGGCACCGTCGAGGACGTGGCGATCCTGCTCGGCTACGCCCACTCCGTGCTGGTGGTACCCGGCTACGGCCTCGCCGTGGCGCAGGGCCAGCACGCGGCACGGGAACTGGCTCAGGTGCTGGAGCAGCGCGGCATCACCGTCCACTACGGCATCCACCCCGTCGCGGGCCGGATGCCGGGCCACATGAACGTGCTGCTCGCCGAAGCGGACGTGCCGTACGAGCACCTCAAGGAGCTCGACGACGTCAACCCCGGCATCGGCAGCGTCGACGTGGTGCTGGTGGTCGGCGCGAACGACGTGGTCAACCCGGGCGCGCGGGACGAGCCGAGCAGCCCGATCTACGGCATGCCGATCTTCGACGTGGACCGGGCCAAGGCCGTGGTGTTCATGAAGCGCTCGATGCGGCCGGGCTTCGCGGGCGTGGACAACAGCCTGCTCTACAACCCGAAGACCACCATGCTGTTCGGCGACGCCAAGGAGTCGCTGACCAAGCTGCTGGCCGCGGTGAAGCAGGTCTAGGAACCGGCCAGCTCGTAGGACGGCACGGCGGGCGCGAGGTGGTCGCCGAACGCGGCGTCCGCCTCGACCCGCGTCCACCACCGCGTCCGGTCCTCCGTGGACAGGTCCGGCACCAGCACCGCCACCCCGGACGAGCGGAGCAGCGCCACCATCCGCTCCACCGCGGTGTGCAGGAACGACTCGGGCCGCTCGGCGAGCCGGCTCACCACCGACGGGTCGAGCACCAGCGCGTCCACCGGCAGCTCGTCCAGCAGCGACAGCTCGGCCTGCCCGCCGTTGAACCGGGTCAGCCCGGTGGCGATCCCGTTGTCCCGCAACACCTGCGCGTTGTCCTCGCCCACGCCTTCGAGCATCGAGCGGGTGTCCAGGAAGATCCGCAGCCGGGACGCGGGCAGCCCGGTCTCGGCCAACGTCCCCATCACCGTGCGGACGAGGTCCTCGTCGCGCGACTGCATCGGCGACAGCTCGAAGAACAACGCGCCGAACGACTCCGGTCCGTTCGCGTCGGCCGCCGCCTCGCGCAGCGCCCACTGGCCCAGCGCCAGGGACAGCCCGGTCTCCTCGGCCAGCGCCACGCACTCGTCGTGCCCGGCGTCGTCCCACCGCAGCCGGGCCACGTGGCCGAGCACCCGCCCGTCGGCCAGGCCGACCACGGGCTGGTACTCGACCTCCAGCTCCCGTTCGGCCAGCGCGCCGGGCATCCGCGCGGCCCGCGCCTGCCGCTCCCGCAGCGCCTGGTCGGCGTGCCGGTCGTAGGTCAGCCACTGCCGCTTGCCGACCGCCTTGGCCCGGCGCAGGGTCGCGCCGCCCGCGCGCAGGATCTCCGCGACGTCCCACCCGGCGGGCGGCCGGTCGACCACGCCGATGGACGCGGACACGGCCACGCCGGTGTCCATCGGCCGCTGCAACGCCTCGTTGATCCGGTCGACCATGGCGGGCACGGTCGGCGTCCCCGGCGCGTTGTCCACCACGATGGCGAACTCGTCGCCGCCCATCCGGGCGACCAGCGCGACCTCGTCCGCCACCACGGCTTCGAGCCGGTGGCCGACCTCGGTGAGCAGCCGGTCGCCGACCGCGTGCCCGAGGCCGTTGTTCACCAGCGAGAACGCGTCGAGGCCGAGGTGGTAGAGCGTGATGCCGGCGCGTGACGTGCCGTGCAGGGCCTCCAGCCGGGTGGCGAAGCGCTGCCGGTTGGACAGGCCGGTGAGCGAGTCGTGCAGCAGCTGGAAGTCCAGGTTCTTCTGCAGCAGGTGCAGTTCGCTGACGTCCTCGACCATGGTCACGTGGTACGCGGGCTCGCCGTCCGCGTCGCGCAGCAACGACACCGCCAGGTGCGCCCACACCGGCTCGCCGTCCTCGCGCAGCAACCGCCGCTGCTCGCGGACGCGCGCCACCCGGCCCGCGCCCACCGCCCGGTACGTCGTCGCCAGCCCTTCGGCGTCCGCCGGGTCGAACAGCTCGACCAGCCGCCGGCCGGTGAGCTCGCCGCGGTCGCGGCCGATCATCTCGGCCAGGGCCTCGTTCACCTCGACGCACCGGCCGTCCAGGTCGGTGATCACGATGCCGAACGCGGAGGAGTCGAACACCTCGCGGAACCTGGCCTCGCTCACCTTGAGCACGCGCTCGGCCCGCAGCTTGGCCGCCATGAGCGCGCGCTTGACCTCTTCCTGCTGGTCGAACGCGTCCAGCCGCATCGCGGTGGCGAAGCCGGTGCTGACGCTGCCCAGGATGGCGACGACCTTCTCCGCCAACCGCGGCACGTCCCGCAGCTCGGGGCTGAACAGCAGCGCGTGCCCGAGCACGTCCACCGTGCGCTGCAAGGTGTCCGGACCGGTGAAGTGCGCCTGGACCAGCCGACGGCCGACCCCGTCGACCGCGTCGACGGCGAACGGCTCGGCCTGCACCGCGTCGGCGATCACGTCCACGAGCTCGAGCAGGAACAGCTCGATCTCGATCGGCGACATCGGCACGTACGCGGTGGCGTACACCGCCCGCATCCACTCGCGCGCGATGTCCTGCCGCCGGGTCCGAGCAGGTGGCGACACGTCGCTCACGCCTTGCGCCCCACTCCGGCGAAGATCCCCGCCCGCTCGGAGTCCTCTTCGAGGGCGCCTTCCTCCGGCCGCCACAGCGGCAGCGGCACCACGCCGGGCTCGACCAGGTCGAGACCCTCGAACAAAGCGCTGATCTCGGCGTGGGTGCGGGGGTACATCGGGTTCGCGCTGTCCCGCATCACGGCCACGACCCCGGACATCTCCTCGGGTTGCAGGTCGGAGGTGAACTGGGACAGGGCCAGGAAGCTGCCCGGCGGCACGGCGTCGCGGTAGGCGGCGACCACGCCGGCCGGGTCGCGGTCGGGCGGCACGAAGTGGAACACCCCGACGGCGAGCACGCCGATCGGCTCGGCGAAGTCGATCAGACCGGTGGCGCGCACTCCCGCCAGCACCGCGTCCGGGTCGGTCATGTCCTCCTGGAGGATCGTGGACCGGTCGTCCTCGGCCAGGAGCATCCGGCTGTGCGCGACGGCGACGTCCTCGTAGTCCACGTACACCACGCGCGACCCGGGCGCGGCCCGGTGCGCGATCTCGTGCACGTTGCCGACGGTCGGGATGCCGGAGCCCAGGTCGAGGAACTGCCGCACGCCCGCGTCGACCAGGTGCAGCACGGCCCGGCGCAGGAACGCGCGGTTGAGGCGGGCGATGGTGCGGGCGTTGGGCTGGGCGAGGAGGAACTTCTCCGCGAGCTCCCGGTCGGCGGCGAAGTTGTGCCCGCCGCCGAGCAGGTAGTCGTAGAGCCGCGCGGCGCTGGGCAGTCCGGTGTCGACCTCGTCGGGGACCCAGCTCAGCCGTTCCGCCACCGATTCCTCACCCGTGTGTGTGCCCCTGCGAGCCCTTCGCCCCACTGGGGCGAGGTTACTGATCCGGCGGGACGAGGGGGCAGGGGACGGGGGTGCTTGTCCCCGATCGGCGTACAAACGATCAGTCCGGTGATCACTCTGAGTGGGTCGGATGCCACTCTCGGTCCCTGTCGCGGGTGGCCGGGCCGCGGCCCTTTCGAGGCCACTGTGGACAGTGGGCCCGGCCGCGCGGGTGGTGCGGCGGGATCGTCTCGCCATGCGGGCGGGTGGAGTGTGACGCGGCTCGCGTCGAACCGGCCTCGCGCGGCACCCGGCCACGCCGTCGCGATGGCCGGTCGAGGTGTTCCACCGCAGGTGGAACGCCCGGGGCGACCAGGCCGATCCGCCGGCGAGCGGCCGTGGCGGACGGTCGTTCGCACCCGGACCGGATCGGTGTCCGACATGGTGCGACCCAGTACCCTTCCCGCATGTCAGACGAGGCACGCTCGCTCACCGACGTGGTCACGAGGCTCCGCCGGGCGCTGCGCACGAGCATCCGGTCGGAATGGCCGTGGGACTCCCTGCCGATGGCGCAGGTCGAGCTGCTCCAGACGCTCGCCGAGCGCCCTCCGATGCGCGTGGGCGACCTCGCCGCCGAGTTGCGGCTCGCGCCGAACACGGTCAGCGGGCTCGTCGGCCAGCTCATCGAGAACGGCTTGGTCGAGCGGGGCGGCGACCCCAGCGACCGCCGCGTGGCCCGGCTCTCCGTGACACCGCAGGGGCACGAGCAGTTGGCCGTCTGGCAGGCCGCGCACGAGAAGCGCATCGGCTCCGCGCTGGACAAGCTCGACCCGGGCGAGCGCGCCGACGTGGTCCGCGCCCTGGCCGCGCTCGACCACCTGGTGGACCACCTGCGTGCGAACTGAAGCCCGCACCGTCGCGGCCGTCGCGCTGGGCGGCGGCCTCGGCGGCCTGGCGCGCTACGGCCTCACCGCGGTGGCGCCCGGTCCTTGGGGCACGCTGCTGGTCAACGTCGTGGGCTGCGCGTTGATCGGCGTGCTGATGGTCCTGGTGCCCCGCCTGCACCCGCTCGCGCGGCCGTTCCTCGGGATCGGCGTGCTGGGCGGCTTCACCACGTTCTCCGGCTACGCGCTGGACGCCGTGCGGCTGGGCGGCCTCACCGCGTTCGCCTACCTGGTCGCGACGCTGCTCCTGGCGCTGGGCGCGACGTTCGCCGCCATGGCCGCGACCCGCCGGGTGGCGCCGTGACCGTGCTGCTGGTCTTCGTCGGCGCGGCGGTCGGCGCGTCGCTGCGCCACGCCGCGAGCCGGGTGCTCCCGCGGTCGTTCCCCTGGGCCACCCTCGCGGTCAACGTCGTCGGCTCGTTCGTGCTGGGCTGCGTCGCAGGCGCGTCACCGGACCTGGTCGCGCTGCTCGGCACCGGCCTGTGCGGCGGCCTCACGACCTACAGCACGTTCAGCTACGAGACGATCCGGCTGGCGGAGGACGGCCGCTACCGGCAGGCGTTCGCCAACGTCGCCGCGAGCCTCACCACCGGCGTGGCCGCCGCCGCCCTCGGCTACGCCCTCACCCGATGACGTTGAACTCTCGACGCATCCACCGGTCGAGGAAGTCTCGCACCTCTTCGGGCACACCCATCTCCTCCAACGTCCTCAGCGCATCGCGTCGAGCGAGGTGGTGCTTCCGGCCGTGCACCAGGTCGAACATCAGCTGTGGCACGTCACCGACGTGGAACAGGCCAGGTCGTTGCTCGTAGGTCTCGAGGTCGGGAAGCTGGAGCAGCAGCTCAGCCCCGTGCGGTCCCCAGAGGTCCAGGAACCTGAACAGCTGGTCTACCTCCTCCGCCAGATCCTCCTCCGGGTCCGGGTCGTCCGCCGGGCCCGGGTCCTGCGGCATGTCGAACCACCACCACTTGTCGGAAATCCACGGCAGGTCGGCGTCGATGAACAGTTGGGGGTCCACCGAGCACCACTTGTCGAGTTCCGTTTCGACGAGCGGTGGAACCTCGGCTGGTCGCATGTAGGCGACTTTCGGGCCGAACTCGGAAAGGGCGCGTCCGAGGTCGTGGTGCAGTGGCTCGGCATCCTCGTCGTCGCTGGTGAAAGGCCACTCCGCCATCGGCACCGCAGCCAGTCCCAGGCGGTACCACAGCACGTCGGCCGCCTGGTTGCCCTGGCTCGCCAGCTCCCGCAGCACTGCCGTGATCGTGTCGTGCACTACTGCCTCGTTGGCCGGCAAGCAGTGGTACGCAGCGCCGAGCAGTGGAGTGTCGTGACCTGGTCGGGTCTCGCCGTGCCAAGTCAAGAACAGCGACTCGACCGGCATCGAGGTCGCCGCACGGACCAGGGCCTCGACCAGCGAGCGGAGCACCCCCGGCGTCGGGACCAGGTAACCGAGCGTTCGGGCGGCGAAGTCGAGCAAGGTCGTGTCGCCGTTCTGGACGACCAATCGCAGGACTTCGCTCGCGCCGTCGTCCCGATGCTGGTCGAGCAGTTGAAGTGCGATCTGCGCGACGACTTCCCACTGCCCCGCGACGACCTCCGGCGCCAGCACCGACCACAGCTCCTCGGGCGTCGGGTGGGTGCGCACCAGATGCTCGGCGGCGAAGTACTCCATGAAGGTCCGGTGTGCGAAGCCGTACCGAGCCTCGGTGGCGCCGCCACCGATGTCGGTCAGCACCCAGGGGCGGCCCGAGCAGAAGTCCACGAACCGCTCGGCCTCCTCTTCCGCCTCGTCGGGCCGGTACTCCTTGTGCTCCAGGAACGTCGTCAACATGCGGACCACCTGGCCGCGCGGCCAGCCGACGCCGGACGACTCGGCGGTGAACTGCTGCCATGCCAGGTACCCGACGGCGCTGCGCAACCGGCCCTGGAAGCGGGGCATGCTCGTCAAGCCGCGCCGACGGTCCCACTGCTCGAAGAGCATCACAGCGCACTTCTCGTACACCTGCGCCAGGTTGTTGGGGATGTAGTGCTCGTGCGCGTACATGTTGCACAGCAGTGCCAACAGCAGGGGGTTGGCTCGCAACTCACCGACCGATTCGCTCTCGCGGAAGAAGGCGTCCGCCATCGCCGGGCGTTCGCGTTCAGCCACCGTCTCGCTCAGCGCGAACCAGTTCCGGGCGTACCGCCTCACCTGGTCGTCGTCGAACCGCTTGATGGTGCCGGTGCTGAAGAGCCCGCTGTCGAGCGGGGCGTCGGTGTAGCCGATCTTGCGAGCGGTGACCACTACGGGCACCAGGGGGTAGAGGCGGGTGAAGGACTCCACCAGCCGCGCGAAGCGCTCACGGAGTTCCGGCTCGACCAGTTCGTCAACGCCGTCGAGGATGACGACCGCACGGCCGTTGCCCAGCAGGTACTCGATGGCGTCTTCGGGCGGAGTGACGTTGTACGGCTCCTGGCACGACTTGGCCAGGTACCAGGCCAGTCCTCGCCCACCTTCGCGGAACGAAGCGGTGAAGTTGCGCAGGACCAGCATCAACGGTACACGGCCGTCATCGCCAATCGCGATGTCCCGGGCGAGCTTGGCCGCCAAGGTCGACTTCCCGGCGCCAGGATCACCCAGGATCACCGACCGGCGACCGGGTGAGGTCAGGTCGGACAGCCCTTGCAACGACGGCTGCACGTACAGCTCCGAGTACGGCACGGACCGGTGCAGGCCGAGGTGCGGCATGCGGATCACCGCGTGCTCCTGCGCGACCTGACTCCGCAGCAGCTCCCCGAACTGGTGGAAACCGGCCAACGACCCGGTCCGGCCCAGCAACTGGGTGTTGCTCGCCGCCGCCGCGACGAGGTGTGCCACACCGGCGGCGGTGGTCGTGTCGACGTCACCGGCGCGCAGGCCCCGGGTCTCCTCTTGCACAGCGACGAGCAGTGACCCCAGCACCACGTCGGCGCCGATGGTCAACTGCTCCGGGCGTAGATCCGCCGCGTGGCGAAGGCCGAGCCGGATCTCCTCGCGGAGGGTCGGCTCGATCTTCTCGGCTTCCCGGTCGCGGAGCAGCCGCCACAACGTCAGTTGCAGCGCGACTTCCTCGAAGTCCGGTGACCTCAGGTACCGCAGCAGCGACTCGGCCTGCGGACCGTCCAGTGACGCCAGGAAGTCGTCGGCCACACGCCGCGCCGTCAAGGTCCGGCTGTCGTCACGCGTCTTCTTGGCGCCCCAGTGCCGCCGAGCCGCGCCGAACAGCTTCGATCCAGCGGTGGCGGCGGTGCGTCCCGCCGCTGCCTCGATCCCGGTCACCGGTCACACGGTAGCCAACCTCGCCAGCACCTCCGGCAGGTCGCCGGTGTGCACGACGCCGAGCCGTTGCGTGGCCCGGGTCAGCGCCACGTACAGGTCGCTCGCGCCGCGCGGCGACTCGGCGAGGATGCCCGCCGGGTCGACCACCAGCACCGAGTCGAACTCCAGGCCCTTCGCGTCGGTCACGCCCAGCACGACCACCTGCGCGTCGAGGTCGTCGGAGGCGCCCGGGACGGTGGAGCGCAGCGACGCCACCGACGCCGCGGGCACGATCACGGCCAGCTTGCCGTCCCCGATCGCGGCGACCTCCTTGCCCGCCAACGACGGCAGCGCCTCGGCCACCGACGGCACCCGCAGGCTCCACGGTCGGAAACCGCTGTCCCGCACCGAGGTCGGCGGGACCAGGTCCGGGTCGACCGACGCGAGCACGTCCGCCGCGACGGCCATGATCTCCGACGGCGTCCGGTAGTTGACCGTCAGCTCGGTGAGCTTCCAGCGGTCCATCACGTACGGCGACAGCACCTCGTGCCACGACGACGCGCCCGCGATGTCGCCGGTCTGCGCGATGTCGCCGACCACGGTCATCGACTTGGACGGGCACCGGCGCATCAGCGTCCGCCACGCCATCGGCGACAGCTCCTGCGCCTCGTCCACGATCACGTGCCCGAACGTCCACGTCCGGTCCGCCGCCGCGCGCTCGGCCGCCGTCTCGTAGCGCTCCGCGCCGTGCCGCTCGGCCAGCCGGTAGGCGTCCACCAGGTCGGTCGCCATCAGGATGTCCGGGTCGGCGTCGTCCTCCAGGTCGAGGATGTCCAGCACGCCCTGGGCGTAGTCGATCGCCTGCCGCCGCTGCCGCTCGGCCCGCGCCTTGGCCTCGGTGTCGTCCTCGCCGAGCAGCTCGGCCGCCTCGTCCAGCAGCGGCACGTCGGCGGGCGTCCACTCGGCACCGCGCGGGCGGACCAGCAGTTCGCGCTCGGCGGGGGTGAACTTCGGCGCGGCCTTGGCGATGAGCTTCGGCGACGCGAACAGGTCCTCCAGCAGCCGCTGCGGCGTCAACGTCGGCCACAGCTTCTCGATCGCGGCCTGCACCGCCGGGTCCTCGCGCAGCTCGCGCCGGATGTCGTCGACGTCGGCCTGGTCGAGCAGGTGTCTGCCGAGCCGGGACACCGCCTGCGAGGCCAGTGTGGAGATGATCTCCCGCTGGAACGCGCGCCGCGCCTCGTTGTGCGGCCGCCGGGTCCGCCGCGCCCGGCCGCGGGCGTCGCTGATCGCCCGCCGGTCCAGCCGCAGCACGTCCTGCTCGAACGGGACCTCGACCAGGCTCGGCGCCTCCTGCCGGTCCCGGATCGCGTGCGCCACCACGTCGGCCATCGCGATGCGGCCCTTGAGCGCGGCCACCTCGGCGGGTTCGCGGCCCACCGCGGTGAGGCCGGGGAACAGCTCGCCGACGGTCGACAGCAGCACGCCGGTCTCGCCCAGCGACGGCAGCACCTGCCCGATGTAGCGCAGGAACGTCGCGTTCGGCCCGACCACCAGCACGCCGCGCTTGGCGAGCTGCCGCCGGTGCGTGTAGAGCAGGTAGGCCGCGCGGTGCAGGGCGACCGCGGTCTTGCCCGTGCCCGGACCGCCCTGCACGACGACCACGCCGTTCAGCTCGGTGCGGATGATCTTGTCCTGCTCGGCCTGGATGGTCGCGACGATGTCGCCCATCTGGCCGGTGCGGCTCGCGTTCACCGCGGCCAGCAGGGTGGCCTCGCCGGTCAGCCCCTCGGAGGGCCGGTTCGGGTCCACCGAGTTGATGTCGAGCAGCTCGTCGTCGAAGCCGACGACCTTGCGCTGCTTGGTCCGCAGGTGCCTGCGCCGGCGCACGCCGTCCGGCGCGGCGGCGGTGGCCAGGTAGAACGGGCGGGCGGCGGGCGCGCGCCAGTCCATCAGCAGCGGCTCGTACTCCTTGTCCTCGTCGAACAAGCCGATCCGGCCGATGTAGAACCGTTCGTCGGTGTGGAAGTCGAGCCGGCCGAAGCACAACCCGTTCTCCACCGCGCTGTACTGCGCCAACTGGTCGGAGTACATGGCCACCGAGGTGTCCCGCTCGGACCGCATCTGGTGCGTTCCGCCGGTTTGCCGCAGCGCGCCGGCCAGGCGCTTCGAGCTCTGCTCGCGGAGGTCGTCCAGCCTGCCGTACAGCATCGACACGTATTCCTGCTCCGACTCGGTTTCCGCGAGCCGGAGGTCATCGGAGGGGCTTGACAACGTGCCTCATTTCTGGATAGCGTGGTTTATCAGCCTGTCTCGCATTGCGGCTGACGGTTCTTAGCGGGCACACCTCTGCGCCCGTCGTGCGCAGAACGTCTAATCTACTACACGTTCTTGGCGCCCGGGTGTGAACAAACCCCGCGATCCCCGCCCGACCCCGTGACGTGCGAAGGCCGCCGCCGAGCGGGTGCTCGGCGGCGGCCTGGTCCCTCGGGGCGGGCGCTACAACCGGTCGGCGACGATCCGGCCGATGGCGACCATGCCGTCCGCGTTCGGGTGCAGCGGCGCGACCGGGCCGGTCGCCGCCACGCCCTCGAACCACCGGTCCCGCGCCGGTGCGCACGCGTCGTGGCCCGCGCTGGGCGGCGCGATGTCGACGAACTCCACGCCGTGCTCGTCCGCCGCGCGGGCGAACACCTCGTTCAGCCGGTACAGGCCGCCTTGCAGGTAGTCCGCGTCACGGCCCCAGATCGGCTGGTCCGGGTAGCAGCCGCCGGGTCGGATGTAAGTGCCGTAGCCGACCACGACGATCCGCGCCTCGGGCGCGCGGGCCGAGATCAGGTCCAGCGCGGCGTCGAACTCGGCGGCGTAGGCGTCGATCCGCTCGGCCAGCTCGTCGCGCCCGTTCGCGGTGAGCTCGTCGCGGCACGACGTGCCCGCCGGCGCGGGCAGCAGGTTGACGCAGCCGCGCGCCAGCTCGACGAACCCGACGTCGTTGCCGCCGATGGTCAGCGTCACCAGGTCGGTCGACGGGCTCAGCGCGTCCGCCTGCGGCTCGTGCGTCCCGCGGATCGTGTCCTGGGGCTCGGCCAGGTTCTCGGTGACGGCGCCGGAGCACGTCATGTCGGTGAGCCGGGCCCCGATGCGCCCGGCCAGCGCGGCCGGCCAGTTGCGCGTCGACCGCAGGCAGCCCGGGTCCTCCACGTCCTGCTGGGGGATGAGCGGTCCCGCGGCGGACGAGTCGCCCAGCGCGACGTACTCGAAGTCCGGTTCGGCGGTCGCCGCGCCGGTCGCCCAGGTGATCGACAGCACCGCCAGCAGTGCGGGTAGCAGCCTGCGCACGAGCGCCTCCTCTTCGTGATCGGGTCGGGGTCCGCTCGACATGATGTGGCCTGCGCCGCGACCGTGCCCCGGTGAGCCGGGGTAGATCACCCGAGAGGGTCGGCGCGCGGCAGCACACCGGGTGAGGGCCCGCCACCCGATGAGCGGCTGTACGAAGGCACGCGGGTGAAACCGGATCACGCTGCCGGGCCGCTCCGGCAGGCTGGGACGCGTGAAGGAGAAGCGCCGGGAGTTGGCGAGGCTGTGCCGCATCGCGGTCGACCGGCCGAGGTGGCAGCTCGGGTTCGCGGTGGTCGTGTCGGCCTGGTCCCTGGCGTGGGTGGTCGGGCAGGCGTTCGGCGCGCCGAGCCCGCTGGAGGTGCTGCCGGTGCGCTGGGCGGGCCTGCCGACGGGCTGGCTGGACGCGACGCGGTCCTGGTTCGACGGCCGCACCGGGTTCCTGGCGGTGGTCGGCGGCCTGCTGTGGGCGATGACGAGCCCGGGCAGCCAGTCGCCCGCGCTGGTCGGCTGGCTCGCGGTGATGGCGGCGGCCGAGGACGTCGGCTACGTGGCGGTGCGGTGGGCGTTGCTGGCGCTGGCGGTGTTCCTGGCGGTGATGGGGCTGGTGTCGCTGACCGGCCGGCGGGCGTTCGTGGTGGACCGGGTCGCGGTCATCCCGCGCGACGTGGCCCGGGCCGGTGCGACCGCCGTGGCGTTGGCCGCCGTGGTGCCGCTCGTCGCGCCGGGACTGGCACTCGTCCGGCTGGTCGGCCCCTACGTGACTCGGCCACCGCGCCGTCGGCCGGGGGCGCCGATCGTCGGCGCGGCGTCGACCGAACGGCCGCCGGCGGCCGTTCCGGCCGGTGGGACACCCGGTGAACTGCAAGAACCGGTTCCGGCGCAGCGCGGCTCGCGGTGACGGCCGGCGGATTCGGCGATGACGTGAGATCACGGGGGTTGGCGGCGGTTCGGTGAGGGTATGCAAATAGTTTTGCACCCCAACAATCCGAACCGAAAGATGAGTCAACCTCACATCACATTCCGGAATCGCCTGTTTGGGCTTACCGGTCCGTATCCATCAAGATGTGCCCGTGCCAGAAAATCCCGCCGAAAACCGCTTAGCCAAGGTGATGCGTCGTCAGCCCGTTCAGCAGCGCGGGGCCGCGACGGTGTCCGCGATTGTCGATGCCTGTGCGACGCTGCTCAACGACTACGACTACGACGACATCACCACCGCTCGGATCGTCGAGCTCGCAGGCGTGCCAATTGGATCGTTCTACCAATACTTCCCGGACAAGCGTTCTGTTGTGCACGCGTTGGCGTTGCGCGGCATGGAGGAGTACCTGGGCCGGGTCGAATCGCTGTTCACCGAGGGTCGGCTCGCCGACGACTGGCGGCAGGCGGTGCAGCAGGTCGTCGGCATCTACCTGCGGATGCTGGTCGAGCTGCCCGGTTTTGGCCGGGTGCGGTTCAGCGACCTGCTCGACGGCCACCGCCTCGACGCCTCCGTGGACCAGTACGAGCTGATGGCCGAACGGCTGCGAGACCTGTTCCTCGGTCGCTTCGCGGTGCGCGGCGACGCACCGGTCACGTTGACGTTCCGGATGGCCGCCCAGACCGCGGACGCGATGTTCAAGCTCGCCGAACGGGTCGAGCCGGACGAGCGCCCGGTGGTGCTGCGCACCGCGGACGGCGTGATCCTGAGGATGCTGGCCGGGGTGTTCGACCCCTCGTGACTTGCCGCGCCGGTCCGGGTGGTGTGGGGTGGACCGGTGAGCGACGACTTCGACGTGATCGTGATCGGCGGCGGCCCGGTGGGCGAGAACGCCGCCGCCCGGACCGCCGCCGGCGGACTGCGGACCGCGTTGGTGGAAGCCGAACGCGTCGGCGGTGAGTGCTCGTACTGGGCGTGCATGCCGAGCAAGGCGTTGCTGCGCCCGGGGCACGCGCTCGCCGCCGCCCGCCGGGTGCCGGGCGTGCCGGTCGGGGCACGCCTGGACCCCGTGGAGGTGTTGAAGCGGCGCAACAGCTTCACCTCCGACTGGGACGACGCGGGCCAGGTCGAGTGGGCCGAGGGCGCCGGGCTGACCGTCGTGCGCGGTCGCGGGCGGCTGGTCGGCGAGCGCCGGGTCGACGTGGACGGGCGTGTGCTGACCGCGACCAAGGCGGTCGTGGTGTGCACGGGCAGCGTGCCGCGCATCCCGTCGCTGCCCGGTCTGGCGGACGTGGCGTACTGGACGTCGCGCGAGGCGACCTCCGCGCAGGAGGTGCCCGAGTCGTTGGTGGTGCTCGGCGGCGGCGTGGTCGGCGTCGAGATGGCGCAGGCGTGGGCCCGGCTGGGGTCCGACGTCACGCTCGTGGTCTCCGGTGAGCGGCCGCTGCCCAAGTTCGAGGCGTTCGCGGGCGACCTGGTCGCGGAAGGGCTGCGCGAGGACGGCGTCCGGATCGTCACCGGGGCCAAGGCGGTCGCGGTGTCCGGTTCGGACGGAGGTGTGGCGCTCCGGCTGTCGGACGGGTCGGAGGTGCGCGGTGCGCACCTGCTGATCGCGACCGGTCGGCAGCCCGCGACCACCGACCTCGGGGTGGAGCGGTTCGGCTTCACGGCGGGCGAGGCGCTGGACGTCGACGACACCGGTCGGGTGTCCGGAGTGGACTGGTTGTACGCCGCGGGTGACGTCACCGGTCGCGCGTTGCTGACGCACCAGGGCAAGTACGCCGCGCGGGCGGTCGGCACGGCGATCGTGACCGACGCGGTCGACCCCGAGCCGTGGACGGCGCCCGTCGCGACGGCGGACCACACGGCCGTGCCGCAGGTGGTGTTCACCGACCCCGAGGTGGCGTCGGTGGGCTGGTCCGAGGCGCAGGCGCGGGAGGCGGGGCTGGAGATCCGGGTCGTCGACCTGGACATCGCGGTGGCCGGTTCGTCGCTGCACGCGGACGGGTACCGGGGCAAGGCGCGCATGATCGTGGACGAGCGCAAGCGCACGCTCGTCGGCGTCACGTTCGCGGGTCCGGACGTGGCGGAGCTGATCCACGCGGCCACCATCGCGATCGTCGGCGAGGTCACCGTGGACCGGTTGTGGCACGCCGTTCCGGCGTACCCCACCATCAGCGAGGTGTGGTTGCGGCTCCTCGAGGCCTACGGCCTCTGACACTCGGTACACGGGTGTCACCGGATCGTGCACACTTTCCGCCGAGTGCCGTATCCCCGGTGGGGCCATAAAGACTCTTAACCTCAAAATGCGGCTTCAGCTCATTACACTGCTCGCGTGACCAGGGGAACCGTGGCTCTCGCGATCGGCGCGGTGCTGTGGTGCGCCTACGTGATCGTGTCCACGTTCCTGCCGGGCGGGCCTTCCTGGCCACCGGTCGCGGTGCACCTGCCGGGGTTCCTGGTCGTGCCGGTCGTGCTGCACACGCTGTTCCGCGCGCGCTCCAACGCGTTGTTCTGCCTGGCGCACGTCCCGAAACCGGTGCTGTTCACCGGGTTCGCCGTCGCGGTGGGCGGCTGGTTGTTCTCCTTCGGCGCGATCGCGGGCAAGCCGGGCACGGAGACGTTGTGCGCGGTGGCCGGGCTGGTGATCGTGCTGCACGTGGCCTTCGGGTTGATCGGCGTCGGCCTCGTGCGCACGGGGTACTGACGCACGGGGTACTGAGAGGCGCTGCCGCTCCTACTGCTGCGAGGCGGGTAGCCGGACCGCCTGCTCGGTGAGCCCGGCCAGCGTCGGGTCGGCCGGGTCCTGGTCGCCCTCGACCCACACCACCTGCGTGATGCGCACCTGCGCGCCCTTCGTCGACACGGTGATGGCGGACCGGTCGAACGTGGACGGACCGCCCGGCCACGCGCGGCCCTCCTCGACCAGCGGGGTGATGCCGCCCGCGCCCGCCACCGACGCGATGGCGTGCAGCTCGGCCGCCCGGGTCGCGTCGGGCAGGCTCAGCTCCGCGACGGCCACACCGGCCCTGCGACCGTCCACTGTGGTCTCGTACTGGGCGCGCCGCAGCTGCATGCACACGTGCTGGGACAGCCACCCCCGCACGTCCCCGAACGCGTGGCCCGCGCAGTCGTCGGTCCGGTCCGCGCCGCGCGGTGTGAAGTTCCGGCCGTCCACGACGACGGTGGTCGGCTGCGGGGTCGTGGTGGAGGTCGAGCTGTCGGCCGTGTCGCCCGGCGACAGCGAGATGATCAGCGCGACGACCAGCAGCACCGCGACGACCACGCCGCCCACGTAGGGCAGCACCTGGCGCTTCGTCGGCGCCGGCGTCACCTTCGGCAGCAGCATCGTGCTCGCCGACGCGAGGTCGGCCGCCGCGTCGGAGAAGCCCTCGGCGAGCAGGAGCTGGCGGGCGGGCGGCGTGCCGGTGGGCGCGAGCACGGCGATCAGCTTGGCCGCGTGCCCGGTCGAGCAGGGCCGGTCGCTGGTGGCCAGCTCGCGGGCGGCGGCGAGGAGGGTCGTCGGCTTCGGGTGCAGGACGCGCACGCCCCGGTTGAGGTCCACGGTCGGCTGCACGACCTGGCTGACGTAGGGGCCGACCGCGACGACGGTGGTCACCGGCAGCGGCTCGCCGCGCATGTCCTGGATGCGGCGGGCGACGGCGGTGGAGGCGTCGAGGGCCTCGGCGGCAGGGTTGGTCGCGCCGTCCGGGCGGGTCAGCGGCCAGCCGTCGATCTTCCACGGCCCGTTGAGCGGCGCCTCCAGCCGCATCGCCGGGTCGGGCAGGTCCACGCCGACCACCACGAGCACGCCGCGGGGCAGCACGATGACCGCGTCGAGGTCGCGGGGGCTGTCGGGTGGGCGCACGCCGAGCAGCGCGACACCGCCGAGCACGGCGTCGCCGTTGCCCCAGGTGCTCAACGCGGCGCGCACGTCGGCGCCCACCGCGGAGGGCTCGGTCCCGAGTCGGATCAGCCGCACGGGATCGCCACACGGTCGTCGCACGGTTCGGCGTTCCACACGGTCGGACACGGTAGCGCCGCGCGACCCCGACCTGCCGGGCGCATCGCGGGAGAAGGCGGTGCGTGACTCCCATCACCTGAACGGACGTGAGTCGTCGGTGGGTTGCCGGTCGAAGTCGAGTGATCACGGTGAAGACGAGGTGAAGCGCAAGATCACGTGAACGTGTCGGGGTGATCTCGGAAAGTGACCTCGCGGTGCGGTGTCGGGCTGGGAGGTCACGGATTTCGGGGTCGAAAGTCCTGTATCTGACCCGGGTGGGTGAGGAACGGGATGGTTCTTATGGCGGACTGCTGCCGCAGCGGGCAGAATGACCAAGTCGGGAATTCACAAGATCGTCCGCGTCCATCGAGAGGTCGTAGGGGAAGACGTCCCTCGTCGAGTAGCGGAGGTCAGCTGTGAGCACCCGTGGCAGCAGCAGTGGCGTGGTCTACGTCCACTCGTCGCCGTCTGCGGTCTGTCCGCACGTCGAGTGGGCGATCTCGGGCACCCTCGGTGAGCGAGCGGACCTCAAGTGGGCGGCGCAACCCGCGGCGCCAGGTCAGTTGCGCGCCGAATGCAACTGGACCGGCGACGCCGGCACCGGTGCCAGACTCGTGTCCGCGCTCCGGGCGTGGCCGATGCTCAGGTTCGAGGTGACGGAAGACCCGAGTCCGGGCGTGGACGGCGTGAGGTACTGCTTCGCGCCCGTGCTGGGGTTGTGGCACGCGCGTACCAGCGCGAACGGCGACATCGTCGTGTCGGAGGACCAGCTCCGGGCGTTGGCGGCGCGCAGCAGGGGTGGTGAGTCGTTCGCGCACGGCGTGGACGAGATCCTCGGCGCGGCTTGGGACGACGCCCTGGAACCGTTCCGGCGGGCGGGTGACGGCGCACCGGTCACCTGGCTGCACCGCGTGGGCTGACCAGCCCTCCCCCCCTCCCGCGCGTGTCGAACGCTCAGGTCCCGAGTGTCGAACGCTCAGGTCCCGAGAGTCCTACGTCCGGGACCCCCGAGTTCAACGTTCAGGCGGGCGGCCCCGACCCATGTCACATCGAGCCTCGTGGGCTGGTGGCGGGTCCGACGGGCGCGGGGGAGGGGGCGGTGGGGGTGGGTGGTTGTTGCCAGGCGGCCATCAGGTCGCGGTAGAGGGGGGAGGTGGTGAGGAGGTCCTGGTGGCGGCCAAGGAGGGGTGGGCCTCCGTCCATGAGGAGGACTCGGTCGGCTCGCAGTGCGGAGGAGAGTCGGTGGGCGATGACGATCAGGGTGCCGTTGCGGGCGGCGAAGGCTTGTTCCACGACGGCTTCGGCGGCGGGGTCCAGGGCGGAGGTGGCCTCGTCCAGGACCACGATCTCGGCCGGTGAGGTGTAGACGCGGGCGGCGGTGAGGAGTTGGGCCTCGCCGGCGGAGAGGCCGGCGGCGGAGTGGCCGATGGTGCCGGAGAGACCGCCCAGTTTGGTGAGCAGGTCGGAGGCGCCCACGGCGGCGGCGGCTCGGAGCAGGGTGGCGTCGGAGGCGTCCGGGGCGAAGAGGGACAGGTTCTCGCGGACGGTGCCCGTGAAGAGGTAGGTCTCCTGGGGGACCAGGGCGATGCGGTGGTGGCGGTGGTCGGGCGCGACGGAGCGGACCGGGGTGCCGCCGAGGAGGATCTCGCCGGACCGCGGGTCGACCAGGCCGGTGATCAAGCCGGCCAGGGTGGACTTGCCGATGCCGCTGGGGCCCACGACGGCCAGGTGGGAGCCCGCTGGGAGGGTCAGGTCCAGGTTGCGGACGACCGGTTCGGCGGTGGGGCTCCAGCCGAACGTGACGGCACGCAGTTCGAGGTCGGTGCCGGTGGGCGTGGCGTCGCCGTCGGGTTCGCGGATCGGTGGTGCGGCTTCGGCCAGCCGGCGGAGGGCGACCACGAGGCGCAGCACGACGGTGCTGGTGGTGTCCGCGAGGCGGCGCAGCGCGGGTTGGACGCTGGTGCTCAGGTAGACCACGGCACCGAGGACCTCGCCGACGGTCAACGTGCCCGCCCGCACCATGCCGGGGGCGATGAGCAGCAACAGCACCAGCGGGGCGAAGCCGCCCAGGGCGATGACGACGCCGCGCAGCGCGGTGGCGAACGCCATCCTGACGGTGGCCGAGGCCTGGTGGTCGACCTCGATCATGACGTCACGCACGGCGTGGTCGGTGCCGCCCACGGCGGTGACGTCGCGGACGCCCAGGAACACCGTGCCGGCGACGGAGGCGGCTTGTTCGTCGGCCAGCACGAGGCGGCGCTGGCCGCGTGCGAGCGACGGCAGGAGGAGGCCGAACAGGATCAGCGCGGCCACCACGGGCAGGATCACCAGCCACGCCAAGGAGGAAACCGTGGCGGCGAGGCCGACGAGGGCGGCGGTCGTGGTGACGAGCAGGGCCCTGGCTTGCACGAGGACGCCGGCGGTGGCGTCGCGGACGACCTCGACGTGGCGGGTGATCCGGGCGACGGCGCTCGCGTCCGGTTGGCGGGTCTGCGAGCCGGCGTGCAGGACGCCGCGCACGATCTGGCGGACGAGCGCGTCGCGGAGGGGCTCGACCACCGCGCCCAGGCGCATGAAGACCTGGCGCAGGCCGAAGCCGCCGAGGACGGCGACGGCGGCGAAGAGCAGGAGCCAGGCCACGCCGGTCCACGGGCGGCCGGCGGCGAAACCCCGGTCCACGGCCAAGCCGACCAACCGGCCCGACAGCAGCGCCGGCACGCCTTCCAGGACCGACCAGCCGAGCAGGACCGCGATGCCGCGCCGCTGGTCGCGCAACGCCCGCAGGTAGGTCATCAGCCGAACACCGCCCGGTACTCGTCGTCGTGCCAGAGGTCGTGGTGCGGTCCGGTCGCGCGCACCCGCCCGTCGTCCAGCCAGACGACGAAGTCGGCGCGACGGGCGGTGGCGGCGCGGTGGGTGACGACCACGCGGGTGCGGCCGGGCAGCGCGGACTCGACCGCGCGTTCCACCGTGGCCTCGGTGACCATGTCGAGGCTGGCGGTGGCGTCGTCGAGCACGAGGATGGCCGGGTCGCGGACGAACGCCCTGGCCAGGCCGAGCCGTTGCGCTTCGCCGCCGGACATCGGCGCGGTGGACATCGGGGTGTCGTAGCCCTCCGGGAGCCGGACGACCACGTCGTGCACCTGGGCGGCGCGGCAGGCCGCTTCGACGTCGGTCCGGGGCAGTGCGGTGCCGTAGCGGACGGCGTCGGCGACGGTCGTGCCCACCAGGGCGGGACGTTCGAACGCGTAGCCGACGGAGCCGCCGCGGCGCACCTCGCCCGACGACGGCCGCACCAGTCCGCCGATGACCGAGGCCAGCGCCGACTTGCCCGCGCCGGAACGGCCCACCACCGCGACGAACGCCCCGGCGGGCACGGTCAGGTCGACGTCGTGCAGCGCGTCCGGCACGGTCACGCCGGTCAGCTCGATCCGGCCCCGGTCGGTGTAGCCGGGCGCGGCCTGTGCGGGCAGGGGCGTGGTGAGGACTTCTTCCAGTCGGCGAGCGGACGCCCGCGCGCGTTGCAAGGCCGTCAGGAGCGTGGTCTGTCCCACCACGGTCATCCCGAGGGCGACGTAGCCCAGGGCGGCCAGCACGTCGCCGACGCTGAGCCGGCCCGCGACCACGCCGAAGCCGGCGGCGGTCAGGACGGCCAGCTCCACGGCGGGCAGCAGCAGGCCGGCCCGCCAGATCATCCGCGCCTGCGTGCGCCACATGCCGACACCGGCGGCGGTCAGGCGGGGCAACGGGCGCAGGACGCGTTCCGCCTCCTGGTCGGCACGACCGGAGGCGGCGATGGTGCGCAGGCCGCCGACGGCGTCGACCAAGCGCGCGGACAACTCCCCGGACACCTCTTGGTAGGTCGCCACGTCGGCGGCGGTCAAGCGCAGGTGCGAGCGCACCAGCAGCGCGGCCAGCGGCACGCTCAGCAGGAACACCACGGCCAGCCGCCAGTCCAGCAGCGCCAACGCGGTGATCGCGCCGACCGCCGTGACCACCGAGATGCCGAGGTTCACCGCGAGCACCGAGACGCCGCCCGCGATCGCGCTGTCACCGGTCAGCCGGCTCACCGCGTCACCGGCCTCGAACCGCGCCGGGTGGCCCAGCGCGAGCAGGTGGGAGGTCAGCCGTCCGCGCAGCCACGCCGCGCCACGTGCGGTGATCGCCGCCGCCAGCACCACGCCGATCGCGTCACCGAGCACTTCCACGCCCGCGAGCCCGACCAGCCACCACACGGTCGGCGCGTCGAGCCGCCCGTCCAGGGCCATGTCGACGGCGGAGGCCAGCGCGGTCGGCAGGAGCAGCCCGGCGGCGGTGGCGGGCAGCGCGTTCAGCGCCAGCAGCACCCACCGCAGGTCACGCCGGATGACGGTGGACAGCACCACGATCTGGGACTCCTAGGTCTATTGCCGCCCTCCGGCGCATCATGGCCCTGCGAGGTCGCGATGGCCTCGCCGCCGACTGCGCGGCAGCGGCAACCGAAAAGAGAACCGGGTGAGCGGCGCACTTCGACTGCGCCGCTCACCCGGACCGGTGTTGCGAGTGTCAGCAGAGGACCAGGCTGACGGTGGAGTGGCTGCAGGGGAGCAGCAGGGAGGCGTTGGACGCCGTGGTGCTGCCGCCACCGCCGCTGCTGCCGCCGGTCGCCATCGCGTTGGCCTGGGCCTCGGGGGTCTCGAGGTCCTGCAGGTCGAGGATGAAGTCCATCGTGACTCCTCAATTCGGGGGATTGGAAAGGGTTACTGCTACCGGTCCGGAAGGGCCGGGGCTGTGAGGAACGGCAACACGGGTGTGCCGTCCAGGGCGGCGCCGAGCGCCAGCAGCACGCCCGCGCTGCCGGTGTCGACGTCCATGGAGAGCCGACGCAACTGGATGCCGGGGAACGCCAGGCCTTCCTGGTAGGGCACGGCGTGCCAGGACAGGGCGGCCAGGTGCCGGTCGATCGCGTGTCGGGGGCCGTTCGCGTGGGCCAGGGTGGCGAGCAGACCGGCCCGGCCGAGCATCAGCGCCGGTTGGATCACGAACTCGCCGGTCGTGCCGCCGACGAGCTCCGGCAGCCGTTCGACCACCGGCAGGTCCGGCGCGGCCAGGCGGAACTCGTTGAGCACCAGGGCGATGCCCGCGCTGCCGACGCCGACGTAGGGCAGCGTGCGGAAGTTGCCGTCGCGGACCTGCGTCGAGCCGTCCAGCGCGGTCATCGTCTCGGCGAGGTCCCGCTCCAGGGCGCGGGCGCCCAGGTCGAGCCAGCGGCGGTCGTCGGTGTGCTGGAACAGGCGCAGGAACAGCAGCGCCGGTCCCGACCAGCCGTGCTCGAAGCCCGCGCGGGCCTTCGGGCCGGGCGGCTCGGCGTCCGCGAGCGCGGTGCCGAGCCGTTCGCCCAGTTCCAGCGCCTGCGTGGCGTACGTGTCGTCCGCACGGGTGCCGGCGAAGTGCAGCAGGTTCAGGCCGATGCCCGCCAGTCCCGCGCTCAGGCCGTGGTCACGGGTGTCGGGCAGCACCTGGGCGTAGGAGCGGACCAGCTCCTCGGCCAGGTCGTGGTGGCCGAAGTTCTCCAGCACGTGGGCGATGCCGTGCGCGCCGGTGAAGAAGCCGGGCTCCTTCGGCGGCTCGCGGCGCACCGCGTCCAGCAGCCACTGCTCGTGCTCGGGGTAGCGGCCCATGCCGGTCACGTGCAGTGCGTGCAACACGCCCGCCGCGCCGTAGCCGAACCCGGTGCCCCCGACCTCGAACTGCTCGACGTCGCCGGGGAACAGCCGGTCCTCGCGGTGGGGCGTGGCGCTGGCCAGGATGCCCGCCGCGATCGACTTGCGCACCACCTGCCAGTCCGGTTCGGGCACGTCCAGCGCGGTGGTCGTGTGTCCGGCGGGCACGTCACGCCGGGTCAGGACGTCGAGGATCTTCGCGCAGTACTCGTCGGGCAGGCCGAACCGCCGCTGGATGAAGTCCACGTGCGAGCGCAGCTTCGACGGCGCCAGGTCGATCACGGCGTTGAGCGGCAGGAAGACGTAGAGGCGCACGGCGGCCAGCGCGTGCTCGTCGATCTCGAAGCCGGTGCGGTCCGGAGGCGCCTGGAAGCCGGGGGAGCCGAGCGTGGGCTTGCCGTTCTCCTCGACGGCGAACGCCAGCTCGAAGTCGATCAGCGACACCGCGTCGTCGTCGTCCACCAGGATGTTGAGCGGGTGCAGGTCGCAGAACACGACACCGCGCTCGTGCACGGCGTGCACGATCCGCTCGACCTCGGCGACCAGTTCGAGCGCCCGCTGGGTGTAGGCGGTGATCTCCTCGTCGGTGACCTCGTGGTGGGTCAGCGGGTAGTTGTTGCCCAGCCACTGGCCCAGCGGGCGGCCCGACACCCGCGACATGGCGACGAACTCGTGCTCCCACGCGGTGAAGTGCTCGTGCACCTCGGGGACGCCGGGCACGCCGGCCACCTTGCTCAGCATCGCGTGCTCGCGGCGCAACCGGGCCACCGCGTCGACGTTGTCGCGGTCGAGCCCGGCGTGGGGTCTGGCCTCCTTGAGCACGACCGGTCTGTCGTCGGCCTTGCGGACCGCCTCGTACACGCCACCGCCGTTCGAGAAGTGCAGCGACTGCACGACCCGGTACGGGAACGCGTCGGCGTCACCGGTGCGCCGCGCGGCCAGGTGCTCCTCCAGGCACGCCGGCAGCTTCACCCAGTCCGGCACCCAGAACGTCGGCTTGCGCTGGTCGGGCACGAGCGCGCCGTCCGGGCCCTCGATGGCCAGCACGCGCTTGCCGTCCCGCTCCAGCCACTGCTCGACGAAACCGCCGTAGCGGACGAACAGCGGTCCGGCACCGTAGCGGAGGTCGCTGAGGATGTACGCCCCCGAGAAGCCCTTGAGGATCTCCGACAACTCGACGAGCGTCGATTCCAGCTCCGCGTCGTCGGCGGGGTAGATGGTGATGAGCTTCCCGCTGCCTTCACGCGGCGCGTACTTCGAGTTGCGCGCCAGCACGATGGACTGGGTGCGCAGGTATTTGAACGGGATCCGGCGCGCGATCAGGTACTCGTACGACTTCCGCAGCACCTCGCCCGCGTTCAGCACGGTGGCCGAGACGTGCACCTTCCAGCCCTGCTTGGGCAGCACCACGCCGTCCGGGTGGACGTGCCGCCAGATGTTGCGGTCGCCTTGGGTCCAGCCGTCCGGCAACGCGGGGAGCACCTGCGAGAAATCGTCTTCGGCGGTTTCCGCGTGGCTTTGCACGTCGTAGAACAGACGGTCCGCGAAGCAGTAGGCCTCATAGCGGAGGTCCACGGGGTTTTCGCCTCCTTGCGAGTTGGCCGACCGGCATATTCCCGCACGGCAACGGCGGAGAAGCCAATCCACCATTTCGGGGGGTGTTGACGTCCGATCGTGGGATTGAGCAACGCTCGGATTTGCACTGCAGGTGGGTATAAGGCGCCAGAAGTCACCCGATCGCGAGGTTTGGCGACACGCCAGTGCGGATAGCAGTCACTCGACCAGGCTAAACGAAACGCGATCGTTCTTCGTGTTCGAGCGTGCCGACCTGCGCGTTCGGTGATTCACCGCTGTTTTGCGGGAACCGTCACGGACTGTGTCGAAAGAGGTGGTCAGGGCACTGTTCCCCGTTATCGGGGCAGCGGTCACCCGATATCTCGGGCAAAGGTGACGCGCGGCGCGCGGAAGCCATTGTCAGTGGTTATGCCGGGCGGGCCAAACCGCACTCTGCGGGTCCACCGCTGCACCGTCCGGGTGATTACCCGCGCGTACGGCGGCTGTGGCACCCTCCAGGGGTGTCCGCGCGCCTGCTGCTGCCCGCCGTGCTCCTCGTCGCCGCCGCCACGGCGGGGGTGGGCGTGCTGGCCCGCGAGGTCTACCAACGGCCCGCGGTGGCCCAGGGCGACCAGGTCGCCGCGCCGGTCACGGGGTCGTCCGCTTCGGTGCCCCGCAGCGCCCAGCCGGGCAGCGGTGCGGTGCAGCTGAGCGTCGACGCGGCGCAGCACCCCGACGGCCAACGCGTGCGCGAGGTGCTCCAGCAGTTCTTCGACGCCATCAACACCCACGACTACGACGAGTGGACCAAGACCGTGACCGCGCACCGGGTGCAGGGCACGTCGGAGACCGAGTGGCTGGCGGACTACGAGAGCTCGAAGGACGGTTCGATCCTGGTGCACCGGATCGAGTCGGTCACGCCGACCAGGCTGCGGGTGATGATGACGTTCACCAGCACGCAGGACGTCGCGAAGGCACCGGCCGAACTCCAGTCCGACTGCATCCACTGGCGCGTCGTCTACCCGATCCAAGAGGAACGCGGCGCGCTGCGCATCGACTCGTCCCCCGG
Source organism: Saccharothrix saharensis (assembly GCF_006716745.1). Classification (NCBI taxonomy): domain Bacteria; kingdom Bacillati; phylum Actinomycetota; class Actinomycetes; order Pseudonocardiales; family Pseudonocardiaceae; genus Saccharothrix; species Saccharothrix saharensis. The sequence goes on along the minus strand of NZ_VFPP01000001.1, from coordinate 3,233,788 downwards.
CGGCTCGACCTCCCGCTTCACCCCCTGCTGACCCGAGTGTCGAACGCTCAGGTCCCGTGAGTCCTACGTTCAGGTCCCCTGAGTTCAACGCTCGGAACACCACGGTGGGGTCGCCCCCCGACCTGGCGACCCCACCGAGAACCCGACCCGCTACAGCGGGATGTTGCCGTGCGCGCCCCGACCCGCCGGGGCCGCCGCGAGCGCCTGCGCCAGCTTGCGCCGCGTCTGCGTCGGCTCGACGACCTCGTCCACCACGCCGATCGCGATCGCCCGCTCCACGCCGCCCGCGATCCGCTCGTGCTCCTCGACGAGCTTCGCGTGCAACGCCTCCCGCTCCTCGTCCGGCACCGCCGCCAGCTTCTTGCGGTGCAGGATGCCGACCGCGGCCTTGGCGCCCATCACGGCCACCTCGGCGATCGGCCACGCGAACACCGCCGTCGCACCCAGCGAACGCGAGTTCATCGCGATGTAGGCGCCGCCGTACGACTTGCGCGTCACCAAGGTCACCCTCGGCACGACGGCCTCGCCGAACGCGTGCAGCAGCTTCGCGCCCCGCCGCACCACGCCGTCCCACTCCTGACCGACGCCCGGCAGGTACCCCGGCACGTCCACCAGCACGAGCAGCGGCACGCCGAACGCGTCGCACATCCGCACGAACCGCGCCGCCTTCTCCGCCGACAGCGAGTCCAGGCACCCGCCCTTGCGGATCGGGTTGTTCGCGATCACGCCCACCGTGCGCCCACCGAGCCGGCCGAGGCCGACCACGATGTTCGGCGCCCACTTCGCCTGCAGCTCCTCGAACGCGTCCTCGTCCAGGATCGCCCGCACCAGCGGCTTGACGTCGTAGGCCCGCTGCGGCTGCTCCGGCAGCAACGCCCGCAGGTCGTCGCCGTCGGGCACCGAGTGCAGGTCGAACACGCCGGGCTGGGCGAACAGCCCGGTGATCCGCCGCGCCCGCTGGTAGGCGTCGGGCTCGTCGTCCGCGATCACGTGCACGACACCGGACTTGCGCCCGTGCGCCTCCGCGCCGCCCAGGCCGTCCATGTCGATCTGCTCGCCGGTCACCGACCGCACGACGTCCGGCCCGGTCACGAAGACCTTGCCGGCCGGAGCCATGATCACCACGTCGGTCAGCGCCGGGCCGTACGCACCGCCGCCCGCCGCCGGGCCGACCACCACGGAGATCTGCGGCACCCGGCCGGACGCCCGGATCATCGCGGCGAACATCTGGCCCATGCCGTCCAGGGACTCCACGCCCTCCGGCAGCCGCGCGCCGCCGGAGTGCCAGACGCCGATCACCGGTGTGCGCTCGCGCACCGCGGTGTCGATCGCCTCCACGATGTGCCTGCACCCCTCGGAACCGAGCGCACCGCCCATCCGCGTGGCGTCGCTGCAGTAGGCGACGACCTTCGCGCCGTTGATCCGGCCGCGCACGGCGAACATGCCGCTGCCGTCACGGGATCGCAACGGCGCGATGGACCCGGGGTCGAGCAGTTGCGCGAGCCGGACCTCCGGGTCGCGCGGATCGGTGTCGCCGTCCGCACCCGGGTTCGCCGGTCGGGACGCAAGGGCAGTCATCGCGAAAGGCTCCTCGTGAGACGAATGACGTCAGGCCTGGGTGAAGACGAGCGAGACGTTGTGGCCGCCGAACCCGAACGAGTTGTTCACCGCGGCGACCAGGTCGATCTTGCGCGGCTCGCCGGTGACGACCTCCAGCTGCACCTTCGGGTCCTGGTTCTCCAGGTTCAGCGTCGGCGGCACGATGCCGTCGCGGACCGACAGCAGCGTGGTGATCGCCTCCACCGCGCCCGAGGCGCCGAGCAGGTGGCCGTGGTTGCCCTTCGGCGCGGTCAGCACCGGGTGGTCGCCGATCGCGCGGCGCACGGCCTGCGGCTCGATCACGTCGCCCACCGGGGTGGACGTGGCGTGGCAGTTGACGTGGCCGACGTCGGCCGGGTCGACGCCCGCGACGCGGATCGCCTTCGCGATGGCCCGGGACTGGCCGATGCCCTCCGGGTCCGCCGCGGTGATGTGGTGGCCGTCGGAGCTGGTGCCGATGCCCGCGAGCTTGCCGTAGATCCGGGCACCGCGGGCGCGGGCGAAGTCCTCGCGCTCCAGCACCAGGATCCCGGCGCCCTCGCCGAGCACGAAGCCGTCCCGGTTGACGTCGAACGGGCGCGACGCGCGTTCCGGGTCGTCGTTGCGGGTGCTCATGGTCCGGGCCTGGATGAAGCCCGCCATGGTGATGGTGGTGATGCACGCTTCCGCGCCACCGGCCACGACCACGTCCGCCTCGCCGGACTTCAGCATCCGGTACGCCCAGGCCAGCGCCTCGGCGCCGGACGCGCAGGCCGACACCGGCGCGTGCACGCCCGCGCGTGCCTTGAGGTCGAGGCCGACGTGCGCGGCGGGGCCGTTCGGCATGAGCATCGGCACGGTCAGCGGCGAGACCTTGCGCAGGCCGGACGCCTCGATGAGGTCGTCCTGGTCCAGCAGCGTCATCGCGCCGCCGATGCCAGTGCCCACCACGACGCCGAGCCGCTCGGGGTCGACGTCGTCGTCACCGAACCCGGCGTCCGCCCAAGCCTGGCGGGCAGCGACCACCGCGACCTGCTCGCAGCGGTCCAGCCGGCGCGCCTCGACGCGCGGCAGCACCTCGGTCGGCTCGACCGCGAGCGGCGCGCCGATCTTCACCGGCAGTTCGAAGCGCTCCACGAAGTCGGCCGTCAGCGTGCGCACGCCGCTGCGGCCGGTCAGGAGGGCGTCCCAGGTGGAGGCGACATCGCCACCGAGCGGGGTGGTGGCACCCAGCCCGGTGACGACGACGTCGTTGCTACTGGTCATGCGTTGCTGGCGATGTAGTTGACCGCATCGCCCACGGTCTTGAGGTTGGCCAGCTCGTCGTCCGGGATCTTCACGCCGAACTTGTCCTCGGCCTGCACGGCGATCTCCACCATGGACAGCGAGTCGATGTCCAGGTCGTCCACAAAGGACTTGTCAGCCGTCACGTCGGCCGCCTCGACACCGGCGACCTCCTCGACGATCTCGGCGAGCCCCTTCTGGATGTCCTCGTTGCTCACTGAAAATCCCTTCCTTCTTGCTTCGCCGGCTGGGTGGTCCCACCAGAGTCTCGGATTGCGGTCACGGCAGCCGGACGACCTGTCCCGCGTAGGACAGGCCGGCTCCGAAGCCGACGAGCAGCGCCACGTCACCGCTGCGCACCTCTCCCGCCGCGCGCATGTGGTCCAGCGCGAGGGGGATCGAAGCGGACGAGGTGTTGCCGGAGTCCACGATGTCACGAGCGATCACGAGGTCTTCACGCGCACCCTTGGCGCGCAAGCGCTTCGCGATGGCCTCGACGATGCGCAGGTTCGCCTGGTGCGGCACGAAGACGTCCACATCGGACACCTCCAGGCCGGCCAGCTCGATCGCCTTGAGCGCGATCGGCGCGATCTGCGTGGTCGCCCACCGGAAGACCGACTGGCCCTCCTGGAAGATGAACGACTGGCGGTCCCTGACGTGGATCATGTCCACCAGGTCGCCCGCGCTGCCCCACGACACCGGGCCGATGCCCGGCTCGTCGGACGGACCGACGACCGCCGCGCCCGCGCCGTCGGCGAAGATGATCGCGGTGGACCGGTCGTCGCCGTCCACCCAGTCGGTCAGCTTCTCCGCGCCGATGACCAGCACGTGCTTCGCGGTGCCCGCCCGGACCAGGTCGGAGGCGGTGCCGAGGGCGTAGCAGAACCCGGCGCACGCGGCGTTCAGGTCGAACGCGGGCGCGCCCTTGACCCCGATCCGGTCGGCGACCTGGGCGGCCGCGTTGGGGATCTGGGACGGCATGGTGCAGGTGGCCACGATGACCGCGCCGATGTCCGACGGTGCGAGCCCGGCGTCGGCGACGGCCTTGGCGCCCGCCTCGACCGCCATGTCGACCAGCAGCTCGTCCGGCTTGGCCACGCGGCGGTTGGCGATGCCGACCCGGTCGCGGATCCACTCGTCGGAGGTGTCCATGCGCAGGCTCAGGTCGTGGTTGCTCACGATCGTCTCGGGCTGGTAGCTGCCCAGGCCGAGGATGCGGGTGCCGACCGGGCCGGTGGGGACCGAGAAGGTGGTCACTCGGCCACCTCCGCCGGGGCGGCGGTGATCAGGTCGACGACCTGGTCGAGCTGGTCGGGGGTCTTGAGGCCCAAGGTGGGTGTGCCCTTCAGTTCGCGCTTGGCCAGGCCGGTCAACGCGCCCGCGGGCGGCAGTTCGACCACCGCGGTCACGCCGTGGCCGGCGAGGGTTGCCTGGCAGGCGTCCCACCGCACGGGGCGGGTCACCTGGGAGATCAGCCGGCTGAGCACGTCGTCGCCGTCGGAGACCACCGCGCCGTCGGCGTTGGACAGCAGCGGCAGCGCGGCGTCCTTCACCACGATCCCGGCGGCACGGGCGCGCAGCGCGTCCTCGGCGGGCGCCATGAACCGGGTGTGGAACGCGCCCGCGACCTTCAGCGTCCGGATCTTCGCCCGCCCGGGCGGCTGCTCGACCAGTCGCTCCAGCGCGTCCACCGGACCCGCGGCCACGACCTGGCCCGCGCCGTTGCGGTTCGCGCCGACCAGGCCGAGCTCGTCGAGCCGGGCCAGCACCTCGTCCTCCTCGCCGCCGAGCACCGCGGCCATGCCGGTCGGCGTCAACGCGCAGGCGGCGGCCATCTCGGCACCGCGCACGGCGGCGAGCGCCACGGCGTCGTCGGTGCTCAGCACGCCCGCGATGGCGGCGGCGGCCAGCTCGCCGACGGAGTGGCCTGCCACGACGGTGTCGGCGGGCAGCTCGACCCGGCGGCGCAGCTCCTCGTAGGCCAGCAGGGCCAGCGCGACCACCAGCGGCTGCGTGACGGCGGTGTCCTTGATCTCGTCCGCGTCCGCCGTGGTGCCCAGCCGGGCCAGGTCGAGACCGGTCGCCTCGGACCACGCGGCGACGCGCTCGGCGGCCCCCTCGACTTCGAGCCAGGGGGTCAGCATGCCGGGTGTCTGAGACCCCTGTCCGGGGGCGAGGAGCGCGATCACCCGCTCACTGAACACGCTCGCGGCCGGTTCCGGGGATGTCGCCACAGACGAAACCCAGGTCCCAGCGTTGTAGGGTCTCTACAAATGTGACTCGTAGATGAACGTAGAACGACGTCGCGTGTTGTCGATCCCGACCCAAATCGGATATGCGTCGTCCGTCACACCCGGACGGGGGTCGTCCGCTGGGTCACCACAGTCCGCGCGCGCGGGCCAGCCTGCCCACGGAGAGCGCCACCCTCAACACCAGAGCGTCACGGGGGTCGTTGGCGTTGCGCCCGGTGAGCTCGGTGGCCCGCTTGAGCCGGTAGCGGACGGTGTTCGGGTGCACGAACAGCTTCCGCGCGCACGCCTCCAGCACGCCCCCGACTTCCAGGAACGCGTCCACCGTCTCCAGCAGCGAGCCGCCCGCGTCCTCCAGCGGCCGGGCCACCCGGTCCACCAGCTGCCACTCGGCCTCCGGGTCGCCCGCCAGCGCCCGCTCCGGCAGCAGGTCGAGCGACCGCACCGGCCGCGGCGCGGCGGGCCACCCCACCACCGCGCGCAACCCGGACAGCGCGTCACCGGCACTGCGGTGCGCCTCGGCCAGGCTGGTCACCGTCGGGCCGGCCACCACCGCGCCCGGCCCGAACGCGTCGGACATCCGCACCAGCGCCTCGCCCCGCTCCGTCTCCCCGCCCAGCACCACGACCAGCCGGGAGCCCTGCACGCTCAGCAGCACCGGCCGCCCGATCCGGGCCGCCCGGCTGCGCACCTCGAACACCACCGCCGGCGGGTCGTCCGACGGCGGGTTGCCCACCAGCACGGTCGCCTCGGCCGCCGGGTCCCAGCCCAGCGCGGTGGCCCGCGACAGCAACGACTCCTCCGCGTCGCCACGCACGATGCCGTCCACGACCAGCGCCTCCAACCGGGCGTCCCACGCGCCGCGCGCCTCGGCCGCCGCCGCGTAGGACGTGGCCGCGGAGAACGCGATCTCCCGCCCGTACCGCAGCACGCCCTCGGTCAGCAACGCGCGCTCGGCCTCGTTCTCGGCCAGCTTCGGCAGCAACTGCTCGAACAGCTCCAGCGCGATCCGCACCAGCTCGACGGTCTGGCGCAGGCTCACCCACCGCGAGATGTCCTTGGGCGCGGAGCGGAACGCCTCGGCGGTCAACCGGATCGCCTGCTGCGGGTCGTGCAGCCAGGACACGAACCCGGCGACGCCGTTCTGGATCAGCAGCAGCACCCCGGCCCGCTGGTCGGCGGGCATCCGCCGGAACCACGGCAGGCGTTCCTCCATCTCGGCCACGCTCGCCGCGGCCAGGTCGCCCGACGCCCGTTGCAGCGTTCGCAAGGTGGCCCGCGACAACGCGGTTGAGCTGGTCATGGCCCCACGATCGCACGGGCCCGCAGGGCCGACACCAACGAGTGACAACCCCTGACGCTCCGCGCCGATCCCCTTACCGTCGGTTGCGTTCTGACCGGCTCGTTCGGGAGGGTCTAGTGCGCAGGTACATGTCAGTCGCGCTGGCGGTCGGCGCCGTGCTGGCGACGGCGGTCGTCCCGTCGCTCGGAGCGGCGCGCAGCGATCCGCTGGCCGAGTTCCACACGCAGCAGCTCGCCTGGTCGCCGTGCAAGCAGGCGCTCGAGTGCGCCGAACTGGTGCTGCCACTGGACTACGCGCGGCCGTCGGCGGAACGGATATCGCTGGTCATCAGCCGGAAGAAGGCCGCGGAACCGGCACGGCGGCGCGGTATCCTGGTGCTCAACCCCGGCGGGCCGGGCGGCTCGGGCCTGGGCATGCCGACGTTCCTGGCGGGCAGTGAGCTCGCCAAGGTCTACGACCTGATCGGGTTCGACCCGCGCGGCGTCGGCGGCTCGACCGCGCTGACCTGCCGCACGGTACCGGAACTGGCCACGGTCGACACCCGACCGGCTGATTCGGAGTTCCCCAGGTGGGCCGCCGAGGCGCAGGCCGCCGAGGACGCCTGCCACCGCTCGGCGGGCGGCATCCGGCCGTTCATCAGCACCGCCAACACCGCGCGCGACCTCGACGTGGTGCGGGCCGTGCTGGGCGAGGAGAAGCTCAACTACCTGGGCTACTCCTACGGCACGTACCTGGGCGCGGTGTACGGCAGCCTGTTCCCGGGCGGGCTGGACCGCAGCGTGCTCGACTCGGCCGTGCACCCCGAGTGGGTCTGGCGCGAGCAGTTCCGCGCGCAGGCGGTGGCCCACCGGCGCAACGTGGACGCGTGGTCGAACTGGGCCGCCCAGCACCACGACCGGTTCAAGCTGGGCGCGACCCCCGACGCCGTCATGGGGACGGTCGAGTCGGTGGCGACGGCCCTCGCGGCGAAGCCGGTCGGCGACGCGACCCGCACGCGCTTCGACGCGGCCGTCGGCGTCGGCGCGCGCTACCGTCCACTGTGGGCGGACCTCGCGGTGGCCGTGACCCAGCTCCAGTCCGGCGCGCCGTCCACGGCCGGCGCGCTGATGTCCGGCGCGGCGGAGGACGACCTGATCTCCGGCGTGTTCAACACGGTCACGTGCGAGGTCGACTGGCCGACCGACCTGGAGACCTACTACGAGGACATGCGCGTCTTCCGCGACCGCTACCCGTACGGCTTCGGCGTCATGCGCGCGGCTCCGACCACGTGCGCGTTCCGCAGCTTCACCCCGCCGGAGCCCGCCGTGGCGCTCAAGCGCGAGGGCTACCCCGTGGGCGTGATCGTGCAGGCGGAGGGCGACACCCAGACGCAGTACGAGGGCGGCCCGGCCATGGCGGAACGGCTCAGGCACAACCTGGTCACCGTGCGGGACGAGGGCAAGCACGGCCTCTACGGCAGCGGCAACGCGTGCGTGGACCGGGCCGTCAACCGGTACCTGGTCGACGGCATCCTGCCCGCCAGCAGCTCGTACTGCCCCGGCGACCCGCGGCCCGACGTGAACCAGGCGAGCACCCCCGAGCACGTGCGGACCTACCTGGACGGCCGAGGCCTGTCCGCCCGGTCGTAGGCACCGCGGCCCCGACCACCGACGCGAAAACGCCCGGCGCGAGAACCTCGCGCCGGGCGTTTCCCTCTCCCCGGTCCCCACCGGTGACTCCACTCTGGACTGCCGACGCGGGAACCGCCACGTCAGTCACCCTTTCGTGCCACCACTTCAGGTTGCCGGGTGATTCGGGCTGAGAAACGATCCCGGCACAAGCGCAAACGCGAAGGAGGGTCGTCGTGGGTACCCAGATCACCGAAGGACTCGGGCAGGCGTGGACGATGGTGGCCACGTTCGTGCCGAAACTCCTCGGCTTCCTGGTCGTGCTGCTCATCGGGTGGATCATCGCCAAGGCGCTCAGCAAGGCCGTCGGGTTCCTGCTCAAGCGGGTCGGCTTCGACCGGCTCGTGGAGCGGTCCGGGCTGTCCGGCGCGATGGCGAAGTCCCCGATCGACGCCTCCGGGCTCATCGTCAAGCTGGTCTACTACTTCGTGCTGCTGATCGCCCTCCAGCTCGCGTTCGGCGTGTTCGGCACCGGCAACGCGGTGAGCGCCCTGCTCAACGACGTCATCGCGTACCTGCCGCGCATCGCCGTGGCGCTCGTCCTGGTGCTCGTGGCCGCCGCGATCGGCAAGGCACTGCGCGGCCTGGTCACCGGCGCGCTGGGCAACCGGCCGTACACGCGCATGCTGGGCGGCATCACGTACGGCTTCATCGTGGCGCTGGGCGTCATCGCCGCGCTCAACCAGCTCGGCATCGCCGTCGCGGTCACCATGCCGGTGCTGATCACGGTGCTGGCCACGATCGCGGGCGTGATCGTGATCGGCGTCGGCGGCGGCCTGGTCCGGCCGATGCAGCAGCGCTGGGAGGGCTGGCTCAACCGCATCCAGGAGGAGTCCGCGCACATCACGCCCGCGCCCCGGCAGTCGCAGGACACCGTGACGAGCCGGGCGCAGGAGCCGGTGACGGCCGGCACCCGGGCGGCACGGCAGGCGCCGGTGGACCCGCCGACCCCGCCCGCGGGCATGCCGTTGCCGCCGCACACCGAAGGGCGCTGACACCCCTACGACGACCGTCGCGACAGGCCCCCGACCCGGAGCACCGGGCGGGGGCCTGTCGGCGTGCGCGGGTCAGCCCAGCTCGTCCAGCACGTCCGCCCAGCTCACGTACGCGAACCCGGTGGTCGCCAGGTCGCCCGCGGCCGGCGTGCGCTCACCGTCGTGCACCACCAGCAGGCCCTTCGGGTAGGCGGGCCCGAGGTCGGCGGTCACCAGGTGCGCGCCGTCGGAGTGCTCGACCGAGTCGTTGCCCCGGCCGGCGCCCACCACGAACTCGCCGACGTAGCGGTTGCGGCCGGTCCGCTCGTAGGCCACGAACCGCGAGTCACCCTGGCTGGACGCGATCAGGTAGCCGTCGCCGACGGTCAGCCCCTCGGCGTCGGCGGTCAGGTGCCGGCCGCCGAAACCGGGGTCCGCGCCCGACACCGAGCACTCCTCCGTCTCCGGGTCGTAGCTCTGCGGTACCCCGAACGAGCGAACCTTGTCGATCAGCGCGGGCGTGCCGAACCCGGTCGCCCGCAGCGGCACGCGCCAGATGCCGACGTCCTCCTGCGCGGCGTACAGCACGCCGTGCCGGGAGTCGACCACCATGCCCTCCAGCTGCGGCCCTTCGCCCGGCTCGCCGCACGGCGTCCACGTCGTGCCGTCGGGCAGCGGGAACGACGACGGCAGGTCGAGCGTGGACACCACGGCCGTGCCGACCGAGCCGGCCGGACCGGGCGTCACGCGCAGCAGCGCCACCCTGGTCTCGTTGCGCCGGTTCGTCACGACCACCGGCGTGCGGCCGACGAACCCGGCCGCCAGCCCGTACGCGGTGTGCTGGTCGTCCACTTCCTCCTCCGACGAGGAGAACACCGGCCGCGCGCCCGGGTCGGTCACGTCGCGCACGACCGCCGAGCCCGCCGCCGCACCGCGACCGTCGAGCTCGTAGACCCGGACGCGGTCCCGGCCGCGGTCGCTGACGAACGCCAGGTCGCGCGACCGCCCGCCGACCGGCACCCGGCTCAGCACGTCGACGTTGTTGAACCGGCCCGGCTTGGCCTCCGGCGTCGGCGGCGCGGGCGCCGGGTACGTGCCCAGGGTGCGGCCGGTCAGGTCGAACGCGGCCAGGCCGCCTTCCTTCAGCGTGCCGAGCACGACGCTCTGCCGCGCCGATCGCGGGTGCACCCACACCGCCGGGTCGTCGGCGTCGGCGTTGGCCGGGGTCCCGGAGGCGTCGTCGACGAACGCGCGGGTCTGGGTGACCGGCACGACCGCGTCGGGTCCGGGGGAGGAGGCGATGAGCAGCGGCACCACCGCGGCCATGAGCAGGATTCGCATTCGGCGGAAGCTACTGCCCGCCGGTGTACCGGGGCTGAAGTCGAGGTGACCACGAGGACGCGGCTTCTCGGATCGTGCCCGATGTGCGTTCGGTCACCCCAGGAACAGTTCCGCGCGCGATGATGTTCCGACGCGATGAGAGACATGCGCTCCGGGGCTCGGTGGAACTCCGAACCGGCGGTGACAGCCCGCGACCCGCCCGCCAGGGCGGTTGACCCGGTGGAACTCCGGGGCCGACGGTGAAAGTCCGGATGGGAGGCGCGCATGCCGTTGGCCCGCCATGCCCCGGAGACGCCTGTCGGGGATGGAGGACGCGGTGCACGTCTTGATGCAGCAGGGCTTCACGGTGTTCGGGCAGAAGGTCTCCTGGGCCGAGTTCATCGGGCAGGTCTTCGCGCTGGTGGTGGTGTACCTGGCGCAGAAACGCTCGCTCTGGACGTGGCCCGTGCAGCTGGTCTCGGTCACGCTGCTGTTCGTGGTCTACATGTCCGCGCAGCTCGGCGGCACGGCGGCGCGCCAGGTCGTGATCGCGCTGATCACCCTCTACGGCTGGTGGGCGTGGACGCGCCGGCGTGACCCGGTGTTCGGCGTGGTGGTCCGCAAGGGCACCGCGAAGGAGCGCATCGCGGTGGTCGCGGCCTTCCTCCTCGGCACGGTCGCGTTCGCGTCCCTGCTCGACGCCCTGGACGCCTCGTGGGCGCCGTGGCCGGACGCCGCGATCTTCGTCGGCACCGTCCTCGCCTTCACCCTCCAGGGGTTCGGCCTGGTCGAGTTCTGGCTGGTCTGGCTCGTGGTGGACGCGATCGGCGTGCCGCTGCAGATCCAATCCGGCCTGTGGTTCAGCGCCGCCGTCTACACCGTCTTCGCCGTCCTGGTGATCCGCGGCTGGATCGACTGGAACCGGGCCGCCAAGCAGACCACCGGCCGGGTCACGGCGCCGACCTCCTAACGCCCCTCGGCGGCCCGGACGAGGTCGTCCGCGAGTCGGCCCAGCGACTGGTCGACCGAGTCCGGGTTCTCCAGCACGTGGTGCAGGCTCTCCTGCATCACGCCGGTCAGCTCGTCGTAGTGCGGCGAGGGCCGGCGGATCCGGGCGTTGAGCAGGCTGTCCCGCAGCTCGCGCGGGACCAGGCCCGGCTCCTCGTACAGCGCCCGGGTGGTGGGCGCCCACCCGGCGAGCTCGCCCATGCGCCGCTGGTTGTCGTCACGGGTGAGGAACTTGATGAACTCGCGGGCGGTCCGCTGGTGCGCCGAGCACCGCGACACGGCCAGGTTCCACCCGCCCAACGCGCTGGGCCACGGCAGCGCGACCCGTCCCCACTCGCCGACCACCTTCGACACCTCGGTCTCCAGCACCGGTCCGGCGTACGGCCAGTTGCGCATGAACAGCGCCCGGTCGGACCGGAACGCCTCCAGCGAGCCGTTCTCGTCGTAGTCGCGGGCCTCGCTCGGGATCCAGCCCTGCGCGAAGCCGTCGGCGAGGGCTTGCACGCCCGCTTTCGTCTCGGCGGCGTCCAGGCGCTCCAGGTCGCCGCCGTGCGCCCACACGGCCTCGGCCGCGTTGACGATCAGGCCCTCGTAGCGCCGGAACTGGCCGACGAAGCCCTGCAGGCCGTGCTTCGGCGCGATCCCGATCGCCTGCCGCCGCATCTCCTCCCACGTGGTCGGCGGGGCGACCCCTTCCTCCTCGAGCACGTCCTTGCGGTAGTAGAGCAACCCGGCGTCGCTGCGCCAGGGGACCGCCCACAGCGTGCGGCCGTCCGGGGACCTGGCCGCGTTCACCGCCTCCGGCAGCATCCGGTCGACGCCGAACTCGGCCGGGTCCAGCGGCTCCAGGTGACCGGCCGCGGCGAACGGCACGGTCCACACCATGTCCACGGCCATCACGTCGTAGCAGTCCGGGCTGCCCCGCCCGCCCCGCAAGTCCTGGCCGCGCGCGGTCAACTGGGCGCGGTGGGCGTCGGTCGACGTCGGCATCTCCACGAACACCACCTGCTCGCGCCTGCTGGCCTGCTCGTTCCAGCGGTCGACCAGCTCGCGGACCCGGCCGTGCGCGGTGGTGTCGAGGCCGTCCACGAAGGTGATCGGCCCGGTGCCGTCCGCCGCGTCGTCCCGGACCGGGGTCGTGCAGGCCGCCAGCAGCACCACCAGCGGCACGAGAACGCGGATCACGTCACCCTCCCCATGCGGCACGCGTTATGACGTCCAAGGCGTCTTCCTGGCCCTGAGTCGCCCCGGAGCCGTTCCGGGAGACGATCTCCAGGCAAGGACCCCCGTTGGCCTGTGCGGCCTCGTGGAGCGGCGCTGAGGCCGCGCACGCGCCCTCCGCGAATCCGACGGCCACCACCCGGACGTGACCGCCGGCGGCCTTCGGCACCGATGGGATCCGTGCCGCCGCCGTCAGCACCACCAGGTGCGCGCCCTGCCCGACCCCCGCGTCGAGCACGCCCTCGGTCATCGGCAGCTCCACCACCCGGTCGCGCGGGCCGGCCAGCTCCCGCACCCGCGTCGCGAACAGGTTCGCCTCCGGCGAGCCGTCCCGGGCCACACCGATCACCCGCGGCCTGCTCGCGGTCTCCCACGCCCGCCGCACCAGCCTCGCGTCCGGTTCGACCGGCAGCGTCCGCGGCCGGTCCGCCAGCACGCCGGGACCCCACCGCAGGCCCGTGTTCCAGGCCAGGTCCCGGAAACCGGCCCGCTTGAACTCGTCCTGGGCCTGCGGCGACAGCAGGTGCGCCAGGAACCGGTCCACGATCCGCTGCCGTCGCTGGTTGGGCCGACCGGGCCGTTCCACCTCGACGAACGGGTGGTCCAGCACGAGCGCGCCCTTGCGCGGGTAGAGCACCCGGCAGCCCTCGGTGCGCGCCACCGCCCGCTCCGAGCCGACCAGCGCCACGTCGCCCGCGCACGGCCGGTCGCCGGTCGTGCGGCCGGTGACCCGGCGCAGCTCGCGCAGCGCGTTCGGCACGTCCGGGTCCAGCTCGTCCAGCTCACCGGACAGCAGCGCGGCGGCCGCGGCCATCCCGACGCCCGAAGACGTGTCCACCGCCGCGGGCCGCCGCACGTCACGCCACTCGAACTCGCCGTCCGGCGGCGCGATCCGCCCGGCCAGCTCCTCCGACGCGCCCAGCACCACCGGGGAGATCGCCACCCCCTGGCGGCGGCGCAGCCGCACGTCCTCGCGCTGCCGCAACGCCTCCTCCACCGCGGTGACCTCGGCCGAGGTGTCCGGCAGCCACACGTGCGGTTCGGCGGCGTCCACCAGGGTCAGGTCGCCCGGCTGCCAGCCCCGGCCCAGCGCCTCGGCCGCCAGCCGGTCGGACTTGCCCGTGTACACCAGCGCGTTGACCTCCTTGCAGCCCTGCGCGTTGTGCCGACCGGAGTCGTCTTCCAGGTCCAGCGCGAGCGACCGGACGACCTGCTCCTTCTCCGCCGAGACCAGCACGTTGAGCTGGATCGGGGGAGGGCAGGGCGGCTCGACGGGCGGCCGCGCGCCGAACGCGTCCACCGCACCCGCACCGACCAGCAGCACGGCCAGCCCCAGCCGGGCCCACGGCGGCTTGCGGCGCACCCGCTCCGGCTTCGGCTCCGGCTCCGGCCTCGGCGGTGGGGTGAACCCGTTCGGCACGTGCAGCCAGGCGCGTTCGTGCACCTCCTTGACGTCCGCGTGCACGGGCCGGAACGAATCCGGGTCCATCGCCGGGTCGGGCCGCACCACGTCGGCGTAGATCCGGTCGGAGACGATCAGCGCGAACGAGGCCGTCGAGCGGTCCAGCGCGTCGCGCAGCGGCTCGGCGTCGAGCAGCCGGAACGCCAGCGTCACCTCGTCGCCGACCACGCCTTCGCCGTCGTACAGCACCTCGCCCGCCGTGATCGCCATCCGCAGCCGGATCTGGGCGTCCTCGTTGCGGGTGGCGTTGTACCGGCGCAACTGGCCCAAGAGGGCGTGCGGCACGCCGTCGACCACCCGGCTCTTGGGCACGTCGGGCGGCACGAGCACCAGCACGCCGTCGCCGCGGTCCTCGTGGTCGACCGCCGACCACGTCAGCCCGTTGTCGACGAACGCCGTCTCCAGCGCCGCGTAGAGGCCGAGCCGGATCTCCTTCTGCGGCGTCAGCGGGCGGCCGCTGAACGCGGACACGTCGACGACCAGCACCGTGCGGTGCACCGCGTGCAGCGGTCGCGTCCCCATCCGACCCCTCGTTGGAACGCCGGGTTTGTGGGGCAAGTCTATGGGGTGTGTCACAACCGGCAGCGGGAAAGCGGAGATTTCCGCTGGTCGGCCGCATTACTGCGGAAACGCCTCGGGGGCGGCACCCGCGTCACCGCGCGTGCCGCCCCCGAGGTCGACGATCAGGCCAGACCGGCGTCCGAGGTGGACGGGCCCGCCGCGCCCACGTCGTCGATCTTGTACTTCCGGGCCGCCTGCACGACCAGCGACTGCTGGATCTCGCCGCGCTTGGCCAGCGCCGCCAGCGTGGCCACCACGACCGACTCGGCGTCGACCAGGAAGTGCCGCCGCGCCGCCGGCCGGGTGTCGGAGAACCCGAACCCGTCGGTGCCCAGCGTGGTCATGTCGGTCGGCACGTACGGCCGGATCAGGTCCGGCACCGCGCGCATCCAGTCCGACACCGCCACCACGGGGCCCGCCACGTCGGCCAGCACCTGCGTGACGTACGGCACGCGGGGCTCCTGGTCGGGGTGCAGCAGGTTGTGCCGGTCGACCTCGACGGCCTCGCGCCGCAGCTCCGAGTACGACGTCGCCGACCACACGTCGGCCTGCACGCCCCACTCCTCGGCCAGCATCCTCTGCGCCTGGACCGCCCACGGCATCGCCACGCCGGACGCCAGCAGCTGGGCCCGGGGGCCGCTCTGCGCCGACGCCGCCTGGTACCGGTACAGGCCCTTGAGCAGGCCTTCGACGTCCAAGCCCTCGGGCTCGGCCGGCTGCTGGTACGGCTCGTTGTAGACGGTCATGTAGTAGAAGATGTTCTCGGCGTTCTCGCCGTACATCCGCCGCAGACCGTCCTTGACGATGTGCGCCACCTCGAACGACCACGCCGGGTCGTACGCCACCACGGCCGGGTTGGTGTGCGCCAGCAGCAGCGAGTGCCCGTCCGCGTGCTGGAGGCCCTCACCGGTCAACGTGGTGCGACCGGCCGTGGCGCCCAGCACGAAACCTCGCGCCATCTGGTCCGCCGCCGCCCACAGGCCGTCACCGGTCCGCTGGAACCCGAACATCGAGTAGAAGATGTAGATCGGGATCATCGGTTCGCCGTGCGTGGCGTAGGACGTGCCCGCCGCCGTGAACGACGCCGTCGACCCGGCCTCGTTGATGCCCTCGTGCAGGATCTGGCCCTGCTCGCTCTCCTTGTACGCCAGCATCAGCTGGGCGTCCACGGAGGTGTACATCTGGCCGTTCGGGTTGTAGATCTTCTGCGCCGGGAACATCGAGTCCATGCCGAACGTGCGCGCCTCGTCCGGGATGATCGGCACGATCCGGCCGCCGATCTCCGGGTCCTTGGCCAGGTCGCGGACCAGCCGGACGAACGCCATCGTGGTGGCGACCTCTTGCTTGCCCGAGCCCTTGCGGATCACGTCGTAGACCTTGTCGCCCGGCAGCACCAGCGCCTTGGACTTCGTCCGCCGCTCCGGCACGAACCCGCCGAGCTGCTTGCGCCGCTCGAGCAGGTACTGGATCTCCGGGGAGTCCTCGCCGGGGTGGTAGTACGGCGGCAGGTACGGGTCCAGGTCCTTGTCCTCGATCGGGATGCGCAGGCTGTCCCGGAAGAGCTTCAGGTCCTCGTGGGTCATCTTCTTCATCTGGTGCGTGGCGTTGCGCGCCGCGAAGTGCGGGCCCAGGCCGTAGCCCTTGATGGTCTTGGCGAGGATGACCGTCGGCTGGCCGACGTGCTCGGACGCCGCCTTGTACGCCGCGTAGACCTTGCGGTAGTCGTGGCCGCCGCGCTTGAGGTTCCACACCTCGTCGTCGGACATCGGCGTGACCAGGTCCTTCGTCCGCGGGTCGCGGCCGAAGAAGTGCTCCCGGACGTACGCGCCGTCGTTGGCCTTGTACGTCTGGTAGTCGCCGTCCGGCGTGGTGTTCATCAGGTTGACCAGCGCGCCGTCGCGGTCGGCGTGCAGCAGGGCGTCCCACTCACGGCCCCAGATGACCTTGATGACGTTCCAGCCCGCGCCGCGGAAGAACGCCTCCAGCTCCTGGATGATCTTGCCGTTGCCGCGCACCGGGCCGTCGAGGCGCTGCAGGTTGCAGTTCACCACGAAGGTCAGGTTGTCGAGCTGCTCGTTGGCCGCCACCTGCAGCAGGCCGCGCGACTCCGGCTCGTCCATCTCGCCGTCGCCGAGGAACGCCCAGACGTGCTGGTCGGAGGTGTCCTTGATGCCGCGGTCGTGCAGGTAGCGGTTGAACCGCGCCTGGTAGATCGCGTTCATCGGGCCCAGGCCCATGGACACCGTGGGGAACTCCCAGAAGTCCGGCATCAGCCTGGGGTGCGGGTACGACGGCAGGCCGCCGCCCGGCCCGGCGTGCGAGAACTCCTGGCGGAAGCCGTCGAGCTGCTCGGCGCTCAGGCGTCCCTCGAGGAACGCGCGGGCGTACACCCCGGGGGAGGCGTGACCCTGGATGAACACGTGGTCACCGCCGCCGGGGTGGTCCTTGCCCCGGAAGAAGTGGTTGAAGCCGACCTCGTACAGGCTCGCCGACGACGCGTAGGTCGAGATGTGACCGCCGACGCCGACGCCGGGCCGCTGCGCGCGGTGCACCGTCATCGCCGCGTTCCACCGGATCCAGGCCCGGTAGCGGCGCTCCACCTCCTCGTCGCCGGGGAACCACGGCTCACGCTCGGTGGGAATGGTGTTGACGTAGTCCGTGCTGGTCAGCGAGGGGACACCGACGTGGCTCTCCCTGGCCCGCTCGAGCAGCCGCAGCATCAGGTAGCGGGCGCGCTGCTGCCCGCCGCCCTTGAGCGCGGCGTCGAACGACTCCAGCCACTCCGCGGTCTCCTCCGGGTCGATGTCGGGGAGGTGGGCGGCCAGACCGTCACGGATGACGCGTACCCGCTCGGGGGTGTTCTGCGGGGCCAAGGGATCTCCTCGTTCCGGGGTCTTCTCAGTCCCATCGTCGCCCGACAGTCACGGTCCCGTCACCTCTACCGGTGAGTAACTCTGGATCGTTTCTCTCGCGCGCGCGAATAGGAGGTATGTAGAGCGTGCCTCATCCGGTCGGGGGACCGCACTCGGGGGTACCCGATGCGGCGTGTCTTGGCCCTTACGGTTGCGCGTGGCGGGGCTGACAGTGTTCGCTAGCCGCGACTGGTAGTGACATCGCGCGGCAGTCGTACCCCGGCTGCCGCTCTTGTGTACTTGGAGGAGTGGAAGCCGTGGTCGCCGCGGAAGACGCCGGCAAGATCGGTGTCGCCGACAGGCTCGGGATCGAACCGGGCAGCGTGGTCCAGGAGATCGGCTGGGACGAGGACGTCGACGACGACCTGCGTGCCGCGATCGAGGAGCGGGTGGGCGGTGATCTGCTCGATGAGGACGCCGACGAGGTCATGGACGTGGTCCTGCTCTGGTGGCGCGAGGAGGACGGCGACCTCGCCGACGCCTTGATCAACGCCACCACGGCACTGGCCGACGACGGCGTGATCTGGGTGTTGACGCCCAAGACCGGGCGAGCCGGTCACGTCGAGCCGAGCGACATCGCCGAGGCCGTGTCCACCGCGGGGCTCGCCCAGACCTCCAACATCACGGTGAGCGGTGACTGGTCCGCGACCAGGCTCGTCTCCCCGAAGTCGGCGGCCAAGACGAAGCGCTGACCGCGGACGAGGCACGCCGACCGCCATGCCCTAGGCTCGACGGCGGGCTCCCCGATCGGGTGGAGCCCGTTCTTCGGGTTGCCCACGTGGCACGCGGTGGTGGAGGGTTGCATTGGTCGAGGTTGGCGCTCAGGCCCCTGACTTCACGCTCAACGACTACAACAAGCAGCCCGTGACGCTGTCCTCGTTCCGCGGGGAGCGCAACGTGCTGCTCGTGTTCTACCCGTTCGCGTTCAGCGGCATCTGCACCGGTGAACTGTGCCAGGTGCGCGACGAGCTGGCCGCCTACGAGGACGAGAACGTGCAGGTCATCGGCGTGTCCGTGGACACACCGTTCAGCTTGAAGGCGTGGGCCGCCCAAGAGGGCTACCAGTTCCCGCTGCTGTCGGACTTCTGGCCGCACGGGCAGGTCGCCCGGGCGTACGGCGTGTTCAACGAGCAGGCCGGTCTCGCCAACCGCGGCACGTTCCTCATCGACACCGCCGGCGTGGTCCGCTACGCCGAGGTGAACGCCCCGGGCGAACCCCGCGACCAGGAAGCCTGGAAGAAGGCCGTCGCCGCCCTGTCCTGATACCTTCCCGGCGCCGCCTCACCACCGGCGCTGCCCCGGGCGCGTAGCTCAGCGGAAGAGCACTCGGTTTACACCCGAGCGGTCGCAGGTTCGAATCCTGCCGCGCCCACCGCGTCACCCGGGGTGCAACCCCCAGACCCCGCCCGGCGGGTTCCGCCCCCCGGACCCCTGCCGGGGCTCTCGCCCCTGGCCCCACGGCGGCGGGCTCCACTTCAGCGCTTGGCGCCTTCGCTTCGCCCTGGGAGCGTCGCGGTGGTCCTGTCGCGTGCTCTCAGGTTTCGTCCAGCCAGATCACGTGTGCTCGTCGTGCTCCGGCTGATCGGGGAGCTGATCTCGAACACGGTTCGCGCGTGGTTGGGGCTGTCGGAGGTGAGCCGGAAGTCGACCTCGACGGAGTTGGCGTCGGCCCGGTCGTCGTAGGCCACGCCGTAGCCGGCGACGCGGACGTCCTTCGGGTCTTCGTACTCCTCGACGATGGCGAACAGGCGTGGGGCTTCCTGGCGGGCGATCTCGTGCGCGTTCACGCGGCTTTCCTCTCGTGCTCGTGGATCAGGTCCGCCAGCGCGTCGGCGGGCATCAGGCGGTTGCCTGCCTGTTCGGGCGTCACCAGCCACATCACCGGTGTGGTGTCCAGGGCACTCGGGGGTAGCGGGATGGGCATTCCCGCGGCCCCACCCGAGCCCGGGCGCTCAGGAGCACCGACGGCACGGGCGGGTGGACCAGGAAGGAGGCGATCGGCATGTTCGGGCACGCGAGGACCGGCGTCGGTGAGGCGGCGACCGCGGGTCGTCGGCCAACGTCATCACGAGGCTCTCGGCCACCATGAACGCGCCCAGGCGAGAGCCTGTGACCGTGAGGACGTTGGGCCGGTGCAGTCCGGGCCCCGACCACCAGTCGCGCACACGGCGGGCATTTGTGGTCGCCTCGTCGGACGGTCGCAGACAGGGGTCGATGACACGGGACTCGTCCGCCGGATCGGCGAAGTGACCGTTGTGCCAGATGGCTTTGGGCAGGACGGGCCGGCCCATCTCGGCGTAGTCCAGGGCGGCTTGCGGGATCGTGTTCGCGGGCACTGCGTCGCCTTTCTCTGCCTCGGGCGTGAAGGTGCTGTTCGGCGCGGGAGGCTTCCAACCGCACCCGCCGAGAACCGGGAGCACGGTGATGGCCGGCTATCCCTGGCGCTCGGCCTTCGACGCAGTGGAGTAGTCCGGGTACCTCGGGTGGATCCGCGACACACATGTCGAATAAAGCTCACCTTCATCTGGGCGGCGCATCGCGGAAAAGGGCATGTGCGTTACATCGGGTTGTCGGGATAACGGTCCGGCACGCGTTGTAACGTGCGTTCGGGCACTCGCGATGATCGGGCGTACATCGAATTCGAGGAAGTGCGCCGTGGAACACCAGCAGATCTCCCACCCCCAGCCCTATCCCCAGCCGGTGGCGGCGAAGCCGACCAAGTTCGCCGCGCTCGCGTGGGCGGCCCTGATTCTGGGTGTAGTGGGCATTGTCGGTTCGCCGATCATCATCCTCAACAACCTGACCGCAGTCGTCGCCGGCGTCGGTCTGGTCCTCGGGTTCATCGCGCTCTTCGGCACCAAGAAGATCGTCGCGGTGATCGGTGTGGTGCTCTGCGTGCTCGGGATCGTCTTCACCGTCATGGTGCAGCAAGCGGCGGTGGAGGAACTCGACGAGATCATCAACGGCTCGACCAACCAAGGGCAGGTCAGCGGCGGTGTGGACAGTGCCGCGCCGGTCGAGCCGAAGCCCGGGGCGGCGCAGGCGCCGCCCACTTGGGGACAGCGCTACACCTGGGCCGACGGCTTGGCCGTCGAGGTCTCCGCGCCCACGCCGTGCACGCCCGGCGAGTACGCGGCACCGCCGAACATCGCTCGCGCGACCAAGGTGACCGTGACCGTCACCAACGGCACCGACAAGTCGTTCGACGCCGGACTCCTCTCGTTCGGCAGCGATGCGCAATTCGACGGGCGGAAAGCGGAAACGGTGTTCGACTCCAGTGGTGGGTGCGGAAACGGCGGTGCGGGGAACGCCACGGTGCTGCCCGGCAAGACCTACACGTACGAGACGGCCTTCTCCGTCGGTGCGCAGCCCGGCGAACTCCAGATCACCTTGCAGCCCACTTTCGGCTCGGACAAGGCCGTGTTCGTAGGCCAGGCGTGAAGCGACCCGTCACGGAATGACGGCGGTTTCGGTGATGCCGGACAGGTCCGGCTCGGAGCGGGTGGTGGGGATGAAGTCGTCGCCCACGGAGAGGTGGCCCGGGACGAGGACGGCGTACTTCGCGCCGAACGCGACACCGGCCGGTGTGCGGCGGTACGCGGCGAGGGTGCGCAGTGGTTCCGGGCCGGCCCGGGTGCCGGTCGGTTGGTCGACGGTGGTGACGGCGCAGCGGATGGCCGGTTTGGCGTAGGCCAGTTCGACGGTTCCGGTGGTCAGGTGGAGGGCGTGGTCCTCTTCGTGCGCGGGCCAGTCGTCGACGACGATGTTCGGGCGGAAGCGGCTCGCCGGGACGGGGTGGCCGCCGTTGGCGGTGATCCGGGCGTTCAGGGCGTGCAGCGAGGTGGCGGAGAGCAGGTGCACCGGGCAGCTGTCGGCGTAGGCCGACGTGCCCGCGGTGCGGCCGTCGGTGACGCGGTGGTGTTCGGGCGGGGCCAGGACGAGCCGGCTCGGTGCGCCGAGGACGGCGGTCAGCCAGGCGGCGACGGGGTCGCCCTGGTCGATGCCCGTGTAGCGCGAGCCGAACAACGTGACCGGACGTCGTGGTGAGGTCGTGTCGATCGGCACGGCGATGCTGCCGGCCTCGGGCGCGGCCAGGGTGAGCCGATCAGGGTCGACGGTCGGCCGGATCGTGGCCAGCAGCGGGTCGCGGCGTTGGGAGCGGTAGGTGCCGGAGAGGTCGGTGACGAGGTAGCGGCGGTCGTGTTCGAGGCCGGCGTGGCCGAGCCGGCCGGACCGGAGGCGGATTCCGGCGCAGCCCTTCACCGGGTAGTGGTACAGCTCCGAGATCGTCGCCATGTCGGCAACGGTAGCCAAGGACTCGGGCAACGCGATTGCGGGAATTGTTCGACCGGGCTTCGCGGAGCAATAATCCGGCGTGGACAGCATCGATCGCGCAATAATCGAGCAGCTACGCGCGGAAGCCCGGCTCACCAACACCGAACTCGCCGACCGGGTCGGCCTGACTCCGGCACCCTGCCTGCGCCGGGTGCGCCGCCTCGAACGGGACGGCGTGATCACCGGCTACCACGCCCGCGTCGACCCGGTCCGGACCGGCCGGGCGTTCGAGGTGATCGTCAACGTCGACCTGGCCGTCAAGGACCGCGCCACGGTCGCCCGGTTCGAGGAACTGGTCGCGGGCTACGCCGAGGTAGTGGAGTTCCGCCGGATGTTCGGCCTGCCCGACTACTTCCTCCGCATCGCGACCGCCGACCTCGACTCGTTCGAGCGCTTCGTCACCGACCGGCTCGAGGACACACCCGGCATCGGCCGCGTCGACTCGCACCTGACCATGAAGACCATCAAGCACGAGCCGTGACGCGGTCGACCACCGGTCAGGCCGTCCCGTGCCAGCGGCCCTCGCGCAGGTGGTAGGTCCGGTCGCCGATGGTGGTGTCGAAGGCGACCCAGCGGTCCATCGGGATCGGGGCGGTGAGCAGTTGTTCGCGGGCCGGGTCGGCGCAGGGGATCAGGCGGGACTGCTTGAGCTCGTCGGTCCGGGCGAACTCCGGGATGCGGGCGAAGCGGGTGGTGACGGCGGTGACGTCCAGGGTCGGGTCCAGCGGAACCGGGCCGTAGCCGCCGACGTCGTTGCTGCGGAACGAGACCGTGTCGCCTGCTCGTGGTGCGGCGGCGGCGGGCCAGCGGAGGGCGAGGTGGCCGAACCGGGTGCTGCCGCCCAGCGCGGCGGCCAGGCGACGTTCCAGAACGGTCAGCAGGGTGTCGTCTTCGACGGTGTTCATGGCGGTCGGAACTCCTTTTCGGGCGCGGCGGAACGGCGAGGAAGAGTTCGGCGTGTGCATTCACCGTGGCCCGCGGACGGGTGGAACGGGCGGGTCGGTCGGCGAGCGGCAAGTGGGGTGAGCTCAGCGGCGGTGAGGTGTGGACGGGGGTGATGAGGTGCGAAGACCACGCTGGGGCGCGGCGTTGGGCGTAGTGAGTGGCACTACGGAAAAGCAAGTCACTCGATGTGGTGATTATCGTTTTTCGGGCGTGATCGTTTCCTGAAGAGTTGCTGAAGCTGCCGCCGTCGGCGAATGGTGCGACAGGTCGAGGCGAAACGCGGCGGGACCGTTCGGCGCAGAGAGGCGTCCGCTTGCCCCACGTGGGCCGAATGGCCGATTAGGGGTTGCTAACCGGATCTCCCTATGTGACATCCCCCTACCCCGCGGCGGGGCGAAAGCGTAACTTCCTCGCATGTCGCCCAGGACGGTCATCGCGGTGGTCGGTGCCGCGTTCTTCCTGGCCGGGCTGCTGATCATGCTGCTGCCCCTGTCCGCGGACTCGCCGGAAGGCGTCGCGGTGTCCTGCGGGAACAGCGTGGGCATGGGGTACGACGCCGTGGTGGTCGAGGCCGAGGGGCCGGCGTTCGTCGAGATCTGCGGCCGGCTGCGGATGGAGCGGTTGGCGTGGGCCGCGCCGGTCATCGTGGTCGGGTTGCTGTGCGTGGCCGGGAGCGTCGTCGTGCGGCGCGACTCGTCCCCGTAGCTACCTACGAGTAGCTTCTACCCCATGAGGTGGATGGTCTACGGCGCTTACGGGTACACCGGCACGCTCGTCGCGGAACTGGCGGTGCGGCGCGGGCTGCGGCCGGTGCTCGCCGGGCGGGACGCGGCCAAGCTGCGGCCCCTGGCCGACCGGCTCGGCCTGGAGCACCGGGTCTTCGGCCTCGACCAAGCGGCGCGGGCGCTCGCGGACGTGGACGCGGTCGCGCACTGCGCCGGGCCGTTCTCCTCGACCTCGGGGCCCGTGGTCGACGCCTGCCTGGACTCCAGGACGCACTACGTCGACATCACGGGTGAAATCGACGTCTTCGAAGCCGTCAGCCGGCGGGACGAGGACGCGAAGCGGGCCGGCGTGGTGCTGCTGCCCGGCGCGGGGTTCGACGTCGTGCCCACCGACTGCCTCGCCGCCCTGCTGCACGACGCCCTCCCCACGGCCACGCACCTCGACCTCGCGTTCCTGGTCCAGGGCGGCGCGAGCGCGGGCACGGCGATGACCGCCGTCGAAGGCTCGGGCGGCGGGGGACGGGCGCGCGTGGACGGCGTGATCCGCGACGTCCCGCTGGGCCACCGCCGCCGCACGGCCCAGTTCCGCGACCGGCCCAGGGAGGTCGGCGCCATCCCGTGGGGCGACGTGAGCACGGCCTACCGGTCCACCGGCATCCCGAACGTCACCACGTTCACCACCATCCCGGGCGCGCTGGGCAAGCTCCAGCCGCTCACCGCGCCACTGCTGCGCACCACCGCCGCGCAACGGCTCGGCCGGGCGCTGGCCAAGCGCATCGGCGGCCCGAACGCGGCCACCAGGGCCAGGACCCGCTGCGAGGTCTTCGGCGAGGTCTGGGACGGCGAGGGCCACCGCGTGCGGGCCGCGCTCTCCGGCCCGAACGCCTACGACCTGACCGCCGACTCCGTGGTCCGTGCGGTCCAGCGCCTGGCGGGCACGACCCCCGGCGCGCACACGCCGTCCAGCGCCTTCGGCTCCGACTACGTCCGGGCGCTGGACGGCGTGGTGGTCAGCGAGCCGACAGCAGTGAGGTGATCTCCTGCGCCGCGCCACCGGCTTCCAGCAGGTGGCGCAGGTTCTCCGGCAGCACGTCCCCGCGCTTCTGCACGGCCTGCGCGTACAGCCGGCCGGCGCGGTAGGACGAGCGGACCAGCGGGCCGGCCATGACACCGGAGAAACCGATCTGCTCGGCGGTCTCCTTGTGCGTCACGAACTCCTCCGGCTTGACCCACCGCTCCACCGGGTGGTGCCGGGGCGAGGGCCGCAGGTACTGCGTGATGGTGATGATCTCGCAGCCCGCGTCGTACAGGTCGCTCAACGCCTCGGTGACCTCGTCCGGGGTCTCGCCCATGCCCAGGATCAGGTTGGACTTCGTCACCAGCCCGGCTTCGCGGGCGGCGGTGATGACCTCCAGCGACCGCTCGTAGCGGAACGCCGGCCGGATGCGCTTGAAGATGCGCGGCACGGTCTCCAGGTTGTGCGCCAGCACCTCGGGCCGCGACGAGAACACCTCGGCCAGCTGCTCGGGCACCGCGTTGAAGTCCGGGATCAGCAGCTCGACGCCGGTGCCGGGGTTCATCGCGTGGATCTGGCGGACGGTCTCGGCGTACAGCCACGCCCCGCCGTCCTCCAGGTCGTCGCGCGCCACGCCGGTCACGGTCGAGTAGCGCAGACCCATGGCCTGCACGGACTCCGCCACCCGACGCGGTTCATCGCGGTCGAGGTCGGCGGGCTTGCCGGTGTCGATCTGGCAGAAGTCGCAGCGACGGGTGCACTGCTCGCCACCGATCAGGAAGGTGGCCTCCCGGTCTTCCCAGCACTCGTAGATGTTGGGACAACCGGCCTCTTCGCACACCGTGTGCAGGCCCTCGCGTTTGACCAGGCCCTTGAGCTCCCGGTACTCGGGGCCCATCTTCGCCTTGGTCTTGATCCACGAGGGCTTCTTCTCGATGGGCGTTTGGCTGTTGCGGACTTCCAGCCGCAGCAGCTTCCGACCTTCAGGTACGACGGTCACGACCTCAACCCTACGTCACGAGGGGTCGGGTGCGACGCCCGTGAGCTTGGCCGTCAAGTCCCACAACCGGCTGGCCGCGAGCTCGTCGCGGGCCGCGGTGGTGGACCCCGCGCGGGCCGGGTGACCGCGCGTCTCGCGGAACCCGTCCGGCCCGTAGTAGCCGCCCGGCTCGACGTCCGGCGACGTCGCCGCGTAGAGCTGCGGCAACGCCCCGACCTCGACCGACTGGGAGAAGAAGTCGCTGATCCTGGTGCCGAGCCCGAGCAGCGGGTTGCGCCTCGCCCGCGCCATGTTGGCGCTCAGCTCGGTGGCCGTCATGCCGGGGTGCGCGGCGACGGACGTCACGTCCAGGCCCGCCGCGCGCGTGCGCCGGTCCAGCTCCCTGGCGAACAGCAGGTTGGCGAGCTTGGACTGCCCGTACGAGCCCCAGGCCGTGTACCGGCGCACCTCGTAGTTCGGGTCGGCCAGGTCCACCCGGCCGATCTGGTGGAGCAGGCTCGACACGGTGACGACACGCGCGCCCGGCCGCGTGCGCAGCGCGGGCATCAGCAGCCACGTCAGGGCGGCGTGGCCGAGGTGGTTGGTGCCGAACTGGCGCTCGAAGCCGTCGGCGGTGCGCCCCAGCGGCACCGCCATCACGCCCGCGTTGTTGACCAGCACGTCCAGCGCGTCACCGGTGCGCTCGCGCACCTGTGCGGCGGCCGCGCGGACCGACGCCAGGTCGGCCAGGTCCAGCGGCACCAGCTCGGCCTTGCCGCCGGTGGCGAGCACGCGTTCCAACGCGCGTTGCCCCCGTTCGGGGGACCGGCAGGCCAGCAGGACGCGCGCGCCCTTGCCCGCCAGCACCTCGGCGGTGCGCAGGCCGAGGCCCGAGTTGGCCCCGGTGACCAGCGCGGTGCGCCCGCTCTGGTCCGGGATGTCCGCGGTGTCCCACTTCCGGGCGTTCCACTTCGGCATGGGTCAATACCTACCAGGCGGTCAGGCGCTCTTGGCGAGCCTGCGGTGCCGGCCCGCCACGACGCCCGGCCGCGTGCGGACCAGGTTCGCGAACGCCGCGCCGACCCGGGCGATCTCCGCGGCGGGCTCGGACAGCTCGGCCAGGCCCGCGGTGAGGGCCAGCATGCGCTGCTCGCGCTCGATCGCCTCGGTGGACGTCAGGTGCGCGTCGAGCACGGCCCGCAGCACGGGCTGTTCGGCGGCCAGCGCCCGCCACGTGCGGGCGACGGTCTCGACCCGGTCGTCGCTGTCCTCCAGAGCCGCGCCGAGCCGTCCGGTGAGCTGCTGCATCCAGCGGTAGTGCAGGGCCAGGAGCAGTTCGTCCTCGGTGGCGAACAGGTCGCGGTCGAACGCCAGGGGTGCCGCGGGATCCCCCGCCGCGGCGCGGAGCACGGCGTCCAGCGCGTCGCGCCGTCGGTAGAAGTCGGACCAGCTCATGATCACGCCCTCCTCTTGTGGTGACCGGCGTCATACCCCAGGTCTTTCGCATACCGCCGGTATGAGACGAACATACCACGAGTACGTACCGTCGGTATGTCGTACGGTTGTGAACGTGGTGACAGTGCGGTCGAGGCGGTTGGACTACTCGGAGTCGACGAGGCAGGCGCTCGTCGACAGTGCCGTGGAGCTGTTCACCAAACGCGGTTACG
Source organism: Saccharothrix saharensis (assembly GCF_006716745.1). NCBI lineage: Bacteria > Bacillati > Actinomycetota > Actinomycetes > Pseudonocardiales > Pseudonocardiaceae > Saccharothrix > Saccharothrix saharensis. Next base: position 3,206,583 of record NZ_VFPP01000001.1, on the reverse strand, counting down.
CGGGCACTTCGCTGGACGAGGTGGCCAAGCGGGCCCGCCTCACCAAGGGCGCGCTCTACCACCACTTCAGCGGCAAGCAGGCCTTGTTCGAGGCGGCCTTCGACTCGGTCGAGACGAAGTTCATCGAGAAGCTCGGCGAGATCGTGAGCGCGCCCGGCGACCCGTGGGAGACCGCCATCGCGGGTCTGCGCGCGTACGTGCGGGTCTGCCTGGAGCCCGCCTACCAGCGGATCGTCATCCACGAGGCGCCGGTGGTGATGGGCTGGGAGCGCTGGCGCGAGGCGGAGGAGCACTTCAGCTACGGCCTGCTGCGCTCCACGATCGAGGTCCTGGTCACCTCCGGCGAACTGGAACAGCTGCCCGTCGAGACCATGAGCCGCCTGCTGTTCGGCGCGCTGTCCGCGGGCGCGAGCACGATCGCCGGCGCGTCCGACCCCCGCAAGGCCAGCGCCGAGGTCGAACGCACCATCGTCCGCGTGGTGGAAGGCCTCCGGGTCCGGACCGACGTCCCACCGCCCGTCGAGGACAAGCGCTCACGGTCCCGCCGCCGGTGAAGGCACTCGAATCGCGGCGGGCCGACCCGTCGGACTAGCGTCAACCGGGTGGAACTCCGCATCTTCACCGAGCCTCAGCAAGGGGCCTCCTACGACGACCTGCTGGCGGTGGCGCGCACCGCCGAGGCCGCGGGCTACGGCGCGTTCTTCCGCTCCGACCACTACCTCAAGATGGGTGACGGCGACGGCCTGCCCGGCCCGACCGACGCCTGGATCACGCTGGCGGGCCTCGCCCGTGACACGAGCACGATCCGCCTCGGCACGCTGATGACCGCCGCCACCTTCCGCCACCCCGGCCCGCTGGCCATCTCGGTGGCGCAGGTGGACCACATGTCCGGCGGCCGGGTCGAGTTCGGCTTCGGCGCGGGCTGGTTCGAGGACGAGCACACCGCCTACGGCCTGCCGTTCCCCGCGACCCGCGAGCGCTTCGAGCGGTACGAGGAGCAGCTGGAGATCATCACCGGCCTGTGGAACACGCCCGTCGGCCAGACCTACGACTTCTCCGGCAAGCACTACACCCTCACCGACTCGCCCGCGCTCCCCAAGCCCGCGCAACGCATCCCGGTGCTGGTCGGCGGCACGGGACGCAAGCGCACGCCCGCGCTGGCCGCCCGGTTCGCCGACGAGTTCAACCTCCCGTTCCAGCCCGTCGCGGACGCCGTCGAGGTGCTGGCCCGCGTGGACGCCGCGTGCGCCGACATCGGCCGCGACCCGGAGGAGGTCACCCGCTCCGCCGCGCTCGTCGTGTGCGTGGGCCGTGACGACGCCGAGGTCGCCCGCCGGGCCGCCGCCATCGGCCGCGACGTGGCCGAGCTGCGCGAGAACGGCCTGGCCGGCACGCCGGACGAGGTGGTCGACAAGCTGGGCTCGTGGCGCGAGCAGACCGGCATCAGCCGCGCCTACCTCCAGGTCCTCGACCTCGCCGACCTCGACCACGTGGAGTTCATCGCGCAGGCCGTCGCGCCTCAGCTCCGGAGCTGACCGGCGACGTCCGACGCGGCGGTGAGCAGGACGAGCACGGGCACGGTCGCGGCCTGCCGCAACCGGTAGCTCCCGCGCTTGTCCTGCTCCACCACGCCGGACGCGGTCAACGCCTTCAAGTGGTGGTACAGCTGGCCGGTCGACCCCAACCGGGCCGCCTGCTGCAACGCCGTCGCGGGCTGCCCGCCCCGCGCCAGGAGGGTGCGCACGATCTCCACCCGCACCGGGTGCGCCAACGCGGACAGCACCTCGATCCGGGGCCGGTCCGGCAACGACAGCACGTGCTCCGGCGTCACGTCCACCCGCCACGACACCGGGCTGTCACCCGCCGCGGCACCCGCGAGCGCGTCCCGCTCGTCGCCCTCCAACGCGGCCACGCGCTGTTCCAGCTCGGCAAGTCGCTGCACCAGGTCCACCGCGGTCATCCTACGAGAGGCCCACCTGGAATTCCCGCAGCACAGCGGCCTCCACCAAGGCCCTGCGCGCCAACCCGGCCAACTCCCCGGCCCGCGCCTGCCACCCCTCGTCGACCTCTTCGACCAGCACGGCCGCACTGCCCTCCGGCACGTTCAAGCCGACCGCCACGATCCCCGGCAGCACTCCCACCACCACACCGTCGAGCACCTTCCGGCACATCCGGTTGACCTCCGCCGCCGTGCCCGCCCACGTCCCCAGCGCCCACGAACGACGCTTCTCGTCCGTCACGTCGGGGAACCGCCCGAGCACTTCGAGCCGCAACCGCGGATCGTCCACGTACCGCTCGACCTCCACCGACCGCCCGAGCACCAACCGCAACACCTCGGCCGCGAACGCCGGCACCGCCACCCCCAACCGCCGCCCCAGCCAGTCGCCGGCCGCGAGGTCGCCGTGCCGGACCATCACCGACACCAGCTCGCCCACCGTCACGAACCGCTGCGGCTCGTCCGCCACCACCCCGTTCGTGGACGTGAGCCCCAACGCCCGCAACGCCGCCTGGTGCGCGCCACCGTCGAAACCCAGGTGGTACTGCTCCCACTCCCGGACGCGCACCCTCTCGTCCGCCGCGACACCACCCCCCGCGTACGCGGCCAGGTGCGACAGCACCCGAACCGCCGCCAACGGCTGCCGCTCGTGCGGCCGGTGCGCGACCCGCCCACCACGCCCGTCGAGCACCACCGCCACGTGCCGCCGGTTCGCCCGCATCCAGTCGAACCAGCTCTCGGACGCGACGCCGGGCAGCACCGTCACGGCACCGGCCACCCCGCACGCTCGGAACAGGTGCCGTCGAGTCAGGAGCACGACGATCTCCCTCCAGTTGTCCGTAATTCCGGAACTCCAGAGGGTAGACCCGTCAGCCCGCCCGGACCGCGAACGTCACCCCGGCCGCCACCGGCTGCTCCCGCACGATCGTCCGATCGGTCACGGGCAGGTCGCCGTTCAACGCGTCCACCACCGCCCGACGGACCAACGGCAGCACCTCGGCCACCGTCACGTCACGTCCCAGCTCGTGCGACAGCGACGCCACCCCCGCGTCCCTGATCCCGCACGGGATGATGTCGCCGAACGCCGCCAGGTCCGCGTCGCAGTTGATCTCGAACCCGTGCATCGTGACGCCGCGCTGCACCCGGATCCCGATCGCCGCGACCTTGCGCTCGCCACCCCGGTCGTCAGCCGGGAGCCACACACCGCTGCGCCCCTCGACCCGCCCCGTGCGCACACCCAAGTGGTCGCACACGTGGATCAACGCCTGCTCCAACCGCCGCACGTACTGCACGACGTCCAACGGCTCGGCCAGCCCCACGATCGGGTAGCCCACCAACTGCCCCGGCCCGTGCCAGGTGATCTTCCCGCCCCGGTCCACGTCGATGACCGGCACGTCGCCACCCCTGGGCCGCTCCTCGGCCTCGGTGCGCCGACCGCACGTGTAGACGGGCGGGTGCTCCAGCAGCAGCATCGTGTCGCCGATCGCGCCGTTCGCCCGCGCCTCGGCGAGCTCCCGCTGCAGGTCCCACGCGGCCAGGTAGTCGATGGTGCCCAGCTCGCGCACCTCGATCGGGTCCGTCGAGGTGCGGCAGGAAAGGTCAGGACTGCTCACGTCTCGACACTACGCCCACGGGCACCAGCCGAAGGGCACGGGAGACGACCAGGCCCACCCCGACCACCGCCAGCACCGCACCCACCGTGTCGGTGAACCAGTGCATCTCCAACACCACCCGGCTGGCCGCCGTCACCACCACCGCCGTGCACGCCAGCACCACCGCGACCTTCAACCACCGGCGGGCCAACCACGCGCACAGCACCACCCCCGTGAACGCCACCGACGTGACCGCCGTGACGTGCCCGCTCGGGTACGCCCACTTCGGGAACTCGATCGGCCGGACCCGCTGGTACCAGTACCGGGCGAGGACCGTGGACCAGCACACCGCCAACAGCACCGCGCACCGCGCCAACAACGGGTCCTTCGCGAGGAACGCCCGCAACACCAACGAGACCAACGCGATCGTCGCCAGCCCCGGGCTGAGCACGAAGCTCACCACCGCCGACACGTCCACGAACCCCGGCCCCAACGCCACCGCCCCCCGCCGCAGCCCTTCGTCCACCGCGGGGGGTTCGTGCCGGACCGTGAGCCCCAACACCATCGAGGCCAGCGCCAGCACGACGCCGACCAGCACGCCCATCACCTCTCGACGGCCGCCGCGACGGCCGCCCCGAGCGCCGGGTGCAGGAACTGGAGGCCCCGCTGCTCCAACACCCGCGGCACCGCCCGCTGCCCGGCCAACAGCCCCTCCTCCGCCATCTCGCCCAACACGGCCTTCAACGCGAACGTCGGTGCCACCCACGGCGTGGGTCGGCGCAAAGCGTGACCGACCGTCCGCGTGAACTCCGCATTGGTCACCGGACCGGGCGCCGTCACATTCACCGGCCCCGACACGTCGTTCTCCACCAAGAATTGGATCGCCGCCGTCACATCGTCCAACGAGATCCACGGCATGTACTGCCGCCCATCACCCAACCGCCCACCCAGGAACAACGAGAACAACGGCCTGATCTTCCCGAACAAACCACCCGACGGACTGATCACCAACCCGGTCCGCATCTTCACCACCCGCGCGTGCCCCTCCGCACCGGCCGTCGCCGCCTCCCACTGCCGGCACAGCCCCGCCAGGAACCCCGTCCCCGACGGGCTCGACTCGTCGACCACCTCGTCCCCGGTGTCGCCGTAGTACCCCACCGCGCTGGAGTTCACCAACACGGGCACCCCGTGCTCCACCACAGCCGCCGCCAACACCTCCGTCGGCACCGTGCGACTGTCCAACAACACCTGCTTGCGCGCGTCACTCCACCGCTTGTCCGCGACCCCGGCCCCACAGAGGTTGACCACCGCGTCGACCCCGTCCAGCGCCCCACCGTCGATCCGCCCGGCCGGCGGATCCCACCCGCGCTCATCCGGCCCGGACGGCCGCCGCCGAACCAGCCGCAGCACCTCGTGCCCCCCACCGCGCAACGCGGCGACCACACTGGTGCCGATCAACCCCGACGATCCCGCGATGACAACCCGCATGCGTTGATCGTCTCGCAGCACGCCACCGGTTGCACAGCGGCAACCGTGTCACCCCCGCCACCTCACCGCGACTTCCCGAAGCAGGGATTCGTGTCATCCCGCCGACCTGGCTTCGCCCTGCCGCGTGTGGTAGCCCGGAGGTCGGTCGGTGGGATGACACGTAACCCTGACCACCACCAACCCGACAGGAGCCGACAACGGATTTGGTTGCCATCCTGCTGATCCGCCCGTCCGGCGAGGAATCTTCAGTCTTCTGATCTTTTATCTTCGCCGAAACCAAAAGCCGCCCCCCACCCGGGGAGCGGCTTCCGGTCATTCGACTCTCAGAGCCCGAGGTCGGCCTCGAACGACCCTTCTTCCAACCGGTTCTTCACGGTCGTGAGGAACCGACCGGCGTCCGCACCGTCCACCAGCCGGTGGTCGTAGGTCAGCGCGAGGTAGGCCATGGACCGGATGGCGATGGTGTCGTCACCGTTCTCGTCCGTGATCACCACGGGCCGCTTCTTGACCACGCCCACACCCAGGATGCCGACCTGCGGCTGCTGGATGATCGGCGTGTCGAACAGCGCGCCGTTGCTGCCCAGGTTGGTCAGCGAGAACGTGCCGCCGGTCAGCTCGTCGGGCGTGAGCTTGTTGGCCCGCGCCCGCGCCGCCAGGTCACCGATCTTGTGCGACAGGCCGGCCAGGTTCAGGTCACCCGCGTTCGCGATGACCGCGTTGAGCAGGCCCCGCTCGGTGTCGATCGCGATACCCAGGTGCTCGGCACCGTGGTACACGACCTCCTTCTTCTCCTCGTCGATCGACGCGTTCAGCACCGGGTGCTGCTTGAGCGCCTCGACCGCCGCCTTGGCGAAGAAGGGCAGGAACGTCAGCTTCGTGCCTTCGCGCTGCTCGAACGCGGCCTTGGCCCTGTTCCGCAGCCGGGCGATCTTGGTGACGTCCACTTCGAACACCTGCGTGAGCTGCGCCGAGACCTGCAGCGACTCCCGCGTGCGCTGGGCGACGATCTGCCGCAGCCGGGGCAGCTTCTGCACCGTGCCGCGCTTGCCGCTGGTGTCGGCCGGGGCCGACGCGACGCGCTGGGCCGGGGCCGACGCCGCCGGCTGGGGCGCCTCCTGCTTCGGGGCCTTCTTGGCCTCGACCGCCGCGAGCACGTCCTGCTTGCGGATCCGGCCGCCGACACCCGTGCCCTTGAGCGTGGCCAGGTCGATGCCGTTCTCCGAGGCGAGCTTGCGCACCAGGGGCGTCACGTAGGGCGCACCATTCGACTCGGCCTCCGGCTCGGCCTTGGGAGCTTCCTGCTTCGGCGCGGGAGCCTCCTGCTTGGGTGCCTCCTGCTTGGGGGCTTCCTGCTGGGGCGCCTCCTGCTTCGGGGCCTCCTGCCGGGGAGCCTCCTGCTTCGGCTCCGGCTTCGGCGCTTCCTGCGCCGCCGGCGCCGGCGAACCCGAACCGATCACCGCGAGCCGACCGCCGACCTCGACGGTCTCGTCCTCACCGGCGGTGATCTCCAGCAGGGTGCCCGCCACCGGCGACGGGATCTCGGTGTCGACCTTGTCGGTGGACACCTCCAGCAGCGGCTCGTCGACCTCGACCGAGTCGCCGACGGCCTTGAGCCACCGGGTCACGGTGCCCTCGGTGACGCTCTCGCCCAGCGCGGGCATGGTCACCGGGGTGCCCTCGGCCGACCCGCCGGACTGGGCCGGCGCGGCCTCCGCCTCGGGCTCGGGCGCGGACTGCGGCTCGGACTGGGACTCGGGTTCGGACTGCGGCTCCGGCTGCGCCTCCTCGGCCGGCGCGGCAGCGTCACCGGCGGTCGAGTCGGACGCGTCGGACGACGCCCCGGAGTCCGAACCGTCACCGATGACGGCGAGCTCAGCGCCGACCTCGACGGTCTCGTCCTCCTGGGCGACGATCTTCTGGAGCACGCCCGCCGCGGGCGACGGGATCTCGGTGTCGACCTTGTCGGTGGACACCTCCAGCAAGGGCTCGTCGACCTCGACGCGGTCACCCTCCTGCTTCAACCAGCGGGTGACCGTGCCCTCGGTGACGCTCTCGCCGAGTGCGGGCATTTGGACGGAGAAGGCCATCGTTCGCTGACTCCTCGTGCGTGGGTCGGGGATCGGCTGACTGGGGTGCGACGGTCAGCCGTGCACGTGCAGCGGCTTGCCGGCCAAGGCGAGGAAAGCCTCGCCGAGGGCTTCTGTCTGGGTCGGGTGGGCGTGGATCAGCGGAGCCACGTCCTCGGGGTAGGCCTCCCAGCTGTAGATGAGCTGGGCCTCACCGATCAGCTCGCCGACCCGCTCGCCGACCATGGTGACACCGACCACCGGGCCGTCGGGTGCCTTCACGAGCTTGACACCGCCGGCGGTCTTCAGGATCTGGCTCTTGCCGTTGCCCGCGAGGTCGTAGACGAACGTCTCCGCGGAACCGTACTTCTCCTTGGCCGCGGCCTCGGTCAGCCCCACGGACGCGACCTCGGGCTTGCAGTAGGTGACGCGCGGGATGCCGGCCTCGTCGATGACCTTGGGGTTCTGCCCGGCGATGTCCTCGGCGACGAAGATGCCCTGCTGGAAGCCCCGGTGCGCGAGCTGCAGGCCGGGCACGATGTCGCCGACGGCGTACACCCCCGGGACGCTCGTGCGCAGCCGCTCGTCGGTGATGACGAAGCCGCGCTCCATCTGCACGCCCGCTTCCTCGTAACCGTGGCCGGCCGTGTTCGGCCCGCGGCCGACGGCCACCAGCAGCAGGTCGGCCTCCAGCACGTCACCGGACTCGAGCGTGACCGACACGCCCGACTCGCTCTGCGTCGCGCCGGTGAACTTCACGCCGGTCTTGAACTTGATGCCGCGGCGGCGGAAGGCGCGCTCAAGCTGCTTGGACGCGTACTCGTCCTCGGCCGGGACCAGGCGGGGCAGCGCCTCCACGATGGTCACGTCCGCGCCGAAGGAGGCCCACACGCTGGCGAACTCGACGCCGATCACGCCGCCGCCGAGCACGACGACCTTCTCCGGGATGAAGTCCAGGTTGAGCGCCTGGTCGCTGGTGATGACCCGGCCGCCGATCTCCAGGCCGGGCAGGCTGCGCGCGTACGAGCCGGTCGCCAGGACCACGTTCTTGCCGGTGTAGCGCTGCCCGTCCACCTCGACGGTGTTCGGGCCGACGAACGTGCCCGCGCCCTCGACCAGGGTCACCTTGTTGGCCTTGACCAGGCCCTGGAGTCCCTTGTAGAGGCGGCTGACCACGCCGTCCTTGTACGAGTTGACGCCCGCGATGTCGATGCCCTCCAGCGAGGACTTCACGCCGAACTGGTCACCTTCGCGCGCGTTGTCCGCGACCTCCGCCGCGTGCAGCAGCGCCTTGGTGGGGATGCAGCCGCGGTGCAGGCACGTGCCCCCCAGCTTGTCCTTCTCGACCAGGATGACGGACAGGCCGAGCTCGGCCGCGCGGAACGCGCAGGCGTAGCCGCCCGAGCCGCCACCGAGGATCACAAGGTCGGCGGAGGTGTCGGTCACGGAATCTCCCTGGAGAGCTTGATGCCTTACTCCGCGCGGGTGCGCGCGTGTGGTTGCCATCTTGTCACTACCGCGCGAACGGCCGCGACGCGGTGTCGGTCTTGGGGCGATTTGCCCCCACCTTCACACGGGCGCCGGCACCATGGTCGGCAGAAGTCCTTGCAGGAGGTGGCCCGGTGGGGCTGTTCGACCGTTTTCGCAGGAAGCAGCGGCCTGGCGTGCTCAGATCGGCCACGTCCACGGACACCGGCCACCTGGAGCGGTGGGCCGCCGCGCGTCGGGGCGTCGAGGCGTACGTCGAGCCGAAGACGACCGTGACGGACACCACGATCGTGCTCGTGGCGCACGACGGCGAGTGGACGCGCCGCCGGATCGACGGCACCGAGGGCGCGAAGAAGCTGGCCAAGAAGCTGGAGATCCCGATCTACGACGCGGGCATCGTGGGCTACCCGAAGCGGATGCGGGAGTACTCGCGGCGCAAGAACCAGGGCGCCTGACCTCCGGCCTGCCTCCGGGTCCGGCCCCGAACCTGCCCTCAGGCCTGCCTGATCCCGTCCCACAACGTCCTCACCAGCGCTTCCGGATCTCCCGGCCGGTCCGAGAAGAATCCCAGGAACGCCTGGTAGTGGCACGCGCCCAGCAGCAGGTCCGCCGCCGACCCCGGGTCGACGCCCGCCGGCAACCGCCCCAGCTCCCGCTCCGCCTCCAGGTACCGCGCCAACGTCTCCGGCACGGTCGCCGGACCGACGCCGTGCACCTTCAGCGCGTCCCGGTGCGCCGCCAGCAACGCCGGCTCGGAGAAGATCGACGCGGCGATCGGGAACGTCTCGCCGTAGAACGCGATCGCGGCCCGCGCGATGCCGACCAACGTCTCCCGCACCTCGCCGCGTCCTGCCCGCAGCCCGGCCAGCAGCCCCGTCAGGTCGCTCGGCGCGCGTTCCCGCAGCACGGACAGGAACAGCTCGGTCTTGTCCGCGAAGTGCTTGTAGAGCGCCGCTTCGGAGAAGCCCGCCGCCTTGGCGATCTCCTTCGTGGTCGCCCGCGCGAGCCCCTTGGTGCGCATGACGTGGGCCGCCGCGTCGAGCATGCGGTCGCGTGTGGTCATGGGGCTATCCTAGAGGTTAGTGAGTACTCACCAACCGAAGGGTGGAGCCATGCGCATCACGGTTCTGGGCGCGAGCGGGGGCACCGGCTCGAAGATCGTCGAGCTGGCCCGGGGAGCGGGGCACGACGTCACCGCGATCGTGCGCACGCGCAACGGCCGCGACACGGTCGCCGACGTGATGGACCCCGACTCGATCGGACCGCACGTGGCCGGCGCGGACGCCGTCGTCTCGGCGATCGGCCCGCGGGCGGCGCTCGCGCCGACCTCCGTGCAGACGGACAGCACGAGGTCGGTCGTCCTGGCGATGAAGGCGCACGGCGCGCGCCGGCTCGTCGTGGTCAGCAACAGCGGCATGGTGACCGACGGCGACGACCCGTTCACCCGCTACCTGGTCAAGCCGGTCCTGCGCCGGGTGCTCAGGCACCCGTGGGGTGACATGGCGCGGATGGAGGACGTCGTGCGCGCGAGCGGTCTGGAGTGGACGATCGTCCGCCCGCCCCAGCTCACGAACGGTCCGCGCACGGACGCGTACCGCACCGCGGTGGGCACCAACGTGCGCGGGGGCATGCGGGTGTCCCGGGCCGACCTGGCAGCGCTGGTGGTGCGCTGCCTGGCCGACCCGGGAACCGTCCGTCAGGCGATCAGCGTGGCGAACTGACCATCACGAGCCACGACTCGCGGGCTCAGCCGTTCGCCGCGATGTCCGCCAGCACCGCCGCCAGGGTGCGCACCGGCACGCCGGTGCCGCCCTTGGTGGTGTACCCGTACGGCCCACCGGTGTGGAACGACGGCCCCGCCACGTCGATGTGCGCCCACGTCACGCCCTCGGCCACGAACTCCCGCAGGAACACGCCCGCGGCGAGCATGCCGCCGAACCGGTGCCCGGCCACGTTCGCGATGTCGGCCACCTTCGAGTCGAGGTCGCCGCGCAGCTCGTCCGGCAGCGGCATGGCCCACGCCTGCTCACCCACCGCGCGCCCGATCGCGGCCACGCGGTCGCGGAACTCCTCGGTGCCCATCACACCGGCCGTCCGCTTGCCCAGCGACACGACCTGCGCGCCGGTCAGCGTGGACGTCTCGATCAGGTAGTCCGGGGCGTCCTCGCAGGCGCGCACGATCGCGTCGGACAGGATCAGCCTGCCCTCGGCGTCGGTGTTGAGCACCTCGACGGTCTTGCCGCCGTACATGGTCAGCACGTCACCGGGCCGGTAGGCGGTGCCCGACGGCATGTTCTCCGCCATCGGGGCCCACGCGGTCACCTCCAGCGGGTACTTCAGCTTCGCGGCCAGCACGACGGTGGCGATCACGGCCGCCGCGCCGCCCATGTCCGAGGTCATCTCGTCCATGCCCGCGGCGGGCTTGATCGAGATGCCGCCGGTGTCGAACGTGATGCCCTTGCCGACCAGCGCCACCTTCTTGCCCGCCTTCGGGCCGCGGTAGGTGATGCGCACCAGGCGCGGGGGACGGCTGGAGCCGCCGCCGACGCCGAGGATTCCGCCGAAGCCCTGCTTGCGCAGCGCCTTCTCGTCCAGCACCTCGACCTCGAGGCCTTCGGCCTTGGCCAGGGCGGCGGCGCGCTCGGCGAACGAGGCGGGGAACAGGTCGTTCGGCGGGGTGTTCACCAGGTCGCGGGTCGCGGTGACGGCCTCGGCGATCGCGGTGGACGCCTTGAGGGTCGCGCGGTGCGCACGGATGTTGCCCTCGGCCGGCGCGACGAGGTCGACGCGCGCGACCGGGCCGTCGCCCTTGTTCGACTTGTAGGCCGTGAACGAGTACGCGCCCAGCAGCGTGCCCTCGACGGCGGGGCCGAGGTGCAGGGTGCTCAGCGTGGTGACCGCGCGCTTGCGGCCGGAGAGGGCGCGGGCGGCGGCGCCGGACGCGCGGCGCACCTGCTCCTCGGTGACCGAACCGTCGTCGGCGGGCTTGCCGAGGCCCACGGCGAGCACGACGCGCGCGCTGAGCTTGCCCAGCGCGGGCACGGTGACGACCTCCTCGGCCTTGCCGCTCGCGCCGACGGCGTCGAGCACGTCCAGCAGCGCGCCGTCGAACGCGGCGTTCACCGCCTCGGAGCCGGCGGCGAGGGCGAGGCCGTCCGGTCCCTGGACTGTGCCCACCACAACGGCGTCGGCGGTGGTGCTGCTCGGGTCACTGTCGGTGATGGCCAGCTTCGGCGCGGTCACTGCGGCTCCTTGACGGGGTCCTCCCGGCGCTTCCTGGTCGTGCGGCGGGATGGGGATGATCTGACGAATGCTAAAGGTCGCGTTCACACTGATGGCCGCCGCACCTTCGATCGCAATGAGTAACAATTAACACGAACGGGGGTCAACCGGCCGGGCGTTCGCGGTCACCCGGTTGATCTGAGACTGTGTACCGGTGACAATCACGCCCCGTGCCGGAGCCGTGGCGCTCGCCCTCGGCGCGACGTTGGGGGCCGGTGTGTTCACCGGTTTCGCCCCCGCCGCGGCCGTGGCGGGCCCCTGGTTCCTGCCCGGCCTCTTCTTAGCCGCCGTGACGGCGTTGTGCTGCGCGTTCTCGACCGCGGACCAACACCGCGCGTATCCGGACGCCCCCGGCGGGTACGCCTACATCCGGAACCAGCTCGGGCCGTGGCCCGCGCGCATCGGCGCGAGCGCGCACCTGGTGGGCAGAGCGGGGATGGCCGCGGCGCTGGCCGGGATGTTCGGCGCGTACGTCGTGCCGGAGCACCGGGCGGCGGCGGCCGTGGGGCTGATCGTGGTGACGGCGGCGTTGGGCGCGGCCGGTGTCCGCTGGAGCACCGGGGTGAGCGTGGCCGCCGCGGGTGTGGTGCTCGGGGTGCTCGCGCTGGTGGTGCTGGTGTGCTTCTCCGTGGCGCCGCCGGAGAACCCGGCGGTCGGCGGGATCGGGCCAGCGGCTGGTGGGCCGGGGTTCGACGGGGTCATGGGAGCGGCGCTGCTGCTGTTCGCGGCGTTCGTCGGGTTCGAGCGGGTGACCGCGCCGCGAGGCGGTGACCAGGTGTTCTCCTCCCGCGTGCTGCACGTGGCCGTGCCCGTGGTGATCGGTGTGGTGCTGCTGGTGGGTGTCGGCGTGGGCGCGGCGCTGCTGCGGCAGCTCGGGTCGGCGCGGTTGGCGTTGTCGCCCGCGCCGCTGCGTGACGCGCTGGTCGTGGCCGACGGGGCGTGGCTGCTGCCCGTGCTCGCGGTCGGCGCGGCGGTGGCGGCGGTGTCGTCGCTGTTCTTCGTGCTCGCGTCGGCGCGGCGGACGTTGGTCGGGTTGACCGAGACGGGTGACCTGCCGGCGATCCGGGCCGGGTGGCCCTTGGAGGTGGTGGGCGCGGCGCTGGCGGTGGGCGCGGTGGTGGCGCTGCCGCCGTCGACGGCGCTGGCGGTCGGTGCGTGCGGGACGGCGTTCTACTACGGCTTCACGAACGCGTCGGCGCGGGTGTTGTTGCAGGAGGACCGGACGTGGCCGATGCGCACGGCGTGCCTGGGGCTCGGGCTGTCGGTGCTGCTGGCGATGAGCGCGCCCGCCACGGCGTTGGTGATCACCGGGTTGGGGATCGCGGTGGGCACCGGGTTGCTCGGGCTGGGTCGGGTGCGGCAGCCGGTCGGGTGAGGCGTTCGCGAAGGTTCCTCGGTTCTCCGGCGTGAGTGTTCCCCGGCTCTTTTGGATGGTCGGATGTCCGAGCGTCGGGACAGCGATTTTCTGACGTCCCACCGGCGGCTATCGTGCTGCCATGACGACCGCGTTGCCTTTCACCCGGACCCCCAACCCGCAGCCGGCGACCCCGGAGCGCGTTGCGGAGGTACTCGCCAAGCCGGGCTTCGGGCAGCACTTCACCGACCACATGGTGACGATCCGCTGGAACCAGGAGCAGGGCTGGCACGACGCCGTCGTCGAGCCCTACCACTCGCTGGAGCTCGACCCGGCGGCCATGGTGCTGCACTACGGCCAGGCGATCTTCGAAGGGCTCAAGGCCTACCGCCAGCCCGACGGTTCGATCGCGTCCTTCCGCCCCGAGGCGAACGCCGAGCGCTTCCGCGCGTCGGCGCGCCGGTTGGCGATGCCCGAGCTGCCCGACGAGCTGTTCCTGGAGTCCATCCGGGAGCTGCTGGCCGTCGACGAGCGGTGGGTGCCCGCCATCCCCGAGGAGTCGCTGTACCTGCGGCCGTACCTGTTCTCCACGGAGAAGGGGCTGGGCGTGCGGCCGGCGAAGGAGTACCTGTACGTGCTCATCGCCTCGCCCGCCGGGTCGTACTTCGCGGGCGGGCTGAAGCCGGTGACGGTGTGGTTGTCGACCGAGTACGTGCGCGCGGCACCCGGTGGGACCGGTGCGGCGAAGTTCGCGGGCAACTACGCGGCGTCGCTGGTGGCGCAGGCGCAGGCCGCCGACCAGGGTTGTGACCAGGTCGTGTGGCTGGACGCGGTGGAGCGCCGGTGGGTCGAGGAGATGGGCGGGATGAACCTGTTCTTCGTCCTGGGCTCGGGGGAGGGCGCGCGGGTCGTGACGCCGGAGCTGTCCGGGGCGTTGCTGCCGGGGATCACGCGTGACTCGCTGCTGCGGCTGGCGGCCGATTTCGGGTACGCGGTGGAGGAGCGGCGGTTCTCCACGGAGGAGTGGGAGAAGAAGGCGGAGTCCGGTGAGCTGACCGAGGTGTTCGCGTGCGGGACGGCGGCGGTGATCACGCCGGTCGGGCACGTGAAGCACGCGGACGGCGAGTTCGCGATCTCCGGTGGGCGCACCGGTGAGGTGACGATGAAGCTGCGGAACCACCTGACGGGGATCCAGCAGGGCCTGGTCGGCGACCCGCACGGGTGGATGACGAAGATCGACTGACGACCGGCGGGACCTGCCGGCAGCCCTGTGCCCGCCTCCTCCGGGAGACGGGCACAGGGCGTCACGCGGCTACCGCCACCACTGCTGGTTCCAGGGTCCGCAGTCCCAGAGCTGCACCTTGCCGCCGTTGCCGCCGGTGTTGGTGTCGGCGTCCAGGCAGCGCTGGAACCGCACGTTCTCGAAGTGCCGCACCGCGGGTGTCGCCCGGGAAGCGGCGACCTCCCCGGCCTGTGGCGCACGTCGGTCCGCCGACGCCGCGCCCGTGCCGCCCGTGACGATCGCCACCACGGCCAGCAGTACCGCCATCGTCCAACCGGCCTTCCACCGTCCTCGCATCCGTCCCCCCATCGTGGTGCTCCCCGGCCCGACCGGCGGGCCGGCTCGCATTCCACTGTGGACTGTGGTGGCCGGGCCCCGCTGGGCCGAACGGGCCGGACGTGCGGGCACCGCGGGCTGCCCGTGGGGGCAGCCGCCCGGGCGGCGGTCAGAGGGCGGTGACGGCCAGCACGGCGAGGGTGGCCGTTTCGCACGCCGCGCCGAGGACGTCGCCGGTGATCCCGCCGAACCGCTTCCGCGTGTGCCCGATCAGGAGCAGGACCAGGACCGCGGCCACGACGACGGCCAGGGGGCCGTGCCACGGGTGCACGAAGAACCCGGCCGCGGCCAGCGCGGTCCACCAGCCCACGGCGACCCGGCGCGGCTGGGTGCCCGCCACCAGGGCGCCCAGGCCCTCCGGGCGCGCGGCCGGCACGCCGCTCAGGCAGCACAGCACGAACGCGGCCCGGCCGGTGGTCAGGGCCAGGAGCACCGCTCCCCAGGTGACGGTCGGCAGAGCGGCGGCCTCCGCGCCCAGCACGACGATGAGCGCGACCACCGCGAACGGGCCCGCGCCGCCGTCCTTCATCACCGCGAGCGCCCGTTCGGGCGGGCCGTAGCAGCCCAGGCCGTCGGCGGTGTCGGCCAGGCCGTCGAGGTGCATGCCCCGGGTGGCCAGGGCGAGGAAGCCGACGGTCAGGAAGCCGGCGACGAGGTCGGGCAGGGGGAGCCGGAGGATGGCCACGGCGGCGGCGCCCAGGAGGAGGCCGACGAAGGGCGCGAAGGCGATGGCTCGCCGTGCCGCCCGCGCGTCGACTTCGCCGGAGCCGACGCGGAGGGGCAGGACGGTCAGCCAGGACAGCGCCAGGCGCATCAGGCGGGCCCGGAGATGCCCGCGCTGTCGAAGGTCGCCATCTCGGCCAGGATGCGGGTGGCCATCACGACCAGGGGGAGCGCGGCCACGGCACCGGAGCCTTCACCCAGGCGCATGCCGAACTCCAGCAGCGGGTCGAGGCTCAGGTGGCCCAGGGCGAGGGCGTGGGCCGGTTCCACCGAGCGGTGGCCGGCGACCCACCAGTCGCGGGCGCCGGGGGCCAGTTCTTCGGCGACGACGGCGGCCGCGCCGACCACCACGCCGTCCAGGATGACCGGGGTCTTGCGGACGGCGGCCTGGGCCAGGAAACCCGCCATGGCCGCGATGTCGGCGCCCGAGGAGGCGGCCAGGAGCGCCACCGGGTCGTTGATGACCGGGCGGGCGCGGCGGAGGGCGTCGCGGATGGCGGCGGTCTTGCGCATCCAGCCCTGGTCGTCGATGCCGGTGCCGCGACCGACGACGGCGACCGGCTCGGAGCCCGTGAGGGCGGCGATGAGGACGGCGGCCGGCGTGGTGTTGCCGATGCCCATGTCGCCGGCGATGAGGAGGTCCGCGCCGCCGTCGACCTCGTCGTCCACGAGTCGGCGGCCCACCTCGACGGCCCGCTCGGCCTCTTCGCGGGTCAGGGCGTCCTCGCGGTCGATGGAGCCGGAGCCGCGGCGGACCTTGAAGTCGCCGACGGCGGTGTCGGAGTCGACGGCCAGGTCGACCACGCGGACGGTGGCGCCGGCGGCGGTGGCCAGGACGTTCACCGCGGCGCCGCCCGCCAGGAAGTTCGCGACCATCTGGCCGGTCACCTCGGGCGGGTAGGCGGAGACGCCGTGCTGGGCGACGCCGTGGTCACCCGCGAACACGACCACCCGGGGACGGGTGAAGGGGCGGGGCGGGCACTCGCCCTGGCAGGCGGCCACCCACGCGCCGAGGTCTTCGAGCCTGCCGAGTGAGCCGACCGGCTTGGTGAGCACGGCGTGCCGGGCCAGCGCCTCGGTGCGGGCGTGCTCGCTCGGCGGCTCGACGGACGGGAACTCGATGGTCACCGACTACCTCCGGGTTCGCGCAAGCGCAGTGGGATTCCGGCGACGACCAGCAGCACCTCGTCGCAGACCTCGGCCAGCCGCGCGTTGAGCGAGCCGAGGTGATCGCGGAAGAGCCTGCCAGAGTGCGTGCCGGGCACGACGCCCAGGCCGACCTCCGCCGACACGAGGACCAACCGGGCGCGGGTGTGCGCGACCGCCCGGACCAGCGCCGCGCACTCGGCCTCGACCTGGCCCATGCCGTGGCCCTCCCAGGCGCCCGCGTCGTCCAGCACGCCGTTGAGCCAGGTAGCCACGTCGTCCACCAGGATCGGCGGGTCGACCTCGCTGGTGGCGGTGAGCAGGGCGATCAGGTCGCTGGGCGCGGGGGCCTCCACCGTGGTCCAGGTGGCGGGGCGGCGGGCGACGTGCTGGGCGATCCGCAGTTCCCAGTCGGCGTCGTCGGGGTAGCGGCGCGCGGTGGCCACGTAGGTCACGACGTCCTCGGCGAGCAGCCCTTCGGCGTGGGCGGACTTCCCCGAACGCGCGCCGCCCAGCACCAGTGTCCGACGCGTCACACCGCACTCCAACCGTTCCGTGAGGACATAGCCTGACCGGGAACGTTACCCGTACGGAGCAGCGCGAGGAGGTCCGTCATGGAGTACCGGTGGCGGTACCAGGACGAGCACGGCCACGAGATCGACGGCCCGGCGGCCGCCTTCCCCGACCAGACCGCCGCCGAGGACTGGTTCTCGTCCGCGTGGGTCGAACTGCGGGAGGCGGGCGTCGCGCAGGTGACGCTGCTGCGCAGCGAGTCCGAGGTCTACGGCCCGATGTCCCTCGCCCCGGCCGAGTAGCCGTCCGGCTCCTGCGCGACGTCCGGTGAACGGGCAGCCCCGGTAAGCCGCTGCCCGTCCGCCTGGAGGACCGGAGTCAGTTCAGGCTGATCGCGGCAGCCAGTCGCCGCAGCTCCGGGATGCGCGCCCCGAGCATCCGGTACAGCTTCTCCGCCGCGTCGGGCGTCAGGGCCACGGTCGCCGTCGTGTCGAAGGTGATCTCGTAGTCGCCGTCAGCGGTCACGGATTCCTTGAACTCCGCCTCGCTCGTGATCCGGATGTACGACGTCTGCTCGACCGCGTCCGAGGGCTGCAGCACCATCTGGGTCAACTCTCTTCCTCTGCAATGGGCGTGTGCTCCTCTTCCGCCGCAACACCCGTTCGTGCGCGCGGCGAAGAAGGATGAACCGACTTCGGCAATGGCCGCAGTCGCACCGGAAACACCGGTAATACCGCACGAGTACGAGGGTGGCGCTCGCTGCACCGATAGGTATCAGAACCGTCCACATGCGCGCTCCCGGTCACCGGGTATTCCGTCGGTGCTGCCGTTCTTACCGGTTCCACCGAGCGGTTCCGCCGATCGACGCGTCTGGTGAGGTCTGATCGGAGGTCTGGCGCTGTCTGGTGGCGTGGCCGTGCATGTGTCTGGTATGAGTGCAGGACTGTCTGGTATCGCCGGACGCGAGCAAGGGGACGACTGTGTCGCAGGCACTCGAAGTGACCGGGACGCGGTTGCGGGCGGCGCGGGAGTACGCGGGGTTCTCGCTCACCCGCATGGCCCAGGCGACCAACTACTCGAAGTCATATCTGGGGCTGGTCGAGACGGGTGTGAACCCGGTTACCCTGGAGGTGGTGGCGGCGTACGAACGAGCATTAGGGGCCGGCGTGTACCGATCGGACATCAATCACCCGCGACTCAAGAAGATCGACGGCCCCGGACACCTGCAGCACATTCGGGAGGCGGTGGAGAGCGGGGATCCCGATATCTTCGCCCAAGGGCCGACGTCCAGTTCCGTCGACGCGGCGGTGGCTCCGGTGTTGGGGCCGCAGGCCATGGAGAACTTCCGGCGGTGGGCGGTCGGCGGGCGCACGTCGACGCTCAGGGCCAACGCGGTGAGCATCCTGGGGTTCTCGCCGGGGCGGGAGAACGCCGAGGTCGTCGTCAACGTGCTGGAGAGCGACGACGTCGTGCGGCGGTTGTGCCTGGCGTCCGAGGTGTCCCGCCTGACGCAGTGCGCGTGGGACGTTGCGCTCGCCGTCGCGGACGACCCCGTCGGTGCACCGGAACCCCGGAAGCTCGCCGCCAAGTTGGCGAAGGAAGCCGTCGACCCGAAGGACACCGAAGCGCGCTGGTGCGCGGGTTACCTCCTGCAGCGCATGGCGGTGGTCCTCGGGCCGGAGGACTGATCCCGGCCCGGCACACCGAAGCCCCGCCCGGGGACGTCCGAGCGGGGCTTCGGGGGTGATGCGCGTCAGGGGGTGACGGTGAACCGCGGGTCGGTTTCGACGACGCCCTCGAGCACGTCGTCGATCTTCTTCAGCAGCTCGTCCTCCAGCTTCACGCCGGCCGCCTTGACGTTCTCGTGCACCTGCTCCGGCCGGGAGGCGCCGATGATCGCGCTGGCCACGTTCGGGTTCTGCAGGGTCCACGCGACGGCGAGCTGGGCCAGGGACAGGCCCGCCTCGTCGGCCAGCGGCTTGAGCTGCTGGACCTTGGTCAGCACCTCGTCGCGCAGGAAGCGCTGGATGAACTTCGAGCCGGTCTCGTCGGTGGCCCGAGAGCCCTCCGGCACGGGCTGACCCGGCAGGTACTTGCCGGTCAGCACGCCCTGCGCGATGGGCGACCACACGATCTGGCTGATGCCCTCGCGCTCGGAGGTCGGGACGACCTGCGACTCGATCACGCGCCACAGCATCGAGTACTGCGGCTGGTTGGAGATGAACGGCACGTTCAGCTCACGGGCCAGCGCCGCGCCGCGCGCGATCTGGTCGGCGTTCCACTCCGACACGCCGATGTAGAGCACCTTGCCCTGCCGCACGAGGTCGGCGAAGGCGAGCATCGTCTCCTCCAGCGGCACCGACTTGTCGTACCGGTGCGCCTGGTAGAGGTCGACGTAGTCGGTCTGCAGCCGCTTCAGCGAGCCGTTGATCGACTCCACGATGTGCTTGCGGCCGAGGCCCTTGTCGTTGGGGCCGCCGGGGCCGGTCGGCCAGAAGACCTTCGTGAAGATCTCCAGCGACTCGCGGCGCTGCCCGGCCAGCGCGCGACCCAGCACCGACTCGGCCTTGGTGTTGGCGTAGACGTCGGCGGTGTCGAACGTGGTGATGCCCGCGTCGAGCGCGGCCCGGACGCAGGCCGTCGCCTGGTCCTCCTCGACCTGGGAACCGTGGGTGAGCCAGTTGCCGTACGAGATCTCGCTGATGTTCAGGCCACTGCGGCCGAGGCGTCGGAACTCCATGCGGCCAAGCCTAGTACCGGGTCGTTCGGGTAGCTAATGAACTCCGGGGTCACACCTTGTCGCCCGGGTTCACCCTCGGCTTGGGCACGCGCAGCTTGCGCAGCTGGCTCGCGCGGATGAACGAGTACCAGCCGATGGACAGGCCGCGGGTGGTGTCGTTGGGGAACTTCAGCCGCACCCGCCGGTTCACCAGCCGGCCGAGGACGAAGCCCTCCACGACCATCGCGAGCAGCATGAACGTGGTCAGCAGCGTCGCGTACTGCTGGATCGCGGGCGCCGGCACGATCAGCGCCACGAACACCAGGATCGCCAGCGGCATGAACAGGCCCATGAGGTTGCGCCGCGAGTCGACCACGTCGCGGATGTAGGCCTTCACCGGGCCGCGGTCGCGGGGCAGGAGGTACTTGTCCTCGCCCGCCATCATCCGCTGCCGCCGCTCGACCGCCGCCGCGCGCCGCTCCTCCTTGGACACCTTGTTCCCGCGTGCCCGCTTCAACGCCTCGCGCTGCGTGCGGGGCGGCGGCGGGACGGGTCCGCGCCGCTTGCCCTCGGCCTCGCGCCGCTTCGGCGTGGGCCGCCCCTTGCCGGGCGTGCGCGACGGATCGGCCGAGGTCACCTCCGCGGAAACGTCCTCGGTGGTGGTGGTCTCGGCGGCTTCGTCGGCGTTGCGGCGCAGGAACCTCACCACACCAGAGTAGGAGATGCCCCGATAAGTACTGTTCGCGAGGTGCGAGTTGTTATTGCGCCGGACTGCTTCGGCGGAACGCTGACCGCGCGGGAAGTCGCCGAGGCCGTGGCCGGGGGCTGGCGCCGCACCGCTCCCGACGACGAGCTGCGGCTGTGCCCGCTGGCCGACGGCGGGCCCGGTTTCGTCGACGTCCTGCACGCCGCGCTGGGCGGCACGCTGCACGCGACGACCGTCACCGGACCGCTGGGCACGCCCGTGGAGGCGGTGTGGCTGGAGCACGACGGGTGCGCCTACGTCGAGTCCGCCCAGGCCTGTGGCCTGCACCTCATCCCCGCGGACGAGCGCGCCCGGTCCGCCGAGACCGCCACGACCCGGGGCGTCGGCGAGCTGCTCAACGCGGCCGGTGACGCGGGCGTTCACACGATCGTGGTCGGCCTGGGCGGTTCGGGCACCACGGACGGCGGCGCGGGGCTGCGCGAGACCGTCCGGCCGCAGACCGCCCGCCTGGTCGCCGCCGCCGACGTGGAGAACCCCCTGCTGGGCCCGCACGGCGCCGCGCGCACGTTCGGCCCGCAGAAGGGCGCGTCACCCGATGCGGTGGAACGGCTGGAGGCACGGTTGGCCGCGATGGACGAGCTGGCCGACGTCCGCGACCGGTCCGGCGCGGGTGCGGCGGGAGGCCTCGGGGCCGCGCTGCTGGCCCTCGGGGCCACGGTCGAGTCCGGCGCGGGCATGGTCCGCGCGCTGACCCGGCTGGACGACGCGCTCGACCACGCCGACCTGGTCGTGACCGGGGAGGGCAGCTTCGACTGGCAGTCGCTGCGCGGGAAGCTGGTGACCGCCGTGGCCGGTGGCGCGGCGGAACGCGGTGTGCCGTGCGTGGTGCTCGCGGGCCAGGTGGCGGTGGGCAGGCGGGAGGCGGCGGCGGTCGGCGTGCAGGAGTCGTACGCGGTGGCCGAGCACGCCGGTTCGGTGGGGCGCAGCATGGCCGACCCGGCGGGCACGCTCGCCGACCTGGCCGCGCACGTGGCGAGGCAGTGGTCACACCCCCGTCCGTGACGTCTGTGCGACCATGGGGGTAGGAACAAAGCGGGTGCTTCCCGTGTTTGCCCGGAATAGATGCCCGCAAAGGACCTCTGAGGGAGAGCCATGACGACCGCTCAGGACGCAGTCACCCCGACTCCTGAAGCCCCGCCCACCCACGGCGTGACGCTGACCGACGCGGCTGCCGTGAAGGCGAAGGCGCTGCTGGACCAGGAGGGCCGCGACGACATGCACCTGCGCATCGCCGTCCAGCCCGGTGGCTGCGCGGGGCTGCGTTACCAGCTGTTCTTCGACGAGCGCACGCTCGACGGTGACGCGCTGCGCGACTTCGGCGGCCTGAAGGTGGCCGTGGACCGCATGAGCGCCCCGTACGTCGAGGGTGCGGTGATCGACTTCGTCGACACGATCGAGAAGCAGGGTTTCACCATCGACAACCCGAACGCCGGCGGTTCCTGCGCCTGCGGCGACTCGTTCCACTGATCGACCGCGATCGACGGAAGGGCCCCCGCCACGGCGGGGGCCTTTCCGTTGCGCCCGGTGGGACGCTGGGAGCCATGACGGACACGCACGTGCCCCGCTTGGTGGGCCTGACGGTCCCGCAGGCGCGGAAGACGGGTCATGACGCGGGCGTGGTGGTCACCTCACGTGACGTGGACGGCCCACCGCTGGGCGCCCTGACCTGGCCGGGCACCTGGATCGTCACCGCCCAGCACCCGACCGCCGGCGAGCGGGTCCCCCGCGGCACGCCGGTCGCGGTCGACTTCGAGGAGCGCCCCGACGCGGGCGGTGCGGGCGACCGCGAACCACGCCACCCACTGCCGAGGCGTGACGAACCCGAAGCCGATCCCCTTCGGGACCGCGCCGAGTGAACGTCCGGTTCCGGGGAACCGCACCGCTCCGGGACCTGGGCGTGCGGCCGGGCGGCCCGGGCACTCGGGTGCATGTGCTCCGTGGGAGCGACGCACCCGCCGGGTCCGGCGTCAGACGTAGACCTCCAGGTCCGCGACCTGGGCGTAGTTGGCGTCATCCACCTGCCACGGCGCGGTGGGGTGCGGCTCGGGGAGGGCCCGGTCCGCCGCTCCGCGCAGCTCCTGCGGCACCTCGGTGCAGTCCTCGATCAGCTCGGCCAACGTGTTCGCTTCGGTGTTCCTCACATCGGCGACCGTATGCGTGCCGAGTGCTTGACAAAAGCCCTACCGGGCGGTAATGCCCGCCCGGTAGGGCCATCTCACACGTGCGCGGCCAGCGGTGTGGTGGTGCCGGACGTCGCCGGCCGGGCGGCGGTCACCCTGCCGACCACCAGGGCCACCCCCACGCCGAGGATGGTCGACAAGCCGCCGACGGTGCCGATCCACCGCAGGCCGAGCCCGCTGGTCAGCACCACGCCGCCGAGCATCGGGCCCAGCGCCGCGGCCACGTTGAACGCGGAGATGTTCACCGAGGCGACCAGACCGGCCGCCGAACCCGCCTGGCCCATCAGGTAGGTGTGGATCAGCGGACCGGCCGTGAACGCGCTCGCGCCCAGCACGAACACGCTCACCACGGCCGCCACCTTGCTCTCCAGCACCAGTCCCTGGGTCAGCAGTCCCGCGCCGAGCACGGCCAGCGGCACGGGCAGGACGCGGGCGATCCGGTCCGTCGGCACCCGGCCCGCCAGCGTGCTGCCGACCAGCGTGCCCAGCCCGTACACCAGCAGCACCCCGGTCACCCAGCCCGGCTCGAACCCGCTGACCTCGCGCAACGCCGGCGCGACGTAGGTGAACGCGGTGATCAGGCCGGTGAACGACAGGACCGTGGTGGCCAACCCCAGCAGCACGGTCCGCCTGCCGAACGCGAACAGGCCGGCCCGCACGCCGGGGTCCGGCTCGTGCGCGATCTTCGGCGTGCCCAGCACGACCCCGACCAGCCCGATCGCGGTCAACGCGCTGACCAGCACGAACGACGCCCGCCAGCCGTAGTTCTGGCCGATCAGCGTGCCCAGCGGGATGCCCAGGATGGTCGACAGCGCGACACCGTTGACGACCTTGGCGATGGCCGCTGTCTGCTTCTCCGGCGGCACGGCGGCGATGGCGACCTGGGACGCCACCGCGAAGAACAGCCCTTGCGCGAGCGCGGCCACCACGCGCGCCGTCATGAGCAGGGTGTAGTCGTGGGCCAGGGCGCTGCCCAGGGAGGCCACCAGGGCCAGTGCCATGACGGAGATCAGGAGCGTGCGGCGCGCGATGCGCCCCGTCAACACGGTGAGCACGGGACCGCCCAGTGCGACCGACACGGCGTACGCGGTCACCAGCAGGCCTGCGGTCGGCACGTCCACACCGAGGTCGGCGGCGACCTCGGGCAGCACGCCGACGATGATGAACTCGGATGTCCCCACGGCGAATGCGCTGAGCATCAGGATGAAGGCGATCACGACGACGACGCTAAAGTGTGACACTGACGTCAGGGTCAAGGTTGCGTGATCGAGCCCTCTTTTCGACAGGGGTGGGAATAGGTGCTGATCGGTGAGCTCGCGGAGAAGACCGGCGCCACGGTGCGCATGCTGCGCTACTACGACCAGCAGGGACTGCTGACGCCCCAGCGCACGGAATCCCGCTACCGCGTCTACGACGAGTCCGACGTGGAACGCGTCCGCAGCGTCCGCTGCCTCATCGGCTCCGGCCTGAACGTGCGCCTGGTCCGGCTCGTGCTCGCGCACGCGTTCGGCCAGGACGTCGAGCTGCCCGAGGACGAAGCGGGCTGCGTGCCCCTGCTGCGCATGCTCAACGACGAGCTGGCGTCCATCGACACCCGCATCGAGCAGCTGAGCCGCAGCAAGGAGCACCTGGGCAGGCTGGTGGTCGACGTCACCCGCATCATGGCCGAGAAGTCCGACGGGGCGTGCCAGGTCGAACCGGTGCGGGCCGAACCGGTGGGCAGGGCCGGGTGAGACGCGAAGGCCCCCGGCACGTGCGCGCCGGGGGCCTCCACCGGGAGGGCTAGAGCTTCACGGGGTAGTGCGGCTCGGGCACGACCGGTCGGATCCGGCCCTCCACGAAGATCCCGTGCCAGATCATGAACACCAGCAGCGCCCAGATCCGGCGGCTGTTGTCCGCCACGCCCGACCGGTGCTCCTCGATGACCCGCAGCACCGCGCTCTTGTCGATGTACCGGTCGGTCTGCGACTGGCGCACGGTGTCCACCGCCCAGTCGTGCATCTCGTCCTTCAGCCAGTGCCGGATCGGCACCGGGAAGCCCAGCTTGCGCCGGTTCAGCACGTGCGCGGGCACGATGTCGCGGATCGCCCGCCGCAACGCGTGCTTCGTCGTCTCCTTGGTCAGCTTCAGCTCCGACGGCACCTGCGACGCGATCCGGAACACCTCGGGGTCCAGGAACGGCACCCGCAGCTCCAGCGAGTTCGCCATCGTCATCTTGTCGGCCTTGACCAGGATGTCGCCGCGCAGCCACGTGAACAGGTCCACGTGCTGCATCCGCGTCACCGGGTCCCAGCCCTCCGACTCGCGGTACGGCTGCGCGGTCACGTCCTTGTGCGACACGTTCGGGTCGTACGTGCGCAGCACCTGCCGAAGCTGGTCGTCCATGAAGATCCGGGCGTTGCCGTAGTAGCGCTCCTCCAGCGTGAGCGCGCCCCGGCGCAGCAGGTCCTTGCCGCGCACGCCCTGCGGGATCTTGGTCGACACCCTGCCCATGGCCTTGCGCAGCGCGCCGGGCACCTTCTCGAACGGCGCCAGCGACAGCGGCTCCCGGTAGATCGTGTAGCCGCCGAACAGCTCGTCCGCGCCCTCGCCGGACAGCACGACCTTCACGTGCTCGCGCGCCTCGCGGGCGATGAACCACAGCGGCACCAGCGCCGGGTCCGCCACCGGGTCGTCCAGGTACCAGGTGATCAGCGGCAGCGCGTCCATCATCTCCTGCGCCGTCACCGCCCGGACCACGTGCTTGACCCCGATCGCGGCGGCCGACTCGGCGGCCACGTCGATCTCGGAGTAGCCCTGCCGCTCGAACCCGGTGGTGAACGTGATCAGATCCGGGTTGTGCTCCTTGGCCAGCGCCGCGACCACGGTCGAGTCGATGCCGCCGGACAGGAACGAGCCGACCGTCACGTCCGCGCGCATGTGCTTGGCCACCGAGTCGCGCAACGCCTCGGTGATCTCGTCGTACAGCCGGTTCTCGTCCGCCTCGCCGCGCACGGTCCGCGGCCGGAACGTGGCCGGGAAGTACCGCTCGACCACGGGCTTGCCGCCCGGCGTGAGGGTGAACGACGTGCCGGACTCGATGCGGTGGATGTGGCTCTGCAGCGACTCGGGCTCCGGCACGTACTGCAGGATCAGGTAGTGCTGGAGGGCCTTCTCGTCCACCTCCGGCCGGATGCCGATCGCGGGCGCCAGCTCCAGCACCGACTTCTTCTCGCTGGAGAACGCCACGCCGCCGGGGCCCGCCGCGTAGTACAGGGGCTTGATGCCGAACGGGTCGCGCGCGCCGAACACGACCCGGCGCGCCTTGTCCCAGATCAGGAACGCGAACATGCCGCGCAGCCGCGCCACGGCACCCGGGCCCCAGTAGTGGTAGGCCGCCACGATGGTCTCGGTGTCGCCGTCGGTGGCGAAGACCGCGCCGAACTGCTTGGTCAGCTCCGCGCGCAGCTCCACGTAGTTGTAGATCTCGCCGTTGAACAGGATCGCGTAACGACCCTGCTGGTCGTGCGGACCCCAGTGCAGGGGTTGGTGCGAGTGCTCGATGTCGATGATGGACAGCCGGTTGAAGCCGAAGACGACCTCACCGCCCTGCCAGGTGCCACTCTCGTCCGGGCCGCGGTGGCGCATGCAGCGCAATGCCCCCGCCACCGCCGAGCGCGCCCGCTGGGCCTCGTTCTCGCCAGGGCAAACCAGTCCTACCAGGCCGCACACGCCGTAAACACCCTTCGTGTCGTGTGGAGAAGACTCCAGTATGCCGGGGGGCCGGTGTGTGACCGAAACTGCACTCCACCGGGGCGGCCCCCGACGGGTGACGCGTCGTGCGCTGAGCTACGCTCCCGCATGATCCGGCATGGGGAGAATTCCACCCCTGCCTGCGAGCTTGGTGACGTTGAGTGGCGCGAGGAGGCGGCGAGCAGTGGGCCTGAAGGAGGGCACCAGGGCAGCCCGGCTGGCTAAGGTCGGCGGGCTGGTCGGCCTGGTCGGCGTCGGGGCCACGGGTTGCTCCACGGAAGAGGTGCTGCGCTTCGGTTGGCCGGTGGCCGTGACGCCGCAGGCCGAGGCGATGCGCGAGCTGTGGACTTGGTCGGTCGTCGCGGCTCTCGCGGTCGGCGTGATCGTGTGGGGCCTGATCCTCTGGTCGGTCGCGTTCCACCGCAAGAAGAGCGAGGAGCTGCCCCGCCAGGTCGCGTACAACCTGCCGCTGGAGCTCGTGCTGCTGGTCGTGCCGACGATCATCGTGGCGGTCTTGTTCTACTTCACCGCCGTGACGCAGAACTACGTCACGGACAAGAGCAAGACGCCCGACGTGACGGTCGACGTGATCGCGTTCCAGTGGAACTGGGAGTTCCAGTACCCCCAGCACAAGACCGAGGCGGCCGACCTGCCGGTGAGCACCGTCGGCACGTCCGGCGAGATCCCGCTGCTGGTGGTGCCGCAGGGCAAGTCGATCCGCTTCAACCTGCGGTCGACCGACGTCATCCACTCGTTCTTCGTGCCGGAGTTCCACTTCAAGCGGGACGTCTTCCCCGAGCCGGAGAAGAACAACCAGGACAACGCGTTCCAGATCGACCAGATCGACCGGACCGGGTCGTTCGTCGGTCGCTGCGCCGAGCTGTGCGGCACGTACCACGCGGTGATGAACTTCGAGGTCAGGGCGCTGGAGTCGGCCGACTACGACCGGTACATGGAGCTGCGCAAGCAGACCAACCCGGACACCGGGCAGCCCTACACGGCGGCCGAGGCGCTGACCGAGATGAACTGCGGTGAGCTGTGCACGCCGTACGCCACGACGACCACGCCCTTCGACACCGACCGGACTGTCCGCGAGGCGTCCGACGGTGGGAAGTAGGAGGACGCAGCGATGAAGGTCGAAGCCCGCATTTTCGACTTGGTGATGGGGTTCTCGTTCCTGATGGCCGTCGTGTACGGCTACTGGACGTGGGCGGACACCGGTTATGTCGAGCCGACCGGGACGGTGGCGCTCGCGCTGACCGGCGGCCTGGCGCTGATCGTCGGCACCTACTTCCGGTTCGTCGCCCGGCGCATCGAGGTCCGGCCGGAGGACAACGCGGACGCCGAGGTCAGCGACGGCGCCGGTGAGCTGGGCTTCTTCAGCCCCGGCAGCTACTGGCCGATCGGCCTGGCGGCGGCGGCCGCGACGGCGGGCGTGGCGCTCGCGTTCTGGCACGTGTGGCTGCTGGTGATCGCCGTGGTGCTGGTGCTGATCGCCGTGGGCGGTCTGGTGTTCGAGTACCACACCGGTCCCAGCCACGACTGAGTGAACGCACGCGAAGGGGGCCACCTCGCCGAGGTGGCCCCCTTCGTCGTGCCTCAGGCCGCGGTGGCCGAGTTCTGGTAGCTGTCCACGTACTCCTGCCCGGTCAGCTCCAGGATGCGGTAGACGATCTCGTCGGTGACCGAGCGCAGCACCGGCAGCGACTCGTGCATGCCCGCGTACCGGTCGAACCGCAGCGGCTCGCCGAACCGGACGGTGATGGGGCGGACGCGGGGCAGCTTGCGGTCCACCGGCTGCACCTCGTCGGTGCCGATGAGCCCGACCGGGACGACCGGCGCGCCGGACTCCAGCGCCATCCGGGCCACGCCGGTGCGGCCGCGGTGCAGCCGGCCGTCCAGGGAGCGCGTGCCCTCCGGGTAGATCGCGAACGCGCCGCCGCCGTCCAGGATGTCCTTGGCGGTGTCCAGCGACGCCCTGGCGGCCCGGCCGAGGCCGCGGCGCACGGGGACGTGGCCGAGGGAGCCGAAGAAGTAGCGCGACAGGGCTCCCTTGACGCCCTTGCCCTCGAAGTACTCCGCCTTGGCGAGGAACGAGACGCGGCGCGGCACCACCATGGGGATGACGATGCTGTCGATGAACGACAGGTGGTTCGGCGCGAGGATCACCGGACCGTCGGCGGGCACGTTCTCCAGCCCTTCGACGGTCGGCCGGTAGACCAGCCGCGCCGTGGGCGCCACCACTCGTTTCATCACCGTGTAGAGCATGGGAACAGCATGACCCGCCCCTGTTGCGCGGCGGTGAAAAGGTGGCCGTCGTCTCGATCGCTCACGCGGGGTGTCGTCGCACCACCAGCGCCTCCGCGGCGGCGGGCACGGCGACCGCGCTGCGCACCCCGGTGTGGCCGGCCTACCGCAACGGCGGGCGGCACCGCGACGGGCCGGTCGTGCGCACGGCCCACGAATGCCGGCGAGCCGTGCTGTGGAACGGCTCGGTGGGGCTCGCGCCGATGGGCCACGCCCTGCCCGGAGGGCTCACGACCGTGCCGCTGGTCGACCCGGGCCCGCTCGTCCGCCCGGATCGCGGTGGCCGCCCGAGGCGACCGGACACCGCCAGAGAACCGGTGACGGCCCTGCGACCGGCAGTGCCGCCACCGACCGCTCAGGCGTCCGCCAGGGCCTTCTTCAGCTCGGTCGACCGCGCCGCCCACCGGCGCAGCAGGTCCGCCGCCGCGCCCGAGTCGACGGCCTCCGCCGCCCGGCCCAGGCCGGCCGCGAGGTCGGCGTTCAGGTCACCCGACAGGCCGGCGTGCGTCGCGATCGCGCCCGCCGCGTTGAGCAGCACCGCGTCCCGCACCGCACCCGGCTTCCCGGCCACCAGCTCGCGCACCACCTCGGCGTTCACCGAGGCGTCACCGCCTCTGAGGTCCTCGGGCAGCGCGGGGGCGATGCCCAGCGCCGACGGGTCGATCCGGTCGGTGCGCACCCCGCCGCCGTCGGCCACCCACACCGACGTCGTGGTGGTCGTGGTGATCTCGTCCATCCCGTCGTCACCCCGCACCACCAGCGTGGTGTTGCCCCGCCGCGCGAAGACGCCCGCGACCAGCGGCGCGAACGCCACCCGCGCGCACCCCACCAGGCCGACCTGCGGCTGAGCCGGGTTCGTCAGCGGCCCGAGCAGGTTGAACGACGTGGGGATGCCGATCTCGCGCCGCGGCGCGCCCGCGTGCCGGAAACCGGGGTGGAACACCGGCGCGAAGCAGAACCCGATGCCCAGCTCCTCCACCGTCTGCTGCACGCCCAGCGGCGGCAGGTCGATGGCCACGCCCAGCTCTTCGAGCACGTCCGCCGTGCCGCACTTGGACGACGCCGCCCGGTTGCCGTGCTTGACCACCGGCACGCCCGCCGCGGACGTGACGATCGCCGCCATGGTCGAGATGTTCACCGACCCGGAGCTGTCACCGCCGGTGCCGACGATGTCCGCCGCCCGCACGTCCACGGTGAACCGGCGGGCGTGGCGCAGCATCATCGTGGCGATGCCGTCGACCTCCTCGGGCGTCTCGCCCTTGGCCCGCAGCGCCACCGCGAACGCGGCGATCTGGGCGGGCGTCGCCGCGCCCGACATCACTTGGTCCATCGCCCACGCCGTGTCGTCCTGCGACAGGTCGACCCGGTCGACGAGCTGGTTCAGCAGTAACGGCCAGGTGCGCTCCACGGCGACCTCAGCCCCGGACGACGGGCAACGCCGTCGAGCGCAGCACCTCGGCCACGGTCTCGGCGGCCGCCAACGGGTCGAGCGGGTGCACCAGCACCGCGTCCGCCTGCGACCACGTCGCCAGCCACCGGTCGTCCTTGCGGCGGACCGCGACCACGATCGGGGGGCAGTCGGTGATCTCGTTCTTCAGCTGCCGGGACAGGCCCATGCCGCCGGTCGGCTGCGCCTCGCCGTCCAGGATCGCCAGGTCGACGCCGCCGTTGTCCATCTCGTAGAGGACGTCGGCGACGGCGCCCGCCTCGACGTACTCGACGCGGCCCAGGTCCGGCGCGGGACGGCGACCCACCGCAGTGATGATCGTCTCACGCACCTCGGGGCGGTGGCTGAACACCAGGATCCTGGTCGTCTGCGTGCTCATCGGCGCGATCCTCCGGCGGGTCGGGGTGCCAGGTGGGTCCAGATGTTATCCGGCTAACCATGCGTGACCTGAAGCGCGTCCCACCCGATCCAGTCGCCGCCGAGCCGCTGGGCCAGGCTCGCCATCCGGGCCCGCTCCTGAGCGCAGTGCAGCGCGTCCAGCCGCTGCACCCGCAACGCGTGCCAGCGGCCGTCGTGACGCAGCTCCCACCCGTCCGGCGCGAGCAGCTCGCGCGCGCGTTCGACCTGGTCAGAGGGCAGTTCGAGGTGGTGGCGCAGCACCGCCGGCTCGTCCGGCCGCCAGCGGGGCGAGCGGGCCAACGCCGCCGAGTCCGCCTCCGCCACGTCGAACGCCTCCACCACGACCTCCAGGCCAGGTGAATCGATCTCCAGTGCGGGTACACCCCGTCGCGCCCGGCGATCACGCAACCGGTTCAACCACCCCATGACCGTCCTCACCGTGCGTGTGACCCAGATGACCTGCGTACGTGCCCCGGACCCGATGGGCGGGACGAAAACCTGCAAGCAATAATGCGTCGTGTGACAACGGCAGCGCCCTCAATCGGCCAGCGCGTGCACTCGCTGAACCGCCCGAACATGGTCAGCGTCGGCACGATCGTCTGGCTGTCCAGTGAGCTCATGTTCTTCGCGGGGCTCTTCGCCATGTTCTTCACGGTGAAGGCCCAGAACGAAGGGCACTGGCCACCAGCACCGACCCACCTGAACGTGCCCTACGCACTGTTCTTCACGATCATCCTGGTGGCGTCCTCGTTCACGTGCCAGTGGGGCGTGTTCGCCGCCGAGCGGGGTGACGTGTTCGGTCTGCGCCGCTGGTACATCGTGACGCTGATCATGGGTGCGATCTTCGTCGCCGGCCAGGCCGGTGAGTACGTCACCCTCGTCAGCGAGGGCACGACGATCCCGGCCTCGGCCTACGGCACCGTCTTCTACCTGACGACCGGCTTCCACGGCCTGCACGTGATCGGTGGCCTGATCGCGTTCGGCTACCTGCTGGTCCGCACGAAGCTGAGCAAGTTCACGCCCGCGCAGGCGACCTCCGCGATCGTCGTGTCGTACTACTGGCACTTCGTCGACGTCGTCTGGATCGGCTTGTTCGCCATCATCTACATCGTGCCCTGACCAGCTCGAACCCCGAACTCACACCAGCAAGGGTTGCCGCACACATGACCACCAACACCACACGGGCCCGGAAGCGCAGCACGAAGCTGCGCCGGCGGATCTCGGGCCTGCTCGCGCTGGGCTTCGCGCTGCTGGCCGCGGGCTTCCTGTTCAGCGCCCTCGCGCCGCAGCCGCAGACCGCGCAGGCGCAGGACGACCCGGCGCAGGTGCGACTGGGCGAGCAGCTCTACAACAACACCTGCATCAGCTGCCACGGCAAGAACCTCGACGGCGTCGAGGACCGCGGCCCCAGCCTGATCGGCGTGGGCGAGGCGGCCGTGTACTTCCAGGTGTCGTCCGGCCGCATGCCGATGGCCCGCCAGGAGGCGCAGGCGCAGCGCAAGCCCGCCAAGTTCACGCCGGAGGAGGTGGACGCGATCGGCGCGTTCATCCAGTCCCGCGGCGGCGGCCCGCAGACGCCCGAGGAGCGCGGCGAGGCGCTGCGCGGCGACGACCCGGCCCGCGGCGGCGAGCTGTTCCGGCTCAACTGCTCGGCGTGCCACAACTTCACCGGCCGCGGCGGGGCGCTGTCGTCCGGCAAGTTCGCGCCCGAGCTCGACGGCGTGACCGAGGAGCAGCTGTACACCGCGATGCTCACGGGCCCGCAGAACATGCCGAAGTTCTCCGACCGGCAGCTCACGCCGGAGGAGAAGGAAGACATCATCGCTTACATCAAGTCGGTGACCGACGGGAACAACAACCCCGGCGGCGCCCCCCTCGGCGGCCTCGGGCCGGTATCGGAGGGTCTGATCGCGTTCATCGTGGGTATCGCCGCACTCATCGGCGTGACCCTCTGGATCGGAGCCAAGGCATGAGCGGCGTGAAGCCGAACGAGCTGCCCGACGAGGCGGAACTCGCCGGGATGAGCCGGGACGAGCTGGTCAAGCTCGGCGCCCGCATGGACGGCGTGGAGATCGTCCACTACGAGGACCGCTGGCCGGTCAAGGGCACCCGCGCCGAGAAGCGCGCCGAGCGCCTGGTGGCCCTGTGGTTCGCCATCTCCGCGCTGGCCGGCCTCGCGTTCCTGGTGGCGTTCCTCTGGTGGCCGTGGAAGTACGAGGCTCCGAACACCGACGACCACTTCCTGTACAGCCTCTACACGCCGGTCATCGGTCTCACGCTGGGCGTGGCGATCCTCGGCCTCGGCGTGGGCGCGCTGCTCTACACGAAGAAGTTCATCCCGGAGGAGCTGTCGGTCCAGCAGCGCCACGACGGCGGCTCGTCCGAGGTCGACAAGGCCACGGTCATCGCCCAGCTGGCCGACGCGGGCGAGCGGTCCACGATCGGCCGCCGGTCGCTCATCAAGCGCACCGCGGGCCTGGGCGCCGGCGTGTTCGGCCTCGGCGTGCTGGCCGTGGGCGTGGGCGGCTTGATCCGCAACCCGTGGGCGCACAGCGACTCCAAGGACTCGCTCTGGCACACCGCGTGGAAGTCCGACGACGGCGAGAAGGTCTACCTGCGCCGGCACACGGGCGACTTCCACGAGGTCGCGCTGGTGCGCCCCGAGGACCTGGACGCCGGTGGTTTCGAAACGGTGTTCCCGTTCCGCGAGTCGGAGCGTGACGACGAAGAAGCCCTGGTCCACGCGCTGAAGCGGGCCGACAGCCCGGTCATGCTCATCCGCCTGCGCCCCGGCCAGTCGGTGGTCAAGCGCGCCGGCCAGGAGGACTTCAACTACGGCGACTTCTACGCGTAC
Source organism: Saccharothrix saharensis (assembly GCF_006716745.1). NCBI lineage: Bacteria > Bacillati > Actinomycetota > Actinomycetes > Pseudonocardiales > Pseudonocardiaceae > Saccharothrix > Saccharothrix saharensis. The sequence goes on along the minus strand of NZ_VFPP01000001.1, from coordinate 3,172,913 downwards.
TCGAAGATCTGCACGCACCTCGGGTGCCCGACTTCGCTGTACGAGCAGCAGACCGGCTTGCTCCTGTGCCCCTGCCACCAGTCGCAGTTCGACGTCTTCCACTACGGCAAGCCCCGGTTCGGTCCGGCGACCCGCGCGCTGCCGCAGCTTCCCATCACGGTTGACGAGGACGGATACTTGATTGCCCGCGGCGACTTCATCGAGGCCGTGGGTCCGGCGTTCTGGGAGCGTAAGTCATGAGCGGCATCACCACGCCGACGAAACGGCAGGGTGCGGGCGCACGCGTGGCGGGTGGCGCCGCCAAGTGGGCTGACGACCGGTATCACGTTGCTTCCGGCATGCGGAAGCAGCTGAACAAGGTCTTCCCGACGCACTGGTCGTTCCTGCTCGGCGAAATCGCGATGTACAGCTTCATCGTGCTGCTGTTGTCGGGCACGTACCTGGCCCTGTTCTTCGACCCCTCCATGGAGGAGGTCGTCTACAACGGCAGCTTCGTCAACCTCCAGGGCATCGAGATGTCCCGGGCGTTCGAGTCGACCCTGCAGATCTCGTTCGAGGTCCGCGGCGGCCTGTTCGTGCGGCAGGTCCACCACTGGTCCGCGCTGCTGTTCATGGGCGCGATCGTCGTGCACATGTTCCGGATCTTCTTCACCGGCGCGTTCCGGCGCCCGCGTGAGATCAACTGGGTCATCGGCATCGTGCTGTTCATGCTGGGTGCCATCGAGGGCTTCCTCGGCTACTCGCTGCCCGACGACCTGCTGTCCGGCACCGGCCTGCGGGTGATGGCGGCGCTGCTGATCTCGATCCCGGTGATCGGCACGTGGAGCAACTGGCTGCTGTTCGGCGGCGAGTTCCCCGGCACGGAGGTCATCCCGCGCCTCTACTCGCTGCACATCCTGCTCATCCCGGGCATCATCCTGGCGCTGATCGCGGTGCACGTGGGCCTGGTCTGGTACCAGAAGCACACCCAGTTCCCCGGCGTCGGCCGCAAGGAGACCAACGTCGTCGGCGTGCGCATCATGCCGGTGTTCGCGGCCAAGGGCGGTGGCTTCTTCGCCGTGGTCGTGGCCGTCACGGCGATCATGGGCGGCGTGTTCCAGATCAACCCGATCTGGAACTTCGGCCCGTACAACGCGTCGCAGGTGTCGGCGGGCGTGCAGCCCGACTGGTACATGGGCTGGACCGACGGCCTGATCCGCCTGTGGCCCGCGTGGGAGCTCTACCTGGGCAACTACACGGTGCCTGCGCCGTTCCTGCCGTTCATCCTCGGTCTGCCGCTGCTGACCGGCCTCGCCGCGGTGTACCCGTGGATCGAGCGCAAGATGACCAAGGACTACGCGCACCACAACCTGCTGCAGCGCCCGCGCGACGTGCCGGTCCGGACGTCGCTGGGTGTCATGGCGATCTCGTACTTCATGGTGCTGCTGCTCTCGGGCGGCAACGACATCATCGCGATGAAGTTCGACATCTCGCTGAACGCGATGACCTGGATCGGCCGCATCGGCATGCTCCTGGTCCCGCCGGTGGCGTACTTCATCACCTACCGCATCTGCATCGGGTTGCAGCGCGCGGACCGCGAGGTGCTGGAGCACGGTGTCGAGACGGGCATCATCAAGCGCCTGCCGCACGGCGAGTTCATCGAGGTGCACCAGCCGCTGGGCCCGGTGGACGACCACGGCCACCCGCTGCCCCTGGCCTACCAGGGCGCGTCGGTGCCGAAGAAGATGAACAAGCTGGGTTCGGCCGGGCACCCGGTGCCGGGCAGCTTCCTGACCCCGGACCCGCCGGAGGAGACCGCCGCCCTGGCCCGTGCGCGGGCCGAGCGCGGTGTGTCGGCGGACGCCCTGTCCGGCGAGAACAAGCCGGCGGGCGAGCTGGCCGGGAAGCCGGCCCAGCCGGAGGACTGACCCGTTCGCTCGTGGTGAAGCCCCGCACCGGTTCCGGTGCGGGGCTTTCCCGTCAAGGTGCGGCGGTGCCCACGCGTCCGCTGCTCTTCCTCGACGTGGACGGTCCGCTCATCCCGTTCGGCGGCGTCGGGCACCCGACCCACGGGCCCGTTCCGGCGACCGGCAACCCGTTGCTGACCAGGGTGGACCCCGATCACGGCCGGCGGCCGGCCGCCCTGCCGTGCGACCTGGTGCGGGCGACGACGTGGCCGGAGGACGCGAACGAGTCCGTCGCACCCCTGCTGGGCCTGCCGCCCCTGCCGGTCGTGCCGTGGCCGGAGGAGGACACCGATTTCACGGTGCTCGACGAGTGGCTGCGCCAGGGCCGCCGACCCGCCTGCCGTGGTGCGACGCGCGTGCTTCGCAGGGGTCCCCGCCCAGGGGATCCCTGTTTTTCATCCTGCCGGCGGGGTCCGACGATGTCGGCCGGTGCCGGGGTCGTCCGATCGGGCGTCTTCGAGTGCGACCGGAACGAGATGGCGGTCCGCGCTCAGCGCACCGGGCACCTCGGACGCCCGGAGGACTGACCCGTTCGCCCGTGGTGGAGGCCCCGCGCCGGTTCGGGTATGGGGCTTGCCGCATGTCCGCGTGACCGAGGGCGGCCGGCCGGCGGTGTTCACCGACTCCGTGGTCGACCGCCCACCCGAGCGTGCGAGCCACGGTGTCGAGCAGACGGCGCTGAGCTTCACCTCGCAGTCCGAGGGCGGAGAGCCGGTCACCGAGTTCCGCGAGCGGCAGCGCCCGGCCCGCGGGGGCGCGGATCGCGACGTACCCGCACACGGCTGCCGGACGTGCTCAGGCGTCTTCGAGGCCGATGGCGAACGCCGCGTCCGTGTCGCGCTTCGAGTAAGACCGGAACGAGATGTGGGTGTCCGTGTTCAGCACGCCGGGCACCTTGGAGATGTGGCCGGGCACCAGGTCGGCCAGGTCCTCGTGCCGGGCGACCTTGACCAGGGCGATCAGGTCGACGTCGCCGGCGCACGAGTAGACCTCGGTGACGCCCTCGATGTCGGCGATCGCCTGCGCCGCGTCCGGGATGGTCTCGGCGGCGGCCTGGATCAGCACGATCGCGGTGATCACAGCGGTCCTCCACAAGTCGTCGGGGTATCGACCGACCACATGCTAGTGGCCCGCCGCCCGGTACTGGTCGCGACCGGCCTCGGCGCGCGCCACCCACTCACGCCACGAGCCGGCGGCGAACGCGGGAGAGGTCCACGGGCGGTCGCAGTGGACCAGCCGCGTGCCCGGCCGGTCGATCCACCGCAGCACCACGCCGACCTCCTCGGCGGGCGCGCCGAGCAGCGGCCCCTCGCCCGGGACCACGGTCTCCGCCGACGCCACCAGCGCGTCCACCACCGGCATCGGCCGCACGCCCCGCCGCGCCACCCCCGCCGACGCCAACCGCCCGTGCCGCACCACCGCGAACTCCCACCCGCCGGTGCCGTCGGGCCGTGCGGCCACGACCTCCGGCAACGCCGCCAGGCCGGCGAGCCGCTGCGCCCGGTCCAACGACCGCACCAGCGACGACATCCGGTCCCGGCGGGTGGCGGCGTCCTCGAAGCGGTGCGCGGCGGCGAGCGCGTCGATCTGCGCGGTCATGTCGTGCAGCGGCGTCACGTCGGCCCCGGCGACCAGGCGGCGGAAAGCCGAAGCGGCGGGGGAGTAGTCGTCCACCGACTGCCGCCCCGCGCACGGCGCCTTGCACCGGCCCAGCTCGAACAGCGCGCACGGGGTGGCGGAGGCGTTGCGCGCCGGGATCCGCATCGAGCACGCCCGCAGCGGCACGGCCTCCAGCAGCGCCTCCAGCGCCGTCTCGGCCAGCCGCCGGGACCGGAACGGGCCGAGCGCCCCCTCACGCGGCGTGCGGACCACGGAGAGGCGCGGAAACGCCTCGTCCGTCAGCACGAGCCACCACGCCTGCCCCTGGTTCTTCGAACGCCGGTTGTAGGCGGGTTTGTGGGCGGTCAGCAGCCGCAGCTCCCGCACCTCCGCCTCCAACGAGTGCGCGCACTCCACCGCGTCCACCCGGACCGCGAGCGACACCATCTCCCGCAGCCGCTTGCGCCCCTCTCCGGCGGTGAAGTACTGCCGCACCCGTCGCCGCAGGTCGGACGCCGTGCCGACGTAGAGCACCTCCTCCGACGGGCCGCGGAACAGGTAGACGCCCGGGGTGGACGGCAGGTGCGCGGCCAGGGTCCGCTTGCGGCGCTGCGCGGGCGTCACGTCGGGCAGGTAGGCGACCAGCTCCTCCAGCGAGTGCACGCCGACGGAGCCGACGCGTTCCAGCAGGTGGTGCAGCACCTCGACGGTCGCGCGGGCGTCGACCAGCGCCCGGTGGTTGGGCTGCTCCGCCACGCCGAACAGCTGGGCCAGCGCCGACAGCCGGCAGCTGGGCGCCTCGTCCCGGCTCAGCACCCGGCGGGCCAGCTTCACCGTGCACACGACCGTGGGCTTGGGCCAGGTGTAGCCGTGCCGGGCGCAGGCGGCCTTCATGAAGCCCACGTCGAAGCCGGAGTTGTGCGCCACCAGCACCGCGCCGGCGGCGAACTCCAGGAACGCCGGCAGCACCGTGGTCAGCCGCGGCGCGCCGGTCACCATCAGCTGGGTGATCCCGGTCAGCGCCACGACCTGCGGCGGGATGCCCCGCTCGGGGTCGACGAGGGTGCCGAACTCGCCGATCACCCGCCCGCCGCGCACCTTGACCGCGCCGATCTCGGTGATCGCGTCCTCGTCCGCCCGGCCGCCGGTGGTCTCCAGGTCGAACACGACGAACGTGGTGTCGCGCAGCGGTGTGCCCAGTTCGTCGAACGTGAGCTGAGTAGTCATCGGGCGGCACGGTAGCCGCACCCACCGACAGTTCTGATCGCCGGCTGATCGGGGCGCCCGGTCGCCTTCCCGGCGACCGAGCCGCCGTCCGCGGAGCAGCGGCCATTAGCACAGCTAGCCTGTACGGGTGCAGGACCCGATCGAGCAGCCTGAGGACACCGGCGACCTGGAGACCGACCAGGCCGTCGAGTCCACTGTGGACTGGTCGGCGCTGCCCGAGCCGTTGCGCGCCCGGCTCGCGGAGTTGAGCGCGGACGCGCTGGGCGACATGGCGAAGGTCGACATCCCGCAGTCGCTGCGCGCGGTGGCGCGGTTCGCGCCGACGAAGCGGGCCCGGTTGGGCGCGCCGGCCCTCATCGGCGGGTTGAAGTCGTCGGCGAACTTCCGGGCGGCCGTGGTCGAGTGGCTGCGGCGCAACCGGCCGGCGGTGCTCGAGGTGACCTCGCCCGACCCGGTGGCCGCGGGCGCGGCGGCGGTCCTGCAGGGCGAGGAGGTCGCGTCCCACTTCATCGAGCTGGTCGGCAGGCGCGCGGCGGACGCGGCGCTGCGGTCGGAGCGCGACCTGGCCGTGCAGCGGGCGGAACGGCTCGAGGTGGAGCTGGAGCGGCTCAAGGCCGAACGGGCCGAGGCGGGCGGCGCGGTGGACAAGATCCGCGAGGCGTCCGAGGCAGAGCTGGAACGGCTGCGCAAACGGTTGCGCGAGCAGGGCGTGCGGTTGCGCGAGGCCAAGGACCGGGCCGAGGCGGCGGCGGCGGAGGCGGACCGGGTGCGGGCCGAGGCGGAGGCCGCGTTGCGCCGGTTGACCGCCGAGCGGGACCGCGAGCGGGAACGCGCCGAGCACGAGCGCGCCAAGGCGCAGCGGGCCGAGTCGGACGCCGAGGTGGCCCGCCAGTCGGCCAAGGAGGCGCGGCAGGCCGACGAGGTGCGGTTGGCCCTGCTGGTCGACACGCTGGACGGCGCGGTGAACGGCCTGCGGCGCGAGCTGGCCCTGGGCGGCGCGGGTCCGCGGCCTGCGGACCTGGTCCGGGGCGCGAGCGCGGCGCAGGGCGCGGTCGGCCGGGTCGAGGACCCGGCGGCGCTGGACCGGCTGCTGGCGCTGCCCGCCGTGCACCTGATCGTGGACGGCTACAACGTCACCAAGACCGGCTACCCGGAGCTGTCGCTGTCGGACCAGCGGGACCGGCTGGTGCACCAGTTGGCCGTGCTGGCGGCGCGCACCGGCGCGGAGGTGACGCTGGTGTTCGACGGGGCCGGCGTGGTCGCCGTGCCGACGTCCGCGCCACGTGGCGTGCGGGTGCTGTTCAGCGATCCCGGGGTGCTGGCCGACGACGTGATCCGGGCGCTGGTGACCGCCGAGCCGGAGGGCCGTCCGGTGGTCGTGGTGACGTCCGACCGGGCGGTGGCCGACTCCGTCCGACGGCGGGGCGCGCACCCGGTGCCGTCCGCGGTGCTGCTGGCCCGCCTGGGCCGAGTGTGACCCAGATCGTGTTTTTAACACCACCAGGGGTCACACGGGCAGGTCACAGCTAGGCCGATCGTGAACCAAGCTGAACTCGGCGTGATTTCCATGCCCCGCTAGTGGACGCCGGGACTCACTTTTCGTAACCTAGCCGAGATCTCGCGGCGGCAGTGGTCCATCCTGGGCCGCGACGCGGGTTCACCGCCGAATCGGCCTGTCGGGGAGCCGAGCCGGAATCTCTCACCAGAGGTGCGCCGGGCCGCGTCACGCGCCCGGCCGGCAGGCGGGATCAGACGAAGGAGACACACGCGACTGTGGCGTCGCAACGACTCAAGCGCGGCCTGCGCGGGGCGATGGCGGCCACGGCGGTGGCCGCTGCCGCGGTGGGCGCTCTGCCCGTACCCGCCGGAGCCCAGCCCAACACCCCCGCGAACGCCTCCGAGGCGCTGAAGAAGTACAACGAGCTCGCCGAGCAGGCGACCAAGCTCAACGAAGAGCTCCTGCGCGCCGAAGAGCAGCGCAACGCCAACCAGGCCGAGCTGGACAAGGCCAACGCCGACCTCGCGCAGGCGACCCAGGCGGGCGACCAGGCCAAGGCCGACGAGGAGACCTTCCGGGTCCAGGTCGACAAGCTGACCGAGGCGTCGTTCGAGGGCGCGCGGTTCAACCAGCTCTCGGCGCTGCTGGTGTCCGACTCGCAGCAGGACTTCCTCAACCGCATGTCCGCGCTGGGCGTGCTCGCGTCGGACAACAACGAGTCCCTCGAACGGCTCTCCGGCGCGGTCGACGCCGCCGAGGACGCGCGGCAGAAGGCGGCCGACGCCCAGTCCCGCGCGCAGGCCGCGACCGACGAGGCGACCAAGATCGCCGACGACATCAAGAAGCGCAACGACGAGCTGCAGGGTCAGATCACCGAGGTCAGGACCCAGCTCAACCGCCTGACGGCGCAGGAGCGCAACACGCTGACCAACACCGGTCCCAAGGTGACCACCAACGTGCCCGCGGGCGCGGCGGGCGTCGCGCTCCAGTTCGCGCTCGACCAGCAGGGCGACATGTACCTGTACGGCGCGACCGGCCCGGACCGCTGGGACTGCTCCGGCCTGACGTCGAAGGCCTACGCCGCGGCCGGCGTGTCGATCCCGCGCACCTCCGGCGGCCAGGCGGGCGCCGGGCGCGCCGTCAGCCGCGGCGAGGTCCAGGCGGGCGACCTGATCATCTACAACGGCGGCAACCACGTGGGCATGGCGGTGGACAACGCGCGGGTCGTGCACGCGTCCACCGACGGCGTCCCGGTCAAGGTCGTGCCGCTGGAGAACCCCGGCAGCATCTACGCCATGCGGCGCATCGCGGGCTGACAACTTTCATCCGGCAGGGCCATCCTTGTGACGAGGGTGGTCCTGCCGATGACTTTGGAGGCCCGTGAGCCGCATCAGGGTCGTGCTGGCCGTGGTGGTGGCCGTGACGTTCCTCGTCGGACTCGTCACGGCCGTCGCGCCGACGACCCCGACCGCTCCGCTCCGCGCGGACGCCGTCCGGGCGTTGCTCGACCAGCGCGCGCGAGCCGTGCTGGACCGGGACGAGGCGGCGTTCGGCGCCGTGCTCGACCCGGAGGCCGACGCCGGGTTCCGGCAACGGCAGCTCGACCTGTTCCGCAACCTCGCCGACGTGCCGCTGGCCGAGTGGGAGTACCGGATCGAGGGGGAGATCGGCCTCTTCGGGGTGGCGCTGCCCGCCGCCGAGGAGGTGTGGGCGCCGGACGTCCGGCTGGGCTACCGGCTCGCCGGCGTGGACGTGGAGCCGAGCAGCCAGGGCATGGCGTACCTGTTCACCCGGCGTGACGGCCGCTGGTACCTCAACTCCGACACCGCGCTGGAGCCGCTGGGCCGCCGCACCTGGCGCGGGCCGTGGGACTTCGGGCCGTGCCACGTGCACACCGGTACCGGCGGGTTCGTGCTGAGCCACCCCGGCGGGGAGGCGCTGGCCGCACGCGCGCTGGCCGAGCTGGACGGCGCCGTGACGGCCGTGACCGAGGTGTGGGGCCAGGCGTGGGCGCGTCAGGTGGCCGTGCTGGTCCCCGCGAGCCCGGAGGAGATGGTCGCGCTCGTCGGACCCGGGTTCGCCACCGGCGCGATCGCGGGCGTCGCGGTGGCCGACCGGGTCGACCCGGACACGCACACGGCGCTCGGCCAGCGGGTGGTGCTCAACCCCGACAGCGCGGGCGCGTTGTCGCCCCTGTCGCTGCGGGTGCTGCTCAGGCACGAGATCACGCACATCGCCACGCGCGGGCAGACCGTCGACGGTGCGCCCATGTGGGTGCTGGAGGGGTTCGCGGACTACGTGGGCTACCGGCGCAGCGACGTGCCGCCGACCAGGGCCGCGCCGCTGCTGGCCGCCCAGGTGCGGCGGTCCGTGCCGTCCGCGTTGCCCGCGGACGCCGATTTCCGCGGTGACGCGATGGAGCTGGCCTACCAGCAGGCGTGGTCGGTGCACCTGTACCTGGCGTCGTCGCTGGGGGAGTCGGGGCTGGTCGCGCTGCACCGGCGGCTGGCGCGGGTTCGGGCGTCCGAAGTGGACGGCGTGCTGCTGGAAGCCACCGGCGGGGACACCGCGGCGCTCGTGCGCGGGTGGCAGGACTTCCTGCGGCGGACGTTCCCGTAACGTGGTCGCGTGCGTCGGACCTTGCTGGTGACCAATGACTTCCCGCCCCGGCCCGGCGGAATCCAGTCCTACCTGCACGCGTTGGCCGTGCGGCTGCCGGAGCTCGTGGTGTACGCGCCGTCGTGGGAGTCGTCGTCCGGCTCGCACCCCGAGTTCGACGCCGTGCAGCCGTTCGAGGTGGTGCGGCATCCGGGGACGTTGATGCTGCCCACGCCGGACGTCGTGCGGCGGGCGTCGGACATCCTGCGTGGAGCGCGCTGTGACGCCGTGTGGTTCGGGGCGGCGGCCCCGCTGGCTCTCATGACGTCACGGCTGCGTGCGGCCGGCGCGTCCCGGGTGGTGGCGTCCACGCACGGCCACGAGGTCGGGTGGTCGATGCTGCCCGGCGCGCGGCAGGCGTTGCGGCGCATCGGGTCGGACGCGGACGTGGTGACGTTCGTCAGCCGGTACACGCGCTCGCGGTTCGCGGCGGCGTTCGGGCCGATGGCGGCGTTGGAGCACCTGCCGTCCGGGGTGGACACGTCGGTGTTCGCGCCTTCGGCGGCGGCGCGGGAGGAGATGCGGGCGCGGTACGGGCTGGGCGACCGGCCGGTGGTGGTGTGCGTGTCGCGGCTCGTGCCGCGCAAGGGGCAGGACGTGCTGGTGCGGGCGTTGCCGGAGATCCGGCGGCAGGTGCCGGACGCGGCGTTGCTGCTGGTGGGCGGCGGGCCGCACTGGGGTGCGGTGGAGCGGCTGGCGGCGTCGGTCGGGGTGTCGGAGCACGTGGTGCTGACCGGGTCCGTGCCGTGGGAGGAGCTGCCGGCGCACTACAACGCCGGTGACGTGTTCGCGATGCCGTGCCGGACGCGGGGGCGCGGGCTGGACGTCGAGGGCCTGGGGATCGTGTACCTGGAGGCGTCGGCGACCGGGCTGCCGGTCGTGGCGGGGCGTTCGGGTGGCGCGCCGGAGACCGTGCGGGACGGCGTGACGGGGCGGGTGGTGGACGGGCGTGAGGTGACCGAGGTGGCCAACGCCGTCGCCGCCCTGCTCGCCGACCCAGGCACGGCGGCGAAGATGGGCGCGGCGGGCCGCGAGTGGGTCACCGCGAACTGGCGCTGGGACGACCTGGCCGACCGCCTGGCCACCTTGATCAACACCTGAGCGTTGAACTCACAGGTCCTGAGCGTTCGACACTCGGCACCTGAGCGTTCGACACTCGCGAGAGTCGAACGCTCAGGACCCGAGTGTCGAACGTTTAGGACCCGAGAGTTCTACGTTCGGGCCGGGTCGTCGCCCAGCAGCCGGTCGACCGCGGCCAATTCGGCGCGGGCGTGGCGCTCGGTGATGCGCAGTCCCAGGTCGGACGTCAGCGTCACGGCCTGGGTGGCCAGGGTCCGCGCCTCGGCGACCTGGCCCAGCAGGCGGCGCACGCTCGCCAGGCCGACCAGGGCACGCGCCTCGCCCGGCAGGTAGCCGATCCGGCGGGCCTTCGTCAGGGCCTGCTGGAACTGCTCGTCGGCCGTGCGCAACGAGCCGAGGCCCCGGTTCGCCGAGGCCATCACCACCAGCACGTTCGTCGTGATCCGCTGGTCCCCGTCCTGCCGCAGCTCGGCCAACGCCCGGTCGGCCAGCTCCAACGCCTCCGCGTGCTCGCCCAGGTCCAGCCGCACCGACGCGATGCTCTCCAGCACCCGCGCCGCGGCCTCGCGGAACCCCGACTCCGTCGCCAACCGCAACGCCTCGGACAGGTGGGTGAGCGCGCGCTGCGGCTCGCCCATGAGCTGCGACGCCACGCCCAACAACGTCAACGCGGTGATCTCGCTGCCCCGCAACCCGTGCTCCACGCTGATCGCCAGCGCCTCACCGAGCAGGTCCACCGCCTCGGCCAGCTCACCGGTCTCGATCGCCAGCACGCCCAACCCGGTCAGCACACCCGTCTCAGCCGACCGCGGCCCACCGGACTCCCGCTTCAACGCCAGGCACGTCTCCAGGTCGTCCCGCGCCGACGCCAGGTCGCCCGCCTCCAGCCGCACCACGCCGAGGTTGCCGCGCACCTCCGCCTCCGACGCCAGGTCACCGCGCATCCGGTGCAGCTCGACGGCACGCGTGTAGTGCGCGACGGACGTCTCGAAGTCGCCGAGCCGCCAGTGCAGCGTGCCCAGGTTCTGGTGCATCGCCGCCTCACCCGCCACGTCGCGCTGCTCGTGCGCCGCGTCCAGGCCGTACCGCGCGGTCGACAGCCACTCGGTGACGTGCTTGCCGATCCACAGGTAGCCGCGCAGCCCGTCCGCCAGCCGCCACGACATCGCGGCCGGTCCGCGTTCGGCCGCCGACCGGATCGCCGCGGTCAGGTTCGCCCGCTCCGCGTCCAGCCACCCCCGCGCCTGCGCCGCCGTCTCGATCCGCGGCAGCCGCACGGCCCGCCCGGCGGGCGTCGGCAACCGCATCAGGTCCGGGTACAGCAGCTCGGCGCAGTGGTCCACCGCGCGCACGTAGAACTCCAGCAGCCGCACCCGGGCCGCGGCCACGTCCTCGTTCCCGGCCTCCGCCATCTCCGCCGCGAACCGCGCCAGCTCGTCGTGGAACGCGTACCGGCCGCCGTCGGCGCTCACCAGCCGCGCCCTGGTCAGCTGCCCGAGCAGCGCGGCGGCCTCCGGCACGGTCAGGTCAGCCGCGTTCGCCGCCGCCTCGGTGCTGAAGTCGGGCCCCGGCACCACGCTGAGCAGCGCGAACAGCCGCCGCGCGCCCGGCGTCAGCCCGGCGTGCGCCAGGTCCAGCGGACGGCGGTCGCCCAGCTTCTCCAGGTACCGCGCCACCGAACCGCCCGCCACCGACGCGGCCGCGATGTGCAGCGTCAACGGCAGGTGCCCGCACCGCCGCGCCAGCTCCTGCGCCGCCTGCCCGGACCGCTGCAGCACGGCCAGCGACTCGTGCGGCTCGAACACGTCCAGCCCGACCCGCCGGGCACCGTCGACGGCGATCAGGCCGCGCAGGTCGTCCCGGCTGGTCACCAGCACCGGGCAGCTCGCCGCGCCCGGCAGCAGCGGCCGCACCTGGTCGGGCGCGGCGGCGTTGTCGAGCACCAGCAGCATCCGCCGCCCGGCCAGCAGCGACCGGAACAGGCCGCTCTGCTCCTCGGAGTCCACCGGGATCTGCTCCGGCGGCACGCCGAGCGCCCGCAGGAACCGGGTCAGCACCTCCACCACCGGCGTGGCCGGTCCGGACGCGTAACCACGCAGGTCCACGTACAGCCGACCGTCCGGGAACCGCTCGCGCAGCCGGTGCGCCACGTGCACCGCCAGCGCCGTCTTGCCCACCCCGGGCACGCCGGTCAACGTCACGATCGGCACCGCGGTGCGCGGCTCGTCCGGGGCGATCAGCCGGGAGATCCGGTCCACCAGCCCGGCCCGGCCGACGAAGCCCGGCACGTCCGGCGGCAACTGGTCGGGCACGTCCGGGTCGGCCCGCTCGGTCGGCGCGGCCAGGCTCGGGTCGCCGACCAGGATCGCCTGGTGCAGCTCGCGCAGCGCCGCGCCCGGCTCGATGCCGAGCTGCTCGCCGAGCAGCCGGTCGACCAACCGGAACGCCTCCAGCGCCTCGGCCTGCCGGCTGCCCCGGTACAGCGCCACCATCAGCTGCGCCCAGAACCGCTCCCGCAACGGGTGGTCCGCGGTCAACGACCGCAGCACCGGCACCAGCCGCTCGTGGTTGCCCAGCGCCAGCTCGACGTCGTTGCGCTCCTCGTGCACCACCAGCAGCCGCTCGGCCAGCCGCGGCACTTCGTCGTCGCGCAACACCTCCGACGGCACGTCCGACAGCGCCGGTCCGCGCCACAGCGCCAGCGCCTCGGCGTACAGCTCGGCGGCGTCGGCCAGGTGCCCGGACTGCGCCGCCTGCCGCGCCAAGCCGGCCGTGGTGGTGAACCGGTGCACGTCCACCTGCTCCGGCGGCACGACCAGCCGGTAGCCGTCCGAAGTGGTCCGGATCAGCGACGGGTCGCCCAGCAGCTGCCGCAGCCGCATGACGTAGGTCTGCAACGTGCCGCGGGTGCGCGCCGGGGGGTCGCCGCCCCACAGGAAGGACACCAGCTCGCCAATTGAAACGACTCGGCCGGCGCGCAACGACAGGGCAGCCAGCAACGCCCGGTGCTTGCCCGCCCGGACGGGCACCGGTTGACCCTGTATGCGCACTTCAAGCGGGCCGAGAAGGCCGAACCACGGCCCAGCGCCCATCCGTTTGCGTCCCCTCGTTCCGCCTCCCAGGGGCACAGCCTAGGCGAGCGCTGACGGCACGAGTCATCACCGCGTCAGCGATACGACAGCGCGCTGCGGCAGTCTATGAAAAGTCCCGGTTGGGGGACCGGGACAACAGAACTTCTCGGGTCCGCGTCAGCGGATACGCGATCACTGGGGGTCGAGTGGCCCGCACTTCGGTGCGGGCCACTCGTCTTTTTCCGTCCCGGACGGCCGGGGTGGCCCCCCGGACCCGGCGTCAGCGGGCGTAGATGGCTTCGATGTCCTGCTTGTAGGTGCTGGCGACGACGGACCGGCGCAGCTTCAGGCTCGGCGTCATCTCGCCGCCCGCCTCGGTGAAGTCCACCGGCAGGATGCGGAACTTCTTGATCGCCTCCGCCTTGGACACCGCCTGGTTGGCCTCGTCCACCGCGGCCTGGATCTCGGCGCGCAGCGTCTCGTCGTCCACCATCTCGGCGACGGTCGCCGACGACGGCTTGCCGTTCTGCTCCTTCCACGCCGGGAAGAACTCCGGGTCGATGGTGATCAGCGCGCCGATGAACGGCTGCGCGTCGCCGACCACCATGCACTGGCTGATCAGCGGGTGGGCGCGCAGGCGGTCCTCCAGCACGGCGGGCGAGACGTTCTTGCCGCCGGCGGTGACGATGATCTCCTTCTTCCGGCCGGTGATCTTGAGGAAGCCGTCGGAGTCGAGCTCGCCGATGTCGCCGGAGTGGAACCAGCCGTCCTCCAGCGCCTCCGCCGTGGCCTGCTCGTTGTTCCAGTAGCTGCGGAACACGATGTCGCCCTTGATCAGGATCTCGCCGTCCTCGGCGATGCGGACCGAGGTGCCGATCACCGGGCGCCCGACGGTGCCGACGCGGAACGCCGCCGCCGTGTTCACGCACGCCGCCGCGCTGGTCTCGGTGAGGCCGTAGCCCTCCAGCACCGGCACGCCGATGCCGCGGAAGAAGTGCGCCAGCCGCTCGCCCAGCGGCGCGCCGCCGGACACCGCGTTGGTGCACCGGCCGCCCAGAGCCGCCTGGAGCTTGCTGTAGACGAGCTTGGCGAACAGCGCGTGCTTCAGCTTGAGGCCCAGGCCGACGTTGCCGGTGTCCAGTGCCTGGCTGTAGGCCACCGCGGTCGCCTCGGCGGCGTCGAAGATCTTGCCCTTGCCCGCCGCGTGCGCCTTCTGCTTCGCGCCGTTGTACACCTTCTCGAACACGCGCGGCACGGCCACCACGAACGTGGGCCGGAACGACTGGAGGTCCTCGACCAGGTTCTTCACGTCGGCCGTGTGCCCCATGGTGACGCGCGTGTAGACGCCGCACACCGACAGGGCGCGGGCCAGGATGTGGGCCAGCGGCAGGAACACCAGCAGCGAGTTGCCGGCCTGCATGAGCTGCGGGAACGCGGTGATCCCGCCCTTGACCTCGGCCAGCAGGTTGCGGTGGGTCAGCTCGCAGCCCTTGGGGCGACCGGTGGTGCCGGAGGTGTAGACGATGGTCGCCGTGTCGTCCGCGCCGACCACCTTGCGCCGTGCGCGCGCGTCGTCGTCGGACACCGACGCGCCCAACGCGGTCAGCTCGTCGATCGCGCCCGCCGCGTCACCGGAAGGACCGTCGACCTGCCACACGTGCCGCACCTCGGGCAGGCCCGCCACGACGGAGTCGACCGTGGCGCGGTGCTCGGAGGTCTCCACGAACACGGCCTTGGCCGACGAGTCGGACAGGATCCACTCGACCTGCTCGGCCGAGGACGTCTCGTAGATCGGCACGACGACGCCGCCCGCGTGCCAGATGGCGAAGTCGAGCAGGGTCCACTCGTAGCGGGTCTTGGACATCAGGCCCACCCGCTCGCCGGGCTGCAACCCGGCCGCGATCAACCCCTTGGCGACCGCGAGGACCTGCGCGGCGAAGTCGCGGGCGGTGATGTCCACCCACGTCCCGTCCACGCGGCGGCGGAAGCTGACGGCGTTGCCGAAGCGCTCCGCGTTCGCCCACACCATGTCGGTGAGGTTCTCCTCGGCAGCCACAGTGGCGGTGGCGGGGACGCTGAACTCGCGCACGTCGACCTCCGGACGATTGTTTGTTACCGGTGGGGAAACCTAGCCTGTGATTCCGGCGATACACCAGGCCGGCCCGCGTTTCCGTAACCGTGTCGTGGCACTCTCCTCATCCGTGCCCAGTGTCGACGTCGTGGACGAGACGTTCCTCGCAGTGCCTCCGGCGGTGGTCGCCGCGGCCTTCGCGCCGCCCGGCGCGTGGGCGGAGTTCTGGCCCGACCTGTCCCTCGAGGTATACGCCGACCGGGGGGCTGAGGGGTTGCGCTGGACGGTCGCCGGCGCGCTGGTCGGAACGATGGAGGTGTGGTTGGAGCCGGTCCTGGACGGCACCCTGCTGCATTACTTCCTGCGTGCCGACTTGCCGGGCGATGCGTCCGACAAGCGCACCCGCCGGGAGGTGCGCCGCCGCCAGTTGGCCGCCAAGCGGGTGTCACTCGGCCTCAAACTGATCTTGGAGGACGGCCGGCCGCCCGGTGTGCCACCCGTCCTGCCGTAGATTTGGGTCTTGTGCGCGTTCACGTCGTCTCGGATGTCCACGGCAACGCGGAGGCCCTCGCCCGCGCCGGTGACGGCGCCGACGCGCTGGTCGTGCTCGGCGACCTGGTCGACTTCGTCGACTACCACGACCACGGCAAGGGCATCCTGGGCCAGGTGTTCGGCGCGGAGAAGGTCGAGGTCTTCGCCCGGCTGCGGCGCGGCCGGTTCGGCGCCGAGACGGTCCGCTACATGCGGTCGCTGTGGGAGAGCCTGGACAACGCCGCGGACGTCGTCCAAGAGGCGATCATGGAGCAGTACACCGCGATGTTCGCGGTGATGAGCGCGCCCACCTACGCCACGCCCGGCAACGTCGACAGCCCCGAGCTGTGGCCGCTGTTCGCCCGCGACGGCGTGCACGTCCTGGACGGGCAGGTGGCCGAGATCGGCGGGCTGCGGTTCGGCTTCGCGGGCGGCGCGCTGCTGCACCCCGGGTTCGTGCCCAACCGGCGCGGACCGTGGCGGCCCTACCTGCGCACCGAGGAGGAGTTCGGCGCGGCGCTGGCCGGGCTCGGCGAGGTGGACGTGCTGTGCACCCACGTGCCGCCCGCCGTGGCCGAGCTGACCTACGACGTGGTCGCCCGCCGGCCCGAGCTGGGCTCGACGTCGTTGCTGAAGGTGATCGAGCGCGACCGGCCGCGGTGGTCGGTGTTCGGGCACGTGCACCAGCCGATGGCGCGCCGGGCGCGGGTCGGCTGGACCGAGTGCGTCAACGTCGGCCACTTCCAGCGCACGCGCACGCCCCACGTCCTGCGATGGTGAGCCGAACCACCGGGTAGCCTCCCCGGCATGGCCGACGAGTCCACCCAGTCCATCGTCATCGACGCGACGCCCGAGCGGATCGCGGCGGTCATCGCCGACTTCGACGCCTACCCCGAGTGGGCCAACGGGATCAAGCGGACCGAGGTGCTGGAGACCGGGGCGGACGGCCGGGCGGCGCAGGTCAAGTTCAACATCGACCAGGGCCCGATCAAGGACGAGTACGTGCTCGCCTACGACGAGTGGTCGCCGGACCGCATCTCGTGGCACCTGGTCAAGGGCCAGATGCAGAAGTCGCAGGAGGGCAGCTACGCGCTGACCCCCAAGGGCGGCTCCACCGAGGTCACCTACACGCTGTCGGTGCAGCTGGTCGTGCCCATGATCGGCCTGTTCCGGCGCAAGGCCGAGAAGATGATCATGGACACCGCGCTCAAGGAGCTCAAGCGCCGGGTGGAAAACGCTGGATGAGCGCCCGCCTGCTGCTCTTCACCGGTAAGGGCGGGGTCGGCAAGACGACCTTGGCCGCCGCCACCGCCACCGCGCTCGCCGCGGGAGGTCGCAAGGCGCTGGTTGTGTCCACCGACCCGGCCCACTCGCTGGGTGACGCGCTCGGCGTCCCGCTGACCGGGCACGTCGGCGAGGTCGACGGCGCCGGTTCGACCGGGGTCCTGCACGCCGCCCAGATCGACCCCCGCGCGCTGGTCGACGACGCGTGGCGCGACCTGCGCGGACACCTGCGGACCGTGCTCGCCGGCGCGGGCGTGGACGAGCTGGACGCCGAGGAGCTGACCGTCCTGCCCGGCGTCGAGGAGCTGCTGGCGCTGTCGGAGGTGCGGCGGTTGGCCGCCACCGGGCCGTGGGACGTGGTGGTCGTGGACTGCGGACCGACCGCCGAGACGTTGCGGCTGCTCGCGCTGCCCGAGGCGTTCGCCTCCTACCTCGAACGGCTGTTCCCGACCCACCGGCGGGTGGTGCGCGGGCTGCTGGCCGGCGTCGCGGGCAGCGGCACGGTCGAGAAGTGGGACGCCACCGCCGACGCGCTCGGCCGGCTGGCCGAGGACCTGGAGCAGCTGCGCGGCCTGCTGACCTCGCCCACGACCAGCGTCCGGCTCGTGCTGACGCCCGAACGGGTCGTCGCGGCGGAGACCAGGCGGACCGTGACGGCGCTCGCGCTGCAGGGCATCCGGGTCGACGGCGTGGTGGCCAACCGGGTCGTGCCGGACCCCGGCGCGGACCGCGGCCCGGCCGCCGACTGGCTGCGCACCCGTCGTGCCGAGCAGGACGCGGTGCTCGCCGAGCTGGCCGACCTCGGACCGGTGGCCGCAGTGGAGCACCGGGCCGCCGAACCGGTCGGCGCGGCCGCGCTGCTGAAGGTCGCCGAAGGCCTCTACCAGGGGCGTGACCCGCTGGACGGCGTCGTCGACGAGGAGCCGCTGCTGTCCGTGGAGCGGACCGGCGAGCTGGAGTACACGTTGCGCCTCGCGCTGCCGGTCGGCGACTCGTCGCTCGACCTGGCCCGGGTGGGCGACGACCTGGCCGTCACCGTGGACGGCAGGCGGCGGCTCGTGGCGCTGCCGTCGCTGCTGAGGCGCTGCCTGGTGACCGGCGCGGAGCTGGACGACACCGGGTTGGCCGTGCGGTTCGCACCCGACCCCGACCTGTGGATGCGGTGAGGCCCGTGGACGCCAAGCTCGCCGAAGAGCTCCGCCTGCTGCTCGACGCCGCCGCCGAGCGGGCGCAGCCGTGGCTGCACCGCATGGCCGCCGCCGAGGGCGAGCACGACACCCGGACGTGCGGCTGGTGCCCGGTGTGCAACGCGGTGGCGCTCGCCCGGGGCGACCGGTCGGAACTGGCCGCGAAGGCCGCCGAGCACGTGGCCGGGCTGATCGCGGTGCTGCGGGCGGCGCTGGCCGAACCCGCCGCGACCGGGCCCGCCGCGACCGGAC
The DNA here is from genome assembly GCF_006716745.1 of Saccharothrix saharensis. Lineage (NCBI taxonomy): Bacteria > Bacillati > Actinomycetota > Actinomycetes > Pseudonocardiales > Pseudonocardiaceae > Saccharothrix > Saccharothrix saharensis. Next base: position 3,154,509 of record NZ_VFPP01000001.1, on the reverse strand, counting down.
CGGCCGAGGAGGAAGCCCCGAGACCGGACAAGCCGCGCGTCCAGCACATCCCGGTGGTGCGGCGCGACCAGGGGTCGCAGTGCTGACTGTCGGCGTCGACGTCGGCGGGACGAGCGTGCGCGCGGGTGTCGTCGACGGTGACGGCGCGGTCCTCGACACGGCGCGCGCGGCCACGCCCAGCGGCGAAGGAGCGCTGGAAGAGGCGATCGGCACGGCCGTCGCGGAACTCGCGTCCCGGCACCGGATCGCGGGCGTCGGCCTGGCCGTGGCCGGGTTCGTGGCCTCCGACCGGCGCACCGTGCGGTTCGCGCCGCACCTGGCGTGGCGGCAGGCGCCGGTGGCCGAGCGGATCTCGCGGCGCGTCGGCATGCCGGTGGTGCTGGAGCACGACGCGAACGCCGCCGCGTTCGCCGAGCACCGGTTCGGCGCGGCGCGCGGTGCGAAGATCGCCGCGCTGGTCGCGATCGGCACCGGGATCGGCGGCGCGCTGCTGATCGACGGCCACGTGTTCCGCGGCGCGCACGGCGTGGCGCCGGAGCTCGGGCACCTGCGGCTCGTGCCGGACGGGCGGCCGTGCCCGTGCGGCAAGAACGGCTGCTGGGAGCGGTACTGCAGCGGCACGGCGCTGAGCACGACCGCGGTCGAGCTGCTGGCCCGCCACCCCGGCCAGTCGACCGTGCTGGCGCGGGAGGCGCTGGGCGACTCGCGTGCCGTCACCGGGCGTCGGGTGGCGGGCGCGGCGCGGGACGGCGACCCGTTGGCGCAACGCGCGATGGCCGACCTGGCCCGGTGGCTGGGAGAGGGGTTGGCGCTGGTCGCCGACGTGTACGACCCCGAGGTCGTGGTCATCGGCGGCGGGGTGTCGGAGTCAGCGCCGCTGTTCCTGGACGACGCGCGGGAGCGGTACGCGGCCGTGGTGACCGGGGCCGGGCACCGGCCGTTGGCGCGCATCCGGACCGCGCAGCTCGGTGACGACGCCGGCATCGTCGGGGTGGCCACGCTCGCCCGTGACGTGGCGGCGAGCACAGCCCGCAACGGACGGCACCGTTGACCTCCGGGTCCGCGTAGCATCGCGGGATGCGGACCGCCGTCAACAGGGGACCGCGAGACCACCACGTCCGCGAGTCCCGCGTCGATCCCGTGGCGCGCCGATGAGGACCGGTGCGGCGCACGGGCACGTCGGGTACTTCCACGAGGCCGCGTTCTACGGCAGCGACGACGACTACCGGTCGTTCGTCGTGCCGTTCGTGGACGAGGGCGTGGCGGCGGGCGAGCCGGTGGTCGTGGCGTGCCGCGAGGCGAACGAGCGGCTGGTGCGTGACGCGGTGGCCGACCCGTCCGGGGTGGTGTTCGTGCCCGGCGGCGACCAGTACGACCGGCCGACCGAGGCGATCCTGGGCTACCGGAAGCTGTTCGCCGAGTACGCGGGCGTGGCGCAGATCCGGGTGGTGGGCGACGTGCCGCACCCGGGCGTCGGGGCGTCGTGGGACTGGTGGGCGCGGTACGAGGCGGCGGTGAACGAGGTGTTCGCCGAGTACCCGTTGTGGGGGTTGTGCCCGTACGACCTGCGAACCACCCCGGCGCGCGTGCTGGCGGACGTGGCGCGGACCCACCCGTGGGCGGTCGGGACGGACGGTGCGCACCAGCCCAACCCGCGGTACCGGCCCTCGTGGGCGCTGCCGTCGACCGCGCCGTCGGGGTTCGAGGCGGGGCGGCCGCTGGTGGAGCTGACCGATCCGACGCCGGCGGAGGCGCGGCGTGCGGTGACCGGGGCGTGCGCCGGCGTCCGGTTGAGCCGGGACGAGGCGGACGACATCGTGTACGCGGCGAGCGAGGCCGTGACCAACGCGCAGGCGCACGGTCGGCCGCCCGTGCGGCTGCGGGCGTGGGCGGGGGCGACGCACGTGCTGGTGGCCGTGACGGATCGGGGCGACGGGCCGACGTCACCCCTGGCGGGCCTGGTCCCGACCGACCGCACCGCCACCGCCGGCGTGGGCCTGTGGCTGACCCACCGCACGTGCCGCGACGTGATCATGAGCCGTGACGCCGAGGGCTACACCATCCGCCTGATCGCCGGCCCCTGACCCCCGCGTGTCGAACCTTCAGGTCGCGCGTGTCGAACGCTCAGGTCCCGCGTGTTCAACGCTCAGGTCGCGCGTGTTCAACACTCAGCACACGCCGGCCGACCATCCGCCCGTCCTGAGCGTTGAATTCAGGGGTCCTGAGCGTTCGACACTCGGGTCCTGGGCGTTCGACACTCGGGAGGGTCAGAGGACGGCGCCGTCGTCCCAGCCCGAGTCGGGGGGGTTGGTGTTGCGCATGCGCAGGATCAGCCAGCCCGCGCCCGAGCACATCACGATCAGGGCCAGCGGCGTGCCGATGGCGCCGGTCAGGCCGAACAGGCCGGGGAACAGCAGCAGCACGACGCCCAGGAGGATGAGCAGCAGGGCCGCGATGGTGCCCGGCCGCAACGCGGGCAGCGGCGGCGGGTCCGGCGGCACGTAGTGGTCGTTCGGGTCGTCCGAGTCCGGGTACGCGTCGGGGTCGTCGTCCGCGGTGGCCACGGCCGGCTGGCCCTCCGGCCGCACGGGACGGGCCGGCTCGGCCTCGTCGCCCTCGTCCGGGTCGACGTCGTCGAGGAAGGCCTGCTTGCCCACGCCTTCGCGTTCCAGACCCGCCACGATCTCGGCGAAGGTCGCGTCGACGTCCTCCGGGCCGTCGGTCGAGTCGCGTCGGGAGTTCATCGGCGTGCTCCAGCCCTCCGGGTCGTGAAGGCCAATCCTCTGCCAGTGTCCATCGTCCCACGAGCCCGTTGTGTTGCGGATTACGGCAGCCGGTGGACCTCGGCGACCGTACCGCCTCCGCGCGGAGGTTCGTTGTGTGTTTCGGCGCTGGATCCGTAGGCTGGCGTCGGGGATCAAGCACGTCGAGGAGGCGCTCCCAGCGGTGCTCTACTGGTTGATGAAACACATCTTTCTCGGGCCGCTCCTGAAGCTGTTCTTCCGACCCCGGATCATCGAGGGCGCGGAGAACATCCCCAAGGAGGGCGGGGCCATCCTGGCGAGCAACCACCTCGCGGTCTCCGACTCGTTCTTCCTGCCGCTGAAGCTGTCGCGCCGCGTCACCTTCCCGGCCAAGATCGAGTACTTCACCGGCAAGGGCCTCAAGGGCCGCTTCCAGCGCTGGTTCTTCTACGGCGTCGGCCAGGTGCCGATCGACCGCTCCAGCGCCTCGGCCGCCCAGGGCGCGCTCGACACCGGCGTGCGGATCGTGCGCGAGGGCAAGCTGCTCGGGATCTACCCCGAGGGCACGCGGTCGCCCGACGGCCGCCTCTACAAGGGCAAGGTCGGCGTCGCGTGGATCGCGCTGGAGTCCGGCGCGCCGGTCATCCCGGTGGCGATGTTCGGCACCGACAAGGCCAACCCCATCGGCTCGAAGATGTGGCGGCCGTACCCGATCCGGATCAAGATCGGCAAGCCGCTGGACTTCTCCCGCTACGAGGGCCTGTCCGGCGACCGGTTCGTGCTGCGGTCCATCACCGACGAGATCATGTACGCCCTGATGGAGCTGTCCGGCCAGGAGTACGTCGACGTGTACGCGGCCAAGGCCAAGGAAGGGCCCCAGGGCGACGGGAAGCAGGCGAAAGCCGTCGATCGGCTGCCCGAGGCGAAGGCGGGCTGATCGGCACCCCTAGGCTGGCGGGGTGCGGTTCTTCTACGACTGTGAGTTCATCGAGGACGGGGTCACGATCGACCTCGTCTCCATCGGCGTGGTCGACGAGGAAGGCCGCGAGTTCTACGCCGTGTCGACCGAGTTCGACCCGGCCAAGGCCGGTCCGTGGGTGCGCGCGAACGTGCTGAACCAGCTGCCGCCGCCCGCCGACCGGGCCTGGCGCAGCCGGGAGCGCATCCGCGCGGACCTGCTCGACTTCCTCGGCGGGCCCAAGGCCAACCGGGACGACGTGGAGCTGTGGGCGTGGTTCGCCGCCTACGACCACGTGGCGCTGGCGCAGCTGTGGGGCCCGATGCCCGCGCTGCCGCGCTGCCTGCCCCGATTCACCCGCGACCTGCGGCAACGCTGGGAGGACGTGGGCAAGCCGCGCCTGCCGCAGGCGCCCGCCGACGCGCACGACGCGCTGGCCGACGCGCGGCACAACCTCGCGCGCTGGAAGGTGATCGAGACCGAGCGGCAGCGGAGGGGTTTCCCGGTCCGGTAGGTGGACCCTCGCTTGCTGCACCGATCCAGCACGTGTCAGGCTTGGGTGACCCACGCCACGAGAAGAGATTGGCTAAGCAAATGCGCATTGGTGTGCTCACCGGCGGTGGCGACTGCCCCGGCCTCAACGCGGTCATCCGCGGTGTGGTCCGCAAGGGCATCGAGGCCCACGGCTGGGAGATCGTGGGGTTCCGGAACGGGTGGCAGGGGCCGGTCGAGAACCTGACCAAGCCGATCGGGCTCGATGACGTCGAGGACATCCTCACCAGGGGCGGCACCATCCTCGGCTCGTCGCGCACCAACCCGTACAAGATCGACGGCGGTGTCGACCGCATCCGCGAGACCCTCGCGGCGAACAAGGTCGACGCGCTGATCGCCATCGGCGGCGAGGACACCCTCGGCGTCGCCAAGCGGCTGACCGACGACGGCATCGGCGTCGTGGGCGTGCCGAAGACCATCGACAACGACCTCGGCGCGACCGACTACACGTTCGGCTTCGACACCGCCGTGCACATCGCCACCGAGGCGATCGACCGGCTGCGCACGACGGCCGAGTCGCACCACCGCGCGCTGGTGGTCGAGGTCATGGGCCGGCACGCGGGCTGGATCGCGCTGCACTCCGGCCTCGCCGGCGGCGCGAACGTGATCCTGGTGCCGGAGCGGCAGTTCAGCGTCGACAAGGTGGTCGAGTGGGTGGAGCGGCGCTTCGAGCGCCAGTTCGCCCCGATCATCGTCGTCGCCGAGGGCGCCATGCCCGAGGGCGGCGCCGAGGTGCTGCACTCCGGCGAGAAGGACGCGTTCGGCCACGTGCGGCTGGGCGGCATCGGCACCTGGCTGGCCGAGGAGATCGCGGAGCGGACCGGCAAGGAGTCCCGCGCGGTCGTGCTGGGCCACGTGCAGCGCGGCGGCATCCCGACCGCCTACGACCGCGTGCTCGCCACCCGGTTCGGCCTGCACGCGGTGGACGCGGTCGCCGACGGCGACTTCGGCGTCATGGTCGCGCTGCGCGGCACCGACATCGTCCGGGTCAAGCTGTCCGAGGCCACCGCGGAGCTGAAGACCGTCCCGCTGGAGCGCTACCAGGAGGCCGAGGTCTTCTTCGGCTGATCGGTCCGGTTCGCGGTGAGGAGCCCCTGGCGTCCGGTGACGCCAGGGGCTCTTCCACTACTTGGCGTAGTCGGTTCCCGACTCGGAGTGGATCGGGACACCCTGGGCGGCGCGGCATTCCCGGACCGTTCCCGCGGCGGTGCCGCCGGGGCGGACGGAGGGTGCCGCCATGCCGGCCACCTGCCAGGTGCGCGTGCTGCGCAGGTTCACCGTCACCGTGGACGGCGGGCCCGTCCCGGGTGACGTGTGGCGCAATGTGGCCGGACCCGCTCGTGGAGGCGGCCGAGTCGCCGGCACCGGCGCAGCGGGCGGCGGTAGCGCCGCCAACGGCCTGGTCGCGTTCGGGCGGCGGCACCCCGCCGAAGCCGCGCGGCCGGCCAGGCAGGCGCGGGTGCCGGCGTTGGACGCCGACCTCGGGCACGAGCTGGATGAGGCGTCGACCCTGCTCGCCCTCGCGTCACGGGCGGGTTCGGCGGCCCGCGCCGACCTCGCCGAGGCGTTGCCGCCGGCCTGCCCCTCCCGCATCCCGTCGCACCTGGTCGTCCGCGTGCACGGGGTCCGCGTGCCGGCCGCCGACGCGTGCCTCACCGGTCCGTGAACGCCCCGAAGTCCAGGTAGGCGGCGAACGTGCCCAGCCAGTGCTCGGCGTAGTAGCCGTGCCCGGACACGTGCCGCAGGCCGGCCTCGCGGTGCGCCTCGGCCGCCGTGCGGGCCAGGTCGGCGTACCGGTGGTCCTCGGGCAGCGCGGCCGCGACGGACCGCCACTGCCACGCCCGCGACAGCGCCAGCCCGACCAGGTGCGAGCCGTACGCGCCACCCGGGTCGTCCACCGGCACCGGTTCGCGCAGCACCTTCCAGCGCGAGTCCTCCAGGCGCGGGAGGAACGCCTCGAACCACGCGGTGAACTCGTCGGCCGGCAGCACCCGCCGCACCAGGTCCGCCTCGGTCAGCGCGGGCGACAGGAAGTCCGCCGCGTCCGGCTCGAACCCGCCGTACCCGACGTCCTCCCGGTGCCACCGCAGCGCCGCCCGCTCGCACGCCGACGCCAGCTCCTCGTCGCCCACCGCGCGTGCCGCGTCGAGCACCAGCCCGGTCGCGAACGCGGTGTTGCCGTGCGTGCCGGTCCGGACCGGCAGCCGCGCGGTCGTCACCTCGGCGAGATACCGGTCACGCAGCACGGCGCTCAACGGCCGCAGCTCCACCGCCCACGGCGAGCCCCAGGTGCGGAGTTCCGCATCGAGCACCAGCAGCCACGCCCACCCGTAGGGGCGCTCCCAGAACCCGCCGCTCGGGCCGTCGAAGAACGCCGCCTCGGTCCGCGCGTGCTCCTGCGTGATCAGCGCGTCGAGCACCCGGCGGGCCTGCTCCGCGCCCTCGACATCGGGCCGGACCCGCAGCAGCCGGACCGCCAACCAGGTCTGATGCACGCACGAGTGCCAGTCGAACGACCCGGCGAAGATCGGGTGCAGCACGCGCAGCGGCACCAGGTCGGCGTCGCCGGTCACCACGTGCGACCAGTGCGCCGGGTAGTCCCGCCGGAGGTTCTCGACCGCGGTCGACAGCGACCTGGCCGCCGCGTCGTCATCCGATCGGGTGTCCGGCATGGTCCACATAATGCACAGGTCGGACCCGAGTCCGTCTCTGAGTGTGGACAGCTATCTTTAACACGTGAACTGGACCGTGGACGTGCCCGTGGACACGCTTCCCGAGCTTCCGCCCCTGCCGCCCGAGCTGCGCGACCGACTGGACGACGCGCTCGGCCGGCCCGCCGCCCAGCAGCCGGAGTGGCCGGACGCCGAGCAGGTGCGCCGCGTGCGCGCCGTGCTGGAGAGCGTGCCGCCGATCACCGTGCCCGCCGAGATCGACCGGCTGCGCGACAACCTGGCCGAGGTCGCCCGCGGCGAGGCGTTCCTGCTGCAGGGCGGCGACTGCGCGGAGACGTTCGCGGACAACACCGAGCCGCACATCCGCGCGAACGTCCGGACCCTGCTGCAGATGGCCGTCGTGCTCACCTACGGCGCGAGCCTGCCGGTGGTGAAGATCGGCCGCATCGCGGGCCAGTACGCCAAGCCGCGCTCGTCGGGCATCGACGCGCTCGGCCTGCCGTCCTACCGCGGCGACATCGTGAACTCGCTGGTCGCCACGCCCGAGGCGCGCGTGCCGGACCCGTCGCGGATGATCCGCGCCTACGCCAACGCGGGCGCGGCGATGAACCTGCTGCGCGCGATGACCACGGCCGGCATGGCCGACCTGCACCGGCTGCACGACTGGAACAAGGACTTCGTCCGCCAGTCGCCCGCGGGTGAGCGGTACGAGGCGCTGGCCGGCGAGATCGACCGGGGCCTGCGGTTCATGTCGGCGTGCGGCGTGAACGACACGTCGCTGCACACCACCGAGATCTTCGCCTCGCACGAGGCGCTGCTGCTCGACTACGAGCGGGCGCTGCTGCGCCTGGACACCAACGGTGACCAGCCGAGGCTGTACGACCTGTCGTCGCACTTCCTGTGGATCGGCGAGCGGACCAGGCAGCTGGACGGCGCGCACATCGCGTTCGCCGAGCTGCTGTCCAACCCGATCGGGTTGAAGATCGGCCCGTCGACCACGCCGGAGATGGCCGTCGAGTACGTCGAGCGGCTCGACCCGCACAACCAGGCGGGCCGCTTGACCCTGATCAGCCGGATGGGCAACGGCAAGGTGCGCGACGTGCTGCCGCCGATCGTCGAGAAGGTCACCGCCTCCGGCCACCAGGTCATCTGGCAGTGCGACCCGATGCACGGCAACACGCACGAGTCGTCCACCGGCTACAAGACCCGCCACTTCGACCGGATCGTCGACGAGGTGCAGGGCTTCTTCGAGGTGCACCGGCGCCTGGGCACCCACCCGGGCGGCATCCACATCGAGCTGACCGGCGAGGACGTCACCGAGTGCCTGGGCGGCGCCCAGGAGATCTCCGACCTGGACCTGGCGGGCCGCTACGAGACCGCCTGCGACCCGCGGCTGAACACCCAGCAGTCGCTGGAGCTCGCGTTCCTGGTCGCCGAGATGCTGCGCAGCTAGGACCCCGCTGAACGACGGTGGCCCCCGACTCCGCGAGTCGGGGGCCACCGTCGTCCTACACGCCGATGATGGTGATCTTGGTGTCCTTCGGGACGCGCTCACCGGCCCGGACGGACTGGTTCACCACGCGGGCCCGGTCGCGGTTGTTGAACTGGACGTCGACCTTCAGGCCCGCGTCCTCCAGGATCTTCTTCGCTTCCTTGACGGTCTTGCCCTCGACCTGCGGCACGGTCACCGAGTCCGCGGACAGGATGACGGTCACCTGCCGGTTGCCCGGCGGCATGTTCGTGCCCGCCGGCGGGTCGGTGCGGATCACCTTGCCGCCGTCGACCTTGTCGGAGAACTCGGTCGGACCCTCGACCGGGTCGAACCCGGCCGCGCTCAGCTCGGCGAACGCCTCGTCCTTCGTCTTGCCCGTGACGCTGGGCACCGGCTTGGGCTGCGAGCCCTTGCTCAGCACGATCGTCACCGCCGAGCCGATCGGCACCGGCGTGCCGGGCGCGGGCTTCAGCGTCACCACCTTGCCCTTGGGCACGCGGTCGCTGAACGCGTCCTCCGCGGGGTTGAGCTGCGGCTTCAACCCGACCGACGTGATCTCCTGCTCGGCGGCGGCCACCTCGACACCCGCGTTGACCTGCGGCACGACCGGCTTGCCCGCGGACACCACGAGCCGCACCAGGTCACCCTGGTTGGCCTTGGTCCCGGCGGGCGGGTCGGTGCTGATCACCTGCCCGCTGGGCACGGTGTCGTGGTTCTCCCGGCGGGCCGTCTTGGTCAACGACGCCTCGTCCAGCAGCGCGGTGGCCACGGCCTCGTCCTTGCCGACCAGGTCGGGCACGGTGGTGACCCGGCCGACCGCCAGCCACCAGGCGGTGACGCCGATGAGGATCGCGGCCACCACGACCACGCTGAGCCACGTGATGAACTGCCGCTTGCTGCGCGCCCGCATCTCCTCGTAGAGCTGCTCGGGCGTCTTCTTCTTCGGCGGTCTCCTGGCGCGCGGACGGCTCGCCGGTGGCGGCGGGCCGACCGGTTTGGGCTCGGGCGGCGTGAGCAGCTCGGCGCGCGGGATCGCCCGGGTGCCCTGCGGACCGGCGGTCGGCGGCACGAGCGGGTTCGGCCGGTGCACCGGCACGGTCGGGTCGGCGAACGGCGCGCCCGCGCCCACCCGCACCGGCTCGACCCGCACCGTCTGCTCGGCCGGGCGCACCGGGGCGGACACGAGTTCCGTGGCTTCTTCCGCGGGCGCGGGGGCGGTCGGCAGCGGCACGTCCACGGTGGCGATGCCCAGCACCGCCCGCGCGGTCTCCACCTCGGACAGGAACGACTCGGCGTCCGCAGGCCGCAGGAACGGCTCCTTGCGGGTCGCCCGGCGCACCAGCTCCGCGACCTCCGGCGGCACGTCCGGGACCGCGGGCACGTCGTCGTTCACGTGCCGGTAGGCCACCGAGATGGCGTTGTCGCCCACGTACGGCGGCGTGCCGGTCAGCATCTCGTACAGCAGCACGCCCGCCGAGTAGACGTCGCTGCGCGCGTCCGTCGTGCCCGTCGTCACCTGCTCCGGGGAGAGGTAGGCCACCGTGCCGAGAATCATGGTGTCGCTGGTCACCCCGGCCGTGGAGACGGCGCGGACCAGCCCGAAGTCGGCGACCTTCACCGTGCCGCCGGGCCCGATGAGCACGTTCTCCGGCTTCACGTCCCGGTGCACGAGGTCGGCGCGGTGCGCGGCGGCCAGCGGTGACAGGACCTTCTCGATGACGGTGAGCGCCAGCGGCACGTCCAGCTTGCCGCGCGCGTTGAGCAGGTCGCGCAGCGTGCCGCCCTCGACCAGCTCCATGACCAGGTAGACCCGGTCCTCGTCCACGCCCTGGTCGTGGACCTGCACCACGCCGGGGTGGTGCAGCTTGGCCGCGGCACGGGCCTCCCGCTCGAACCGCGCGACGAACTGCGGGTCGGCCGAGAACCGGGGGTCCATCACCTTGATGGCCACCGTGCGCTCCAAGCGGGTGTCCACACCGCGGTACACGGTGGACATGCCGCCCCGCGCGACCAGGGAGCCAACCCGGTAGCGTTGTTCGAGCAGCCCGCCGATCACGTTCGTCGCCGACCTTTCCACAGCCGTGGATCGTACGGTGGGGTGATGCCGACCGATGCTGTGCGCTGGAGCATCCCACGCGCGCTTGTGGGATCCGCGTCAAAGTCGGGCGAAACAGGGGGTGTCCGCAAGCCGACCCTCAGGTGTATCGCCACCACCCGGTTGGCGCAGGGCGTGGTTCACGTCGTTGTGGCATCGTGACGCACGTGAGTGCGATTCCTGCCGCTGCGGATGTGCTGGCTCCCGACCTGGAGGTCCTGCCCCTCCCCGAGGTCGCCGAGCGTCTTGGCCTGCCGATCAACCGAGTCCACCAGTTGCTGCGCGACGGTCAGCTGCTCGCCGAGCGCCGTGGTGGTGTGCTCGTCGTCCCCGCCGCGTTCCTCGCCGCCGGAGGCGTGGTGAAGGGGCTGCCCGGCACCATCACGGTGCTGCGCGACTCCGGCTTCTCGACCGAAGAGATCCTCCGGTGGCTGTTCACCGAGGACGAGACCCTGCCCGGCACGCCCATCGAGGCGCTGCGCGGCGACCGCGGCCGTGAGGTGAAGCGGAGGGCACAGGCCTTGGGCTTCTGACGAGCACCGCACCACCCGAGACGACCGACCACGTCCGGGCGGCTCCCCGGCCGGGAGTCGTCCGGACGTCGTGCTCCCGGCGGGCTAACGCCCGGTGACCCTCGCCGCCAGCGCCCGGGCGAGACCCGGCACGGCTACCGCCAGCCGGCGCGACGTCGGCACCACGACCCGGCGGTCCAGCACCCGGTAGTCGGCGGCGGCGATCTCGTCCAGGATGCCCCGGTACAGCGTGAACGCGGTCCGCACGCACGGCCGTGACACGGGGTGCAGCATCGGCACGCCCGGCTCGGCCTCGCGGTACACCGCCGACGTGTGCGCCACCAGGTGCCCCAGCACCCGCCGCACCCGCCGGTCGGCCTTCCCGGTCCGCCGGCACCACACCAGCAGCTCCCGGTCGACGCCGTAGGCCGCCAGCACGTCCCGCGGCAGGTAGACCCGGCCGCGGTCGAGGTCCTCGCCGACGTCGCGCAGGAAGTTCGTGAGCTGGAACGCCCGGCCCAGCGCGGCGGCGGGCGGCTCGGCTTCGGCCCGCGGCACGACCGTGCCGAACACCGGCAGCAGTTGCAGCCCGATCACCGCCGCCGAACCGCGCACGTACCGCTCCAGCGCGGCGAAGTCCGGGTACGAGGTGACGGTGAGGTCCATCCGCATGGACGCCAGGAACTCGTCGAACAGCGCCGGGTCGATCGAGTGGCGGCGCGCGGTGTCGGCCAGGGCCACGAGCACGGGGTGGCCGGTCGGCCGTCCCGCCAGCTCGTCGGCCAGTTGCGCCTCCAGCAGTTCGAGGTCGCCGGCCGGGTCGGTCGACGTGCCGCTGTCCACGATCTCGTCGGCCCACCGCGCGAAGCCGTACAGGGCGTGCACGGCGGGCCGCTGCGCGGGCGTGAGCAGGCGGGTGGCGAGGAAGAACGTGCGGCCGTGCCGGGCGTTCAGCTCGCGGCACCGGGCGTAGGCCGCGGCCAGGTCCGTCACGTGCGCCGTCCGGCCGGCCGGGCAGCCCGCGGGCGCGCCGGTGCGGCGCTGGAACGGGGCAGCGGAGGGGGCGCGGACATCGCGGCCACATCGTCGCACAACGCGCGCGCGGTCAACGCCGGGTGTGCGCCCGCTCGGGTCGCGCCGGCCGCCGCGACCTCGCCCCGGTGAGCCCGGTGATCCGCTGCGCGGCCAGCTTGCCGGAGATGAGCACCGGCGGCACGCCGACGCCCGGCGTGGTGCCGCAGCCGGCCAGCACCGCGTTGTCCAGCACGAGGTTGCGCGGCCGGAACGGCCCCGTCTGGGCGAGCGTGTGCGCGGCCGAGAACGGGGTGCCCGCGGCCAGGCCGAGGTCGGCCCAGTCCTGGGGCGTGACCAGCCGCTCGACCTGGATCGCGGCGCCGAACCCGGTGAGCCCGCGCCGCTCCAGCACGTCGACCAGCTCGTCGCGGTAGGCCGGGCCGACCCGCTCCCAGTCGATCGGGCCGACGCGCAGGTTCGGCGCGGGCGCGAGCACGAACATCCCCTGCCCCGGCGGCGCGGTGACCAGCAGCGACGGGTCGCTCATCAAGGTGCCCCGGCGGGTCAGCTCGTCGAACGTCCGGTCCCACTCCCGGCCGAAGAGCAGCGTGTGGTGCGCCAGCTCCGGCCACGTCCGGTCCACGCCCGCGTGCAGCACGACCGCCGACGGCGACCACGTGACCGGCACGGGACGGCGCGGGCGGTGGCCGAGCAGGCGGTAGGACACCGGCAGGTCCGGTGTGAGCACCACCGCGTCGCACGGGATGCGCTCGCCGTGCGAGGTGCGCACCGCGGTCACCCGGCCGCCGATGCGCTCCAGCCAGGCCACCGGCGTCTGGAACCGCAGGTCGGCGCCCGCGTCCCGGGCGGCCGCCGCCAACGCGTCCGGCAGCGCCCGCATCCCGCCCTCGGGGTAGTGCACGCCCGCGATGGTGTCCATGTACGCGATGACGGCGTACGCGGCGAGGGCCTTGCGCGGCGGGACGCCCGCGTACAGCGACTGGAACGAGAACACCCGCTGCAACCGCTCGTCGCGCACGAACCGCGCCACCGACGGCCCGAGCCGGGCGAACCCGCGCAACCCGGCCAGCTTCGCCAGCTCGGGCGTGAGCAGCGACAGCGGCGAGTCGAAGTTCGACCCGATGAACCTGTCCCGCTCCACCCGGTACAGCTCGGTCAGCCACCGGCGCAGCGCCCGGTAGCCGGTGGCCTCGCGCGGACCGGCGAACCGGCGCACCTCGGCCTCCATCGCCTCGGCGTCGGAGTGCACGTCCAGCGTGCTGCCGTCGGCGAACCGGGCCCGGTAGGCGGGGTGCACGGGCCGCAGGTCCAGCCGGTCGGCCAGCGAGTCGCCGACCGCGTCGAGGGCCTCGTCCACCAGCTCCGGCATGGTCAGCACGGTCGGCCCGGTGTCGAACCGGTAGCCGCCCACGTCCAGCCGTCCCGCCCGGCCGCCGGGCACGGCGTCGCGCTCGACCACGGTGACCCGGCGACCCGCGCCGAGCAGGTGCAGCGCGGCCGACAACCCCGCCAACCCCGCGCCGACCACGACGACGTGGTCCGTGCGGCCGGTGACCGTGCGCATCGTCAGGAAGTCCTCTTGGTGGCGCTGATCGCCAGCTCCGCGAGCCGCTCACCGGCCGGTTCGGCGATCGGCGACCGGTCGAGCGCCCGCAGCGCGGACCCGGTCAGCTCGGCGATCCGCTCCTCCACCGCGTCCACCGCGCCCACCTCGCGCAGCCGGACGCGCACCTGGTCGACCATGGCCACGTCGAGGTCCGGCTTGCCCAGCGCCTCGTGCAGCACGTCCGCGCCGAACTCCATGCCCAGCGCGACCAGCAGCGTCCGCTTGCCCTCGCGCAGGTCGTCGCCCGCGGGCTTGCCGGTCACCGCCGGGTCGCCGAACACGCCGAGCAGGTCGTCACGCAGCTGGAACGCCACCCCGATGTCGGTGCCGAACGACCGCAGGCCGGCCACCAGCTCCGGTGACGCCCCGCCGATCGCCGCACCCATGTGCAGCGGCCGTTCGACGGTGTAGGCGGCGGTCTTGAGCCGGTCGATGCGCAGCGCCGCGTCCGGGGAGGCGTCCCCGCGCGCCTGCGTGAGCACGTCCAGGTACTGGCCGGCGAGCATCTCGGTGCGCATGTCCCGCCACGGCAGGCTCAGCCGCTGCAACGCGTCGGTGGGCAGCCCGGCGGCGAACAGCATGTCGTCGGCCCACGCCAGCGCCACGTCGCCGATGAGCACGGACGCGGCCAGCCCGAACCGCTCGGGCTCGCCGAGCCAACCCCTGGCGCGGTGCTCGCGCGCGAACCGGACGTGCACGGTCGGCATCCCGCGGCGGGTCTCGGAGGCGTCCATCAGGTCGTCGTGCACCAGCGCGCACGCCTGGATCAGCTCCAGCGAGCTGACCGCGGTGAGCACGGCGTCGGCCAGCTCGCCGTCCGGGTCGCCGCCCGCCGCGCGCCAGCCCCACCACGCGAACGTGGGCCGGATCCGCTTGCCGCCGCCGAGGACGAAGTCGGCCAGCGCGTCGACGGCGCCGGTGAAGTTCTCCTCCATGCGCGCACCCAGTGCCCGGCGGTCGGCCAGGTAGGCGGCCAGCGCTTCGTCGACGTGCTTGGGCAGTTCGAGGTCCAACGGGTGGGGCGGCACCCGTCTATCGTCACCTCTCGCACTTCGGGATGCCCAACCGGGGGGCTGGTCCCATCTGGTGACGGCGGTCTTCCACGACTCGGACGTACCTCTAGGCTGTGCGGCATGACGTCGGTGGTCGAGCGCTTGCGCACGGGGTCCCCCGTGTTCTCCGTCGAGTTCTTCCCCCCGCGCGACGAGGCCGAGGAGACGATCCTGTGGCGGGCGATCCGCGAGCTGGAGCCGTTCGACCCGGCGTTCGTGTCCATCACCTACGGCGCGGGCGGCTCGTCGCGCGACCGGACCATCCGCACCACCGGCCGGGTGGCGCAGGAGACGACCCTGCTGCCGATGGCGCACCTCACCCTGGTCAACCACTCGGTGGCCGAGCTGCGCAACGTGATCGGCTGGTACGCGGCGGTCGGCGTGCGCAACATCCTCGCGGTGCGCGGCGACCCGCCCGGCGACCCGAACGGCGAGTGGGTGGCCCACCCGGAGGGGCTGACCTACGCCGAGGAGCTGGTGCGGCTGTGCCGTGAGCTCGGCGACTTCTGCGTGGGCGTCGCGGCCTCGCCGTACGGCCACCCGCGGTCGGCGGACCTGGACACCGACACCGAGTACCTGGTGCGCAAGCTGCGGGCCGGGGCGGACTTCGCGATCGCGCAGCTGTTCTTCCAGCCGGAGGACTTCCTGCGGCTGCGCGACCGGGTGGCCGCGCGCGGCTGCGACACGGTGCTCATCCCGGGCCTCATGCCGCTGACCACGCCGCGGACGTTGGCCAAGACGATCGAGCTGTCGGGGTCGTCGGTGCCGGACGTGGTGGCGCGCCGCCTCGACCCGTACGCCGACGACCCGACGGGCTTCCGCAAGGCGGGCATCGACCTGATGACGGAGATGGGGGAGCGGCTGCTCGCCGAGGGCGTGCCGTGCCTGCACTTCTACACGTTCAACCGGTCGAAGGCGACGCGCGAGATCGTCGGCCGGCTCGGCCTGGTGCCGGCCCGCGCCGTCTAGCTCCCCGGCTCCTGGTCGCTGCCGCCGCGGGTCGCGAGGTCGCCTTCCCGGCGACCTCGCGCCACCGTGCGCGGGGCGGCGGTCACACGCTCTCCACCTGGTGGCGGCGGTGGGCGACGATGGCCAGGATCACGACGATGAGCGCGGCGCCGCCGGTCAGCGCGGCCACCAGCATGGTCCAGCCGAAGTAGGACACCGAGTCGGCGCCCGCGTAGCGGACGGTCGCGGTGAGCATCGAGGCCTGGCCGGGTTTCGGGGACCACGCGATGGTCGCGTTGTCCTCCTCTCGCCCGTTCGTGTCGACGATTTCACCCGGGAAGCTGATCTTCACCTGGATGTCGGCGCGTTCCGGCGGCACCTGCGTCAGGTCGACCGACCCGGACAGCGTCACCAGGTCGCCGGACCGCCGGAAGGTCAGCTGGTACCGGCTGGACGACGCGCTGGTCGCCGCGGACAGCGACCGCACCTCGTCGAAGGTCAGCCCGGTGAACGAGAGCTGCGTGCCGACGTAGTCCTCGACCTTGTACGGCTTGGTGCTGACCCTGCCGGCCAGCTCGTTCGGCACCTTCAGCTGCGGACCGGGGTCGTTGTCCTCGGTCGGCGGGGTGGCGGCGACGATCTCGCCGGACACGCGGTCGTCGGTGGACAACGCCATGGCGGCGTGCAGCCGGACGCACCCCGTCAGCGCGAACAGCGCGAGGAGGAGAACCGGCAGGAGGAGCGCGGAGGCCCTGGGCACCCGGCCATCCTGCCGGCCACGGTCAAAAGTTGACCGGAGGTACACGATCGTGAGCGTGGCTAATTACCTGTTGGGGGGACACGGCCCGCAGGTAACGTGCGATTCATGTCAACCTCCTCCGCCGGCGTGCACGGCATCAGCAACCAGTTCGTGGCGGACTACGCGGCAGCGGACCCGTTGGCCGCGACGTTCATCGGCAAGCCCGGCCACGACGACCGGCTGACCGACTACTCGCCGGAGGGCCACGCCGCCCGCGAGGAACTCGCCCGCACCGCGCTCGCCGCGATCACCGCCGCCGAGCCGGCGGACAAGTCGGAGGCCGACGCGAAGGCCGTGTTCCTGGAGCGCATCGGCCTGGAGGTCGACCTGTACGAAGCGGGCCAGGTGGAGGGCAACCTCAACGTCATCGCGAGCCCCGTGCAGTCGATGCGCGAGGTGTTCGACCAGATGCCCACCGACACGGCCGACGACTGGGCCGTGATCGCGAAGCGGCTCACCGCGGTGCCGGACGCGGTGGCGAACCTGCGCGCGGGTCTGGCGCACGCGGCCGACAAGGGGCACGTGTCGGCGTTGCGGCAGGTCACCAAGGTCGCCGAGCAGTGCGACACGTGGGCGGGTCGGGTCGGCGGCAAGTCGTTCTTCGCCGCCCTGATCGCCGACGCGCCCGCGGACGGCGCGCTGCGCACCGAGCTGGAGGCGGGTGCGAAGGCCGCCGCCGAGGCGTACGGCGACCTGGCCGCGTTCCTGCGCGACGACCTGGCGCGCAAGGCGCCGCGGAAGGACGCGGTCGGCGAGGAGGTCTACCGGCTCCAGTCCCGCTTCTTCACCGGTTCCCGGCTCGACCTCGCCGAGGCCTACGCGTGGGGCTGGGAGGAGTTCACCCGGGTCGAGACCGAGATGAAGCAGGTCGCGAACCGGATCAAGCCGGGCGCGACGCTCGCCGAGGCGGCGGCCGCGCTGGACGCGAACCCGCGCTACCTGGTGCACGGCAAGGACGGCCTGCGGTCGTGGATGCAGGAGCTGTCGGACAAGGCGCTGCAGGACGTGCGCGGCGTGCACTTCGACCTGCCGGACGAGCTGATGAAGCTGGAGTGCCGCATCGCGCCGCCCGGCGGTGGCGTCGGCGCGTACTACAGCAGCCCCACGCCGGACTTCTCCCGTCCCGGCCGCATGTGGTGGTCCGTGCCCGACGACAAGGAGGAGTTCCCCACCTGGCGCGAGGTGACGACCGTCTACCACGAGGGTGTGCCCGGTCACCACCTCCAGGTCGCCACGGCCGTCTACCAGGCCGAGAAGCTCAACGAGTTCCAGCGCCTGATGTGCTGGGTGTCCGGTCACGGCGAGGGCTGGGCGCTGTACGCGGAGCGGCTGATGCGCGAGCTCGGCTACCTGGAGGACGACGGCGACCTGCTGGGCATGCTCGACGCCCACCTGTTCCGCGCGGCCCGCGTGATCGTCGACATCGGCATGCACCTGGAGCTGGAGATCCCCCGGGGCACCGGCTTCCACGAGGGCGAGCGGTGGACCCCGGACCTCGGTCTGGAGTTCATGCTGACCCGCACCATCACCGACCCGGCGCACGTGCGCGACGAGATCGACCGCTACCTGGGCTGGCCCGGCCAGGCCCCGTCGTACAAGCTGGGCGAACGCCTGTGGCTGGCCGCCCGCGACGACGCCCGTTCCCGGCACGGCGACGCGTTCGACCTGAAGAAGTTCCACCGGGACGCCTTGGAGATGGGCGCCATGGGGTTGGACACTCTTCGTGAACGGCTCGCCGAGCTCTGACGTCGGGTGCCGGTGACCCCGGTTTCACGCCGAGGTCACCGGTTCCGGTGTTGGATGGTGGGCGAACGACCGTAGGGGGGGGACCTGATGACCGGACGTGCGAAGCGGACCGCGCTCGGTGCGGTGCTGGCCGGTGCGCTGCTCGTCGCCGGCGCGCCGGCCCACGCGCAGGCGCAACCGCTCGGCGACCAGGCCGAGTGGCGCATCCGCCAGGAGATCGTGGACCACGCCCTGCGGCAGGTCGGCCAGCGCGAGGGCAACGGCAACTACTACCCGCCGCAGTACCAGGTGGCGGGCCAGGGCGTGCTGCGGCCGGCGGAGTGGTGCGGCGTGTTCGTCAACTGGGCGTGGACCACCGCCGGCGTGCCGGACAAGCCTTCGATGCGTCCCGCTCCCGGCGCGTCGGTGCTCGACCAGGGGCACTGGGCCACCTACTGGCAGAAGTGGGGCAGGGCCAACGGCCGGTGGAAGGACATCGCGGAACGCGACGTCGCACCCGGTGACGCGGTGGTCTACGGCAACTACCCCGACATGCACGCGCACGTCGGCCTGGTGGTCGAGGTCAAGTACGACCGGACCGGTCTGAAGGCCACTCACGTGCGGACCGTCGAGGGCAACTTCGGTGACCGGGTGGTGTACTCGAAGCTGCGCAAGATCGAGGGCTTGAACGCGGGCAAGTACCTGCAGGCGTCCGGTTTCGTCTCGCCGTTCTAGGAGATCGGAAGATCGAGGGCGTCCTCGCCGGACGGGCGGATCCCCGTCACGTGAGGGGAAGCGTCCGCCCGAGTACCGCAAAAGGCCGGGGGTCGCCGGTGAACTGGTAGTGCCGCAGCACGTCCACGAAACCCATCCGCCGGTACAACCGCCAAGCCTTGCTCGGCCCCTCCGGAGTGGACAGCAGCACCCGCGAGCTGGGCACGCCCTCCACCAGGTTCCGCAGCAACTGCTCGCCCACCCCGCGCCCCTGGGCGCGGGGCAGGACGTGGAGTTCCGTCAGTTCGAAGTAGTCGCGCATCCACTCCTCGACCGCGCGAGGACCGGACACCATGGTCAGGCCGTGCCGCACCTGCTCGTGCCACCACTGGCCGACCGAACCCCGGTAGCCGTAGCCGATGCCGATCAGCTCGTCCTGCTCGCCGAGCGCCACGACGCACCGCCAGCCGTCGCGGAGCATGTGCGCCAACCACATGGGCGCGCGTTGCTCGGCCGTGCCGGGTGGGTAGTCCATGGCGCTCACGTAGAGCGCCAGCGCCTCGTCCAGCCGGGAGTTCAGCTCCCGACTGGACAGCGTGACGATCCGCTGGGACGGCGCGGCGGTCACTGGGCGACCTCGGCCGGTGTGCCGCCGGTCAGGTCGATCAGGCCCGCGTAGGTGGTCGGGTAGACGGCGTGCGGGTGGCCGGCGGCTGCCCACACGACCTCGTACTGCTCCAGCGCGACGTCGACGAACGTCATGATCGGCGCGGGGTGTCCCACCGGGGAGACGCCGCCGATGACCTGGCCGGTGTGCTCGCGGACGAACGCGGGGGTGGCCCGTTCGATCGAGTCGGCGCCCGCCAGCACGGCCAGCTTGGCCGTGTCCGCGCGGTGTGCGCCGGAGGTGAGCACGAGCAGCGGCGCGGCCACGCCGTCGCGGACGGCGGCGAACACCAGGCTGTTGGCGATCGCGCCGACCGGCACGCCCACCGCCTCGGCCGCCGCGGCGGCGGTGCGGACGGCGTCGGCCAACACGCGGATCCCGTTCGCCGCCTCGTGGTGGCCCGCCTCGGACAGTGCGGCGGCCACCTTGCGGATGCCGGGGTGGTCGAGTGCGCTCACCTGTTCATAAGACCACGGACGGTCGGGTTGAGGAGTTCCGGGCCGGCAGGATAGTCTGGTCCGGCTCGAACGTTTGTTCGAGCAATGCCTTGGTGGTGGGGCGGGGGAAGCGCCCCACCACCAAGTGCCGCCGTCTCCCCGCGGCGGTCGTCGCTGTCCCGACGCCGCGAGGAGGCCGCGAGATGACTCAGACCTTCCCCCGCCGCATTCCCCTCCCGCTGCCACCGGCGTCGGCGGTGTCCCTGCTCGGTCAGGCCCGCGAGTGCCTGGCCGAGGCCGAACGGGACCCGAGCCCGTCCACCCGCTTCGCCACGGCCTACCTGGCCGCGATGCGGGCCGCGGCGGCCGTGCTGGCGGCCAGGGGCCGACCCCACCGGGGCCGGGCCAAGCCGACCAGCGTGTGGGTCCTGCTGTCCTCCCTCGCGCCGGAGCTGCGCGAGTGGGCCGCGTTCTTCGCCGAGTGCTCGGCGACGCGCGCGGCCGTGCTGGCGGGCATCACCAGGCAGGTCACCCACCGCGCAGCCGACGACCTGGTGCGCCAAGCGGCGCAGTTCACCGAGCTGGTCGACGAGATCATGTACGAGGACGGACTGTGAGCAGGGGACTGGTCGCCTACGACCGCCTGATCGACGTGGTGGAGGCCGAAGCCGAGCGCCTGGCGGCGTCGGCCGAGGGACAGCGCCCGGAACGCCAGGTGCCCGCGTGCCCGGGGCTCAACCTCGGGGAGACGGCGCGGCACGTGGGCAGCACGTACCGGATGGTGTCGACGTGGCTGAGGGAAGGCAGCCAACCCCTGGTGTGGCAGCAGGACCCGGAAGCGGGGCAGGAGCTGCCGGAGTACGTCCGCGCGGGCGTGCCGCCGCTGGTGCGCGCGTTGCGGGCGCACGGGCCGGACGACCCGTGCGAGACGTGGTGGCCCGCCGAGCGCAACCACAACTTCTGGGCGAGGCGGCTGGCGCACGAGTCGACCGTGCACCGCATGGACGTCCAGGCGGCGGCCGGGCTGCCGGTCGACCCGGTGGACGACGACGTGGCCGAGGACGGCGTGGACGAGATCCTCACGCTGTGGCTGGGCCACCGGCTGGACATCCTCGGCGTGCGCGGCACGCGTGAGGGCACGGTGGCGATCCGCGCGGGCCGGAAGGTGTGGCTGGCCACCACCGGCCCGGACCCGGCGGTGTCCCGGCTCGTCACCGACGAGGAGGCCGCTTCGGCGAACGGCGCGGTGACCGGCACGCCGATGCAGGTGTACCGCTGGCTGTGGGGCCGCATCCCGGACCGCGACCTGCCGCCGACCACCGGCGACCACGACGCGATCGCCCAGCTGTGGGCGTTGCTGAGGTTGGCCACCAAGTAGCCGCGCCGACCCCCGGACGTGCGCCCGCCGCCGGACACCGACCCCGTCCGACGGCGGGCGCACCCGCCTCGCACCGGCAACTCACAGCGCCAGGGAAGTGACCTCCACCAACCCGCCACCCGTCGCCGTCTCCAACCGGAACCGGGCCGAACGGCCGTCGATCTCCAGCACGCCCACCGAGTTGCCGAAGTGCGGTCCGCTGAACTTGTGCCACGCCACCGGGTCCGGCGAGATGCCGCGTCGATCCGCCCACCACCGCAGCACGCGCGCGATCGGCTTGGACCACGACAGCCGGAACGCGGGCCGGAACACCCACGGCGGATCGTTGTGCACGGGCGAGCACACGAGCTGGTACACCTTCGCGTCCACCGACGTGGCGAACGTCGCCCGCGCCGCGTAGCTGTGGTGCACGTCCCCGGACAGCACGCACACCGTGCCCGGCGCGTCGTCGGACCGCGAGACCCGCTCCAGCAACCGGGCCAGCCGCTCGAACGACGCCCGGAACGCGGGCCAGTGCTCCAGGTCCGCGACCTGCCGCACCTTCTCGCCGACCCGGCCGCGCCACCCAGGCAGGCCCGCCATCCGCTCGTTCAACGACTGGAGGTGGCTCAACCCGTGCGGCATCAGCCACGGCAGCGACGAGCCGATCAGCAGGTGGTCGAAGTCACCGGTCGCGTTGGCCTCGATCCAGTCGAACTCGCCGTCGCCCACCATGAGCCGCTCCGGCCCGGACAGGATGCGCCCGCTGCGCGTGTCGATCACCAGCAGCCGCACCCGGCCGAAGTCGCGCCGGTAGCTCCACCGCGTCGACTTGCCGCCGTCGACCTCCTGGTCGGCCCGCTCGGCGAACTCCTCCAGCAGCGACTGCACGTCACCGCCCGCGGACCGCACCTTGGCGTACAGCTCGTCGGTCGCCAGCTCCTCCGGGCTGAGGTTGCCCAGGTGCTGGTAGACCCAGTACGACGCGAGCCCGGCCCGGATGCGCTCCGGCCACCAGCGCTTGGCCGCCATCTGCTCGCGCCACGTCCGCGAGGTGTTCCAGTCGTCGCGCACGTCGTGGTCGTCGAAGATCATCGACGTCGGCACCACCGACATCAGCCAGCGGATCTCCGGGTCGGCCCACGACTCGTGGTACAGCTCGGCGTACTCGCGGAACGACACCACCTCGCCCGCCGGCTCCGCCCTGCGCTGGGCCAACCACTCCTTGATGCGCGGCGTCGGCTCGTCGGCGTAGACCTGGTCGCCCAGCAGCACCAGCGCCTCCGGCCACTGCTCCTGCGGCTCGTCCTTCATCCGCAGCGCGTACGCGTCCAGCGCGTCGAACCCGAGCTTGTCGGGCGTGCCCTCGCCCTTGGCCGCGCGGCACGACCCGAACAGCAACCGCCGCACCGGCCCGGTCCGGATGCGTGGCGGCGGGAACGGCGAGTCCGGCCGCGGCCACACCACGTCACCGTCCAGTCGCACGTCGTAGGGCGTCGTCGTGCCCGGCGCGAGCCCTTCGACCACCACCAGGGCGAAGTGCTGCTCGCCGACCTGGAACGTCTCCGCACGGTGACCGGCGACGGCGACCTCGCAGGCGGCGTCCACCTCCACCCACACCGTCGCCGACGTGGCATCGACGTGCCGCAGCACCGGACCGAGAACCAGCTGAGCCATTGCGCAGACGTTACCTTCGGACCATGACGACGAGGTGGTACGACGTCGTGGTCGATTCGGCGGAACCCGCCGCGCTGGCCCGGTTCTGGGCGGGCGTGCTGGGCAAGCCGATCACCGGCGAGAGCGCGGACGAGGTGGACGTGGCGTTGAGCGACGGCCAGGAGCTGGTGTTCGTGCCCGTCCAGGACCCGAAGACGGCCAAGAACCGGGTGCACCTCGACCTGGCGTCCACCTCGCCGGAGGACCAGGAGGCGATCGTGACGCGGGCCGTGGACCTGGGCGCGCGGCCGGTCGACGTCGGGCAGGGCGACGTGCCGTGGGTGGTGCTGGCCGACCCGGAGGGCAACGAGTTCTGCGTGCTGGAGCAGCGTGACGAGTACGCGCACACCGGCCCGGTCGCCGCGGTCGTGGTGGACGCGCTCGACCCGCGGGCGCAGGCGGCGTTCTGGGCCGGGCTGACCGGGCTGCCGGTGACGCGCGAGGACGCCGACTTCGCGGCGTTGACGCAGGGAGCCGGGCCGTCGCTGGAGTTCCTGCGGGCGCCCGGGCCGAAGGCGGTGAAGAACCGGCTGCACCTGGACCTCGTGCCGCCCGCCGACGGCGACCTGGCGACCGAGGTGGCCCGGTTGGAGGCGTGGGGCGCGGTGCGGGTGGACGTCGGTCAGATCGACGTGCCGTGGGTGGTGCTGGCCGACCCCGAGGGCAACGAGTTCTGCGTGCTCACCCCGCGCTGACGGCGCGGCGGACCTGTGACGCGAACGGCCTTCGACGTGCTCACCCGTGCGGCGTCGTGGCTGACCGAGGACGGTTTCCTGGTGGCGAACCCGGACCTCGCCGCGGTCGTGACGGAGGAGGACCGGCCGTGGGGCCGACGACCGGGCGGGGCGTTGCGGTCGGCAGGTCCGACCACGACTCGCGACGACGCCGCATCGGGCGCGCCGGCCACCTGGACGTCCGCCTGCCGTTCCGGTACCTCGGCGCCGACGACCGGGCCGGACCGGACCGGACCGGCCAACCCGCACTACGCCGAGGCCCGCCACCTCCGGCCCGGACATCGGTGACACCACGTCCACGGGAGGGATCGTGCGAGACGAACACCCGGTCATCGCGGCGGCGGAGGCCGGCGACGCGGACCGGTTGGCGGAGTTGCTGGACGCCGAACCGGAAGCGGTGAACGCCCGGGGCTGGATGGGCACCACCCCGCTGATCGCCGCCACGTGGAAAGCCGATTCCGCGACGGCGGTCCGGCTGCTGCTGGATCGCGGCGCCGACCCGCTCGCCGTGCGGACGAACGGGGACGGGGCGCTGCACTGGGCAGCGAGCGGTGAGGTGGCGAAGCTGGTGACCACCGCGGCCGGGCTCGCGGCGCGTCACCTGTTCGACCGGACGCCGCTGCACGTCGCGGTCCAGCACGGTCACGTGGACGTGGTGCGGGTCTTCCTCGACGCGGGTGCCGACCCCGCCGCGCTCGACGCGCACCGACGGACACCGCTGGACCTGGCCGAAGACCCCCGCATCGCGCGGCTGCTGATCGAGGCCGGCGCCCCGTGCCGGACAAGCCGGCCGAGCACGCCGCTGCACGATGCGTGCCGGCGTGCCGCCTCCGACGCGGACTGGGTGCCGGTGGTCGAGCTGCTGCTGGTGCACGGCGCCGATCCGGGCGTGCGGGACGAGTTCGGCGATCTGCCGTCGGACCTGGTCGGCGAGCACCGCCCACGGGAGCTGCGGGACCGGTTGAACGCCTTGGTGGCGGCATCCGGGCGTTCGGTGGAACTGGGACCCGACGAGGCGGCGGTGGGCCCGCAGGAGCGCGTCGCGGTCCACCCGGCTCGGCCGGAGGCGCTGACCACGGCGTTCTCCGGCACGGTGCTCGTGCGGTGGCGGCTGACGCCGACGATCGAGCCGGTCGAGGTCATCCGGGTGGGTGGGCGGAAGCGCAGTCGCGGGCCTCGCAGCGGAGGCGCCACGCTGGCCTTCACCGACGGGGACTCCGTGTGGCTGCGGGATTGGGCCGACCTGCGGCGGACCCGCCACGTCGCCGCGGAGTTGCCGCCCGGGAACCGGTACGCCACCCCCGTGCTCTCACCCGACGGCCGGCGGCTCGTGGTCCCCTCGTGCGAGCGCCTGCACGTGATCGACCTCGACCGCGGTGAGGTCGTCGGCGAGCTGGACGGCTTCGGGGATTGGAGCGTGGAGCCGCGGTTCGCCCCGGACGGCAGGACGCTCGCCGTCGGCAACTCGATGCAGGGCACCTGGTGGCTGACCGTGCTCGAACCGGATGACGACGGAAACCCGCGGAGCCGCTATGAGCGCGAGGACGGGCTTCCCACGGGCAACGGCCCCGAGATCGTCACCGACGTCGCGTTCACCCCGGACGGGCACAGGTTCGCGACCTGGGTACGCCCCGACCACGGCTGCCACGGGCCCCACGGCTATCGCGGCCTCGTCGCCACCACCTGGTCCCGGTCGGGCGAGCCGGCCTGGCACTTGCACGTCGACGACGACGTCATCGGCGCACCGGGGCAAGCCGCCTCGGCGTCGCTGTGCTTCACGCCCGACGGCTCGTGGCTCGCGGTCGGACTGGACTCGGGCGTCCTGTGGCTCGACGCCGAAACCGGCAGCCCCGCGTGCCACGACCGCACCTCAGGCGCGGTGAACGCCTTGGCGTCCCACCCCGACCTGGGCCTGATCGCCGCGACCGACCACGGACTGCGCCTCTGCCGTCCGCCTCTCGGTTGATCGCATCGGCCATCCCCGTCGGGGTCGCCCGCCCCTCGCTGTCTTGTCCTCTTGCCTGGCGCTCCGGCTGGAGGCGGTCTAGAGTGCGGCAGTATGCAATATATTAGTCGGGCGTTGTTCCGCGACCAGGCGCTGCACGCGATCCGCGAGGCGATCCTGGGCGGCGACCTGGCGCCCGGCGTGCCGATCAAGGACGTGGAGCTGGCGGAGCGGCTGGGGCTGTCCCGGACGCCGGTGCGCGAAGCGTTGGCCCGGCTGACCGACGAGGGGTTGGTCGAGAGCAAGCCGCACAGCTACACGCGTGTCACGCCGTTGGACACGGCCGCGGTGCGGGACGCGCACGTGGTCGTCCAGTCGATGCACGCGCTCGCCGCCCGACTGGCCGTGCCGCGCGTCGTCGAGGCGGACCTCGACGCGATGCGTGCCGCGAACACGACGTTCGCCCGCGCTCTGGCCGCCGGCGACGTGCCGGCCGCGCTCGCCGCGGACGACGAGTTCCACGCGGTGGCCGTGCGGCGGGCGGACAACTTCGCCGTGACGGCCACCATCGAGCGCTACACGCCGCTGGTGCGCCGCCTGGAACGGCTGCGGTTCGCCGCGCCGACCGGCCGCCACTCGGTGGCGATGCACGACGAGATCACCACCGCCTTCGCCGCGGCCGACGCCGACCTCGCGGCGCGGCTGGTCGAGCGGAACTGGGCGACGTTGGCCGACCTGCTCTCGGTTGAGGAGAACTGACATGGCACTGGGCGATTTCGAGCGCTTCCCGTTGACCTTCGGGCCGTCACCGGTGCACAAGCTGGAGCGGCTGACGAAGCACCTCGGTGGCGCGCAGGTGTGGGCGAAGCGGGAGGACTGCAACTCCGGCTTGGCCTACGGCGGCAACAAGACCCGCAAGCTGGAGTACCTGGTGGCCGAGGCTCTGGCGACGGGCTGCGACACGGTGGTGTCCATCGGCGGCGTGCAGTCCAACCACACGCGCCAAGTCGCCGCCGCGGCGGCCCGCGCCGGCCTGAGGTGCGTGCTGGTGCAGGAGAGCTGGGTCGACTGGCCGGACGCCGTGTACGACCGGGTGGGCAACATCCTGCTGAGCCGGTTGATGGGCGCCGAGGTGCGGCTGGTGGAGGCGGGTTTCGGCATCGGCGTCAAACCGGCTTGGGAGCAGGCGATCGAGGACGTCCGCGCGGCCGGCGGCAAGCCGTACCCGATCCCGGCGGGCGCGTCGGACCACCCGCTGGGCGGCCTGGGGTTCGCCGGCTGGGCGGCCGAGGTCGAACGGCAGGAGGCCGAGCTGGGCGTGCGGTTCGACACGGTGGTCGTGTGCTCGGTGACCGGTAGCACGCAGGCGGGCATGGTCGCGGGGTTCGCGGGCAGCGGCCGGACGGTCATCGGCATCGACGCCTCCGCCGAGCCGTGCGACACGCGCGACCAGATCACCCGCATCGCCAAGAACACGGCGGGCCTGCTGGGTGTCGAGGTGACCGACGAGGACGTCATCCTCGACGACCGGTTCCACGAAGGGATCTACGGCGTGCCGGGCGAGTCCACTGTGGACGCCATGAAGCTCGGGGCTCGGCTGGAGGGCATGATCACCGACCCGGTGTACGAGGGCAAGTCGCTGGCCGGGCTGGTGGAACTGGTCTCGACCGGCGAGATCCCGCGTGACGCCAACGTCCTCTACGCCCACCTGGGTGGCCAGCCTGCGCTCAACGCCTACAGCGCCCTGTTCCGCTGAGGTCCGGCCCGGCCCGCGCGGTGCGCTCGGCGTTCCGCCGGGGCGGACTCGTTGGTCCGTGAGCCCGGTGTCAGCGGGGCGGTCCGTGAGTGACGGCCGGGGTGGTGGTGCGGTGGATGGGGTGGTCGTGGTCCCGCTGCCTCCTGCCGATCCGGCAACTTGAGTGGTGTGCGGGAAGTTCCTCGGGAGCTTCTCTCCGGGTGATCTCGGAGATGGCGTAGGTCGTGGGTAGGACAGGGCGGTCAGGCTCGGAGGCGTAGGCCTTTCGGGGTGGCGCGGAAGCCGGCTTCTTGGAGGATGCCGGAGAGGTGGGAGGTCAGGGCGACTTCGCCGTCGGCCTTCTGCACGGCCAGTTGGCCCAGCCAGCCGTCGCGCACCGCTCGGCTCAGGGCTTGGGCCGCGGCGCGCAGGGAGTCCTCTTCCTCGGTGAACGACAGCAGGGACCGGCCACCCCGTTCCACGTAGAGCGTGGCCAGGCCGTCCACCATCACGACGAGCGCACCGGACTTGCGGCCGGGGCGGTGCTTGCCCTCGCCGGACAGGTCCGGCCACGCCAGGGCCGCGCCGTAGGGCTGGGCCGGATCGGTGGCGGCCAGTACGACGGCTTCCGGTTTGCCCGTGTGCTCTTGACCGGGCGGGCGGGACGAGGCGCGGAGTCGGTCCACGGCGCCTCGGGCGGCGAACTGGGCGGCGCCGAGGCCTTCGACCACGTAGCCGCGCACGACCTGGCCGGACTCCTCCATCGCGCGCAGCACCCGGTACACGCCGCTGAAGCCGCCGGTCACCCGCTCGGTGTCCAGCGCGCCCCTGGTCAGCACGCCGTGCCGTTCGAGGAACGCCTCGGCGCGCGCGTGCGCACGCCGGGTCGCGTCCACGGCGGGCACGACGGCCAGCGACCACCGCCCCGCCACGGTCGGTGGCCCGGTGCGGCTCGGCAGGTCCGGTCTGCCGGCCCGCATCCGCGCGTAACGGCCCCGCGGCGCCGCCCGCCGCGGTTTGTGCGCGGCGCCGCCGCCGGCGACCAGCGCCCGCACCGGCGCCAACGTGTCGTTGGTGACCACGCCCGCCCACACCAGGTCCCACAACGCGCCGACGACCTCGCTGTCCGTCGTCGGCCCCTGCAACGACACCCGGTCGACCACCTGCCGGAAGAACAACGCACCCCCGCCCAACGCCTCCACCACGGCGGTGTGCAGTGACGACTCCGGCATCGCCTCGGGCACCAGGTCCGGCAGCAGCAGGTCGGCCACGTCGGTCGGCGCCAACGCGATCCAGCCGTCACCGCCCGCCAGCGAGCCGCACCCCGTCCACGTCACCTCGCCGGACGCGGTCAGCTCGTCCAGCAGCGCGGGGCTGTAGCCGGGCAGCCGCGCGGGCAGCACCAGCGACTCCACCGCGCTCGCGGGCAGCGGCGCGCCCGCCAGCTGCTCGACCACCGAGTACACGTCGTCCACGGTCGGCGCGGACCGCAGCCGCCGGCCCACCCCGTGCCAGCCCGGCAGGAACCGGCCCAGCGCCGCGGGCTCCACCGGCTCCACCTCGGCCCGCAACCGGGCCAGCGACGCGCGCCGCAGCCGCCGCAGCACCTCGGCGTCGCAGTACTCGGTGTGCGTGCCACCGGGTCTGAGCTCGCCGCGCACCAACCGCCCGGTGGCGGCCATCCGCTCCAGCACCCCGGTCACCACGGCCACGCCCAGCCCGAACCGCTCCGCCGCTTCCACCGCCGGGAACGGCCCGTGCGTGCGCGCGTAACGGGACAGCAGGTCGCCCAACGGGTCGGCCACCGGCTCGGTGAACACCTCCGGCACGCCCACCGGCAGCGCCACGCCCAACGCGTCACGCACCCGGCCCGCGTCCTCGATCCCGATCACCCGGTCCTCGCCCGCGATGCGCACCCGGATCGCCCGCCGCTGCGCCACCAGGTCCGCCAGCCACTCCGGCCGCACGCCCCGCTCCGCCGCCTCGGCCTCCGACAGGTCGCCGAGGAACCGCAACAGGTCCGCCGCACCCTCCGCGTCACGCGCGTGCCGGTCCGGTGCCAGGCGTTGCAGGTTCCGCTCGACCTCCGCGACCACCTCCGGGTCCAGCAGCTCCCGGATCGCCTCGGAGCCCAGCAGTTCCGCCAGCAGCGCCGAGTCCAGCGACAACGCCGCCGCCCGCCGCTCGGCCAGCGGCGCGTCCGCCTCGTACAGGAACATCCCGACGTAGCCGAACAGCAGGCTGCGCGCGAACGGTGACGGCGACGGAGTCTCGACCTCCACCACGCGCACCCGCCGTGCCCGGATGTCGCTCATCAGCTCACGCAGGCCGGGCACGTCGTACACGTCCTGCAGGACCTCGCGCATGGCCTCCAGCACGACGGGGAAGCTCTCGTACTTCGCCGCCACGGACAGCAGCTGAGCCGCCCGCTGCCGCTGCTGCCACAACGGCGAGCGCTTGCGCGGGTCGCGCCGGGGCAGCAGCAGCGACCGCGCCGCGCACTCCCGGAACCGGGCCGCGAACAACGCCGAGCCGCCCACCTCGGCCACCACGACCTGCTCGACCTCCTCCGGGTCGAGCAGCACGTCGTCCGCACCCGCCACGACCTGCGCGCCGTCCAGGTCGACCGCGTCGGGCAGCCGGATCACGATGCCGTCGTCGGAGTGCGCCGCCTGCACCTCGATGCCGCGGCGCTCCCGCAGCCGGGCCGCGATGGCCAGCGCCCACGGCGCGTTGACCTGCGCGCCGAACGGCGAGTGCACCACCAGCCGCCAGTCGCCCAGCTCGTCGCGGAACCGCTCGACCAGCACGACCCGGTCGTTGGGCACGTGCCTGGTCGCCTCGCGCTGCTCGCCCAGGTAGGCCAGCAGGTTCGACGTCGCCCACGCGTCCAGCCCGGCCGACGCGGTCCGCTCCGCCGCCGGCGCGTCCTCCATCGTGGACACCTCGCGCAGGAACTTCCCCAGCGCCCGTCCCAGCTCCAGCGGGCGGCCCGGCGCGTCGCCCTTCCAGAACGGCATCCGCGCGGGCTGGCCGGGCGCGGGAATTACGATCACCCGGTCGTGGGTGATGTCCTCGACCCGCCACGACGACGTGCCGAGCAGGAACGTGTCGCCCACCCGCGACTCGTAGACCATCTCCTCGTCCAGCTCGCCGACCCGCGAGCCGGGGCCGCGCTCGGACGGCGGCGTCATCACCGCGAACAGGCCGCGGTCGGGGATCGTGCCGCCCGACGTCACCGCCAGCCGCTGCGAACCCGGCCGGCCGCGCAGCTCGCCGGTGATCCGGTCCCACGTGATGCGGGGCCGCAGCTCGCCGAACTCCTCGCTCGGGTACCGGCCCGCGAGCATGTCCAGCACCGCCTGCAACGCCGACTCCGGCAGCGCGGCGAACGGCGCGGCCCGCCGCACCAGCCCGGACAACGCTTCGACCGTCCACGTCTCCATCGCCACCATCGCCACCACGTGCTGCGCCAGCACGTCCAGCGGGTTGCGCGGGTACCGCACGGCCTCGATCGCGCCGTCCCGCATCCGTTCCGCCACCACCGCGCACGACACCAGGTCGCCGCGGAACTTGGGGAACATCACGCCCCGTGACACCGCGCCGACCTGGTGCCCGGCGCGGCCGACGCGCTGCAGGCCCGACGCCACCGTCGGCGGCGCCTCGACCTGCACCACCAGGTCGACCGCGCCCATGTCGATGCCCAGCTCCAGCGACGACGTGGCCACCACGCACGGCAACCGGCCGGACTTCAGCTCTTCCTCGACCACCACCCGCTGCTCCCGCGACATCGAGCCGTGGTGGGCGCGGGCTATCGCGGCCGAGCGCTGGGTGGTGACGCCGGACTGGGCGGGCGCCTCGGCCGGGAACCGCTCCGGCTCGGCGGCCTCCCCCTCGGCCTCCTCGGCGAGCTCGTTGAGCCGCGCGGTGAGCCGTTCCGCCAGCCGCCGCGAGTTGGCGAACACGATGGTCGACCGGTGCTGCCGGACCAGCTCCAGCACCCGCTGCTCCACCGACGGCCAGATCGACGCCCGCTGCTCCGCACCCGCCGCCGAGCCCGACACCTCGCCGGTCGGCTCGCCCAGCACCGACATGTCCTCGACCGGGACCTCGACCCGCACCTCGATCGTCTTGGCCGTCTTCGGCTGCACGACCCGCACCGGCCGCCCGCCCGCGAGGAACGCGCCCACCTCCTCGACCGGCCGGACCGTGGCCGACAGCCCGATCCGCTGGGCGGGCCGCTCCAGCAGCGCGTCCAGCCGTTCCAGCGACAGCGCCAGGTGCGCGCCGCGCTTGGTGCCCGCCACCGCGTGCACCTCGTCCACGATCACCGTCTCGACACCGCGCAACGAGTCGCGCGCGGCCGAGGTGAGCACCAGGAACAGCGACTCCGGCGTGGTGACCAGCACGTCCGGCGGTGTCCGGGCGAACGCCCGCCGCGCGTCCGCGGGCGTGTCGCCGGTGCGCATGCCGACCGTGATGTCCGGTTCGGGCAGCGACAGCCGGTGCGAGGCCTGCCGGATGCCCGCCAACGGCGCGCGCAGGTTGCGCTCCACGTCCACCGCCAGCGCCTTCAGCGGTGAGACGTACAGCACCCGGCACCGCCGCCGGGGCTCGGCGGGTTTCGGCGTGGCCGCCAGCCGGTCCAGCGCCCAGAGGAACGCGGCGAGCGTCTTGCCGGACCCGGTCGGCGCGATGACCAGCGCGTGCTCGCCCGCGGCGGCCGCCTCCCACGCGCCCGCCTGCGCCGCCGTGGGCGCGGCGAAGGCCCCGGCGAACCACTGCCGGGTCGCGGGGGAGAAAGCAGCCATGACGTCCACACCGACATCTTGAACCAGCGGTCCGACATTTTTCGGTTGTGGCACGATCACCCCGTTCGAACCGAAGGGGTGACCGTGCGCGTCCTGTCCGTCGACCTGGGCACTTCCAACACCGTCGCGGTGCTCGCCGCGCACGGCAGGCCGCCCCGGGTCGTGGAGGTCGACGGGTCGGCCACCATGCCGTCGGCCGTGTACTGCGAGGAGGACGGCACGCTGGTCGTCGGCCGTGACGCCGAGCGCCGCGCCCGCCTCGACCCGGCCCGCTTCGAGCCCAACCCCAAGCGCCGGGTGGACGACGGCGTGCTGCTCCTGGGTGACAACGTCGTCCCGGTCACCGACGCGCTGGCCGCCGTGCTGCGCCGCGTGCTGGAGGAGACGACCCGCCAGCTGGGCGGTGAGCCGCTGGACGAGGTCCGCCTCACCCACCCCGCGCAGTGGGGCGCGACCCGCCGCAACGTGCTGCTGTCCGCGGCGCGCCTCGGTGGCGTGACCGCCGAGGTCGTGCTGGTGCCCGAGCCGGTGGCCGCCGCCTCGCACTACGCGTCGCTGTCGGTCGGCCAGGCGCTCGCGGTCTACGACCTGGGGGCGGGCACGTTCGACGTGGCCATCGTCGGCGCCACCCAGAGCGGGTTCACCGTGCTCGCCGAGGACGGCCTGCAGGACCTGGGCGGCCTGGACGTCGACCAGGCGCTGCTGGAGCACGTCGGCAGGCAGGTGTCGCACCGCGACCCGGCGGCCTGGCAGCGGCTTCTGCGGCCCGAGTCCACCGCGGACCGGCGGGCCCGCCGCACGTTGCAGGAGGACGTTCGGGCGGCCAAGGAGTCGCTGTCGCGGCACGCGCACACCGAGGTGCCGATGCCGGAGCCGTTCGAGGACGTGCTGGTCAACCGCTCCGACCTGGAGGCGCTGGTCCGGCCGAGCATGATGCGCAGCGTGGAGCTGCTCGAGTCCACGATCCGCTCCACCGGCATGGCGCCCAACCAGCTCGCGGGCATCTACCTGGTCGGCGGCTCGAGCCGGATCCCGCTGGTCGCGAACATGATCGCCGAGCAGGTGCGGATCGTGCCGACGAGCCTGGACCAGCCGGAGACCGCGGTCGCCCTGGGCGCGCACCACGTGCCCAGGAACGGTGTCACGCCGCGTTCCCAGGAGCCGACCCGGGCCAAGGAGCCCGACACGGTCGTCACCAAGCCGGTGACGCCGCCGGGCGGGGCGTTCCAGACCAACCCGGCGGTCAGCGGCGCGCACCCGGTGAACCCGGCCGTGAGCGGTCCGTACCAGGTCAACCCCGGTGCCAGCGGCGCTTACCAGGTCAACCCGGCGGTCAGCGGGCCCTACCAGGTGTACCCGCAGACCGCGCCGCAGCAGTTCAACTTCCCGACCGTCGGCACGCGCGCGCCGGCCGAGTCGAAGAAGAAGCCCGACCGCAAGACCCTGCTGATCGCGGCGGGCGCGGCCGTGGTGCTCGCGCTGGCGGTGGTCGGCGGGATCTTCGCGTTCAGCGGGGTGGACGTGCCCAGCGCGCAGGAGTGCAAGAACGACACCCAGCAGGACGACAAGGGCTTCACCGAGTGCCTGCGGCTGCTCGCGGGCACGATCCCGGACACCAGCACGTGCAAGGCGGGCGGCACGCCCGGTGTGGGCGGTGTCAACGGCATCAAGGGCACCGTGGTCAGCTGCGCGGTGAAGGACGACTACTCGGTCCAGTACGTGCTCACCGAGACCGTCATCGGCGCGCAGCACGGCGCGGAGGCCGTGGTGCGGTCCCTCAAGACCGACATGGTCGAGGCGCAGTGGGCGGGCAACGGCCTCACCGGCAAGTACCGGGCCGCCGCCGACGGCGGGCTGGGGCTGCTCGTGTTCACCGCGGACGACCTGCCGCTGCTGGGCATCGTGACCAAGAGCGGTGGCGGGGAGCTGACCGCCGACCAGGTCGCGGACTTCTTCGAGGCCGCGGTCCAACCGGGCACCTGAGACCCGGACGGTGGCTGGTAGGGCCCGGCCCCGGCCGGCACAGTCAAGATCATGACCGTGGTCGACGCCGTGCAGCGCAGGGTCCTGCGGGTGCTGGCGGTGACCCAGGTGCTGGGCGCGGCCGGCGTCACCATCGGCCTGGCGGTCAGCACTCTCATCGCGGCCGTGCTCGCCGACTCCGACGCGGTCGGCGGGATGGCGCAGACCGCGGCCGTGCTCGGCGCGGCGGTGTTCGCGCTGCCCGCGGCCCGGTTGGCGGCGCGCAGCGGACGGCGTCCCGCGCTGGTGCTGGGCTACGGGGCCGGCGCGGTGGGCGCGGCGGTGGCGGCGTGCGCGGTGGTGCTCGGCTCGTGGCAGGTGCTGCTGGTCGCGCTCGTGCTGTTCGGCGCGGCGTCCAGCGCGAACCTCGCCGCCCGGTACGCGGGCGCGGACCTGGCTCATCCGCACCGCAGAGCGCGCTCGGTGGCGTTGGTGGTGTGGGCGGCCACGGTGGGCGCGGTGGCCGGTCCGAACCTGGCCGACCCGGCGGGTCGGGTGGCCGTGCGGCTGGGGTTGCCGGTGGGCGCGGGGCCGTACCTGATGTCGGCGGTGCTGTTCGGCCTGGCCGCGCTGGTCGTGCTGCGGTTCCTGCGGCCCGACCCGCTCGTGCTGGCGAAGTCCGCCGTCGCGCCCTCGGTGGGGACCAAGCGGTCGGTGGCGGTGTGGCGGTCGCTGCCGCCCGCCG
This sequence comes from Saccharothrix saharensis, assembly GCF_006716745.1. Classification (NCBI taxonomy): domain Bacteria; kingdom Bacillati; phylum Actinomycetota; class Actinomycetes; order Pseudonocardiales; family Pseudonocardiaceae; genus Saccharothrix; species Saccharothrix saharensis. Next base: position 3,119,496 of record NZ_VFPP01000001.1, on the reverse strand, counting down.
GGAAGCTCGCGCTGGGCGGCGTGACGCTGTGCCACACCGCGATGGTCGGTCTGATGTCGATGACCCCGGTGCACATGGAGCATGCGGGCTCGTCGCTGCGCGTCGTGGGCGTGGTGATCAGCCTGCACGTCGCCGCGATGTACGCGGCCAGCCCGCTGTTCGGGTGGATGGCCGACCGGCTCGGCCGGGTGCCCGTGCTGGCGATCGGCGCGGCGCTCGTGGTCGCGGCCTCGGGCATCGCGGGCATGGCGCCGTCGCACGACGCGCCGCAGCTGGCCGCGGGGCTGGCTCTGCTGGCGTTCGGCTGGTCGGCGGGCATGGTGGCGGGATCGGCGCTGCTCACCGAGTCGGTGGCGGTGGTGGACCGGCCGGCCGCGCAAGGCCTGTCCGACCTGTGCATGAACGTGGGCGGCGCGCTCGGCGGCGTCGCGGCGGGCGTCGTGGTGACCGCGTGGTCCTACGCCGCGCTCGGCCTGCTCGTGGGGTTCACCGCGCTGCCGCTGCTGGTGACGTGCCTGTTCGCGTCGTTGCAGCGGGTGCGCTGATCAGCGCTTGCGGTTGTACCAGAGCGCGCGCAGGCCCGTCACGATCGCCGCGACGAGACAGGCGATCACCGCGATCGTGGCGATCGGTGAGGACAAGCCCGTGGGGTCTTCCTGCAACAACAGCACGGGTCGAGGTTAGCGCGCCGCCGCCGCGAACTCCCGCACCCGGACCGTCTCGCCCGCCGTGCGCCAGACCAGGCCCCACGCCAGCCGCGGCGCGTCGACCAGCGGCAGGAACGCGACCCTGGGCCGGGCGAAGTAGCCGGCGGCGTGCGCGCCCAGCGGGCAGACGCCCTCGCCGTTGGCGATCGCGGTCAGCAGCTCCTGGAACGTCGTGACGTCCCGTCCGCGCTTGACCGGCGTGCCGTTGGGTGTCGTGTCACGCCAGTAGGCGGCGCGGAAGACCGTGTCGCGGGCCAGGTCCTCCAGTGTCACGGACCGCTGCCGCGTGAACGGGTGCGTGTCGGCCACGGCGAGCACCAGCGGCTCCTCGAAGAGGACCGGGCCGGGCGTCAGGTCCGGCTCGCCGACCGGGAACAACGTCACCAGCACGTCCACCTCGTCGGCCCTGAGCAGCGAGAACGGGTCGGTGAACGGTGCTTCGCGGACCAGCACCTCGCTGTCCGGGTGGCGGGCGCGGAACCTGTCCAGGACGTCGGTGACGAGGTCGGCGACGGCCGGCGCCTCGAACCCGACGCGCAGCAGCGACGTGCCGCGCGCGGCCTCCGCGGCACGCGCTATGCCGTCCACGATCTGCCGGTAGGCCGGTGCCAGGTCGTCACGCAGGCGTCGGCCGATGGGCGTGAGCGCGACCCGGCGGCTGGTCCGTTCGAACAGCGGCGCGCCGATGCGGCGTTCGAGCTGCTTGACGGACTGGCTGACGCGCGCCTGGGAGACGTGCAGCCGCTCGGCGGTGCGGCTGAAGTGCAGCTCCTCCGCCAGCGTCAGGAAGACCTCCAGGTCACGACGTTCCATAACCGTCAGGTTATCGTTCCATGCGATCTCCGGCGTTGTTCGGACCCCGTGCCGCGACGAGTCTCGACGTCATGGAGAACACGCTGCTCGTCCGCGCCGACCAGGCCGAAAAGCTCGACGCCGACCCCGCCGCCGTCGTCACCCTCCTCGCCGACCTCGACGGCCTGACCGGCAACCGCTCCACGTTCCGCGACGGCTCCGACGGCGCGCCGCCGCACTTCCACACCCGCGCCTCGGAGCTGTTCTTCGTGCTCGACGGCACGCTCCAGGTGCTGCTGGACCAGGACCTGGTGACCCTGGAGCGCGGTGACTTCCTCGTCGTGCCGCCACGCGTGCCGCACGCGTTCGGCGCGCTCAAGGGCGCGGACGCGGACGTCCTGTTCGTCTTCACGCCGGGCATGGGCCGGTTCGACTACTACCGCCTGCTCGACCGCGTGCAGTGCGGCGAGGCGAGCCCTCAGGAGATCCGCGACTCGCAGGACCGGTTCGACAACCACTACGTCGACAGTCCGGTGTGGAAGGCCGCGCGCTAACCTGGGCCCGATGCGCATCACGATGTTCCGCAAGCTGATGGCCAACGAGTTCGGCCAGGTCAGGGCGGAGATGGTGGCCCGGGACCACGTGCTGTCCGCCCTCGGCGGTCGGACTCCCGACCAGGCGTTGGAGGCGGGACTGCCGGCCAAGGAGATCTGGCTGGCCGTCTGCGACGCGTTCGACGTGCCGGAACAGCGGCGGTGACCCGGTGTGTCGACCACGTGGTCGAACACCTGTTCGGCTACACTCCCCGACACGACCGGGTGACAACACCCCGCAGGTGACCTGGTCCCCACCGAAAAATGTCGGACCCCACCCGTAACGTCGGCCCCGACATCGCACCGCGACCCCAAGACACTCCGAGGTGGACTCCAGATGGCACCCCAGGCACCCGACCGGGACAAGGCCCTCGAGCTGGCCCTGGCCCAGATCGACAAGCAGTTCGGCAAGGGCTCGGTCATGCGGCTCGGCGAGGAGGGCCGTGCCCCGATCGAGGTGATCCCCACCGGCGCGATCGCGCTCGACGTCGCGCTCGGCATCGGCGGCCTGCCCCGCGGCCGCGTGGTCGAGATCTACGGCCCTGAGTCCTCCGGTAAGACCACGGTGGCGCTGCACTCCGTGGCCAACGCCCAGCGCAACGGCGGCATCGCGGCGTTCATCGACGCCGAGCACGCGCTCGACCCGGACTACGCGCGCAAGCTGGGCGTCGACACCGACGCGCTGCTGGTCTCGCAGCCCGACACCGGTGAGCAGGCGCTGGAGATCGCGGACATGCTGGTCCGCTCCGGCGCGCTCGACATCCTGGTCATCGACTCGGTGGCGGCCCTGGTGCCCCGCGCCGAGATCGAGGGCGAGATGGGCGACAACCACGTGGGTCTGCAGGCCCGCTTGATGAGCCAGGCGCTGCGCAAGATCACCGGCGCGCTCAGCTCGTCCAACACCACCGCGATCTTCATCAACCAGCTGCGCGAGAAGATCGGCGTGATGTTCGGCTCGCCCGAGACCACGACCGGTGGCAAGGCGCTGAAGTTCTACGCCTCCGTGCGGTTGGACGTGCGGCGGATCGAGACCCTGAAGGACGGCGGCGAGCCGGTCGGCAACCGCACCCGGGTCAAGGTCGTGAAGAACAAGGTCGCGCCGCCGTTCAAGCAGGCCGAGTTCGACATCCTCTACGGCGTGGGCATCAGCCGCGAGGGCTCGCTCATCGACATGGGCGTCGACCAGGGCATCCTGCGCAAGTCGGGTGCTTGGTACACCTACGAGGGCGACCAGCTCGGCCAGGGCAAGGAGAACGCGCGGAAGTTCCTGCGCGAGAACCCGGACGTGGCCAACGAGATCGAAAAGCGGATCAAGGACAAGCTGGGCATCGGCGCCACCCTCGACGCGGACGAGACCGCACCGGCGCCGGTCGAGTTCTAAGCGGGCGTGGCAGGACGAGGTGGCCGTGGTCGCGGGCCGTCCCGCGACCGTTCGGCCGACGAGGACGAGCCGCGCCCGGTCGACCCGGCGAAGGAGCAGCGCAAGGCGACGGACATCTGCTACGCGCTGCTCACCGCACGGGCCCGCACGCGGGTCGAGTTGAAGGACGCGCTGCTGCGCAAGGGCATCAGCGAGCAGACGGCCGAGCTGGTGCTGGGCAAGTTCGACCGGGCGGGTCTGATCGACGATGCCGCGTTCGCCGAGGTCTGGGTCCGTTCGCGGCACACCTACCAGGGTCTGGCTCGCCGTGCCCTGGCCATGGAACTGCGCCGCAAGGGCGTGGCGGACGAGGTGGCCGCCGAAGCCGTCGCGGCCGTGGACGACGAGGCCGAGGAAGACCGCGCGCGTGACCTGGTGCGCAAGAAGCTGCGCACCATGGCGACCTTGGACGACACCACCAGGATCCGCCGCCTGGTGGCCGCCCTGGCCCGCAAGGGCTACGGCGAAGGCCTGGCCTACCGCGTGGTCCGCGACGAACTGCGCCGCGCGGGCGACGAGACCACTGCCCTGGACGACCTGCTGTGAACCCGACCACCGGCCGCTGCGGCCTCCGATGAACCCCGGGGCGGGGATCGCCGCCGGAGGGACCAGGGGGCGGTTGGGTTGAGGCCTGGGTCGGGCTGCGGCCCTCCGGGTGCGGCTTGCGGGCCGAGGGTGGGCCGGCGCGGCGGGCTGTGGCCCCGCGGCTTGCGGCTTGTGGCGTGAGTGGTGGGTGAGTCCGGTGCAGGACGGGGTTCACGGCTCTGGCCGGACTGCGCGGTGTCGAGCTCTGCCGAGCGCCGGCGCTCACCTCAGGACAACGGTCGGGTCAAGCGCCAGTACTGGCGCTTCTTCTCCTCGCGCACCACGACACCGAGCCGGCTCAGCTCCTCGCGCAGCTCGTCGGCGTCCCCGCCGTCGCCCTTGCGCAACGCCTCCGCCCGCACCTTCAGCAACGCGTTCGCGCCCGGTGGCAGGTCCGGGGTCCCGTCGACCCACCGCCGGTAGTCCTCCCGGTACGGGTCGCTGTCCAGCCACTGGTAGCCGTGCGTCTGGAACGCCTCGGCCAGCACCTCCGGCTTCAAGTCGTGCGTCTCCCGCGCCAGCTCACCGGTGTCCACGCCGAGCAGCACGAGCTTCTTGCCGTCCAGGAACACCCCGGACACCAGCGTCCGGTCGAAGCTGCGGTGCCGGCCGCCGCGCAGCAGCTCGACCCCTTCGTTGAACACCTCGACCACCAACCGCTCGTGCGCCGCGATCCCGGCCACCAGCAGCCCGAGCACCGCCCCGACGGCCACCGAGCCGATCGTCGCCCACGGCTCCGGGATGGACGCCACCAGCCGGAACGGCCCCTGCATCGGCGCCCACGACAGGTCGGCCACCCACCCGGCGATCGACTTCAGCCCCCAGACCACGAGCGCACCCAGCAACGGGAAACCGACCGAGACCAGCGCCACCTGCCCGCGCGGCTCGGCGACCACCGTGGTTCGTCGCGCGTCCATCCCCCACTACCTCCCCAGAAGTGAGCCTTCAACTTATCGCCGTAGCCTGTGGCGGTGCGGATCAGGGCCGACCACGTCGTCTGGGACTGGAACGGGACCCTGTTCGCCGACAACGACGCGGTGCTCGCCGCGGTCAACCGGGTCTGCGCCGACTTCGGCCACGCGGCCATCACGCTGGAGCACTGGCGCGACGTGTTCAGCCGCCCGATCAAGGCCTGCTACGAGCGGATGTTCGGCCGTCCGCTGACCTCGGCCGACTGGGACCGCATCGACCTCGTCTACCACGCCGAGTACCGGGCGGTGATGGACCGGTGCGGGCTGGCCGCGGGGGTGCCCGACCACCTCGCCTCGCTGCGCCACAGCCAGTCGCTGCTGTCCATGTGGTTCCACGACGAGCTGGTCCCGCTGATCACGAGGTTCGGCCTGCACGAGCTGTTCAGCCGGGTGGACGGCCTCAAGGCCGCGGGCGACGGCGGTTCGAAGGCCGAGCACCTCGCCGAACACCTGGACGCCCTCAGGCTGCACCCGAAGGACGTCGTGCTGATCGGTGACGTGGCCGACGACGCCGAAGCCGCCCGGCACGTGGGCGCGCAGGTCGTCCTGGTCGCCACCGGCACCAGCTCCCGCGCCGTCCTGGAACGCACGGGCGCACCGGTCGCCGACTCGATCCCGGAAGCCCTCGCCCACCTGGCATGAGAAGGGCGCCTCCCACCGCGAAGGGGAGACGCCCTCAGCCGGGACCTACAGCGCCGACGCGGCCCGTGCCAGCTCCTCGACCCGCGCCCAGTCACCGGACGCCAGCGCGTCCTTGGGCGCGAGCCACGACCCGCCGACGCAGCCGACGTTCGGCAGCGCCAGGTAGTTCGGCGCGGTCGCGGGCGTGATGCCGCCGGTCGGGCAGAACCGCAGGCCGGGCAGCGGACCGCCGATGGACTTCAGGTAGTCCACGCCGCCCGCGGCCTCGGCCGGGAAGAACTTCAGCGAGGTCAGCCCGCGCTCGGCCAGCCGCATCGCCTCCGACACGGTCGCCGCGCCCGGCAGGAACGGCAGCCCGGTGTCCTCGGCGGCGTCCAGCACCCGGTCCGTCGACCCCGGCGTCACGAGGAACGCCGCACCGGCCTTGGCCGCCTGCTCGGCGTGCTCGGGCGCGGTCACGGTGCCCGCGCCGATCACGATGCCCGGCACCTCCGCCGCGACCCGCTCGATCGCGGCCAGCGCGGCGGGCGTGCGCAGCGTCAGCTCGATCACGCGGACGCCGCCGCGCAGCAACGCCTCCGCCAGCGGCACGGCGTGCTCGGCGTCGTCCACGACGACGACCGGGATGACGGGGGACAGCGCGAGCAGGTCCGCCGCCGTCGCATGAGCCGGCGCGTTGGTCACCGGGACACCTCCTGGTTGAACTGGCCCTCGAAGTGCGAGGCCGCGATCGGTCCGAACACGCCGGCGCCCCGGTCGGCGGGCCCGACCGCCCGGCGCAGCGCGGCGAACAGCTCCCGGCCCGTGCCGGTCCACGCCTGCGCGTCCGGCGGGAAGTCCACCAGATCGCGCGCGGCCAGCTCCGCCGGGTCCACGAACACCTCCAGCGTGCCGGTCTCGGCGTCCAGCCGCAGCACGTCGCCGTCGCGCACGCGGGCCAGCGGGCCGCCCACGGCCGCCTCGGGGGTGAGCTGGATGGCGGCCGGGATCTTGCCCGACGCGCCGGACATGCGGCCGTCGGTGACCAGCGCGACCTTGAACCCCCGGTCCATCAGCACGCCCAGCGCGGGCGTCAGCTTGTGCAGCTCGGGCATCCCGTTGGCCTGCGGGCCCTGCTGCCGCACCACCACGACCACGTCCCGCTCCAGCTCACCGGCCTGGAACGCGGCGCTGAACGCCTCCTGCGAGGTGAACACGCGGGCCGGCGCCTCGACGACCCGGTGCTCGGGCTTGACCGCCGACACCTTGATCACCGCGCGACCCAGGTTGCCCGACAGCATGCGCAGCCCGCCGTCGGCGGCGAACGGGTCCGACACGGGCCGCAGCACGTCGGTGTCCAGGGAGTGCGGCGGGCCGGGACGCCACTGCAGCACGCCCTCGACCAGCACCGGCTCCTGCCGGTAGCGGTGCAGGCCGTCGCCGGCGACGGTCTTCACGTCGGCGTGCAGCAGGCCCGCGTCCAGCAGCGTCGAGACGAGGAACTGCACGCCGCCCGCGGCCTGGAAGTGGTTGATGTCGGCCGAGCCGTTCGGGTAGACGCGGGCCAGCAGCGGCACCACCGAGGACAGCTCCGAGAAGTCGTCCCAGCTCAGCTCGATGCCGGCGGCCGACGCGATGGCGACCAGGTGCATGGTGTGGTTGGTCGAACCGCCGGTGGCCAGCAGCGCGATCACGCCGTTGACCACGGACTTCACGTCCACCACGTGCCCGATCGGGGTGTAGTCCGCGCCGCGGCTGATCTCCACCGCGCGCCGCGCGGCCTCCTCGGTCAGCGCCTTGCGCAGCTTGGTACCCGGCGGCACGAAGCTGGCTCCGGGCAGGTGCAGGCCCATGACCTCGACCACGAGCTGGTTGGAGTTCGCCGTGCCGTAGAACGTGCAGGTCCCGGGGCTGTGGTAGGACTGGGCCTCGGCTTCGAGGAGGTCCTCGCGGGTGGCCTTGTTCTCCGCGAACAGCTGCCGCACCCGCGCCTTCTCCGAGTTCGGCAGGCCGGAGTGCATGGGGCCCGCGGGCACCAGGATCGCGGGCAGGTGCCCGAACGACAGGGCTCCGATCAGCAGGCCGGGCACGATCTTGTCGCACACGCCGAGCAGCAGCGCCGAGTCGAACATCTCGTGCGACAGGGCGATGCCGGTGGCCATCGCGATGACCTCGCGGCTGAACAGCGACAGCTCCATGCCCGCGCGACCCTGGGTGATGCCGTCGCACATGGCGGGCACGCCGCCCGCGAACTGCGCCACGCCGCCGACGGCCCGCGCGGCGTCCTTGATCCACGCCGGGTACTCGTGCAGGGGCTGGTGCGCCGACAGCATGTCGTTGTACGCGGACACGATCGCCACGTTCGGGCGACGCAGTGCCCGGAGGAGGTCCTTGTCACCGCCCGTGATCCCGGCGAAGCCGTGGGCCAGGTTGCTGCACGCCATGTCACGGCGGGCCGGGCCCTCCTGCTGGGCCTGGGCGAGTCGTTCCAGGTAGGCGGACCGGCCGGCGGCGCTGCGGGCGGCGATTCGAGCCGTCACTTCGGCGACGACGGGATGCACGCTCATGGTTCGCTGTCTCCGGTGGTGATCACGGGCCGTGGTGGGCCCGGTGGGACGACAGCGCTGGCGTCGCACGGACGGACGTGACAGCAAGCACACTATGTCACGACACATGATCGTGACAAAAACGATTCAGATCCTGAGACGCAACTCGGACACCTGTGGTGCTTGTCACAGCGCCTTCCACTTGGCAGAGTCGGCACACGGACCGACCCGAGGGAGGTGCTGACCATGACGTCCTCCGAGATCGTGGAACTGCGCAGGGCGCTTGGCCAACTGCGCCACTGCGTCGGCGGCCTGCGCGCGCGGTACGGCGACGTGGCCGCGGTGCAGAGGCTGGCCAACGACGTCGAACGCCTGGACATCGACGCGACCGAGCTGGTGGACCTGGACAGTCCCCCGCGCCAGCGCCAAGCGCCCCGGGTCGAGCGGGAAGTCGTCGTCGTCCCGGACACGCCGTACGACCCGCAGCTGTGGCACGACGCCGACGACGAAGGGCTCGGCGGCTACCGCAGCCATCGAACCTGAACCCAGGAGCAGACCGGCCCCCGCGTGCGAACGCGGGGGCCGCTCCCGTTTCAGGGCCGGTGATGTGTCCCAAACCACAATGTGTCCCGCACCACAACGACGTGGAACGAGGTGAGGTATGAGGGCGCAGATCGCCCAGCGCACGTTGCGCACAGACCGGTGGTGGCTGCCGCCGCTGGCGACGTTCGCGGGCCTGCTCCTGATTTCGATCTACGCGGCCGTGCGGACCTTCATGGGTGATCACTACTGGGTGGACGAGTACCGCTACCTGACGCCCATGTACTCCCCGTGCCTGACCGCGGAGTGCCTGCCGAACGCGGCGCACTTCGGCCGCCTGCTGCCCGAGCTGCCGGGGTTCCTCACCCCGCCGGTGATCATCATCCCGTTCCTGCTCGGCTTCCGGGTGACCTGCTACTACTACCGCAAGGCGTACTACCGGGCAGCGTGGATGTCCCCGCCCGCGTGCGCGGTGGCCGAGCCCCACGCCAAGTACACCGGTGAGACCCGGTTCCCGCTGATCGCCCAGAACCTGCACCGGTACTTCTTCTACGCGGCGTCGCTCCTGCTGCTGATCAACATCTACGACGCGTTCTACGCGTTCAGCACCGGCATCGGGCTGGGCAACATCGTGCTGCTGGTGAACGTGTCGCTGCTGGCGGCGTACACGCTGTCGTGCCACTCGTGCCGGCACATCGCGGGCGGGCGGTTGAAGCACTTCTCCAAGCACCCGGTCCGGTACTGGGCGTGGACGCAGATCTCCAAGCTCAACGCCCGGCACATGCAGTTGGCCTGGGCGTCGCTCATCTTCGTCTGCGTCACGGACCTCTACGTCGCGCTGGTCGCCTCCGGGACGATCGCCGACCTCCGATTCGTCAACTGAGGAGTGGTTTTGCCCGAGCTGGAACGGCATTCGTTCGACGTGCTCGTGATCGGTGCCGGCGGTGCGGGGTTGCGCGCCGCGATCGAGGCCCGTGAACACGGGATGCGCACGGCGGTGCTGTGCAAGTCGTTGTTCGGCAAGGCGCACACGGTGATGGCCGAGGGCGGCATCGCGGCGGCCATGGGGAACGTGAACTCGAACGACAACTGGCAGGTGCACTTCCGCGACACCATGCGCGGCGGGAAGTTCCTGAACAACTGGCGGATGGCCGAGCTGCACGCCAAGGAGGCGCCCGACCGGGTGTGGGAGCTGGAGACCTACGGCGCGCTGTTCGACCGCACCAAGGACGGTCGGATCAGCCAGCGCAACTTCGGCGGCCACGAGTACCCGCGGTTGGCGCACGTCGGCGACCGCACCGGGCTGGAGCTGATCCGCAGCCTCCAGCAGAAGGTCGTGTCGCTGCAGCAGGACGACCACGCCGAGACGGGCGACTACGAGTCGCGGCTGAAGGTGTTCCAGGAGTTCACCGTCACCGACCTGGTGCTCGACGACGGCAAGGTGGCCGGCGCGTTCGGCTACTGGCGCGAGTCGGGCCGGTTCGTGCTGTTCGAAGCGCCCGCGGTGGTGCTCGCGACCGGTGGCATCGGCAAGTCGTTCAAGGTCACGTCGAACTCGTGGGAGTACACCGGCGACGGCCACGCCCTGGCCCTGCGCGCGGGCGCGTCCCTGATCAACATGGAGTTCGTGCAGTTCCACCCGACCGGCATGGTCTGGCCGCCGTCGGTGAAGGGCATCCTGGTCACCGAGTCGGTCCGCGGTGACGGCGGCGTGCTGCGCAACTCCGACGGCAAGCGGTTCATGTTCGACTACATCCCCGAGGTGTTCAAGGACAAGTACGCCGACAACGAGGCCGAGGCCGACCGCTGGTACACCGACCCGGGCGACAACCGGCGGCCGCCGGAGCTGCTGCCGCGCGACGAGGTGGCCCGTGCCATCAACTCCGAGGTCAAGGCCGGTCGTGGTTCCGAGCACGGCGGCGTGTTCCTGGACGTGTCCACGCGCCTGCCCGCCGAGGAGATCATGCGGCGGCTGCCGTCGATGCACCACCAGTTCAAGGAGCTGGCCGACGTCGACATCACCGCGCAGCCGATGGAGGTCGGGCCGACCTGCCACTACGTGATGGGTGGCGTGCAGGTCGACCCGGACACGGGCGCGTCGTCGGTGCCGGGGCTGTTCGCGGCCGGCGAGGTGTCCGGCGGGATGCACGGCTCGAACCGGCTGGGCGGCAACTCGCTGTCCGACCTGCTGGTGTTCGGTCGCCGCGCGGGCGCGGGCGCGGCGGACTACGTGGGCGGGCTGTCGGCTCGGCCGGTGTGCTCGGACGAGGCCGTGGCGCAGGCGGAGCGGACGGCCGTGGCGCCGTTCTCCGGGGCCGAGGGCGGCGGGGAGAACCCGTACACGCTGCACATGGAGTTGCAGCAGGCGATGAACGACCTGGTCGGCATCATCCGCCGGTCCGAGGAGATGGCACAGGCGATCGAACGGCTGGAGGAGCTGAAGCGGCGGGCCGCGACCGTGGTGGTCGAGGGGCACCGGCAGTTCAACCCCGGCTGGCACCTGGCGCTCGACCTGCGCAACATGCTGGTGGTCAGCGAGTGCGTGGCGCGAGCCGCGCTGCTGCGCACGGAGAGCCGCGGCGGGCACACGCGTGACGACTTCCCGAGCATGGACGCCGAGTGGCGGCGCAAGTTGCTGGTGTGCACGCTGGCCGGCTCGTCGGTCGAGGTGGTGGAGGAGCCGCAGCTCCCGATCCGGCCGGACCTGCTGGAGCTGTTCGAGAACAGCGAGTTGCAGAAGTACCTGACCGCCGACGAGCTGGAGGGCTGACATGGGGTACCAGGGGCACTTCCGGGTGTGGCGCGGTTCGGATGAGGGCGGCGGCCTGGAGGACTTCACCGTCGAGGTCAACGAGGGTGAGGTCGTGCTGGACGTGATCCACCGCCTCCAGGCGACGCAGACGCCCGACCTGGCCGTGCGGTGGAACTGCAAGGCGGGCAAGTGCGGGTCGTGCTCGGCGGAGATCAACGGCAAGCCGCGGTTGCTGTGCATGACCCGGATGTCGGTGTTCGCCGAGGACGAGACGGTGACCGTGACGCCGATGCGCACGTTCCCCGTGATCCGCGACCTGGTCACGGACGTCTCGTACAACTACCGGAAGGCACGTGAGATCCCCGCGTTCAAGCCGCCGAAGGGCGTGGCACCGGGGGAGTACCGGATGCAGCAGGTGGACGTGGAACGCTCGCAGGAGTTCCGCAAGTGCATCGAGTGCTTCCTGTGCAACAACACGTGCCACGTCATCCGCGACCACGAGGAGAACAAGGAGTCGTTCGCCGGGCCGCGGTTCCTGATGCGCGTGGCCGAACTGGAGATGCACCCGCTCGACGAAGCCGACCGGGTGCAGGAGGCGCAGTCGTCGCACGGCCTGGGGCTGTGCAACATCACGAAGTGCTGCACCGAGGTGTGCCCCGAGCACATCAAGATCACCGACAACGCGTTGATCCCGATGAAGGAACGCGTGGCCGACCGCCGCTACGACCCGATCGTGTGGCTGGGCAACAAGCTGTTCCGGCGGTCCTGACCGCGGACCCGCGTTGCGTCACACCCGGTGGCGCAACGCGGGGCGGCGGGTGGCCCGCCGCAGGTCGGGGACCAGGCTGACGAGGCCGAGCACCGCGAGACCCGCGCCCAGCCACAGCGGCGCGCGCAGGCCGTGGTCGGTGATGAGCAGGCCGCCCAGCCACGAGCCGATGATGATGCCGAGCGTGATGAACGAGCCGTGCACGGTGTTGACCAGCGGACCGGCGTTGCCCGCGCGTTGGACGCGGGTGACCATCGCCGGGTTCATCGTGACACCGACCAGGCCGATGCCGAGCAGGCTGACCACGGCGGGCAGCTTGAGGTCGGCGAAGAGGGCGAAGCCGGTGAGGAACGCGGCGTTCAGCCCCAGGCCCACGACCAGCGCGGGCAGCGCGTGCCGGTCGGCGAAGCGGCCCACCACGTGGTTGCCGACCACGGTGGCCACGCCGTAGGCGATCAGCAGCAACGGCACGGTGGTCGTGGCGAACCCGGTGACCCCGGTCAGGATCGGGTTGACGTAGCTGAACGCGGCGAACGTGGCACCGATGACGAACGTGCTGGTGGACAGCACCAGCCACAGCTCCGGCCGGGCGATCGAACGCAGTTCGGCGCGCACACCACCGTGACCCTCGACGCGCTCAAGCCGCGGCACGCCCGCGAACGTGCCGGCGGCGGCCACGACGGTCAGCGCCGCTATGCCCCAGAACGCCGCGCGCCAGCCGAAGTGCTCGCCGACGACCGTGGCCAGCGGCAGGCCCAGGAGCGTGCCGAGCATCAGCCCGTTCAGGACGGTCGCGGTGGCCCGGCCGCGCAGGTGCTCCGCGACCAGGGCGGACGTGACCGAGAGCGTCACGCCGAAGAACGCCTGCGCCGCCGCGCCGGTGACGACCCGGGCGGCGAGCATCACCCCGTAGTCGGTGGCGGTGGCGGCCAGGACGTTGCCGGCCAGGAAGACGGCGAACAACGCCATCAGCGCGGCCTTGGGGCGCAACCGGAGCACGAGCACGGTGAGCAGCGGACCGCCGACGGCCATCGCGGCGGCGAACGCGGTGATCAGGTAGCCGATCTCGGGGATGGTGACGTGCAGGCCGGCGGCCATCTGCGGCATCAGGCCGGCGACGACGAATTCGCTGGTGACCATGGCGAAGATGCCGAGGGCGAACAGGTGGACGACACGGGGCATGGCGGTGCTCCTGTTTTGTATTGATCTGTCCAAAATGGGGGCAGCGGTGTGCGCGGTCCGTTCACCGGGCTGTTAGAGGGCGTCCAGGGCGGTGTCCGCGATGGCCTTGAGCGTGGGGATGTCCGCCCCGCCCTGTCCGGCGACCCGGATGCCCGCGATGACGGCGTTGACGAACCGCGCCAGCTCCACCGGGTCGCGCCCGGACCGGAACTCGCCGTTCCGCAGGCCGGCCGCGATGACCGCCCGGAGCCCGTCCAGCCTGCGGCGCTGGTCGCGGTCGACCAGTTCGGCGGCCTCGCGGTCCCGCCCGGCCAGCTCCACGGTCGTGTTCACGGTCAGGCAGCCGATCCCGCGCTCGTCCCGCCGGTTCTCCGCCTCGCCCGCGACGATCCCGTCGAGCAGGTCGCGCAGCCGTTGCCGGGGTGACCGCGTCTCGTCCTCGAGCATCGCGACCTGGTTGGCCGTCATCAGCTCGGTGTAGCGGACGAGGGCGCGCTTGAAGAGCTCGTGCTTGCTGCCGAACGTGTTGTAGATGCTGCTGCGGCCCAACCCGGTGGCGCGGCACAGGTCTTCGGTGGACGTCGCCTCGTAGCCGTTCACCCAGAACGTGCGCATGGCGGCGTCCAGCGCCTGCTCCTCGTCGAACTCCCTGGGTCGGGGCACGGGCCGAGCGTAGCAGGTTTTGGACTGACCTATCCAGAATTGGCGAGCCGGGCCGTCACCCAGAGGAACACCTTCGGGTCACCCAGCCCGGATGCGGTGAGCCAGTCGGCCGCGACCCGCGCTTGCGACTCGTCCTGGACGAGCCCCCAGCGACCAGGGCGGACGCCGGTCGCCCGCCGCACGTCGTCGACCAGGCCGCCGAGGCACGTCCAGGTGTGCCAGGTCCCGCTGTCGTAGCCGACCAGCTCGAACCCGAGCACGTCGGTCGCGGTGACGGGCTCGGCGCGGGCGAGGCGTTCCGGCAGGCTGCCCGCCGACACGTCCCAACCGCCCTCGCGCACGTCCGCCGGCAGGGGCTGGACGTCCTGGGCGGCGATCCCGACCTCCAGCACGTGCAGGTCGCTCCGACCCGCGCGGGCCCGTTCTGCGGACGTCGGGTCGCCGAACCACTCGTCCCAGTCGTCCGCCACGACCGTCGTGACGCAGCCGCTCAACGACACCAGCTCACCCTGCGGCAGGCCCACGTCCTGCCAGTCCTGCCGCGCGTCCCGTGACGCCAGGCGGTAGCCGGCCAGGACGTGGTTCACCGTTCCCACCCGCGCCCGGACGCGGCCGGCTCGTCACGGCACAACAGGGAGCGGTCCACGGCGACACCATAGGTGCGGAGCGTGCCGACGAGCACGTGATGAACGGCTATGGGCGGGTCAGCGGTCGCTCATCTTCGCAGAGTCGATCACTCGCGCGGGTGTCAAGGATCGGCCGAGGCTGATCTCGGGTGCGGTCGGCAAGAACGCCTGAAGTCTCCGTCGCCACTCTCGGGGACAGCGGTGCTCGGGGATGCCGATGGCCGCTGCGACGTCCCCTCCATGCCGGGTGACGACTGGATGACGGACGGTGGGAGGTCGATCCTGTTGTCGACCTCCCACCTCCACCGGGCAGGCCTACCAGCTACTTCTTCTTGCTGGGCGTCTGCGCCAGAGTGCTTGCCGCAGCCGACCTCTCCGCCTTGGTGGACGACGAATCCATCAGTACTTTGCCTGCCTTGGACGCGGCCTTCGCACCGGTTTGCCCCTTGCTGCTCGGCGCCTGGGAGAGCGCGCTAGCAGCGGCTGCCTTCTCGGCTGGCGTCGACTTCGGGCTGGCGAGCACCTTGCCTGCGTTCGAAGCCGCTTTGGCTCCGGTCTGACCGCGATTACTGCGTGTCATGTGATGACTCCCTGCTCTCGATTTGTGATCGCAGCCGAGCCGTGGTCGCATAGTGGCTCTCACACCGCAGTTGCGACCTCGGTTCAGCTGCACCGAACGCCCGGCCCTAGCAGGCCGGGCGTTCGTCGTTCCGACGCTCTTCGCGCCGGACGTGATGCATGTGAGGGCCGGAACGCACTCGCCCCGGCCCTCACATCGCTGTGGAGTTGTCAGCCGCGCCTCACCGGTCGTGGCTTCCCTTCGGTGATCAGCTGCAGCCCGATGTGGAGCCGCAGCCCTCGCACAGGTAGCACGAGCCGGCCGGGCGCATCTTGGTGCCGCAGGTCATGCACAGCGGCGCGTCGGCGGCCTTGCCCAGGTGCAGCTCGAGCAGTTCCGTGGAGCTGCCCACCTTGATGTCCTGCGGCTTGGACTTCTTCTCCGCGGGAGCCGGGGTGGTGGCGGCGGACGGTGCCGCGTCGACCGACGTGCGCAGGCCCTCCAGGTCGACGTCGGAGCCGGTGCCGTAGTCGGACGAGACCTGCGCGGTGCGCTCGTCGGCGGTGAAGATGCCCAGCTGGGCGCGCTTCTCGAACGGCAGGTAGTCCAGCGCCAGGCGGCGGAACAGGTAGTCCAGGACGCTGGTCGCGATGCGGACGTCCGGGTCGTCGGTCATGCCCGCCGGCTCGAAGCGCAGGTTCTGGAACTTCGAGACGTAGAACTCCAGCGGGATGCCGTACTGCAGGCCCACCGAGATCGACATGGAGAACGCGTCCATCACGCCGGCCAGCGTCGAGCCCTGCTTGCCCAGCTTGACGAAGATCTCGCCCAGGCCGTCGTCGGGGTACGACCCGGCGTGCAGGTAGCCCTCCGCGCCGCCGACCGTGAACGACACCGTCTGCGACGGGCGCTTCTTCGGCAGGCGCTTGCGCACCGGGCGGTACTCCACGACCGTCTCCGGCTTGGCCTCCACCGCGGCGGACGCCTTGGCCGACTTGCCCGCCGACAGCGGCTGGCCGACCTTGCAGTTGTCGCGGTAGATCGCCAGCGCCTTCAGGCCCAGCTTCCAACCCTGGTAGTAGATCTCCTCGACGTCCTCGACGGTCGCCGTCTCCGGCATGTTGACCGTCTTGGAGATCGCGCCCGAGATGAACGGCTGCACCGCGGCCATCATCCGCACGTGACCCATCGGGGCGATCGACCGGTCGCCCATGGCGCAGTCGAACACCTCGTAGTGCTCCGGCCGGAGACCGGGCGCGTCGACCACGTGGCCGTGCTCGCCGATGAACTCGACGATCGCCTCGATCTGCTCCTGCTGGTAGCCCAGCACGCGCAGCGCGCGCGGCACGGTCTGGTTGACGATCTGCATCGAGCCGCCGCCGACCAGCTTCTTGAACTTCACCAGCGCCAGGTCCGGCTCGATGCCGGTGGTGTCGCAGTCCATCATCAGGCCGATGGTGCCGGTGGGCGCGAGCACGCTGGCCTGCGCGTTGCGCCAGCCGTTGCGGGCGCCGATCTTCTGGCACTCCTGCCACGCCTTGGTCGCGACCTTCTGCACCGCGCCGTCGTTCGCGTGGTAGGTGCGCAGCATGTCGTTGGCGGCCGAGTGCTTGCGGATGACCCGCTGGTGCGCCTCGGCGTTGCGGGCGTAGCCGTCGTACGGGCCGACGATGCCCGCCAGCTCCGCGGACCGCTTGTACGCCACAGCCTGCATCAGGGACGTGATCGCGGCGGCCAGCGCGCGGCCACCCTCGGAGTCGTACGCGTGACCGGTCGCCATGAGCAGCGCGCCCAGGTTCGCGTAGCCGATGCCCAGCTGGCGGAACGCGCGGGTCGTCTCGCCGATCGCGGGGGTCGGGAAGTCCGCGAAGCAGATCGAGATGTCCATCGCGGTGATGATCAGCTCGACCGACTTGGCGAACAGCTCCGCGTTGAACGAGCCGTCGTCGGACAGGAACTTCATCAGGTTCAACGACGCCAGGTTGCAGCTGGAGTTGTCCAGGTGCATGTACTCCGAGCACGGGTTCGAGGCCGTGATGCGGCCCGACTCCGGCGTGGTGTGCCAGTCGTTGATCGTGCCGTCGTACTGGATGCCCGGGTCGGCGCACTCCCACGCGGCCTTCGCCAGCTTGCGGAACAGGTCCTTGGCGTCGACGTGCTCGATGACCTCGCCGGTCATCCGGGCGCGCAGGCCGAACCGGCCGCCGTTCTCGTAGGCGTGCATGAACTCGTCCGACACGCGGATCGAGTTGTTCGCGTTCTGGTACTGCACGGACACGATGTCCTTGCCGCCCAGGTCCATGTCGAACCCGGCGTCGCGCAGCGCGCGGACCTTGTCCTCTTCCCGCGCCTTGGTCTCGATGAACTCCTCGACGTCGGGGTGGTCGACGTCCAGCACGACCATCTTCGCCGCGCGGCGGGTCGCGCCACCGGACTTGATGGTGCCCGCGGACGCGTCCGCGCCGCGCATGAACGACACCGGGCCGGACGCCGTGCCGCCGGAGGACAGCAGCTCCTTGGACGAGCGGATGCGCGAGAGGTTCAGGCCCGCGCCGGAGCCGCCCTTGAAGATCAGGCCCTCCTCGCGGTACCAGTTCAGGATCGACTCCATCGTGTCGTCCACCGACAGGATGAAGCAGGCGCTGACCTGCTGCGGCGAGGTCGTGCCGACGTTGAACCACACCGGCGAGTTGAAGCTGAACACCTGGTGCAGCAGCATCCAGGTCAGCTCGTGCTCGTAGATCTCGGCGTCGTCCTCGGTGGCGAAGTAGCCGTGCTTGATGCCCGCCTCGACGTAGGTCTTCACGACGCGGTCGATGAGCTGCCTCAGGCTGTGCTCCCGCTGGGGCGTGCCCACCGCGCCGCGGAAGTACTTGCTGGTGACGATGTTGGTGGCGTTGACCGACCAGAAGTCGGGGAACTCGACGCCGCGCTGCTCGAAGTTCACCGAGCCGTCGCGCCAGTTCGTCATGACGACGTCGCGGTGCTCCCAGGTGACCTCGTCATAGGGGTGCTTGCCCGCGGTGGTGAAGACGCGCTCCACCTTCAGCTTGGCGTTCTTGTCCCCCGCGCCGTTGCGGGTGGCCGTCTTCTTGCTGGAGCCACCGACGGTCTCCGTCATCCCGGGTCCCTCTCGTCTTGCTCGTCTTGGAAGGTGTTCGTTCCGCGGCCACGTCCGGGCTCCCCGTCCGAGGCGGCCGCGAGGTTGTCCTGCGTCGCGTCCGCTCAGTCGTCAGTGCGCTGGGCGGTGCGAAGATCGGCGATCTCCTTCTCGAAGTCCTCGACGGAGGAGAAGGAGCGGTAGACGGAGGCGAACCGCAGGTAGGCCACCTCGTCCAGGTCGCGCAGCGGGCCGAGGATGGCCAGGCCCACCTCGTGGCTCGGGATCTCGGCGTTGCCGCCCGAGCGGATGGACTCCTCGACGCGGTGGGCCAGCTGCTGCAGGGCGTCCTCGTCCACCGGGCGGCCCTGGCAGGCGCGGCGCACGCCGTTGACGACCTTGTCGCGGCTGAACGGCTCGGTGACGCCGGAGCGCTTGACCACCGCGAGCACGGCTTCCTCCACGGTGGTGAACCGGCGGCCGCAGCTCGAGCACGAGCGCCGGCGGCGGATCACCTGGCCCTCGTCGACCTCGCGCGAATCGACCACACGGCTGTCGGCGTTGCGGCAGAACGGGCATCGCACGGCTGGTCCCCCCTTCTCCGCGCAGCATCCATCGCGTCAGCCCACGTCATGGGGAAAACCCCAACCTGTGGACTAACTACAACGGTGTGACCACTAGATGTAGGGGTCAACCTATGCCCGAGCCCTACTCGTCTGCAAGTCGGACACACCGGTCGGCGTTCACCCGATGGGACGCACAGCACTCCGCGACGCGACGGTCACGGACCGCCTCCGTCAACCCGCGTGTCGAACGCTCGCGCCCACCGTGTCGAACGCTCAGGACCCCTGAGTTCAACGTTCCGGACGTTGAACTCAGGGGTCCTGAAGGTTCGACACGCGGGACCTGAGCGTTCGACTCTCGCGAGGGGTCAAGGGGTGCCGTGGGGGACGACGAGGGACTGGCCGGGGACGACGTCGGTGGACGGCAGGGAGTTCAGCTCGAGGATGCGCTCGACGACGGCGTCGGGGTCGCTGGCGGGTGCGCTGCGCTCCGCGACGTCCCGCAGGGTCTCGCCCACCTGGACGTGCACGACGTTGGTGCGTTCGGGGACGGTGGTGGCGCCGGAGACGTAGAGGTGGAGCAGGCTCAGCAGGGCGGCGAACACGGCCGCGACCGCGGCGTAGGCGACGAACTGGACGGCCGGGTGGCGCCGCGGCCGGACCTCGCAGGCGACCGGCTCGGGCGCGGTCTGGCGCACGACGGGCGGGCGGGGGCGGGTGGCCGGGCGGCGATTGCCCTTGTCGTGTACTTCGAACCGGCGAAGGACCCGTGGTCCCGGTCGCAATCCCGCGCCGAGGGCGACATCCTCGACACCGGCGCCGTCCACCAGTTCGAAGCCGTTCCGGGTGCCAATGACCACCGCCATGATGTCCTCCAACGCAGGTCATCCGATCATGATCGAACCTGTGTTCGATCGAACGTCCGTGCGAATGTGTACCACTTCGCCGGGCGAAATAGCCAGGACACGCCGAGGTTTACTTCGAACAGGTGTTTGATCTGGACAACGAACGCGACTACCGTCCACAAGTGAAGATCGTCGGAGAGCCGGCCTGGGCAATCGGGACCGGTGAGGAGGAAGCACCGTGGCACGCAAGACCAGTGAAGACCTGCGCACCGCCGATGTGCCCTCCGCGCCCGAACCGGCGGACATCGCGGGCAACGCCGGGCTGACCCTGCGCCAGCGCAAGGTGCTCGACGTGATCCGCGACTGGCTGGACCGGTTCGGCTACCCGCCCAGCGTGCGGGAGATCGGGGAGGCGGTCGGCCTGACCTCCACCTCCTCGGTCGCCCACCAGCTGCGCGCGCTGGAGCGGAAGGGGTACCTGCGCCGCGACCCGAACCGGCCGCGCGCGGTGGGCGTGCTGCCCGCGGAGATCGTGACCGGCCTCGACCCGGCGTCCAAGCCGACGCCCGCGTACGTGCCCATGCTGGGCCGCATCGCGGCCGGTGGGCCGATCCTGGCCGAGGAGGCCATCGAGGACGTGTTCCCGCTGCCCCGCGAGATCGTCGGCGAGGGCGACGTGTTCCTGCTGAAGGTCGTCGGTGACTCGATGGTGGACGCCGCCATCACGGACGGCGACTGGGTCGTGGTCCGCCAGCAGCCGACGGCGGACAACGGCGAGGTGGTCGCCGCGATGATCGACGGCGAGGCCACCGTGAAGACGTTCAAGCGCAAGGAGGACGGGCACGTGTGGCTGATGCCGCACAACGAGGCCTACCAGCCCATCCCGGGTGACGACGCGTCGATCCTGGGCAAGGTCGTGGCGGTCCTGCGCCGGCTGTAGCCGCTGCCGACCCTCACGCCCGACGGCGGGACCGGCGCACGAGTGCCCCCACCAGCACCAACGCCACCGCGCCGCCGCCCACCACCGGCCACGGCGACCGCGTGTCACCCGTCGGGGGAGTGGTGTCGTCGGCGGCGGCCGGTGTGTCGGCCGACGTGGTGGTCGTGGTCGGTGGGGGCGGCACGGCCAGCGCCGTCGCGCCCGCCACGGCCCGCAGGGCCGACGACGTGCCGGTGCCGCCGAACTCGGACGCCGACAGCAGCGTGCCGTCCGGGTCGAACGCGATCGCCTCACCCTGCGGCTCACCGGCCAGCGGCACCCGCACCGGGTCGCCCTCCAGCGCCTTGGCCAGGTCGCCGTCCGGCACCGGGAACAGGTACGCGTCGGTGTAGGTGCGCAACGCCGCCACCCGGCCGTCCCGGGCCATCGCGCCGCCCGTGACCAGGCGCGTCACCACGGAGTTCTGCAACGGTCCGCCGGGCGTGTCGGTCGTGCTGATCGACACCCGCGCCACCTGCTCCAACGGCGTCGGCGCGCCCTCGCTCAACCCGGACGCCGGCCGGTACACCAGAGCCGATCCGATCGTTTCCTTCGTGACGATGTGCGGAATGCCGGAACCGTCGATCAACAATGCCTCGGCGTCGTGCTTTCCGTCAGGATACGTGAGGCGGTGCAAACGGGCGCTGCCGTCCGGGGAAACCGCGTGCAATGCCACGGTTTCCCGGGTCTTGCCGTTGTCCCCGGTGTCCGCCGCCCAGAGAGTTCCGTCAGGGGCCAGTGCCAGATCTTCGACGTCGAACGGATTGTTCGGCGTGGTGATCGTGCGGGTGATCGCGCACGTCCGGTCGAGCACCTGCACCTGCAACCGGCCGTTGTCGCTGTCGTTCACCGCGAACAGCCGCGCGCCGTCGGACGCGAGCCCGGACAGCTCCTCCAGCCGCGGGTCGGTCACCGCGCACACGTCGACGACGGCCGGCTCCGCCACAGCGGAACCGGCCGTCATCACCAGGCTTGCGACCAGCAGGAACGCGCGCAACGGCTCAGGCGCGGCTTCCGTTCACGGCGAACGCCTCCAGCGCGCCCGCCAGGTCCGGGCGGACCCGGGCGGACAGCTCCGTGCCCTCCTCCGTGTGCCGCTCCTTGAGCACCTCGCCCTCGCGGTGCACGCGCGCGACCAGCTCACCCCGCGCGTACGGCACGAGCGCGTCGACCACGACCTCCGGCCGCGGCGTCATGGCCGCGATGCGCTCGCGCAGCTCGGCGATGCCCTCGCCGGTGTGCGCGGAGACGAACACCGCCGTGGGGAACAGGTGGCGCAACCGGGCCATGCCCAGCTCGGCCACCGCGTCGATCTTGTTCACCACGAGCAGCTCGGTCGGCATCGGGTCGTCGCGCCGCGACGAGATCTCGGTGATCACCTCGCGCACCGCCTGGACCTGCTTCTCCGGCATCGCGTCGGACCCGTCGACCACGTGGACCAGCAGGTCCGCGTCGGCGACCTCCTCCAACGTCGACCGGAACGCCTCGACGAGCTGGTGCGGCAGGTGCCGCACGAAGCCGACGGTGTCGGTCAACGTGTAGGGCAGGCCTTCGGGGGTCTCGGTGCGCCGCGTGGTCGGGTCGAGGGTGGCGAACAGGGCGTCCTGCACCAGCACGCCCGCGCCGGTCAGCGCGTTGAGCAGGCTGGACTTGCCCGCGTTCGTGTACCCGGCGATGGCCACGTTCGGCACCGCGTTGGCCACGCGGCGGTGCCGCTTGGTCTCCCGGATGACGCTCATCGCGGCGATCTCGCGGCGCAGCTTGGCGATGCGCGCGCGGATGCGCCGGCGGTCGGTCTCGAGCTTGGTCTCACCGGGACCGCGCAGACCCACGCCGCCGTTGCCGCCGCCGGCGCGACCACCGGCCTGCCGGGACAGCGACTCACCCCAACCGCGCAACCGCGGCAGCAGGTACTGGAGCTGGGCCATCTCGACCTGGGCCTTGCCCTCCCGCGTGGACGCGTGCTGGGCGAAGATGTCCAGGATCAGCGCGGTGCGGTCGACGACCTTGACCTTGAGCTTCTCCTCCAGCTGCCGCAGCTGGCCGGGGGAGAGCTCGCCGTCGCAGATCACCGTGTCCGCGCCGGTGGCGATCACGATGTCGCGCAGCTCGTGGACCTTGCCGGAACCGATGTAGGTGGCCGGGTCGGGCCGGTCGCGCCGCTGCACGAGGCCTTCCAGCACCTCGGAGCCCGCGGTCTCGGCGAGCAGGGCCAGTTCCGCCAGGGAGGCGTCCGAATCGGCCGCCGTGCCCTCGGTCCACACGCCGACCAGCACGACCCGCTCCAGCCGGAGCTGGCGGTACTCGACCTCGGTGACGTCCTCGAGCTCGGTGGACAACCCGGCTACGCGGCGTAGCGCGGCGCGCTCCTCGAGCGCCATGTCGCCGGTGGACAGCTCGTCCTCGTGGTCGAGCCAGTCGTTGCTGCTGTACGTGTTTTCCGTCATTTGCCCTTCATCGTCCCACGGCACCCCTGCCCGGTCCGAGTGGTTAATCGCCTGGGTAGAGCGCCAGGTAGATCGCCACGCGTTCCCCGTCGGGGTGGGCCGGCTCGGTTGCCAGCTCATCCAACAACGTCTGGAGGCGCCGATTTAGTTCCGCGCGGTCGACGCGGGCGACGAGTCGGAACTGCTTCAGGGCGGCCGGACCGACCTCCGCGACCTCCCCGAGGAACGCCTCGAACACGGCCTCGCTCGTCTCTTCGGCGTACTGGTTCTTGGTGAGCCGCCAGGACAGGCCCGTCGACTTGTACGGGATCTCCCGCGCGCCCCGGTTGCCCGCGCGCGCCTCCTGGGCCTCCAGGAAGCCCGTGGCGACCAGTTTGCGCACGTGGTGGAGGGTGGTGGCGGGGTCCTTGCCCAGTCGCTCGGCGATCTCCTTGTTGGTCATCGCGCGGTCGTAGGTGAGCCGGATGATGCGCAGCCGCACGGCCGAGGCCAGCGCGGCTGCTTCGGCGTCGGTGGCCGGGCGTCGCTGCACCGCACCAGCATAAGGACCGGCGTCCGTCAGAGTGATTGACACTTTCCAATCACTCCCGAGAGACTCCTCGTCGTGTCCCTCTGGTCTCATCGCGACTTCCGCCTGCTGTGGGCAGGCGACACCATCAGCCAGTTCGGCTCCAAGATCGGCCGCACCGTGCTGCCGCTGCTCGCGGTGGGCGCGCTGGCCGCCACGCCGTTCGAGATGGGCGTGCTCTCGGCGGCGGGCACGGCCGCGTTCCTGCTGATCGGGCTGCCCGCCGGGGTGTGGGTGGACCGGCTGAGCCGCCGCCCGGTGATGCTGGTGGCCGACTTCACCCGCGCGGCGCTGCTGCTCTCGGTGCCGGTGGCGTGGTGGCTGGGCGTCCTCACGCTGGCCCAGCTCGTCGTGGTCGCCCTGCTGGTGGGCGCGGCCACGGTCATGTTCGACATCGCCTACCAGTCGTACCTGCCCGCCCTGGTCGGCCGTGACCAGCTCGTCGAGGGAAACTCGAAGCTGGAGGCCAGCCGGGCCGTGGCGGAGGTGTCCGGCCCGGCCGCCGCCGGTGGCGTGGCGCAGGCGGTCGGCGCGGCGTTCGGCGTGTTCGCCACGGCTGTCGGGTACGTGG
This sequence comes from Saccharothrix saharensis, assembly GCF_006716745.1. NCBI lineage: Bacteria > Bacillati > Actinomycetota > Actinomycetes > Pseudonocardiales > Pseudonocardiaceae > Saccharothrix > Saccharothrix saharensis. The sequence continues at coordinate 3,095,097 of NZ_VFPP01000001.1, read as the reverse complement.
CCTCGGCGTTGTTCCTGCTGCGCATCCGGACGGTCGAGCCGCCGCCGCGGCAACCCGACAAGCCCGGCTTGCGGCACGAGATCGCCGAAGGGCTGCGTTTCGTCTTCGGGCACCGGTCGCTGCGCGCGATCGTCGCCTGCACGGGCACGGCGAACTTCTTCGGCGGCATGGCGGCGGCCGTGCTGGTGCTGTTCCTGGTGCGCGAGCTCGGTCTGTCCGAGGGCGTGGTCGGCCTGGTGCTCAGCAGCGCGGGCATCGGCGGTGTGCTCGGCGCGCTGACCGTGAACCGGTGGAACGCCCGGTTCGGCCAGACCACCGTGATCTGGCTGTCCGGCCTGGTCACGTGGCCGCTCGGGGCGCTGGTCCCGCTCGGCGCGGCGGACTGGCGGATCGTGTTCGTGCTGGTCGGCGAGGCGGCCGTGGCGTACGGGGCGACGGTCTACAACATCGCCCAGGTCAGCTACCGGCAGTCGATCTGCCCGGACCACCTGCTCGGCCGGATGAACGCGAGCATCCGGTTCGTGGTGTGGGGCGCGATGCCGCTGGGCGGGCTCGTGGGCGGTGTGCTCGGCGGCGGCATCGGGGTGACGGCCACGCTGGCGGTGGGCATGGCGTGCCAGGCGGCGTCCGTGCTGTGGGTGGTGCTGTCGCCGTTGCGGGGCCGCGATGCCGTTACCGCGTGACTTCCGGCCGTTCCGGGGCGTGACCCGGGTCAGCCTGTGGCAGGCGTCGTGCCCGGACCGGCTGCCCGGCCGGATGAACGCCGGCATCCGGTTCCCGACTTGGGCGCGATGCCGGTGGGTGCGGTGGCGGGCCACGCGGTGGGTCGCGGCGGCCGGGATGGTGTTGTCCGCCTTCCGGGTGGTCCTGTCACCGCTGCGGTCGATGCGGGACCTGCCGGTGATCACTAGCCTCGACCGGCATGGCTGACACCACCGTGCTGCGCGAAGGTCTCCGGTTCGGCGAAGGCCCGCGGCAGGGGCCCGACGGGCGGCTGTACTACTCGGACTTCTACGACCACGAGGTGCGCGCGTTCGACCTGGCCACGGGCGAGGAGGAGGTCGTCTGCGCGGTGCCGGGACAGCCGTCGGGGCTGGGGTGGCTGCCCGACGGGCGGCTGCTGGTGGTGTCGATGCGCGACCGCAAGGTGCTGCGCCTGGAGGACGGCGGGCTGGTCGAGCACGCCGACCTGACCGGGATCGCCACCTTCCACGCCAACGACATGCTGGTCGACGCCGAGGGCCGGGCGTACGTCGGCAACTTCGGCTTCGACCTGCACGCGGCCATCGCGGCGGGCGGCGAGGCGTCGATGCTGGAACCGGGCTGGGTCGCGCCCGGCACGCCGTTGGCGCTGGTCAGGCCGGACGGGTCGGTGGAGGTGGCGGCCGAGGACCTGAAGTTCCCGAACGGGACCGGGCTGCTGCCGGACGGCCGGCTGGTGATCGCCGAGACGCTGGCGTTCGGCTTGACGGTGTTCGACGTGGCCGACGACGGCACGTTGTCCGGGCGTCGGGTGTTCGCGTCGCTGCGGGACCACTTCATCGCGCCGGACGGGATCGCGGTGGACGGCGACGGTGGCGTGTGGGTCGCCCCGGCGCTCCAGCCGTTCGTCTTCCGGGTCGAGGAGGGCGGCGGGATCACCCGCAAGGTGGAGACCAGCCAGACCTGCTTCGCCGTGGCGATCGTGGGGGACCGGCTGGTCTGCTGCACCGCGCCCAGCTCGCAGCCCGAGGTGGTGTCCCAGGCACGGTCGGGCAGGTTGGAGGTGTTCGAGCTCTAGTCCCGGAGGGCGTCCCACCAGGCCTGGTCGAGTTCGCCGCGGGCCAGCAGCACGGCCGGGCCGGTGAGCGTGGAGCCGTCCTCCTCGATCACCACGGACACCTGTCCACCCGGGACGTCCACAGTGGCCTTGCCCGTGCGCCGACCCGCCCCGTACAGCCACGACGCGACCGAGGCGACCGTGCCCGTGCCGCACGACCGGGTCTCGCCCACGCCGCGCTCGTGCACGCGCATCCGCAGCGCGCCCTCGTCCAGGACGTTGATGAACTCGACGTTCACGCCGTGCGGGAACTGCACCGGGTCGTGACCGGGCGGCAGCTTCAGGTCCAGCTCGGCGACCGGCACCTCGGTCACGCACGCCAGGTGCGGGTTGCCGACGTCCACCGCGACACCGCCGAACGCGCTGCCGCCGACCGTGGCCGTGCCCGTGCCGGTGACCAGCGCGCGACCCATGTCGACGGTCACCGTGCCGTCGTCGTGCACGGTGACGGGCCGCTCACCGGCACGCGTGCCGATGGTGAACTCACCCGCGGGCACCAGCTCGGCCTCGACCAGGTACTTCGCGAAGACGCGCACCCCGTTGCCGCACATCTCGGCGATCGAGCCGTCGGCGTTGCGGTAGTCCATGAACCACGGGCCGAAGTCGGGCCGCACGACCCGCAGCACGCCGTCCGCGCCCAGCCCGCGCCGCCGGTCGCACAGCGCGCGCACCCGTGCCCCGGTCAGGTCCAGCACGCCGTCCGGGTCGGGCAGCACCACGAAGTCGTTCTCGGTGCCGTGGCCCTTCAGAAACTCGACTCCCACGCCCACCAGGCTACGGCGTGACGAGTTCGAGCACGTCATCGGCCAGGGTCGGCTCCGCCGCGTCGAACCACGTCACGCGCTGGTCGCGGCGGAACCAGGACCGCTGCTTGCGCACGAACCGGCGGGTGGCCTGCGCGGTCGTCGCGGCGGCCTCCTCGATCGAGCACTCGCCGTCGAACGCGGCCAGCACCTGCTGGTAGCCCAGCGCGCGGGACGCCGTGCGGCCGTCGCGCAGGCCGCGCGCTTCGAGGTCTCGCACCTCGTCCACCAAGCCCTGGTCGAACATGCGCGTGACGCGGGCGTCGACGCGCTCGTCCAGTTCGGACACGTCCCGGTCCAGGCCGACCAGCACGGTGCCGTAGCGGGCGGGACCGGGCTTGGGCAGGGTCGCGGAGAACGGCTGACCGGTCAGCTCGATGACTTCGAGCGCGCGGACGACCCGGCGTCCGTTGCTCGGCAGGATCGCCAGGGCGGCGGCCGGGTCGAGCTGGGCGAGCCTGCCGTGCAGGGTCTCCGAGCCGAAGACGGCCAGCTCCTGCTCCAGCTGGGTGCGGATCTTCTCGTCCGTGCCGGGGAACACCAGGTCGTCCAGCACGGCCTGCACGTACAGGCCCGAGCCGCCGACGAGCACGGGCGTGCGGTCCTCGGCGAGCAGCCGTTCGACGACGTGCCGGGCTTCGCGCTGGTAGGCGGCCACGGAGGCGGTCTCGGTGACGTCCAGCACGTCGAGGAGGTGGTGGGTGACGCCGCGCCGCTCGGGTTCGGCGATCTTGGCTGTGCCGATGTCCATGCCCCGGTAGAGCTGCATCGCGTCGGCGTTGACCACTTCGCCGCCCAGTTCGACGGCCAGCCGCACGGCGAGGTCCGACTTCCCGGTGGCGGTGGGCCCGACGACGGCGATGGGGGTTCTCACGGGCTCAAGCCTCCCAGACGGCCACGTGGTAGCCGACGCCGAAGGGGGCCAGGAACGTCGACCGGGCGCACTGCCACGGGCCCGGGACGCCGGCGGCCACCTGCCACGCGGCGCGGCCGGTCGCGCCCAGCTCGGCGGCCAGGGCGGGGTCGAGGGCGCGCAGGGCGTCGGCGTCGGCGGTGGCCAGGGCCTTGCGCACGTCGTCGTCGAACGGTTCGGCGCGGTCGTCGGGGCGGCCGACGGCCAGCTCGCCGTGGCGGTGCGAGCCGTCGCCGAGGACGAGGAGGGCGGCGGAGCCGGCGAGGTGTTCGCCGAGGGCGACGCAGTCGGCGGTGGGCAGGTCGGGCGGGATCAGGTGGACGCGGACCGAGCGCGCGCCCGCGTGCTCGCGCAGCCAGGCGGCGATCAGGGCGGGCAGGGGGAGGTCGTCTTCCACTCGGGACGACTGGTCGGACAAGGAGACCCGCACGTCCACCCCGAAGCCGCGGAAGGTGCCCGTCGCGCCTTCGACCACCCGAGGACCCGATGGGTCGACGCCGACCGCGACCCAGTCCGGCGAGTGGGCGGCCAGGTCCCGTGCGGCGGCCAGGCACGCCGAGCGCACCGGTTCGGTGTCCCGGACGGCCCCGGAGACCAGTTCGGGCACCAGCAGCGGGGGGTTCGGCACGACCACCAGGCGCGAGATCATGGCAGTCCACGCTACTCATCGGCCACCACCGGTACCGATGCGAGCCTTGACCTGTTTGAATGCGCGCGAGGTACTGGGCACTCTTAGGGAGCGTCGCGGTACTCGGGTGCTGGGCCCCGTCGTAGGCGGGGCGCCCGTGGTCGGCACGGGCACCACGAAGTGGGCAGGCGAGGAGGAAGCCGGCGATGACGGAGCACGAGACGACACCGGGAACCACTGGCGACAGTGGTGCGGGGGCGGTGGTCGAGGAGACCCGGGTGGAAACGACGCCGGTCGTGGCGCCACCGGCGGTCCCCGTGGCGTCGGACCACCCTGACCGCTGGGGGCGCGTGGACGCGGACGGCACCGTCTACGTCAAGACGGCCGAGGGCGAGCGGGTCGTCGGTTCCTGGCAGGCGGGCGAACCCGCCGAGGGCCTGGCGCACTTCGCGCGCCGGTTCGACGACATCCGCACCGAGGTCGAGCTGCTGGTGACGCGGCTCTCCTCCGGCGCGGGAGACCCCAAGCACGCGCTGACCAGCGCGAAGCACGTCCAGGAGACCCTGGCCGACGCGGCGGTGGTCGGTGACCTCGCGGCGCTGGCCGCACGCGTCGAGTACGTGCTCGTCCTGGCCGAGAAGGGCCTGGAGGCGGCCAAGGCCGCCAAGGACGAGGCTCGTGCGGCCGCGGGCGCGCGCAAGCAGGAGCTGGTCGAGGAAGCCGAGGCGCTGGCCAACGAGTCCACGCAGTGGAAGGCGGCGGGCGACCGGCTGCGGGCGATCCTGGACGAGTGGAAGACCATCCGGGGCGTCGACCGCAAGACCGACGAGCAGCTGTGGCGGCGGTTCTCCAAGGCGCGTGACGCGTTCAACCGCAGGCGCGGGTCGCACTTCGCCGACCTGGACCGGCAGCGCGGCGTGGCCAAGAACCGCAAGCAGGAGCTCGTCGAAGAGGCCGAGAAGCTCATCGAGTCCGACGACTGGGGCCCCACGGCCGGTCGGTACAAGGAGCTGATGGTCGAGTGGAAGGCCGCCGGGCGCGCGCCCAAGGAGGCCGACGACGCGTTGTGGCAGCGGTTCCGCGCCGCGCAGGACGCGTTCTTCGCCAAGCGGTCGGAGGCGTTCAGCGAGCGTGACGCCGAGTTCGCGGCCAACGCGAAGCTGAAGGAGGAACTGCTCGCCGAGGCCGAGCGGATCGACCCGTCGGTGGACCTGGAGGCCGCGCGGCAGCAGCTCTACAAGATCCAGGAGCGGTGGGACGCGATCGGCAAGGTGCCCCGCGAGCGGGTCCGGGAGCTGGAGGGCAAGCTCCGGACGATCGAGGAGCGGGTGCGGGGTGCGGTCGACGCGCAGTGGCGTCGGTCGGACCCGGAGGCCGAGGCTCGGGTCGCGCAGTTCCGGGAGCGGGTGGAGCAGTTCGAGGCGCAGGCGGCGAAGGCCCGGTCGGCCGGGGACAAGCGGCGCGCCGAGCAGGCCGAGGCGCAGGCGCAGCAGTGGCGTGAGTGGTTGGCGGCCGCTGAGCAGGCGGTTGCGAGCCGCTAGTGCGGACGATCGGGCCCCGTGCCGTTCCCCTCCGGGAGGGGAGCGGCACGGGGCCCGATCGCACCCGGACACCCGGCGCGGCCGTCGAGGCACGAGAACTGCGGTAATCGTCCCGGCACGGGCCGTTACCTTGGGCGGGTGGAACCGGAACAGGCGTCGGCGGGTGCGCACAACGTCGTGAGCGGTCGGGTGGACGGCCCCGTGACGATGGCCCACACGATCGGCTCGATGGTCTACGGCCTCCCGTGGACCAGGGTCGTGCTGGTCGTCCTGGCGATCCTGATCCCGGTTCTCTCGATCTTGCTGCTGGCCGGCTACACGGTCTACCGCGCGATCACACCCGTTGCGCCGACGACGGTGGTGTCGATCGTGCCCGCCTCGCCGTCCTCGGCACCTCCATCGGCGTCCGCGACGACATCGCCCGCGACCACCGCCACCTCCGCCGCACCCGACCAGGTGGCCAGGGTGGTGCTGCCTGTCGCCACCACCACGATCCGCCCGGCCGTGAACGCGCCTGCGCCGACCACCACCGCACCCACCACGACTGCGCCCGCGACGAGCCGGCCCGGCGAGCCGACCACGACGACGACCGGTGCGGACGGGCACCGGTGCACCGGCAACCCACCCTGGCTCAGTTGCGTGCCGTGACCCTCGGCGCGGCCGGCCCGCGGCGAACAGCAGGTCTGGTCCGTCCCGTCCGGGACGCGCCAGGTGGCCGAGGCGAACCGGTAGAACCGGTTGAGCGCGCAAGCCGCGCGGTCGCGGTGGATCTCGTGCACCGCGACCCACGTCGTCCGCCACCGGCGGCCGCGACGTCAGCCGCCGGCGGCCCGGTTCCCCGTCCCGCCCCCGGCGGTCACTGCATCGGGGGGCGGGAGGCGGCCAGTTTCACCCACTTGACCAGCAGGACGACGATGGCGACCACGGCGAGGACGAGGCCGGCGCCGGGGCCCGGGCCCGGGTGGTGGCCGGTGGTGGTTTGGGTGGTCCAGATGGAGAGGACGCCGGCCACCGAGGCGGCGAAGGAGGTCAGGGCGCAGACCCAGGCCAGGGTCCAGCGGCGGAGGGCCAGGGTCGCGGCGGGGAGCAGGACGCCTACGAGGACGGCCGCGTAGGCGAAGAGTTCGGGGAGCCCTTCGCCTTGGCCGAACAGCAGGCTCAGGCCTTGGATGTCGTCGGTCCACGGGAGGATCAGGGACACCAGGATGGCCAGTGAGGCGATCGCGATCGTCAGGGCTCCGGTGCCCGGGTCGAAGCGCCTGGCGGCGGAACGGCCGACGTCGTCGATCTCCTCGCGCAGGCCGGCCAGGTCGTCCGGGTCGTGCTCGCTCATCCGACCGCGCACCCGCCGACCGCCGCGGGCAGGGGGGTGGGCTTGCCGAACGACGGCAGGCCCAGCGTCACGCCCGGTGTCTTCGGCTTCAGGCCCGCCTCGGAGCGGTCGCCCGCCTTGGTGCGGCGGTGCGACAGCAGGGGGCCGTCGGCGATCAGGTTGTGCGGCGCGCCGTAGGTCACCACGGTCTCCACGACGTCACCCGGGCGGACGTGGGCGTCGCCGGGGGTGAAGTGGACCAGGCGGCCGTCGCGGGCGCGGCCCGTCATGCGGTGGGTCTCGGCGTCCTTGCGGCCCTCGCCGGAGGCGACCAGGAGTTCGACCTCGCGGCCCACCTGCTCGCGGTTGAGTTCGTGGGCGATCTCGTTGACCAGGGTGACCAGGCGGTCGTAGCGCTCCTGCACGACCTGCTTGGGCAGCTGGTCCGGCAGCTCGGCGGCGGGGGTGCCGGGGCGCTTGGAGTACTGGAACGTGAACGCCGAGGAGAACCGCGCCTCGCGGACCACGTCCAGGGTGGCCTGGAAGTCCTCCTCGGTCTCGCCGGGGAAGCCCACGATGATGTCCGTGGTGATGGCGGCGTCGGGCATGGCCGCGCGGACGTTGTCCAGGATGGACAGGTACTTGGTGGTCCGGTAGGAGCGGCGCATCTCCTTGAGGACGCGGTCCGAGCCCGATTGCAGCGGCATGTGCAGGGAGTGGCACACGGCGGGCGTCTCGGCCATCGCGGCGATGACGTCGTCGGTGAAGTCCTTCGGGTGCGGTGACGTGAAGCGGACGCGCTCCAGGCCCCCGATGCCGCCGGTGGCGCGCAGGAGCTTGCCGAACGCGTAGCGGTCGCCGAACTCGACGCCGTAGGAGTTCACGTTCTGGCCCAGGAGGGTCACCTCCAGCACGCCCTCGTCGACCAGCGCCTGGACCTCGGCCAGCACCTCGCCGGGACGGCGGTCCTTCTCCTTGCCGCGCAGTGACGGGACGATGCAGAACGTGCACGTGTTGTTGCAGCCGACGGACACCGACACCCAGCCGGAGTAGGCCGAGTCGCGGCGGGCGGGCAGCGTCGAGGGGAAGGTCTCCAGCGAGTCCAGGATCTCGACCTGCGCCTCGCGGTTGTGCCGGGCGCGTTCGAGCAGCACGGGCAGCGAGCCGATGTTGTGCGTGCCGAAGACCACGTCCACCCACGGCGCGCGCTTGACGATCTCGCCCTGGTCCTTCTGCGCGAGGCAGCCGCCGACGGCGATCTGCATGTCGGGGTTCGCGGACTTGGCGGGCGCGAGGTGGCCGAGCGTGCCGTAGAGCTTGTTGTCGGCGTTCTCCCGCACGGCGCAGGTGTTGAACACGACGACGTCCGGCGTGACGTCGCCTTCGGCGGGCGTGTAGCCCGCGTCCTCCAACATGCCGGCCAGGCGCTCGGAGTCGTGCACGTTCATCTGGCAGCCGAACGTGCGGATCTGGTAACTGCGAGTCACTGCACCTAGTCCTTCCGTCGGGTCCAGCGTAGAGCGTGGACGTGCGACGATGCGCAGGTGTCGGGAACGCTCCTGCGGTTGCACGCGGTCGGGGCCGCATTGGCCCTGGCCACCCTGTCGTTGACGGCGTGCGCCGACGACCTGGACCAGGTGAAGCTGACCATGGCGGCGGGCAGCCCCGGCGGGGTCTACCACAAGCTGAGCGTGGCGCTGGCCGACGCGTGGACCCGGGAGCCCGGCATCCCCCGGCCGCAGGTCGCGAACACGGCGGGCTCGGTGGACAACCTCGACCGGCTGCGGGCCAACCAGGCGCAGGTGGGGTTCTCCGCGGCCGACGCGGCGGAGGAGAAGCAGAAGGCGGACGGCGGGCACAAGCTGTACGCGCTGGCCCGGATGCACGACGACTACCTGCAGCTGATCGTGCGCGACGACCTGCCCGCGACCAAGCTCGCCGACCTGAGGGGCCTGCGGGTCAGCGTGGGCGCGCGGGACTCCGGCGTGTGGTTGATCGCGCAACGGCTGCTGAAGGCGGCGCGCATCTCGCCGGAGGCGGACCTCAAGGTGCAGTACATGGACCTGCCGACCAGCGTGGAGGCGATGCGCGCCGACGCGCTGGACGCGTTCTTCTGGTCCGGTGGCGTGCCGACGGACGCGGTCACCGACCTGGCCACGACGGTGAAGCTGCGGATGCTCGACCTGAGCGACGTGCTGCCGGGGCTGCGGGAGGAGTACCCGGTCTACGGCTCGGCGACCCTGCCCGCGTCGGCCTACCGGCTGGAGGGCGGCCCCGTCGTCACCCTGGTCGTGCGCAACTTCCTGCTGGTCAACGACACGATGTCCGAGGACGTGGCGGAAGCGCTGGTCAGAGGTCTGTTCCAGGCGCAGTCGGGGCTGGTCGCGGCGAGTCCGGTGGCGCGGTCGATAGAGGTCCGCTCGGCGATCGAGACGACGCCGATCGAATTGCACCCCGGTGCGATGCGTTATTACCGGGACGTCAAGGTTTAAGTGCCCTGTCGTCATTCCGACGGTGGAATCGGCACGCCTGGCGGCTCGCCCAAGTCGGGGTCAAGCGCGGGCTCGAACGGCGCTTTTCCGCGCTAGGCCGTTAGGGTGACCGCAAGCGTGGGACCAGCGGTGGGTCGCGCGGGATCCGACACTGAAGCGGGGAACTCGTGTCCGTTCACTCGGTATGCGCGCGTATTCACGAAAAGCTTTACCGGTTTTCTCTGCCGGGCGTGGTCGTCGCGATTCTCGCCGTGCCGGCCGGCACGGGTTTCGACGCCTCGCCCAGATGGCCGACGCGCATCCAGGTGTTCGTGGCCAACAGCGGCTCCGACAACGTCACCGTGTACGACCCGCGCCTGGGGGAGGTGACGGCCACGATCGGCGTCGGCGACTACCCCGCCGGTGTCGGCGCGCACCCGGCGGGCCACCGCGTCTACGTCACCAACGAGTCGTCCAACACCGTCTCGGTGATCGACACCCGGTCCCTGGCCGTGGTCGCCACCGTGCCGGTCGGGGCCAACCCGTTCGGCGTCGCCGCCACGCCGACCCACGCTTACGTGACCAACTTCGGCTCCGGCGACGTCACGGTCGTCGACACCGCGACGAACGCACCGGTCGCCACCATCCCGGTGGGTCGGTTCCCGCACAGCGCGGTCGCGAGCCCGGACGGTTCCCGCGTGTACGTGACCGACAACGGGGGTGACAGCGTCACGGTCATCGACACGCGGTCGCAGGCGCCGGTCGCCACGATCCCGGTCGGGGTCTTCCCGTCGGGCATCGCCATCTCGTTCGACGGCGAGCGGCTCTACGTGGCCAACACCGGTGACGACACCGTGACCGTCATCGACACCGCCGCCGCCCGACCGGTGGCGACGACCAAGGTCGGGAACGCGCCCCTCGGCGTCGCGGTCACGCCCGGTGGTCGGGTCCACGTCGCCAACACCGGCTCCAACACGGTCAGCGTCCTCGGGCCCACCGGCGACCCGCTCGGCGTGGTCAAGGTCCAGCGCATGCCCGAGGGCGCCGCGGCCGCGCCGGACGACAGCTCCGTCTACATCACCAACACGGGGTCGGACACCGTCTCGGTCCTCGACGCGGAGAGCGGCAAGCCCGTCGCCCGCTTCGCCGCGGGCAAGGGGCCCGAGGGTGTGGCCGTCACGTCCTGACCGGTTCAGACGGCCGGGAACCCGACCGTCACCCGCAGGCCGCCGCCGTCCGGCGAGTCCAACCGGATCGAGCCGTTCACCCGTTCCACGATCTGCCGCACCAGGGCCAGCCCCAGGCCCGAGCCCTGCACGTTCTGGTGGGCCGGGCTGCGCCAGAACCGGTCCGTGGCGCGGTCCAGCTCCTCCGGTGCCAGGCCCGGACCCTCGTCCTGCACCGAGAGCCGCACGACGCCGTCGCGCCTGCGCACGTCGACGCGCACGAGGGTGCCGTCGGAGGTGAACTTCAGCGCGTTGTCCAGCAGGGCGTCGAGCACGGTCTCCACGCCGCGCGGCGGCACGAGCGCCCGGCCGCCGGGCTCGCCGTCCAGCACCAGGTGCACGTCACGGGCCGCCGCGGCGGGCTGCCAGGCCGACAGGCGGCCGGCCACCGCCCGGTCCACGTCCACCGGCACCGGGTCCACCGACGGCGCGCCCGCCCGCGCCATCGACAGCAGCTCGTCCAGGATCCGGTTGAGCCGGTTGGCCTCGTCCAGCGCCGCCGCCTGGTGCGCCGCGCCGTCACCGGCCACGTGGTCCTCCAAATTGGACAGACGCAGCTTCAGCGCGGTCAACGGGTTGCGCAGCTGGTGCGAGGCGTCGGCGACGAACGCGCGCTGCGCGGCCAGCACGTCGCCCACGTTGGCGGCCATCTGGTCGAACGACCGCGACAGCTGGCGCAGCTCCGGCGGCCCGTCGGAGCTGCCGACCGGCTCCACCGGCTGCCCGGACACCACGGCGGCCAGCAGCCGCCCGGTCGCGTCGTCCAACCGCCGCACGGGCCGCAACGTCCACCGGACCAGCGGCAACGCCACGAACACGCCCAGCACGAGCACCAGCAGGCTGCCGCCGAGCAGCACCGACCACCACAGCAGCACCTCGCCCCGGGTCTTCGACGTCGGCGAGAACGTGACCACCGCGCCCCGGACCTCGCCCGCCTCCAGCACCGGCTCGGCCAGCACCAGCTCGGTCGACTCCCACGGCATGACCAGCTCCGGCGCGACCGGTTGGCGACCGGCCAGCGCGCCGCGCACCAGGTCGGCGACCTCGGGCGCGGACACGTCCACGTCGTCCGACGACGCCGCGACCACCTGCCCGTCCCGTCCCAGCAGGGCCACCCGGATGCCGTACAGCTCGTGGTAGCGGCGCAGCTCCGGCTTGAGCACCTCGGGCTGGTCGTCGATGAACGGCCGCTGCGCCACCGACGCGAACCTGGTGGTGTCGGTGAGCCGGTCGAGGAACATCTCCTGCTGCTCGGCTTGGGCCATGCCGCGGCCCAGCGGGACGCCGAGGCCGAGCAGCACCAGCACGACCAGCGTCAACACGATGCCCAGCAGCCGCGACCGCACTCAGCCCCCGCTCAACCGGTACCCGACACCGCGCACCGTCTCCAGCAACGAAGGACGCCCGAGCTTGGTCCGCAACGTGGCCACGTGCACATCCAGGGTCCGGTTGGCCCCCGCCCAGGTGCGTCCCCACACCTCGGCCAGGATGCGCTCCCGGGTGCACACCGCGCCACCCGCCGCCACCACCAGCGCCAACACCTGGAACTCCTTGCGTGACAGAGCCACCGGTTCACCCGCCACGGTGACCTCGTGCCGGGCCAGGTCGACCCGCACGTCGGCCACCTCGAACACCTCGGTGCCGGTGCCGCCCGCGCCGACCGGGTCGCCGCGCCGCCTCCGCACCGCGTGCACGCGGGCCACCAGCTCACCCACGTCGTACGGCTTGACCAGGTAGTCGTCCGCGCCGGCGTGCAGGCCGAGGATGCGGTCGTCGATCTCGCCGCGGGCCGACACGACGATGATCGCGACGTCGCTCGCCGCCCGGATGTGCCGGCACAGCGTGACACCGTCCACATCGGGCAGGCCCAGGTCGAGCAGCACCACGTCGACCCCGGTCAGCCGATCGAGTGTCCCCCGACCGGTGGCCTGTCGATCCACCGTGAAACCGCGTCGCGTCAGCGCCGGCACCAGCGCTTCTGCCACCCGGTCGTCGTCCTCGACCAACAGCACCCGCACCGTGGAGCCTCCCCGATAAGTGTCGCCACCCTGTGACAGAGTTGAGACCCTAAGTCTTGCTCAACCGCCTGGACTGGTGTGGTGATTCACACCTAGGTTTCCGCCATCGCTCAGGAACCCCTACTGGAGGACTGATGACCGCCGCCACTCCTGCTCCGCCGATGATCCGGATGGCGGGCGTGGACAAGTTCTTCGGACCCCTGCACGTGCTCAAGGGCGTGACGCTGGAGGTGCCGAAGGGGCAGGTCGTCGTGGTGCTCGGGCCGTCCGGGTCGGGCAAGTCCACGCTGTGCCGCACGATCAACCGGCTGGAGCCGATCGAGTCCGGTGTCATCGAGGTGGACGGCCAGCCGCTGCCCGCCGAGGGCAAGGAGCTCGCCCGGCTGCGCGCCGACGTGGGCATGGTGTTCCAGTCGTTCAACCTGTTCGCCCACAAGAGCATCGTCGACAACGTGATGCTCGCGCCGGTGAAGGTCCGCAAGACCCCGGCGGCCCAGGCCCGCAAGACGGCCATGGAGCTGCTGGAGCGGGTCGGCATCGCGAACCAGGCGGAGAAGTTCCCCGCCCAGCTGTCGGGCGGGCAGCAGCAGCGCGCGGCGATCGCCCGCGCCCTGGCGATGCGGCCCAAGGTGATGCTGTTCGACGAGCCGACCTCCGCGCTGGACCCCGAGATGGTCCAGGAGGTGCTGGACGTGATGACGACCCTGGCCAAGGAGGGCATGACCATGCTCGTGGTCACCCACGAGATGGGCTTCGCCCGCAAGGCCGCGGACCGGGTCATCTTCATGTCCGACGGCGAGGTCGTCGAGGACTCGACGCCGGAGTCGTTCTTCTCCGCGCCGAAGTCCAACCGCGCGAAGGACTTCCTTGGCAAGATCCTGACCCACTGAAGTCCCACGACCGCGGCGCTGAGCCTGGCGCCGCTCTACCGAACAAGAGCAGGAGAAGGACGATGAGGGTTCGCACCCTTGCGGTGGCGCTGCTGGCCGGCGGCCTCGCCCTGACGGCATGCGGCAAGGAGGGTGGCCCCGGCGACACCGGCGCGCCCTCGCAGCAGGTGGCCGCCGACGTGAAGGTCGACGGCTCGCCGACCTTCGACAAGATCAAGTCTCGCGGCCGGGTCGTCATCGGCGTCAAGGAGGACCAGCCCGGCCTGGGTTACAAGGACCCGACCAGCGGCAAGTTCACCGGCTTCGACATCGAGATCGCGAAGCTGGTCGCCGCCAAGCTCGGCTACGGCGACGACAAGATCGACTTCAAGGCGATCCCGTCCGCCGGTCGCGAGCAGGCCCTGATCAACGGTGACGTGGACTACTACGTCGGCACCTACACGATCAACGCCAAGCGCAAGGAGCAGGTCGCGTTCGCCGGCCCGTACTTCACCGCGGGCCAGTCGCTCCTGGTGAAGAAGGACGACAGCGCGATCACCGGCAAGGACTCGCTCAAGGGCAAGAAGGTCTGCTCGGTGACCGGTTCCACGCCGATCCAGAAGGTCAAGTCCGAGGGGCTGACCGAGCCGGAGAACATCGTGGAGCTCCAGACCTACTCGCTGTGCGTCGAGCAGCTGGAGCAGGGCACCGTCGACGCCGTCACCACCGACGACGCGATCCTGAAGGGCTACGCCTCGCAGTCGCCCGACACGTTGAAGGTCGTCGGCGAGCCCTTCTCGAACGAGCCCTACGGCATCGGCCTGCCCAAGGACGACAAGGCCCTGCGCGACAAGGTCAACGACATCCTGCAGGCCGCCCTCGACGGCGGCGAGTGGCAGGCGGCCTACGACGCGACCCTGGGCAAGTCGGGCTCGACGACCGACAAGCCCGTGCTCGAGCGCTACTGATCACGTCACCGCGGCCGGTCGTCGGTGCTCCGGCGGCCGGCCGCACCCACACCACACCACCTAGCCGAGGAAGCCGATGGACGTCCTGCTCGACAACCTCGACCTGTACGGGCCCGGGTTCCTCAACACCGTCGAGCTGTTCCTGATCTCCGCGGTCGGGTCGCTGGTGTTGGGGACGATCCTGGCGATGCTGCGGGTCGCGCCGGTCCCCGTGATGCGCGCCATGGGCGCCACCTACGTGACGCTCGTCCGCAACACCCCGCTCACCCTCGTGTTCTTCTTCTTCGCCCTGGCGTTCCCGCTGCTCGAGATCGTGAGCGCGGACACGTTCGGCGGCTCGGCGGCCAGCTACTACTTCTCCGCGGCCCTCATGGCGCTGACCCTCTACACGTCGGCGTTCGTGTGCGAGGTCGTGCGGTCGGGCATCAACACCGTGCCGGTCGGCCAGGCGGAGGCGTCCCGCGCCCTGGGGCTGACGTTCGGCCAGATGCTGACCTCCGTGGTGCTCCCGCAGGCCACGCGCGCGGTCGTGCCGCCGATGGTGAGCACGATGATCGCCCTGCTGAAGAACACCACCATCGCGGCGGGCTTCTCGGTGTTCCAGGCGGGCTCCATCAGCGCCAACCTGTCCGAGCGCGGGGAGAACCAGCTGATCGGCCTGCTGTGGGTCGCGGTGTTCTTCATCGTGCTCGTCATCCCCATGACCCTGCTGCAACGCAGCCTCGAGAAGCGGTGGAGCATCGCCCGATGAGCTCGGTCCTGTTCGACGTCCCCGGGCCTCGCGCCCGGCTGCGCCACCGCCTGTACGCGGTCCTCGCCGTCGCCGTGCTGGTCGGGGTGGTCGGCTTCGTGATCTTCCGGTTCGCCGAGAGCGGCCAGTTCGACGGCCGCAAGTGGACCTGGATCCAGTACGAGAAGGTCCAGCTCGACCTGCTCGGCGCGCTGATGAACACGCTCAAGGCGTTCGGCGCGGGCGCGGTGCTGGCGCTGCTGTTCGGCGCGATCTTCGCGGCGGGCCAGCTCTCGGACCACAAGGTCATCCGCGTGCCGTCGATGCTGGTCGTCGAGCTGTTCCGCGCGGTGCCGCTCGTCGTGCTGATCTTCGTGTTCCACTACGGCCTGTCCCTGGGCGCGCCGTTCTACTCGGTGGTGCTCGGCCTGACGCTCTACAACGGCTCGGTGCTGGCCGAGGTGTTCCGCGCCGGCGTGCTGTCCCTGCCCCGCGGGCAGAGCGAGGCGGCCTACGCGGTGGGCATGCGCAAGACGCAGGTGATGAACTACGTGCTGCTGCCGCAGGCGGTGCGGGCGATGCTGCCGGCGATCATCAGCCAGCTCGTCGTGCTGCTCAAGGACACCGCGCTCGGCTTCCTGATCACCTACGACGAGCTGCTGGACTTCGCCCGCGACATCGGCAGCTACTTCGAGTTCGGCCGGCCGCTGATCCCGGTGACGATCGTGGTGGCCGTGATCTACATCTCCATGTGCCTCCTGCTGACGTGGCTGGCGACGTACCTGGAGAAGCGCAGCCGGCGCGACAAGAAGGTCGTCGAGCTGGAGAAGAAGCCGGCCGAGGACGTCGTCGCGGCGGCGGTCTGACGGGCGGGTCGCGCCGCGCTCGACACGTGCGAGCGCGGCGCGACCCCGCTACCGCGGACTAGTGGCGCAGCAGCGCGCCGACGCCCTCGAACAGCGACGCGTGGCGGGTGACGAGGACCTGCGCGCCGGTCGCGGTGGCGGCGATGGCCAGCGCCTCGTCCGCGCGGTGCTCACCGGGCCGTTCGATGCCCAGCCCCCGCAGCTCCGACTCGCGCAGCGCCACCTGGGCCGGGTCCTCGCCGGACCACACCGTGCGGTCGCCCAGCGCCGGGTCGGCCACCAGCAGCGCGGCCACGTTGGCCTCGCGCAGCGCCTCGACCACGGGCTCCAGGCCCTGCACCGCCCGGCCGCCCGACCGGTT
Organism: Saccharothrix saharensis; assembly: GCF_006716745.1. Taxonomy (NCBI): domain Bacteria; kingdom Bacillati; phylum Actinomycetota; class Actinomycetes; order Pseudonocardiales; family Pseudonocardiaceae; genus Saccharothrix; species Saccharothrix saharensis. The sequence continues at coordinate 3,078,572 of NZ_VFPP01000001.1, read as the reverse complement.
CGACTCGGCGGTGAACTCCTCCAGCACGTCGTTGTCCAGGTCGGCCTGGTACTGGGCGACGAGCGCCTGCACGGCGTCGTCGAACGCCCGGTCGTCCGCGCCGTCGCCCAGGCTCGCGCCCTCGACCTCGATCAGCACGTCCCGGCAGCGCGTGCTCAGCTCCTCCTTGATGCCCGCGCGCGCCTGCACCTCGCCGCCCAGGATCAGCAGGCGGGCGTTGATGCGGGTCACCAGCCGGTCGACCTCCTCGGCGATGCGGGCGGCGTTGCGCTTGGTGTTCTCCTCGACCGAGTGCTGCATGCGCAGGTGCGACCACCCGCCGCCGCGCACCTTGTGCACCGGGTGGTCCTCGCCCCGGACCTCGGCGGAGACCTCGCCCCGGCCGTCGTGGCCGTGCAGGTCCGCCCCGACCTTGTCGGCGAGGACGACCACGTGCGGCACGTCCGCTTGCAGCGACGACGCCAGCGGCAGCAGGTGCGGCAGGTCGGACCAGCGCACGGTGTCCGCGGCGGGCGGGCGGGGCAGCACCCGGTCCAGCAGCAGCCTGCCGTGCGCCGCGATCAGCGCCCGGCCCGCCTTGCCCGTGACCGGCGTCAGCGCCGGTCCGTCCATCGCCCGCAGCGTCGCGTCGTCCGCGCCCTGCCGGGCCAGTTCGTCACGCACCCCGCGCCAGCGCAGCTCCATCGCCTTGGCCGCGTCCTCGGTGTCGTGCGAGGCGTCCAGGTAGACCGACGCGAACGGGCCGCGTTGCCTGACCAGCTCTCCCAACGAAGACATGTCCATTGGCCTCGGCTACCCGATCGCGGGCCGCGTAACCTCAGGGGCATGGTGGACGAACCGGGTGCGATCACCAGGGTGCAGCAGAACGCCGTCGACCACCTCCTCAAGGTGGGCATCAACGGGTTCGGACCGTTCAAGGGCGCGCAGCAGATGGCGGCCGAGGCCCTGGACAAGGGGCTCACACCGCAGGAGGCGGTCAAGCACCTGATCCGGACGCACGTGGCCGCGGCGGGCGTGCAGGGCTTCGCGACGAACATCGGCGGCCTGATCACGCTGCCGGTGACGCTGCCCGCCAACCTGACGGCGTCCTACCTGGTGCAGACGCACCTGATCGCCTCGATCGCCGCCGTGCACGGGCACGACCTGGACAGCGACGAGGTGCAGACGGCGATCCTCGTGTGCCTGCTGGGCAACGCGGGGACCGAGCTGCTGAAGAAGGCGGGCATCAAGGTGGGCTCCAAGCTCACCATGAACCTGATCGAGCGCATCCCGGTCCAGCTCATCCGGGAGATCAACAAGCGCGTCGGCTTCACGCTGCTGGCCAAGTACGGCACCAGCAAGGCGACCGTGACCCTGGCCAAGGGCGTGCCGCTGGTCGGCGGGGTCATCGGCGGCACGTTCGACGCCGTCACGACGCGGGCGGTGGGCGCCTTCGCCTCCCGCTTCTTCACCGAGCGCGAGGAGCTGCCGGCGGTCGTGGAGGGCACCTTCATCGACGGCGAGGTCGTCGACGTCAGCGAGTGATCGGCCCGACGAAGGCGCTCGCAGTCGCTCGGGTGGGTGACGGTGACGGAGTGGGCGTGGTGTGGTCGGGGCGGGCGCGGTGGGAAATGATTGGCGTCGTGGCGTGAACCGCGCTACGGTCATGACCATGTTCTTCCAGATCTACCTCTGAGGACTTCTTCCTCCAGCGCGCCGCACCGGCCTCGGGCCGTGCCGCGCCCTTCTCCTGGTGGCCTTAGCGGCTCTTCTCGCGACCGTGTCGAACCACGGGTCGTAGCCCTTTGCACGCCTCGAACACCGAGGAGGCGATCGCATGCCCACCATGCGCAACGAACCGCCACACGACGACCAGCCGACCAACCGCGCCGCACGCCGCGGCGCCCGCTCGAACGGCGCGGTGCACCCGCGCTTCGGCGGCGGACGCGCTGTCGCCAACCCGCGCCAGTACGCCATGCGGCGTCGCTGACCAGCGACTTCGCCACACCCAGGAGGTAGACATGACCACTCAGGACGTTCCGCAGGCCGACGACGGCGAGCAGGACCAGCCGGAGCAGCCCGCCGTGCCGCTCAACCGCGCGGCCCGCCGCGGTCACGCCCAGAAGAACGACGGCGTGAACAAGGTCCCGGGCCGGCCGCACCAGAACACGTTCGTGGGACGACGCGTGTTCCGGCGCACCAGCGGCGGCTGACCGGCGGCACCGGTCGGCCGGACCGGAGCGCCGTCGCGGGTACGAGCACGTGCCCGCGACGGTGCTGCGCGGTGTCCGGCCGCCTGGTCCGCGACGGCATGCCGATGCGGTCCGATGTGGATGGTGGCGTGCTGTCGCCTGCGGGCGGGGCGTCCCGCCCCGGCGTCGACCGACCCTCGATTACCCGTTCGGCGGGGTCGACCGGCCGGGTGACGGCGCGGCCGGGGCAGCCGCTGCTCCGAGCGGGTGATGGTCCCGGGGCCCCGCGTGGAGATCGCCGCGCTCGGCGTACTCGTGACCGCCGGGCGGCTGACGGCACGGTGCTCTCATCGGGCGCGTGGCCTGCCGATCACGTGGCCGGCGAACTAGCCTGAGGTGGGTAGCAACCGGGTCCGGCGGAGATCGGGAGGCGCCCATGAGGATCGCTGACGTGTTGCGCAACAAGGGGTCGGCCGTGGTCACGGTCGAGTCGAGAGCGTCGGTGGCCGAGCTGGTCGCGGCGCTGGCCGAGCACAACGTGGGCGCGATGGTCGTGCTCGGGCCCGAGGGCATCGCCGGGATCGTGTCCGAGCGGGACGTCGTGCGCAGGCTGCACGACCGGGGCGGCGACCTGCTGGCCGCGCCGGTCTCGGAGATCATGACGAGCGAGGTGTTCACCTGCACCCCGCGTGACTCGGTGGACAGCCTCACGGTGCTGATGACCGAGCGGCGCATCCGGCACGTGCCGGTGGTCGACGGTGGCGAGCTGGTCGGCATCGTCAGCATCGGCGACGTGGTGAAGAGCCGGATCAGCCAGTTGCAGGAAGACCACGACCAGTTGACCGCGTACATCGCGCAGGGCTGACCGCTCCGGCCGCGCGGGCGTGCACGGGCGTCCGCGCGGTCTTCAGCGACCGCGGTGGTAGTGCCGGCTGACCCTGGCCCGGTTGCCGCACGAGGGCTTGCACCACTCCTGCCGGGGGTGGGCCTTCACGAAGTACCGGACGCACCGGGGTGCGGGACAGGCGCGCAGGTCCGTCCGCGCACCGCCGGCCAGGAACTCGATCGCCGCCGTCGCCAACGCGGCCGTCAGGCGGTCGCCCGCGCCGGCGGAGTCCACGTACCGCAGCCGCGGCTGCTCTTCCCAGTCCAGTTGCGCCGCACGCGGCACCCGCGCGGCGGCGTCGTTGACGATCGCCAGCGCGCGCTCGAAGTCCATCAGGTGCGGCGTGTCCATGCGCTCCCCGGCCTGCGCCACGCGTGCGAACAGCGATCGGACGGCCCAGCGCAGCTCCACCACCCGCAACCGCAGCTCCTCGTCCGCCGGGACCCCGGCCCACGCGGCGAAGCCCTCCGGCGTGCCCAGGTCGTCGGTGAGCCCGCCGTGCCCGTCGTGCCGGACCGTGCTCGCGAACTCCAGCGCCAGTGCCACCCGAGCCAGTCTAGTGATAGGTTCCCTAACGGGTTTGAGTTGACTAACCATTAGGGGGAGTTGTGACGATCCAGGAGCGCGCGCTGGACGCCCACCGCAGGCTGGCCGCCGTGATCGAGGACCTCACCGACGAGCAGGTCGCGCAGCCGTCGGTGCTGCCCGGCTGGACCCGCGGCCACGTGCTGGCGCACCTGGCCAACGTCACCGTCGCCCTGGCGGGCCAAGCCGAGCACGAGGGCACGAGGGTCGAGCCCTACCCCGGTGGCCGGCCCGCGCGCGACGCCGCGATCGAGGCGGGCGCCGGCCGGACCGCGGCGGAGCACCGGGCCGCGATCGCCGACGCGGCCGCTCGCCTGGCCAAGGCGTGGGCGGGCGTGCGGGACTGGGACACGCCGGTCTTCTACCGCGACGGCACGCTGATCGGCACCGCCTACGGCGTCTGGCGCGAGGTCGAGATCCACACGCGCGACCTCGACCTGCGGCCCGTCACGTGGTCGGTCGAGTTCTGCGACCACGCCGTGGACTTCCTGTCCGCGCGCGTGCCCGACGGCGTCCGGCTCGGCCTGGTGTCGCCGCAACGGCGGTGGACGATCGGCGAGGGTGAGGACGTCACGCTGACCGGCGCGCACACCGACCTGACCGCGTGGCTCGCGGGCCGCGAGCCGGACGGGCCGATCACCGGTGCGCGGCCCGCGCTCAAGCCCTGGCCGTGACCGGCCGGGCACGACGGGCACCTGCTGCCGCACGACCCGCAGGCGGATAGGTTCGAGTGATGCTGCGCGAGATCGCCGAGGCCACCAAGGGCTTCCTCGACCTGTTGGACGACGGGCAACGTGCGGCGGCGGTGGGGAGCATGGCCGACGGCCTGCGCACGCGCTGGGCGTACACGCCGGGCGTGCGGCCGGGGATCGAGTACGGCGGGCTGACCCGTGACCAGCGCAAAGCCGTGCACCGGCTGCTGTCGTGCGTGCTCAGCCCGCACGCCTACGCCCAGACGACCGCGATCATGGCGTTGGAGGACGTGCTGGACGACCGCGAGGGCGGCACCCGCGACCGGCACCAGGGCGACTACTGGACCGTGCTGCTGGGCGAGCCCGGTGACGAGCCGTGGGGTTGGCGGGTCGAGGGGCACCACCTGTCGGTGAGCGTGGTGGTGGCCGAAGGACGTGTCTCGGCCACCCCGTTCTTCCTCGGCGCGAACCCGGCCCGCACCACGTACCGGGGCCGCACGGTGCTGCAGCCGTTGGGGCTGGAGGAGGAGCTGGCCCGCGAGCTGCTGGACCGGATGGGGCGCACGGCCCGCGGGTTGGCCGTGGTCGCCGACGCCCCGCCGCCGGACCTCAAGACCGGCAACGCGCGCCGGATCGGTGACCTGGAGCCCGTCGGCGTGACGCCCGCCCAACTCGACCGGGCGTCACGCGGGCTGCTCGTCGGGCTGGTGCGGTACTACCTCGACCGGTTGACCGGGGACCTGGCCGACGAGGAGTTCGACGCCCTCGACCCCGATCGGCTGCACTTCTCCTGGGAGGGCTCGGACAAGCGCGGCCAGGGGCACTACTACCGGATCCAGGGACCGGACCTGCTGATCGAGTACGACAACACCGACAACGACGCCAACCACGCGCACTCGGTGTGGCGACGGCGGTCCGGCGACTTCGGCGAGGACCTGCTGGCGGCGCACCGCGCGTCGGTGAGGCACCCGTGACGCCCGAGGAGGCGATCGCCGAGCAGGAACGGCTGCGGCCCCTCGTGTCGGAGGTGACCGATCCCGGGCTGGTGGTGCGGCACGTCGCCGGGTTGGACGTGTCCTACGCCGACGACGACCGGGTGGCCGCGGTGGTCGTGGTGCTGGACGCGGAGTCGCTGGCGACCGTCGACTCGGTCGTGGTGATGGGCAAGGCGGACTTCCCGTACGTGCCGGGGCTGTTCGCGTTCCGGGAGCTGCCGTCGTTGCTGGAGGCGCTGGAGGAGGTGACCGTGCCGCCGGACCTGCTGGTGTGCGACGGCCAGGGGCTGGCGCACCCGCGGCGGTTCGGGCTGGCCTGCCACCTCGGGGTGGTGACCGGCCTGCCGAGCGTCGGCGTGGCCAAGACGCCGATGGGCCGGTTCGACATGCCCGACGACGTGCGCGGCGCGCACTCGGACCTGGTGGACGACGGCGAGGTGGTGGGTCGGGCGCTGCGGACGCGCGAGGGCGTGAAGCCGGTGTTCGTGTCCGTGGGGCACCGCATCGACCTCGACCGGGCGTGCGCCGAGGTGCTGCGGCTGTGCGTGACGCGGCTGCCGGAGACGACCCGGCGTTCCGACGCGTTGGGCCGGGCTCAGCTCAGGTAGGCCAGTTCCGGGTGCCGCCGCACGTAGGTGTCCAGCAGGCTGCGTGCGGTGGCGACCGAGTCGACCAGCGGGTGCAGGGCGAACGCCTTGAGCGCGGCCGACCGCGTGCCCTCCATGACCAGCCGGTCCACCGCTTTGACGGACGTGACGAGACCGGCCGCGTGGTCGGGCAGCGGGCTCACCGGCAGGGGACGTGCACCCGTCGCGTCGACCTCGCACGGCACCTCGACGATCGCTTGGTCGTCCACAGCGGACAGGGTGCCGTTGTTGGGCACGTTGAGGATCAGCGTCGTCGTCCCGTTGTCCGCGATGGCGCGCATCAACGCCATCGCCACGTGCTCGTAACCTCCGCCCTCGACGCTGTCGCGCTCGCGTTCCTGGGCCATGTACGTCGCTTCACGCTCCAGCCGCGTGGTCTCCCAGTCCACCTCACCGTCGTAGAAGCGCTGCTGTTGGCCGAGCAGGAAAGCACCGCGGTTGTCGCCCAACGCCTCACGCGTCGAGTAGTAGTAGTGCAGGTACTCGTTGGGGATGACGCCCAACGCCCGCAACCACTCCGCGCCGAATAGCCGGCCTTCCTCGAAGCCCGCCAGCGCCTCGTCGTCGGCCAGCAGCCGCGGCAGCAGGTTCTCCGCGCCCACGTGGACGCCTTGCAGCCAGCCGAGGTGGTTCAGGCCCGCGTAGTCGAACGTCGGGTCCTCCAGGTCGAGGGCCTCGGCGACGCGGCGGCACAGGCCCAGCGGCGAGTCGCAGATCCCGATCACGCGCCCGCCCAGGTGGCGGGCCATGACCTCGGTGATCAGCCCGGCCGGGTTGGTGAAGTTGACCACCCACGCCCGCGGCGCGACTTCAACGATGCGCCGGGCGATGGCGTCCGCCACCGGGGCGGTGCGCAGGCCGTACGCGATGCCGCCCGCGCCGACGGTCTCCTGGCCCAGCACGCCGTGCGCGTGGGCCACCTCCTCGTCGATCGCCCGTCCGGCCAGGCCGCCCACCCGGATCGCGGAGAACACGAAGTCGGCGCCGCGCAGCGCCTCGTCCAGGTCCGTGGTGGCGGTGACCGGCGGGCCGTCCCGCAGGACCCTCCGGATCGCGTGCAGCCGGTGCGCGTCCACGTCGTGCAGCACCACCTCGGTGATGTGCTCGTCCAGCGCCTTGTGCACCAGCGGCACGCGGAAGCCGCCGCCGCCCAGGATGACCAGCCTCATGCGTCCCATCCTGCCTCGGCGAGCAAGGCCACGAAGGCCGACGCGAGCGGGTCCGGGGTCTTGTGCGCGTACGCGACGAGGGTCCGCCGCACCGGGGGATCGGTGCGCAGGACCGCGCCGTCGAACGTCTCCGGCACGATGTTGCGCGGCACGAGCGCGGGCCCCAGCCCGGAGGCGGCCAGCACGGGCGCCGCCGCGGTCTGCTCGGTGCGCACGGCCGCGGCCGGCTGGAAGCCCCGCTCCGCGCAGGCCGCGTCGACCAGGTCGGCCAGGCCGTTGCCCGGCGCGTAGTGCACCCACCCGACGTCGGCGAGTTCCCGCAGGTCGATCGGCTCGCGGTGGTGCGTGTCGGGCGGTAGGACGACCACGAACTCCTCCACGCCGAGCCGCTGCCGGAAACCGGTCCAGTTCGCGGGCTCGGGGCCGAGGGCGAGGTCGGCCTGCCCGTCCGCCATCGCCTCGCGCAGCTCGTCGGCGTGGCGGTGCTCGAACAGGCGGATGCGCACGTCCGGGTGCTCCGCGCGCCAGCACCGGAGCACGGGCGGCAGCACGCCGAGGGTGAGCGAGTAGAGCGTGGCCACGCGCAGCTCGCCGCACTCCACGCCCGCTGTGCGCCGTGCGGCGGTGAGTGCGCGCTCCGCCTCGGCCAGAGCGGCACGTGCGTGCGGCAGCCAGGCGCGGCCCGCGGGTGTGAGGCGGACGGCGCGGGGCAGCCGGTCGAGCAGCCGGGCGCCCACGACCCGTTCCAGCGCCTGGATCTGGTGGGACAGCGCGGGCTGCGTGACGTGCAGCGACTCCGCGGCGCGGGTGAAGGAGCCCTCGTCCACGACCGTGATCAGGTATTCGAACTGCCGGAGGCTCATGACGTCAGTTTATGGACGTCAGAAAGAACATGCCTTGGACTTATCAATGCAGGTCATCGGATGATCGGTTCATGGTATTGAACGAACAGGCGCGGGTGGTGCTGGAGGAACTGGCCGGCGCGCCCGCGTTGGAGGAGCTGAGCGTCTTCGAGGCACGGCGGGCGCAACGGGGGTTCCTGGCGTTCCAGGGCACGCCGGAGCCGGTGGCCCGCGTCGCGCACCTCTTCGTGCCCGGACCGACGGCCGACCTGCCCGCCCGCCTCTACCACCCCGAGGGTGACGGGCCGTTCCCCGCGATCGTGTTCCTGCACGGCAGCGGCTGGGTGACCTGCAACCTCGACATCTACGACGTGGCGCTGCGCGCGCTGGCCAACGCCACCGGGCACGCGGTGTTCGCGGTGAACTACCAGAAGGCTCCGGAACACCCGTTCCCCGTGCCGCTGGACGACTCGTACGCGGCCACGGCGTGGCTGTTCGAGCACGCCGCGTCGGTGGACGTCGACCCGGCGCGGATCGGCGTGATGGGCGACAGCGCCGGCGGCAACCTCGCCGCCGCGGTGGCGCTGCGGGCCCGCGGTGCGCTCGACCTCGCGTTCCAGGTGCTGGTGGTCCCGGCGCTGGACGTCGACTTCACCACCCCGTCCTACGTGGAGCACGAGACCGGCTACGCGCTGTCGACCGGCACGATGCGGTGGTTCTGGTCGCACTACCTCGGCTCCTCCGGGGTCACCGACCTCGCCGCGCCGCTGCGGGCCGCGGTGGAGGGGCTGCCGCCCACGTTCGTGGCCGTGGCCGAGCACGACCCGGTGCGTGACGACGGCGAGCGGTACGCGGCGAAGCTGGACGCGGCCGGTGTGGCGGTGCGGCTGCGCCGGATCGACGGCACGATTCACCCGTTCGTGTTGATGGACGGGGTGCTCGACTCCTACCGCGTGCTGCTGGGCGAGCTGCGGACCTGGCTCGGTGCCCGATGATGCCGCCCGCGTTGGTCGCGCTGGCCGTCGGCGCGTTCGGCATCGGCACCACCGAGTTCGTGATCGTGGGCCTGTTGCCGCAGGTGGCGGGTGATCTCGGGGTCTCGATCCCGGCCGCCGGGCTGTTGGTGTCCGGCTACGCGCTCAGCGTCGTGGTCGGCGCGCCGCTGATCACCGCGGGCGGGTCGGGGCTGCCGCGCAAGCAGCTCCTGGTCGGCTTGATGGCGTTGTTCATCCTGGGCAACCTCGTGTGCGCGGTGGCCGACGACTACGCGGTGCTGATGGTGGGACGCGTGGTCGCGGCGCTGTGCCACGGCGCGTTCTTCGGCGTCGGCTCGGTGGTGGCGGCGGGGCTCGTCGCGCCGGACCGGCGGGCCCGGGCGATCGCGATGATGTTCACCGGGCTGACCGCGGCGAACGTCCTGGGCGTGCCGGCCGGCACCGCGCTGGGGCAGGAGTTGGGCTGGCGCTCGACGTTCTGGGCGGTGACCGCGCTGGGCGTGGCCGGGTTGGCGGGGATCGTGGCGCTGGTGCCGCCGCAGCCGCCGTCCACCGGGTTGCGCGGCGAGCTGGCGGTGTTCCGCCGGCCGGGGGTGTGGGCGGCGCTGCTGACCACGGCGCTCGGGTTCGGCGCGGTGTTCGCGTCGTTCACCTACGTCGCGCCGATGATGACGGAGGTGGCCGGGTTCTCGCCGGGCGCGGTGACGTGGCTGCTGGTGCTGTTCGGTGCCGGGTTGTGCGTGGGCAACGTGGTCGGCGGGCGTGCGGCGGACCGCCGCCTCATGCCGAGCCTGTACGCGTTCCTGGGTGCGCTCGCGGTGGTGCTGGCGGTGTTCGCGGTCACGGCGCACTGGGCCGTGACCGCGGTGGTCACGATCGCGGTGTTCGGCGTCTTCGGGTTCGCGACCGTGGCGCCGTTGCAGGCCAGGGTGCTGGAGCAGGCGTCGGGCGCGCCCGCGCTGGCGTCGGCGGCGAACATCGCCGCGTTCAACCTCGGCAACGCGGCGGGCGCGTGGCTCGGTGGCGTGGCGATCGACGCCGGCTTCGGCTACACCGCGCCCAACTGGGTGGGCGCGGCCATGGCGCTGGCCGCGCTCGGCGTGGCGGTGGCGAGCGGTGTCAGCGGCCGAGCGCGTCGATCTCGGCCAGCAGTGACCGCTTGAGCTCGTCGGGCGCGTAACCGGCCCGCACCCCGGTGCGGGCCAGTTCGGCCAGTTCCGACTCGCCCAGGCCGAACACCTCGTGGCACAGCAGGTACTCGCGGTCCAGGTCGGTGTGGAACATGCCGGGGTCGTCGGTGGCCAGGGTCACCGGCACGCCCGCGTCCAGGAACCTCGGCAGCGGGTGGTCCTCGATGGCCTTGACCGCCCCCGTGCGCAGGTTCGAGGTCGGGCAGACCTCCAGCGTGATCCCCTCGGCGGCCAGCCGGCGCAGCAGCTCCGGGTCGTGCACGGCGTTGACGCCGTGGCCGATCCGCTCGGCGCGCAGCTCGTCCAGCGCCTCCCGGACCTGGTCGGGGCCCGTGGTCTCGCCCGCGTGCGGCACGCAGTGCAGGCCCGCGTCCCGGGCCACGGCGAACGCCTCGCGGAACGCCCGCCTCGGCGCGTCCGCCTCGAACCCGCCCAGGCCGAAGCCGACCGTGCCCGGCGGCCGGTGCGCGACCGCGTACTTCGCGCTGGTCAGGCCGTAGTCCCGGTCCCACAGGCCGGGGATGTCGAACACCCACGCCAGCTCGACGCCGTGCTCGGCCTTCGCCCGCGCGCGGCTCGTGGCGAGGGCGTCGTCGAGCTCCTCCGGCGGGATGCCGGCCCGCAGGTGGCTGGTCGCGCTCACGGTCACCTCGGCGTAGCGGACGTTGCGCCGCGCCTGCTCCTCGGCCAGGCCCAGCACCAGCGCGGCGACGTCCTCGCCCGTGGTGACCAGGTCGTTCACCGCCGCGTAGACGTCGATGAAGTGGCCGAAGTCGGTGAACTCGTAGAACCGGAGCAGCTCGGCCTCGTCGGTGGGGACCCCGTGCTGCGGGTGCCGGCGGGCGAGGGTGAGGACGGTGGCGGGGGAGGCTGACCCGACGAGGTGGACGTGCAACTCCACTTTGGGCAGCGCGGCGATGAAGTCACGCATGGCTCGGGCGAGTCTGCACAGGTCTCCGTCGCTGGTCAAGGGGCCGTTCGTCGGGTCTTCGGGTTATGTCCACTGTGGACTTTGGACGCCCTTGACAGGGGTTGTGGCGCGGGGGAGGGTCAGCCGCAAACCTGTCCTACACATGATGGGGGTTCGGTCGTGAAGGGTGCACGGAGAGCCGCGGTGCTCGCCGCCCTGGTCACGTTGGGGCTCACGCCCGCCGTGGCCGAGGGCGCGGCGGAGGGCCCGGTGTTCGTCGGCGGCGAGGCGCAACCCGTCTTCGACCCGAAGGACGTGGTGCGCGAGAGCGTGTGGGTCCGGGCGCCGGTCGACAGCGACCGCGACGGGCACGACGACGAGGTCTACACCGAGGTCGTGCGGCAGAAGGCCACCGACCGCGGGCTCAAGGTCCCGGTCGTGTTCTTCAACAGCCCGTACTTCTCCGGCGGCAACGACGTGGCCAACCACGACGTCGACGTGGAGCTGTACGTGCCGAACCGGCGCGGCGGGTACGACAAGCGCGACGGTTCGCTGCTCAAGGCGCAGGCGGACGAGCGGATCGCCGCCGCCGTCGGGCCCAACCCCGCGCCGATCCGGTCCGGGCGCTACGAGGACTACTTCCTCGCCCGCGGTTTCGCCATGGTCTACGCCGAGTCGCTGGGCACCGGCAAGTCGTCCGGCTGCCCCACCTCGGGCGGGGAGAACGAGACCATCGGCTCGCGGTCCGTGGTCGACTGGCTCAACGGCCGCGCCACCGCGCGTGACGCGGCGGGTGCGCCGGTCGTGGCGGGCTGGACCACCGGCAAGGTCGGCATGATGGGCGTGTCGTACAACGGCACGCTGCCCAACGCGGTGGCCGCCACCGGCGTCGAGGGGCTGGAGGCCATCGTGCCCATCGCGGCCATCTCCAGCTGGTACGACTACTACCGGGCCGACGGCGCGGTGGTCGCGCCCGGCACGTTCCAGGGCGAGGACCTCGACGTGCTGGCGGAGTACGTCTACACGCGCGAGGACCGGGAGATCTGCAAGCCGGTGATCGCCGAGGTGGCCGCCCGGCAGGACCGGGTGACCGGTGACTACAGCGAGTTCTGGGACGAGCGGAACTACGTCAAGGACGCCTCGAAGGTGCGGGCCGCGGTGCTGGCCGTGCACGGGTTGAGCGACTGGAACGTCAAGGTCAAGCACGTCGCGCAGTGGTACGACGCGTTGCGGCGCCACGGCGTGGAGCACAAGATCTGGCTGCACCAGTCCGGGCACACCGACCCCGACACGCTGCGCTCGGTCGAGTGGCGGCGCACGATCAACCGCTGGTTCAGCCACTACCTGTACGGCGTGGACAACGGCATCGAGCGCGAGCCCAAGGCCACGATCCAGCGCGAGGACAGGACCACGTGGGTGGACGAGGCCGACTGGCCCGCTCCCGGCACGTCGAAGGCCCGCGTGTACCCGTGGGCGGGCGGCACGGCCAAGGGCGCGCTGCGGTTCGAGTCCGTGCCCGGCAACGCCGTGGTGGAGTCGCTGCGCGACGACTCGTCCAAGCTCGCCGAGGACCTGGTGGACCTGCCCAGCTCCGGCAACCGGCTGTCGTACACCACGCGGCCGACCACCGTGCCGGTCCGGTTCTCCGGCACGGCCCGCGTCGACCTGGCGATCTCGTTCGACCGGCCCGCGGCCAACGTGACCGCGCTGCTGGTGGACCGCGCGCCGGACGGCACGTCGCACGTGATCACGCGGGGGTGGACCGACCCGCAGAACCGGGTGTCGCCATCGCTGACCAAGCCGGTCGAGCCGGGCAAGCGGTACCGGGTCGAGGTGGAGCTGGAGCCGAACGACTACGTGGTCCCGTCTGGTCACCGCGTCGAATTCGTGTTGATCTCTTCCGACTACGACTACACGCTGCGGCCCGAGCCCGGCGCGGGGCTGTCGGTCGACCTCACCCGGACCGTGGTGCAACTGCCCGTGGTCGGTGGACTCGCCGCGTTGCGCCGATCGGTTGGTTAGAAACTAATTCACGAAGCGTCTACTTCGTAAGTCTTCCACTGACGGGTGCGGTTGTGGTCGGATCTGCGGCACAGTCGTCAAGGAGGTGGCAGATGAGCCGGACTCGGCGCGTTTTCGTCACGGCACTGGTCGCGCCGCTGGTCGGCCTCGCCCTCACCCAGGGCGAGGCCGCCGCGGCGCCCGCGTTCCAGATGCCCTTCCCGTGCAACCAGGTGTGGGAGGGGCAGACCCGGACGGGTCACAGCCCGGCCAACGCCGTGGACTTCAACCGGGTCGACGACCTGGGCGACCCGGTCGTGGCGTCGGCCGCGGGCACGGTGACGCGGGTGGAGAACGAGGGCGGCACCAGCTACGGCCGGTGGATCGAGATCGGGCACGGCGGCGGGTGGCGGACCCGGTACGCGCACCTGTCCGTGCAGCGGGTGAGCGTCGGGCAGGCCGTGTCGAAGGGGCAGCGCATCGGCGACGTCGGTACGACCGGCGGTTCGAGCGGGCCGCACCTGCACTTCGAGCAGCGGCTCGACGGGGTGGCGCAGAAGATCGTGTTCAACGGCTCGCAGATCCTCTACTGGGGCACGCGCAACTACACCAGCCGCAACTGCTGAGACGGCTGTTGCTCCGTCTGAGTGGTTAGCAACTAATTCACTGTCTCGACGTCTGGTAAGTCTTCCACTGGAACGGCCGGGCGTGGTCGGATGACCGCTCCCAGTCGTCAAGGAGGTGGCAGATGAGCCGACGCGTGTTCGTCACGGCCCTGGTGGCGCCGCTGATCGGCCTCGTCCTCACGCAGGGCGAGGCCGTCGCGGCGCCCAACTTCCAGGTGCCGTTCCCGTGCAACCAGGTGTGGGAGGGCCAGACCCGCACCAACCACAGCCCCGCGAACTCGGTGGACTTCAACCGGGCGAACGACGACGGCGACCCGGTGGTCGCCTCGGCGGCGGGCACGGTGACGCGGGTCGCGAACGAGGGCAGCACCAGCTACGGCCGGTGGGTCGAGATCGACCACGGTGCCGGCTGGCGGACCCGGTACGCGCACCTGTCCGCGCAGAGCGTGAGCGTCGGGCAGTCGGTGCGGATCGGCCAGAAGATCGGCAACGTCGGCACGACGGGCGGGTCGACCGGGCCGCACCTGCACTACGAGCAGCGGCTCAACGGCGTCGACCAGAAGATCAAGTTCAACGGGACGCAGATCTACTACTGGGGCACGCGCAGCTACACCAGCCGCAACTCCTGCGGCACGAGCGGGGTGACCGGCACGGTCGGCACGGACAGCGGGGCGTCGGTGACGGTCCGGTCGGGTCCCGGGACGCAGTACGCGGCCGTCGGCTCGGTGGCGAACGGCGCGACGGTGACGATCAGCTGCCAGACGCAGGGCCAGACGATCACCGGCAAGTACGGCACCACCAACCTGTGGGACAAGATCGGGGCCGGTTACATCTCCGATGCGTACGTGTACACAGGTTCGGACGGTCAAGTGGCACCCAGCTGCTGAGTTTCCCCAGGTCGCGGGTCGCCCTCGGATGTGCCGGGGGCGGCCTTCTCCGAGTTGTCCACAGATCGGCGATCGCCGCCGGCGTCCCCCGACGCGCTCGGCCATCGTCGTTCCCATGACGAAGCTCCTGCCCCCGACCCGCCTGCGCGACCCGGGCGACCTGATCGCCGCCGTGCCGCACCTGCTGGGTTTCCACCCGTTCGACTCGGTGGTGCTCCTGGTGGTGCACGACCACGACGTGGCGATGACGTTGCGCATCGACCTGCCGCCGCCCGGCGCCCGGCACCGCTTGGCGGCGCGACTGGTCGAGCCGCTGGCCGGGTCCCGGGGTGATGACGCGGTGGTCGTGGTGGTGGGCGGCGGCTCCGGTGACCCGCCCGAGCACCTGCCGCACGACGCGCTGGTGGACGAGCTGGACGAGGCGCTGCGGGTCGCGGGCGTGCCGCTCCTGCTGGCGGTCTGGACGCGGGCCACGGCGAAGGGCGAGCGCTGGTTCGACTACCACGACGTCGGCACGTCGGGCACCGTGCCGGACCCGTCGAGCACGGCGTTCGCCGCGGCGTCGGCGGCGGACGGCCACGTCACCTACCCGAGCCGTGCGGCGCTGGGCGACCTCCTGACGCCGGACCCGCCGGAAGCCCTGTCCCGCCGCACCGCCCTGCTCAACCGCCTGGCCACCACCCACCCGCTCCCGGACGACGACACCGTGCCACTGCGCGACCTCGACCTGGTCCGCGCCGAGGTGCTCCGTGCGGGCACGCGCAAGCGCCCGTTGACCGACGAGGAGGTCGCCGACCTCGCCCACGCCCTGTCGAACCCGCTGACGAGGGACGCGAGCCTCGCCCACTGCGTCGGCGATCACGCCCGGAGCGCCGAGGCGCTGTGGCTGGAACTGACCCGGGCGTGCCCCTCGCCGGAACGCGCGGAACCAGCCATCCTCCTCGCCTTCTCCGCCTACATCCGGGGCAACGGCGCCCTGACCTACATGGCCTTGGACCGAGCCGAGGAATCCCACCCGGGCCACCGCCTGGCCGGCCTCCTGCGCACCGCTCTCACCACGGGCCTCTCCCCGACCCAGATCCGCCTTCTGGCCGAACAAGCCGCCGCCACCGACTGGACCACCCCACCCACCACCTCCACCTGACTCCACTCCGACTCTCGCCCACCTCCCCACCCCACCGGCCACACCGGCCGCCCGCCGATGTGCCCACCGCGACCGACTCACAAGGCCCGCCCACCGCCGACCGCAGCTCACGCATCCGCCCACGACCCCGACAGCCACCCCATCGGCACTCATCGGACAGCGACCGACCCACCCCCCCAGCCATCGCCGCAAACGCGCCCGACCGGCCATCGGCCCGCGTTCCGCCGGTCTGCCCGTCACCCGTCGGATGACCATCACCGGCCGTGCCGTTCCGACCCACAGATCGACGACCAGCCACCTACCCGCGCACGCCACTGCCTCGACCGGCCCAGCCCACCGCACCCGCCGGCCCGCACCGGCCGGCGCACCGCCTGCCTCTGCTGCCCATGCCGCATTCCCTCCACCCGTTCCCTTGTCGTGTCCGCCTTGCCGAGCCGACCTCGACGTGCGGTGAGGAACCCGACCCACCGGCCGATCCCGACCAGGCGGCTCTCGAGACCGTCCGCGACCACCCAGGAGGTAGTGATTGCTCAGCTCAGCCGGCTGCTCGGCTGCCGCCCGTCGGCACGTAATGCGCCGGCGCGCCGACCGGCCCATGCCTAACGTGCGGTGAATGGGGGAGCGGAAGATCGAGATCATCGGTGACCGCGTGTACCGGCCCGCCGCGTGGTGGACGCCGGCCGTGCACGGGTTGCTCGAACACCTGCACGCCGTCGGGTTCGATCGGGTGCCGCGGCCGCTGGCCGTTGAAGCCGGCCGTGAAGTGGTCGGGCACATACCGGGTGACTCGGGTCCCGCCGGGTGGGCACGGGTGGTGCCGGAGCGGGGGCTTCGGGCGTTCGCCCGGCTGTTGCGCGACTTCCACGACGCCACGCGGAGCTTCGTGCCGCCGCGCGACGCGGAGTGGGCGCTCCGGTACCCGGCGGGCGATGTCGTCTGCCACGGTGATTTCGGGCCGTGGAACGTCGTCTGGCGCGGGCTGGAGCCCGTCGGCCTGCTCGACTTCGACTTCGCCGCCCCGGGCTCCGCGCGCTACGACGTCGCCTACGCGTTGGAGTACGCCACGCCGTTCCGCGACGACAGCGAAGCGCTGCGGTGGCACGGGTTCGACGTGCCGCCCGGTCGCCGCCGCCGGATGGAGGTGTTCCTCGACGCGTACGGCTACGACACCACCCCCGACGCCGTGGCGGCCTGGGTGGACGAGGTCGTCGGTCGGCAAGGGCTCGACGCGGTGCACGTGCGAGCCCTCGCCGACCGGGGGCTGGAACCCCAGCGCACGTGGGTGCGCGAGGGGGCGTTGGAGCGGTACGACCGGCGGGTGCGCTGGTCGAACGCGAACCGGGACCTGTTCCGCTAGACGAGTTCCGGTCGCTGCCACGGTTCGCCGAGCACGTGCTCGGCCAGGAACGCGAAGACCGTCTCGTACCAGACCTTGGCGTTGCCGGGCGTCAGGATCCAGTGGTTCTCGCTCGGGAAGTACAGGAACTTCGCCGGCACGCCGTGCCGCACGAGGTCGAAGTACAGCCGTTGCCCCTCGCCGATCGGGACCCGGTAGTCCTTATCGCCGTGGATCACCAGCATCGGCGTCTTGATGTCCGCCACGCGCAGGTGCGGCGAGTTCGCCCGCACGGTGTCCTCCTGCCGCAGCGGGTCGCCCATCTCCCGAATCCAGTAGTACGAGTCGTCCGTCGTCCCGGTGAACGCGTCCAGGTGCCACAAGGACGCGTGCGTCACGATCGCCTTGAACCGGTCGGTCTGCGTGGCGATCCAGTTCGCCATGTACCCGCCGAACGACCCGCCCATGGCGGCCGTCCGCGACTCGTCGACGTCGTCCCGCCGCACCGCCACGTCGGTGATCGCCATCAGGTCCGTGTACGGCTTCGCGCCCCACGACGCCCACCCGGCGCGCACGAAGTCGTGCCCGTACCCGGTCGACAGCGCCGGGTCCGGCAGCAGCACGGCGTACCCGCGCGCGGCCATCAACCACGGGTTCCAGCGCCAGCTCCACCCGCTCCAGCTCATCACCGGACCGCCGTGCACCCACAGCAGCAACGGCGCGGGCTGCTCGGCCGACGCGCCCCTCGGCAGCACCAGCCACGCCCGCACGGTCCGGCCGTCCTCGACCACCGTCTCGACCTCGGTCAGCGTGCCGGGCACCGACTCCACCGCACCGGGCGCGAGCAGCGGCACGGCCTGCTGGTCCACCCCGGACGCCGACAGCCGCACCGGCTGCGGCGGGTGGTCCCAGGCGCTGCGCAGCGCGTACACCGACGCGCCGTCCGGGCTGATCCGCACGTCGGTGTACGCGCCGGACGCGGTCAACTTCACCACGGCGCCGGACGCCAGGTCGAGCTTCCAGATCGGCTGGTGGCCCCGGTGGCTGCTGGTGAAGTACACCGCGTCACCGGCCGGGCTCACCACCGGGTGGTCGGGCTCCTCGGTGAACTCCGCCGCCAACTCCTCGACCGACCCCGACTCCAGGTCGATGCGCACCAACGTGTTCGTCCACGGCCGGTCCGGTGTGGAGTCCAGCGCCCGCACCGCGATGATCCCCGACGAGTCCGGCAGGAACACCGGCTGCAGGAACGAGTGCCCGTCGAGGTCGGCCAGCACGCGGTCGGTCGCGCCGTCGGTGGACGCCAGCCGCAGCCGCACCCGCTTGCCGTACGACGCGCTCACCTCGACGCCCTCGGTGTGCACGACCCACCGGCCGTCCGGGCTGATGGCGGGCGAGTCGTCCAGCCGCGCGGCGGCGTTGGGCGTCAGGTCGACCAGGTCCGCCGACTGGTCGACGCGCGCGGTGTCCACGTCGACCGGCGACGTGGTGGCCAGCAGGCGGGGGAAGCTCGGCCCCAGGTCGGAGTCCCAGTACCGCACCGGGTACGACTCGTGCAGGATCGCGGTCACCCCGGCCTCCTCACGCGCCTTGCGGTGCTCCTCGTCCTGCTCGCCGAACTCCGCGGCCGGGTGCGCGTTCGCGGTCAGCAGCAGCGTGCCCGCGTCCCGGGCCACCGCGAAGTCCGACACGCCGCCGGCGGGGCGGCACAGCTCGCGCGCCTCGCCCGCGGGCGGCAGCAGCCACAGCGCGGTCTTGTCCTTCTTGTCCCGGTCGGCCGGCTTGGCCTCCTGATCGGGTCGCGCGGACAGGAACAGCAGCGCGCCGTCCGGTGTGAACGCGGGGGCCGACTCGCCCTTCGCACCGCGGGTCAGCCGCCGCGCGGGGCGCTCACCGGCGGGGTCGACCTCCCACAGCGAGCCCTGCCACGCCTTGCGGTCCGGTGACAGCGTCGCCACCGCGGTGACGAGCCGGGTGCCGTCGGGCGACAGCGCCAGCCCGGAGATCCGCGGCATCTCGGTGAACGAGGTCAGGTCCCCGAACCCGGCCTCGGTGATCTTGCTCGTCATCACGCCCCCTGTTGTGACCGGGTGAAGTCCCACGCGTCGCGCACGATGCCGGTCAGGTCCACCCGCTCCGGCTTCCAGCCCAGCTCGGTGCGGGCCTTCTCGCTGGAGGCCACGAGCACCGCCGGGTCGCCCGCCCGGCGCGGCGCCACGTCGGCGGGGACCGGGTGGCCGGTCACCTCGCGGCAGGCGTCGATGACCTGCTTGACCGAGAAACCGAGGCCGTTGCCCAGGTTGTAGATGCGGTGCTCGCCCGCGGTCGCGTGCTCCAGCGCCCGCAGGTGCGCGTCGGCCAGGTCCACGACGTGGATGTAGTCGCGCACGCACGTGCCGTCGTCGGTGGGCCAGTCGTCGCCGTAGACCTGCACCCGGTCCCGCCGGCCCGAGGCGACCTGCAGCACGATCGGGATCAGGTGCGTCTCCACGCCGTGCCGCTCGCCGAACCGCCCGTACGCGCCCGCCACGTTGAAGTAGCGCAGCGACACGGCGGCCAGGCCGTGCGCGGCGGCGTAGGAGGTGATCGCGTGGTCGATCGCGAGCTTCGTCGCGCCGTAGGTGTTGGTGGGCCGGGTCGGCGCGGTCTCCGCGATCGGCACCCGCTCCGGCTCGCCGTAGGTCGCGGCGGTGGAGGAGAACACCAGCCGCGGCGTGCCGTGCTCGCGCATCGCGTCCAGCAGCCGCAGCGAGGTCACCACGTTGCCGTGCCAGTACTTCGCCGGGTCCTGCATGGACTCGCCGACCAGCGACTTGGCCGCGAAGTGCAGCACGCCGTCGAAGCCCGCGCCGCCCACCCCCTCGGCGAGCACGTCACCGATCGCCTCGTCGATGCCCGCCTCGACCAGCCGGACGCCGTCGGGCACCGCGTCCGCGTGCCCGGTGGACAGGTCGTCCAGCACGACCACCTCGTGCCCAGACTCCACCAACCTGGCCGCGCAGACGCTGCCCACGTACCCGGCACCGCCCGTGACGAGCAACTTCACCCTGCATCCCCGCTTTCGACTAGACCGTCATCGATCCTGGCCGGCGCCCGCGGAGGGCACCGCCGTGAACGTCCTGGGCGTGGCCCAACCCCGCTCGGCGAACGCGGCGAGCACCGCCCGCACCACCTCGTCGTGCCGCTCCACCGGCACGAGCGCGATCGCCGACCCGCCGAACCCGCCACCCACCATCCGCGCACCCAACGCCCCCGCCGCCTTCGCCGCCTCCACCGCCACATCCAACTCCGGCGCGGAGACCTTGTAATCGTCGCGCAGGGAGGCGTGCGAAGCGTCCAGCAACGGCCCCAGCTCCGCCAACCGACCGCCGCGCAGCAGCTCCACCGCCGCCAGCACCCGCTCGTTCTCCGTCACCACGTGCCGCACCAACGGCCGCAGCTCCTCCGGCAACCGCCCCAACACACCATCCAGGTCCTCGACGTCCCGCAGCGCCGCGACCCCCAACACCGACGCCGCCCGCTCACACCCGGCCCGCCGCGCACCGTAGCCACCGTCGGTGTGCGAATGACTGGCACGGGTGTCGACGACCAACACCTCCAACCCGTGCGCCGAGGCGTCGAACGGCACCTGCTCCGCCTCGAACGACCGCACGTCCAGGAACAACACATGCGCCTCGACACAGCACAACGACGCCGTCTGGTCCAACAACCCCGTCGGCGCACCCACGAACTCGTTCTCCGCCCGCCGCACCCACCGCGCCACCAGCGGCAGATCATCCACCGACCGCCCCGCCAACCCCAACAACGCCAACGCCACCGCGCACTCCAACGCGTGCGACGACGACAACCCCGCACCCGCCGGCACATCACCCGCGATCACCAGATCCGCGCCACCGACCACACCCTGATCCCGCAACACCCACGCCACACCCGACGGATACGCCGCCCAACCCTTCACCACACCGGGCTCCAGGTCGGCGACGGCCACCGGCGAGGCGTGCTGCACCGTGCCGTCGTCACCGACCGTGGCCACCAGCAACCGGCCGTCATCCCGCGGTGACGCGGCCACCGCCGTCCGGTACGGCAAAGCGAACGGCAGCACGAAACCGTCGTTGTAATCCGTGTGCTCCCCGATCAGGTTCACCCGACCGGGCGCGGACCACACCCCTTTCGGCGCGGCGCCGTGCACCCGGGTGAACGCGGCGATCGCGCGCCGCGCAGGGCTCACCGGGCCTGCACCAGGACGGCGTGCGCCACCGCCGGGTCCAGCTCGGCGACCGTGCCGTTGCCACGCACCTGGATGACCTTCGCGCCGCCCATCGAGTCGATCTCGACCGTGCCGCCCGGCACCACGCCGGCGGCCTTCAGCTCGGCCATCAGGTCCGGGTCGAGCTGCACGTGCTCGGCGATCCGGCGCACCTCGACGCGACCGCCGCCGCGCCGGGCCACCTCGTCCACGCGCACGAGGTCCGCCTCGGCCGCCGGGGCGGGCTCGCCGTCGCCCAGCTTGTCCAGACCCGGGATGGGGTTGCCGTAGGGCGAGGTGGTCGGGTTGCCGAGGAGCTTGACCAGCTTGCGCTCGACGGCCTCGCTCATGACGTGCTCCCAGCGGCACGCCTCGCTGTGCACGTGCTCCCACTCCAGGCCGATGATGTCGACCAGGAGGCGCTCGGCGAGCCGGTGCTTGCGCATGACCGCGATGGCCAGGTTGCGACCCTGCTCGGTCAGCTCCAGGTGGCGGTCGTCCGCCACGATGACCAGGCCGTCGCGCTCCATCCGCCCGACCGTCTGGCTGACCGTCGGACCGCTCTGCGCCAGCCGCTCGGCGATCCGCGCGCGCAGAGGCACTACGCCCTCTTCTTCGAGCTCGTAGATCGTGCGGAGGTACATCTCGGTAGTGTCGATGAGCTCGTTCACACCCGCTCCCCTTCGTATGGCGTCAATGCTAGTCGGCCGGTCACGGGTGCAGGATGGTGCCGTGCACCCACTGATCAGCACCGAAGCCCTGGCCGCCGCGCTGGACGGGGCCGAACCACCCGTCGTGCTCGACGTCCGCTGGCGACTGGGCGGACCGCCGGGACGTCAAGACTACGAGGTCGGGCACGTTCCCGGTGCCGTCTACGTCGACCTGGACACCGAGCTGTCCGCCCCGCCGGGAGCCGGTGGCCGCCACCCGCTGCCGGACCCGGCGGCGCTCCAGGCCGTGCTGCGCGCCGCGGGCGTCCGCCGCCATCACCCGGTCGTGGCCTACGACGGCGGTGACGGCTCGGTCGCCGCCCGTGCGTGGTGGCTGCTGCGGTGGGCCGGTCACCCGGAGGTGGCGGTCCTGGACGGCGGCTACGCGGCGTGGACCGCCGAGGGCCATCCGGTCAACGCCGACACGCCGACGCCTGTTCCCGGTGACATCGAGGTGCGGCCGGGCTCGATGCCGGTGCTGGACGCCGACGGGGCCGCCGCGTTCACCGCGTCCGGCACGCTGCTCGACGCCCGCGCGCCCGAGCGCTACCGGGGCGAGGCCGAGCCGGTCGACCCGCGCGCCGGCCACATCCCGGGCGCGCTGAACGCGCCGACCTCGGGCCACACGTCCGACGGCCGCTGGCTGCCCGCCGCGGCGCTGGCCGAGCGCTTCGAGGCGATCGGCGTCTCCCCGGACCGCCCGGTGGCGGCCTACTGCGGGTCCGGCGTCACGGCGTCGTCCGTGGTCCTGGCCCTGGAAGTGGCCGGCATCACGAAGCCGGACGCTCCCGCCCCGCTCTACGCGGGCTCGTGGTCGCAGTGGTCCTCGGACCCCACCCGCCCCGCCGCCACCGGGCCCGAGGCCGGCTGAACGCGAGGTCGCGTCGACCGGTCGCGTCCTCATCCCCGGCGATCACGCTCTTCGATCACCGGGAATCAGGGCGCGAACGGTCGACTTCCGGGCGACCGAGCCCGCCATCTGCGGAGCAGGGGCAATCCCACTCAGGCGTTGGGGATCTTCTCGAACGCCTTGGTGGCGAGCTTCAGCGCGATCGCGCACGGGTCGATCTCGTCGATCGGCGTCACGGTGGCCTGGAACGCGGGCGTGATCTCGTCCGGGTCGTCGGTCAGCATGACCAGCACCGTGCAGTCGCCGCCCTTCTCCTTCACCTCGTAAGCGGTGTTGCCGCCGACCTCGATGGTCCGCGCCTCGCCCTCGTACTCGGCGAACGTGACCATGAACAGCACGACCGAGAACGGGTCCTCGGTGCTCTGCACACAGCCCTTCTCGCCGCCCTTCGCCGCGCCGACGGCCGCCGCGACCTCCTCGGGGGTGAGGATGTCGCAGTCCTCGTAGCCCTCGGTCTTCTTCTTCGTCGTGATCTTGACGTCGCCGGACGGCTTGTCGCCCTCGGTCGTCTTCGGCGCGCTCTCCTTGGTCGACGCCTTCGGCGAGGAGGTCTTGGTCGAGGACGGCTTGCCGGACGCGGTCTGCTCACCGGTCGACCCGCCCGCCGCGGCGACCGGGCTGCCGACGACCTTGGTGGCGCAGGCCGACAGGCCGAGCGTGAGCGCCAAGGCCAGCACAGTGGTCAGGGCGGGGACTCGTCGCAGGTGCATGTCTTCTCTGACCCCGTTCCGACGTGCGGGGTTCCATCCTCGATGGCCGCAATCTGACCCGCCTCGTCTCGGCAGACTCTAAGTCCACCCGACGGGTCCGCACGCCCGGGTCGACCAAGCTGTGATCACACCGCCGGCCGCCGGGTGGGTTAGGTTGCCGACATGGGTAAGGCTGCCACCGTCGTCTGGGACGAGTCCTTCCTCGGCTACGACCTGGGCGGGGACCACCCGCTCAACCCCGTGCGGCTGGACCTGACCGTCCGGCTGGCGACCGCGCTGGGCGTGCTGGACGGCGTGGAGCTCATCGCGCCCGACCCGGCGACCGACGCCGAGATCGAACGCGTCCACGAGCCGTCCTACCTCAACGCCGTGCAGGCCGCGCCGATGGCGGGCTGGGACGTCGGCCACGGCCTGGGCACCGCCGACAACCCGGTGTTCGCCCGCATGCACGAGGCGTCCGCGCTGGTCGTGGGCGGTTCGCTGGTCGCCGCGCGCAGGATCGCCTCCGGTGAGGCGGACCGGGCGGTGAGCATCGCGGGCGGGCTGCACCACGCCATGCGCGACCACGCGGCCGGGTTCTGCGTCTACAACGACTGCGCCGTGGCCATCTCGTGGCTGCTGGACCACGGCTTCGACCGGATCGCCTACGTCGACACCGACGTGCACCACGGCGACGGCGTGCAGGCCGCGTTCTACGACGACCCGCGCGTGCTCACGGTGTCGGTCCACCAGAACCCGATGAGCCTGTGGCCCGGCACGGGGCGGCCCGCCGAGGTGGGCGGCGCGGGCGCGGAGGGCACCAGCGTGAACCTGGCCCTGCCGCCCGGCACCGGCGACCGGGCGTGGCTGCGCGCGTTCGAGGCCACCGTCCCGTCCCTGCTGCGGGCGTTCCGGCCGCAACTGCTGGTCACCCAGTGCGGCGTGGACACGCACCGGGAGGACCCGCTGGCCGACCTCGCGCTCACCGTGGACGGGCACCGCGCGATCTACCGCCGGCTGCGCGAGCTGGCCGAGGAGACCGCGAACGGCCGCTGGCTGGCCCTGGGCGGCGGCGGGTACGAGCTGCTGCGCGTCGTGCCGCGCAGTTGGACGCACCTGCTGGCCACCGTGCTGGACCGCGACGTCGACCCGAACGCGCCGCTGCCCGCCGACTGGGTCGCCCACGCCTCCACGCTCGCGCCGAACTGGCCGCTGCCGTCGTCCATGACCGACGACTCCGACACCGCGTTCGAGCCGTGGGGCGGGGAACTGGACACGCCGGTCGACCTGGCCGTGAGCCAGACCCGCCGGGCGCTGTTCCCGCTGCACGGCCTGGACCCCGACGACCCGAGGGACTGAGCGTGGACCCGTTCGACTACCCGCGGCACTGGGAGGCCGACGTCGTGCTCAGCGACGGCGGCACGGTCCACCTGCGCCCGATCACGCCCGACGACGCCGAGAAGCTGCTCGCGTTCCACGGCCGGTTGTCCGAGCGGACCCGCTACTACCGCTACTTCGGCCCCTACCCGCGCATGCCCAAGCGGGACCTCGAACGCTTCAGCACGGTCGACCACGTCGACCGGGTCGCGTTCACCGCGCTGCTGGGCGACGACATCGTGGCCGTCGGCCGCTACGACCGCCTCGGCGAGGGCAGCTCGGCCGAGGTCGCGTTCGTCGTCGAGGACGCGCACCAGGGCCGCGGCCTCGGCTCGATCCTGCTGGAGCACCTCGCCGCCGCCGCCCGGGAACGCGGGCTGAGCCGGTTCACCGCCGAGGTGCTCGCCGAGAACGGCCAGATGGTGCGGATCTTCCGGGACGCGGGCTACGGCGTGAGCCGCGCGTTCGAGGAGGGCGTGGTGCACCTGGAGTTCGACATCGACCCGACCGAGGAGTCGGTGGAGGTGGCCCGCGCCCGCGAGCAGGCCGCCGAGGCGCGCAGCGTGCACAACCTGCTGCACCCGAAGTCGGTCGCGGTGATCGGCGCGTCCACCGACCGCACCAAGATCGGGCACGCGGTGCTGACGCACCTGCTCGCCGCCGACTTCGCCGGGCCGGTGTACCCGGTCAACGCCGAGCACCGGTCGGTGCGCGGGGTGCGCGCCTACCCGTCGGTGCTGGAGATCCCCGACGACGTGGACCTCGCCGTGGTCGCGGTGCCCGCCGCCGGCGTGGACGAGGTGATGGACGCCTGCCTGGCCAAGGGGGTGAAAGCGCTGGTCGTGGTCACGTCCGGGTTCGGCGAGACCGGTCCGGGCGGGTTGAGCGCGGAACGCCGGCTGGCCGCCGAGGCGCGTGCGCACGGCATGCGGGTGGTCGGCCCGAACGCGCTGGGCGTGCTCAACACCGACGCGGGCGTGCGCCTGAACGCCACCCTCGCCCCGCAGCTCCCGGCCCGCGGACGCACCGGCTTCTTCTGCCAGTCCGGCGCGCTGGGCACCGCGATCCTGGCCACCGCCGCCGAACGCGGCCTCGGCCTGTCCACGTTCGTCTCCGCGGGCAACCGCTCGGACGTCTCCGGCAACGACCTGCTCCAGTACTGGGAGACCGACCCGGCCACCGACGTGGTGCTGCTGTACCTGGAGTCGTTCGGCAACCCGCGCAAGTTCGCCCGGCTGGCCCGCCGGCTCGGCCGCACCAAGCCGATCGTGGCGGTGAAGTCGGGTCGGCACGCGGTGACGCCCGCGCTGGCCGCGACGTCGGTGCCGGTGGACGAGTCGAGCGTGCAGGCGTTGTTCGAGCAGGCCGGCGTGATCCGGGTGGAGTCGTTGGCGCAGCTGTTCGACACCGCGCTGCTGCTGGCGCACCAGCCGCTGCCCGCCGGGCCGCGCGTGGCCGTGGTCGGCAACTCGACCGCGATCGGCCTGCTGGCCGCCGACACCGCGCTGGCTCAGGGCCTGGAGCTGGCCGGCGACCCGGTGGACGTGGGCGCGCAGGCCGGGCCTGAAGCGTTCGCCGCGGCGGTGAAGGAGGCGTTGGAGAACCCGGAGGCGGACGCGCTGGTGGTCGTCTTCGTGCC
Source organism: Saccharothrix saharensis (assembly GCF_006716745.1). Taxonomy (NCBI): domain Bacteria; kingdom Bacillati; phylum Actinomycetota; class Actinomycetes; order Pseudonocardiales; family Pseudonocardiaceae; genus Saccharothrix; species Saccharothrix saharensis. Next base: position 3,051,925 of record NZ_VFPP01000001.1, on the reverse strand, counting down.
ACCGCTGGCGGTGCCCGGTACGTCGTTCGCGCGCGCGTTGGCCGAGGTGGTGGAGCAGGGCGGGCGGACCAAGCCGATCGCGTCGACGTTCCTGGCGGTGGAGGGCGTGCCCGCCGAGCTGGCGGTGCCCGGTCCCGGCGGCGCACCCGGCCGGGGTTCCGTTCCTTCTTATCCGTCGCCGGAGCGCGCTGTGCTCGCGTTGGCGCGGGTGACGCGTTACGCGCGGTGGCGGTCCGCGCCCCAGGGCACGTTCGTCCGGCCCGAGGGCATCGACACCGAGGCCGCGCACGCGATCGTGGAAGCGCAGCGGCTCGACGGCGAACGGCCGCTGGACGACGACACGGCCGTGCGGCTGCTCGCGTGCTACGGGGTGGAGGTCGTGCCGTTCCGGGTGGTGACGTCGGCGGACGACGCGGTGCGCGCGGCGGGGGAGTTGGGCTACCCGGTGGCGATGAAGGCCACCGACGACCGGCTGCGGCACCGCACCGACCTGGTGGGCGTGCGGCTCGACCTGTCCGGCGAGGAGGCCGTGCGCACCGCGTACGGGATGCTGGCCGGGATGTCGGACCGGCCGGACGTCTACGTGCAACGCATGGCGCCCAAGGGCATCTCGTGCGTCCTCGGGCTCCAGGACGACCCGTCGTTCGGCACGCTGGTGTCGTTCGGGCTGTCGGGTCTGGTCAGCGACCTGCTGGGAGACCGGGCCTACCGCGCCGTGCCGCTGACCGACGCGGACGCGGCGGCGCTCGTGCGCGCGCCCAAGGCCGCGCCACTGCTGGCCGGGTACCGGGGCGACGAGCCCGCGGACCTGTCCGCGTTGCAGGACCTGGTGCTCCGGCTGGCCGCGCTCGCCGAGGACCTGCCCGAGGTGCGGGAGCTGTCGCTGGAACCCGTGCTGGCCAGCGTCGCGGGCGCGTACGTCAGCAGCGCCCGGGTGACGCTGGGTCCGCCGCCGTCGCGGCATGACACCGGTCCCAGGCGACTGCGTTCCCCCGGCGGGGCGCGCTGACGCCGGTCACGGCACCGACACCAACCGTCACCCTTGACCGATCAGGTGTCCCGATCTTCCCCTTCGCTCTGGACCAGGTCCGTTGAGCCGCTTAGGTTTCCGGCAACCCGAGGAACCTCCCGAAAAGGGGAAGAATGGCTCTGGCACCGTTGCGCGCCCTCGTTGCGGCGTGTTCCGCCGCAGTTGTCCTCGCGTCGTGCTCCACCGGTGACGACACGACCGTCGCCGGCAAGGCGGACAGCTCCAACGAGCTGACCATCGCCGTGGCGTACGACCAGCCGGGGCTGGGTGTGCGCCGCCTGGACGGCACGTACCGCGGCTTCGACGTCGACGTGGCCCGCTACGTCGCGAAGGAACTGGGCGTCGAGGAGGAGGGCATCAAGTTCACCGAGGCCACGCCGTCGGAACGCGAGAAGCTGCTCACCAGCGGCGCCGTGGACCTCGTCGTGTCCAGCTACTCGATCACCGACAAGCGCAAGGAGGTCATCGACTTCGTCGGCCCGTACTTCGTGGCCGGGCAGGACCTGCTGGTCCGGTTGGCCGATGAGCGGATCACCGGGCCCGAATCGCTCAACTCCGGCAACCTGAAGCTGTGCTCGGTGGCCAACACGACCTCCGCGCAGCACGTGAAGGACCGGTTCGCCCAGTCGGTGACCCTGGTGGAGTACCCGAACTTCAGCGACTGCGTCACCGCGCTGCTGGCCGAGCAGGTGGACGCCATGACGACCGACGACGTGATCCTCGCGGGCTACGCCGCGCAGAACCCCGAGCTGCTGCGGGTGGTCAACCAGCCGTTCAGCGAAGAGGAGTACGGCATCGGCATGCGCAAGGGTGATCCGACCAGCAAGGCGAAGGTGACCGCGGCCGTGCGGAAGATGATCGACACCGGCGAATGGCGCAAGTCGCTGGAGGCCAACGTGGGCGCCTCCGGCTACGCCATCCCGGACCCGCCGGAGCTCGCGCCGTGATCTGCGACCCACCCCGTCAGCGGTCTGACCGGCCCGAACCGCCCCGTACGCTCCCTGTGTGCATGCCTCGCATTACGTGCCCCAGTACCGCGCGGACGGGCCGGTCCGCGCCGGCATCCCCGAACACGGCCGCATCCCCCGCTACTACGCGGTGAAGACCGAGCTGCTGTGGCTCGTCGACGCGCTCGGCGAGGGCGCGGCGCTGCCGTCGGAGCGGGAGCTGGCCGAGCGGTTCTCGGTGTCGCGGGTGACGCTGCGGCAGGCCGTCGGGGAACTGGTGCTCGAGGGCAAGCTGCAACGCCGCCAGGGCAGCGGCACCTACGTCGCGCCGCCGAAGCTGGTGCAGCCGCTGTCGCTGCTCAGCTACACCGAGGGCATGCGGCGGCAGGGCGTGGACCCGGCGCGCGGCGTGATCACCGTCGAGCACCTGCCCGCGGACGACGTGCTGGCGCGGGACCTGCGGGTCGGGCGCGGCGACCCGGTGGTCCACCTGGAACGCGTGCTGCTGGCCGACGGCGAGCGGGTGGGGCTGGAGTCGACCTACCTGTCCGCGGCGCGGTTCCCGACGCTGCTGGAGGTCTTCGACCCGACGACGTCGCTGTACGCGTGCCTGACCGACCGGCTGGGCGTGGTGTTCGCCGAGGCCGAGGAGCGGGTGGAGACGGTGCTGGCGACGCCGCGCGAGGCGCTGCTGATCGGCACGAACCCGGCGCAGCCGATGCTGCTGCTGCACCGCGTGTCCCATGACAACGTTGGCGAGCCGATCGAACGGGTCCGCTCGCTCTACCGGGGCGACCGGTTCAGCTTCATGGCGCGCCTGCGGGCCGAGTGAAGGTCACGTAACGGTAACCGTTGTGGCGCAGGGGGTCGGAATTTCCCGGTCTACTTAGGACATCCGGCCGATTCCCCGGCGTCCCGTCGGGTGGCGGGCGGCGCAACGTTAGCGAATCTTTCCCTGGAACCGCCCATTGGCAGCAAGTTCTCCGTGCCCCGGCGGAGGTACCGTTGTTGCCCTGGGACGTGAGTCCTCCTCACCCGCACTGTCGCGGGGGAAGCGGGGGTGGCGCCGTGACGTTCAAAGAGGAGTTCCTGACGGAACTCGAAGACTGCCTGCGCGGGTACGGCGCGGTGCCGGTGATCAACCCGGACGCGCTGGCCCGGTTCATCGACTACGTCCGCCGACTGCCGGACGACGACTCGCGGCTGCGCTGCCTCGAAGGCGTCGACCAGGGTTCCGGCTCGTTCTGGAACAACCCGGCGGTGTGGTGGGAGCAGGTGCCCCGGTTCGGTGTCGGGTCGTCGGACTGCTCCGAGCTGCTCGACCGGATGCTGGACGAGGCGATCAGCGACGAGATCGACGTGCTGGAGATGGAGATCCGGGAGCTGCCCGGGTGAGGCGCGGCGCGGAAGTGGTTCACCCGTTGTGCACCTGGGTCGCCAGACGCACAACGGGGAGTCCCCACTCGGTGGCGGTCAGACGGACAGCAGCCGGTCGAAGAACGTGCGGTAGCGCTTGAGCGCCTGTCGGAGCTCTTCGGTCTGCACCTCGTCGCCCCGCTGCCACTGCTCCTCGAGCGCGTGCTTGTGCTCGTTGAACGTGGTGGCCAGCGTCTGCATCACCTGGGCGACCAGCTCGTCGGCCCGCTGCACGGCCTCGCGGGGGTCGTCGACGAAGTCGGCCTGCAGCGCGCGCCACTCGGCCTGGTAGTCGGCCGCGTCGTCCGGCGTGAACAGCGGGGCGTCGCCGGCCGTCGCGTCGACCGCGGACAGCTCCACCGGCTCGTCGCGTTCGGTCGGCGAGGTCCCTGCGGTCTGCCCGGTGTGCGCGTCGGACTCCGCGTGCTCCGGCTCTCGGTATCCGTTGTCGTGGTATCCGTTGTCGTGGTGGCCGGAGTCGTGGAAACCGGACCCGGAGTAGCCGTCGGACGTGGTGCGGCCGCCGGGCTGCTGGTCCGGGGTCGGCTGGTGGTGCGCGGTGCGCTCGTCGTCCGGCGTCGGCTCCCGGTCGAAGCGCTCCTGGTCGGTCAGGTCGGGCTCCACCACGTCGCGGTCGGCCGGGGTCTGCTCGACCGGCTCGCGGTCGGCCGGCGTGCGCTCGGCGAAGTCCTCGGTGGTGAGGTGCTGACGTTGTTCGGTCATGACCGCGCCCCTTCCCGGTGGTCGCCCAGCAGATCCTCGAACACGGTGCGGTAGTGGACCATCGCGGTGCGCAGGTCCTCGGTCGACACCTCGCCGCGCTCCTGGCGCTCGACGATCGCGTGCGCCTGGCGGTAGTGGTCGAGCGTGCGGGCGTGCTCGACGGACAACAGCTTCTCGCGCCGCTCGAACCCCTCGGTGGGGTAGCCGCGTTCCGCCATCAGGTCGGTGACCAGGTGGTCCGCCTGGCCGACTGCCTGGGTCGGCTCGTCGACGAACTGCTCCTGGACGCGGGTCCAGGTGCGGGCGTAGTTGTCGCGCGTCGTGGGGTCGAGCGTGCGGAGCTCGAGCTTCGCGTGCTCGCGCTCCCGCTCCGCGAGTTCGCGTTCCGCCGCCATGCGACTGCCGTTGCGCTCCAGCGCGCGCTCGTACTCGGGGCCGAACTTCGAGCGCAACCTCTTGCGCTGCATCAGGAACTTCAGCAGCACCGCGATCGCGGCCAGTACGACCAGCACGACGACGATCACGCCGATGGTGGTACCGGTGGACATCTGCGCCTCCTCGGGCTCTGTTGTCCACCGGCTACCCGTCGTCCAGCCGATCCGAAACCTGTTCGGCTCTTGACAAAGCGGCGTTACGGCGCTCGGCCTAGCGCGCCACCGCCTTGCGGTACTGCCGGATCGCCAGCGGCACGAAGATCAGCAGGAACACGACCACCCAGATCAACGTCATCAGCACGGGGTGCTGCAACGGCCACACGTCCGCCGCGGGCGCCATCGGGTTGGTGTTGCCGAACAACTGGCGCGCCGCCGCCGTCACCGCCGACACGGGGTTCCACTCCGCGAACGTCTTCAGCGGTCCGGGCAGGTTGCTCTCCTGCACGAACGTGTTCGCGATGAAGGTCAGCGGGAAGATCGCGATGAACGAGGCGTTGTTGAACACTTCGGGACTGCGCACCATCAGGCCGACGATCGCCATGCCCCACGACACCGCGTACGCGAACAGCAGCAGCAGGGCGAACCCGGCCAGCGCCTCCAGCGGCGAGGAGTGGATGCGCCAGCCGACGATCAGGCCGGTCACCGACATCACCAGGATGACGATCACGTTGTTGGCCAGGTCGCTGGTGGTGCGCCCGATCAGCACGGCCGACCGCGCCATCGGCAGCGACCGGAACCGGTCGATCACGCCCTTCTGGATGTCCTCGGCCAGCCCGCTGCCGGTGATGGTCGCGCCGAACACCACGGTCTGCGCGAAGATGCCCGCCATCAGGAACTCGCGGTAGTCCATGCCCGGGATGGCGATCGAGCCGCCGAAGACGTACGCGAAGAGCAGCACGAACATGATCGGCGACAACGTCGAGAACACGATCAGGTCCGGGACCCGCTTGATCTTGATGAGGTTGCGCTTGGCGACCACCGCGCCGTCGCCCAACGCCTGCGTGAACGCGTTCATGCTCCCTGCTCCCCCTGCTTGTCCTCGGTGCCGTTCTTGCCGGCGGCGTGCCCGGTCAGCGCGAGGAACACGTCGTCCAGCGTCGGCCTGCGCAGACCGATGTCGAGCACCTTGACCGACTCGGCGTCCAGCCTCCGGATGCCGTCCACCAGCACGTCCGCGCCGCCCGACACCGGCACGGTCAGCCGGTGCCCGCGGTCGTCCAGCGCGATCTCCGCGATGGCCAGCGGCGCCAGCGCGGCCTTCGCCGTCGCCGCGTCCTGCGTCGAGCCGACGGTCAGCTCCAGCCGTTCACCGCCGACCTGGTCCTTCAGCTCGTCCGCGGTGCCCAGCGCGATGACGCGGCCGTGGTCGATGACCGCGATCCGGTCGGCGAGCCGGTCGGCCTCCTCCAGGTACTGGGTGGTGAGCAGCAGGGTCGTGCCGCCCGCCACGAGTTCGGCGATCACGTCCCACATGCCCAGCCGGCTGCGCGGGTCCAGGCCGGTGGTCGGCTCGTCGAGGAACAGCACCCGCGGCTTGGCCACCAGCGCGCCCGCCAGGTCGAGCCGGCGGCGCATGCCGCCCGAGTAGCCCTTCACCGGCCGGTCGGCGGCCTCCACGAGGTCGAACCGCGCCAACAGCTCGCGCGCCCGCTCCCGGCTGCGCTTCTTGCCCAGGTGGTACAGCCTGCCCACCATGTCCAGGTTCTCGAACCCGGTCAGGTTCTCGTCCACCGCCGCGTACTGGCCGGACAGCCCGATCCGGCGGCGCAGCTCCTTGGCGTCGGCGACGACGTCCAAGCCGGTGACGGTCGCCTTGCCCTCGTCGTGCTCGAGCAGCGTGGTGAGCACGCGCACCGTCGTGGTCTTGCCCGCGCCGTTCGGCCCGAGCAGCCCCATGACGGTCCCTTCCGGCACCACCAGGTCGAGGCCGTCGAGGGCGACCACCGACCCGTAGCGCTTGACCAGCCCTTCGGCCACGATTGCGTCTGCCATGCGGGCCATGATGGACCCGGGGTCCGACAATTTCAGGCGGTTTTCGCGACCGGGCGCACCGCGGGGCCGCGAATCGGCGGCGAAGTGAGCCTTGTGGACTGTGCGGCCGGGGCCGTGCCGCACGTCGCGGACACCCCGCGACCGCCCGATTCCGTTGAGCCCGCAAACATCTCCGGTTGTTGCCCGCTTGTGACGAACTCGATCCGGTGGTCGTGGGGTCGCGCTCCGTCCCGACCCGGGCCGGGTTCACCCGGTCGTGCAGGTCCGTGCACGACCCGCTGCGGGGCGCGATGAGGACGCGAACCGCGGCACGGCTGTCGCGGAACCCCTTGACGTTCCGCCGTCGGACCTGCGAGATGTAGGGGTGACCAGGCTTGGAGTCCGCGCTGACCACTCGTCCAGTTCGTCGGGCACGTCCCCCGGTGCCCGCCGCCGCCGGCGGGGCGACCGACGATAGGTGGCGAGTGAAAGGGTGAATATGCACCTTTTTAGCGCTCGATCGAGTGAAAGCGAGCGGGCTGCGGAACCGCACTAGGGTGTTCGCAGTTCTTTTCCAGCGAGGAGAGATCCGCATGGCAGCCGTCCAAACCCGACGCAAGCGCAAGCTGGGGCAGTTCCTCAACGCTTTGCGCAAGCGAGCGGGCAAGACCGAGATCGACTACCACGCGCTGACGCGGAAGACGCAGTCGACGCTGTCGCGGATGGAGAACGGATACATCAGTCCCAGTTGGACCGAACTGAGCGCGTTGCTCGCGCTCTACGGGGCGACCGATGCCGAACGGCGTGAGGCGGAAGCGTTGTGGGAAGACGCGAAGCAGGACGGGACCCGCCTGGTGTACGCGGCCGCGTTCACCCCCGAGGCCAGGACCTACGCCCGGCAGGAGGCCGACGCGACGGAGGTGCGCACGATCGAGATGATCGTCATACCGGGCCTGCTCCAGACGCCCGCCTACGCGGCCGCCATCCGGCTCGCCGGGCAGCGTTTCATGGACTCGTCGGTCTCGGTGGAGCAGGTGACGGCGGCACTGGCGAACCGGCAGCGCCGACTGCCCGGCTTAGTGCTGCACGCGGTGATCGACGAGGCCGCGCTGCACCGAATCGTCGGCGGCCCGACCGTCATGCGCGAGCAGTTGTCGCATTTGCTCGAGAAGGGGAAGCAGGACAACATCACCATCCAAGTGGTTCCGTTCGGCGCCGGCGCTCACGGAACCATGTCGGGTGGTGGCGCCACCGCACTCCGCTTCGAGGACAGTGATCCTTCGGCCGTGTACCTGGAGTACGCGGGCGGTGGGAAGTGGGTGGACAATCGCGCCGACGTGCAGAAGTACCTGTTGCACTTCGACGAAATGGTGAACGAGGTCGCCCTGTCGCCCAAGGAGTCGGCCTCGTTGATCAGAAAACTGGCAACCGCAATGAAGGAAACATGAACAACGACAAGGCGTGGCGCAAGAGCACCTACTCCGGCGCGGGGAACAACTGCGTCGAGCTGGCCGTGGGACGGAGCACGACCAGCGTCAGGGACAGCAAACGACCCGGACCGAGACTGACCTTCGGGGAGCGCCCGTTCCGGGCGTTCCTCACCGCCCTCCGGCAAGCCTGACCGGCAGCCCCGACCCGCCGTCCGCCCCGGTCACCGAAGCACCGCGGGCGGCGGCGACGGCACGGCAGGCAGAGTCCACAGAGGACCGGTGGCGGCGGGTCCCCGACCGCGCGGACGGCCCGCACGCGGTCCGCGCCGACCCCCTACCAGCCGTACTCGCCGTGGATGGCGGTGGCGAAGTGGATGCCGCCGCCCATGTGCGCGAGGTGGCGGGCGTCGTCCACGGTGAGGGTGAACTCGACGTACGGGTAGTCCTCCAGCGTCATCGCGGCGAGCTTGTCGGAGTACGCGTCCTCGTCGTAGTCCTCGTCCGCCTCGTCGCCGAAGTCCCACGGTGGCGGCCAGTTGCGGACCTCGCCGAGGCGGTAGTCGGTGACGACCTCGCACGCCTTGTCGTAGAACGCGCGGCCGTCGCGCTCGGTCCGCACGAACGGGGTGCCGTCGTTGCCGACGGAGAGCGACTTGACGCCGTACCGGTCCATCAACGCCTGCCGGGCGGCTTGCTCCCGCTCGTGGTCGCGGATCTCCCGCACCGCGCGGATCTCGGCCACCTGCTCGTCGGTCAGGTAGACGACCCGGCCGTGGTCCAGGCCCATGAGCTGCTCGAACGACGCTTTCAGCGCCGGGTCGTCGACGACGTTCTCCAGCTCGTCCAGGTGCAGGTGCAGCCGGTCGTCGGGCAGGTTCTCGTCGCCGGAGGTGAAGAAGTAGCCGTGCCGGATGCGGTGCCAGACCTCGATGATCATCCGCAGGGCGAAGTCCCGGCCGGGCGGGACCTGCTCGGCGTCGGGGTTGACGATGTGCACCCGGCCGCGCAGCGTCGCGCCCGACCGGTCGTCGATCGAGATGCGGTAGGTATCGGTCACTGTCGGCTGTCCCCCGTCGTCGCGGCGTGCGGACCCACCCCCAACCGACGTGGCGGGCGACAGTCCGGTTCCCCCCGCGTCCGACGTGACCCACGCCATGGCCCGACCTGTCAGGGATCGGAGCCCTGTCCCGTCAAGAGGGGGAGCGAACCGGACAGGAGTGAGAACATGACGCACCGCATCGTCGTCCTCGGGGCCGGGTACGCCGGCGCCTACGCCGCTGGGTACCTCGCCCGCCACCTGCACCACGACGACTTCACCGTCACCGTGGTCAACGCCGAGCCGGACTTCGTCGAGCGGTTGCGCCTGCACCAGCTCGCGGCGGGCCGGGACCTGCCACGCCGGGGGCTGGCGGAGGTGTTCGCGGGCACCGGCGTCGACCTGCGCCTGGCGCGGGTCACCGCGGTCGACCCCGAGCGGCGGACGGTCGCCGTCGCCGACGGCGACCCGGTCGACTACGACACGCTGCTCTACGCGCTCGGCAGCACCGTCGCCGACCACGGCGTCCCCGGTGTGGCCGAGCACGCGTTCCACGTCGCCTCCCGGCCCGCGGCCCTGCGCCTGCGCCGCCGGCTGGACGAGCTGGACGGCACCGGCGCGGTGCTGGTCGTCGGCGGCAACCTGACCGCGATCGAGGCGGCCACGGAGATCGCCGAGTCGCGGCCCGGGCTCCGCGTCACCCTCGCCACCCGCGGCCGGTTGGGCGGGTGGCTGGGTCCGAAGGCCCGCCGCCACCTGCTGCGCGCGTTCGAGCGGTTCGGCATCGCGGTCCACGAGCACACCTCCGTCGAGCGGGTCGAAGCGACCGGGGCCGTGGCGTCCGACGGCACGGTGTTCGAGGCGGACGCCACGGTGTGGGCGGCGGGCTTCGCCGTCCACCCGATCGCCGCCGCGAGCGGTCTCGCCGTCACCGACACCGGGCAGGTCCTGGTCGACCGGCAGATGCGGTCGGTGTCCCACCAGGGCGTGTACGCCGCGGGCGACAGCGTCCACGTCATCGGTGGGAACGGCCTGCCGCTGCCGATGTCCTGCGCTTCGGCCGGGTTCACCGCGGGGCAGGCGGTGGCCGCGATCGTGGGGGACCTGACCGGCCGCGAGGTCGTGAGGAAGGCGCTGCCCTACGTGGGCAACCACATCAGCCTCGGCCGTGAGGACGCGATCTTCCAGTTGGTCGACGGGGAGGCGCGGTCGAGGACGTGGGCGCTGCGCGGCCGTGTGGCGGCACGGGTGAAGGCGGGCATCCTGGCCACGGCCGCCTTCGGCGTGGGCCACCCGACGTGGGGGATGCCGGCGCGCAGGCGTCGACCGGCCGTCCCGTCCGACCGGGTCGCCGCAGCGGCCAGCGCCTAGCCTGACGCCGTGGACAGCGCGGCGGTGGAGCGGTTCGAGGCCGGCCGGGACCGGCTGGCCTCGTTGGCGTACCGCCTGCTCGGCTCGGCCGCGGACGCCGAGGACGTGGTGCAGGACGCGTTCCTGCGCTGGCAGGCCGCCGACCGCGAGCACGTCGAGGTGCCCGAGGCGTGGCTGACCAAGGTGGTCACCAACCTGGCGCTGGACCGGCTGCGCTCGGCGAGCGCCCGCCGGGAACGCACGGTGGGCGCGTGGCTGCCCGAGCCGCTGCTCGACGGCGACCCGATGCTCGGCCCGGCCGAGACCGCCGAGCAGCGGGATTCGGTGACGTTGGCCGTGCTGACCCTGATGGAACGCCTGCCACCGGTCGAGCGGGCCGTCTACGTGCTGCGGGAGGCGTTCTCCTACAGCCACGTCGAGATCGCCGGGATCCTCGACATCTCCGTGTCCGCGAGCCAGCAGCACGCGCACCGGGCCAAGCGGCACGTGGCGTCGGCGCGCACGACCGGCGGGATCGACCGCGCCGCCGCGCGCCGCGTCGTCGAGGAGTTCATCGCCGCCGCGTCCTCGGGCCGGACGGACCGGCTGGTCGCCCTGCTGACGCGGGACGCGACCGCGATCTCCGACGGCGCCGGGCTGACCGCGAAGCTGGTCCGGTACGCGGACCCCGTCCGGCTCGCCGCCGCCCTGCGCGCCGCGTTCCGGCCGACCCCGGCGAAGCGCAAGCTGGTCGGCGGCTCACCGGCCTTCCACGCGGGTGTGGTCAACGGCTCCCCGGCGGTGCTCGCGGTGCTGGCCGACCGGGTCGTGGGCGTGGTGGTCCTGGAGGTCCGCGACGACGGGATCGCCTCCGTGCACGGCGTCGCCACCGCCGCCCGCCTGGCCCGCCTCACCGACCGGTGGCGGCGGCAGGGGCCCGACGCGCCGATCCTCGGATCGTGGTGACCGGGCAGGCCGCGATCCCGAGCCGGTCCGGGCGGCCGGGCCGCCCGGACCGGAGCTTCCCGGCCGAACCCCGTCAGTGGACGCCGAGCACGCCGTCCACCCGCCGCGGGATCCCCAGCGGGTTGCCCTCCCGCAGCTCCGCGGGCAGCAGGTCGTCCGGCCACGACTGGTAGGTCACCGGGGTGACCCACCGGCGGATCGAGGTGGCGCCGACGGAGGTGTGGAGCGGGTTGGTGGTGGCGGGCCACGGCCCGCCGTGGTGCATGCCCCACGCCACCGCGACGCCGGTCGGCCAGCCGTTGAAGATCAGCCGGCCCACGACCGACCGCAGGGCTCCCGCGACGCGACCGGCGGGCTCGTGCTCGGACTCGGCGGCGTGCACGGTGCCGGTCAGGGTGCCCGGCAGGCGCGGCAGGACCAGTTCCAGCTCGGCGGGATCGGTGTAGGTGACCACGACCGCGGCCGGGCCGAAGTGCTCTTCGGTCAGCTTGTCGAGGTTGTCCGCGAACGTCGCCAGCGGCACCTGGAAGAGGCGTGGTTCGACGCTCCAGCCCTCGCTCGGCGCGGTGCCCGAGGCGACCAGCTCGGCCAGGCCGGACGCGGCCAGGTCGTCGGTGCCCGAGCGGTAGGAGTCGGACATGCGCTCGTTCAGCATCGGGCCGCCCGTCGCGGACGAGACCGCGTCCGCCAGGGCCGGCAGGAGGGCGGCCGGGGCGAAGAGCAGGCCGGGGTTGGTGCAGAACTGGCCCACGCCCAGGGTCAGGGACCCGACGAACTCGGCCGCGAAACCCTCCGGGCGCGCGGCGGCGGCGTCGGGCAGGACCACGGTCGGGTTGACGCTGCCCAGCTCGCCGTAGAACGGGATCGGGTCGGGGCGCGCGTTGGCCAGGTCGAACAGCGCCCGGCCGCCGACGGTCGAGCCGGTGAAGCCCACCGCCTTGATCGCGGGGTGCTTGACCAGCGTCACGCCGGCCTGCTGACCGTGCACGACGCCGAACACGCCCGCCGGCACGACCGACGCCACGATCCGCGCCGTCTCCTCCGACGTCCGAGGGTGCGACGGGTGCGCCTTCACGACCACCGGGCACCCCGCGGCGAGCGCGGAGGCCGTGTCGCCGCCCGCCACCGAGAACGCGAACGGGAAGTTCGACGCCGCGAACACCCCGACCGTCCCGAGTGGACGGAGCATGCGCCGCAGCACCGGGCGCGGCGGGATGATGTCGGGGTTCGCCGAGTCCAGCGTCGCCTCGACGTAGCTGCCCTCGCGCAGCACGTCACCGAACAGCCGCAGCTGGTTCGTGGTCCGCTTCAACTCGGTCGTCAACCGCGGCCTGCCCAGCGCCGTCTCGGCGTCGGCCAGCTCCACCAAGCCGTCGGACGCGGCATCGAGCGCATCCGCCACCGCGTCGAGCACCGAGGCCCGCTCCGCCGCCGGCAACGACGACCAAGCGGGGAACGCGGCCTCCGCGGCGCGGGCCACCGCGTCCACCGAGACGTCCGGGGTCTCCGGGACCGCGTCACCCACCGGTTCACCGGTCCGCGGGTCGTACCCCTGCACGCCGCCGCTCATCGACCGGCCTCCTTCACCGCGGTGTCGAACTCCGGCGTGCACCACGCGCCGCCCAGGTACGCCATGGCCGGCGAGCCGGGGTCCGGCTCCCCACCGGCCAGGACCTCCGCGGCGAACACCTCGGAGTCGTCCGCCGACTCGTACCCCAACGCCTCGGCCTCGCTCAGCGAGAACCACCGCCGCGCGTTGTCCGAGACGCCCCACACCACCCGGAACCCGGGCGACGGCGCCGACAGGCACGCCTCGAACAGCCGCGCGCCGTCGTCCGGCGACAGCCACGTCGACAGCATCCGCGCGTCGCGCGGCTTCTCGAAGCACGACCCGATCCGGACCGCGATCACGTCCATCCCGTACCGGGACGCGTACAGGCTGCCCAACGCCTCCAGCGCCACCTTGCTCACGCCGTAGTACGTGTCGGGCTTGGGGAACAGGTAGTCGCCCGCCTCGCCGTCGGCGCGCTCGTAGTACCCGACCGCGTGGTTGGAGCTGGCCAGCACCACCCGGGACACCCCGGCCCGCCGCGCCGCCTCCAGCACCACGTGCGTGCCGTTGATGTTGACGTCCAGGATCTCCGCCCACGGCCGCTCGAGGCTGTGCCCACCGAGGTGGATCACCGCGTCGACGCCCGCGCACGCCTCCTCCATCGCGGCCTGGTCGGTCACCGACGCCGTGACCAGCTCAACCCGCTCACCGTCGGCGGCCGCCGGCAGCGGCGCGATGTCGAGCAGGCGCAGGGTCCGGTCGGGTGCGGCCAGCCGGGTGCGCATGAGCGTGCCGACTATGCCGGCGGCGCCGGTGATCAGGATTCGTGCGGTCACATCGAGCCCTTTCGCGGAAGCGGAAATCAGCGGCCGAACTGGCGCAGCAGTTCGGTGATCGTGCGGGCGGCGTGCAGCAGCGCTTCGACGACCTGGCGCTCGTGGTCGGGGTCCAGCCGGCCCAGCGGCACCGAGCAGCTCATCGCGTCGAGCACGGGGTTGCGGTACGGCAGGGCGACGGCGAAGCAGCCCAGGCCGGGCGTGTTCTCCTCGCGCTCGTGCGCGTACCCGACCGCGCGGAAGCCCGCGAGCTGCGCGTGCAGCGCCGGGCGTTCGATGATGGTGTTCGGCGTCAACGGCGTCAGCCGGGCGGGCAGGATCGCGTCGACCTCGGCGGGCGTGCGCGCGGCGAGCAGCGCCTTGCCCAGCGACGTGGAGTGCGCGGGCAGCCGTCGGCCGACGCGGGACACCACGCGCAGGTGGTGCTCGGACTCGCGGCTGGCCAGGTAGACGACGTCCGCGCCGTCGAGGCGGGCCAGGTGCACGGTCTCGTTGATCTCGCGGCGCACCTGCTCCATCACCCGGATGGCGACCTGCACCACCGGGTCGTGGTCGAGGTACGACGTGCCGACGAGCAGGGCGCGCACGCCGATGCCGTACGTGCCGCGGGTGGGGTCGAGCTCCACCCAGCCCCGGGCGACGAGCGTCTGCAAGAGCATGTAGAGGCTCGACTTCGGGTAGCTCAGCTCGCGGTGCAGTTCGGTCAGGGTCAGCGGGCGGTCCGACGCCGACAGCACTTCGAGCAGTTCCACAGTCCGATCGGCCGACTTGACCGCGTTCGGCCGAGCGGGTGACGCGGGTCCAGTCACCAAGTCCTCCACGGGAAACGTTCCGGCAACACGCACTTGACACGTCGCTGCGCCGATTCTTACAGTCCGCCCAACACGTTCACAAGTACGACCGCGATTCATATATATGAACGCTCCGGTCGCGAACAGGAGTCGCCGTCCATGACACCCACCCGCCGGTGCGCCACGGCCCTTGCGGTGGTGACCGCCGCGGGTCCCGGCACGCACCCGAGCTGCGGGTACGTGTCGGCGACGGGAGCGGTGCGCCGCCACGCGCCGCCCGAGGGCGGGACGTGCCGCCCGACGGGGTTGCCCGACACCCCGGACCCGGTCTCCCGGCGCGCGGCCGGGGTTGCGCAAAACCTGGACGCGGACCGCCCGTTCGCCCAGGGTGGCCCGGTGACACCGATCGACACCACCCGAGACGTGGGGGTGACGGCCAGTGGCGGCGGTGCCGTCACGACCCACCCCGCGGGGCGGCCCCGACGTCGGGGTCGCCCCGCGGAACCGCACCCGAACCACTGCCACGTCGGCGGGGATTCGCTCATCAGCGCCGATGTGCCCCTGCTGCTCCACCTCGCCGCCAGTGCGCTCGCCGCCTGTGCGCTGCCGCGCGAGGAAACGCGAAAGTCCTTCCTGCGTGGGATCACCACCGGAGCGATCAAGGGATGAAGGTCTGGGTATGCAACTGGATGGGGTGCTGTTCTTCCCGGTGACGCCGTTCGACGCGGACGGCGCGCTCGCGGAGGACGTGCTGGCCGAGCACGTCGGGCGCGGGGTGGCGGCGGGCGCGGGCGGCGTGTTCGTCGCCTGCGGCACCGGCGAGTTCCACGCGTTGGAGCCGTCGGAGGTCGAGCGGGCGGTGGCCGTCGCGGTCGAGGCGACGGCCGGGCGGGTGCCGGTGTTCGCGGGCGTCGGCGGCCCGCTGCCGACGGCCAAGCGGATCGCCAAGGCCGCCGAGGGGGCGGGCGCGGACGGTTTGCTGCTGCTGCCGCCGTACCTGGTGACCAACCCGGCCAAGGGGCTGGTGCGGTACGTGACGGAGGTGGCGGCCGCGTCGGACCTCGCGCTGATCGTCTACCAGCGCAACAACGCGGTGTTCACGCCGGAGACCGCGGTGGAGGTCGCGTCGCTGCCGACCGTGATCGGCTTCAAGGACGGGCTCGGCGACCTCGACCAGCTCCACCGCATCGTGCTCGCGGTGCGGTCGTCGGTGGAGAAGCCGTTCCAGTTCTTCAACGGCCTGCCGACCGCCGAGCTGACCGTGCCCGCGTACCGGGGCATCGGCGTGGACCTGTACTCGTCGGCGGTGTTCTGCTTCGCGCCGGAGATCTCGCTCGGCTTCTACCACGCCGTGCACAGCGGTGACGACGCGCTGGTCAACAGGTACCTGCTGGAGTTCTACAAGCCGCTGGTCGAGTTGCGCGACAAGGTGCCCGGCTACGCCGTGTCACTGGTGAAGGCGGCCGTGCGGGCCACCGGGCTCGACGTCGGCGGCGTCCGCGCGCCGCTGCTCGACCCGACGCCCGAGCACGCGGCGGAGCTGGAGAAGATCGTCGCGGCGGGTCGGAGCCTGTCCGCATGAAGATCACCGACATCGTCATCACCCCGGTCGCCTTCCGCGACCCTCCGCTGCTGAACTCGGTGGGCGTGCACGAGCCCTGGGCGTTGCGCACCATCGTGGAGGTGCACACCGACGAGGGGATCTCCGGGCTCGGCGAGAGCTACGGCGACATCGGCCACCTCAACCGGATGCGCACGGCCGCACCCGCGCTGGTGGGCCTGGACGTGCACGCGTTGAACGAGATGCACTCCCGCATCGCGGCGGCGCTGGGCGGCGAGGCCGGGTCCGACCGGCACGGGCTGACCGGGCCGCTCACCGTCGAGTCCACTGTGGACCGGGTGTTCTCGCCGTTCGAGGTGGCGTGCTGGGACATCCGCGGCAAGGCGCTCGGCCGCCCGGTCAGCGACCTGCTCGGCGGCGCGGTGCGCGACGCCGTGCCGTACAGCGCGTACCTGTTCTACAAGTGGGCCGGGCACCCCGGCGCGGAGCCGGACGGGTTCGGCGAGGCGCTGGACCCGGCGGGCATCGTGGCCCAGGCCCGGTTGCTGGTCGAGCGGCACGGGTTCGGCTCGATCAAGCTCAAGGGCGGCGTGTACCCGCCCGAGCAGGAGGTCGAGGCGATCCGCGCGCTGCGCGAGGCGTTCCCCGACCACCCGCTGCGGCTGGACCCCAACGCGGCGTGGACGCCGGAGACGTCGCTGAAGGTCGCCGAGGAGCTCGACGGGGTGGTCGAGTACCTGGAGGACCCGGCACCGGGCATCGACGGGATGGCGGAGGTCGCGGCACGCGCGCCGATGCCGCTGGCGACGAACATGTGCGTGATCGCGTTCGAGCACATCGCCCGGTCGGTCGAGGTCGGCGCGGTGCAGGTCATCCTGTCCGACCACCACTACTGGGGCGGCCTGTCGCGGTCCAAGGAGCTGGCCGGGATCTGCCGGACGTTCGGCATCGGCCTGTCCATGCACTCCAACTCGCACCTGGGCATCAGCCTGGCCGCGATGACGCACCTGGCCGCGTCCACGCCGAACCTGAACTACGCGTGCGACACGCACTACCCGTGGAACTCCGCGGACGACGTGATCACCACGCCGTTCACGTTCGTGGACGGTGCCCTGCCGGTGCCGACCGCGCCCGGCCTGGGCGTCGAGCTGGACCGGGACGCGCTGGCGCGGCTCGCGGAGAACTACCGGACGTGCGGCCTCGTGCAGCGCGACGACACCGGTTACATGCAGGAGCACGACCCGTCCTACGAGAGGAAGCGCCCCCGGTGGTGACCACCGTTGCGCACGTCTACCCCTGGGATGTCGTCGGCGACCCGGCCGCCGTCGACCGGATCGCGTCGTTGGGGGTGGACGCGGTCGCGTTGGCCGCGTCGTACCACACGGTGCGGGCCGCGACGCCGTTCCATCCCTCGCACCGGATGGTGGACGCGCGGCACGCGGCGTTCTACCTGCCCGTGCGGGAGGAGGCTTGGAGGGGCAAGCGGTTGGTGCCCGCCGAACCGTCGTGGATGGACGGTGCGGACTCGTACACGGAGGCTTCGGACGCGCTGAGGGCGGCCGGGCTGCCGGTGTACGCGTGGACCGTGCTGACGCACAGCAGCCGGTTGGGCGACGCTCACCCGGACGTGGCGGTTCGTAACGCTTTCGGGGATCTGTACCCGTACGCGTTGTGCCCGTCGAACGAGGACGTGGTCGAGTACGCGCGGACGCTGGTGTCCGAGGTGCTCGCGCTCGGGCGGCCGGACGGGATCGTGCTGGAGGCGTGCGGGCCGCTCGGGTTCTTCCACGGCGGGCACCACGAGAAGACCGACGGCGCGGACTGGTCGGCGGTGCAGCAGAAGCTGCTGTCGTTGTGCTTCTGCGCGGGGTGCTCGCGGCGTCACGACGACGTCGAGGGCTTGCGCGCTCTGGTGCGTGCGGGTGTGGACAGCGCCGCCACCAGCGTGGAGGAGGCTCTGGGTGCGCGGGCCGACAGCGTGCGCTCGGTGCGCACCGACCTGTCCCGTTCCCTCCGACGTGACCTCGTCGGGCTCATCCGGTCGACTTCGCCGTCCACGCGCATCGCCGCGCACGCGACGGCCGACCCGTGGGGCACCGGGCCGTTCGCCACGGTGGCCGGGGGCGTCGACGCCGACGTCGACGTGCTGACCGTGACGTGCTGGCCGGGCGTGGACGCGTCGTTGCCGGCGATCCGCGCCCTGCGCGCGGAGGCGGACGTGCGCACGGCGGCCTACGTGCTGGCCCTGCCGCCGAAACCGGCCGACGGCGACGAGCTGCTGAAGGAGTGGCTGGCCTACGCGGAGGCCGGCGTCCAGGAGTTCCACCTCTACCACGCGGGCCTCGCCTCCGAGTCGCGCCTGACCGCCCTCCGCCACGCCATCGCCGGCCTCACCCAATCCCTCCGCTAACGCGAGAGTCGAACGCTCAGCGCCCGAGAGTCGAACGCTCAGGTACCCCGAGTTCAACGCTCAGGTCGGCACGCCCGTGTCCTGAGCGTTGAATTCAGGGGTCCTGAGCGTTCGACTCTCGGGACCTGAGCGTTCGACTCTCGGGGTCGCCTGAACGGGTAACTGTGAAGAAGGGTGGGCAACCCGGGGGTGGGGTCGGTCCGTCCTTGGGTCATGAGAAGCCTTGGAACCGCGATCGGCGCGGGTGTGCTGCTGGTCGTGCTCGCCGCCTGCGCAACGTCCACGCCCGTCGGTCCGGGCAACAGCGGACCGACGCTGACCACGTCGGCCGAACCGACTTCGCCCAGCGTCGAAGAGCCGGAGTTCGAGAGCCCCGTGCCGCCGGGCGGCAAGGAAGTGCCCAAGGAGCGGATCGACGCGAGCAGCGTCCCCGAGGGCAACCCCACCACCACCTGGACCGAGGGCGACGGCAGCGTGCTCGGCGTCATCGCCCAGGAAGCGGGCTGCGGCAAGGCGAGCGTCGAGATCGCCGAGCAGAACGCCCAGGTCGTGAAGGTGGTGCTGGTCGAGACCACGCCGGCGGACCAGCCGGTCTGCACGATGGACATCCGCTACCCGCCGCTGACCGCGAAGCTCGACGCGCCGCTCGGCGACCGCCAGGTCGTGCTGAGCACCCGGCAGGACCAGAAGTAACCCCTCGGGTGCCCGGTCGACCTGCCCCCGGTCGGCCGGGCACCGCCTTGCAACCTCCACGGCGGCGACTACCGTCCTCGAGGTATGAGACACGTCCACGTCGCCGCCGCCGTTCTGGCCCTCGTCGCGCTCGCGGGCTGCACGAGCAACACCGCCAACGCCCCGTTCGGCGGCGGCCAGCCTTCGTCGAGCACGGCGACGACCAGCTCTTCGGCTGCTCCGACAACGTTGTCATCGTTGTCCGAGTCCGAGCCCACGCCGCCACCACCCCAGACGAGCGCCGCACCGCTGGCGGGCGGCGGGACCGAGGTGCCGGCCGCCCAGGTCGACAGCGGCGCGCTCGGCCACCAGGAGCCGGTGTGGACGTCCGCCGACGCCCGCACGATCCGCGTCACGGGCGAAGAAGGCGGCTGCGACCGCGTGCGCGCCGAGGTCACGGCCCAGTCCGGCGACCAGGTGCTGATCACGCTGGTCACGACCAAGTACTCGGAGTCCGCCGCCTGCACCGCCGACATCCGCCACGTGCCGCTCGACGTCACGCTCGACGCACCCCTCGGCCAACGTCGGATCCTCCTGGAGACCCGCGAAGAGTCGGCTTGACCTCCACGCGGACGTCAAGCCCTGCGGTCGGCCGCATGACGACGGCCATCGGTCAGCGCGGTCGGCCGTGCCCGGCGGCGAGCCCTGCGCGGCGTTGACGTCGGCGCTGGAGAGCCTGACCCGGAGCTGGGCCGTGCAAGTACGCGCCGCACGGCGTGCGAGCGGTGGCCGTAGAGCTGGGCCCGATCGCCACACCCATGCACGAGCAGCCGGACGAGGCCGCGTTCTCAGACGCCCAACGGCTACCGCCGGTACGGCCCCGGCACGGTCGATCGCGCGCACTCGATCCGCTACCTGCTCGAGCACGGCCTCACGCTGGAGGACATCGCCCACTTCCGGCACCGCCTCGACGGCGACGTGGCGAACGCCGATGGCGCGGGCGTCCGTCCGGGTGATTACCTGAGAAAGTCTCGCGTCAGCGGTTCCGGTCGGGTCGACCGGACCACCAGACTCCGGTGACGTGAGACGACCCCTCGGCCTGCTGCTCGCCGTCGTGCTCGCCGCGTCGGCCGCCACCGCGCTGACCACGCCCGCGTCCGCCGACGTCACCGGCCAGTCCACCGGCCGGTTCTCGGTGCTGACCTACAACGTCGCCGGCCTCCCCGAACCGCTGTCCGGCTCGAACCCGGCGGAGAACACCCCGCTCATCGGCGCGCGGATCCGCGACTACGCCGTGGTGAACGTCCAGGAGGACTTCAACTACCACGCCGCCCTCTACGCCGCCGACAACCACCCGCACCGCACGCCGACCAGCGGGGGAGTGCCGTTCGGCGACGGCCTCAACACCCTGTCCGCCTACCCGTACACCGACTTCACGCGCGTGAAGTGGGACCGGTGCAACGGCACGGACTGCCTGACCCCCAAGGGCTTTTCGTTCGCCCGCCTCCGCCTGGCCGAGGGCGTGTACGTCGACCTCTACAACGTGCACGCCAACGCCGGCAGCTCGGACGCCGACCTCGCCGCCCGCCGCGCCAACATCACCCAACTGTCCCAGTACGTCACCCGGAACTCGGCCGGCAACGCGGTGATCATCATGGGCGACACCAACACCCGCTACACCCGGGCGGGCGACAACATCCGCGACCTGGTCCACTCCAACGGTCTCACCGACGCCTGGGTCGAGCTGGTCCGGGGCGGTGTCGAACCGGCCGCCGGCGCACCGGCGCTCGTCTGCGACCCGCAGAACGTCACCAGTTCGTGTGAAGTCGTGGACAAGGTCTTCTACCGCGACAACGCGTTCGTCGACCTCACCGCCACCACCTACCGCAACGACCACGCGGCGTTCCTCGACGCCGACGGCGAGCCGTTGTCCGACCACTACCCGCACGCCGTCGGCTTCACCTGGCGGCTCGCCGACCACCTGCGCCTGAGCGACCCGTTCGGCGGCCCGCACGGCACCCCGTTCACCGACGTGGACACCGTCCACCCCGGCACGACGGTCCGCTCGCTCACCCTGAGCGGCGGCGCGCGGCTCGACCGCGTCGGGATCACCCTCGCCGACGGCACCACCCGCACCCACGGCGGTCCCGGCGGCACGCCGACCACGCTCACCCTCGAACCCGGCGAGCGCCTGACCGCGGCCACGCTCACCCGCGGTCAACGCGACGGCCGCACCCGGATCTTCTCCGTCCGCATCACGACCACGCTCGGCCGGACGATCGCCGCGGGCACCCCGACCGGCGACGCGGTCACGGTCACCGCACCCGCCGGCTGGCACATCGCGGGCTTCACGGGCCGGTCCGGCACCGAGGTGGACCAGCTCGGGGTGATCTACACCCCCGGCTGACCGTCCTTGCGCGCCTCGACCAGGAACCGCTCCGAACTCGTGACGAACGACCCCTCCCTCGCGATGTGGTCGTGCATCGCGACCAACCGGTCCCGGTAGGACTCGACGGTGAAGTCGGGCACCGCCCACACCACCTTGCGCAGGAAGTGCACGACCGCGCCGACGTCGAAGAACTCCACCCGCAACGACTCCGACCGCAGGTCCACGACCGTCAGCCCGGCCGCCTCCAGCCCGGTCACCGCCCGTTCGGTGCTGCGCTCGTCGCCGACGGGCCGCGGACCCATCATGAAGTCGGTGATCTCCCGCAACGTGCCCATGCCGACCTGCTGCGACAGGTAGGTGCCACCCGGTCGCAGCACCCGGCCGACCTCGTCCCACCGCGTCACGACCGGGTGCCTGCTCACCACCAGGTCGAACGACGCGTCCGGGAACGGCAGCGGCCCGTCGTCCTCGGCGCGCACCACCCGCGCGCCCAGGGGAGCGAGGGTGCGGCGGGCGATCTCCAGGTTCGGCGGCCACGACTCGGTCGCCGCCAGCACGGGCGGTGCCTGCGGGATCTCCGCCAGCACCTCACCGCCGCCGGTCTGGACGTCGAGCGCCGCCTCGGCCGTCGCCATCCGAGCGGCCATCAGCTTCGAGTAGCCCCACGACGGCCGCCCCTCCGTCGCCCGGCCCTCGAACCAGGAGAAGTCCCACCCCTCCACCGGCACGGCCGCGCCCTCGGCCACCAACTCGTCGAACGTCATGCCGCCAAGGTGCTACAGCGGTCCGGAGCACGCGACTGCTTTACCCCGCGCACCCGTCACTCGGCGGTCGCGAACGCGGCCACCCCGTCCCACGCCAGCCACAGGTCGGCGTCCACCTGGTCCTCGTCCGCCACGATCACCCCCGCCTCGCCGACGTAGAGCCCCAGGTCGCACCGGCGGTCCAGCAACGTCCGCACCATCCACGCGTGCAGGTCCTCCGTCCCGTCCGCGGGCTCCCGCGTGATCTGGCGGAAGAGCGACGTACCGCTCCCGGACGACTCGATCACGCTCACCTGGTAGAAACGCGACCCCATGGTCACTCACTCTCCGCACTTGGTTGTATACTCCCCGAATTCGGGACAACCATCTCGTACGTACACCATGTGCACAAGTCCCGATCGGGTGATGATCGAGGAGAGCGATGACCAGCCCACACCGCAGTGCCGCCCGCATCCAGATCGGCACGACCTTGCGCCGCATGCGCGAAGAGGCAGGCGTGCCCCGGGAACGCGTGGGCGAGGTGCTGCACTGCACGCTGACCAAGGTCAGCAACATCGAGAACGCCATCAGCGGCATCAAGCAGGCCGAGCTGGAGAAGCTGCTCGACCTCTACGGCGCCGACGACGAGACCCGCGAGGACCTGTTCGCGCTCAACTCCGACGCCCACCGCCGCCGGCCCAAGAGCAAGATCGGCGGTCCGATCCCGCCCTGGCTGCGCCGCATCCTCGACGTGGAGGCCATCGCCACCGAAGCGCTGTACTCGTCGTTCGAGCTCATCCCGGCGGTCCTCCAGACCGAGTACTACACGCGTGCACTCATGGCCGGGGTCGGCCTGAGCGGCGAGGTGCTGGAGAAGAACCTTTACCTGCGCATGGAACGGCAGGCGTTGCTGACCGAGCGCCAGCCGCCGCTGAAGCTGTGGGCGGTGATCTCGGAGCCAGCCTTCCGAGCGAACATCGGCGGCCCGGAGATCATGCGCGACCAGCTCAAGCACGTGCTCGCCATGACCGAGCTGGACAACGTCGTGGTGCAGGTGATGCCGCAGGGAGCCGGGGCGCACGCACTGACCGGTACTACGCTGACCTTGTTCCGGCTACCCAACAAGATGCCGTCGCTGGTCAGCGTCGACACCCCGTTCGGAGACCACTTCGAGGACGGGGTCAACCACGTGGAGAAGGCCGGCCGCTGGTTCGACCACACCCGGGCGAAGGCGCTGGGAGTGGAGGAGAGCCGCGAACTCCTGACCCGGATCACAGAGGAGACCGGATGACCCTGAAGCCAGGCGAGTGGACCAAGTTCAGCGGCGGAGGTTCGAACTGCGTCGAGGTCATGCGCACGGACGACGAGGTGCTCGTCCGCAACAGCAACCGGCCGGAAGAAGTCCCACAGCGCTTCACCTTCAGCGAGTGGGACTTCTTCACGCGCGGCGCCAAGCTCGGCGTGTTCGACCTGTAGGGCTACTTCCGGAACGAGATCTGGAGGGTCGGGGCGGAGGTCTCGGCGAAGAAGTCGTTGCCCTTGTCGTCCACCACGACGAACGCCGGGAAGTCCTCCACCTCGATCTTCCAGACCGCTTCCATGCCCAGCTCGGGGTACTCGAGCACCTCGACCTTGCGGATGCAGTCCTGGGCCAGCCGGGCCGCCGGGCCACCGATCGAGCCCAGGTAGAACCCGCCGTGCGTGGCGCACGCCGACGTCACCTGCTTGGACCGGTTGCCCTTCGCCAGCATCACCAGCGACCCGCCGGCCGCCTGGAACTGCTCGACGTAGGAGTCCATCCGGCCGGCCGTCGTCGGCCCGAACGACCCGGAGGCGTAGCCCTCGGGCGTCTTGGCCGGCCCGGCGTAGTACACCGGGTGGTCCTTGAGGTACTGCGGCATGGGCTCGCCCGCGTCCAGCCGCTCCTTGATCTTGGCGTGCGCGATGTCGCGCGCCACCACCAACGGCCCGGTCAGCGACACGCGCGTCTTCACCGGCAACGCCGACAGCGTCGCGCGGATCTCGGCCATCGGCCGGGTCAGGTCGATCTTCACGACCTCGTCGGACAGGTCCTCGCCGGTCACGTCGGGCAGGAAGTGCGCCGGGTCCCGTTCCAGCTGCTCCAGGAAGATGCCCTCGGGCGTGATCTTCGCCTTGGCCTGGCGGTCCGCCGAGCACGACACGGCGATGCCGACCGGGCAGGACGCGCCGTGCCGGGGCAGCCGGATCACGCGCACGTCGTGGCAGAAGTACTTGCCGCCGAACTGCGCGCCGATGCCGAAGTTCCGGGTCAGCTCCAGCACCTGCTGCTCCAGGTCGACGTCCCGGAACGCGTGCCCGGCGGCCGAGCCCTCGGTGGGCAGGCCGTCGAGGTAGCGGGCGGACGCGAGCTTGGCGACCTTCAGGTTCTGCTCGGCCGACAGGCCGCCGACGACCACGGCGAGGTGGTAGGGCGGGCACGCGGCCGTGCCGAGCGAGCGCAGCTTCTCGTCCAGGAACTTGGCCAGCCGCGAGGGGTTCAGCAGCGCCTTGGTCTCCTGGTACAGGAACGTCTTGTTGGCCGAGCCGCCGCCCTTGGCCATGAACAGGAACTCGTACTTCGGCTCCACGCCCGGCGCGGTGAACAGCTCGATCTGCGCGGGCAGGTTGGTGCCGGTGTTCTTCTCGTCCCAGAACGTGACCGGGGCCATCTGCGAGTACCGGAGGTTCAGCTCCTGGTAGGCCTCGAAGATGCCGCGCGACAACGCCTCCTCGTCGGTGCCGCCGGTCAGCACGGACTCGGTGCGCTTGCCCATCACGATCGCCGTGCCGGTGTCCTGGCACATGGGCAGCACGCCGCCCGCGGAGATGCACGCGTTGCGCAGCAGGTCCATCGCGACGAACCGGTCGTTGCCGCTGGCCTCGGGGTCGTCCACGATCGCGCGCAGCTGGGCCAGGTGCGAGGGCCGCAGCAGGTGCTGGATGTCCCGGATCGCCTCCTTGGCCAGCAGCGTCAACGCCGCGGGCTCGACCTGGAGGAACGTCCGTCCGGCGGCCTCGACGACCGACACGCCGTCCGGCGTCACGAGCCGGTACTCGGTGTGGTTGTCCTTGGCCAGCGGCAGGACGTCGGTGTACTGGAACGTCGGTCCCAACAGGTTCGACGAGGTCACGTCGCGGGCTCCCTTGCGCGCTTCGGGTTCCGCCGAACTTATACCGACAGCCCCGTCAGGTCCCGCCAGGCGTGGTGTGATTCGCGTCGTGGTCGACAGCCTCACCAAGCGCCGGCTCCCCGAAGCCGAACTCGACGCCCTGGTCCGCCGCGTCCTCGGAGTGCCGCTCGCCGCGCACGTCGAGCTGACCGAGGGCATGTTCAACACCGCCTACCGGCTCACCGCGGCGGACGGCCGCGAGACCGTGCTGAAGGTCGCGCCACCGCCGGACGTGCCGCTGCTCACCTACGAGCGTGACCTGATGCGGACGGAGGCGTTGGCGTTCGAGCTGATGGCGGCGCACGGCCTGCCCGTGCCGCAGGTGCTGCTGCACGAGGACGGCCTGCTGCTCATGACGGCGCTGCTGGGCGAGCCCTGGTCGTCGGCGCGGGCCCGGCTGACCGATGCCGAGCACGCCGCGCTGCGCCGCGAGCTGGGCGTGGTCGTCCGCGACCTGCACCGGATCACCGGTGACGTCTTCGGTTACGTGCAGGGGCCGAACGGGGCGACGTGGCGCGAGGCGTTCACGGCCATGGTGGACGCGGCGCTGGCCGACGCGGACCGGTTCGGCGTGGAGCTGCCGGACGTGCGGCCGGCGTTCGAGGCCCGCGCGCACCTGCTGGACGAGGTGGCCGAGCCGGTGCTCGTGCACTTCGACCTGTGGGAGGCGAACATCTTCCTCGCCGGCGGCCCGGACGGGCAGTACCGGATCGAGGGGATCATCGACCCGGAACGGGCGATGTTCGGCGACCCGCTGGCCGAGATCGCGACCGTGGCGCTGTTCGCCGACCTGGACGACGACTTCAAGGCCGGGTACGGCGTGACGGCGTTCAGCGAGGCCGAGCTGACCCGGATCGCGCTCTACCGCGCGTACCTGTGCCTGGTGATGATCGTGGAGGGCGTGCCCCGCGGTTACACCGGCGAGGAGCACGAGGCGCACGTCCGGTTCTTCCGCGAGAAGCTCGTGGAGTACCTGGGCGGCTGAGCGAAGATGCGGAAGGCCGGGCCGGCCCCCGACCGCCCCGACCTTCCTCGGCGTGCGACAACCTCCGCGTGATGGGGCGGAGGTGTCGCTTGGCTCGTGTAACGCACGACCGTGCCGTGACTGGCGTCACAAGTCAATCCCGCGCGGTGGTGACTTCCCGCTGGGTGGACGCTGTATCGCGTCAGCTCAGCTGGCGTAGGCCCGCAGCTTGGCCGCCCGCTCGCCCTGGCGCAGCTTCGACATGACCTCGCGCTCGATCTGCCGCACCCGCTCCCGCGACAGGCCGAACTGCTTGCCGATCTGGTCCAGGGTGCGCGGCTGGCCGTCCTCCAGCCCGTAGCGCAGCCGGATCACCGCCTGCTCGCGCGGGTCCAGCGTGGCCAGCACCCGGCGCAGGTCGTCCTGCAGCAGGCCGGAGATGACCGCGCTCTCCGCGTCCGTGGCGTCGGAGTCCTCGATGAAGTCGCCCAGCGGGGCGTCCTCCTCGGTACCGACCGGCATGTCCAGGCTCACCGGGTCGCGCGCGTGGTCGAGCAGGTCGACGACCTTCTCCGGGGACAGGCCCGACTCCTTGGCCAGTTCCTCGTTGGTCGCCTCGCGGCCGAGCTGCTGGTGCAGGTCGCGCTTGATCCGGGCGAGCTTGTTGACCTGTTCCACGAGGTGGACGGGCAGCCGGATCGTGCGACCCTGGTCCGCCATTCCCCGCGTGATCGCCTGGCGGATCCACCAGGTCGCGTAGGTCGAGAACTTGAAGCCCTTGGTGTAGTCGAACTTCTCCACCGCGCGGATCAGACCCAGGTTCCCCTCCTGGATCAGATCGAGCAGCGGCATTCCGCGCCCGGTGTATCGCTTCGCCAGCGAAACCACCAAGCGCAGATTCGCTTCGAGAAGGTGGTTCTTTGCCACGTGCCCATCCCGGATCAACGCGCGGAGTTCGCGTTGGCGCTCCTCCGGCAGCTCCGGGTGGGTCTCGAGCTTGTGCTGCGCGAAGACGCCCGCCTCGATCCGCTTGGCGAGCTCCACCTCGTCCGCCGCGGTCAGCAGCGCTGTCTTGCCGATCCCGTTCAGGTAGACCCGAACCAGGTCCGCGGCCGGTCCCTGGGCGTCGAGGTCCAACTCGGCGCTCGTGCTGGTCGTCTCGTTCCCGACCTGACGGTCGAGGAGCTTCGGGACGGTCATGGCGCTCCCTCCCCCTTGTGTCGCGGGCTGGCAGTGCGGTCGTGTCGCACACTCCGCGCTGCGCTGCGCGGCCACCTTTCGGTGTCTGTCACTGGGGGAAACGCGAACCGGGTCGAAATGGTTCCCGCTTCCCATGACCAAGAGACGTCACTGCCGTCACAGCGGTTGCGCCGCGAATCCTGAGGATTGCCTGAGAACGATCTAGAGTTCGACCAACACGGTGAACGGACCGTCGTTCGCACTGCGCACGGACATCATCGCGCCGAACCGTCCGGTTTGTACCCGGGCGCCCTTCCGGCGCAGTTCCGAGACCACTTCCCCCACCAACGGCTCGGCGTGCTCGGGTCGTGCGGCGGCCGTCCAGGACGGCCGCCGACCCTTCCGCGCGTCTCCGTAGAGTGTGAACTGACTCACCACGAGCAGGGGTGCGCCGGTCGTGGCGCACGACTCCTCGTCCCGCAGGACGCGCAACTCGTGCAGCTTCCGCGCCATCACGTGCGCCTTGGCCACGTCGTCGTCCACGTGGATGCCGAGCAGGACCAACAGGCCCGGTTCGGCGATCTCGCCCACGACCTCGCCGTCCACCGTGACCGACGCCTCTGTGACGCGTGCCACAACCGCTCTCACGCGGGCACCACCATGCCGTGCCGGACGAGGTCGCGGACGATCGGGAGGGCGGCCGCGGCCAGCGCGTCGGCGTCCAGGTCGTGCGCGTAGGCGAGCAGCGTGACCAGGTCGGCCAGCGGCAGCGCGCCCCGGAAGCCGGCGAGGAGCTTGGCCGCGGTCTCGTCCAGCTCGTGCTGCCAGCCCGGGCCGTCCACGCGGTGCAGGCGGCGCACGACCGCCTCCCAGCCCTCGTCGGTCGGCTCGGAGACCTCTTCGAGGAGCACGGTCCCCGGCACGGTGAAGCGGGTGGCCAGCAGCCGGTCGTTGTCGGTGGCGCGCAGCCAGGCGACCCGGTCCAGCCAGGCGGCGGACTCGGGGCCCAGCGGGTCGTCGAAGGCGTGGCGCAGGTCCTCGCACACCACCTCGGCGTGCGCGGCGTCCGTGCGGCGGAGGGTGACGAAGCCGAACCCGATGCCCTCGACGTCGTTGTCGGCGAACCAGTCCAGCCACGCCGACGCCTTGGCGCGGCCCTCGGCGCTGCGCGGGTCGACGCCCGCGTCGCGCAGCCACGTGCCGACGTAGAGGGCGGGGTCGGCGACGTCGCGCTGCACGAACCAGGCGTCCACGCCGCCGCGCGGCAGCCAGGACGACACGCGGTCGGCCCAGTCCTCGCCCCTGCGGTGCAGCCAGGAGGCCAGCAGCTGGCCGACGCCGCCCTCGTTGAGGAACGCCGGCATCTGGCGCACGACCAGGGCGCTGGCGTCGTCGCCACCGAGGCCGGAGTCGCGGTAGACGTAGTCGACCCGGGGCGGGCCCACCACGAACGGCGGGTTGCAGACGACCTGGTCGAACCGGCGGCCGCGCAGGGGGCCGAACCACTCGCCCTGGCGCAGTTCGACGTCCACCTCGTTGATCCGGAACGTGCCCGCCGCCAGCGCCAGCGCCCGGTCGGACAGGTCGGTGGCGGTGATGCGCTCCGCGTGCCTGCTCGCGTGCAGGGCCTGGACGCCGCAGCCGGTGCCCAGGTCGAGCAGGGTGCCGACCGGGCGGCGGGACGTGGCGCGGGCCAGGCTGATGGAGGCGTGGCCGACGCCGAGCACGTGGTCGGTGGGCACGGGGCCGCCGCGCTGGTCGGCGTCCTGGTCGGCGATGACCCACCAGGAGCCCTCGTCGTCGCCGTAGGGGCGGATGTCCAGCCCGGCGCGCAGCCCGTCGCCGTCACCGCGCAGCACCTCGGCCTTGACGGCGGTGTCCAGGTCGACGTCCGGCAGGGCCGCGCGGACGGCGGCCTCGGGCTCGGTGTCGCCGAGCAGGAACAGGCGGACCAGCGTGCCGAGCGCGCCCGCGTCACGGGTGGCCCGGCGGGCGGCCTCGGGTTCACCGCGGCCGAGGGCGGCGTGCGCCTGCGGCCCGAGCACGTCGACCACCCCGTCCGCGTCGTAGTCGGCGGCGCGGAACGCCTCGCGCAGCCGTGCGGTCAGGTCGGCGGAAAGATCAGGGAGCACGCCGCCATGGTCTCGCGCCCCACCCGCCCGCGCCCGACCAGCCCACCCGAACGTCGAACTCGGGGTACCTGAGCGTTCGACACTCGGGACCTGAGCGTTCGACACACGCGAGAGTCGAACGCTCAGGTCTCGAGAGTCGAACGTTCAGGACCCCCGAATTCAACGTTCAGGTCCCTCACGAACGCGGTGAAGCCGCAGGAGGTCCGCGCGCGGTAGCCCACGAATAGGCGGTTGGCCAGCGGCACGGCCCAGCGGCCCCGGCGGGCGACGTTGCGGACGCGGTGGGTCAGGCGGCTGCCCCCGGCGGTCGCCTCCACCTCGTACTCGCCGCGGTACCACCACCCGCCCTGAACGGCGACCGTCCGCCGCACGCGGTCCACCTCGATCCGGCCACCCCCGGCGGCACGGATCGCCGCCTCCACCGCGGCCAGCACGACCTCCGGGGACGCGGCGACAGCAGCGGTCAGCTCGATCAGCGGTCTCGGTCGAACAGTGTTCGTCACACGAACGATGTTCCGAACGAACGGTGTTCGTGTCAAGTACGGTGTTCGCATGACGCAGGACCCGCCCTGGCGCACGCCACCCGCCAAGCCGGCCGTCAAGCCGCGCCTGTCACGGGAGCTGATCGTCCGCACCGGCCTGGACGTGCTGCTCGCCGAAGGCCTCGACGCCGTCAGCATGCGGCGGGTCGCGCACGCCCTCGGCACGGGCCCGGCCTCGCTCTACGCCCACGTCGCCACCAAGGACGAGCTGGTCGAGCTGATGCTGGACCGGGTCCTGGAGGACGTCCCGCTGCCCGCGCCCGACCCCGATCGCTGGCAGCACCAGGTCAAGGACCTGCTCCGCGCCCAGGTCGCGGCCATGCAGGCCCACCCGGGCATCGCCGAGGTCGCCTGGCAGATCATGATCCCGATCGGCCCGAACGCCCTGCGGCACGGCGAAGCGCTGCTCAGCCTCCTGCGCGCGGGCGGCCTGTCGCTCACCCGGGCGGCCTACGCCGCCGACGCGCTCACCCTCTACACCAAAGCGTTCGCGTACGAGGGCAGTGCGTGGCTCGCGGTCGACCGGACCGAGGTCGCCGACCGGGGCAGCCGGATGGGGGAGTACCTGAGCTCCCTGCCACCGGACGCGTTCGCCAACACGCTCGCCGCCGGCCCCCTGTTCACCGCCGAGACCGCGGCGGAGCGGTTCGAGTTCGGCCTGGACCTGCTGCTCGGCGGCTTGGCGGCGCTCAGGGCGTGATCGCCAGCGCGATGGCCATCGCCAGCCGCTGCTCCGGGTCGTCCAACGGCAACGACGTCACCGCCGCCATCCGCTGCATCCGGTACCGCAGCGTGTTCGGGTGCACGGACAGCACCCGCGCCGCCTCGCGCGAATCGCCCTGGGCCGCCAACCACGCCCGCAACGTGACCGCGTACTGCGTGCCGTGCTCGGCGTCGTGCCGCACCAGGTCCGCCACCGGCCCGCGCGACGGCAACCGCCCGGCCTCCGCCACCGCCGCGAGCCGCCGCAACAGCACCCGCGCCCACGCCCGGTCGTACACCACGGGCTCGCCGCCGGACAGCGCCAGGCACTCGTCGGCCTCACCGCGCGACGCGGGCAGCGACGCCGCGTCCGCCCGGCCACCCACCCCGGCCAGCACCAGGGCTTCCGCGGGCAGCTCACGCCCCAGCGCCCGCACCCAGTCCACCGCCGCCGACGGGTCGTCGCCGCACGGCAGCACGGTGTAGAGCACGTTGCCGAACAACGCCGACCGGCCGGGCCGCGACCAGCCGAAGCCCGCCGTCGCCCGGGAGAACGCGAGCAGCGCCGCGCCGTGCTCACCCTCGCCGGCGTGCGCCTGCACGGCGATCACCCGCAGGTCGGTCGACGGCAGCCCCAGCCGGGCCAGGTTCGCGGGCAGCCCCGAGTCCAGCGCCTCGATCACCAGGTCCGCCTCGGCCTGCCGCTCCAGATCCGCCGACGCCCGTGCTCGCAGCAGGTGCAACGCCGCCGTGCGCGCACCGTCCACCAGGGCCGACGCCCGGGCCGCGTCCACCGGCTCGTCCACCTCGACCCAGACCGATCCCAGCAGCTCGCGCCCGGCCCGCACCGCCGCCACCAACCGCCC
Organism: Saccharothrix saharensis; assembly: GCF_006716745.1. Classification (NCBI taxonomy): domain Bacteria; kingdom Bacillati; phylum Actinomycetota; class Actinomycetes; order Pseudonocardiales; family Pseudonocardiaceae; genus Saccharothrix; species Saccharothrix saharensis. Next base: position 3,020,092 of record NZ_VFPP01000001.1, on the reverse strand, counting down.
GCCGAGCTGGTCGGTCAGCTTCGGCACGAACAGCGGCTCGTCGGACCGCGCCAGGTGCGTGAACACGCCGTACGCGTCCAGCGCCTGCCACGCCTCCTCCGGCACCCGCCGTCCCAGGATCGTCTGCACCCGCACCGGGTCGACGCCCTGCTGCCGGTAGGAGTAGGCCAGCACCCGCGACTGCTGGTCCTCGATGGTCACGGGCCCGCCGACCACCGCCGCGATCGCGTCCGCCACCGCGAACAGGTCACCGGAGCCCTGACCGCCGAGCACCAGGGTCTGCGCGACGTTCGCCAACTGCCCCCACGGCACCGACGGGTCGACCAGCAGCACCGCCGCGCCGGACTTCTTCGCCGCCGCGAGCACCCGCTCGTCCAACGGCGGGGCGCCGTGCAGCACGACCGCCGCGGCCGCCGTCGTGCCCACCAACCTGGCCGCGGCGGCGGGTGAGGGCACGCCCAACCCGAGCAGCACGTCGTCCGGGGCGGCGGTCGTGTGCTCCGCCGGGTCGTGCAGCGCGACCCCGCGCAGGTCCACGTTGCGTCCCCGGGGCGCGCAGCTCAGGTGCGTGCCGAGGCTCCCCAGCACGTCGACCAGGCGATCAAGGGCGACCACAACGGGATCCTAAGGTCACCGGCGCGCCCGTGCGGCGGTCACGCCGGCCGGCACGAGCAGCAATCAAAAACACACCGGGCAGGTATCCGTCGGGCTCACGCGGTGGGACGATGGAGGCATGGTCAGTCCCGAGCGCGACGGCACACCGGTGCTCATCACCGAAGCGGCGCCCTCCTACGAGGAGCAGCACGCCGCGCGCAAGCGCAAGTACGCGATCATGATGGGCGCCCGCATCCCGTGCCTCATCCTGGCGATGGTCTTCTACCAGACCTGGTGGCTGGCCCTGGCCTTCCTGGTGCTGTCGGTACCGCTGCCGTGGATGGCGGTGCTGGTCGCGAACGACCGGCCGCCCCGCAAGGCGGAGAAGGCCAGCCGCCTCGTCAAGGAGCACCGGGCGATCGAGTCGCGCCCGCATCACGTCATCGAGGGCTGAACCCCCGACGGCTGGACCTCCGCCGGCTGCGCGCCGACGGCGGACACCGCCCGCGCCGCCGCGCGCACCCCGCCGAGCAGCGCGTCCCGGCGTGACGCCCCGGACAGCCACGCCGCCAGCAGCCCGGCGTCGAACGCGTCCCCCGCGCCGGTCGAGTCCACGCACTCGACGTCCTCCGCCGGCACGGACACCACGCCGTCGGCGTCGACCCAGCTCGCGCCGCCCGCGCCGGACGTCAACGCCACCGCGCCCACCACGTCCAGCAGCGACGCGGCCGACGCGGGCTCGGCCGACCCGGTCAGCGCCACCAGCTCCTCGGTGTTGGGCAGCAGCAGGTCGACGCCGCGGATGTCGTCCAGGAACCCGTCGTAGATCAACGCCGACGACTGCGGGTCGACCGACGTGGTCAACCCCGCCTCGCGGGCCGCGCGCAGCACCGCCAACCCGGCCGGCCGCGACGACGCGTCCAGCAGCACGTACCCGGACAGGTGCAGGTGCGAGGCGTCCCGCAGCAGCCCCCGGTCCAGGTCGCCGGGGGAGAAGCGGGCGTTGGCGCCGCGGTCGGGCAGCATGCTGCGCTGACCGGTGTCGTCCACCAGCACCACCACGCAGCACGTCGCCGCCTCGGTGTCCACGGCGAACGCGCACCGCACCCCGGCCGACGTCAGCTCGGCGTGCACCTGCCGTCCCGCCGAGTCCGCGCCGACCCGGGCGACCAGCACCGGCGACGTGCCGCACGCGGCCAGCCACACCGCGGTGTTCGCGCCCGCGCCGCCGGGTTCGATGGTCACCGACGCCCGCGAGTCGCCGCCGTGCACGATCGGGCCGGCGTGCCGGGCCACCACGTCCAGCCCGGCGTCGCCGACGACCACGATCGAAGTCACGACGCGAGCTCCACGGCCACCGACGCGGCCAGGGAGGCGTTCGACACGACCAGCGCCTCGTTGGCGTCCAGGCTCACCCCGCCGCTGGCGGTGTGGAAGTGCTCCAGCAGCACGGGCGTGACCTCCTTGCCCTGCACGTTCCGCTCGCGCAGCAGCTCCAGGCCCTCCGACAGCAGCCGCTCGTGCAGGTCGGCGTCCATCTCGAACTCGACCGGGATCGGGTTGGCCAGCAGCACGCCCGCCACACCGGGCACGGTCCGGTGCGCCGCCACCACGGCCGCCGCACCGGCCGCCGAATCCACCCGCCACGGCACGCCGAACTCCGATTCCCGCCGGTAGAACGCGGGGAAGCGGTCCGTGCCGAAGCCGATCACCGGCACCGAGCGGGTCTCCAGCAGCTCCAGCGTCGCGCCCATGTCCAGGATCGACTTCACGCCCGAGCACACCACCAGCACCGGCGTCGTGGCCAGCACGTCCAGGTCCGCGGACACGTCCCACGTCTCACGCGCACCCCGGTGCACGCCGCCCAGCCCGCCGGTGGCGAACACCCCGATGCCCGCCGCGTGGGCCAGCGCGGCCGTGCTCGCGACCGTCGTCGCACCGTCGCGCTTGAGCGCGTACGCCGCGCCCAGGTCGCGCCGGGACAGCTTCACCAGGTCGTTGGCCGGGTCGCAGACGTGGTCGAGCTCGGCGGGGGTCAACCCGATCTTGGGTACGCCGCCGAGGACGGCGATCGTGGCGGGCACCGCGCCCGCGGCGCGCACCACGCCTTCGAGCCGTTCGGCGACCTCGCGGTTGCGGCCGGGCGGTAGCCCGTGGGACAGGATCGTGCTCTCCAACGCGACCACCGGCCGGTTCTCGGCCAGGGCGGATCGGACCTCGTCGGTGACGCTCGGCGTGCTCACGAGGGGCCATCATCCCAGGTACGCTGTTCGCGTGAGCACGCAGACTCTGCCCGAGGTGGAGACCCGGCCGGAAGGCACGGACCACACCGGGGACGACACCCCGAAGATGTTCCACTACGTGCGCAAGGCCAAGATCGCGGAGAGCGCGGTGATGGGCACGCACGTGGTGGCGCTGTGCGGCGAGGTGTTCCCGGTGACGAAGTCGCCGAAGCCGGGCTCGCCCGTCTGCCCGGAGTGCAAGAAGATCTACGACGGCCTGCCCAAGGGCGGCGGCGAGTAGGACCCGGCGGACCGCACCCCGGGCGCACCGGTCGACGCGCCCGGGGTTTTACCGCGCCTGGTGGCGCGTTGGTGTTGTGTGAGCCGAGTGTGAGGACCCCTCGTTAACGTTCCGGCCGGGCTGAGGACGGCCCGTCAACGGAACCTGGGGGGGACGCGTGAGACGCGCGCCGGTAGTTCGTGCTGCCCGAAGATGGTTCGTCCTGCTGCTGGTGCTGGCGGTGGTCGCGCCGGTGGTGCCCGGCTCGCAGACCCCGTTCGGCCCGGGGCGGGGGCTCCCCCCTGGGGCGTCGACCACCGCTCCCGAGCAGCGCGGCGGCACCGCCGACGACTCGACGCACGACGCCTCCGCGCAGGACTCGCGGTTCGGCCGGGAACTCCCGCCGCGCGACCAGGCCCGTCCGGCCGGCGCGGTGCCCGACCAGGCGGCCCCGCTGCCCGAGGTGCGCGCCTTCACCGCCGGGCAGCAGCGCGTCACACCGGCCGTGACCGGTGCTCGCGACGTGCCCGCGATCGACGCGAACGCCGTCGAGCGCACGGGTGACCGCACCGAGGACTCGCAGACCTTCGACAACCCCGACGGCACGCGGACCCTGCGCCTGCACACCGGTCAGGCCAACGTCCGGCAGGCCGACGGCTCGTGGCAGCCGGTCGACCTCACCCTCGCGCCCGACGGTGACCGCGTCCGGCCCGGGACCACCCCGGTCGAGGTCAGCTTCGCCACCTCCGCCCAGGCGCGCGACCTGGTCCGGGTCGAGTTCGACGCGGACCACCACCTCACCTACGGCCTGCGTGACGCCGCCGCCTCCCGCGGTGAGGTCTCCGGCAGCGCGATCACCTACCGCGCCGTGCTGCCCGCCACCGACCTCCGGCTCACCGCCACCCGGACCGGGCTGAAGGAAGACCTGGTGCTGGCGTCGGCCGCCGCGCCCACGTCGTACTCGTTCACCCTGTCGACGCGCGCCCTGCAACCGCGGCTCGGCGCGGCGGGTGACGTGGAACTCGTCGACGGCGACGAGGTCGTCGCCGTCATCCCGGCCGGTTTCATGGACGACGCCGCCGGCGTGCGCTCCACCGGCGTCCGCTACGCCCTCGACCGGTCCGGTGACGCGTGGACGTTGCGCGTCGACCTGGACCAGGCCTGGCTCCGCGCGCCCGAACGGGTCTTCCCGGTGACGGTCGACCCGTCGGCCGGCCGCTTCACCACCGACCTGGACGACACCTACGTCCGCTCGAACCAGGCCAGCCGACCCAGCGCCATCGACCTGGAAGTCGGTCGGGTCCAGGGCCAGCCCGCATCCCGCGCGTACCTGCGCTTCGGGGCGGCGCAGAACTCCCTGCGCAACACGTTCGTCCTGAGCGCCTCGCTGGCGGTCGACAACATCTACTCGCCGAACTGCACCCCGCGCTCCGTGACGGTGTTCGAGGTGACGCAGCCGTGGAACGGCACGACGCCCTGGCCCGGCGCGGCGGTCGGCCAGGCGCTGTCGAGCAAGTCGTTCGCGCACGGCGGCCCGGCCGGCAGCGCCTGCGCCGCACCCGGCTGGGAAGGGCTCCCGCTCGACGCCTGGCTGATGACCAGGTGGACGCACGGCGCGGCCCTCGCCCACGGCCTGTCGCTGCGGGCGTCCGACGAGACCGACGTCAACGGCAAGCGCTTCGCGTCGGCGAACTCCGCGAACCCGCCGTACCTCGACGTGCGCTACTCGCCGGAGGGCGCGTCGTTCGAGGTCTCCGGCGTCACGCTGCCCACGAACAGCCGCGCGGGCAGCCTCCAGGCGACCGCGGTGAACCTCGGCTCCTCCACCTGGACCCCCGGCGGCGGCACGCGGTTCGGCTACATCGTCAAGCAGGGCGACACGTTCATCCGCACGCCCACGTTCGCGCCGCCCCACGACGTCCCCCCGATGGGCTCGGCGGCGTTCGACGTCCCGATCGACCCGCTGGCACCCGGTGACTACCAGCTCTACCTGACCATGTTCACCCCCGGCGGCCACGACTACTTCGTCGCGCACGGCGTCCCCTACGGACGGGTGGACCTGACGGTTCACAACACCCCGCCGTCGTCGAACTACCAGCAGCCGGGCAGCGGCTCGGTGGTCGAGTCGGTGACGCCGACGCTGTTCGCCGAAGGGGTGGACGACGACAACTGGCCGGCCCGCGGGCTGACCTACAAGTTCCTGGTCTGCACCGACGAGGCGTTGACCGCGGGCTGCCAGGAGTCCGGCTGGACCGCGCAGTCGTGGACGCCGGAGCCGCTCAAGTGGGCCGAGACCTACTTCTGGGCGGTGAAGGTCTACGACACCGTGGACGCGACCCCGTTCTGGATCGGACCGCTGGTCCTGACGACCCGCGTGCCGCAGCCCCAGATCACCTCCCACCTCGCGGGCAACCCGGACGGCGCACTGGCGCCCGGCCTCGACCCGAACATCGGCAACTACTCGACCACCGTGACCGACGCCGCGGTGGCCACCGCCGGACCCGACCTCACGATCACCCGCACCTACAACAGCCTCGACCCGCGCCGCGACACCGCGTTCGGCGTCGGCTGGGCGTCCCGGCTCGACATGCGCCTGGAGCAGGACGACGACCGGTCCGGCAACGTGGTGGTCACCTACCCGAGCGGCAGGCAGATCCGGTTCGGCCGCAACAGCGACGGGACCTTCGGCTCACCCCTGGGCGACAGCGCCGAACTGGTCCACGACACCGCGTCGGGGTACTACACGCTGCGCGACTCAACCGGCGGCCAGTGGCGGTTCGACGTCCTGGGCAGGCTCCGCGCGATCGTGGACCCGGCGGGGCTGGTCGAGGACCTGCACTACGACGCGAACGACCACGTCACCAGGATCGCCAGCGCGGTCAGCGGCCGTGAGCTGACCATGACGTGGGTCGGCGGGCACGTCACGGCCGTCACCACGCAGCCTCCCGCGACCGGCGCGGCGCCGCTCGTGTGGACCTACGAGTACGTGGGCGACCGGCTCACCAAGGCGTGCGTGCCCGGTGTCGGGCCGAACTGCACCACCTATGGGCACACTGCGGCGTCGCACTACCCGAGCTCGGTGCTGGACGACAAGCCGAGGACCTACTGGAGGCTCGGCGAGACCGAAGGCGACACGTTCGCCAACGCCACCGCGCGGCGTCCCGGCGAGCACGCGGCCACCCCGCACGGCGTCATCCTCGGCACGGGGGGCGCGCTCGGCGGCACCGGCGACGCGGCGGCCTCGTTCGACGGCAACAGCAGCTACGTGACGCTGCCGGACGACCTGACCAAGGGCACCATGTCGCTCGCGGTCGAGCTGTGGTTCAAGACCACCGCGCACGGCACCCTGATCAGCTACGCCGACCAGCCGTTCCCGAGCGGCACGCCCACGCGGTCCACCCCGATCCTGTACGTCGGCACCGACGGCCTGCTCTACGGCGGGTTCTCGCTGCGGGACACCGGTGGGCCGCGGCAGGTCGTGAGCACCCGACCGGTCGCCGACGGCCAGTGGCACCACGCCGTGCTGTCCGCCGCCATCGACACCCAGGTCCTCTACCTCGACGGACGTGCCGAGGGCACGCTGTCCGGGCTCGTGGACCCGAAGCAGCAGGGCAAGCTCACCCTCGGCGCCGGCGTGGCGAAGGACTGGCCCGCCACCAACGGGGCGAACTTCCACTTCGACGGCTCCATCGACGAGGTGGCGCTCTACGGCCGCCCGCTCGGCGCGCTGGCCGCCCGGCAGCACTTCGACGCCCGCGCGTCCATCGACGTGCTGACCTCGATCACGCTGCCGCAGGACGACCGGCAGTTCGCCCGGATCACCTACGACGACGTGAACGACCGGGTCAAGACCCTGGTCGACCACCACGGGCGCACCTGGTCCACCGACACGCCGGTGGTCCTGGACGCGACGCGCACCGCGGTGCTGCGCGGTCCGGCCAACCACGGCGACTGGACGCACACGTTCGACGTCGACAACGGCGGCAGGCAGACCGGACGCCTGCACCGGGGCGTGTGGCGCAAGTACGAGTACAACACCGCCGGTTTCCGGTCCGCGGTCGTCGACGAGAGCGACCGGCGCACCGAGGAGACCACCGACGAGCGCGGGAACGTGCTGAGCCGCAAGACGTGCCGGGCGCCGGGGTCGTGCAACACGACCTACTTCACCTACGTCCGGTCGACCGACCCGCTCGACCCCCGGCGCGACAAGGTGGAGTCCACCTCCGACGCGCGGTCCAGCGGCCCCGAGGACACCACCTACCGGATGACGTTCGCCTACGACGAGGACGGCCGCCCCACGCGCACCACCCGGCCCAAGCCGGAAGGGGCGGCGACCGCGCCCGTCGAGACCCACACCTACTCGACGGGGGTGGAGCCCTCGGCGGACGGCCGCACCGTCCCGGCCGGCCTGCTGCTGACGTCGACCGGCGCGCGCAACCAGGTCACCTCCTACTCGTACTTCGCCAACGGCGACCTGGCGCAGGTGACCGGACCGACCGGGCTGCGCGTCCGCCACACCTACGACGCGCTGGGCCGCCGCACGGCGATCACCCGGGCCAACGCGGGCGGTGTCGCGTTCGGCACGACCACCTACGAGTACACGCCGCGGTCCCAGCTCGCGAAGACGACCGAGCCCACCACGACCAACCCGGTCACCGGCGCGAAGCACGCCAAGGTCACCTCCTACGAGTACGACGGCAACGGCAACCTGGTGAAGACCGTGGTCGCGGACGCGTTGCCGGTCGACCAGGGCGGTGCTGCCGCGCGCTCGACCACCATGGCCTACGACGCGCACGACCGCCTGGTCTCCACCCGGTTCCCGGACGGCGGCGAGGAGACGCGCGCCTACCTCGACCACGGCCTGACGCAGGTCGTCACCGACGTCAACGGCACCGCGTGGGCTTCGCAGTTCGACGAGCGCGGCCTGCTGCTGTCCAGGACGACGACCGGTGCCGGTGTCGACCCGGAGGACCCCGCCGCGACCGGCCTGCTGGTCGAGTCGCACGTCTACGACCCGTCCGGTCTGCGCCAGACCTCGTACGACGCCGCGGGCCGCCGCACCGAGTACCGCTACTACGACGACGGCCTGCCGGCTTCGGTGGTGCGCAAGGACCACTCGCGCCCCGACGGCTCGGTCGTCGACGTCACGCTGGAGGAGCGGTTCTACGACCCGGCCGGGAACCTCACCCAGGTCGTCGGGGCCGGTGGCCGCAAGACCGTGCAGGCGTTCGACGCGGCGGGCTTCGTCACCACCGCCACGGTCGACCCGGAGGGGTTGCAGCGCAGCACCACCTACCGGCGCGACGCGGACGGCAACCCCGTCCGGGTGGAGTCCCGCGGCGCCGCCGACCCGAACCGGGTCGAGGTCGCGGCGTACGAGTACGACGCCGCCGGCCTGGTGACCCGCGAGGACGCGGTCCTCGACGCCACCACGACGTTCAGCACGCACTACGACCGCGACGAGCGCGGCCTGGTGCTGGCCGCGACGGACCGGCGCCAGATCACCACCTCGTACGACTACGACCCGAACGGCCTGCCGGTCACGACCACCCACCCGCCGACCGAGGTGTGGGTCGCGGGCGTGCGGACCACCGGCTTCGCCCGCACAGAGGTCGTCGGCCGCAACGCGTTCGGCGAACCGACCCACGTCAAGGACGGCAACGGCGGCGTCACCACCTACGACCGCGACCTGATGGGCCGGGCCACGACGACCACCGTGCCCGAGTACACGCCACCCGGCGGCACGCCCGTCCGCGCGGCCGCCCGCAGCGAGTACGACCACGCGGGCCGCCTGACCCGCATGACCGACCCGCTCGACCGCGTGACGTCCTACGAGTACGACCCGTACGGGCGGGTGCTGGCGGTGACGCTCCCGCAGGTCGGCACCGCGCCGAGCGTCGAGCGGACCACCTACGACCGGGTCGGCCAGGTGCTCTCGCGGACCGACCCCGCGGGTGGGCAGACCAGGTTCACCTACGACGACCTGGGCCGCCAGGTCACGTCGACGCAGGTCGACCGGTCGTCGGGCACCGCGCTCTACTACACGACGACGGTCCGGTACGACCCGGCCGGCAACCCCGTCGCCGTCACCAACCCGCTGCAGTCGACCGAGACGGCGGCGTTCGACGCGATCGGCGCCGTGCTGAGCAGGACCGACGCGACGAACCGCACCGTGGGCTACGGCTACGACAACGCGGGCCGGCTCGCCACCGCGACCGACACCGCGGGCGTCGTCACCGTCCACACCTACGACCTGCTCGGTCGCAAGACCCGCAGCGCGCAGCTCGTCGACGGCGTCGAGCGGCGGGCCACCGGCTTCCGCTACGACGCGGCCGACAACCTGGTCGAGGAGACCACGCCGCAGGGCCGGGTGCGCGGCTTCGTCCACGACGAGCTGAACCGGGTCGTGCGGCAGGTCGAGCGGGTGGACGCGACCAAGGCGATCACCACCGCGACCGGCTACGACAAGGTCGGCAACCGGAGCCGGTTCGTCGACGGCAACGGCAACGCCACCGACTACACCCACACGCCGTTCGGCGCCGCGGAATCGGTGGTCGAACCGCCGACCGCGGCGCACCCCGCCCCGGCCGACCGCACGTGGACCACGGTCTACGACGCGGCCGGGCAGGCGGTCCGGCTGGTCAAGCCGGGCGGCGTGACCGTGGAGCGGGAGTACGACGCCCAGGGGCGGGTGACCGTCGAGCGGGGCGCCGGCGCGGAGGCGGCCACGGCAGACCGGACGTTCGCCTACGACCTCGCGGGCCGTCTCGTCCGCGTCGGTTCGCCGAGCGGTGACAGCGGCTACCGGTACGACGAGCGCGGCAACCTGGTCCAGTCGTTCGGCGCGGCCGGCAACGCCACCTACACCTACAACGGCGACAACACCGTCCTGACCAGGGAGGACGCGTCCGGGAAGGCCACGTTCGGCTACGACAGGGCGGGCCGGCAGGCCAGCACGGTCGACGCGCTGTCCGGGCGGACCGTCGACCACCGGTACGACGCGGCCGGGCGCCTGGCGCTGGTCTCCGACCGCTCGGTCAGCTCGTGGACCAGCAGGCAGCTCGCTTACGACGCGCTCGGCCGGCCCTCGTCCGACCAGGTGTTGCAGTACGTCGACAGCGGACTTCCGCCGCGCGTCCTGCTCGGCGCGGAGTACGACCACGACCTCGACGACAAGCTGGTGGCCAAGTCGGTCACCGACACCTCGACCGAGGAGACCAACGAGTACGGCTACGACGGCGCGGGCCGGCTCACGTCCTGGAAGGACCACACCGGCACGACCACCCAGTACCGGTGGGACGACGCGGGCAACCGCACCGGCGTCGGCGTCGAGACGTTCACCTACGACCAGCGCAACCGGCTCCAGTCGGGCGAGGGCGCGACCTACTCGTACTCCGCCCGCGGCACCCTGGCCTCGACCGTCGCGGCCGGGCAGTCGAAGGCCTCGGCGTTCGACGCCTTCGACCGGCTCGTGGCGAACGGGGCGGCCCAGTACGCCTACGACAGCCTCGACCGGGTCGTCACCAGGGGCAGCGCGCGGTTCCAGTACGCCGGGCTGTCCAACGAGGCGGTGGCCGACGGGACCAGGCTGATCAGCCGCCTGCCCGACGGCAGGCCGCTCTCCGACAAGCAGGCGTCCGCCACCACCAAGGGCAAGATGCTCTTCACCGACCGGCACGGTGACGTGATCGGCCGGTACCTCGGGGCGTCGGTGGACGGCCTGCGCGGGTTCGACCCGTTCGGCGAGGTGACCAGGTCGTCCGGCGAGACGTCGTCGCTGGGCTACCAGGGCGACTGGACCGACGGCGACACCGGCGCGGTCAACATGACCGCCCGCTGGTACTCGCCCGGCACGGGCTCCTTCCTCAGCCGCGACGACTGGGACATCCCACCGTCACCCTCGTCCGCCGCGAACCGCTACCAGTACGGCAACAACGACCCGGTCGGCAACGCCGACCCCTCCGGCCACTGCCCGCCTTGCCTCGCCGCCGCCATCATCGCGGCCGCGGGCGGGATCACCGCCGGTCAGGCGGCCACCGGCGCGGCGGTCCTGGTGGGTGGCGCGCTGGTGATCCACGCCGCGGAGCAGGCCGTGGACAACATCGATTCGATGAGCCGGACCGGCACGTCCACGACCACCTCGCCCAGGACCGGTTCACCCGGCCGCCCGATGCGACTGGACTGCGCCCGGGGCGCCCGTTGCTACGACACCGTGGGCGGCCCCCGTCCGCCCGGGACGTCCGCGCCGACCATCCCGAGGTCGCCCGCACCGATCGTGCGGCCTCCCGCGCCGCCGCCGCCCCCGCCGTGGGTCGTCAACGCCCTCGTCCCCCTGGCCAGGGCCGCCGCCGGCGAACTGGCCAGGCAGGACCTCGACCCGACCATCGAGCTGCACCCGACCTTCGGCGCGACCAATCAGATCGACAAGGCGATCGACGAGAACACGGTGATCACGAAGGACGGGTTCACCCACTCCGTCGACACCCCCGACATCACCAAGTCCCGCAAGGACACCGACGAGGAGAAGGGCTGCCTCGACGGTGAGCTGAAGAGCTCGGTGGTCTGGTACGGGCCGTTGCAGAACAACCACGCCACCGGAGTGGTCGCCTGCCTGACCAAGTTCCGCGGCGCGGCGACGCGCGAGGCGTACCCCGAGTTGACGGGCTACGACTCCGAGTGCGAGCTGGCCAAGGCGCACGGCCACCTGCTGGCCCACTGCCTCGGCGGCTTGGACATCCGGGAGAACTTCGTCCCGATCAACCAGAACTCCGCGAACGTCTCGCAGATGTGGCACGGCGTCGAGAAGCAGATCAAGAAGGCGCTGGAGAAGGACGAGACGATCTACTACCAGGTCATCCCGCACTTCCCGGAAGACCCCGCGATGATCGAGCACTACGGGGTGGGTGTCCCTGACTACATCGACATCTACGCCAAGGGGAACAAAGGCTTCGAGTGTGCGGCGAAGGTGCACAACGTGACGACGAAGATCCCGAGTTACAAGGGGTGCAGGCAGTAGTGTTCATCTACCGCAAGTACTGGACGGAAATGCACCAGCCCGCCTCCATGAAGCGCCCGTTGGACTGCTTCGAGCAGGTGGCGGCGGTGCTGGGCGAGCCGGGTGCGCCCGCTCCCGAGGTGGACTGGGACGAGGTCCGACAGCAGCTCGGCGTCGCGCCGCCCGCCGACTACCGGCGGTTCGTCGACCGGTTCGGCGCCGGGTGGGTCGGAGCCCTGCGCGTCTTCGCGCCCCGCGCGAGCACCCCGTCGTTCGACCTGTTCCGGCAGGTCGAACGGGTCACCGAGCTGACGACCGAGTTCCGCGGGAGCACCACCCCGACGTTCCCCGGGCCGTACCACCCGCAGGAGGGCGGCCTGATCGTCTGGGGCGAGATGGACGGGCTCCACTTCTTCTGGAACCCGGCCGGTGCCGACCCGGACGCGTGGCCGGTGATGATCTCGGACGAGAGCTGGCTGATGACGTTCACGCCGGACAAGTCGTTCACCCTCTTCCTGGCCGATTACCTCGCGGGGAAGAACGCCGGCTCGGGCGCTCCTCTCCTGTCTCCCGACGAGGGGGTCGGGGTGCGGTTCGTCCCGGCTTCCTGATTTCCCTGTTGCAGCACCAACCCTGAATGGGATGACATGACAATAATGCGACGTGCGGCCGTCACGGCCGTGTGTTTCACGCTGGGGGCGGCTGTCGTCGCAGCTCCGGGGTGGGCGGCCGCCGAGCCGTCGAACGGGTCCAGACCCGATGTGGTGAACTCCGCCGACGACGCGAGACCCGGCCAGACGGTCGCCAAGGACGCCGAGGGCCGCACCCTCGTCTACGTCGAGGGTGCCGACGAGAACCGGCTGCGCGACGCGGTCGCCAAGGCGGGCGGCGTGGTCGCGGACTCGGACGGCGGCCGCGTCAAGGCCGCCGTGCCGGGGGACAGGCTGGACGTGGTGGCGGCCGAGCCCGGCGTCACCGAGGTCCGGCTGCCAGACCGGGCCGTCGCGATGGCGGGGCCGGTGACGTCCGAGGGCGTCGGGCTGTCCGGCGCCCAGGGGTGGATCGCCGACGGCAAGCGCGGTGCCGGGGTGAAGGTCGGCGTCATCGACGTCGGCTTCGGCGACCTGGTCGAGACGCAGACCGCGGGCGAGCTGCCGTCCGGGACCCGGTTGGAGATCAACAACACCAACTGCGTCGACGCGAGCGAGAAGACCGCGCACGGCACCGCGGTCGCCGAGATCGTGCACGACATGGCGCCCGACGCCGACCTGTACCTGGCGTGCATCGAGGACACGGTCAGCTTCTCGGCCGCCGAGGAGTGGCTGCGCGGCAAGGGTGTCCACGTGATCACCGCCGCCGTCGGCTTCCTGAGCCCGACGGGCGGTCGCGGTGACGGCACCGGTCCGGCGGGCAGCCCGGCGGACGTGGTCAAGCGCAGCCGCGAGGCGGGCATCCTGTGGTCCGTCGCCGCCGGCAACCAGGCGCGCCTGCACTTCGCGGGCAAGCCGGTCGACGCCAACGGCGACAGCTGGGTCGAGTTCAGCGGCAGCACGCAGAACAACGGGTTCCCGGTCCAGCCGGGCGTGTCGGCGACGGTCGGCGTCCGCTGGGACGCGTGGCCGCGCACGACCCAGGACCTCGACCTCTACGTGATGTCCGGGTCGCAGCCGCCCACCGGGCCGAACGACCCGAACATCGTGGCCCGGTCGACCAGGGCGCAGAAGGACACCGCGGGCGGCCTCAGCCCGAACGAGGAAGTCACGTTCACCAACCCGAACGTGGTGACCTACACCTACTACGCGTTCGTGAAGAACAACAACGCGCAGTTCACCACGCCGTTCGAGTTGTTCGTCACGGGCAGCAGCGGCCAGCTCCAGACGTTCACCGAAGCGGGGAGCGTGACCGAGCCCGCGACCTCACCGCACGTGATCGCGGTCGGCGCCACCGCGGCCGGCTCCGGCGTGATCGAGTCGTCCAGCGGGCGCGGTCCGACGGTCGACGGCCGGCTCAAGCCCGACCTCACCGGTCCGGACAAGGTGGCCACGTCCTCGTGGCACCAGCCGATGGCCGGCACCTCGGCCGCGGCGGCGCACGTGGCGGGCGCGGCGGCGTTGCTCAAGGCGGCGAACCCCGCCATGGACGCGGCCCAGATCCAGGCCGCGCTCCAGGGCCGGACCTCGCCGAAGACCCACGACACCACGTGGGGTCACGGCGTGCTCAACCTGGGCCCGCACTCCGACGTGCCCGCCTTCCCCGGCGCGGGCTTCACCGTGAACCAGTCGCAGCAGCGCATCCACTCGCAGTGGTACGCCGCCGGGCAGGTCGTCACGCTGCCGTTCCCGAACGTCCCCGGCGACACGACCGCCGTGGCGATCACGATCAGCGCCCGGTCCGCCGCCGACAACGTGGTGGAGGTCTCGCCCGGCGACCCCGCCGCCCACGCCGGCCGGACCACCGCGGTGCGGCTGCGGGGTGACGACCGGTTCACCGCGCTGACCATGTTCGCCCCGCTCGGTGACGACCGCGCCATCCGCATCCGGAGCCGGGACGCCGGTGCGTGGGTGGTGGTGGAAGCCCTCGGCCACTTCAGCCCGGCGGAGAGCACCGACCTGTTCACCGCGGCGCAGACGCCGCGACGGGTGCTCGACACGCGCGGGTTCACGTCCAGCCCGCGCAGCACGCCGTTGAAGAAGGACGACGTCCAGGAGCTGCCGATCCGGGGACAGGTCGGCGTACCGACCAACGCGACCTCCGTCGTGGTCAACGTGACGGGGTTCGAGGCGACCGGCGTCTCGTACCTGTCCCTGCACGGCGACAACCCGACCGGCATCACCACGGTGGCCCTGAGCCAGGCCGACCGGCGCTCGAACATCTCCGTCGTCCCCATCGGGGGTGACGGCAAGATCCGGATCGCGAACCACTCGGACGGGGCCCGGACCGGTGCGGCGGTCGACGTCGTCGGCTGGTTCGTGCCGGGCTCCGGCTCGCGCTACGTCACGCTGCCCACCTCGACCCGCATCGCCGACACGGTGACCGGCCAGGGTGTGCCGGTCGGCCCGGTCGGGGCGGGCCAGTCGGCGAACGTCCAGGTCAAGGGCATCGGCGGGATCAGCTCGCAGGCCGTCGCGGCGGCGCTGACCGTGACGTCGACCGGTAACTCGGCCGACACCGAGCTGACCGTGTCACCGTCCGAGCGCGGGTGGTCGCCGGTGACCAACACGGGCTCCCGCAAGCTGGAGTCGATCGCGGGCCTGGCGCTCGCGCCGCTGGGCGCGGGCGGCAAGGTGGACGTGCGCAACGAGCGCGGCCAGGCCGAGGTCTCGGTCGACGCGTCCGGCTACTTCGTCGGCGGCCAGGCGTACGCGCCGCCCGCGTCCAACTGCGTCACCGCCGTGGACGGACCGGGCTTCACCGGCGTGTTCGACGGCCGGCACGAGTCCGAGCTGTCCGGCTGGCGGATCGCGGGCACGACCAAGGTGCAGCGCGACGGCTGCGAGCTGGTCACCACCACCGGCACCGACGTGACCTGGTACGCCGCTCGCACCTACAACAACGACTACACGCTCAAGCTGGACTGGAAGGCCACCTCGGCCAACTCCGACTCGGGCGTGTTCGTGCTGTTCCCGGCACCGGTCACCAGCTCCGGCACGACGACGGTCGGTGCGACGGGGAAGGGCGTGGAGGTCAACATCGGGCCGACCGGCGCGACCGACACCCTCAAAACCGGCGGCATCGTCGCGTGGCAGGCGCCGAGCACGACCGCGCCCGTCAAGCCGGTCGGCGAGTGGAACACGTTCGAGCTGGTCGTGCACTGGAACACGGTGACCGTGCTGCTCAACGGCACGCAGGTCAACCAGTTCACGGTCCCCGACGGCGTGTACGCCCGCAACAGCTACTTCGGGTTGCAGAACAGCGGCGGAAACGACCCCGTCCGGTTCCGCAACGTGCGGGTCAAGCGGGACACGCCGGTCACCTCGGGCCAGTTCCGGGCCGGTGGCATGTGCCTGGACCTGACCAACGGCGATCCCGGCCTGGGAGCGGTCGCCCTGCACAGCTGCCACACCGGCTTCGCCCAGGTCGTGACGACCAACGGCGACGGATCCGTCCTGCTCGGCGGCCGGTGCCTGGCGGCGGAGGGCTCCGGCACCGCCGACGGCACGCGGGTGGTCCTGCAGGGCTGCGCCGGCAACGACAGCGAGCAGTGGGTGGTGCGCCAGGACGGCCGGATCGTCAACACCCTGTCCGGTCGCTGCCTGACCCCGACGTCGATCGCGCTCAACGCGCCGCTCGTGCTCCAGACCTGCGCGACGAGCCTGTCCACGCAGGTCTGGCAGATCCCGGCCGAGCGCGGCCGGGTCGGGAAGGTCACCGGCCCGCCGGGGCAGTGCCTCGACGTCTCCGGGAACAACCCGCTGGAGAACAAGGTCGTCCAGTTCGGCTGCAACGGCTCGGTGGCGCAGAGCTGGGTGGCGATCGGCGGCGCGCTGCGCGGCGCGGGCAAGTGCCTGGACGTGTCGGGTGGCGTCACCGCGGCCGGTACCCCGGTGATCCTCTACGAGTGCAACGGCAGCGCGGCCCAGCAGTGGCAGGCGCGACCCGACGGCACCCTGGTGAACCCGGTGTCCGGCCGGTGCCTGACCTCGGCGAGCACCGCGTCGGGCGCCGCGCTCTCGATCGAGAACTGCGGCGCCGCACGGGACCGGCAGGTGTGGCGGATGACCGCGGAGACGGTCATGCGCGGCGCCCTGATCGGGCACGTCGACAAGTGCCTCGACGTCGTCGGCAACGACCCGAGCCGCAACGACCTGTGGCTGTGGACCTGCTACGGGCCGGGCGGGCAGCTGTGGTGGAACACCGGCGACGGCGCGTACCGGGCGTTCGGCAAGTGCCTGGACATCGGCAACGTCGCCGCGCTGACCCCGGTGCTGCTGAGCACCTGCAACGGCAACGAGAGCCAGCAGTGGGTGGCCCGGCACGACGGCCGGGTCGTCAACCTGCTGGCGAACCGGTGCCTGAGCGTGCGCGACGCCAACACCGGTGACGGGGCGACGGTGCAGATCAACGACTGCAACACGCACGTGGCGCAGCGCTGGACCATCCCGGTCAAGGCGAGCTGATCACTTCGGGAGCCCCCGTCCGCGCCGCGCGGGCGGGGGCTCCCACCGCTCCCCGCCACCCCGTTCGCCCCGGTCGGCGGGCGGGCGGTGCGCGCGTTCCACGGGCAGCGGCACGGTGTGGTTCCGGTCCGCCGGCGACGGTGCGGTGTGGTTGCGCTCCGCCGGCAGCGCCTGCCTGCCCTCGTCGGACCGGATCCGCTCGGCGGCGCGCTCGATCTCCAGCCGCTGCCACCGCCGCCGCTGCCGTCGCGTCATCCGCGCCGGCCACATCTCCTGCAACGCGCTGTTGAAGTACGCGCCGAGCGTGATCGCCAACCCGATCAGGTAGGCGAACAGCAGGAACGCGATCGGCGTCGCCAAGGCACCGTAGGTGTACCCGGTGGTGGTGATCCACTGGATGTAGAGCCGCAGCCCGATGGACGACAGCAGGAACACCGCCATCGCCAGCACGGCACCCGGCACGAGCCGGTGCCACGGCAGCTTGTTCGGCAGCGACAGCTTGTAGAGCGTCGCCAGCGCCAGCACCAGCAGCACCGCCATGCCCGGGTAGTAGAACCCGCTCAGCCACGACTCGATCGTCGGCTCCCACGAGTCCGGGAACACCCGCGGCAGCAGGTCGGGGCCCAGCGCCACCACCGGCAGGCCGATGATCAGCAGCACCAGGCTGGCCATGTAGAGCAGCAGCGCGAAGATCCGCTGCCACACCTCGTTCCGCACGCCGTACTGGTCGTGCGCGGCGGTGATCGCGTCCACGAACGACGACATGGCCGACGACCCGGCCCACAGCGAGATCAGGAAGCCGACCGAGACGATCTCACCCTTGCCGGTGGTGAGGATCTGGTCGACGGTGGGCACGATCACCCCGTTGACCACGTCCTGGCTGAAGATCGTCCGGCAGGTCGAGATGATCCGGTCCTTGACCGCGCTGACGACCTCCGGCCCGAACCAGTCACCGAGGTACCCGAGGCTGCCCAGCAGACCCAGCAGCAGCGGCGGGAACGACAGGACCTGCCAGAACGCCGCCTCGGCCGCCTCGGAGAAGATGCTGCCGTCCCAGGCCTTGGACAGCGTGCGCGCCAACAGACGCAGGGGCCCCTTGCGACCCGCGCTGCGTGCTGTGTCGTCCCTCGGCGAACCCATCGCAACATCAAGCATGGTGCATGCCGGGTGATTTCGCGGCATCGGCGACCGTGCGTCGCGGACGCAGCGGGTAGGCTGTCGGTGCCCTCGACGGTCAACCGCACCGAGGGCATTTGCGTGTCCACCACCGCCACACCGCCGCACCGGCACCGCGGCACGGCCGCTGATCAGCGCAGAAGGGGTTCGAGGTTGTCGCA
The DNA here is from genome assembly GCF_006716745.1 of Saccharothrix saharensis. Lineage (NCBI taxonomy): Bacteria > Bacillati > Actinomycetota > Actinomycetes > Pseudonocardiales > Pseudonocardiaceae > Saccharothrix > Saccharothrix saharensis. The sequence continues at coordinate 3,001,547 of NZ_VFPP01000001.1, read as the reverse complement.
ACCGCAAGTCGCCACGACCCGTCCCCTCCGCGCCTGGCAGCGCCGGGCGCTGACCAAGTACCTGGCCGCGAAGCCCAAGGACTTCCTGGCCGTCGCCACGCCCGGCGCGGGCAAGACGACGTTCGGCCTGCGCGTCGCGGCCGAGCTGCTGGCGGATCGCACGATCGAGGCCGTCACGATCGTCACGCCGACCGAGCACCTCAAGCACCAGTGGGCCAAGGCGGCGGCCGAGGCCGGCATCGCGATCGACTCGAACTTCCGCAACACCAACGCGATGACCTCCCGCGACTACCACGGCGTCGCGCTGACGTACGCCCAGGTCGCCGCGCACCCGATGCTGCACCGGGTCCGCACGGAGAACCGCAAGACGCTCGTGCTGCTCGACGAGATCCACCACGGCGGCGACGCCAAGTCGTGGGGTGACGCGATCCGCGAGGCGTTCACGCCCGCCGTGCGGCGGCTGTGCCTGACCGGAACGCCGTTCCGCTCGGACGACTCGCCCATCCCGTTCGTGAGCTACGAGCCGGGACCGGACGGCGTGCAGCGCAGTCGCGCGGACCACTCCTACGGCTACTCCGACGCGTTGCGCGACGGCGTGGTCCGGCCGGTGATCTTCCTCGCCTACTCGGGTGAGGCGCAGTGGCGCACCAGCGCGGGCGAGGAGTTCTCCGCCCGGCTCGGCGAGCCGCTGACCCAGGAGCAGACGGCGCGGGCGTGGCGGGTGGCGCTGGACCCGACCGGCGAGTGGATGCCGTCGGTGCTCAAGGCCGCCGACATGCGCCTGACCCAGCTGCGCGAGGGCGGCATGCCGGACGCCGGCGGGCTGGTGATCGCCACCGACCAGACCGTGGCCAGGGCCTACGCCGAGATCCTGAAGCGCACCACGGGCCACGACGCGACCCTGGTGCTCTCCGACGACCCGAAGGCGTCGGGCCGGATCGCCGAGTTCTCCGCGTCGAACGACCGCTGGCTGATCGCCGTCCGGATGGTGTCGGAGGGCGTCGACGTACCGCGGCTGGCCGTCGGCGTCTACGCGACCAGCGCCTCGACACCCCTGTTCTTCGCCCAGGCCGTGGGCCGGTTCGTGCGCGCCCGCGCCAAGGGCGAGACGGCCAGCGTGTTCCTGCCCAGCGTGCCGGTCCTGCTGGGCCTGGCCAGCGAGCTGGAGCAGCAGCGCGACCACGTGCTGGGCAAGCCGCACCGGGAGAAGGACGGCTGGGACGACGAGCTGCTGTCCCAGGCCAACCAGGTCAAGGACGAGCCGGGCGAGGAGGAGAAGGCGTTCACCGCGCTGGGCGCCTCCGCCGAGCTCGACCAGGTGATCTACGACGGCTCGTCGTTCGGCACGGCCGCGTTCGCGGGCAGCGACGAGGAGCAGGAGTACCTGGGCCTGCCCGGCCTGCTGGAGCCCGACCAGGTGCGCGCGCTGCTGCGGCAGCGCCAGGAGAAGCAGCTGGTCGAGGCCAGCAAGCGCCAGGTCGCCGCGCCTGCCGCCCCGCCGCCCGCGCCGACGCGCACGGCGAGCGTGCAGGAACGGCTGGCGCAGCTCCGCAAGGAGCTCAACACGCTCGTGGCCATGTACCACCACCGCACCAAGAAGCCGCACGGCAAGATCCACAACCAGTTGCGCGAGTACTGCGGCGGCCCGCCGACCGCGATGGCCAGCATCGAACAGCTCGAGGAGCGGATCGCCACGCTGCGCTCGTGGTGACCTTTGTTGTGACCTGACGTAACCGACTACTGCATTCGGTGTAGTCAGATGTCCGTTCGGTTACCTGGCCGTTAGCGCATCGTGCCTACTTTACCGGTCAAGTGTGCTTCCGGTCACCGGCTGTCCCGGCATACGTTGTGCGCCACAACATTTACGCTCCTGCGTGAAAGGGATGGCGGATGCGCAGCAAGAGCCTCGCTCTCATCGCCCTTGGCACCGGCCTCGCCGTGGCCATGACGGCATGTGGCGCCAACACGTCCGGCGGTGGCAGCACCACCTCGGACACCAACACGAACAGCGGCTCGGGCGGCGCGAAGGTCGGCGTCATCCTCCCCGAGACCGCCAGCTCCGCGCGCTGGGAGGGCTTCGACAAGCCGCTCCTGAAGAAGGCGCTGGAGGCGGAGGGCCTCCAGGCGGACATCCAGAACGCCCAGGGTGACGTGCAGAAGTTCTCCACGCTCGCCGACGGCATGATCAACGCCGGCGTCAAGGTGCTGATCATCGCCACGCCGAACAGCGAGATCGGTGCGACGGTCGCGAAGAAGGCCGAGGCGCAGGGCATCCCGGTCATCGACTACGACCGGCTCAACCTGGGCGGCAGCTCGAAGTACTACGTCTCGTTCGACAACGAGAAGGTCGGCGAGCTGCAGGGCCAGGGCCTGGTCGAGGGCCTCGCGGCGCTCGCGCCGGGCAAGAAGCCGGCCGAGGTCATCGAGATCGAGGGTGCCCCGACCGACAACAACGCCACCCTGTTCTACAACGGCCAGCAGAAGGTGCTGAAGCCGAAGTACGACTCGGGTGACCTGAAGCTGGTCCAGTCGAAGCCGATCGACAAGTGGGACAACCAGGTCGGTGGCACCACCTTCGAGCAGATCCTGACCGGCAACGGCCAGAAGGTCGACGGCGTCGTCGCCGCGAACGACGGCCTCGCGGGCGCGATCATCACCGTGCTCAAGAAGTACGGCCTGAACGGCAAGGTCCCGGTCACCGGCCAGGACGCCACCCCGGAGGGCCTGCAGGCGATCCTGCGCGGCGACCAGTTCATGACGGTGTTCAAGCCGATCAACGAGCAGGCGGACGCGACCGCCAAGCTGGCCGCCGCGCTGGCCAAGGGCGACACGGCCGCCGCCGACAAGATGGCGACCGGCGTCACCAAGGACACCACCGGCAACCGCGACGTCAAGTCGGTCCTGCTGCCCGCGCAGCTGATCACCAAGGACAAGGTCAAGGTCGTGGTGGACGCGGGCTTCGTCAAGGCGACGGAGGTCTGCGTCGCCGACCTCGCGGCCGTCTGCACCGAGCTCGGCATCAAGTAAGTCAAGGCTCGCGCCGGGGCGGGGTGTGGGAGACGCACCCCGCTCCGGCGCGCCCACCCACGTGTGGGGCTGCACCCGAGAACGGGTTGGACCCCTTCAGACGGGTTAGACGGAGGAATTCCAGTGAGCGAGCCGATCCTCGAGCTGCGCGGCATCAACAAGAGCTTCGGTCCCGTGCACGTCCTGCACGACATCGACTTCGACGTCCACCCAGGCCAGGTCACCGCCCTCGTCGGCGACAACGGCGCGGGCAAGTCGACGTTGGTCAAGTGCATCGCGGGCATCCACCCCATCGACTCAGGCCAGGTCCTGTTCAACGGCGAGGAAGTCCACATCAACGGCCCGCGTGACGCCGCGCACCTGGGCATCGAGGTCGTCTACCAGGACCTCGCGCTGTGCGACAACCTCGACATCGTGCAGAACATGTTCCTCGGCCGCGAGCGCGGCAAGCTGGGCATGCTCGACGAGGCCGACATGGAGCAGGCCGCCCGCAAGACGCTGACCTCGCTGTCGGTGCGCACGGTCAAATCGGTGCGCACGCAGGTCGCGTCGCTGTCCGGCGGCCAGCGGCAGACCGTGGCGATCGCCAAGGCCGTGCTGTGGAACAGCAAGGTCGTGCTGCTGGACGAGCCGACCGCGGCCCTGGGCGTCGCGCAGACCCGCCAGGTCCTCGACCTGGTGCGCCGACTGGCCGAGCAGGGCCTGGGCGTGGTGCTGATCAGCCACAACATGAACGACGTGTTCGAGGTCGCGGACCGCATCGCGTGCCTGTACCTGGGCCGGATGGCGGCCGAGGTCAACACCAAGGACGTCACCCACGGCCAGGTGGTCGAGCTGATCACCGCGGGCCGTTCCGGCGACCTGGGCATCGCCCGACCCGAAACCGCGACCATCTGATGCCTTCCCCGGACCAACGCCGGCACAGCGCTCCACACGACGAGGAACGAGCATGACCAACACCACGAGCGAGACGGCCCCGGACGCACCCCAGGGCGCGATCTCCGACTTCGGCATCGACACCACGTCCCAGTCCACCGGCGAGGCGGTGCGCGACTACGCCGCCCGGCTGCGCGGCGGCGAACTCGGCTCCCTGCCCGCGCTGCTCGGCGTGGTCGTGCTGCTGATCGTGTTCAGCTCCCTCGCGGACACCTTCCTCACCCTGGGCAACATCGCCAACCTCCTCGCGCAGGGGGCCAGCGTCGTGATCATCGCGATGGGCCTGGTGTTCGTCCTGCTCCTGGGTGAGATCGACCTGTCCGCGGGCACCGCGTCCGGCGTCACCGCGTCGGTGATGGCGCTGCACCTGATCAACGGCGGCAACCTGCTCGGCGGCATGGGCGACACCGTCTTCTACCTCTTCTGCGGCCTGCTGGCGCTCGCCGCTGTGCTGGCCGGGATCATGCGCATCTGGGCGGGCGTCGCGATGTCCGTGATCGCACTGGTCATCGCGCTGATCGGCGTGCCCGCCAACCCGTGGGTCGAGATGCTGCTGGCCGTCTGCGTCGGCACCGCCATCGGCTGCATCACCGGCTTCCTCGTCGCCCGCGTCGGCATCCCGTCGTTCGTCGTGACCCTCGCGCTGTTCCTGGCCTGGGGTGGCGTCATCCTCCAGTTCATCGGTGAGGGCGGCACGCTCGGCCTGCGCGACGACGTGCTCTTCAACGTCGCCAACGGCAACCTGAGCACTGCGGGCTCGTGGGCGTTGTTCGTCCTCGCCGCCGGCGGTTACGGGGCGGTCGTGCTCGGCCGCCACTTCAGCAGGCTGCGCCGCGGCCTGGTCGCGTCGCCCACCCCGATCGTGCTGGTCAAGGTCGGCGTGGTCCTGGTGCTGGGCGCGGTGGCCACCTACGCGTTGACGCTCAACCGCTCCAAGAGCGACCTCGTGGTGATCACCGGTGTCCCGTTCGTGGTGCCGATCGTGCTCGTGCTGCTGGTCATCGGCACGTTCGTGCTCGAGCGCACCCGCTACGGCCGGCACGTCTACGCCGTCGGCGGCAACCAGGAAGCGGCCCGCCGCGCCGGCATCAACGTGGCGCAGATCCGGATGAGCGTGTTCGTGATCGCCTCCTCCATGGCGGCCATCGGCGCGATCGTCTACTCGTCGAAGGTCGGCTCGGTCGACCCGAACGCCGGTGGCGGCAACACGCTGCTGATGGCGGTCGGCGCGGCCGTGATCGGCGGCACGTCGCTGTTCGGCGGCAAGGGCAAGCTGCGTGACGCGGTGATCGGTGGCGCGGTGCTCGCGATCATCCAGAACGGCATGGGCCTGCTCGACCAGCCCGCCGCCGTGGTGTTCATCGTGACCGGCCTGGTGCTGCTGCTCGCCGCGAGCGTCGACGCGCTGTCCCGCCGCCGGGCGGCGTCCGCCGCCCGCTGACGTGAGCACACCTACCGCGGGAGCCCGACCCGACGAGGTACGAAGGCACAACAGAACGGCGCTGCTGCGCCGACTGCACGTGGACGGGCCCTCCACCAGGGCGTCGCTGGCGGCCGAGCTGGGCCTCAACCGCAGCACGATCAAAGCCCTGGTGGACGGCCTGGCCGAGTCGGGTGTGGTGGCCGAACGGGTGCCGGCGCAGCGTTCCGGCGCCGGCCGCCCGTCGCTGCTGGTGCTGCCGCAACCGCACGCCGCCGTGGTGATGGCCATCGACATCCGCGTCGAGCAGGTGGCGATGGCCATGGTCGGCCTGGGCGGCGACATCCTCGGCCGGGACTCGTGGAACCTGCACCACCGGTCCCGCGACCCGGGCGAGGTGATCACGCACGTCGCCGACTCGGCCAAGCTGCTGGCCGACGAGCTCGACGTGCAGGCGGTCGGCGTCGGCGTGTCCGTGCCCGGCGTGGTGCGCCGCGCCGACGGGCTGGTGCACGAGGCGCCGAACCTGCACTGGACCGACGTGGCGCTGGGCGAACGGCTCTCGTCGGTGCTCAAGGTCCCCGTCCAGGTCGGCAACGACGCCGAGCTGGGCGCCTTGGCCGAACACGTGCGCGGCGCGGCACGCGGGTCGTCGGACGTGGTCTACATCTCCGCCGACGTCGGCATCGGCGGCGGCGTGATCTCCAGCGGCCGGCCGCTGCGCGGCACCGGCGGCTACGTCGGCGAGCTGGGGCACATGGTGGTGCGGCCCGGCGGGCGGCGCTGCTACTGCGGCTGCCAGGGCTGCTGGGAGACCGAGGTCGGCGAGGCGGCGCTGTGCCGCGCCCTGGCCCTGCCCGAGGACTCGCCGCGCGGGACGGTGGTGGCCGAGCTGCGGTCGCTGGCCGGGTCGCCGGACAGCGTGGCGCACCGGTTGGGCGAGTTCACCGAGTGGCTGTCCATGGGCCTGATCACGGTGGTCAACATGCTCGGCCCGGAGCTCGTGGTGCTGGGCGACCTGTTCACGGCGCTGCCGGAGACGCTGGTGGACCAGCTGCGCCGCACCGTGCAGAAGCGGTCACTGGTGTCCCGCGCCGTCGGCGGCACCAGGATCGTCTCGTCGCCGCTGGGCCGTGACGCCAAGCTGATCGGCGCCGCCGAGCTGGCCTTCGAACCCGTCCTCGGCGACATCTGACCACCGCCGCACGGCTTGCCGGGTGATCGCCACGTCGGGGTGGTCCGGGCCGAGGACGCGGAGCTGGTCGGCGAGCAGGTCCCGGAACCCGGCGAGCGCGGTCGCGACGTCGCCGCCCAGCGCCCGCGAGTGCGCCGACCGGTAGCGGGTGACCAGGGTGTCGGGGTGGTCGGCGCCGAGGACCCGACATCGGTCTTCCGCGACCCGGGCCAGCTCGTCCGCCGCGCGGCGCGCCTCACCCGCGTCGCCCCGCCACACGGCCAGGTTGTAGCGGACGGTCAGGGTTCTCGCGTGGTCGGGACCGACCGTGCGCAGGAGACCGGCCAGCACCTCTTCGAGTTCGGCGATCGCCTCGGTCCGGGCGCCCGCGCCGGCGCGCGCCATCGCGAGGTTGTTGCGGGCGGCGAGGGTGTCCCGGTCGTCCGGGCCCCGGGCCCGCAGCAGGTCGGCGAGCAGGTCCGCCAGCTCCGCGATCACGTCGGCCGTCGTCGTCCGCAGCAGGGCGAGGTTGTTGCGGACGGCCAGGGTGTCGCGGTGGAACGGGCCCAGGATCCGCGCGGAGTCCACCGCCAGGCGCTCGTACTCGGCGACGGCCTCGGCCTCCTGCCCCGAACGCCGGGTGAAGAACGCGACTTCGTGGCCGGCGTGGAGGGTGTCGTGGTGATCGGGGCCCAGGTGGTGTTCCGCCTGTCGCCGCAGTTCTCGGAAGTGCGCGGCGGCTTGGGCCGCCAGACCCGCCTCGCCCAACGACTTGCCCGCCTGGAACAGCACCGCGTGCGCCCGCGGTGCCCACAGCGCCGGTGCGGTGTGGGTGTGCAGGGCGTTCGCGACGGACCGCAGTGACGCGGCCAGCGCGCTGTCGGTCTCATGCGCGGGCCAGGCCGACAGGAGCGCGTCCGCCGCGAGGTGGGCCAGGGGAGTGAGCCGTGGCGGGGCGATGGTGTCGCGGACGGCGCGTTGCAGCAGGGCGTGCGCCCGGACGACCCGGGCGTCGAGGGTGACGAGGCTGAGGCGGTGCAGGCACGCCAGCGCGTCACCGACGGCCTCGGCGTCCACCCCCAAATGTGCCAGGACGTTGTCCCGCGTGAGGACGGTGACGGGCGTGCCCGCCGGGTCGAGCAGGCTGATGATCTCCAGCAGCGGCCGGGAGAGCCCTTCCGGGCGCAGGCTGTCGGCGCGTTCGACGGACAGCGACCAGGTCGCCGCCACGGTGTCGCGGTGCTCGTCCGGCAACTCGTGCCGCGTCGGCATGACCTGCGCCAGCGTGCGGCGGCGGTCCGCCAGGCGGTCGCGGTAGCCGGCGACCGTGAGCAGCGGCTTGTCCGCGATGAACGCCGCCGCCTGCGCCAGGGCCAGCGGCAGGTGGCCCAGGTCCCCGGCCAGCTCGCGGAGCCCGTCGGTGTCCGGGAGCTTCGCGGTCAGGTAGGCCGACGACTCCGCCTCGGTGAACACGCCGACCTCGACCAACCGGCGGTCGTCGCGGACCAGCGCGGCGTCACGACGGCGGGTCGTCACCACGACTCGGCCCGTCGGCGTGGTCGGCGGCCACAGGCCCTTGAGGTCCGCCGGGTCGTGCACGTCGTCCAGGACGACCAGCCACCGCCGGCGAGTGGAACCGAGCCAGGCCTGGAAGGCCGCCGCCGCGTCCTCCGGCGTGCTCGGCGGATCGCGCAGCACCCGGTCGGCCGCGTCGGCGTACCCGCCGATCACGGCGGACCGCGTGTCGGCGGTGAGCCACAGCGCCAGGTCGACCGACTCGTCCCGCCACACCGCGTGCGCGTGCCGTGCCGCCACCTGCGACTTGCCCACACCGCCCAGCCCCGACAGCACCACCGACGTCTCCGCCACCGCCGCCTCGGCCGCGCGGCGCTGGTAGCGGTCCGCGAGCGGCGGCAGGACACCCACCCGCACGGGCCACTCGACCGGTGGCCGTGGCGGCAGGTGGATGTGCTGCACGTTCCCGTCGCCGATCTGCACGCCGACGTTGCCGCGGACGTCCACGGGACGACTACTCGCGGCCGAAGTGCAGCGTCATGGTGTTGTGGTCGCCGATCTGCACGCCCTGGTTGTCGTGCACGTGGACCGCTCCGGCCCGGCCGGTCAGCTCCAGCACGGCGCGCGCGGCGGCGAGCAGCTCGGCGTCGGCGTCCACGTCGGCCGCGACCAGCGCCGCGCGCAGCTCGTCCGGATCGGCGGTGTCCTCGTCCGCCCCACCGCGGCGCAAAGCCCGGCGCGTCAGCGACTTCAAGCCCTGGTAAGCGTCCCCCACGGCGGTCGACGCCGTGTCCGTCACACCCGCCGCCGCACCCGCGGCCAACGCCGCCACCACGAGATCGACCGACTCGATCACCGGCAACCCCCTCCGTCACGACGAGTATCGCCGACCCGACGGTGCGTGCGTACACCGGAAAAATGAGGGGGGCGGGGATCCTCTCGGATCCCCGCCCCGGACGGCTAGGGTGCTACGAGTCCCTGCCGGGACTCGTGGTGTTCAGCCCTGCTGCAACTCGGCAGCGAGCTCACGCAGCTTGGTGCTGTGCTCACGGGCGTGGTGCCCGCAGAACAGCAACTCGCCCCCGGAGGGGAGCACGGCGCGAACCTGGGCAGCAGCCCCGCAGCGGTCGCAGCGGTCGGCAGCGGTCAACGCGGGGCGGGTGAGCGTCGTAGTCATGGAAATCTCCCTCCGTCCCGGCACCGGGGATCGGTGCCCTCACACCTAGCTGCGACCACTTCGCATCTGGCGGGTGCGCCGTGTTCGCTGCTTCCACTCTTGCAGACGCGCGGGCGTAAGTCAGTGTTCCCTGGATCGTGGCGACCCGCGTCACTCGTCATTTACCCGGCGCCGGGGCACCCGGAACCTGCCACTTCCACCGGTTCGATCGGCACCTGCTCACGTTCCGCTGTCGTGGCAACGGATTTCCGACCTGCGAATACGGCGTTCGACGCACCTCCGATGCTCCAGAAGGTGGGTTCTCCGAAGTCGCCGGTGTGACGGGTAACACTTTGGTCAGCCGAGAGCGAACACGGCTCCACGTTCCACGATCCGGACATGATCCGTCCGGTTCACGCGCCGTTCGACCGACCGTTCAGATCGTCAGCCGACGGCCGTCGAACCGCGTCAGGCCGAACGACGCGTCCTCGTGGTTGACCCGCACGTGGTCGCGCAGCACCCCGATGCCGACCGCCTCGCCGAGCAGCACGGACTCGGTGAAGTCCGACCTCCAGTGCACGCCCGCCATGTTCCGGCCGGTCGCGACGTTCGCCGCCACCTTGTCCAGCTCGCCGCCCACGGTGAGCACGTCGGCGCCGGTGTAGGGCACGAGGGCGGTGCCGTCGGCGTCGGGCACCACCGGGTGGGGCAGCACCCACGACTCGTCGAACCACGCCTTGAGCACCGTGACGCACGCCCCGGCGACGGTCGCGTGACCCGAGCCGTACGACGGGTGCGTCGGCGAACCCTCCGGGAACGCCTGCGGCAGCAGGTACGAGCCGTGCTCGTCGTAAGTGAGCTTGACCGCCTCCGAGTCCAGCACCTCGCGGTCGATCACGCCGTAGTCCCGCAGCCCGGACAGGTGCGCGTGGACCCGACCGCCGAACGCCTCCGGTCGGAGCCTGCGGTGCACGAACCACTTCTGGAACCAGATCGCCTTCAACGCCCTCGTCGCCACCTCCGTCACCAGCGACAGCAGGTGCGGCCCGCCGTAGGTGCCGAAGCCTGCCTGGGTGGCCGAGTGCCGGTACGGGTTGCCCGCGTCGACCGGCGCGCCCAGGTCGAGCAGGATCAACGCGGCGTTGAGGTACGCCTCGTACAAAGCGTCGAAGTGCACGTAGTTGGCCAGGTCACGGGGCGTGCGCAGGTACCGGCGGTTGACCTGGTCCCGCTTGACGGGCGGCGTCGCCCCACCCGACTGCACCGCCCGCCACGCGTCGAAGTCGGTGAGGAAGTCGCGGCCCGGTCGCACGGTGTCGTGCAGCTGCGGGATGCGCAGCGTGCCGTACTGGATGTCGCGCAGCAGGAACTGCGACAGGAACGGTCCGCGCAGGTCGCCACGCGTGTCCCCGCGGAAGATCGTGCCCGGCGTCACCTCGCCGTCGACCTTCGGCGCTCGGTAGTCGCCCAGCCTCGACAGCTCGGCCGCCGCCTGCGCGATCAACGGGTGGTCGTCGTACGCGGTGAACGGAACGTCCCTGGTCAGCGCCATCCAGTAGAGCTCGACCGCCTCGGCGGAGTTGCGCGCGCTGTCGAGGCGCGGCGCGGGCGGCACGGCCAACGACTGCGGGTCCGGGCCCTCCAGCTCGAACGCCAGACCGGCCTGCGGGTTGGTCAGCTCGACGCCCCCGCCGAGCGGGATGCGCTCGAAGTCCTCCGACCGGCCCGTGGCCAGGGCCCTCAGCAACGTGTTGTACGCCTCCGGCCGCACCTCACCGACCTCGTCGTGCGGCAGGCCCTTGCTGTAGTTGGCGATGTACGGGTAATCGCCTTCCTCGCCGTTGTTGACGTGCTCCGGCCACGGTTGCCGGTCCAGCGCGTCGGCCGAGGCCAGGCGGGCGAGGCGTGCTCCAGTGCGACGTTCGCTCATGACTTCCCCCTGAGTCGGCGCGTACCCCTGTGCCGCCCCCCGGCGGCCGCGCCACTGTCCAGGACAGCACGGAGGGTGATCAGGTGCAGCGTCCGAACGGGTGACGACGCAGAAAAAGAGCAAGGGCCCCTCGACCGAACGGTCGAGGGGCCCTTGCTCGGAGTGATCTTCAGGTCGGCTATCAGTCCAGGTAGTCGCGCAGCACCTGCGACCGCGACGGGTGCCGGAGCTTCGACATCGTCTTCGACTCGATCTGCCGGATCCGCTCGCGCGTCACGCCGTAGACCTGGCCGATCTCGTCCAACGTGCGCGGCTGGCCGTCGGTGAGGCCGAACCGCAGCCGCACCACGCCCGCCTCGCGCTCGGACAGCGTCGCCAGCACCGACTGGAGCTGGTCCTGCAGCAGCGTGAACGACACCGCGTCCACGGCCACCACGGCCTCGGAGTCCTCGATGAAGTCACCGAGCTGGCTGTCGCCCTCGTCGCCGATCGTCTGGTCCAGCGAGATGGGCTCCCGGGCGTACTGCTGGATCTCCAGCACCTTCTCCGGGGTGATGTCCATCTCCTTCGCCAACTCCTCCGGGGTGGGCTCGCGGCCCAGGTCCTGGAGCAGTTCGCGCTGGATGCGACCCAGCTTGTTGATGACCTCGACCATGTGCACCGGGATGCGGATGGTGCGGGCCTGGTCGGCCATCGCGCGGGTGATCGCCTGGCGGATCCACCACGTCGCGTACGTGGAGAACTTGTAGCCCTTGGTGTAGTCGAACTTCTCCACCGCGCGGATCAGACCGAGGTTGCCCTCCTGGATCAGGTCCAGGAACGCCATGCCGCGACCGGTGTAGCGCTTGGCCAGCGACACCACCAGGCGGAGGTTCGCCTCCAGCAGGTGGTTCTTGGCCCGCTCGCCGTCCCGCACGATCCACCGCAGGTCGCGGCGCATCTGCGGAGTCAGCTTCTCCTGCTCGTCCTCGGCGCGGCGCACCCGCTCGGCGGCGTAGAGGCCGGCCTCGATGCGCTTGGCGAGCTCGACCTCCTCCTCCGCGTTGAGCAGGGCGACCTTGCCGATCTGCTTGAGGTAGGCGCGGACCGAGTCGGCCGACGCGGTGAGCTCGGCGTCCTTGCGGGCCTGCCGCAGGGCCTCCGACTCCTCCTCGTCCCAGACGAAGTCGCCCTCGCCGGGCTTGGCCTCCTCCTCGGCGGGCTCCTCCTCGACCGGCTCGTCGATCAGCTCGACGTCGTCGACCAGGTCTTCGGCGTCTGGAGCGCCTTCGAGGTCTTCCGGTTCCTCGCCGTCCTTCTTCACCTTGCCAGGCGCGGCAGCGGCGGCCTTGGCGGCCGTCTTGCGCGGCGCCCGCGTGGCCGTCTTCCCCGCCGCGGCGGTCTTCGCCGCCGGCTTCTTCGCCGGGGCCTTCCTCGCCGAGGTGGCCTTGGGCGTCTCCTCGGCGTCAGCCTTAGCTGCCTGAGTCGTCTTCGCGGCTGCCACGTACGCCCTTTCGCGACTGTCGATCAAGGCCGACCGAAGGGCGCGAACCTCGGTCGCCTGAGTACGGGGGATCCCCCGCCGGATCGTTCGTCAGCGGGGCACCGTTCCATTGTAACGACGAGAATCGCGTGCCGTTGCGCCCCGGCGTCATCCGAGGTGGTCCGGCACGCGTTCCCGCAGGTGGAACACCCCGGAAATCAGTGCCGGAGACCTTGCGCGGCGGCCACGGCGGCGCCGACGATGCCCGCGTCGTTCTTCAGCGCGGCGGCCACCACCTCGGTGCGCACCTCGAGCAGCGGGAGCCACTTCTCCGCCTTCTTGCTGACCCCGCCGCCCGCGATGACCAGGTCCGGCCAGATCAGGTTCTCCAGGACGTTGATGTAGCGGGACACGCGGGGCGTCCACTCCGCCCAGGTCAGGCCCTTGTCCTCCTTCACCGAGGCCGCCGCGCGCTTCTCCGCGTCGTGGCCGTCGACCTCCAGGTGGCCGAACTCGGTGTTGGGGACGAGCTTGCCGTCCAGGAACAGGGCGCTGCCGATGCCGGTGCCGAACGTCAGCAGGACCACCAGGCCGTCCCGGTCGACACCGGAACCGAACCGCATCTCGGCGATCCCGGCCGCGTCGGCGTCGTTGAGGACGACGACCTGGTCGGTCGGCCAGCCGAGGCGTTCGGCGAACAGCGCGGCGGCGTCCGTGCCGATCCACGCCTTGTCGACGTTCGCGGCGGAGTGCGCGACACCGTGCTTGACGACGCACGGCAGCGTGACGCCGACCGGACCGTCCCAGGTGAACTTCTCGACGATCTCGGCGACCACGTCGGCGACCGCGTCCGGGGTCGACGGTTGGGGTGTGGTGATGCGCAGTCGCTCACCGTCCAGCGCCCCCGCTTCGAGGTCCACGAGCCCGCCCTTGATGCCGGAACCGCCGATGTCCACGCCGAACCCGCGGGTCATGCCCATCCCCGTGGCCCTTCCTACTCGATTCAGTAACCGTGGCCGCAGACATTAGCCTGCAGTTCTCCGATAGTCCCGTGAGAGTGACGCAGGAGGAACAGTTGCGTTTCGATCCGCGCTCATTGGTCGACGTCGCCGTGCTCGTGGCCAAGGAGGCCGGCGAGCTGGCCGTGACCACGCGCGAAGCCGCCGTGACCGATGTCGACACCAAGAGCAGCGCCACCGACGTGGTGACCGCGGCCGACCGCGCGTCCGAACAGCTGGTCCGGCGCCGGCTCGCCGAGCTGCGGCCCGGTGAGCCGGTCATCGGGGAGGAGGAGGGCGGCAGCGCCGCCGTGGAGGGCTTGACCTGGGTCGTCGACCCGATCGACGGCACGGTGAACTACCTGTACGGCATCCCGCACTACGCCGTCTCCGTCGCCGCGCAGGTCGACGGGGAGTCTGTGGCGGGTGCCGTCGTGGAGCCGGCCAACGGTCGGGTGTGGACGGCGGCGCGGGGTGGTGGGGCGTGGTTGGACGGGCGTCGGCTGCGGGTCTCGGACGCCACCCGATTGGACTTGTCCCTTTTGGGTTACGGCTTCGCGTACCGGCCGGAGCGGCGGCAGCGGCAGGCGGACGTGTGGGCGGGCTTGGCGACCAGGGTGCGGGACATGCGGCGGGCCGGTGCCGCGTCGCTGGACCTGTGCGCCGTGGCGGCCGGCCGGCTGGACGCGTACGCCGAGCACACCCTCGGCCGGTGGGACTGGGCCGCGGGCGCCTTGCTGGCCGCGGAGGCGGGCGCCGTCGTCCACCTGCCGGGTGAAGCCCCGGAACTGGGCGCGGACGCCACCTTCGCCGCCGCCCCCGGCATCGCCGACGCCCTGTTCACCGCCCTGGTGGAGTGCGGCTTCGCCACCGTCTAACCCGAGCGTCGAACGCTCAGGCCTCGCGTGTCGAACGCTCAGGACCCCTGAATTCAACGCTCACGTCGCCGGGTCGGGACGCGAACGTAGAACTCGGGGGCCCTGAGCGTTCGACACGCGGGCGCTGGAGGTTCGACACGCGGGTCCTGAGCGTTCGACACGCGGGCGCTGGAGGTTCGACACTCGCGGGGGTCAGCACTGGATGTCGCGGGCGCCCTTGAGGTTGTCGGCGTTCAGGGACAGCGGCGTGGAGCCCTCGGCCACCTGGCCGCCCTGCTGCTCGGGTTGCTGGGCCGCCCACTCGGCGAGCTGGTCCAGCACCTTGCGGGCGGAGTTGTTCGGCTTCACGTCGCTGAACTTCTGCCCGATCGCCACGTCCACCGTCGCGTCCTGGCGCTCGTCGCGCACCAGCTCCAGGCACGGCTCGACCAGGCTCAACGTCCGCGCCGCACCCGCGCCGGGCGCGCCGAACCGGATCTGCCCGCGGCACGTCATGTCCTGCGCCGGGTACACCGGGTCGTTGCCCGGCTCGGCCGCCTGCTTCATGCCCAGCTCGGCCAACGTCGTCGCGACGTACCGCGCCTGGTTGCGCTGCGTGCTGGCGTTGAACACCCGGAACTGCACCTGGTCGACCGGCACCGGGTCGGTGCGGTCGAGCGCGTCGTGCCCCAGCACCGTGCCCAACGCGGGCGGCGGCTCGGCCGCCGGCGCCACGGGCGCGCCCGCGGACGGCGAGGGCATGCCGCCGGGCGGGTTGCACTTGATCGCCGCGTCGACGTCACCCGCCTCCGACAGCACGCGGTTCCACACGACTACCGCCGTCACGGCGAGCACCAGGAACAGGACGAGCGCCGGCAGCGGCCGCCGCTTCCGGTACCGCGACGACCCGCTGCTCCCCGAACCGGGTCCCACGTCCGTCGACCTCCCCTGGCCTGGTGCTGACAGTGATCAGGCTATGCCGCGCCCCGCGGGCCCGCGTCCCGGGCCGTGGTGTAGCGCGGCGCAATCACCCGGTAGCGGACGGTCAACGGCCTGGTCGGGCGGTGGAGCACGGGAGCACCGGGTGCGTGGTGCGCGTCCAAGCCTATCTGGCCTGCGTGTGAAGGGCCTGTCACCCGTCTGCTCAATTAGGGGGAACCCGCTGCGCGCCCCCTCGATCAATGAGCTACCCTCTCGGCGCTCCGCGCACCGCCGGACACCGGAAAGCGTCGATGAACAGGGGGTTGGCGCCCGGCCGCGGGAGCGAGACCTCCGTCACTGGGGACGGGGGGCACAAAAAGGGGCGCTGGTGCGTTAACCAGCGACACGAACAGTCTCCGTTGACCGCAGGGGTGAAAGAAGTATGGCGACCGACTACGACGCACCGCGTCGCAGCGAGGCGGACGAACTCGCTGAGGACTCCCTTGAGGAGCTGAAGGCGCGGCGCAACGAAACGCAGTCCGGGGTCGTCGACATCGACGAGGACGCGACCGCCGAGAACTTCGAGCTGCCGGGCGCCGACCTGTCCGGTGAGGAGCTGACGTTCAAGGTCCTGCCGAAGCAGGCGGACGAGTTCACGTGCTCGAAGTGCTTCCTGGTGCACCACCGCAGCAGGTTGGCCGAGGAAGTCAACGGCCAGTACATCTGCCGCGACTGCGCCTGAGGCACGTCCACCGGGCACGAACCCGCACGACCCGCTCCACCGACCAGCACCTACGACCAGACCTGGGCGCTCACCCCCACCGCCGGGGTGGCGCCCAGTCCCCGTTGGCACCGCCACCGGTGACGCCGCACCGCCGCCGGCTCACCGGTCCCGCAGCACCGCCGCCAGCTTCTCCGCCGAACGCACGCTGAACAGCCAGTACGGCGTCGGGTCCGCGGGGTCGCGCAGCTCGACCCGCACCATCGGACCGACCCACCCGCGGTGGGTCACGAACGCCATCGGGTCCAGGTTGGGCCCCATCGCCTGGCGCTTGTGCTTCGCGTCGAACACCTCGACCTCGCCGAGCAGCTCCAGCGGCACGTGCGCCGACCCGACCCGCAGCTCGCCGCCGGACACCTCGACCTTCGCCGAGCCCATCCGCACGATCAGCAGCGCCACCAGCGGCACCGTGATCAGGTAGGGCAGCCACGACCGCACCCCGGGGAAGCCCATGTGGATCTCGGCGGCCAGCAGCACGGCCGCGCCCAGCGGCAGCGGCCAACCCCACCAGGGCACGTACAACCGCTCGCGGAACGCGATCGGGGCGGTCACAGCAGTCTCGCTCACGCCACCAGGGTAGTCTCGCGCGCCGTGCCCAGCGTCGAGGTCCTGCTGTCCCGGCTCGATCCTGCCGTCCCACCCCCGGCCTACGCCCGACCGGGTGATGCCGGCGCCGACCTGGTGACGACCACCGACGTGGTGATCGAACCGGGGGAGCGCGCGGTGGTAGGCACGGGTATCGCGATCGCGTTGCCGGAGGGGTATGCCGGGTTCGTGCACCCGCGGTCCGGTCTGGCCGCGCGCGTCGGCCTGAGCGTGGTCAACACCCCGGGCACGATCGACGCGGGCTACCGGGGCGAGATCAAGGTGTGCCTGGTGAACCACGACCTGCGCGAGCCCGTAGTGCTCACGCGCGGTGACCGGATCGCCCAGCTGGTGGTGCAGAAGGTGGAGCACGCGGTGTTCCGCGAAGTCGACGAGCTGCCCGGGTCCGTGCGGGGCGCGGGCGGCTACGGCTCTACAGGCGGGCACGACGTGCTCGCCCGGACGGAGGGGTGAAGGCGATGTTCGGAAAGCGCCGCAAGCGCGGTAGGCACTCCGCGAACCGGGGGACGGCGCAACCCGAGGTCGAGTTCGACGGCGCCGAGGGCGCCGATGAGGTCGAGGACGGGCCGTTCGACTCCACGTGGGCCCCGAACGACGGCCTGAACCGGCTGGACCTGGGCTCGATCCGGCTGCCCGTGCCCGAGGGCGCGCAGTTGCAGGTGGAGATGGACCCGGCGGGCGCGGTCCGGGCGGTGCACCTGCTCACCACGGTCGGCCAGCTCACCGTCAGCGCGTTCGCCGCGCCGAAGTCCGACCGGCTGTGGCCGGAGGTCAGCGGCGAGATGATCGCCCAGTTCAAGTCCGAGGGCTTCCGCATCCTGCGGGAGAACGGCGAGTGGGGCGAAGAGATCACCGCCCGCAACAATGAAGTACACCTTCGTGTGGTGGGCGTGGACGGGCCCCGCTGGATGCTGCGCGGCATCGCGGCGGCGCCGACGGAGGAGCAGAGCGTCAAGGCGACCGATGCCCTCTACGTGCTGATGAGGGACACGATCGTGGTGCGGGGCGAGCAGGCCATGCCGGTCCGCACGCCGCTGCCGATCGAGCTGCCCGAGGCCATCGCCCGGCACATCCAGGCACAGGCCCAGCAGCAGGGCTAGGTCCGCAGCGACAGGTAGGCGGCCAGCGCGGCGCGGCCCAGGGACTCCCGGTCCGCGCCCAGCGCCGCCAACGTCGTCGTGCGCAGGGCGGCACGGGGCAGCGCGTCGACCCACGTCCGGGCGACGTCCACCGGGTGAACGGGGTCGTCGGTGCAGGCCGCGACCCCCACCGGCACGGTGAGCCCGCGCAGTTCCGCCACCGTCGGGGCCGACGACCCGGCGGCCTCCCGCAGCACGTCCGCGAGCCGCGCGCCGTACCGGGGCCACGCCCGCCGCAGCTCGTCGCCCAGCCACCCGTCCACGCCGGTCAGCGCCGCCCCGACGCCCGCCGACTCCACCACCGACGCGCTGGCCAGCGCCGCCAGCGCCGCGGGCGCGCCGTCCGCCCGACCGTGCCACGCCGGCAACGCCACCAGCAGCCCCGCGCACCGCTCGGGGTGCCGCACCGCCCACGTCGCCGCCACGTGCGCCCCCAGCGACACCCCGCCCACGAGCAGCGGCGCGCCGGTCCAGGCCGCGTCCAGCGCCGCGAAGTGCTCCGCGACGCCCCGTGAGGCGGGCGCGACCAGCGAGATCCCGGCGTCGGCCAGCGGGCGGGCGAACACCGAGGAGATGAACACCTCGTCCGACGCGGTGCCCGGCAGCAGAACGGCGCGTGACGACCCCATGACGCCAGATCCTCCCCCAGTCGGATACCCGGTCGGGTGTACCCGGTTACGCTGGCTGTTGGACGGGCTTCGTCGACGAGGCCCCGCGCAATCCAGGAGTCGGGGATGACTGGTACTGGGGGTGGCTACTGGCGCCGCCTCGTGCGTCGGCTGACCACCGACGTGAGCGAGTTGGACGCCGACGACCTGTCCCGAAAAGCCGAGGCCGTCGGTGCCATCCGCGCGTGTGACTGCAAGTCCGGTCAGGAGGTCACGGTGCTGGGCCGGCTGCGCAGCGTCGAGCTGTGCCCCCGCGACGCCGCGGCCACGCTGGAGGCGGAGCTGTACGACGGCACCGAGGGCGTGACGCTGGTCTGGCTGGGTCGCCGCCGGATCGCGGGCATCGAGCCGGGCCGCACCATCAAGGCCAGAGGCCGGATCGCCGTGCGCGACGGGCGCAAGGTGCTCTACAACCCCTACTACGAGTTGCAGAACGCTTCATGACATCAGTGAACGAGTCCGAGAAGCAGCCCACCCTCCTCGAGCAGATGGGCGGCGTGAGCGGCCTGCTGTTCTCCTCGTTGCCGGTCGTGGTGTTCGTGCTGGTCAACGCGTTCGCCGGGCTCATGCCCGCGATCTGGAGCGCGCTGGGCTTCTCGGTGGTGATCGGCATCGTCCTGGCCATGCGCAAGGGCTCCGTGCAGCCCGCCGTCTCCGCCGTCTTCGGCGTCGGCATCGCCGCCTTCATCGCCTACCGGACCGGTGACGCCAAGGGCTTCTTCCTGTTCGGCATCTGGCAGAGCCTGGTCTACGGCGGCGTGTTCGTCGCGTCGATCCTGGTCAGGTGGCCGCTGGCCGGCGTGATCTGGTCGTTCCTCAACGGTCAGGGCACGGCGTGGCGCAAGGACAAGGCCAACGTCCGCGACTACGACATCGCCACCCTCGTGTGGGCGCTGGTGTTCATCTCGCGGTTCGTGGTGCAGCGGTGGCTGTACGACGAGGCGTCGGTGGGCTGGCTGGCCGCCGCGCGCCTGGCCATGGGCTACCCGCTGATGGCGGTGGCCCTGGTCGCCACGGTGTGGGCGGTGCGCCGCTCCGACAAGCGCCTGAAGGCCGCCCTGGCCCGCGAGGAGGAGGAGAACCGGGAAGCGGAGGAACGCCTCCGCGCCCAAGGCGAGCCGAACATCTACGACAGGATGCTCGACGCGTCCACGGACCAGGACCGGGCCGGGGACGCCACCACCTCCCGCCCCTCGCCCGCCCGCGCCGACGAGCGCTAGCAACCCGCGTCCCACGCCGCCGGTCCCGCCGCGGGGGTGCCACTCCCGCCGGACCGGCGGTTCGACGGCGGGTCCCCGCGTGCCCGCCGGCCGTCAGTACCCCAGCGCCGAGCGGATCTCCCGCTCCACGTCCGCCGCCGCCACGAACAGCAGCTCGTCCCCGCCCTCCAGCGTGTCGTCGGGCGTCGGCACGATCACCCGCCCCCCGCGCAGGATGGTCACCAGGGCCGCGTCCCGGGGCAGGGCCAGACCGTTCACCGGCGACCCCGCCAGCGGAGTGTCACCCGGCAGTGTGATCTCCACGAGGTTGGCCTGGCCCTGGCGCAACGTCATCAGCCGCACCACGTCGCCGACCGTCACGGCCTCCTCGACCAGCGCGGACAGGATGCGCGGCGTCGAGACCGCCACGTCGACGCCCCACGACTCGGTGAACAGCCACTCGTTGGCCGGGTCGTTCACCCGCGCCACGACGCGCCGCACCGCGAACTCGGTCTTGGCCAGCAACGACACCACCAGGTTGACCTTGTCGTCACCGGTCGCGGCGATGACGACGTCGCACAGCTGCATCCCGGCGTCTTCCAACGACGACAGCTCGCACGCGTCGGCCTGCACCCACTCCGCCTGCTCCACGGTGTGCGGCTCGAAGTGCGCCCGGTCACGCTCGATCAGCATCACCTGGTGCCCGTCGGACACCAGCTCGGCCGCGATGGAACGACCCACCGCGCCGGCACCCGCAATCGCGATACGCACGGTCAGCTCTCCTCGGGCGCGTGAGCCGCCGCGGCGGCCACGTCGGTCACGGTGCCGGACAGGGCGGCCACGTACACCTGGTCGTCGGCTTGCAGCACGGTCTTCGAGTCGGGCAGCACGCCCGTCCCGAACCGCATCACGAACGCCACCCGGCAGCCGGTCGCCTCCTGCAGGTCGCGCACGGTGCGCCCGACCCAGTCCTCGTGCAGCTCCAGGGGCAGCACGGCGACCGTGCCGGACGGGTCGCGCCACGCCGTGGCGGTGCCCTCGGGCAGCAGCATCCGCAGGAAGCGGTCGGTGGACCACGGCACGGTGGCGACGGTCGGGATGCCCAGCCGCTCGTACACCGCGGCGCGCTTCTCGTCGTAGATCCGCGCGACCACCGCCTCCACCCCGAACGTCTCCCGCGCCACCCGCGCCGAGATGATGTTGGAGTTGTCGCCGCTGCTCACGGCCGCGAACGCGCCCGCGCGCTCGATGCCCGCCTCGATCAGCACCCGCTGGTCGAAGCCGTTGCCGACGACCTGCTGGCCGTGGAAGTCGTGGCCGAGCCGGCGGAACGCCTGCCCGTCCTTGTCGATCACCGAGACCTGGTGGTCCAGGCGCTCCAGCGCCTTGGCCAGGGACGAGCCCACCCGGCCGCAGCCCATGATCACCACGTGCACGAAAGCCTCCTGAACGACGCCTACGGAGAACCTACCCACGATTACTCCGACCAGGGGAGGAGACCCCTTACGCTTTCGACCCGTGTCCAAGCTCGCAACCGCGGCCAAGCGCCTCCTCGTCGGCAGGCCCTTCCGCAGCGATCGCCTAGCCCACACGCTGCTGCCCAAGCGCATCGCGCTGCCGGTGTTCGCCTCCGACGCGATGTCGAGCGTGGCCTACGCGCCCGAGGAGATCTTCCTCGTGCTGTCGGTGGCGGGGCTGTCGGCCTACGCGCTGGCGCCGTGGGTGGGAGCGGCCGTCGTCGTCGTGATGCTCACGGTCGTGGCGAGCTACCGGCAGAACGTGCACGCCTACCCCTCCGGGGGCGGTGACTACGAGGTCGCCACGGTCAACCTGGGGCGCAGAGCGGGCCTGACGGTGGCGAGCGCCCTGCTCGTCGACTACATCCTCACGGTCGCCGTCTCCATCTCGTCGGCGGCGGCGAACATCGGCTCGGCCATCCCGTTCGTCGCCACCCACAAGGCCGAGTTCGCGGTCGCCGCGATCGTCGTCCTCACCGCCATCAACCTGCGGGGCATCCGCGAGTCGGGCAGCGCGTTCGCCGTGCCGACCTACGCGTTCATGGTCGGCGTGCTGTTCATGATCGGCTACGGCCTGTTCCGCGGGTTCTTCCTGGGCGACGAGATGCGCGCCGAGAGCGCCGGGCTGGAGCTGCGCGCCGAGGACGACCACCTGATGGGCCTGGCGTTCGTGTTCCTCGTGCTGCGCGCCTTCTCGTCGGGCAGCGCGGCCCTCACGGGCGTGGAGGCCATCAGCAACGGCGTGCCGGCGTTCCGCAAGCCGAAGTCGCGCAACGCGGCGACCACGCTGCTCCTGATGGGCCTGATCGCGGTCACGATGCTGATGGGCCTGATCGTGCTCGCCCAGCTCACCGGCGTGAAGATGGCCGAGGACCCGGCGCACCAGCTGGTCGACGCGCCGCCGGGCTACGAGCAGAAGACGATGGTCGCCCAGATCGCCCACGCGGTGTTCGACGGCTTCCCGGCCGGGTTCTTCTTCATCACCACCGTCACCGCGCTGATCCTGGTCCTGGCCGCGAACACCGCGTTCAACGGCTTCCCGGTGCTCGGCTCGATCCTCGCCCAGGACCGCTACCTGCCGCGCCAGCTGCACACCCGCGGCGACCGGCTCGCGTTCAGCAACGGCATCGTGTTCCTCGCCGGTGCGGCGATCGTGCTGGTCATCGCGTTCGACGCGGAGGTGACCAAGCTCATCCAGCTCTACATCGTGGGCGTGTTCGTGTCGTTCACGATGAGCCAGACCGGCATGGTCCGGCACTGGAACAAGCTGCTCGCCACCGAGACCGACCCGATCGCGCGCCGCCGCATGCGCCGGTCGCAGGCGATCAACGCGTTCGGCCTGGCGCTCACCGCGTCGGTGCTGGTCGTGGTGCTGATCACGAAGTTCACCAAGGGCGCGTGGATCGCGATCGCCGCGATGGCCGCCCTCTACGCCCTGATGACGGCGATCCGCCGGCACTACGACCGGGTCGCCGAAGAGCTGCGGCAGCAGGAGCGGCAGAAGCTGCTGCCCGCCCGCAACCACGCCATGGTGCTCGTCTCCAAGCTGCACATGCCGACCCTGCGCGCCCTGGCGTACGCCAAGGCGACCCGGCCCGACATCCTGGAGGCGGTCACCGTCAACGTGGACGACGGCGACACCCGCCGCCTCGTGCGGGAGTGGGAGAAGGAGAACTTCAAGGTGCCGCTGAAGGTGATCGAGTCGCCCTACCGCGAGATCACCAAACCCGTCCTGGACTACGTCAAGCGCGTCCGCACGGACAACCCCCGCGACGTGGTCACGGTGTTCATCCCGGAGTACGTCGTCGGCCACTGGTGGGAGCAGTTCCTGCACAACCAGAGCGCGCTGCGGCTCAAGGGCAGGCTGCTGTTCCAGCCGGGCGTGATGGTGACCAGCGTGCCCTGGCAGCTGGCCTCATCCTCGAAGGTGACCTACAAGGACGACGTGGTCGCGCCCGGCGCGATCCGCCGCGGTCTCGACAACCGCGGCCAGGAGGACGGCAAGTGACGGCGACCTGGAAGCAGCGGCTGATCGAGGTCGAGGTCGGCGCGGTCGCCCACGGCGGGCACTGCGTGGCCCGGCACGAGGGCCGCGTCGTGTTCGTCCGGCACGCGCTGCCCGGCGAACGGGTGGTCGTGCGGATCACCGAGGACACCGGCGGCTCGTTCTGCCGCGGCGACGCCGTCGAGGTGCTGGAGGCGTCACCGGACCGCGTGCAGGCGCCGTGCCGGTTCGCCGGTCCCGGCCTGTGCGGCGGCTGCGACTGGCAGCACGCCTCCTGGCAGGCCCAGCGCGAGCTGAAGGCCGCCGTGGTCAGCGAGCAGCTGCACCGCCTGGCCAAGCTCGACTGGGAGGTCATCGTCGAGGACCTGCCCGGCGGCCCGGAGGACTGGCGCACCCGGATGCGCATGGCCGTCGGCCCGGACGGCCGCCCCGGCTTCCGCGCCCACCGCAGCCACGAGGTCATCCCCGTGGACCACTGCGTGATCGCCGTCCCCGACGCCCTCGACGACGTGGTCGACCGCACCTGGCCGCCCAAGTCCGAGCTGGTCGTCACCCGTGACGCGGGCGGCCGGACCCACCTCACCGAGATCGGGCCGCCGGTCGTGCGCCGGGGCCGCCCCGTCCCCGGCCCGTCCCGCCTGCGGCAAGGCAGCGGCACGGCCACCGAACTGGCCGCGGGCCGCACCTGGAACCTGCGCTCGGACGGCTTCTGGCAGGTCCACCCGGCCGCCGCGGACACGTTCGCCAAGGTCGTCGGCGACTGGGCCGACTGCCGCCCCGGCGACCGCGCCTGGGACCTCTACGGCGGCGTCGGCCTGTTCGCCTCCGTGCTCGCCGACCAGGTCGGCCCGGACGGCTCGGTCGCCGTGGTCGAGTCGTCGCACGGCGCCGTCGCCGACGGCAGGCTCAACCTCTCCGACCACCCGCAGATCAGCTGGCACGCGGGCCGCACCGAAGCCGTCCTCGACACCCCCGACTTCACCGACCTGCCGCCCGACGTCGTCGTCCTCGACCCGCCCCGCAAGGGCGCGGGCCGCCAAGTCGTGACCGCGATCGCCCGCAGCCGCCCCGCTCGTGTGGTCTACGTCGCGTGCGACCCGGCCGCCCTGGCCCGCGACATCGCCTCGTTCGCCCAGCACGGCTACGAGTTGGCGCAGCTCAGGGCATTCGACGCGTTCCCGATGACCCACCACGTCGAGTGCATCGCCCTCCTGGAGCCCGCTCGCTGACAGGCGTCTCAGCCCGTGGTCCGTAGACTGACCGGACGAATCGGGGAGCCGAACCACAGGGCGAGGTGGAGCGAGTGACGCTGCTGGAATCCGTGCACGGACCGGCGGATCTGAAACGGTTGGGGCCCGACGAGCTGGTCGTGCTCGCCGAGGAGATCAGGCGTTTCCTGGTCGACAAGGTCGCCCGGACCGGCGGGCACCTCGGGCCCAACCTCGGTGTCGTCGAGCTGACCATGGCGGTGCACCGGGTCTTCGACTCGCCGCACGACTCGGTCGTGTTCGACACCGGGCACCAGAGCTACGTGCACAAGATCCTCACGGGCCGCCGCGAGAACTTCGACACGCTGCGCCAGAAGGGCGGCCTGTCCGGCTACCCCTCCCGCTCGGAGAGCGAGCACGACGTCGAGGAGAACAGCCACGCCTCGACCGCCCTGTCCTACGCCGACGGCCTGGCCAAGGCCTACCAGCTCACCGGCCAGCGCCGGCACGTCGTCGCGGTCGTCGGCGACGGCGCCCTCACCGGCGGCATGTGCTGGGAAGCGCTCAACAACATCGCCTCCGGCACCGACCGCCCCGTCGTCATCGTCGTCAACGACAACGGCCGCTCCTACTCGCCGACCATCGGCGGCCTGGCCGACCACCTCTCCTCGCTGCGCCTGCAGCCCGGCTACGAGCGCGCCCTCGAACGCGGCAAGAACGCCCTCCAGGGCACCCCGTTCGTCGGCAAGCCCCTCTACGCGGCCCTGCACGCGGCCAAGCGCGGCATCAAGGACGCCCTCAGCCCGCAGGCCATGTTCGAGGACCTCGGCCTGAAGTACATCGGCCCCGTCGACGGCCACGACCACCTCGCCCTCGAATCCGCCCTGCGCCGCGCCAAGTCGTTCGGCGGCCCGGTGATCGTGCACACCGTCACCCGCAAGGGCAACGGCTTCGCGCCCGCCGAGAACCATGAAGCCGACCAGATGCACGCCACCGGCGTCATCGACCCGATCACCGGCGAGAACATCGGCCCGTCCAAGCGCACCTGGACCCACGTCTTCGCCGACGAGCTGGCCACCCTCGGCGGTGAGCGCCCCGACCTGGTCGCCATCACCGCCGCCATGCGCGGCCCGACCGGCCTGGACAAGTTCGCCGGCCTCTACCCGGACCGCTGCTTCGACGTCGGCATCGCCGAACAGCACGCCATGACCTCCGCCGCCGGCCTCGCCATGGGCGGCCTGCACCCGGTCGTCGCGATCTACGCCACCTTCCTCAACCGCGCGTTCGACCAGCTCCTGCTGGACGTCGCCATGCACAAGCAGGGCGTCACCGTCGTCCTGGACCGCGCGGGCATCACCGGCCCGGACGGCGCCTCCCACCACGGCATGTGGGACCTGTCCATCTGCGGCGTCATCCCCGGCATCCACGTGGCCGCCCCCCGCGACGCCGCCTCGCTGCGCGAAGAGCTCCGCGAGGCCGTCCGCATCCCCGACGCCCCCTCCGTCATCCGCTACCCGAAGGCCTCGGTCGGTCCCGACCTGCCCGCCCTCGAACGCAACGGCACGGTCGACGTCCTGCACCGCTCGGGCTCCGACGTCCTCCTCGTCACCGTCGGCGCCTTCGCGGAACTGGGCCTCGCCGCCGCCCAACGCCTCGCCGACCAGGGCATCGGCGTCACCGTCGTCGACCCCCGCTGGGTCTTCCCGGTGTCCTCGGACCTGGTCACCATGGCCGCCGACCACCGCCTCGTCGTCACCGTCGAGGACAACGGCCGGCACGGCGGCTTCGGCTGGACCTTGGCCGCCGCCCTCCGCGACGCCTCCGTCGACACCCCGCTCCGCGACCTGGGCATCCCCCAGACCTTCCACGAGCACGGCGAACGCCCCGAGGTCCTCGCCGACATCGGCCTGACCGCCCAGGACGTCTCCCGCCGCATCACCGAGTGGATCGCGGCCGCCGAACCCGCGGAGATGGGCGCGACGGTCGAGAAGTAACCCCAAGGGCCGGCACTGACCCCCCTCCCGCATCACCGCCGGACC